>NZ_CP109616.1:0-3699995 GCF_025905465.1 Weizmannia sp. WK01 | reverse complement strand
CCTCCTTTTTATCAAACGAAAAATAACCATTCTCTCTGTCTGTGTAACAATGTTTCGGCGAAGGTTACGGCCATTTATAAACATGCATATGTTTGTATAGTGGAAAAATATATAATAAGGAATAAATACGGTTTTTCGACAGCATCCACCAATTGTGGACAACTTTACTCCATTGGTCTGGATAAACTGTCCACAAGTTATCCACAAACTGTGGATGAACAAGTTATGCACAACCGGTTATTCAGGGTTAAAACACAATAATCATAACAGATAATCTTAGGTGTTGCAATGATCTTTGTAAATTATCCACAATTCGCAAAAGGTGTGAAAAAACATTATCCACACGCTCTGAATTTGTGTGAAACTTGTCAATAATTGTTGTGGACAGTTAAAAATTCACCGAAAAATTATCCACATACCGGATATGTGGAAAAATGGCGGCTGATGACAAAGGGTGATCATCATGTCCCGTTCTTTTCGGAAACCCGAGCCGTTTTGACCGGAAAAGCAAGGAAGCGGAACCGGAAAAACGGCTCGTTATTTCTGCGGGAAAATGAAAGTCTGGTACGTGAGAAGTTTTGAAGAGCCTTGACAAGCAGGAAAGTTCGTCATTATAATGATATAGACTGTCGTTTATCATTCGAACGAATTCCCTCGAGGAGGTGTCATACATGAAAAGAACTTATCAGCCTAATAAAAGAAAAAGAAGCAAAGTCCACGGCTTCCGTGCGCGCATGAGTACAAAAAACGGCCGCAAAGTATTGGCAAGACGGCGCCGCAAAGGAAGAAAAGTATTATCCGCATAACCACTGAAAAGTCTCAGTGGTTTTTTTTAACAAAAAAGGCGGTTTCGGGGTCACCGCTTTTTCACTGCATCACTGTTGGCAGGTCAGAAGGAGTATATATGAGAAAATCTTATCGGATAAAAAAAAATACAGAATTTCAGGAGGTTTTCAAGCACGGGAAGTCGTTCGCAAACCGCCAGTTTGTTGTATACGTGCTGGAAAAGGAAAACCGAAAACATTTCAGAATCGGGCTTTCCGTCAGCAAGAAGCTGGGGAATGCCGTCAAAAGAAATCAAATCAAAAGATATATCCGGCAAGTGTTTTTAGAGTTGAAAGAAGACATCCCGCCCGGATATGATTATATTATTATCGCCAGAAAACCGGCGGCCGAGATGAATTACCATGAAGTCAAGAAGAGCTTAATCCATGTCCTGAAAATAGCCCATGTCCTTAAAAAAAGTTAGAATAAAAGAAAGAAGTGCCAGGGCGTGTGGCAGCATCCGGCTGCTTTGGATCATCTAAAAAAGTAAGCGTTTTTTGCTGAAATCTCACACAGGGGAGGACAAACGATTGGGAAAAAAGTTTTTTCTGGCAGGAATGGTACTTGCCCTTGCCGCCGTGATGGCCGGCTGTACGGAATTTAATCAGGATATCACACCGGAAAGCAAAGGAATCTGGAACCAGTATATTGTATATCCCTTATCCTGGCTGATTATAAAGGCAGCCCAATTTCTGGGGGGCAGCTATGGGCTATCCATTATTTTGATTACGATTATCATCCGCCTTGCCATTTTGCCGCTGAATATCACCCAGTTAAAAAGTGCGAAAGCCATGCAGGCACTCCAGCCTGAAATCAAAAAACTGCAGGAAAAATATGCCTCAAAAGATGCGGTAACACGGCAAAAACTCCAGCAGGAAATGATGAAATTGTATCAGGAGTACCATATCAATCCTGCCGCAGGATGCCTGCCGATTTTAATTCAAATGCCGATTTTAATCGGATTTTACCATGCCATCAACCGGACGCCGGCTATCCGCGAATCCGCTTTTCTTTGGTTTGATCTCGGATCCGTGGATTATGTGCTTGCTGTGATTGCCGGGATCACCACCTTTCTCCAGCAAAAAGTGATGATGTCCGGGGGAAATTATGATGCAAATCCGCAAATGAAAATGCAAATGAACATGATGCTTTGGTTTATGCCCATTATGATTATTGTAATCGGCGTGGGGCTCCCGTCCGCGCTGCCGCTGTACTGGATTGTCGGGAACATCTTCATGATTGTCCAGTCGTATTTCATTAAAAGTCCTACTGCAAGTATGCCTGTCCAAAACGCGAAAGCCAGGGGGACGAAAAAATGAAGGAAACGACTTCAACAGGGAAAAATGTAGAAGATGCTGTCAACCAGGCCCTTCGCGAGCTTGAAACGGAAAAAGAAAATGTGGAGATTGAGATTCTTGATGAAGGCAAAAAAGGCATATTCGGTCTGCTCGGCGCGAAACCGGCAGTGGTCCATGTCCGGCTGAAAGAGACGCCGGTTGAGCAAGTGCTCTCATATTTGCGCAATATTATCGAAAAAATGGGGGTTTCCCCCGGCCTTCAATTCGAAGAACATGACCGGACATTGCATATTAACGTGACAGGCGAAAATCTTCCACTGCTGATCGGAAAAAGGGGACAAACATTAAACGCTTTGCAGTTTCTCACGCAGCTGGCAGCGAACCGGTATTATCCGCATTATGAAAGAGTGATGCTCAATATCGGCGATTACCGGAAAAGGCGGGAAGAGGCGCTAACCCGGCTTGCGGAAAGGCTTTCTGCCCAGGTTTTGCGCACCGGACGGCCGGTAAAGCTCGAGCCAATGCCATCCTATGAAAGAAAAATCATCCACAGTGCGCTCGCTCATCATAAACAGGTCATCACCTATTCAGAAGGAAATGAACCAAAACGTTATGTTGTCATTGATTTGGCAAAGCGTTGAACGGCCTCCTTCCGGGAAACCGGGGGAGGCTTTTTTTTAGCCGCACTCTCTGGACGGAAAGCTTTTTTGCCGGTTGAAAAAAACCAGCATATCCACAACCTGGAGTAATCAGCTTTTTCTGCCGTTGTTATTCACATGTGGATAAGTTAAAATGGAGTTATCGGCTTTTTGTGGATTGTGGAAAAGAACATATCGCTTGTATTTGCGAAAAAATTTGGTATTCTATTACGTTAGGTGAAAAAAAAGAAAACAGAGTGCCAATCTTTTATATAAATGACCAAAAAAGGAAGCGGGGTGAAAAAATGGAAATGGATACAATTGCGGCGATCTCGACGCCGATGGGAGAGGGAGCGATTTCGATTGTCCGGCTAAGCGGTGAAAATGCGATTGCAATTGCGAACCGATTATTTGCAGGTGTCGGCGGAAAAAAACTGGCGGATGTCCCTTCGCACACGATCCATTATGGGAAAATTGTCGACCCGGACACTGGAGAAACCGTTGAGGAAGCGATGGTAAGCGTGATGAAAGCGCCGAAAACGTTCACGCGCGAAGATGTCGTGGAAATCAACTGCCATGGCGGGCTTGTCGTTGTAAACCGGGTATTGCAGCTCGTTTTAAACAACGGTGCGCGCCTTGCTGAGCCGGGCGAGTTTACAAAACGGGCGTTTTTGAACGGACGCATTGATCTCTCACAGGCGGAAGCAGTCATGGATTTAATCCGCGCCAAAACGGATAAAGCGATGAACGTGGCGATCGGCCAGATGGAAGGCAGATTGTCGAAACTGGTCAAAAAGTTGCGCCAGGAAATATTGGAAGTCGTCGCGCATATCGAAGTCAATATTGATTATCCGGAATACGACGATGTTGAAGAGATGACGCACCGCATGCTGGAAGAGAAAGCACAGTACATCAAAAATGAAATCGAAAAACTGTTGCGGACAGCGCACCAGGGAAAAATTTTGCGGGAAGGGTTGTCAACGGCTATTATCGGCCGCCCGAATGTTGGAAAATCATCATTGTTAAACAGCCTTGTCCAGGAAAATAAGGCAATTGTCACCGATATTCCCGGCACGACACGCGATGTGATCGAAGAATACGTCAATGTCCGCGGTGTGCCGCTGCGCCTGATTGACACCGCAGGCATCCGCGAAACAGAAGATATCGTGGAACGAATTGGTGTGGAACGTTCGCGGAAAGCGCTCAAGGAAGCGGATTTGATTTTGCTTGTTATCAACTCATCCGAGCCGCTCAGCCCGGAAGATGAGGCATTGTTTGAAGCGGTGGAAGGCATGGATGTGATTGTCATCTTAAATAAGTGGGACCTGCCGCATCAAGTGGAGATGGAAAGCGTCCGCGAACTTGCACAAGGCGCGAAAATCCTTACCACGTCGCTTGTAACAGAGGAAGGCATGGAAAAATTGGAAGATGCGATTGCTGCGATGTATTTTGAAGGGCAGATGGAAACAGGCGACCTGACATATGTATCAAACAGCCGCCATATTGCGCTTTTGAACCAGGCATTGGAAGCCATTCAAGATGTGCAAAACGGCATTCAATCCAACACCCCGATTGATATCATCCAAATCGACCTGACCCGGACATGGGACCTGCTCGGCGAAATCATCGGCGACACCGTCCAGGAAAGCTTACTGAACCAACTCTTCTCCCAATTCTGCCTCGGGAAATAGAAAAGCGGAGGCGACTGTATAGCGGCGTACGGATTTTGTAGTCTTCGACCGAGATAAAGGAAACACGATGAGCCGGTAGGCGAATCGATGCCCGCTTATCGAAAGGAGAAGACGTAAAAATCCGTACGCCGCTAGGAGCCGCAGCTAGACAAAGAAAAGCGGAGGGCGTTTGCCCGTTGATTTTATAAAATAAAGGAGTGATAAGCATGCGGCAATACGATGCAGGAGACTATGATGTCATTGTAGTCGGCGCCGGGCATGCCGGTTGTGAAGCAGGCCTGGCCGCCGCAAGAATCGGTGCCAAAACGTTAATGATCACGATTAACCTTGATATGATTGCCTACATGCCGTGCAACCCGTCGATCGGCGGTCCGGCAAAAGGGATCGTCGTCCGCGAAATCGATGCACTCGGTGGTGAAATGGGCAGGAATATCGATAAAACCTATATTCAAATGCGGATGCTTAATACCGGGAAAGGGCCGGCCGTTCAGGCGCTCAGGGCTCAGGCGGATAAAGTCGAATACCAGCGTGAAATGAAAAAAACCATCGAAAACCAGGAAAATTTGACGCTTTTGCAAGGGATGGTCGAAGAACTGGTCCTTGAAGACGGTGTCTGCAAAGGCGTTGTTACAAAAACCGGCGCAAAATATACAGCCAAAACGGTTGTGCTGACGACCGGCACGTTCCTGCGCGGCGAAATTATTATCGGGGAACTGAAATATTCGAGCGGCCCGAATAACCAGCAGCCTTCCATTGCCCTCGCTGAAAAACTGGAAGAACTCGGCTTTGACCTCGTCCGCTTTAAAACCGGGACGCCACCGCGCGTAAACGGCAAAACGATCGATTACAGCAAAACGGAAATCCAGCCGGGCGATCTGGAACCGCGGGCTTTCAGTTATGAAACGACGAAGATGATTACGGACCAGCTTCCTTGCTGGCTGACTTACACCAATGAGCGTACCCATGCCATTATTGACGCCAATCTCGGCCGCGCGCCGATGTTTTCCGGCATGATTAAAGGCACGGGGCCGCGTTATTGCCCATCGATTGAAGACAAAGTCGTCCGCTTCCATGACAAGCCCCGCCACCAACTCTTCCTGGAACCGGAAGGCCGCCACACGGAAGAAGTGTATGTACAAGGGCTTTCAACAAGCATGCCGGAAGAAGTGCAAAGAGAAATTTTGGCCTCCATTGAAGGGCTGGAGCATGCAAAAATGATGCGCCCCGGTTATGCAATTGAATATGATGCGATCACGCCGACGCAGTTGTGGCCGACACTCGAAACGAAAAAAGTGAAGAACCTTTATACAGCCGGCCAAATCAACGGGACGTCCGGTTACGAAGAAGCAGCCGGGCAGGGGATTATTGCAGGCATCAACGCAGCGCAAAGAGCAATGGGGAAAGAAGAACTTGTCCTTGGCCGTTCCGATGCTTATATCGGTGTTTTAATTGATGACCTGGTCACAAAAGGAACACGCGAACCGTACCGCCTTTTAACCTCCCGTGCTGAATATCGCCTGCTGTTGCGCCATGACAATGCGGATCTAAGGCTGACTGAAATCGGCTATCAAATTGGCTTGATTTCCGAAGAACGTTACCGGAAATTTACGGCGAAAAAACAGGCGATTGAAGCGGAAATCAAGCGTTTGAAATCCGTCATTCTGAAACCGGATGAAAAAACACAGACACTGATCCGGGAAGCAGGAGGAAGCGAACTGAAAGACGGCATCCACGCCGCTGATCTCCTGAAACGGCCGGAAATGCGGTATGAACATATCAAAGCGCTTGTGCCGCCTGAAATGGAACTTTCGCCTGAAGTGGAAGAACAGGTGGAAATCCAGATCAAATATGAAGGCTATATCGCAAAATCATTGCAGCAAGTTGAGCGGATGAAAAAGCTGGAAGACAAAAAAATCCCGTCTGATATTGATTATGATGCGATCCACGGGCTGGCAACGGAAGCGCGCCAAAAATTAAACAAAGTGCGCCCGATCTCGATTGCCCAGGCATCACGCATTTCCGGCGTAAATCCGGCTGATATTTCAATTTTACTTGTCTACATTGAACAGGGGAAAATTGCAAAAATCCCTGGATAAGGCATGAAGCCCGGGTTTTTCCGGCTTCTCCCTTTTTTTACATATCAACCGAAAGGATGGAAAAATGGACAGCGGACAATTCATTCCATTATTGGCTGAAAAAGGCATTCCCTTAAGCGAGGAACAAAAACAGCAGTTTGAAACGTATTATAAATGGCTTGTTGACTGGAACAACAAAATGAATTTAACGGCGATTACGGAAAAAGGGGAAGTGTATCTCAAACATTTTTATGATTCGCTGACAGCCGCCTTTTTTACCGATTTTAACGGCCCGCTGCACGTTTGCGATGTCGGCGCCGGCGCAGGCTTTCCGGGCATCCCGTTAAAAATCTGTTTTCCGGAACTAAGGCTTTCGATTGTCGATTCATTGCAAAAACGGATTACGTTTCTCGGCCATTTAACAGAAGCGCTCGGCTTAAAAGAAGTTTCTCTTTTTCACGACAGGGCTGAAACTTTTGCCAAAAAACCGGAACACCGCGAACAATATGATGTGGTCATGGCAAGGGCGGTTGCCAGAATGTCCGTCCTCTCCGAACTGTGCCTGCCGCTTGTGAAACCCGGTGGCAGATTTATCGCGATGAAAGCCCAGCATGCCAAAGAAGAGCTCGAAAAAGCGGAAAAAGCGATCCGTCTCCTCGGCGGAAAAACGGAGAACGTATACCACTTTACCTTGCCGGTTGAAGAAAGTGAAAGAAACCTCATTGTCGTCAAAAAGGTAAAGAAAACGCCGAAAAAATACCCCCGCAAGCCGGGAACCCCGGCAAAACTCCCGCTTGAATAAGGCGGGCGTTTTACCGTGCCGGAAATCGGGATGATGCGCTAAAATGAGAGAGATTGTTCGAAAAATCGCCGGGAGTTTGGCAGGAACTTGTCTTATAATAGAGAATAAGTAGTTAGGGAGAATTTATAAGGTGGTGTACAGTGAATGAAGCATCCTTTCTCTCGTTTTTTCGGAGTGGAGGAAGAAATCGGAGAAGAAGAACTGGAAGCAGAGAATGAAAATGAAGAGATTAAAAATATCTCCGTCTCCTGTATTATTCCGAACCGGTTTCAGCCACGGACCATTTTTAATGAAGAGAAAATAGATGAACTTGCAAGAACGATCCACACCCATGGCATCATCCAGCCAATCGTTGTCCGCGAATACGAAGCAGGCCAGTATGAAATCATTGCGGGGGAAAGAAGATTCCGGGCTGTCCGGAAACTGG
Organism: Weizmannia sp. WK01; assembly: GCF_025905465.1. Classification (NCBI taxonomy): domain Bacteria; kingdom Bacillati; phylum Bacillota; class Bacilli; order Caryophanales; family Bacillaceae; genus Heyndrickxia; species Weizmannia sp. WK01. The sequence continues at coordinate 3,692,239 of NZ_CP109616.1, read as the reverse complement.
GCTGGGAAACTGTGCCTGCCATCATAAAAAATATGAGCGATACAGAAACAGCCTCGATTGCTTTAATTGAGAACCTGCAACGCGAAGAACTGACGCCGATTGAAGAAGCGATGGCTTACGGAAAACTTTTGGAGCTTCACCATTTGACCCAGGAAGCACTGGCACAGCGCCTTGGCAAAGGGCAATCAACGGTTGCAAATAAACTGCGCCTTTTGAAATTGCCCCCGGAAGTGCAGGAAGCCCTTTTGCAAAAACAGATCACGGAACGCCATGCACGGGCATTGATTCCTTTAAAAGAGGCAGAAAAACAGGTTCGCGTCCTCAATGAAATACTCGCAAAAAATTTAAATGTGAAACAAACGGAAGAGTATGTTACCCGTATGATGAATAAGCCGGAAAAAAAAGCAAAGCCGCGCAGACAGGCGTTCAGCAAAGATATGCGCATTGCTGTCAATACGATCCGCCAGTCTGTTTCGATGGTGACCGATTCCGGGATCAATCTCGATTCAAAAGAAGAAGATTTCGAGGACTACTATCAAATTACGATCCGGATCCCGAAAAAGGCGAAATCCTAATAAAAGAAACTTGGATGACAGGTTTCTTTTTTTCAGGTGCAGGTCATTTCCTATCCTATTCCGATAAAATAAAACCGGCTTACGCCCGCCAGGTTTGTGCTGCCTGCCTTAGCTTTACAAAGCCCTTTTTCCTGGTTTCGGCGGTGGTCCTGCGTTCTTTTTTAGCATGGGCGCAAGCTTTGGCATGGAAGCCGCGCCTCCTGATTTCCAACTGCCGAAAAAACTTGAAACAACCTTTTTTCGGTTTACAGTAAACGAATCTTGCAAACTTTGATACAATAAAGTTACGTGTTTGCCGTTTCTGCAAATGCAGACGGGCCGTGACTAGCGTGACAAAAAAGGTAGGTGGCAACCGTGGGAAAAGTGATTTCTATCGCCAATCAAAAAGGAGGCGTAGGAAAAACAACCACTTCTGTCAACTTGGGTGCCTGCTTAGCATACATCGGGAAGAAGGTTTTGCTTGTCGATACCGACCCCCAGGGAAATGCAACAAGCGGAGCCGGAATTGATAAAGGCGAAGTTCAGCAGTGTATTTATGATGTGTTAGTGGAAGATGCGAATATAAAGGAAGTAATCAGGGCAACGGCCGTGGACGGGCTTTATTCCGTGCCGGCAACGATTCAACTGGCGGGAGCGGAGATTGAACTGGTTCCGACCATTTCAAGGGAAGTCAGGTTAAAGCGGGCGATCAGCGCCATTAAAGACGATTATGATTATATTATCATTGACTGCCCTCCCTCTCTCGGCCTATTGACGTTAAATGCGCTAACCGCGTCGGATGCCGTCATTATCCCCGTCCAGTGCGAATATTACGCTTTGGAAGGGTTAAGCCAGCTGCTCAGCACGGTCAGGCTTGTCCAAAAGCATTTGAATCACAATCTGATGATTGACGGCGTGCTGCTGACGATGCTAGATGCCCGTACCAACTTAGGACTCCAAGTCATTGAAGAAGTGAAAAAATATTTCAGGGACAAAGTGTACCGTACCATTATCCCCCGCAATATCCGGTTAAGCGAAGCACCGAGCCACGGACAGCCGATTATTCTTTACGACCCGAAATCGCGCGGTGCGGAAGTGTATTTAGACTTAGCAAAGGAAGTGGCGGCAAATGGCTAAAGGACTTGGAAAAGGCATTAACGCGTTGTTTGCCAATATGGACGTTGACAAAGAAGATGCCGTGCAGGAAGTCAATATTAAAGAATTGCGCCCGAATCCTTATCAGCCGCGGAAGAATTTTGAACCCGAAGCGCTTAATGAATTAAAAGAATCCATTCTCCAGCATGGCATCCTGCAGCCGCTTATTGTGCGCAAGAGCATTAAAGGATACGAAATCATTGTCGGGGAACGGAGATACAGAGCCGCAAAACAAGCAAAACTTACGACGGTGCCGGTTGTCGTCCGCGATTTAAACGACCGGCAGATGATGGAATTTGCCGTGCTCGAAAACTTGCAGCGGGAAGATTTAACGCCGATTGAAGAAGCCAATGCGTACCAGTTTTTGCTTGAGAAACTAAATGTCACACAGGACGAGCTGGCGAAACGGCTCGGAAAAAGCCGGCCCTATATTGCCAATCACCTCCGTATTTTGTCTTTGCCGGTCAGCATCCAGGAGGCCATGTCTAAAGGCAAACTTTCGATGGGACACGGCCGTACGCTGCTTGGCCTGGAAAAGAAAGAAAAAATGGAGGAAATTGCGGAAAAGGTTATTGCCGAAGGATTAAGTGTCCGCCAGCTGGAAAAGCTTGTCCAGCAGCTGAACCGGAATGTTTCACGTGAAACGAAGAAAGACAAGCAGGAAAAAGATATTTTTATCCAGGAACACGAAACGGTTCTGCGCGAAAAGTTTGGGACAACCGTCCATATTAAGCGGACAAAGAAAAAAGGAAAAATTGAAATTGAATTTATGTCCAATGAAGATTTAGAGCGGATTTTACAATTGCTGGATGCCGGTTTTGAACAGGAACCGTAACGATATACAAAGATAAAGAGATAAAAACGGGTGAATTAGATGGTATTGCTGGGGACAATTGTAAACGGGCTGAGCATTGTGGTCGGTTCTTTTATCGGAAGGCTGTTAAACCATATTCCGGAGCAAATGAAAGGCACCGTGATGCAGGCGATCGGGCTTGCGGTGATGGTGCTGGGGCTCGGAATGGGGCTGAAAAGTGAACAGTATATTATCGTAATATTAAGCCTTGTGATTGGCGCAGTCATCGGCGAAATGCTGCGGCTCGAAGCCCATTTGAACGGGCTCGGTGCCTGGCTGGAAAAAAAGTTTGGAAACAGCGGACAGGGCAGTACGGCCGAAGCCTTTGTGACGGCAACGCTCGTTTTTGTGATTGGCGCGATGGCCATTCTCGGAGCATTGGACAGCGGAATCAGGGACGACCATACGGTACTGTACACGAAATCTGTTCTGGATGGTTTCACAGCACTGATCTTATCTTCAACCCTCGGTTTTGGGGTGATTTTTTCGGTTGTTCCGGTGATCCTTTATGAAGGTGCCATTGCGTTATTTGCCACGCAAATTAACCGGCTTGTCCCAGCACCGGTGCTGCATTCGTTTATTACCGAAATGACGGCAACCGGCGGAATTATGATTTTTGCTATCGGTTTAAATATTGCGGGGCTTGCCAAAATCAGGGTGGCGAATTTATTGCCGGGCATCGTGGTGGTTGCCGTGCTCATCGGCCTGTTACATGCTTATCATACGGTTTTTGGCTGAATTTTACAGGAATGAAGCAACACCTGTTTATCGGTTGAAGTATGAATGTGAACCGGCAGAAACTTACTGAAGTTGCGGATCCTTTTTGCCGGATCCCGGGCCATACAGGTTGCCGGCTTATTCATTCATCTGATTCCGATTTTTATGGTATAGAAGTTTGCGTTCACCGGGGAATTTCGGATAAACGGTTTCAAAAATGTTGCTGTTTCTGGATCACTTAAATCATTTTCTCCTTCGCCTGTCCGCTGTTCATGGAAATCATGGCGTTTTGATATTGAAGATGCAGATTGGCACGGCTGATGCCTGCAGCGATTAGTTTTGCCATTTTCAGAACAAGATTTAAACGGGTATTCTGAAGGACGGTAAACTCCATAAAACCGCTGATGTTCACAATTCCTGTAATGTGGATGTCGCCAACAGGAGGCAAATCTTTCTTTACACCCGCCCCCGGTTTCACCGGACCGTCGCCGATTTGGATCATGCCGACGCTCTTCATTTTTCCAAGGCAGGCATCGACGGCAATGACGAAGGGGTCGTGGTGCTTTTGATAAATCCTTTCCATATTTTCTTCAAGGTTTAAAGCATGAACCGGCTTATCGAGCGTTCCGTATACGTTGAAGCAGGACAGACCTGTTTCTTCCAAAAAAGTGCCCGTTAAAGGCCCGAGCGAGTCCCCGGTGGAACGGTCGGTGCCGATGCAGACCACCACCAATTCCCTGTTTGTACTTTTCGGAAGTGCTGATAAAATATGATTGGATATAATTTCTTTTGCCAGAACATCATCATGAAATACCTTGATACGATTGCCGCTGAATTCCAATTGTCCTTTTCTCAGATTCATATCAGCCACTCCCTCTTTGTAATAGTACCAGTATACGGAAAATCAAAAAAATCTATACATTTAACATATCTCTTTTTTGATACCCGCAACCGGCAGTTTTACACTTGATTCAGCCGCCAATCAAAAAGGTAATTTTTGAAAAGCGGAGCCGGTTGTCGAGCAAGCGCGGTTTTTTTGTTACAATAACGTTAAAAGAAATGAAGGTTGGTGGAATATGGGCCATTTTGAGACATATCTCAAACACCTCACATCCAAGTGGTTAAATGAAGATACATGGATCGAAATCGGGGAGACAGTGCTGAAGATCATTGTGGTGATGCTTGTCGCATCGCTTGTCATTAAATTCGGCAAAAAGGCGATTGGCAAAATTTTTGCAGTCCGTGCCAAAGCCCCTCTCCGGTTTTCAGAGCGGCGCGAGGCCACGTTGTTGCGGCTGATGGTGAACACACTGACCTATCTCGTCTGGTTTGTTGCCATTGTCACGATTTTGTCCATTCTCGGCATCAATGTCCAGGGGCTTCTGGCCGGTGCCGGAATTGTCGGGCTGGCTGTCGGGTTCGGGGCGCAAAGCCTTGTAAAAGACGTTATTTCCGGATTCTTTATTATCTTTGAAGACCAGTTTTCGGTCGGTGATACGGTGCAGGTCGGGAAATACGAAGGCGTTGTGGAAGAAATCGGGCTCAGGACAACAAAAATCAAAAACTGGACCGGCGAATTATACATCATTCCGAACGGCAATATTTCCGAAGTCACCAATTTGTCCATTCATAACAGCGTTGCCGTTGTGGATGTCCGTATTCCGTACGAAGAGGATATCGATAAAGCGGAAGCGGCCATTCAGGAAATACTGGTGTCATTTGCCGGACAGCACGAAGAGGTCGTGACAGAGCCTGAACTGTTGGGCGTCCAGCAGCTCGGCACCACGGATGTTACACTCAGGGTGGTAGCGGAAACCCTCCCGATGGCACACTGGTATATTGCGAGAGTGCTGAAAAAAGAAATTAAAAAAGCATTGGACGAAAATCGCATCCATGCACCTTATCCGAAAATGGTGACTTATTCCCGTACTGAGAAAGAAGAGGCATTGGCCGGCCAATTTCTAAAGGGGGATGAACATGGAAGATAAAAATTTCGGGTTGTATGATATTGTGGAAATGAAAAAGCAGCATCCGTGCGGCACAAACCGCTGGAAAATTATCCGGATGGGGGCGGATATCCGCATTAAATGTGAAGGATGTGGACATAGCGTGCTGCTGCCACGCAGGGAATTTGCCCGCAAACTGAAAAAAATCCTCGTTAAGCACGAAGAAGCATAGCCCTTTTATGGGTGTCTTTTTTTGGGAGCCGGGGTGCGGTTAAAATAAGGCCGGCAAACGAAACATGTTAACCGGGCGCATCCGGTGGCACCCCGGGGGTTTTTGATACAGCCGGGAAAAACTTGAAAGATACGAGAATGTTTGAAGGAGTGGACATAAAATGGCGTTAACAGCCGGAATTGTCGGTTTGCCGAATGTCGGAAAATCGACTTTATTTAATGCGATTACAAAAGCCGGGGCCGAATCTGCGAACTATCCGTTTTGTACAATTGACCCGAATGTCGGCATGGTGGAAGTGCCGGACGAACGGCTGGAAAAATTAACAGAACTGTACCATCCGAAAAAAACGGTCCCGACCACTTTTGAATTTACGGATATTGCCGGGATCGTCAAAGGCGCAAGCAAAGGGGAAGGGCTCGGGAATAAGTTTCTTTCCCATATCCGCCAGGTGGACGCAATCTGCCATGTCGTTCGTTGTTTTGAGGACGAGAACATTACACATGTTTCCGGGAAAGTCGATCCGATTGATGATATCGAAACGATCAATCTTGAATTGATCCTGGCCGATCTTGAAACGGTGGACAAGCGGATCGGGCGTGTAGAGAAAATCGCAAAACAGAAGGATAAAGAAGCCGTTGCCGAATATGAAGTGCTGACCAAATTAAAGGCGGCTTTTGAAGCGGAAAAACCGGCACGGGCGGTGGAACTGACCGAAGACCAGCAAAAAATCGTCAAAGGGTTCCAGCTTTTAACAAGCAAGCCGGTTTTGTATGTGGCCAATGTCGGGGAAGATGACATTCAGGATCCGTCTGCAAACCCGTATGTCGGGAAGGTGCGTGAATATGCCAAACAGGAAGGCGCGGAAGTGATTGTCATCTGTGCCCGCATTGAAGAAGAAATTGCCGAACTGGATGACGATGAGAAAAAGATGTTTTTAACCGAACTCGGCATCCAGGAATCCGGACTTGACCAGCTGATTAAAGCTGCTTACAGCCTGCTTGGCCTTGCGACTTATTTTACGGCTGGGGAACCGGAAGTCCGCGCGTGGACATTCAAAAAAGGCATGAAAGCCCCGCAATGCGCAGGCATTATTCACTCCGATTTTGAAAAAGGGTTTATCCGGGCTGAAACGGTGTCGTATGAAGATTTAATCAAATATGGCAGCGTGGCAGCAGCAAGAGAAGCCGGAAAAGTGCGCCTGGAAGGAAAAGACTACGTTGTCCAGGACGGCGATGTCATGCATTTCAGGTTTAATGTATAACAGGACTTTTGGACGAATATTCAAATTGTATTGAAAAAATTCAAATCATCCGTTAAAATAGGTATCAGTCGAATATTTTCCTTCGGGGCAGGGTGCAATTCCCGACCGGCGGTGATGAGGAAACTCAAAGCCCGTGACCCGTATTCTCCGGAATGCGGTGGATTTGGTGAAATTCCAAAGCCGACAGTGACAGTCTGGATGGGAGAAGGATCAAACGTTTCATTGGAACGTGTATTTCATGATGCCGTTTTGCCCCGCACATCTTCGTGCGGGTTTTTTGTTTTCACGGGTATATGTTGGCGGAAATTGCATACAGGAGGCATGAAAGGATTGCAAAAAGAAGATTATATGCAGCTTGCACTCCATTTGGCCGAAAGTGTGGCCGGGCAGACTTCCCCGAATCCCCCGGTTGGAAGTGTCGTCGTGAAAAACGGCACGATCGCCGGGATGGCGGCCCACTTAAAGGCGGGAGAAAAACATGCGGAAAGGCTTGCGGTGGAACAGGCCGGGCCGCTTGCAGAGGGTGCTGAAGTTTTTGTGACGCTCGAGCCGTGTGCCCATTACGGAAAGACGCCGCCGTGCGCAGATTTTTTAATTGAAAAAGGCATCAAAACAGTATATATCGCTGCATTGGACCCCAATCCGCTTGTCGCAGGCAAAGGAATAGAAAAGCTCAGGCAAGCCGGAGTAAAAGTGGAAACCGGGATATTGAAGGAACAAGCGGAAAAGTTGTACCGCCCTTTTTTCCACTTTATTCAAACGAAAACACCGTTTGTCACTGTCAAAACCGCCATGACGGCAGACGGAAAAATTGCATCTGAAACCCGTGACAGCAAATGGATCACAAGTGAAGAAGCAAGGCGTGATGCCCGCCGGTTAAGAAGCAGGCATGATGCAATACTTGTCGGCATACAAACCGTTCTCCATGATAACCCCCTTCTCACCACACGTTTGCCCCATTCCAGGAAAAATCCTATTCGCATTGTATTAGACACCCATTTGCGCATCCCGCCGGAAGCGAAAGTGCTAAGCGGCGATGCGCCAACCATTATTTTTTGCGGAAGCGATGCACCAAAAGAAAAAGAACAATGTCTGAAGCAGCTTGATGTCGAAGTGGTCCGCATGCCGCATGCCCGCCTCTTGATCCGTGACGTGTTAGCAGCGCTCGGGGAAAAAGGCATCATGACTTTACTCGTCGAAGGCGGCGCGGCAGTAAACGGCTCATTTTTAAAAGAAGGCGCAGTGCAACAGTATATTTTTTACATTGCCCCGAAAGTGATCGGCGGGAAAAACGCGCCGTCCCCTTTCGGCGGACACGGGTTTGGCAAGGTGGCCGATGCTTTGCCGCTCCGGTTTGAAAAAGTGGAACAGATCGGACCGGATTTAAAAATTACGGCTGCCGTCCAAAAGGAGGTGCCGGCGCATGTTTACAGGGATTATTGAAGAAATTGGCATATTGAAACGTGTGGAAAGAGGCCCCCGCTCCCTTAAGCTTGCCGTACAGGCCAGGACGGTTCTCCAAGATGTACGGCCTGGCGACAGCATTGCAGTGAACGGTGTTTGCTTAACCGTCACTTCCTATACGCCAAATGCATTTACGGCTGATGTCATGCCTGAAACATTTTTCAGCACGGCATTGGCCGGGCTGAACATCGGCAGCAAAGTCAACCTTGAACGAGCAATGGCTGCAGGCGGGCGGTTCGGCGGGCATTTTGTCACAGGGCATGTTGATGGCACGGGCACGGTCTGTTTGAAACAAAGGATGGAAAATGCCGTTTATATCACGATTTCTGTTCCCTCCTCCCTGTCCGCCTTTCTGATCCCAAAAGGCTCGGTTGCACTCGACGGCACCTCCCTGACTGTGTTCGGGGCTGCGGACGGGCAATTAACCGTTTCATTGGTGCCGCATACGCAGCAGCATACGATATTGCCGGAAAAAAAGATTGGCGATGCCGTGAATATTGAATGCGATATTTTGGCCAAGTATATGGCAGGGCTGTTCAGGAACGGAGAACGGGCGGAAAAAGAGAGCGGCATGATGGCGCTCTTAAAAGACCAAGGTTTTATGTAAACAAAGGGGTGAAAAACTTGTTTCATACCATTGAAGAAGCAGTAGAAGACTTAAAGGCCGGAAAAGTCGTGATTGCCGTCGATGATGAAAATAGGGAAAACGAAGGTGATTTTATCGGCCTTGCGGAAAAAGCGACACCGGAAATGATCAATTTGATGGCCAAAGCAGGACGCGGGCTCATCTGTGCACCGATTACGGCGGAAAAAGCACGGCAGCTCGATCTTTACCCGATGGCACGGCAAAATACCGACAGCCATGAAACGGCCTTCACCGTGAGCATTGACCATGCTGCCACCCGGACCGGCATCAGCGCATTTGAACGTGCCAAAACGGTCCGGCACCTGGCAGAAGACGCGGTAAAAGCCGAAGACTTTCACCGGCCGGGGCATATTTTCCCGTTAGTGGCCAAAGCAGGCGGCGTCCTGGAACGGTCTGGCCATACGGAAGCAGCCGTTGACCTGGCAAAACTGGCAGGCGCAAATCCGGCAGGCGTAATATGCGAAATCATGAATGAAGACGGCACGATGGCCCGCCTTCCCCAGCTGGAGGAAATCGCCAAAAATTCCGGCATAAAACTGGTGACGATCCAATCGTTAATCGAGTACAGAAAAAAACATGAGAAACTGATTCAAAAAGAAGCGGAAATCACGCTGCCGACGCGTTACGGCACGTTCCGGGCTGCCGGTTACAAAGATTTGCTGTCAGGGGGAGAACATGTTGCCCTTATAAAAGGGGAAGTAAGCAGTGAAGAGCCGGTGCTGGCAAGGATCCATTCCGAATGCCTGACCGGTGATTGTTTCGGTTCCCTCCGTTGCGACTGCGGCCCGCAGCTTGCCCGGAGCCTTGCGCGAATTGAAAAAGAAGGGCGCGGTGTCCTCGTTTATATGCGTCAGGAAGGCCGGGGGATCGGGCTTCTGAATAAATTGAAAGCTTACCGGCTGCAGGAAAAAGGATTGGATACAGTGGAGGCCAACCGCCGGCTTGGATTTCCGGCAGATATGCGCGACTACTGCATCGCTGCGCAAATTTTAAAAGATCTCGGGGCAACACAAGTCCGGCTTTTAACAAACAATCCTGATAAAGTGGAGGCATTAACGCGTTACGGTATCCGAATTGCGGAAAGAGTGCCGGTTGAAATCGCGCCTGTCCGTGAAAATGAAGGATATTTGCGTACGAAAGCGGAAAAAATGGGGCATTTGCTGCATATATAGGAGGAGATCAAAATGGGACAAATATTTGAAGGCAATCTGGTTGGAACCGGCTTAAAAATCGGCATGGTTGCTGCCCGCTTTAATGAATTCATTACAACAAGGCTTGTAAGCGGGGCAAAGGATGCATTATTAAGGCATGGCGTTAAAGAAGAAGCAATTGATCTTGCCTGGGTACCGGGCGCGTTTGAAATCCCGCTGGCGGCAAAAAAAATGGCAGAAACGGACAAATATGATGCCGTATTGGCACTTGGCGCGGTGATCCGCGGCGCGACCCCGCATTTTGAATATGTAAGTGCAGAAGCGGCAAAAGGAGTCGCCCATGCAAGCCTTTCTACAGAAACACCTGTCATTTTCGGGATTCTGACAACCGACACGATTGAACAGGCGATTGAGCGAGCCGGGACGAAAGCAGGCAATAAAGGCTGGGATGCGGCAGTGAGCGCGATCGAAATGGCGAATGTCATCCGGAAAATAGAAGCATAAATTTGAAAAGGGTGTTATTGCTTTTGATGTAAAAACTTAAGTCCGTTTTATAAAAAAGCCCTTGCGAAAGGAACGTATGTTTGATAAAATAGGGATGTCAGCGATAGCAAAAAGCGGGATGGAGTCTTAAGACAATTGATTTTGCCTGCGGGATATGGTATACTTACGACTTGTGAGTAATGAATGCTTGAACCATTGCTCCTTGCCCTTTTGAATAAAAGGGCCGCATAGTCCATAAGGAGGTGACAAACAGATGAGAAAGTACGAAATTATGTACATTATCCGCCCAAATATTGAGGATGAGGCAAAAAAAGCGCTTGTTGAGCGTTTTGACAATGTCCTCAACAACCAGGGTGCGGAAATCATCGAATCGAAAGAGTGGGGAAAACGCCGTCTTGCATACGAGATTCAGGACTTCCGTGATGGTTACTACCATATCATCAACGTGAATGCTGAACCGGTTGCAGTCCAGGAATTTGACCGTCTGGCGAAGATTAACGGTGATATTATCCGCCACATTGTTGTAAGAGAAGAAGAATAATTTTTAACGATAAAACGTTTCACGTGAAACGGATTTTGAATCATGAGAGGGGTTGATTCTGATGTTGAACCGTGTTGTTCTCGTAGGCAGGCTGACAAAAGATCCCGATTTGCGCTATACGCCGAGCGGAGTAGCGGTTGCTACTTTTACCCTGGCTGTAAACCGTACGTTTACAAACCAGCAGGGGGAAAGGGAAGCGGATTTCATCAATTGTGTTGTTTGGAGAAAGCAGGCTGAAAATGTGGCCAACTACTTAAAAAAAGGAAGTCTGGCAGGCGTAGACGGCCGGATTCAGACACGCAACTACGAAGCTCAGGACGGCCGGCGCGTGTATGTCACAGAGGTCGTGGCAGACAGCGTCCAGTTTCTTGAACCGAGAAGTGCGAATCAGGAACGCGGCAGCAGCCAGAATTACGGGAACAACCAAGGGAGTGCTTTCCCGGGGTACAATCAGAATCAAAATCAGTATCAGCGTAATGATTCAAAGCCTGATGAAGATCCGTTCTCAAATGATGGACAACCGATTGACATCTCTGATGATGATCTTCCGTTTTAATGCGGGAAGACCCGTAAAGTTGTGATAAAAAGGAGGGTGAAAAAATGGCAGGTGGACGCAGAGGCGGACGGAAACGCCGGAAAGTATGCTACTTTACAGCGAACCATATTACCCATATCGACTATAAAGATGTGGACTTGCTGAAAAAGTTCATTTCTGAAAGAGGAAAAATTCTTCCTCGTCGTGTAACGGGTACAAGTGCAAAATACCAACGTAAATTGACAACTGCAATCAAACGCGCACGTCAAATGGCGTTGCTTCCTTATGTTGCAGAAGACAAATAAGCAGCGGAAAAATCACCCGGATTTTTCCTTCAATATATGAACGAAAAAAGACACCCTGTTTTCAGGTTGTCTTTTTTCATTTCATTATATTTTTGCTTCATGGATGGGTTATGGTAAAATGAGGGGAAATGATGGTTTTTTTGAAGGGAGCATGCGTGTGAAAAAAACAAGAATGCTGACAGAAGGGGCAATGCTTGCAGCGGTTTTCGGCGTCATGCTGCTTGTTGCATTGCATGTCCCGGTGATCCGGATAATTGTTCTGGTTTTTCTTCCGCTGCCTTTTATCCTGTTTTGTGCCAAATATTCTTTGCGTTCAATTCTTGTCTTCTGTCTGGTTTGTTTGCTTGTGTCTGCCATTATGGGAACAGTCATGGCAATCCCAATGGCCGTTTTTTTCGTTTGTATTGGATTTGTTATGGGATACGCTATTCAGCGAAAAAAATCTAAATTATTTATATACATAGCAACCAGCCTGACCTTTTTAGCCATCACGATCATCGGGCTGTTTGCCACCCTGAAGTTTTTCCACTTGAATATCATCGCGGAAAACTTAAAAATCATGCAGCAGTCAATTGAACAGTCAAAAGCGCTTGTCAACAGTCTGGGGGAATCACAGGCCTATGAGGACAGGTTTGCGCAAATGGCCGATGCCGCAAGCCAGATGTACTCTGTCTATTTGCCGAGCTTGTTATTGCTTTCTGCCTTTATCGCCGTTTTTGTGCTCATTTCTGTGAACTTTCCAATCGCCAAACGTTTCGGTGTCCCGGTTCCGTCCTTTCAACCTTTCCGCGAAATGCGGCTGCCGGGAAATATCTTATGGTATTTCATTCTGGCAATGGTGGCCAACCTGCTGATGCACGGGGACACGGGCAGCTTCTTTGCAAAAGCGGTTCTGAATCTGATGCTGATTTTCCAAATTCTCATTTTGCTGCAGGGGTACGCTTTTATAAGCTTTGTCAGCCACGAGAAAAAATGGCCAAAAGGGTTACTGGCTTTCGCCGTCATTTTATCAATCATATTCAGCCCGCTGCTTTATCTTGTTATGATATTCGGTATAATGGATTTAGGATTTGATTTCAGGCGGATGATTCAAAAGTGACCCTTTCTTAGTTTCTCAATATAGGAGCTGAAGGTATGCCTTCTTACTACAATAAACGGTTCATGCGCTATCCGTTATACGGCTTAATTGCAGTGTCTCTCATCCTGCTCGGTATTATTTTCTTTTACCACTGGTGGATAACGGCAGCCGGCATTGTTGTGCTCGGGGCGTTATCCTACTGCGCATTTTACGTGGAACAACGGTCGAGCGAAGAAATCGAACGCTATATCTCCAATCTTTCCTACCGGGTCAAACGCGTCGGTGAAGAAGCGCTGATGGAAATGCCGATCGGGATCATGCTGTACAATGAAGATTACATCATTGAATGGACAAATCCGTTTATGGCCTCCTGCTTTAATGAAGATACACTTGTCGGGCGTTCCCTTTATGATGTAGCGGAAGTGCTCGTACCGCTGATTAAGCAGGAAATGCATTCCGAGACGATTAGTCTGAATGAAAGGAAGTACAGGGTTGTCCTGAAACTGGAAGAGCGGCTGCTTTATTTTTTCGACATTACGGAACAGGCCGAAGTCGAGCAGTTGTATGAAGATGAACGGACCGTGATCGCCATTATTTATTTGGACAACTATGATGAAGTGACACAAGGCATGGACGACCAGTCTGTCAGCAGCCTGAACAGTCTCGTGACCTCGATTTTAAACAAATGGACAATGGAGTTCGGCCTGTTTTTTAAACGAATTTCGTCTGATAAATTTATTGCGGTATTTAATGAACGGATTTTGCATGAATTGGAAGACAATAAATTCTCGATTCTTGATGAAGTCAGGGAGGCCACAGCGAAGCAAAACGTGGCGCTGACTTTGAGCATCGGGGTTGGCGCAGGTGTCCCGTCCCTCCCCGAACTTGGGGAGCTTGCCCAATCGAGTCTCGACATTGCCCTCGGGCGCGGTGGTGACCAGGTTGCCATCCGGCAGGCGAACGGAAAAGTGAAATTTTACGGTGGCAAAACAAATCCGGTTGAAAAGCGGACAAGGGTCCGGGCCCGCGTGATTTCCCATGCGCTGCGGGAACTCATGATGGAAAGAGACAAAGTGATGATCATGGGCCACAAATTTCCGGATATGGATGCCATCGGAGCGGCTGTCGGCATCCGGAAAGTGGCGGAAATCAACCAAAAAGACGGCTATATTATTTTAAATCCGAGTGAAACGGACACAAGTGTCAAGCGGCTGCTTGGGGAAATAAAACAGTATCCGGATTTGTATGCCCGCTTCATTACACCGGATGAGGCGCTTGAAATGGCGACGGATGACACATTGCTTGTTGTCGTTGATACGCACAAGCCTTCCTTTGTCATCGATGAACGAATCGTCAGGCGGATTGAAAATGTCGTTGTCATTGACCATCACCGCCGCGGGGAAGACTTTATTAAAAACCCGCTGCTTGTCTATATGGAACCGTACGCCTCTTCGACATCCGAACTTGTAACCGAATTGATGGAATACCAACCGAAAAACGGCAAAATCAATATGCTTGAAGCAACTGCCCTGCTTGCTGGTATAATAGTGGATACAAAAAGTTTTACATTGCGGACAGGCTCACGGACGTTTGATGCAGCATCCTATCTTCGTGCCCAGGGTGCCGATACGGTGCTTGTACAAAAATTTTTAAAAGAAGATTTGCGTTCGTATATCCAGCGCGCCAAGCTTGTGGAAACCGTTAAATTTCCGCTAAACGGCATCGCGGTGGCAAAAGGGAAAAATGAAACCATTTATTCCCCTGTTTTAATGGCGCAGGCTGCCGATACGATTTTAATGATGAACGGCGTCGATGCTTCTTTTGTCATCGGACGGCGCAGCGAGAATGAAGTGGGGATCAGCGCAAGGTCGCTTGGAAGCGTCAATGTGCAAATCATTATGGAAACGCTGGATGGCGGCGGGCACCTTTCCAATGCAGCCACCCAGATGAAAAATATAACGGTTGATGAGGCAGAAGAAAAGCTCATTCAAGTGATAGAAGAGTATATGGAAGGGAGTCAGCAATCATGAAGGTCATATTCCTGAAAGACGTAAAAGGCAAAGGAAAAAAAGGAGACATTAAAAATGTGGCGGATGGTTATGCCCACAATTATTTGTTCAAAAACGGGGCGGCAATAGAAGCGACGCCTGCCAATCTGAAAAGCATGGAAGCCCAAAAACGGAAAGAAGAAAAACTGGCGCAGGAAGAACTGGAAGAAGCCAAAAAATTAAAAGAGAAACTTGAGAACATAACGGTTGAAATCAAAGCCAAATCGGGCCAGGACGGGCGACTGTTCGGCTCGGTTACAAGCAAACAAATCTCTGAACAACTGAAAAAAAGCTTCCAGATTCAGGTGGATAAAAGAAAAATAGAGCTGCCGGATGCGATCCGCACTTTGGGTTACACGAAAGTGCCGGTCAGATTACATCATAACGTAACGGCAGTGCTCAATGTCCACGTTTCCGAATAGAAACGTATTTTACCAGCTTTCTTTTTGTTTTCCGCGTGTTAAAATAATAGTACGTGCAGAAAAATGTGATCCATTTTATCGTGATCACATTTTTTCTATTTGGAATAAGTGTGCGGTTCTCTTACGGCAAACGGGTTACCGGTTAAACTGCCATTCTCCCCGGCATGCTTATGTTTGGTGCCGGAACTGGATGATTTAGGATAAAATGGAGGATTCAAAATGAATGAATTGCAAGACCGCATTCCCCCCCAAAATATTGAGGCGGAACAGGCAGTGCTTGGTGCCATTTTTTTGGAGCCTTCTGCATTTATAACAGCTTCGGAAATTTTGACGGCAGAGGATTTTTACCGGAATGCCCATCAAAAAATTTTCCAGGTGTTTGCGAAGCTGAATGATGCCGGCAAGGCAGTCGATCTTGTAACAGTGGCGGAAGAATTATCAGCCACCCGGCAGCTTGAAGATGCAGGCGGCCTCTCTTATTTGAGCGAACTGGCCGCAAGCGTTCCGACAGCGGCCAATATCGCTTACTATGCCGGAATTGTAGCTGAGAAAGCTTTGCTCAGGCGCCTGATTCGGACTGCCACCCATATTGCCCAGGAAGGCTATACGCGGGAAGACGATGTCGATGAACTGCTTGATGAAGCCGAACGCAGCATTATGGAAGTGGCCCAGCGCAAAAATGCCGGCGATTTTAAACATATCAAAGATGTCCTTGTCAGCACATATGATAACATCGAAATGCTCCATAACCGGAAAGGCGACGTCACCGGGATACCGACAGGGTTTTACGAGCTTGACCGGATGACAGCCGGTTTCCAGCGCAATGATTTGATTATTGTGGCGGCGCGCCCGTCTGTCGGGAAAACGGCATTTGCCCTCAATATCGCGCAAAACGTCGGCACGAAGACAGAGGAAAATGTGGCGATCTTTAGCCTTGAAATGGGCGCTGAACAACTTGTCATGCGGATGCTGTGCGCGGAAGGCAATATCGATGCCCAGCGGCTCCGGACCGGGGCGCTGACAGACGAAGACTGGCGGAAACTGACGATGGCAATGGGAAGCCTCTCTAATTCCGGCATTTATATTGATGATACCCCTGGAGTAAGGGTAACGGAAATCCGCTCGAAATGCCGGCGCCTGAAACAAGAGCACGGGCTTGGCATGGTGGTCATCGACTATTTGCAGCTGATTCAAGGAAGCGCCCGTTCCCGGGAAAACCGGCAGCAGGAAGTTTCTGAGATTTCAAGATCGCTGAAGGCGCTGGCGCGTGAACTTGAAGTGCCGGTCATTGCCCTTTCCCAGCTTTCCCGGGGCGTCGAACAACGGCAGGATAAGCGCCCGATGATGAGCGATATTCGTGAATCGGGAAGCATTGAACAAGATGCTGATATCGTGGCTTTTCTGTACAGGGAAGACTATTATGAACAGGACACGGAGAATAAAAACATCATTGAAATCATTATTGCGAAGCAGCGGAACGGCCCGGTCGGCACCGTCCAGCTCGCTTTTATAAAAGAGTACAATAAATTTGTGAACCTGGAACGGCGGTTTGACGATGCGCCTGTTCCGGCATAGCAAGTATCGATATGAAGCTTTTCCTTTTCGGGGAAAGGCTTTTTTTGTGCGTTTTACGAATAAAAACGCTGAAAAAATATATAAATGTTCGGATTTACATTGACTGTTGGCGGTTTAAGCTGGTAAAATGATGGATGGAAATCATGATTTGTAAAATATGCGGAGGTGCACTCAATGTCGTCAGTTGTCGTGGTAGGTACACAATGGGGGGACGAAGGAAAGGGAAAAATTACCGACTTCCTCTCTGAAAATGCGGAAGTGGTGTCCCGCTATCAGGGCGGGAATAACGCGGGCCATACCATCCGTTTTAATGGGGAAACGTATAAATTACATTTGATTCCGTCGGGGATTTTTTATAAAGACAAAATTTGTGTTATCGGAAACGGTGTCGTCGTCGATCCAAAGGCGCTCGTCGAGGAACTGGATTATCTGAACGGACGGGGTATTTCAACGGAAAACTTGCGCATCTCCAACCGTGCGCACGTCATTCTGCCTTACCATATTAAACTGGACGGTGCAGAAGAGGAACGGAAAGGCAGCAATAAAATCGGCACGACGAAAAAAGGGATCGGCCCGGCGTATATGGATAAAGCAGCAAGGACCGGTATCCGGATTGCTGATCTGCTTGATTACGAAGAATTCAAAGAAAAACTGACGCGCAATCTTGAGGAAAAAAACCGTCTGTTTGAAAAAATATACGAAACGGAAGGCTTTACGCTGGAAGAAATTTTGGAGCCTTATTACGAATACGGCCAGCGCTTTAAACAATATGTCTGCGATACGTCGGTTGTTTTAAACGACGCGCTTGATGCGGGCAAACGCGTCCTTTTTGAAGGGGCGCAAGGGGTCATGCTCGATATTGACCAGGGAACTTATCCGTTTGTCACATCATCCAACCCGATTGCCGGCGGCGTCACAATCGGTTCCGGTGTCGGCCCGTCGAAAATCAACCATGTTGTCGGCATTGCCAAGGCTTATACGACACGTGTTGGCGATGGCCCGTTCCCGACAGAGCTTTTGGATGAAACCGGCGACCGGATCCGCGAAACCGGACATGAATACGGCACAACGACAGGAAGAGCGCGCCGTGTCGGCTGGTTTGACAGTGTTGTCGTCCGCCATGCGCGCCGGGTGAGCGGCCTGACAGACTTGTCCGTAAACCTGCTCGATGTACTGACCGGCATTGAAACGTTGAAAATTTGTGTCGCCTACCGCTATAAAGGGAAAGTGCTTGAAGCGTTCCCGGCCAGCTTAAAAGTGCTGGCTGAATGCGAACCGGTTTACGAAGAACTGCCGGGCTGGACGGAAGATATTACCGGCTGCCGTTCCCTTGATGAGCTTCCGGACAATGCCCGCCATTACCTAGAGCGCATTTCCCAACTGACCGGGGTTCCCCTTTCCATGTTTTCCGTCGGTCCGGACCGCCTGCAGACGATTGTGGTGCAAAGTGTCTGGCGGGTGTGACGGAAAACCCGGACGAATCGGATTTGGGCTGCCGGAAAAACGGTAGTGGAACCACGTCGAAAAGAAAACCGATGAAAAAGCATCATCGGGTGAGGTTGCTAAAAGCGATTTTCATCCCAGAATGTCCACTAGAACGGAAAAAACGGCGAGATCCCATAAAAGGGGTTTCTCGCCGTTTTTATATTGTTTTAAAGTGGGTCATGATTTTCCATCTTTTACGGCGGCCATGCTTGAAAATGAACATTTGCTGAAATTTCGATTGCCATTCACTTAAAAAATTTGTAGAAATGTGTTGCAAAATGGATGATAGATATGATAACATTACTTCTGTTGTTACAAAATGCACAATGGTCCCGTGGTGTAGCGGTTATCACGCCTGCCTGTCACGCAGGAGATCGCGGGTTCGATTCCCGTCGGGACCGCCATTTTTAATTATACATATTTGTTTTCGGTTCGGGCCCGGTAGCTCAGTCGGTAGAGCAAAGGACTGAAAATCCTTGTGTCGGCGGTTCGATTCCGTCCCGGGCCATTTACTAAAAAGCACTGCGATGACTTAGACTCTCGTAGTGCTTTTTTATTATATGGTTCACCTAACCCCCGATTTCGTGCCTGTTCAAGCTATGTAGCCCATCGAGTGCTTTTTTATTATATGGCTCTTCTAACCCGCCAGAATGGAAAACAGGATGCAAGCCGTATCCCCCGGCACTCTTGATAGATATTACCAGGGGGCATGGTTTCAGTAGAATTGGACAATTTTTATGCAAGTAAGTTAAAATTGTAATAGTATGGCTGCTGGAAGCTGCCTGTGAATCCTTTGATACAGAGCAGCAATGCTTCTGGATTTCCAGGGGCATTGCTGTTCGCCATGATTCGGGGAAAATGAGATTTTTTAGGAACATAAAGACTAAAGATGATAGAAAATTGTAGATAGATGTCAATCAATGAAAATGGCGCATTTTAAATGAAGGAGTATGGACGATGGATAAAAAAATTTTGGTCGTGGATGATGAAAAACCGATTGCCGATATTTTGCAGTTTAATTTAACAAAAGAGGGCTATACGGTGTATTGCGCTTATGACGGTGAGGAAGCATTGGAAAAGGTGGAAGAGGTGCAGCCGGATTTAATTGTCCTTGATATTATGCTGCCGAAGCGGGATGGCATGGAAGTTTGCCGCGAAGTGCGGAAAAAATACAATATGCCGATCATTATGGTAACGGCAAAAGATTCGGAAATTGATAAAGTGCTCGGCCTTGAGCTCGGTGCCGATGATTATGTCACAAAACCTTTCAGCACCCGTGAACTGATTGCCCGTGTCAAAGCGAATTTGCGGCGGCACCAGCAGACGCCCGCGGCTCCGGGTGAGGAAGAGGAATCCAATGAAATTGCGATCGGTTCACTTGTCATTCATCCGGATGCTTATGTCGTCTCAAAACGCGGCGAGACAATTGAACTGACGCACCGCGAATTTGAGCTGCTCCACTATCTGGCGAAGCATATCGGGCAAGTGATGACGCGTGAGCACTTGCTTGAAACCGTGTGGGGTTATGACTATTACGGCGATGTCCGGACAGTGGACGTAACGGTCAGACGGCTCCGCGAAAAAGTGGAAGATAACCCGAGCCACCCCGAGTGGATTGTGACAAGGCGCGGTGTCGGTTATTATTTGCGCAACCCTGAACAGGAGTAGCCAAATGAATAAGGTGAAATTCTTCCAGTCTATTCACTTTAAGTTTGTCCTGATTTATATTCTGCTGATCGTCGTCGCGATGGAGATTATTGGGGTGTATTTTATCAATAAGCTGGAAAACCAGCTCGAGACGAATTTTAAAAAATCGATATACGACCAGGTCAATGTGCTTGAATACAGTATTGAAGACCTGTTGACGAAAAAGCAGAACCAGGCGGCGGATATTACGTTAAAAGTGAGGAAAGTACTGGGCGATTTTAAAAGCACGGATGTATCTGAAATCCGGCTGATCGACGCGCACAGCGGCGTTATTTTGGGTACTTCTTCCAATGACCAGAGCATTGTCGGCCAAAAAACAACCGAAGATATTGTCAAAAGCGTCCGTGTAACCGGCCAGCCGGAAGACCAGATTTATTTGGACAAGCAGACTGGCGACCGAATGTGGGTGCTGGCTTCCCCGATTAAAGCAAATGGTGAGCTGATCGGAATCATTTACCTTGTCTCCAAAATTGAAACGGTTTACCGCCAGGTGCAGGCGATTAACCAGATTTTTATGACGGGGACGGTTATTGCCGTACTGGTTACAGCCCTGCTTGGCATCATTACCGCACGCACGATTTCAAAGCCGCTCAGTGAGATCCGCAAGCAGGCGATGGCGATGGCACGCGGCAATTTTGCCCGGAAAGTCAAAGTGATCGGGAATGATGAGATCGGACAGCTCGCTTATTCGTTTAACCATATGACAAAAAAGCTGCAGGAGGCGCAGGCCAGCACGGAAGGCGAGAGAAGAAAACTCGACTCCATCCTGACCCATATGACAGACGGTGTAATTGCGACCGACCGGAGAGGAAGGATTATTTTAATTAACGAGCCGGCTGCCGAGATGCTGGATGTTTCACGTGAAACAGTGCTTTCCCAGCCGCTTATATCGGTTTTAAAAATTGAGAATGAACATAAGTTTGATGATTTATTGACAGAGCAGGATTCCGTTATCCTTGACTTCAGTACGGAGGAAGAACCGTATATTTTACGGGCGAATTTTTCGGTGATTCAAAATGAAGCCGGTTTTGTCAGCGGCCTGATTACGGTTTTGCATGATGTCACCGAGCAGGAGAAAATTGATATGGAACGCCGCGAATTTGTGGCCAATGTGTCCCATGAATTGAGAACGCCGCTGACCACGATGAGAAGCTATTTGGAAGCTTTAACAGACGGGGCATGGAAAGATGAGAAAATTGCACCGCAGTTTTTAGGCGTGACGCAAAATGAAACGGAACGAATGATCCGGCTGGTGAATGATTTGCTGAAGCTTTCAAAAATGGACAGCAAAGACGAACATTTAAATAAAGAGTGGGTCAATTTTGTGGAGTTTTTCCACCATGTCATTGACCGGTTTGAAATGGCAAAGCAGCAAAATGTCACGTTCAAACGTAAGCTGCCGAATACGGAAATTTTTGTGGAAATCGATGAAGATAAAATGACCCAGGTGTTGTACAACATTATATCCAATGCGTTGAAGTACTCCCCTGAAGGTGGCCAGATTACGTTTAAGCTGAGGGAACTGAACGAAAAAATTGAAGTCAGCATTTCTGACCAGGGTGTAGGCATCCCGAAAGAAAACGTAAAGAAAATTTTCGAGCGCTTTTACCGTGTTGATAAAGCGCGCAGCCGCAAACTCGGCGGAACAGGGCTCGGCCTTGCAATTGCAAAAGAAATGGTGGAAATGCACGGCGGAAGCATTTGGGCAAGCAGTAAAGAAGGAAAAGGAACGACCATTTACTTTACCCTTCCCTACGAACCGGCACAAGAGGATGAGTGGCTATGAGTCTTGAAAAAGCAAAAACCATCATATTGACGTTGCTCGTGCTTCTGAGCTTGTTGTTAACGTGGCTGATTTGGAACAACCAGCCGAATTATGACTTGCTCAACTTAAAAGATCTGGACAATATCGCGATTGCGAAGGAAAAAAAGGTGCCCGGCATCATCCTCCCTGACAAAATACTTTACCATGAGAATGACGGGACAACCGGCACGGTTCATGACGGGGAAATTTCACGGGTGATGAATCTGCTTCGAACATGGACATTTGATATGAGCAGCTCCCGCCTGTTGCAAAAAAAAGACCTGTATAATTTAATGTACGGAAAAAACAGAATTGAATTGGACTTTCCGGCCCCTGTCCCGTTCAGTGTCTATCAATCGGTCCTGAACTTTGCCAATAAAAAAGTGCCGGATGCCGATTTTGACCATATTGTTATCGAATTAAACAAGGGAACCAAAAACTTAAACCATGTTTACTTTATTTCAACGGCGTCCAATAAAGTATATGAGGCAAGCACAGATCAAAAATCCATTCAGGTGTTCATCTCAAAACTGAACGACAACAAATCTTTGTACAAGCCGTATACTGCCTTTGCCCTTTCCGGCCCGAGAAGAATCTACCTGCCTGCCGGAAATCCAGTGGTGAACCAGTACAAATATGCGACAACTGATATTGAAATTGATAAATTTAAAAAAGCGCTGTTTGCTGATCCAAACTTTGTAAAGAAAGTGGCGGGGGAATATACAAACGGTATCAGCCTGTTGCGGACAGATGAATCCAATAAAGTCTTAACCTTCGTGAATCCAGGGGAAGACATCGGGTACAGCTCCGATCCAAACCATCTGCTGACGCGGGCCATTGATTTTATTAACCAGCACAGCGGCTGGACGGACCAGTACCAGTATTTCGAAATCAATGAGCGGGAAAATGAAGTCACGTTCCGGCTTTTTAAAGACGGCTATCCTGTTTTTAACGATGACGGCATGGCGGAGATCCGGGAATACTTGGGCAAATCGGAAATTTACAAGTATGTCCGCCCGTATTTCAACCTGTCGCTCAACCTGCCGTTAAAACCGGCTGCTGTTAAACTCCCGCCGGCTCAGGATGTAATCGCCGGCTTGCAGACAAACCCTTCCGTTCAAATGAACAAGGTGAGAGATATTGCAGTCGGGTACCGTTTACAAAAAGACAGTGACGATATCCTTTCGCTGCAGCCGGCCTGGTATTATTGCGAAGACGGAATTTGGAAAATGGCAGGGGGGGATGAAGATGGACTGGAGTAAAACAAAAACAATCTTTATTCTTGTTTTCTTGGTGCTTGATATTTACCTTTCCTGCCAGTTGTATTTCAAACATGTCAAAAATCAGTATGAAGTCATTGGCAGCCCGACAGCGGAACAAAGCTTAAAGGCTGCAAACATTACGTTCGTGAACCTGCCGAAAGGAAAGGCAAAACGGCCGTATATCAGCGCGGAAGAAAAAGTATTTACCGCAAAAGACTTGAAAAAATTGAAAAACCAGCAGGCGGAAATCGTGAACGGGTATCAACTCAGTTCCGCTTTTGATAAGCCGGTGAAATTGGGAACAAAAATCAAAATGGACCAGCTGGAGGCGGTTATTCAAGAAAATATGCTTTACGGCAGCCGCTATAAACTGTGGAACTATGATAAAGACTTGAATCAGGCCGTCTTTTATGAGACATATAACGGAAAAATGATTTTTAATAATAAGAACGCGAAATTGACCGTGTATTTAAATGACCAGAATGAAATCATTTCCTATGACCAGACGTATTTGACCAATATTAAAATCTACCGAGAAGAAGAAGAGACATTGTCGGCGGTAAAGGCGGTGGAAGCCTTATATAAGAAAGGAACGCTGAAACCGAACAGCAAAGTGACGAAGGCGGAACTCGGTTACTATACGAGGGTGCCGGAACTCCAGGTGCTTGTGCCGACATGGCATTTTACAGTAAAACACGGGAATGAAACAGAACAATTATTTATCAATGCATTTGAAGGTCAGGTCAACGAAATGGAAAATGCACAATAATTTTGGAGAGGATACGATGGGGATGCAATTTAGTGTACTTGCAAGCGGAAGCACGGGAAATGCGATCTATGTGGAGACAGAGCAGCATGCTTTTTTAGTGGATGCCGGTTTAAGCGGAAGGCAAATGGAACAGCTTTTCGGGCAGATTGGCCGCAATATTGCCGATTTAAGCGGAATCCTTGTTACGCATGAACACAGTGACCATATTAAAGGAATCGGGGTGCTGGCACGGAAATACAAGCTCCCGATTTATGCCAATGACAAAACATGGTCGGCGATGGAAGGCATGATTGGAGAGATTCCAACAGATTTGAAGTTTTCATTCGGGATGGAATCTGTCCAATCGTTCGGAAGCCTTGAGATTGAGTCATTCGGCGTTTCCCACGATGCCGTCCAGCCGATGTTTTATATTTTTCATGAAGGCAGCAAAAAATTGGTCATCATTACGGATACAGGTTATGTCAGCGATCGGATGAAAGGGACGATTTCCAATGCGGACATTTTTGTTTTTGAAAGCAACCACGATGTGGAAATGCTCCGGATGGGAAGGTACCCGTGGAGTGTAAAACAGCGCATTTTGAGCGATGTCGGGCATGTGTCGAATGAAGATGCCGCACTTGCGATGAGCGAAGTGATCGGGGACCGGACAAAACGAATATACCTTGCCCATTTAAGCAAAGATAACAATATGAAAGACCTCGCGCGGATGGCGGTTTCCCAAACGCTTCAGGAACAGGGCCTGGCGGTCGGCGAAACGTTTTCATTATATGATACGGATCCGAAAATTCCAACGGCCTTAACAGCTGTTTAACCAGAGCAATCCGGTGGCAGAATCTGTCGCTGTGGGGCCCGCCGCCAACAACCGGGGCAGCGTTTAATCGGCAGGCGGGCCATATTTTTTTTATTTTGGCGCTTGATTTTTAGTAATTTTTAATTATCAGCCATTATAATGGAATCAGAACGGGCAAAAAAGAGCTCCTTCATCTAACTTCTATTTTCCTCATCAGTACAGAAAGGGTGGTGCGCAATGGGATATTATGATGATCAGGACGGCCAACGGCGTGGAAAAGAAAACAGGCGGAGCGGCGGAAAATTTGGTTATTTTCTTTCCGGGCTGATTGGCGTGATTGTGGGGGCGCTTGTGGTAGCCCTTCTTTTTCCAAATATTTTTGGAAAAACGAACTCAGACTCTTCTGCGGTAGATTCAAATTCTGTGGCAAATACCAGCACGTCAACGGCAAAAACAACGAAAACCGTCTCGTTAAAGGTGACAACCGATATTACAAAAGCAGTGGAAAAGACGGAGAAAGCGGTTGTCGGCGTCTCAAACATTCAAAAACAAAGTATTTGGTCTGATGATATGTTTGGGCAGGACTCAAAATCTTCTTCCTCTTCTTCTCAGGAAGCCGGATCCGGTTCCGGGATTATTTACAAAAAAGCCGGTGATAAAGCTTATGTCGTCACCAATTACCATGTGATTGAAGGGGCAAATGCGCTGGAGGTGACCTTATCGAACGGGAAAAAGCTTTCTGCCAAACTTGTCGGCGGCGATAAATATACGGATCTGGCCGTTCTACAAATAGACGGCAGCAATGTGACAACGGTTGCTCAATTCGGTGATTCGGATGCATTAAAACTTGGAGAATCTGTTATTGCGATCGGTAACCCGCTTGGTGAAGAATTTGCCGGATCTGTTACAGAAGGGATTGTTTCCGGGTTGAATCGGACTGTTCCGGTGGATATCGACGAAGATGGAACGGAAGATTGGCAGGAAGAAGTCATTCAAACCGATGCTGCGATCAACCCTGGCAACAGCGGTGGTGCTTTAATCAATATTTCCGGCCAGGTTGTCGGGATCAACTCCATGAAAATTTCAAATGAGTCGGTTGAAGGCATCGGATTTTCGATTCCAATTAATTCAGCAAAACCGGTCATTCACCAGTTGGAAACAAAAGGGAAAATTACCCGCCCGGCAATGGGTGTCGGGATTGTAAACGTCTCGGATATCTCGGCTTACCAGCAGCAGGAAACGTTAAAATTGCCTACCAATGTGACGACCGGCGTTGTGATTGGCTCTATTGAAAACGGGTCCCCTGCCGGTAAAGCCGGTTTGAAAGAATTTGACGTCATTTACAAACTGGACGATCAAAAAATTAACAACACCGTGGAATTAAGGAAATATCTGTATGAGCATAAACAGCCCGGCGATAAGGTGAAAGTGTCGGTATACCGGAACGGCCAGCCGAAAACATTCACATTAACACTCGGGACCGCTTCGGGAAGCAATTAACAAACTGCGGAGGAAAGGCGGAAAGCTTTTCCTTCCTTTTTTTGCGGCATTCAGTTATCAACAGGTCAAAGCGTGCTGCGGATAGCATCCAGAATGAACATTTTGTTGGAAAAGGTTCCTGTACGGGCGGATATTTGTGGAAATTGCTCGAAAAAAAGGTTATAAACAGGCTGTGAATAGCGAAAAATGGTGAAATATATCTTGTATGGAACGGTTATTCCCACACAAAATGTGGATAGTTTCTGTGGATATGTGGATAACCCTTGTCAGTAGCTTGTGGGTAAGGTGGGTGTAAGTTGTGAATATCTCTATCGTTACAGTGGGAAAATTAAAAGAAAAATATTTGAAACAAGGCATTCAGGAATATTTAAAACGTCTTTCCGCTTATGCAAAAGTTGAAATCATCGAAGTAGCGGATGAAAAAGCGTCCGAAATGCTGAGTGCAGCGGAAATGGAGCTGGTAAAGCAGAAGGAAGGCGAGCGGATTCTTGCAAAAATCAGCCCGGACACCTATGTCATCACCCTGGCGATCGATGGGAAAATGAAGTCGTCAGAGGAACTGGCCGATTCACTCGACCGCCTTGCGACATACGGCAAAAGCAAAATAGCCTTTGTGATCGGCGGCAGTCTCGGCTTAAGCCAAGCGGTTCTGCAGCGCGGCAACGAAAGCCTCTCTTTTTCAAAAATGACCTTCCCCCACCAGCTCATGCGGCTCATCTTAGTCGAACAAATTTACCGCGCATTTCGGATTATTAGGGGGGAACCGTATCATAAGTAAATGAGGTGTTTAAAAATGAATTTAAATACATCTATTATTAAAAATGTTTTGAAAGAAAATTTATATTTTGAGTGTAGGAGGGCTTTTATTAGAGGTTCTTTTGCAAGAGGAGAGAATACAATAAAATCAGATATGGACTTACTAATAGTCTCTAATGACTTCAATGGTATGGCTATAAAGAAACGAAAAGAAATAGTTAAGAAAGTATTTGATAGTTCAATGGATAATATTATAGATTGTATTTGTTTAACTGAGGCTGAGTATAACCAAATTATTGCTCAGAAGAGAAATTTATTATTAAAAGAAGTTTTAATTGAGGTGATAATATGAAACAATTTTTTATTGAGTCTTTTCAAAATATTTTACATAAATATATCCCATATTTGAAAAGAGATAGATTATCTCAAAATGATATAAAAATACTTAGTGAATTCTCATTTTTACTATTAGATATTATATCTAAACTTGAATTTTCATCATATGATAAAGTACTACTAGAAAGGCTCTTGGTAAAATACAATAATTTACTTTACTCAAAAGCAAGGATATTTTACTATTCAAGTTTTCATTACTTACCTAGTAAGTTCTTTGATGGAAAACCAGAAGAAATTTCAAAAGCTACTTTTAAAGTTAATATCGATATAAATATTATGAGATTACAAATTAAGAGTGGCAGTGTTACTGGTAGTTCAGAAGATGAATACTTTTTTAGTAGAGGGAAAAATGATCTATTAAGGGCAATGAAAAATTTAGTAACCTATGGAAAAGATGAAAATGAAATATTTATTCCTGCTTTTTATACACTATTAAATTATCATCAAGCAATAATGGAATATTTAGAAAGTGATAATAAAACATATGAAATGGAAGCAGAAAAAATTATTGAAGAAATAAATAGTATAATTAATTTGTTCTTTAAAAAAAGTTCAATTAAAAATAGAATTGAAATAGATTACCAATTAAAATTATTTTTAGAAAATGAAGTAAAAAGATATAAAATATGGAAAAAAGAAAATTACGATTATAAAAGAATTAATATTAAGGGATTTAAAGTTTATAAAAATATAAGTAAAAAGAATTGGGCTTTTTTAAGTTTGTATAATATTAATAGCGAAGAATTCTGCAATCAATTTGAAATTGATTTTAGAAATATGTATGAGAATCAACTAGATAAATTAAAGGATATAGAACAGATTATCCTGTTAAGAAACTGTGTTAATTTCTTTTTTTGGATAAAAGATAATAAAATTGATAAGTTAAACATCCCGGTTTTTGAAAAGTTTAATAGTAATAACTGGTTTAAATTATCTGATTACTTTAACGGATACGAACAAATAAACAGTATACTTGTTACTGATGAGGACAGGAAAAAAATTGAATCTTGGGATGACAATGAGTTAAGAAAAAAAGTTGGAAAAACAATAATTAATATTGATCCTAATATTATAGCTAAAGAATGCTCCAAACCTCACGGAGTTTATGAAATTGCTGACATGGAATTACCTATAAAAAATAAGGACAACTACAATACTTATTATTTATGTATGCCTTTTAAATCAGGAAAAGAAATTAAGGGAAAAGTAAAAGAAGATTTAACCTATCAAGTTTTTAGACCATATACTTATTTTGGAGAAAGAGCAATTGTAGTTTTTATCTCTGTTAAAGAAGCAACAGAGCCTTTTTATAATTCAATTAAAAGAGCAAAAGCTAATTTAAATTGGGAAGTCCATACAATAATTGGAGATACATTAATAAAATTATTAAAATATAATTCTCTAATCTAAGACAATTATACTGCTAAACCTATTTTGCAAAAACTACATTTATATACACTATGTAATCAACGGTGATAAAATCCCCAATAACAACGGTTTAAAATTCCCCAATAATAACAGATAATCGTTTCGAAACAACGTCTTAGATGGAGTGGAGAAACGATGCTGAAGATTGGGGAGTTTTTTATGATTCGAGAGTTGTATCAGAAAGGCTGGACACAAACAGCGATTGCTAAAGAAACAGGGTTTGATCGGAAAACCATCCATAAGTATCTCAAGGAGGACAAGCTTCCAGAGCGCAAAGTCAATAAGAAAAAGAAAGAAAGTAAACTCGATCCTTATAAAAACTATCTTCTTTAACGAATACAAGAAGGGACCACAAATTGTGTCGTTCTTTTAGAGGAAATACAAGCGATGGGATTCACCGGCAAGATCACGATATTAAGAGATTTTGTTCGACCTTATCGAGAACAGCCAAAGAAACAAGCTACCTTACGGTATGAAACACCACCAGGTAAACAAGCCCAAATGGACTGGGCCTACGTAGGAAAGTATATGGTGGACAATCAATACCAAGATATTTATGCGTTCGTTATGGTACTTGGTTATTCTCGGATGAAATATGTGGAGTTTACCACCAATATGAATATGGAAACCTTAATGAAATGCCATATGAACGCATTTGCTTATTTTAACGGTATTCCTGAACAAATTCTCTATGACCCATGAAAACCGTTGTTCTCAAACATACTCCAGTGGAAATTCGATTTAACCGAAAGTTTGAGGATTTTCTAGCCTACTACGGTATGATTCCAAAAGCATGTCGACCGAAACGTCCCCAAACAAAGGGAAAAGTAGAAAGAGTAGTCAAGTATTTAAAAGAGAATTTTTTTCAACGAAAGCATGAATCTACTCTTCAAGCCTTAAACGAAGACATTCGAACTTGGCTGGATCAAGTGGCCAATCGAAAACCGAATCAAACAACGAAAGAACCGCCGATTCAACGTTTTGAGAAGGAACAGAAGTTCCTTCAATCATGGGGAGTCAAACCGTTATTCCCTACGAATCGTTGGGAAACACGAGAGGTAAGTCGAGATTGTTTTATTTCATACAGAGGAAAAAAATATTCTGTTCCCTATCGCTACACAGGACAAACGGTCAAAATAAAAGAAACGCTTAACCATCATATTGAGATTTATGATGAACAGGAATGTATCGCGAGACATCCGATATGGATTGGGCAGGCATCCGCACAGATCCAAATGGAACATTGTGAAGGGATCTATTCAAACGAAAAAGGACAGAAAATAAAAGGCGTTCAAGGTTTGGCGACCAACGACCTTTCATCTTCTGCCCCATCTCCAAAAGTAGAACAACGTCCTCTCGCTGCTTACGCAGCATTGGAAGAAGGTGAAACTGTATGATGAAGGACATGTTAATCGAACGATTACAAAAACTCGGTTGGCATCACACAGCCCACCAACTGGATCATTTATTAGAAGACGCTTCTAGAGATAATGTATCATATTCTGAATTTCTAAACACTATTGTTTTACAAGAGATGGAATATCAAGAGTCTCAGCAACTAGAAAAGCGAATGAAACGAGCAAAACTACCTTATATCAAAACGATTCATGATTTTGACTTTTCTTTCAACCGAGTATCAGTGAAAAGAGAGTAAAAGAAACGCTTACCTGTCGGTTTATTGCCAATGGGGAAAATCGAATTTTACTAGGTCCACCGGGTGTTGGGAAAACACATTTAGCCATTTCTTTTGCGACAGAAGCTATTACTCAAGGATATACCGCTTTATTTGCTAACCGCAGGCGATTTGGTGGCAGAATGCCGAAAGGCAAACGAAAAAGGGACTCTCCAACGTTTAGTCAATCGTTGGAGTCGACCAGACGTACTCATTATAGATGAGGTAGGATATTTTCCTTTTGATGAACTAACGGCGAATGTGTTTTTTAAAGTCATATCGAAACGATATGAACAAGGAGCGATGATTCTTACATCGAATAAATCCTATCTCGAATGGGGAAAAGTATTCGGCGATGATGTATTAGCTACAGCCATTTTAGATCGTCTTTTACATCCTGCCATTACCTTTAACATTAAAGGAGATTCTTACCGCCTACGAGAAAAGAAAAAAGCAGGTCTTTATCCTGCCCAGTTATCGAATTAATCGTTCAAAATGGGGAATTTCATTTCGTTGAAATTGGGGAATTTTCAATCGGTGTTGACACCGCGCAGTTTTTGAAGCCGATCTACCAATAGGAAGGCGTTCTTAAGTGGCAGACGTGTGATGTATTTTATAACCATGCCTTTTTCAAGAGCTTCACTCCAAGCTGAATTTCATCAAAAGAAAGATTACTAAACCCAAGTTTAATCATTGGTTTGTCAGGATTGTTTTTAACAAAGTAGCATGAAGTAGGATACACTTTTACACCATAAGAGAAAGCCCGCTCCATTAGCCATTCTTCTGAACGGTTCAAGTGTACTTTGACTAATAAGTATAAACCAGACTGTTCACCAATAATCGATATAGTATCCTCAAATTCTTTTCTTAATAATGATACTAAGTGTTGCATTTTTCGCTTATAAACAAGACGCATACGTTTAATGTGGCGACTCCATTCTCCTTCTTCCATAAACTTCGCCATAGCGAGTTGGCTAAGAATGGACGTGGTGCTTTCGAAATGACGAAATTGATGTTGATAACGATCTAAAAGGGGCTGCGGCAACACCATGTAACTTAAACGAATTCCTGGAAGAAAAGATTTTGAGAAATTCCCTAGATAAATGACTCTTGCTGAATCAATGGAGGCAAGAGCAGGAAACGGTTTTTGTGTATAGCGAAATTCACTATCATAATCGTCTTCAATAATATATCCACGCATCTTGTTAACCCAATGAATAAGCATTTGCCGTTGTTGAATAGACATGCTTACTCCCATTGGACTTTGATGAGAAGGGGTTACGTAAATTAATCGCGATTGCATTTGTTCTAGTTTGGAAAGATCTGCGCCCGTTTCATACACTGGTAACGTTTCAAACGTAAAACGATGAAATTGAAAAGCTTCCCTAGCACCGTCGTAACCAGGGTCTTCAACGATAATACTTTGGAACTCATCCTTCAGTATATGCCCAAGGTATACAAGCATTTGCTGGGTACTGCTTCCGATAATAATTGCATTTGGATCTGTTCTCACCCCACGGGATTGAAGAAGATAGGCTGCGATTTGTTCGCGGAGGCATAATTCTCCAAAAGGCTCTCCATACCGAAAGCTGTCCTTTACTGTCAATACTTGATTAGAGATTTTCCTCCACGTTTTGAAAGGAAAATGCGATTGATCGACCGCATCTGCACGGAAATCAACACAAACAGATGACTCGGGCTCTGTTTGCTTAGGATTAGAAGCGATGCGAACTTCTTGAACGAAAAGGGGCTCTAACTCATTTACAAAATAACCTTTTCGGCTCTCACCACGAATATACCCTTCAGCAACAAGTTGCTCATATGCCATTAATGTTGTATTACGGCTTACGTGTAAAGAATCTGCAAGTTGACGAATAGATGGCAATGGCTCATTCGGCTTTATGTCGCCTTGCTCAATAAAAGATTTGAATTTTTCGTAGATTTGTTTGTATTTAGGAGAGTGATCGTTGAAGGTAAAAATTGTATTTTTCATTTTTATCATCCTGACATGTTAATTTTCTTATTATTGTACCTTTTTGAATGTCAGTTTAAATTATATCATACTTTGTAGATATTTAGTTTATATCAAAAAAATAGGATGGAGGAGAGTTTCCGTGTATATCCCGGAGCATTTTGCGATGACAGAAACAACTGTTGCCTACAAGGTGATACAGGAGAACAGTTTTGCAACATTGTTCTCCGTTCACAAAGGAAAGCCTTTCGCTACACATTTACCTTTGCTGTTAAATAAGGAGAAAACGTATTTGTATGGTCATTTTGCTCGTTCCAATACACAATGGAAAGATATTCAAAATCAAACGGTTTTATCCATTTTCCACGGCCCACATTGTTATATTTCTCCCTCTTGGTATGAAACGAATCAAGCAGTGCCAACGTGGAATTATGTGACCCTTCATGTGTATGGAGAGGTTGAGTTAATCGAGGATGAACACGAGTTAATGAGCTCTTTAAATGATATGGTATTGGAGTATGAAGCCCCTGATAACTCTTACAGATTGCAGGATGTAGATGTTGAACTTCTTCGCGGTATGACGAAAGGAATTCAAGGATTCAAAATAAAAATCAATAAGATGGAAGGGAAAGCAAAGTTAAGTCAAAACCATTTTTTACATAGACAAGAGCTCATTATAAAACAATTGGAACAAATCCCTTTTCCAAACGAGCAACAAATCGCCTCTTTGATGAAAGCGAACTTGAAAAATAAAATGTAGCTTTATTTTCATCGATGAAGAGGAGTCCAATCACTAAAAAAGGAGTTGCATATGATGGAGCCTTCGACTATTTGGCTATTTGTCATTGCTACGGCTGCATTGTTAATCATGCCCGGACCAGCTGTGATCTATATTATGGCAAGAAGTATAGACCAAGGGAAGAAAGCGGGTCTCGTATCGGTTCTTGGTGTTTTTCTTGGTGGTGCTGTTCATGTTTTAGCAGGAGCAATTGGAGTGTCTGCGATCCTTATGACATCAGCAACAGCTTTTACTATCGTTAAATATTTGGGTGCTATTTATCTTATCTATCTAGGGTGTAAGACTTTATTTTCCACATCTAATGGAAATCATTCAGAAAGTCCAAAAACGAACCATAAAAAATTATTGAAGATTTTTTACGAATCAGCGCTCGTAGAAGTGATGAATCCTAAGACAGCACTCTTTTTTCTAGCTTTCTTTCCGCAATTCATAGCACCTTCTGCTGGCTCGGTCACAGTACAATTTTTGCTTTTAGGAACGATATTTATTATCCTAGCTTTTATTAACGATAGTTTATATGCCATTCTTGCAGCAAGTATTCGAA
The DNA here is from genome assembly GCF_025905465.1 of Weizmannia sp. WK01. NCBI lineage: Bacteria > Bacillati > Bacillota > Bacilli > Caryophanales > Bacillaceae > Heyndrickxia > Weizmannia sp. WK01. Next base: position 3,658,368 of record NZ_CP109616.1, on the reverse strand, counting down.
AGTGGATAGTAGGTAGGAAAGGAAACTCGAAGTTAATGAACCGGATAACTGGTTATTTATATATTGTCCTAGGGGTATTCTCTGCCTTTGCGAGCCCTTCTAAAACATAAGAGTGGTGTCCTCATGTTGTGATACAACGAATTACCATTTTACCAAGGCAATAAACAAAATGAAATGGAGAGATAGGTTATGGCTAGATTTATCATTGAAGATGATTTTTGGTCGTTATTCCCTCAGGCGAAAATAGGCACCGTTATTTGTCAAGGGATTGATAATTCAATAAGGGATGTTGAAAGGTATGAGAAGCTGTTGCGGGAAGCAGAGAAAGAAGCACATAAATTTCTCCGTCTGGAGGAATTCAGTCGTAATCCCGTCATAGCTGTTTGGCGAGAAGCTTTTCAGAAATTCAAGACAAAGAAAGGGGCAAGGTGTTCCATTGAAGCTTTATTAAAAAGAGTAAAAAATGGCAATCACATTAAAACAATAAACCCGCTTGTTGATATCTATAATTCCATTTCATTGCGTTATGGACTTCCTTGTGGTGGGGAAGATATTGACACTTTTGTAGGCGATATTCGGCTGACGCAAGCAAATGGCAACGAACCATTTATCCCATTGGGAAGTGATGAAAATGCTTCGCCATATGATGGGGAGATTGTTTATAAAGATGATATCGGTGTAATATGTAGATGTTGGAATTGGCGTGAAGCTCAAAGGACGATGCTAACAGAAAATACGAAAAATGCATTCCTTTGTATTGAATTAATAGACGAAACAAGAAGCGATGAATTTCATAGGGCGCTTAAAGAATTGTCTGATTTAGTGGCACAGAATCTGGGTGGTATGGTGAGGATTGAAGTGTTAGATATTAATAATAAGGAAATTACAATCTTTGGTTAAGATCAAATTGCGTTAAAAAATGATTCCCTGTGAGTCGATATGGACAAAAATACGGTTTCGTCCATAATAAATGCATATTAGGACTCTATAAGACTCTCGCTGCGGCGGGGTTTTTTTAACAGATTTTCAAAACTCGGAGAACCTTACCACAAGTGATGGTAAACAATATTAAACATGAGATTGTACTAGACAGTTACTACATAAGCAAGCTTACACGAAATGCTTTCAACTCTACGGCGGAAAATACAGAATACACAGTCGGCATATAACCTTAGCTTACATTGGAGGGAGAAATGGTGGAGCAAAACGGTCGCTTTCTTGATAATTGGAAAGAGATGAATGAGGAGAAAAGACAGCAATTTTTACAGAAACTTGAAGAACTACCCATGTTAAAAAGTACGGATTTTGACTCGTTGATTGAAGAGTTGTAAAACTGTTTGCCCAAGATGGCTACAATCTTGTTCTTGTCGCAAGAAGCGGACAAAAACTGGAAGAAATCAAGCAATCCTTCACAAATGTAGAAGTTACCGCCATTTTCAAAAATTTAAGCGTCCCTGGCGCGGCTAAAGAAGTATTTGAGGAAGTAGAAAAAAAGGGAATTTCCATCGATGTCTTGGTTAATAATGCTGGATTTGGATTATTGGGTAAGTTTGATGAGCTGGATATACAGAAACAATTAGATATGATTCAATTAAACATAGCTGCCCTAACTGAATTGACCTATTATTTTTATTTTCTGCAACAAATGAAGCGAAGGGACAGTGGCAAAATTTAAATGTAGCAAGCACCGCGGAATTCCAGCCTGGTCCATTGATGAGTGTATATTATGCGACGAAAGCTTATGTGCTCTCGTTTTCAGAAGCACTTGTTGAAGAGTTGTCTGATAGCTTCGTCACGGTTACAACCCTCTGTCCTGGTCCAACGAAAACCAATTTCGGTTCTGTTGCCAGTGTTGAGGATACGAAAATGTTCAGCCGGGCGATGGCCGCCGATATCGTTGCTAAAAAAGGGTATAAGGCAATGATGAGAGGGAAACGTGTAATTGTTACCGGAGTGTTGAATAAGGCAGGTGCACTTGGGGCTAAATTCGTGCCGAGAAGTCTGGCCGCTAAAATCGCCAAGTATGTCGCGGGAGAAAAGTAATTTTTCCTGATCTTGGTTTTGAAAGGAGAGGGATAAACGAGTTATGGCACAACAAGCTATTGATGTATTCAGGGCATGTATACCGTTATTTAACGCCTTAAGTGATCCGGCAAAGCAAGATATTATTTTGAATCGGCTACACTTAACTGGACAATAAAATTAAGGGCAAGTAGACTAACCACCCAAACTGGGTATACTGCTTAACAAGCATAAGAGATCCGTTCTAGAAACTTTATGTGGAGAGGCGGGTATGCTAGCCTTTCAGGCAAGCTAGGTGTGTTGAACAGCTGGCTCACTAACTTAGAAAGCATGGCCGCAGAGGCTCCATGTCAAGTTTCGTCGCAAACCAACTATCTTTGTGGTCTACGTCTACATTCCCCAGTTAAGGAGAGATTTAGCAATGAAAAAGACGAACATTCACCACAGAATTTAAGGCTCAAATGGTCAAGCTTTATGAAAGCGGAAAGCCCAGAAAAGATATTATTAGTGAATATGATTTAACGCCTTCAGCGTTGGACAAATGGATAAAATAAAGCCAAACACCTGGTTCATTTAAGGAAAAGGACAATCGTTCCCCAGAAGAAAATGAGTTGATCCAGCTTCGAAAAGAAAACAAGCGTTTACTGATGGAGAATGATATTTTAAAGCAAGCCGCGCTGATACTAGGACAAAAGTAAATGTGATCAAAAATAACCGTCACAAATACTCGATATCAGCAATGTGCGATGTCCTACAACTTTCAAGAAGCACCTATTACTACGAAGCAAAAGAGCAAGTGAATAAAGAAGATGAACTGACAGCCGCCATTCTGGAGATATTTCAAGAAAAGCCGGCAAAACTATGGTACACGTAAAATTAAATATGAATTAAAGAAACTAGGTATCACCGCCTCAAGGCGAAGAATTGGAACAATTATGAAAGAAAATGGACTGGTTTCAAGCTATCCGGTTGACCCAGTTTAAACCCCATGTGGGCACATGTAATGAATCAAAGGTTGAAAATGTGTTAAAAAGAGAATTTGATCAACAAAAAGAATGAACAGTTGTGGTCAGTGACTTAACATACGTTAGAGTGGAAAAAAGCTGGCATTACATCTGTTTATTTGTCGATCTCTACAATCGAGAAATTATTGGTCATAGTGCAGGTCCAAACAAAGATACCCAGCTAGTTTATCAAGCATTATCGACAGTGAAAGCAGATTTGAGGAAAATTCAATTATTCCACACGGACAGAGGCGGAATTCAAGAACAAGACAATGGATGAAGTGCTAGATATATTCAACATTAAACGATCGTTAAGTATGAAGGGTTGCCCCTATGACAACGCAGTCGCTGAAGCAACAAAACTGAATTTGTAAAAGGGAAATACTTCGAAAGTTTAGAACAATTAAAAATGGAATTAGATGATTATGTTCATTGGTTTAATCATACAAGAATCCATGGTGTTTCTGACATCCAAAAATAACCGAAAGTTGACGGTATTGCCTGTCCGGAATTTGACGAGTATAATGTCCTCGTATTTATTCTTGAGAAAGGAAAAGGACATCCCCCATGATGTATAACTGTACCATCAGCTATACGGGGAATGTCCCACCAAAAATAACGATTATGGTTATTGTATCAGATTATAAGCTAATTGAAAATACTCAACTTGGTGTTTTTGGTTAGGGGTGCGGAAAAAGTACCTTCCCCTTGTTGTGGTAAACATATGAAGGTTATTGGGACAAGAGATCGAAAAGCCATTGATAGATCTGGAAAGAAGCATATTTATAATATCAGACGTTTACAATGTGAACAATGCGGAAAGATTCATCACGAACTTCCAGAATTTCTGGTGCCTTATAAAAGATATAAATCGGAATGTATTGAAACGGTTTTGACTAATCGTTCCAATCATGATATTCCGGCAGATGAATCAACACTTTATCGTTGGATAGACTGGTTTTATTTTTATGTAGAATACTGGATCCATTGCCTTGTTTCCATTAAACATCAGACCAAACAAGATGGGGACGACCTGAAAGTTTTGCCCGAAACTTCGGGGACCGCACTCCAAAGATTAGGGCGATTGGTGGGCAATGCCTCCGGATGGCTGGCGCGTGTTGTCCGACCCGTTGTAAATTTTTATTTATGGGTACATACCCGTTCTGCATTCTTGTCCGGCGGGGGTTGATTTACACTCATGGTAGATAAATAGGAAAGGAGTCTATCATGAATGGATCACAAGAAAGCAGATGAAATGGCAGCCCAAAGGTTTCAACTCATTTCTCCATTATTGGCGGATGGATTGGATGCCGGAAAAGCGAAGGAATTAAAGGAACAAATTTGTAAGGCCTCCGGCCTTTCTGAAAGGACTATCAGGCGTTATTTAACGCAGTTTCGAAAAGAAGGATTTTCAGGATTGAAGCCCAAAGGAAAGCAGTCCCAAACCAAGCCTGAGGCAGTCCCGCCACATATCATAGAACAGGCCATTCTACTTAGAAGAGAGGCCCCCAGCCGAAGTGTTTCACAAATCATACAGATACTTGAATGGGAAGGTCTTGCAGAACCCGGGCAAATCAAACGTTCAACCCTTCAGGAAAAGCTATCAGAGAGAGGATACAGTTCCAGGCAGATGAGGCTTTATTCGCAATCAGGAGTGGCAGCCAGAAGGTTTCAAAAAAGACATCGGAATCAGCTTTGGCAGTCTGATATCAAATATGGCCCGTATTTACCGATTGGCCCAAATGGTGCCAAGAAGCAGGTATACTTGGTCGCCATTATTGATGATGCGACGAGGTATGTTTTACACGGTGAATTTTATCCGACACTTGATTCCCGGATTGTGGAGGATGCTTTTCGACAAGCAGTGCAAAAATATGGTGCTCCCGAAGCCGTTTACTTTGATAATGGCAAACAATACAGGACGAAATGGATGGGGAGAACCTGTTCAAAACTTGGAACCCGGCTGGTTTACGCGAAGCCATTTTCGCCAGAAAGCAAAGGCAAGGTTGAAAAATTCAACCGGCTCATTGATTCTTTTCTGGGGGAAGTCTCACTAGAAAAGCCGAAGACATTAGAACGGTTAAATGAACTGTTTCAAGTCTGGCTGACAGAGTGTTATCAGGAGAAGCCGCATTCTGCGCTTGGGGAAAAGATAAGCCCAAGATCGGCATTTAGGAGTGACAGAAAAGCACTTCGTTTCATTGAGCCAGATACGTTGGCGGATGCATTCCTGCATTGCGAAACACGCAAGGTAGATAAATCCGGCTGTATCAGTTTCATGGATCAAAAATACGAAGTAGGCCTGGCATTTATTGGGCAGAAAGTCGAAGTTATCTATGATCCTGCGGATCTGGAGGAACTCACCATTGAGTTTGAAGGGTATTCGCCATGGAAAGCTCATAAACTTGAAATTGGTGAAAGGTCAGGGAAAAGGCCACCCCTTCCTGATCATCTTCAGCCACAGGAAGCCGATTCATCAAGATTATTAAAAGCTGCGGAACAAAAGTATCAGGAACGACAGATGGAACAAACACCAGCCGTCTCCTTCCGGGCTGTATGGAAGGAGGACGGTGAGAATGTTTGAAGCCTTCTACGGTATGACTCATACGCCTTTTTCACGGGATATTCCGACTGAAAAGCTTTATGATTCTCCTATGATGCAGGAAATACTGGGGCGGTTAAAATATACGGCTGAAAGGCAGTTATTCGCGGTTTTAACAGGCGATTGTGGGACTGGGAAAACGACGACTATCCGTAAATTTGTTGACCGGCTTGATGATGGACAATATAAAGTACTGTACTTGTCTGATTCCAAATTAACGCCTCGGCATTTTTACAAAGGGTTGTTGGAACAACTCGGGTGCGAGTCTAAATTTTATAGAGGCGATGCAAAACGGCAGCTTCATCGGGAAATTGAGCTTATGAGAGGAATTCATGGTGTTCAGCCGGTAGTGGTCGTGGACGAGGCCCATCTTCTTGATCGGGAAATGTTGGAGGAAGTCAGATTCCTGCTGAACTTCAAAATGGATGCCCAAAGCCCTATGAGCCTGATTCTTGTCGGACAAAGTGAATTATGGGACCGCCTGCGCCTCCAATCCTTCACAGCAATCCGCCAAAGGATTGATATTCAATTCAAACTGGGGCATTACGACAGAGCTCAATCTGCAGAATATATTGCCATGCATTTACAATATTCAGGAGTAACTGAGCAAATTTTCACAGATGTAGCTTTAGATGAAATCCATCGTTTTTCCGGGGGAGCCGCAAGGATCATCAACAAGATTTGTACCCACTGTCTACTTTACGGAGCACAAAACAGGCATCGAATCATTGACGATCATATGGTAAAACGTGTGATTGAAGGGGAACTTTCGTGAAATGACAATGATTTAAATTTAAGTATTAAACTCATAGGGGAAGCCACAATAAAGCGCAAACTGGCTTCCCCCTTAATTGACAACAATTCCGTCAATTTCTGGACAAATAACACCGTCAATTTCCTGCCATTTTGGGGCGCCAGTAACACCATGGAACACTAGGGTATTTAAGCCCGATGGAGTATAAAGAGAAACACCTTAAAAAAAGTGTCTAGTTTAGTGTTGACATACCAATTCATACTTAATTAAATGTGTAAGAAAGTATGAGAATAGATGAGAGATTTACTGAACAAAGACGAAGTGGAAATAGCTGAATTTTGTCAGGAAGTATTAGACTTGGAAAAAGCAAAGCTTCCTGATGAATATTATTATACAAGTGTACCTTTGTGTGTAATTGAATCAGTTTTTTCAATAGGAGTTAGATATGAAGGGGTCAAAAATACCGTAAAGAGATATTGTGAATACTTTGGATTACATCCATACCGATTAGAGCCCGATTATCCAACCCCCTCAGAGCAACAGTCAGTGGAGCATTTTTTACGTTCTTTTGATGAATTAGGATTAGAGGAATTTGTCCATACAGTGTTTAAAAACAGACAAAGAACATCCACTAGAAACGGAATACTAAAAACTGAAGCGGTTCATAGGTTTTGTAAGGTACTCAATAAGTACGGTGTAAATTATTTACAGGATGTTAAAAAACTATATGGCAATGAGCAATTCGAGGAAGAGATAAAATCAATACCTGGTCAAAAAAGCGGTATTTCGCTTATTTACTTTTACATGCTAGCAGGAGAGGATAATTGGATTAAACCTGACAGAATGATAATTCGTTTTCTTGAAAGAGTGCTCCAAAGAAAGGTAAAGATGGATGAAGCACAAACTCTTTTACAGGCAACCTCTAAGATACTTGCGGAAAAATACCCAAACATGACTCCCCGTTTATTGGACTATCAAATTTGGAATTATGTAAGAAATAATAATCTATAGTGTTTGTTAGAGGAATTTTTGCATATCTCAGTAAAGAGGGAATGATATTGTAATTATTTCAATAGGTACCGATTATATGGCAAAGATTTATTGTCTTTACAAGTTATTATTATAGAAATATAATAACCTCATTTAGATATGATACGGAGAACCGTACCATAAATAGAGGCAAAAATTGTTGAAGATAAGGTGGAATTTTATTGTCGGAAGCGGGTATTGGCTGTGGATAATCAGTTTCATTATCCGCTTCACGATACAACATGTGGATAAGTATAAAGGTTTTAGATATGTTGACTTCTGTAAAATCGAATTCAAGTTCAATGTTTTTAATGGTTCTTGATTTTCCTGTTTGTTTAATTGTAATTTTATCGATCAATAACTGAAGTAATTGTTTTTGATTTTCTCTTGATGTCTGCTTATAAACGAATAGAAACTTTTCAAGTAACAATTCAATGAGTTCCGGTTGAATAACTTTTGAGTCAGAAGAACTCAAATGTAATGTAATCTCATTTTTCTTCTGTTCTAATTCTCTTTTTTCATTGGAAACCTTTTGTAATCTTTCTTGTAGGATATCTATCGGGAGTGTATTCTTTTCAAAAGCTTCCATATATTTGTCTTGCAATTGCTGGATTTCCAACAAGCGGTTTTCAATCTGTTCTAGTTCTTTATTCAGTTTGTTTAGAGAACTAGCAGAACTTGAATTTGCATCGACCAATACAAACGGATACACGTGTTCATGAAGGAAACGTTGATTCCAATTTTGGATCATCGGATCCAGTCCTTTGCACAACGAGGAGACCGTGGACTTGGAAAACGAAGTCCCGCACAATTCTTCTGTGATTTGGGCGATCTTGCGGGTAGACACTCCGTTTACGACCATTTCCATGAGGGCAAGTACCAGAGCTTGTTCGCCCGTTGATCGCGTTGAAAGAGTTCGGTGGAAAATTCCCCATCCCTTGTCTGCGGCACGCGCAAGGTCAACCGTCCTACCCGAGTCGTCAATTGGCGGGGATAAGACCCTTTCGATAGCCTTTTCACTCCTCTGTGCGCTCATAACGGCCGGCGCCAAGTTGATCCGTTAACTGAGCTTCAAGGATTTGATTCAAGACCTGTTCCAATAGTTTGGCCAGTCGTTGATCTTGCGACAGGAACCCATGCAGAATTTCATCGCTTATAGTAATATATTGTATTGAGCCATAGTTGCTTACCTCCCTCTAAAAATGTTGATGTATCAACGGTTTAAGCCGTTGGTGGGGTGTCAAAAAAATATTTTTTGACACGCTTCCTAACAAAATTTTTATATTATGTGAAACTATTCCAACATACGGGTACGCTACGCGGTCACTACTGGATAATAATGGGAAGTAGTGATAGGAAATTATACGATGCACAATGGATCTCTGCGTAACTTATGATGACGTACCCTCCCATGTCTCTGGGCATCTGTGTGCCTACATTCCTTCGTTCGGTCTAGTCATAAGGCAGAGGCTAGCGAAGCTCCTTTAGGGACTCGAGGTCGAATGGAAAAAATAGTGCCAGCTTCTCCGTGTCATCCTGTTGTCTAGGTCTTACTAAGGATGTGAGGCCTTATTCAGCCTCTGCGAGACCAGGAATATCCCTCATCATTCGCTGTGCGTCGAACGGTTTGTGCTTCGTGCTAATTCCGTGTAACACTTTTAATAGATTACCGCATAGAACCACAATGGATTGTTTCTTGCGTAACGGATTAACCTGACGGTTTGTGTAGTATTCATGTAGCTTTCTAAAGGCTTCATTATGGCGAATCATCGGCATCATTACCCGGAAAAGGAGGGCACGCAGTTTTCTTCTGCCTCTTTTGGAGATGCGTTTTTGCCCTTTGTGCAGACCGGAGGAGTTTTCACGTAACGTTAATCCCGCGAGTTTAATTAATTGGCGTGGATCTTGATAATGTGAAAAGCTTCCGATTTCAGCTAATAAGTCGACAATCGTTGTATCTCCAAGCCCTGGTACCGTTGATAGCCATTCGTACTCTGCAGATGTTTTTACAAGTTCAATTAACTGCCCTGTAATACTTTCGATATCTTGTTCTAGCTGATGGTAACGGCGGACAAGTGTGGCAATTTCAATACGGGCCATCTCAAGTCCTTCTGTTACTCCGATAGAGCCAGCCGCGACTTCAATAAGACGGACTGTTTTTGGTCTTTGAGGGGATTTTAGCCCCTCAACCTTACGAAAAAGGGATAGAACTTCATCGGGCTGTTTCTGGTAAAGATCACTTGGAAATGGTGTGCATTCAAGTGCAGCTAAAGCCATCTTCCCAAAAGACGGAAACACCTGTACAAACTCTGGGAAATAGCGATCTAACCAACGAATAATCATGTTTTTGACAGCCCCTAATTCCTCTGTCAATTTACTCCTGAACGTCGACCCAACGCGAAGTTCGGCTTCCATGCCTTTTAAGATACGTGGGTAACTGAAACGTCCATCCTTAACTAAACGGGCAATAACCAATGCATCTTTGCGGTCATGCTTGGTTGGCAAATTGTCGTCCAACTCCTTTGATCGCTTTACATGCATAGGGTTTACCATGACCAAGGGGATACCCCTTTCCTCAAGAAAGTAGGCCAAATTGAGCCAGTAATGCCCTGTGGGTTCAATTCCCACAATGACTTCCGATTTCTCGTGTTCTTTCATTGCGGCTAAAACGCGCTGATAGAACAGTTCAAATCCATTTCCTGCTTGGGGCACAGAAAATGATTTTTGGAGCACTCGCCCACGGTCATCTACAATGCAAGCGTAGTGCGTACGCTTGGCAATATCAATTCCCACTACAAGTGTTTGTTGTATGTGTAAAATTTTACTCGACGGGGCAGATGAGTGGAAAAAAATGGGAAGACGCTCTATCATCTAATTGTACACTTCAAGATGAACATCTAGAGAGAGAGGTCTTCCCATGGATATTATATCAATAATTGCTGGATTATTAAAGGATACAAAGAGTCTTATCGAATTTGAAGAACAGCTTAAACTTCTGATGCAGAAGGCTTTTACACAATGGGTTGGGGAAATATTTGAAGAGTTAGATAAAACAATTAAACAGGAGAAGTTAGAGGAGGGCTGGGTGTACTGCCGGAGTGATAACAGAAGCGTTCAGTTTCTATTTGGAAGTGTGACTTTTAAACGTTCACTAATGCGTGATAAGAGAGGGAACTCACATTATCCTCTGGATGAATGGTTAGGGCTGGTACCACACCAACGATACAGCCCGTTAGTGGAATTAAAGGTGGCAGAGTTGGCAAGTGAGAACACCTATCGGGAAGTAGCTGATATTTTAAAAGAGTGGACAGCAGTGAGTCTTAGTCACACAACTGTAGGGAACATGGTAAAACACGTAGGGAAAACTCAGGCGGAAGCCGATAAGGCACTTGTAGAAGAGCTAGAAATAGCTGTTTCCCTGCCTGAGGGGAAGAAGGTAGACTACCTGTTTTCTGAAGCAGATGGTGTATTCGTTCGGGGACTAAAAAAGAAACAGAGTATGGAAGTCCACCACGCCATTCTCTATGAGGGATGGGAAACCAATGGAAAAAGGGTCTCCCTGCGTCAGCCCACAGTCATCATGACGACGGAAGACATTCAGACATTTTGGGATGAAGTCCAAGCCACAGCTGCCAACACCTATTCCCTCGAAAAAGCGCATGTCATTACAAACAGTGATGGAGGTGCTGGGTACACAGCTGAACGGTTTCAAACAGCATTCTCACAGTCGGAATTTCCGGTGCTCAACCAGCTGGATACCTACCACGTTGCACAAGCCATCATAAGGACATTTGGGGGCGGAAAGAGCGAGATCAAGGAGCAAATTAGAAAAGCGATTAGAACGCATGACCTGGACCAATTCACGTTATATTTGGATACGCACGAAAGCACCTTGACGGATAAAAAGGCCCTCAAGAAAATCAAGGAATTCCGTTCGTATATCTTGAAAAACTGGGACCGCATTTTTGACTGGAGAGACAGGGTGAAAAACGTGCCGGAAGGTGCGAGAGGCCTAGGAGCGATGGAATCGAATCAAAGGCATATCTCCTTCAGGATGAAAAAAAGGGGCATGCATTGGAGTGAACTTGGCGCAGAAGCCATGGTGAAAATCAAACAAGGCATACTCAATGGGACATTGAGAGAAGCCTATCTGAAACACCGTTCAAGAAGCGAGAGAAAGCAACGGAACTTGAAACAATCCATCAGGATGTCTCAACTACTCAAGCAGCCTGTACGCCCGTCAGTGGGCGTAAAGCACGGATCAGTTGCCCTGCATTCAAGCAGTTCATCGGCAATGGGACATTTAAGCAAAATATTAGAGCTTTCGTTTTAAGCCTGGCTCAGTGGGGACTGATCGTTGAGGCGCGCGAAATTTACGAGACTCCTGCGGGAAAAGCGAGCCAGGAGAGACCCCGCAGCGAGGTACGAGCGAGGAGGCTCGCCGGCCGCCCGCGGAAAGCGAGTGAATTTCGCGCGCCTCAACATCCCCGTTATCCATCTTTATACGAAAATACTACATCTTTTCCGAAAATTACACCGAGCAAGTAAAGCACGGTAGCCGAAAGTGTACAAAAAGAGTGTCTTGGAATACCCGATATTTAAACCTTGTCGAGAAAAACTTGACACATACGTGTTTGTTCAGTGACTTGATTAATTTTCTGATTTTGTTTAAAATCCATTATGGAGTCCTCCTTGGTTACAAATTAGGGGTCATTCGTTAAGAGATGACACCCCGCATCATACCAGGAGGGCTCTTTTTGTTCAAGTCCCCGAAAGTCCTTCTAACAGGAATGCTCCTTTTTGTTTTTGTTTTGGTCAATGTTCATTCTATCAAAGGGAAAGCAACGTGGCTCTTTTTATATTTCCTTTTTACACAATTTTACGGACTCAACCTATAATAGTAAATGTTTGATTGACTGGAAGCTATTTACCTATTACAATATAACTATATTGACCCAGACAATATTTTGGCAGGTGATCAATTGATAGGTTTAGAATACATCCTTGAACTTTATGGTATGCAGCAAATTGAACTGGCCGAAAAGCTTGGAATTAAAAAGCAAAATATTAATCTTTGGATTAAAAGAAAGCAAAAGATCTCCAAAAAACATTTACCTACGTTGGAACAAATTTTTGGCATAGACGCTAAATACTTTTCTAAAGAATTAACTAATTTGGATAAACTGGAGATTCAAAAAGAAAAATTAAAACGGGATTTACAGCCTATTATCACGAAATATGAAGAACAGTTCCTCATTGGGGAAGAAAATGATCTTGTTGAAGTGCCAGTTTATGACAAAGAGGAATTGAATCAAATAGAACACGATATTGAAAAAGCCAAACTAATCGAAAAATTTCGGAACATGCTTAATCGTGCTGAACATCAACCTTATCTCGACACATTTAAATTGGTTCTTGAACTTTTAGATAAGGCACAGCATGAACCGGTTTTCCATAAAACAATAGAAGCTTTAGCGCATTATTTAGAAGTGTTACCAGATTGGGTGTCAACAGGCCCAGAACAAGATGAATTTGAAAGCGAATTATTCGAAGTATTAGATGATTTTAATTACTAGAATTAAAGGAGACTTCATGATGGAAACAGCAAAGATTGGATTCGAAGAAACACTTTGGAAATCTGCTGACAAATTACGTGGAAGCATGGATGCATCCGAATATAAACACGTAGCAGCTCTGAGGAGTAAAAATTTTTCGTGATAATTTAACTATTCCCCCCCCAAAAATGCGGCTAAATATGTAATAATTTAAATAATTAGAGCTTGCTGGACGAATATTTTGGCATGGCTTAGTGACAAGTCGAATACAAGCTAAAATTTGATTCGTTCAGCAAGCCCTAATTAAACTTGGCTGTTTTGAGGGGGTTTTTATTTTGGTTACTAGAAAAGAAAAAAGAAATCGTGAAAAAGAAGCAAATTATTTTTTCGAGTTCCTTAAAATTCAGAAGCATTTTTTCAAAGACCTGATGAATAACCTAAAAAAGGTAGCAGACCACCGACATCAAAGCTATATCACTTATGGTCCAGAGGTCCTTTTATTTACGATGATGTTGAAAAATATGACCGGCCTAAAATCCATGAGAAACATGAGTGAGCGTTTTAATAAAGAAGAATGTATTAAAAATGTAGGGAAGGTGTTAGGCTTAGATTCTCTTGAAGAACTTCCACATTATGATACAATTAACGACTTTTTATCTGGCTTAGATGTAAATGAATTAGAAAAAATTAGAACGTATATGATTAAAGAATTATTGAAAAAAAGGTCTCTCGAGTCTTATCGAATTGAAGGAAAGTACTGGGGTGTCATCATTGATGGAACTGGATTACACACCTTTCATAAGAAACATTGTAAACACTGCCTGAGACGGGCATATACAAATAAAGAAACAGGAGAAACGAACGTACTTTATATGCACCATGTACTTGAAGCCAAGCTTGTCGTGGGGGATATGGTCTTCAGTATTGCCTCCGAATTTATCGAAAATGAATCAGAAAATGTTTCTAAGCAAGATTGTGAATTAAAAGCCTTCGACAGGCTGGCAAAGAAAATAAAAAAAATATTTAAAAGACTACCGATTTGTATCTTGGGAGATAGTCTCTATGCATGTGAAACGGTATTTAATCTGTGCAGGGCGCACAAATGGAAATATATATGCAGATTTAAGGAAGGGAGAATTAAAAGTATCTCGACGGAGTTTAAGGCAATAAAAGAGCTGGAACAAAGTAAGGATCAGAATTCATTAGTTTGGGTGAATGATATTGCCTACAAAGACAGAACGGTCAATCTGATGGAGGCCACAATGAAAACAGAGGATGGGAAATCGAAAGAGTATGTATTTATAACGGATATTAAAATCACGAAAAAGAACGTGGAACGACTCATCGCTGCAGGAAGAAGCCGCTGGAAGATTGAAAATCAAGGATTTAACGAACAAAAAAATAATCGTTACAATATAGAACATGCCAATAGCCAAAACTACACAGCCATGAAAAATCATTATTTATTAGTTCAAATAACAGATATTATTAGACAGCTGTTTGAAAAAGGTTCGTCAATCTTAAAAGCACTCAAAAAAACGGCAAAAGAAAAATCCTCAAATCTGTTGGAATCGTTTCGGACACGCATTTTAACAGACGAGGATTTCACCCATTTAAGTAAGCCAATACAAGTAAGGTTTACTTAATGGTTATATTATAGCAAAGGATGTGATGTAAAAAAAGGTTTTTTTGAAGTTATCCACAATTTTAAAAAAGAAATTTGCAAATTCGGCTCTTTTTGACTTTGAAAGCAGAAAAAATAGATGGAAAAATTTTCTAAATGTGGATAAGTCATTTTATCATAAAACATCTAAAAATTGATGAATTTACTCTTCAGAACTGAACACGTAGTCTTAGGATTGATTTTCTTAAAATACATTTCTGATAAGTTTGAAATGAAGTATAACGAGTTAGTTGAAGAGGGAGAAGGTTTTGAAGAAGACCGCGATGAATATACAGCAGAGAATATTTTCTGGGTACCGAAACAGTCACGTTGGAGCTTCATTAAAGACCGTGCGAAAGACCCGAAAATCGGTCAATACATTGACGAAGCGATGATCGAAATTGAAAAAGAAAACCCGTCACTCAGAGGTGTGTTAGATAAACGTTATGCCCGTCCTGAAATTGATAAACGCCGTTTAGGAGAACTGATAGACCTCATTTCAACGATTAAATTGCACAGCAAGCAAGAAAAAGACTTACTTGGTCGTGTTTACGAATATTTTTTAGGTAAGTTTGCCAGTGCAGAAGGAAAAGGCGGTGGTGAGTTCTATACACCACAAAGCGTTGTTAAAACATTGGTTGAAATGATTGAACCTTATGAAGGGCGGATTTATGACCCATGCTGTGGCAGCGGCGGCATGTTTGTTCAAAGTGAAAAGTTTGTTGAACGCCATCAAGGAAAAATTGATAATCTCTCTATTTATGGTCAGGAACTCAATTCAACGACTTGGAAGCTTTGTAAAATGAATCTTGCTATACGTGGAATAGAGGGGAATATCGGCGAACATCATGCGGATACGTTCCATAATGATTTACATAAAACGCTGAAAGCAGATTTCATCCTTGCCAATCCTCCATTTAACGTGAGTGACTGGGGCGGAAATGAATTAGTGGATGATGTTCGTTGGAAATTCGGTACACCGCCAGCGAGCAATGCCAACTATGCATGGTTACAGCATATGATTTATCACCTTTCACCAAATGGCGCAGCTGGTATTGTATTAGCAAATGGTTCGTTAAGTTCCAATACATCGAATGAAGGGGAAATCCGTAAAAACATACTTGAAGCGGATTTAGTCGATGCCATTGTTGCTTTGCCTGACAAATTATTCTATTCAACAGGAATACCAGTGAGCTTATGGATTTTAAACCGTAATAAAAAAAATCATCCAAAATACCGAAGCCGTGAACATGAAATTCTATTTATCGATGCTCGAAACATGGGTCAAATGGTTGACCGCCGCCTTCGTGAATTAACGGAAGAAGATATTCAAAAAATTGCAGGAACATACCGAAACTGGCGTAAACCAGATGGGGAATATGAAGACATCAAGGGATTCTGTAAATCAGCGACTTTAGAAGATGTCCGTCAAAATGACTATGTATTAACGCCCGGACGCTATGTTGGAATAAGTGATGTAGAGGATGATGGTATACCATTTGAAGAAAAAATGGAAACCCTCACCAGTGAATTAAGAGAACTATTTGAAAAATCCCACCGATTGGAGGAAGAGATTAGAAAAAATCTAGGGGGGATTGGGTATGAAGTATAAAATTGAAGAATTGTGTGAAATAAACTCAGAAAATATATCAAAAAGTGATGATATAAAATATATTTATTACCTTGATACTTCTAATTTAACAAGAGGTACAATTAATGAAATACAAAAATTAATTGTCGGAAAAGACAAGCTCCCTAGTCGAGCTAAGAGAAAAGTTAAGGTAAATGATATTTTGATTTCTACTGTTAGACCTAATCAAAGACATTATGGAATTATTAGAAAAGAGATAGAAAATTTAATAGTTTCTACAGGATTCGCAGTATTATCACCTAATTTAAAGAAAGTGAATCCAGAATATTTATATTGGTATTTAACTCAGGACTCAATAGTAAATTATTTACAATCAATTGCTGAGACAAGTACATCAGCATACCCTTCAATTAAACCAAGCGTAATTGGAGGATTAGAAATAGATTTACCAAAGTTAGAAGAACAAAAGGCAATCGCAAATATTCTTTCAACCTTAGACGAAAAAATTGAAACCAACAATCAAATCAACGAAAAGCTTGAAGAAATGGCACAAGCATTGTTTAAACATTGGTTTGTTGACTTTGAATTTCCGAATGAAAATGGCAAGCCATATAAATCAAGTGGCGGCGAAATGGTTGAAAGTGAATTGGGTATGATACCTAAAGGTTGGAAAATCGTAAAATTAGGTGATGTAATTGATTTTCAAAACGGTTATGCATTTAAAAGTAAAGACCTATTAGATGTAGAATCTGATTCGACATTTAGGGTTTTTAAAATGGGAAATATTAAAAAAGGTGGAGGTATTAATCATTCTGGTACAAAAAGTTATATAGAACGTGATAAGTGCCAGAATTTATCAAATTACATTATAAAAAAAGGAGATTTATTAATGTGTATGACAGATATGAAAAGTAATGTTGCGTTATTAGGTCATACAGCATTAATGGACAGAGATAATGAATATATTCTTAATCAACGTGTAGGTTTAATAAGAACGAAAGATTCTAAAGTTATAAACTACCCTTATTTATACATTTTGACCAACAGTGAAGATTTTATAAATAATTTAAGAAGTAGAGCTAATAGTGGTGTTCAAGTAAATCTATCAACAAAGGAAATAAAAGATTCATTAATTTGTCTTCCTGATCAAAAAGTTCACAGTTTATTTAATGAAATAACTGAAAGAATGTTTGAAAAGTCCTTTCAAGTTGAAGATGAAAATCAGAAGCTAACACTTATTCGAGACACTCTTCTTCCAAAACTTATGTCCGGTGAAATTCGTGTTCAGCTGGAAGATGAAGTTTTGGAAGTACAGAGTTAAAGAATAGTGGGAAATCCCGATAGCGAAAGGGGAGAGGAGAATGAGTTTTTTAGAAAATTTTACAGAAGATAAACTGGAAGAAGCAGCTATAGAGATTCTTCAGGAACTTGGCTATGACTATGTCTTTGGTCCGGACATTAGTTGTGACGGAGAAAGACCGGAACGCAAAGATTATCGTACCGTAATTTTAGAAGACCGTGTAAAAGATGCTTTGTTTAAACATAATCGCCATTTGCCACAGGAAGCAATAGAAGAAGCGTTTCGGCAAATTATAGCTTTTAATAGTCCAAGCTTAGAAGAAAACAACCGTCATTTTCACAAATTAATCACTGAAGGCATTGATGTGTCGTTTCATCAAGATGGTCATAGCCGTTCGATGAAGGCATTCTTAATTGATTTTGAAGAACCGGCTAATAATGATTTTTTGGTAGTGAATCAGTTTACGGTCGTTGAAAAAGAAGAACGCCGCCCGGATTTAGTTATTTTTATAAATGGCATCCCATTCGTCGTTATCGAATTAAAATCAGCATCTGATGAAAATGTGAGTATCGATAATGCCTATGCACAAATTCAAACGTATAAACGTGATATTCCATCTTTATTTTATTATAATGCGTTTTGTATTTTATCCGATGGAATTAATGCGAAAGCGGGAACGATTACCGCAAGTCAAGAACGTTTTATGAATTGGCGGACGGTGGATGGAGAAAACATTGAGCCACTTGAAGTGCCGCAATATGAAGTGTTGTTAAGAGGGATGCTGGCAAAAGACCGGCTTATTGATATTATTGAAAACTTTATTCTCTTTCAGGAATCCAAAGAAGAAGAACGAGATGAAAATGGGAAGAAAATCGGTGAAAGAAAAACGATTGCCAAAATTCTCGCTGCCTATCACCAATATTTTGCGGTAAAAAAAGCGGTGGAAAAGACAAAAATAGCGACCAGTGAGAATGGAGACCGTAAAATCGGTGTTATATGGCATACACAAGGTTCGGGTAAAAGTTTTTCGATGGTTTTTTATACAGCACAGCTTGTCAAGCAGCTAAATAATCCAACTATTGTAGTAATTACTGACCGCAACGATCTAGATGACCAGTTATTTTCGACATTTTCTAAATCAAAGGATATTTTAAGACAAACACCGAAACAAGCAGATGTCCGCAAATTGAGTGAGGAACAGAAAAAACAACAAGCCAACGAAAAATCCAAAGAGATAAACGGATTATATGATCTTCTAAATGACCGGGAATCAGGCGGTATTATTTTTACAACGATTCAAAAGTTTAAACCGGAAGATGGCGAAATGCCGGTTTTAACCGATCGTAAAAATGTGATTGTTATTGCGGATGAAGCTCATCGCAGTCAATATGGTTTTTCTGCAAAGACAGATACGAAAACAGGCAAAGTGAAATATGGATATGCAAAATATCTTCGCGATGCACTTCCGAATGCTTCCTTTATCGGTTTTACAGGAACACCGATTGAGCTGGAAGATAAGTCAACGCCTGCCGTTTTTGGTAATTATATTGATATTTATGATATGACAAGAGCAGTTGAAGACAAAGCAACGGTTAAAATTTATTATGAAAACCGTATTATCCGCTTGGAAGCTAATGAAGAAGAATTAGTGAAGATCGATGAGGAATTTGAAGAGATTACTGAAGATCAGGAAGAATCAGTACGTGAAAAATACAAGTCAAAATGGTCAAGGCTCGAAGCGATCGTTGGTTCACCTAACCGTATTAAACAATTAGCAAATGATATCGTCAGTCACTATGAAGAAAAAGCAAAAACCATTGATGGTAAAGCAATGATTGTTTGCATGAGCCGTCGTATTTGTGTCGCACTTTATAACGAAATTGTCAAATTACGTCCAGATTGGCATTCCGATGATGACGATAAAGGTAAAATTAAAGTCGTCATGACAGGGAGTGCTGGGGATGATGATTTCTTACAGCCACATATTGGTGGAAAAAAACGGCGGGATTTATTAGCAAAAAGAATGAAAGATAATAATGATGAACTAAAAATCGTGATTGTACGTGATATGTGGCTGACCGGATTTGACGTACCTTCGATGCATACGATGTACATTGATAAACCGATGAAGGGCCATAACCTTATGCAGGCAATCGCACGGGTGAACCGCGTGTTTAAGGATAAATCAGGTGGAGTAGTTGTCGATTATATTGGAATATTAGAAAGCTTAAAGAAAGCTCTAAATCAGTATACCGAAAGTGATAAGAAGACAACGGGTATTGATACTTCGGCCGCTGTCGCTGTGATGAAAGAGAAACTTGAAATTTTACAAGACATGATGCATGGGTTTGATTACTCAGCTTATATGGGTTCATCCCAAGCGGGTCGTATTCGTGCAATCACCGGCGGAATGAATGTCATTTTTGGAAAGAGTGAAAAAGAACAAAAAGAATTCAAAAAGACTGCAACTGAGCTAGCAAAGGCGCATTCACTTTGTGCAGCGACAGATGAAGGAAAAGCAGCAGCCCTTGAAGTTAGTTATTTTAAAGCGGTAAAGGCTAGCCTTAATAAACTTCAAGAAAAACAACCGAAGCGAAAGACGAAAAAAGAAATCGAGGCACGCGTTAACCAATTACTCGAACGGTCCATTATTTCAGAAGAAGTAGTGGATGTCTTTGAAGTGATGGGATTAAAACATCCGGATGTTTCCATATTGTCAGAAGAATTTCTCGAAGAAGTACGTTCATATGAATATAAAAATTTAGCGGTTGAAATGCTAAAAAAATTACTTGAAGGCAACATCAAAACAATGGAAAGACGCAACCTTGTCAAATCCCAAAAATACTCGGAAAAACTAAAACAATCGCTAAACAAATATAAAAACCAGTTCATTACGAATGCCGAAGTCATGGAAGAATTAATACAAATGGCGAAGGACATGAAAAAAGAACGAGAAGAAGAAAAAGATCTAGGATTAAATGAAGATGAAATCGCCTTTTACGATGCATTAACATCGGAATCTATAGTCAAAGAATTAATGGAAGATGAAGTCTTACGCAAAATCGCCAATGAACTAACGCAAGCAATAAGACGGAACATGACCATTGACTGGCATGTCCGAAAAAGCGCCCGTGCTGGAATGAGGAGAATTATTAAGCGACTATTGAAGAAGTACGATTACCCTCCAGAACAAGCGAAAAAAGCTTTAGACACAGTTATGCGTCAAGCAGAGTTAATGGCGGAGCATACTGAAGTAAGAGATTGGAATACGCTGCAGGCTGCGGAGTCTAAAAGTGAATATGAAGTTTAAGTGCATCAGTGTCAGTCATTTCTAGAAAAATTATAGGAGTGAAGGATGAATCATTCAGCAGATAAAAGGATTTCCTGAAATTTACATTGTCAAATTGTGTATCATTATTCTAAAGAATTATCATAAAATATGATATTATGATATTAAGACTTGTAAAGCGTTTTCCCGGGGACTTCCTCATTCTGTAAAAGAGGCATTGTTTCCGGAATAATAGGAATAAATACAG
Organism: Weizmannia sp. WK01; assembly: GCF_025905465.1. Lineage (NCBI taxonomy): Bacteria > Bacillati > Bacillota > Bacilli > Caryophanales > Bacillaceae > Heyndrickxia > Weizmannia sp. WK01. Next base: position 3,637,312 of record NZ_CP109616.1, on the reverse strand, counting down.
GGATAAGGAGAAGGTAATCATGAGCATCAAACAGGGAAAAACAGACGTCATCTTAATCGGTGCCGGCATTATGAGTGCAACGCTGGGCACCATGTTGAAAGAACTAGCCCCGGATTGGGAAATCACCGTATACGAGAAGCTGGCAAAACCGGGGGAAGAAAGTTCAAATGAATGGAACAATGCGGGGACCGGGCATTCGGCATTATGTGAGCTGAATTATACGCCTGAAAAACCGGACGGCTCAATAGACATTACAAAAGCTGTAAATGTAAATGAACAATTCCAGCTTTCAAGGCAGTTCTGGTCCTACCTGGTTAGCAAGGGGCTGATCCACAATCCACAGGACTTTATCCGGCCGATCCCACATATGAGCCTCGTAGAAGGGGAGGCGAACGTTGCTTTTCTTAAAAAACGATTTAAAGCGCTGTCAGCCCATCCGCTTTTTGAAGGAATGACGTTTTCCGACGACCCTGAACAATTAAAGGAATGGATTCCGCTTGTGATGGAAGGCCGGACGTCTAACGAACCGATTGCAGCAACGAAAAGCGATGCAGGGACGGACGTGAACTTCGGCGCCTTGACCCGCATACTGTTTGACCATTTGGAACGCCAAGATGTCGAAATAAACTACAAGCATGCTGTTCAAGATATTCAACGCACCCCGGAAGGAAACTGGGAAGTGAAAGTGCATGATATTGAGCACAACAGAATCGAATACCATACGGCGAAATTCATTTTTATCGGGGCCGGTGGTGGAAGCCTGCCGTTGCTTCAAAAAACCGGTATTCCGGAGTCCAAACATATTGGAGGGTTTCCGGTAAGCGGGTTATTTATGGTGTGCAACAATCCTGAAGTCATCAACCGCCACCATGCAAAAGTGTACGGGAAAGCGAAAGTCGGTGCGCCGCCGATGTCTGTGCCGCATTTGGACACAAGATATATTGACCATAAAAAATGTTTGCTGTTCGGCCCGTTTGCCGGCTTCTCGCCGAAGTTTTTAAAAACAGGGTCAAATTTAGACCTGATTGGTTCTGTGAAGCCAAATAATGTCGTGACCATGCTTGCGTCCGGAGCAAAAAATGTGCCGCTTGTGAAATACTTGATCGGGCAGCTTCTCTTGTCAGACGAAAAACGGCTGGAGACGCTGCAGGAATTCATTCCGGATGCGAGATTGGAAGACTGGGATGTTGTCGTAGCCGGGCAGCGGGTCCAAGTGATTAAAGATACGGAAGCAGGCGGAAAAGGCACGCTTCAGTTCGGCACGGAGGTGGTAACGGCTGCTGACGGTTCAGTCGCAGCATTGCTCGGCGCTTCGCCAGGTGCTTCTACTGCTGTCCATGTTATGCTCGAAGTCATTGAAAAATGCTTCCCGGACCGGAAAAATGCATGGGCACCAAAAATAAAAGAAATGATCCCATCTTATGGCGTGCGGCTCGCGGAAAATCCGGAACTGCTGCATCAAATTCACGCTGAAACGGCAGAGACGCTCGGCCTGACGGAAAAAGAACCGGCCTACCGGTAACACGCTTGAGCGCTAAAATGAAAGGTCTTTGATCCTAAAGCGGATTGAAGGCCTTTTTTTTGGCTGTAACGCAGGCTCAATCAGCACTCCTGTTGCAGGCAGCCGGAAAACAGCACAGGTGCAAGCGAAGGGACAATTTCGGCATGCTGTTTTCTTTTTTGGGTGCCATCCAAAGAAAACCCTATCAAGTCGATAGGAATATATTGATTTTTGCCCCGGCGTTCAGTAAAATAAAGATGTTGCTAAAATGCTGAATATTTCTTATCCCGGGCGGCAGAAGGGCTCTCTTTGGAAACCGGCATCCTAATATATAAGTTGAACTCTATTCCTTTTTCATGCCATGTCTATTCTGATCGTCATGGATTTTGCCGCGAAAAACTTAAGTTCATTTTATATAGCTACAGTTCATGATCGTCTATCAAGATAAGAAAACCGCAGCAATACCTGAAAAAGGGCAGTCGTTTTCTTAGGAAACGGCTTTTTGTCGTCCGGCCTTTGAAATGCACTGGGTCCTGAATCGGGACAGCAACGTATACATATCGGGCGGCTGGTGCAAGCCCGCCTGGATTGAAGAGAATTTTTCAAAAAAGTCCTACGGTGTGATGTCAAGGGTTAAAAACAAGTGAATTGGAAATTTTGTTGGCTCTATGTCGTAAAAATGGCAATACTGAACTAAGCCTCCAGATAATTGGAATAATCTGGAAGTTTTCAAGTTCAGGCTATCGATGATGGTTACCTGGTTACCTCATCGCGTCACCTTCTTTTTCGGCGCATAAATTTGATCGTTGCGGAGCAGCGCATCGATCAGGCGCACCAGTTTTCTTGCCGTTAAGACGAGGGCGCGTTTGTGTGAGTGCTTATGCACCTCACGATATTTCTTTTGGTAAAAGGCGCGGTACTCAGGTTCGTGTCGCCGGACCAGATTGGCAGCCTCAACCAGGTAATACCGGAGATAACGATTGCCTGTACGCGCAAGCATTTTGTCATCAGCCTCAAAATCACCCGATTGGTGGCGGGGCCAGAACAATCCAGCAAATTTTGCGATCGCGGCTTGGTCGTCAAAGCGCTCAATGTCGCCGATTTCAGCGAGAATCCCAGCACAGCTCACCGGGCCTATTCCCGGAATGGTCTGGAGGGTATTCGGGATTCCATCAAGAACGCGGGCAATCGCCTTATCCAAATCCTTGATTTGGCGTTTAAGATGCCGGATGATCTCAATAGAACTGCCCAGGACCAAGTCAATCGAATCCTCCACACATTTAGAAAGCCGGTAAGAGGACCGGGCAGCTTTTTGGATGGATGCGGCCAAATCCTCGGGATCGCTAAAGCGGCCATGGCCTTTGGTCTGGAGATACATCGCTAAGTCCTCTAGAGGCATTTGGGCAATTTCATCGAGGCTATAGGCCTCAAGCAAAAATTCCGTTATGGCATGGCCGAAGACCGGTGTATCCACTTCAAGGTTAAAGGCACTGAATTTGAAAAACAGATGATTCAAAAATACCTGTTGTTCCCGGGTTAAACTTTGAATCAGGTGATAGCGCATCCGTGTTAACCGTTGAAGGGCAAGGTATTGTTCTGACTGAATCACGGATTTCGGCAATCTCCCGAAACGCAAGCGGTCCGCAATTACCCAGGCATCTTTGGGATCGGTCTTGTCCATCTCGGCATAAGCCTTTTTGAAATTTCTCACCAGCTTCGGATTCAGGGTAAACACCTTTGTACGACGCTGTTTCAGCTCGGGATCTTCATGGAAAAACATTGCCGGGTGCCAACTATACACAGATGTGGCCTCCATGGCGATCTGGATGGTGTCATCCGCCTCCGCATGTTGGAGGATGGCGTCTCTTAACTCAGAGGCACCGGGAAGATTGTTTGTCACCGTTTGGGTGGCCAACGTTTCCCCCATTCCATCCATCAGGCAGGCATCGAGGTTTTTGGAGCTCACGTCAATACCGACAAATAAGGGCATATGATTTCCTCCTCTCTGTATTGGGATCGATGGAATCGGACGCTTCGGGATATCCCCAGATGGCTTGCCGATCTGTCAGCCTCGCGTATGAGAACTCATCCGGGCCGTGGGCTGCCTGGAACTGCTCATTTCCAGCACGGAGATCCGGAGGAACGGCCTACGGGTTAGACGTTCAAGCAAGAACCTGGGGATGCAGACTTTTCGAGTAGTCAGGCTACAAGGAGGGGAAGCATTGACCCAAACGATCCTAAGACCATTATCCGGGAACATCGCGAAGCGTCCAAGTCCGAACTTGTATTCCGGGCGAGCCCGGAATACAAAATCTTATATTCACTTGTCAATGAGCAGCAGAATGAACTGGAAATTGACATCCACTTTGGATTTAAACTTATTATACGAGGAGGGGTGAGATGGACTGGACCGTTGTGCAAAACAGCCTGCCCATGTTTGAAAAAGGATTCTGGCTCACTTTGCGGCTTTCCTTTTTCGGCATTATCGGGGCAGGTGTTCTTGGCTTGATATGCAGTTTTATCCAGTATTTTAAGGTGCCGGTTTTACGGAAACTTGTAACGGCTTATGTGGAACTGTCCCGCAATACGCCTTTATTGATCCAGTTATTTTTCCTTTTTTACGGGCTTCCGCAAGTCGGGATCAAATTTTCTGCCGAGGTTTGCGGGATTATCGGGATTATTTTTCTTGGCGGCAGTTATATGGCAGAAGGGTTTTCCGGAGGGCTTGCGGGCGTTTCCAAAACGCAGATTGAGTCCGGGCTTGCGATCGGTCTGAGCCGGTTCCAGCTGGCACGCTACGTCATCTTTCCGCAGGGATTGATGCTCAGTGTCCCGGCATTCGCCGCAAATGTTATTTTTTTAATCAAGGAAACATCCATCTTTACCGTGCTGGCGATTCCGGAACTAACCAACACGGCACTTGACTTGATCGGGATGTATTACAACACGAATGAGTATCTGTTTATGCTCGTTGTGGCTTATGCCATCATTTTAATTCCATTGTCCATCTTGCTGACATGGCTGGAGAAGAAGGTGCGTTATGGGACATTCGGGAATTAGTATCTTTTTTGAAGGAGCCAATTTTTTACGTTTATTGGGCGGATTATATGTATCGGCAAAAATTGCTTTTCTGTCCATCTTTTTCGGCGGTATCCTCGGCATCGTGCTGGGGGTTTTAAGGACATTGCACAATCCGTTGCTCCGCCTTTTGCTTAGGCTGTATCTGGAGTTCTTTCGCATTGTGCCGACGATTGTCCTGTTATTTTTGTTTTACTATATTCTGCCGCAAAGCTTTAACATCAACTATAAGGCGGATACGGTCGGGACCATTGTTTTCAGCCTGTGGATGGCTGCCGAAATGAGCGATATCGTCCGTGGCGCGCTGATTTCTGTTCCGATGCATCAGGTGGAATCTGGAAAAGCGATCGGTTTAAGCACGGTCCAGCTTTACCGGTACGTGCTTGTGCCGCAATCGGTCCACTTAATGATTCCGGCGACCATTAACCTGATGACCAGAATAATTAAGACGACTTCCCTTTTGCTATTGATCAGCGTCGTGGATGTCATCAATGTCGGCCAGCAAATTATCGAAGCGAACAGCCACCGTTATCAGGACGGCGCGTTTTGGGTATACGGTTTTATCTTTATCCTGTATTTCATTTTATGCTATCCGCTTTCCCGGCTGGCAAGGCGATTAGAAAGGAGGGGCAAGGCAGGGGCTAATGGCTGAACCTTTACTGAAAGTCGAACATTTAAAAAAGTCGTACGGCGAAAAACGGGTGCTGGAGGATATCTCTTTCGAAGTGGAGGAAGGCAGTGTCGTTGTTCTCCTCGGGCCGTCCGGATCGGGAAAAAGTACATTGATCCGCTGCTTAAACGGTCTCGAAGCCTTCCAGGGTGGCACCATTATGTTTAATGGGGAAACCGTACGGCCGTCGCCGAAAAACTGGCGCAGGCTCAGGCAGCAGATCGGAATGGTTTTCCAGAGCTATGATTTATTTCCGAATATGACGGTGTTGGAGAACATCCTGCTCGGTGCAGTGAAAGTCCAGAAACGGAAAAGAGACGAAGCAGCGCGCCAGGCCATGAGCCTGTTAAAGGAAGTCGGCATGGAGCAGTATGCCAATGCCTACCCGCGCCAGCTTTCCGGCGGGCAGAAACAGCGGGTGGCGATTGTCCGCGCGCTTGAGCTGAACCCGAAGCTGATGCTGTTTGATGAAGTGACCGCCTCGCTTGACCCGGAAATGGTGCGCGGCGTGCTCGAGATCATCCTGCGGTTGGCAAGAGAAAAGATGACAATGATTGTCGTCACGCATGAAATGAATTTTGCCCGGCAAATCGGGGATAAAATCTTGTTTTTGGAAGACGGGAAGATTCTCGAAGAAACCCCGGGGCGCCAATTTTTCACTAAACCGCAGACAGAGCGGGCGAAAAGCTTTTTGGAAAGCATGGATTTTTAAAAGAAAAATATTTTGGAGGGTTAGACTATGAAAAAGCATCGTTTGTTTGGTTTGGTTTCAGCACTTTTATTGATTTTGTCGCTGGCGCTTGCAGGCTGCGGCAAAAGTTCCGGCAATTCTTCAAGCAGCAATCCGTCCAGTGTTTCAGCAATTAAGAAAAACGGCACGATCAAAATTGCCGTATTTGGAGATCTTCCGCCGTACGGATGGGTCGATAAAAACGGGGGACGGCAAGGATATGATGTTGCGCTCGCCAAACAGGTTGCCAAAGATCTTGGGGTAAAAGTGAAATTCGTGCAAGTGAACGCCAACAGCCGTGTGGATGCATTGAAATCGAATAAAGTGGATCTTGTTCTGGCAAATTTCACAATCACACCGGAACGGAAGCAAGTTGTTGATTTTGCCAAGCCATACATGAAAGTTTCCATCGGTGTCGTTTCACCGAAGAAAAACCCGATCACAAATGTCAGCCAATTAAAGGGCAAGTCTTTGATCGTCAACAAGGGCACTACTGCGGAAAACTATTTTACAAGCAAGCAAAAAGATGTGAAATTGCAAAAGTACGATTCCAAAACAGAACAGTTCAATGCGCTTAAAAACGGGCGGGCCGTTGCACTGGCGGACGACAATTCCTATCTGTATGCTTGGGTGAAAAACCATCCGGATTATACGGTCGGCATTAAAACGCTCGGGCCGAACCAATATATTGCCCCTGCTGTGAAAAAAGGCAACAAATCGCTCCTTAATTGGATGAACAAAGAAATTACGAAGTTAAACAACAATGGCTTTTTCAAAAATGATTACAACAACAATCTGGCGCCATACTTTGGCAGTGATATCCGCGCGGAAGATATTATTATAACGAAGTAAAAAAAGGCAGGCTGTGCTCGCAGCCTGTCTTTCTTTAATTTGCAGGGTTTTTTTCGGTTTCTGGGGGACGGTTTTGCCTTGTTCCGCGCGAAAGCAGAAACTGTTGTTTGTAAGGCTCGGTTGTGGCCGCGCCATGGACATACGTTTTATAAACATACGGGGACGTCATGGCTCTCAGCATCGCGCCGTAGTTCATATAAAACCTTACTTCATCGCCCGGCACGAGAACCGCATCCTTTGTATCCAAAATGATATGGTCGCTGCTTGAGCCAATGATATGGAACGGCCGGACAGGGGTAAGGCCTGAAACAAGCACATCATGCCGGCCCGCACTGATAATGGTCCGCCGTCTGTTGCCCCTGTCGATAAAGGTGACTTGTTCCCCAAATGCATTTTTGCCAATTGTCCCATATGGCACGGAAGGTTTGATTTTTGATTCGATGACTTCGGCAACAAAGCAAAAGGCATCCTGATATAATGACGGAATGATATGCCCGCCTGATGTTTCGCGGCCCAGCAAAATGGACTCGCCGAGCCGTACATTGTTTACGGCCTCGGCATCTTTTGTTTTCACGGCCCAGTTGTAATTGGCGGAGTTGCCGCCGGAAACATAAGGAAGTTTGAGGGAAAACAGCTCCTGCATAGCTTGGACAAACCGGGAAAACGTCTGCATCTTCTGTTCGGTCGGGAGCACGCCTCCAAAGCAGGCAAAGTTCGTCCCGATTCCGGCCAGTTCAATCCCGGGGCAGGTGAATATTTCTCTGATCATCGCAGGGGCATCTTTTAATAATATGCCTTCCCTCAAATCTCCCATTTCCACCATCAGGATGATTTTATGGGTTTTCTGTTGCCGCACCGCTTCAGCGGATAATGCACGGATCGTATCCAGCTCCGTGTTCATGCTGATATCCGCATACCGGACCGTTTTTTCTACTTCGCTGATCCCGGGGGAACGAAGCAAAATCAAATCTGCTTTGATCCCCGCTTTTCTCATTTTTTCGATATTTGCAATCTTCGAGTCTGCGAGGCTTGTGATGCCTGCCTCCACCAGGGCGCCGGCAATGTTTAAATCGGCTGTAACGCCTTTCACAACGCCTGTAATGCTGATTCCTTTCCTCCCAAATAATTGTTTTAACGTTTTGGCATTGTGCCGGATCTTCTCCAGATTGATTTCCACCCGTGGAAGAACGGCCATCAGGAAACCACTGCCTTTTTCAGGGAAGGGAAGAAATCGAGCAAGGCGTTTATAATTTTGTCTGTGCCGGTTTTTAACACATCCGTAACCGGAAGATGGTAAGTTTCTTCATAGCGGCGGATGGTTTCTTCCAGTTCGCGCTCTGACATCCCATCGTGGTTGAGCGTAATGCCGATGACTTTTGTCTTTCCGAAATGTTCAATCAGGCTGATTTCATCTTCCACTTTCGGCACTTCGGCAAATGGAAAATCGGATAAATATTTTCGTTTCGGGGCGTGTTGTAAAATGACTGCTTGCGGCCTTGCCCCTTTTAAAATGCCGGTTGAGCTTGCATATGCCGGATGGCTGAGCGCGCCCTGGCCTTCCACGATGATCATATCCGGATGTTCTTCTTTATTGGCCCGCAAAATTTCGCGCTCCAGTTCACCGATTAAATATTGGAGTGGGAAAGCATCCATCGCAAACCCGTACTTGGCGCCCTGGATCAAGCCTGTCTGCCCGGTTGCGATAAATGCCGGGCGGTAGCCTTTTTCCATGAATGCCTCTTCAATGCATTTGGCAGTTGTCCGTTTTCCGCAGGCCCCGTCTGTTCCGAGCACGGCAACGACAGGGGTGTTCATTTTCAAAATTTCTCCGGTAAACAAAGTCCATTCTTTTTTCGGCCGCGGTTTGCGGATATCGCGGATCGTGACACCGCAAGCCTGTGCGTGGGCCGCCATTTCTTCATCTTCTGTTAAAAATTCCTGGAGCGGGTTGATGATGTTCAATCCGGCTTCCATTGCCTGCAGAATGACTTTTCTTTCTTCCGGTTTTAAAAAGGCGTTCGCCGGCGCGATGCCGAAAATGAAGTCATCCGTTTTCGGGCCGGAGTGGATGAGTGCGTCTTCCAGGTCTTTGCAAACCGGAATGCCGCTCCATTTGTTGTCGAGGAGCATGCCGGCATCCTGCCCGTGTTTGCTGCTGTCAATGACAGCCGTAATGGTGTAATTCCCGGGTTCACGGATGAGTCCGTTTGCTGTTTTGCCATCTGTTGTGCCAAATTGGTTTTCGCAATATACAATTGCCCGCTTTTTCATTGCCATCCCTCCATTTATTGAAATTCAGGCAACACAAAAAGAACACCTAATGGCTTCAAATAGTAAAATACTAAAGAAGTTAGCTGTCCGCGTTTACGTATGGGCATGCCGGAAAACCTGAGGTTATTGGAAGCTTCCAAATATTATTATAACAATGACGGAGTAAAAAGGGAAGCAGGAAGCATGCAACCAGGACAGCAAAAAAAGGGGCAATTCCGCTGCCAATCCGGCATTTGGAAAAGCCCCTTGCATTTGGAACGGCGGGCATTCGGCATTCACCCGAGTCTCATTTTAAAGTCGTGATAACCGAACTCACGGACAATTGTGCAATCGCCGTTTTTGTATTGGATCGCGATGGCCGGAAGCGGCATGCCATTAAAGGTGGTGTTTTTCACCATGGTGTAGATGGCCATATCGTCAAATACAAGGCGGTCGCCTTCTTTAAGCGGCTTATCGAAGGAATAATCGCCGATCGTATCGCCGGCGAGGCATGTCTGGCCGCCAAGCCGGTACGTATACGGTTTTTCGCCCGGCTCCCCAGCCCCGATGAGCGGCGGGCGGTACGGCATTTCCAGCACATCCGGCATATGGCACGAAGCGGAGGTATCGAGGATCGCGATGTCCATGCCGTTTTTCACCGTGTCAAGCACTGTTGTGACAAGATAGCCGGCATTTAAAGCAACAGCTTCGCCCGGCTCAAGGTAGACTTCCAAACCGTATTTGTCCTGCATCCGCTTGATGCATTTTTCGAGGAGCGGAATGTCATAGTCTTCCCTCGTAATATGGTGGCCGCCGCCGAAATTGATCCATTCCATTTGCGGCAGCCATTCCCCGAACTTTTCTTCGACGGCATCCAACGTTGTCTCCAGATCGTCCGCATTTTGCTGGCAGAGCGTGTGGAAATGGAGGCCGGTGACGCCGTCCAGAAGCGCAGGGCGGAACTGTGCCTGCGTCACACCGAAGCGCGAGCCTGGCGAACAAGGGTCATAAATCGCATGCCCGGTCTGTGTCGAGCATTCCGGATTGATGCGCAGGCCCACCTTTTTTCCGCCTGCAAGCACACGGCCTTTGAATTTCTCAAGCTGTGAAAATGAATTAAAAATAATATGGTCGCAAATCGAGACGATCTCATCGATTTCACCTTCACGGTAAGCGGCGGAAAAAATATGGTTTTCTTTTCCCATTTCCTCATGCCCGAGGCGTGCTTCATACAAGCCGCTTGCTGTTGTCCCGCTCAAGTATTTGCCGATGAGCGGGTACAAAGCAAACATCGAAAAAGCTTTTTGCGCTAAAACAATTTTACATCCGGTCCGTTTCATCACGCCGTTTAAAACTTTCAAATTGTCTTCGAGCTTTTGTTCATCAATCACATAGCAAGGCGTCGGCAGTTCTTCAAATCTCATCAGTCGACAAGCTCCGGATTAAAGCTTTCTTTCCACGGCAGGCCCCATTTGTTCAGGGCTTCCATGAACGGATCGGGATCAAATTCTTCCACATTATAAACGCCTTTTCTGTCCCATTTACCCTGGATCAGCATCATCGCGCCGATCATTGCCGGCACGCCGGTTGTGTACGATACCGCCTGCGAGCCGACTTCTTTATAGCAGGCTTCATGATCGCACACATTGTAAAGGTAATAGGTTTTGTCCTTGCCGTCTTTTTTGCCGTGAAAAATGCAGCCGATATTCGTTTTCCCTTTTGTGCGCGGGCCGAGGGAAGCCGGGTCCGGCAGCACAGCTTTCAAAAACTGCAGCGGCACGATTTGCTTGCCTTCAAATTCAATCGGCTCAATCGAAGTCATGCCGACGTTTTCCAGGCATTTCAAATGGGTCAGGTAACTTTCGCCAAACGTCATGAAGAAACGGATCCGTTTAATGCCAGGGATGTTTACAGCAAGCGACTCCAGCTCTTCATGGTGCAATAAGTACATATCGCGTTCGCCGATTTCAGGAAAATCATATACGCGTTTGATCTCCATCGGCTTTGTTTCGACCCATTTGCCGTTTTCCCAGTAGCTGCCATTGGCGGAAACTTCACGGATGTTGATTTCCGGGTTGAAGTTTGTTGCGAACGGATAGCCATGGTCGCCGGCATTGCAGTCCAAAATATCAATATAATTGATTTCATCAAAATGGTGTTTCAGGGCATAAGCGGAAAATACGCCTGTTACGCCCGGGTCAAAGCCGCTGCCGAGAAGGGCGGTAATGCCGGCTTCTTCAAAACGTTCGCGGTACGCCCATTGCCATTTGTATTCAAATTTTGCCGTGTCTTTCGGCTCATAGTTCGCGGTGTCGAGATAGTTTGTTTTTGTTTGAAGGCAGGCTTCCATGATGGTTAAATCCTGGTAAGGCAGCGCCAGGTTCATGACGACATCCGGTTTCACTTTTTCAATTAAAGCAACCAGTTCATCGACATGATTGGCATCGACCTGTGCAGTCGTCACTTTCGTTTTGCCGCCGTCAAGCTTTGCTTTTAACGCATCGCATTTTGATTTCGTACGGCTTGCGATGCAGATTTCTTCAAAGACTTCGCTGTTTTGGACACATTTATGCGCAGCGACCGATGCTACGCCGCCGGCCCCGATAATCAACGCTTTTCCCATTCTTCTGTCTCCTTCAAAAAGAATTTTTGCATAATAAAAAGCAAGTGCAATCCGCATACGTGCGCACAACACTTGCTTGAAATCATCATCCTAAAAAAGCATGCATATCTGCAAAAAAACGGATATACGCCTGCCATAAAAGTCCGTGGACAATATGGAAGAAAGCTTTATATTCCTATAGGATCAGAGTCTATATAGCAAATAATTACTTTTACCACTCTTATTGATCGTTTCACAAGTTGATGTGCACAAGCACCGGTTGTAAAGTAACCAACTTATAAAATTTGAGTTTCCCACTCAATCAATAAGGCAACCAAAAGTTGCCGATTCGGCATTTGGCCCGGCACACCGATGCCTTTACTCCACTGGCCAAAATTATCTGCTTGGAAAGACTCCTGATGCTCTATATATGCTTTCCAAATCATGCTCTTCTATCGTATCAGCACGAACTTAAAATAGCAAGAAGAAAATTTTTCATGACGCCTTGGTTAAAACCTTCATCATTTCAATACGGTCGTTTTCAAAAATTCTTTTGTCCTTTCCTCCTGCGGGTTTTCAAAAATTTGTTCAGGGGTGCCTTTTTCAATAATCCTGCCTTCATTCATATAAACAATCCGGTCTGCGACTTCGCGGGCAAAACCCATTTCATGTGTGACGATCACCATGGTCATGCCTTCTTCCGCCAGTTCTTTCATCGTGGCCAGCACTTCGCCGACAAGCTCCGGATCAAGGGCGGAAGTCGGCTCGTCAAACAGCATGATATCAGGGTGCATAGCGAGCGAACGCGCAATGGCGACCCGCTGTTTCTGCCCGCCGGAAAGTTTGCCCGGATACACATCCGCTTTGTCGGAAATGCCAACTTTATCGAGCAGGGCACGGGCTTCTTCCACCGCCTGTTTTTTGGGGATTTTTTTTACCATCACCGGCGCTTCGATCACGTTTTCCAAGACGGTTTTATGCGGAAACAGGTTGAAGTGCTGGAAAACCATGCCGACCTTTTGCCGCACTTCATTGATATTATGGGTTTTTGGTGTGATTTCCTCCCCTTCAATTTTAATTGTGCCGCTGTCTTTTTTCTCCAAAAAATTGAGGCAGCGGAGCAGGGTGCTTTTGCCTGAACCGCTTGAGCCAATCAGGCAGATCACATCGCTTTCGTGTACTGCGAGATTAATATTTTTTAAAACGTGGAGATCGCCAAACGATTTATTTAAGTTTTCGACCGTAATCATTTCCTTCATAGGAACGGAGCCTCCTTTAATCACTGACAGCTAAATATTTTTCCGCGCGGCTGACAATAAACGTCAGCAGGGCGACAAGGATTAAGTAATAGACTGCGACGATCAATAAATACGTCATTTCGTCAAAATTGTTGGCGCCGAGGGTCGTGGCGATATTGAACAGCTCGTCCATGGAAATAAATGCGGCCAGCGATGAATCTTTTAAGCAAATGATGAATTGGTTGCCGAGCGGCGGCAGCGCCCTCCGGAATGCCTGCGGCAAAATGATTCTGCGCAGTGCAAGCGATTTTGTCATACCAAGAGAACGTCCGGCTTCCATCTGTCCTTTGTCGATCGACTGGATCGTGCCGCGCAAGATTTCAGCGATATAGGCGCCGTTATGCAGCGCGAGTGCAAGGGAAGCCGCCCAGAAGTCAGGGAGCAGAAAGAGTCCGCTAAGCCCGAAATAAAGAATAAAGATTTGCACGATGAGCGGCGTGCCGCGGATAAGGTAAATATAAAGATCGGAAATCAGCTTGAATATTTTGAACCGGGAAATCTTTAACAAGGCAAATAGTAGCCCGATGGCAACGCCGATTAAAATGGAGACAATGGTTAGTTCAAGCGTCAAAACCATTGCTTCGAGGAAAACGTGCTTCGTACTGGCGAGCACATGGAAAAAATGAGAAAAACTAGGCAATGTACAACATTCCTTTCTGCCGGTCTAGTTCGGTTTTTTTGTAATGTCTTCGCCAAAGTATTTTTTGCTGATGCGTGCAAGCGTTCCGTCTTTTCTAAGTTTTTCAAGCGCCCGGTTAATGTCTTTTGCAAGCTTCGGATTGTCTTTTGCCACGACAATGGCCTGCTCGCTCCGCTCGATCAGCTGCCGGCCGGTAATTTTGTACCCTTCTTTGATCGCGGTCTTTCCCGTCACAAAGTCGGTAATGACGGCATCGTGGCGGCCTTCCGAAAGTGCTTTCAGAGCAGTGATGTCACTGTCATACACTTTTACATTTTTCGTATATTTGGAAGCAATGTCCGCATAGGTGGATCCTTTTGCGGCGGCTACTTCCTTGCCGGAAAGATCTTTAACGGTTTTTATCGCGCTGTCCGGCCTTGTAAAAATTTGCGGCCCGGAATAGTAGTAAGGGGTTGTAAAGATGACATGTTTGCTGCGCTGCGGGGTCACGGTATGGCTCGCAACCGCTGCATCTGCCCGGCCGGTATTGATGCCTTCCACAAGCCCTTTGAATTTCATCCGTTTTTGGACAGGCTTTAGCCCAAGTTCTTTTGCAATCGCATTTCCTACTTCAATATCAAATCCAGTCATGGTCAAATCGTCTTTCACATAGCTGAATGGTTTGAATTCGCCGGAAGCCACAAATGTAAATGTATCTTTATGGATCAGTTTTGCCCCGTCCGGCAGTTCATCCTTTTTCGCACATGCCGATAAAAGGACGACTAGCATTGCAGATAAGAATAGAAATGCCCCTTTTTTAACATGCTGCCCCATGGCTTTCTCCTTCCCAAAGTTTGTCCGATTTGCTAACTTGCTCATCGTTTTTTTACCTTGTTCATATAAAAATAATCATAAGCGGGCGGTTTAGGGAGACAGCAAAAAGGATGCAACACCCTGTTGCATCCTTTATGTAGTAGATTGATAGATTTTTCATCATTCCGGCATGAGTTCCAGTTTTGAGTGGATCGTTATGTCATTAAAATCAATGCCCAATTGAATGGCAGTTTGCGCCACTTCCGGACGGATGCCCGAAAGAATGCATTTTACCCCGATTAACCGCAGCGTCTCAATCAGCCGGAAAATTTGCTGGGCGACCATCGTATCGATGACGACCACGCCGGATAAATCAATGTACAGAAGGAGAACGCTTTTTTCTGCGCATTGTTCAAGGGTTTTTTCCAGAATGATTTTCGCACGGTTGGAATCAATTTCCCCGACAAGCGGCAGCAGCGCGGTATTTTTGCCGACCATAATGACAGGGGAACTTAGCTCTTTAATCGTTTCTTGCTGGGACTCCAGCCGCTTTAAGGAATAGTGGTGGTTTTCTTTCATAAACCAGATCATGACATGTTCGAATGTACGGATGATCGCCCTGCGCCAAAAATTCAATTCCTCATATGTATACTCTCCTTCGTGAGCTGCAACAAATGAATCGAACAGGTCGAGATACTGTTCCTGCGTGTGGAAGAACTCGCGCAAAATGAAGTGGTTCGGTGTGGCAAGATGCTCTTCATCTTGTGCAACGCTCATTACCCACTTTTCAAAATGGTGTAAAAAGGTATCTTCATCTTTTAAAAACACTTCACAAAACTGGACGTGGAACTCGTGGTTCTGCTCTTTCAGTCTTGCAACCACTTCGGGGTCGGTGGACGCATAAACCCCCTGCACGCTGTTTTTGTCGAGAGATGCGTACCAGTCTTCCGTCAATTGCCATGTTTTTTCAAGGAAAAAATGATGCAATGCCTGTCTTAGCTCCATTTTATCACCCGCATGATGTAAGATTTAATTGATAATCATGATCATTTTCGCCATTTCTTGTCTTTCTATTTTAAAATAAAATTCTATTTATTGAAATAGAAATGTTGGATTTGGAAAAGAAAAAACCCGTTTTCTCTATAGAATGAAAAAAACGGTGGGACACGATTCATGATGGTGTCCCGCCGTTTTATATTTCATTGGTTTTTTCAGCGATTTCGATACGTCCGCCCGGTTTTTCTTGCTGTTATTTTATCGCTTGCCACTGCCAGTTTTCGATTTCCGGCAGATCTGTGCCTTCTTCGCGGATGTACGCATGATGTTTTTGCAGCATGCTGTCCATTTCGCTGATGAGGGCTGCGTGCCGGGCTGTATCAGGCAGGCTTGACACCACTTCTTTTACAAGGTCAAACCGATCCATCTGGTTCATCACGCGCATGTCAAACGGCGTTGTGATATCCCCGTTTTCACGGTAGCCGTGCACATGCAGATTGTGGTTTGCACGGTCAAAAAACAAGTCTTTGATCAGGCCTTCGTAACCGTGGAAGGCAAAAACAACCGGTTTGTCCTTTGTAAAATAGGCGTCGAACGCTTCATCCGAAAGCCCGCGCGGATCCAATGCCGGACTTCTTAATTTCAAAATATCGAGCACATTGATCATACGAATCTTCAATTTCGGCAGTTTTTCGTGCAAAATCGAAACAGCAGCGAGGCTTTCAAGCAACGGTTCTGTCCCGCATGCGGCAATGACAATATCCGGATCACCGTCTTCGTCCGTGCTTGCCCAGTCAATGATTTTCAGTCCGCGGTCTGCCAGCTCTTCCGCTTCTTCAACGGTAAACCATTGCGGGCGTGGGTGTTTGGACGAAACAATCAGATTGATTTTCCCACGGTCGTTCAGGATTTTGTCAAATACAGCGAGCAGCGTATTGGCATCGGCCGGCAAATATTCCCGGATAAATTCCGGTTTTTTATCAGCCAGGTGGCCAAGAATACCCGGATCCTGATGGGTATAGCCGTTATGATCTTGTTGGAATACAGTGGAAGTGGCGACCACATTCAATGACGGGATATCCGCACGCCACTTTTGTTCTGCTGCTTTTCGCAGCCATTTGAAATGCTGGGTGATCATCGAATCGACGACACGCAGGAACGCTTCGTAACTTGCAAAGAAACCGTGGCGGCCGGTTAAAACATAGCCTTCCAAAAATCCTTCCGCCTGGTGCTCAGACAGTTGCGAGTCAATAACACGGCCGTCCGGTGCCAAAAATTCATCATTCGGTTCTTTGATTTTTTCCACCCATTGCCGCTTTGTAGCCTCGAATACCGGCGCCAAACGGTTCGACATCGTTTCATCCGGACCGAAAATCCGGAAGTTGCGTTTTGTTTCATTTTTTAAAATCACGTCTTTTAAATATGTCCCTAAAACGGTCATATCCTGCGCCATCTGTTTTCCATGTTCTTTGTTGTCCAGCGCATAATCGCGGAAATCAGGCAAATCAAGGTCTTTGATATGGAAGCCGGCATTGGTGGCAGGGTTCATCGCCATCCGTTTGTTGCCTTTCGGGGTGATCCTGGCAATTTCCGGTTTCAGCCGCCCGTTTTCATCGAATAATTCTTCCGGCCTGTAACTCTTCATCCAGTTGATTAAAACATCGAGATGTTCCATATGGTCCTGGTCGATCGGAACCGGAATCTGGTGGGCGCGGAATGAATGTTCAACCGGCTTCTCGTCCCATTCCTTAGGGCCGGTCCACCCTTTTGGCGCACGGAAAACAAGCATTGGCCAGGCTGGGCGGGCGGTGTCACCGGTTTTCCGGGCATGTGACTGGATGGCTTGGATCTGTTCGATCATTTGGTCCATTACATACGCCATATCGCGGTGCATTTCTTCCGGGTCTTCCCCTTCAACGAAATACGGCCGCCAGCCGAGCCCTTCAAAATAAAGCGCCAGTTGTTCATCAGACATACGGGAGAGCATGGTCGGATTGCTGATTTTAAAACCGTTTAAAAGTAAAATCGGCAGAACGGCGCCGTCCGTTACCGGGTTGATGAACCGGTTGGACAACCAGGAAGTGGCAAGCGGCCCGGTTTCCGCTTCCCCGTCGCCGACGACAACAGCGGCCATTAAATCGGGCTGGTCCAAAATGGCGCCGGTGCCGTGTGAAAGGGAATAGCCCAGTTCGCCGCCTTCATGGATCGATCCCGGCGTTTCCGGTGCTGCGTGGGAAGCAACGCCGCCCGGGAATGAAAACTGTTTAAACAGTCTCTTCATCCCTTCTATGTCCTGTGTCACATCCGGGTAAATTTCAGTATAACTGCCGTCAAGATAAGAATTGGATACCATCACCTGGCCGCCGTGCCCCGGCCCTTCAATATAAAACATATTTAAATCGTATTTGTTGATCACTCGGTTCAGATGGGCGTAAATAAAGTTCTGCCCTGAAATCGTCCCCCAGTGCCCGATCGGTTTTGCTTTCAGATCAGAGGGCTTTACGGGTTCTTTTAATAACGGATTGTCTTTTAAATAAAGCTGGCCAACCGAAATATAGTTGGCTGCACGCCAGTATGCATCTAAATTTTTCAGATAGGCAGGGGAGGAATAAGCGACTTGCGAAGCTGCCATTGCCATTTCAACCGCTTCCTTTCATTTTTCATCTACGTTCATCATACCGCTTCTCTCTGGAAAATCAACCTTTTTATAAATTAATACGGTCCAATCTCGTGAAATTATGAACATATCATGTCAAAAAAGCTGAAATCCATTCAGCCTACTCTGACACCGATACAAATGTGTTGAATTTTAAATATTTATAGTGGAGCCGCATATGGGAAAACTCAAACGGCGTGCCGTTGTCGAGAAAAAAGATGCCTTCCATAATACCGACCGGTTCATGTTCTTTTAAACGCAAAAGTTCACGGTCCTTCGCGTTGGACGGTTCTGCAAAAATAGATAAAAAAGATTTCGTTACGGCCATATTGTGGACATCTTCCAGATAGTTGAAAATGGAGCCTTCAATGATTTCGGGCGATAAATTTTGGACGATTTTTATCGGAATATAACCGGTCTCGATCATAAACGGATCCTCATCAAACAAGCGGAGCCGGCGTATTTTATAAACAAAATCATGGGGGTTCAAAAACAAATTCCGCTGCAATTCTTCTGTCGGCGGAATGACCTCAAAACAGAGCACTTTTGTGGCCGGCTTTTGGCCATACATGTGAAAATTGTCGGTGACACCGAGGTTTGTGCCTTCGTAATTAAAAATGGACGCGTTTTTTATATACAAAGGATTGATGAATGTTCCGGAACCGCGTTTTTTAAAAATAATGCCGTCGTTGGCCATTTTCGAGAGCGCCCGCTTAATGGAACTGCGGCTGACCTGATAGGCTTCACTCAGGCTTCGTTCATCCGGCAGTTTCATATCGGGGAACTGTCCGGCAAAAATTTTTTGTTTCAAATCATCGATAATTTGCTTGTATACGAATTGTGCCATGGCGTATCCCTTCTAAAGGTTTCTGTATGAACAGTTTACCACAGATTCTTTTTGGTTCAATGAATCACAACAGGCGCCAAGTTTTGACCGCGTTGCAAAACCGGATGGTGGAAGCGTTCAGCCGCCCGTTCCAAATCGGCCCCCACTCAATAGAAGCAACAGGCAGCATCGGGATCAGTTTGTATCCGGACCATTGCAGCGATGAAGAAACCTTGATTGCAAAAGCGGATGAAACGATGTACGAAATTAAAAAACGCGGCAAAAACAGCTATAAGCTGAAAGAATGAAATAAGCACCGTTCCGGAAGATGGAACAGTGCCCCTCCTTAGTTTTCATCCGTTTCCTGTACCCAGACAGAAACGCTGCCGCCGTTAACCGGAAATCCTGCATAGCCGTCTTCGCCAATTGTAACTTTTTCCTGCCGGTTGCCGGTAGCGTCCACCCAAACCTCGCCAGCGCGCTCTTTTCCGACAAGCATTCTTTTTTCGCCGTTCTCGCCGTTTGAGATAACGACGGCACAGCCGGAATGCGGGATCTCCGGAACGCCGCGGCGCACCCAGCCGATTGTGTTCGGATGGTCGAAATAATCATCTTGCTCGCCATACGCTTTTTCCCGCCGGACAGATAAAAGCGGGGAAAGGGCGTCTTTTTTTCCGGGAATCGGATTGTCGCCGCCGATGCCGTACATATCCCCGTAAAAGACGCACGGATAACCGTCTTTCCGCAGCAGAATCAAGGCATAGGCGCTCTGCTTAAACCAGTCGTCCACCCATGATTCCAGCGATTCGTTCGGCTGTGAATCATGGTTATCGACAAACGTAACAGCATTCAGCGGGTGCGTTTGAACGAGTGTATCATGAAAAATCGTCGGGAGGTCAAACGCGCGCCCTTTTTTAGATGCTTCATGCAATTTATAATGGAGTGCAACATCGAACAAATCGATTTTAAACTGTACATGGTCGAGGTATTTTTGGCACGCTTCCAGCTGCGGATTCCAGAACTCGCCGACAAAATAAAAATGGTCTCCGCGGTGTTCCATTAAGGCAGCGGCAAAGTCGCGGATAAAGTCATGGTTGATATGCTTAATGGCATCGAGCCGGTAGCCGTCGCAACCGGTCGTATCGGCCAGCCATTTTCCCCATTCGATCATTTCTTTTTTTACATCCGGATGGTTGTAATCAATGTCCGCGTACATCAAATAATCGAAGTTTCCAAATTCGTTGTCGACATGCTCACTCCAATGCTTATTTTCCCCGACAATACGGAAAATGCCGTTCCGCCCTGTCCGGTTGTCGTAATCGACGCCACTGAAATGGGTATGATTCCACGTAAAATCAGAATACTTGCCTTTCCGGTTTGTAAAATTGAACTTTGTCCAGCCTTCTATTTCAAACGGTTCGGAAATTTCTTTGTTGCGGTCCATCGGGTCGACCTCCACCACTTGGAAAGATTCGGTTTCATCCGCGCCCGCTTTATGGTTCATGACGACATCGATATAGACCTGGATATCGTGCTCGTGGCAGGCGTTGATCGCTTCATGTAATTGCTGTTTTGTCCCGTACTTTGTCCTGACGGTGCCTTTCTGGTCAAACTCCCCGAGGTCGTAATGGTCGTACACCCCGTAACCATTGTCCATGTCTGACTGTCCTTTTGTCACCGGCGGAAGCCAGACGGCATCAATCCCGCTTTTCTTTAATTCAGGCGCCATTTCTTTCAGCCGGTTCCAATGGCTGCCGTCTGCTGGCGTATTCCATTCAAAAAACTGCATGATTGTATGATTCCGTTCCAAGAAAACTGCCCCTTCCAAAAGAAGTAATAGTTGATGCGTTTAGTATAAGTGAACATGAAAAAATTTTCAATCAATTATGATTTTAAGCATGACAAAAGGCGAAGAGAACAAAGGTACTATTCCCGCTTTCGTTTCGCGAAAACATCTTTTTACAAGCAGGTTTTCCTTTTGTTTTTCCAAAAATGGTTTAAATCCAGCCCCCGGCTCTCCTTTGCGCCCCGATTTGGTTGTTTGGCCGGTTTATCTATAATAATATAGTGATAAGTCTGTAAAAAAGGTGGGGAACCAATGAAAAATTTACTGGTAAAGTTCACGGGAGCATGTGCAGGAAGGAGAGGGAGATGGGTAACGCTTGCCGCATGGATCCTGGTCGTGTCCGTTTTGTCTGCTGTTTTTCCGAATGTGAATAAAGTCACGGATAACAGCGCAGCAAATCTGCCGGATTCAGCCATGTCCGTCCGGGCTGAAAAGGTGGCTGAAAAACAGTTCCCGAATGCGGGCACGCCGCTTCTTATCGCCTGGTACCGTGAAGGCGGCCTCACGCAGCAGGATTACGGAACGATTGCTAAATTGTACGGGGATTTAAAGAAAAACCCGCTTCCCGCACAAAGTTTTATCCCACCGTACGAAAAAATGCCGCCGCAGGCACTAGGCGGGCAGGCTTCAAAAGACGGCACTACGATGGTTACGCCGGTATTTATGGAAAAAAGTGCAGGAACGGATGAACTCGCTGATAACTTGAAAGAATTGAAAAAGAGAGTGACATCCCTCGAATCGAAAGCCGTTTTGAATAAGAAACTGGCGGATACCGGCCTGCATGTCCGCTTCACAGGGCCTGCGGGCATATCCACGGATGCGGTGTCCCTATTTAGCAAAGCGGATATCACCCTGTTGATTTCTACCGTGCTGCTTGTGCTGGTGCTCTTGATTGTACTGTACCGGTCGCCGATTTTGGCGCTTGTTCCGCTTATCGGTGTCGTATTTGCTTACGGGGCAATCGGGCCGGTTTTGGGTTTTCTTGCAAAAGAAGGCATCATTACAGTGGATTCCCAGGCCACTTCGATCATGACTGTCCTTTTATTCGGAGCCGGCACGGATTACTGTTTATTTCTTGTTTCGAAATACCGTGAATGTTTGCTGGAAGAAGAAGATAAGATAAAAGCGCTGCACACGGCCATCCGGCATTCGGGCGGCGCGATCATGGTCAGCGCGATTACGGTCGTGCTCAGCCTGTTCACATTGCTTTTTGCGCACTACGGGACGTATCAGCGGTTTGCTGTTCCGTTCAGCCTTGCCATCTTTATCATGGGCATTGCTGCATTGACACTGCTGCCGGCGCTGCTTTCCATTTTAGGCCGGGCTTCTTTCTTTCCGTTTATTCCGAGAACAGAACAAATGGCCAGCGCCCTGGAAGCGAAAAAAGGGAAAAAGATCCGCCGTCATGCTGCGCATGGGAAATGGAGCCGGAAAGTGGGAGAAGCGGTCACAAGAAAGCCTTGGCTGATCATTGTGCTGAGCGTCATCATTCTCGGCGGGCTCGCTTCCTTCGTACCGAAAATCGCGTATACGCAGAACTTGATCGAGTCGTTCCCGAAAGATATGCCGTCACGTGAAGGCTATGAAATCATCGCAGACCATTTTTCGCCGGGCGAGCTGGCGCCTGTCCAGGTAATCGCAAATACGGAAGGAAAAGGCGCGAATGTAAAGGCAGCGCTTGAAAAACTGCCGTTTGTTGACACCGTAACCGGGCCGCAATACGGGAAAAAAAATAAACAATATGAATCTTACAATGTAAGATTAAAAGATAACCCGTACAGTGAAAAAGCAATTCAATCCAACCCGGTGATACAAAAGCAATTGCAAAAGGCCGGCCTGTCCAAAAACCAAATCTGGATCGGCGGCGTTACCTCTTCCCTTTATGATACGGCAAAGGTGACTGAAAGGGATATGAAGGTCATTGTCCCGTCTGTCATTTTCATCATTGCCATTTTGTTGCTGCTGTATTTGCGGTCACTCGTTGCCATGGTTTACTTGATTGTGACAGTTCTGCTTTCCTATGTGGCGGCATTGGGCGCAGGCTGGCTGCTGATCCATTATGGGTTGGGCATTTCTGCCATCCAGGACCTTATTCCGCTCTATGCATTTGTATTTCTTGTCGCTCTTGGGGAAGACTACAATATTTTCATGATCTCGGGCATTTGGAAAAACAAACAGCATTTGCCGCACAGGCGCGCGATTGCCCTTGGCGTCACAGAAACAGGTGCCGTCATTACCTCAGCCGGGCTGATTTTAGCCGGAACGTTTGCGGTTTTAACGGTGCTCCCGATCCAAATATTGGTCCAGTTCGGCATTGTAACCGCGATTGGCGTTCTGCTGGATACCTTTGTCGTCCGCCCGCTGCTCGTGCCGGCGATTACCACCGTGCTCGGCCGCTATGCTTTCTGGCCGGGAAAATTATTTGCGAAAGCGGAACCTGTAAAAAGTGAAGACTGATCGCTTTTATTTCGAATGAATGAAAGATTCTCTCGTTCAAAGGGTTTACAGGCGCCGCACCATTTTCTAAAATGGTAAGGAACACCTACCCGACCGGGAGAGGTATTGAACAGTTGCATAAGCATGAGGTTCATAGCAAACCCTCTATAAAAAACTATGGATAAATGGATCAAAAAGCCATGTCCATACGGGATGTGGCTTTTTTCATCTTATTCTGGCACGGGTCTGCGCCTCTCTTGGAAAAAATGAGGGGAACATTTTTGACAGGAGGTTTTTTTATGGCTGGAAGAAAACAAGAAGAAGGATTGCAGGACTTAACGTTGCTCGGCAACCAAAAAACAAGATACCCGGCGGATTACGATCCCGGGGTATTGGAGGCGGTTGACAATCTGCATGCGGACCGTGACTATTTTGTAAAATTCAATTGTCCGGAATTTACAAGTCTGTGCCCGCTTACCGGACAACCGGATTTTGCAACCATGTATATTTCTTATATACCGGACAAAAAAATTGTCGAAAGCAAATCTCTGAAACTGTATCTTTTCAGTTTCCGCAACCATGGCGATTTTCATGAAGACTGCGTCAATATCATCATGGACGATCTCATCAAGCTGCTTGATCTCCGCTACATTGAAGTGTGGGGAAAATTTACGCCGCGCGGGGGTATTTCCATCGATCCGTGGTGCAATTACGGGAAGCCGGGCACCAAATATGAAGACATGGCCCATTTTCGCCTGATGCATCACGATCTGTATCCTGAAAAAGTGGATAACCGGTGAGGGGGATACAGATGAATGCATACTTAAATGGCATGTTTGTCGGGCTGCTGATTTTATCGAATATCATTTCTGTGAAGCTGTTTCATATTGGCGATGCGATTGTGCTGCCCGCTGCCGCCATCATTTACATTTTTACGTATCCCCTTGTTGATGTTACAGTGGAAGTTTACGGGAAAAAGGCGGGCCGGGCAACGGTCCAGGCAGGTTTTCTCACCCAAATCCTTGCCCTGGTTTTTATCGTGGCCGCCATCCATCTCCCGGCTGCCCCTTCTTTTCAGCACCAAGATGCCTTTAAAACGATTTTAAGCGGCAGTTTCCGCGTCGTGTTGGCCAGCCTGATTTCGTATTGGGTCAGCCAAAATCTCGATGTTTTTGTATTTCATAAGCTGAAAACAAGGCACGGCAGAAAAAAACTGTGGCTGCGCAACAATGCTTCCACGATGTTCAGCCAGTTGATCGATACGTCTATTTTTATCGTGATTGCTTTTTACGGAACGGTGCCGCCTGGGATGATTGGAACGCTGATTCTCACCCAGTATATTTTTAAATTTGCAGCTTCGATCATCATGACCCCGGTTGTCTATTTGCTTGTCGGCCTGATCCGCAAAACCCGGAGCGAAAATGGGTTGCAAACCGTCCCGGAAGCAGTGGAAAAAGGAAACGCATAAAACTTTACACGAACGGAAGTGGCTTCTTTTGTGCCCGGCCTGGTCGGGTATGAAAGAAGCCGCAACTGTTTCCGGCGAAATTAACGGGTTGCGAATGCCGATTTACCGATAAAAAAATCATTCCCAGCACCAACCGGAAATGAAATATTGCAGCATAAAAAGCAGCACATAGCAATCTTGCTAATTACCAGAATGAGGAAAAGTCACGACAATCAGCGGGACAACTATTGCCCAGTATGAATATGACGAAAACGGACTGCGGAACCAAACGAACACTACTATGATAAGGGCAACAATTTGTCCATAAACGTGGTATTATAGTTGGAAAATGAGGAAACAAGTATGCTTTATATAAAATTGGTTAAAAAATCATTTTAGCTCACCATTTAGCTCCAGCTGCCTACACAGAGGCAGCTGAGGATTATATTTGGCTTAGGAGAGAAGCAGATCCTAACATTTTTGGGAATAAGGCAGGTTTGGGAACTTTTTCATTTTAAACTTCTATTTTTCTTTCGAAATTCAGGATTGATTCTTATTCATTCCTTGATGTTGAATCAAATTTCTATAATAAGCGTTGGTTTGGTATAGAGTCTCATGCTTGCCATCTCCAGTAATTTTACCATTTTCCAATACCAAAATCCGGTCTGTATTCATGATGGTTGATAAACGATGGGCAATTAAAATGACGCCCACATGTTCAGATAAATGTTTCAAAGAATCTTGTAATAAATATTCAGATTCTGAATCTAAATTGGCGGTTGATTCATCCATTAGTATAAAATCAGGTTTTCTTAGAAAAGCCCTGGCAATTGCAATTCTTTGTTTTTGCCCGCTTGATAGACGATTCCCGTACTCCCCTATCTCGCTTCCATATCCATCAGGAAGTGCTAATATAAAATCATGTGCATTGGCAAGTTTTGCTGCATGAACAATTTCTTCTTCCGTTACTGATGATAAACCATAAGTGATATTATCTTTTACCGTGCCGTCAAAAAGTTGTGAATCCTGTGGTACATAACTAAAGGACTGTCTCCATAATCCCGGCTCCACTTCTCTAAAAGAAACATGATCTAAGTACATTTCTCCTGATTGCGGTTCATAAAAGCGTTCAATAAGATTAAAGATTGTTGATTTTCCAGCCCCACTTTCTCCGATTAATGCAACGATCTCTCCTTTATTGACATGAAAAGAGATATCTTTTAAAACTTGCTCCTCATGATAAGAGAATGTAATATGAGACAATATTAAGGTGTTAAATGAATTTTTATTCTTAACGGAATTTGTTAAGAAGTGATCAGGTTCAACATCCTCATTTAGGATTTCAAAAATCCTTTTTAGAGAGCCTTTTGCTTCCTGATAAGATGTAAAAAACATATTGATATTTATAAATGGGGCAATCACTTGGAATAAGTAAATAATAAATGCTACTAATTTTCCAATTGAAATATCCCCGTTGCTGACCCGCAAGGCCCCTAATCCGACAACTGAAATGAGTAATAAGAAACCAAATGTACCCAGAAATGGACCAATAACAGCATTAAGAATCGAACTTTTAACTCCCAGTTTGTAAAGTGAATAAAATTTATCTTTCCCACTTTGCAACTCTTTTGTTTCGGCTCCAAATGACTTTACTATTTTAATATTCCTCAATATTTGTGAAGAGAACATTGTAAGTTCAGATATTCTGTCTTGTGATTTGTAGGCAATCTCCCCAAAACGTTTACCAAATGGAATAATAATAAAAAGGGATAGCGGGACAACAATAATGAGAGCAAGCGTCATTGGAATATCTAAAAACAACAAAATGACGATAGAAACACAGAGCGTAAAAAATGAGGATATTAGATCAACCATCTCATCCGTTACAATCGACGCTACAGTAGTTGTATCATTTGTTAATCTACTCACAAGCTCTTCAGATTTATTTTTCTGGTAGTATTTCATGGGCAATTGTAATGTTTTATTCCACAGTGCTTCCCGTAGATTAAATATTACTTTTTCTGCAGATACGGAAAGTAAAAATTGTGAAATTGAAGATGCCACACTCTCTAATAATGAAAAGGCAATAATCCAAACGATCAGTTTGATGTCTATATTTGATTTTAACTGATCAATTAATCTTTCAATAAGCAGAGGGACAGTAAGACTGATCACACATCCCAAAAGGGAAAGAACAGATGCTGAAAAAAAGAGAATCTTAGATGGTTTAGTTGTCTTAATTATATCTACGAACGAAAGGCTGCTTCCGTTGCTATTATCATTCATATATTTAAATTGTCTCCTTTTTAAATATACGGATAGTTTAGAAATAAATCTCTAATGAACTAAAAGGAGCATATCTTTTTTAAAGGATGGCTTTAAAAAAGATATGCGAAATGAATCTATAACTAGGGCTTGCTGAACGAATCAGATTCTGTCAGATACAAGCCAAATTACGGTTATTAAAATATAAAATAGTGTTGTACAAAAATTTCAAAAAAAGAACCCTGAGCTTCCGCTCCAGATTCATTATAAGGAATTGAAGGGCTACTACTGTTTCACTGGTCTCCTGAAGGCGTGCTCGAATAAGGCCTAGCCCATACTTGCGCTTGCCTTCGCCAAATTTGCTTTCAACGGCATTACGTTCGGAGGCATCCTGCCTTGCCACGCGTTCTAAGGTTTTGTCTTCCGTTTTGGATGGGCGTCCCAACCTTGGCCCACTCAGACGAATGCCAAGAGATTTACAGTATGCTAGGTTGTCACGGTTTCGGTAGATTTTATCTGCTAAAATCGCTTCTGGATAAAATCCGAACCGGTTGTAGTAGTTCTCAATAGATTCTCTAAGGGTGATCCCTTCATTGTAATTTTCCCAGTCGAGTTGCTCAATCAAGGCATAGCCATCTACAACGCTAATGGCGACTTTTGAGCCGAATTCCACGTTCGCTTTTGCCTTGCCACGCACAATTGGACGGACATGCGGCTGGGAAATGCTCACAATCCGGTGGTCAATCCGATGTGTTTTCTTTTTGTACATTTCTGCCTGTTGGCGGTAAAGTTCATGAATCACGAGGAGTTGTCGGTATTCATCTTTGCTCAAAAGAGACAGGGAGCTTTGGGAAATGAGATTTCCAATGATCTCCAGATTCCGTTTCACATATCCAAGTTGTTTGCCGACAGCTTTCCGGATTTTCCGGGCTCCAGCTTTGCGTTGCTTAGCGACAGAAAGATAGTCCCTGCGGGCTCTTTTTCTGTAGGTCCGTGGCTTTGGTAATTTTCCTTTGTGCGGTTCATGCAGTACATCAATGATATGTTCCAGTTTCTCACGGGCTTCGTTCAAAAGCCCCAGATCAGTAGGGTAAGCAATATCAGCCGGTGCACAGGTTGCGTCCAGAATGAGCTTTCCTTTGTTCTTCGTTTTAGGAGAAGCCGATCCAGTTGAATTCTCTTCCGAAGCAGGACCGGAAGGTTGATGATCACCACTACTATGATCGTCATCATCATGGTGATCATCATCGTTGTCATTTTCCTTAGATGCTTCTTCCGATTGGCGTTCTTGTTCTTCCAGAACAATCCATTCATTCAGTTCATTGATGATGTTTGCACCCAAACGTTTTCTAAAACGAGTCATCAGAGAATGATCGAATGGGGCTTTTTCCTGGAATTCAGGCAACCCGATAAAATACTGAAGATACGGGTTTTCCGTGATCTGTTCGACTGTTTCCCGGTCAGATAGCCCAAGCCGTTCTTTGATATAGAGAGCCCCAAGAGCAACTCTGACAGAATAAGCCTTTTCACCTTTGAACTTTTTCTTGAAGGACTTGGCATACTTTTCTTCAGCCTTCCACCAAGGGATTAATTCAGCAAGACGGACCCAGCGATTTTCTTTATTTAATTTTCCACCGAATGGTAGAAAAAAATCTTCTACAAAAGTTAATTGATGTTCAGTCTTTTTGTACATCGTAACGGCCTCCAAGTGCAAGGTTTTTTACACGTTTCCTATAAAATCCTTACACTTTATATTCGACAAAAGTGGCCAAAATCCTTGTCAAATCTGGAATTTTTGTTTATTCAGCAAGCCCTAACTAAGGCTCTAGATTTACCATTATTCGATCGTCATCACGCCATCTGTTTCTTTTGTCTGGAGACTGGCCATGATTTGTACGCCTGAACTTGTGCCGATCCGTTCGGCGCCTGCTTCAATCATTGCCAGGAACGTTTCAGCGTCGCGTATACCGCCTGCAGCTTTCACTTTTACATCGTCCCCGACAATTTCTTTCATAAACCGGACATCTTCTATTGTGGCTCCGCCTGTTCCGAACCCGGTAGAAGTCTTAATAAAATCGGGCTTCACCTTTCTGGCAATCCGGGCCAGCGCTTCGATTTCATCTTTTTCCAAATAGCAGTTTTCAAAGATCACTTTTGAAATGACACCTTCTTCCCTGCAAATGTCCGTAATGGTTTCCATCTCTTTTTCGATATAACGGTAGTTCTTATTTTTTACTTCGGACAGATTCACGACATAGTCAATTTCGTCTGCCCCGTCTTCGATCGCATCTTGTGTTTCGAACACTTTGGTTTCAAGCGTGGTCTGCCCGAGCGGAAAAGAAATGGCTGCGCCGACATGGATATCTGTACCCTCCAGCAAGTGTTTGCAAAGGGCAGTTTGGACGGAGTTAATTGCCACCATTTTAAAATGGAACTGCTGCGCCTCCCTGCAAAGTGATTCCATTGCCGCTTGATCCGCAAACGGTTTTAAATTGGTATGGTCAATCATTTGTGCCAGCTGGTCAATTGTATAACGTTTCATATTCTTCATTCCTTTCATCATCCATCAATACCATCATAACGCAAATTGCATGAAAAAGGGTTTGTCTGTTTTGCGGACGCGAAAAAATGCAACCGCTTTAAAAATGTGTATTAATATCTTTTGCATATGGACTAATACAGTTTTGTGCAAAACAAGCATTTTATAAATTTTTTCATGCAAAAACCTTGTTTTCACCGCATATATAGGTTTAATATATAAATGTGAACTTTTTATGAACAAATATAGTACAGATTCATTTTTTACTATAACAGTTTGTATGCCAAATGCCGAAGGGTGCAAGAACAGCGGAGAAAGAAGGGATCATTGGCCAGGTTTGCCGCAATGCGGATAAAGGAATTAGGAGATTGAAAGCCGGCATTTAGGGGATACTAACGAAAAATAAATGGAAAAGAAGGGGATTGACAAATGGCAAAAACGATAGCGGATTTGCTGATTGATTCATTATTAAATGCAGGTGTAAAAAGAATTTATGGGATCGTCGGGGACTCTTTAAATGCAGTGCTCGACTCCATCCGGCGTTCCGGGCGGATTGAATGGGTCGGCGTGCGCCATGAAGAAGTGGCCGCTTTTGCAGCCGGCGCAGAGGCTACCTTAAATAACAGCATTGCGGTTTGCGCAGGCAGCAGCGGCCCTGGAAACTTGCACCTTATCAATGGGCTGTATGACTGCAACCGTTCGCGTGTGCCGGTATTGGCGATTGCCGCCCATATTCCGAGCAGTGAAATCGGAAGCGAGTATTTCCAACAAACACGGCCTGAATTGATTTTCAAAGACTGTGCGCATTTTATTGAAACAGTACAACGCCCGGAACAAATGCCTTTAATGGTAAATATGGCGATGCAACAGGCGGTCGCAAACCAAGGCGTTTCCGTTCTTGTTTTGCCTGGTGATGTTGCAGGCCTGGATGACAACGTAGCAGTGCCGCAAGTACCGGTCCATTTTGCCAAACCGGTCGTGAAACCGTCAGAAGAAGATTTAACACAGCTTGCTTCTTACTTAAACGACGGGAAAAAAGTAACGCTGCTTTGCGGTGCGGGTTGCCAGGGTGCCCATGACGAAATTATGGAACTGTGCAACAAACTGAAATCGCCAATGGTCGTTGCACTGCGCGGTAAGGAGTTTTTGGAATACGATAATCCTTACTTTGCAGGGTTGACAGGCTTGATCGGATATTCTTCCGGCTATGACGCCATGATGGAATGCGATACGCTGCTGATGCTCGGCACAGACTTCCCGTACCGCCAATTCTATCCGAAAAACGCAAAAGTATTGCAGGTTGACATCCGTTCCGAACATTTGGGACGCCGGACACCGCTGACACTCGGCGTTGTCGGAGATGTAAAAGATACAGTTGAAGCTTTGCTGCCAATGATTCAGGAAAAAGACAATAGCAAGCATCTTGAAAAACATGTCAAAGCTTATCAAAAAGTAAGAGAAGATCTCGATGAATTGGCTGTTGGCAAACCTGGACGCAAACCGATCCACCCGCAATATTTGACAAAACTGGTCAGTGATCTGGCAGATGAAGATGCCATTTTCACTTGCGATGTGGGTACACCAACATTGTGGGCGGCACGTTATGTGCAAATGAACGGCAAACGGCGCCTGCTCGGTTCATTCAACCACGGTACGATGGCCAATGCGCTTCCACAAGCGATCGGCGCGGCTGTTGCACAACCTGGCAAGCAAGTTGTTTCGCTCAGCGGGGACGGCGGCCTGTCAATGCTGATGGGTGACATGTTAACGCTCCGCCAGCATAAGCTGCCAGTTAAAGTCGTTGTCTTTAACAACACGGCATTAAGCTTTGTTGAACTGGAAATGAAAGCAGCCGGTTATCCGGAAACCGGAACAGGCCTTGACAGCCCGAACTATGCAGCGATTGCCGAAGCGATGGGCATGAAAGGGATCCGTGTGGAAGACCCAGCTGATCTGGAAGGGGCACTCCGTGAATCATTCGAACATGACGGACCGGCCGTTATTGACGTTGCTGTAAACCGCCAGGAATTGTCCTTGCCGCCTAAAATTACGTATGAACAAGCACACGGCTTTACGCTGTGGATGCTGAAAGCCGTATTAAACGGCCGTGCCAATGAATTAATTGATTTGGCTAAAACAAACTTGATTCGATAATCAAAAGTAAGCCCGGTATCCGTATGGGAAACCGGGCTTTTTCTTTTAAACAAAGGTTTTTTCATATTTTGGAGTGGTGTTTGTGGCTGCTATAAGCTATCGGAAAAGCGGGCCGGGCAAATGGTATGCGGGCTCTCGCGCACCCCGTCCAATATTACAGAAGGGGCGTCCCATCCGCCAGTTTCCGGCTTTTGGGGCGCCCCTTATTTATTCGTTTTCCAAATGGAGCACGTTCAGCAGTTTAAAGAACAGGCTTACGATAATGGCAACGACTGTTGCAAGCCCCATCCCGCTTAATGAGGCGGTGCCGATATTGATCGTTGCGCCGCTTAAGCCAACAGCGAGAACAAGGCAGGTGAGAATCAAATTTTGCGATTTTCCGTAATCCACTTTTTGTTCGACCAGCATCCTGAGCCCGCTTGCCGCAATGACGCCGAACAAGAGGAGAGAGATGCCGCCCATAACCGGCTGCGGAATCGATGATATGAGCGCCGCCAATTTTCCGCAGAAGGAAAGGATAATGGCGAGGACCGCAGCGCCGCCGATTACCCACGTGGAGTAGACACGCGTAATCGCGAGCACACCGATATTTTCACCGTACGTTGTATTTGGCGTGGCACCGACAAAACTGGATAGAATCGTGGAAATGCCGTTTCCGAGCAAAGACCGGTCAAGCCCGGGGTCCTTGGTTAAATCTTTTTTGACAATATTGCCCGTGACGATTAAGTGGCCGATATGTTCCGGAATGATGACGAGCGCTGCCGGCACGATCATCATGATATCGGACCAGTTCAGTTTGATCGGATAGTACGTCGGCAATGAAATCCAGGCTGCTTCTTGGACAGGTTTGAGGTCGACAATCCCGAATGCCAGGGAAATCAGGTAGCCGCAAATGATCCCGATTAAGATCGGAATAATTTTAAGAAAGCCGCGCAGGGTAACCCAGCAGACCACAGTGATTGCAAGTGTTAATAAGGAAACCGTGATGGTATCAGGGTCCGGGCTCCAGTGTTTTACGGAAGCATCCGTCTGGACAAGGCCTGCCATCTGTGCCGCAGTCGGGACAAGCTGGAGCCCGATCACGGCCACGATCGCGCCCATTGCAGCAGGCGGAAAGACAACCTCAATCCAGCCCGTGCCGGCAATTTTAACGATAAGTGCAATGATGACAAGAATAATGCCGACTGCAAGGAATCCGCCCAATGCGTAACTGTATCCGGTAAGGCCCGCATGTTTTGCAAGAACGGCAAATACCGGCGAGATAAAAGCAAAGCTGGACCCGAGATAGGCCGGGATTTTTCCTTTTGTGATCAGGATATAAAGTAGCGTCCCGATCCCGTTCATGAATAAAATGGTCGCAGGATCAATTTTAAACAGGACAGGAACGAGAACGGTTGAACCGAACATGGCAAACAAATGCTGAAAACTTAGCGGCAGGCTTTTGAGAAAAGGTAGTTTTTGGTTAACTTGAATTTCATGCTGTTCCATATTTCTCCCCCTCAATGGATTGGTAAAATGCGAGGCAGGGGTTTTCCAGGAAGTGCCCTTTTGGCAAAAAAAAGCACCTTGCCCGAATGAAAGCAAGGTGCATGGAAGTGCACATTTATCCGGAACCTTGCCAGCCTCACGGGACTGTTTTAAAGGCATTCATTCATCTTTTGTCCTTGCTATTATGGCAGTTCCAACCGGGTTTGTCAATTCTTATTTTGCATTTGCCAGCTTTGGGACCGCGGGTGCGCCAAGTATTGTCACCACCGCGCCCCTCTTTCCAGATGCTTTATCGGGTCTGGTTCTGGTTATTTAGGGCTTGCTGAATAAGAAAAATTCCTAGCTTTGGCAAAAATTTAAGTTTGCATTTGAAAGCTGATTCAATGTATAGAGAAGACAGAATCACGCATTTTCGGAGAGGAATTCTTCTATATTTTAAGACAAATCTTGCTGACAAATCGAGTACAAACTCAGAATCGGATTCGTTCAGCAAGCCCTAACATAGACGGGCTCTATGTGAAGGAAGGCCGTCAATTTTCCACGCTTCCTTAACATAGCCGGGTTCCATGTAAAGGAAGGCTTTCGTTTTTGCTTGCTTCCTTAACGTAGACGCATTCTATGTTAAGAAAGACCATCTTTTTTTCGTGTTTCCTTAACATAGCCGGGCTCTATGTGAAGGAAGGCCTTCAACTTTCCACGCTCCTTTAAAATCTTAACATACTGTGATCGCATTTTGATTTCCATCATTGATATTACATCTGTTAATCGCGAAACCAGCCCTGTTAAAATGCTCCCCCGCTTTTGCTTGTCTTTGATTGCAAAAAAGATTGATTACCGAATGTAACGGTAATTCTACCCGGTAAAATTTTGATGGGCAGCGCTTTTTCCGCAATCGCACTTTGCCCTAATTAAGTAAACTTTTCTCTTGACTTCAGGCTTAAAATGAATAAAATAGTTAGAGTACCGAAAGTTTACCCTCTCTAAATAATCGAAACGCTTTCTTTCTCCCGCTTGAGTGGCGGGAGTTTTCTTCAAAACTTCTGCCAAAAGAAAACCATCTGCATTTCCGGCATAGTTCCGGTATACAACGTTTACACTAACATCATGAATGGGGGATTGGAATGGAAACAATGAATACAAAAAATAGTTCTATCAGGATTGTCCCTTTTTTTGCGGTGATGATGGCTGGCGCACTGGTGGCGTTTTTAAACCAGACGCTGATTAATGTTGCCCTCCCGCAAATTATGAATCATTTACACATTTCCGCTTCTACGGCAAACTGGCTTTCTACGATTTACATGCTCACAAACGGGATTGTCATTCCGGTCACGGCGTACCTTATGAGCCGATTTACAACAAGACAGCTGTTTTTGTTTTCCATTGGGCTGTTTGCGGTGGGGACGCTGATTTGTGCAGTCGCACCAGGGTTTTCTGTGCTGCTCATTGGCCGGGTGGTCCAGGCGGCCGGAGCGGGGATTATTTTTCCGCTGGTGACAAACGTCATTTTCGTGCTATTTCCACCTGACCGGCGCGGTTTTGTAATGGGGATTTTCGGTGTCGCCATGAACTTTGCACCGGCAATCGGGCCGACGCTTTCCGGGTGGATTGTGGAAAACCACTCGTGGCGGACACTGTTTTTCATTATTTTGCCGATCGCAATCATTGACTTGATCTTCGCTTTTGTTTTTGTAAAAAATGTGACGGAAACGAGCCGGCCGAAACTTGATAAAATCGGTGTTATTTTGTCTTCGCTCGGTTTCGGCGGTATTTTATACGGATTTTCAACCGGCGGCACGAAAGGCTGGGACAGTGTGGAAGTAATGACGACGCTGGCAGTCGGGGTGATTGCTTTCGGCTTGTTTGTCTGGCGCCAGTGGGTCATAGACCATCCTATTTTGGAATTCCGCATTTTTCGTTATCCGGTGTTTACGTTAACGATGGTGATTAATATTATTGTGACGATGGCATTGTTTTCGGGTATGATTTTAATGCCGATTTATATGCAAAACGTGCGCGGTTTCTCGCCGCTTATGTCCGGGCTGATGCTTTTGCCGGGCGGGGTCATCATGGGAATTATGTCGCCGATTACAGGTCGGCTGTTTGACCGCTATGGTGCAAAATGGCTTGCTTTAATCGGGCTTGCCATTACCATTGTGACTACTGTTGCATTGACCCGTCTGAAATTGGATACCTCTTTTACTTATGTCGTCACTATTTATACGATCCGTAGTTTCGGGATTTCTATTTTGATGATGCCAATCTTTACGGCCGGGTTGAATGACCTGCCGCTTGCGATGAATAAATACGGCACTGCGATGGTGAACACCTTCAGGATGGTAGCAGGCGCTGTCGGGACGGCCTTTTTTGTCTCGGTCATGACGAATAAAGGGATTGCGCATACGAAGGATATTATGGTCTCCAGTCAAATTTCCCCTGCGGATAAAATTCATGCGGCGCTTGCTGCAAGGCAGGGAACGGTGATGGGGATCAATGATGCCTTTATGGTTGCCACCTACCTGGCTGTGATTGCCTTTATTCTTGCTTTCTTTATCCGGAAAACCATCCCGCGCGACAGCCTTCCGGAAAATACAGCCCAGCAGGTAAAACCGATAACGGAATCATAATCAAAATGCGGTGTCCTAAAGCCGGCAGTAGCTGGCGAAAGGACACCTTTTTATCTTGTCCAACGGCATGAAAGAGGCCTGCCTTTTTATTCTGGTGCAGCGGGGTGTTCAAACTAGCCCTCTCTGAAATGATTTTAAAATCTCTGCAAATGCCTGTTTGGTTTTGGTGGAAAAATATAAATAGGGCTTGCTGAACGAATCCGACGCTGAGTTTGTGCCCAATTTATCTGCAACCTCTGTCTCAAAATATAGAAGAATCCATTTGCGAAAAGGGGTGATTTGATCTTCTCCGGACGTTGAATCGGCTTTCGCGTGCAGGCATTTCCCTGGATTTGTTGTAAACCCCTTGCATTTAAATGATCGCCAAAGCTGTCAGCATCCTTTCCAAATCTAGGAATTTCGCTTATTCAGCAAGCCCTAAATACAAAAAAACCGTTGGAAATTCACCTATTCCAACGGTTTTATTCGTTTTTGGCTTTTTTAAAAGCCCTAGCAGTCGAAATATCGGCCGCTGTTTTGTTTACGTTCTTGCTTCAAAACGTTTTGCAATTTCGACAATGACCTGGACGGCTTTTTCCATTGTTTCCACTGAAACGTATTCGTATTTGCCGTGCATGTTTTCCCCGCCGGCAAAAATGTTTGGTGTCGGTAGCCCCATGTAAGACAGCTGTGATCCGTCCGTGCCGCCGCGGACAGGAGAGATAACCGGTTCAATGCCAAGGCTCTTCATGGCATCATGCGCAATATCGACAATTTCTTTCACCGGTTCAATTTTTTCTTTCATGTTGTAATATTGGTCGGCCAACTCCAGCGTAATATTTTCTTCACCGTATTTTTCTTTTAAGCGGTTGACAATCGACTGGAGGTTTGCCTTTTTTGCCTCAAATTTTTCGCGGTCGTGGTCGCGGATAATGTAATACAGTTTTGTTTGCTCGACATCTCCGTGGATGGACAGGAGATGATAAAATCCTTCATAACCTTCCGTCCGTTCCGGTACCTCATCCTCGGGCAGGAGGCTGTGCAGTTCCATCGCAATTTTTGCCGAATGGACCATTTTCCCCTTTGCACTCCCCGGGTGGATATTATTGCCGCGTACCGTAATTTTGGCGGAAGCGGCGTTAAACGTTTCGTATTCGAGTTCACCGAGCGGGCCGCCATCCATCGTATAGGCAAAATCGGCACCGAACGCTTTCACATCAAATTTATGCGGCCCTCTGCCGATCTCTTCATCCGGGGTAAAAGCGACTCTGATTTTGCCGTGTTTGATTTCAGGGTGCTTAAGCAAATAGTCCATGGCCGTCACAATCTCCGCCACGCCGGCTTTGTCATCGGCGCCGAGCAGGGTCGTGCCGTCCGTTGTAATCAAAGTTTGGCCGATATAATTTTTTAAGTTCGGGTATTCATCCGGAGACAGGACAACCCCTTGTTCTTTGTTCAAAACGATGGCTTTCCCGTCATAGTTTTCGACAATCTGCGGATTGACGTTTTTCCCTGTAAAATCTGTCGCCGTGTCGACATGTGCCAAAAATCCAATTACCGGGACTTCTTTATCGGTATTGCTTGGCAAAGTGGCAAAAAGATAGCCGTTTTCATCCAGATGGACTTCTTCCATGCCGATTGATTCCAGCTCATCGCGAAGCATGCGGAGGAGTGTCCATTGCCCGTCAGTAGAAGGACAGGTTTCACTGTCTTCGTTAGACTGGGTGTCCACTTTCACGTATGTAGTAAATCTTTTCATTAACGATTCTTTCATCATCTTCACTCCTCATTTTTAGTATGTCTATATTTTACCAAACCCAGCCCAAAAGCTTGTATTTATTCGCAATATTTTTGGTAAAAAGTGCCGAGCGCGTATTTATAATTCGGGTGCCACGGTTTGTCTTTTCCGCAATAATGGATAAATACGGTGTGTTTTTTGATCGACTCTAAATCTTGTTTTTTGATTAGCGCGGCACGTTCAAAAAACCGGGCATCATAGTTATACCGGTAGCTTTCGGCAGGTTTTATTTTGTTCCAGAACAAGGCATTGAATACGTCCTGATCGGGTAGGAGCAGTTTCAGTTTATTTTCTTCAATGAATTGAAAGATCTCCTCCACTTTAACATGCTGCCGGATCAGTTCCAAATTCATGAGAAGAACGCCGGTGTTAAAATATCCTTTTGCATTCGGTGTCCGCAGGCGCATTTTATTGATCAGGCGGGCCTTTTTTGCCGAGTGTTCATGTTCGCATGCAATAAAAAAATGCCCTTCAAAATCTGTATAATAAAATGCGGCGGCAGGGTTGATACAGACAATGTCAGGATCGAGGTAAAGAATTCTGTCAAGATGCGCCGGCAAAAACAAGTGGGCAGTAAGCCGGTAGTACATTTCTGAAGTGTAATGCCTGAGGACAGGCGCATCTTTAAACAGATCCGGCGGAATCCGGATCGGGAAAAAATGGTGTCCTTTCTCTTCAACATAGTGATGTAACTCGGAAAGCTTTTCTTCAGAAATGGTGGAATGCAGCAGGTAGATCGAAAACGCTTCTTCAGGATTGTTTTGGACAAGAGAGTTTATTAACACTTTTAGGGGAGGAAGGTAATTTTCATTTAATGTAACAAGGATATTCATGGCTTTTCCACCTTTTGGCTGTAGTTTCAACTACTTCCATGATACAGGTTTCTTTTTCCGCTAACAATCCTTTTGGGTTCCGGGTATGGGCCTTTTTCATCGTACAATCATGGCTGCTTGCTTGTGCCCTTATAGGTGAGAAAACATTGCACCCTCTGGCGTTTCCACAGAAAAAAGCCTGCCATAAAAATGGTCAGGCTCTGAGAAGCGACAGTCTTTCCCAAGGCTTTGAAAGCCAGCGCCGAGTGGCAAAGATGCCTCGGAACCATTCATCAATGCCCTGGGCAATCCAAATACCGAGCAGCCCAAGCCCGAAATGCACTCCAAGGACATAGCTTAAGCTGGCTGCAAATACCCACATGGAAAAAATGCCAATCATGACCGGGAAGCGGACATCGCCTGCTGATTTCAGCGAACTCATCAGCACGATATTCATCGCTCTCCCTGGTTCTGTAAAAACAATGGCCCAAAGAATCGGGATGCTGACGGCGAGAATGTCTTCGCTTTTCGTAAATATGTGCAAAACAGGTGAGCCGATGAGCGCAATCACCAGTGAAGTAAAGAAAGAAGCCATCATGGCAATCTTTAAAGTTTTCATCCCGCGTTTCAGAGCACGTTCATACGTTTTTGCACCGACATACCGGGCGATAAGCAGCTGGGTGCCGGATGCAATGGCGAGGGTGAACAAATAACAGATCATCGAAATATTATTTAAATAAACGCGTGCAGCCAGGGATGCTTCCCCGAGTAAGGCAATAAACCCGGTAATCACCAGTTGGGAAAACTGGTAGGAAAAATTTTCGCCGGCTGAGGGAATGCCGATTTCAAGCAATGCACGGATATCTTCTTTCTTTATGGTGATGATATCGCGAATGCCCATTTTCATTGCAAGCCTGCGGTAGACAAGGAAAAGAAGCGCCGATACCGCAAAAACGCGTGCAACAACAATGGCCCACGATACCCCGATGACGCCGGTAACCGGGAGCCCGAAAATCCCCGTAATGGCCAAAATGTTCCCAAAGATGCTAATTAAATCCATTAAAACGGTGACAAGCATCGATTCTTTTGTAAAACCGTGGCTCCTCAGTACTGCGCTTAAAGCGAGGGAGATGGACTCGAGAAAAAGGGAAGCCCCGCAAATTTTGACAAATGTCAGCGCGTATTGATAAACCTTGCCGTGAATGTCGAAAAACCCGAGAAGCAGTTGCCCGAACAGAAAAACAAAAAGCCCGACGGCAAGGCCGAACCAACAATTGAGACCGAAAGCGGAATGGGCGACCTGGCGCGCCTCTTTCATTTTCCCTGCGCCAAGATTTTGCCCGATCAGGATAATCGCGCCGACGGATGTGACATTAAAAATGAGTATAAACATATTCAACAGCTGGTTGGCCACGCCCACCCCGGCAGCCGCATCATCGGCGTAGTGGCCGAGCATAAGGGTTGCGATGATCCCGATTCCCATATGCAAAGAAAGCTCAATAAAGAGCGGCCAAGAAATTTGAAACAGGGTCTGGTCTTTGTAATATTGCTGTTGTGCTGTCAACACTTTTCCCCCTTTATCTGATACCCCAGCCTTTTAAACCGGTTATATTGCCGGGTCTGGCGGATGTTCATTCTTCAATACTATGAAACATTGTAGTCTTTATTGTCGTGCTGTCAATTGGAATCTTAAAAAAACCCGTGAATTTTTTATGGATGAGGGATATTGGCTGTGTTTGCGTATTTGTTTACATGTTTTCAAAGCTGTTTGCATGTTTACACAAACGCAAACATTTGTAAACAAAAACGCAAACATGTTTGCAAACCTGTAAGCATGGCTTTATAACAACACTTTTCAAAAGTTTACAAGCCGCAAACAAGTTTACATTTTCGTTAAAAAAGTTCAGAGTATTGATTATTTTTATAGACTCAGATATTCTTAGAGTAAGCCAAAGAAAGCGATACAGGGAGGAAAAGTGAATGGGGAAGACCCGGATTGCCGCAGTCGATGTAGGCAACGATTCTTTAAAAGGCATTTTTGGAAAAATGGAGTATGAACTCAATATCCCGAACGTCATTGCACGGGATATTGAAGACCGGCCGGTAATTGGCATTGAGGAACTGGACAGCAAAGATCCGCTTGAAGGCATCCATGTAAAAGTCCACTCCCCTGCTTTAAAGGAAAATAACGTGATTTACCGTGTCGGGGATCTCGCAACCAAAAGCGATAATGCAACCGAACTTGACCCGGGAAGCAGCAAGTCGGAAGAGGATCAGACCCTCGTCCTGCTTTTTACAAGCCTTGCGCTTGACGCAGTAAGGGAGGAAAACGCCAAAGTTTTTACCCGCAACCAGAATGTCATTGATGCCAATTACACGCTTGGGACAGGCCTGCCGCTCCGCGAAGTAAAAGAGGGAAAAGATGCGGGCTACCGCTCGCAGCTGCTTGGATCCGTCCACCAGGTGGAATTTCTTGTCACACCGAAATATCAGGGGTTGAAAGTCAATCTGAAATTTGACGAAATCAAAGTGTATCCGGAAGGCTTTGCCGCTTTTATCAATCTTGTCATGGATAACGATTTAAACATTATTAACCGCGAATTGATTGACAAACGCATTTTAATCCAGGATATCGGCGGCCTCTCAACGGATATCGCCGTGATCAAAAACAGGACAGTCGATGATGACCGGGCGCAGGGATTTAATCTCGGCGTATCAGAAGCGCTTGAACAGATCCGTGAAGAAATCCGCGTCAAATACGGGGTCGAATTGGACAGCCGCCGTGATGTGATCGATATTATCACGAAAAAGCATGACCGCAACCATATTATGGTAAAAGGCAGCCGGACAAGCGTGCACGACATTACAGACCGGATTCTGTTTGACCTTGCAAAGAAACAATACCGCCTGCTCCGGAACGTGTGGCAGAAAAACTCACAAACAGAGATTTGCTATTTTGTCGGCGGCGGTTCTGTTGTCCTGAAAGATTACTTAAAAACGCTGAACAACAGCCTTGACGGCTACAATATTGATTTCTTTGAAGATGAAAAAGAGAGCATCTGGATGATGGCCAATGCTTACTACAAATTAATTTCGGATTATGTGAGGAAAAACAATAAACCGGAAGACAAAGGAAAGAAACCGGTCGAATCCAAATAAGGTGAAAAAATATGGAAAAACAAAGCGGGATGAAGCGGGGCCAGACGATTGCGTTCCGGATCCCCCAGGATACGCCCGATCATATTTTAAAAGAACTGTCAAAGTTAAAAGAAAAAGAGAAACGGAACTTCTCCGCCAAAATAGCCGGATATGTGATACAAGGTGTTAACCAGTCGCTCGTAAAGGACAAAGAAACCATTACAATCCCGCTGCCGCGCAAACTGACAAAAGTGCAACATGACTGGCTGAAGCATGAACATTCGGAAGCGATGCTCGGCAGCATTGTTTACGAACTGATTCAGGATCCACTCCGGGCGACTTCGCTCTTTGCGGCCCTTTCGAAACAACCTGTATCTATGGATGAGACGCTTTTTTTACAGGAAGACGAATTGCCGCAAACCAGCGAAGAAGCGGACGGGAAACCGGTTCGATCCGGTGGTGAGCCGCCTGGATCGGATGATCTTGATGCATTCGACTGGAGAACTGCCGCCGCCGAACCGGCACCGCCCGAAACGGGAGCGCCGGAAAAAGAAGAAGATGCGGAAGACCTGCTCGGGGATTTTCTCGCCAGCATGAATAAATGAAGTGCGCAGGGTGAACCCCTGTGTGTCTAAAACTTGTACGAAATGTAAGGGGATGGCACAGATGGAAAATATAATCGAAGTTGCCGGTGTGAGCCTGATGCGCGACGGCAAAAAACTGCTCTCGGACATTCACTGGACGGTCAAAAAAGGGGAGCATTGGGCTGTCCTCGGCTTAAACGGTTCCGGCAAAACCACTTTGCTCAATATGATCAACGGGTATATTTGGCCGACAAAGGGGAGCATCAAGGTGCTCGGGAAAGCGTTCGGAAAAACAAGCCTGCCGGAACTGCGGAAATCAATCGGCTGGGTCAGCTCCTCCATCCAGGAAAGGATACCGCGCACCCAACTTGCACGCGATGTGGTCATCAGCGGCAAATATGCATCCATCGGGCTGTATGAAGCGGTGGATGCACAAGACGAAGAGAAAGCCCTGCGCTTGATGGAACAATTACATTGTGCTTCCCTTTTTAGCCGTGCTTATGAACATTGTTCGCAAGGAGAGCGGCAGAAGCTTTTAATTGCGCGCGCGTTAATGGCGGAACCGCGCATCTTAATTTTGGACGAGCCTTGCAACGGGCTGGATTTGTTTGCCCGGGAAATTTTGCTAGAAAGTGTGGAAGAGCTGGCGAAAGATAAGAACGGACCGACGCTTGTATATGTCACGCACCATCCGGAAGAAATTTCTCCCGCTTTCCAAAAAACATTGCTGATCAGAAACGGGGAAGTTTTCCGGCAGGGCCGGACTTCCGAGATGATTGAAAAACAAGTGCTTTCCCGCTTTTTTGAGCATGAAATTCACGTGGAGTGGCGCGGAAACCGGGCATTGTTTCAAGTTGTCTGACGATTGAAAAACAAAAAAATATAAAATAATGAATTGACAAATCCCGAGCCGTCCACTAATATTTAAATATAACAAATGAATAACTTATCCAGAGAGACTGAGGGACAGGCCCGATGACGTCCAGCAACCTTCAAATCTTTTTTTGAAAGGTGCTAATTCCTGCAGAATGGTTCATTCTGAGAGATAAGTCACTTGACCGGCAAACCTCTTTCGAATGAAAGAAGTTTTTTTTTTGCCAAAAGGAACAGAAGGAGTTTTCAACATGCTGGTATTAGAAGATATTCATAAGGTATACGGAAAAGGGAAGGACAAAAAGGTTGAAGCGTTAAAAGGCATCAACCTGCGTGTTGAAAAAGGGGAAATCTTCGGGGTGGTTGGTTACAGTGGTGCCGGGAAAAGCACACTGATTCGGTGCGTCAATCTGCTCGAGCGGCCGACTTCCGGGAAAGTGCTCGTTAACGGGGTCGACCTTGTGCGCCTGCCGCCTGCCAAGCTACGTCAAGAGCGAAAAAAAATCGGCATGATTTTCCAGCAGTTCAATCTGCTTCAGTCAAAGACGATTTTTCAAAATGTGGCCATGCCGCTTGTGCTGGAACATCGCCCGAAGGAAGAAATAAAGGCAAAAGTGGCAGAATTATTGTCTTTTGTCGGGCTGGAAGAGAGAATGCATCACTACCCTGACCAGTTGTCAGGCGGCCAGAAACAAAGGGTCGGTATTGCAAGAGCCCTTGCGACAGATCCGGACATCTTGCTTTGTGACGAGGCAACGTCTGCCCTTGACCCGAATACGACCGAAGCCGTGTTGGACCTTTTGCGGAAAGTCCGGGACGAGCTGGGCATTACGATCCTGATGATTACCCACGAAATGAATGTCATTCGTGATATTTGTGATAAAGTGGCGGTGCTGGACGGCGGAAAAATTGTGGAGCAGGGCCCTGTAATCGACCTTTTCACAGAACCGAAAACGCAAATTGCGAGAAGCTTTGTGAAAACTGTGCTGAATGATTCGATTCCGCCATCGGTGCAAAAACTGATCGATGAAAGCAGCAAAGACAACCCGCACGGCATTTACCGGATTCTGTTTAAGGGAGCTTCCACCAATATGCCGCTGTTATCCAATACAGCAAAACAATTTTCAATCGACCTGAATGTGCTTCATGGCATGATCACCGAACTTCAGGGAATCCCTTTTGGCAACCTGCTTGTCGAATTGAAAGGCGACCCGGAAGAAATGAAGCGGGCCATTCAGTACATCAACGATCACGAAGCGATCATTCGGGAGGTGGAGAAAAATGGCATTTGATTGGTCATGGTTTTGGCCGCAATTTTTCACGGCAATGGGCCAGACGCTGTATATGGTGGCTGTATCATTACTCATTTCCATCATCATCGGCATCCCGGTTGGCGTCATTCTCGTTATTACCCGGGAAAACGGCATATGGGAAAACAAATGGATTTTTAATATTTTAAATGTGATTATCAATATTTTTCGGTCGATCCCGTTTATTATTCTCGTTGTCGCGATCATTCCGTTTACGCGCTGGGTTGTCGGGACAGCGATCGGAACAACCGCAGCGATTGTGCCGC
Source organism: Weizmannia sp. WK01 (assembly GCF_025905465.1). Lineage (NCBI taxonomy): Bacteria > Bacillati > Bacillota > Bacilli > Caryophanales > Bacillaceae > Heyndrickxia > Weizmannia sp. WK01. The sequence goes on along the minus strand of NZ_CP109616.1, from coordinate 3,592,862 downwards.
TTGTGTTGTACACTGCTTTTTACATCGGGAGGCTCATTGAAAGTTCACTGCTTGAAGTCGACAAAGGGACAATCGAACTTGCGCAGTCAATGGGGGCGACGAACTGGCAGATTATTTGGCGGTTTTTGCTTCCGGAAGCAAAGGCATCCATGGTGCTCAATTTAACGATTGCCACCATCGGGCTGATTGGGGCTTCCGCGATGGCGGGCGCGGTCGGTGCCGGCGGGATCGGGGATTTGGCGATCACGTACGGGTACAACCAGTTTCAGACAGGCGTCATGATCGTTACCGTTATCACGCTGGTCATTTTCACCCAGCTTGTCCAGACATTGGGCAACTTTCTCTCCAAAAAAATCCGGAGAAAATAATATTGGGAAAAAGGGTTACACCTTTTTTATAAAAAATTCAATTCAGGGGGACTTAGCAGCGATGAAAAAATTTGCGATTCTATTATTGGGACTGATCCTGGTTTTGGCAGGATGCGGGGCCAAAAACAATTCGAGCAGTACAAGCACAAAAACAATCAAAGTCGGGACAACCACTTCTGAAGTGCCGACATGGAATTTAATCCAGAAACTCGCGAAAAAGAAAAATATTAATATTAAGATTGTCCGCTTTGACGACTATGTTCAGCCGAACCTCGCATTAAGCGACGGGGAAATTGATATTAACGCGTTCCAGACGGTTGTTTATTTCGATGATTTTATCAAACAACGCAATCTGAAGCTTTCGGCGATCGGCACAACGAATATTTGGCCGATGGGGATCTACTCGAAAAGATATAAAAAGGTCAGCGAAGTGAAAGATGGCGACCAAGTTGTGATTCCGAAAGACCCGACAAACCTCGGCAGGGCTTTGCTTTTGCTGCAAAAAGCCGGATTGATTACGACGAAAAAAGGTTTCACAGGCAAAGGCGGGCTTGAAAATGTCGCTTCAAACCCGAAACATTTGAAAATTACTGCCGTGGATGCCGCCCAAACACCGCGCGGCCTGGATGATTCGGCACTCGCTGTGATCAATTGCGATATGGCCATTAATGCCGGCTTAAACCCGACGAATGACTCCATCTTCCGTGAAGATGCGGGCAACAAAGCGTATATCAATATTATTGCAGCCCGGACAAAAGACAAGAATGACAAAACGTTGAAAGAAATCGTAAACATTTATCATTCAAAAGAAGTCTCTGACTTTATCAAAAAGCATTATAAAGGTGCAGCCGTCCCGGTCAATAAACCGGTATCGTATTTAAAAGATTATAAGCAAACACAATGATGGCAAATAGTTTCATAGCAGCCCCCTAAAAAACAGCGGGCATAGAGACAGGCGGTTTATCCGCCCCATAGCAGAAAAAAACGGCGGGATACAGTTCGAACGGTATCCCGCCGTTTTTCTATTGGCTGGGCTTTTTGAAACACTGCTTTTTTGCTTTCCTAAAACCGGTGAAGTCTTTTATAATAAAAGAAAGGGTTTTCAATACGGACGGGTGGAAAACAAAGGGGGATCCTTTATGGCAACACTTTTGCCGGTAATGCTTGAGCGGGCCGGGATTCTTGTCATTGCTGCTTTTTTACTCTCGCGGCTGAAGACATTCCGGCAAATTATCCATCAGGAATACGGACGGAAAGAAAAAGTGGTGCTGATTATTGTTTTTGGAATTTTTGGTATCATTAGTAACTATACCGGCATCGTTATTGAGCATGGGAAAGTCTCGCATGCTTTCGGGCAGGGGCATTTATCGGTTGAAAGTGCGATTGCCAATACCCGAATCATGGGCGTCGGGATTGCAGGCCTTTTGGGCGGGCCGGTTGTCGGCATCGGCGCAGGCCTGCTTGCCAGCATCCACCGCCTCTCTCTCGGCGGCTATACGGATATTGCCTGCAGCCTGTCGACGATGATTGCCGGCATTATCATGGGCTTTATTGGCAGACGCTTTAACGTGCGCGGGAAGTATGCTGCGCTTGAAGCGGTCGCTGCTGGGGTTTTAATGGAAATGCTACAGATGGGCATCATCCTGGCAGTAGCAAAACCTTTTGAAGAAGCAGTGGCGCTCGTCCGCCTCATCGCGGTACCGATGATTTCGATTAACGGCTTTGGTACGTTTATTTTTATCTTGATTATCCAGACGATTTTACTGGAAGAAGAACGGACAAGGGCGGTGCAGACCCATAAAGCGCTGCAGATTGCACAGGAAACGCTAGCCCATTTCCGGAAAGGGCTGAACATGCAATCATGCAAAGAAGCGGCAGAAATAATTTTGAAGCATACAGCAGCTGATGCCGTCGCTATTACGGACCGGGAAAAAGTGCTGGCGCATGCAGGGGTAGCATCGGACCATCATATTCCGCTTGAGAGCATGTCGACAAAGCTGACGGAAAGGGTGCTTTTGCACGGGAAAATCATGGTCGCCAGAACGGCTAAGGAAATCCAGTGCAACCATGAAGGCTGCCCGCTCCAGGCGGCGATCGTGCTGCCGCTGTTTGTCCGCGAACAAGTTGCGGGCACGTTAAAGCTTTACTTTACATCAGCATCACAATTAAGCGCGGTCGAACAGGAACTGGCGGAAGGTTTGAGCAAGTTGTTTTCCAACCAGCTTGAACTGGCGGAGGCGGAACTGCAAAGAAAACTTTTGAAAGATGCCGAGATTAAAGCGCTCCAGGCCCAGGTTCACCCACATTTTTTCTTTAATGCGATTAACACGATTACATGCCTTGTCCGGACAGATGCGGATAAAGCAAGGGAACTGCTCGTGCAGCTCGCGGCCTTTTTCCGCAGCAACCTGCAGGGGGCGGGAAAAATGCTGATCCCCCTTGAAAAAGAACTGGAACATGTGAAAGCTTATTTGGCCATTGAACAGGCACGGTTTCCGGGGTGGTATCATGTTCATTTTGATATTGATCCGCTTTTACACACAGCGATGGTGCCGCCATTTACACTGCAGCCCTTGGTGGAAAACGCCGTCCACCATGCTTTCACACAACAATTTACGAAAAATCCGTTTATTGTTGTCCGCGCACGTGTGAAAAACGGAAAATTCATCATGGAAACGGAGGACAACGGAAAAGGCATTTCTAAAGAACAGGTGCAGTCGCTTGGCAATGTGGCTGTCGACTCGGCCGAGGGGACTGGGACAGCCTTGTGGAACATCCGGAAAAGAATTGAGGAAATCTACGGGCATAGTGCTGTATTCCGGATTGAAAACAGAAAAACCGGCGGAACCAAAGTGGCCATTTCGATACCATTAGAGGAAATATGGGGGGGAGAATATGCTGAAGGCATTTGTAGTGGATGATGAAGCCCCGGCCCGAGATGAATTGATTTACTTGCTGAAAAAAACGGGGCAGGTGGAATTGGCGGGCGAAGCCGGATCCGTAAAGGAAGCGCTTGCGAAGCTGAAAGAAACCGAGGCGGATATTGTGTTTGCCGATATGATGCTGACAAACGAGCATGGCATAGATCTCGTGAAGGAAATCAGCCGCTATCCGCAGCATCCGGCCGTTGTATTTGCGACCGCTTATGATGAATATGCCGTAAAAGCGTTTGAACTGAATGCTGCAGACTACATTTTAAAACCGTTTGAAGAAAAAAGGGTAGCACAGACAGTCGCAAAGGTGAAAAAAATGTTGGAAGGGGACCGTCCTGCTGTTCCGAAAAATCCCGGCAAACTGGCGGTCACAACAGATGAGCGCATTGTCATCATCCCGGTTGAAAAACTGTTGTACGCGGAGTCGGTTGACGGGCGGACAGTCATTGCGACAGATGATAAAAAATATACCATAACAGAATCACTGGTAAATGTAGAAAAGAAACTGCCATCTACGTCGATTGCCCGCGTCCACCGCGCTTATCTCGTCAATCTCGATGGCATTGTCGAGATCCGGCCATGGTTCCATTCCACTTATAATCTAATCATGCGGGACGGGGCGAAAATTCCGGTCAGCCGAACTTACAAGCATGTGTTAAAACAGTTTATTCGAATTTAAAATGCATTTCATCCTCTGGATTCGCTCTCTTATCCTAGGATATTTGCATTTTGCCGGAAAACAGCTTTTACAGCGTGCAAAACTTATAAAATATAAGCGATGAGAATGACAAAAAGGAGGCTTTCACCAAATGAATGCGATTACAATTGTAATCGGCTCCATCTGTATCTTAATGATTGCTTATCGTTTATATGGCACGTTTATGGCCGTAAAGGTTTTAAAGCTGAATAATGATACGCCGACGCCGGCACATGAGTTTAACGACGGGAAAGATTATGTGCCGACCAATAAATGGGTGACGTTCGGCCACCATTTTGCGGCGATTGCGGCTGCAGGCCCGCTTGTCGGACCGATTTTGGCAGCGCAGTTCGGCTATTTGCCGGGCCTCTTATGGCTTTTGATCGGCGCTGTTATCGGCGGTGCCGTCCACGATGCTGTCGTGCTCTTTGCCTCCATGCGCCGGAAAGGGAAATCGCTTTCCGAAGTGGCAAAAGAGGAAATGGGACCGGTTGCCGGGTTCTGTACAGGCCTTTCCATGCTGTTTATTATTGTAATTACAATGGCCGGTCTTTCCATGGTTGTCGTAAATGCCCTGCAAAATAACCCATGGGGCACCTTTTCCGTGGGGATCACCATTCCGGTTGCAATGGGCGTTGGCTTGTTTTACAAAAAAACCGGCAATTTGAAGTTGACGACAACGATCGGTTTCCTCCTAATCGTAGCGGGCGTTTTTGCCGGGCCGTGGATCCGGCATACTGTGATTGGCGAATGGCTTACGTTTGATCCGAAAACATTGGCCATTATTCTTCCAGCTTATGCATTTTTTGCCGCGGCGCTTCCGGTATGGCTGCTGTTGGCACCGCGTGATTATTTGAGCAGCTTTATGAAAATCGGCGTGTTTATTGCCCTCATTATTGGTGTATTTATCATTAATCCGCCGATTCATATGCCGGCGTTATCGCAATTTATCCACGGCGGCGGCCCGACAATGACAGGACCGGTTTGGCCGTTTATTTCGATCACGATTGCCTGCGGTGCGATTTCCGGCTTCCATGCCTTTATCGGCTCCGGCACAACGCCGAAAATGCTCGATAAATGGACGGATATCAAGCCGGTTGCATTTGGTGCCATGCTTGTCGAATCGCTTGTCGGCGTGATGGCACTTGTCGCTGCGACCGCCCTGCAGCCTGCCGACTATTTTGCCATCAACTCCACGCCGGAAGTCTTTAAGACGCTCGGCATGCATGTTGTCAACCTTCCGCATTTAAGCAGTGAAATCGGAATGGACCTGGCCGGCAGAACTGGGGGAGCAGTAACGCTTGCAGTCGGCATGACGTATATTTTTACAAAAATCCACTGGTTTAGCAATCTTGCACCCTATTTCTATCAATTTGTTATCTTGTTTGAGGCCGTGTTTATTTTGACGGCGATCGATTCGGGGACACGGGTGGCACGCTACCTGCTGCAGGACTTTTTAGGAGAATTGTATAAACCACTCAAAAAGACCGACTGGCTGCCAGGATCGATTCTCACAAGTGCTGCGGCTTGCTTTATGTGGGGCTATTTGCTCTACTCCGGCGATATCGGTTCCGTCTGGGCGTTGTTTGGCGTATCGAACCAGCTGATGGCCTCGATTGGGCTGATTGTCGGGGCAACTGTCATTTTGAAAATTGCCGATAAAAAGCGGTATATGTTCACTTGCCTGATTCCGCTTGCGTATTTGTATGTTACGGTGAACTATGCCGGTTATTGGATGGTAAAAAATGTTTACTTGAACCATGCCGCAGCGGGATACAATGTACTGAACGGCATTTTGTCGATCATTATGCTCATTCTCGGGATCGTCATTATGATCTCCGCTTTAAAGAACTGGTACGACCTGCTGAGAACGCCTGCCATGCCGGATTTGGAGGTATCGGCAAGGAAAGCTTGATGCCATTTTAAAGGGAAAACTTTGCATGCACCAGCTAGTAATGGAGCCCTTTTTCTACATGCATTCTTGTATAATCTGGCAAATTTGCTCAGCGCAAGGAAGAATATTAGAAAAAAGCGGCGAGACACGATTTTCCGTGGTCTCTCCGCTTTTAATGTATACAGCCCTTTGCTGCAGTCTATTTTACAAGGGGGCTAAGGTTGCATCTGCTATTGATTCGGAAAGTGCTTCACTCAAAAAATTTTAAAAATTTTATAAAGCCTCTGGTCTTTTCTTCATAAAGTTGTTATAATAGATCGAAAATAATAATTTCACGTATTGGAAAGGGATGCTATCGGTTTGAATCAGGTTATCGAATTCGTTAAAGCAGATGTGAAAAAAGAAAAACCGGCTGTTGAATCATTGGGGTTTGGCAAACATTTTACGGACTATATGTTTGTCATGGACTATAATGAGGAAGAAGGCTGGCACCAACCAAGAATAACACCGTATGCACCGCTTGTATTGGAACCGGCGGCAATGGTATTCCATTACAGCCAGTCTGTATTCGAAGGATTAAAAGCCTATCGCGCAAAGGACGGCAGGGTTCTGTTGTTCAGGCCTGAAAAAAATGTTGCCCGGATGAATGTGTCTTGCGCGAGATTAAGCATCCCGCAAATAGACGAGACCATTGTGCTTGATGCCATTAAGCAGCTTGTTGAACTTGAAAAAGACTGGATTCCGGACGGGGAAGGGACATCGCTTTACATTCGCCCGTTCATTATTGCGACAGAGCCTAGCCTTGGCGTACATCCGGCACATGAATATAAATTTATGATCATCCTTTCTCCTGTTGGTTCGTATTACGGCGACCAGCTGAAACCTGTCCGCATTTATGTGGAAGATGAATATGTCCGAGCTGTCCCAGGGGGCGTCGGATTTACAAAAACAGGCGGCAATTATGCAGCAAGCTTGAAAGCACAGGAAAAAGCAGAGGAGTTGGGCTACGACCAGGTGCTTTGGCTGGACGGTGTTGAAAGAAAATATATTGAAGAAGTCGGCAGCATGAACATCTTCTTTAAAATCAACGGAGAAGTCGTCACCCCGAAACTGAACGGCAGTATTCTCGGTGGTGTCACAAGAGACTCCGTTATCGAGTTGCTGAAATACTGGAACGTCCCTGTAAAGGAAACGAAAATTTCCATAGACGAAATTTATAATGCTTATAAAAATGGACAGCTGGAAGAAGTGTTCGGCACAGGAACGGCAGCTGTAATTTCTCCTGTTGGCGAACTCGGCTGGAAGGATGTTGCGATGCAGCTTCCACATGCTGAAGCGCCGGATTCGATTGCAAACCGGCTTTATGATGCTTTAACCGGCATCCAGCTCGGAAAAACGGAAGACCCGCTCAATTGGACGGTCGAAATAAAATAATGATGATCGTAAAGATGGCGCATTTAGCCAGCTTTTCATCGGAAATGGAATTCTTATATCAAATACAAGGGCATCACGCCCATTTATTTTCAGCGCAATGAAACGTCCATGCCGCAAGTTTAAGCTGTATGGACTTTACATTAAGAAAGCGGAGGAAATGGGGTCACTTTCTTGACCTAGAGCGCGTCTACGTTGAGGAAGCGGTGGGAAATGAGGTTCTTCCTTAACCTAGAGGCCGTCTACGTTAAGAAAGCGAATGAAACCGAAGTTCTTCCTTAACATAAATATAGACCGTTTGAAAATTCGTTTGTTCAGCATAAGCGGGTGACCTCGAAATTCGCTGCGTTAAAGGAAATGATTTAAGAAGCCGGCCCTGAAAAATGGCCCGGCTATTTTATTGACCGGCAAACTGTGGTTAAATAATTGCAGGTGAATCGATAGGGAGAAATGAGCATGTATCAGAATGAAGCCCAGCAGGTCATGAGGGTTTGCTTATTAGCCGGAAAAATCATGCTGATGAGCGGCGCGGAAACGTACCGTGTGGAAGATACGATGTCGAGAATTGCTGCGGCTGCCGGGATCAGTGGGTCACACAGCTTTGTCACCCCGACTGCCATTATTTTTTCACTGGACGGGGCGGAGCTGACAAAGCTGATCCGCATCTCCGAACGTTCAACGGATTTGAGAAAAGTCGACCAGGTCAACAGCATCTCGCGGCAAATCAGCAACCGGGGCATTACCCTTAAGGAAGCGTATGGACAGTTGAAAAAAATTGAAACGGAAGAGGAAGCTTACCCTCTCTGGCTACAATTTGTGGCTGCGGCGATTTCAAGTGGCTGTTTTGTCATCATTTTTTTAGGCGGCTGGATTGACTTTCTGCCCGCATGTATTGCAGGCGGCCTTGGCTTCCTCAGCACGCATTACATTCACCGGTTCGTAAAGGTGCGTTTCTTTGCTGAATTTGTCGCTTCGCTTGTGATCGGGATTACAGCTTACATCCTTGTCCATGCAGGCATCGGCCGGGAACTGGATAAAATCATTATCGGTTCTGTCATGCCGCTTGTTCCGGGGCTGGCGATTACCAACGCACTGCGCGATCTGATGGCGGGACATCTTTTTTCCGGTGTCACAAAAGGCGCAGAAGCTTTTTTAACCTCATTTGCCATCGGTTCCGGGATCGCGATTATACTCACGATTTTTTAAAAGGCCGCCTGCTTTTTAAGGCCCCTGCGTTTTTTACACATCAAAGATTACAGTTTTTTAAAAGGGTGACGGAAGTTGTTCCAACAGCTATTAACCAGCTTTTTTGCTTCGGCGGGATTTGGCATTCTTTTCAATGCACCGAGAAAATTGTTGATCCAGTGCGGGATTACCGGCATGATCGGGTGGGGTATTTATTTTCTATTTTACATGTATGAGCAGAACGTCGTGTATGGCACGTTTATTGCAGCTTTTTTCGTCGGGGTGATCAGCCAGGTGTTTGCCCGTTTTTATAAGACGCCGATCTTGATTTTTACGGTCGGCGGGATTATTCCGCTTGTGCCAGGCGGCCTTGCGTATGACGCCATGCGGCACTTTGTCCAAAACGATTATAACGGCGCCGTATCGCTTGCCGCTAAAGTGCTGCTTCTATCTATTGCAATTGCGATCGGGCTGGTGGCTTCGGAAGTGGCGAACCAGTTTATCAAAAAACTACCGGATAGACGGCCAAAAAGAATGAAGTAGCCTTAAGCCGGGTTTGCCTGACAGCCCGGCTAACGCTTGTTATTCTGCTCGTTTTTCTGCGAACGATGTCGAATATTGACGGTAAGAGTATTAGGGATATCCCGTATATTTGCAAAATCGGCGGCAGGCAGCATGATTTCCCGATTGCAGCCAGTTTTTTTGCGAGATAAAATTAGAAAACAGTATCTTTAAAAAGATAACTTTAAAACGTTTAGATAACGTTTTAAAAATTTAGTGAGAGCACTTCAAGAAATCCACACTACAGATAACTCTTTACTTTGAGGAAAACTTTTAAAAAAAGCTATCTGCAAACAGCCCCTTCAAATATTAATCAAAACGCTTGGCAAATTCCCAAAATCCTGAAGAGTTCCAGAAGTTGATCAACAGGGGAATCTTGTTAGTGAAAAGGTATATAATGACCAGCATGCCGTACACCTTAGCGCGTCAGGTATTAATAAGGCAGCATTTAAATGGGCTTGTATTTTTTTCAGTTATATAGCATGTATTTCGGTAGCGCTTGCCGCTGGTGCAGCTTGCTGGTATTTAATCCAAACAGCAGTTGAAAATATGGAAGCAAAGTGCTTTTTTAAATAGTTTAGTTAAGTACTCAACTTTCGCACCTAGAAAATCATAATAAATTCAGTGCTGGCTAATGTCTATTACGTCTCAGATACAGCACTTGACAGTAAAATTAATATATGAAAAAACACCTCTACTTTTGTATAGTTGATTTATCGACAATCACTACCAAATAGAAGAGGTGTCTCCTACTATGATAGCGAAAAACAGCCTGAATAATCAACTACCAAATGAAATAAAATCAACATTTAAAGAGTTGAATGTGTTGAAACACTTGCGAATCGCTGGTATTACGAAGTCCTTTGGTTTTTCTTGTGCCTACATTTTTCAATTGATTTTTTGTATGATCTTTGAAAACAAAAACTGGTTCAGGATGTTGGAAAGTAAGAAAGCTACAGACATTCCAGCCAAAGATACCGTTTATCGGTTTCTCAACCAATCAACGTTCAACTGGCGTCGTTTCCTCCTTTCACTGGTTGCCTCAGTGATTGGAAAAGTTTCGAAATTGACACGTCATGACCGTCCGAAAGTATTGATTTTAGATGATTCATCTTATGACCGGAACTGAAGCAAACACGTTGAGCTCCTGGCTCGCTGCTTTGATCATGCATCTCAAAAAATGCGTTTTTACAAAGGATTCCGCATGTTGACATTAGGATGGTCTGATGGCGCAACATTCTTACCCGTTGACTTCTCATTATTGAGTTCGAAAAAGAGCCAGATCAACGGCATATCCGAAAATATCGATAAACGCAGCTCCGGTTATAAGCGCCGAAAAGAAGCATTACAAACGGCACCAGAACAGATTCCCGGCATGATTGCCCGGGCGATGAATTCTGGTATCGATGCTTCCTATGTTCTAATGGATTCGTGGTTCACCCAACAACCTCTCATCAAGGAGATTACAGAACAAGGTCTTGACGTAATTGGTATGGTCAAAAAATTAAAACAACGCTATTTTGTCGATGGTAAGCGTGTTAGCCTAGATGAATTGTATCGTCTAGCTAAACCGACTAGTGGAAAGAAAGGAATCTTGCGTTCCATCCATACAACGCAGGCCAATGGCGTGCCAATTAAAGTTGTCTTTGTTCGCAACCGCAACAAGAAAAGCGACTGGTTGGCGATTTTGAGTACAGACTGTACACTGAGTGACCAGGAAATCATCCGTATTTACGGGATGCGTTGGGATATTGAGGTTTTCTTCAAAACAACAAAGTCCCTATTAAAACTACAAAAGGAATTCCAGAGTCGTTCATATGACGCGCTTATCAGCCACACGACCATTGTGTTTGCAAGGTATATTGTCTTGTCATGGCAAAACCGTTGCAGTGTAGATGACAGAACATTAGGTGGCATGTTTTATGAATTATGTGATGAAATAGATGACCTTGATTGGGCTGTTGCATTGCAGCAGTTAGTCGAGATTCTTGAAGATACTCTGGATAAAAGTAATAAGAAAATTCAACAACTGATCAAAAGTCAACTACAACAATGGATTGCGGGTCTGCCGAATTATATCAAGGTATACCTACCTGTTTCAGTCTGCGAAAGTTGAGTGATTGAAATCAAGTGTTTTTTGCGTTAAAGTAACCATATAAAGAATCCTTTCTGTTTGGTTTTTGTTTTGGTTACTTTAACTTTAACAGAAATGGATTCTTTTTTCATTTTTTTAATGAATTACAATAAAGCCGAAAAGACTTGGTAATCCATAAGTTATAATAAGTTTCTGAATTTATGTGAATAATTCAGGTTAAAGTTTCCTTTTTTATGTTTATCCTTGGGCTTATTCTTTTTATAATTGCTATTACCCTATTTTTAACAGGCCAAGATATAAAATATTATACTCGTTTTCACCATTGGGGTTGGTTTGCTTGGGGTATTAGCTTCTTAGCAAGTATTGTTTCTTTTATTAGAAAAGAGCCTGGAAAGTTAAAAATGATTCCTTATATTGGCGCTCTTATTTTCGGAGTTATTATAGTAATATGTCTTCTGTACTGGAGCTTTCATTTTGTATAGAATTTGTGGAGGGAACCAGCATTGTCCTTCACAATGGCGATGAGGATACCGCCATGCAACCTGTCTTTCACAATAGGGGCGAAGGACACAGAGAAGAATCCCGCTGCGGAAAATATCTTTCACTACGGGAATGAAGGACACACGGAAAAGCTCCGCCAAGCCAAATGTCCTTATAACGGGGATGAAGGACAAAAGGAGAATCGCCGGCGCCCCAAATGTCCTTCATAACGGGGATGAAAGACAAAAAGAGAATCCCCGTCTCCCGAAATGTCTTTCACAACAGAGATAAAGAAAAAAGGGATAGCCCGCCGCGCAATTTGTCTTCCATAACAGAAAAAGAACAAAGCGGGAGCCATCCCTATACTTTTGTAAACCTGTCTTCAACCCTCTTATACAAACAAAATCACGACAAAATAAACGGCCATGGCGGCGAGACCGATTGGGAGGCCGAACCGGGCCCATTCCCGGCTTGTGATGCGGAGTTTTCCGGCGGAGATTATATTCGGGATATTGCCGGGTACAAGCATGCCTCCGCTGATCAGCAGTCCGAGCAAAATGGCCTGTACCGTTTTGTCCGCCATTTTCGGGCTGATTTCTGCTGCTGCCAGTGTCGCATTGTCCAGCACGGCTGAAATCATATTGATCCAGTACAAAATAAACGGGCTCAAATCGAGCAGGAAGCGGTTAATGAGCGGTTCAAACCCAGCGCCGAGCAAGGTCAGCCCCATCACAAACAAGTAAATTTTCACTGTCCGTCCCGCAATTTCCACATAAGACTCTCGTGTATGCGCCGTTTTCAGCCCGATCGCCGACTGTTCGGGTTTGATCACAATGGCAGCCAGAATGCCGAAAATCACAACTGCGGAAATGACTTCCGGCCCGATCAGGCGGAGCAAATAGAAAAAGTCCTCCCCCAGCTTGCTGATCGCAAGGGTGGAGAGCGGTTCGCCGATCGGCGTCAGTGCGGCGCCGAGCCCGATGGAAAAGCAGGAGTAGACGACGAGCTGTGTTTCCGATTTCCGGTCAAGCCGCAGCACGCTGACAATCACGACTAAAATTAAAGCGGCAATAATAGCCGTGATGACACTCGAAAGCAACCCGAGAAGGATTACCGTCAAGGCAGCCAGAAGCGGAAACGGTATCCCCCGGTTAATGGCGGAAATCACTTTTTCAAGCGGCCGCTCCAGCCAGCGGAACAACAGGCCGGCTACAAATACGGCAATGGTGATGTTAACCGGATCTTCCAAAGCCTTTCTCAACAGAGGCTTGTCCAGGACACCTCCGGCAATGGCCGCAGCCCATCCCATGATAAACAAAAATATTTCCAAATTGCGCTCGACAAACGGCACAAAAAAAGGCAATAACAAGACGAGCGCCAGGATGATGATCAAAGCAGAAATCATCGGCCCAACCCTTTCTGTAAAAAAACTTATATAAAATGAACTTAAGTTTTTACATCAAGCCCAAGCATCCATTTGCATGAGAACTACTTTTTTGCGGCAGGCAATAGAGCGGCAATATTTTGTCCATTTTATATAGTTTTATTTTACCATAAAAGACATTTTCACTTCGTTTCACACCATGGTCTCCTGTTTTTTCCACCCCGCTACGCCTTCGCGTAAAATTTTACACATACGGGCCATGCACATTTCCGGGCATACGCCTATATACTAATACAGCCGGTAAGAAAAATGGCACGGCAAAGCGGCTTTTATGGGCTGCAGGAAGTAGAGAAATTCAGGAGGGGTGAGCCGGAATGTGCGGAATAACCGGATGGGTCGATTTTCAAAAAGACTTGCGGAGTGAACTGGAAACAGTCAAAAAAATGACAGAGACGTTGACCAAACGGGGACCGGATGATACGAATTACTGGCTTTCGCCACATGCGGCATTCGGCCATAAACGGCTCGTCGTTGTTGACCCTTTATGCGGTGTGCAGCCGATGACGCGGCAAAAGGACGGAAAGATGTATACAATTTGCTATAACGGCGAATTGTACAATACGGAAGATTTGCGCGCGGAGCTTTTGAAAAAAGGCTATACTTATCAGGGCCACTCGGATACGGAAGTGCTTTTAACCGCTTATATCGAGTGGAAAGAGGCATGTGTGGACCGCCTGAACGGCATTTTTGCGTTTGTGGTCTGGGACGGGAACAAGGAACAGGTATTTGCGGCACGCGACCGCCTCGGGGTAAAACCGTTTTTTTACAAAGCACACGGAAGCGGGCTTTTGTTCGGCTCGGAAGTAAAAGCGATGCTCGCCCACCCGGATGTGAAAGCGGAAGTGGATGAGGCAGGGCTTGCCGAAATATGGGGGCTCGGGCCGTCGAGAACACCGGGGACGGGAATATTTCGCGGCATGGCGGAACTGCGCCCGGCACATGCGCTGAAGATGGATCGTAACGGATTAAAAGTGTGGCGGTACTGGAACGTGAAAAGCGCGCCGCATACGGAGGCAGCAGAGGAAACGGCGGAAACGATCCGTTTGCTCATTCAGGATGCGATTGTCCGTCAGCTTGTCTCGGATGTCCCGGTTTGCACGTTTTTATCCGGCGGCGTCGATTCAAGCGCCATTACCGCCATTGCTGCAGGCCATTTTCAAAGGGAAGGAAAAGGGCGGCTGCATACTTTTTCCATTGATTACGAAGGGAACGACCGCTATTTCAAAGCGAATGATTTTCAGCCGGATGCTGACGGGGTATTTATCCGCAAGATGTCAGAAGCATTTGATACAGTCCACCATCATTGCGTGATCACGCAGGAAGAACTGGCCGAATCTTTAAAAGCGGCTGTTCTCGCCCGGGATGTGCCGGGAATGGCGGATGTTGACTCATCGCTGCTCTGGTTTTGCCGCGAGATCAAAAAGGATTTTACCGTCAGCCTTTCGGGTGAGTGCGCGGATGAAATTTTCGGCGGGTATCCGTGGTTCCGGCGCGAAGATGATTTGAACCGAGAAGGCTTCCCATGGATGCGGTCCCTCGATGAACGGATCGGCCTGTTAAAAGAAGGCTGGCAGGAAAAATTGCAGTTAAAAGATTACGTGATGTCGAAATATGAAGCGTCTGTTGCGGAAACGCCGCTTTTAGATGGCGAAACCGATTTGGAAAAAAAGCGTCGCCAGCTGTTTTACATCAATATGCTTTGGTTTATGACAACGCTCCTTGACCGGAAAGACCGGATGAGCATGGGGGCGAGCCTCGAGGTGCGCGTACCGTTTGCCGATCACCGGATTGTGGAGTACGTCTGGAATATACCGTGGGAGATGAAGATGTACGGCGGCAGGGAAAAGGGCATTTTGCGGAAAGCGCTGGAAGGCATTTTGCCGGAAGAGATTTTATACCGGAAAAAAAGCCCGTATCCGAAGACGCACCATCCGGCTTACACGGCAGCAGTGAAGCGGTGGCTCGGTGAAGTTTTGGAACAGAAAGATTCCATTTTGTATGAATTTTTGCATCGCGATCAATTAATGGAGTTGATGGAGACAGACGGGAAAGCATTCCGGACACCGTGGTTCGGACAGCTGATGACGGGCCCGCAGCTGCTTGCCTACCTCGCCCAGATCCATTACTGGTTTGAAATATACAGGATTGACATTAAAGCTTAGCCGGCTGCCTCAAGCCGGTTTTTTTGGATTTCAGACGCATTCGCATTGTCTCAAACATCACTACGGCTATTATGGAGACACCTTTTACCTGCATTTCAGAAGCATTTCGCAGTGCCTCAAAACTCGCCCCTTTTTTGAACCCGCGCCCCTATTTTTCACTTTCTTTTTTCATGGCTTCTTCCGGTTGCGGCACGGCAGGCGGGATCCCGCGGCCGAATAAATGCTTTGTAAACCGGATCCACTCTTTTACCGCAAAAGAAAGGTATTGGTGTTTCGGCCAGATGATTGCCAGATTCCACGGGAGGACAGGTTCTTCCAGATGAATGATTTTGACGCGTTCCGGGTTAAACGCATGGCATATTGTACTTGGCAGCAGGGCAACGCCGAGATTGGACGCTACCAATTCACAGATGAGGTCCCACTGGGTGCTTTCGTATATAATGTTCGGCATAAACCCAAGCTTCAAACATTCCTTTATAATCTGGTCGTGAAGGGCAAAATCTCTATGGAAAAAAATGAATTCCTCCTCTTTCAGCTGTTTCAGCCGGACGCTTGAGCAGCCTGCAAACCGGTGGGACGGGTGCACAAGCAGCACAAGCCGGTCATGGACAAACGAAAAATGCCCGAACACCTCATCATCAACCGGCATCACGACGGCGCCGAGATCCAATGTCCCATTTTCCACATCACGGACCACTTTTCTTGTAACATCTTCCACGAGCTGGATTTTAATATCCGGGTAGGCATGATGAAATTCATCAATGACCCGGGGAAAATAGCGCGACCCGATCATTGGCGGCAGCCCGATCCGGATTTTTCCTTTTTTCAGGCCGGCCACATCATTGATCGCATCTGTCAGCTGCCGAAAAGCTTTCAGCGTTTTTTGCGCCTGCTGAAAAACGGCCTGTCCGGCATCGGTGAGGACGATTTTTTTCCCGGCGCGGTTAAACAAGGGGACGCCGAGTTCTTCTTCAAAGCTTTTTATCATTTTGCTGATTGTCGGCTGCGATACATAACATTCCCGGGCGGCTTTCGTGAAGCTGCCGTGAGTGGCAACGGAAACAAAGTACTGGAGATGCTGGATATCCAACTGGAACCCTCCTTGTATAGATAAAAGGCATTTTTACCATTCTATATATTCATTTTACCTATTATCGCCGGCGCGGTAAACTAGTTTTAGAAGGTGAAAATATTGAAAAAAGTCCTGATCGGAATGTTACAGATTGTCGGTTTGTATCTGTTCGCTGAAGTCATGGGCGCAGCTGCAAAACTGTTGCACATCCCGCTGCCGGGCAGCATGCTGGCAATGATTGCCCTCTTTCTCCTGCTGCAATTCGGCATCGTCAAAATGGGCTGGATTGAAATCGGGGCCAATTTCCTGATGGCGGAGCTGCTGTTGTTTTTTATCCCGTCAGCAGTCGGCATGGTGAAGTATAGAAACCTGCTTGTCCATAACGGCCCGGAAATCTTGGTTGTGATCCTGATAAGCCTGATTGCCGCGATGGCCTGTTCGGGATGGCTTGCGGACAAAATTGCAAATCGAAGGAGCGTGAGAATGCGTGATCGTTAAAATCGTGTGCCTGCTGTTAACGGTTGGAAGTTACTGGATTTTCAAAAAACTGTACGGGAAATACAAAAAAATCTTTGTTTCCCCGCTACTTGTCACGCCGGTATTATTAGGCGCCTTTTTACTCGGGGAAGATATACCGTACCGGGACTACCAGAAAGGCACCTCTGTTTTAACGGATTTGCTGCAGCCGGCCATTGTTGCTTTTGCTGTGCCGCTTTACCGCCATTTTAAAATCGTCCGCCAATATGCGGTTGAAATTTTAATCGGCATCGGGGCGGGATGGCTGATGGCAGTATTCCTTTCCTCGGCCATCGCTACGCTTTTTCATTTCAGCAAAAGCCTGGAGCACAGTATCATCCCGTTTACGATCACAACCCCGATTGCAATGGGCGTATCTGAAAAAATCGGCGGCGTGCCGTCTGTTACGGCTGTCTTTGTGATTTTGAACGCCATTATCGGCTCTGTGATGGCGCCGTGGCTGATCAAGCATTTGCGCATTAAAAACGAAATTGCCCACGGCATCCTGCTTGGAACGCATGCGAACGGGATCGGCACTTCTAAAGCATTCGAACTCAGTGCCCGGTCAGGCGCCATTTCCAGCGTCAGCATGATTATCGTTGCGGCTATTTCCATTTTTGTTACGCCGTGGATGGTATCCCATATCATTCATTAATCTAAAACGCCGCATATTCTTCCTTTTTCAATGCAAAATATAGCTGTAAAAAAGGAAAGGAGCGTGCAAATGGGCAGGCAGAAATACGGAAACCAGAATGCTGAGCGGAATAAAAATGCCAAGCTTGGAAATGAGATTGCAGAAGAACTCGTGGAATTCTCCACGGGCAGAAAAGATGAAATCGACCAGAAAAAGAAAAAAGGTGTGCGTAAATAAAGGAAAGCTGGCCTCGCCCCATGCAGGCCGGCTTTTTTGTTTTGATGGAAAATCCGCCTCGAAACCGGTACACTTATAGTAACAGGCCTCTGGAGGAAGTGGTGAATTTGGCAAAAACAACAAAAACAAACGCGATGCGGCTGCTTGATGCGCAGCAAATCCCGTACGGCATGCTGTCGTATGAGGTGAAGGACGGGAAAATCGACGGCATCTCCGTTGCGGAAAAAATTGGAAAACCGCCCGAAGCTGTTTATAAAACGCTGGTCACGCAGGGGCACAGCGGCGAACTTTATGTGTTTGTCATCCCGGTTGCGGCAGAACTCGACCTGAAAAAAGCCGCAAAAGCAGCGGGCGAGAAAAAGATCGAAATGGTCCATGTGAAAGATATCCAAAAATATACCGGCTATATTCGCGGCGGCTGTTCCCCGATCGGCATGAAGAAGCACTATGTGACATTTGTCGATGAGAGCGCAGCAACGCTTGATGAGGTGATCGTAAGCGCCGGGCGGATCGGCACGCAAATTGTTTTGGCGCCTGGTGATCTTTTAAAAGCCGCCGACGCAAACTATGCTGATTTAACGCATTAAAAGGATGCATGCCAGGGACATGAGACTTTTCAAATGTGTGACGTGTTCCATCATTTTCTTTAAGGGGGTGAGGAACATGGATAAACGGGATGTAGAGTACCAAATTGCCGATTTGAAAGCGGATTATGTTCGCCTACAGCAAGATTTGGAGAAATTGGAGTATGTAAAGGGCAACCTTCACCCGCTTGAAAAGCAGCTCGCGGAGATTGAACAGGCATTAAAGAAACTGTACCAGCAATTGGACCGCTTTTAATTCTTTTGCTTGCAAAGACGGGGCAGATTGCTTTTTCACCGGATCGCTTCAACTTTAATAAGGACTTGCTGAACGAATCCGACTCTGAGTTTGTACCCAATTTGTCAACAAGATTTGTCTAAAAATATAGAAGAATCCATCTTTGGAAATGCGATTATGTCTGCTCTATACTTTGAGTCAGCTTTCAAGTGCAAGCTTAAATTTTTGCCAAGTCTAGGAATTTTGCTTATTCTCAGCAATCCCTATGTGAAGGAAGCGAGGAAAATGGACGGTCTTTCTTCACATAGGGCGCGTCTACGCTAAGGAAGCACGAAAAAATGAAGGTCTTCCTTCACATAGAGCCCGTCTACGTTAAGGAAGCGCGGAAAATTGAAGGCTTTTCTTCACATAGGTCGCGTCTAAGTTAAGGAAGCGTGAAAAAATGACGTTGTTCCTTTACATAGAGGCTGTCTACGTTAAGGAAACACGAAAAAACGAAGGCCTTTCTTCACATAGAGGGCGTCTACGTTAAGGAAGCGCAGAAAAATGAAGGCCTTCCTTAACCTAGGGCGTGTCTATGTTAAGGAAGAACAAAAAATTGACGGCCTTTCTTCACATAGAGGCTGTCTACGTTAGGAAGCACGGAAAAATGAAGGTCTTCCTTCACATAGGGTGCGTTTCAAGTGCAAGCTTTTCCCTGTATTTTTTATAAACCCTTGCATTCAATTTAAGCAAAAGCCGTGAACATCCTTGCCAAATCTAGAAATTTTGCTTATTCAGCAAGCCCTAATCAAACTTGAAGAACCAGTTCCGGCAGCAAATAGAAAGCGGTTTCTTCGGACTAAATAAAAAAGCGGCGGTTGCTGCTTTTACGCAGGTTTCGCCGTTTTTTCTATTTTTTTGCATGCCAAAGAAAGTCCGCGACAAGCCGGTCCACGCGCTTATTCTCATGAAGGCTGCTGTGTTGCGCGTTTTTGCCGTAAACAATTTTAGACGTGTACTGCTTTTTCGGCACGATGAACCTGCTGAAGAGCGCGCTGTCCAGGGATACAAGGGAATCCCCCGATGCCGGCTTATTCACAACGCCTGCAATGGCAAGCACCTGAATATGCGGGTTGAACCGGCTTTTGTTGGCATACAAAGCTTTGAGCGCAACGGAACCCGGAAGCAGGTCGCGCGCCGCATCGCCGGTATTATTCGGATTTTGCTTAAAAACACGAGTCAGCACGCCTTCATAAGGGCTGCCAATCGTGACAAGCTTTTGAATGTCCGGATATTGCCGCCTGCCGGAAGTGTCTTCAATATATTTTGTGCAAATCAAACCGCCCATCGAATGCCCGACGAGATTGGCTTCTTTCACATCGTATTTCGTATAAAGAATGTGCATGGTTTTTTCAAGCCAGCCGGCCGTTTGCCGGAAACTTGCACGGTTATCGGAAAAAATGACCTGGATCATCGGATGCCGGGCCCGGTTGGAAATTTCCCCATTGACCACAATCATCCCGTCTTTTGTAACGCGAATCACCATTGCTTTTTCAGCGGTTCCGCTTTTTTCCAGCCGGCCGAGCATCCCATTAAACGATCGGGCCGTTCCTTTATAGCCGTGTACGAACACAGTCGGAACGGGTTTTTGTGCCGGCGGGGCCGCAGCGGCATTGCTTTTGTCCGTACGATAGGAAAACCATACAGTTGAAAGGCTGAGCATAAGAAACAAACAAATCATGGCCAGAATCGCATTCCGACGCTGGATATATGGCATGCTAACACCCCTTGATGGAAGTCATGGTGTAACTTTCCTGCGAAATGATGTTTATTTTATCATACAAAGTAGCGAAAGGGAATAGGGAGAAAGCGGTTGTAACAGAATTTTTCCGATGCCATTGACGGAGAAAAAGTTTCATTCTATGATGTTGGAAAGCGCTGTTTTCTTTACTGGTGAATAGGCAGGCGTAAAGGCGGGAAAACGCCTGTTGCCTCGCGTATACCAATGATGGTTATAAATGGAGGAAAAGTTGTGGATTCAATACTTGAACGAATTCAAAAGGAAATGCATCACTTTACGGGCACAGAGAAGAAAATTGGCACATATATTTTGGAACATCCCGAAATGGTTCCGACAATGACCACAAAGGATTTATCGGAAAAAACCGGTGTAAGCGAGTCGAGCGTTGTCCGGTTTTGCAAAACGATCGGCATTGCGAGCTTTAAGACGTTTAAGCTGGAGCTTGTGAAAAATTTAACTTTAACCGAAAGTCATATGACAGACTTTTCAATTTTGCAACAAAAAGATTCTCCTTATGATTTATTCCAAAAAGTTACGTATGGGAATAAGAAGGCGATAGAATCGTGTGTTTCTTCCCTTGACAGGAGAGAACTGGAAAAAGCCGCCAACGTGCTTGAAAATGCTAGAAAAGTGGTGTTTTTTGGTGTCGGCGGGTCGGTAACTGCCGCTGTCGATGCATGCTATAAATTTACAAGGCTGGGGTGCCAGTCCATTTTTTCCCAAGATTATCATTATCTAATCTCCCTAATCCCTTACATGAATAAGATGGATGTGTTTGTGGCGCTCAGCGTTTCCGGGCGGACGAAGGATGTGCTCGAACTCGCTGATTTTGCGAAAAGGAAAGGGGCAAAAGTGATTGCCATCACGAATATGGAGAAATCTCCATTGTATAAACAAGCGGATATCAGGCTTTGTACGCCGATATCCGAGGAAGATTTCCGGATCGGAACAACGTCTTCGAGAATGGCGCAGCTGAATATCATTGACGCGCTCTATTTAAGTGTTTTTCAGCGCAAGGGGGAAGACATTTTGAAGTATTACAATGAAACGAGAAACGAATACCTCAGGCTGCGAAGATAACGGGAATTTTGTAAAAGCCCCTACACAAGATTTATATCTTTCTTTTACAAATCCAACATACTTCCTTCAAAATCCTTTTTTACAATAAGAGGCGTAAGCACAAAACGAAAAAGGGGAGGAAGAACATTGGGTAAAAAGAACCGTATGATGAAAGCGGCAATTGCCTTGTCTGCAGTGGCGGCTTTGGGGGTATACGGCATTGCAGATGCAAAAGCTTACAAGCCTTCAAAACACACCGGTCATGCAGCTTCCGCGAAGGCGAAGAATGTGATTCTGTTTGTCGGGGATGGTATGGGGGCTGCGCAGCGGGATGCGATCCGCCTTGCTTCAACCGGCCTGAGCGGGGACCTTGAAATGAACAAAATGCCGTATGCGGGGGTCGTACATACAAGCTCCACCTCCGTGGTGACTGATTCGGCTGCAGCTGCGACCGCTATGGCGTCAGGCGTCAAAACGAATAACGGGGCAATCGGTGTCGATGCCAATAAAGTAAGCAAAAAGACCGTTCTTGAAGAAGCGAAGCAAGCCGGCAAGTCAACAGGATTGGTCACGACAAGCCAAATCACAGATGCAACGCCTGCCGCTTTCGGTGCCCATGTCAAAAACCGTTCCGAACAGAGCAAAATTGCAAAGCAATACTTGGAAAACAGCAAAGTGGACGTGCTGCTCGGCGGCGGGGAAGATTACTGGTACCCGCAAGGCTCACAGGGCGCTTATGAAGACCATCCGGCAAAAGATCCTTCCGAAGCAAGCAAAGGCACGGAAGGAAATCTTGTCGGCAAAGCGAAACGGCTCGGTTACCAGTATGTTACAAATGCTTCCGGGCTGAAAAAGGCAGGCGGGAATAAGCTTTTAGGCCTTTTTGCCAATGAAGAAATGTTTGAACAGCGAGAGGAGGGCCATGGCGACCAGTATGACCCGGTTGTTTCGCTTCCGCAAATGACGGAAAAAGCAATCAGCACGCTGTCAAAAAATAAAAAAGGCTTTTTCCTGATGGTTGAAGAAGAAGCGATCGATGAAATGGCCCATGAAAATAATGCCTCCCAGCTGATCAAGGCGGGCCGGCAACTGGATAATGCCGTTAAAGCGGCAAAAGATTATGCGAAAAAGCACCCGGATACACTTGTGCTTGTCCTGGCCGACCATGACTGCGGCGGCATGACGGTTGAAAACGTCGAGCACAGCGATGAATCCGGGGACGGCATTTCAAAAGAAGACGGGCCGTTCCAGGTGGCGGGTTCCAGCGCGCAATTTGTCGTGGACTGGACAACTTCCGGCCATACGGCAGCCGATATCCCGCTCACGGCGACAGGCAGCGGCGCATCGTTGTTTGAAGGCACTTATGAAAACACATATATCCATGATGCTTTGCTGAGAGCGATGGGGCTGAAAAAATAATATATACCGGGCCGGACAACTGCCGGGGTGGTTTTCTCCGTATACCGCCCCGGCAAAATCTGTTATAATAGAGGCAAATTTTGCGGAAAGGATGGGAGCCTTGTGGCAGCAATGGATAAAGCCAGACAGGTTTTAAAACAATATTATGGCTATGATCATTTTCGCCGCGGGCAGGAAGCCATTATCAGCCAGATCATGGATGGCAAGGATACATTGGGCATGATGCCGACCGGCGGGGGAAAGTCGGTTTGCTACCAGGTGCCAGCCATGCTTTTATCAGGGGTTACGCTTGTCATTTCGCCGCTGATTTCCTTGATGAAAGACCAAGTGGATACACTGGCAAACATTGGGATACCGGCAACATATGTGAACAGTTCCCTGAACCCGGCAGAAATCGATGAGCGGCTTGCGGCTGCATCAAAAGGCGCATACAAATTAATCTATCTCGCACCGGAACGGCTCGAATTTCCTCCTTTTTTACATCTTCTCGAAAACATCAATGTCTCCCTTATTGCTGTTGATGAAGCGCATTGTATCTCACAATGGGGCCACGACTTCCGCCCAAGCTACCGTTTAATCGAAAAATTGATTTCACAATTTAAGCCAAAGCCGGTGACGCTTGCTTTAACCGCTACAGCGACGCCGCAGGTAAAGAAAGACATCTGCCGGCTGCTCCAGATTCCGGAAGAAAACACAGTGGCGACAGGTTTTGCCCGTGAGAATCTGCATTTGCAGGTGGTGAAAGGCCAGGATCGCGATGCCTTTGTGCTGGATTACATCCTGAAAAATGCAAACCAGTCCGGGATTATTTACACGGCAACGAGAAAAGAGACCGAACGTATTTACAATTTTCTTGTTAAAAATGGCATTCGTGCGGGAAAATATCATGCAGGGATGAAAGAAGCGGAGCGCGACAGCTTTCAGGACCGGTTTTTATACGATGATATTTCCGTAATGGTCGCCACTTCCGCGTTCGGAATGGGGATTGATAAAAGCAATGTGCGGTTTGTCATCCATTATAATTTGCCGAAAAATATGGAGGCGTATTACCAGGAAGCAGGACGGGCCGGGCGCGACGGGGAGGAAAGCGACTGTATTTTGCTGTTTGCCCCCCAAGATATCCATACGCAAACTTTTTTAATCGAGCAGTCAGCAAATGAAGACAGAAAACCGGGCGAGTATGCCAAGTTACGAAAAATGCTGGACTACTGCCATACGGAAGGCTGTTTTCAGCAGTTCATTTTGCATTATTTCGGCGAGAAAGAGACACAGCCATGTGGTAAATGCGGCAACTGCCTGGATACCCGCGCAAAAACAGACGTGACAAAAGAAGCGCAAATGGTTTTTTCCTGTGTCAAAAGGATGCAGGAACGGTTCGGCAAAACGATGATTGCAAAAGTACTGGCCGGATCAAACGACCAGAAAATCAGGCAATTCGGTTTTGACAAGCTGTCCACTTTTGGCATTATGAAAGACAAAACGCAAAAAGAAGTGGCAGAACTGATTGATTTTCTGACAGCTGACGGTTTTTTGCGTGCCAAAGACGGTACATACCCGGTGCTTATGCTGACCAAAAAGGCAGTGGAAGTCCTGCTTTCAAAAAAACAGGTTTTCCGGAAAGAAAGTGTCAGGGCGCAGCAAATTGCATCCGATAACCTTTTATTCGAAAAACTGCGGACACTTCGCAAAGAGATTGCTGACCGTGAAAAAATACCGCCTTATATTGTCTTTTCCGACCAGTCGCTAAGGGAAATGAGTGCCAGAATGCCTATAACCAGGGAAGCGTTCCTGCAGGTGAAAGGGGTTGGGGAAAGAAAGGTGGAACAGTACGCCGAGCTGTTTATGCGCGTGATCCGGACTTACATGGAAGAAGAAGGGATACAAGCACAAGCGCAGCCGAAAGCATTGCCGCATACAAAAAAGGTGCATGAAGACGGGAAAGAAAAAAGCCATCATGTGACATACCGCCTGTTGCAAGAAGGAAAAACGATCCGTGAAATCGCGGAAATCCGCGGCATGTCGGAAAGAACGATTGAAACGCATGTGATCAAATGTTCAGACGAGGGATTTCCGGTAGAATGGAGCCGCTTTATTCCCGAAAGGTACCGGGAGCGAATCGCGGATGCCATAAACCGGGCAGGTTCCGGGCGGCTAACGCCGATAAAGGAATTGTTGCCGGATGAGGTCAGTTATTTTATGATCCGGGCCTTCTTACAGGAAAGGAAGCATCATGCGGAACAAGAAAAACCAGCATCATATATATCTGGAGGGGATTGACATCATGATTGAATGTATCGCATCCGATATGGATGGCACTTTGCTCAACTCAAGGCAGGAAGTCAGCCCGGCAAATGCCGAAGCGATTAAACTGGCGCAGAAAAAAGGGATTCACTTTGTCGTGACAACAGGCCGGTCTTATGAAGAAGCGCGGCTTGTGCTCGATCCTGTCGGCATTGACTGTACGGTAATCGGGCTGAACGGGGCCGAAGTGCGGGATGAAAAGGGAAAATTACTCAAAACAAGCGGGCTGGATCCCCTGACAGCTTCCCAGGTGGCCGATGTTTTCGACCAACTCGGCATTTATTATGAATTTTTTACCAATAAAGGTACCTATACGGAAGATTACGAGGAAAACATGGATATGCTGGTCAATTTGTTCCATACCGCAAACCCCGAAGTGCCGGTGGAAGAAGTGCGGAACTATATTGAGCAGCGCGGCATCCGGAGATACGTCCATAATATTCGAGATACAAAGGATATTTTTCACGATCCGTCCATTTTGTTTTACAAAATATTGGCCTTCAATGAAGATGAACAAAGGCTCCGACAAATCGGCAAGCACCTTGAAAAAGATTTTCCCGATATTAAAGTGACTTCATCAGGATTCCGTAATATTGAAATCAACCATGTGTCGGCGCAAAAAGGGATTGCGCTCAAGGAATACACGGAAAAACACGGGCTCTCAATGGAGAAAACGATGGCTATCGGGGACAACTTAAATGATATTTCCATGCTCGAAAGGGTGGGCTATCCGTTTGCGATGGGAAATGCCGAAAATGAAGTATTGGAAATTTGCCGCTACCGGACGAAAAGAAATGATGAAGACGGCGTGGCAAAAGCGATTTACAGAATGCTTGAAATGGGTTAGAACCCATTGCCCCCGCCCCGGTTTATATTTGATAAACCGAGGGCAGGGGGTCTGGCAGGCAGAGTTCCTTGCACGACTCAACGATTGGCGCCTTTATGGGTTAATTACCCTTATCGGACCCGGTCGTTTTCCCAGTCATACGTCCAGAAGTATTCATAATGGAGCCATTCCAGAGTTTCTGGGTCTTTTTGCTTCAGTTTTTCTTCCCGCTCTGCCATCATCCAGCCGGTCTGGGATAGGTGGGCTTTCATTGCGCCGATTTTTTGCTCAGCTGCGCCGCTTACATCATTGCGGACATCCGGCTTTCCGATCTCCGCTTCATGGTTTTTGGAAAAAGCAACGCAGTGGAGTTTCGGGCGTTTGTTTTCAGGAATTCGGCGGAGCGCGCGGACAACGGCTCTTCCGGTTGCTTCGTGGTCAGGATGGACAGAGTAGCCTGGGTAAAAGGTAATGACAAGTGACGGATTCAGCTCATGGACGAGGTCAAGTACCATTTTGACCATCTTCTCATCGTCTTCAAATTCTACAGTTTTATCGCGCAACCCCATCATGCGTAAATCCTGAATCCCCATAATCTCGGCCGCCTTTTGCAGTTCTTTTTTCCGGATATGCGGCAGCGATTCTCTTGTGGCAAAAGGGGGATAGCCGAGATTTCGCGCCATTTCCCCAAGCGTCAGGCAGGCATAAGTGACCGGCGTGCCGTTTTTCACATGGGTTGCGATCGTGCCGGATACACCGAAAGCCTCGTCATCGGGATGCGGGAAAATCACCAGAACATGGCGCTCTTTTTCCATTTTTCTCATCTCCTCACTCAAATGGTGTCATGCTCAATTCGAGGGCAACAGCCAACTTCCCGTCATAACCATGGCCGGCAAAAAGCAAGCGGTCGAATTCATCTTTTTCAAAGTGGGTCAGGCCTTCTGCATAAATCCAGCCAATTTTCATTTTCAAGCCGATCCGGTAAGGGCCGTCCCCAACAATTTTTCCGTGTTCATAGGATACTTGCGCATTGCGGATATAGGCGCCTGCAGAGAAAAATGACTCATTGACATGGGAGGCATAGGCGCCATTGGTTGTTTCCAAATGGATATACACCGGTTTTCCGGCAAGTTCGTCCAGCCATTTTTGGGCTGTTTGTTTTTGTATCGGTTCCATTTTCTTCCTCCTTTTGGCCGTCCGCTCCTGTTTCTTTCCATTATACCAACCGGCAGCACTTTAAGAAAAAATTAAAAACCGGGTCCCCGGCGGAATGTTCCGGCAGGGCCCGGTTTGACTTAAGAGTTGGTATGCGAGAAACGGGTATATGCGCCGTGCATCACAGGGCCGACATATTCGTTCAGCTTAAAGCCGTGTTCAATCGCCATATGGACAAATTCTTTTGCCACTTTCACTGCACCAGACACGGTGTTGCCCTTTGCCAGTTCGGCCGTGATGGCAGCGGCAAATGTGCAGCCTGCACCGTGGTTATACGTTGTTTTGATTTTCTTCGATTCGAGAATTTCAAAATCTTCCCCATCATAGAACAAGTCGATGGCCTGATCCGTATCCAACCCTCTGCCGCCTTTTATGACAACATTTTTCGCGCCCAGTTCATGAATTTTGACCGCTGCTTCTTTCATGTCCTCAACGGTTTTAATCGGGCCGGTTTGGGCCAGCTGCCAGGCTTCAAACAAGTTCGGCGTTGTAATCGTTGCCCGCGGAAGCAAAAGCTCGCGCATTGCATCCGTATTTTCCGGCTGCAATACCTCATCTTCGCCTTTACATACCATAACCGGGTCAATGACCACTTTGTCGAGATGGTATTCATCTATTTTACGGGCGGCCAGTTCAATAATGTCCACTGAACCGAGCATACCGGTTTTCATCGCGTCAATTCCGACAGAAAGGATGGTCTCAAGCTGCGGTTCGACAATATTGACATCAATCGGGAAAACATTATGATGCCAACCGTTTTTTGGATCCATCGCAACGATGGAAGTAATCGCGGACATGCCGTAAACCCCGAGTTCCTGGAATGTTTTCAAGTCCGCCTGAAGGCCTGCGCCGCCGCTCGAATCAGAACCAGCCAGCGTAAAAGTTTTCTTTAAACCCATCACGCACCCATCTCCTTTAAAAATAAGCTTTACACTATTTTAGAATATAATACTGCCATGAAAAATACAAATCCCGGGGGCGTGCATCAAGCGGCCGAATGCTTGATGAACAGGGGATGATCTGCCAGTCACACAGCAGGGCCGCGAACCGAACTTTAGAATGACCGGCTTTCAAAAGAAGGTATTGTAATATTTAAAATAGAAAGTAAATATTGACTTATTTAATCATCTGTACTATATTTTAACTTGAGAAAAATAAGAATTTCATGATAAAGAACCATGTCTTGTGAAAACAATATTTTATTTGATTAATTTCAAAATTGTTCGTGCCTTCTATTTATTCTTTAAAAATTAGAGGTTTCGTAATGTACAAATTTAAAACGTTAACCATTTTCTTGTTTACTTTTTACTTTAGTATGGGGGTATCCAAGTATATCCAGATACTTTGGTTTGAAAAGAACGATAGCGTATTTAATTTTTCTTTATCTTATTCCGCCATGGCGGTAGCAGGTTCATTTAGTTTTCTATTAGGAAAGAAAGTAAATCAGTTAAGTATTAAAAAAGGGATATTTATTTTTATTCCGCTTTATATGGCAGGCATGTTGCTCAGGATCTTTCCCCAGCCGTTTTTTATTCCGATAATTTCCGGCGCCGTATCAGGGATTGGGGCAGCAACGGTCTTATTAATTACCCGAACCTGGATCGCTGCACTGATAGCTGATCATCCGGAAATAAGTTCAAAATTAATATCATCAAAGGCCATTATTTCTCAAATTGCTATGATCTCCACTACATTTCTCAGTGGGCAGGCCTTATATTTTTTAGGAGAGAGCAGTGCATCTTATATTAGTTTGTTGATCATGGCTCCGATTCTTTTATTTGGTGTTTTTTTCATCCGTGATTATCCGGATGATCACATTATTAAAAAGACAAGAAATAAAACAGTGTTGCCATCAAACAAAAAGATAGCAATTCTTGTATATACTTTAGGAATCCTTATCGGAATGAATCTTGGCTTAGTGCAACCTTATTTGCCCATAATATTAAAGGAAGTAGGCCAATTTAATATATCATTTGTCAGTACGCTGATGACAATTGTTTCTGTTGTTCAAATGCTTAGCAGTTTGTTCTTTCGCAATAAGAAAATGAATCAGCGGCCAAATATTTTCTTTTTAATAATAGAATTGGTAATCTTTATTATCTTTACTTTTACTGGCGTAATGGATTTGCGTCATATGATCATCATTCCCGTTTTTTTATTTGCGATCCTCATAACAGGATTTCAAATAGTGAGGGAAATAATGGAGTATACCATGTTTCCTGCGGAAGAATTAACCCTTTATTTGGGAATCGTTCAATCTTCTGTATTGGTAGGTGACTCGGTTGGAGGTCCAGTGGGGGGATATTTATATAATTTAAGCATATCTATGCTGTTCATTGTTTTTGCAATTTTAAATTTGATCATCGGCATTGGCTATACAATCATATATTCTATTCATTCGAAATATAATAAGCGGATTGCATTGTCACAGGAGATCGATCATACTTTAACAAAATAATTCACCAAGTACGTTAACAAGAAAAAAAGAATCCATCTATGGATATATTTTAGGATTAGTTGTGTCTAAATTTAATAAGCTTACTTGTTGGGTTAATGTACTTTGGCATCGCTTTTTCAGCCGTTAAGCTTATAACACTTACATTGCTTGTTTCGAATAGACTGTAGAAAAAGGAGTCCAACTTCAATATGGCAATCATCTTAAGGGTTATCGTTTTTTTAGTTTTCATTGCAACTATATGCTCATTTATTTTTACAGGGAATAGTAATACATCACACATTCTTTCCTATGTACTAATTGCAATATCACTAACTTATTTTATTAAATAGGGAAAGCGTGAAAAAAATGAATATGACAAATCCAATCAAGTTAGAATCTGTATCTAAAAAAATCGGTAAATTTCATGTAAATAATATTAGTTTTTCAGCATTTCCTAAAAATATAGTAGGAATTATTGGTGAAAATGGAGCTGGGAAAACAACACTTTTAAGGATTATTTCTCAAACAATTTCTTTGGATTCAGGAGAACTTTTGGTTCCTCCCAAGAATGAAATTGGTTTTCAATTTGACACTAATCATTTTCCCGAGGAATTATCTGCGAAAAATATTAATTTATTTATGCCATATATATTTAAATCATGGGATTCAAAAAAATTTAAGGATTATCTAGATAAATTTGAAATACCCGAAACTCAAAGCATTAAATATTTTTCGAAGGGAATGAAAACCAAAATGGGTATTGCTGTTACTCTATCCCACCATCCAAAATTATTATTACTTGATGAAGTTACTGGTGGATTAGACCCTTTAATGAGGGATACTGTGTTAACCATTATAAAGGAATATGTAAAGACAACCTCATCTATTGCAATTATGAGCACACACCTACTTGACGATATTATTAAAATTGCAGATAAGGTTATATTTTTACATAAAGGTTCTATGCTACTAGAAAAAGATGTTTCCGATATAAGTAATACAAATGAGTTGGAATCGGAATTGAAGAATATAATAGCAAGGAGGTGATCAATATGATAGGGGGATATTTAAAAGATATATTATTATTGGGAAAACACTGGTTTAAATTAAAGTTCGTAATATTATTTGTAGCGGCCTTAATTTTGGCAATAATATTTCTACGCCAAGACAGTGCTGTAATTTCAATATTTATAACTATGCTTTTTCTAAATAGTATTCAGTCACTATTTAATGATGATAATAAATCCGGCTTTTTAGACTTTCTAAATACAACAGGTGTATCTTTCAATAGGATAGTATTTGCACGTTATTTAACGGGTGTTTCGTTATGTCTTATCTCAAGCATTTTTTCTTTTTTAGTTAATTTAATTATATATGTCTTTTATAAAAATTTGCCTTTAAAATCTTACTTATTTATAGGGCTTTTAACCCTGTGTATTTCTTTAATGTATATGCTTATTTTAATTCCATTTATATACTTGTTCAATCAAAACGGATTAACTATTGCTGTCATATTGATAATTTTGATTGCTTTTATACTCTCCAAAGTTAATCATTCAGCCTTAAAGATTTCAAATTTTTTTCATCAATCTTCTAACCTAAAATTAGGTTTTTATTTTGTGCTTTGTGTTTTATTAACTGCTGGTATTTCTTATATAGTCTCCGTCATTATATGCAAAAAGCGCTTTTATAACTGAAAAAATGATAAAAATGAGGATTCCATAAATGTTATTATTTGAATTAAAAATTACCCTTAATCGAGGCGCTGGAAAATGAATGATCCCGTATTTTTGGCTTTCCTTCCAGGTTTTCAAATTCAATAAAAATAAAAAGGGCATTTTTCTTCAAAAAGGGCATACGTATCCTTCTTTTACAAAATGGGTGTTTTTTTTCAATGCCCTTTGTGAAAAGAAACAATCTTGTGCGGCGTTTTTAGTTTATGGGAGGAAACTGCTCCTGCTTCACGTCGCGTTCCGCAACGATGAATTTGCGCAATTCCGGACCAGCTTCTTCTAAAAGTGCATTCCCATCGTTGTTTTACCTATGTTTAATCTGGCAACTGGCCCAGGAAATTGCTGGTATGAATGCTTATTTTCGTAATTTCTGTTGCAACTTTTTGTCTATAAAATAGGCTGCGATAAAAATCGCCGGTATAAACAATAACTTTGGAATAGATATATTTGAAATCCCCGTTTTTTTAATATAGACAAAAACAAAAATGGCGATTAGTACCAGCGTGAACATGGCGGATTTCATTCTCCCACACCCCCATCCGTGTTATTTAAACTTTTTAACTGCCAATTTTCGCTATTTAATTCATGTGTGAAAGACAGGCTTGCTTCCTTTTCATGTGACACAATAACAAACGTTTTTTGCTTACTTTGTGTGATGATGTCAGATAAAACTTTTCTACTGGAAGTGTCCAAGGAATTAAACGGCTCATCCAATAAGACCAATTCTGAAGGGATCGATAAGTTAATGGATAAAAAGATTTTTTGCCGGGTCCCTAATGACAAATTTTTCACTTGCTCATTCTTATAGGCATCAACATCAAACTTTTTACAGTATTCATATACTTGTTTGCTGAATACAGGGCCGTAATGAAATAACAAATTGTAAAATTGAATATTTTGTTCCATTGTTAATTCTTCATAAAATACAGGAGAGTCTCCAACAAATACTCTACGCTTGCGAATGTCTGCAAAACTTAGCTTTTCACCAAAAAACCGCAACTCATAAGACAGATGAGGATCGTCTATAATATTTGCAATGATTTTCAGCAAAGTAGTCTTTCCTGAACCGTTTTTTCCATATAATCTTACAATACTGTTTTGATCTATCTCGATATTTACGTTATTAAATAACCTGGGTTGATTTTCATAACCATAAGTTAAATGCTTTATTGATATCCTTTCCATATCTATTTCACTTCCGTTCATACATGTGATATGTCCGCTTCAATCCATGCAGCAATTACCAATAAAATGGTTGCGAAAAGAAAAATCGATACTAACTTTATAATTTAAACTTTATATCTTAACTCTTGTTCACTTTTAGAATTCAATTTTAAAATGTTAATGCAACGCAGGCTTTCAAAGCCAATTGTTGCAAAAAGCAAAAATGCAATTACTTCTATAATCCCATGTGGGATTATTCCGGTTAATACAGGTTTGAGCCCATGGTTTCTTATAATTGCAAATGAGAAAGCACCTAAAAAAACCCCATTATACCCCAAATATATTATACTAATTACACCCAAACTAATCCAACCTAATACCATGATTTTAAGCCCCAATGTATAATTATGAAGAAACAGGTCAACAAATCTTTGCTCATTTTCGGTATACTTGAAACTTAAAAATTTTGATAAGAATGCTCCGGTTATAAAACTAATACAATAAACGGCTAAAGAAACAAAAAAGTATTTTTTATATGTGGTAATTATATTTTTCATAAATTCTTAAATCCCCGTGTTTAGTTATTTTTTGTTTTAATAAACCTATTGACAGGACTGTTTGATTTTTTTGTAATCCTTGTTGCTGTAAACTACTTGTCCAAAAAGAGTAAAGGCGATAGCCAAGAAGGGGCAGAGCCAATAAATCCCCGAGATAAATTTGAACATCGCTATTATGATCAACCCTAATATTGTAAATTGGGTTACAAGCTTAGATAATACATTATTCGCTGTAGCAATTAAAGAGAATCCATCGAATTCATTCAGCCTGTTAATTTTGGGAGGATTACTTTTGCTAAGTAATAAAACAAAAACGTCATAATTGGTTCTAAGTGAGTATAAAACATATTCGTTTTTTATTGCATAAAAAAATGGAATTAAAATCAAAAAAGATAGACTTTGTTGAAACGAAATAAACAAAGTTGCAATAAAGAACAAAAACAAATGACAAAATAAATATATATTGATCGTTCTTTTTAATAATTCATATTTTGAGAATAGAATACCATTCTTTTTTAACTCATATATTTTAAAAATTTCCATCATAGAACATTCTTGTTCAAGCTTAAAAATTTTTTTGTAGATAAAGCTTGTAGTGCTTATCGCTCCCTTCAGAATGATGTGGAGCTGAAAAAACATAAAAATAAGGGTAACGATGATATTATGAATATAAGGTGCCGAGGCCAATGAAATTCCTGTACTGACAGAAAGTTCTCCCGTGATAAACAGGTCAAAAGGATTGTTCAGTAATTCTTTTGAGTTTGCTTTTAAAGAATAGTAGTCAGCATAGGTATAATAGTGCTCCTTATTCAATGTTTTATATAAAAAACCAAAGAAGGGCGTTTGATAATAAACTTCCTTCGTATCTTTTGAGAAAGCAAAAATGATAATACTAATGATGAATAGCAATACCACGGTTAAAGTAGCCGTGAGAATATGCATATGGCTAACAAACAAGGCTGCATTTTTAAAAATGATAAACAAATTTGAGCTTAGAAGTATTTCTTTTGCTTGATTATTTAAATTTGTGATGGCTTTTAATTTATATCCATAAGTAGATATGTTACGTCTTGATTCATAAATGATTTGCATGAAGATGGAAGCAACGGTATAAACGAAGCAGCATAACAAAGCTTTTGTTGTCAGGTTTAGTACAATACGGAAACCTTTATGATAAGATAACGATTTTCCAAGTAAATGAATACAAAACAGGAGCAGTTCGAACAAAATCACAATCAATATGTACTTCGTTCCCATCCTGTGTAAATAAAAAAACACCCCAAACGGCACGATTTTGGTTAAACTTTGCACCATGCTAACCATCCAGTCGAGCAGTATAACCTTTTTCATTAAATTGTTATTCTTCCCGAGATACCTGCTAAAATGATAGACCAAGTACCTTTCATCTAACATTTTTCTTGTTGTCATAACAGCTTTCACTTGGTCGCCAACAGTCAGAATCAGAGCCACTCCAATAAGAATATTTTTATGGTCCGGTAAAAAGATCCTGTTAAAAATAGAAATTAAAAATACAGATATAAAGACTTCAAACAAAAAACTCAATAGAATGTATTTTTTAGTGCTCTTTATTTTCAGTACCTTTTTTATTAAAAAACCTCGGGTTGAGTATGTATTTATGATATATAGCATAACAAGCCTAAAAATCCCCATAAACATCACTCCACAATAAAAATCAATAAATGTTTTTTAACAGCCAGGACTGTAGATCCTGGCTGTTCCAGTTTTTACCAAGCAATAGCTCTTTTTTTGCCATATTCCTTAGCTAAATGTTTTACTTCTGCAATAAACGCTGTCCATCCCATATCGAGGATTGCATCAACGCCACCTGACATAACTACTGTGACGGCTCCTATTATAGATGCTATAGTACCAGCATGCAATACAGCTGTAACAACACCAGATGCTATTCCTGCAGAAACATGAAACTTAGATGCAACGTGGAATAATCCCATATTATATTCACCTCCCTTTTAAAAGTAGACCCTCGGGATTAGTTGCATTTTTAAAATTTAATATTTTTATTATTTTAATTTAACCCGAAGGGCCTATTTTAATAACTTTTATATAAATGTTATGCACATTTATATCATTTATTGCTTGGAAATTATCAATTTGTTCAAGTGTATGTTATTAAAATGTGTGTTTGTTGACAATAGACACATGTGTCCAGTTATACCTGAAAACAGAAGGATGGGTGATGAAGTAAAGCTTTTGGAAAAAGTGTCTGATAGATTTCAGCATATATCTTTAGTGATGCCGAAAAATTTTTCGTTGACAACAGTCAGTAATTTATTAAAATAAAAAGTATCGAAAGATTTTGTGATTGATTTGAATTTTTAATTGTTCGTTTTTTTAATTTGAAATGATAAGCTTGTAAATCAAAACTTGTAAATCAAAAATAGAATACTCAAATCATATGGGGTGGGAGCTGATGGTATATCAAGACAAACAATTTCAATCAGAGGAAATGTTTTTACAAAAAATCATAAATGCCGAAAATGTAGGGGTAGCAGTAAAAACTGCCAGATTAGAAAAGGGTTTGACGCAAAAGGATCTTGCAGGCAACATATTATCCGAAAAAACGGTTCATCGGATTGAAAAAGGTCAAGTACTACCCAGTCTGTTTACCTTTTTTTACATATTGAGCAGACTAGAATTATCAGCTGACAGTTTTTTGTCTCTCTTAAGTGATCTGTTTTTATAATTTTTGCAACTGTTAGTTTAATTGGCCTGGTTTAAAGACACGTCCCAGGATGGCTGAATATGAGCCATTTAACCTAATAAAAGCAGAAAAAAGCCGGCTTAAGGAACGCCGGCCCGGTCCGGTTTTATAGCAGGTGTTCAGGCCCCTCCTGGTTATCCGTGGCGATGACGACAACGCGCCCCTCGTCGAGTACTTTTTCATACTGTACGGCTTCCATCTCTGACAGTCCGAGCGACTGCATTTTCGAACGCAGTTCATCCCCACGCTCCCTGAACAGATTGCCGACCGAATCAATGACCCCTTGTTCTTCCATGCCGACCGATCCCGTTTCCGTTGCATCGGTTAAATCTTTTGACCGGTTTTTGTCATGCGAGAAAATATAAATATTGTCTTTCGAAAATCCTTCGTTTTCAAACTCTGTTATCTTATTCGTCGCTTCGAGCCCGTTTTCGACAACTTCTACTTTATGCATCTGTTTTCCTCCTTCCGAAAAATGGTGATGATTCTGTTTGACATTTATATAACCGCTTCCTGCTGTCCTTAAACAAAAAAAGTTTTACAGCCGCCGGACAGGGAAACTGTTAAAATTATAGTATAAGAAAGAAAGGGGCTGTAAATGGAATGAAGGACATTTTTAAAAATGATTGGGGCCCGCTTTTAAAGGAGGAATTCCAAAAACCATATTATTTAAAATTGAGGGAGTTCCTCAAAAAAGAATATGCAACAAAGCGGATCCATCCTGATATGTACGATATCTTTAATGCCTTCCACTATACGGCTTACCGGGATATTAAGGTTGTCCTCCTTGGCCAGGACCCTTATCACGGACCGGGCCAGGCACACGGGCTCAGTTTTTCAGTAAAGCCGGGGGTGGATATTCCTCCTTCGCTCCGGAATATTTTCAAAGAGCTGCATGACGACCTTGGATGCAGGATTCCGCAGCACGGGTGCCTGGTCAGCTGGGCGAAGCAGGGCGTGATGCTGTTAAACACCGTGTTGACTGTCAGGGAAGGGCAGGCCCATTCACACCAAGGAATGGGATGGGAAATTTTTACAGACGAAGTGATCCGGAAAATCAATGCGAAAGAAACACCTGTCATTTTTCTGTTATGGGGAAGGCCTGCGCAGAGCAAAAAAGCGCTGATCGACACCAACAAACATTTCGTTTTAACCGCTGCCCATCCAAGCCCGTTGTCCGCCCATCGCGGTTTTTTCGGGAGCCGCCCGTTTTCAAAAACCAATAATATTTTGCGCAAGTTGGGAGAAAAAGAAGTGGACTGGCAGCTACCGGAACAGGAAAAGATATAAAACGCATTCCATCGCGGAAATCCGACAATGTTCCACGTGAAACATGGCGATTTTTTTGCAAGGTATGACAGCGTTCCGCATTG
Organism: Weizmannia sp. WK01; assembly: GCF_025905465.1. Taxonomy (NCBI): domain Bacteria; kingdom Bacillati; phylum Bacillota; class Bacilli; order Caryophanales; family Bacillaceae; genus Heyndrickxia; species Weizmannia sp. WK01. The sequence goes on along the minus strand of NZ_CP109616.1, from coordinate 3,555,724 downwards.
TTCGGACAATTGGCCTCTGTTAAAATAAATGTAAGCAAACGACAAATGCGGGCCAGCAAAGGAAGGAAACATTGTCAGGACCGGCACCCTGCAGCCATGATGCGATCGGAAGTCATGAACCTAGCGATTACAAATTTCAGGTTGGACGCCTATGCTACAGGGAACGCATCACAGCAGCGGGATGAAAACAAATTTTCAGGCTATATAAAATGAATAAAATATCGCAGTTCTGTTGCCTTCGGAAAAAATGTCATCGTGCAAATGGAACGCGGGCTTGGGGAAAAACTTATATTCATTGCTCATACTTTTTTGCAGTAGGCAACAGATTTCATTTATTTTATATAGAAATTAAACAGAGGTGCGGAAATGGCCATTACAACGGAAATGCTTTTGGAAAAAATGGAGCAGGAATTGGCAAAGGCAAAACAGGCAATGCCGGCGGAACAATTCAGGGAGCATATCTATGCGGTAAAAGCTTTGTGTGAAGTTTTATTGGAAAGCGGAAAGGCGGTACAGCCAGAAGAGCCATTGCCTGCCAGTCCTTCTGTGCCGAAAACGGTGCTGAAACCGGAGCCGTTGAAAATGGAAGATGGTGCAAACGGAGACTCTATTTTTGATTTTTAATCGCAAACAATTGAAACAAGCGTCCACCAAAGCAGGCGTTCCTGTCTTCTCTGCAGTTTCTTATACGGTTTGTATACCTATCAGGGTATCTAGCTTTTTATCATGAACATTTATGTTGACTTGTTTTTAAGCTTCTACAGCGTTTTACATGAAAAAATGGGAGTGCATCGCATGAATATTTTTGTTTTTTTTGGAGCACTGAACGCGTGTATATCTGTTGCGCTCGGGGCTTTTGGGGCCCACGGGTTGAAAGGGATCATGGATCAGAAGTATCTGGATATTTGGGAGACCGGCGTCCGTTATGAAATGTACCATGCGCTCGGGTTGATTGCGATCGGCATTCTTTCCGGCATCCTCAAATCATCCGCACTGCTCAGCTGGTCAGGATGGTTGATGCTGATTGGCATCGTCCTTTTCTCCGGCAGCCTTTATGTTTTAAGCTTAACGAAAATCAGTGTGCTTGGTGCGATTACGCCAATCGGAGGCGTCGCGTTCCTTGCTTCCTGGATACTGCTTGCTATAGCGGCGGTAAAGTGGATGTAAGAAAAAACAGCCCGGTTTCGGAGCTGTTTTTTCTTTCGCTGATCACCGCGGCGGATAGGTTGCCAGCGGCTGACCGGCCTGCGTTGTGCTGCCATATGGGTATTCATATTCGATTTCTTCAGAGAAGACAACGTAATCAACATAGACCATCGGGATTAAATAACGCTGCCCGGTTTGCGGATCACTAAGGATGACATGGTCCCGTCCGGCAGCTTCAATAATGCCATTGAACACTTTAGCATTCCATTCCCGGTTGTTTTCAAACGTGGCGTACAGCGTGACCAGTTTTCCTTTATTCAGCCGCAAAATATTTTCAATATACGATTGTTCAAGCGGAAGCTGGCCGGGCAGGTTCTGTGAGGGTGCCTGCGCTTGCTGCCCCCCGGGAACCTGGTACGGCGGATAATATCCTCCGTAATAAGGCTGTGCGGACTGCCGGTAATAATAAGGATATCCGTATACGGGCGGTGTGTAATTGCCGTTTTCCAACTGATTTCCCCCTCCATTTTGCATATCGGTCTGCCCTGGTTTTTGTAAAATGCACAAAAAACAAGGGCATTCACTACATTTATGTGTATGCCGGCCGGAAACGGGTTATGCTTAAGATCTCTCGTGAAAAAATCCTTCCAGCAGGCTGGAAGGATTTTTCTTAACCAATATGCAAATAGGAGGTTAACCGTTCTTCGTCAAGCAGGCTGCCGACATAGAACGGGCCGAATTCTCCGTACCTTGCGCTGGCTTCGTCAAACCGCATTTCATAGACGATTTTTTTAAACTGCAGGGCATCATCGGATAATAAAGCCACACCCCATTCGTAGTCGTCAAGCCCGGTGGAACCGAGAATATATTGTTTTACCTTGCCGGCATATTTGCGGCCGATCAATCCGTGGCTTTTCATTAACTCCTTGCGTTCCTCCATTGGCAGCATGTACCAGTTGTCATTGCCTTCGCGCCGTTTATCCATCGGGTAGAAACAGAAGTATTTGGATTTCGGCAATGTCGGGTAGAGGCGCTCGCGGACACGCGGATTTTCATACGCAGACTCGTCCGCTTTCCCGCCGCGCACATAGTTGCTCAGTTCATTTACACCGATGTACGAATATGCCGGAATGGTAAAATCAGCAATCCTTAATTTATTAAAGGCTGTTTCAATTTCTTCGAGGTCTTCCAGGGCCGGCCGCATCGTCCATAAAACAAAGTCGGCTTTCTGGCCGGTGATGGTATATAAAGCATAAGCCCCTTCGTGTTTGCTTTGGATGGCATCCAGTTGCTGAAGAAATTGCCGGAATTCTTTCACCGTAGCATCCCTTTCCTCGGCAGGCAGCGCCTTCCAGCCCGCCCAGTCGAGAGAACGGAAATCATGCAGTGAGTACCAGCCGTCCAGTGTTTCTGCTGCTTCGCTCATTTTTTTCCCTCCAAATGTTTTTCTCTTCCCTTACTATAACACAGGTTAGAAAAGGGAAAAAATATTACGGCTACCGCGAAATTGTCTAAAAGAAGCCTTCTTTTGCCTTTGATTTTCCGGAAAAATGGATTATCCTTAAAATGGATACCGTAAACGAGGAGTGTTGAGCGTGAGTACATTTTTTGACGGGATAAAAGAAAAAGTGCGGGGACATAACAAAACGATTGTTTTTCCGGAAAGTTCGGATGAAAGGGTTTTAACAGCCGTCTCCCGGTTTGCAGCCGATGAAGTACTCCGGCCGGTTTTAATCGGGAACAAGGATAAAATTCAGGCAAAAGCCCAGGCCATCGGTGTTTCTGTCAAGGGCGTTACAGTGTATGACCCGGAAGACTATGCCGGTTTTGAAGAAATGGTGCAGGCTTTTGTGGAACGAAGAAAAGGCAAAGCGACGGAGGAAGATGCGCGCCAAATTTTAAAAGACGTCAATTATTTCGGCACCATGCTCGTCTATTTGAAAAAAGCGGACGGTCTGGTAAGCGGTGCCATCCATTCAACGGCAGATACAGTCCGGCCGGCATTGCAGATCATTAAAACAAAACCGGGCGTGAAAAAAGTTTCTGGCGTTTTCATTATGGTGAGGGGCGAAGAGAAATTTGTTTTCGCCGATTGTGCAATCAATATTTCACCGGACAGCCAAGACTTGGCGGAAACGGCCGTGGAGAGCGCGAAAACTGCCCGGACATTTGATATTGAACCGAGGATTGCGATGTTGAGCTTTTCAACAAAAGGTTCCGCCCATTCCGATGAGACGGAGAAAGTGGCGCAGGCAGTCCGATTGGCTAAAGAGCGCGATCCGGAGCTTGTCATGGACGGCGAGATGCAGTTTGATGCCGCGTATGTGCCGGCTGTGGCGCAAAAGAAAGCGCCGGATTCCGTGATTCAGGGGAATGCAACTGTGTTTATTTTTCCAAATCTGGATGCGGGGAATATCGGTTATAAAATGGCCCAGCGTCTTGGCGGTTTTGAAGCAGTCGGTCCGATTTTGCAAGGGCTGAATGCGCCTGTCAACGATTTGTCGCGCGGCTGCAATGCGGAAGATGTTTATCATTTGGCTTTGATTTCCGCAGCACAAAGTTTGTAAGGGAGTTGCCAGGCTTCCGGCTGTTGAATGGACAGCGGTGGGAGGAGAACTAAAAAAGAGGCTTATATAAGTTGAACAAACCAATATTATTTTTTCAGTGTTGCCAGAATCAATGTCTAACCTGATTGTAATGAATTTTGGACGCGAAAAACTTAAGTTCATTTTATTTAGGTTTTTTTCCTGGAAAGCAGCCTTCTTATCTCAACCCTATACTGAATCCCTTATATGTTTGAACCGGCTGAATCTGAACCGTGACAGCAGTCTTGTCGGTTGGTTGGACAGCATTTGTAGAAGGGCGTGTTGATTTTTTGGGAGGTGTCCGGCTGACAAATTACCGGTAATGTCTGCGTCTGGCTGCTTTGTGATTTTTTTAACAAAAACGAAAAAAGGGTGTACCGATGTGCAAAGAATGGGTACGAACGGAAAAGGGAAGTAAAGCTGTGGGACATTGCGGGGGAAAATGACCTTGGTATGTGGCCGAGGCTCTTCTTTTCCAGCTTGCACACCAGGGCTTAGAATGCTCGCCTTTTTTGGTTTGGCTTTTGGATGATGCCAAACCTTTTTTGTGTTTTATACGGCTGGAGGAAAGGCTTTTTATAATGGAAAAATTTGCGGAGAAAAGGAAAAATGTTGGCCTGAACTTGATCGATTGGAAATTTGTGTGCGTATTGGTTCAGTACTGTTCTCGAATCCTTGCCAATAGAGGGGTTTTGGCAGCAGCTTTTTGGTTGATGTGATAGTCAATCCGGCATGATATGATAGTAGTAAAATAAATGGGGGAAGGATCGACATGGAAGAAGCGCTGCAATTGCTGAAGCAGCCCGAGTGGCGGGTGATGGACCAGTCCGGGTTGGGCCCGCAGTTTGAAGCGGCCCAGTCATTTGCGATGGACGACACATTGTGCACCGCTGTCGGGGCAAATGCATCCCCGGCTGTTGTCCGGACATGGGTGCATCACGACACCGTCAGCCTTGGCATTCAGGATACAAAATTGCCCTTTTTTGAGGAGGGGCTTGCTGTTCTTAAAAATAGAGGGTTCCGGTATATTGTCCGTAATTCGGGCGGGCTTGCCGTTGTATTGGATACAGGCGTGCTGAACATTTCGCTTGTGGTCCCGGATACGGAAAAGGGAATGGATATCAACCGTGGTTACGAAGCGATGTGGAAGCTGGTCCAAATGATGTTTTCGGATTTTCCGGTTGTGATTGAAGCAGGGGAAATAGCAGGCTCGTACTGCCCGGGGAGCTATGATTTGAGCATTGGCGGGAAAAAATTCGCCGGCATCTCCCAGCGGCGGGTCAGGAGAGGGGTGGCCGTCCAGATTTATTTGTGTGTGACGGGAAGCGGCGCCGACAGGGCAGAACTCGTTCGGGATTTTTATGAGCGGGCAAAACAGGGTGCGGAGACAAAGTTGCAATACCCATGTGTCCGTCCTGAAGTGATGGCTTCTTTGGCGGAGCTTTTACAGGAAACACTCACGGTTCAGGATGTGTTCATGCGGCTTTTGCAAACGCTGAAGACGTTGGGGGGCCGGCTTGTGTCCCGTCCGCTTTCGGAACAGGAAACGGAATGGTACGGCAAATATTATGAACGCATGCTGGAAAGAAACGCACGGTTTTTGTGAAGAATGAACGATCAAGGGCCACCTGCTGATCTGAGGAAAGACATTTTTGAAACGTGGCCGGTTGCCTGCTGTCTTTCATGTGCGAGATGAAGGACAATTTGGGGTCGTGATGATTGTGATTTGTCTTTCATGGAGTGGATGAAAGACATTTGGAGCCGGTAATGACTTTGATTTGTCCTTCATGAAGTGGATGAAGGACATTTTAAAGTGATGGTAGGCTGTTTTTGTCTTTCATCTGGCGCATGAAGGACAATTTGGGGTTGTGGCGACTTTATTTTGTCCTTCATGGGGCAGATGAAAGACATTTGGGCTCTGTGATGTCTTTGATTTGTCCTTCATTGGGTGAATGAAGGACATTTTAGGGTTATGGTGAGTTTGTTTTGTCCTTCATTGGGCAGATGAAAGACATTTGGGGTCTGTAATGTCTTTGATTTGTCCTTCATCGGGTGAATGAAGGACATTTTAGGGTTATGGCGAGTTTGTTTTGTCCTTCATGGAGCGGATGAAAGACATTTGGGGTCGGAGATGGTCTCTGTTTTGTCCTTCATAAAGTGGATGAAAGACATTTTGAAGCGCGGCTGGTTGGCAATTGTCTTTCATGTACAAGATGAAGGACATTTTAAAGCGGTGGCAATCATTTTTTGTCTTTCATCGGACGAATGAAGGACATTTTGGGGTTGAGGCGATTGTGTTTTGTCTTTCATAAAACGAATGAAAGACATTTTTAAGACGTGGCTCCAAAAAGACACTTGGGCGGCGACCAAACTTTCCTTTTAGGAGCGTTTCAAAAAGACAAAAGATGCTGGGGAAACGTGCCAATTGTCCTTTAGAGCGTCTCAAAAAGCCAAAAGATGCTGGGGAAACGTGCCAATTGTCCTTTAGAGCGTCTCGGGACCACTGAAAAAGTCAATCTGAAAATTCAAAATAATTATATGTACAATAAATTGAAAAAAAATGCCCCCAGTATTTGGTATAATAAAGTTATACTACAAACCAAAACCAAACTGGGGGTATCTATCATGCTTAAAGAAAAAGATAATCAATTAAGCATCTATTCCATATTATACGATAAAATTCCTGAAAATCATACACTTAAATTATTAAGAGATGAAGTGGATTTTAGTTTTATCAATAAAATGCTTGAAAAAACTTACTGTAAAGAATATGGAAGGCCAGCAAAAGAGCCCGAACTTATGGTTAAAATCTTGGTGTTACAAAAACTCTATGACTTATCTGATGAGAAAGTTATAGAAAATTGCTCATTAAACCTTGCATATATGTATTTTTTAGGAATCAATCCGGAAGACGACCTCCCTCACCCAAGTCTTTTGGCAAAATTTCGTAAAAGTAGATTAGAAGGCAATCTCACTATAGATGAAATTATTATTGAAATCATAAACCAATGCATTGAAAAAGGAATTTTACAAAAGGTTTCTGGTATAACGATTGATTCCACTCATACAGAAGCCAACACCAAAAAATATAGACCGGAACGAGTCATGAAACAATTAGCGAAAAAAATCTTTAAAACCGTTAAAGAAGAAAACGGAGAAATACCAAGTGAAATCAACCAAGAAATCCCTGATTATAAAGAAATAGAAAACCATGATGAAGCTAGAAAAACAATGAAGTCCTATCTTGAAGAAACGGTATCAAAGGTAGAAGAACTAGTTGAACTGGAGAAAGCACCTGAAACAAAAGCACTCGTTAATAATGCGAAAGAAATTTTAGCAGACCCGAAGTTTATGGAGCAAAAAGGGGTACGATCGATTGTCGACCAAGAAGCGAGAATAGGGTATAAAAGCAAAAATGATCCTTTCTTTGGTTATAAAACGGAATTTATGATGACAACAGAAGATCGAATGATTACAGCTGTTCATACTGGTAATGGAGCTTATGTGGATGGAACGAAGTTTGATGAATTATTAGAGTTAACCAAGAAAACGAGAATAAAAATGCCAGAAGTATATGGTGATAAAGCCTATTTTAAAAAGCCAATCTTAGACAAAATCTCTGAACTTAAAGCAAAGGCATACATCCCTGTAAGTGAAGCTGCATATCGCATAGACGAAGAAAGATTCAGTTATAACAAAGATTCTGACGAGTGGTTCTGTAGTCAAGGAAACAAAACAATCAAAAAGAAACACTATATAAGAAAATGTGGAAAAGAAACGTATAATTACTATTTTGACAGAGAACAATGTAGAAATTGCCCAATGCGAGAAGTTTGCATAACCGGAAAAACAGTCGGAAAAGTATTAGGGATCGGAATCAACACCCCAGAATTTTATGAGTATAGTCAACAACAGAAATCGGAGGGATTTAAAGAGAAGTATAAAAAAAGAGCATGCCAAGAAGGGAAAAATGGCGAAATGAAGAATTTCCACGGGTTAGATCGTGCCAAATGGTACGGTCTAAAAAGCATGGGCTTACAAGCCAAGCTAACAGCCTTGGCAGTAAATTTAAAGAGGATAGCCGCCATACTATCCTCTAAAAAGGCGAATTATAGCCAAACATTTGTCATTTTTACTAATTTCTATGGTAAAGAGTACCATTTACAGAAAATTTCTTACACTACACAGCAAATTTTACATAAAAAAATGGCTTTTTTCAGTGGTCACGAGCGTCTCAAAAAGCCAAAAGACACCTTGACAGCGTCCAAATTGTCTTTTAGAACATCTCAAAAAGACAAAAAGCGCCTGTGAATCAAACAAACTGTCCTTTAGAACATCTTAAAAGCCAAAAGGCACCTAGGGAACGTCCCAATTATCCTTTCATGCAACAAAAGCTGGGAGATTGCCGGCTTGCACGCCAAACACCCATTGAGCATGCATCGCCCAATGGGTGTTTGTGTTTACTCGCCCGAAACTTATTCTGCCAGCTTTTCGAGATTGCCGTTGCGGTCCATTTTAAATTTGGTTGCCCCGGTTTCGTCTTCTTCGAAAAGGACGTATTTTCTCGCGCGGTTCATGATTTTCATCAAGGTTTCGTAGTCTTCCTGCATGGTAACCGAACCTTCTTCGAGCTCTTCGACGCGTTTTTTCAATTCTTCCGTTTCCTTTTTCAATTCCTGGTTTTCGTGCTTCAATCTTGCATTCTCACTTTTTAAAATCGTGCTTTGGAATTGCGTATTGTTCAAGTATTGCAGATAGCTGATGACCTTGACAAGGCTCATTTCCCCGCTGTTTTCGGCCGCCTGGGAAACTTGAGGGCTGCTGTTTTCAGCTTCTTCCCCGTCCGGAGCCGGTTGTTCCGGAAATTCAGCAAGCGGTATTTCGCCAATTTCCTCGAGTGTTGGAACCGGCGGCTGGTACAGCAGTTTCTTTTTCCCGCCCTGGTCTTTTCCAAGCAGGCGTTGGCGTTGCTTGCGCTGTTTTTTTGCAAGCTGCAGCGCCTGTTCGTAGTTATGGCGGACAACCGCATTCCAGCGGAAACCGCAGGCGGCGGATGTACGGTTCAGTTTATCGCCGACTTCCTCAAAAGCATTCAGCTGTGTGCTTCCTTCGCGCACGTGGCGGAGCACTGTTTCCGCCAGCAACAAATCATCTTCTTCGCTCCACGCATCTTGACGTGATTTCATTCTCATTACCCCCAAAATGTAAATTTTTTGTTTGTACTAAGAGAATGGACAAAAAACACGCAATTTATACCAATATGGTAAAAAAATAATAGAATTTTAGCGCACAAACGGATTTTTGCTTGTAGCAACACAGTTGGGGGGCACACACGGGAAGCCAAAAAGCCCATTAAGATTGCCTAGGCAAGGATTCTGGTGGCTTTAAATGCAAAGGTTTTAAAAAATGCAGCCATTGCAACCTGATGCAGCAGATAGAAAGGGCAGCATCCCGCATTTTCATCGATACGCCCTTTTAATGCAGCCGTTGATACCTGGTTCAACGTGCGGAGTCCCGTATTTTCGCAGATGCGCCCTTTTATTGGTTTTTTTTTCGGAAAAAATAAACTTGTCAATCGACCTCCACATTTTAAAGGCTGCCTATCCGCATATTACAAGCTTTTTTTCTCCGGCTTGTCCCGGTATAATAGAATTACGACATCAGGAAGAGGGTAAAGCATGGAATACGCCAAACTTAAGCTCAGTGAGGAAAAAGTGTTTAAAGACCCTGTCCACCGCTATGTCCATGTGCGTGACCGGGTGATCTGGGACTTGATCGGAACAAAAGAGTTCCAGCGATTGCGCCGGATCCGGCAGCTCGGCACGACTTACCTGACTTTCCACGGGGCGGAACACAGCCGTTTCAGCCACTCACTTGGCGTCTATGAAATTGTCAGGAGAATTACAGATGATGTTTTTAAAGACCGGGTGAACTGGAACGGAAAGGACAGGCTGCTGTCGCTTTGCGCTGCGCTTTTGCACGATCTTGGCCACGGCCCGTTTTCCCATTCGTTTGAAAAAGTGTTTGGCATGGACCATGAGGAGTTTACAAGGCAAATCATCCTCGGGGAGACGGAAGTCAATGAAGTATTGCGGCGGGTCGGCAGAAATTTCCCGAAAAAAGTGGCGGAAGTGATTGCGAAAACTTCAGAAAACAAATTGGTGGTCAGCCTGATTTCAAGCCAGCTTGATGCGGACCGGATGGATTATTTGTTGCGCGATGCGTATTATACAGGGGTCAGCTATGGCCATTTTGACATTGAAAGGCTGCTCCGCGTTATGCGACCGCATGAAGACCAGGCTGTTTTTAAATACAGCGGCATGCATGCGGTCGAAGATTATATTTTAAGCCGTTACCAAATGTACTGGCAAGTGTATTTTCACCCGGTGACAAGAAGCGCGGAAGTGATTTTAACAAAAATTTTGCACCGCGCAAAAACGTTGTACGATGCCCGTTACCCGTTCAAACACGGGCCCAGCCATTTCCAGTCGCTTTTTGAAGGTAGACTCAGCCTGAATGATTATTTAAAGCTGGATGAGCACGTCATGCTGTATTATATTGAAGTTTGGCAGGAAGAAGATGACCCGGTTTTGCGGGACCTTTGCGCCCGCTTTGTAAACCGGAATCTGTTTAAATACATTGAGTTTGACCCGGCAAAAGAATTTAAGGTGCACAGCCGGCTTGAAAAGCTTTTTGCAGAAGCCGGGATCGACCCGAACTATTATTTAGTCATTGATTCGTCTTCAGATCTTCCGTACGATTTTTACCGGCCGGGCGAGGAAGGGGAGCGGCTGCCGATCAATTTGCTGATGCGAAACGGTGACCTGAAAGAATTATCAAGGGAATCGGATATTGTGGACGCGATTTCGGGGAAAAGAAGGACGGATCATAAATTGTATTTTCCGCTTGATTTGATCGAAGACGAAACGACACACGGGGAAAAGAAAAGGGAAATTGCTGCTTTGCTGAAACTGCCCCGGAGTTCGGAAATTTAGTCAGGAGTGAATGGTTTGTGTTAGAAGATCATGTAAAAATTATGGGTGCGCTTGCCATAAGCGGAGAGATTGTCGGGCGTAAAAAGCTGCAAAAAATGATTTATATTGCAAAAAAATTATCTTTCCCGTTTCAGGAAAAATTCGAGTTTCATTTTTACGGCCCGTATTCTGAAGAGTTGACGCTCAAAGTAGAGGAGCTGACCAACCTCGGGTTTGTAAACGAAGTAAAAGAGAAAAAAGGCGGATATGTCCAATATCGGTATACGGTAACAGACGAAGGCCGGGAATTTCTGGAAATGTACGAACCGGATCTGCCAGGGCTGGATGCGTGCCTGGCAGAAATGAACGGGCAAAATGCGCGTTTCCTTGAGCTCGTTTCAACCGTCATGTATTTTGATATGCTTCCGAAAGAGGAAGTAAAGGAGAAAATCTTTACATTAAAGGCGAAGCAGCGTTATACGGAGGAGGAAATCAACGAGGCGTACGATTACATAGAAAAATTGAAAAAAATCGCCAGGCCCGTCCAGCAGGCTTAGCGATTTTTCATCCCCTATTCGTCGCTTTTGCGGACGCCGCCTATGGCATAATGGTTTTTTGACATTTCTTCAATGAAAACGGTAATGTTTTCTTTCGGGGCGTCTACGGTTTCGCTGACTGCGGCCGTTACTTTTTCGACCAGCGCTTTCTTTTGCTCGTCTGTACGGCCTTCCAGCATTTTGACGGTTACATATGGCATGCGGGTGCATCTCCTTTTATATGATTTCATAAAAATTGTAAAGTCTTTTTTGCCCGCCTGCAAGTGGCACTTTTAAAACAAGTGAATACCGAATGAAAATTTTGTATACTATAGTCAATATATTGTTTTTAAAGGAGACCGGTACGTGGAACAATTACAACAGTTTTTGGCATATCCGTTGAGGGATATCCCGATTGTCGCGGCGGTGTTGATCATTGCTTTTACCGTCCATGAATTTTCCCATGCTTATACGGCTTATCTGTGCGGCGACCCGACTGCCAAACGCGAGGGACGGCTGACATTGAACCCGGCGCAGCATATTGACCCGCTCGGCGCGCTGCTTATTTTTGTCGCCGGCTTCGGCTGGGCGCGCCCTGTCCCGGTAAACCGCTACCATTTCAAAAATCCGCGCCTGGCAGGGGTGACGGTATCCTTTGCGGGCCCTGCCAGCAATTTTTTAATGGCGTTTATCGGGGAAATCATTTTTTATGTGCTCGTGGCAACCGGGCTTGGCGCAGGCCTGCCATGGTTTGTCCTTTCCTTTTTCAATTATTTTGTCTGGCTGAATCTCGTATTGTTTATTTTCAATTTAATTCCGCTTCCGCCGCTGGACGGGTACCGGATCATAGAAGATTTGGTTTCGCCGGGGGTACGGGCAAAACTGACGCAGTACGAGCAGTACAGCATCGTTGTATTTCTGGTCCTGCTTATCACGCCGCTTGGCCGGTATACGATCTCGCCGCTGATTAACAGTGCGGTCCCGTCGATTATGAAGGGATTCCAGTCGATTGTTTCCGTATTCGGATAGACTGCCATTGAGAGAAAGGGGATGTACAAGATGGCTGAAAAAAAGAAAAAAGCGGAATTTAATATTATTAAAAATGCGCCGACCGACGGCCATAAAAGTTTTGGCACCGGGGCGCTAAACCTTGAAAATGTCTCGCCGGTGATCATTGATGTCAATGAAGGTACGGCGGTTGTCGATATTGGGGCGATGCATGCAAGGAGCGCCGTGGAAAAGCGGGTGAGATTTTCCCCCGACCGTTCGGAAGTCCCGGAAGAGGGGGCAAAACCGTACTGGCTTGTGTGGGTGACAATTGAACGCGGCGAAAACGGCCCTTATTATCACGGGGTGACAGCCTGCGAAATGGTGGTCAACAAGGAAAAACGTCGCGGCTACAAATCGCTGCCAGAGCATGTCAACCGCCTCGACAAGTCGATGAAGGGCCATATCATTGTAGACCATATGGATGACCGGTCCAAGAAGGTGCTGGCAGACTTTTTAAAAGGCCACAGCAGCGAGATGTGGAACTTATCCAGCGATGAATTGAAAGAAGCATTAAAGGCCTGACCCTGCGCATTTATTTTTGCGTAAGGAACCGGCCGAAATTTCACGATGCATTGAAGGAGCAGGAAAGGCCTGACCGCACAGCGGCCAGGCCTTTCTGTTTGCTGTTTTAAAAAAACGGGAACAGTTTTTCAAGCCAGTTCCGGTGCTTTTTCGGGTACAACTCATTTTCTCCTGCAGCGGGATGTTTGCTGCAGGGCTCGGCCGGTTCGGTACCGGATATAAAGTATGTCAGCCTTGCCACCGGGCAGTTAGCGGTTGCGATTTTCCCGGTGGCAGGATCGATTTCAACACCGGTTACGCCTTTGGGCGGCTTAAATTCCGTTACAGGGCGCCCGTCAAGCGCCTTTTCCATAAACCGGGCCCATATTTTTTTGGCGTACATTTTATCGGCGGCCAACGTGATTTCCTGCCCGTTGTCGTATCCGACCCAAACGCCTGATACAAGCTGGGGCGAAAACCCGATCATCCAGCTGTCCGTGTTGGTGGAGCCGGATTTGCCGGCGTACGGGCGGGTGAGGTTTTTGACAATGGAGGCGCCGGTGACACGGGCATAGCCGTTCAGGCGCTTGTCAAACATGCCGGTCATCATTTGCGAGGTGACAAACGCCGCCGCTTTGTCCAACACCCGTTCTTTCTCGTGTTTGTCGTATGCATACAGGACGCGGCCTTTATAATCTTCCACTTTTGTGATGAAAACAGGCCCGTTTTGAGTGCCGCCGTTTGCAAGCAGGCTGTAGGCGTTCACCATATCGAGCAGGTGCACGCCGGATGTGCCGAGCGCAAGTGACGGCACTTTTTCCATCGGGGTTGTAAGGCCGAATTGTTTTGCGGTTTGGACAAGCACATCTTGCCCGAGCAGCAAATGGGTTTTCACGGCGTAAATATTATCTGAAACGGCGAGCGCCTGCATCATCGTAATGTCCCTATTGGCATACTGGCTGTTGAAATTATGCGGCCTGTATGAAGATCCGCCCGGCCGGAAAACGGTCGGTTCGCTTTTGAGCATCGTTGCCGGCGTGAATCCGTGGTTCAATGCAGCATAATAAAGGAGCGGCTTCATGGTGGAACCGGGCTGGCGCGTTGCCTGTGTGGCGCGGTTAAAGGAACTTTCCGCATAGTCACGCCCCCCGGTGAGTGCCGTCACAAAGCCGTTTTTCGGGTTGATTGCCGCAAAACCGATCTGGATGTGTGAAGATGCCGGAATGATTTCCTTCACGGTTTCTTCGGCAATTTCTTGTTGCTTTACATCAAGGGTGGTATACACTTTTAATCCCCCGAGCGCGATCGTCCGGTCATCAAACCCGAGTTTTGTTTTCAGCTGCTTTTTTACAAGGTCCTGGAAATAAGGGGCAATCCGGTTTGTATCCGGATCCGCTTTTTGCACGATTTTTATCGTTTCATTGGCGGCCGCTGTTGCTTGTTTTTTTGTAATATAGCCGTTTTTCACCATCGATTGCAAAACAGCAAGCTGCCGTTTTTTCGCTTTTTCCGGCGAAATAACAGGGGAGTAGACTCCTGGGCCGTTCGGAATCCCGGCAAGCATGGCGGCTTCGGCAAGCGTCAGCTGTTTGGCGCTTTTTCCGAAATAGTACCGGCTTGCGGCTTCAATCCCGTATTTTCCATGTCCGTAATTGATCGTATTTAAATAGCCTTCCAGAATCCGGTCTTTACTGTAGCTGGACTCGAGCCGGATCGTGTAGAACGCTTCCTTTAATTTTCTTTCCCATGTTTTATCGAGCGTTAAAAACAAGTTGCGGGCGTATTGCTGGGTAATGGTGCTTGCACCCTGCACCTTTCCCATTGCTTTCATATCGGCAGCGACCGCCCCGGCCATGCGCCGGTAATCAAAACCGTGGTGATGGTAAAAGTTGCGGTCTTCGATTGAAATGGTCGCGTCAATAGCGTTTTCGGAGATGCCGTCAAGCGGCACCCAGTATCTTTGCTGGCCGCTGTTCGACTCGCCGATTTGTTTGCCGTTTTGTGCATAATACAGCGTTGATTGCGGCACGGACAGCGGCGGCGGACCGAGAATTTTTGCATACAGATAGACAGCTGCCGTTAAGACGGACAGCAGGATGGCGAAAGTAATCAGGGCAAACAGCATCAGGCGCAGGCCCCATTTGGCTTTCCGGATCTTTGGTGTTGTCTGTGTCTCCATCATCCGCACCTCTTTTTCTCCTTATTTCCTTAGTATTTAGTAAGAGAGGAAATTTTAAACACCGGAACCGAAAAAAGGATTATGGGAAGGGTGGCCCGCTGTAAAAAGATTCTTGCTTTTTTTCGGAATTTCACTATACTTTTTCCATGTGTCCGAAATTGTGAAAAGAGGAGAAAAAGATGAGATTTGATGAAGCTTATTCAGGCCATGTTTTTATCGGGGCAAGCCCTGATTATGAAAAAAGCCGGGTGGTGCTTTACGGCATGCCGATGGACTGGACCGTCAGCTACCGCCCGGGTTCAAGATTCGGTCCGGGGCGCATCCGGGAAGTTTCTATCGGGCTTGAAGAATACAGCCCGTATCTTGACCGGGAACTTGCTGAAATCAGCTATTTTGATGCCGGCGATATGCCGCTGCCGTTCGGCAATCCGCAAAAAAGCCTCGATATGATTGAGGATTATGTCGGGACATTGCTTGACGACGGGAAATTTCCGTTCGGCCTTGGCGGCGAGCATTTGGTGACATGGCCGGTAATCCGCGCCGTTTACAAAAAATACCCGGATCTTGCTGCCATTCATTTTGACGCCCATACCGATTTGCGCACGGATTATGAAGGTGAGCCGCTTTCGCATGCAACGCCGATCCGGAAAACGGCGGAGTTAATTGGACCTCGGAATGTGTATTCATTCGGGATCCGATCCGGCTTGAAAGAGGAATTTGAATGGGCAGAAAAAAACGGCATGCAGATCGCAAAATTTGAAGTGCTTGAGCCGCTCAAAAAAGTGTTGCCGTCGCTTTCCGGCCGCCATGTGTATGTGACGGTCGATATTGATGTGCTCGATCCGGCTTTTGCGCCGGGGACAGGGACGGTTGATGCCGGCGGGATCACCTCAAAAGAACTGCTGGCATCGATTCATGCAATTGCCCGTTCTAACGTGAATGTCATCGGTTGTGATCTTGTTGAAGTGGCGCCTGTATACGACCATTCTGAGCAAACAGCCAATACGGCTAGCAAGCTCGTGCGCGAAATGATGCTTGGCTGGGTGAAGTAACGGAAAACCCGGCACCTGCCCCTGCAGCCGGTGCCGGGTTTTTAAAGTTTAGCTTGCGGGATGGCAGCTTCGTTATATATGATAAAATAAGGAGAGTATGCATATTATTTTTCCGCCGGAAAGGTTATAATGGATGAAATAAAGGATGTGGGAAAATGGCGGAGGAAACCGTTTCTTGCCCCGTAAAAATACATATGACCACGGAGATTTTCCAGGAAGAAACGGAAAAGATCGAACTGGTTTTGTTCGGCCATTATTATGAAAAAGGCGGTTCGGCCTATTTAAAGTACGAGGAAATGCAGGAAGCCGGCAAAATTCATACGGTTGTCAAAGTGGCAAGCGGAAGGGCGCTTGTAATGAGAAGCGGTGCGGTCTCCATGCGGCTTGATTTGCGTGAAGGCTCCAGGCGCCCGGGGACTTACGAAAACGGCTATGGCCAATTCCCGATTGAAGCGGCGGCAGATGAGATTGTGCACACGCGTACAGGCTCGCTTTCCGGGCAGCTTTCCCTCGGATATAGGCTTTATATGCATGGGGATTCGGTCGGTACATATAAAATGAAGATCCATTATGAGGAGGTACAAGCAGCAAAATGAACATTGCGGAACAAATGCAGGAAACGCTGAAAACGGAAATCAAAGAAGCGGTGATGAAAACCGGCTTGGTTGCGGAAGCGGATATTCCGGCTATTGTGCTGGAAAAGCCAAAAGAAAAAGCACACGGCGATTATGCCGCAAACATTGCCATGCAGCTTGCGCGCGCGGCAAAAAAAGCACCGCGCCAGATTGCGGAAGCGATTGTCGAACATATCGACAAATCGAAAACTTCGATTGAAAAAGTGGAAATTGCAGGCCCCGGCTTTATCAATTTTTATTTGGACAATACGTATTTGACCCGGCTGATCCCTTCTATTCTTCACGATGGCGCCGATTATGGCCGTTCAGATGCCGGCGGAGGTAAAAAAATCCAGGTCGAATTCGTATCGGCGAACCCGACCGGCGATCTCCACCTCGGACATGCGCGCGGTGCCGCTGTTGGGGATTCACTGTGCAATATTTTAGAAAAAGCAGGGTATGAGGTGACCCGTGAATACTATATCAACGATGCCGGCAACCAGATCCACAATTTGGCACTGTCAGTCGAAGCGCGCTACTTCCAGGCGCTCGGAATTGAAAAGGAAATGCCGGCAGATGGCTATTACGGGCAGGATATTATTGACCTTGGAAAGAAACTTGCCGATGAATACGGCCGGAAATTTGTGGACACGGATGAAAAAACGCGTTACGAATTTTTCCGCCAGTACGGCCTTGATTACGAAATGGCCAAACTGAAAAAAGACCTTGAAGATTTCCGCGTTCGTTTTGATGTCTGGTATTCGGAAACGTCTCTTTACAAGAGCGGGAAAATCGACGAAATGCTGAAGCTGATGCGCGAAAAAGGCCATATTTATGAAAAGGACGGGGCAACATGGTTCTGCTCAACGGCTTTCGGCGATGACAAAGACCGCGTGCTCATCAAAAACGATGGGACTTACACGTATTTGACCCCGGATATTGCTTACCATAAAGACAAATTTGACCGCGGATTCGATACGTTGATCAATATTTGGGGCGCCGACCACCACGGCTATATTCCGCGGATGAAAGCGGCCATGGAAGCGCTCGGTTATAACAGCGATAATCTTGAAGTGGAGATCATCCAGCTTGTTCACTTGTATAAAAACGGCGAAAAAATGAAAATGAGCAAGCGGACGGGAAAAGCGGTTACGATGCGGGAACTCATTGACGAAGTCGGGCTCGATGCAACCCGGTATTTCTTTGCGATGAGAAGTTCGGATACGCATTTGGACTTTGACCTTGATCTTGCTGTTTCAGAGTCCAATGAAAACCCGGTTTACTATGCGCAATATGCTCATGCCCGTATTTGCAGCATTTTGCGCCAGGCGGAAGAAAAAGGGTTTGCGCCGGATACAGATGCCGACTTTTCCGTGATCCGGTCTGAAAAGGAAACGGATGTCCTGAAAAAACTTGGAGAATTCCCGCAGGTGATTGCGGAAGCGGCCGAAAAGCGGATCCCGCACCGCATCACAAATTATATTAACGAACTTGCGGCCAACTTCCACAGCTTTTACAATGCTGTGAAAGTGATTGACCCGGCGCATGCGGACGCCACCAAAGCGCGCCTTGCCCTTGTGAAGGCCGTGCAAATAACGCTGAAAAATGCGCTCCAGCTAATCGGCGTTTCCGCACCGGAAAAAATGTAAAGAAAAAAGCCGTCCCCATCCGTTTACAGGTTCAGGGGGCGGCTTTTTTTGGTGCGCAATGGTTTATTGGGTTTAAGAAAAGCAAAATGGAATGCAAATAGCAAGATGACGTGCAGTTACGTGCCTGGGGTTCCGTGACAGCTTTTAAGGGGCGATGGTATTCAAGGACAGCCCAAACGATGGTTTAGCTGTTAACCACCTAATGTGCCTGGCAGTGCCCCAGTCTTCAGGGAGCAATTTTTTTTGATCGCGCCGACTGACCCAGAGCCGGTCTTTTATCACAAAAATCCTTCAATTGCCCTCACACCCCATTCAGCCAGCCTCGTTGCCAATCCGGGGCGGTTCAGGTCGTCTGCTGTAAGCGGGACAGCGTGGCGCATATCTTCTTTTACAATCGCACACATTTTTTGGATAAACGCATTGTCGTATACAAGACAGTTGACTTCAAAGTTTAAACGGACACTGCGCCGGTCAAAATTAGCCGTTCCGATATCGCAGACGGTCCGGTCAATGATCATAATTTTCGCGTGATAAAATCCGGGCTTGAACAAATAAATGTCTGCGCCATTTTCAAGCAGCTGCCGGAAATAGCGGCTTGCGGCCTCTTTGACAAGCGGATGGTCCGCCTTATCGGGGGTGAGCACTGTGACTTTTACGCCCCGTGCCAAAGCCTGTACCAGTTTTTTGTGGATGGCCGGAGTCGGGATAAAGTACGGGGAACCGATAAAAATCGATTCACGGGCTTCATCAATCAGGCTGCAAACCAGGTGCTCAAGCTCATCGCCCGCAGTCGGGATGATCCGGTGGCGGCATCCGCTTTTCTCCTCATGGGGAGAGAGATGTGTTTCAAATGGCATATTTTCTCCTGTAGCCGTTTCCCAGTTCCTGATAAATTCCTCCTGCAAGTCGCGGATACTTCCGCCGGTTAAGCGGAAATGGTAATCCCGCCAAGGAGACAGCGACTTGTTGCCATTGATATAATCCTTCCCCACATTGAAACCGCCAAGATAGCCTGTCTCCCCGTCAATGACGGTTATTTTCCGGTGGTTCCGCTGCTGGAGCGTGTAAAAGAAAAAAGGGAACTTCGGCCGGTTGCTGAAGGCAAACGAGGCGCCAGCGTTTTTCAGCTGTGCAATCATCTGTTTTGTGACCTTCCGGCTGCCCGCCCAATCGAGCAATACTTTTACTTCTTTCCCTTCGCGCGCTTTTTTTGCGAGCAGGCTGAAAAATTCACGGCTGATTTCATCATTTTTTACAATATAAAACAGGACGTATATGCTTTTTTTGGCATGCAGGATATCGGAAAAGTAGTGGGGAAACAGATTTTCTCCGCATGTAAAAACAGTAAAATCTCCGTGCCGTACGGGATATTGGCGCTGTTTGCGAGTTTTGCGGAAATGCCTTTTTCCAAGCGTGTAATCGGTGAAAAGCCAGATGATGAGTACTATGACGGCAGAAAGGAATAAGAGCAAAATCATATCTTTTTTCCCCGCTTCAATCGATTTTTTCCGTGGCCGAGTCCATGTCTTTATTCTTCCCCAAATGCGGCCGATTCTACTTACAAAAGCCGGAAACAGGCACAAAGAAATTCAAAAAAATAAAGAAAAAAGGATTGACTGAATGCTCATTCATTATATAATATAGGTAAGCAAGATTCGGAAAATTACCTGCTTTTTTGTGCGAGCATAAATGAATGAAGGGAGCGTCGGGAGAAAAATGCACATCTTATTATGGTTGAACTGGCTGTTGTTCCTGTCTGTAACCGCTTACGGAATCGGCCTTTTTGTGTATTTGGTAAGGACAAGGATCCAGTATATCAAGTTGGGGAAAAAACAGGAATTCGACAACAATGTCAAGGCGCGGCTCAAAAAAATTTGGGTATACGTTTTCGGACAGAAAAAACTGCTTAAGGATAAAAAGAGCGGTGCCATCCATGTGATGATGTTTTACGGGTTCATTCTCGTTCAGTTCGGCGCGATCGATTTCATATGGAAGGGGCTGGCACCGGGTTCGCACTTGCCGCTCGGGCCGCTTTACCCCGGATTTACTTTCTTTCAGGAAATCGTTACGCTCGTCATTTTATTTGCGGTCGGCTGGGCGTTTTACCGCCGCTACATTGAGAAGCTCGTCCGCTTAAAACGCGATTTTAAAGCGGGGCTTGTGCTCATCTTTATCGGCGGGCTAATGGTTTCTGTCCTGGTCGGGGGCGGCATGGAAATCATTTGGCACTTTGAGGAGCCGTCATGGACGGAACCGGTGGCAGCCGGGATTGCAGCGGCCTTTCATTGGATTGGACCAACTGCAGCGGCCGTTGTGTTTTACGTGGCATGGTGGATCCATCTGTTGCTGCTGCTTACTTTCCTTGTCTATATCCCGCAGTCGAAGCATGCCCATTTGATTGCAGGGCCTGCGAATGTGTATCTGAACCGGCTCGGGGATACCGGGAAATTACGGCCGATCGATTTTGAAGACGAATCGCAGGAAAGTTTTGGCGTTGGCAAAATCGAGGACTTCACGCAGCTTCAGCTTGTCGATCTTTACGCCTGTGTGGAATGCGGCCGCTGCACGAATATGTGCCCGGCAACCGGAACAGGAAAAATGCTTTCACCGATGGACTTGATCATTAAATTAAGGGACCATTTGACCAACTACGGCGCGGCCGTTACGTCTAAAGCACCGTGGGTTCCGGCGTTTGCTTTTGCCAACACGACAGGAAATAGGCTCGCCCGGGAAAGTGCAAGTCGCGGGGCGGAAGAGGCAGCTGCAGCGCTCGATTATAACCCGAGCCTGATCGGCGATGTCATAACAGAAGAAGAGATCTGGGCATGCACGACTTGCCGGAATTGCGAAGACCAGTGCCCGGTTATGAACGAACATGTCGATAAGATCATCGATTTGCGGCGCTATCTCGTTTTGACGGAAGGAAAAATGAAGCCGGATGCACAGCGGGCGATTCAAAATATCGAACGCCAGGGCAATCCTTGGGGGCTGAACCGGAAAGAGCGCGAAACGTGGCGTGAAGGGCGCGAAGATATCGAGGTCAAGACGGTCAAAGAAATGAAGAAAGCAGATGAGGAATTCGAATATTTATTCTGGGTCGGATCAATGGGGTCTTACGACAGCCGCAGCCAGAAAATCGCGCAGTCGTTTGCGAAACTGCTGAATGAAGCGGGCGTGAAATTCGCCATTCTCGGCAACAAGGAGAAAAACTCCGGTGACACGGCACGCAGGCTTGGCAATGAGTTTTTATTCCAAGAACTGGCCGGTCAGAACATCGCCGAGTTTGAAAAGAACGGCGTGAAAAAAATCGTGACGATCGATCCGCATGCATACAATACATTTAAGAAAGAATATAAAGATTTTGGCTTTGAAGGGGAAGTGTACCATCATACCGAAGTGCTTTACGAGCTGCTGAAAGAAGGGCGCTTAAAGCCGAAATACGAAGTCAATGAAACGGTTACCTTCCATGATTCCTGCTACCTCGGCAGGTACAATGATATTTATAACCAGCCGCGTGACATTTTAAAAATGATCCCGGGCGTAAAGCTTGTGGAAATGGAGCGGAACCGTGAAACAGCGATGTGCTGCGGGGCTGGCGGCGGATTAATGTGGACGGAAGAAGATACCGGGCACCGGATTAATGTGGCGCGGACGGAACAGGCACTTGCTGTGAATCCGACCGTTATCAGCACGGAATGCCCGTACTGCTTGACAATGCTTTCTGATGGCACAAAAGCGAAAGAAGTGGAAGACACTGTAAAAACCTTGGATGTCGCCGAAATTCTGGAACGTTCGGTCTGCGGGGCGCCGGGGCAGACGGCTGCAGTTTCTTAAGCGGGTGATGCCGCCGCAAAACGGGATGCTCGGCAGGAAAAGCAGATCATGGTAGATTTTAAACCGGCAAATCATCTGCGCAAAAACGGCGGGGAACGGGATATGTAAAAGTTTGGGTAGGTTCTCCGCCGCTTTTTTGCGGCAGATCACACAGAATGATAGTGGTTTGGAGATATAAGCGTTCATACGTTTTTTGGCGCTTTTAAATAAATCACGCAGTATAACAAGACTTTACTGCTGTTTTTAGTAGCGAATGGCAAAAGGGCCATGATTAAACGATGATTGAGCGTTCGCTCGATTGGGAGACACTTTTCACCCATCCTAAAAGCATCGGGAGGTTCGTTGCAAATTTGGAAGTACATGGAAAAAGAATAAGTGAATGAACGGTGATCGCGCATTTACGCGATTCAGAGGTGCTCTTTACCCATACCAAAAACATGACAAGGCTCACTGCTGTTTGGCAACGAATGGCAAAGGAACGATGAATGAACGATGATTAGCGTTCGCGCAAATGGCCGGCGCTTATCATAAATCCATTGTAAAAGGGGAGAAGTTGGTTGAACACGGTGATCATCGATGGGGCGCGTACGCCATTTGGGAAATTCGGGGGAAAACTGGCTGCACTTCCGGCGTCCGCGTTAGGCGGGATTGCGATCCGGCATGCATTGGAAAAAGCAGGCGTTGAAAACGGGGAAGTAGATGAAGTGATTATGGGGAATGTCCTGCAGGGCGGCCAGGGGCAACTCCCATCCCGGCAGGCGGCAAGGCACGCTGGCATTCCGTGGGAAGTTAAAACGGAAACGGTGAACAAAGTGTGTGCTTCCGGTATGAGGAGTGTGACCATGGCGGACCAGATCATCCGCGCGGGAGACGGGGAAGTTATCGTTGCCGGCGGGATGGAGTCGATGTCAAACGCCCCTTACTTCCTGCCTAAGGCGAGATGGGGATTGAAAATGGGCGATGTCCAGCTGAAAGACATGATGACCCATGACGGACTCATCTGCGCATTTTCCGGCGTCCATATGGGCACATACGGAAACCGTACGGCAGAAACGTTTGGGCTGACCCGTGATTTTCAGGACCGCTGGGCATTAAGAAGCCACCAGAAAGCATTGGAAGCGATCCATTCCGGCAAGTTTGCCGAAGAAATTGTTCCGGTAGAAATCCCGCAAAGAAAAGGTCCTGCACTGCTTGTTGAACAGGATGAGCCGCCGCGCGCGGATACGACGCTTGAAAAACTGTCCCAGCTGCCGCCTGCTTTTGACAAAGACGGGACCATCACGGCCGGCAATGCACCAGGCGTGAATGACGGGGCAGCAGCACTCGTGTTAATGAGTGCTGAACGGGCTGCAAAAGCAGGATTGAAACCGCTCGCAAATATTGTGGCGCATGCAGAAGTGGCGGTGGAAGCGCAGCATTTTCCGCAGACGCCGGGGCTTGTGATCAACGAAATCCTGAAAAAAACAGGAAGAAAGCTTGATGACATTGATTTGTTTGAAATCAATGAAGCATTTGCCGCTGTGGCCCTTGCCAGCAGCAAAATCGCACAGCTCGATTTGGATAAGGTGAATGTAAACGGCGGCGCGGTTGCGTTAGGCCATCCGATCGGTGCAAGCGGCACGC
Source organism: Weizmannia sp. WK01 (assembly GCF_025905465.1). Classification (NCBI taxonomy): domain Bacteria; kingdom Bacillati; phylum Bacillota; class Bacilli; order Caryophanales; family Bacillaceae; genus Heyndrickxia; species Weizmannia sp. WK01. The sequence continues at coordinate 3,531,981 of NZ_CP109616.1, read as the reverse complement.
GCATTATTTTAACCCTTGCATACGAACTGAAACGGCGCGGCGGCGGGACCGGGATCGCAGCCATCTGCTCCGGTGGCGGCCAGGGCGATGCCGTCATGATTGAAGTGCAATAAAACTTCAACGTGTATGACCACCCAAAAAAGGGGACCTGATCATGGATTTTCAGTTTACGGAAGAACAGCTTTTGTTAAGAAAAACCGTACGGGATTTTGCAGAAAAAGAAATTTTGCCGGCTACGGGCGACATGGAGCGCGGCATGTTCCCGCGTGAAATACTTGGAAAAATGGCAACCCTCGGTCTGATGGGCATCACCATTCCGGAAACATACGGCGGTGCGGGGCTGGATTTTACTGCATACGTTATAGCTGTTCATGAAATTTCCAAAGCCAGCGCGACCATTGGCGTCATCCTTTCCGTCCATTCATCCGTCGGGACCGCGCCGATTTTATATTTCGGAAGTGAAGCGCAAAAACAAAAATATTTGCCAAAGCTTGCAAGCGGGGAATACCTGGGGGCTTTTTGCCTGACGGAAGCCGAGGCGGGGTCGGATGCGAAGAATTTAAAAACAAAAGCGGTAAAACAGGGCGGGCATTATGTGCTCAATGGTTCAAAAATGTTCATTACAAACGGCGGCGAGGCGGATACGTATATTGTATTTGCCCGCACGGAAGACGGCAACATCACCGCTTTCATTATTGAAAAGACCATGCCGGGTTTCCGGACCGGCAAGGATGAGAAAAAAATGGGGCTGCACGGGTCAAAAACTGTCCAGCTTCACTTTGAAAATCTCCAGGTTCCGGCTGAGAACCGGCTGGGGGAAGAAGGGGAAGGGTTTAAGATCGCAATGGCGGTGCTGGATGCCGGCCGGATCGGGATCGCGGCACAGGCCCTCGGGATTGCGGAAGGCGCCTATGAACTGGCACTTCAATACGCAAAAAACCGGCGCCAGTTCGGAAAACCCATCCACGCATTTGAGGGTACCGGTTTTAAACTTGCCGACATGGCAACAAACATCGAAGCCAGCAAACTGCTTGTCTACCGGTCAGCCTTTTTGCGGAGCAACGGCCTGGGCTGCAAAAAAGAAGCGGCGATGGCCAAACTGCTCGCTTCCCAAACAGCTGTTGATACAGCGATTGAAGCCGTTCAGATTTTCGGCGGATATGGATACACGAAAGACTATCCGGTTGAACGGTTCATGCGCGATGCGAAAATTACGCAAATTTATGAAGGGACAAGTGAAATCCAAAGAATCGTGATCAGCAATCAATTATTGCGGGAGAAAAGGCTTTAAGTTGTCTTGGATAAAAAAATTGGAGGCAGAAAAATGGACTTTCGTTTAAGTGAAGAACATGAAATGATCCGGAAAATGGTACGCGATTTTGCCGTGAAGGAAGTGGCACCGACAGCAGCGGAACGCGATGAGAACGAACGGTTTGACCGTAGCATCTTTGACCGGATGGCGGCGCTCGGCCTGCCCGGGATTCCATGGCCGGAGCAGTACGGCGGGATCGGGAGCGATTTTCTGGCATACTGCATTGCGGTGGAAGAGCTGTCGCGTGTGTGCGCCTCAACCGGCGTGACCCTTTCCGCACATACTTCCCTTGCCAGCTGGCCGCTGTTTAAATTCGGCACAGAAGAACAAAAACAGAAATATCTCGTTCCGCTTGCCCGCGGGGAAAAAATCGGTGCGTACGGCTTGACGGAGCCGGGGTCGGGTTCCGATGCAGGCGCGATGGTGACAACGGCCAGGCGTGAAGGCGACCACTATGTTTTAAACGGCTCCAAAATTTTTATTACAAACGGCGGCGTGGCGGATATTTACATTGTGTTTGCCCTCACCGACCCGAAAAGCAAACACCATGGTACAAGCGCGTTTATCATTGAAAAAGATTTTCCCGGGTTTTCAACCGGCAAAAAAGAAAAGAAAATGGGCATCCGGGCTTCTACCACAACGGAAATCATTTTTGACAATGTCATGGTCCCGGCAGAAAACCGGCTCGGGGAAGAAGGACAGGGATTTAAAATCGCGATGATGACGCTGGACGGCGGGCGTAACGGCATTGCGGCCCAGGCAGTCGGCATTGCCCAAGGCGCACTGGATGCGGCTACAGCTTATGCGAAAGAGCGGAAACAATTCGGCAAACCGATCGCAGCGAACCAGGGCGTGTCTTTCAAACTTGCCGATATGGCCACTGCAGTCGAAGCGGCAAGGCTGTTAACGTACCAGGCGGCCTGGCTTGAATCAAACGGGCTGCCGTACGGAAAAGAATCCGCCATGTCCAAACTGTTTGCCGGTGATACGGCGATGAAAGTCACAACGGAAGCCGTGCAGATTTTTGGCGGCTACGGCTATACAAAAGATTATCCGGTTGAGCGGTTCATGCGCGATGCCAAAATTACGCAAATTTACGAAGGGACGCAGGAAATCCAGCGGCTTGTTATTTCAAGAATGTTGACAAAGGACTGACGGAGAGGGGAGGCCGTTTGTGAGCCAAAAAAAGTTTGTGCCGGCATCGGTCAGGGATGAAAGGCTGATTGAAAAGCGCAGAAACCAAATGATCAATGCCGCCGTCGCGCTTTTTAAGGAAAAGGGGTTCCACCGGACGACAACGAGGGAAATTGCCAAGAAATCCGGCTTTAGCATCGGGACGCTTTATGAATATATCCGGGCAAAAGAGGATGTCCTCTATTTGGTGTGCGACCGGATTTATGATGAAGTGCGCGACAGGCTGATTCGCATTGATGCCGGTCAGGGGACGCTTGAAAGTTTGAAACTCGCGATTGCCCATTATTTCCGGATTGTTGACGAACTGCAAGATGAAGTGCTTGTCATGTACCAGGAAGCAAAGTCACTGACAAAAGAAGCACTGCCATATGTATTGAAAAAGGAAATGGAGATGGTTGGCATATTTGAAAAAATGATCAGAAAATGCGCGGAAAACGGTGAACTTGATCTGGATGAAAAAGAGATGGAGATGCTCGCCCACAATATTTTTGTCCAGGGTGAAATGTGGGCTTTCCGCCGCTGGGCATTTAAAAAGAAGTTTACAATTGAGGATTATATCCGTCTGCAAACCCATTTGCTGTTTTCCGGCCTTGAGACAAGGGGTATGATGGCATAAATTTTTGGCGCCATTTCCGTTTTTCCATCCCGGGGTTCATTCATGCGTTTTAACTTAATCCTGATGAAGACAAGGGGGATATGATGGCTGAAACAGAGGTTTACCGCCCGAAACATGCGGTCCGTTTTGTCACAGCGTCCAGTTTGTTTGACGGCCACGATGCTTCCATCAACATTATGCGGAGGATTTTGCAGGCAAGCGGCGCGGAAGTCATCCATCTCGGCCACAACCGCTCGGCACGAGAAATTGTCCAGGCGGCGATTCAGGAAGATGTCCAGGGTATTGCCGTTTCTTCCTATCAGGGAGGGCATCTTGAGTTTTTCAAGTATATGTATGATTTGCTGCAGGAAAACGGCGCCTCCGGGATCCGCATTTACGGCGGGGGAGGGGGCGTCATCATCCCGCGTGAGATGAAAGAACTGCATGACTACGGGATCGCGCGTATTTTTTCACCGGAGGACGGCAGAAAGCTCGGCCTTCAGGGCATGATCAATATGATGCTCCGGGAGTGCGACCACCCGACGGTAACGGAAGCGGATTTTGCCAAAGAAGCCGGGCGCTTAAGCGAAGGGCGGATCAGTTCTGTTGCCAGGCTGATTTCTTATGCCGAGAACCATTTGAACCATCAGGAGGCGCTTGCTGCCCTTGAATCTGCCATTCCGGCCGTGAAGAAAGCGCCGGTCGTGGGCATAACCGGTACCGGGGGAGCGGGAAAGAGTTCCTTGACAGATGAACTGATCCGCCGCTTTTTGCATGACCATCCGGAAAGTAAAATTGCCGTTCTTTCGGTCGACCCGACGAAGCAAAAAACGGGGGGCGCATTGCTTGGCGACCGGATCCGGATGAACGCGATTTTCCATCCGAACGTTTTTTTGCGGAGCATGGCTACGAGGGCATCCCGTTCCGAACTTTCCCTTGCCATCCATGACGCCATCCGGATTGTAAAGGCTGCCGGCTTTGATTTGATTTTGATCGAAACAAGCGGGATCGGCCAGGGGGACGCCGAAATTACGAATGTTTCCGATGTTGCCATGTATGTGATGACGAGCGAATTCGGAGCGCCTTCCCAGCTTGAAAAAATTGATATGATCGATTACGCGGACCTCATTGCGATCAACAAATTCGAGCGGAAAGGTTCAGAGGATGCGAAAAAGCAGGTGCAAAAGCAGTACCAGCGGAGCCATCTGCTGTTTGATCAAAGCCTGGATGAGATGCCGGTATACGGTACGATTGCCAGCCAGTTTCATGATCCGGGCACAAACGCCTTATATGGCGCCCTGATGGAAAAAATCAATGAAAAGAGCGGAACGGCTTTTCGCTCGTCTTTTTCAAAAAAACAGGAAGCGGGCAACCGGCATACCATCATCCCGGCAAGCCGCAGCCATTACTTGCGGGAAATTGCAGAAACCGTCCGCCGGTACCATAAAAAGGCGGAGGCACAGGCAATGCTCGCACGGAGAATGTTTCAACTCGAAGGCGCCATTACGGCTGCAAAGGAGTCCGGGGCAGCAGAGGATGTGATCGCATCGCTTGAAGCGCTTCGTGCGGAAGCGGAAAAAGGGCTGACAGAAGAATCGAAAACCCTTTTGAGAAGCTGGCCGGATGTAAAGCAAAAATACAGCGGGGAGACGGTCACTGTCAAAATCCGCAATAAAGAGATCACAACGAGGATCAGAACAACAAGCTTGTCCGGGCTCCCGATCCCGAAAGTGGCGCTGCCGGATTGGGAAGACAAGGGCGAGATTTTAAAATGGTTGTATAAAGAAAATGTGCCAGGGGCATTTCCTTTTACGGCCGGCGTTTTCCCGTTTAAGCGACAGGAAGAAGATCCGAAGCGGCAGTTTGCGGGGGAAGGGACACCGGAACGGACAAACCGACGCTTCCATTATTTATCAAAAGATGATCCGGCAAAACGGCTGAGCACGGCTTTTGACTCGGTAACGCTGTACGGCGAAGATCCGGACGAACGCCCGGATATTTACGGAAAAGTCGGCGAGTCAGGGGTAAGTGTGTGCACGCTTGATGATATGAAAAAACTGTATGCAGGGTTCGACCTTTGTGCGCCTTCGACTTCTGTTTCCATGACGATTAACGGCCCGGCGCCGGTCATTCTGGCAATGTTCATGAATACGGCGATTGACCAGCAGGTGAAAAAGAAAGAAGCGGAGCTCGGGCGCGTTTTAACCGTCGAGGAATTTACGGAGGTGCGCGAAAAAACGTTGCAGACGGTCAGGGGCACCGTGCAGGCAGATATTTTAAAAGAAGACCAGGGCCAGAATACATGCATTTTCTCAACTGAATTTGCACTCCGGATGATGGGTGATATCCAACAGTATTTTATTGACCATAAAGTGCGCAATTATTATTCGGTCTCGATTTCCGGATACCATATCGCAGAAGCAGGTGCCAATCCGATTTCCCAGCTTGCGTTCACACTTGCAAACGGTTTCACCTATGTTGAGTATTATTTAGGAAGGGGCATGAAGGTGGATGATTTTGCCCCGAACCTTTCATTCTTCTTCTCGAACGGGCTTGATCCGGAGTACACGGTGATCGGGCGTGTTGCAAGAAGAATCTGGGCGGTTGTGATGCGCGATTTATACGGGGCAAATGAGCGGAGCCAGAAGCTGAAGTACCACATTCAGACATCCGGCCGGTCGCTCCATGCACAGGAAATTGATTTCAATGATATCCGCACGACGCTGCAGGCGCTGATGGCCCTTCAGGATCATTGCAATTCGCTCCATACCAATGCATATGATGAAGCGATTACGACACCGACCGAGGAATCGGTGCGCCGCGCGATGGCGATTCAGCTGATTATTACAAAAGAGCACGGATTGTCGAAAAATGAAAATCCGCTGCAAGGTTCATTTATCATTGAAGAACTGACAGACCTTGTCGAAGCCGCCGTTTTGGAGGAATTTGAGCGTATCAATGACCGCGGCGGGGTACTCGGCGCAATGGAGACCCAGTATCAGAGAGGGAAAATTCAGGAAGAGTCCATGGAATACGAGGTCAGAAAGCATTCCGGCGCCCTTCCGATTATCGGCGTCAACACCTTCCTGAATCCAAACCCGAAAAGCGAGGACGAGCTGAACAATATGCAGCTTGCGCGGGCAACAAAGGAAGAAAAAGATTTGCAGATCAAAAATTTGCGTGATTTCCAGGCCCGCCACAAAGCAGAAGCGGAAACCGCACTGGAAAAATTAAAGCAAACCGCGGTTTCAGGAGGCAATATTTTCGCCGAGCTTATGGAAACCGTCAAAGTCGCAAGTCTCGGCCAAATCACCAACACCCTCTACCAAATTGGCGGGCAATACAGAAGGAATATGTGAACAGAAAGTCCCGCCGCCTTGCCCGTATCCGACAGGCAAATGTTCTGGCCGGAATAAGCTAAGGGCTTTATTACGGGCAGGTTATGCTATCCGAGGAGCCGGCTGCAAGAAGTATTGTTCTTAAAAAACTGGCAAAAATTTCGATTATACACGCGTTCTATTCATATTGCGAATGAATTAGAAAAAAGAAAGAGAAGCGAAAAGCTATTGCATCATATCACGATAGCTTTTCGCTTCTTTATTTATGTCCAAGGCGTGTTACTCATCCCTTCTAAGGAAAGAAGCAATGGATTGACGTTGTAAGGAACGATTTATTATATAGCCCCCGATAATGAGAAAACTGATTTCAATTAAAATAGACAACAGAAAATATTTAAAATAGAAAACAAGGGGATACTGACGCGGTAACATTATCAATCCAATACAACAAATTAACATACTTAAAATCATAGAGACAAAAACATAAATGAATATTTCGCTAAAAACGAGTTGCATGATGTTTCTTTTACTCATCCCAAGAGATAAGTAAATGCCCCACTGTCTCTTCTGAGTTTGATATTTGCTAAAGATCATGATCGTGACGGAAATCGCAGTGAGGATAAGAGAGACAAAAAACAAAAGCATGCCAAGCACCTTGAGATAATTATAAATTTTATTATCGTCTTTTATTAATTGAGAAGTATTCTGCACTAAGCTGCCAGGAAATGTTGACGATAAGGATTTTACTTGTTTATCAAGATTCATTTTTTCTTTATGAGAGATATCTTTTTTCGTGTAAATCTCAAGTTCATTAAACCCATGGAACAAACCGGATTTTACTGCGGTTTGAGTGTCCATCAAAATAATAAAGTCATCTTTTTTTATTTCTACAGAAGGGCTGACTCTATATTTAAATGGTTTATGAATAACATCTAGAATTTTTAACTTTTTTTGACTGGTTTTCATTCCGGTTGGCGTTTTATACAATCTGACTAAAGTCAATGTATTTCCAACTAAGATTTTATCCTCGTTTGTGTTTTTCTTGTTAACTGGATTATAAATGAATGCTTTGCCATCAAGATCTTTATATTTCTTTGGAGCCTCAATATTTTTCCAGTCGTCTTTATTGAGAAGAACGTATTTTACATCCGGAATAATAATTTTATTATTATAAGTTTTATAAGCAGAGTTTTCATTAAAGATCCAATTGTTAATGGAAGGTGTAATCATTTTCCGATCAATTAGCGTTTCGACATCTTCCATGAATGGAGTTTTATCTATGTATAAAACCCCGGGTGTTTTTTCCAGTTTTTTTACTTCAGCTTCTGTAAAGGTTAATCCCTGGTGACTTAATACTTTTAAATTTTGTTGTGTTTTAAAGCTAAAAGCTTCTTGGGAGTTTAAATAATACTTGGATTTAAGCCCTTCCCAACCATACAAATTATCTTTTTGAATATAATTTGTAAATGTGAATGTTAAAGATGAAAAGCATAAAATTAATACAGTAAGGTAGAATTGCTTCGGATTTGAAAATAATTCTTTCACTAATAATTTTCCATAGCTAGAATGAAAGCCTTTAAAAACGCTTTTATATCGTTCGCTGAAACTTACACGATTTTGCTGGTTCAATAGTTCTTGTACATGTAATGTGCCGGACTCCTTAACATTTTTAAGGAATAAAAATAAGATCATAAAGAATAATCCAATGTATAGTAATATACTCATTCCAACCATTTCAATCATCAGCATAAAGTTAGAAAAATACTCTCTGTATGAGAAATGAATGATTAGTGACTGAATAGAATATACTATAGGAAATGAAAATAAGGCACTTAAAACAAAAATAATAACAGCTTGGTAAATGTATATGCGGTATAAAGCTCGTTGACTTGCACCTACGGATTTCATAATACCCAATTTTTTATGTTGATCTTGGGTAAAATATAAAATGAGACTGTTTATAGAAAATAGTGAAAGAATCACAATTAATAATTGAAATGTAATCGATAAGGTCCTGATCGTATCACATTGATTTAGTCCGTTATTAAATAATCGACTATTAACAGTGCCTTGTCGGTCATAGTGATTAATAAGATCTATTGATTTTTCAAACGAATCTTTTGTGCTTCCGTTATATTTGAACAAGAAACTATTATTTTTCTTATAATTGGTAGTTAACTGTTTAGATATAAATATATTCGGGAAGTCATTGACACCCTTCTCAAAATCCTCGGCTACTGACCATTGTGATGAATAATTTTTTACTATTCCAACAAGGCGTAAGCTTTTCGTGCTGTTTCCAATTTTGATTGTTCTTTTTTCCGCGATTCTCCAATTTTTTAAAGGGCCTTGTAAATACGCAGATTCTATCGCAACCTCATTTGGCTTCTCCGGAAATCTCCCACTTATTAATTTTAAATGTCCCAATAATATTGATTTTTTATCCATCCAGCCCACCGTTGCAAATCTATCACTACTAACTTTAGTTTTACCAATAATTTGATATACTCCTACCGATATCCCCTTATTTCTCTTCAACAATGATTTTTTTGTTTCTGTAATATTTGTTAACACACCGGTATGTTCTCCGTAAGTATTCTGAGCCTTTTGTTTAATTGCTGATCTTACAGATTCAGAAGCAATAAATATAGAAGCTACGGATGATAGAACAATGGCAATTGAACCAGCGATGAGAAATAACCATTTTTTTCGCGATAAAAGAATTTTCATGCTTAAATTAAACATTTTCTTGTATCACCTGCAATCTCCCGTTTTTCATAAGAAACAAAGTGTCTGGAAATTCGAATAAATTCTTTTCGTGAGTAACAACAATCAGTGTTATATTTTTTTTGTTACACAGACTTGTAAATAAATGGATCATTTTTTTGGTTGTTTCTCCATCAAGATTACCGGTGGGCTCATCGGCAAATATAATTTTGGGATCAGTAATAAGTGCCCGAGCAATGGCTACTCTTTGTTGTTCCCCTCCTGATAAAAAGTCAGGAAGCTTATGTAATTGATTTTCAATCCCTAAATATCCAGCTAATTCTTCCACTTTATTTGTTCTTTCATGCCTATTTATAAACATGAGTGGAAGTTCTATATTTTCTTTTACAGTCAATTCCGGAATAAGTTGAAAAGATTGGAATATAAATCCGTATTGTTCCCCTCTAATAGCAGCCTGTTCTGAATCCTTTAGATCATAAAAGGATTTTCCTTTGTAATATACTTTTCCAGATGTGGGTTTCTCCATTCCTCCCAGAATATTTAACAAGGTTGATTTCCCTGCTCCACTTTTCCCTTCAATGACATAAATCTTTCCTTTTTGAATGGTAAGGGATGTTTCTTTCAATTCCATGTTACTGCTCTTTTGATTATATCTTTTACAAATTCGATTAGCTTCTATTAATGCTTCCATAATATTCTCCTTCAATAAAAACGATAATATTTTTGAGCTATGTATTCATATGGTCATTTTAGGTATGGATCTGCATCGTAAGTCATTATTCATAGAAGAGATCTCCTCGCGGCATAGTGGTTGCCATTTTTTGTGAATGGCTGGCAAAATGGGAGAAGTAAAACTACTCTCTGAATTTTGAAGTTTCCAGTATATTGATAATGATGGAACTTTTTAAAAAAGAATCTGTTTAACATAATATTCCAATTATAATGTGAGTTTACTCATACCGACAATATTGATATTAGCATTATATATTCCGACTGAAGCAGGTGCCAAGCGTTCTGGCCATTCTTTTAGTATTGTTGCAAACGTTACCGGGCCAACAAAGGATAAGTTGGATACTGATACAGCTAAAACTACAGTGCCAGCAAAGCTGAACGACCCAAATAGCATTTTCCGCTAGGAGTTGCCGCTGGACAAAAATGCAGCGTGTGCTTCCAAAAGCAAAAAACCGGCAGCTGAATGCCGGTTTTTTGCTTTCGCTCAATGGCAAGTACGAAAATAAATTTTCTTTCCACATAGAATTCTGTTGTTTCTTTCTACCAGATGGATGTAAAATGGACAAGGATATAGGAGATGTGCTTGAATAGGCGGAAGGTGGGAGTAGGACTCGTCAATCGCTTATTTTTTCAAGGGATGTGGACTGTTTGTTTTCTTTCATCAAAATTTTACTATCATGCAGCGGTATGATCGTTTTTTTGCTGGCTGGGTATTATTTATACAGTAAAGAACTTGGTGCCATCCCTTTTTTAATCCTCTCTTTTTTTCTGTTTTATCTTGCATACCGGCTGATGAGGACACCGGGCCGCTTAAAAATCCGGGATAAAAAAAGCCGGAAAAGGCCGCGGGGCTAGCATAAACGTTTGCTTTTTGTATATAATGGTAAATATGTTTTCTATTAAATCATGCAAAGATTAGCATTTGCCTGCCATATAGCAGTTTTGATCAATGAGAAAGGGTGTGCGACGCGTGAGCTTGCGACAGTTGCCGAAAGAAGAACTGAAGGAAATGTCTTTTATCGAGTTGGCGGAACAAATATTGGAGGAAAAGAAACAAGTGACTTCCTTCCAGGACTTGCTTGCGGAAATCGGCGCGGTTTTAGGATTGCCGGAAGAAGAGACCGAAAGAAAAATGATCCAGTTCTATACGGACTTAAACATTGACGGGAGATTTATCAGCCTGGGGGACAACACTTGGGGTCTCCGCGCCTGGTACCCGGTTGACCAGATTGACGAAGAAGTGACCCACACCGTGAAAACAAAAACGAAGCGGAAAAAAGCGAAAGTTGTCGAGGAAGAAGAGGACATTATTGATGATGAGGACCTCGATCTTGAGGATATCGATGATGTCGTCGAAGATGATGATGAGGATTTTGCCGACGAAGAAGAGGAAGATGAAGATTTGGCCGAAGACGAAGATTTGGCTGACGATGAGTTTTCTGATATCGATGAAGATGATGATGATGATGAAACTTTCGAAGACGATGAACTGCTCACGGATGATTTCGACATTACTGAAGACGAAGAAGAGGAAGACGCTAACGACAAAGATTAGTCTTGACTTCTTTCCAGGACAACGGTAGTATTATTTTTGGGCTCCTTTGAAAAGGACGGAATATCGCAAAATAAATCAAGCTCCCCCTTGCAACCCGTATTGCAAGAGGGGCTTTTTGTTTTTTACAGGACTGATTTAAAAAACGATTTATACCAGACCCAAGCCCTTAAAAATGGATGAAGCCGTGTATTGGGGCAAGAACAATAATGTTACATTACAGGAGGGGACAACACGTGACAAAATATATCTTTGTAACAGGCGGGGTCGTTTCCTCGCTGGGAAAAGGGATTACTGCGGCATCGCTCGGGCGGTTGTTAAAAAACCGCGGGTTGAATATTACGATCCAGAAATTTGACCCGTATATTAATGTTGATCCGGGGACGATGAGCCCGTACCAGCACGGGGAAGTGTTTGTAACGGACGACGGCGCAGAAACCGACCTTGACCTCGGCCATTATGAACGTTTTATTGATATTAACTTAACAAAATACAGCAGCGTCACGACCGGTAAAGTTTATTCCGAAGTCATCCGGAAAGAACGACGCGGCGAATATCTCGGCGGCACCGTACAGGTCATCCCGCATATTACCAATGAAATCAAAGAACGCGTCTTTCGTGCCGGAAAAGTAACCAATGCAGATGTCGTCATCACCGAAATCGGCGGGACGGTCGGTGATATTGAATCGCTTCCGTTCCTGGAAGCAATCCGGCAAATCAAAACGGACGTGGGGATTGACAATGTCATGTACATCCATTGTACATTAATTCCTTATTTAAAAGCATCGGGCGAAATGAAGACGAAGCCGACGCAGCATAGCGTAAAAGAATTGCGCGGCCTCGGAATCCAGCCAAATGTCATTGTCGTCCGGACGGAAATGCCAATCTCGCAGGATATGAAGGACAAGATTGCATTGTTCTGCGATATCCAGCCGCGTGAAGTAGTCGAATGCATCGATGCCGATACGTTATATGCCATCCCGCTCATGCTGCAGGAGCAAAAACTGGACCAGCTTGTTTGCGACCATTTAAAACTGCAGTGCCCGGAAGCAGATATGGCCGAATGGAGAGGGCTTGTTGACCGGGTGCGCAATCTGAAAAAGACGGTAAAAATTGCGCTTGTCGGCAAATATGTGGCACTCCAGGATGCCTATCTTTCCGTTGCAGAAGCGCTCAAACATGCCGGCTATCAGTTTGATGCAGATATTGATATTGACATGATCAATGCCGAAGAGGTGGACGGGGAAAATGTGGCAGATCTGCTGAAAGATGCAGACGGCATTTTAGTGCCGGGCGGTTTCGGCGATCGCGGCATCGAAGGGAAAATTCTTGCCATCCAGTATGCCCGTGAACACAAGATTCCGTTTCTCGGCATCTGCCTTGGTATGCAGCTTGCATCGGTCGAATTTGCCCGTCATGTCCTCGGATTGAAAGATGCACACTCCTCGGAGATCAACCCGGATACGCCTTATCCGGTGATTGACCTTTTGCCGGAGCAAAAAGAAATTGAAGACCTCGGCGGTACGCTTCGCCTTGGGCTTTATCCTTGCCGGCTTGTGAAAGGTACGAAAGCGTATGATGCTTATCAGGATGAAGTCATTTATGAGCGCCACCGCCACCGTTATGAATTTAACAATCAATTCCGTGAACAGATGGAAAATGCCGGATTCACGTTCTCAGGGACAAGCCCGGACGGCCGGCTCATTGAAATTGTCGAGCTGAAGGACCATCCGTGGTTCGTTGCTTCCCAGTTCCACCCGGAATTTACCTCGCGCCCGACACGCCCGCAGCCTTTGTTTAAAGGGTTTATCGAAGCGTCGATCAAGGGTAAACAATAAACCTGGCCCTTCGGATAGTGCCCCATTTTTCCAAAGGCACCTAAATGAAAAAAGCGGTGAGAGACCATTATGCTTGGTTTCTCACCGCTTTTTTGCATTTCGTTTTTTTTCATACAAAAGCCCGGAAATTTTTTCGGGTTTTTTATAAAAAACCATTGACGGAGAAGTGTATGAACGATATGATACACATATCAGATGTATGAATGTATTAATACGATCATTTTGGCGTTCGTGTATGAAGCCCTTCATACACATGGAGAGATGAAAAAGGATGGGGGCGATTCAGATCATCGCAGAGATTAAATGGAATAACCGCGATCCTGTCTACATCCAGGTTATCCACTATTTTAAAACCCGGATTGCGTCAGGGAGCCTTGAGGCGGGACAGGAAATTCCATCGCGGCGCGAACTTGCAGCCATGTTAAAAATAAATCCGAATACCGCGCAAAGAGCGTATAAAGAAATGGAGGAGCAAGGTTTGATCCACACAGAACGCAATCTTCCGAGCCGGATTACAACAGACCGGGAAGTGCTTGCCGGGGTACGGGAAGAACTGATCCAGTCAGCATTGGCTGATTTTCTGGATGCGATCCGCCCGATGGACATTCCGCTGGAGGAGCTGTTGGAGCTGGTAAAAAGGCAATACCGCGGGCAAAAGGGGGGCCGGGCATGATTGAAGTTATGGAAGTTACGAAAAAATACGGGCGAAAAAAAGTGCTTGATTCGCTTTCTTTTACAGCAGAAAAAGGGGAAATTACCTGTTTGATCGGGGTGAACGGGACAGGCAAAACAACCACTTTAAAAGCGATTGCAGGGCTTGTCCCGGTCAGCAAAGGAAAGATTCTGATCGATGGGGAACCGTACAACAAACATATTTACGAGAAGCTGGCATTCATTCCGGATGCGCCCATCATGCTGCCGCGGATGAAAATCAAAGATGCCATTCTTTTTATGCGGGATTATTATCCAGACTGGAATACATTGCGCGCAAAAGACTTGCTTTATTTTTTCAAACTGAATGAAAATGACCGGATCGGTGACCTTTCAAAAGGAAACATGGCAAAAGTGAATTTGCTGCTCGGGCTATCGCTCGATGTAGATTATGTGCTGATGGATGAACCTTTTTCGGGCATTGATATTTTCAGCCGGGAACAAATTGCAAATGTGTTCGCGAGCGACCTGGTTGAAAACCGCGGGGTGTTGATTACCACACATGAAATCAATGATATTGAGCATCTATTGGACAAAGTGGTGCTGCTCGGGGACGGGAAGGTTTTAAAGGAATTTTACACGGAAGACATTCGCCAAAGCGAAGGGAAATCCGTTGTCGATATAATGAGGGAGGTATACCGGCAATGAAAAGTTTTGTAAAACTCGTCAACTTCGAAATTAACCGTTTTGCGAAAATCTACTGGTCTTTGGTTGCAATCACCATCCTTTCACAATTTACGTCCGTTTTTTTGACGGTGCATCGTTACATCACGCAAGCAAATGAGATCATGTATCATCAGTCACTGCCAAAACTGGCATACGTAAAGCATTATGGTTCGATCGGCTTTATCGACTGCTTTGGTTCGGTTTGGTTCATGGGGCCGATTGCGCTTTGTGCGGCGGCCATGATGTTTTATATATTCCTGATTTGGTACAGGGACTGGTACGGTAAGCATACGTTTATATACCGGCTTTTGATGCTTCCTGTTGAAAGATGGAATCTCTATTTGGCGAAAGCGGCGAGCATTTTGCTGATGGTGTTTGGATTTGTTGCTGTTCAGATTGTTTTGCTGCCGGTTGAACATTTCTTTTTTAATGCCATTACACCGGGCATTTACAGGATGGATATGACGGTCATAGATGCTGTCTTAAGTTTTCCCTTGTTTAACCTGTTGCTTCCTAGTACAGTGATAGACTTTCTCTTACATTACGGGTTAGGGTTTACAGTGGTCCTTGTGATCTTTACGGCCATCTTATTGGAAAGAAGTTTCCGCATGAAGGGGGTCTTGCTCGGCCTGCTTTTCGGTTTTCTCTCGTTCGTTTTATTTTGGACGCCGGAATTGCTCTTTGATATATTGCTGCCCGGTGTTTTATACGAAACGGAAGTATTATGGATGGAAGTGGCCATGACGGCCATCATTGCGGGGTATTCTATCCTGCTGGGGGGATACTTGATCAAATACAAAGTAACGGTGTAAGGGAGAGATACGATGAGACGTTATATAAATTTATTGGTGATTTTGGTTGCGGTTGTGGCAGCGATCCCCCTTTTTTATACCGCATTGGCTGCTGACAAGGATCCGGGGCTTGTGCTGAAAAAGATAAGCGGAAATGAAAAAGAAATCCGGAATGTTAAAATTACTGCTCTGGATAACCAGGAAGATAACCTTTTGAATCGCATGTTTTCGATTACTTCATCTGGAAGCCGCTATTTAGGAAGGGAATCTTCTTTTTCGCTACTAGATGAAGACCCGGATTGGTACAAGCAGTATGTCAAGCAGTATCCCCGATTTATGAGGGGAAAGACCAATCATGGCGGCTTTTATGAGGATAGACAAATGATTGCTTATGCGGACATCATTCCGCAGCCGCTTCACCGGTTCGATAAAGAACTGTATGTCGAGGTGCTGGATAAGAAAACAAGAAAAACAGAAACAATGAAGAGGAAGGTGCAAGGTTTTTCAAAACAATCTTTTCCATCGGTTTGGGATGTGCAAAAAACTGGAAATGAGCTGAAAGTAGCGGCAGCCACAGATGGAGATATCCGCGTATATCGTGTCAGCCTGCCGGACAAGAAAATAACCGGAGGCAAATGGATTACACAAAGAGGACAGACGGGGAGAATGGCTCAATATACCCAGCTCGCAGAAACCGACGTGAACAAGCCCAACCATATACTGGCATATCAAGAAGAGAAAGTGGACGGTGACGGTTCAGTAAAGGAAGTGAATACCTTTATTTACAAATATTGCACAAATGAAACGAAAAAACTCAAGCCACCGATAAACATTCCGCTACGAAACCGCGATGATTGGAAATCTGTTTACAACGGAAAGGCAGTTTATATGGCAACCGAAAAAAAGAACGGAGGCGCGCGCCTTTTAACCTTTGACGGGAATGGAAAGCTGAAAGCAGATAAGACATTTGCTATCAAGTACCAGAGTACGGGCAACCCCATCCCTGAAATCAAAAACGGCAGGTTGTACTTCCTTATCCCGAACGATTCCCGGGAAAAAGCGTGTCTCCTGTATGTGTTTGACATTTCAAGCGGCAAGCAGCTGTACAGTGGAAAAGTGGTTCAAAAAGGAAAACGAATTAACCCCCGGTATGTGGAAGGGGTTGAGTTGACGATAGAATAAAAGGGGCCTTCCCCTTTTATTTTTTTGCTGCTTTTCCGCCTCCGTCTATGATCATTTAATTTGCCACTTGTATAAGCAGGAAAAAAGGAACGAGAAGTAGAAATAGTTTAACATACATAAAGCAAGTGGGCATTGCTAGGCAAAAATACATACAAATTTTGTTAAAACTGATCAGCTGATGGAGGAGAAAAATGAGAGAGCCGAATATTTTAATTGTTGACGACCAATTTGGCATCCGGGTTTTGCTTACGGAAGTGCTGCAGAAAGAGGGCTACGAAACCTTTCAGGCGGCAAACGGCCCCCAGGCACTTTCGCTGGCTGCAAACCATGAAATCGACCTTGTCTTGCTGGATATGAAAATCCCCGGCATGGACGGCATTGAAATTTTAAAAAAGCTGAAAGAAATGAAACCGGATATCCGGGCCATCATTATGACCGCTTACGGCGAACTGGACTTGATTGAGAAAGCGAAGGAGCTCGGGGCACTGACCCATTTTGCAAAGCCGTTTGATATTGACGACATCCGCAAGGCAGTGAAAAAATATTTGGCAATGTAAGCGCATGAAGTGAAAAAAGTGCTAAACCGTAAAATTTTGATAATTTTATTTCTTTTTACCGACAAATAAAGTTCATTGGTAAATGCCGGTTTTGTTTGTTATGATTGTTAAGGAATGATCAATAGGCTAGTATGATGTTATGAAGATTGTATATCATAAAAATGATAACCTCGGGCAATCTTTTTAACGCAAATGATAAGGAGGAAAATTCATGCCTTTAGTTTCCATGACTGAAATGCTGAATAAAGCAAAAGAAGGGAAATATGCGGTAGGGCAATTCAACGTCAATAACCTTGAATACGCCCAGGCCATTCTGATGGCTGCAGAAGAAGAAAAATCCCCGGTCATCCTCGGTGTTTCCGAAGGAGCAGGCCGTTACATGAGCGGTTTTAAAACCGTTGTAAAAATGGTTGAAGGTTTAATGGAAGACTTGAATGTTACGGTTCCGGTCGCGATCCATCTTGACCACGGTTCAAGCTTTGAAAATGCAAAGAAAGCCATTGATGCAGGCTTTACTTCTGTAATGATCGACGCTTCCCACCATCCGTTTGATGAAAACGTGGAAATTACTTCTAAAGTGGTGGAATATGCGCATGCCCACGGCGTATCTGTGGAAGCAGAACTCGGCACTGTCGGCGGCCAGGAAGACGATGTTGTCGGAAAAGGCATCATTTATGCGGATCCTGAAGAATGTAAAAAGCTGGTTGACGCGACCAAAATCGACGCTTTAGCACCGGCTCTTGGTTCGGTTCACGGCCCTTACCACGGCGAACCAAACCTTGGCTTCAAAGAAATGGAAGAAATCAGCAAAATTACCGGCATGCCGCTTGTACTTCACGGCGGGACAGGCATCCCTGAAGCTGATATTAAAAAAGCTATTTCTTTAGGTACTGCGAAAATCAACGTGAATACGGAAAACCAAATTGCTTCCGCGAAAACGGTTCGTGAAGTATTGGCAGCTGATCCGGATGTATACGATCCGCGCAAATACCTCGGGCCTGCACGCGAAACGATTAAACAAACCGTTATCGGCAAAATCCGCGAGTTCGGTTCTAACCAAAAAGCATGATCGTTTTAGATTAGCCGAGAACACGCATGCCTTAAGGATGAGTGTTCAAGATAAAAAAGGTCTGGCGCTGCCCCGTGCGTGCCGGGCTTTTTTGGTATGGCGTTTTAAAATGCGAATGGCTTCAGGCGTTTAGATTTGGGCTTTTTTAGGGAAACAAGGTTCAAAGGTGCGAAACAAGAGGATTTATAGTTTTTTTGGATAGGCGCCAGTGAAAAAAACGGTTGTTTTTCTGAACTTTCTTTTCGTTCCGTGGTATAGTGGAAATGGATACATAGGAACCATAAAAGGAGATGGAAGCAGAATGAAATTTTTTATTGATACTGCCAATTTCGAGGAAATCAAAACCGCAAATGAATGGGGGATTTTGTCCGGTGTAACGACAAATCCGTCGCTTGTGGCAAAGGAAAATGTTTCATTCCATGACCGGTTAAAAGAAATTACGGCGCTCGTGCCTGGTTCTGTCAGTGCTGAAGTCGTTTCCGAAGATGCGGAAGGTATGGTGAAAGAAGGAAAGGAACTGGCGGCTATTGCTCCGAATATTACAGTCAAAGTGCCGATGACGCCGGAAGGAATGAAAGCCGTTCATCAATTGGCACAGGCAGGCATCCGCACAAATGTTACCTTGGTTTTCAGCAGCAATCAGGCGCTTTTGGCGGCAAGAGCGGGTGCAACGTATGTTTCGCCGTTCCTTGGCAGGCTGGATGATATCGGTCATGACGGCATCCACCTGATTTCCGAGATTGCCGAAATTTTTTCCATCCATCAAATTGATACGGAAATTATCGCAGCTTCGATCCGCCACCCGCAACATATTACACAAGCGGCGCTCGCAGGGGCGCATATCGCAACCGTCCCGTTTAAAGTGCTCACACAGCTGTTCAAGCATCCGTTAACAGACAAAGGGATTGAACAATTTACACGCGACTGGAACAGCCGTACAGCAAAATAACGGAAATATTTAAAATTGCTCTTTATTTCTTGCTTTCTCCGGGACAGTTTGATTTTCCGCCTGTTCGGCAATCCTGTTGCTGGGATTCATATTGTTTTTCGGAGCTTTCGGACTCAGTTTGCGAACGGCCATTTACAGCCGGAATGTACATCCATACCCGCTAAAGAAGGGAGCTTAATATGGAAAAGCTAAAAATTGCCGGGGGATATCCTTTGAAAGGCACCATTAAAGTGAGCGGCGCAAAAAATAGCGCTGTCGCTTTAATACCTGCGACCATCCTCTCGGAATCTCCTGTAACAATAGAAGGCTTGCCTGAAATTTCCGATGTCCGGACATTGACCGGCCTGCTGGAAGAGATCGGGGCCACGGTTACGTCAGAGGACGGGGAAATTACGGTCGATCCCCGCCATATGATCTCGATGCCGCTGCCCAATGGCAGGGTGAAGAAACTGCGTGCCTCATACTATTTAATGGGCGCGATGCTCGGCAGGTTCAAAAAAGCTGTCATCGGGCTGCCGGGCGGGTGCCATCTCGGACCGCGGCCGATCGACCAGCATATTAAAGGCTTTGAAGCATTGGGCGCAAAAGTGACAAATGAGCAGGGTGCCATCTATTTAAGGGCGGATGAATTGAAAGGTGCCCGTATTTATCTGGACGTTGTCAGTGTCGGGGCAACGATCAATATTATGCTGGCTGCCGTTAAAGCAAAGGGAAGGACAATCATTGAAAACGCTGCAAAAGAGCCGGAAATCATTGACGTAGCCACACTTTTGACAAATATGGGCGCAAAAATTAAAGGCGCCGGAACAGATGTCATCCGGATTGAAGGCGTAGACCATTTGAGCGGCTGCCGGCATACGATTATTCCGGACAGGATCGAAGCCGGTACGTTTATGATCCTGGCGGCGGCCGCGGGTGAAGGAGTACTTGTTGACAATGTCATTCCGCATCATCTCGAGTCGCTGACCGCAAAGCTCAGGGAAATGGGCATACCTGTGGAAACCGGGGATGAACAGATTTTTATCGGGAAAGCAGACAAGCTGAAACCCGTTGATATTAAAACGCTCGTTTATCCGGGGTTTCCGACAGATCTGCAACAACCGTTCACCACGCTTCTGACAAGAGCAGAAGGGACGTCCATCGTAACCGATACAATCTATTCCGCCCGCTTTAAACATATTGACGAGTTGCGGAGAATGAGCGCCAATATTAAAGTGGAAGGACGGTCTGCGATTGTAAACGGGCCGGTCCGGCTTCAGGGGGCAAAGGTGAAAGCGAGTGATTTGCGTGCGGGTGCTGCCCTTGTCATTGCCGGCCTGATGGCAGAAGGCGTGACAGAAGTGACAGGCGTGGAACATATCGACCGCGGATACAGCTGCCTCGTAGAAAAATTAACCGGACTTGGTGCTGCTGTTTGGCGGGAAGGCATGTCCGAAAAGGAGATGGAACACCTGAACCATTCCTAGCGGACAACTGCCGGCTCCCCCATAAATAGAAAAAAACAAAGAAATTATGACACAATAATTTTTTAAATGTGATATACTAATTAAAAAATCTATTTATGGGGGTAGTGAAATTGGAAAGAAGTTTGTCAATGGAATTGGTCCGCGTCACGGAAGCTGCAGCACTTGCATCCGCAAGATGGATGGGGCGCGGATTGAAAGATGAAGCGGATGATGCGGCAACGTCCGCGATGCGTGATGTGTTCGACACCATTCCGATGAAAGGCACTGTCGTCATTGGTGAAGGGGAAATGGATGAAGCACCAATGCTGTACATCGGGGAAAAACTCGGGAATGGATACGGCCCCCGCGTTGACATTGCAGTTGACCCGCTGGAAGGAACGAATATCCTGGCATCCGGCGGCTGGAATGCGCTCAGTGTGCTGGCGATAGCAGATCACGGGCATTTGCTCCATGCGCCGGATATGTACATGGATAAAATTGCTGTCGGCCCTGAAGCAGTCGGCATGATTGATATTAATGCGCCGATTATCGATAATTTAAAAGCTGTGGCAAAGGCGAAAAATAAAGATATCGAGGATGTGGTGGCAACAGTTCTGAACCGTCCGCGCCATGAAGAAATTATTGCGCAGCTCCGTGCTGCAGGCGCCCGGATCAAACTGATCAATGACGGGGATGTGGCAGCTGCCATTAACACGGCATTCGACCATACCGGTGTGGATATTTTGTTCGGATCGGGCGGCGCGCCGGAAGGGGTTATTTCAGCAGTTGCGCTGAAATGCCTCGGCGGCGAGATCCAGGGACGCCTTCTGCCGCAAAACGACGCGGAGCAAGAACGCTGCCTGAGCATGGGGGTTGACATCAATAAAGTGCTGATGATGGACGACCTTGTGAGCGGGGATGACGCCATTTTTGCTGCGACCGGCGTAACCGACGGGGAACTTTTGCGCGGTGTCCAATTTAAGGGCCAGTACGGATCCACCCATTCTGTCGTCATGCGTGCAAAGTCGGGGACGGTCCGCTTTATTGAAGGGCAGCACAGTCTGAAGAAAAAGCCGAACCTTGTGATCAAAGCGTAAATCTCCGGGGGACCATGCAGCTATAGCGGCGGGGGAAGGGCGGAAGTGCCGCCTTCCCTCCCATTTTCAACAAAGTTTTTTACCTCTTATGCTATTTTTAGTTGATTTCTCTTCTGTTTCAGGGTTAAAATGATTATGATTTTATTTATAAATATTCAATTGTTTGTCTTCTTTTTCTTCCGTACATGGTGCGGCTCCATAGATGCACGTGCTGCAACATTGCCTCTTTGCAGACAGCTCATGTTTTCTATCTATGCGCAAAGCAAAACTGTGGATGTTCATATCTTGCCTTCACATTCCTTTATTTTTAGCCTGTTCTGTTCCATTGGTATACCGGTATAGTTTTAAGCGCCGGGAACAAATGGAAAATTTTGATGTAACGGAAGAAACAGACTGCTCTACCCGACTGTAAATTGAAAAAGTGTGGTGTTTTTATGGAAAGTTTATCAATATCAAGTCTGGAAAATATGACGTTAAAAGAGCTTTATGCCCTTGCAAGAGAGTATAAAGTATCCTACTATAGCAAACTGACGAAAAAAGAGTTAATTTTTGCGATTTTAAAAGCACGGGCAGAGCAAGAAGGGTATTTCTTTATGGAAGGCGTGCTCGAAATCATCCAGTCGGAAGGATTCGGATTCCTGCGCCCGATCAACTACTCCCCAAGTTCGGAGGACATTTATATTTCTGCTTCGCAAATCCGCCGCTTTGATTTAAGAAACGGCGATAAGGTTTCCGGCAAAGTCCGGCCGCCGAAAGAAAACGAACGCTATTACGGCTTGCTGCATGTGGAAGCGGTAAACGGCCAAAACCCGGAAACCGCTAAGGAACGGGTTCATTTTCCGGCTCTGACGCCGCTTTATCCGAACCGGCAGATTATCCTTGAAACGGCTCCCGAAAAACTGTCCACCCGGATTATGGATTTAATCACCCCGGTTGGTTTCGGGCAGCGCGGTTTGATTGTGGCGCCGCCGAAAGCCGGTAAAACGATGCTGCTGAAAGAAATTGCCAACTCTATTACCGTGAACCATCCTGATGCGGAATTGATCGTTCTGTTGATTGATGAACGGCCGGAAGAAGTAACAGATATTGAACGTTCCGTGCATGCGGATGTCGTCAGCTCGACCTTTGACGAAGTGCCGGAAAACCATATCAAGGTTGCGGAACTCGTATTGGAAAGAGCGATGCGCCTTGTCGAGCATAAGCGCGATGTCGTCATTTTAATGGACAGCATTACGCGCCTCGCACGCGCCTATAACCTTGTGATTCCGCCGAGTGGGAGAACGCTTTCAGGCGGGATTGACCCGGCTGCGTTCCATCGTCCGAAACGGTTTTTCGGGGCGGCGCGTAATATTGAAGAAGGCGGCAGCCTGACAATTTTGGCCACCGCGCTAGTCGATACCGGATCACGCATGGATGATGTGATTTATGAAGAATTTAAAGGCACCGGGAACATGGAGCTCCATCTTGACCGCTCCCTCGCTGAAAAGCGCGTTTTCCCGGCCATCGACATCCGCCGTTCCGGTACAAGGAAAGAAGAACTGCTGCTTTCGAAAGACCATCTCGAAGTGCTGTGGGCGATCCGCAAATCGATGTCCGATTCTCCGGATTTTGTCGAAAAATTCTTGCGCAAGCTGAAACAATCCAAAACAAACGACGAGTTTGTGGAAATGATCAAAGCAGACTTGAAAGTATCATCGTCAAGGCGTGTAATATAAGGAAAAATAAGGAAGAACTTTTTTCAGGCAGTGATGTTGCATTTCCACTTCGGACTTGCTATACTAAGCATAGTGTGTTTATGAAATTTTACAGGGCGTGTCCCGTAAAACAATAGAACTCTGTTTCGCAATGACTCAGGGCTGAAGGAGATGAAAAGCATGAAACCAGGAATTCATCCAGAATACAAAAAAGTAATGGTCAAATGTGCGTGCGGCAACGAATTCGAAAGTGGTTCTGTAAAAGATGAACTGCGCGTGGAAGTATGTTCCGAATGCCATCCATTCTATACAGGACGCCAAAAATTCGCGACTGCTGACGGACGTGTTGATCGCTTTAATAAAAAATACGGACTTAAATAAAAGAATCCATGAAAAACAGGCGATGCGTTTGCCTGTTTTTTTTATGGGATTCCGGTTTGCCCGGACGGATTTTTCTGATCCTAAAACCATATTTGTTGAAATAAGGAGCGGGAACGATGGCACAGCTATTTTTCAGATACGGCGCAATGAACAGCGGCAAATCGATTGAAATATTGAAAGTTGCCCATAACTATGAAGAACAGAATAAACCGGTCCTTATCTTTACATCGGGTATCGATACGCGCGATGAAGAAGGCTATATTTCAAGCAGAATCGGTTTGCGCAGGAAGGCGATCCCGATCTACGATGATACGGATATTTTTGAAATGGTGAAAGGGTACAATCCCCCGCCATACTGCGTCCTGATCGATGAAGTCCAGTTTTTGAAAAAAAGACATGTGCTGCAGCTTGCCCGCATTGTCGATGATTTGCATATCCCGGTAATGGGATTCGGCCTTAAAAATGATTTTCAAAATGAACTTTTTGAGGGCAGCAAATACATGCTTTTGTATGCGGATAAAATCGAAGAAATGAAAACGATCTGCTGGTTTTGCGAGCGGAAGGCGACGATGAATTTGCGCGTCGATGAGAACGGGAAGCCGGTGTATACAGGGGACCAGATCCAGATCGGCGGGAATGACACGTATTATCCTGTTTGCCGCAAATGCCACGACCATCCGCCGCTGTGACGGCATGTGGTTCGTAAATAAACCTCCGTCCGAAGGGAAACCTATTGGAAAAGGAGGTTTTTTTTATGGCAAAACAGCTGATTTTCCTCTGCCTGGCCATGCTGCTCTTAGCAGGTTGCACGGCCCAAAACCGGACCCGTGAAGCTGCGCCGGATCGTGTTGAAACGAGGCCGTTAAGCACGGCGGATACGCAAAAGGCCGGGCAAAGAAACGGGGATGCTGGCGGGGCAGCTGCTGTAAACGCGGATATCGAGAGGGTGCGGGAAGCGGTTTGGAAAATGGACAACGCCGTCCCGCATTCGGTATATGTGAACGGGAAAGATATGTGGGTCAATGTCCACACGGAGGAACAGCTGAACCACAGGGAAAGAATGAAAAAAGCGGCGGACATCCGCAGCCAACTTTTGAAAGTGGCCCCCCGTTACGACATTCATGTCCGAATAGACGTGAAATAGGAAATCATCCCGGAAAAAGGCGTTTCAGCAGCTGTTTTCATGTTCCGCTTTAAGTTTCCCCGTGCGTATACTATAATAAATTTGTTATGTCTGAGGGCGGATTTTGCTGTTATCGGAACGGGAATACGTTGTGAAATGAGGTGGGGTTCGATGTTCGATCGGTTGCAGGCCGTGGAAGACCGGTACGAAAAGCTGAACGAGTTGTTAAGTGATCCTGAGATCGTCAATGATCCGAAAAAACTGCGGGAGTATTCGAAGGAGCAGTCGGATTTACAGGAAACCGTGCAGGTGTACCGTGAATATAAAGAAGTGCAAAAACAGCTCCAGGATGCAAAGTCGCTTCTTTCGGAAAAACTCGATCCTGAAATGAAGGACATGGTGAAAGAAGAGATCCATGAGCTCGAGTCAAAAATCCCGGAATATGAAGAGCGCCTGAAAATTTTGCTCCTGCCGAAAGACCCGAATGACGAAAAAAACGTAATTGTGGAAATCCGCGGGGCAGCAGGCGGGGATGAGGCCGCGTTGTTTGCAGGCGACCTGTACCGCATGTACATGCGTTATGCCGAATCGCAAGGCTGGAAAATCGATGTGATTGAAGCCAATGTCACGGGGATCGGCGGGTACAAAGAAATTGTGTTTATGGTGAACGGCAAGGGTGCGTATTCGAAATTGAAGTTTGAAAACGGGGCTCACCGGGTGCAGCGTGTGCCGGAAACGGAATCGGGCGGGCGTATCCATACGTCAACGGCAACGGTTGCGGTTTTGCCGGAAGCGGAGGAAGTCGAAGTGGATATCAATGAGAAAGATATCCGGATCGATACATTTGCATCAAGCGGGCCGGGCGGGCAAAGCGTCAACACGACGATGTCAGCTGTGCGCCTGACCCATATTCCGACCGGGATTGTCGTGTCTTGCCAAGATGAGAAATCGCAGATCAAAAATAAAGAAAAAGCGATGAAAGTGCTGCGTGCCCGTATTTATGATAAATTTCAGCAGGAAGCGCAGGCGGAATATGACGCCAACCGGAAATCTGCCGTTGGAACGGGGGATCGTTCCGAGCGGATTCGTACGTACAATTTTCCGCAAAACCGTGTGACGGACCACAGGATCGGGTTAACGATCCAAAAGCTTGACCAGGTGCTTGATGGCAAACTCGATGAAATCATTGATGCCCTTATTCTTGAAGACCAGTCAAAAAAACTGGAGCGTGTGAATGGCTGATGGAAAGGAACATAAAAGTGTATGAAGCCTTGCAGTGGGCTTCTTCTTTTTTAACGGAAAACGGTCGTGACGCGCAAGCCGGGGAGATCTTGCTCGGACATTTTCTGGATATGGATCGCACCCGCCTGCTTTCCAACTTGCGGATGGCATTGCCTCCGGATGTGGAGGCGAAGTTCCGGCAAGCAACAGAAGCCCATGCAAAAGGGGTTCCGGTCCAGCATATCACGGGCTATGAAACCTTTTACGGACGGAAATTTTTTGTCAATGGGGATGTGCTTATTCCGCGCCCGGAAACGGAAGAACTAGTGCAGGGTGCAATCGGACGGATTCGCCGTCATTTCGGGGAAACAAAAGGGCTTACATTGGCAGATATCGGGACAGGAAGCGGCATTATCGCGACCACAATTAAATTGGAGTTGCCGGAGCTTTTGGTGTACGCCTCCGATATTTCGGAAAAAGCGCTTGCCGTAGCTGAAAAAAACGCTGAAGCCCTGCATGCGGATATCCGGTTTGTGCACGGAGATCTGCTCCAACCGTTTATACACGGCGAGAAATTGGACATTGTTTTATCCAATCCGCCGTATATCCCGGAAACGGACCGGGGCTCGTTATCCGTTGTGGTGCGCGACCATGACCCGGAAACGGCCCTGTTTGGCGGAGAAGACGGCCTTGCGTTTTACCGGCGCTTTATGGAAACATTGCCGTCTGTTTTAAACAAGCGGGCGCTCGTCGGTTTTGAAATCGGGTCAGGCCAGGGGGAGCGCGTTTCCTGCCTGTTGCGGGATACATTTCCGGAAAGCGTTGTGGAAGTCGTCCGCGATATCAATGGCCATGAGCGGATGGTGTTTTGCGAAAAAAATTAGCTTTTTTTCAGATTCATAGTTTAAAATCCCCTGTTCCTGCCCACAATGGGAATATGAAGGGACGGGGGAAGAAAATGAAAAGAAAAACAGTGGTTTCATTGTATATTTTCATGTTATCGATCGCAACGATCATCAGTTTATATGCACCGAAACAAAAAGCGGTGGAGGCTGAAACCATCGTTATTCCGAAAGATGCGATCCGGCTGCGCATTCTGGCAAACAGTGACAAGCCGGAAGACCAGGCAGTAAAACGGAAAATCCGCGATGAAGTAAATACGAACATCGCCAAATGGGTAGGCCACTTAAATTCCAAAAAAGAAGCGGAAAAAGTCATCCGCTCCCACTTGCCGGAAATTGAAAGCATTGCAAGAAGGGTGATGGCGGAAGAACAGCTGGACGAACCGGTAAAAGCCGAACTTGGTAAGGTCGCCTTTCCGACAAAATTATACGGCCAGTACTTATATCCGGCCGGGAAGTATGAAGCGGTTTTGATTACGCTTGGGGAAGGCAAGGGCGCCAATTGGTGGTGCGTCCTGTATCCGCCCCTCTGTTTTCTCGATTTTTCCAACGGCGTTGCAACAGCTGGCGGGAGTGAAGAAAAGAAATCGGAAACAAAGAAGGTTGCGACTTCCAATGCCCGCACAAAACCTGCCGAAGCGGCGACAGCTGAAAAAGTGAACCGGAAACCGCATGAAAATCAACCAGCGGCACAAGACCGCAAAACGAAACAGCCAGTCGGTGAAACAGCAAACCACACTAGCGCTGTTTACGCCGGAGAGGATGGCGAGGTGGAGAAAAAGCTGCTGATTGTGAAAGTGATCAAAGAACTGTTTTAACATTTTCCACCCGGATTGTGGAAAGCTCGGACAAACGGGCTGGAACAAAGACGGGTTATCAACAAAATGCGAAGTATTATCCACAAGTTGTGGATAATACTTGTTTCATTTTTCGAACTTTTGTATACTTGCCGGGAGAAAACTTGATAAATAAATATCCTGGCAGGACCGATGATTGGATGGAGAAAGGTGAAAAAGAATGGAAACAAAATACTGGGTTGTGGATAAAACTGTGGAGAATCCCGGTGCTTATCCACAACTTGCAGAAGCAGCGCAGTTACTGAAAGAGAAGCAGACAGTCGCTTTTCCGACTGAAACGGTATACGGTTTAGGAGCCGATGCAACAAGCGATGAAGCGGTGGATAAGATTTTCAAGGCAAAAGGAAGGCCATCCGATAATCCGCTGATTGTCCACATTGCGGAGGAAAAGCAGCTGGAAGAATTGGCGGAAGAAATACCGGAAACGGCGAAAGTGCTGATGAAAGCTTTTTGGCCGGGCCCGCTTACGCTCGTTGTAAAAGTAAAGAAAGGGGCATTGTCCGAAAAGGTGACGGCCGGGCTGGACACGGTCGGGATCCGCATGCCCCGGCATCCGGTTGCACTGGCGCTTATTCGCATGAGCGGGCTGCCGATTGCCGCCCCGAGCGCCAACCGGTCCGGCAAGCCGAGCCCGACATTAGCTCGCCATGTCCGGGAAGACCTTGCCGGTAAAATTGCCGGCATTGTGGACGGCGGAGAAACGGGTGTCGGAGTGGAATCGACCGTGCTCGATGTGACAGCGGAAGTGCCTGTGATTTTGCGCCCGGGCGGTGTTACGAAAGAACAGCTCGAAGAACGGATTGGAAAAGTGAGGCTTGATCCGGGACTAAAGGGGACTGGTGCTGGCACCCGGCCGAAAGCACCTGGCATGAAATATACGCATTATGCGCCGGATGCGCCGGTTTATCTTGTGGATGGCAGCACGGCTTTTATGCAGCGAATGATCGATGCGCACCGGGAAAAAGGGGAAGTAACAGGGGCGATTGTGACGGAAGAAACGTCCGGTATCGTCCGTGCTGATGTGGTGGCAGTTTGTGGCAGGCGGGCATCCCTTGAGACCGTTGCCCATCACTTGTATGATACACTTCGATCGTTTGATGCGCAAAAAGTGGATGTGATATTTTCTGAAATTTTCCCGCGTGAAGGCATCGGCCGGGCGATTATGAACCGGCTTGAGAAAGCAGCGGGGCATCGTTATGTAAAAGAAGAGGATGTTCAGTAACCCGGACGCTTCCAAACGGCCCTTATTGCTTGGTGCTGTTTTATTGCGGATCAGGTGCGCGGGCGGTTTCGGATGATCTGCGGCTTCTAAAACGCCCCGGACGTGCATAAGCTGGAATAGGCACGTCCAAAGGGGGAAAAAGAGATGGCAGTCATCGCAGAAATGGTAACTTTGGCGATCATGGCTTTGGCGCTCGGCACGGATGCTTTTTCGGTGAGCCTCGGCGTGGGCATGATGCAGCCCAGACTGAGGCAAATCTTTTACATAGGTTTAACGGTCGGCATTTTTCATGTGTTGATGCCGGTTCTCGGCATTTTTGCGGGCCATCTTCTCTCCCATACTTTTGGCCTATTTGCCCAGTATATTGGTGGCATATTGCTCGTGATTATGGGGATACAGATGATTGTATGGGTCTTCAAAAAGGAGGGGGCGCAAGCTGTCAGCCCGTCCGGATGGGGAACGATGCTGTTTGCGTTGAGTGTAAGCCTGGACAGTTTTTCTGCCGGGCTATCACTTGGCATTTTCGGCGTGCGGACTGTTGCTGTCATGATTTGCTTCGGCGTTGCTGCTACATTTTTAACCTGGCTCGGCCTTTTGATCGGCAGGAAATTCCAGGGTTGGATCGGGGTGTATGGCGAAGTGCTCGGGGGAACGATCCTCGTTGTTTTTGGACTGAAATTGCTGTTTTCTATTTAGAAAAGCCGGCTTCAATTTTCCGGCTTTTTTTTATCTATCAACAGATTGACCTTGTAATTAAGGTCTTTTTTACTATAATAATAGTAGATTTAAAAGTTCAGGATAGGAGGACAGCCTTTGAATATCCTTTTTGTTTGCACCGGGAATACATGCAGGAGCCCGATGGCCGAGGCTATTTTAAAAGCGAAACAGCTGACAGGCATTGAAGTGGAATCAGCCGGCCTTTTTGCGCCCGAGGGTGAAGACACTTCTGTCCATACCTACGAAGTGCTGAAAGAAAATGGAATCGATTTCCGCCACCACGCCCGGAACCTTTCGGAGAATTTGGCGGGTTGGGCTGACGTGATTCTTACGATGACGTCCGGGCACAAACAGGCAGTGGCAGCACGGTATCCGCATGCCCGCAATAAAACGTTTACGATCGCGGAGTATGCCGGAAGCAGCGGGGATGTGCCGGATCCGTACGGCGGCAGCCTGGATGCTTACAGAGAAACTTATCAACAATTGCATGCATTGATCAATCGTTTGATTAAAAACAGGAAAATGGGAAACCAGGGGCGGGTGTGACGGATGGAAAAGCGAAGCTATAGATTCAGTTTAACGAAGAAAATTGTATTGTTCGTAACCGGGCTGTCTTTTATTACATATTCGGCAAGCGGTCTTTTCATTTATCTTATTTATCCGTTTTTTTCCGACTGGATAAAGCTGCCGTGGTTTATTGTCATTACACTTGCATTAGGGATTATCTGGTCCGGGATTTTAAGCTTTTTCGGTTCATTCCTGATTGCAGGCCCGATGCGCAAGTTAGAAGATGCAGCCCTTAAAGCGAGCCGCGGGGATTTAAGAGATGAAGTCCCCGTGCCGAAATCGGGCGATGAAATCGAGTCGCTCGCAGCGGCTTTCAATTCTTTGCTTTCCAATTTGCGGGAGACGGTTGAACAAATTGATGAAAATGTGGAACGCACCAAAGAAAGTGTGTCGGAAATATCGGAGAAAACGGCACTGGCTGCGGGCCAGGCGGAACATGTAAACAAGACGGTGGAAGAGATTTCACTTGGCGCCGAGCAATCCGCGGCTGCCACCCAATCTGCGGCTGACCTCGTTGAAAAAACCTATCAGCTTGCATCCGAAGTCCGCGGGAAAGCGGATACTTGCAAAAAATCTTCTGATCACATGCTGAGCGAATTAAAGACGAGCAAAGAGACAATGGACTCGCTTATATCAGGTGTTGAAAATCTGGCAAAAGAAAATACCATCTCGCTGGAAGCCGTTCGGGATCTTGCGGAAGAAACGAAGAAAGTGGAGGGGATCATTTCTTTTGTCGGTGAAGTCGCGGCACAAACCAATTTGCTGGCGTTGAATGCTTCTATTGAAGCGGCACGCGCCGGGGAATACGGGCGCGGGTTTGCGGTGGTCGCAAATGAGGTCCGGAAGCTTGCGGATGAAAGTGCCCAGGCCGTTCAGGGTATTACCGGGATGATCCAGCACATTGAGCAGGAAGGTACACGGGTTGTCGAACAAATGGCTGTACAAGTTCAAAAAGCCAATGAAGAAGTGCACAGAGGACAAAAGGCCAATGAAGCGATGGACAGAATGACGGAATCAATCCATTTGGTTGCGGGGGCAGTTGATCAAATTGCCGGTATGGCCAAGAACCAAATGGATGCGATTCACGAAGCTTCGAGCCAGTCGCAGGAAGTGGCGGCCATTACCGAACAGACTTCTGCCGGGGCAAAAGAAGTCACCGCGATTACAAATGAGCAGGCGCAGAACATGGAATTGATTGAAAGGCTTATCGCGCAGCTCGAGCAGGATGCGGAGAAATTAAAAGGGAGCACCCGCCGCTTTCATATCCGGTGAGTTTTTCGCCCGCCTGGTTTTGGACGGGGAGCACCGGTTTTGGCTGGAAGAAGCGTGGCAATTCTGGTTTTGTGCCGGGAAATCCCGCAAGACAAGAGGAGATGCGGAAACATGTGGCCGTATGCCTGGCATTTTTCCGGGGACGATGGACGTTTTAAACGGGCCGGAAATTTTAACAGCCATGGAACCTGGCTCTAAGACGCTTTATTTTCTTTTTCGCCGTTCTGTGCCACAATAGAATCAGAAGCATGAAGGAGGGGGAAGAACATGAAAGTGGCATTGGCTTCAGACCACGGCGGTAAGCATCTTAAACAGGAAATTGCGGGTTTGCTTCAGGATCTGGGTGTTGCCTACGAAGATTTCGGATGCGATTGTGAAGGATCGGTTGATTATCCGGATTACGCGCTTCCGGTTGCGGAAAAGGTGGCAAAAGGGGAATTTGACCGTGCGATCCTTATTTGCGGCACCGGAATCGGGATGTGTATTTCCGCCAATAAAGTAAAGGGTATCCGTTGCGCGCTTGTGCATGATGTCTTCAGCGCGAAGGCTACAAGGGCCCATAATGACAGCAATGTCCTCGCCATGGGAGAGCGGGTCATCGGGCCGGGGCTGGCCTGTGAAATTGTAAAAGAATGGCTCGGAACGCCGTTTGAAGGCGGCCGCCATGCGCGCAGGATTGAGAAAATCGCGCAGTATGAACAAAAATAACAGAGGTGTTTTTGTTGCAATCAGATTCGGCACGTTTGGAAGAACAGTTGGACCGCATGCTGGATGAATTTTTCCGGCAGGTGCCAATGAAAAAAGGACAGGTTTTTGTTGTTGGCTGCTCGACATCCGAAGTAACCGGGAAAAAAATCGGGACAGCAGGGGCAATGGATGTCGCCGCCATTATTTATGACAGTGTACAGATGTTTGCACGCCGGTTCGGATTCCAACTGGCATTTCAATGCTGCGAACACCTGAACCGGGCGCTTGTGGTTGACCGTTCGCTTGCTGATGAAAAGGGATGGGAAGAAGTGACGGTCGTGCCTGTCCGGAAGGCGGGTGGCGCGATGGCTACGTATGCATACGCTCACATGGAAGATCCCGTTGTCGTCGAATATATCCGGGCTGACGCGGGCATCGACATCGGAGATACATTGATCGGCATGCACTTAAAGCATGTTGCCGTGCCTGTAAGGGTTTCCGAAAAAGAGCTGGGAAAAGCCCATGTTACATTTGCCAAAACGCGGCCGAAACTGATCGGCGGCGTGCGGGCGGTTTACGAAAAAGAACAGCCGGAATAAGGACCCCTATACTGCCCTGCATGTTGTATGCGGGGCATGTTTTTTTTCTTCCTGTCAAAAAAATGGACAAATTTTGCAAAGCATTATGGTAAAATAAAAAAGAATATGAAAACAATCTTGAGGGGGTACCGAATTGAGCCATATTGCAAATCAAGACAAGGAAGTTTACGAGGCGATCCGGCAGGAATTGAACCGGCAAAGAAACAAGATTGAACTCATTGCCAGCGAAAATTTTGTCAGCGAAGCGGTGATGGAAGCACAAGGCTCCGTTCTGACCAACAAATACGCGGAAGGCTATCCGGGGCACCGTTATTACGGCGGATGCGAATATGTGGATATTGTGGAAGACCTTGCGCGGGAGCGGGCAAAACAGCTTTTTGGTGCCGAACATGTCAATGTCCAGCCGCATTCTGGCGCACAGGCCAATATGGCGGTTTATTTCACCATTCTGGAGCACGGCGATACGGTGCTTGGCATGAATTTGTCCCACGGCGGGCATTTGACACATGGCAGCCCGGTCAATTTCAGCGGCATGCAGTACCATTTTGTGGAATACGGTGTGGATAAGGAAACGCAGCATATTGATTATGAAGATGTATTGGAAAAAGCGCGCGTACATAAGCCGAAACTGATTGTTGCCGGTGCAAGTGCATACCCCCGCACGATTGATTTTAAAAAGTTCAAGGAAATTGCGGATGAAGTCGGCGCCTATTTAATGGTGGATATGGCGCATATTGCAGGGCTTGTGGCTTGCGGGTTACATCCGAACCCTGTGCCGTATGCGGATTTTGTGACGACCACAACGCATAAAACATTGCGGGGACCGCGCGGCGGCATGATTTTATGCAAAGCGGAATTTGCAAAGAAAGTGGACAAATCGATTTTCCCGGGGATCCAGGGCGGCCCGCTTATGCATGTGATTGCGGCTAAAGCCGTCGCTTTTGGAGAGGCGCTTACAGACGGGTTCAAAATCTATTCGCAAAAAGTGGTGGATAACGCAAAACGGCTGGCGGAAGGGCTCCAAAAAGAGGGATTTGACCTTGTATCCGGCGGGACGGATAATCATCTTATTCTCGTTGATTTGCGCTCTTTCGGCATTACCGGGAAGGATGCGGAGAAAGTGCTCGATGATATCGGCATTACGGCCAATAAAAATACGATTCCGTATGACCCGGAAAGCCCGTTTGTGACAAGCGGTCTCAGAATCGGCACACCCGCAGTCACAACAAGGGGATTCGGCCTTGAAGAAATGGATGAGGTGGCATCCATTATCGGATCGGCATTGAAAAATCCGGATAACGAAGCAGTCTTAAAAGAAGCGGCAGGACGCGTCAAGCATCTTACGGAACGCTTTCCGCTGTACGCCGGCCAAAACTAAGCAGGGGTTTTATCCCGCTTTTTCCGGACGGATGGCTGGTCCGCTTCCAATGTGGCATAAAAACAAATTCGAGTCAGAACCGGCAAAAAAATTGAGCAGGATGGCCCCGTAAAACGCGGGGCTGGATCCTTTCGCCCGGCCTCAGGATTTTCTTTTGGCTTTCCTTGAGATTGGGCGCTTTTTTCGTGTAAAATGGTTGGGGTAAGCATTTGCCGAACCTGATACCAACCTTTAAAGGAGAGAATTCATTTGAGCACACTTCATGTCATTGACCACCCGCTGATCCAGCACAAGTTGACGTATATCCGCGATAAACATACGGGGACAAAAGAATTCCGCGAACTTGTCGACGAAGTATCGACTTTGATGGCATTTGAAATTACCCGCGATATGCCGCTTGAAGAAATTGAAATTGAAACGCCGGTCTGCAAGGCAAAATCAAAAATTTTATCCGGCAAAAAAATCGGCATTGTCCCGATCCTGCGTGCGGGCCTGGGCATGGTCGACGGCGTGCGGAAACTGATCCCGGCTGCAAAAGTCGGACATGTCGGCCTGTACCGCGATCCGAAGACACTGACGCCGGTTGAATATTACATAAAACTTCCAAGCGATGTAGAGGAACGCGATTTTATTATTGTCGATCCGATGCTGGCTACAGGCGGTTCTGCCGTGGATGCGATCCAGTCTTTAAAACAGCGAGGCGCAAAAAACATTAAATTCATGTGCCTGATTGCATCCCCTGAGGGTGTGAAAGCCGTACAGAGAGCCCATCCGGACGTTGATATTTATACAGCAGCCCTTGATGAGAAGCTGAATGAGCAAGGGTACATTGTGCCGGGCCTCGGAGATGCGGGGGACCGCCTGTTTGGAACAAAATAAAATGTATGGATGCGCTTCGTGTTTTACAATTTTGTTAACCCTGCAGAAACAGGCTGGTAAAAAAATAAAAAGGGTCTATAATAACGGTATGTTTTCGGTATATAGATGAATGCCAGGTATGTAAACGATTGGAAAAAGGGCGCAAGCTTACGCCAGTGCAGGCGTTTCCTTCCTATTTCGGGAGGCGGGATGACCTTTTCTCGAAAAAACAAGTTCTAATGACTATATCAAGGAAACTCCTATTGACATTGGATAAGCGCTATTGTATGCTAAAAAAGTGTACATAATGAGAAGGTTTTCATATGGTTGGGATTCTACTATTTATATGCCGGAAATCTGAAAAACCAGTAAAGCCGGAGCTGCAGGCTACTCGTAACCTTAACAAATTGTAAGTTTTGGTTAAGAATGTTGCGATTTGCCAGGTGAAGTGACATACCGCTTTCCTGCTGTGCTGCAATTGATCGGCGTCCCTTGTCAGGAGTGTTTAAGGCATGCCGGAACTTCTACGTATCTACAAAAGGCTGCGCAAGTATTTGGTGATTCTTTTGTGCCTTTATTTGACGGGGGCGATGTTTCCCGGTTGCCGCTCTGTTTTCCTCGGGCTTTTGCTTGGCACAGCTGTTAGCCTCTTTAACTTATGGCTTATGGTGAAGAAAACATTGGCGGTTACCGATGTTTCCTCAGGCAAAAAAAGGGTCTCGCTCGGTACCGGGATGAGAATGGCGACTGCTGTCCTCGCGGTGGCGGTGGCGCTCCGTTTTCCGGATTTGTTTCATCTTTTAGCTGTAGTGATTGGCGTAATGACATCTTATCTGGTCATTATGATAGATTTTTTTGTAGGTTTGCTTCAACAAAGAAAAAAGTAAAGTGAGGTGAGTTTCGGTGGAACATAAGCAACCGATAGTTGAATTCATGGGGTTGTATTTTAACCTGTCCAACGTCATGATGATTACTGTCTCATCATTGATCGTGTTCATCATTGCGGTCATCTCAACAAGAAAGTTGGCGTTGAAACCTACAGGCATGCAGAATTTTATGGAATGGGTCATGGATTTTGTAAGAGGGATCATTAAAAGCAATATGGACTGGAAAACCGGCGGCGTCTTTCACATTCTGGGTCTAACACTGATCATGTATATCTTTGTTTCCAATATGCTTGGATTGCCGTTTATGGTTGTTTATGACCATTATTCCTGGTGGAAGTCACCTACTTCCGACCCGGTTGTTACCCTTACGCTGGCTGTTCTGGTCATGGGCCTGTCCCACTTTTACGGTGTCAAAAAGAGGGGGTTTGGCGGATATCTGAAAAGCTATGCTGAACCGTTATGGTTTCTGGTCCCGATTAACCTGATCGAACAGTTTGCCAACACATTAACATTAGGGCTCCGGCTTTATGGGAATATTTATGCCGGCGAAGTGTTGCTGTCGCTGCTTGCGGGCACTTTGGCGATGCATACAAACATTTGGGGGACAATCGGAGCAATTATTCCGACCCTTGTATGGCAAGGATTTTCTATTTTTGTCGGCACGATCCAGGCATATATCTTTACCATGTTAACAATGGTTTATATTTCTCATAGGATTGCCCATGAGGAATAACCATTTCTATATTTTTGAAAAATCACCTATTTATATATTCCAAAGGAGGAAATCTTATCATGAGTTTGGGTATTCTTGCAGCAGCAATCGCAGTTGGTTTGGCAGCATTGGGCGCCGGTATTGGTAACGGCCTTATTGTCGGTCGTACAGTTGAAGGGATTGCAAGGCAGCCAGAAGCACGCGGCCTTTTGCAGACAACAATGTTTATCGGCATCGGCTTAGTTGAAGCTCTTCCTATCATTGCGGTTGTTATCGCATTTATTGCACTGGGAAGATAAGGAAAATGTTGACGGCGAAGCGGATTCTAAGAAACCTTCGCCTTTCCTTTATGATTTAGCCAAGAATCGTTGTGGCTTTTGTTTTGAGCGGTTCAAGGCCATCTTCTTTGAACCATTTTGCTTCTTTTTTGGTAAAGGGTGCGAAAGAATGTTTTAAGAACGTGTGGAAGGGAGTGAACCCGGGTGTCCCAGACTGATTTAGTACTCGGATTTGTGCTAGGGAAGCTCAACACAGGCGATATTTTATTCCAGGCCATCATCTTTGTTGTGTTGCTTCTGCTATTGAAAAAATTTGCTTACGGTCCTCTTGTCGAAATGATGAGGAAACGTGAGGAACATATTGCAAAAGAAATTGAAACGGCGGAAAAAAACCGCGAAGAAGCAGCCAAGCTTTTGGAAGAACAGCGCAAGTTGCTGAAAGAAGCACGCGTTGAAGGTCAGAATTTAATTGAAAACGCAAGGAAACAAGCAGAAGTGCAGCATGATGATATCGTTGCAACAGCGCGTCAGGAAGCAGAACGCATGAAAGATGCAGCCAAAGTTGAAATCGAACAGGAAAAAGCAAAAGCTGTTGCTGCTTTGCGTGAACAGGTAGCATCCTTGTCCGTGATGATTGCCTCTAAAGTGATTGAAAAAGAAATTTCCGAGAAAGACCACGAGAAATTCATACTCGATTCTATTAAAGAGGCAGGAGAAATGAAATGAGTAATGAGGCGGTAGAAAAACGGTACGCTTCGGCACTTTTCGAGCTTGCAAAAGAGCACGGGCAGCTTCAAGAGATCGAAAAAGAAGTCCGGGCGGTAAAAGAGGTTTTTGAGGAAAACGAACCGTTCCGAAAGCTCCTTAAATCTCCGAAATTGACGATAGAAAAGAAACAAGAAATCCTTAAAAACATTTTTTCCGGATTATCCACTTTCACTTTGAATTTGTTGTTGCTCTTGACTGAGCGGCACAGGGACGAGCTCATTCCTAGGGTGTGCCGTGCTTTTATTGAACGGGTGAATGATGAACGCGGCATTGCAGATGCACTTGTCTACTCTGCCCGCCCGCTTTCTGCAGACGAGAGCAAAGCGATATCCGAAGTATTTGCCAAAAAAGTCGGAAAGCTGTCTTTAAACATTGAGAATATCGTGGATGACGGTCTGCTAGCCGGATTAAAAATCAGAATTGGAAACTCTATTTTTGACAGCAGTTTGCGCGGAAAATTGGAACGGCTTGAAAAAACATTAATCAGTTAAGTGAGAAATGAGGTGCTGGATTTATGAGCATTAAGGCTGAAGAAATCAGCTTGCTGATAAAAAAACAGATTGAAAATTACCAGTCTGAAATTGAAGTGAGCGATGTCGGTACCGTTATCGAAGTCGGTGACGGGATTGCACGTGCACACGGTCTTGACCAGGCGATGGCCGGGGAACTGCTGGAATTTTCCAACGGCGTCATGGGGCTTGCGCAGAACCTTGAGGAAAGTAATGTCGGGATCATTATTCTCGGGCCTTACCGCGAAATCCATGAAGGCGATGAAGTAAGGCGTACAGGCCGGATCATGCAGGTGCCGGTCGGGGAGGAACTGATCGGTCGTGTCGTCAACCCGCTCGGCCAGCCGGTTGACGGGCTCGGACCCATCAACACAACGAAAACCCGCCCGATTGAATCAAGAGCGCCTGGCGTAATGGATCGGAAATCGGTAAGCGAACCGCTGCAAACGGGGATTAAGGCGATCGATGCGCTTGTGCCGATCGGCCGCGGACAGCGGGAATTGATTATCGGCGACCGCCAAACCGGTAAAACGACCATTGCGATTGATACGATTATAAACCAAAAAGACCAGGACATGATTTGTATTTATGTTGCGATCGGCCAGAAAGAATCGACCGTCCGCGGTACAGTTGAAACGCTTCGCAAATTCGGAGCTTTGGATTATACGATTGTGGTAACGGCTTCCGCTTCACAACCGGCGCCTCTTCAATACCTGGCTCCGTATGCCGGTGTTGCGATGGGTGAAGAATTCATGCACAACGGAAAACACGTGCTTGTTGTATATGATGACTTATCCAAACAGGCTGTTGCTTACCGTGAACTTTCCTTGCTGTTGCGCCGTCCGCCGGGCCGTGAAGCCTATCCTGGCGATGTATTCTACTTGCACTCCCGCCTGCTTGAACGTGCTGCCAAATTAAGCGATGCAAAAGGCGGAGGTTCATTGACTGCATTGCCGTTCGTTGAAACACAGGCCGGCGATATTTCGGCTTACATTCCGACAAACGTGATTTCGATTACAGACGGGCAGATCTTCCTGCAGTCCGACTTGTTCTTCTCAGGTGTCCGTCCGGCGATCAATGCAGGGTTATCCGTATCCCGCGTCGGCGGTGCCGCACAAATCAAGGCAATGAAAAAAGTTTCCGGTACACTGCGTCTTGACCTGGCCTCTTACCGTGAACTTGAGTCATTTGCCCAATTCGGGTCGGATCTGGATAAAGCCACCCAGGCAAAACTGGCACGCGGGCAGCGTACGGTTGAAGTATTGAAGCAGGATCTGAACAAGCCAATCAAAGTGGAAAAACAAGTATGCATCCTGTATGCATTAACAAAAGGGTTGCTGGACGATATTCCAGTAGAAGACATTCTCCGTTTTGAATCGGAACTTTATGACTGGCTGGACCAGAACCGGGCATCCCTGCTCGAAGAAATCCGTACAACCGGAAATCTTCCTGACGATGAAAAAATGAAAGAAGCTATTCAGGCTTTTAAAAAGACCTTCGTAGCATCTGAACAGCAATAATAATTGGACAGAGAACCCCGTTACCCTTATGCAGCATGCGTTCTTTTTTCACTGTAGCATCATCCCGGGGCAAACGGGCCGGATAAGACAAAGGATTTCAATCCGGGATTGGAATCCTGATTAACTCACAAGGGTGGTGAAGTGAAGTGGCATCCTTACGCGATATAAAAAACCGGATCAACTCTACGCAGAAAACAAGCCAGATTACGAAGGCCATGCAGATGGTGTCGGCTGCAAAACTGAACCGTGCGGAATTGTCCGCCAAATCATTTGTCCCTTATATGGAGAAAATGCAGGATGTAGTGGTCAGCATTTCCCAGGGGACAGGCGGCGTCCGGCATCCGATGCTTGTTTCCCGCCCGGTTAAAAGGACCGGTTATTTCGTGATCACATCTGACCGCGGACTGGCCGGCGCTTTTAACAGCAACGTTTTAAGGCTTGTAACCCAGACCATTCGGGAACGCCATCAATCTGATGATGAATATGCGATTATTGTTATCGGCCGTACAGGATACGAATTTTTCAGGCGTCTAAAGATGAATGTTGTGCTGCAGATTGTCGGCCTGTCTGACCATCCGACATTCCAGGATATCGAAAATATTACAAAGAAAACGGTCGCGATGTATGAAGACGGGACATTTGATGAGTTGTATTTGTATTACAACCATTTTGTCAGCGCCATTAGCCAGGATGTGACGGAAAAAAGGCTGCTGCCGCTTACGGATGTAACGACGACAAACCGGCTCATTTCCTATGAATTTGAACCGTCTGCAGAAGAAATCCTGAGTGTTTTGCTGCCGCAATACGCAGAAAGCCTCATTTACGGCGCACTGCTGGACAGCAAAGCAAGTGAACACGCGGCACGCATGACTGCAATGAGAAATGCGACGGACAATGCAACTGAATTAATCGACTCGTTGACATTGACATATAACCGTGCCCGCCAGGCATCCATCACACAGGAAATTACGGAAATTGTCGGTGGAGCAGCTGCACTGGAATAATTTCCGTTTTGGCAAACCGCTCTTTTGTCGAAACGGAACGGGCATGTGCCATCAAGCAAGTTAGGAGGGAACAGTATGAGCATTGGACACGTTCTGCAAGTAATGGGTCCGGTAGTTGACGTAAAGTTTGAAAATGGTCAGCTCCCTGATATTTATAACGCATTAAAAATCAATTATAAAGCAAAAAATGCCAATGAAGTGGATATCAATGTCACACTGGAAGTTGCATTACACCTGGGCGATGATGCCGTCCGCACGATTGCGATGGCTTCCACAGACGGCATCCGCCGCGGCATGGAAGTGGTGGACACAGGTGCGCCGATCTCTGTACCGGTAGGGGAAGCAACCCTTGGCCGTGTATTTAATGTCCTCGGGGAAGTCATTGACCTTGACGGCGAACTGAAAGGCAATGTGCGACGCGACCCGATCCAAAAACCGGCGCCTTCTTTCGAGCAATTATCCACGCAGGTTGAAATTCTTGAAACCGGCATTAAAGTCGTTGACCTTTTGGCGCCTTACATCAAAGGTGGGAAGATTGGCTTGTTCGGCGGTGCCGGCGTTGGCAAAACCGTGTTAATCCAGGAACTGATTAACAACGTTGCACAGGAACACGGCGGTATTTCCGTATTCGCCGGCGTAGGAGAACGGACACGTGAAGGGAACGACCTCTACTACGAAATGAAAGATTCCGGCGTTATTGCCAAAACAGCGATGGTGTTCGGACAAATGAACGAACCGCCTGGCGCACGGATGCGTGTCGCTTTAACAGGGCTGACGATGGCTGAATATTTCCGTGATGAGCAAGGGCAGGACGTATTGCTCTTTATCGATAATATTTTCCGTTTCACACAGGCAGGTTCTGAAGTTTCTGCGCTGCTCGGCCGTATGCCGTCAGCCGTAGGTTACCAGCCGACCCTTGCAACCGAAATGGGTCAGCTGCAGGAACGGATTACGTCGACCAATAAAGGTTCCATTACTTCCATTCAGGCGATTTACGTACCTGCTGACGACTATACTGACCCGGCTCCGGCCACAACATTTGCCCACCTCGATGCGACGACAAACCTTGAACGGCGTTTGTCGGAAATGGGGATTTATCCTGCTGTGGATCCGCTCGCTTCGACATCAAGGGCATTGTCCCCTGAAATTGTCGGGGAAGAGCATTACAATGTTGCCCGCCAGGTACAGCAAACATTGCAACGTTACCGCGAGCTTCAGGACATTATCGCGATCCTCGGGATGGACGAACTGAGCGAAGATGACAAAATGATTGTTGCGCGGGCTCGGCGCATCCAGTTCTTCCTGTCGCAAAACTTCCACGTTGCGGAACAATTCACAGGCCAGCCTGGATCTTATGTGCCGGTTAAGGAAACCGTCCGCGGCTTTAAAGAAATTCTTGAAGGGAAATACGACCATCTTCCTGAAGATGCTTTCCGCCTCGTAGGCACGATCGAGGATGCTGTGAAAAAAGCGGAAGCCATGGGTGTAAAAGTATAATACGGGACCGGGAGGAAGCAAAATGAGGACATTTGAAGCCAGTGTTGTCACTCCGGACGGCCCGGTATACAATGCGGAAGTAGAAATGGTTATTGCAAAGGCCAAAAGCGGCGAGATCGGCATCCTGTACGGGCATGTTCCGCTTGTTGCGCCGCTTGATATCGGCGTTGTCCGGTTTAAAAACGGCGACCAGGAAAAAGTGGTTGCAGTGAGCGGCGGCATTTTGGAAACACGGTCCAATCAAGTGACCATTCTGGCGCAGGCTGCCGAAACCCCCGAACAGATAGACATCCGGCGGGCGGAAGAAGCAAAGCAGCGCGCAGAAAAAAGATTGCATCAGTCCCATCAGGATGATGTTGATTTTAAACGGGCAGAGCTTGCGTTAAAACGCGCGATGAACCGGATTGATGTCTACCGCCACTTTTCCAGATAACCGCTTTTCCATATTGTCATTTTATGATCAAAATAACGGCACCTTCTGCTTTTTCGGAAGGTGTTTTTCTTTAAGCGGCTGATTTACCGGGCAGGCGCCTGAACGGACTAAAACAGGAAGGGAATGAGGACAGATGACAGCCGAATTCGGAACGCAGGCAGTGCTCAGCATCCTTGTGAATTTATTTTTTATTGGCATGACGTTTTGGATCCTCCAAGCCGTCCACATTGAAAAGATCATAAAGAAAAACCACATTGTCCAGGCAAGGCTCTTGTATATTTTCCTTTCTGTCGCAATCGGATACAGCGTCAGCAATTTTTTCCTTGATTATTTGCTGTGGGCGCAGCGCCTGCATTTCCTGTTCCAATGACGGGTGTCGTCAAGCATTGTTTCAAAATTCCAATTGATTGGTTCTTTTGAGGCTGGAAAATGGTTCATTTTTCCTGTTTCCAAAAAATCATCTGTTGCATACAATTTAGGTATGCTTTTTTGACAAGATTCATTATACTAGTGTATAGGGTGTCAAAACTTGACGACTTTTACCTGGTATTTCTGCCGTCTCTCTTGTTAACACTTTTAATAAGAGAGAGGGGAGCGCAAAGATGAAATTCCGATTTGTATATCCGGTTTTGGCAATTGTAGGTTTGACACTTATTTTCATGGGGAATAAGACAGATGCGGCCAATTTTACGGATCAATTGCAGTTATTTCAGGCGTCCATTGCAAAATTAAACGGCAAAGTCACTGAATGGTCTTTATATACAAGAGAACCCCTGAGGGCGCCGTCCGAACCGGAATGGGCCGAAAAAGTGCAGACATTGCAGGAT
Organism: Weizmannia sp. WK01; assembly: GCF_025905465.1. Classification (NCBI taxonomy): domain Bacteria; kingdom Bacillati; phylum Bacillota; class Bacilli; order Caryophanales; family Bacillaceae; genus Heyndrickxia; species Weizmannia sp. WK01. Next base: position 3,488,313 of record NZ_CP109616.1, on the reverse strand, counting down.
ACATTCCCTGAAATGCACTGGTCGGTAAAAACGGACAGGCATGTGAAGGTGCTCACGGGCAAGCTGGAAAAAAGCCATTATGTCGAAACCGTAAAATTTATGTCGACCCTATCAAATGCTGAAAACGGTTCGTATATCATTTATGAAGTGAATGGCAAAGGATGGGACCGCGCGCAAATGCGTAAAGTCAATCAACTGGTATCTGCCCGCACTCGAGCGCTTTTTACGAAAAAGCCCATGGTTTTCTCTTGTATCAAAGGCGAATTCAGTGATAAAATGGATCGTGTTTTGTTACATGAAAAAAAAGAACAACTGCTGAAACGTCTTGATGCGAAAGAAACTGAAACAATGGAAGAAAAGAACTTTTATGCAGTTTCCGGATACTCGCCTAAGTTTTCTGAAAATATCCATGCCAAAAACCGGAAAATGAATGTGCAAATCGGTTTGCGAAACAGCGGTTTGAGCGGTAAGACAACGGTCGTAATTGGCACACCCATCATTACGATTGAATATTAATATAGAGAATATGGACGCGGAGGGGAATACTCTTGGAAAAGATCATCGTCCGCGGCGGAAACAGGCTTCAGGGCGCCGTTCAAGTGGAAGGCGCAAAGAATGCCGTATTGCCTGTGATCGCTGCATCGTTATTGGCAAGTGAAGGAAAAAGCATCATACGTGATGTACCACAACTCTCCGATGTATTTACAATCAGTGAAGTGCTGCGCCACCTGAATGCTGAAGTTACGTTTCTGGAGAATGAAATCACTGTAGATGCATCAAGGGAGTTATCAATTGAAACGCCTTTTGAATATGTACGCAAAATGAGGGCATCTTTTTTAGTGCTGGGGCCGTTACTGGCAAGAACCGGGAAAGCAAGGGTCGCATTACCGGGAGGCTGCGCCATCGGATCCCGCCCTATTGACTTGCACTTAAAAGGATTTGAAGCAATGGGCGCCAAAGTAGATGTGGGAAACGGCTTTATTGAAGCGTCGGTATCCGGCCGCTTGCATGGCGCGAAAATATATATGGATTTTCCAAGCGTCGGCGCAACCCAGAATATTATGATGGCCGCATCGCTGGCTGACGGACAAACGGTCATTGAAAACTGTGCAAAAGAACCTGAAATTGTGGATCTTGCCAATTTCCTGAATGAAATGGGCGCGAATGTAAAAGGTGCCGGCACGGGAACCATCAAGATCGAAGGTGTGGAGAAGCTGCATGCTGCTGATCATACCATCATACCGGACAGAATTGAAGCAGGGACATTTATGGTTGCTGCTGCGATTACAAAGGGAAATGTGTTGGTAAAAGGTGCGGTACCTGAGCATATTTCTTCCTTAATTGCAAAACTGGAGGAAATGGGTGTAACCATCATTGAAGAAGAGAACGGCGTCCGGGTTATCGGCCCGGAAACATTAAAGGCAGTAGACATCAAGACAATGCCTTATCCGGGATTTCCGACCGATATGCAGTCGCAAATGATGGCGCTCCTTTTGTGTGCTGAAGGCACGAGCGTGATTACGGAAACGGTATTTGAAAACCGATTCATGCATGTGGAAGAATTCCGGCGCATGAATGCGGATTTAAAAATAGAAGGGCGTTCGGTTATTGTGAACGGGCCGTGCAATTTGCAGGGGGCTGAAGTTGCCGCAACAGACCTGCGGGCAGCCGCCGCTTTAATTATTGCCGGGCTGGCGGCAAAAGGCATCACCCGGGTGACCGAATTAAAACATCTGGATCGCGGCTATTTGAACTTTCATTTAAAACTGGCTGCACTTGGGGCCAACATTGAAAGGGTCGACGATGAAGTGGAAGTTGCGCCGGCAAAACAAGATCAGTTGCTTGCTGACGCCAATCTCTAGTTTGTATAAAAACCTCTGTACATATTCCCCATGTGCAGGGTTTTTTTTTCGCCATTTTTCTGCCGCTGTTCCCATTATGGACAAAACGGGCCGGTTTCAAACGTATAGGTCCTGATTTTTCATATAGTTGTTGAACAGTTTATGCTGAAACGCCGGCCAGTGCGTTCTCTCCTGCCCCAAGCGTGCGCCCCGCAACTTTTCCGATGTGCATCTCTCCTCCTTTGCCCATAAGCGCGCCGGACGGTTCGGTGGCTTTTTTTTCAGTGCCGGCAAATGCTTGCCCCGTGCTTGTCCCCCACAACGTTCTAGCATGCATTTTTAATCATAAATGCTTGTCCCGTCCCATAAATTGGAGTATAGGCTTTTCACCACTTCGACCATATGGAGGCGTCAGCATGAAACCAATCAAACCTGTTGTAGTCGCAGCGATCCTCGTACTCGCCTTTTCCTTCCTTATTCCGGCCCTCGTCGTCCTTCCGTTCCACAACGACAAGGTGAGCGGAAAATTGCATGAAAAAAAACCGGCAAAGGAGGAGAAAAAAGCGGCATCCGTCCAGGTATCCGTATACAGAAGCATGGAGAAAAAGGTTGACCGCGTGCCAATGGAAGACTATGTTGCAGGCGTGGTCGCAGCTGAAATGCCTGCAACGTTTAAACTTGAGGCATTAAAAGCCCAGGCACTGACTGCCCGCACTTTCATCGTCAACCGGATGTTAAATGGCGGAAACAGGGATTTGCCGGATAATGCCAATGTGACAGATACGGTCAACGACCAGGTATATTTGAGCCGGGATGAACTGAAAAACGTTTGGGGGAAAGCGTATCAGGAAAAAATGGAGAAAATCAACAAAGCGGTCGCTGCAACAGAAGGCGAAATTATCACTTACCATAACAAGCCGATCGATGCAGCGTTTTTCTCAACCAGCAACGGTTACACAGAAAATGCCGGCGATTACTGGTCCAATGCCGTTCCATATTTAAAAAGCGTGAAAAGCCCGTGGGATCAAACCTCGCCAAAATTCAAGAAAGTCACATCCATCCCTGTCACGGCGTTTGAACAAAAACTCGGGGTCCGGATGCAAGCGAATGATACGGGAACCGTCTTATCCAGGACAGAAGGAAAAAGAGTGGCGAAAATCAAAATTGCCGGCAAAGTTTTCACCGGCAGGCAGGTGAGGGAAAAGCTGGGGCTGCCTTCTTCAGATTTTACATGGGAAAGAAAAGGAAATGAAATTGAAATTACAACGAAAGGATACGGGCACGGCGTCGGCATGAGCCAGTACGGGGCAAACGGCATGGCACAGGAAGGGAAAGATTATAAAGCGATTGTGGCGTATTATTATCAAGGCGTCACGGTTCAGCCATTCAGCCAAATTGCCGGAGCCGGCGCCCTAGCAAAAAAATAACCCCTTTCGAGACAAAAATTTTTTAAACTTGATGTATAAACAAATGAAGAAATGTTCAGAATGGTTGCTGAGGTGATGATAAATGAGAGAGGAAGAAAAGAAACGGCCTTCTCAACCAAAGAACATAAAAAATTTCTTCAAAAAACGCTGGGTCTATCCGGCAATCTATTTAGTAAGCGCGGTGCTGTTGATTACAGGGATTATTTGGTATCAGTCGCTTGGAACCCATTCGGCAAAAGAAAAATTCAAAAACGATGCATCCATCAGCCAGAAAGGATCCGGCAATGAAGCAATCGAAGTAAACAAAGCGGTAGAAAACTTCAGAATGCCGGTACAAAAACCTGAACTGGCCACGATTGAGAAGAAGTTTTACGACGCGAATGCTTCCGTCAAGGACCAGGAAGCCGCACTTGTTGTATACGGCAACACGTACCAGCCGAACCAGGGAGTCGACATTACGATGAAAAATGGCAAAACATTTGACGTTGTCGCTGCAATGGGCGGCACTGTTACAAAAGTGCAGGAAGACGCTGTTTTGGGCAATGTCATTGAAGTCGAACATGACAAAGGTGTGACGACCGAATACCAATCGGTAAAAGACATTGCGGTGAAAGAAGGCGATACGGTTAAGCAAGGACAAACGATCGCAAAAGCCGGCCGGAGCGAGCTGAACAAAGCAGCCGGGACGCATCTTCATTTTGAAATCCGCAAAGATGATGTAGCGGTCAATCCGGAAGGCTACTTCAATAAAACGGTCAGCGACGTCAAAACGCCGGAAGTTTCATCTGATAGCAGCCAGTCTAAGCAAAGCCAGTCTTCTGAAAAAACATCAACCAGCCAGAAAAGTCATTAAAACACAGCCCGCGCTGTAAACAGGACAGAAAACCTCTGTCCTTTTTTTATGTTTTCCGCCTGCTTCCCGTAAAAAAAGCAGTTTCTTGCATAAAATGGTACACAAGCTAATAAACTGTTACAAACTTGACAAAAAAGCGAGAGTGTTTGAGGTGAGGAATCGTTAATGACGGGAACATCTTCGCTACAGACTTGATTATATTCTGCACCATCAGAAAGGCTTCACTTTCTGCCGCAAGCATGAACAGCCTGCGGGACCCAGTACAAAATTGAATCCAGCGAGTCTCATTTCACACGCCTCACATCCAATTTTTGGGGAGGGCGAGTAGTGTGCACGATTACATCAAAGAGAGGACTATCAAGATTGGGAAGTATATCGTGGAGACGAGGAAAACAGTTCGCGTAATTGCGAAAGAGTTTGGCGTATCCAAAAGTACTGTCCATAAAGATTTGACGGAAAGGCTGCCGGAAATCAATCCGGAACTGGCAAATGAGGTAAAGGATATCCTCGATTACCATAAATCTGTCCGCCATTTGCGCGGAGGGGAAGCAACGAAGCAAAAATATAAAAAAGAAGAGTATCCAGTCACAGAGTAACAGCAAAACCGTTAGCAGCGCTTTCCGGCTCATGAGGGCTCCATGATCCCTGAAAGAAGCAATCGAATTGCGCGGTTGCTTCTTTTTACGGACCGGATCGGTTTGGGGAACGATTCCGGTGACAGTGCGCAGCTGCTTCCATCCGGTAAACAGCTGTCGCAAAATTAAAAAGGACACCCATGCGGAAGCCGCTTTTTTGAAAGACCGGCCCCTGTAAAATCCCCTCCGTTTACCCCGCTTGAAAAATACCCGAAAATAAAATTTGACAAATGATCCCGAAACCCGGCAAAAATATGCTAAAATAAATAATCAGGGATAACAGACAATGATAGACTTCGAATAGATAAATCGTCCTAAAAAAGTTTGAAAAATGAGGAAGGAGCACATACATGTTTGCAAAGGATATCGGAATTGATTTGGGTACCGCGAATGTACTGATCCACGTAAAAGGCCAGGGAATTGTGCTGAATGAGCCATCTGTTGTGGCGATTGAGAAAACAGCCAATAAAGTGCTCGCAGTCGGGGAGGAAGCGCGCCGCATGGTAGGCAGGACACCAGGCAATATAGTCGCCATCCGCCCGTTGAAAGACGGTGTCATTGCCGATTTTGACGTAACAGAAACGATGCTGCGGTATTTTATTAACAAGCTGAATGTAAAGGGATTCTTATCGAAACCGCGCATTTTGATTTGCTGCCCGACAAATATTACGAGCGTGGAGCAGAAAGCGATCCGCGAGGCAGCAGAAAAAAGCGGCGGGAAAAATGTTTACCTGGAAGAAGAACCGAAAGTGGCGGCCATCGGTGCAGGCATGGACATTTTCCAGCCGAGCGGGAACATGGTGGTTGATATCGGCGGCGGCACGACGGATATTGCGGTACTATCGATGGGGGACATCGTGACAAGCTCGTCCATCAAAATGGCCGGTGATAAATTTGACAATGAAATTCTGCAGTATATAAAACGGGAGTACAAACTGCTGATCGGCGAACGGACGGCGGAGAATATCAAGATGAATATCGGCACGGTATTTCCGGGCGCCCGCAATGAAGAAATGGACATCCGGGGCAGGGATATGGTTTCCGGCTTGCCGCGGACGATTACGATTAAATCTGCTGAAATTGAAAAAGCGCTGCGTGAATCCGTATCCATCATTGTCCACGCCACGAAAAACGTTTTGGAGAAAACGCCTCCTGAACTGTCAGCTGACATCATTGATCGTGGTGTCATTTTAACAGGTGGCGGGGCCCTTTTGCACGGTATTGACCAATTGCTTGCCGAAGAAATTAAAGTACCGGTCCTTGTTGCCGAAAATCCGATGAGTTCTGTAGCGATCGGAACAGGCGTCATGCTTGAAAATATCGATAAAATTTCAAAAAGAAAACTCGTTTAATCAAACGTTTGATGAATGCTCCAGCGAGGTGAATGGCAATGTTACGGGGTTTGTATACAGCGGCTTCCGGGATGATCGCCCAGCAGCGAAAAACGGATTTGCTCGCCAATAATTTATCCAACGCAGATACGCCGGGATATAAAACGGACCAGTCATTGATCCGCTCTTTCCCGAAAATGCTGCTCAGTTATATGGATAAAAACGGGACAACAGGCGAAGTGGTGAAATCGGTCGGGTCACTTGCGACCGGTGTTTACATGCAGGAAACACTGCCGCTTTTTAAACAGGGCGACCTTGAAGAAACAGGCAACCGGACCGATTTGGCCATATTCGATCAAGCTTCACCGGAGGGGAGCCTGTTCTTCCGCATCGATGATGGCAACGGCCATGAAGTCTATACGCGGAACGGGAATTTCACGGTAAACCCGGAAGGCTATTTAACGACCGCTTCCGGCCATTATGTGCTGGATGAAAACGGGGGCCGGATTCGGACAGGGGGAACCGATTTTTCCGTCGATGCGGCTGGCGCGGTAACGGAGAACGGGCGCTATGCAGGTACGATCGGCCTTGCTTACGCCCAAAATCCGGCACAGCTTGAGAAAACAGGCGACGGTTTATATACGCTCGCGAATAACGGTGCGCTGCCGGCTGCAGGCCAAAACGGCTTTCAAATCAAGCAGGGCTTCCTGGAATCTTCCAATGTCGATGAGACAAAAACAATGACAGATATGATGAGTGCTTACCGCTCTTTTGAAGCCAATCAAAAAGTACTGCAGGCTTATGATGCAAGCCTCGGCAAAGCCGTAAACGACGTAGGAAAAGTATAACGGAGAATGGTAGGGTGAAATAGCGCCATGAATCAATCCATGCTGACAGCAACGAACACGCTCAGGCAGTTGCAGGACAAAATCGATACCATCAGCCATAATGTTGCCAATGTGGATACAAACGGCTATAAAAGCAAACAGGCGAGCTTTACCGATCTGCTCGTCCAGCAAATCAACAACCAGCCGGATACATCCAAAGAAACAGGCAGAAAAACGCCGTACGGCATCCGGACCGGCACGGGGGCAAAACTGGCACAAGCGGTCATTTCCCCATCGCAGGGGGCACTTGAACATACCGGACGCGCCCTTGATATGGCCTTTACAAAAGAAAACCAGTATTTAAAAGTGCTTGCCCGGGCAAATGGCAGTGATGAAGTGGCATTTACGCGCAATGGCGCATTGGAAGTGTCCCCGCTCGGAAACAATAGAAGTGTGCTCACTGATGCGAACGGGAACCCTGTCCTGGATGAGCATAACGCGATGATTACATTTCGGGGCAATGTAGCAGATTACGCGATCAGGCCAAACGGGACCTTGCAGGTGGCATACAGTGATGGCACGCGGGAAAGCTTTAACCTCGGCGTTGTCCAAATGCGCAATCCGCAAGTGCTGGAACAGGTCGGGAACAACTTGCTGAGACTGCCGCAAAACGTTAATGCGGCAAATGTGTACACAGATTTGACAGGTGCAACCCGCAGCCAGATTTCTATGCAGCAGGGCGTGCTTGAAAAATCGAATGTCGACCTTTCCACTGAAATAACGGAGCTAACGAAAACAGAACGGTTGTATCAGTTCCAGTCAAAGACGATTACATTGTCCGACCAGATGATGGGCCTTGTAAATAACATCCGTTCCTGATGATTCGTTTTTTACGGAAAACAGCTGTCTTGCACTTTAAGGCGGATCCCGGGGAAGGCAGCTGTTTGGATCCTGCCCCCGCCTTGTTCGCTCCCGGATTGAAACTGAAAATGGAGGATTTTTGCCAATGTTGGATTTGCAACAAATTAAAGACATTCTCCCGCATCGTTATCCTTTTTTATTGATTGATCGTATTCTTGAAGTGGAAGAAGGAAAACGTGCGGTTGGAATCAAAAATGTATCTGGAAATGAACCCTTTTTTGCCGGCCACTTCCCGTCCTATCCGGTCATGCCGGGTGTATTGATTGTGGAGGCGCTCGCACAAGTGGGCGCTGTCGCCATGTTAAAAAAGGAAGAAAACCGCGGGAAACTTGCGCTTTTTGCAGGGATTGACAAATGCCGGTTTAAACGCCAGGTGAAACCGGGAGACCAGCTTCATCTCGAAGTGGAAATCATCCGCTTGAAAGGGCCGGTCGGAAAAGGCAAAGCGGTTGCCACCGTCGACGGGGAGCTTGCCTGTGAAGCGGAAATCATGTTTGCGCTTGAAAAATAAAGACGGGGCACCAGGCCGCTTTTTCCCGAAAAAAAATCAGCCGGATGTCCAGCTGACAAAAAAGAAAAGGGGATAAGAAGAGGATCGGTATTGATAACAAACACATTCTCTCTGATGGGGCAAAATAGGAGAAACATTTAGGAACTGGTAAATGGAAAAAAGTTAGGAAAGGAAAACTCTTACGTTACTTCAGGTGTGGCACGAGTGCGGGCATTTTGCGGCTCTCTTCCTCTATCCGTTTTACTTCCTGCATCAAAAGTGCAAGCTGCCGGTTCAGCATGCCCTGCTTGACGATCATATCCGCTAAGACCCGCTCAAGTGCATCCAACCGTTTTGCTGCATCTTCCATTGCATGCTACCCTCCCTGACCGGTTTTTTGCAGCGGCTTGTTTTCCGGCCGTTTGCTTAAAAATTGGACTGTGTCGGCAATGACTTCGGTGACATAAACCCTTTTTCCTTCTTTATTATCATAATGGCGGGTCTGAATCCGACCGGTAATGCCGAGCATGGAACCTTTTGCGCAATATTTGCTTGTGTTTTCTGCGATTTTATTCCAAAGGGTACATTGGACAAAATCGGTTAACGTTTCGCCAAATTGGTTCCGGTAATGGCGGTTTAAGGCAAGCGTAACATTTAACACCGGTTTTCCATCTGCTGTGTAGTGAAGATCCGGATCTTTTGTAAGCCTTCCAACTAATGTGACCTGGTTAATCAACTGTGCCACCCCCTTCCTGCATTTATCTTACCGGCTTTCCATTTTCGTGTAAAATCGTCATTTTTCAAAAATCGCCCCCTTTTTTCGGGCAAAAATCAATTTTTCACGCGTGATTTTTACAAATTTCGGCGACAAAAAAGGGATATGGTATAATTTAAAATTTTTTTCGTATGGAGATGGGCATTGTCGGCCGGCAAAAACATGGCAGTCACCGGTCTTTTGAGACGAGGGGAGAAACTTGGCGTGATCGGTGATCGTAGGTTGGATGTATGTTATAATTTTTACAAACGAATAGGGAGGAAAGGGATGAAAACATTTAAGATCCTGTCACTTACCATTTTGAATGACGGCGAACGGGTGTCGATTCCGTTGATTGACGGGTTGATTCTGAACAAGGAAGACGGAAGGGGCACCTGGCTGATTGAAGCGTACACGGAGCGCAAGTATTTGCCGTTTTTTGCGGAAAGAGAAAAGCAGCAGACGGAGCTTGATACCGAAGTCGTGATCACTTACGAGAACAATGATCCGGCACCGCTTTCGACCCGGGTTAGGGGAATAAGAGAATTTGACGGGACGATCAGCGTTCTGCTCGAAGGGAAAATGCGCTCGAGACGGATCGCGTATGCGGAAAAACTGCTCGAGGAGCTGGTCCGCGAAGGGTATGAAGGCGAGCAATTAATTGAGGCATTTAAAGAAAGATTAAACGGAAAAGGCCGCTCTGCGTCATAAAACAGAGCGGCTTTACGTGTATTTTTCAGCACTATTTTTTCTTTTTTAATGGAATGACTTCCTTATGGACTTTGTTATTTTCTTCCCAATAGATAATGACTTTTGGATGTTCTCCTTTTTTCGGCGCATCTGTATACTCCACAAATCCGGTGTCCGGTGACACTCTTTCTTTCACTTCCGTTTTGTCTCCAACTTCCATTTTACCACCGATCCAATATTGCGATTTCAAGACATACACTTTCTTTTTTTCTTTTTTGGAGCCATTCCAAATGAAATCTCCAGAATAGTTAACATCCTCATATTTCTCTCCGTTATACGATAATACAGCAGTCCATTTGCCGCTCTTACTGTGGCCCACCCATTTTGGATAGCTGGGCTTTTCCTTTTCATAAACAACCACACCAACTATGATTCCAATAACAACAACGGCAGCAATGATACCAATAATAGCCCAAGACTTTTTCATGGTTACGTCCCCTCCTTTTCATAGATAATAATAAATATTCAAAAAATAACGGAAGGGGAGGAGGCATAAAGTGGTACTCCTCTCCCTTTAACTTTGCAGCAAAACCAAATGTTTCAATTCGTCATCGGACAGCTCAGTTACCCAGTTGTCACTTTGGATAATTTCGTCGTTCAGTGCCTGTTTTTTTTCAAGCATGGCGTCAATCTTTTCTTCAAGTGTGCCGGTCGCAATCAATTTATGGACATGGACAAACCGCTGCTGTCCGATGCGATGCGCCCTGTCTGTTGCCTGGTTTTCAACAGCCGGGTTCCACCAGCGGTCATAATGAATGACATGATTGGCCGCTGTTAAGTTCAAGCCCGTTCCCCCGGCTTTTAAGCTCAGGAGAAAAACAGGGAACGCCTTGTTTTGAAAATCACGGATCAACTGGTCGCGTTTTGCTTTCGGCATGCTTCCGTTTAAAAACGGAACGTCAAGACCGAACAGCTCCTTCATCATTTGCCGAATCATCTGGCCCATCCCGATATACTGGGTGAAAATCAGGCATGATTCTCCCGTATTCAAAATGGCTTCTGTCAGCGTGGCCAGTTTTTCCAATTTAAATGACCGTTCCAAAAGGTGCGCCGGTTTTTCTTCTTTCAGAAACAGGGCAGGATGGTTGCACAGCTGCTTCAGCCGGTTCAGCATCTGCAAAATCAGCGCTCTTCTGCCAAGCCCGCTCAGCTGGTCGATCCCCTTAAAAGCATTTTGCACCGTTTCTTCATACAGAGCCGCCTGCTCCGCCGTCAGCGGGCAATATTCTTTTTGCTCCAGCTTTTCGGGCAGATTCAGTTCCACATCCGGATCTTTTTTCGTCCGGCGTAGCAAAAACGGCTGAATGAGGCGCTTAAGCTCGCGGATTTTTTCTTTCGATCCATCCTTTTCGATCGGGGCGATGAACCGTTTTTGGAACTGCCTGAACGTGCCCAAATAGCCTTTATTGGTAAAATCAAAGATCGCCCACAGTTCTGAGAGCCGGTTTTCCATCGGGGTGCCGGTCAAAGCAATATAGTGCCTGCCCTTTAGTTTCCGGATCGCCCGCGACTGTTTCGTCTCCGCATTTTTAATGTTTTGCGCTTCATCAAGGGCGATCGTGCTCCATTCCACAGCTGACAATGCCTCGAAATCAAGGTTGGCAATCCCGTAGCTCGTCAGTACAACATCGGCATGTTGATAGTAATCCCCCAGTTTTTCTTTTTCCCGGTTCGGTCCGTAATGGAGGGCGACATTTAAGCTGTTTCCAAATTTTTCGATTTCCCGCTGCCAGTTGCCGAGGACAGATGTCGGACAGATGATAAGCGCCGGTTTTTCCGGCTGTTTCGTATATTTCACATGGAGAAGGTAAGCGATCAGCTGCACGGTTTTCCCAAGCCCCATATCGTCTGCCAGTACGGCGCCAAACCCGCAATCACGCAAAAAGGCAAGCCAGTTTAAGCCGAGCTGCTGGTACGGCCGCAAATCGCCCTGAAATCCGGGCGGGATCGGGACGGATGGCATTTCGGTCAGATTGGAAAGCTTTCGGATAAACTTTTTTAATGACTGGTTCAGTTCAATTTGAATCCGGGCGAGCGCCTGCACATCCTCTGTTTCTTCTTCATCCGTTTCCTCTTCGGATTCGGAAGTTTGTGCGAGCAGATCCTGAAGATGGAGCCCCTCTTTTTTGGCTTTTTCCATAAGCGCCTGCAGCGATCGAATCATCTTCGGATCAAGTGTGATCCACTCGTCTCCCGCTTTCACAAAGCGGCGCCCCTTGTTGATCAGATTTTGGAACGCTTCTTCGCTCATTTCTGCCCCATTTAAGGAAATCCGCCAGTCAAATTCGAGCACCGTATTAAGATTAAAAAAAGACCGGTAGCTTGTGTTTTTTTTCAGTTTAGCTTTCAGCCGCATATTGGCGTTTTTAACGGATGACCACCAGGACGGCAGCATAATTTCGACACCGAGCGGGAGAAGCTTTTCGCTGGCGTGAACGAAGAATGCCCATGCTTGGTTTTCTTCGAGTTCATTGCGCAGCTGCCCGTTTTCATCATGAAGCCAAGGGAACAATTTTCCCCATCTTGCCTGTTCGAGCCGGATCTCTTCTTCAAATGGCTGCCATTTTTTATACAGCTTTTGCCGAGGGTAGACGAGCAGCCGTTCCGGTTTATCACGGTCGCGCAACACGGTCTCAAGCTTCCAGTACCCCCCATCCGTGTCAGGTTCAAAAAGGCGGATCCCAATTGTAAAGGGGAGGGACGCTTCGCCCGCCCATAGTTGAAAGCGTCGCTTGTCAAAATAGGAGGTGAGTTCCTGGTTTGTAAAGCCTGATTTTTTCAGCTCCATGAATTGCCGCTTCAATTGCGGCCGGCTGGCGATAAAAGAACGGGCCGCTTCTCCGTACCATTCGGAGAGCACGCGCGACAAAGGTTTTTCATCCAGCTCCCGGTCCCAAAATGACGGGTTGAACTCGTGGATGACGGTATCAGGCAGCTCTATCGCCCATGCTTCTTCTTCCGGAAGTGCAGCCGCTGTCGCAAGCCAGCCGCCGCTTAAAACGGCATCAAGCAGCACGGGAGCCACAGCAAGATAAATTTGCCCGCGTTCATCCCAATCCCATCGCAACATCGAACTGAAACCTTCTTTTCCGAGCAGGGACAAAAGCGTAAAGCTGTCGGCCAAAATCCCGCTGCGGTTTCCGAAACGCGTGTACGGTATGAAGGCGCCATAAAAACTTTCTTCATGCCACATCAACAAAGACGGCGCCCAGTAGGAAGGATCGGCTTCGTTTCCGGCCCGGTCTTCGGCATATAAGAAATAACGCCCGCCCGGATCCGGTTGTATATTGATTTTTACATCATATTCCATCTGCATCGGTCAAATTTCCCCTCCTGCATTCTTCCTGAAAAGCGCGCATCCGTTTTGTCCGTTCCTTGATTTCGTCAAAGAATGCGTACCACCTTTCCTCTTCATGGCGTTTCCGGTAAATGGCTTTTAATTTTTTCAAATAGCGGACGGCTTTTTGATAGGACTTCCGGTTTTTTTCCCCGATACAGATGCCGACCGCCCGGTGGTAAAGAGGGAGGAGGACTTCAGGTGCTTGCTTTGCAACCCGTTCGAGTTTTTCTTTTGCCATATCCTCGGGTGTATTGCCGATCAGTGTTTGGAGTTCCGCCCACTCCCTGTATCTTGCGGATAAAAATAAAATATCCCCGTATTTCGGGGCGCTGACAGGCAAAAAGGCGCGGTACAGTTTTTCCAGTAATTTCAGCTGCTGGGCGGAGAGCGCCTGTTCATTGATGGAGCGGAAAAACATTCGCATATAGGCAGCCTTGTCATAGTCATCCCCGCATGTTTCCAAAAGGCGCGGGATCATCGGTAAGGCAGCGGAGATATAGCGGAACAGTCTCTCGTCCGCTTTCAGTTCCAAGAACCAGTACGGCATATATACGGCTGTATTGACGCCGCTTTGAGCCAGCTGCCTGAGAAAAAACAGCGCGGTGTCGTCATTCCCGAGCAAAAAGGCGAGATGGATGAAGCAGAGCACCTTCGTGGAGGAGAGATTTTCACCGGCATCAATGCTGTTTAAAATTTCCTTCCTTAAACGCGCCTCTTCCTCTTTCCGCCAATTTTCTTTCTTTAGCAGGCGCGACCAGAGGATTCGGTAAAAATCAACGGTTTCAAGTTCGTAGAGGGATACACTTTCTGCCAGCTCACGGGTGTTTTCGCGGAAATAAGCGATAAACGGATCAAAAACAAACGGGAGCGCTGCGGACGACAGCTGGTTTGCCGCTTCTTCCGCTTCGCCGGACAAAAATTGCATGAGAGCCGTGGACGAAAAAAAGTCATTTTTCAAACAAATCGTGTTAATGTACTTAAACAATTCATAGGCAGCAGTCAGTTTGTAAAGCGGCTCCCATTCCCGTTCGACAGGCAAAAAAAGGGTAAGCCGGCGGTATACTTCCCTTGCCGAGAGATCGAGAAGAAATTCATCATTCACATTGATCTCTTCAAAAGCGGTATGGAAATCGTCCAGCCACATGCTGATGTTTTGCCCGGATGTTTCCGCCTTTTTCTCCAGCAAATCGCTTGCCCGTTTCACGGATTGCAGAATGTCCCCGTCCGTACTGCGTCGCTTCCACTCCCGGACCCAGTCAAACACACTGTTTTCTTCACTATAGGCAGAGAAAAACAAAGCCATCAGGTGGCGGCAAAAACCGTCATGGGGGCAGGAACAATCAAAAAACAACGGGTCAAAAAGATCCAGCCCGCAATCCACCGGTGTCACATCCTGAACTTTCCCGCGCAAAAACCGTCCCGAAATCCGTTTGTCATGGACTAGATGCTGGCGGTACAACAGCAGCCCTTTTTGCACCAGTTTCTGGTGGGAATCGCGCTCCGGCTGCAAATGGTTCTGAAGTTTTTTGGCATAATCATTCAGTAAGGCGGCCATAGGACGACACACTTCCTTAGTAAAATATGTAAACAAAAAGCAGGTAGCTGCTTCGATTGTGACAGATGATAATTCAACTATTTAGCATAATACACATTTCCGTTGATGTCCAGTGCGGAAAGGAGACAGTATGTGTCAAGTTTTTCTCGACAAGGTTTAAATATCGGGTATTCCTAGACACTCTTTTTGTACACTTTCGGCTACCGTGCTTTACTTGCTCGGTGTAATTTTCGGAAAAGATGTAGTATTTTCGTATAAAGATGGATAACGGGGATGTTGAGGCGCGCGAAATTCACTCGCTTTCCGCGGGCGGCCGGCGAGCCTCCTCGCTCGTACCTCGCTGCGGGGTCTCTCCTGGCTCGCTTTTCCCGCAGGAGTCTCGTAAATTTCGCGCGCCTCAACGATCAGTCCCCACTGATCCAGGCTTAAAACGAAAGCTCTAATATTTTGCTTAAATGTCCCATTGAGTATGCCTTGTTTGATTTTCACCATGGCTTCTGCGCCAAGTTCACTCCAATGCATGCCCCTTTTTTTCATCCTGAAGGAGATATGCCTTTGGTTCGATTCCATCGCTCCTAGGCCTCTCGCACCTTCCGGCACGTTTTTCACCCTGTCTCTCCAGTCAAAAATGCGGTCCCAGTTTTTCAAGATATACGAACGGAATTCCTTGATTTTCTTGAGGGCCTTTTTATCCGTCAAGGTGCTTTCGTGCGTATCCAAATATAACGTGAATTGGTCCAGATCATGCGTTCTAATCGCTTTTCTAATTTGCTCCTTGATCTCGCTCTTTCCGCCCCCAAATGTCCTTATGATGGCTTGTGCAACGTGGTAGGTATCCAGCTGGTTGAGCACCGGAAATTCCGACTGTGAGAATGCTGTTTGAAACCGTTCAGCTGTGTACCCAGCACCTCCATCACTGTTTGTAATGACTTGCGCTTTTTCGAGGGAATAGGT
This sequence comes from Weizmannia sp. WK01, assembly GCF_025905465.1. NCBI lineage: Bacteria > Bacillati > Bacillota > Bacilli > Caryophanales > Bacillaceae > Heyndrickxia > Weizmannia sp. WK01. The sequence continues at coordinate 3,472,635 of NZ_CP109616.1, read as the reverse complement.
GTTGGCAGCTGTGGCTTGGACTTCATCCCAAAATGTCTGAATGTCTTCCGTCGTCATGATGACTGTGGGCTGACGCAGGGAGACCCTTTTTCCATTGGTTTCCCAACCTTCATAGAGAATGGCATGGTGGACTTCCATACTCTGTTTCTTTTCCAGTCCCCGGATGAATACGCCATCTGCTTCGGAAAACAGGTAGTCTACCTTCTTCCCATCAGGCAGTGAAGCAGCTATTTCCATCTCTTCTACAAGGGCCTTGTCGGCTTCCACCTGCGTTTTTCCTACGCGTTTCACCATTTCCCCTACAGTTGTATGACTAAGACTCACGGCTGTCCATTCTTTTAAAATATTCGCCACCTCCCGATAGGTGTTCTCACTTGCCAACTCTGCCACCTTTAATTCCACTAACGGGCTATATCTCTGGTGGGGTACCAGCCCCAAGCATTCATCCAAGGGATAATGTGAGTTCCCTCTCTTATCACGCATTAATGAACGTTTAAAAGTCACACTTCCAAATAGAAACTGAACGCTTCTGTTATCACTACGGCAGTACTCCCAGCCTTCCTCCAACTTCTTTTGTTTAATTGTTTTATCTAACTCCTCAAATACATCCCCAACCCATTGTGTAAAAGCCTTCTGCATCAGAAGTTTAAGCTGTTCTTCAAATTCCATAAGACTCTTTGTACCCTTTAATAATCCAGCAATTATTGATATAATATCCATGGGAAGACCTCTCTCTAGATGTTCATTCAAGGTGTACATTTAGATGATAGAGTGTCTTCCCATTTTTTTCCACTCATTTGCCCCTTCGAGTAAAATTTTACACATACAAGGAGACAGCTGCAACCGGTCTATTTGTTCTTCTCGCAGACTTATGAAAGGAAATCAAACAATTTTGATGAAAACCCTTATATTTTTTTAATTTTTTTGCTATATTAAGAGTAAGACAAGAAAATTTTCATAAAACTTTAAGAAATGCCGTGTAAAATCCTATATAGATGGGAATACATATACAGATAAGGAAACAGTACGGAAATCCATGATAGATGAGGTGGTCGTATGAAAAAAAACCATGATCATTTAATAAAGATGATATCGGCCTTTTCGGAAATGGGAATTAAAACCTCTTTTACGAAATCCCGGCTGGAATTGTTCGAAGTGCTGGAAGGGAGAAAGTTGCAACCGGTTTACAAAAAACATTAATTCCTGTTTTGCGGAGCGGAAAAACGCGGGCGACCAAGCGATCGTCCGCGTTTTTTTGGTTTTGGCTTGCACCGAGGCAGGTTTTTGCTGCCTTCCATTACTCAAAAGCTTTTAACATTTCAGGATGTCCGGATTCATTTTGAAGCATGGACACGGGTTCCTGTTTTGCAGTTTGAACCGCCGGCCGTGCCGCTTTCTTTTTCACCTCGATATAGCGGATATGCATATCTTCCATTTCACTGATCGTAAAGGTGTAATCCCCGAATTCAACCGTGTCGCCCTGCTTCGCCTCGATCTTTTTGGTTAAAATCCAGCCGCCGAGGGTATCAATGTCTTCATCGGAAATTTGTGTGCCGAGCAGGTCATTCACTTCACTGATCAGTACTTTCGAGTCGATAATAAAGTGACCGTCCTTGACTTTCCGGATCAGCGGCACCTCATCCATGTCAAATTCGTCACGGATTTCACCGACGATTTCCTCCAAAATATCCTCGACCGTCACAATGCCGCTCGTGCCGCCGTATTCATCAAGCAAGACGGCCATGTGAATGCGCTCTTTTTGCATCATGACGAGCAGCTCATTAATCGGAATCGTGTCGATCACGCGGATAATCGGCCGGACATACGCTTCCAGTGACGAAGGGGGAGCCTGTTTTTTCAGTACATCGGTTAAGACTTCCTTTAAATTGATGATCCCGATAATATGGTCCTTATCTCCGTCAATGACAGGGTAGCGGGTAAACCGTTCTTCCTGCACGAGGTCCATGAACGTCCGGAGGGAATCACCTTTGGAAAGGGAGACAATCTCGGTTCTTGGCACCATAATTTCTTTCGCAATCCGGTTATCAAACTCAAAAATTTTATTTACATATTTAAACTCTGATTGATTGATTTCACCATTTTTATAGCTTTCAGACAGGATAAACCGCAATTCCTCTTCCGTATGGGCGACGTCATGCCGGGATGCGGATTCCATCCCAACCATTTTTGTAATCAGGCCGGCAGAACTGTTCAATAGCCAAATAAACGGGTACATCAGCCTGTGGAACAAAATTAACGGCTTTGCTGCAAGAAACGTAATGGTTTCCGCTTTTTGAATCGCAACTGTTTTTGGTGCAAGTTCTCCTGCCACAACATGCACAAAGGTAATGACAGCAAAGGCAAGGATGACGGAGAAAACGGCGCCAAAAGACTCCGGAAGATGCAACAGCCCGAACACGGGGGCGAGAAGATGCGATACGGTTTCTTCTCCGATCCATCCGATCAGAAGCGAAATGATGGTGATGCCCAATTGGCAGGTCGATAAATACTCATCAAGATTTGTGATGATGTTTTTTACCGAAATCGCTTTTTTGTTTCCTTCTTCGATGAGTTGGTCAATCCGGGAACTTCTAATCTTTACGATTGCAAACTCTGAAGCTACAAAAAAAGCGGAAAGTGCGATTAATATAAAAATCAGCACCAATTTAAATATGTCCAAATAAGTTTCCCTGCTCCGAATAGAGACGGGGCAGGAGTCACCTCCTGTATTTTTACAAAATTGAATGATTCTATTCCCGATTTTAGTGCCAAACCACTTCCCTGTTTAAAATGGAGGAAAGGGACTGGACGAGTGCCAGGCTGTCTCCCGATAATTGATTGCGCAATGTTTCTTTTTGCGCTTCCGGCAGTTTTTCCAGATTCGGTGTTATATCCTTCAGTTCCGTATTGAGCTGTTTTAGCTGTTCGGAGAAGAGGTTCAATTGCTGGATTAAGGCATGTGCATTCAATATGCCGTTCCTTCTGCATTCCAGTTTGGCCCGGATCGCCTTCAGCGGAAGATGCATTTTTTTGCATTCTTCTATAAACTGCAGTTCGTTTACGGCGTTTTCGTCATAAATCCGGTAATTTGCACCGGTACGTTGTGGTTTTAACAGCCCGAGCCGGGTGTAGTAATCAATGGTCCGTTTTGAAACATTGGCAATGGATGCTAATTCCCCGATGCGGTACAAAGCCCCATTGGAATCACCCCAATCTCTGAAAAAGCACACTTATATTACGACTATTATAAAACATAAATACCATACAGTCAAACGTATCGGTTAGAAATAAAATGTAATTAGGAAAATTCAATTTATTCAAAAGCAGGAAAAACCAGGTTGCGCAGCCCCCGTTAGGAGGAAGCTGCTTCCTGTTTTTTTGATACTTCCACATACAGGACGTGCGAACCTTCCATATCTTTTACTTTAAAGTCATACGATTGGAACGGCACGGAATCGCCCTTTTTTAAATCGTATTTCTGTGTCAACAGCCATCCGCCGATCGTATCCACATCATCATCGGGAATTTCGATCGCAAGGAGGTCATTTACATCTTCAATCAGCACTTTGGCGTCCAAAATATAATGCGCATCCCCGATCTTTTGGATAAGCGGGATTTCATCCGTATCAAACTCGTCCCGGATTTCACCAACGATTTCCTCTAAAATGTCCTCGACTGTAATAATGCCGGCAGTCCCGCCATATTCATCCAGTAAAACGGCCATATGGGTGTTGTCCTTTTGCATGCGAGCAAGAACACCCTGAATCGGTACCGTTTCAATGACATGGATAATCGGATTAATATACGGTTCAATCGTCGCATCATCCCTGAGATCCGGGTTTGAAACACAATCCGTCAGCACTTCTTTCATGTTGAGCACGCCGATGACATTGTCCTTGTCCCCGTCTGTAACCGGGTAGCGTGTATATTTTTCAGATTGTGCCAGCCGGATGAGATCGGCAATCCGGTCACTCTTGTCGACCGTCACTACTTCTGTGCGGGGGACCATAATTTCTTTTGCGATCCGGTTATCGAATTCAAATATATTGTTGACATATTTATATTCGGACTGGTTAATTTCACCGCTTTTTAAGCTTTCCGACAGGATAATCCGCAGTTCTTCCTCCGAATGGGTGATTTCATTGTCCGATTGCATGTCGTAACCGAGCGCTTTTGTCACAAGCCGCGAAGACTTGTTCAGCGTCCACGTAAAGGGATACATGATTTTGTTGATGAAAATCAGCGGTTTGGCGACGAGCAGCACAATATTTTCTGCTGTCTGGATAGCAATATTTTTCGGTGCAAGCTCCCCAACCACGACGCTGAAAAAGGTGATGATGAGAAAAGAAAGAATAAAGGTCACCACGTGGATGAGTGTCCCGGGAACATGGAGTTTGATTAAAAGCGGATTAAAAATCACCCTTAATGTCGGCTCGCCCAGCCACCCAAGAACAAGAGAAATCACGGTGATGCCCAGCTGTGTTGTCGACAGATAGCTGTCCAGGCTGGAGATTACTTTTTTGGCGGAAGCGGCTTTTTTGTTGCCTTCCGCAATGAGCTGGTCAATTCTCGATGTTCGCACCCTTACGAGAGAAAATTCCGAGGCGACAAAAAACGCATTGGCCCCGATTAATAAGACAATAATAAGCAATTTGATCGTCAGCATGGTTTGTCCTGCCAAGAGATGCAAAAACGAATCGTTTTACATGGCCCCTGATTCGGCAAGACATGCACCTCCTTAAGAGACTCTTCCTGTATACTGTTCCCGAAAAACAGGAGAAAAAACGGGGCTTGCCCGGGAACAAGAAAGTAATTCGTCGTTTTCTGTATATTCCTATCCATATTTTGAATCATTTCAATCAGAACTGCAAGCACAAGGCGCATCTTCTCCCGGTAAAAATGATCATACTGGTTTAGGGGGTATATGGTTTTGCATTTAGTGGAAATACATTATAATCATCAGTGAGGATAAAGGATGCACGATTTTCAGATAGGAATGAAATAAAAATCCAATTTTTTTGCCAAATTTGTTAAAATAAAATTATGAGAACTGGCAGGTTTTAGTCCATAACATGTTCTGCACAATCGGGGGTAATCGTTTGAAAAACCATGGTGGCAACAGGGAGCTCATATATGTTCACGCGAATGAAGTGAATCACTATGTTTTATTGCACGGCATCTGTTTTTATGAATTTTACCATGCTTTTCCCAATTTGACGAATCTCCTTCTTCTCCGTCATCAATTTGAGGCAGGCACTGTAAATTTACATACGCTGTTTGAATATGCGGATGAGGAAACGATCGGGCGCCTGCTAGAAGAAGACATTTACAGCTACGGGGATTTTTGCTGGGTGGATTTTGAGGATGAGGAAGGGCTCGATCTGCTGGAGGGGTATGAAATTGCGGAACTGCTGTATCTGAGCCATATGAAACATCATTTGCGGATGCCTTTTTACCGGAAATTAAATAACCATTTCGTCTATTTATCGCAGGATGACGGCTACTACAGCAAAATTTATTTCCGTTCTTTCCGTGATTTTTATGCGATGCTTGGCTATGTGGTTGCCGAGCGGATCAACAGGATCAAAGGAGAGAAACCGTTTCTGTTCGGGCGGAAAAAGCGGAAAGCATTGCCCGCTATCCCGGTGGAGGTGCTGTTGCCGCTTTCGGAGAAGATGAAGGAAGGGATGGTTATTTCGATGGAATATGCCGTGCAGACCCGGGTGCAAATTGAAATCCCGTTTTGGACGATCGGCGATTTTCATGATATGGATGAAATGCACGAAGAATATGCCGCCATCTCCGGCACGCCAATCGATGGAAAAATGGTCTATGACCGCAGGATGCAGGAATGGAAAATTTTAATTCATTAGACGTCCATGCTGCAGTGAAAAGTAGCTGGCGCGTTTTACGATAGAAAAGCGGGGAAGGAAGCCACCCCGCTTTTCATGATGCAAAATCCTCTTCAACGTCAGGGCCGATCCCCCGCATTTCAATGGTATCGGGTCCTGTTTTATTTTTAAAATGGATAGCGGCGGAAAACCTTTTTAGTAAAACCATCTTTAGGGCTGCAGACGACGGCGTTTTTTAACGGGCACCATCTTTCAAGTCGCAAAGCGCAACGGGAAACAGCCCCCTGTTAAAAAAATCCTGAACAAATCGTGTTACACAAATGCCCGTTTTGCCATACAATAGGGAAGAAACTGAACAAATCAAAATGGCAAATTTGGCGCACACCGGGTGTGTAAAATGTTAAAATAGGAATATCCTGTTCGTATGATGGAGGATGACAATGAAAAAGAAAATCTGTTTGCTTTACGGCGGGAAATCCGCTGAACACGAAGTATCCCTGCAAACCGCCAAAGCTGTAATACAGGCCTTGGATCACGAAAAATACGATATTTACCCCATCTTCATTACAACGGAAGGGGACTGGATAAAAGGGCCGCTTTTAACCGGACCTGTTGAAACCGTGAAACAGCTTGAGTTCCGTGACGGAAAGAAAATGGCCCCCAATGCGCTGTCAACCACTGTATCGGGTGAAAAAGGCGGCTATGACGTCATTTTTCCGCTGCTGCACGGGCCAAACGGGGAAGACGGCACCGTACAGGGCATGCTTGAACTGTTAAACCTGCCGTATGTCGGAAACGGCGTGCTTGCCTCTTCAGCCGGAATGGATAAAGTAATTATGAAAAACCTGTTTGCACAAGCCGGGCTCGACCAAGTGAAATATGTTTCTTTTATCCGGAGTGAATGGGAAAATGCGCCCGAAACCTGTTTTCAACAAGTGGAAGAAAAGACCGGCTACCCTTGTTTCGTCAAACCGGCGAATCTCGGTTCAAGCGTCGGGATCAGTAAGTGTAAAAACCGCACGGAGTTGGAAGCAGCATTTAAGGAAGCCTTTCAGTACGACCGGAAAATCATTGTCGAAGAAGGCGTCACGGCCAGGGAAATTGAACTTGGCGTGATTGGGAATGACGATCCGCAATGTTCCGTTGCCGGCGAAATTGTCGCGAAAAAAGATTTTTACGATTATAAAGCGAAATACGAAGACGGGGAAACGGCGTTAATCATTCCGGCCGATATTCCCGAAAAAGTGTATAAAAAATGTACCGAAGCTGCGATTACAGCATTTAAAGCACTCGACTGCTCGGGGCTGGTGCGTGCTGACTTTTTTGTGACAGAAGACGAACGGGTGATCATCAATGAAATCAATACGATGCCCGGATTTACACCGTTCAGCATGTTTCCGCTTCTGTGGAAAGAGGCAGGGCTGGATTACCCGCAGCTGATCGAAAAGCTGATTGAACTTGCCCTGGAGCGACATGCGGAAAAACAGCGGATTAAATATACTTTGTAACGGGGTTTGGAACCATTATTAATGGTTTCTGTTCTGAATTTTACTCGGACGAAATAGCTTTCCGAATCTCAGTTTGGAACCATTCTGAATGGTTCCCGTTCTGTTTTCAAGGAGGAAAAGAGCGAAAATGATCAGACGGACGATCCGGGAAATGACCGGAATGATCCATGTGGAAAACGGGGAACAACTGCAGCACAACGAAACGCTTGTACATGGCGTATGCATTGATTCGCGCAAAATCGAAAAAGGGAATCTGTATGTGCCGCTTACTGGCAGACATGCGGACGGCCATCAATATGTGGAAGACGCGTTCCGCAGAGGCGCAGCTGCATCCCTCTGGCAAAAAGATGTGCCAAACCCGCCGGCGAACGTGCCGCTTCTTATCGTGGAAGACACAGAGAAGAGCTTGCAAGAACTGTCAAAAAGCTACCGGAACGCCTTGCGGGCAAAAGTTGTCGGCATTACCGGCAGCAACGGCAAAACGACAACAAAAGATATGGTCGCCTCCGTCCTTTCCGAAAAATTTAAAGTGCAAAAAACGGAAGGCAATTTTAACAACCACCAGGGCGTTCCGTTAACGCTTTTGTCCCTTGATGAAGACACGGAAATCGCCGTAGTGGAAATGGGCATGAGTGCAAAAGGGGAAATTTCTTTCCTCACATCGATTGCCCGCCCGGATGTGGCCATTATTACAAATATCGGTGAGGCGCATATTCAAAATCTCGGTTCCCGTGAAGCGATTGCCGATGCAAAACTCGAAATTACAGAAGGCCTTCCGGAAAACGGGCTGCTGATCTATATGGGGGATGAACCGCTTTTGCAGGAACGGGTGCCAAACATTACCGGCATCCGAACAAAGACGTTTGGCAAAGGGCACGGAAATGATCTTTATCCGGTGGAATGGAAACAAGAGACAAGCGGCAGCGCGTTCCGGACAAATGCATCGGAAGATATCGATTTTTATCTGCCGGTCCTTGGTGAATACAATGTCATCAATTCGCTTGCCGCCATTCTTGCCGGCCGCGAGTTTGGCATGCCATTTGAGGAAATCCGCGCAGGGCTTGGGAAAACGAGGCTGAGCGAAATGCGGATGGAAATGGCGGACGGCATCAACGGTTCAAAAATTATCAACGATGCATATAATGCAAGCCCGACGTCGATGCGTGCGGCCATCCGGCTTGTGGAGCAGTTTGAAGGAACGGGCCGGAAAATCCTCGTGCTCGGGGATATGCTTGAACTGGGCGAAAAGGAAGCGGCGTTTCACAGGGAGGTTGGCTGCGACTTGAATCCCGAAAAAATTGATTTTGTTTTTACATATGGCAAGTTGGGCCGTTTGATTGCGGATGCTTGCGATTTTCCGGACAACCGTGTGTTTGCGTTTGAGGACAAGAAGAGGCTGATCGATATGTTGAAAGGAAAAATCGGAGCCGGCGATTTGGTTTTGGTCAAAGCCTCAAGAGGCATGCAGCTGGAAGAAGTGGTCAAGGCCATTACGGTTTCCTAAATAGATGATACGTGAAAGACAGCTGCCAGTTTTTTCCGGCGGCTGTCTTTCATTTTTGGCAAAGGATATTTTCCGGCAAGCTTTGTCATGTGGAATGGAGATTGGACGGGTTCAATGTAAGGGAAGCGGTCGGGAACTTGGCTATAGAGTGTGTCTATGTGAAGGAAGCTGGGGAAAATGAGCTTGTTCCTTAACATAGAACGAGTCCATGTTAAGGAAACGAGAGAAAATGAGATGCTTTCTTAACATAGAGGTGTCTACGTTAAGGAAGCGGAGGAAAATGAGCTTGTTTCTTAACATAGAGCGCGTCTACGTTAAGGAAGCGAGGGAAAATGAGATAGTTTCTTAACATGGAGCACGTCTACGTTAAGGAAGCGAGGGAAAATGAGGTGCTTCCTTCACATAGAGCGCGTCTACGTTAAGGAAGCGGAGGAAAATGGGCTTGTTTCTTAACTTAGAGCCCGTCGTCTACGTTAAGGAAGCGAGGGAAATGAGATAGTTTCTTAACATAGAGCGCGTCTACGTTAAGGAAGCGATAGAAAATGAGGTGCTTTCTTAATATAGAGCGCGTCTATGTTAAGGAAGCGAGGGAAAATGAGATAGTTTCTTAACATAGAGCGTGTCTACGTTAAGGAAGCGGAGGAAAATGAGATAGTTTCTTAACATAGAGCGCGTCTACGTTAAGGAAGCGAGGGAAAATGAGGTGCTTCCTTCACATAGAGCGTGTCTACGTTAAGGAAGCGAGGGAAAATGAGGTGCTTCCTTAACATAGAGCGCGTCTACGTTAAGGAAGCGGAGGAAAATGAGCTTGTTTCTTAACATAGAGCGCGTCCACATTAAGAAACCGAGCCAAAAAGGATCTCTTCCTTCACATAGACCACCTCTAAGTGAAGCAAGCGGGGGAAAAAGCCGGCCTTTCTTCACATAGGCCGCATCTACGTTAAGAAAGCGGTCAGAATTTCGTTCAAAAGTGATCGTAGGGAGGCGTCTGCGATAAGAAGCGGGACAAATTCCAGCCATATCTCCTGCGAAAGAAACGTGCCTAGACTTTCAGCCAAAAATCTACCAAACCAAAGAAACAGCAAAGAGCCCCTCATACGCAGGATAGAGGGCTCTTTGCATAAAAAAGCAACCGGGCAAAGCGGAGGCGTATGGCGGAGCAACCGCCGTACAAACACGCTCTTTGCATCCAAAGGCAATCGGGTGAACATAGCACAAAAATCTATTTTTCCAGATAATAAATTCCTGCTTCATACGGGCGGAACAGCGTGCTGGAGCGCGTATCTTCATAGTTTCCAAGCAGCAGTTTCCAGTTGCCATCCGGTTGATCAAAGCTTACCGTGTTTTCGCTTAAGTTGGCGGCAACGAGCAGCTTTTCCGATTCATTCTCCCTCGTGTATACGTACAAATGCGGATGGTCCGGCATCAGCAGCTCATACCGGCCGTCTGTAAACACATCATATGTATGCCGCAGCTTGATCAGAGATTGATAGTAATAAAAAATCGAATTCGAATCTTGAAGCGCTTTTGCTACGTTGATCTCCGGATAGCGGGCGTTCACTTTAAGCCACGGTTTTCCGGTTGTAAAGCCGGCATTCGGACCGCTGTCCCACTGCATCGGCGTCCGTGCATTGTCACGTCCTTTTTTTCGGACAGCTGTTAAAAATTCATCCTTCGTCATGATTTGATTTTCCAGTACGAGTTCTTGATAAGCATTCCGGATTTCAATATCATCATATTCTTCGAGTTCAAGCGCGGCATTCACCATCCCGATTTCTTCCCCCTGGTAAATAAAAGGGGTCCCTTTCAGTCCGTGCAAAATGGTGGCAAACGCTTTTGCACATTCCGCCCGGTACGTTGTATCATTGCCCCAGCGCGATACAACCCTTGCCTGGTCATGGTTTTCAAAGTAGAGCGCATTCCAGCCGGTATCCGCGAGCGCATATTGCCAGCGGGAAAGGATTTGTTTCAATTCAATGAGGTCAAAAGGCTTCAGAGCCCATTTGCCGGCAGGGCTGCCTGGTTTCGTATCGACATCCATATGTTCAAAGTTAAAAATCATATTGAGTTCATGGCGGTCCGGCCCCGTATATTTCTTGGCGATTTCGACATCGGATCCAATGGCCTCCCCGACAGTCATGCAGTCGTATTTCGACAGCACTTCGCGGTTCATTTCCTGGATGAACGCATGGAGGCGCGGCCCGTTTGCATGATACTTGCCAATGTCGTATTTTTGCCCTTCCGGAAGTTCATAATCAGGAAAATCAAGAAACTTGGAAATCGAGCCGATCACATCCATGCGCCAGCCGTCCACCCCTTTATCCATCCAGAACTTCATCATATCGTAAATCTCTTTCCGCACTTTTTCGTTTTCCCAGTTTAAGTCAGGCTGTTTCTTTGAAAAATAGTGCAAATAGTATTGCCCGGTTGTTTCGTCGTACTCCCAGGCGGAACCGGAAAACATCGAACCCCAGTTGTTCGGAGGGGTGCCGTCCGGTTTCGGGTCTTTCCAAAAATAAAAGTCGCGGTACGGATTATCCTTCGATTTCCGGCTTTCGACAAACCAGGCATGTTCATCGGAGGTATGGTTCACGACAAGATCCATTACGATTTTAATCCCGCGTGCATGGGCTTCGTCAAGCAGGCGGTCCATATCTTCATTTGTCCCGAACATCTTGTCGATCTTGCGGTAGTCACGGATGTCGTAGCCATTGTCATCCTGCGGCGAGTCGTACACCGGGCTGATCCAGATGCAGTCGATCCCAAGTTTCTTCAAATAGTCGAGCTTATCCATAATTCCCCGCAAATCGCCGATCCCGTCACCATTTGTATCATAAAAACTACGCGGGTAAATCTGGTAAACAACGGCTTTTTTCCACCATTCTGTCATGACAGCTCATACTCCTTCGTGTACGTATTTGTTAGATGGATGAATTCCCCGTATAACTTCAATTCAAGCGGTTCGCCTTCCAAAAGGGAGATGGTGACTTCTTTTTTGTTTACTTTCACTTCAAGGAGGCGGTGCCGGTAATTGATTTTAAATGCGTATTCATCCCAGTCTTTCGGTAAAAACGGCACAAACGACAATGTTTCATGGAAGGTGCGCATGCCGGCAAACCCGTGGACAATGGAAAGCCAGCTTCCGGTCATGGACGTGATGTGCAGCCCGTCTTCCGTATCATGGTTATAGTTGTCAAGATCAAGCCGGGACGTGCGCTTATACAGTTCGACCGCTTTGTCTTCTTTTCGAAGCTCAGCCGCTAGAATCGCATGGACGCACGGGGAGAGGCTCGATTCATGGACGGTGAGCGGTTCGTAAAATTCAAAATGGCGCCGCTTTTCTTCTATTGTAAACGCATCATTGAAGAAATAAAACCCTTGCAGTACGTCAGCCTGCTTAATATAACAGGAGCGCAGAATCCGGTCCCATGACCAGTGCTGATTGAGCGGCAGATCTTCTTTCGGGAGGCAGCTAACTGGTTTGATCGGTTTATCCAGGAAGCCGTCCTGTTGTAGAAAAATGCCCAGCTCTTCATCATACGGAAAATACATCCGGTCGATAATATCCTGCCAATGCGCGCGTTCTTCTTCCGTAATATTCAGCGCGGCTGCTTTTTCCGCACCGGTAAAATCAAGGGACGCAAGGGTATATTTAAGCGTCCAGACGGCAATCCGGTTTGTGTACCAGTTGTTGTTGACGTTGTTTTCATACTCGTTCGGGCCGGTGACGCCATGGATCATGTATTTTTTCTTTCGCTCGGAAAAATGGACACGGTCGGCGAAAAAGCGGCTGATCCCGACGAGGACGACAATCCCGTACTGGCTGATGTAGTCTTTGTCGCCGGTGTAATTGACATAATTGTAAATGGCATAAGCAATGGCGCCGTTCCGGTGAATTTCTTCGAATGTGATTTCCCATTCGTTATGGCATTCGATCCCGGTAAAGGTGACCATCGGATATAAAGCGCCTTTCAGCCCGAGTTTTTTTGCGTTTTCATACGCTTCTGGAAGCTGATGGTAGCGGTAGAGCAGTAAATTTCTTGTGACTTCCGGCGTGGCAACGGCCAGATACATGGGTACGGCATAGGCTTCTGTATCCCAGTACGTCGCGCCGCCGTATTTTTCGCCGGTGAAACCTTTCGGGCCGATGTTTAAGCGCGGATCATCGCCGTAATAGGTCGAAAAAAGCTGGAATAGGTTAAAGCGGATCCCTTGCTGGGCTTCCGGATCGCCGGAAATGCGGACGTCTGCTTTCTCCCACCGTTTATGCCAGGCTGCTGCGTGCTCCTCGTACAGCTTTTCGTACCCGTTTTCCAAAGCCTGTTCAAGCAATTCGTAGGCGCGGGGGAGGAGCGCATCTTTTTCATAGTCCCGGCTTGTCGTGACAGAAACGATTTTATCCAGAAGGAGCGACTCGTTTTCGCCGAGCGTTTTTTCATATACGTGGCCGGCATAAAGCGTATCCGACTCACAGGAAGCAAGCGTTGCCTCCGTCAGATTGCCCATGGCGGCAGCTACGGTAAAACGGGGAACACCGAACGGGTTTTCAATTGTTTCCGTGACAACCGCGGCCTTGTCTTCCGTTGCTTCAGACTGGATTTCCGTCCAGAACATTTCATCATAATTGGCGTCTTCGTTTTTGACATTGCCGTCCAGGAAAGGTTTTAACGTGAGGACGGCCGGATTGCCAAGATTGGTGGCACGGATTCGGATCGCGGCAATTTCTTTATAGACAATGCTGAAAAAACGTTCAAATTCAATTTTGACTTTCTTGCCAGACTTTTCGACAAGATAGGAATGGCGCAAGACGGCATTTTTCATATCAAGTTCCAGTTGAAATTGTTCGAGCGGGTCCAGAAACAGGTCAATTTCCTCTTGATCAATCCAGACGCGCAACCCGACAAGATTGACTGCGTTAATGACCTTTCCGAAATAATCGGGATAGCCGACTTTCCACCAGCCCACCCTTGTTTTATCCGGGTACCAGACCCCTGCAATATACGTGCCCTGGTGATGGTCCCCGGAATAAGACTCCTCGAAATTCCCGCGCATTCCCATATAGCCGTTTCCTAAAGAAGTGATGCTTTCCTGAAGCCGAATATGTTCACGGTGGAGCTTCGTTGTTTTTAAAGTCCATTCATCTACATCGAAAAGCCGGTTATAATACATGAGAAATCCTCCTCGTCAGCATCTTGTATTTACATGTCGTCCGCCAGAAATTTTGTTTTTAAAAAAATCATCGCAATGAAAAGCACCATGCCCAGTGATTGGATCATCATCATCGTTGCAGCACCTGCGCCGGCAAAGCCTGCCAACATGGCAATAATGGACGGAACCCCTGCTGCAGATAGTGTAATGGTTGCAGCCTGTCTCAATGACCGGATGCCGGAAGAACTTGAAAAACGTGTCAGCCAAAGTATCAGGGACACTGCCCCCATTAAAAGTATATTGCTGAAAAGAAACAGGATTCCGATCAGGCATGAAACAAGCGGAATCAGGTTGACTTTATATTGCCGGAACCAGAGAGCGCCGGCAAAAGAAGCAAGGTCACGGCCGTTTTGGATCGTGATCTTCTCGTTTCCGGCCGGGTAGCGGACGGAAAAGCCAAAGCCGTTTTCATCAGCCAGAATGAGCCGGTCTTTCCGGAAAAGGAGCGCATTTTTGTAATGCGTGACTTTTGTATGGTAATGGCTTTCTGAAACGGCAGCGGTTTTGCCTGGGTCAAAGGAGATAATCGTATCTCCGTGATCCTTTGTCCACGCGTTGCTGGATTGGAGCATGCCGTTTTGAAAGGAAAGGACGGCGTTTTGCCCGGTATATCCGGTTTGCACTGCTTCGTATAAATGCGGCGCCACTTGCTTTAAACTGATATTTCCTGCCTGCGCAAAAGAGAGTGAAAGCGGGGCAATCAGGCAGGCGTTTAAAAAGAAAAAAATGAGAATCAGTTTCCAAACGCCAAGCGCGCCCCGGTGCCGGAAGATTTTTACGGGTGAAACGATCGTCGCAAAATAACCAGCAGGGAATCTTTGAATCTGTTCCATAAGCAATCCCACATTTCAATAAAGTATTCTATGTTTTTTTGCAAGTTTTTTCCGCATGGGCCGGCAGCTGTTAAAGCTGTTCATCTCGTTACGCACTTTATCCTTTTGTGCCCCCCGACGTCAGCCCGGATACAAAGTTTTTCTGCAGGAAGAAAAACAAAATACAGATTGGCAGCGCGGCTAAAATGGCGCCGGCAGCAAAGAGCGTCACCTTTTGCTGGGTCGGGTTGGAAATAAATTGTTGGAGGCCGACCGCCACGGTTAAATGTTCTGGTGTCCGGAGCAAAAATTTAGCCAGCAAATAATCCCCGAACGGCCCCATAAATGCCCAGAGTGCCTGGACGGCAAGCATCGGTTTAACAAGCGGGAGCACAATTTGCCAAAATACGCGCAAATGGCCGGCTCCGTCAATTCTTGCCGATTCGTCCAAATCGCGCGGCACCGTATCGAAATAACCTTTCATCAGCCACGTATTCATCGGAATGCCGCCGCCAACATAAAGCAAGGTTAAAAACCAGTACGTATCGAGCGCGTTCAGGATATTCGCCAGGACATAAAATGCGGTCAAGGCCGCCATTGTCGGAACCATTTGGATGATCAGGAAAAAGACAAGGCTGTACTTTCTTCCTTTAAAACGGTAGCGGCTGTAAGTGTAGCCGGCAAGCGTCACGATGACGATCTGTAAAACCATCGTTGCTACCGCGATGATAAGCGTGTTTTTATACCATTCCGGATACAGCGTCTGGGTAAACAGCTGGCGGAAATTGTCCAATGTCCAGTGGGAATGAAAATCCAGCTGGAAGGAAACGATATTGGACTCCCGGAAAGCAGACGACGCTGTAATGAGCAATGGGTACAGAATGATCACACTTAATAGGATTAAAAATGCATAGGTGAAAAACCGGTTCCAGAAACGGGTAAATTTTTGATTTTTCATTAACGCCTTCATCCTACATCATCTCCTCATTGCCGAAAGCGTTTGTCTTTTTAAAGGCGATCATCGAGAAGGCAATTACAATAAATGAAATCATAAGGGTAATCGCCGCGGCCATCGCGTACTGCGGCGATGTCCCGGTCGTCAGTTTATAAATCCAGGAAATTAAAATATCGCTCGACCCGGCCCCCGCTCCGACACTGCCCGGCCCGCCGTTATTAAAGAGATAAATAATTGAGAAGTTATTAACTCAACTTTCGCACCTAGAAAATCATAATAAATTCAGTGCTGGCTAATGTCTATTACGTCTCAGATACAGCACTTGACAGTAAAATTAATATATGAAAAAACACCTCTACTTTTGGTATAGTTGATTTATCGAAAATCACTACCAAATAGAAGAGGTGTCTCCTACTATGATAGCGAAAAACAGCCTGAATAATCAACTACCAAATGAAATAAAATCAACATTTAAAGAGTTGAATATGTTGAAACACTTGCGAATCGCCGGTATTACGAAGTCCTTTGGTTTTTCTTGTGCCTACATTTTTCAATTGATTTTTTGTATGATCTTTGAAAACAAAAACTGGTTCAGGATGTTGGAAAGTAAGAAAGCTACAGACATTCCAGCCAAAGATACCGTTTATCGGTTTCTCAACCAATCAACGTTCAACTGGCGTCGTTTCCTCCTTTCACTGGTTGCCTCAGTGATTGGAAAAGTTTCGAAATTGACACGTCATGACCGTCCGAAAGTATTGATTTTAGATGATTCATCTTATGACCGGAACCGAAGCAAACACGTTGAGCTTCTGGCTCGCTGCTTTGATCATGCATCTCAAAAAATGCGTTTTTACAAAGGATTCCGCATGTTGACATTAGGATGGTCTGATGGCGCAACATTCCTACCCGTTGACTTCTCATTATTGAGTTCGAAAAAGAGCCAGATCAACGGCATATCCGAAAATATCGATAAACGCAGCTCCGGTTATAAGCGCCGAAAAGAAGCATTACAAACGGCACCAGAACAGATTCCTGGCATGATTGCCCGGGCGATGAATTCTGGTATCGATGCTTCCTATGTTCTAATGGATTCGTGGTTCACCCAACAACCTCTCATCAAGGAGATTACAGAACAAGGTCTTGACGTAATTGGTATGGTCAAAAAATTAAAACAACGCTATTTTGTCGATGGTAAGCGTGTTAGCCTAGATGAATTGTATCGTCTAGCTAAACCGACTAGTGGAAAGAAAGGAATCTTGCGTTCCATCCATACAACGCAGGCCAATGGCGTGCCAATTAAAGTTGTCTTTGTTCGCAACCGCAACAAGAAAAGCGACTGGTTGGCGATTTTGAGTACAGACTGTACACTGAGTGACCAGGAAATCATCCGTATTTACGGGATGCGTTGGGATATTGAGGTTTTCTTCAAAACAACAAAGTCCCTATTAAAACTACAAAAGGAATTCCAGAGTCGTTCATATGACGCGCTTATCAGCCACACGACCATTGTGTTTGCAAGGTATATTGTCTTGTCATGGCAAAACCGTTGCAGTGTAGATGACAGAACATTAGGTGGCATGTTTTATGAATTATGTGATGAAATAGATGACCTTGATTGGGCTGTTGCATTGCAGCAGTTAGTCGAGATTCTTGAAGATACTCTGGATAAAAGTAATAAGAAAATTCAACAACTGATCAAAAGTCAACTACAACAATGGATTGCGGGTCTGCCGAATTATATCAAGGTATACCTACCTGTTTCAGTCTGCGAAAGTTGAGTTATTAAAATTAAATGTGTACTGGGTGATCAGAACAGGCGCGGTGGCAAATAAAATCATCGGCAGGGTAATCCTGCGGAACTTTTGCCAGAAATTTGCGCCGTCAATGATGGCGGCTTCGTATAAATCGCCCGGGATCGACTGCAGAACGCCGGTGACCATCACATAAATATACGGGAAACCGAGCCATGTCTGGATCATGATCAAGGCCACTTTTGTCCAGAACGGATCCGTTTTCCACGAGATGGCCGGAATGTCGGTAAACAGAAGATGGTTGAGCAGCGGAATGACCTGGGCATTGATGGCACCGATACTGTCATTGAAAATGTTGGAAAAGCTCATAATGGTAATAAAGGCCGGCACCGCCCATGGCAGCAAAAAAATGATCCGAAACAGCTTTTTCCCTTTGATAAAAGGCTGGTTTACCACACAGGCTGTTAAAATGCCGAGCACAATCTGGCCGGTGGTCGCGCATAATGTCCAGATGATTGTCCAGCTGAGCACACTTGTAAACGTGGCCCGATACGAGCTAAGCGAAAAAATATTTAAGAAATTTTTGATCCCGACCCAGTCAATCAAGCGGAAAGGCGGAATATGATAAAAATCATAGTTTGTAAAAGCAGTGAACAGCGTCACAAGCACAGGAAAAATGATGACGAATGTCATGGCCACATAGGCCGGAATCGTCAGCAAATAAGGAAAGCCTGCATCCCATGCGTTTTTTAAAATGGCCTTGGTGGATGTGTTGGCTGTCCCCTTTAAGTTCCAGATGGCGGCAACACGCCGGGCATCATAAATATTCAGCAAATAAAAAGCTAGAAAAATTGCGATCAAAATGATTTGCAGGGAACCCTTGATCAGCAGAAACAGCGAATGGTCAACCCGCGGGACAGAACCCAGCGTGATAAAATCGTTTATTGCCGGGATGCCTGCTACGATCATTTGGATGGCAAAAAGGATAAAAATAGCCAGAAAAAGGACGCCTTTAAAAGGCTGCTTGTTATAAAACTGGCCGAGCCCCGGGATCAGGGAGAAGAAGCCGGCTTTTCGGACATCCTTCAGTTTATTCGGTTCGGTTTCCATTTTGATTACCTCGTTTCTATATTGGTCTTTCCAAAAAATCCCGCTGGCAGATTTTCATGCTGCAGCTATAGAAAATGAGCGAAACATGGCTACTTTGTGCCTTTTGCAAATGGATGACTTGGTCTTACGTCCATGTGATACAGCGCTGCAGTTTTGCGGCAGGGACACCTTTTTGAAAATATTTCATTTTTTGTTGGCAGCAGATTTTTGTGGTCCGGATGCCAATCTTGAAAATACGCGCAGTTGACTTATGTTACTGGTGCTTTTTGCAACATGGACGCCAAACCTGGAAGTTTACACGGCTTTCAACCTGCTAACGGCCTAGCACCATATTTTGAAAACCAGGTGGAGCGTATCCCCACCTGGAAATGGATAAAGCGGATTATTTATTGGAATACTTTTGGGAAATATTGTCTTTGATCGTCTTCACCGCTGCATCGGCTGCCTGCTTTGGTGTTTTCTTGCCGCTCGCTGCGTCAAACATCGTCGATTCCATACCGGTCCAGACTTCTGCCATTTCCGGAACGTTCGGCATCGGCTGGTCGGATTTGTACTGTTCAACAACCGCTTTTGTCAGTTCATCATTTGTCGCAGCCGCTTTTTCGCGCGCAGTCGGGTTGGCAGGGATTTCTTTGTATTTTTCATAGAATTTGTAGCTGTTTGCGGAGTTGGTGACGTATTGAATCCATTTTTCCGCAAGTTTCGGTTCTTTCGTATAGTTGGAAGCAACCCATCCTTTTCCGCCGCCGAATGCTTCGTACTTGTGGCCGTTTGGAAGCGTCGGGATCGGGGCTACGCCGTAATTTACTTTTGCTTTCGCGTAGGTGTCCGCCGACCAAGGACCGTCAATGACGGCAGCCGCTTTGCCTTTTGAGAATTCTTCTGTTACAAAGTCGCCGGAGCTTTTTGTATCTTTCATTCCTTTTGGCCAAATATCTTTAAACCAGTGTGTGGCGTACGTAATGGCTTTTACGGAACCGGCATTGTTCAACCCGATATCTTTTGTGTTTGTGCCGTTATCGCCGAACACATAGCCACCGTCACCCGCGAGCAAGCCGTAAGAATAGTAGAAGTCCGTCCATTTAACAAGGAATCCTGTATTCTTTCCGGATTCGGATGAAAAATTATATTTGCTGTCTTTCGCCAATTTTTCAAGATCGGCAAATGTTTTTGGCGGGCTTTTCAACAAATCTTTGTTGTAATAAAGGACGAGCGTTTCAATGACGAACGGGACGCCGTAAACTTTGTTGTCGATCATGACTTGGCGCTGGTCTTTTGCATCATAGGCGCTAACATCTTTTTTGGACAGTTTAAGCAGATGCCCCTGCTGGCCGAGTCCGCCGATCCGGTCATAAGAAGCGAGCATCACATCTGGGGCTTTTCCTGCCGGGCCGTCCAAAGGCAGTGCTTCCAGCTGGTCAAACATCGGCTTTTTGACCACTTTTACAGTACAATTGTTTTTCTTTTCAAAATCGCCCTTAATACTGTTGACATAATCGGCATAAGATTCTTCCACGGAAACCGTGAGCGTCTTTTTGTCACCGCTGTCTTGAGAAGATCCGCTGTTTGTTTTTTTCGATCCCCCGCACGCGGCGAGCGCCATGATGACGCCCAAGACAAGCGTAAGCACGAACAGCTTCTTGAATACTTTCATTTCATGAACCTCCCTTTTTTGGTACAACTTTATTATAGAAGAGAGTGGAAAACGGTTACAATGTAAAATTTTCTGTTAACGGTAACAAAATGAAAAGCCCCCTGCCAATTATCCGGCAGGGGGGAGGGGTAGTTTG
Source organism: Weizmannia sp. WK01 (assembly GCF_025905465.1). Lineage (NCBI taxonomy): Bacteria > Bacillati > Bacillota > Bacilli > Caryophanales > Bacillaceae > Heyndrickxia > Weizmannia sp. WK01. The sequence continues at coordinate 3,452,145 of NZ_CP109616.1, read as the reverse complement.
TGATTTTTAAAATCGCAATGGGAAGCGACGAATGGGTTTCAAGAACGCTACGGTCAGGGTCAGTTTGTGATTTCCAGAATCGCAAAGTCCATTGGCGGGAGGACAAGGGTTTTGCTTGAAACCGGTTTGTTTTCCCAAGCGTCTTTTACGGTGTCCGGTTTTACATCCAGCTCGCTCCACGGGATGGCCTGTTCTTGGTCCGACCGGTTAAAGGCAAACAGCAAGGTGCATTTTTCCCCTTTGCGCAGGAAGCTGACCACTTGTTTTTCGTTATCGGTTTTCAGCCAGACGAGATCGCCGTATGTCAAGGTTTGTTGATGGTCTTTCCGGAAGCGGATCAGCTTTTTCATAAATGCGAGCATGTCGCGGTCCTGCTTGTCTTCATCCCAGACCATGCATTTCCGGCAAAGCGGGTCACCTGCGCCGTCTATTCCGACCTCCGTGCCGTAATAAATGCACGGCGAACCGGTATGCGCGAACGTAAAGGCAAGGGCAAGCTTCACCTTTTGCTTGTCGCCGCCTGCCTTTGTCAAAATCCGCGGGGTGTCATGGCTGTCAAGCATATTAAACAAAACCTCGTTGTTGGACTGCATATAATGCATAAACTGCTGGTTGAGGCTGTGCATCAGTTTTTCAGCGGAAATGTTTTCATCCACAAAGTATTCAATTATCGTCTGCGTAAATGGATAATTCATGACCGAATGAAACTCATCGCCTAAAAGCCAAGGCCATGCATCATGCCAAATTTCGCCGAGAATAAAAACATCCGGTTTCTCGCCTACAACGGCCTGGTGGAACTTTTTCCAAAAAGCATGGTCGACTTCGTTGGCGACATCAAGGCGCCAGCCGTCAATGTCAAATTCACGGATCCAGTAGGTTGCAATATCGAGCAGATGCTGTTGCACTTCGGGATTGGCCGTATTCAACTTCGGCATGCTTGTCGTAAAAGCAAACGTGTCAAATGAGAGCGTATCATGCCCGTCAATGTTCCCGTTTTCGCCTTCGCGGACCGGGAAAGAGTGGATATGGAACCAGTCTTTGTAGCGCGATTTCTCCCCGTTTTTCAGCACATCCTGCCACTGTTTTGAATTTTTCCCAATATGGTTGAACACCGCATCGAGCATAATCCGGATCCCGCGCTTGTGGGCTTCTTTCACCAGTTTGCGGAATATTTCTTTATCGCCGAAATGCGGGTCAATCGTAAAATAGTCGAATGTATCGTATTTATGATTGGAAGGGGCTTCGAAAATCGGCGTCAAGTAAATCCCGTTAATGCCTAGATCGGTGAGATAATCGAGATGGCCGATGATCCCCTCGAGGTCGCCGCCGAAAAAGTCGTCCACGCCCGGGTCTTTGCTTCCCCACGGCAGGGCATTTTCCGGAGAAATGGCGGGATTGCCGTTTGCAAACCGTTCAGGGAAAATCTGGTACCAAATGGTGGACTTCACCCAGTCAGGCGCCTTGAACATATCGATTTCGTGCATAAACGGAAATTTAAAATAATAGTCAGGCACCCGCAGTGTATCTTCATTTGCCGGGTAAAAGCCGCGCCCGCCATAAAAAATGTTGCTGCCATCCGTGCCGGTAAGGATAAAGGCGTACTGCAGGCGGCGGTGCGGCGGACGGACTTCGGCAAACCAGACATCGTGCGCCTCTGTTTCAGCCTTTTTTTCCATTTCGAGGCGTTCAGATTCCCAGTGATATTCCCCGTCTTGCTTTTTTTTAAATAAATACGGGTCTCCCCAAATGAGGACGGCTTTCTGAATATCCCCTTTTTTCGTGCGCAGCTTCAGGTGCATCGTTTTTTTGTCATATACATATGCATCCGCGCTGAACGGCTGATGAAAAATTCCTGCGTGTTCCATCTTTTCTCCTCCTCTTATGCTACTCCTGTAATAAAACAAAGCATTCAAAAGGCGATAGCACCAGTTTGCTTGGCACCGCTTTGCTATGATAGCCGTTGTTATTGAGCAGGCATGCCCATCTGTGGCGGGTAAGCTCCGGGCAGGTAAAGGTCTGCAGCTTTTTCGATGTATTGCAGACAATCATGGCACAGCTGCCTTCATGCTTCCGTATATACGCGTAGATGTCCGGGTCCTCATCAGCCAGCATTTCCCAGCTGCCGGCCGTAAAGACAGGCATTGATTTTTTCAGTTCGATCAGCTTCCGGTAATAATGCAGCACGGAGCCGGGATCTTTTTCCTGCGCCGCTACGTTCACGGTCCGCGTATCTTCATTGATGCCGAGCCACGGAGCATATGTAGAAAAGCCGCCGTATCGATCATTGTTCCACTGCATGGCGCCTCTTGACGTATCTTTAGAGCGCTGTTGCACCATTTTTAAAATTTCTTCCTCCGCATAGCCTTTCTTTTTCGCAATTGTGGCAAGCCCTTTGATACTTGGGTCCTCATAGTCTTGGAGCCGCGGGAGCTTCAAGTTCACCATGCCGATTTCTTCGCCCTGCAGCAAAATCGGCAGCCCCCATTGCAAATACATCAAAGTAGCAAGCATCTTTGCGCTTTTTTCCCGGTATTTACCTTCGTCCCCGAAACGCGACAAGGCCCGCGGCATATCATGATTATTCCAGTAGAGCGAATTGAAGCCTTCCCCGTACAAGTCATGTTGCCACTGGGACATCGCTTTTTTAAAAGCAAGCAAGTCCCATTTTCCCTGTTGCCAGTTTTGCGGAATGCCAGGTTTTTTTGCTTCTGTGTCAAACCCTAAGTAGTTAAAGGTAATGATGCAGTCGCATTCTTCGCGGTCCGGCCTTGAATAAAGCCGGGCAAGCTTCGTGTCGGCGGAAGCTGTTTCCCCGATTAAAAAAGCTTCTGGATGCTTCGCTTTAATCGTACGGTTAAATTCACGGATATAATCATGGACACGCGGCAGGTTGGCATAATACTGTTCTGCAAGCACAAAGGCTTCTTCCGATTTTGTTTTAACGGGAAGAAAACGGGTGTCCTTTGCCAGGTGAATGACCGCATCCAGCCGGAATCCGTCCACACCTTTATCCAGCCAGAATAGGGCGATTTTTGCCATTTCTTCGCGCACTTTTTTGTTCTCCCAGTTCAGATCGGGCATTTTGTCGCTGAACAGATGAAAATAATATTGCCCGGTTTGTTGATCCAATGTCCATGTGCTGCCGCCGAAAAAGCTCGCCCAGTTCGTCGGTTCACGCCCTTTGACAGGGTCATGCCAAATGTAGTAATCCCTGTACGGATTTTCTTTGCTTTTCCGCGCTTCTTGGAACCACGGGTGGCGGTCTGACGTATGGTTCAGCACAAGGTCCAGAATGATTTTAAGCCCGCGTTTTTTCGCTTCCTTGATCAGGTGTTCCACATCTTCCATCGTGCCGAAAACCGGGTCGATTTTTTCGTAGTTGCTGACATCATAGCCATTGTCCACATGCGGCGATGCGAAAATCGGATTGAGCCAGATGGCCGTTGCCCCGAGATCACGGATATAATCCAGCTTTTCAATGATGCCCGGGATATCGCCCACGCCGTCCCCGTTTGCATCTTTGAAACTGCGCGGATATACCTGATAGATGACAGCTTCTTTCCACCACGCATCTTGCAAAGCGGTTCACCTCCACGTTTCTTCTATACCCTTTCAACGTATCATCACCCCTTTATCCGGAACAAATTTTTCAGCGATGTTACCGTTAACAAAATGCTTTTTACGGGTTTGATTGGCCCAAGCCCATCCTGAAAAAAATAAGCAACCGGTGTAAGGCTGCTTATTCACAGACGGTGGAGGGGCGGATGACCACTTCCGGTTCAAAAAACTGGTGCCCTTGGGATTTCCCGTTTTCCTGAATTTTTTTCAACAGCATGCGTGCACATGCTTCTCCCATTTTTACAACGGGCTGGCGCACGGTTGTAATATGGGGAGCGGAAATCCGGTCAAGAAACACCCCGTCAAAACCGGTGACCGCAACCTCACTTGGTATGGATAGCCGTAGCGATTGGGCGGCTCTGATCACACCGAGGGCAATCCGGTCGCTTGCGCATACAAACGCGCATCTTTCTTTCCGGCTGGATAAAATTTTTTCCGCTTCTTGCTGGGCGGCGCTTGAACTGTTTTTGACCCTGCAAAGAAACGGCGGCAACCCGTTTGCTTCGGTTGCATCCAGATAACCTTTTTGTCTCGCAAACATAAAGGGCTCTTGCAGGTCAATGCCGAAAAAATAAATTTTTTTAAACCCGCGGCGAATGACATGCTCTGTTAACAGCCGTACGCCTTTTTCATTGTCCACATCAATAAAATCAAACCCTCTGTCATTTTGCCCGAATAAAATCACCGGTTTGGAAAATTCTTTTAAAATGGTATCGTAATCCTGGCTGCGGACACCCGTCGCAATCACACCGTCGCACTGGCCGATGTCCTTCGATTTCCGTGTGACCAGCTGAAGCGAGTAGTGGTTTTGGTCGAGCTCCTTGGCAATGCCGGCCAGCAAGTTCATATAATACGGCTCTGTTGTGTCCATTTCCTCCAATATCAGGAACTTGATGACCTGGGTACGGTGGGAGACGAGGGCACGTGCCGCATAATTGGGTACATAGTTCAACTGCTCCATCGCCTCATATACCAGTTTTTTTAAATCATCTCTAACCTGTTCGGGGTGGTTAAGGACCCGTGAAACCGTCATCTTTGAAACATTCGCCTGTTTTGCGACATCGGAAATGGTAACCATCACGCCTCATCCTTTATTTTTCAGAAGAAATGCGCTTTCGATTTTTTCAAAGTCAAGATCCTGCGTCCCTTCAACAAGGAAATCCGCCTGCTTCATGTTTTCCGGCGTGCCGACCCCGACTGCAAACATGCCGGCCGCTTTAATGGCCTGGATGCCGGCTTCCGCGTCTTCAATGCCGATGCAAAATGCCGGATCCGCGTCCAGCTTGCGGGCGCCGGTTAAAAAGATTTCCGGATCCGGCTTGCCGTGCTGAATGCGGGCAGCGTCCACGATTTCATCAAAAAAGGAAGCCACCCCCAGTCTGTCGATGACAAACATGGCGTTTTTGCTCGCGGAAGCCAGCGCTGTTTTGATTCCCCTTTCCTTTATATCTTCGAGCAGGTTGTGGATGCCCGGAAGCAAATCGGCAGGGGAAATTTGGCGGATCAGTTCTTTGTAATATTCATTTTTCCTGTCCGCGAGCTCGCTCAGCTTTTCTTTAGAAAAGGAAGGCTCCGGCCGGGCGTTCTCCAATATTTTCTTTAAAGAGTCCATGCGGCTGAGCCCTTTAAGCGCTTCATTAAAATGGCGGTCAAAAGGAACCTGCAGCTCATCAGCCAGCTTTTTCCATGCTAAGTAGTGGTATTCCGCAGTATCTGTGATGACCCCGTCTAAATCAAAGAGAACGGCTTGAATATGTGAAGCTGCCATTGACAATTCTCCTCCAACTTATAAAGTTTGATTGCTGTTATGATTAGTATACGGGAAATTTCTCTTGAAAACTATGGAACTATATAAGTTGCTTGTCGAAACCAGCAGAAAAGGCGAAAAAGATTCAGAAAAAGCGAAAGAACTGGCGAAAAGCCGGAAAAATCCGGCGCATTTCGAAAAACGCGGTATAAATGAAAGGATTCCATGCCCACTTCAGAAATCATCCCTTTATTTGAAAAAAAGGTGACTGAATCGGCAAAAAGGGCCGGACGGTAAAAAAGCGGGCGGAAAGCAAGAACGTGCTGATTTTTTCCGGAAAACCAGCGAAAAGGTACAAGAGTTCGGCGGGACTTTTGTTTGCTTATGCTACAGACTCTTGACCGCCTGAATGCCGAAATAAATGCCGAAACCGACAAGAGACAGGCCGGACAGCCTCGAAATGAAAAGAATCAAACGGTTGGTTAGCAGTTTTCCGAAGCTGCTTGAGACGGCAGCCATCGAAAAATCCCACAGCGCCACTCCGATAAAGATGGCCAGGCTGTAGAGGAGAAACTGCTGCGGGCCTACAGATTCAGCTGTTTTTGCAAGCACGGAACCGTAAACGCCGAGCCAGAATAAAATGGTGAGCGGATTGGTCAGAGACATCAGAAAACCGGTCAGGAATGATTTGGACAATTTTTCTTTGTTTCTCATCAAACCGGAAATCGGCTGATTGGCTGCAATCATGCTTTCAATGCCGGTGTATGTAAGGACAAAGCATCCGAAAAACCAAAGGAATGATTTTACAAATCCGATGCTGAGCAAATGGACGACACCGAGATAAACGAGCAGCATATACAAACCGTCCGCTGCCATGGCACCGATTCCGAGCAGCCATGAGTGGAGAAAGCCATTTTTAATCCCCTTGTCAATTTGAGCGGCATTCACCGGCCCGATCGGCGCAGCAAGCGACAGCCCAAGAAAAATATAACTAATCATGCTTTCCATCATTTTCCTCAGCCTTTCCATCATGCGATTGATATATTTGTATTCAGAAACCATAGCCTGTACAACTAATAAAAGCAAAATGGATGCCATAAATGAAAAAATGAACCCAAACGATGAAAGTGCATAAACAGAGTCGATGGGTTAAAAGTGCGCCATTATTCTTCCATGGATTGCTTTTCTGTCCATGGCTTCTAAAAGGGTTTGATCGAATGATGGATGGAAAAGCAGGCACGGGAATTGAAAATGATCATTTTTTTGTTTCAGCGGTTTAAAAATTTGAAGCCTATGTCCCTTTATTTTTCCGCTCATTTGCTCCTTCGAGTAAAATATTACCGATACAAAGAACGAGCAAAGAAAGTACAAAGCATATGGTTTAGAATAAATAGAAAGGATGTGCTAAATTGAAAATAAAAAATATAGAGTGGATTTCCAAAGAAGCTTTAGAAGCTGAAGTAATCGTGACGGATGGAGAAACCGAAATCAGATGCTTTGCCCAACCGTTAAATTACACAGAAGGCTATGTATTAAAGAACCCGATTTACTGTTTGAATGTTTCTGATTTGATGAAGGCGGAAAAGCCAAAGTACACAATTGAAAAACTGGATGAATATTTTTCCTATAGATTTACAGGGAAATTAGTGCATAAAGAGAAAGTGTTGGTTGGCAAATTTATTCTAGAACTGGATAATGAAATACCCGGAGATATAAATGATGGCGATTTTATCACTTTTTTGTGCCAGAGATTAGATATCTTTTAGAAAAATTGTATAGCGGCGACCATTGTACCGAAAAATTGAAAGTCCCAAAATGATTGTGAAAAAACCACGGCTCCATATTCGTTGAAATCTTGCCGTATTCATGTTACGATTACCGTACATCGTTTACGCTTTTAGCTGACAATGCTCAAAAGAGTATATTTTTTTGCCGAAAAGGGTAAAACCCTAAGGAAGACATGCGGCCCTGTTGAACGTTTAGAAGGAGATTGAGAAGATTGACGAAGTTTTCAGAATTAAATTTAAGCCCGGCGATTTTAAAAGCTGTGAAAAGAATGGGATTTGAAGAGGCATCGCCGATTCAGGCAGCCACCATTCCGCTCACCATGCAAGGGAAGGATATTATCGGCCAGGCGCAGACAGGTACGGGAAAAACTGCAGCATTTGGCATACCGTTAATTGAAAAGATTGATCATAGAAGCCGTAATATTCAAGGAATCATTATCGCGCCAACCCGCGAGCTTGCCATTCAGGTATCTGAAGAATTGTACCGGATCGGCCAGGATTCGCGCGTTCATGTGCTGGCTGTTTATGGCGGCCAGGATATTTCGCGTCAGATCCGTGCGCTGAAGAACCATCCGCAAATTATTGTCGGAACACCGGGACGGATTCTTGACCATATACACCGGGGAACCTTGAAACTCGACCATGTGCATACGCTTGTGCTTGACGAAGCGGATGAAATGTTGAATATGGGCTTTATTGATGACATTGAAGCCATTCTTTCTACCGTGCCGAAAGACCGCCAAACGATGCTGTTCTCGGCAACCATGCCGGATCCGATCCGGAAAATTGCCGAACGCTTCATGAACAACCCGGAACTTGTCCGTGTGAAAGCAAAAGAAATGACCGTTCCGTCTATTGAACAATACTACGTCAAAGTCCAGGAACGCGAAAAATTCGATGTATTGTCAAGGCTTTTGGATGTACAGTCTCCGGACCTTGCGATTGTGTTTGGGCGCACGAAGCGGAGAGTTGATGAACTGGCGAATGCCCTGAACTTGCGCGGCTATCTTGCAGAAGGTATCCACGGTGATTTGAGCCAGGCGAAACGCTTATCGGTACTCCGGAAGTTTAAAGACGGGAAAATTGATGTGCTTGTTGCCACCGATGTTGCCGCACGCGGGCTGGATATCTCGGGTGTAACCCATGTTTACAATTACGATATTCCGCAGGATCCGGAATCCTATGTGCACCGGATCGGAAGAACGGGCCGTGCCGGACGGGAAGGCATGGCAATGACCTTTGTCACGCCGCGGGAAATGGGCTATCTCAAAACGGTTGAACAGACAACGAAAAAGAGAATGCTCCCGATGCGCCCGCCGACCTGGGATGAAGCGTTTGAAGGGCAGCAGCGCGTCACCATGGAACGGATCGGGGAAACCATCAAAGAAGGCAATATTGATGAATATATGTCGGTAGCGAAGGAGCTGCTTGCAGAATATGACCCGGCTGAGGTCACGGCAGCTGCTTTGAAACTGATGACGAAAGAGCCGGATAAAACACCGGTTCATATTTCAGAAGAACGGCCGCTTCCGCATAAAAAAGACCATAGCAGACGGGGCAAGCCTGCAGGGTCCTACAAAGGGTCTTACAATAAGGGAAGAAAGCCGAGAAGAACAACAACAAACCGCAAACCATTTTAACCAAACGAAGGCGGGGCCAAAAAAATAGAGCATCATCAGCTTTACGAGCGGGTCGGTTTGTATCCGGCTGCGACTCTTTACAAGTAAAAATGCCGGTATGGCAAAAGTTGCCGGCGCCCCATTAAAAAAGCAACGGCAGCTCCCGTTGCTTTTTTTAAAGCGGAAGAATCCGCTTTTTTTCGTAAAAGCCTTTCCCCCGAGCAGCACGCCGGTAATGCGGCTGAAAAGAATTGGCTTTTTTTAAAGCGGAAGAATCCGTTTTTTTCGTAAAAGTCATTCCCCCGAGCAGCACGCCGGCAATGAGTCCGGAGAATTGACTTTTTCTAAGCAGGAGAAGCCGCTTTTCTTTGCAAAAGCATGCCTCCGAGCAGCATGCCGGCAACGAGTCCGGAAAGATGGGCTGTGTGGTTGGCACCAGGCTGCATCATAGCCGTTACAACGGAAATGACCGCAATCGATAAAATGGTTTGCCGGCTTGTTTTTGGCACATCTTCCCCGACCCAGACAAGGGCGACATATGCGCCGATCAGGCCGAACAGGGCACCGCTCGCACCGGCATGGGAATAGGTAAGCGGAAGCAGAAAAAAAGAAGCGAGATTGGCGCAGCATCCGCAGCCAAAATATAATAGGGTAAACTTCCATTTTCCGGCCAGCCGTTCGAGACAGGGGCCGAGCAGCAAAAGGGAGAAGGAATTCAACAGCAGGTGGCTGAAATCAATATGGACAAAAACAGGGGAGACAAGCCGCCATATTTCCCCTTGGGCAATATAAAGGTTCACACCGGACAGTGTTTCATAAAGGGTTTGTGTTGGTAAAACCGGAAGCCGCATGGCCGCAAACAAGAGGCACTGGGCCAGGAAAATGGCAGATACGACGGGATAGGAACCAATAAAAGCAGAAAAGCGGATCGGGCGGATCAGCATTGCAAATACTCCTTTCAATGGAAAAGCTCTATTTATACATATGCCGGAAATGACGAATTAGACGTCCGGCCTGCTTCTAACCGCAACCGCCAGCAGGATGGAAAAAGGGATAGCCCAAATCCGGCGCGTATTTTCAAAAAGGGCCGAACCGCCATCATGGATACCAGCAGAACGATTTACCGGCGCATATTTTCACGGAAGGCAGAGGCACCGCAGCAGCGTGAAAATCGGGTATCGGAAATTTTGTGGTTTATACTCTGGAAAAACAGAAGGTGAGCACATGATCAAAGGAATTGGCATTGATATTGTCGAGCTTGAAAGGATAAAAAAGCTGTATGAACGGCAGCCGCGGTTTCCGGGGCGGATTTTAACAAAAGCGGAGCAGCAAAAGTTCTGCAAGTTGACAGAAAAAAGGAAAATTGAATTCCTGGCCGGCAGGTTTGCGGCGAAAGAAGCTTATTCCAAAGCTTTTGGCACGGGGATCGGGGGCGCGTTGTCTTTTCAGGAAATTGAAATCGCAAAAGATGAAAATGGCCGCCCGTATTTTTCAAAGCCGGCAGAGCCCCATGCCCATTTGTCGATCACGCACAGCCGTGAATATGCATTCGCCCAAGTGATTCTGGAAGACTGAAGCTATAACGTTTTTTCAATTCCCCATCATACAGGCCCGGGTTGTCTCATATATTCAGAGTAAGAGAGGAGAGACAAGGCACGGGCTTTTGATGAAGCCTTTCTCTTCATAAGATTTGAGACAATAAAGGGGTTGAAAGGATGAAGAGAAAGTACTGGGTTTTGTTTGCGGCGCTGTTTGCCATTTTTCTGCTTTCCGCCTGCGGAGCGAAAAAACCGCAGGATGTGGCCGGAAAATTAAATGAAAAAGTGGAGAAGATGGACGGCTACAAGCTGAATGCGAAAATGACGCTGAAAACGGGCAATGAACCGCGGACATACAATATTGAAGTTTGGCACAACCGGCCGGGATATTACCGTGTCAACCTGAAAAATGCGGGCGAGGGGCAGAGCCAGATGATTTTGCGCAATAAAGAAGGCGTGTTTGTGGTCACGCCCGCCCTCAACAAAAGCTACAAATTTCAAAGCGACTGGCCGAACAACACAAGCCAGGCGTACCTTTATGAATCACTTGTGAAAGACATATTGAAAGATAAAGAGGCAAAGATGACGGTGAAAAAGAACCGATATGTGTTTGAGACGAAGACACGCTATCAAAACCATAAGATGCTGCCGTACCAGCAAATTACTTTTGACAAAAGGACGCTTGCACCAGTCAGTGTGAAAGTGATGGACACGGACCGCAATACGCTTGTCAGTGTGCTTTTTACGAAAGTGGATTTTAATGCAAAATTCGACAGCAACGCGTTTGACACGAAAAAAAATATGACAGGGGCGAAACTCGAAGTGCCGGTGGACGGAAAGGTCGGCAACAAAGAGTTTTCGGTAAAATATCCGACGGCAAAAATCGGGGGGACGACGCTGCTCGATGAACAGGAAGTTGCCGTTGCAAACGGCAAGCGCGTTATTTTGACCTATACGGGCGATAAAACGTATACGCTGATTGAGGAAAAGGCAGATGTACTCCCTGCTGCTTCCACAGAACCGATTCCTGCAAACGGGGAAATGGCGGATCTCGGGTTTGCGTTCGGGATCAAGACAGGCGACTCCCTGTCCTGGACGGTGAACGGTGTCGAATATACGCTTGCCTCCAAATCGCTCACGGCTGCGGAAATGATGGAAGTCGCCCAGTCTGTCGGAGGAGAACCGGAAAAATAAAATGCGGATAACCCGTTCGTAAGCACTAAAAGCACAAGCCCGCAGCCATTCTCTGCGGGTTTTTTTCTTGATGCGGTTACAGCATGTTGCTTTCGGCAATCCGTCCCAAACCGGTTTGATAAGACTTCCTTTTAAAAACCATTGACAACGCTGGCTACGCGTTCGATAATCAGGATATGGAATCATAAAGGAAGTGTAATCATGGCTTTTTACCGGGATACATGGGTGGAAGTCGATTTGGATGCCATTTCGGAAAATGTCGGAAATATGCGCCAGCTTTTGCCCGAGCATACGCAAATCATTGCGGTTGTAAAAGCGAACGCCTACGGGCACGGCGCGGAATATGTGGCGAAAACCGCGCTTGCATCCGGAGCTTCAGCGCTTGCGGTTGCATTTTTGGACGAGGCGCTCGCGTTACGAAAAAAAGGGATTACCGCTCCGATACTTGTTTTGGGGGCAGCCCGTCCGGAAGATGCCGGAGTCGCGGCTGAAGAAAACATCTCCCTGACTGTTTTTCAAAAAGACTGGCTTGAGGAAGCAGGCCGGTATTTAACCGGGCGGAAACTATCCGTCCATCTTAAATGTGATACCGGAATGGGCCGGATTGGCGTAAGAACCCTACAGGAATTAAAAGAAGTGGAAAAAATCGTGAACCAACAATCCTGTTTCTATTTTGAAGGGATCTTTACCCACTTTGCGACAGCGGATGAAATCGATACGACTTTGTATGAAAAGCAATATAGCCAGTTTCAGGATATGGTTTTAAACCTCGAACACCGCCCGCCGTATGTGCACTGCGCAAACAGCGCCGCCGCTTTGAGATTTGACCAGTCTCCGTTTAATGCTGTCCGTTTCGGCATTGCAATGTACGGGCTCTCCCCTTCGCCCGCCATCAAGCCGGTTTTGCCGTTTCCGTTAAAAGAGGCGTTCTCCCTTCATACGAAGGTGACGCATGTGAAACAAATCCATGCCGGGGACACGGTGAGTTATGGTGCCACTTATCAGGCTTCCGGCGATGAATGGATCGCCACGCTGCCGATTGGATATGCAGATGGCTGGATCCGCAGGCTTTCAGGTCAGGAAGTGATCATTGACGGGGAAAGAGCGCCTATTGTCGGCAGGATTTGCATGGATCAATGCATGGTCAAGCTTGCCCGTCCGGTTGCTGTCGGGACAAAAGCAACCTTGATTGGAAAGCAGGGAGATTTGTCCATTCCTGTTGACGAAATTGCCGAAAAGCTCGAAACCATCAACTACGAGGTTACCTGTTCCATTTCAAGCCGGGTGCCGCGCATTTTCCTGAAAAACGGGAACGATGTCGCGGACGTGTCGAATCCGGTCCTTGAAGGTTGAAAAATGTTTTGGCGAATTTTGAATAATGACATGATTTTTTTGCCGATAATAGACAGGAATGGTGATTTGGCCTTTGCATATAGTGTATTTGATGGTATGATGAAAAGGGAATGGAAAGTAGAAACGGTGTCTAGTGCGTGGAGGTGTAGCAGGTGTCTGAACCTATTTCAACAGAAATTTTAGTCCGCTTGCCGCAGCAGCTGTTGACGGAATTGGACGGATTTGCTGAAACTGAAAATATGAATCGCAATGAATTAATTTACCGTGCCACAAAAATGTATTTAAAAGAACGGAAAAAACGCCAAATCCGCGAAACGATGAGGCGTGGTTACATGGAAATGGCAAAAATTAATTTGGCGATTGCCTCCGAAGCGATCCAGGCTGAATACGAAGCAGAACATACAGTTGAAAGCCTAGTAAGCGGGGGGTAATCCTTTGATTGTTAAGCGTGGAGACGTGTACTTCGCCGATCTATCTCCGGTGGTCGGCTCCGAGCAGGGAGGCGTACGTCCTGTCCTCATTTTACAAAACGACATTGGAAACCGTTTTAGCCCCACTGTCATTGTTGCCGCGATAACAGCGCAAATCCAGAAAGCAAAATTGCCCACGCATGTGGAAATTGATGCAAAGCGTTACGGTTTGGAAAGGGATTCTGTGATATTGCTTGAACAAATACGCACAATCGATAAACAACGCTTAACGGATAAGATTACGCATCTTGATGAAGAAGTCATGGAAAAAATTGACGACGCCCTGCAAATCAGCCTGGGACTGGTCGAATTTTAGGAACGCTCTTTTTAAAGGGCGTTTTTTCATTCGGCAGGCTTTGCCATTCTTAAAATAAGCTGGAACAAAAGAGAGATCATCCCGTCGCCCGTTTTAGCATATTTTTTCACGTGCTGCGGTCAAACATGCGCAACCCACCTTCAAAAAAAATACAACGAATGTGGTTTAACCCTATCTGAAAACGGGTATATGATAACGCTATAAGATAAACCAAAGAAAATTTCCGAAAAATGCTGCTTTTGCCCGATTCCTGTGCCATTTACATAAAAAATATTTTCCGGTTGCCGGCAAAAACAGATATAATAACTTATAAATCAAATGGATTTTTCTGTGTTTTTTCAACAAACCGGTTCAGAAAAAAGCCATCCGCCGGGGCGAAAGGCAGCAGTTCATTTGTTTTTGTGCAAGCCTTCCGGAAAAGCCCGGCATGTCTAAAGCAGGCTGTCAAAGAAGGGCGCTTCAAACTGTTCGGAGGAAAGAGGGTTGATCATGCAATCATATTTAGCGAAATTTATACCAGAACATAAAGATGAAATACTGGATGAATGGATGAAAAGCATGAAAGCAAAAGGCGGTGCCCCGTTTCATTTTGATGAAGGGGTGGTGTTTGAAAAAACAAGCCGGGATTTTGTCGAAGTGATTCTTGCGCGGTTGACGAAAGGCAATCACGAATACGAGAAACAGCTCGGCGAGTTTTCCGAAAGAATCGTGACACTGGGCTGGCCGCTCACTTTTGCAACGACTGGCATTCAAATTCTCGGGGATATTGTTTACAACCTGATGATGAATAACAACCCGGATGTCGTGTTTGAAAAGCACCAGGAATTCTGGGAAATCTTCCGGGAATGGACCAATGCCGTTCAAAATGAATTTGTCAATGCCTACACCACCATCTGGGAAAAAACCATTTCGCTTCAGCAAAGTGCGTTAAAGGAATTGTCCGCCCCCTTGATTCCGGTGTTTGACAAAATTGCCGTCCTTCCATTAGTCGGCACCATTGACTCGGAAAGGGCAAGACAGATTATGGAAAACCTGCTGTACGGCATTGTGAAAAACAAGTCGGAGGTGGTACTGATCGACATTACGGGCGTGCCAGTTGTTGATACGGTTGTTGCCCATCATCTCATTCAGGCGGCAAATGCTGTCCGGCTTGTCGGCTCCCGCTGCATGCTTGTCGGCATCCGTGCTGAAATTGCACATACGTTAACAAATTTGGGAATCAAATTAAATCATATTACAACAACGAGTACACTGCAAAGAGGAATTGAACAGGCTCTTGAAATGACAGGGAGGAAAATCGTAGAATGGGAGGGTTGATTGATGCGCATACCCATTTTAAAGCTGGGAAACTGCCTGCTGGTCTCGATCCAATGGGAGCTTGATGACCAGACAGCTTTGGAGTTTCAGGAAGATTTGCTTAAAAAAATATACGAAACGAATGCAAGCGGTGTTGTCATCGACATCACCTCTATCGATTTTATTGACTCATTCATCGCAAAAGTGCTGGGCGATGTGGTCAATATGTCCAAAATGCTGGGCGCAAAAGTGGTCATCACCGGAATCCAGCCTGCAGTCGCCATTACCCTGATCGAGTTGGGAATTACGATGGAGGGCGTCATGACGGCACTGGATTTGGAAAGCGGCCTGGAGAAATTAAAACAGGAATTGGGGGACTAGCTGTATGGATAACCATTCCTGTGTAAAAATTTTGAATGAGTGGGATATTGTGGCCGCCCGCCAGCTTGGGAGAAACATTGCAAGGGAGCTCCATTTCGGTGCTGTCGACCAGGCAAGAATCACAACGGCCATCAGCGAACTCGCCCGCAATATTTTTATATACGCAGGACAAGGGGAAATCCGGATTGAGAAAGTTCTGCAAGACGGGAAAAAAGGGCTGAAAGTGATCGCTACAGATAAAGGGCCGGGGATTGAAAATATCCGGAAAGTAATGGAAGACGGCTATTCCACATCCGGAGGGCTTGGGGCAGGCCTGCCGGGAGTAAGACGCCTGATGGACGAATTTGATATCGTTTCGGCGCCGAATGAGGGAACAACCGTTACCGCAATCAAGTGGATACGATGATAGGAGGAAAAAGATGGATTTCCGCGATGCAATGGAGCAGGAATATAAAGAGATTCTCAGCCATTTTTTACAGCATCCGGATGAACAGGCGCTGTACCAGTGCGAGAAGTTCAGCCGCAAACTGATTGAAAACCGGATCTCTCCTGAAGACATGATTATGTGCCACCGCTCTGTTTTGCAGCAAATCGAACCCGGGCTTTCCAAAACGGTGCAGCAGTCCTTTGATGTCCTGCTGGAAGTTATGCTTGCCTACGGGCTCGTTTACAGGGAACAGCAAAGCCTCCGGACAAAACAAAAAGAACTGAAGAGCGAAATTGAGATTGCTGCGGGCATGCAGCAAACCCTGCTCAAGGCGAATGTCCCGGAGCAGGATGGCATTGATATTGGCGTGATCAGCATGCCGGCCAAACAAATGAGCGGCGATTATTATCATTTTATTGAAGATGAGAACCGCCGTATCGGCATTGCAATCGCGGATGTGATCGGGAAAGGGATCCCGGCGGCGCTCTGCATGTCCATGATCAAATACGCGATGGACAGTTTGCCGGAATACAGCCACCAACCCCATATCATTTTGGAAAATCTGAACCGCGTCGTTGAACAGAATGTCGACCCGAGTATGTTTATCACGATGTTTTACGGTATGTATGACCCGGTAGTACATAAGTTCTCCTACGCATCCGCCGGGCACGAGCCCGGTTTTTACTATCATGCGGAAACGGATGAATTTGAGGATTTAATCGCAAAAGGGCTGCTTTTGGGCATTGAAAAAAAATCGAAGTATCATGAATATATAAAAGATGTACAGCTCGGCGATATGATTGTGCTGTTGTCAGACGGTGTAACGGAATGCCGGACAAAGGAAGGATTTGTCAGCCGGGAAACGATTACCGGCCTGATCCGGAAAAATATTCGCAAGAGCGCACAGGAAATCGTGGAAAATGTGTACAGGGAGCTGGAAAGATGGCAGGAATTTGAATTGTGTGATGATTTTACCTTGCTGATTTTAAAAAGAACTGCCTAAAAGCAGGTTTGCCATCAGCCCGGAAAGGGTATGAACCACTTAGTGATGAATGTTAAAGAGGTGAAAGAAATGGACTTTGCAGTAGATGTAAAGGAAAAGGAAAGTCAAAATACCTTAAACGTAACCATTTCGGGGGAAATTGACGCATTTACAGCTCCAAAATTAAGAGAAGCATTTGAACCATATGAAGGAAAAGCAGGTTTGGAAGTTTTAATAGATTTAACCAATGTTTCATATATGGACAGCACCGGGCTGGGTGTTCTGGTCGGTTTGTTTAAAAGCTTGCGGGCAAACGGCGGGATGCTCACGTTGACGGGGCTTTCCGACCGTTTGAAACGGCTGTTTGATATTACAGGCCTTTCCGACATCATGAAGATTAATACCGAAATAGAAGGTGGAGTGTGAGACATGGAGGAGTTTGATCATATCAGTATGAAAATCCCTGCCAAAGCGGAATATGTCGGAGTCATCCGCCTCACCATTTCCGGTATTGCAAGCCGCATGGGATTTGATTACGAACTCATCGAGGATTTGAAGATCGCCGCGAGCGAAGCTATTACCAATGCTGTCCAGCATGCCTATAAGGACAAGGAGGACGGGGAAGTCAGCATCGATTTCAGCCTCTATCCGGACCGCCTTGAAGTCATGGTTTCCGATAACGGAGACAGTTTTGATCTGGAAAAAGTAAGGGAACTTGCTGGGCCTTACACGGAAGATGTGCAGATCGAATTTATGAGAGAAGGAGGATTGGGCCTTTATCTCATTGAAAGTTTAATGGATGAAGTCCGCATACATTATGATGGCGGGATTACAGTCATGATGACCAAGTACCTTCAAGGGGAGCAGGTGGAGACGAATGTCAAAACTGCCTCAACCTGATCAGATTGATGTCAATCAATTGATACAATCTTTTCAGCAAAACGGCGACAAAGAGGCGCAGGAAATACTTGTCGCGCACTACCAGAAACTTGTGGAGTCGCTTGCCCGCAAATATTCGAAAGGAAGAGCCTACCAGGAGGACATTTTCCAGGTGGGGATTATCGGCCTGCTCGGCGCCATTCAGCGCTTTGACCCGAATATTGGAAAAAGCTTTGAATCCTTTGCGATTCCGACCATCATCGGAGAAATTAAGCGGTTTTTGAGAGACAAAACATGGAGTGTCCACGTCCCCCGAAGGATTAAAGAACTCGGCCCGCGGATTAAATCCACTGTTGAAAAACTGACGAACGAACTGCAACGCTCGCCAAAAATCGCTGAAATTGCTGCACATCTTGAAATCTCAGAAGAAGAAGTGCTGGAAGCAATGGAAATGAGCAAAAGCTACCACGCACTTTCCGTTGACCATTCGATTGAGTCGGATTCAGACGGCAGTACCGTGACCCTGCTGGATATGGTCGGCAGTGAAGATGACGGATATGAAAAAGTCAACCAGCGGCTTGTGCTTGAAAAAGTGTTGCACGTACTGAGCGAGAGGGAACGCCAGGTCATCCACTACACGTATATTGAAAATTTAAGCCAGAAGGACACAGGTGAGAAATTGGGGATTTCGCAAATGCACGTCTCGCGCCTGCAACGCCGTGCGATCAAAAAACTGCGGGACGCCATAGAAGGTGAACTGCAACATGTGGAGAATTAGCCATTATGAATTATCTTAGTTCAAAGCAAGTAGAAGTATATGGATTTCAGACAACAAAGGCCGGCCGGGACCTGTGCGGAGACGCCTATTTTATGAAGGCAACGGATGACTATTTCCTCTGTGTGCTGGCAGACGGGCTGGGGAGCGGGGAATTTGCCTACTACTCTTCCCAGGCTGTTGCGAAAGTCGTGAAAGAACAATCGGATGACGATGTTGACACGCTGATGGACGCATGCAATCGTGCTTTGTACCGGAAGCGGGGCGCAGCGGTTGCCATTTTCAAAGCCTGTTTTAAATCACGCCAATTTGTTTACAGCTGTGTCGGCAACATCCGCTTTTTTATGGTGGCACCGGGCGGCAAACTGACTTATCCGATCCCGATTACCGGGTACTTGTCCGGCAAGCCGCAGCAATTCAAAACCGAGATTTTTGACTATGAACCGGGTTCCAGGTTCGTCATCCATTCAGACGGCGTGAAAGAGCGGAATGTCCAATCTTTTTTGAAGAAATGTGAGTCTATCGAACGGATTGCCGACCAGTTAAAAGAACAACAGACCATGGATGACGACGCTACATTTATTATTGGGAGCTTGCAGTAAAGGCAAGCTTTTTTATTTTGCAATTTTTTTCAGCCCGTAAAGCATGATAAAATAACAGAAGAGTAATCAGAAGTGTGGTGTTTAATTTGGAAGAAAAACAGGCAAGGCTTATCAGCCAGCTGGGAAAAGAATTGCAGTTCCCGGAAAAGAGCATCCGGAATGTCATCGGTTTGCTGGAAGACGGCAATACCGTTCCTTTTATTGCCCGTTACCGGAAAGAAATGACCGGTGCGCTCGATGAAGTGCAGATCCGTGACATTATGGAGCGGTGGAACTATTTGCAAAATCTTGAGCAGCGAAAAGAGGAAGTCATCCGCCTGATCGATGAGCAAGGAAAATTAACAGAAGAGCTGAAAGGGAAAATTTTACAGGCAGAAAAGCTTCAGCTGGTAGAAGACCTCTACCGCCCGTATAAACAAAAACGCCGGACAAGGGCCACGATTGCAAAGGAAAAAGGGCTGGAACCGCTGGCCCGCTGGATGCTTTCGTTTCCGGCTGAAGGCGACCTGGATGCTGAACTGGCAGCGTACGTATCAGCGGAAAAGCAGGTGGCATCTGCCGAAGAAGCATTGCAGGGTGCAAAAGATATAATTGCCGAAATGGTTTCGGATGAGCCGAAATACCGCGGCTGGATCCGCGGCCAAACGTTTAAAACAGGCGTGATGGCAAGCACCGTCAAAGACGAGGAAAAAGATGAGAAGAAAGTATACGAAATGTATTACGCCTACGAAGAACCGGTCCGCAAAATCGTTCCCCACCGCGTGCTTGCCCTTAACCGCGGCGAAAAAGAAAACATTTTGCGCGTATCCATTGAGGCCGACACCGAGCGGATTTTGGCGTATTTGAACCGGCAAGTGATCCGAAGTGAAGCCTCCATTACATCAGGCATCGTCAAGGAAGCGGTGGAAGATGGCTATAAACGGCTAATTGAGCCCGCCATTGAAAGGGAAATCCGCAACGAACTGTCCGAAAAAGCGGAAGACCGGGCGATCCATATTTTTGCCGAAAATTTAAGGAACCTGCTTCTTCAGCCGCCTTTAAAAGGAAAAACGGTGCTCGGGGTTGACCCGGCGTACCGAACCGGCTGCAAACTCGCAGTCGTGGATGAAACGGGCAAAGTGCTGAAAATCGGCGTGATTTACCCGCATCCGCCAAAACCGAAAACAGAAGAAGCCAAAGCGATTGTAAAAAGCATCATCCGGGATTTTAAGGTGGAGGTCATTGCGATCGGAAACGGCACAGCCTCACAGGAAACCGAGCAATGGATTGCCGGTATTTTAAAAGAAATAGAAGAAGATGTTTTCTATATGATTGTCAATGAAGCGGGGGCAAGCGTCTACTCTGCATCCGACCTTGCCCGCAAAGAATTTCCGGATTTGCATGTTGAAGAACGGAGCGCCGTCTCCATCGCCCGCAGGCTCCAGGACCCGCTGGCAGAGCTTGTGAAAATCGATCCGAAATCGGTCGGTGTCGGGCAGTACCAGCATGACGTTTCGCAAAAGAAACTGAATGAATCGCTCACTTTCGTCGTTGAAACAGCCGTCAACCAGGTCGGTGTCGATGTCAATACCGCATCCCCGTCTCTTTTGCAATATGTGTCCGGGCTCAGCAGCACTGTAGCGGGCAATATTGTAAAATTCCGCGATGAGAACGGCAAATTTAAAAACCGGGCCGAATTGAAAAAGATTCCCCGCCTCGGCGCAAAAACATACGAACAAAGTATCGGCTTTCTCCGCATACCGGATGGGGAAGAACCACTTGATAAAACACCGATCCACCCGGAAAGCTACGATGCGGCCAGATCTTTGCTGAATGAACTGGGCATGACGACAGCGGATATCGGTACAGAAAAGCTGATCCAATCGCTCGAAACACTGTCTGTCCCGGAAATGGCAAAGACACTCGGCATCGGCGAACTGACCCTGCAAGATATTTTCGAAGCCTTGAAAAAACCGGGCCGCGACCCGCGTGATGAACTGCCAAAACCGCTTTTGAAAAAGGATATTATGAAACTGGAAGATCTGAAACCGGGGATGGAGATGCAAGGAACCGTCCGGAATGTCGTCGATTTCGGGGCGTTTGTCGATGTCGGCGTGAAAGAAGACGGGCTTGTCCATATTTCAAAATTAAGTAAAGGTTTTGTTAAACATCCGCTTGATATCGTCTCAGTCGGCGATATTGTCACCGTATGGGTGGAGAAAGTGGACGTCCAAAAAGGAAGATTATCGCTCACCATGCTTCCAAATGATTAAAAATGAAAAGAAGATGCGCCAGTTACACGCGCATCTTCTTTTCATTGTAAAAAAACCAGCATTCATTCAGCAGTTTAATTTCACTGCGCCTTTTCTCGCAAAAAGCTCTCCGTATTTGGTTTTGAAACCATACCGGCACACAAACGCCCCCTTGTTCCTGAATGCTGAAACAAAACCAATCCCCCCGCACTTTTACTAAAGTATATGCTATAATAACTTGTCATGTGAAAAGAAAAGCGCAGGTGCCCGCGGCATCCATTTTTCATTATGAGTAAGGAGGCATACGGCCATGGATAACAAGGAATTGCAAGGCCTTGTGGAAAAAATATCAATGGAGTATTTTCACAAACCTTTCCGGCATGCAGCCTCATTTAATCCCCGGCTGCGGACCACCGGGGGAAGATATTTGTTAAAAAGCCACAATATCGAAATCAATAAAAAATATTTAGAAGAACTCGGAGAAAAAGAGCTGATCGGCATTATCAAACACGAACTTTGCCATTACCATCTTCATCTGGAAGGGAAAGGGTACAGGCACCGGGATGCGGACTTCAAACAATTGTTAAAGGAAACGGACGCGCCCCGCTATTGTGCCGTGCTGCCGAGTAAAGCAGCTTCCCGCATGATCAGCCGCCCGTCCCCGCGTTACGAATATGTCTGTACGGAGTGTGGCATCCTGTATAAAAGGCAAAGAAAGGTCAACACCAACCGGTACGTTTGCGGGAGATGCGGTGGAAAACTGGTGCTGCACAAAACGTATGCTGAACCGGGCCGGAAATAATGGGCATGCAGCATCTTCGAAACAAGCTTTAAAAATAAATTTTAAAACAGGGTTGACACCTTCGTGTCCCGTCATTATAATGTTAAGAGTCGACAAGATGTTGCTTGTTATTCCGCAGTAGCTCAGTGGTAGAGCAATCGGCTGTTAACCGATCGGTCGTAGGTTCGAATCCTACCTGCGGAGCCATTTTGGGGAAGTACTCAAGTGGCTGAAGAGGCGCCCCTGCTAAGGGCGTAGGTCGCGTAAGCGGCGCGAGGGTTCAAATCCCTCCTTCTCCGCCATACATACAAAGCAGTCATCGCGGCCCGTTGGTCAAGCGGTTAAGACACCGCCCTTTCACGGCGGTAACACGGGTTCGAATCCCGTACGGGTCATTTGAAATTTATCATATCATGAGTGGTTCCGTAGTGTAGCGGTTATCACGCCTGCCTGTCACGCAGGAGATCGCGGGTTCGATTCCCGTCGGAACCGCCATTGGGCCATAGCCAAGCGGTAAGGCAACGGACTTTGACTCCGTCATGCGCTGGTTCGAATCCAGCTGGCCCAGCCATTTTTGAGCCATTAGCTCAGTTGGTAGAGCATCTGACTTTTAATCAGAGGGTCGCAGGTTCGAATCCTGCATGGCTCACCATTTATCCGCGGGTGTGGCGGAATTGGCAGACGCACCAGACTTAGGATCTGGCACCGCACGGCGTGGGGGTTCGACTCCCTTCACCGGCATTGATTTGATAAATCGCGGAAGTAGTTCAGTGGTAGAACATCACCTTGCCAAGGTGGGGGTCGCGGGTTCGAATCCCGTCTTCCGCTCCATAAAAAGTAGTTGACATCCATAAAAGGTTTTGATATAATATAAAGGTGTCAAGTTAATAACGCGGTCGTGGCGGAATGGCAGACGCGCTAGGTTGAGGGCCTAGTGGGAGTTAAATCCCGTGGAGGTTCAAGTCCTCTCGGCCGCATTTACGCGCCCATAGCTCAATTGGATAGAGCGTTTGACTACGGATCAAAAGGTTAGGGGTTCGACTCCTCTTGGGCGCGCTATTTTTTCATGCAAAAAAGATCTGTTAACAGCTGCGTAAAAGGCTCCAGAGCTTACCGGGCAGTTGAAAACTTTATAAAAAACAGGCCTTTTCTTATTATAAGTTGGTTTGATAGTTTTTAGACCAGGGAAATGCGGGAAATAGCTCAGCTTGGTAGAGCACATGGTTTGGGACCATGGGGTCGCAGGTTCGAATCCTGTTTTCCCGATTTGCATGCGGGTGTAGTTTAGTGGTAAAACCACAGCCTTCCAAGCTGTTGTCGTGGGTTCGATTCCCATCACCCGCTCCAAATTTTATGTTGACAGTGACTTGTTGTAATGTTATACTAAATAAGTTGCTAATTGAGATTGTTCCTTGAAAACTGGACAAAACGAAACGTCAAATTCTTTTTGAGCTTTTATCAAACATCTTTACTGAGAGTTTGATCCTGGCTCAGGACGAACGCTGGCGGCGTGCCTAATACATGCAAGTCGTGCGGACCTTTTAAAAGCTTGCTTTTAAAAGGTTAGCGGCGGACGGGTGAGTAACACGTGGGCAACCTGCCTGTAAGATCGGGATAACACCGGGAAACCGGGGCTAATACCGGATAGTTTTTTCCTCCGCATGGAGGAAAAAGGAAAGACGGCTTTTGCTGTCACTTACAGATGGGCCCGCGGCGCATTAGCTTGTTGGTGGGGTAACGGCTCACCAAGGCAACGATGCGTAGCCGACCTGAGAGGGTGATCGGCCACATTGGGACTGAGACACGGCCCAAACTCCTACGGGAGGCAGCAGTAGGGAATCTTCCGCAATGGACGAAAGTCTGACGGAGCAACGCCGCGTGAGTGAAGAAGGCCTTCGGGTCGTAAAACTCTGTTGCCGGGGAAGAACAAGTGCCGTTCGAACAGGGCGGCGCCTTGACGGTACCCGGCCAGAAAGCCACGGCTAACTACGTGCCAGCAGCCGCGGTAATACGTAGGTGGCAAGCGTTGTCCGGAATTATTGGGCGTAAAGCGCGCGCAGGCGGCTTCTTAAGTCTGATGTGAAATCTTGCGGCTCAACCGCAAGCGGTCATTGGAAACTGGGAGGCTTGAGTGCAGAAGAGGAGAGTGGAATTCCACGTGTAGCGGTGAAATGCGTAGAGATGTGGAGGAACACCAGTGGCGAAGGCGGCTCTCTGGTCTGTAACTGACGCTGAGGCGCGAAAGCGTGGGGAGCAAACAGGATTAGATACCCTGGTAGTCCACGCCGTAAACGATGAGTGCTAAGTGTTAGAGGGTTTCCGCCCTTTAGTGCTGCAGCTAACGCATTAAGCACTCCGCCTGGGGAGTACGGCCGCAAGGCTGAAACTCAAAGGAATTGACGGGGGCCCGCACAAGCGGTGGAGCATGTGGTTTAATTCGAAGCAACGCGAAGAACCTTACCAGGTCTTGACATCCTCTGACCTCCCTGGAGACAGGGCCTTCCCCTTCGGGGGACAGAGTGACAGGTGGTGCATGGTTGTCGTCAGCTCGTGTCGTGAGATGTTGGGTTAAGTCCCGCAACGAGCGCAACCCTTGACCTTAGTTGCCAGCATTCAGTTGGGCACTCTAAGGTGACTGCCGGTGACAAACCGGAGGAAGGTGGGGATGACGTCAAATCATCATGCCCCTTATGACCTGGGCTACACACGTGCTACAATGGATGGTACAAAGGGCTGCGAGACCGCGAGGTTAAGCCAATCCCAGAAAACCATTCCCAGTTCGGATTGCAGGCTGCAACCCGCCTGCATGAAGCCGGAATCGCTAGTAATCGCGGATCAGCATGCCGCGGTGAATACGTTCCCGGGCCTTGTACACACCGCCCGTCACACCACGAGAGTTTGTAACACCCGAAGTCGGTGAGGTAACCTTTATGGAGCCAGCCGCCGAAGGTGGGACAGATGATTGGGGTGAAGTCGTAACAAGGTAGCCGTATCGGAAGGTGCGGCTGGATCACCTCCTTTCTAAGGAATAAAAGGAAAACTTCATTTTCCAAAATTAAGTTTGATGTTTCCGTTTTGTCCAGTTTTGAAGGTTCAATCCTTCAACATGTGTTCTTTGAAAACCGGATAGGAGAAATAAACCAAGTAAACTGAGAATCGCTTATTTTTGGATTTAAACCTTTTTATGGTTAAGTTAGAAAGGGCGCACGGTGGATGCCTTGGCACTAGGAGCCGATGAAGGACGGTACAAACACCGATATGCTCCGGGGAGCTGTACGTAAGCTTTGATCCGGAGATTTCCGAATGGGGAAACCCCCTGTCTTTAATCGGACAGGATTCCTGCCTGAATCCATAGGGCAGGAAGGGCACACCCGGGGAACTGAAACATCTCAGTACCCGGAGGAAGAGAAAGCAATTGCGATTTCCCAAGTAGCGGCGAGCGAACAGGAAACAGCCCAAACCGGAAGGCTTGCCTTCCGGGGTTGTAGGACACTCATATGGGAGTTACAAAAGAACGGGGTAAGTGAAGCGGCTTGGAAAGGCCTGCCGGAGAAGGTAAAAGCCCTGTAACTGACACTTCGTTCTCTCCCGAGTGGATCCTGAGTACGGCGGGACACGAGGAATCCCGCCGGAATCCGGGAGGACCATCTCCCAAGGCTAAATACTCCCTAGTGACCGATAGTGAACCAGTACCGTGAGGGAAAGGTGAAAAGCACCCCGGGAGGGGAGTGAAAGAGATCCTGAAACCGTGTGCCTACAAGTAGTCAGAGCCCGTTAACGGGTGATGGCGTGCCTTTTGTAGAATGAACCGGCGAGTTACGGTCTCATGCAAGGTTAAGCTGAAGAAGCGGAGCCGCAGCGAAAGCGAGTCTGAACAGGGCGAAAGAGTATGAGGCCGCAGACCCGAAACCAGGTGATCTACCCATGTCCAGGGTGAAGGCAAGGTAACACTTGCTGGAGGCCCGAACCCACGCACGTTGAAAAGTGCGGGGATGAGGTGTGGGTAGCGGAGAAATTCCAATCGAACTTGGAGATAGCTGGTTCTCTCCGAAATAGCTTTAGGGCTAGCCTCAAGCGAAGAGTTTTGGAGGTAGAGCACTGTTTGGACGAGGGGCCCTCATCGGGTTACCGAATTCAGACAAACTCCGAATGCCAAAAACTTATGCTTGGGAGTCAGACTGTGAGTGATAAGATCCATGGTCGAAAGGGAAACAGCCCAGACCGCCAGCTAAGGTCCCAAAGTATACGTTAAGTGGAAAAGGATGTGGCGTTGCTTAGACAACCAGGATGTTGGCTTAGAAGCAGCCATCATTCAAAGAGTGCGTAATAGCTCACTGGTCGAGTGACGCTGCGCCGAAAATGTACCGGGGCTAAACGTATCACCGAAGCTGCGGATGGACACCATTTGGTGTCCGTGGTAGGAGAGCGTTCTAAGGGCGTTGAAGCCGGACCGGAAGGACCGGTGGAGCGCTTAGAAGTGAGAATGCCGGTATGAGTAGCGAAAGAAGGGTGAGAATCCCTTCCACCGAATGCCTAAGGTTTCCTGAGGAAGGCTCGTCCGCTCAGGGTTAGTCGGGGCCTAAGCCGAGGCCGAAAGGCGTAGGCGATGGACAACAGGTTGATATTCCTGTACCGCCTCTTCACCGTTTGAACGATGGGGGGACGCAGGAGGATAGGGCAAGCGCGACACTGGTTGATCGCGTCCAAGCAGTTAGGCCGGTGCGGAGGCAAATCCTTCGCGCCAAGGCGGAGCTGTGATGGTGAGGGAAATTTTAGTACCGAAGTTCCTGATTCCACACTGCCAAGAAAAGCCTCTAGTGAGGTGAAAGGCGCCCGTACCGCAAACCGACACAGGTAGGCGAGGAGAGAATCCTAAGGTGAGCGAGAGAACTCTCGTTAAGGAACTCGGCAAAATGACCCCGTAACTTCGGGAGAAGGGGTGCTTTTTGGGGTGTATGCCCCGGGAAGCCGCAGTGAATAGGCCCAGGCGACTGTTTAGCAAAAACACAGGTCTCTGCGAAGCCGCAAGGCGAAGTATAGGGGCTGACACCTGCCCGGTGCTGGAAGGTTAAGGAGAGGGGTTAGCCGTAAGGCGAAGCTCTGAACTGAAGCCCCAGTAAACGGCGGCCGTAACTATAACGGTCCTAAGGTAGCGAAATTCCTTGTCAGGTAAGTTCTGACCCGCACGAAAGGTGTAACGATCTGGGCACTGTCTCAACGAGAGACTCGGTGAAATTATAGTACCTGTGAAGATGCAGGTTACCCGCGACAGGACGGAAAGACCCCATGGAGCTTTACTGCAGCCTGATATTGAATTTTGGTACAGCTTGTACAGGATAGGTAGGAGCCTTGGAAACCGGAGCGCCAGCTTCGGCGGAGGCATCGGTGGGATACTACCCTGGCTGTATTGAAATTCTAACCCGCACCCCTTACCGGGGTGGGAGACAGTGTCAGGCAGGCAGTTTGACTGGGGCGGTCGCCTCCTAAAAGGTAACGGAGGCGCCCAAAGGTTCCCTCAGAATGGTTGGAAATCATTCGCAGAGTGTAAAGGCATAAGGGAGCTTGACTGCGAGACTTACAAGTCGAGCAGGGACGAAAGTCGGGCTTAGTGATCCGGTGGTTCCGCATGGAAGGGCCATCGCTCAACGGATAAAAGCTACCCTGGGGATAACAGGCTGATCTCCCCCAAGAGTCCACATCGACGGGGAGGTTTGGCACCTCGATGTCGGCTCATCGCATCCTGGGGCTGTAGTCGGTCCCAAGGGTTGGGCTGTTCGCCCATTAAAGCGGTACGCGAGCTGGGTTCAGAACGTCGTGAGACAGTTCGGTCCCTATCCGTCGCGGGCGCAGGAAATTTGAGAGGAGCTGTCCTTAGTACGAGAGGACCGGGATGGACGCACCGCTGGTGTACCAGTTGTCTTGCCAAAGGCATCGCTGGGTAGCTATGTGCGGAAGGGATAAGTGCTGAAAGCATCTAAGCATGAAGCCCCCCTCAAGATGAGATTTCCCACAGTTTATACTGGTAAGATCCCTGAAAGATGATCAGGTTGATAGGTCCGGGGTGGAAGCGCGGCGACGTGTGGAGCTGACGGATACTAATCGATCGAGGACTTAACCACGAAAAGCGGAAGCGCCTTGCTCATCGGCGTACGGATTTCGGAGCTTTCGACTGAGATAAAGGAAACACGGCGAGGTATCGAGCCGATGTTGACTTATCGTAGGGAGAAAGCGTAGAAATACGCTAGCCGATAGGCGCTGGAGCTGGACAACAGAAAAGCGGAGGTGCCTTACCAAAGGCGCTGAAGCTAGACCATTCTCAAAGTTAGAAATGCGTTCTCCGTTTACAGTTTTTTCTCCCATCCTGTTTTGAAGGAATACAATTATTTCTCTTGATAAATAACAGCAACTGTGTTATAATATTTCTTGTCATTAAGGTCCGGTGGCGATGGCGGAAAGGTCACACCCGTTCCCATCCCGAACACGGAAGTTAAGCTTTCCAGCGCCGATGGTAGTTGGGGGTTTCCCCCTGCGAGAGTAGGACGCTGCCGGGCCTGAATATATTATTATCGCGGGGTGGAGCAGTCTGGTAGCTCGTCGGGCTCATAACCCGAAGGTCGCAGGTTCAAATCCTGCCCCCGCAATCGATCAGAACAAGCAGTGGTTTGACTGCTTGTTCTTTATATTTTTCATCCTGTTTTTGCGTATTTGTCCAAAATCGGTTAAACTAGAATTGGATTGAAGCATCCTTAGGAACATTCCTAAGGCTTTTTTTATAAGGCGCGCCGTACTTTGGATTGGCGGCAATTTGCGATAAAGTTGTAGAGGAGAGGCGGCAAATGGGGAGTTATCGTTTCGTTTCCAACAGCCCTGAAGAGACTTTTTCTTTTGCAGAAAAAATGGCTGCCCATCTGAAACCGGGGGATGTCCTTTTGCTGGAGGGTGACCTGGGGGCAGGAAAAACGACTTTTACAAAAGGGATTGCGAACGGGCTGGGCATTCGCCGTACCGTGAACAGCCCGACTTTTACCATTATAAAAGAGTACCGGGGGAACCTGCCGCTGTATCATATGGACGTATACCGTTTGGAGGATGCGCAGGAGGACCTTGGTTTTGATGAATATTTTGAAGGTGATGGCGTGACGGTTGTGGAGTGGGCACATTTTATCAAAGATCTGTTGCCTGAGAGCTATTTGGAAATCCGCATTCTCCGCCTTGAAGGAGACCGCAGGCTTATTGAAGCGGAACCGTTTGGGGACCGTTATGTATCATTATGTGAGGAGATTTTTGGATGAAAGTTTTGGCAATCGATACTTCAAATGAAGTGCTGGGCGTTTCATTGGCCGATGATCATGTTGTGCTGGCCGAATATATGACAAATTTGAAAAAAAATCATAGTGTCCGCGTGATGCCGGCTGTGCAGGAAGTCATGGAGGCGTGCGGGATAAAACCGGCTGAGCTGGATAAGATTGTGGTGGCAAAAGGGCCCGGATCTTACACCGGCATACGGATTGGCGTCACGATCGCAAAAACGATGGCCTGGAGCCTTCAAATTCCATTGGTGGGGGTTTCCAGCCTGAAGTTGTTGGCGGCGTCCGGCCGTTATTTTGACGGGTATATTTCCCCGCTTTTTGATGCGCGCAGAGGGCGGATTTATACCGGTTTGTACCGCTATGAAAACGGGGTTTTGCAAACAGTAGTGGAAGATTGCAATGTATCATCCGCTGAATGGGGAACCCGGTTAAGTGCGCTTGAGGCGCCCGTATTATTGATCGGCCAGCATGTTGCCCTTCATGAAGCCGTTCTTGCGAAGAAGCTGGGAGATAAAATGGCGGTAGCAGATTGGACCCTGCATAATCCGAGGCCGGGCGAACTGGCCAGGCTTGGGATGGATGAACCGGACGCGGAGATACACACTTTCGTTCCAAATTACATACGGTTAGTAGAGGCAGAAGCCAAATGGCTTGAAAAGCATAAACGGGAGAGTCACTAAAAATGGAAAAAACGGGGAAAATAACGCTGCGAAAAGCCACGCTTGCAGATTTGGACGGAATTTACAATGTGGAGATGCATTCTTTTACAATGCCGTGGACACGTGAAGCATTTTACAACGAACTGGTTCATAATCATTTTGCCATGTATCTTGTGCTTGTCGAGAATGAAAAGGTTATCGGTTATTGCGGCGTGTGGGTCATTGTCGATGAGGCGCATGTGACCAATCTTGCGGTGCTCCCGGAGTACCGAGGCCGGAAACTGGGAGAGACGCTGTTAAAAAATGTGATGGCTTACGCCGCATTGAACCATGCCAAAACGCTCAGCCTGGAGGTACGCGTCAGCAATATGATTGCGCGCTCCTTATACAGGAAGCTCGGATTTCGGGAAGGCGGCATCCGGAAAGGCTATTACACGGATAATTATGAAGACGCAATTGTGATGTGGGTGAATTTATAAATGGAAAAAGATTTGTTGGTATTAGGCATAGAAACGAGCTGCGATGAAACGGCTGCAGCTGTCATTAAA
The DNA here is from genome assembly GCF_025905465.1 of Weizmannia sp. WK01. Classification (NCBI taxonomy): domain Bacteria; kingdom Bacillati; phylum Bacillota; class Bacilli; order Caryophanales; family Bacillaceae; genus Heyndrickxia; species Weizmannia sp. WK01. Next base: position 3,421,632 of record NZ_CP109616.1, on the reverse strand, counting down.
AACGGGACGGAAATTGTTTCCAATGTGGTCGCTTCTCAGATTGAAAGCCACAAACGGTTCGGCGGGGTGGTGCCAGAGCTTGCATCCCGCCACCATGTCGAGCAAATTACCATTGTCATTGAGGAAGCGATGCAGCAGGCAGACGCGGCTTTTAAAGACCTGGATGCGATCGCCGTGACAGAAGGGCCCGGGCTTGTGGGCGCGTTGCTTGTTGGCGTCAATGCCGCAAAGGCGCTCAGTTTCGCGCATCAGATTCCACTTGTCGGTGTCCATCATATTGCCGGCCATATTTATGCGAACCGGATCGGGCATGAAATGAAGTTTCCGCTGCTTGCGCTTGTCGTTTCAGGAGGTCATACGGAGCTTGTGCTGATGAAGGGCCATGCCGAGTTTGAAGTAATCGGCGAAACGAGAGATGATGCGGCAGGGGAAGCTTATGACAAAGTAGCACGAACGTTGAACCTTCCTTATCCGGGCGGTCCGCAGATTGACCGGCTTGCCCATGAAGGAAAGCCAAATGTTGATTTGCCGCGATCCTGGCTGGAAGGGACTTATGATTTCAGTTTCAGCGGGCTCAAATCAGCCGTCATTAACACCCTCCATAATGCCGCGCAGCGCGGGGAAAGCATCCGGCCTGAAGATATGGCCGCAAGCTTCCAGCAAAGTGTGATTGATGTATTGGTCGGTAAAACCGTGGAGGCGGTAAAAGCGTTTGGCGTCAAAGAAGTGCTGGTCGCCGGCGGTGTTGCCGCGAACAAAGGATTGCGCGCTGCCCTTTCAGAAGCATTCCGGGATCTCCCTGAAGTGGCGTTGCGCATCCCGCCGATCCAGTTATGCACAGACAATGCGGCGATGATTGCCGCATGCGGGACGGTGCTTTTTGAAAAGGGAAAAAGAAGCTCCCTTGACTTAAATGCTTATCCCGGGCTGGACATTGAAAACTTTTAAACAGGGTTGTGAAAAACCGGTGTATGGGAATCGTCCATACACCGGTTTTTTTTGGAGATATGCAGGGGAATTGTGCGCAATCTGTGGAAAAGTTGTTGATAAATGATTGGACTTGTGTAAAACTTTTAAAATTTTTTCCGGACAGGCTGTGGGTATTGTGGATAAATCTGTTGATAATTGTGGATTTTGTGGAAAAACGTTTTGGAAAGCAAGAAATCAATATACCGCCTGTGCATAAATCTGTGCATGGCGCGAGATGCCAAAATAAAAACCTGTGCAGAAAATTTCCACACAGGTCCAAACATTACTCCGCCAGTTCTGCCCATTCTTCCATCAGCGCGTCCAGCTCCAATTTCCGTTGCTCCAGTTCTTCTGTCAGCTCGCGGATTTTAATATGGTCCTGAAAGATTTCCGGGTCGGCCATTTTTTCTTCCCGGTCATGAATTTCTGTTTCCAACGTTTCAATTCTTGTTTCAATTTCTTCAATCCTCCGCTTTTTTTGCCGCTCGCGTTTTTTTGCTTCTTTATCCTGCCGGTAGTTGTTTTTCGCCGGCTGTTCCGCTTTAACCTTTTCTTGTTTCGTGTTTTCCAGGCGTGCAATTTCCAGCATTTCTTCTTTTTTTTGCACATAATAATCATAGTCGCCGAGAAATTCACGGGTTCCCTCCGGCGAGAGCTCCACCACTTTTGTGGCAATCCGGTTAATGAAATAGCGGTCGTGGGAAATGAACAAAATCGTTCCCGGGTAATCGATGAGCGCATTTTCCAGTACTTCTTTACTGTCCAAATCAAGGTGGTTTGTCGGTTCATCTAAAATTAGAAAGTTCGCCTTTTCCAGCATCAATTTGGCGAGGGCAAGCCGGGCTTTTTCGCCGCCGCTTAAGGATGAGACGGTTTTTAAAACGTCATCGCCGGAAAAAAGAAAATTCCCGAGTGCCGTGCGGATTTCTTTTTCTGTTTTCAGCGGGTATGCATCCCATAATTCCCGGAGGACCGTTTTATTGGAAGATAAGTCGGCCAGTTCTTGATCGTAATAGCCGGTCATAACGTTGGAGCCATATTCGATCGTGCCGGATATCAGCGGGATTCTCCGGATAATCGATTTCAAAAGCGTTGACTTGCCGATGCCGTTCGGGCCGACAAGGGCAACACTGTCTTGTTTTTTGACTGAAAGATGGATGTTTTTGGCAACCGGCTCCCCGTCGTAGCCGATGGCAGCATCCCGGACATGAAGGACTTCGTTCCCGCTTTGTTTGGCAATTTCAAACGAAAACCGGGCAGATTTTTCATCGCCAAGCGGCTTGTCCATCAATTCCATTTTTTCCAGTTGTTTCCTCCTACTTTGCGCCCGCTTTGTCGTGGTGGCACGGGCAATGTTTTTTTGGATGAATGCCTGCAATTTCGCAACTTCTTCCTGCTGCTTTTCATATTGTTTGACCTCTCGCTCGTACTGGGCGGCCTTTTGTTCCAGATACCGGCTGTAGTTGCCGTGGTATTTTTTAATGGAATGCCTTGAAATTTCATAGACCTGGTTGACGACTTTATCCAGAAAATAACGGTCATGGGACACGATCAGAATGGCGCCTTCATAGCCTTGTAAATATTGCTCCAGCCAGGTGAGCGTTTCGATATCGAGATGGTTTGTCGGCTCATCCAAAATGAGGATGTCCGGCTTTGTGAGCAGCAATTTCGCCAATGCAAGGCGTGTTTTTTGCCCGCCGCTTAATGTCCGGATCGGGGTGTTGTAGTCGTACTGGTCAAAACGGAAGCCATGCAGAACGGACCGGATATCCGCTTCGATCTGATATCCGCCTTCATCTTTAAAACGTGTCTGCAAAGTATCATAAGCATGCAGCACTTTTTCATACTCCGCCGGGCGGTTATAAATCTTAGGGTCGGCCATTTTTTGTTCGTATTCGCGAAGCTGTTTTTCCATATCCAGCAAATTTTTAAAAACCGACATCATTTCGTCCCAAATGGACAGATCCGATTCGAGTCCGGTATTTTGGGCGAGATAACCGATTTCGACACCATTCGGCATAATGATGGAACCTTCATCATAAGAAAGCTGGCCGGCGATGATTTTCAGGAGGGTCGATTTGCCGGCCCCGTTTCTCCCGACCAAGGCAATCCGGTCTTTTGTTTGAATTTCTAATTTTATATCCGATAAAATAAGTTCAGCGCCATAATATTTTGTGACTTGTTGAACTTGCAGCAACATCATCTTTATGTTCACCTCTATACCATTGTAAGTGTACAGGAAGGCGAACTGCAACTCAACCGGCGTGATCGGAATTTGTCAAAAAACTTTTCACATAAATTCGTAAAAACCCATGAAAAAAATGCTTACTTGTGATATATTTAACATAGTTGGAGAGAGAAAAAGACGCATGCAGGCATTTTTTTAAAACATATTTTTTCTTTGCTCAGATAGGAGTAATATTATAATGAAGAATGGCAGCGCTGCCATTCTGGAATGGACGCACGATTGGAACCAACAGCACAAAAAACTTAAGCTTTCAACTTGGGGGATTTCACATGAAGGATGAATCAGTAAAAATACCGCAAGCCACTGCAAAACGGCTTCCATTATATTACCGGTACCTGAGAAATTTATATACACTTGGCAAGCAAAGGGTATCCTCGGCGGAACTGAGTGAAGCGGTGAAAGTCGACTCCGCTACGATACGCAGGGATTTTTCCTACTTCGGGGCACTTGGAAAAAAAGGTTATGGTTATAATGTAAAATATTTATTGTCTTTTTTCGGCAAGACGCTGAACCAGGATGAGATCACAGATGTAGCGCTGGTTGGCGTTGGGAACCTCGGTACAGCCCTTTTGAATTACAATTTTTCGAAGAATAACAGCGCACGGATTGTGATGGCATTTGACAATGACCCCGGGAAGGTGGGGAGCCATGTTGGCAATGTGCCTGTTTACAGCATGGACGAATTAAGAGAACGGCTTTGCGCGGAAGATGTGACGGTTGTGATTTTGACGGTCCCCGCTTCCAGTGCCCAGGCAGTGACAGACGAGCTTGCCAGTACAAATGTAAAAGGCGTTTTAAACTTTACACCTGCCCGGCTGAACGTGCCGCCGGATATCCGCGTCCATCATATTGACCTGGCCGTGGAACTGCAGGCACTGATCTACTTTTTAAAACATTATTCAAATGATGAAGAAAATTTGAAAGAAACAAAAGAGCCGGTTGCGAAGCCATAGCCAAAAAGCTTTTTTTCCGTTATCATAGTGGGTACAGGGGGTGGCCCGATTGAAAACGGAATGCAGGCGCAAATGGCAATGGCCGGATTTGGCTGTGGCGTGCAAAGGGAAAAGGGCGGATTCAACGCCGGCACTTAAAGGGGAACGGCGATGAATACGAAAAAAATGCCGGTTACCGGACACATCCAGGAATTGAGAAAGCGGTTAATTACCGTTCTCATTTTCTTTCTGTTTGCCCTGGTTGTTGGCTTTTTTACCGCAAAACCTGTTATACGTTATTTGCAGCATGCCAAAAATGCCGGCATGTTCACGATGAATGCCTTCAGGGTAACCGATCCTATTAAGGTTTTTATGGAAGTTTCGGTTGTGATCGCATGCCTATTGACCCTGCCGGTGATTTTGTACCAGCTTTGGGCGTTTATAAGCCCGGGGCTGTATGAGAAAGAAAAGAAACTGACATTAAGTTACATTCCTGTTTCCATCTTGCTTTTTATAGCCGGCGTTTCTTTTTCCTATTTCGTGCTTTGTCCGCTGATGGTGAAGTTTATGATGGGCTTGTCAAATGAAATGGGCATTCGTGCGGTGATCGGGATCCGGGAGTATATTCAGTTTCTGCTAGAGATCACGCTTCCGTTTGGCTTTGTGTTCCAAATGCCGGTCGTGGTCCTGTTTCTGACCCGGCTTGGCATCATTACGCCGAGACTGTTGAAAAAGGTAAGAAAATATGCGTATCTTGCTTTGATTGCAGCTGCCGGCATCATCACCCCGCCGGACGTGTTTTCGCAGCTGATTACCTTTGTTCCACTCGTTTTGCTGTATGAAGCAAGCACACTGATTTCGAAAATGGCGTACCGCAATGCCAAAAAAGCGGCAAAAGAAATGCCAATGGATGAACAGACGATTGCTTCTGAATAAGAAAGCCGTTTTCCGGACGGAGCCGGAAAACGGCTTTTATTTTTTCACTGAGTTTTTCAGCTTGAAATGGAGAAAGATCAGCCTGATGCCGGAACCCAGATCCAATGTTGCAATCAACAGCAGTAAATAAGAAAAAAAGCCCCAGCCGCCCACTTGTACCTGCTGAATGGCAAAATAAGTGAACAAAGCCCCGAGCAGGCAGTTTACAATCCCTGAAAAAAGTGGTCTCATTATAGAAGTCCTCCAATTGAGCTGTAAATTTCATGTACGGATGTCTGCAGAACGGACGGGTGCAAAAGCAGCCTCACGACCACAATCGTGTTCATGGAAACATGCGCAAACATGGAAACGGTGATCCGGTTTGTTTTCTCGTATAAATAAGCGAGCGTCAGCCCTAAAAGGGAATATAAAAACAAGTGGCTCGGTTCGGTATGCGCGAGTCCGAAAATAACCGAGCTGACAATACCGGATAAAAGGAATGAAAAGCGCCTGCGCAGCGTGCCGAAAATGATTTTCCGAAAAACGATTTCCTCGAGAATCGGCCCTGCGATCGAGCTGATGAGGATGACGAGCGGAAATCTTTCAATCAGCGCCATGATTTGCTGCGTATTGTTGGAGGCAGCCGGGGCACCGAATAATGATTCAATGATCGCGGCTGCAGTCTGGGCAAAGAAACAAAGAAAGACGCCGCCTATTGCCCATATGGCGGATGGCGCGGCCGGAAGCGGTTCAGTCCGGTCTGTTTCTTTCTTTGCGGCTTTTCTTAAAAAGTACAGGACGATGATCAGCCCGATGATAAAGCTGATGACGGTCCAAAGCGGGGGCGTCAATGTCCGCATGCTGTCTGCCGGTTCGTGGAAAACGTTCACCCCGGCATAGTAGAGCAACGGATACCCGACGGCGCCGGACAGCAGCATAAGGATGTACGTCACGAGAATATACACATACTCTTTTTTCACGCGTTCTTTTCCTTTCTTGCCAGTTCAAAGTTTAAAGGATCGCAAATTCGTCCAATATGTTCATTGTACTATTGAACCGGGCGGGGTTCAAATGCCGTGCGCAGAGCCAGCCTTTTCAGTTGCATATCCGGATGGTGATCAAGCATACTTATAAAAGGGCAAGCGGCTGAAATGGAGGCGCGCAACCGGCATCCTTTGACGGGGCTCTTTAAAGGATGCAGGGCCCGAAAAAAATAAAAAAAGTTGGATGAGAGACTTGCAAAAAAGCAAGGAATTATTTATTATAATAAATGTGTTAGCACTCAACTTATGCGAGTGCTAATAATGGACAAAATTTTACATAATACGAATTAAGGAGGTTGTTTCACGTGTTAAAACCACTGGGTGATCGCGTTGTCATTGAATTAGTTGAATCGGAAGAAAAAACAGCAAGCGGTATTGTCCTGCCTGACACGGCAAAAGAAAAGCCACAGGAAGGCAAAGTTGTGGCTGTCGGTTCCGGGCGTACCCTTGATAACGGTGAACGTGTTGCCATCGATGTAGCAGTAGGCGACCGCATCATCTTCTCGAAATATGCCGGCACTGAAGTGAAATATGACGGAAAAGAATACTTAATCCTTCGTGAAAGCGATATTCTGGCGGTTGTGGAATAAGCCTGGCTTGTTGAAACATAGAAATAACGATATGACATGAGGAGGTTTTATAAATGGCAAAAGAAATTAAATTCGGCGAAGAAGCCCGCCGCGGTATGCTTCGTGGTGTGGATAAACTGGCAGATGCTGTAAAAGTGACATTGGGCCCGAAAGGACGTAACGTCGTTCTGGAAAAGAAATTCGGTTCTCCGCTGATCACAAATGACGGTGTCACGATCGCAAAAGAAATTGAACTCGAAGACGCGTTTGAAAACATGGGTGCCAAACTTGTCTCCGAAGTGGCCAGCAAAACGAACGATGTAGCTGGTGACGGTACAACCACTGCAACTGTTCTGGCACAGGCAATGATCCGTGAAGGCCTGAAAAACGTAACAGCAGGTGCAAACCCGGTTGGCATCCGCAAAGGGATTGAAAAAGCAGTTGCGGCTGCTGTCGAAGAATTAAAAGCCATTTCGAAACCAATCGAAGGCAAAGCTTCCATCGCCCAAGTTGCTGCAATTTCCTCTGCTGACGAAGAAGTCGGCGAATTGATCGCTGAAGCAATGGAACGCGTGGGCAACGATGGCGTTATTACCATTGAAGAATCAAAAGGCTTCTCAACGGAATTGGACGTTGTGGAAGGAATGCAGTTCGACCGTGGCTATGCATCGCCTTACATGGTAACGGATTCCGACAAAATGGAAGCTGTTCTGGATAACCCTTACATCTTAATTACAGACAAGAAGATTTCCAATATCCAGGAAATCCTGCCTGTTCTGGAACAAGTTGTCCAACAAGGCAAACCGTTGTTGCTGATTGCGGAAGATGTTGAAGGGGAAGCTCTTGCAACACTCGTTGTCAACAAACTGCGCGGCACATTCAATGCCGTTGCGGTAAAAGCGCCTGGCTTCGGTGACCGCCGCAAAGCGATGCTCGAAGATATTGCAACCCTGACAGGCGGCGAAGTGATCACAGAAGAACTCGGCCTTGATTTGAAATCTGCAACCATTGACCAACTCGGCCGTGCCGGAAAAGTGGTTGTTACAAAAGAAACAACGACAATCGTTGAAGGGGCAGGCGACTCTGCTGCAATTTCCGCACGTGTAAACCAAATCCGCATGCAATTGGAAGAAACGACTTCCGAATTTGACCGTGAAAAATTACAAGAACGCCTTGCAAAACTGGCCGGCGGCGTAGCGGTCATCAAAGTCGGTGCTGCGACAGAAACCGAATTAAAAGAACGCAAACTGCGCATTGAAGATGCTTTGAACTCTACGCGCGCTGCTGTTGAAGAAGGCATTGTAGCTGGTGGTGGCACGGCGCTGATCAATGTCATCAAGAAAGTTGCTTCCATTCAAGCAGAAGGCGATGTTCAAACAGGCATCAATATCGTTGCACGCGCTTTAGAAGAACCTGTACGCCAAATCGCGGAAAATGCCGGCCTTGAAGGTTCAGTCATTGTCGAACGCCTGAAAAAAGAAGATGTCGGCATTGGTTACAATGCCGCCAATGGAGAATGGGTCAACATGATTGAAGCGGGTATCGTGGACCCGACGAAAGTAACCCGTTCCGCACTTCAAAATGCTGCATCTGTTGCTGCAATGCTGCTTACAACAGAAGCAGTTGTTGCCGACAAACCTGAACCGCCGGCACCTGCAGGCGGCGGCGCCCCTGACATGGGCATGGGCGGCATGATGTAATAAGCGCCTGAAAATGCTGGGATAACGGCTTTTACAGACGTTCAAAACTGTACCATTCCATGTTTCGGTTCATGTTTTAGATCGTTACATTTTTAATGAGGCTCCCGGGAAGTGACCGGGAGCCTCTTTTTTCTGTTTCTCATACACGCTTTGTGTATGCTTACAAATGAACAGGGGTGTTGAAATGGCAAAAGCCGAAAAGAAGGGAAGCGGCATGAGTCCTGTACGGGGTGATTGCGAAATGAAGGGAAGCGTATAAACCGTAAGTAAGATGGTTGCAAAATAGAGGGAAGTGTTTGAGAAAAGTGATTGCGGAATGAAGGCTATGCCCATAAGCCGCTAATGATGGCGGGTGAGGCAAGCGGCAAACGTAAGCGTGGTGGGCGCGAAATGAAGGGCCTGAACAGGTGACAGAAAGAAGGCAAGCCGGTTTTTTTAGGGATGCCGGCCCGGTTATTCCGCGTGTTCACGGAATACCCAGAGCCTTGTGCCAAGAAAATTGACAGCCATCCCTGCCAGTGTGGCAATGATCTTCGCGTATAAAAGCGGCCAGCCCCACTGCTCGTGAAAGAGGAAAAGCAGAAGGGAAGTCAGCGCATAGACAATTAAATTGACGGCGATAAACCGTGAAGCTTCAGCCCATGTTGCTTTTTTTCTTACTTGAAACGTCCAAAACCGGTTCAGCAAATAGCTGTTTGCCATGCCGGCCGTATAAGAACATGCCTGTGCAACCAGATAAGGCACATGGACGGAGGTGAGCAGAAAAAATACGAGAAAATCAACAAGCGTATTTCCGGCGCCGACAATGCAAAACTTAAGAAAAGCGGCATATTGTTTGAGCATGGGTCCAGCAAACCTTTCGTAAGTTGTGTTTTCAAGTTTTCATTGTATCACTGTTTTGGCTTAAGACGAAAGAAGATTTCTCGTTTTTATATAAATTCGTTTCAATGGTATAGCGCGGGCGCCTTTTGACTTCTTTAAAAATTTTGCCGATGTATTCCCCGATCAGCCCCACCGCCATCAACTCTAGGCCGCCAAGGAGCCAAATAGAGATGATCAGGGAAGCCCAACCGGAGACGGTATGGCCGGCAAGCTCCTCTATAAGGGCATAAAGGCCGACAAACGCACTTAAAATAAACGTGACAAACCCGAGGGCCGTCACAAAGCGGACCGGGGTTATGCTGAAAGACGTAATGCCATCCAGGGCAAAAGCGAGCATTTTCTTTAACGGATATTTTGATTCCCCGGCCATCCGCTCTTTTCGGTCGTAATACACTTTCGTAGAAGGAAACCCGAGCAAAGGGATAATCCCGCGCAAAAACAGATTTGCTTCTTTATATTTTAAAAGTTCCTCCAATGTTCTCTTGCTCATCAGCCGGAAATCAGCATGGTTCGGCACGAGCTGAATCCCCATTTTTCCCATCAGCCAGTAGAACCCTTGCGCACTTGTCCGTTTAAACCAAGTGTCCGTTTCCCGGCTGTCGCGGACGCCGTATACAATATCGTAGCCTTGCCAATATTTTTCCATAAAATCCCGAATCGCCCGGATATCGTCCTGCAAATCGGCATCAATGGAGATGACGCAGTCGGAATGCTCACTGGCGACCGTAAGCCCTGCAAGCAGCGCATTCTGGTGCCCGGCATTGCGCGACAGTTTAATGCCTTTTACAAACGGATGGCGGGCCGAAGCGGATTCAATGATCTGCCAGGTTTTGTCGCGGCTCCCGTCATCGACAAACAAGAGCGTGCTGTCTTTTGCAATCAGTTTGGACTGGATCAGAGATTCGAGCACCTCTGACAGCTGCTTCATCGTTTCATGCAATACGGCTTCTTCATTATAACAAGGAACAACAATCGTTAATTTCGGATATTGACTCATTCTACAGCATCTCCTTTACCAGCATGATGCTTACTTTACTTCGTATAAATAAATGGTCCACGCCGAGTCGGCATTGCGGAAAGTTTTTAAAAACCGCAAATGCTCTTCTTCTGCGTTTTGGATCGGGACAGCCGAGAAAATATACCGCCCGCCAAGCTTTTCAAACGCTTTTGTATCGATGGCAAGATGATGGATTTTGACGCCGCTGTTTTTCCGGAATTCATAATGCTTGCCCAGTTCGCTGACAAAAATATAACAGCGGTTCCCCCACTGGTCAAAATACGTTTTTAATTGCGGGCTTTTCTCCAGTTCCCCGGCAATGATTTTTCGGAATTTCCTTTTATAAGACAACGGATAATAATTATTGTAAGAATCTAAGGTGTAGAAACCGTTGTACTGGGCAATGGCCGGATGGATCCCGATGCTGGCGACGCGGTAAGCGCTTTTCGGTTTGCCGATATAGCGGCCGATTTCGTGAAACTGGCCCGTCGCGTAAAACTGGTTGAACGAAGGTTTCCCGGCAACACGATAATAAATTTCAGGATTAAACGCAAACAGGACAACCACCTGGGCGATGAGGCAAAATTTTACGAATGCCTTCCACTTTCTGCCGCGTTTCCAAAGAAACCATGCCCCCACTGCAAACATCGTATAAATGATAAGCGGCCGCAAAAAATGAAACCGTGCAAAGTTAAACGTATTCAGCAGGCTGATCTTTTCTTTTAACGGTTCCCATGCCTTGTTGAACCAGAAAGCATACCAGAGCGATAAAACGGCATTCAGCATAAAAAGCTGCACATACCGTTTTTCCTTTTTCCATGCTTTTGTTTTATAAATCAGCCACATGGCGATAAAAGAGAACGGCAGAATGACAAACGTGTGCACGGTCATATCATGTGTATGCCCGAACACATAATTTTTTAGCGCAAGCCGGAGCGTGTGCCAAAAGCCGAGTTTCGAGCTAACAAAATCATTCCGGCTTGTCGGCTCATGGGAAAAGACAAGGGAATACACAAGCCGGTATTCAATCCCTAAATACAGCACCAGCATCCAGCCGATTGCAAAAAAGAACGGCCAGTTGCGCTCCCGTTTCACAAGCACATCCCGTATCCACAAAAGTCCCATCGCCGCCAGAAAAAAGAAGAACCCGAGCACAAAGCTGGAGTAAAAAGGCAAAAGGGTCAGCGCCAGCCACTCTTTCCATGTGGCCTGCCGGTTCCTGATGTTTAAAAAAGCCCAAAGCGCAAGCGGCATCCCCAATGTGCTTAACATGCCGGACGGCCAAAACGGGGTCATCGCAAAAGCAAGAGATACCCATACCCTGATAAAGTAACCGTCCTGCCCTTGCACGAAATGCCGTTTTAGCAACAGGTACATTCCTAAAAAAGCAAAGACTCTTGTAATCGTCTGGCTAAATGTATAAGCGATGACCGGAGGGAACAGGGCGTAAAGCCACTGGATTCCGCTGAATTCCGTCCCGAACGCATTTCGCGGCAACCCGTTCATGATTTGCGGAATCGTTGCATTCAGAGGGCCAAACAGTTCTCCGCTGCGGTCGAGCACCCGGTACCAGGCGATATTCGAATCCAGGTTGTCGTGGACCCGGATATGCATATTGCCGCCAAGAATAAACATTGGCGAAAGGTAGACGGCCAGCATCCATACGGCCAGCCATAAAGCATTTTTTTCATGATTACTGATTTTCATTCCGGTCTGACACCATCCCGTTTCTATTTTTGGATGTATGGTCCCTTCTCTCCATAAGCACGTTTGAATAGACGCGGGCAACCAGGGAAAAGTTCACACAAAAAAATACAGGCAAAAATGATGCGGGGTTTAAATCACCGGCCCGTTATTAATGATATAATAAAACCAGCATAAATTGGCTTTAAAATGCCAGGATGAAGGGAAGAAGCTGCCATGATCATAAAAGATGTGCAAGTGCATTACCGGAACATTCCGCTGCTCGTTCCGTTTAAAACAGCATTGCGGCAAGCCAATGAAATTGACAGCATTGAAGTGGAAATCACACTGGACAATGGCATAAAAGGTACAGGGGCAGCTGCGCCAACTGTTGTCATTACAGGCGATTCAACCGAAAGCATCATGTCTGTTGCGGCAGGGCCTATCAAGGAGGCGCTCTCCGGGCATGATTTGCGTGATTTCCAGGAAGCCCTGAAAAAAGTGCAGCGGTGCTGTACGGGCAACACAAGTGCAAAAGCTGCTGCCGACATTGCCCTTTACGATGCATACAGCAAATGGTTAAACATTCCACTGTATGCCTATCTTGGCGGGCAGAAAAATCTCCGGACTTCCATGACAATCGGAGTGGATACGCCCGAAAAAATGGCATGGGATGCGGAAAAAAGCGTGGAGGCCGGGTTTCATCTGTTGAAAATCAAGGTCGGCACATATCCGGAAATCGATCTCGAACGGATTGAAGCGGTCCGGCGCGCTGTTTCGCCTGATGTCAAACTGCGCCTTGATGCCAATCAGGCGTGGGAACCGAAGCAAGCGGTGCAAATTTTACAAGAGCTGGAAAAAAAGGATTTCGGGATTGAGTTTGTCGAACAGCCGGTACGTGCCGATGATTGGGAAGGGTTAAAGTTTGTAACGGAAAGAACAAAGCTGCCGGTCATGGCAGATGAAAGCCTGTTTTCGGCAAAAGACGCGCTGAAATTGATCGCGGGCCGATTTGCCGACCTTATCAATATTAAGCTGATGAAATGCGGCGGAATTTCTGAAGCGTGGAAAATTGCCGACATTGCAGAAGCAAACGGTGTGAAATGCATGGTTGGCAGCATGATGGAGCCATCACTTTCCGTGGCGGCAGCTGCCCACTTTGCGGCCGCCCATCCGAATGTTGTCTATATGGATCTGGACGCGCCACTCTGGTTGTCTGAAGAACCGGATCATTTAACCTATGACGGCGAGGACGTCCTGCTCTCTGATCAGCCTGGTATCGGCATCGTCCAGCCTGTGTAGGTTATCCATAAACTTCCTGCATGAAACATTTTGCCGGAAGCCAACTTTCGTGTACAATAAGGATAATTTAAAATGAACGGAGGATCCATATGGGTGCCCGAAAAGCGTTAATCAATATTGATTATACCAATGACTTCGTAGCTGACGACGGCCGGTTGACATGCGGCAAACCGGGGCAGCAGATTGAAGAAAACATCGTGGCGCTTACGAAGTCATTCCTTGAAAACGGCGATTACGTGGTCTTCGCGATCGACTGCCATGAACAAGATGATCCTTATCATCCGGAAACGAAATTGTTCCCTCCCCATAATCTCAAAGGCACACCCGGGCGCGACCTGTACGGGAAACTGCAGCCGCTTTTTACAGCGTGGAAAGGGAAGAAAAACGTTCATGTGATCGATAAAACCCGCTACAGCGCTTTTTGCGGGACGGATCTGGAGCTGCGGCTGCGGGAACGGGGCATAGAAGAAATCCATTTATGCGGGGTATGCACAGACATTTGCGTGCTGCATACGGCAGTGGATGCTTACAATAAAGGATTCAAGCTGGTGGTCCACGAAAACGCGGTGGCAAGTTTTAATCCGGACGGGCACAAATGGGCATTAAGCCATTTTAAAGGTTCGCTCGGAGCGGAAGTGCGGTAAACCCATTAGGTAGGAGTGATTCGAGAGCATGCGTTTTAAAGATGACAGTTTAGCGCTTCACACAGACTTATACCAAATCAACATGGCGCAGGCCTATTGGAAAGACGGTATCCACAACCGGAAAGCGGTGTTCGAAGCATTTTTCAGAAAAATACCGTTCGGAAATGGCTACGCCATCTTTGCGGGGCTTGAGCGAATTGTGGATTATTTGAACCACTTTCACTTCACTGAAGAAGATATTGCCTATTTGCGCAGCACCGGCCATTACAGCGAGGATTTTTTGCAGTACTTGTCAGAAATGCGCTTCACCGGAACGTTGCGCTCCGTCCGCGAAGGGGAACTCGTTTTTGGCAACGAACCGCTGATCCAGGTGGAAACGTCTTTGGCTGAAGCACAAATCATCGAAACCGCCATTTTAAATATCATCAATTACCAGACGCTGATTGCGACAAAGGCTGCGAGAATCCGGTCAGTCGCCGGTGATGATGCTGCCTTGTTCGAATTTGGTTCAAGGCGCGCCCATGAACTGGATGCTTCCGTGTGGGGAACGCGAGCGGCTTACATCGGCGGATTTGACGGAACAAGTAATGTCCGGGCCGGGAAAGTGTTCGGCATGCCGACGAGTGGCACGCACGCCCATGCGATGGTGCAGGCATACCGGGATGATTACACCGCTTTTAAAAAATACGCGGAAACGTATAAGAACTGCATTTTTCTTGTCGATACATATGATACACTGGGTTCGGGCGTGCCGAACGCCATCAAAGTGGCAAAAGAATTTGGCGATAAAATCAATTTTCTTGGTATCCGCCTGGACAGCGGCGACATGGCTTTTTTATCGAAAAAGGCACGGGAAATGCTCGACGAAGCCGGATTTACGGATGCGAAAATTTTTGCATCCAGTGATTTGGATGAATATACGATTTTCCATTTAAAAGCCCAGGGTGCGAAAATTGATGCATGGGGCGTTGGGACGAAACTGATTACGGCATTTGACCAGCCGGCGCTCGGTGCGGTATATAAAATGGTATCCATCGAAGACGGGAACGGGGAAATGCAGGATACGATTAAAATTTCAAGCAATGCCGAAAAAGTGACAACACCGGGGCTGAAAAAAGTATTCCGTATTTTAAACAAACGGACAAACAAGCTGGAGGGCGACTATATTTCCATGCAGGACGAAAATCCGGCAGCGGAAAAGCGGCTGAAGATGTTTCATCCTGTCCATACCTTTATCAGCAAATATGTCACAAACTTTGAAGCCATCAATATCCATGAAACCATCTATGAAAAGGGGCGGCTCGTATACGAACTTCCGCCGCTGGATGCGATCAAACAATATGCGAGAGATAATTTGGACCTGTTGTGGGACGAATATAAACGCATTCTCAATCCTGAAGAATACCCGGTCGATTTGAGCCAAAAATGCTGGGACAACAAAATGCGCAATATAGAAGAAGTGCGGCAAAAAGTGATTCGGCTTGAAGAAGATTAAATGATGATGGTGGTTTTTTCCATCTGTTTTGTGTCAAAAGAACAATATATAAAATGAACAAAATATCGCGGCTCTGTTGCCTGCTGTAAAAAGTAACCATTATGCAAATGGCGACCGGGCTTGATGTAAATCCTTACGTTCATTTTATATAGATGCGGATAAGGAGGATAAAAAAATGGACGCAATGCAAAAAAGAATCGTGGAAGAAATGAAAGTAAAACCGGTCATTGACCCGAAAGAAGAAATCCGTAAAAGTGTTGATTTTTTAAAAAGTTATTTAAAAAAATACCCGTTCCTGAAAGGATTCGTGCTTGGTTTATCGGGCGGCCAGGATTCCACTTTGACAGGGAAGCTTGCGCAGATCGCCATCAACGAAATGAAAGAAGAAACCGGCAACCAGGAATACAAGTTTATTGCAGTACGCCTTCCTTACGGCGAACAGAAAGATGCGGATGATGTGGAACTGGCCGCCCAGTTTATCCAGCCGGACAAGGACATCACCGTGAACATCAAGCCGGCCGTTGATGCCAGCGAAGCGTCCCTGGAAAAAGCGGGCATCGTCCTTTCCGACTATGCGAAAGGAAATGAAAAAGCGCGTGAAAGAATGAAAGTCCAGTATAGCATTGCTGCGATGGAAAATTGTGTCGTGCTCGGTACCGACCATTCAGCTGAAAATGTGACCGGATTTTATACAAAATATGGCGACGGCGGCTCGGACCTTGTTCCGATTTTCAGGTTAAACAAGCGTCAAGGCAAAATGCTTTTGAAAGAACTCGGCTGTCCGGAACGGCTCTATTTAAAAACGCCGACAGCTGATCTTGAAGACGATCGTCCGCAGCTTGCCGATGAAGTGGCATTAGGGGTAACCTATGATGACATTGATGATTACCTGGAAGGCAAAGAAATTTCCCCGAAAGCAAAAGCCACCATCGAGTCCTGGTATTTAAAAGGACAACACAAACGCCATATGCCGATTACGATTTTTGATGATTTTTGGAAATAATGATAAAGCCGGGCTCCCAGCGCGGAGGAACCCGGCAAAATTTTGGCCGCAAGTTCACAAGGGCGGTTGGCTCTATGTGCGTAGAACGAGCTAAAATTAGGCCCTAGGTTTGCGTAGAAGGTTTCTACATTAAGGAAGCACGCAAAACTCCGATGAAAAGTGCACCTAGAGCGCCTCTATGTTAAGGAAGCGTGCAAAATGCCGATGCAAAGTTCACGTAGAGTGCTTCTACGTTAAGGAACGAGGCAAAAATCCGGTGATAAATTCACCTAGAGCGCCTCTATGTTAAGGAAGCGCGCAAAATTCCGATGCAAAGTTCACATAGAACGCTTCTACGTTAAGGAACGAACCAAAATTCCGATGAAAAGTGAACGTACTACAGCTGTAAGTAAAGAATCCCGGCAAACATCAGCCGGAAAGTGAACATGGTGTGGCTTTTAAGGCACAAACCCGGCGGAAATCTGCCAAAATATAAATGCTGTATACTGAGGATAACCGACGCAGGCAGTTTCACATTTTTAAAAAAGCCGAGCCGGAATCCTGCTTTAAAGATCAGATTTCGTTTCTAGATAAAAGTACATGGGGGAAAATCAATGGTAAAAACATTCGATGTGAAAGATATAGAAAAAATTGTGGTTTTGGATTTTGGCAGCCAGTATAACCAGCTGATTACACGCCGGATCCGCGAATTTGGCGTATTCAGCGAACTCCATCCGCACACTTTGACAGCGGCAGAGATCAAGGCCATGAACCCGAAAGGCATTATTTTCTCGGGCGGCCCGAACAGCGTCTATGACCAAAACGCATTCCATGTTGATGAAGACATTTTTAATCTTGGCGTGCCGATTCTGGGAATATGCTACGGCATGCAGCTTATGGCAAAAAAATATGGCGGCAAAGTTGAACCCGCCAGTCAGCGTGAATACGGAAAAGCAACGATTCATGTCGAAAACGGGGGCCGGTTATTTGACGGGCTTCCGGAAGATCAGGTGGTTTGGATGAGCCACGGGGATCTTGTGACGGAAGTACCGGCCGGATTTACGGTAGATGCAAGCAGTGACCACTGCCCGATTTCTGCAATGAGCAACACGGACAAACATTTGTATGCCGTCCAGTTCCATCCGGAAGTACGCCATTCTGTTTACGGCAATGAACTTTTGCGCAATTTTGCTTTTAAAATTTGCGGATGCAGCGGAACTTGGTCAATGGAAAACTACATCGAGATGGAAATTGAAAAAATCCGGCAAACGGTAGGGAACAAGAAAGTGCTGTGCGCCTTAAGCGGCGGGGTTGACTCTTCCGTTGTCGCGGTATTGATCCATAAAGCGATCGGCGACCAGCTCACGTGTATTTTTGTGGACCACGGTCTTTTGCGTAAAGGCGAAGCAGAGAGTGTGATGAAAACTTTCTCAGAAGGCTTTAATATGAACGTCATTAAAGTCGACGCGAAAGAACGGTTCCTGAAAAAATTGAAAGGTGTTTCCGACCCGGAACAAAAGCGGAAAATCATCGGAAATGAATTTATTTATGTCTTTGATGATGAAGCGGCAAAACTCGAAGGGATTGATTTTCTTGCCCAGGGAACGTTGTATACCGATGTCATCGAAAGCGGGACAACGACTGCCCAGACAATCAAGTCGCACCACAATGTCGGCGGTCTGCCGGAAGACATGCAGTTTACGTTAATTGAACCGCTGAATACATTATTTAAAGACGAAGTGCGCGCAGTCGGCACTGAACTCGGCATTCCGGACGAAATTGTCTGGCGCCAGCCGTTCCCGGGCCCGGGTCTCGGCATCCGCGTGCTGGGCGAGATTACGGAAGAAAAACTCGAGATGGTGCGCGAATCTGATTTTATTTTGCGCGAAGAAATCAAAAAAGCCGGCCTCGACCGCGATATCTGGCAGTATTTTACGGTATTGCCGAACATCCGCAGCGTTGGTGTCATGGGCGATGCGCGCACGTATGATTACACCATCGGCATCCGTGCTGTCACATCCATCGACGGCATGACTTCTGACTGGGCGCGCATTCCGTGGGAAGTGCTCGAAAAAATTTCCACCCGCATCGTCAACGAAGTCCCGCACGTCAACCGCGTCGTGTATGATATTACAAGCAAACCGCCCGCTACGATTGAGTGGGAGTAGGAACAGGAAAACGGCGATCCTAGGAATATTAAGGGATCGCTGTTTTTTTTCTATGTCAGCTCAATTAAATAGCGAAAGCATTCTTTTAACTTGATTTCACCACCAGTTATTTCACTATACTTTTTCAGTTGGGGTTTTCAATATATTTCTCAAAAATTAATTCAAAATGGTCTGCTGCCCCAAACCCGGAAATAGGAGGGGCAAATATTTGAACCAACCCCCAACCTTCCGATGCATTTTCCTTTATAATTTGTCTGTAGTCGACTTCCGGTTGTCCTTTCCACCGATTGATTTTTATCTTAACAAATTTATAACGGTACATTATTCTTCCTGAAATTTGTAATAAATGATTTATTTTGTTTTTCGAAGCAAATATACTTGTACTCCAGCATAAATGGCACAACCAATCATAAGAATTGGAAATTCTATTCCAGTGCTTTTGGTTTTAAACCAATCCACAAGGGACCATATGAGTAAAACCAAAGTATAGTAGCTAAATGCTAGTCTTGCTGCTTTTCCGGAATGATCCTTTTCCATTTCATCCATTTTTCTCATTTTCATCTTTCCTTTTAATAGTTTTATTTATCCAATCAAAAATAAACAATTCATCTATCCTTACTTCTAAAATTTGTGAGATGAGTACCGCTAAACGAAGAGAAGGGTCATATTTGCTATTCTCAATAGCATTTATGGTTTGTCGTGTGACATTACATTTTTTTGCCAACTCTTCCTGTGACATCTGCTTCTTTTTCCTGTATTTTTTAATGTTATTTTGCATATAATCACCAATTAGTGTAAAAAATTTTTTACATCTGTGCTGGCATTATTGTATCCCCTTACAAACAAAATGTCAAATATTTTTTACACAATAATTTCTAAAGCATCTTAATTTACATTTTATTAAATATTATTTATTTTTCGGATATGAAAATATAATATAGAGATTGCTAGGGGGATTGGTGGCCATACAGTAATAAAAATGAAGGGAGGGATACAGATGCAATTATTGTTGAAAGGTCAACTTCTTAAATCATAAAGTTCAAAGGCAGTTATGGTTTTAGTTGCCGCTACAGCTGTTACTTTAGCCATTCTAATTTTTAAAAGATGGATGTAATTGAAATTCTGCATCGTGCAGAGATGATTGCACCGAGATGGGTTGTAAACGTAATTAATGCTACTGGTTCTGTATTAGCCATTGTTACTCTGCTGAGAGGATGGTCTGCCCATTGCAGTTCTTGAACAATTAATAGATTTGAGGTGAAAAAATGCTTGATATTCAAAAATGGAAGGGAAATCCCTGGTTAGTGTTGACGATTCTTTCGTTTGGTTTTTTTATGACTCAATTGGATTTACAAATTGTTAACATTGCGATTCCGAATTTAATGGAAACATTACATGCATCCATTAATGAGGCGCTATGGGTTCTAAATATATACCATATTGGTGCTTGCCGTTTTTTTAATTACGGCCGGCCGTTTTGGCGATCTATTTGGTATACGACAATTGTTTTCAATTGGAATTGTCCTTTTTACCATCTCTAGTTTGTTATGCGGACTTTCCACAAGCCCTTTGGAACTCATTGTATTTAGGGCTATAGAAGGACTTGGTGCAGCTCTGCTTTTACCGCAGACAATGACATTTATTATACGATTATTTCCTTCCGAGCGTCGTGGAACGGCCCTTGGAATATGGGGAATGGTAGGTGGAGTTGCTGCTGTTGCAGGTCCGAGTTTAGGCGGATTCATAGTCAGTGTGTTAGGCTGGCGCTGGATTTTTTATATAAATGTTCCAATCGGAGTATTGATCTTTATATTCACTTATCTATTTGTCCCGGAAATCCGAAATTCAGCAAAACAACAGCTTGACTTGATGGGGGTTCTCTTGGTTTCTTTATCGTGTTTATTTTTAACCTATGGATTAATTGAAGGCCAACACTTTAAATGGTCCATGTACATTGTCGGCATTCTTATTATTTCCGTAGTTATCTTTATCATATTCTATGTTCAACAAAAATTGCGTCATAAGCGGGATCCGTTAATTCCATTTGCTTTGTTTGAAGATCGTAATTACACGTTAATGAATGTGGTAGGAGTCTTTTTTTCTATTGGCGTCCTTGGGTTAATGCTGCTTCTCTCGATATATTTTCAGTCCATTTTGGGATATGATGCATTTAGGGCGGGACTTACGTTAGTTCCTGCATCACTTATTTCCATGTGTGTATCTCCATTTGCCGGAAAATTTTCAAATAAAATAGGTGGGAAATACCTTGTGCTTGCAGGATTAGCGCTGACCCTGATCGGGATGATATGGGTTATTTTTATCATGAATGGCCATAACTATTGGGTGCAATTTATGTTGTCGATGGTGATTACTGGGTTTGGAAACGGGTTATTAATTTCACCGACGGCAGCAGTTGCCGTGAAAGAAGTGAAGGATGAAGTTGCAGGTGCAGCATCCGGGGTGATGAATACTGTCCGCCAATTGGGAACAGTTGGAGGCAGTGCGGCTGTTGGGGCTTTATTACAAAATAGAATTTCTGCCATGAATCATGGTTCGGAATTTGAATCGGTCTTTGATATTTCAACAAAATTTGGCGGCCATTTAAGTGGTTATTTAACAGCATTGCGTGAAAGTTTATTATTGCCGATGGCTGCTATTGCTTTGGCTTGTATAGCATGCGCTTTTGTACGAAAGAATGCAAAGCGACTTTCAACCAACGAAATAAAATAAATTTTCTTTATATTTAATTATGCTATGTATAGGTGAACCTCCCAGTGTGAGATGTTAATCCTAAAACTATTTTAACCCACTGAGGGTGCGGTTCACCTGTTTTTGTTTCTTTGGGGGGCCAAAGTTGGGGCGTCCATACAAAACGGAAGAAAAACCTTAGAACGTGTTGCAGGACAGGATACCTCTGAACGTAGCGCCGCTGAAGGAAGATTTTTGCGAAGGTAAGCACAGGTGCGGGTTAAGCCTTATTCGAACATGCTTTCAGGAGACCAGTGAAACAGTAGTAGCCCTTCAGTTTCTCAAAATGAATCTGGAGGGAAACCTCAGGGCTATTTTTGAAATATTTGCACTTTACTATTTTATATTTTAAAACTGGGCTTGTATCTGATTCGTTCAGCAAGCTCCAATTATTTATTTTTTGATCCGGTCTTAAAAAAAACAACATAGATTAATAACAATAGAAAGAACAAAGCTTGAATGATTTTTGTTACAATATGTATTTCAGGATTGAAATTTAAATCAAAAAGGATATTGGCAATAACATATACTCCTGTTATGATTATCAATGATTTTAAGAACCACTCCATAGAATACCCACTCCTATATCCTTATTCTCTCAAAGTAATAAGGTTACCAATGCTCTTGCAGCTGTTCCAGCTAACCAACTAGGTACACCCATATTTTTTAATTGAGTTGTTAGTGCATTCGTTATTGTGCCCTCAAAGTCTACCACAATATTAAGGGTCTTCATTACAAATTCGTAACTTAAATATTTTTTCAGGGTACTTTTCGAGCCTTTTGAAATAGGCAGTTTATTAACATAATTCCTTACAGTTCTATCCCATGAGATTCTACCAATTTTTTTGAGTTTTTTTATCATGGACTTTGCCGCTACTTTAGCTGCTTTCGATTTCACGCCAAATGTTGTAACAACATGGTTTTCAGTGTCTTCTCCAGATAAACTTGATTGAATCCCATTTACAATGTCTGTCTCAGCAATTCCATGAGCTTGCAATTCATTTTGTAACTTTAATAAGTTTTGAGTTTCAGTATTTGTTAAATGAACATTTTCTTGCTGATTAGATACTTCTGCTGCTTTTATATGAGTTGTAAAAGGAACAGACACACTAAACAAAATAGAACTCGCAACTGTGACATGAATAATTTGCTTTTTCATTATATCCCCTACCTATTTAGTTTTATTGCTTCATAACACAGTTTATTATATCTCAGGTTTACGGGTATTTCATTAAGTATTGCATTTAATGTTGCAATTTAGGCACCTAAAAAGTTTTATGAATACACAAAAATCTGCTTGACGTTTACAAGGAAGCATTTATAATGATAAATGGATGTATAAATGATAATGATTTTCATTATCATTAGAAGCAAAAAGGAGGTGTTTTTTTGAAAGGGACGAGCAACGGTGTAATCGGGAAAATTTATTATCCTGTTATCTTTCTCCTTATCTGTATGATTGCGTTTTCCGCCATTTATTCGGTTTCAATTGGAACGGTCCACATACCAATTGAAAAATCAATGAATGTTTTGCTGCACGTCCTGACAAATGGCAAAATGGGGCACATTAAAGGGATGGAAAACTCCTCCTATTTTAATATCATTTATCAAATCAGAATGCCCAGAGTTATTTTTGCTTTATTGATTGGGATGGGCCTTTCTTTGTGCGGGATTGTGATGCAAGCAGTTGTGCAAAACCCGCTCGCTGATCCATATATTATCGGGATTTCTTCAGGAGGAACGCTTGGTGCGACCATTGTCATTTTGATCGGGTTTGGAAGCAATGCCTTGTTTGGCACATTTAGCATTGCATTTGGCGCTTTTATGGGTGCGATGGCAACATCCGTAGCAGTATTGCTTTTGTCAAGTGTTGGCGGAAAAGCAACATCTGTAAAACTGGTATTGTCAGGCGTCGTTGTCGGAGCATTGTGCAGTTCTTTTTCCAGCCTTGTGATTTACTTTGCCAACAATGCAGAAGGGATTAAAGACGTTACGTTCTGGACAATGGGAAGCCTTGCATCGGCGAGCTGGGAAAAGGTGCCGGTTTTGTCTGTTGTGGTCCTGATCGGCTCTTTGATTTTTCTTTTTCAGCACCGTGTGTTAAATACGATGCTACTCGGTGATGAGTCTGCCGTCACATTGGGCATTCATTTAAGTTTATTCCGCAAGCTCTACATGGTGGTCACAGCATTGATAACGGGTACGATGGTTGCTTATGCCGGCACAATCGGATTTGTTGGTCTGATCATTCCGCATATTTGCCGGGGTATTTTCGGCGCAGATCACAAACAGCTGCTTCCGGCAACAATCCTTTCAGGGGGGCTCTTTTTAATATGGGCGGACATTTTGTCCCGAATTCTAATCCAAAATGTAGAATTGCCCATCGGCATCATTACATCAGTGATCGGCTCCCCACTCTTTATCTATATGATTGTGAAAAAAGGCTATCAATTTGGAGGTTGAGGGAAGTGGATTTAACGGCGGAAAAGCTGCAAGTAAAAAGAGGCAGGAAAGAGATCATCAAAAACATGTCCGTGTTTGTCAAAGATAAACAGTTTGTCGGTTTAGTAGGCCCGAATGGATGCGGGAAGTCAACTTTGCTCAAAAGTATCTATAAAAGTCTTGTGCCGCAAAATGGGAGCGTTTTTTTAGATGACCTTAATGTACTGAAAAGCTCGGCAAAAAAAGTTTCAAGGCATTTAGGCGTAGTAGGGCAGTTCAATGAAATGAATTTTGATTTAACAGTCGAGCAAATGGTGCTGTTGGGGCGGACACCGCACAAGAAGTTACTGGAATCGGACCAGCCGGACGATTACAAAATTGTTGAAGAGGCATTAAGGAAAACGCAATTGCTTGAATATAAAACACGCAGCTATTTGTCATTATCAGGCGGGGAAAAGCAACGGGTGATTCTTGCCCGTGCCATAGCCCAACAGCCGGACTTAATGATTCTCGATGAACCGACCAACCATTTGGATATTCGCCATCAAATCGAAATTCTTTCCTGTGTCAAGCAGTTTGGCATTAGTGTGCTGGCGGCTCTCCATGATTTGGATCTGGCTGTCGCCTATTGCGATTATTTATATGCCGTGAAAGGCGGAGAAGTATATGCACATGGAAAACCGGAAGAAGTGCTGACCTCGGAATTAATTGAGGAATTGTATGAAATCAAATGTCAAACTTATGTGAATCCTGTGACCAACCGGCTTGGATTTGCATACGAACTTTAAGGAGGATGGACAGACATGAAAAAAGGAATCTTTGCCGGTTGCCTCATCGCACTGCTTGTCCTTGCGGGTTGCGGGAACAGGGAAACGACCGGGTCGGAAAAAAATATGAAAAGCAAGTCGAATTATCCGCTGACGATTCATAATTATACAAAAGCAGAGGGCGGCACTACATATAAGAAAAAGGATCAGGTATTCAAGGAAGCCCCGAAACGGGTGATGGTTACGACAAGAACGGCGGCGGAACTGCTCCTTCATCTTGGCCTGAAAGATAAGATTGTCGGGGTAGGCGGGAATTTTGGCGCCCCGGACAAATCGGTTGAAAAAGACTATGCTTCATTAAAGATACTCAGTAATTCGTATGTCGGAAAAGAAGCGGCGCTTGGGACAAACCCGGACTTAATTGTCAGTCGCGGCGGCTTATTCGATAATGCCGACTGGGGTGTCGGAACGGTTGATTCTCTGAATGATATGGGGATTCATACCTATATTCTTGAATCATCCATTCCGGGCGGGACCTATGACTCAATATATAAAGATATTGACAATCTCGGAAAAATTTTTAATGTCCAGGAAAAAGCAAAACTATTTTCCAACAAATTAAAGGCGCGCCAGAAGAAGATTACATCGGAACTGTCAGGCATTCAAGAAACGAAGACATTCGCCTATTTACACATGTCCGATCCGAAAGAAATCAACATCTACTCTGCTTATAATGAAACTTTTTTCAATAATGCTTTTGGTATGTTAAAACTCAAAAACATATTTCAAAATGTGCGGGGGACTGTTAGTGTAGAGCAATTAGTAAAAGCCAATCCCGATGTATTGATTGTACTGAATTGGGAAAACAATGCCGATAAGGTCAAAAAGGCTCTTTATGAAAATCCCAAATTATCGAGTATGAAAGCAATCAAAAATAAGCAAGTTTACGCGATGGATTATAATGAGCTTTTCGGCTACAGCTACAACACACTCGATGGAATAGAACAACTGGCAAAGGAAATGTACCCTGATCAATTTAAATAGGTTTTTCTCCGTAACCCAAAGTTGGGAAACAAGGGAAGAACATTAGCCCATATGATTACGATGCATGCATTTTGTAATTTCCAGCATCCTATAGTTAAAACCAAAAATGATGGTGGAAAGGAAACGATACAGGATGGGTGCAATCAAGCATAATGGGTATACCTTTGAACCGGAGTTCAGTGTGGTCAGCCAAACCGGTGCCATTCATGTTTATCATGGAGAAAAATTTATTGAAGAAATCCGATTCGAATTTAATGGTGACTATCCCCAGCATGATTTAATAGAAGAATTGGTAAATCATTATCTGCATGAAAAACATCTCTAGTTCGTCAAAACGAAACCCAATTTACCTGAATCCATACAGGCAAATTGGGTTTTTCCTTACTGCACTCTGCCAGGCATTACCCTATTCTTCCAGGATCAGATGAACGTTCAGTTCCTGCATTTTTGTGATGATTTCTCTTTGCGTCAATTGTCCGGGGTTAAATTCAATTTTGATCTCTCTGTCATTTGTATCAGACAATACGCGCTCAATCCCGTCCATCTTTTTCAATTCATGCTCGATCAACTGAATTTGGGATGGATCGGTTGCATTTTTGGCGTAAACGGTCATATTTTCCATAATATTCCTCCTTCAATAAGGTGCCATTATGATTGATTATACCCTTTAAAAGAATTTTTTAGCTGCCCATTAAGAAATATAACCGTGCTATATCCCCCACACGGCCATGTTTGCCCAGCTCCCGCATACCGGCGGATCGGGGCCATCCATTCTGCCGTTCCGAGCATAGAGCATTAACGTTATTTTTTCGCCTGAATACATTAAGGAAAATGGATAAAGAGGTGTAATCATGGATTCAAAATCTTCTTATTATGGATCAGAAATCAAGTGTGAAGAAGTCTCGAACACATTTCCGCCCCAGCACCAGACGAGGCAGCCGGGATTTGAATATTTGATGATTCCCCGGCCTGTTTATGACAACCCCCATTATATTGGAACCGGGAAACTGAGCAACAAGGTTGCGATCATTAGTGGGGGTGACAGCGGAATTGGCAGGGCTGTAGCAGTGGCTTTTGCAAAAGAAGGAGCAGATATCGTCATTGCTTATTTTGATGAACATGAAGACGCCATGGAAACGAAGCAGGCCATTGAGCATTTGGGACAGCGTTGCCTTTTGATTCCAGGAGATTTACGCAACAAAAATCACTGTCAGTATGTCATTGCCTGCACCCTTGAAACATTCGGAAAAATAGATGTTCTTGTCAATAACTTAGCGGTTCAATTTGTTCAAAACCGGTTTTTGGATATTAGCGACGAACAGTGGCATACGACGTTTGATACAAATTTGCATCCGTTTTTTTACATGACAAAGGCCGCACTTCCTTATATGGCTGAAGGAAGCAGCATTATCAACACTGCATCGATTAACGCCTATATCGGCCGGAAAGATTTGATTGATTATACAGCTACGAAAGGGGCAATCGTCAGCTTTACGCGCGCGCTTGCCAATAACATCGTTGACCAGGGGATCAGGGTGAATGCTGTAGCCCCGGGCCCAATCTGGACACCGCTTATTCCTGCGACTTTTTCTCCAGATATGGTAAAAACGTTTGGAAATAACGTACCAATGAAACGTGCAGGCCAGCCTTATGAACTGGCTCCTGTCTATGTGTTGCTTGCTTCAAACGACGGTTCTTATATCACAGGCCAGACTATTCATGTGAACGGGGGCGGTTTTGTCGCTTCATAACCGGGGTTTGTTTTTGTCCGTATCCTAAAAAACCTGCTGCCAAATGGGTTAACCTCCGTTTTGCTACGCTGTAGCTTTTTTACATGCAGAACCAGTGCCCAAACCCTATTCGGTAAGTCCGGATGGGGAAAAAGACGTAAGCGCGATGAGGCAATTCGTTACAGGATGGTAATCTGTTTTGGGCGGCGGGCTTTTTATATTGCTGTAACGGCGGTTGCACGGATTAAGCAGTTGATACCAGCCGCCTCTTTGTTGATCAACAAAATAGGTCCAGCAATAGGTAAACAGATCACGATACAGTTGCAAGGCATTGCGGTCAGATGCGGCCAGCAGGGATGATGCACCGATCGCTTCAGCCATGACCCAGTAATATTTATCACAATCGATCATACGCCCGCCTGGAGCCATGCTGAAAAAAATGCCTCCATTTTTCCGGTCCAAGCCTAAGTGAATAGCGGATTGGAATAAAGATTGTGCCAACGGTTTCCGCCAATTGCCGGGAGCAAGCCGATCTAATAACAGCAACAGCTTGCTCCATTCAATCGAATGGCCGAAAATAAAGCCATAAGGCCGAAGCTCACTTTTCGTAATGCCGTAATTGTACGTCCAATCGATTGTCCAATCTTCATGATAGTGCTCCCAAATCAGTCCTCCTGATTGGGGAAGTAGACGAAACATGACCGACTCGGCAATGCGTTCTGCTCTTTCAAGATATCGCTTGTTGCCGGTTGCTTCATATGCTGTCATCATCGCTTCGCACAGATGCATATTGGCATTCTGTCCGCGGTAAGGGGATACTTCTGACCAGTCGGCTGAGATTTCATCAACATACAGCCCCTCATTTTCCCTCCAAAAATGGCGTTCCAATACTTCAAATGTCTCCGCAATCATCGGAAAAGCAGATGATATGCCTGCTTTCGCTGCCATCGCTGCGGCTAACAAAACAAAGGCATGGCCATATGCTCTTTTCACTGAATGGGATACAGACTGGCCCTTTAATTCCCAATAATACCCGCCGTGTTTGTGGTCGCGCTGGTGACGTTGCAAGAACGAAATGCCGTGTTCCGCCAGTTCCCGGTACGCTTGGCCGGGCTCCAGCAACGCCGCCACACTGAAAATAAACACAAACCTTGCCTGGCCTACAAGTTGTCTCGTTTCATAATCGCATACTGTGCCGTCATCAAGAAAGCAGTTGATATATCCGCCGGACACTTTGTCTATACAGCGCGGTGCATAAAAGTTTATCGTATCCAGAATATGCTGTTTCAGAAAACGGGTGGATGTAAAATCCGGCAATTTTTGCTCCATCTTCGCATCACTCCTTATAAAAAGTACTTTATGATCCGCTTCCGGCAAATATGAGAGCAGCAAACGGCAATAAGCAGGGGCTTTGCTGCTGGTCCAATACCGGAACCCGCAAAATATGGAGGCGTACTTTGAGGGGGCTTTTTGTAAAACCCGTAAAAGCAAACCTGGGCTGGGAAAATTTGTGCTGCCCTTTTTTGATGTATAACACTTGAAAATGGGGCGGAATATTACTATAATTAATCCCATAAATTTAGTGAGGATTAAAGGGGGAGTTTTATGCTTTTAACAGGGTTAATTTGCGGGGCATTGCTCGGCTTTGTGATGCAAAGGGGCAGGTTTTGCCTGACGGGCGGCTTCCGTGATATGTATATTGCAAAAGACAATCGCATGTTTTACGCGCTGTTAATTGCGATCGCCGTTCAAAGCATCGGAGTTTACGCACTTATTCAGCTTGGCATGATCAAATATGCTGCAGGCACATTCCCGTGGGTTGCTGCTATCATTGGTTCATATATTTTCGGGATAGGGATTGTCATGGCCGGCGGCTGCGCAACCGGGACATGGTACCGTGCCGGCGAAGGGCTTTTGGGCAGCTGGATCGCGCTCTTTGGCTACATGGTCATGAGTGCCGTGATGAAATCCGGCGTGCTTTTACCGGTAACCACTTCCCTTCAGTCCGTACAGCTTCCGAAAAACGCGATTGCAGATACACTGGGGATTAACATTTGGATCATTATCGCAGTCTTTTCCCTGATTGTACTGACCATTTTAATCAGGGAAATGCGGAAGCCGAAAGTGGCGGTTCCGGCGATGAAGGCAAAACGCAAAGGGCTTGCGCATCTTTTGTTTGAAAAACGCTGGCACCCGTTTTTTACAGCAGTACTTATCGGACTTATTGCGATTTTAGCGTGGCCTTTAAGCGAAGCAACCGGAAGAATGGATGGCCTCGGGATTACAACGCCGACTGCCAATCTTCTGCAGTTCCTTGTAACGGGTAACCAAACGTTTGTAAACTGGGGCGTTTTTCTCGTGCTCGGCATTTTTCTCGGTTCTTTTATCGCCGCAAAAGCGAGCCGCGAATTTCGTTTTAGAATGCCGGACGCAAAAACGGGTATCCGCAGTTTCCTTGGCGGTATTTTGATGGGATTCGGCGCCAGTGTCGCAGGTGGCTGTTCGATCGGCAACGGCCTCGTGAAAACGGCAATGATGACATGGCAGGGCTGGTTTGCACTGCTGTTTATGATATTTGGCGCATGGACGGCTTCCTATTTCATGTTTGTCCGCCCGCAAACCAAGCGCCAAAAAACTGCGGCGAAAACGGCCGTCACCACTGCATAAGGAGGAATGGAAGATGGAAAAAGTATTGGAAGTCATGGGCCAGGTTTGCCCATTCCCGTTAATCGAAGCAAAGAAAGCCATTGAAGAAATTCAGCCGGGAGATGACCTTGTCATCCACTTTGACTGCACACAAGCAACGGAAAGCATCCCGCGCTGGGCAGCTGAAGCAGGCCACACTGTCACAAACTTTGAACAACTTGATGAAGCAGCATGGACGATCACAGTCCGGAAAAAATAAATCTTGATTTCTAACGCAGGCTGTCTCACAAGGGGCAGCCTGTTTTTCGGTGCGCCGTGCATGGCTGCTTGGCGCTCGCCGATGAAATTTGAGCAAGGAGAAATCTTGGCTATCGATGCTCGACAGGCTTGTAGTGGGTCTCAAGAAGGCTGGTTTATAAAATCTGCGGCGTTTTCCATGGGTAACGTCTATTTTCACGGAAATCAGCGGAGACATCTGAAATATAGTCGCGTTTTCACACCCATCTACGTTTTGGGTCAAAAGACGAAAAATTTTGAAATCATCATTTTTGTCGAATTGGTGTTCCCTTCATTTCAAAAATGTTGTATAATAAAAACGGAATAGTTTTAATACTTGAAAAGGGGGAATGGGATGGATAATCGGACAGGGCGCAATGAATATGACCGTCATTGGAAGCGGGTTATTCATTCGCTGTTTGAAGATTTTGTTGCGTTTTTTTCACCAGGCTTGTATGAGATGATCGATTGGGACAAGCCACCTGACGACCTGGATAAGGAATTCCAAAGGCTGAATCCGGACGGCAAAAGCCGAGACCGGGAAGCAGACGGGCTTTTTAAAGTGTATTTGAAAGATGGTAGCGAACAGTGGATACTTGTCCATATCGAAGTGCAGGGGTGGAAAGATACTGATTTTGCAGAAAGAATGTTTCAATACTTCTACCGGATTTTTGATGCGTATGATAAAAAGATATTCGCGCTTGTGATTTACACCGAAGATTACTCCGAAACGTATACCCCACCCCGTTATGAATACAACTTTTTCGGGACAAAATTGAGTTATGAATACAATGTGTATAAAATAGCGGAACAAGATGAAAATGAATTGTTGCAATCGACTAATCCATTTGCTTTTGTAATCCTTGCGGCAAAAAAAGCCCTGTATGGAAAAACAGCTGCACAGCCAACCAAATTAGAATTGAAAAAGCAGTTGCTCCGGGTTTTAGCTGTTATGAAAGATCGCTTGCAGCTCGATAAAAAGGATTTACTGACACTTTTCATTTTCATGGACCACATGATAAAACTCGAAAGTCAATACCAACAGGAGTTTAACCAGGAAATCAAAAATTGGGAGGGCGGCACGATGATAACGTATGAAGATGAACTAAAACAAGAAGCAAGAAAAGAAGGAAGAGAAGAAGGGAGAGAAGAAGGTAAACGAGAAGGAAGACAAGAAGAAAAAATTGAAATTACCCGAAACCTTATTAAACTTGGGATACCACTCGATTTTATCAAAAAAGCAACAGGCCTTTCCGAAAAAAAGATCCTTGAAATAAAGGAGGGGCTGGAAAAAGAATAAGGCAAATGGTGTTACTGGCGCCCCAAAATGGCAGGAAATTGACGGTGTTATTTGTCCATAAATTGACGGAATTGTTGTCAATTAAGGGGGAAGCCAGTTTGCGCTTTATTGTGGCTTCCCCTATGAGTTTAATACTTAAATTTAAATCATTGTCATTTCACGAAAGTTCCCCTTCAATCACACGTTTTACCATATGATCATCAATGATTCGATGCCTGTTTTGTGCTCCGTAAAGTAGACAGTGGGTACAAATCTTGTTGATGATCCTTGCGGCTCCCCCGGAAAAACGATGGATTTCATCTAAAGCTACATCTGTGAAAATTTGCTCAGTTACTCCTAAATATTGTAAATGCATGGCAATATATTCTGCAGATTGAGCTCTGTCGTAATGCCCCAGTTTGAATTGAATATCAATCCTTTGGCGGATTGCTGTGAAGGATTGGAGGCGCAGGCGGTCCCATAATTCACTTTGTCCGACAAGAATCAGGCTCATAGGGCTTTGGGCATCCATTTTGAAGTTCAGCAGGAATCTGACTTCCTCCAACATTTCCCGATCAAGAAGATGGGCCTCGTCCACGACCACTACCGGCTGAACACCATGAATTCCTCTCATAAGCTCAATTTCCCGATGAAGCTGCCGTTTTGCATCGCCTCTATAAAATTTAGACTCGCACCCGAGTTGTTCCAACAACCCTTTGTAAAAATGCCGAGGCGTTAATTTGGAATCAGACAAGTACAGTACTTTATATTGTCCATCATCAAGCCGGTCAACAAATTTACGGATAGTCGTCGTTTTCCCAGTCCCACAATCGCCTGTTAAAACCGCGAATACCTGCCTTTCAGCCGTATATTTTAACCGCCCCAGTATTTCCTGCATCATAGGAGAATCATAAAGCTTTTCAGTCGGAATATCCCGTGAAAAAGGCGTATGAGTCATACCGTAGAAGGCTTCAAACATTCTCACCGTCCTCCTTCCATACAGCCCGGAAGGAGACGGCTGGTGTTTGTTCCATCTGTCGTTCCTGATACTTTTGTTCCGCAGCTTTTAATAATCTTGATGAATCGGTTTCCTGTGGCTGAAGATGATCAGGAAAGGGTGGCCTTTTCCCTGACCTTTCACCAATTTCAAGTTTATGAGCTTTCCATGGCGAATACCCTTCAAACTCAATGGTGAGTTCCTCCAGATCCGCAGGATCATAGATAACTTCGACTTTCTGCCCAATAAATGCCAGGCCTACTTCGTATTTTTGATCCATGAAACTGATACAGCCGGATTTATCTACCTTGCGTGTTTCGCAATGCAGGAATGCATCCGCCAACGTATCTGGCTCAATGAAACGAATATGCTTTTCTGTCACTCCTAAATGCCGATCTTGGGCTTATCTTTTCCCCAAGCGCAGAATGCGGCTTCTCCTGATAACACTCTGTCAGCCAGACTTGAAACAGTTCATTTAACCGTTCTAATGTCTTCGGCTTTTCTAGTGAGACTTCCCCCAGAAAAGAATCAATGAGCCGGTTGAATTTTTCAACCTTGCCTTTGCTTTCTGGCGAAAATGGCTTCGCGTAAACCAGCCGGGTTCCAAGTTTTGAACAGGTTCTCCCCATCCATTTCGTCCTGTATTGTTTGCCATTATCAAAGTAAACGGCTTCGGGAGCACCATATTTTTGCACTGCTTGTCGAAAAGCATCCTCCACAATCCGGGAATCAAGTGTCGGATAAAATTCACCGTGTAAAACATACCTCGTCGCATCATCAATAATGGCGACCAAGTATACCTGCTTCTTGGCACCATTTGGGCCAATCGGTAAATACGGGCCATATTTGATATCAGACTGCCAAAGCTGATTCCGATGTCTTTTTTGAAACCTTCTGGCTGCCACTCCTGATTGCGAATAAAGCCTCATCTGCCTGGAACTGTATCCTCTCTCTGATAGCTTTTCCTGAAGGGTTGAACGTTTGATTTGCCCGGGTTCTGCAAGACCTTCCCATTCAAGTATCTGTATGATTTGTGAAACACTTCGGCTGGGGGCCTCTCTTCTAAGTAGAATGGCCTGTTCTATGATATGTGGCGGGACTGCCTCAGGCTTGGTTTGGGACTGCTTTCCTTTGGGCTTCAATCCTGAAAATCCTTCTTTTCGAAACTGCGTTAAATAACGCCTGATAGTCCTTTCAGAAAGGCCGGAGGCCTTACAAATTTGTTCCTTTAATTCCTTCGCTTTTCCGGCATCCAATCCATCCGCCAATAATGGAGAAATGAGTTGAAACCTTTGGGCTGCCATTTCATCTGCTTTCTTGTGATTCATTCATGATAGACTCCTTTCCTATTTATCTACCATGAGTGTAAATCAACCCCCGCCGGACAAGAATGCAGAACGGGTATGTACCCATAAATAAAAATTTACAACGGGTCGGACAACACGCGCCAGCCATCCGGAGGCATTGCCCACCAATCGCCCTAATCTTTGGAGTGCGGTCCCCGAAGTTTCGGGCAAAACTTTCAGGTCGTCCCCATCTTGTTTGGTCTGATGTTTAATGGAAACAAGGCAATGGATCCAGTATTCTACATAAAAATAAAACCAGTCTATCCAACGATAAAGTGTTGATTCATCTGCCGGAATATCATGATTGGAACGATTAGTCAAAACCGTTTCAATACATTCCGATTTATATCTTTTATAAGACACCAGAAATTCTGGAAGTTCGTGATGAATCTGTACGTGTAAAATTTTACTCGAGGGGGCAGATAAATGAAAAAATGGGAAGACACTCTATCAACTAAATGTACACTGCGAAATGAATATCTAGAGAGGTCTTCCCACGGATATTATATCAATAATTGTTTGATTATTAAAGGATACAATGAATCTTAGTACCGCATTGACAAAATCCTATCTGCTCCGGATAATAAAACTATATTATTATGAATTTTGTGTAAAGACATTCAGTTTGGAATGTCTTTTTTAGCATATGGTGTTTTCTTTTTTGGCAATGTCTTTTACCACGTCTTCCAATGTCACCTGCTCCAAAACTTTCTCCATTGCCATCTGGGATGCTTCAAATATCGGTTCAATGGTGTTCTGAATATTTCTTCCCACAGGGCATTTCGGGTTCGGGTTCCGGTGAATGCTGAATAACGCTTTGTCCTGGACGACATTCACGGCCTTATAAACATCAAGGAGTGTAATATCGGACAGCGCTTTGGCCAGCCTTGCCCCTGCTTTCCCCGGATGGACTTCTATTAAGCCGGATTTTTTCAACATTCCCATGATTTTCCGGATGACAACAGGATTTGTGTTCACACTCTCCGCTAAAAACTCGGAAGAACTCACGCCATCTTTATTCATTTCAATCAACGCCAATATATGGATTCCAACAGCAAAACGACTGCTGATCGACATTTCCAGTCACCATCCTCATGTAATTCATATAATTACAAGTATAGTATAACTCCTAAAGGAAATAAATATCATTGACATGCCTGCCATCTTGTAATTATAATAATTACATGTAATAAAGTTGATTACATATTACAGGAGGAATGCCATATGAAAATTGGAATCATTGGCGCCAGCGGGAAAGCCGGCAGCCTTATTCTCAAAGAAGCGGTTGACAGGGGCCACGAAGTGACGGCAATTGTACGGAATGCAGCGAAAATTCAAGACAAACGGGTTGATGTGGTAGAAAAAAATATTTTCGATATCAAATCCGGAGATCTTCAAAAATATGATGTGGTCGTCAATGCATTTGGTGCTGCTCCAGGAAAGGAACACCAGCATGTGGAAGCCGGCCGGGTTTTAATTGAAGCTTTAAAAGGGGCGCCCGGCACACGCCTCGTCGTTGTAGGGGGTGCCGGCAGCCTGTTTGCGGATGAATCAAAAACCGTTCGCGTCATGGACACACCCGATTTTCCCGCTGCATTCCTGCCAACTGCGAAAAGCCAGGCACAAAATTTAGAAGACCTGCAGCATTCCACCGGTATCCAATGGACTTTTGTAAGCCCGGCCGCGTTCTTTGATCCGGCAGGCAAACGAACCGGATCCTACAAAAAAGGCGGGGATGTGCTGACGTTAAACTCAAAAGGGGAAAGCTACATCAGCTATGCAGATTTTGCGGTTGCAATCCTGGATGAAATTGAAAATCCGCACCATAAAAATGAACGATTTTCTGTTGTCGGCGAAGCAGAATAACAACTGGTTGTATAAAGAGGCTATCACATTTGCGTGATTCTGACCTTCTACAGCCAATATGTTAGAAGAAAATCAAGTGAAGGCACTGAAAAAGTGATCGTTTATTTTTATTTGCAAAAAAACGGTGAGACACGATGTCTCGCCGTTTTTTTGTTTTTGTGGGCTTTTCGCTTATGAAAATTTTAGTTTTCCTGAGCGGATGTCATCGGCCATCGTTGCATAAGGCGCTTCTGAAATCACTTTTTCGTTGTTGATGCCTTCATTCTTAATATAGGTGATATCCGCAAATTCCGGAACAACATATTTCGGGTAAGTTTCGTATTTTTCGCGTGATTCTTCCATTAAATCAATATGGTCATTTTGATAGCAGACCGTGATTTCCGGGTGTTCATGTACCCATTTCGGGAAAAAGATCACTCCGTGCATCCGTTTGTCATCCGGCATGAAGTTCAGGGAAACGTCTGTGCCTGTCGGTTCTGTCCAGGAAACTTTAAAAACGCCATCCGTGATCTTCACGATATCTGCTTTTTGGCCGCGGACCCAGCGGCCGCCAACCATTCCGCTGTGGATGCGATAATCAACGGTATTTTGATTTTTTACATAAAATTCATATTCCCAGCCATTTTCATACGTATAGATCATATGGGTGCCTAAAAATTCTTCTAATGTTTTCATTATAAACCTCCTGTATTTAATAAATCATTCAATATTAAACATGTCAATATTTACATGTTTTATTTTATACCTATGCTATAATAATGTCAATAAATCGTGACGGAGGTTAGCCGATGGCAAAAAGAGTCCTTAAACACGCGATTCTGGGATTGTTGAGAAAACAAGATATGAGCGGTTATGATATTACGGCCGAGTTTACAAAGGAAATTTCCCAATTTTGGAGTGCCAAACACAGCCAGATTTATACCGAATTAAAAAAACTGCTGGATGAAAAACTGATCGAACAATATATTGAAATATCGGGCGTCAAACTGGAAAGAAAGATGTACAAGCTGACAGAAGAAGGAAAAAAGGAACTGGCACAGTGGCTGATGCACCCGGAACAAATTCCCGAGACGGAGAAAGATACATTTGCTTTAAAAGTTTATTTTATCCAATACATTCCCGAAGAAAAAATTCTTCCGCTTTTCCAGGACCAATTGGATCAGCGGGAGCAAAAATTATCGGAGCTGAAATCCCGTTACCAGCTTATTTTTGCGCAAAGAGAAGAGAAAATGGGACTTGCAGCAGATGAGTTAGGGCATTATCTTGTCCTGACAAAAGCGATCTCCCGGGAAGAAAGCTATGTAGACTGGCTGAAAAAAAGCATCCGGTTTATCAGGCAAAAAAGGTGAACGTTCCTTACCATTAGACGCCATGCGGGAGTGAACGCGGCACCGGCAGAAGAAGAAATTCAGCTAAGCGTATATTTTCGGGATAGGATCATTGAATCGTTGCCCGGCTTAAGCAAAAAGGCATTTTGGTTTTCAAATAAGGCCCTGATTTCGTGAAAAATCTTTTCCGATTTCAGGGCCTTTTCGTTTGGCCATGCCGGGCCAGCCCCGGAAAGGGAATATGGCGTTGACAGTACCGGAATATTAGTGTACTATTTATATAGTACACTAATACACCATAACTGGAGGTGAAAAGGTGGAATTTAGCAGTTCTTTGCCCATTTATATTCAAATCATGAATTTAATTAAGACTAAGGTGGTTTCCGGTGAAATCGACAGAGGGGAAAAACTGCCATCGGTCAGGGAATTATCAAAGGAATTAAAAGTCAATCCGAATACAATCCAAAGAGTCTATCAGGAACTGGAGCGGGAAGAGCTGGTGAAAACGCAAAGAGGAATGGGAACTTTTGTAACAGAGGACAGCCTTATCATCAGCCATTTAAAACAAAGCATGGCTGCAGCGGTCATAGACCGTTTTTTCAGGGAAATGGAAAATTTGGGTTTCCAGCCTGATGAAATTAAAAAAATGATATCGGAAAGGTTTATGGAAGGGAATGAATAAAATGAAGAATATCGTAGAAATAAACGGGCTGGCAAAGCATTATTTCCGTAAAAAAGCCCTGGATCAGTTGAATTTAACGATAGAGGAAGGAAAAGTCGTTGGAATATTAGGCCCGAATGGAAGCGGAAAAACAACGCTGATTAAAATTTTAACCGGCCTTTTACGGCAAACAGGCGGAGAAGTGCGGATTGGCGGATACAAAGTGGGCGTGGCAACAAAATCCATTGTTTCTTATTTGCCTGACCGCAATTTTCTGTATAAATGGATGCGGATCAAGGATGCTTTGAAATTATATCAGGATTTTTATGAGGATTTCGATGAAAAGAAGTTCGAAGCATTACTTGATTTTATGAAGTTGGAAAAAGACATGAAAATTGATACGTTGTCAAAAGGCATGCATGAAAAACTGAACCTCTCGCTTGTCCTGGCAAGAGATGCAAAATTATATATTCTGGATGAGCCAATCGCCGGCGTCGACCCGGTTGCAAGAGACCAAATATTGGATGCGATTATCGGCAACTTCCGCGAAAACAGTTCGATGATCATTACGACGCATTTAGTCAGGGATATGGAAAGCATATTGGACGAAGTGGTCTTCTTAAAAGACGGCCGGATTGTTCTGGCGGGAAATGCAGAGCAATTGCGGGAAGAAAAGGGCAAGCAAATCGACACAATTTATAAAGAAGTTTTCGGGGCATAGGAGGGAAAACGGATGTTGAAATATATGAAGTATGAAATAAGAGGGACTTACAAATTTATTTTGGGGATATTGGCTTTGGTATTCATCCTCTTGGCCGGCATGTACGCCTCCTCTAATCAGGAAGGCTCGCTGTTCCATTCAGTGCAAATCTTTATGCCGATTGGCGTTATGCTATTATTTGGTGCGGCTCTCATTGCATTCCTCTACATCGTCGGCTCGTTTCGAAAAGAATTGTATGAAGACAGTGGCTACCTTACCTTTACATTGCCGTTGACAGGAAATCAAATTCTTGGATCTAAACTTATTGCTGCTTTAATCTGGTTTATAGGACTAGGTATCGCTGTTGCGCTAATCAATTTCTTGTTGATGATGATTTTCAGCCCATTTCATATCTATCATTTATCACAACTTTTTTTCATGATCTCAAAAGTTCTATCTATAAAAGCCTGTATTTACATGATATTCTCTATGGCTTGTAGCGTTGTCAGTGTGCTATTGCTCATCTATTTTTCAATGGCACTTGGCAAAGTAACGTTCCGCCATAAAAAGATTGGCGGTTTGTGGTTCGTCTTGTTTATCATTTTAAGCAGCATATTCGGCTATATTGACACCGAAATCAGCCAGTGGATACCGTATTATTTAAATCTGAGCACCTTTCATGTGGTAACTCCCGCTTCCTACGATGATCTTCTTCAGATGCATTATCATATCGGTGGGTTGTACTTGAATGCAGTTTCAAGGTATGTCGCCACAAATATCGCATCCTCTGTTTATCATTTGGCGTTAATGATCGCTTTATTTTTAGGAACGGGGTATTTGATTGAGAAGAAAATAGATTTGTAATCGCGCAGTAAAAAGGGATGAGAAAGCCGTGTTTAGCGGGAGTTGATCGATTACTGCTGCTAACATGTCAGGCTTCCATTAAAAAATCCGATTTGAAGGAGGGGCGGTGCCGCGAGCAGGCATCGCTTTCCTTTTTGTCTTTGATGGGAAATCAACGCCTGCTTTATAAATAGGGCTTGCTGAACGAATCCGAGTCTGCTCTATGTTAAGGAAGCTTGGAAAAACGAAGGTCTTTCTTCACATAGAACGTGTCTAAGTTAAGGAAGCGCGGAAAATTGAGGGTCTTCCTTCACATAGAGTGCGTCTACGTTAAGGAAGCAAGCAAAAACAAAGGTCTTCCATTACGTAGAGCCTTTCTATGTTAAGAAAGCGCAGAAAAATGGAGGCCTTCCTTCACATAGAGCGCGTCTATGTGAAGGAATAATGAACAAAATATTGCCGTTCTGTTGCCTGCCGCAAAAGTAGTTCTCATGCAAATGGATGCTCGGGCTTGATGTAAAAACTTAAGTTCAATTTATATAACGGGGGCCGGGTTTGAAGCAAAGCCACGAAGGGGAAAATAATGGAAAGTACCCTAAATGCGGAGGCTTACGATGAATCTATTTAAAAAAGTACGCCCGGAAGGTTGGCTCATTTTGCTTGGTGCAATTTTGATGCTTGTCGCTACGATTTTGCATCCGCCACTTGTCGACCCTTATGACCTTCAAAAAGCTTATCACGCGTTCAAGCATGCACAGTTTTGGATAGGCGACCATATCCTCATGCTTATTGCGATCAGCTTGTGGCCGGCCGGGCTTGCTGCAAGTAAAACATACATGGCAAGGAACAATAAAACTGCCGATTTCGGCGCAGGGATGATATTTGTGGCACTGGCGATCTGGATATTGATCCTTGCCTCGGAATTAACCATTCTCCCGATTCTCGGAAATAAAGGCACAGATGTCAAAGTGTGGGAAGCGGTTTTTTCTTTCGGGCTGTTGTCCGGCTATTTCGCTTTTGCCTGCAGCTGGATCGGCATTTTCTGCTATGGCATGGCGATGAAACAGTCCGGCGGCACCTTTCCGAAATGGTTTTCTGCCTCTGCCCGATGGTCCAGTCTGCTCGCCTTTTTCGGCATCATCATCACGTGTCTGCATTTTGACTTCGGCTATTTCGTGATTCCGGTTACGGTAGGACCGGTCTTTTTATGGACGATCTGGCTGGCTGTTTTACTGCTGTCAGGCCGCATGGATTGAGTGTCGGTTTTTTGCCTGTACTGCACGAGATCCATTTTGCGATCAGAAGCGGAAAACAGAGGGACTTAAAACTGGAGATTTACAACATCCGTCTCGAAATTCCTCCCCCGCATGCCATCCATCTTCTATTTTAATGAAACTTCTTTTCTGGTTTTTCGTATAGATGATCAGAAAGGGTGGTTGATGTGGGGTTACTCATCATGTTTACGGCCATTTTTGCGATGGTTGCCGCGGTGCTGGTATTTCCTTTTTCAGATAAAAAATTGAAACATGCCGGCGAGCCGCAAAGTGGAGAAAAATTGAAGACATTTTTATCTTTATTTCTGTTGCTGTGGGTACTTTCTGCTGTTTTTTTCTACGTGACGAAAAGGGATTTAAATCCATCCGTTTTCTGGCCGGCACTGTTTTTTGCTTCTCTTGCCGGTGCTTTTCTCGCCAGTGGAAAAGAACAGTTCGCAAAGGGGCTCGTTTTGCTCGTTTCCTTGGGCATCGCCGGGTATATGCTGACAGCGCCGCTTTGGAATGCCGGGGAAAAATATCACACAGCGAAAATGGCGCAAAAAACGGAAATTGAGCCGTTTGATGAGCGGGAAACACCGGCGAGCGTGCCGCCGAAGTTTGCGCGCAATAAAATGAAGAAGTCATTCGGCCAGGTTCCGAATGCAAGTTATTACCAGTTGGGAAATCTGCAAATCCAGAAAGTGAACGGCAAATACGTTTATATTGCGCCGGTGGAATTTTCCGGATTTTTTAAATGGCTAAAAGGCAGGGAAACACCCGGATATTTTGTGATGAGCGCAACAGATGCGGATGACAATCCAAAATTTGTAAAGCAAAATATGCGCTATACGCCTTCTTCTTTCTTACAGAAGAACCTGTCCCGCCACATTCGCCTCCATTATCCGAAAAAGATTTTTTACGGCGAGCCGCAAGTGGAAGTGGATGATCACGGCAAATCGTATTATATCCGGACTTACGGCCATTTTATATCGGCAAGGAACGGATTTAAGGCGGAAGGCATTGTACTTGTGGATCCGGAATCAGGGGCCATGAAGTCCTATTCTTTAAAACAGGCGCCTGCTTTTATTGACGGTGCTGTTTCTCCGGAAGCCGTCAGCCTGCAAAACAGTTATTTCGGCAAATTTGTCCACGGTTACTGGAACACTCTGTTCGGCAAGCGGGATGTGAAACTCCCAACGGATGAAGGAACAGAAGCAAATGTCAGCCCGATTTTTGATGATAAAGGGACGATGTATTATTTTACCGATTTTACCAGCCCGAAAAAAGATGTGGACTCGATGCTTGGCTATTCGCTTACAAACGCGCGGACCGGGAAGGCTACATATTATACAGGTAATTTGCAGGAATCGTATATGGATTCGCAAGGCAATTTGCAAATTGTCGAGAAAAAATTTATCGAGAAGAAATGGAAAGGCTCGATGCCGATTTTGTACAATTTTTACGGAGAAGCCAGCTGGCTGACGCCTGTGCTTGACTCCAACGGTTTTCTGCAGACGTATTTTATCGTTTCCGCGGCCAATCCGGAAATCTCGGTGAATGCTTCGACACCCGATGCTGCGCTTAAGTTGTATAAAATTGCCCTCCGGCGCGGCGGCAGCAGTGTTGACGGCTCATCGGGTTCGGAAACGAAAACCGTCTCCGGCAAGGTGCTCCGTGTATATAAAGAAAAAACGGGCGATTATACCAGTGTCTCCTTCCTGCTTGCTAGCGGCCAAAACTTTACCGTCAGCTCGGATACCGTCCCAATGGCCATTTATTTGAAAGAAGGAGATCAGGTGAAAGTGACTTACCTCAGTACCGGCGAAACCTTTTTACCAGTGAAGGCAATGGAGATAAAGGGGATTGGGAAGTAAAAGCAGAACAGGGGCCAGAAAACCCCTGTTTTTTTAGGCAAAAAATGAGCTGTGCGGCCGTTCATGGTCCGGATGCAGGCCCACACATGTACCAAATACTGGTTTTTGCTGACATGGTACGGCAGCCGGTTTTTGTGCGTTTTTTGCACGAGATCATGGTAAAGTGCAAATAACGCCGGGCCAGATGCAGGGTGCTTTCGGGCTTTCCGGTAATAACGCTGTTGCTCAAGCCGGTCTGTTTTTTCATCATAATAATGCGTGCCATCCGCCTGCATCTTTCCTTTATTCTCTGACAAAATCCTTTTGAACCGGGCAGTACCGTATTCATACCATGCTTGGTTATTCCTGATTTTTTCCAAAATGAGATCCCGGTTGCTGTCCATTTCACCATCCCCATTCGTCTACATATTAAAGAGCTTGCTTATAGCAATCCGACCCATTTCCAGTATGTCATGCTGAACAATAAGATTAATAGATAACCGATAATGGTCAATGGCAGGCCTGATTTCAGAAAATCTTTTGCCGTAAAAGCGCCTGTCCCGTATGCGAGCATTCCTTGCGGTGAGTTGACCGGAAGCAGGAAGCCGATGCTGATGACAAATTGCTGGATCAGGACGAAACCGATTTGGT
This sequence comes from Weizmannia sp. WK01, assembly GCF_025905465.1. Classification (NCBI taxonomy): domain Bacteria; kingdom Bacillati; phylum Bacillota; class Bacilli; order Caryophanales; family Bacillaceae; genus Heyndrickxia; species Weizmannia sp. WK01. The sequence goes on along the minus strand of NZ_CP109616.1, from coordinate 3,378,670 downwards.
TGTCACCCAGATGGATCGTGGAAGTGAGGGCAATAAAGATCGGAATCAGCGCTGAAGACAGGCTGGTCGCACTTGCAAAGCCGAGATGGATCAGGATATTGAACAAAGATACAAGGGCAATCGTAGCAATGAGCGGCATCGTTTCCAGACCGAGCGAGCCGAATATCTTGTTAGACAGCCATTGTGCCCCATGGGTGTCCAGCAAAACCGTACCGAGCGAAATGCCGACTGCAAACACAATCACGGTTCCCCACGGAATAAGATGTTCAACTGATTTCCAATCAAAAACCCCGATCTTTGGTGCCAGTAAAATCCCAATCGCGATAATTGTGACAGTGGTCGTATCAAACGGATGAAGTTTTCCTTCCGTCGTCCAGAAAAGCAATAAAAGCAAGGAAATCACGATTAAACGGATCTCAGAAGCTTTTAAATGGCCAAGTTCTTTTAATTGATTTTCGATTAAATCTTTTCCTGCCTCAAGGGCTTTTGTTTCCGGCTTAATTAAGTGGGTCATCACGAAAAACAAAAGGATGGACATGATGAATGCCCACGGAGCCGCATATAAAAACCAGGAACTCCATGTAATGTCCGTTTCAAATTCTTTCTGAATAAACCCGAGTGCAACCATATTCTGGGCGGCCGCCGTTTTGATGCCGATGTTCCAAATGGAAACTGCCTGAACGGAAGTAATCACCAGCAATGCGCCGAGTTTGCTGTTATTCGGCAGCCCGAATGCGGCTACCATTCCGAGTAAAATCGGGACCACGGCACCGGCGCGGGCAGTGGCGCTTGGAACAAAAAATGCCAATACGATGGAAACAAGGATAGCGCCAAAGACGAGGTTACTCGTTTTCGTGCCGACGCGGGACAAGATCCAGAGGGCAAGCCGTTTATGAAGATTGGTCACCTGCATGGCAGCAGCCAGAAATAAGGCTGCGGCTACAAGAGCAACGGCAGAGCTGCTGAATCCACTGAGGGCCATGGCCAGGGCATTGCCTGTTCCCGTCATTTGTGAAGGATCCTGGATACTTGGCGCAAGTCCGATTAAGAGGGCAATTAAACCAACAATCATGGCGGCACTAACCTGGTAGGAAACAGCCTCTGTCACCCATAATATCAGGGCAAAGGCGAGGATGGCGAGTGCACGTTGGCCGGCTATCGGCAGGCCTTTCATGTGGGGGAGAAGCGTAATCGCAATCAGAGCGGCAAAAGCAGCAGCGATCCAAACCCATTGCCATTTCATCTTCTTCGTTTGCTGGTTGGCAGCATTCATTTTGACCCCTCCCTTTTGAATTCTTCCAAATATTTATCCTACTTTAATTGTAGCAAAGCGATATAGGAGAAAATGTTAAAGATTGGTGTAATTTTGTAAGTGATTCCGATATTTTGTTGGGACTCGGTTCAGCTGGATGCATAAAATATGAAATTTTCTAAACTCTCAGGTGTATATAAGAGAAGTCTGGGGGGAAGGGAGCGTACTCTCATCAACTGGAACCCCTTTTTATTTGACATGATTGCTTAAGGCGGCTGCAGGCGTGAAAGATGTGTCTAATGAAATGGATATGCTGGAAAGTTGCGGAGAAGATTATCCAGCCGTTCCATGCGTTTTAGAAAGAACGGATGCTGCGTTCCGTAGATTTTACTTATTTTCGGGCCGGCTATCCATGCCAAAAATTCTGCATTTGATATTGTGAAAAAGCCCTGTCTGCCTGCATACATGATGCCAGCAGGCTTTTTACTTAAAAATTTTTAGAAAAATAAAATAAAATAGTTGACAGGATTTATATCATCAAATAAGATCTGTATAGATAATTAAATTAACTATATAGAAAAAGGAGTGGGGCGGATGGTTGAAAGTAAGGTGCATGGAAAAGCAAATCAGTTTTATGAAGGATTAAAAAAACACAATCTTGGCCCTTTATGGTTTGATCTGGGACATATGGTCACAAAGGAACCGGTACATGAGGTTGAATCTTATTTATGGAAATGGCAGACGATAAAAGATTATGTGCTTCAGTCCGGTGAATTGGTGGAACCGGGAAAAGATGCGGAACGCCGTGTTGTTTATCTGCAGAATCCAAGTTTGCTGAAACGCGGGCTGGTTGGTTATGGCACGCATACATTGTATGCCGGGATCCAGCTGCTTCTGCCGGGCGAGTATGCCCCGTCCCATCACCATTCCCAGTCAGCTATCCGTTTTATTCTCGAAGGAACTGGTGCCTATACGGCAGTGAACGGCGAGAAAGCTTACATGGAGCGTGGCGACATGGTATTGACACCGGCTTGGACATGGCATGAACACAGGCATGAGGGGACTGGGCCGGTGATCTGGATGGATGGATTGGATGTAGGCCTTGTCCGTACGCTGGCTGCCTCTTTCTTTGAACCGTACGAAGAAGAATCATATCCGCTGGCAGATTCAGAGAGTGATTCCAATGGCCAATTTGCAAGGAACGCGTTTAAAAAACTGCATGAGAAACCAGCACCGGATTATCCATCCCCTGTTTTTGCCTATAAGTTTAACCAGGTAAGTGCATTGTTGGATTGTATGACGGAAAAAGACTGGGATCCTTTTGACGGCTATGCCATTGAATACATCAATCCGAAAACGGGTGGTTCGGCGGATGCGCGCATCGGAACCATGATGCAAAAACTCAGCCCCGGCCGGCAGACGAAAGCGCACCGCCATGTCCACAGTGCAATTTATCATGTGTTAGAAGGAAAAGGTTATACGGTGATAGACGGCCAGAAATTTGAGTGGGAAAAAGGAGACTTTTTCATTCTGCCACCATGGAGTGTTCATGAGCATGTGAATACCGGAAATGCAGATGTCCTTCTCTTTTCATTTAATGACAAACCGATTATGGAAAAACTGGAGCTGGAATATAGTGAGGCATACGAAGAGCATGGCGGGCACCAGGAAATTGAAAGGGAATTCGTACCGGACGGACTTGCCTGAGAGGAGCGGAAATTTGTGAAAATCGCAATTTTTAACGAAGACTTGCTTGGCGCGGTAACAGGGGATCGCATTACAGATATTTCAAAAGTGACGAATTGGGATCGCAATGACCCGCATGCTTCCTTCCTCAAACTCATGGCACATTATGATGAATGGAAGGAAAATATTGAACAGGAAATTGCTTCGGGTGTTTCTTATCCCTTAAATGGGGTTACACTCAAATGCCCTGTGCCGGGAGCAGGGAAGATATGGGCAGCGCCGGTAAATTATCTTAAACACCAGGAAGAAATGAACCACCAATTTAACAATGCGCCGAGAACAATTGAAGAGCTGTCCTTGTTCTTAAAATCTCCGCAATCGCTGTCAGGACCGACGGACCCGATAATTCTCCCATTCCCGGAAAGGCGGACGGACCACGAAGCGGAGCTTGGATACATTGTCGGCAAAAAAGCAAAAAATGTAAAAGCAAGGGAAGCAAAGGATTATATTTTCGGATATTTTGCTTTGCTGGATATTTCCATCCGCGGAAATGAAGAGCGGACATGGAGAAAATCGTTTGATACATTTACCCCGATTGGCCCTTGGATTGTGACGGAGGATGAAATTAAAAATCCCAATGATCTGGCAATTTCACTTTGGGTAAATGATGAACTGCGCCAGAGCGGCAGCACGAAATATTTAATCTATGACTGCTATAAATGTTTTGAACTGGCTTGCGACCATATGACCCTTCATCCGGGCGATATTATTGCAACCGGCACGCCGGAGGGAGTCGGCCCGATCCGGGAAGGGGACCGCGTTAAAATCAGCATTGAGCAGATTGGGGAATTTACTGTGGATGTAACAATTTAATTTAAAATAAAGGGCCGCCAAAACATCACAGTTGACGGTCCTTTTTCTGATAGATTCCGTAAAGTTTTTGCGGTTAAGATTCCTCCGCTGGTGACTGTCCCGACTCATATCCGAATTCAGCTGAAATTTCAAGGCTTTTTTGCAAAAGGTAACGACTGGATTCCTCTTCTGCCCGTAATGGAACCGTATCCCCAAGACCAACAATGACAACTGCACCGAGCAGATGGCGATCGTAATTAAAAATTGGAATGGCAGCTGATGAAATTGATTTTGCCAGGGCATCTTTGGCAAATGAAATGCCTTCTTTTTGAATGGCTTTAAGCTTCTCCCTCAGATTACTCCTCTCATCAGGAACCATGTTGGCAATGCCCTTTCCAATCCATTCTTCAATCATTGGCCCTTTTTTATAGGCGGCAAAAAGCATCCCGGCTGCTGAATGAACAGGAAGAATGGTTCCTACCTGCCCGCCGAGATTGAGTCCGGCCCGGCTGTGTATCATTTTTACGATCATCGGGCCGCCATGCGTCCATACGGCCAGCAAAGTCGTCTCCCCGAAAGTATGATTAATTTCTTCAAGATAATATGCAGTTTTGGCCACAATATCTTCCTGGTTGACTGCGGCCATACCGTATTGGATCAATGTGCTTCCGGGGGAGTATAACCCGGTTTCTTTATTCCGGTGAATGGCACCAATGGAAATCAGTGTATTTAAGTATTTATACAGATTGCTTTTTGTAATATTTGTACGGGCATGAATTTCATTAAACTTAATCGGTTTGCCATGCTTTACAATCACATCAATGATAGAAAAACCAACAAGGAGGGATTGGATTTTAACAGTTGTTTTTGCTTCAGACATAAGGCAAGCATCCTTTTTGCCGATGTTATTTCTCTCTATTTTAGCATTCTTAGAGGGGTACTAAAAGAGAATGCTGTTAATGGTTCCAACAAGTTGTTTAAAACGGCAGGAACGATTTCCTACAAATCAGATGTAAAAGTTTATTTAACAAATTGTTAAAATTCAATTAAATAAATAAAAGGCAGTTGAATCGATGCATTTTATAAGCATTTACTATTATATTGGGAGGTAAAAAATGAAATTTGTGAATCCAAACCGGGTTATTGATCAAAGCCGTTTCCACTCTTTTCACGGATTGCTGGTTTTTTGGCTTTTTTTGCCATTATGTTTGATGGGTATGACGTTGTGGTATACGGCGCGACTGTTCCTTCTTTAATCAAAGAATGGGGAATTTCGGATGTTTTAGCTGGTGCGATTGGCAGCTATACGGTAATCGGGACAGCAGTCGGTGCGATCGCGTTTGGTGTTCTTGCGGATAAAATGGGTAGGAAGAATGTCATTATTTTTACGACGGTTCTTTTCAGTTTGTTTATGTTTCTATCCGGGTTTGCGCAAGGGCCGGTAATGTTTACGGTATTTCGCATTCTCGCCGGCGTCGGCCTGGGAGGGGTTATGCCGAACGTTATTGCATTGGCAACTGAATTTTCCCCGAAATATATCCGGTCTGCAGTCGTGTCCTTTGTATTTTGCGGTTACTCTGCCGGCGCCATTGCAGCCGCATTAACAACACGGGCATTGCTTCCTATAGCCGGTTGGGAAGCGGTTTATTGGATAGAGGGCTTGCCGCTTCTTTTAACGCCATTTTTCATCAAGCATCTCCCGGAATCGATCAGTTTTCTTTTAGCAAAAGGGGATGAAGAAAAAGTGAGGCAGGTTCTGCGGAGAGTGAACCCAAGTTTAGATGAGACAGTTTCTTTACAATACGAAGAAGTTCCGTTTAAGGAGAAAGGCTCTCCGGTTGTCAAGCTGTTTGAACAAAAGCGTGCTTTTAGTACTTGCATGTTCTGGGTTTCCTGCTTCAGTGCATTCGTATTGATTTACTCCATGAATACATGGCTTCCCCGCCTCATGATGCAGGCCGGCTATGATTTAAGTTCCAGTTTGGTTTTTACCGCTGTGATGCAGGTTGGAGCCATCGCGGGAACCCTTGTATTCGGACCGCTCGTCGATAAACTTGGCTTTAAAAAAGTGCTTGTGCCTTTATTCTTTGTCGGCGCACTGTCGCTTTCTTTTATCGGCTTCAGCAACAGCACCGTTCTTGCACCCGGTTTAATTGCTATCGTGGGTGCGGCTTCTGTAGGTGTTCAAAATTTATCCAATGCCTTTGTTTCGCAATATTATCCTGTCCAAATGCGGTCAACCGCTTTAGGCAGCACAATGGCATTTGGCAGGATAGGAGGAATCGTCGCGCCCACATTTGTCGGATTTTTGCTCTCATTGCAGCTTTCTCCGCAATACAATTTTTCGGCCATTGCCGTAGCGGCAGTCCTTGGAGGGCTTGCGATGCTTTTCGTCCAGGAGAAGTATGGGGTGCACGATCATGCCGGGGAGCAGGAAAAGTTGGATTCAGAAATAAAAGCGACACATTAGCCGTTTACACAAAATGGGCAGGGAAAAGAGGTTCTCTGTCCGTTTGCTCATTTTTAGCAGTAAATTCAGATAATAAATAATGGTGTGACAAGATCCACGGTATTCTATACAATAAAGTTAGCGTTTCCATCGCGAAAGAGCCGGCAAAAAGTTAAAAGTCGGGGACAGTATTGCACAAAAAGAACACGCGTTTTACAGGAAGGCTTGAATGTGTACAAAGCGTCAAAAACGAGCCGTGAAAATTCAAAAGGAGGGGAGGATCGTGCATGACATTAAGCTGAACAGGCTGATGAAAGATGTGGAGGAGCATTTAAGAAATACATCGCGCCAGTTAATCCAATTTGATACGGAAGAAGAAGCGCTTCAATATTTGACGAATTATTTTCATGCAGCAATAAACTTTGATTTTGTAGGGGTTGCATTAATCGAAACGGACGCTTTGATCTGCAAGGCCTGGAGCGGAAAACTGGATTCGATTGCCGCCGCATTCCCGATACCGGTTGGGCGCTGTACGCCGAAACTGCTGGCGCAGAATTTAACTTCGCAAAAGGACGGGGATGAAAACTGCCTGCTTATCAGCAAATTAAAAGAGATGGGGGCAAAAACGTGGTTTACCGTTCCGCTGGCGGAAAAAAACCATCCGTTCGGGCTTTGCATTTTCGGGTATGACCATTATGTCCCCCTCCTTGACCTCGAACAGTCTTTTGAGGAGTTTGGAAAAGACATCGCCGTCATTTTAAAAATGGTGAAGCAAAAAGAAATGCAATCAAAAAGAATAAAAGGGATGGAGTGGATCAGCCAGAGCCTTTCCTTGGAAAAACCGTTCGAAAATTATATTGCGGATTTAACCTCAAAGGCAGGCCTGTGGACAAAAGCGGATTTTGCCTGCATTTACGCCTATAGCGAGAAAGAAAACAGCTTTGTTTTTCAACCCCCGGCCTACGGGAAGATGGACTACCCGAAAATCATTCCGATGGATAATTACCGTTTAAAAGATACCTTTCCTTATCTTGAAGAACCGGGAAGCAGCCAGCTGACTATCCCACTTGTTGTGAACGTCAAAACAGTAGGGGTGCTGCATATTGAAAAAAAGTATTCCGGCCGATTTACGGAAGAAGACCTGGCCGTGCTGGACTTTCTTTCCCAATATATTGCAGCCCTGCTTGAAAATGCCCGGCTTTACAACAATGAAAAAGAACGCAAAAACCGATTGCTCAGTCTTCTCGACTATGAGCAAAAGCTGATCAAAGAAACCGTTAAAAATGAAAGTTTCGATGCGATCCTCTTTGCGTTCGCGGAAATTTTTAAAAGCTCTATTGTGTTATTTGATCAGTTCATGCAACCAATTGCCATTCAAACCATAAGCCCAGAAAAACCGGTTAACGTTACAGCGCTCGCACAGGAGGCGAAAAAGCTAAAAAAATCTTTTAAAGATGGATTTACGGTTCAAAACCCGGATGAATCTGTTTTTTCCTTTTGGCGGATCAGCGCTGAAAACCGCCTGCTCGGATTTTTGGCAATAGGAAGAAATCCGGATGGTTTCGATGAATTTGACCGGCTTACCGTTGATTTGTCCAAAAATATATGCTCGATCCAATTTATGAAGCAGCGGCTCGTCCTCGAAGCGAAAGAGCAGGAAAAGGACAGTTTTGTCAGCCAGATCTTAACCGGTAAAATCAAAAATAAAAAGTCCGTCCTGCAATATGCCAATTTTTTGCAGTGGGATTTATTTAAAAGTCACCGAGTTGCTGTTCTATCCATTGCGCCGGACGGACAAAAGGAAGATCAGACGGCACAAATATGGGATTTTATCAAATCAAAATTGCTGGAGTGGGACAAAGACATCCTAACGGCAAGCGTGGAAGGCATGTTTATTGTCATTGCCCCGGCAACACGCGAAAAAGGGCATGACTGGCCAGCCTTGCATGAAAAAATGGAACATTGGGCAGCGGATGAATGGAAAAACTGTGCGCTGTTTATGGGAATCGGGTCTGAAACAGCAAATGTAGAAGATTATCAAGAAAGCTTCAAACAGGCATTGCAGGCGCATAAAGTCGTAAAGGCTCGCCTGCGAAAGGAAAAATTCGCTTTTTTTGAAGCGCTCGGTTCCTATACCATTCTGCATCATCTGAACAACCCCACTGCCATTGACTTGTTTTTAAGAAAACAGCTGGGTCCTTTAATCGAGTATTCTGATTCAAAAAGCATGAATCTTTGCCACACACTGGATGTGTATTTAAAAAATAACGGGAACGTCAACAGCACCTCAAAGGAGTTGTTCATGCACAGAAGCTCGCTGCTCTACCGGCTTGAAAGAATTGAGTCGCTGTTGAACATTAGGCTGAATGACTCGGAAACGCGCTTCAATTTGATGATGGCCCTTAAGTTATATGAGATGTACGGATATCGTAAAAAACGTCTTCCCGATGAAGACGCTTAAACAGAGATGGACACCTTTTTAGATGAAAGGTGTTTTTTCTTTGAAAAAACCTGTCACAGACAAGGATCCAAAAAGGCAAGCGTTTTAAACGGTTTGTTTTTGACAGTACGGCCTAGCCGATCAGGAACGCTGGAAGGCGGAAACACTCCTACAAAGTGTAGGAAAAGTTTTAAAAAAACCATACAGTCTGCAGGTACCCATCCAAATCGAAAAGGCTTACAATAAATTAACAGAAAGTTAAGTATAATAGGATGGGAGATAAAAATATGTCAATTCAAACCATTGGGGTAGTAGGCGCCGGTTCAATGGGATCCGGCATTGCCAATTTAGCAGCCATGAAGGGATTCCAGGTCATTTTACGGGACATTGAAGACCGTTTTCTTGACGGCGCTTTGGCGAGGATGGACCAATTTATGTCCAAAAGTGTTGCAAAAGGAAAAATGACGGAGACGGAAAAACAGGAAACGCTTGCGCGAATCCGGACGACAACCAATCTGGATGACATGAAAGATGCCGATATTGTCATTGAAGCTGTCCTTGAAGACTTGGAATTGAAGAAACAAGTATTCTCGCAGCTTGACGGGATTGTCCCAGACCATGTCATTCTTGCTACAAATACGTCTTCGATGTCGATTACGGAAATCGCCTCCGCCACCACCCGGCCTGATCGCGTTGCAGGCATGCACTTTTTCAATCCGGCCCAGTTGATGAAACTCGTGGAAGTTGTTAGGGGTTTCAACACGAGCGATGAAACGGTGGAAGAATTGAAAACGTTATCCAAAGCGCTATCGAAAGAACCGGTGGAGGTGAAAAAAGACTCTCCCGGCTTTATTGTCAACCGCATTATGATTCCGCAATTTATCGAAGCCATTAAAATTTTGGAAGAAGGCGTGGCAACGGCGGAAGATATCGACAAGGCGGTAAAACTTGGGCTGAACTATCCGATGGGGCCGTTTACGCTGCAAGATTTTGCCGGCGTTGATATCGGCTACCATGTCATGAATTATTTAAAAGAAGAGTTGAACGACCCGCATTTTGCACCACCGCTTTTGTTAAAACAGCTCGTAAAAGCGAACCGGCTCGGGAAAAAGACTGGCGCGGGATTTTATGATTACAACAAAGAGGAGGTCAAAGCGTGAGTCATCAATATTTGCTATGCGAAAAAGAAGAGTCGGTTGCAGTCGTCACAATCAATAGGCCGCCTGTCAATCCGCTCAGCACACAAGTATTCCAGGAGTTATCGCATATTTTTCATGAACTGGATGCAGACGATGAAGTACGCGCCATTGTCCTGACCGGAAGCGGGGAAAAAGCGTTTGTGGCCGGCGCCGATATTAATGAAATGGCCGGGCAATAAAATGTCGCGGGCGGTTTTTACCCAAATCGAAAATACATCGAAACCGGTCATTGCCGCGTTAAACGGCCTTGCATTGGGCGGCGGTTTTGAACTTGCACTTGTCTGTGATTTGCGGATCAGTTCCGAAAAAGCTAAATTTGCTTTTCCGGAAGCCGGCCTCGGGATTATTCCGGGCGGCGGCGGTACCCAGCGCCTGCAAAAAATCGTCGGGCAGGGGGTCGCAAAGGAGTTGCTCTACTTCGGGGAGATGATAGACGCAAACCGTGCGCTTGCGCTGCATATTGTGAATAAAGTTGTGCCGCCGGATGAAGTGCTAGATACAGCGAAAGAGTGGGCCCGGAAACTTGCACAGAAGCCGCCGGTCGCACTGCAAATGTTGAAAACAGCGGTCAATGCCGGCTCGAATACCGATATAGAAACCGGGCTTACGATTGAAGCGGCCTGCTTTGGCAATGCTTTTTCCACCGAAGACCGAAAAGAAGGATTAAACGCTTTTGTTGAAAAAAGGAAACCGGCTTTTTCTGGCAGATAGGGGGGGATCAAATGACCGATATTGTACTGCTTGAAGGCGCAAGAACGCCGTTTACAGAGCTTTCGGGTTCATTGCGCGAAATCACGGCCACCGATCTGGGGGCGATTGCGGCAAAAGAAGCCATTAAAAAATCGAATATTTCAGCTGAAGAAATTGACCATGTCGTCTTCGGCAATGTACAGCAATCGAGCAAAGATGCCCATTTGCTCGCAAGGCATGTCGGCTTGAAGGCAGGGACGCCGATTGATGTGCCTGCTATTACAATTAACCGGCTGTGCGGGACGGGGCTTGAAGCGATCGTAACAGCGGCGCGCTATATTTTAACCGGGGAAGCGGAAGTCGTTCTTGCCGGCGGAACGGAAAATATGAGTCAGGTGCCGCATGTCATTCGGGGCATGCGCTGGGGCAGCCCGCTCGGTTCCCCGAAAGTGGAGGACTGGCTGTGGGACGGTCTGTATGATACATACGGGGACTGCACGATGGCACAAACGGCCGAGAACCTGGCGGCAAAATACGGGATTACGAGAGAAGAAATCGACCAGCATGCCCTTTCCAGCCACGAACGGGCGAAACGGGCACGGGAAAAGGGGTACTTGCAGGAAGAGATTGTGCCGGTTGTGGTAAAAGGGCGGAAAGGGGACATTGTCGTGAAAGACGATGAACATATCCGCGACACGAGCATGGAGCAGCTCGCCCGGCTGAAACCGAGATTCATAGAAAACGGCGTGGTCACAGCAGGGAATGCAAGCGGGATGGTGGACGGCGCCGGTGCAGTGGTAGTGGCATCAAGCGACTATGCGGAGCAAAAAGGCTTAAAGCCCATTGCCCGCCTTGTGTCCTGGAATGTTGTCGGCGTGGAGCCGAAATATATGGGGATTGGCCCGGTTCCAGCAATCCGAAACGCTTTACAGAAAGCAAAGCTTACGATAAGTGATCTAAGTTTAATTGAAATCAATGAAGCCTTCTCTGCACAGTATTTGGCGTGCCAGAAAGAACTCGGTTTTGATCTTGAGATCGGGAATGTGAACGGCGGTGCGATTGCGCTCGGGCACCCGCTTGCAGCAAGTGGCACGAGGATCACCACTGCCCTGATATATGAAATGCGCAGGCGAAAACAAAAGTACGGTGCTTCTGCTGTGTGCATCGGCGGCGGGCAGGGAATCGCAGCAGTCTGGGAAGCCCTGTAATTTTTACCTGAAGGAGGAGCGCATAGGACAGGTTCAGACGCTTGCACAAGCCGACCGTAAAAAGGCAGCTGCTATTTTTGGGGGTTCAAAAAACACTTGGCTTATGTTGCAGATTTGATTTGCGTTTTAGAGAAGCACAAAAGGATGCTCCGCAACGATTTGTCTTTAGCAGGAGTCCCCAAAGACATTTGGTTTGCATTGCGGGAATGATTTGTCTCTTTGAAAGGCACAAGCGGACAATTGAGCCAAAAACAGATCCCGATTTGTTTTTTTGAAGGTTTGGCCACGATGGTGGACCTTTTTGTCATGGTGCCGGTTTCTTTATTTTACATGAACAGGGGGATGGCCGTGGAGAAAGATCCGAATCTTTTCAGCGTATACGAACAATTGGTTTTTACGGCGGAAAAATACGGGCGAAAAGAAGCGATATATGATCTGAAAAATAGAGTTTCTTATTCGGCACTCTTACAAGCTGTAGATCATTTCGCCAATGTACTGGCAGCAAAGGGCGTGAAAAAAGGTGACCGGACTGCCGTCAGCCTGCCAAACTGGTATGAAACGGCTGTCATCAATTTTGCCGCAGCCAAAATAGGCGCAATTCTTGTTCCAATCAATCCGCTTTATAAATCTCATGAGTTGGAATACATTCTCGATAATGCAGCACCTGTTCTTTTAATTGCTTCCGAAAGTTTGGAAAAAAACCTTGGCTTCCAACAATCTTTACAATGGGTAAAAGAATCCATTACCGTACGGTTCCCGCTGATGGGTTTTCCTTCGTTTGATGAGTATACCGGTGGGGCGGCAAGCTATAGATCCGTCCAAAAGGCGAAAATAGACGCGGACAATGATGTCTTTTGTATTTTATATATATCCGGAACGACCGGCAAGCCAAAAGGTGTCATGATCACACACCGGGCAGTAGTCCAATCTGCCCGTACCATTGCATCCGTCTTGAAATGCACGGATCAGGATGCCTTTATCATCTCAGCCCCGCTTTTCCACATATTTGGGCTGGCGATTAACCTGGTTTGCGCCATTTCCGCCGGAGCTCGGATCCTGTTGCAGGAAAAATTCCGGGCGGAGCAAACGTTGAAACTGATTGAACAGGAGAGCATAACCGTTCAGCAAGGGGTCCCAACCATGTTTTTGAAACAATTGGAAGTGGAAAATTTGGAAAATTATAATCTTTCTTCGCTTCGAACCGGGATTGTCGGTGCCTCCCCTATTCCTCCCAACAAAGTCAAAGAAATCAGGGAGAAAATGGGAATGGAACTGAATCAGTCTTTTGGCATTACAGAAGCCGTGACTGTCACTTCTACCACCTTTGAAGATGATGAAGATAAAATTTTGGAAACACTTGGCCGGCCAATCCCCGGTGTCGAACTGAAGATTGTCAATGACAAAAGGGAGACGGTTCCGCATGGTGTGGTCGGAGAGATTGCTGTTAGAAGCTTTGCGGTTATGAAAGAGTACTATAAGATGCCGGAACAGACGGACCAGGTGCTTGACAGCGAAGGCTGGTTCTATACAGGAGATTTAGGCATGCTCGATGAGGATGGCTATCTGAAATTTGTCGGCCGGAAAAAGGAAATGATTATCCGCGGCGGATTTAATATTTACCCACAGGAAATTGAAGCCGTCTTGTCGAAGCATCCCTATATCCTTGAGTCTGCGGTAATTGGATTTCCGGATGAAGTGCTGGGTGAAATTGTATGCGCTGTCATTCGTCTCAAAGAAGGGGCGGATTGTTCGGAGGAAGACATCCTCACCTATTTGAAAGAGCGAATTGCGATTTATAAAGTACCGCAACGCATTTTGTTCACACAGGATTTTCCAACGACGGCAAGCGGCAAAATTCAAAAAGTCAGACTCCGGGAGCAGCTGCTGAAAACCGCTGTTCAAAGCAATCCAAAATCACTGGAAAGGAAGTGAATCCATGCCGGCCATATACCGATTTGATGTGAAATGGGGCGATACGGATGCGGCAGGGATTGTGTTTTACCCGAATTTTTACAAATGGATGGATGAAGCGACACATCACTTTTTTGCCACGGCAGGGTTTTCATCATCTAGAATATTGGCTGAACGGCAAACGATTATCCCGCTTCTCGAAGCTCACTGCCAGTTTAAAAGCCCGCTTCAATTTGAGGATGAGGTAGAAGTGCAAAGCGAAATACAAGAACTGCGGAAGAAAGTCTTTAAAATCGGTCACCGCTTTATAAAAGACGGGCAGCCGGTTGCAGAAGGGTATGAAATTAGGGCGTGGGCACTTTTCGATGAAAAGCCGAAAGCCTTCCCGATTCCTGAAGATATCAAAGAAATATTGCTTGCCGAGACTTCAAATCGATAAAAAGGAGACATGCAACGATGGGAGAAACGAAAAAAACGGATGTGGTTGTTGTCGGCGCCGGGCCGGTCGGACTGGTGGCCGGCCTTGCTTTAAAAGAAAAAGGCATATCTTCTGTTGTGATCGAGGCAGAACCGTATGGCAGGCCCCGCGCCGGAAGCAGGGCCATCTATTTGCACAATGCGACGTTAAAACTGCTTGAAGAAACATCAAGAGGGCTAGGTTTTACATTGGCACGGAACGGGATTATTTGGCCGGTGAAGCGCACGCTTTATAAAGGCAAACAAGTGTATGTGCGCAACTACGGTGTGACCGACAACAAAGACCCGCATCATCTGCCGCATTTTACATCGCTCCACCAGCATGAAATTGAAAAATATCTGTATGAAGCGTGTGTACATGCCGGTGTTGAATTTGTGTGGGGAGAACCGGTCCAAACCATGGATATTTCAAAAAGCGGTGTCCGCTTGGTAACAGCAAACGGGAATGTATGGGAGGCGGAATATGTGATCGGCTGTGATGGCGCGCGCTCGGTTGTCAGAGAGCAGGCCGGCCTCCGGTTTGAAGGACCGCGGACAGCGGATACATTTATTGTCGTCGATGTCAAGGAAGATCCGGACAATCCACTTCCACTAGAGCGGACTTTCCATTACCAACACCCGGCTATGGGAGGACGAAATGTCATGTTTGTTCCGTTCAAAGACGGCTGGCGAATTGATCTCCAATTGCTCTCTTCCGACAAGCCGGAAGATTACATGAGCGTTGAAAATGTAAAAAAATGGCTTCCGAAAGTGATGGATCCTAAATATGCAGACAGCATTACATGGGTTTCTTCGTATCGTTTCCATCAGGTGGTCGTCAATGCATTTACGGACGAGCACCACCGTGTCCTGCTCGCAGGAGAAGCCGCCCACCTGTTTGCCCCATTTGGCGCGCGCGGCCTGAATTCGGGTGTGCCGGATGCCGTGATTGCTGTCCGCGGCATTGAAAAGGCGCTTTCTGCTCCTTCTGAGGAAGAAAGAAAAGCAGCTATCGCCGCATCTGCCAAGGAACGCAGAATTGCCGCGCTTTGGAACCGGGACGGCTCTTCAACGGCGTTACACCATTTGCAAGGGGATTCGCGCGAAATGAATATGAAACGGGAAATTGCCGCATCGCTCGTTTCTGTCGTGCCGAGCATGGGAAGGTGGCTGGACGAGGGGCCATATGGGCCGAAGTTTGGACCGCCAGAACTGACAACGAAATATTAAATGTCCAGGCGAAAGGAGTGTGCACCATGGCTGTTGCCGAAGTCGTCAGTGAAAAAAAGTACGGATCGCTTGCCAGGTCCGTTAATGAGATGATTGCCCGCCTTGTCTCTGTTCTGTGGTACAGCAATGCCGGTAGGAAGAATCCGTATGCGGAGCAGAAAATAAAGGAATTTGCCGCCTGTTTCGGTACTCGGAAACTGGATGTAAAGTGGATTTCAAAAGAAAAACTGGGGGATACGGCTAAACAGCTTACATTTGAAGGATGTGAGCTATGGAATGTTTTAAAAGACATTCCGGATCAATTAAAAATAAAAATAGACGCCCACGGCAAGGAGAAAATTCTAGAAGAGCTTGTGTATAAAATGCCGGAAGCCATTTTTACACCGTACATTTGATCAGGCTTATGCCATTTTTGGGGACCAGGAAACGATACAATTTTTGATCGGGCATGCCATGTACATCGGTTTGCTTTACTGCCTGTATGAACTGGCAGAAGAAGAAAACCCGGTTTCCTTTTTGTTGGATATTTTGGAAGCAGGCAATATTCCGCTCGGGCCGGATGGGAATATCTTTTATCTCGTCTGATTTCTAGTGCTGGTTTGGGGATGGAAGGAACAGCAATTTGCATGGTGACTACTTTTACAGCAGGCAACAGAGCTGCGATGTTTTGTTCATTTTATACAGATAGAATTCCGCCCGTTTTATGTGATGTGCCACTGTTCATTTGTTGACCTCCATGATTGTCAATTTCTCCCTTTCGTCCCTATCCGTGCAAAAAATTTCGTGTTCTGTTACCGGGAAAAACCCGTCTTGCTTTCACTATTGCCCGTTCCCATTCCCAAACCAAGAAAAAGTTTGCTTTTTTTCTCAAGACGGGTAAAAATTCATATTTGCACATCCCCCCAAATCAGAAATCGCTTACAATTTTTATCAAAATAGAAAACTCGGTTCTCTATTTTGATTATATTTGAAGGGGTATCGCATAGCAAGACTATTTTGTATAACAATCAGAAAAAACAAAATAGCAGGGGTTATCCTGCTATTTGGACATCTATACCGGATCAGCAACATGTTTTTCCGGGAGAATGCTTTTATTTGGAAGGGGTCACGGAATCCTCGCTGTACCCGAATACCTGTGACACTTGAAGCCCTGTTTTTTTAATGTTAATGATAAATGCCACATTCTCTCCTTCCGCCGCGGGAATCTGTTCCGAGAAGCCGACAACCGCGATGGCGCCAAGCAAGGTTTTCTTATAATTAAAAACCGGGATGGCGATCGAGGAGACTGAAGTTAAAATTGGCTCTTTCGCAAAGGCGATTTTCTGTTTACGGACAGACCGGATTTCTTTTTCCAAATCCGCCTTCACGTTGTGGTCCAATTTTGCCGATTCCCGCTCCTTCCACTCCCGGATGGTGCCCTGATCCATAAAAGCGAGAAAAATTTTTCCAACAGCGGAAGCTAGCGGCGGAATGGTGCCAATTTGTGCCCCAATATTAAACCCCGGATTGCTGTTGACAAGTTTGATGATCATCGGTCCCTCTGGCGTCCAGACTGCAAAAAGCGTGGAGCAGCGTGTTGCATGATTGAGTTTTTCGAGAAAAGGCACAACCCTATCCAATACATTTTCCTGATCCACCGCAGCCATGCCGTATTCAATCAATTTTGGCCCGAATGTATAAAGGCCGGCGTCATCTTTGTATAAAATGCCGAGTTGGACAAATGTATTTAAATATTTGTACAAATTGCTTTTGGTAATCCCGGTTAATTCCTGAATATCGGAGAATTTTAACGGCCTTCTTTGCTTTGACAGGGCATCCAGAATACTGTTCCCAACTTGGAGCGATTGAATGGTCGAGCCGTTTTTGATGATATCCATAAAAAGGCCTCCTATAAATTTCGAAAAAGTTGCAGACAAAACCCATTATAGCATGGATCATGTTACCGTGGTTTTGTCGTTTGAAAAAATCAGAATAGAAAGTATTGACAACCGAATCGTCTACCTTGTATCATATAAGTGAACATCGATTACTAATGTTATAATACAAAAAAGGGAAGAATGGGTGCAAATGTAAGATTTGCCTTTCATTCAAGATGTCTGGTTAAAAATGTAACCGTGTACAAAACAGGAATGGGGATGATGGGATGAAACTTTTGACCTTCCGTTATGAAGGTGTGGCTAGAATTGGCGCGTACGTAGACGGGCTTGCCGTAGACTTGCATACGGCTTTTACGGCACTTTTGGAATCAAAGGGGAAACGCCGCGCTCGGCAAATTGCGGAAGCTTACATTCCAAATGATATGAACGGATTTCTAGAGGGCGGCAAAGAAAGCATGGCATACGCAAAAGAAGCGGTGGACTATGCCTTGAAAGTAAAGACAGATAAAGAAAGGCGGCTTGTTTTTCCGGCTGAAGAAGTGAAACTGGAAGCGCCTGTACCGAAACCGGGGAAAATGATTTGCGTCGGGCACAACTACAAAGAGCATATTCTTGAAATGAAGCGGGAACTGCCTCCGTATCCGGTTGTGTTTGCCAAATTTGCAAATACGGTCATCGGGCCGCAGGATGATATTCCGTTCTTCCCGATCTCGGAGCAGCTGGATTACGAAGGGGAATTTGCTTTTGTCATCGGAAAAAAGGCAAGAAATGTTTCACAGGAAGAGGCACTCGACTATGTTGCCGGCTACACGATTGTCAATGATGTCACGTACCGGGATATTCAGCGCAGAACATTGCAATGGCTTCAAGGTAAATCGGTGGACGGCACAGCGCCAATGGGGCCATGGCTTGTTACGGGTGATGAACTCACTGATCCGTCCGGCCTTGAAATGGTTGTTACTGTCAACGGGGAAGAAAGGCAGCATACGAATACAGCCAATCTTGTTTTCACAGTCCCATACTTGGTTGAATTTTTGTCAAACTTAATGACACTTGAACCGGGCGATGTCATTTTAACCGGAACGCCCGGGGGAGTCGGATTTGCCCGCGATCCGCAAGTGTTCCTGAAAGACGGGGATGTGGTCCGTATTGAAATTGACAAAATCGGTGCCCTTGAGAACAAAGTGAAAAAAACGACTGAGGTGATGGTGTAATGGCAATTCCGTATATGGAAAACGCAATCCGGTCTGTGCACAAATCGCTTGATCAGATCATTAAAACGGCGGAGGGGCTTTCCGAAGACATCATCCGCAAAAAACCGAGTGAAGAAGAATGGTCGATCATGCAAATCCTATGCCATGTCCTGGAAGTCGGGCCTTACTGGATGGGGGAAATTGAAAAAATCAAAGAAAATCCGCAGATCAAATGGGGTCGCGGGCTGAACGACGAAGCGCGGCTTGAAGCCGTGAACACAACAGACAGCCAGTCCGTTTCAGAAGTTTTGGCGGGACTCCGCAGCTTAAAAACCGAGCTTTCCGGCCGGCTGGAAAAACTGGATGAAGACACCCTGCAGATCGAAGCGGAAAGCAAAAATCCGAACTTTGGGACCAAGCCGGTTTCGTTTATTGTCGATCACTTAATTGTCGAACATATTGCCAAACATTACGGGCAGATCAACCGGAATTTATCAAAATTTCATATTAATCAATAAAGGGGAGAAGATGAGGATGGGAGAAACAACGGAATTTATGCAAAGCCAGATAGTAAAGGATTTTAACCGGGATTTGGAACAATATCACCTCGGGCCGCTTTGGGAAGCGATTCCCGCTATTATGAACCATGAACCGAAACCGCAGGCAGAAGCGTATTTGTGGAAATGGGACCTGATTTATAAAAAATTGATGGAATCTGCTGAAATTTTCACGCCGGAACGCGGAGGCGAACGCCGCGCCATTTATTTCCAAAATCCGGGGCTTACTTATCGTCAGCCTTGGGGTTGGGCTTCCACGACGCAAACATTGTATGCGGCGGCACAATTGATTTTGCCGGGTGAAAAAGCGCCTTCCCACCGCCATTCGCAAGGGGCGCTTCGGTTTATTACAAACGGGGAAGGCGCTTACACCATTGTCGAGGGCGAACGCATTTTTATGGAAGAAGGGGATTTTCTGATTACGCCGGCTGGTCTCTGGCACGGCCACGCACATGTCGGGGATAAGCCGATGATTTGGATGGATGCGCTTGACATACCGGTGATTTATTCGATGGGCGGAACGTTTTTCGAGCCGTACCCGGATCAGCTTCAACAACCGAAAAAGCCGGATAACTTTACGTCAAGGCGCTATCAAGGCGGTATGGTGCGCCCGATTTCCGACCGCTATGCAAGTGTGGCGCCGCTTGCCGATTATAAATGGAGCCAGACGGTCAAAGCAATCGATGGGCTCAGCGCGTTTGAGCCGGATCCGTATGACGGCTATGCGGTTGAATACATCAATCCGTCAACTGGTGAAACGGCAAATGCAACGATTGCTTCGTGGATGCAGAAACTGCCGAAAGGATTCCATACGAAAGCGCACCGCCATACCCATGCGTCAATTTATAACGTCTTCCGCGGTTCCGGCTACAGCATCATTAACGGCGTCCGCTTTGACTGGTCAAAAGGTGATTATTTCGTCATTCCGAATTGGGCATGGCATGAGCATGTGGCATTGGAAGATTCGTTCCTGTTCTCTTGTAGTGACCTACCAATCATGGAAAAATTCAACCTTGAAAAATCACAAGCGCTGGAAGAAAATAACGGCCACCAAACGGTGAAAGGGGAATTCAAACCGGTCCTGGCATAAAAGTGCATTGGAAAATTTGGCACCGCTTCCATGAGATGAAGAAAAAAATCCATGGAAGCGAAGCTGAAAAAATGGATGCCTATCCCGCAGGTTTGGGGCAAGCGGGACAGGGATCCGAACCGAAACTTCCGGAATTGAAAAGCAGGTGAATGGGGTGTTCCTGCTCCGTTGCGGGTCTGTTGATGGAGCAAAGCAACCTAACCTGCCAAACGCAAATACAACATAGCCGGCAACATGTCAAAAAGAGAGGCGGATCTGCCTCTCTTTTTGCAAGAACTATACAAAGTTATGGGTATTGCGGTTTCTGCTTAACTGGTAAATGGCAAACAGGAAGAAACAAAGCGCAAAGGCAATCAGGATCAAAATGTTTAAATACAGGCTGCTGAGCGGATGGCCGGTTTGCAATTTGTCCAAGGTTTCCAATGTCCAGCGCTGCGGCAGAAAATCGGAAACTTTCTGCAGGGCTTTCGGCATGATTTCCACCGGCCAGAAGCAGCCGGAAAGCATGCACGTCGGTACGGCGATTAAGGATTGCAGCGAGTTAAAAGCACTCCGGCTGTTTGACAGCGACACCATCATTAAGGAAATGCCGGTTGAAATCCAGGCAAACAGGAACATGACGGCTGACAGCTGCCAGATGGAAAGATTCATCGTCATATGGAAAACATATTTCATGGCCGCTGTGATCAATGCAATTTGAACCGCCATCACGATCAGGTTGCAAAGTACATTGGACAATACATACTTGCCCGCGCTGACCGGCGAAGACAATAGCCTGAAATACGTGCGGTTTTCTCTTTCGGCAAGAATCAGTTCAGACAAACTGAAGGCAGACATAAGCATAAACAGGATAAGCACGCCCATCGTCTGATAGGTTAAATCACTAGATTGGGAAAGATCCTGCAAATGAATGGTTTTTACTTTATAGGAAGCGTTTTGGAATTCATCATACATCGTTTGAAAAGTCTGTTCGTTTCCTGACGATACTTTGCTGATGGATACGATATGATCGATGTATTGATATAAATAGGATTGCACAAACTTTGTTACTTCTGCTCCTTTAATTGAAGCCATCCGGATATGAGCAGGATTTCCGCTCCTGACACTTGCGGCAAACCCCTTTTCAAAAATGATGGCACAGTCAAGCTTTCCGTCTGCCAACTGGCTTTTCAATTCGGATTGCGGAATAGCGGCCGTTTTGACATTGCCCAGCCCGCTCAGGAAATGGGCCGTGTCAGTGGCGATTTGGCTGTGATCCTTATCCACGATGCCAACGTGAAGGGTTTTTACACCGCTCCCCCCGTATACAAGGAAAGCGATGAAGATACTGATAAAAGGCAACCCGATATAAAGGAGAACATTTCTTTTCTTTCGAAAGGTTTTGCTTAATGTGTTACGGACCAGCCATAAAACGTCTTTCATTACAAACCCTCCCTTTTTTGCAGTGCCGTTACAGAGATGAAAAGAATCAATAGGGCAATGCCAAGATTTGCTGCAGCGACCGGGGTAGCGGCAGATAAAACATTGTTGTAAATGATTTTCGTAATCGCCTGATTGATCCATGTCAACGGCGAAAGGTCCATTACAGCCTGTAATTTGCCGGGGTTTTCAATTTTGAAGTAGGCACCGCCAAAAAATGCCGACAGCTGGATAAAAAGGTTCAAAATCGCTCCTGTGGCGGCAGACTTGCTGAATATACTGACGCCGATGCCGATGCTGACCGAAAGAATAATCTCTGTTAAAAGCACAAGGAATACAAGCGGAAGATGGTTTCCCCAATTCGCTTTGTAAACGACCTTGCTCACAATGATGATAAGTGCTATGCAAGCGGTATAAATGAGAACATCTGCGAAAAGCTTTCCGATAAAAATACTGCTTTTTCTGACCGGGGCGGCAATGAGCCTGTCAGCTGTTTTCCGTGTCCGCTCCACTTGCATAAAAGCGCTCGATCCTAAAGATGCGTACAGGCAAATCATTGTCGTGATCACGATCGCATAATAATCCATCGCGCCGGGCTCTTTATTCGGAAGAAGAGATTCCGTTTGAATGTAATTGTGTTTAATCTTTTCGAAGGCAGCCCCACTTTTTTCCGGCGCAGTTTTCATCACTTCTGCGGCAAGATTGTACTGGTCGGCAAAAGCCGAAAATACGCCTTCTAAAATACTGCCTTTTATGCTGTTTCTTCCATTCGTATATAGCCGGATGCCATGGCCATTTAAAACGGCATATCCATCCGCATTGCCGAGCTTTACTTCTTTCAAGCCGTCCGTGTTTTTGCCGGCCTTTTCAAAATGGATATCCGATTTTTCCGCGTACTGTTGGAATGTATGGAAATAGGGTGCGGCATCTTTATTAAGGTCATTTTTGTACAACACGTGAATCTCGCCGACCGAAACCGTCTTGTCAAACGCATTCGAAAGGGCGGAACCGAGCACAAGCATTAAAACGAGCGGAAAGGCAAGCATAAATATAAGGGTGCGTTTGTTGCGGAATACGGTAATCACTTCTTTTTTTAAGATGTGCAGGATGCTTGACATCGCGTTTTTCCTCCCTAATCCCTTAAATTCCGGCCGGTTAAAGTTAAAAATACCGTTTCAAGGTTCGGTTCTTTTTCCTGCAGGGCCTTAATTTCAATATGCCGGCTGATTAAAAATTCAAGGATCAAATTTAAATTGTTGATGCTTGCATCAGACTGGATCCGAATGATATTTTCTTGGACGGATACCGTTTCAACGCCTTTTATCTTCCTGATTTCCGCGGGATCAACCGGTTCTGTTGTTTTCACTTCAATCCGGACCTCTTTTTTGTCTGTAATGATCGATTTCAATTGTTCCTTTGAGCCTTCTGCGATGATTTTGCCGTGGTCAATGATCGCGATTTTTGTGCAGATTTCTTCCACTTCTTCCATGTAATGACTCGTATAAATGATGGTGCAGCCCATTTCATTCAGTTTGCGCACGGAATTCAAAATATAATTGCGCGACTGCGGATCAATCCCGACTGTCGGTTCATCCATGATGATCAGTTTCGGCTGATGGGCGATCGCGCATGCAATATTGAGGCGCCTCTTCATCCCGCCGGAAAACTTGTCCGGTGTGCTTTTATGGTGGTCCCCAAGGCCGACAAAAGCGAGTGCTTCCCTTGTTTTTGCATCCAGTTCACTGCCGCGCAGACCGTAGAGCCCGGCGAAAAACCGGACATTTTCAAAAGCGGTTAAATCTTCGTAAATGGCAAGATCTTGCGGGACAATGCCGAGATTCATTTTCGCAAACCGTTTGTTTTTCATGATGTTTTTTCCGAGGATTTCAATGGTCCCGTCATTGCTTCTTAACAAGCCGGCAATCATGTTGATCGTCGTGCTTTTGCCGGCGCCGTTTGCCCCGAGAAAACCGAAAATTTCCCCTTTCTTTACTTGCAGTGAGATACGGTCAACCGCAATAAAGTCGTCGAATTTTTTTGTCAAATTTCGGATTTCCAGTACGTTCATGGTTTCTTTCCCCCTGACTTCCGTTGTATCTTTAGTATAAAAAAAGGAACGATTCCTGGTAAGTGGGATCGTTCATGACTTTCATATGAAAAAATTCATATTTTGCAGGTGAGGCTGTTCACGGCTCAATGGGAAGTAGGGTGGTCACGGAAAAACCGTGCGAACCGTCGGTGATGACATGGCCTCTAAGTGTGGCTGCTCGTTCTTCCATGCCGGTAATGCCAAGCCCTTTTTTAACTTTAGCGGCACCTTTGCCATTGTCTTTTACTTCTGCTTTGATGATTTTATTGAGGACTTGAATGTTGACGGTAATCTGTGATGCATCGGCATATTTGCGCGCATTGGTCAACGCTTCTTTCACATTTTCATGAATGATTTTCCATTGTACATGGGTAATGCAGTCGAGATTGCCACTGTAAGTGAGCATCGTTTCAAGTTCATATCTTGCGGAAAACGTATCTAAAGCAAGCTGCAGCCGGTGAATGCCGACTTGTTCAACGGGTGGTTTCATTTGTTTCAGCGTCAGCCGGATGCTTTCAATTCCTTCTTTTGTAATGGTGATTGCGTTTTGCAGTAACGCTCGTGCGCGGGTGGGGTCTTTTTCCAGAAGGCTTTTTGCCGCTTCCATCTGGATGAGTGCGCCAGTCATCACGTGGCCGATATTGTCATGAATTTCCTGCGAAATCCGGTTCCGTTCTTCCAGCCGGTAGGTGTATTCGGATTGGCGGATGAATTCCTCGTTTTCATTCAGGCGGCGCGTGAGTCTCTGGACTGAAGCGCGCAGCCGGTCAAGCTGCTGTTCTTTCTTTTCCAGCCGGTCTGCATACGTAACGGCCGTATCCCAAATGATCCAGCTAAAGGCTGACGAGAAAACGTACTGGCCGGCTGTCCCGGTTTTTAAATAAAAAAGGGGTACAAGCAGGATGAGTGCCTGTATCGATCTTGGCACGGGCCACTTTGCGGCGAGCTCCAAAACGGATAGCGGCGCGAAGATGACAAACAGGGGAGCTACATATAAAGCGCCGAAACCGGCAATGCCAATGGAGCAGGCCGCAAAAAAAGCAGGCAATGCCTTTCTATTCCAAATGTACATCGCGATATTTGCAATAAAATAGAGAAGAAGCAGGAATACAGCGGGAGCAAGAGACAAATCTTCCTGAATAGCCATAAAAGCGGCCCAGCCAATGAGTGCCAGTTTTGCCGCAATCAGCCGGGATTCCATGTTTCGTTCCCTTTCCCTGTAAGATAATAAACGGCAATTTGGGTGCGGTGCTCAAGCCCTGTTTTGCCAAAAATTGAGGTGATGTAATTTGCGACTGTCCCTTCTGAAATGTATAAGGTTTTGGCAATTTCCTTATTGGAAAAGCCTTTTGCAATCAGGGACATGATTTCACGCTCTCTTTCCGTGAACTTTTTCAGGTCTATTTTCGGTTCCGGTTCTCTGCCACTTAAATTGGATTTAATTTTATCGAGAACCGCATCCTGGAAAATGCTGTTGCCGTTATAGACACTTTTGATTGCGTCACGGATTTTTTCGGGATCATTATTTTTCAACAAGTAGCCTCTTGCCCCGTTTCTTAATGCATCGACAATATATTCGTCATCGTCAAAGGTGGTCAGGATCATAGGTTTGGCAGATGTTTGGGCTGCAATGATTTTCGCAGCTTCAACGCCGTTCATCTCCGGCATCCGCACATCCAAAAGGGCAATGTCAACCGACTGATTCCGGCAATATGCTGCCGCTTCCTTGCCGTTTCCGACCGTTGCCATGACTTCAAACTCTTCATATGACGATAAAATGATTTTTAACCCCTCGCGTATAAAAGAGTTGTCATCGGCAATCACAATTTTAATTTTCTCCATCCTCTTTCCCCTCCGGCTCCGCCTTTTCTTCTTTTCATTATAGCTGAATTGTACCTGGCATACATTCTGTTTTTTATCTTTCCATTTTGTTCTTTCTGCTTTATGGGAGCATTCTTTGCGATGCGGGCGTGTGGATTGGATTGATTGGAACAGAAAGAAAAAAAGGGTATGATAGATAGTATGGTACGGAATTTTTGGAATTTGCAGCAAAGGGGTTTGTGCAGAAATGAAATACATCGAGCAAGGGACAAGGGAATTCCGCCTGGCAAATCTTGCGCTATTTGCCGGGGGGTTCAATACGTTTGCGATTCTTTGGGGGATGCAGCCGCTTTTGCCGGATATTGCGGAGCAGTTTCACCTGTCACCGACAATGTCGAGTTTGAGCCTGTCTTCTACCACCGTGACGCTCTCGGTGAGCATGCTGATTGCCGGATCGTTGTCGGAAGTGTTCGGGCGAAAATCCGTGATGTCTTTTTCGTTGATTGCTTCGTCTGCTCTTTGCATCTTGACCGCTTTTGCCCCGACTTATCATTTGCTGATTCTCTGTCGGGTACTGCAGGGCCTTGTGCTTGCCGGGTTGCCGGCTGTTGCCATGGCCTATTTGGGAGAAGAGATTTTGCCGTCAAGCCTCGGACTTGCGATGGGGTTATATATCAGCGGAAATTCGATCGGGGGCATGGCAGGACGGATCATCTGCGGGACTTTGACCGATTTTTTCAATTGGCATGTGGCGCTGGCGTCGATCGGGGTGATCAGCCTGCTCGCAAGCATCCTGTTTTGGGTCGTGCTGCCGCCGTCTTCCCACTTTACTGCCCGGAAATTGGAGATTGGGAAACTGACAGGGAGCCTCGTCCGCCAGCTTGTGGAACCGGGTCTGATTTATTTGTTTTTGATTGGATTTTTATTAATGGGGAGTTTTGTTTCGCTGTATAATTATATCGGATTCCAGCTGATTGCGCCGCCGTATTCGCTGAGCCAGACGGTCGTCGGCTTCATTTTCATCGTCTACCTTGTCGGTACATTCAGCTCGGCATGGATGGGGATGCTTGCGGACCGGCACGGCAGGCGGAAAATTTTACAGCTTTCACTCCTTATTGTGCTACTCGGGGCCTCGATTACGCTTGTTCCGTCTTTATGGCTGAAAATTTTCGGCATTGCTGTGTTTACATTCGGCTTTTTTGCCGGCCATTCGATCGCAAGCGGCTGGGTTGGCCGCCTTTCCTCCCATGATAAAGCGCAGGCGTCCGGATTGTATTTATTCTTTTATTATATCGGCTCGAGCATCGGCGGGACGATCGGGGGCGTGTTTTACAGCCGGGTCGGATGGAACGGGGTTGTGCTGATGATCGCTGTGCTCACGGTGCTGGCCATCGTGTTTTCAATCCGGCTGGCCGTGATTGCAAAAAGAAAATGGCTTGTTTCCACACGGCATGCTTCCAACTAATTTTGTGACAGGAGGGGACATATGTTACGCCGCTTTTTTTCCTATTATTTACCGCATAAAAAGCTGTTTATCCTTGATTTTACGAGCGCGGTGATTGTAGCTGTTTTTGAACTGGCCTTTCCGCTTTGTGTCCAGTGGTTTATTGACAGCCTGCTGCCAAGCGGAAAATGGGCAACGATTACGAGCGTCAGCATTGCTCTGTTGGTCCTCTATTTGATTAGTACGTATTTGCAGTACATCGTCACCTACTGGGGACACCAGCTCGGCATCAATATTGAAACGGATATGCGCAAAGAATTGTTTGTACACGTGCAGCGGCAGTCTTTTTCATTTTTTGATAATGTGAAAACCGGCCACGTCATGAGCCGGATCACAAACGATCTTTTTGACATCGGCGAACTTGCCCATCACGGCCCGGAAGATGCTTTTATTGCCGTGATGACGTTTTTCGGCGCGTTTTGCATTATGTTTACGGTCAATGCCAAACTGGCTTTCGTCACCCTCATTATTGTGCCGTTTTTGGTCTGGATCATCACGTATTGCAATATGAAAATGAACGAGGCATGGGGCAAGATGTATGGCGAGATTGCCGAAGTGAATGCGCGTGTCGAGGATAGTGTTGCAGGGGTCCGCGTCGTCCAGTCATTCACGAATGAAAATTATGAAATCACGCAGTTCCAGAAAAATAACAAACGGTTCCGAAAGGCGAAATTGCTTGCGTATAAAACGATGGCGCTGACCAATTCCAGCACGTATATGATGAGCCGGCTGATCGTCCTTGTCGTCCTTGTATACGGGGCATGGCTGGTATACAGCGGGGAATTGAAATACGGCGAGCTGGTCGGTTTTGTGCTGTATGTGAACGTGCTGTTCAAGCCGATTGATAAAATCAGTGCGATCATGGAGCTGTATCCGAAAGGGATGGCCGGTTTTAAACGGTTTACGGAATTACTGGACCGCACGCCGGATGTCCGGGACAGAGAAAATGCGGTCGAGGTTCCGGCGTTAAACGGCAACATCGCGTTCAACAATGTCAGCTTCGCTTATCCGGGCGGCCAGCCTGTGTTAAAGGGGCTGAATCTCAAAATTCGTGCCGGGGAGACGGTTGCATTTGTTGGGCCTTCTGGTGCAGGGAAAACGACCATTTGCTCCCTGATCCCACGCTTTTACGATGTGGAAAGCGGCAGCATTACCATTGACGGAATGGATATCCGCAATATGACGAAAAAATCGCTCCGCTCGCAGATTGGAATTGTCCAGCAGGATGTCTTCCTTTTTGCCGGCACCATCCGCGAAAACATTGCGTATGGAAAATTGGATGCTACAGATGAAGAAATTGAAGAAGCAGCCCGGCGCGCCCATTTGGAAGAGGTCATCCGTGCGCTGCCTGACGGGTTTGATACGCAAATCGGCGAACGCGGCCTTAAGCTTTCCGGCGGGCAAAAGCAGCGGCTGGCGATTGCGCGCATGTTTTTGAAAAATCCGCCCATCTTAATCCTGGATGAGGCGACGTCTGCCCTTGATACGGAAACCGAAAGGCAAATCCAAGCGGCATTGGATGAACTGGCAAAAGACCGGACAACGCTTGTCATTGCGCACAGGCTGGCGACGATTCGCAATGCTGACCGGATTGTTGTCGTCACCAAGGATGGAATTGCCGAACAAGGGCGCCATGATGAGCTCCTTACCCGCGGGGGGATTTTTGCAAAACTGCACGAGGCCCAGTACCAATAGTAGATCCGGGCCTGCCTTTTGGTACGGAGTGGTTTTAAAAAATGTTGGTCCCCGCCTGCTGGCATGGTTTATTCCGTGTATATGGCGGGGTTTTTAAAAGAAAAAAACGCAGGCTGTCCGCTGCGCAAAATGGAAGCTTCTTATCGGGCTTTTTTTAAGTGGCGGATATCCGTCTTGACATTTATTAAGTCTTCGAACAAGACATCCATTTTATCATCCAGCCTGGCATAATAGTTGTCGAGGTTGTCCAAATCTTTTTTCATGCCCGCGATATCCTGCTTTACTTCTGCCATTTCGCTTTTCAGCTCGGCAACATCTTGTTTTAGCACTGCAACATCTTGCTTCAGCTCGGCAACATCTTGTTTTAGCACTGCGACATCCTGTTTCAAACCTGCAACATCCTGCTTTACTTCTGCCATTTCGCTTTTCAGGGAAGCAACATCCTGTTTTAGCACTGTAACATCTTGCTTCAGCTCGGCAACATCCTCTTTCAGTCCGGCGATGTCTGCTTTCATTTCTTTCATCTCTGCCTTCATTGAAAGGACTTCGCCGGACAGTTCTTTGATGGCCGTAAGCAGCATTTCGTTTGTGACTTCTGCCATTTTTCCACCTCCTTTGTCGAATATATGCTCATTCTAAGGGATGATGTCCTTTCCTGCAACTGGCGAAAAGCGAAAAATGGGGCTCTCTATTTCGTGAATTGGGGGCGGATAAATGAAAAATCGGTTCTCTGCCAGCCCAAAAATTTTATTTTTAACAAAATGGCGGCCCGCAAACGAACGAATATTAACCTGCAGCAAGAGGAAAATGTTCGTGTTTTCTATTGACTTCTTTTCACTTTCCCGTTACAATCAATCTTGTCAATTCAATATGCAATACCATCGTATATATTCAGGGATATGGCCTGAACGTTTCTACCAAGCTGCCGTAAATAGCTTGACTACGAGGTAATGAGATAGAGTCAGAGGGCGTTTGTATAAAATTAGCAACCTTTGCCCCTCCTCATTCCTTAAGTCTGGCGTTTCGGGCGTTTACGTTCGGAACGTTTTTCTGTTATGGCGAATTTGGAAATTCCATAGGAGGGATAAGGCAAAATGAAGAACTATTTTGAGTTTGGAAAAATGGGGACAAGTTACCGCCAAGAATTTATTGGGGGACTGACAACCTTTTTGGCTATGGCCTATATTTTAGCCGTAAACCCGCTGACATTATCGCTTGCCAGCGTAAAGGGGCTTCCGGCTTCCATGCATATGGACCAGGGGGCTGTATTTGTGGCCACCGCCATTGCTTCCGCGATCGGTTCGATTGTGATGGGCCTTTTTGGGAAATATCCACTCGCGCTTGCGCCCGGTATGGGATTGAATGCCTTTTTTGCTTATACGGTCGTCCTGAGCTATAAAATTCCTTGGCAGCACGCACTTGCCGCTGTCTTTATTTCCGGTGTTTTCTTCTTTTTACTTACACTGACGGGCATCCGCGAAAAATTGATCAACGCCATTCCGATCCAGTTAAAACACGCGATCGGCGCAGGCATCGGCCTGTTCATCACATTTATCGGGCTGAAAGATGCCGGCATTATTGTCGGGGATGATGCAACGTTTGTCGCCTTGGGGGATTTGTCAAAAGGGCCTGTTCTGCTTTCCATTTTCGGGCTTGTGGTCACCGTTATTCTGATGACAAGAGGGATAAAAGGTTCCGTTTTTTACGGCATTATTCTTACAAGTATTGTCGGGATGATTTTTGGATTGTTGAAGGTGCCGCATCAAGTTGTCAGTTCGGTTCCAAGTTTAAGTCCGACGTTCGGCGCGCTGTTCAGTTCATTCGGGGACTCCTCTTTCTGGTCGGCGCAAATGATTGGTGCTATTTTAACGTTTTTCTTTGTCGACTTTTTTGATAATGCCGGAACGCTTGTGGCGGTTGCAAACCAGGCAGGGCTCATGAAAGACAACAAACTGCCGAATGCAGGACGGGCACTTGTGTCAGATTCCATTGCGACCATTATTGGGGCTGTGCTCGGGACTTCGACGACAACTTCCTTTGTCGAGTCTTCGTCAGGGGTTGCCGCAGGGGCAAGAACCGGTTTTGCTTCTCTTGTTACGGCCTGTTTCTTTATTTTATCGATCTTTTTCTTCCCGCTTTTATCAGTCATTACTACCAACGTCACAGCACCGGCGCTCATCATTGTCGGCGTGCTGATGGTATCGAACTTGCGTCATATTGAATGGGATAAATTCGAAATTGCCGTACCGGCTTTCCTTACATTGATTGCCATGCCGCTCACTTATAGCATCGCAACCGGGATTGCCATTGGTTTCATCTTTTATCCGATTACGATGATTGTAAAAGGAAGAATCAAAGAAATCCATCCGGTCATGTATTTCTTCTTTGTCGTCTTCTTACTGTATTTTATTTTCTTAAAATAGTGCCCAAAAAACTTGCAGAGCGCGCTCTGCAAGTTTTTTTATGGCGCTTGAAATTGAAAAACCGGCGCATTTCATTTAAACTAATCATATTGTACTATAGCCGAGGGGGATTGAAATGGAAGCTTTTATCGTTAAAAAAGTTTTAAACAATAATGTACTTGTTGCCTCCCACCCCCGCTATGAAGAAACGGTGTTGATTGGAAAGGGGATTGGTTTTAACCGAAAAAAAGGGGAGCCCATCCCGCAGGCATCCGCTGAAAAAATGTTTGTGCTGAAAAACGAAACAGAACAGGAACAGTATATGAAGCTGATTCCTTCTATTGATAATCAAACCCTTGAAGTGGTCATTTCGGCCATTGAGATGATCCGCAGCCGGGCGGATTCTCCTTTAAATGAACATATCCATGTTGCCTTGACAGACCATATTGCTTTTGCGATCGACCGGATCCGGAAAGGGCTGGCTGTCAAAAATCCGTTCGTTGCCGAAACGAAAATTCTCTATCCGCGCGAATACGAAATTGCCTGCGAAGTAGTGGATTATATCAATGAAGCAACGGACGTCTATTTGCCGGAAGGGGAAGCCGGGTTTATTGCCTTGCACATCCACAGTGCCGTAACGGATAAGCAACTTTCCGAATTAAGCCGGCATTCCCATCTGATCGGGCAGCTCATTTCCACGGTTGAGCATGAATTTAAAATGACTTTTGACAAAGACAGTATTCATTACATGCGCCTTGTCCGCCATTTGCGCTATACGATTGACCGCGTGCTGACGGGGGAAAAAGTGGAGGAGCCCGAGAAATTGAATCATTTTCTGCAACAGGAATACCCGCGGTGTTATAATCTGTCGTGGAAATTGATCAAAATCATGCAGCAAGCATTGCAAAAACCGGTGTACGAGGCAGAAGCCGTTTACCTGACGATGCATCTGCAGCGGATTCAAACCAAATTGGAATCATGAAACGCCATCCTGATTGCGGGCATACATGGCATGCGTGATGAAAGGCTGATACATGCCAAAACACCGTAATTTTTCATGCCGGGATGTAGAATGCTTTTTTAATTTTTTTCTTGAAACAGGAAACCTGTGGTGCTATAATTTGTCGTGGAAATTGTGAATGATGCAGCAAACAGTAAAAAACCGGTATACGATGCAGAAAGCCGTTTTTCTGGCAGCATGCGTCTGAAACGGGTTCCATAAAAAAATAATCAATAGTTATCATAACGTGTTACTGATTCGATCAGGCATGAGTGAAAAAGATGCCGGGAGTGGCAGCCGCCACAGTCTTCCCGCTTTTTCCTCATGCCTTTTTATTTTCCTGGGGAATTGCTGCACGTCTGTTTCCGGAAACCATCATGATTTGAGGAGGATTTTGCATGGCAAAGAAAGATTACTCACAGCTTGCCCGCGATATTGTGGCAAATGTCGGAGGGCCTGATAATGTAAAGTCGCTTGTGCACTGTGCCACCCGTTTGCGCTTCCGGTTAAAAGATACAGGCAAGGCAAACAAAGAAGTGCTGGAAGGCTTACCAAATGTACTGACGGCGGTGAATGCAGGCGGACAGTACCAAGTCGTGATCGGGGATGAAGTCGTTCCTGTTTATAACGCCATTATGGACCAGTATCATTTTACGGCTTCCGATGCGGGGGCTGAAAACGACGCGGCTGCAGAAGAAAGCGAAGAAAAAGGCAATATTTTCGACCGCTTTGTGGCAGTGCTTTCCGGTATTTTTACGCCGTTTATCTCCGTCCTGGCTGGTGCTGGCGTTTTAAAAGGCGTTGCCATCCTTTTGGCAAACACCCATATCGTGTCTGAATCATCCGTCTGGTACAGCATCCTGGACGCGCTTGCAACCGGTGTGTTTACATTGCTGCCGATCTTTATTGCGATTACGGCGGCGGATAAGTTTAACACAAACCGGTTTATCTCTGTTGCTCTTGCTGCAGCGATGATTTACCCGCTGACAGACAGCACGATTCCAAAAATCGGCCACATTGCCGGGTACGCCATCAACTTTAAACAGTACGGCGGTGCAGTGATCCCGACCATTTTGGCCATTTGGATGATGAGTTATATTGAAAGATGGTTTAAAAAACATTTACCGGCTGTTGCCCAGCTTGTATTTGTGCCGTTTTTCACATTGCTTGTTGCCGGCGCCCTCACTTTTATCGTCATCGGCCCATTAGGCAATGCGATCGGCATGGGACTTGCTTACGGCTATCAATACTTGTACAGCTTAAGTCCTGCTGTTGCCGGATTTATTCTGGCCGGGTTATTCCAGGTGTTTGTCGTCTTTGGGCTGCACTGGGGGATTTTGCCGATCTCACTGATTAACATTCAAAACTATGGTTATGATACGCTGCTTTCGATGATGTTTGTTGCCGTCTTCGGACAGTTCGGGGCAGTGACAGGTGCGATTTTTAAAGCAAAAAAATCGAAAAACAGGGAAATCGCCGTTTCCGCTGCAATCAGTAACTTCTTCGGCATTACAGAGCCGGCGATATACGGCATCAACTTGAAATACAAAAAAGGTTTTATTTTCGGTTTGGCCGGCAGTGCGATCGGCGGCGCTATTGCTGGTTTTGCCGGTGTAAAAGCTTTTCAGTACACGCCGATTATGAATTTCTTTGAACTTCCGCTGTTTATCGGCAAAGGTTCAAGCGTTGCCATGGAAGCTGTTGCGGGTGTTGCCGCATGGGCGATTGCGTTCGTACTTGTATTGATCTTCGGTTTTAATGAAGAAAACAATGAAAAAATGCTCGCAAACGTACAAATGGGCAAGAAAAGCCTGACGGAAAAGAAAACGGCAGCTGTGGAAAGCAAAATGGAAGCGGAACAAAAAGAACTGCCAAAAGTGGATACAGCCGGCATGGAGCTGAACGAAATTGTCTACAATCCGGTAAAAGGCCGCGTTGTTCCGTTAACCTCTGTAAATGATCCGGTCTTCAGCTCGGAAGCGATGGGAAAAGGGGTTGGCGTTGTGCCGGAAGAAGGAAAAGTGGTCGCTCCATTTGACGGACAAGTATCTGTTGCTTTTCCGACCGGCCATGCATACGGCTTGCAATCCGACCGCGGGGCAGAAGTATTGATCCACGTCGGCATTGATACCGTCAACTTAAACGGGGAACATTTCCATTCCAATGTAAAAGCCGGGGACCGCATCAGGAAGGGTGATGTACTCGGCACCTTTGACCCGGAAAAAATAAAAGAAGCCGGCTATGACACGACAACGATGGTGATCGTAACCAACACGATGGCATATGATGCAGTTGAACAAGCCGCAGTCGACGAAACCTATGCGGACGAAGCTTTGCTGAATCTGTATAAAAAACAGGAAACAGCTGTGAAAACAAACTAATTTTACGGGCAACAGGCTGCCCCTTTTTTAAACAAGAAATCCGCCGGGAAAATCATTTTTCCCGGCGGATTTTCCATTTCCGTCATGTTTTTTCCGAAACAGCGTTTCTTTTAAGAAACCGGCGGAAATGCCGGCTCCTTCTCCGGCCGCCACGGATTCCGCCTGAGAAGCGGGCTGCCTTGTTCTTTCTTTTACTGCGTGCGGCTGAGCCAATGTTTTCCTTCTACGAGCCGGGAAACGAGCATGGCGCTTACCGTGTTTCCGGTTGAGTTTAAAAGTGTGGCCGGGACATCAATAATCGTACTGATTACTGCAATAATCGGCAGCGACTCCGGCGGGAATCCAAAAACGCTTAAAATCAGCATCTCCCCGATCATACCGCCGCTCGGGATCGCCCCCATTACCGCGCCAACAAGAAATGCAACGGCAATGACTGCCAGCATATGGGGCAGGCTTGTCAAATCTTTTCCGAACAAGGTGAACAAAAAAACGATTTTCAGCACGCCGCCAAACACAGAGCCGTCCTTATGCGTGTTCGCACCTAAAGGAATCACTGTTTCTGCGATGTCGGAAGGCACATGCATTTTTTGAACGGTTTCCAAATTAATCGGAATGCAGGCAGCACTTGAACAGGTCGCAATGGCCGTAACAGAAGGGGGGACCGCATTTTTCCAAAACACTTTGATGCCCTCCTTCCCCCCTGCCATAAAGGCATATAAGGTAAAAAAGCCGAAAAAATAAATGACCGTTAAGATCAGGTATAAACCAAACGAACGTGCATATCCTTCCAAAATTTGCGGGCCGAGTGTGCCGATAATGGAAGCGAAGTAACACCCGAGCCCGATTGGCGCATAATACATGATGATTTTAACAAATTTCATCATGACGGCTGTTCCTGATGCCAAAAAAGCAGCAACCGGCTTTCCTTTCTCCCCGGCCAATGTGGTAGCCAGGCCGAACAGAACAGAAAAAACAATCAGTTGAAGCATATTCGTTTTGGTAAATAAATTTGGAAAATCAGGCACTGTGAACGTTTGAACAAGTTGTTCGAGAAAAGACGGATGAGTACTATTTTGCCGGCTGCCGTCAGCTTTTGCCATCATTTGTTCTATGGCGGTTGTATCTGTATGCGCAAGCGGCTTGATGATGAAAGTGCCGCCAAAACCAATGATGGCTGCCAAGAGGGAAGTGCCAAGAAATACAAGAATGATGCTTCCTAAAATTTTGCCCAAACGGCCAAGACCGGCCATATTTGCGATGGCAGAAGAAATGCTGAAAAAGACAAGCGGAATAATAACCGTAAACATTAAATTTAAAAATAAATCCCCGAATGGCTTTACAACTTCTGCTTTTGAGCCTGCAACCACGCCCGCAATGCCGCCAATGATGATGGCAGCCAACAATATGGCAGTGGATTTGTAATTGCGAAAAAATGTTTTCAAAATCAACCTCTCCTTAATCGGAAAATGCATCGCTCCTACACGTTTTCATTTTCCACTGATAACAAAAAGAAGTCAATTTGATTTTGCCCAAAAGATCCCCGTGTGTCGGTCTTTTTGTTGGTAATTTGATGGATTGGGTTTGGAAAAAATTTCATGCCAATTTATATTGACTTAGGATAACACGGATGGTATGATAATAAAGCTGACTCGACAGGAACTGATAAATATTGGGAGTCTGATAAAAAAAGATGTTGACAGCGAATTGATATTTTGATATAATAATTAAGTCGCTGTTAAGAACAGCAAAGATTGTTCCTTGAAAACTGGACAAAACGAAACGTCAAATTCTTTTTGAGCTTTTATCAAACATCTTTACTGAGAGTTTGATCCTGGCTCAGGACGAACGCTGGCGGCGTGCCTAATACATGCAAGTCGTGCGGACCTTTTAAAAGCTTGCTTTTAAAAGGTTAGCGGCGGACGGGTGAGTAACACGTGGGCAACCTGCCTGTAAGATCGGGATAACGCCGGGAAACCGGGGCTAATACCGGATAGTTTTTTCCTCCGCATGGAGGAAAAAGGAAAGACGGCTTCGGCTGTCACTTACAGATGGGCCCGCGGCGCATTAGCTAGTTGGTGGGGTAACGGCTCACCAAGGCAACGATGCGTAGCCGACCTGAGAGGGTGATCGGCCACATTGGGACTGAGACACGGCCCAAACTCCTACGGGAGGCAGCAGTAGGGAATCTTCCGCAATGGACGAAAGTCTGACGGAGCAACGCCGCGTGAGTGAAGAAGGCCTTCGGGTCGTAAAGCTCTGTTGCCGGGGAAGAACAAGTGCCGTTCGAACAGGGCGGTGCCTTGACGGTACCCGGCCAGAAAGCCACGGCTAACTACGTGCCAGCAG
The DNA here is from genome assembly GCF_025905465.1 of Weizmannia sp. WK01. Taxonomy (NCBI): domain Bacteria; kingdom Bacillati; phylum Bacillota; class Bacilli; order Caryophanales; family Bacillaceae; genus Heyndrickxia; species Weizmannia sp. WK01. The sequence goes on along the minus strand of NZ_CP109616.1, from coordinate 3,341,923 downwards.
CCGCGGTAATACGTAGGTGGCAAGCGTTGTCCGGAATTATTGGGCGTAAAGCGCGCGCAGGCGGCTTCTTAAGTCTGATGTGAAATCTTGCGGCTCAACCGCAAGCGGTCATTGGAAACTGGGAGGCTTGAGTGCAGAAGAGGAGAGTGGAATTCCACGTGTAGCGGTGAAATGCGTAGAGATGTGGAGGAACACCAGTGGCGAAGGCGGCTCTCTGGTCTGTAACTGACGCTGAGGCGCGAAAGCGTGGGGAGCAAACAGGATTAGATACCCTGGTAGTCCACGCCGTAAACGATGAGTGCTAAGTGTTAGAGGGTTTCCGCCCTTTAGTGCTGCAGCTAACGCATTAAGCACTCCGCCTGGGGAGTACGGCCGCAAGGCTGAAACTCAAAGGAATTGACGGGGGCCCGCACAAGCGGTGGAGCATGTGGTTTAATTCGAAGCAACGCGAAGAACCTTACCAGGTCTTGACATCCTCTGACCTCCCTGGAGACAGGGCCTTCCCCTTCGGGGGACAGAGTGACAGGTGGTGCATGGTTGTCGTCAGCTCGTGTCGTGAGATGTTGGGTTAAGTCCCGCAACGAGCGCAACCCTTGACCTTAGTTGCCAGCATTCAGTTGGGCACTCTAAGGTGACTGCCGGTGACAAACCGGAGGAAGGTGGGGATGACGTCAAATCATCATGCCCCTTATGACCTGGGCTACACACGTGCTACAATGGATGGTACAAAGGGCTGCGAGACCGCGAGGTTAAGCCAATCCCAGAAAACCATTCCCAGTTCGGATTGCAGGCTGCAACCCGCCTGCATGAAGCCGGAATCGCTAGTAATCGCGGATCAGCATGCCGCGGTGAATACGTTCCCGGGCCTTGTACACACCGCCCGTCACACCACGAGAGTTTGTAACACCCGAAGTCGGTGAGGTAACCTTTACGGAGCCAGCCGCCGAAGGTGGGACAGATGATTGGGGTGAAGTCGTAACAAGGTAGCCGTATCGGAAGGTGCGGCTGGATCACCTCCTTTCTAAGGGGAAAAGCGTAGGGCGCTTGTTCATCGGCGTACGGATTTCGTAGTCTTCGACTGAGATAAAGGAAACACGATGAGCCTTAAAGGCGAATCGATGTTGACTTATCGTAGGGAGAAGACGTAGAAATACGCTAGCCGATAGCGCCCGGAGCTAGACAGAAAAGGAAAACTTCGTTTTCCAAAATTAAGTTTGATGTTTCCGTTTTGTCCAGTTTTGAAGGTTCAATCCTTCAACATGTGTTCTTTGAAAACCGGATAGGAGAAATAAACCAAGTAAACCGAGAATCGCTTATTTTTGGATTTAAACCTTTTTATGGTTAAGTTAGAAAGGGCGCACGGTGGATGCCTTGGCACTAGGAGCCGATGAAGGACGGTACAAACACCGATATGCTCCGGGGAGCTGTACGTAAGCTTTGATCCGGAGATTTCCGAATGGGGAAACCCCCTGTCTTTAATCGGACAGGATTCCTGCCTGAATCCATAGGGCAGGAAGGGCACACCCGGGGAACTGAAACATCTCAGTACCCGGAGGAAGAGAAAGCAATTGCGATTTCCCAAGTAGCGGCGAGCGAACAGGAAACAGCCCAAACCGGAAGGCTTGCCTTCCGGGGTTGTAGGACACTCATATGGGAGTTACAAAAGAACAGGTTAAGTGAAGCGGCCTGGAAAGGCCTGCCGGAGAAGGTAAAAGCCCTGTAACTGACACTTCGTTCTCTCCCGAGTGGATCCTGAGTACGGCGGGACACGAGGAATCCCGCCGGAATCCGGGAGGACCATCTCCCAAGGCTAAATACTCCCTAGTGACCGATAGTGAACCAGTACCGTGAGGGAAAGGTGAAAAGCACCCCGGGAGGGGAGTGAAAGAGATCCTGAAACCGTGTGCCTACAAGTAGTCAGAGCCCGTTAACGGGTGATGGCGTGCCTTTTGTAGAATGAACCGGCGAGTTACGGTCTCATGCAAGGTTAAGCTGAAGAAGCGGAGCCGCAGCGAAAGCGAGTCTGAACAGGGCGAAAGAGTATGAGGCCGCAGACCCGAAACCAGGTGATCTACCCATGTCCAGGGTGAAGGCAAGGTAACACTTGCTGGAGGCCCGAACCCACGCACGTTGAAAAGTGCGGGGATGAGGTGTGGGTAGCGGAGAAATTCCAATCGAACTTGGAGATAGCTGGTTCTCTCCGAAATAGCTTTAGGGCTAGCCTCAAGCGAAGAGTTTTGGAGGTAGAGCACTGTTTGGACGAGGGGCCCTCATCGGGTTACCGAATTCAGACAAACTCCGAATGCCAAAAACTTATGCTTGGGAGTCAGACTGTGAGTGATAAGATCCATGGTCGAAAGGGAAACAGCCCAGACCGCCAGCTAAGGTCCCAAAGTATACGTTAAGTGGAAAAGGATGTGGCGTTGCTTAGACAACCAGGATGTTGGCTTAGAAGCAGCCATCATTTAAAGAGTGCGTAATAGCTCACTGGTCGAGTGACGCTGCGCCGAAAATGTACCGTGGCTAAACGTATCACCGAAGCTGCGGATGGACACCGTTTGGTGTCCGTGGTAGGAGAGCGTTCTAAGGGCGTTGAAGCCGGACCGGAAGGACCGGTGGAGCGCTTAGAAGTGAGAATGCCGGTATGAGTAGCGAAAGAAGGGTGAGAATCCCTTCCACCGAATGCCTAAGGTTTCCTGAGGAAGGCTCGTCCGCTCAGGGTTAGTCGGGACCTAAGCCGAGGCCGAAAGGCGTAGGCGATGGACAACAGGTTGATATTCCTGTACCGCCTCTTCACCGTTTGAACGATGGGGGGACGCAGGAGGATAGGGCAAGCGCGACACTGGTTGATCGCGTCCAAACAGTTAGGCCGGTGCGGAGGCAAATCCTTCGCGCCAAGGCGGAGCTGTGATGGCGAGGAAAATTTTAGTACCGAAGTTCCTGATTCCACACTGCCAAGAAAAGCCTCTAGTGAGGTGAAAGGCGCCCGTACCGCAAACCGACACAGGTAGGCGAGGAGAGAATCCTAAGGTGAGCGAGAGAACTCTCGTTAAGGAACTCGGCAAAATGACCCCGTAACTTCGGGAGAAGGGGTGCTTTTTGGGGTGTATGCCCCGGGAAGCCGCAGTGAATAGGCCCAGGCGACTGTTTAGCAAAAACACAGGTCTCTGCGAAGCCGCAAGGCGAAGTATAGGGGCTGACACCTGCCCGGTGCTGGAAGGTTAAGGAGAGGGGTTAGCCGTAAGGCGAAGCTCTGAACTGAAGCCCCAGTAAACGGCGGCCGTAACTATAACGGTCCTAAGGTAGCGAAATTCCTTGTCAGGTAAGTTCTGACCCGCACGAAAGGTGTAACGATCTGGGCACTGTCTCAACGAGAGACTCGGTGAAATTATAGTACCTGTGAAGATGCAGGTTACCCGCGACAGGACGGAAAGACCCCATGGAGCTTTACTGCAGCCTGATATTGAATTTTGGTACAGCTTGTACAGGATAGGTAGGAGCCTTGGAAACCGGAGCGCCAGCTTCGGCGGAGGCATCGGTGGGATACTACCCTGGCTGTATTGAAATTCTAACCCGCACCCCTTACCGGGGTGGGAGACAGTGTCAGGCAGGCAGTTTGACTGGGGCGGTCGCCTCCTAAAAGGTAACGGAGGCGCCCAAAGGTTCCCTCAGAATGGTTGGAAATCATTCGCAGAGTGTAAAGGCATAAGGGAGCTTGACTGCAAGACTTACAAGTCGAGCAGGGACGAAAGTCGGGCTTAGTGATCCGGTGGTTCCGCATGGAAGGGCCATCGCTCAACGGATAAAAGCTACCCTGGGGATAACAGGCTGATCTCCCCCAAGAGTCCACATCGACGGGGAGGTTTGGCACCTCGATGTCGGCTCATCGCATCCTGGGGCTGTAGTCGGTCCCAAGGGTTGGGCTGTTCGCCCATTAAAGCGGTACGCGAGCTGGGTTCAGAACGTCGTGAGACAGTTCGGTCCCTATCCGTCGCGGGCGCAGGAAATTTGAGAGGAGCTGTCCTTAGTACGAGAGGACCGGGATGGACGCACCGCTGGTGTACCAGTTGTCTTGCCAAAGGCATCGCTGGGTAGCTATGTGCGGAAGGGATAAGTGCTGAAAGCATCTAAGCATGAAGCCCCCCTCAAGATGAGATTTCCCACAGTTTATACTGGTAAGATCCCTGAAAGATGATCAGGTTGATAGGTCCGGGGTGGAAGCGCGGCGACGCGTGGAGCTGACGGATACTAATCGATCGAGGACTTAACCAAACAGAAAAGCGGAGGTGCCTTGTTTAGCCCCGACAAGCGAATGTTCTGACCGGCATGGAGCCGTCTTTTGGCTCCGTGACGGGCAGGTTATTCGACCTCGAGGGGTAGGCACCGGAGCTGGACAATAGAAAAGCGGAGGTGCCTTGCCAAAGGCGCTGGAGCTAGACAATTCTCAAAGTTAGAAACCAAAGCTATTCTCCGTTTACAGTTTTTTCTCCCATCCGGTTTTCAGGGAACACATCCCAAAAATTATACAGGTCCGGTGATGATGGCGGAAAGGTCACACCCGAACACATCCCGAACTCGGAAGTTAAGCTTTCCAGCGCCGATGGTAGTTGGGGGTTTCCCCCTGCGAGAGTAGGACGTTGCCGGGCCAAAAGAGAACCGCAGACAAATCGTCTGCGGTTTTTTCGGTGCGCCGTGCATGGCGATTCGCTAGGCGGTGTAAGTCCGCTATGGGGGTAGGTAGCGACCAACCATTAGCCAAGAGCAAGGGTGTCCATCGTGAGATGGAATCTGAAGGAAGCTGGAGGCAAAATTCTGACCCGAGGAACACGAACATCATTAGGCGTACTCTCACAGGGTAAGGCTGCTGAACAAGTCAAAGCCCAAAAGCTATCCGGATGTGGAAACGTAAATGGTGCGGGTACATGGAATGAAAGTGAATCACCTTACCACGGGAGGTCTCACGGACAGGTGGAAACAGAGTATGAAACCTGGTTGAAACAAGATTTGCCGTGAGAAGTCAGCAGAGGCCATAGTACGGAGATGCCTGGAGCATCGAAGGAAGGGCTGAACTAAAGGAAGTGGAAGTCAATGAAAGTTACCGAAGAAACGAACAAATGCAGAAAACAGGAAGAAACCTGCTGTCAAAAAGATACTGCGGAACAGGAAGGATATGACAGAGGGCATAGTTTCAAGAGGATAACTGAAAACAACACCACTAACACCAACAGACAGAACGAATGGATGCTCGAACGAATCCTTTCAAGTAATAACCTGCACCGTGCCTATAAAAAGGTAAAGAAAAACAAAGGTGCGGGCGGTGTCGATGGAATGAAAACAGGTGAACTTTTGGCATACCTAACTGAACATCAGAGGGAGCTCGTCCTCTCCATTCGAAATGGGACATACAAGCCCCAACCCGTTAGAAGGGTAGAAATACCAAAAGACAACGGGAAAACAAGGAAACTTGGAATACCAACGGTAGTAGACCGAGTCATCCAACAAGCCATTTCGCAGGTCCTAGTCCCTATATATGAAAGAAAGTTCTCAGACAATAGCTATGGTTTCCGACCACATAGAAGTACAAATCAGGCACTTCTCAAGTGCCAAAAGAATGTAAATGAAGGATACCAGTATGTAGTAGACCTGGACTTAGAACAGTACTTTGACACGGTAAACCATAGTAAGCTTATCCAGATATTGAGTGAAACAATTCACGACGGACGTGTAATCTCCTTAATCCATAAATTCCTAAATGCAGGTGTTATGATCAAAGGAATAAGGACAACAAATGATTTCGGTGTTCCACAAGGAGGACCACTAAGTCCGCTTCTTGCCAATGTAATGTTAAACGAATTGGATAAAGAAATGGAAGCAAGAAATCACCGATTTGTCCGTTACGCTGATGATGTGATCATATTCTGTAAAAGCCGAAGAAGCTGCGAAAGAACATACCATAACATTCTCCCATTCATTGAGAGGAAATTGCGACTCAAAGTGAACCGAGAGAAGACGATGATCACACATATTAGAAACATCAAGTTCCTGAGTTATGGATTCTACCTTTATGAAGGAAAATGCAAATTCCGGGTACACCCGAAGGGTGTTCAAAAATTAAAGGAGAAAATTCGCAGAATCACAGGAAGAAGCAACGGATTAAGCGTAGAGGAAAGAAAGAAAAGGCTAAACGACACTGTCCGAGGATGGGTAAATTACTACAAGCTAGCGGATATGAAAAGTCTGGTAACCAGACTGGACCAATGGACACGAAGAAGAATGCGAATGGTAACTTGGAAAAGATGGAAGAGAGTACGCACAAGATTTTATTGGCTCAAGAAATTAGGGATCAATAAAAGAAAGGCGTGGGAATGGGCTAACACAAGAAAAGGCTACTGGAGAATCTCCGGCAGCCATATCTTAGCTAGAACCCTTACAAACGAACTCTTCCGAAGAGCAAGGTATATAAGTTTTCTGGATTACTATCTGTCTGTACGGTCGTAAACTTTAGAACCGCCGTGTACGGAACCGTACGCACGGTGGTGTGAGAGGTCGGCTAATCAAATAATGATTAGCCTCCTACTCGATTACCTGTATATAAAACACACCTTACTGCTTTTGCCGGATTACAGCCTGTTTTACTCAAAATCGTTGCTTTATGAAGAATATAAAAAGGCGACAAAAATCAATGAAATATTTTTCGGAAAATGAAATTCTTTTTTGTTTGCAAATTTATTTTTTAAACAATTTCATCTTATTGAATAATTTTTTCTTCGTGAGATAATGATCATGTAATAAAGATAACGTTTTCTTTAAGGAGAGATCTATTATGTCAGATAAAAAATTTTCAGTAGTCATCGCCGGCGGAGGCAGTACTTATACTCCAGGAATTGTTTTAACGTTACTCGACAATTTAGACAAATTTCCAATTAGAAGTTTAAAGTTTTACGATAATGATGGGGAGCGGCAGCAAAAAGTTGCGGATGCTTGCGCCATCATGATTAAGGAAAGGGCCCCAGAAATAGAATTTTTGGCAACGACCAATCCGGCAGAAGGGTTTTCAGATGTCGATTTTGTAATGGCGCAAATCAGGGTTGGAAAATATGAAATGCGCGAAAAAGATGAAAAAATTCCATTAAAACACGGGGTTGTCGGTCAAGAAACAACAGGGCCCGGAGGAATTGCTTACGGTTTAAGGTCGATCGGCGGCGTTTTAGAGCTTATTGATTATATGGAAAAATATTCTCCAAATGCTTGGATGTTGAATTACTCAAATCCTGCTGCTATCGTGGCTGTAGCTACAAATCGCTTAAGACCGAAATCTAAAATTATCAATATCTGTGATATGCCGATTGGAATTATGGATCGGATGGCAAAAATATTAAAATTAGATTCTTATAAAGAACTAGATTTCGACTATTATGGATTGAATCACTTTGGTTGGTGGACAGCGGTAAGAGATAAGAAAGGCAATAATTTAATGCCGCAACTTCAAGCCTATGTCAGGGAACACGGATATATTTTGCCTGATGAAAGCGGGACAGAAAAAAGCTGGAGAGAGACTTTTGAAATGGCTAAAAATGTCTATGCACTCGATCCAGAAACATTGCCGAACACTTATCTGAAATACTATCTATATCCGCAGGAAGTTGTGAAACATTCTGATCCGAATCATACAAGGACGGATGAAATCAGATTGGGCCGCGAAAAATTTGTTTTTGAAGAATGTGCCAAAATTACGGAATCCGGAACAGCACAAAACAGCGCCTTTAAATCAGATGAACATGCTTCTTACATTATTGATTTATGCCGTGCGATTGCTTATAACACAAAAGAACGCATGCTTGTCATTACACCAAATAAAGGGGCAGTAGAAAATCTGGATTCTGATACAATGGTTGAAATTCCTTGCTTAATTGGTGCAAATGGGCCTGAACCACTTGCCCAGGGTAAAATCCCGCGCTTCCAAAAAGGGCTGATTGAGGAACAAAACAGTGTTGAAAATCTGGTTGTCGATGCCTGGACAGAGGGTTCATATACGAAATTATGGCAAGCATTAAGCTTAAGTAAGATTGTACCAGATGCAGGATTGGCCAAAGCTATTTTGGATGAACTGGTTGAAGCAAATAAGGATTACTGGCCGGAATTAAAAATCGGGCGTCCTGAACCAGTTTTAAGCTGATCAAACAAGGTAATCAACTAAAGGGATAATAAATTTAAACATGCTCCTTTATATCATTACTAAGTGAAACCAAAAATGAGGAGCGGTAAATCTTTTTAAAAAGAAAAAAGATTTTATCGCTTCTCATCATATTCCTAAAAAGGAAAGCGGTTTCCGGTCTGGAGGATAACGATGAAAAGTATACAAAGATTTGGCGGTGCAATGTTTACACCTGTTTTACTTTTCTCATTTGCTGGCATTATGCTGGCCATCAGTATATTATTTTGCAATCCGTCTGTTTTTGGAAAGATTGCAAGTGAAGGGACTTTATGGTACGGCATATGGGATACTGTACAACAAGGTTCATGGACAGTATTTAATCAAATAGAATTATTATTTGTCGTCGGCCTGCCTATCGGGCTGGCAAAAAAAGCTTCCGGAAGAGCTGCAATGGAAGCTTTGGTTACGTATCTTACATGGAATTATTTTATAGCGGCCATTCTTACCCACTGGGGGAAATTTTTTGGAATTATGCATTACGGAAGGGCTTTAGCTGAAAATAGCACAAACGAAGGCTTAAAAATGATTGCCGGCATTAAAACTTTTAATACAAGCATCATTGGTGCCTTAATTATAGCGGGAATCGTTGTCTATTTGCATAACAGATTTTTTGACTATAAATTACCTGACTTTTTGGGTACCTTCCAGGGATCTGCTTTCGTCGTCATTCTTGGCTTTTTTGCCGCTTTGCCCTTGGCATTCATTACCTGTTTAATTTGGCCGAAAATTTCATTCGGCATCGGATCATTACAATCATTCATGGCTCATGCAGGTCCTGTTGGGGTTTGGATTTACTGTTTCCTTGAACGTGTTTTAATTCCAACAGGTCTTCATCATTTTATTTATATCCCTTTCCAATATGGGCCAGCCGCAGTTCCGGAAGGCCTAACGAAATGGTGGCTTATGCACTTGGAGACATTTGCTAATAGTAAGGAATCACTGAAATCAATGGCACCACAAATGGGATTCCTGATGTATGGCAATGAAAAGGTTTTTGGTATACCAGGAATTGCTTTGGCATTTTACTTTACGGCAAAGAAAGAAAACAGGAAAAAAGTATTGGCCCTGCTGGTACCGGCAGTCATTACATCTGTACTTGCCGGTATTACCGAACCAATTGAATTTACATTCCTATTCGTAGCGCCGCTTTTATGGGTGATTCATTCCCTTTTGGCAGCAACATTAGATACGACATTGTATTTATTTGGTGTAGTAGGTGATTTGAGCGGAGGCATTATTGATATGGCCGGGAAAAACTGGATTCCGCTTTTTCAAAATCACTGGGCAACATATTTAACGCAAATTGTAGTTGGGCTGATATTCACGGCTATTTACTTCTTTGTATTCAGATTTTTCATTTTAAAATTCAACTTTGCAACGCCAGGCAGGGAAGCGGATGAGGAAGAAGAAATTACATTAAAGACAAAACAGGATTATAAAAATAAAAAATTAGCACAAGGGGTGCAAGAAACAGCTGCAGCATCCTACACAGATCCTTATTCGGAAAGAGCGGCAATTTACCTGGATGCGTTGGGCGGAAAAGAAAATATCAGTGATGTGACCAATTGTGCTACCAGGTTAAGAGTGACAGTAGTAGATCCACAGAAAGTGAAACCGGATAGCGCATTTAAAGCGGGAAAAGCTGCGGGTGTTGTGAGAGCAGGAAGAGCATTCCAAGTCATCGTAGGGTTGGATGTCCCCCAAGTCAGGGAAAAATTTGAAGAACTGTTGAAACAATAAAACTTTTTGGATAGAGTCAACATCTTATTTAGTGATAAAATTGGATGTAAGGACACAAGAAAGGGTGTTGAATCTCTATGGATTTGGAACAAAAAGTGAATCAAAGCTTCCAACAATTAAATTCAGATGAAATACAATGTCTGAATTTTATTATTGAACATAAAGATATTGTTAGCAATTCAACTTTAAATGAAATTAGCAAGCTTTGCCATGTTTCCGCTTCTTTCTTGTTCAGAACCATCAAGAAGGTTGGGTACTCGGGTTTTTCCGAATTAAAATATGAAATCAAAAAGGAAGAAAACACGTTGAAAGGAATGACCGGCCAGCCGGAAAATCTAAATTACCAAATGCAAGAAGACGTTGATAAAACCATCAAATATTTTAATACGGTCCATCACACTGAAATGTTTCGTTCTATTATGGAAGCCAGCCGTATCTTTTCCTATGGCACAGGTTGGGAGCAAAAAATGGCTGCGGAAAAGATTACAAGAAACTTTATATACTCAGGAAAATTTGTGACGAACTTCCCGGCGTTAGAAGAATTATCGGTAGCAGAGAAAGCGTTAAATGAAAAAGACATCGTATTTTTAATTTCATTGAGTGGCAATAATGAACGAATTGTCAATATAGCAAAGGATTTTAAAAGAAGAAATATAAAAATGGTCAGCATCACACAATTTGGGACAAATAAATTGGCCGGCATTTCAACATACAATCTTTATTACTATGCATCCGAGTTTCATAAACCATGGCATAGAAGCATTGTCAGCTTATACATTCTGGTTGAACTTTTTTCCTTGCATTACAAGCTGTTTACTGAGCAATTGGAAAACGGGGGCTTACAAAATGGATAAAATAAGAAGGCTTGTTGGAAATGAAACAAAAATATTTAATATGATGATTGCCCTGTTTTTTCTCGTCCCTGTTTTTTATATGATTTATTTATGTGTGATTGTTGCTATATATCCAACATCTTTTAAAGAACTGTTTTCAAGCAGCCCTTTTTCTGCTGTCATGCTGATCGCTTCCTGCCTTGATCTGCTGATGGGATATTATCTCTATCATCTTAAAGTTCATTTAAATAATCATGATCTTTTTATGCTGGCCATTTACTTATCGGCGTTGATCCAGCTTTTGTTGGGGAATCTTTTAATTGCCTTTTTTATTGTACTATTGATTTTATCTTCTCCAAATAAAAAAATTAAGTTATCCAATTTGAGAAATGATGCCAGCTATTTATCAATGCTTGGAGCTTTTCTTGTAATGTATATGTTTTGTGATTTTGTCTTGCTTAAATTAATGATTTAGAAAGTAGGGAACCGATATGCTCAACTTTTTAAAAAAGAAAAAGAGCCAAACAGTAGGCTTGGTTGCGCCTGTTAGCGGCCATTTAGTACCAATCACTGAGGTAAATGATCCGGTTTTTTCCACAAAGATGATGGGAGATGGATTTGCCGTAATACCAGCGGCCGGAGAAGTCAGAAGCCCGGTATCCGGAAAAATTGTGAGCGTTTTTGACACGAAACATGCCATTAGTATTCAGACAGATAATGGGTTGGAAGTATTGGTGCATCTGGGAATCGATACGGTAGAACTTAAGGGGGCACCTTTTAAGGTATATGTAAATGAAAATGATACGATTCAGGCTGGTGATAAAATTGCCGATATGGACTTATCCGCACTGAAAGCAGCTGGAAAGGATAACAGTGTAATGGTTATCTTTACAAATTCCAACAGTATTTTGGATTTTACGATTTCTACAAATGGCAAAGTGAATGCGGGGAATGAGATCGGAAAAGTTGAATTAAAATAGCGGCCAGGATCAGCTTGCCCTGGAATATAGCAATAGAGACGAAAACTTAAATCCACGAACAAATAGTTCTAACCATCAAAAGCGGACACAGAAAGAATGCTATATAAAACGGACTTAAGTTTTTGCATTGAGACAAGGTCATCCATTTGCATGATGATTCCTTTTTGCAACCGACAACAAAGTAGCAATGTTTCGTTCATTTTATATAAAGCGTATTTTAAAAAGGCAGGGAATATCCCTGCCTTTTATAACATGGTTACTTTTCTTCCTTCCCGGGTATAATGCAGCTTCCATCTGCACAGGCAACGTCTTCTTCGGTGGACAGGTCTTGCAGCATCGGTGCTGCGGCTTCTTCCTGCCATACTTTCTGAAGGGCGCTTGTAAAGGTTTCGAGCGGCTGGGCGCCGGAGATGGCGTATTTTTGGTTGAGAATAAAAAACGGGACGCCGGTGATGCCGTATTGCTGTGCGATGGCTTCATCTACGCGTACATCATTTAAGTGGGCGTTCGGATCACGAAGCACTTCCAAAGCTTTTTCCCGGCTGAGGCCTGCGGATTCGGCGATCGTGGCAAGTGTTTCGTGGTCCCCGATATACGCTCCTTCTGTAAAATAGGCGTGGAACAGTTTTTCGGCGAGTTCCGCTCCTTTGCCTTCAGCCGCGGCAAATTTTTCAAGACGGTGTGCATCCAGCGTGTTTGTCGGCTTCATGTTGTCAAAATCATAATGAAGCCCAACCGTTGCCGCCTGTTCACCGATGCCGTGGTTTGCCTGTTTTGCTTCTTCCATGCTGATGCCGTATTTTTCGGCAATCGCTTCATGGATATTTTTTCCAATGCCTTTTTCAGCAGCAGGGTCAAGTTCAAAAGCTTTAAATTCAACTTCCACCTGGTCCCGGTGCGGAAATTGTGCCAGTGCCATTTCCAAACGCCGTTTTCCAATATAGCAAAATGGACAGACAAAGTCAGACCACACTTCAATTTTCATATGAACACCCCATTTCTTTCGATTACCCCCTATCGTATCACAAAAAAGTTTTATCATAAAAAATCATGCTTATGGACACGTTTACTTTGCTCCGGCCGTGATATGATGGAAAAGAAGCAAAATGAATGTGTGATGAGGAGGGGGAAAATCATTGCTCCACAATAGTATTGTCATGGTGCTGATTATTTTTGTTGTTAATATTATCTATGTATCCTTTTCGACAACGAGGATGATTCTAACGTTAAAGGGATACCGGTATATTGCCGCTTTTGTCAGCATGGTTGAAATTATCGTGTATATCATCGGTCTCGGGCTTGTTCTTGATAATTTGAATAAGATCCAAAACATTATTGCGTATGCGGCCGGTTACGGAATCGGCGTCATGGTGGGGATGAAAATTGAAGAAAAATTGGCGCTCGGCTATATTACGGTCAATGTCATTACAACAGGGGCAAATTTGGATTTGGCAAAAAAATTGCGGGAAAGTGGCTACGGCGTCACCACATGGGATGCGCACGGGCTTGAAGGGGATCGGATTGCCCTTCAGGTTTTGACGCCGAGGAAATATGAACTGAAATTATACCAAGCGATAAAGACGATTGATCCAAAGGCCTTTATCATTGCATATGAGCCGAAAACCATTTACGGCGGTTTTTGGGTAAAAGCGGTGAAGAAAGGAAAATTGAACAAATGAAAAAACAGTTTGAAGTGCTGGAAAATGAGACCATTGCGGACTGTCTGGCAAGAATGGAAAAAGAAGGCTTCCAACCGGTCAGAAGAATCGAAAAGCCGGTGTTCCGGGAAGTCAAGAAAAACGGCAAGAAAGAATATGAGCCGGTCACGAGAAAAATTATTTTTGAAGGAAGAAAAACAAGTTCAGACCCGAACATTCCCGACCTGTAAAACATGAATTATTCGTTGACAGCAACAAGCCTCCCTGTTAAGATAAAAATACAAAGTGAATATGACCCTCATATATAATGGGAATACGGCCCATACGTCTCTACCCGGTTACCGTAAATAATCGGACTATGAGGGAAAGCGGAAGTTGGGAATCACAAGGTTTTCCATGCTTATTTGTGCTGCACCCGGATGGACTGCTTTCTCTCTAAAATAGAGCGGGCAGATCCGTCCGGGTTTTTTTGTACATAAATAGGGGAGGGATGCAGGTGGCAGTTGAAGTTGGCGTCATTATGGGCAGCATTTCAGACTGGGAAACGATGAAACATGCGTGCAGCGTGCTGGATGAATTGGACGTGCCTTATGAGAAAAAAGTTGTCTCTGCACATCGGACGCCGGATCTGATGTTTCAATATGCAGAACAGGCAAGAAGCAGGGGCGTAAAAGTCATCATTGCGGGAGCAGGCGGCGCGGCCCATTTGCCGGGGATGGTCGCAGCAAAAACGACGTTGCCAGTCATCGGCGTGCCGGTCCGGTCGAAAGCGTTGAACGGCCTTGACTCTTTGCTTTCAATCGTGCAAATGCCGGGCGGTGTCCCGGTTGCAACGGTCGCGATCGGAAAAGCGGGCGCAACGAATGCTGGACTGCTTGCCGCCCAAATTTTATCCATAACAAACGAACATATTGCCAAAAGGCTTGAACAAAGGCGGGAAAGACTTGCAAAAACCGTATATGAAAGCAGTGATCAACTTGAACAGGAAAATGATTAAACCGGGGAGTACAATCGGCATCATCGGCGGCGGCCAGCTCGGGAGAATGATGGCCCTTGCCGCAAAAGAGGCGGGTTTCCGGATCATTGTCCTTGATCCTGTGCCGGATTGCCCGTGTGCGCAGGTAGCGGACGGGCAAATCACGGCGCCATATGATGATGAAGCGGCATTGCGGGCGCTCGGGGAACGATGCGATGTGCTCACCTATGAATTTGAAAATATCGATTATAAAACATTGAAAAAGGCCACCGGATTTGCCCATGTGCCACAAGGAGCGGAGCTGATCCGGATCACGCAGAACCGTATTTTTGAAAAAGAAGCAGTTGCAAAAGCAGGCGTCCGGGTTGCGCCGTACCGCGTCGTTGAAAACGCGGCGGATTTGAAAGAAGCTGTTGCAGAAATTGGCTATCCATGTATTTTAAAAACGGCGCGCGGCGGTTATGATGGAAAAGGGCAGATCACGCTCCGGCATGAAGGGGATTTTAATGAAACGGATCCGCTTCTTGCCCACGGCGCATGTGTCCTTGAAAAAATGATTCCATTTACAAAAGAACTTTCTGTCATCATCACCCGGAATGAAGCAGGGGAAACGAGCCTTTTTCCGGTAGTTGAAAATATTCATCACAACCATATTTTGCATCAAACAATCGCGCCGGCACGGGTGGAAAATACGGTGAAAAAAGAGGCGGAGCAACTCGCCCTAAAGGTGGCAGAGCAGCTTCATTTAACCGGTACGCTTGCAGTCGAAATGTTTTTAGAAGCGGACGGTACGCTTTATGTCAATGAACTGGCACCGCGCCCGCATAATTCCGGGCATTACTCGATTGAAGCCTGTTCGATTTCGCAGTTTGGCCAGCATATCCGCGCGATCTGCAACTGGCCGCTCCGCAAAGTGGAACTTTTGAAGCCGGCTGTCATGGTCAATCTGCTCGGCCAGCACGTCGAAAGGGCGCTTACGCAAATTCCTTACCAGCCGGAATGGTCGGTCCATCTTTACGGCAAAAAAGAAGCGAAATTCCAGCGAAAGATGGGCCATGTTACAGTGCTGACAGAGGAAATCGAAGAGACTTTGCTTTCCCTTGAACAATCCGGTGTATGGCAGGATGTACAGAAACGATCGGAGGCAGCAGTGAATGATTGAACGCTATACAAGGCCTGAAATGGGCGCCATCTGGACAGACGAAAATAAATACAAAGCATGGCTTGAAGTGGAAATCCTTGCCTGTGAAGCATGGGCGGAGCTTGGGGAAATCCCGAAAGCAGATGTGCAAAAAATCCGTGAAAATGCCAGATTTGATGTTGAAAGAATTTTAGAAATTGAGCAGGAAACGCGCCACGATGTTGTCGCTTTTACAAGGGCCGTTTCGGAGTCGCTCGGCGAAGAAAGAAAATGGGTGCATTACGGGCTGACGTCCACGGATGTGGTCGATACGGCGCTTTCTTATTTGATCAAACAGGCAAATGAAATCATTGAAAAAGACCTTGAACGTTTTATTGAAATTTTAAAGCAAAAAGCAATTGAACATAAATACACCGTCATGATGGGCCGTACCCACGGCGTCCATGCCGAACCGACCACTTTTGGCCTGAAAATGGCGCTCTGGCACGAAGAAATGAAACGGAATCTCGAACGCTTCAGGCAAGCGGCGGACGGCATCCGTTACGGGAAATTAAGCGGTGCTGTCGGGACCTATGCCAACATCGACCCGTTCGTTGAGCAGTATGTCTGCGGGAAACTCGGCTTAAAGCCGGCGCCAATCTCCACGCAAACGCTGCAGCGCGACCGCCACGCTTATTACATCGCGACCTTGTCTTTGATCGCGACATCGATTGAAAAATTTGCTACGGAAATCAGGGGGCTGCAAAAAAGCGAAACCCGTGAAGTGGAAGAGTTTTTCAGCAAAGGGCAAAAAGGATCGTCCGCGATGCCGCATAAACGCAACCCGATCGGTTCGGAAAATATGACCGGGATGGCGCGGGTGCTGCGCGGCTATATGGTAACGGCGTATGAAAATGTCTCCCTTTGGCATGAGCGCGACATCTCGCATTCTTCCGCGGAACGGATTATTTTGCCGGATGCAACGATTGCTATTAATTATATGCTGAACCGGTTCGGCAATATTGTGAAAAACCTGACCGTCTTCCCGGAAAATATGAAACGGAACATGGACAAAACGCTCGGTCTCATTTATTCACAGCGGGTTTTGCTTGCTTTGATTGATAAAGGCATGTCCCGTGAAGCGGCATACGATACGGTGCAGCCGAAAGCGATGGAGTCGTGGGAGAAACAGGTACCGTTTAAGGAACTGTTGAAAAAAGACCCGGCCATCCAAAGCAGGCTCACGGAAGCGGAACTCGAGGCATGCTTTGACTACTATTATCATTTGAAACATGTCGATACGATTTTTGACCGTCTCGGGCTGAACTGAACCGGGGCGGCCGGGTGAATTCAGCCCGGCTGTCCCGGAAAATAAAAAGCGGCTGCGAAATTTGCAGCAGGCTTAAGGAGGCAGGCGCATGCTTGTATACGAGGGGAAAGCAAAACGGTTGTATGAAACAGAGGATCCGGATGTATTGCGCGTTGAGTATAAAGACTCGGCCACCGCGTTTAATGGCGTGAAAAAAGCGGAGATTGAAGGAAAAGGGCAGCTAAACAATGAGATTTCAAGCCTGATCTTTAAGCGGCTTGCGGAAAAAGGGGTCAAGAGCCATTTTATCCGTAAAATATCGGAACGCGAACAGCTTGTGCGCCGGGTGGAGATCATCTCGCTTGAAGTAGTCGTCCGCAATGTCGTGGCGGGCAGCCTTGCAAAACGCCTCGGACTTGAAGAAGGAACGCCGGTCGGGCAGCCGGTTGTCGAGTTTTATTATAAAAAGGATGAACTCGGCGACCCACTCATTACAGAAGACCATGTACGGATTTTAGGGATTGCAAGTTCGGAAGATTTGCAGTTTTTAAGAAAACAGGCACTGGCTGTAAATGAGAGCCTAAAGGCGCTGTTTGCGGAAATCGGCGTCCGCCTTGTGGATTTCAAACTCGAGTTCGGACGCGGACGTGATGGGGCGATCCTGTTGGCCGATGAAATTTCCCCGGATACGTGCAGGCTCTGGGACCTGGCAACGAATGAAAAGTTGGATAAAGATGTGTTTCGCCGGGATTTGGGCAGTTTAACGGAAGTTTACCAGGAAATCTTAAATCGCTTGAGAGGAGATATTTCGCATGTATAAAGTGAAAGTCTATGTCACCTTGCGCGAAGGCATCCTTGATCCACAGGGGGTTGCCATCAAACAGTCGCTTGCCCAGCTCGGCTACAGCGAAGTGCAGGACGTGCGGGCCGGAAAATATTTGGAGCTGCTTATAGAAAAAGCGGACCGGGACTTGGATGCCGTCATCCGGGAAGTGTGCGGGCGGGTGCTTTCAAATCCTGTCATCGAAGACTACCGCTATGAAATTGAGGAGTGTGTTGCGCCGTGAAGTTTGCTGTCATTGTTTTTCCGGGATCCAACTGTGACACCGATATGTTTCATGCGATTCAAGATGCACTTGGTGAAGAAGCGGCATACGTCCGCCATGATGCGGATTGTTTAGATGGATTTGACGGGATCCTCCTGCCGGGCGGTTTTTCGTACGGCGACTATTTGCGGACAGGCGCGATCGCACGCTTTTCGCCGGTTATGCAGGCTGTTCAAAGAGCTGCTGAAGAAGGCAAACCGGTTCTCGGCGTCTGCAACGGGTTTCAAATTTTGCTTGAAGCCGGCCTTTTGCCGGGGGCCATGCTCCGGAACGCAGGCTTGAAATTCGTCTGCAAAACGGTACCGCTTGTGGTCGAAAATGCCGTAACGATGTTTACTTCCCTGTATGAACAAGGGGAAACGATCCGGATTCCGGTTGCACACGGGGAAGGGAACTATACTTGCGATAAAGAAACGCTCAAAAAGCTGAAAGAAAATAGGCAAATTGTGTTCACGTACGGGGAAAATCCTAACGGGAGTATTTCCAATATTGCGGGAATTATGAATGAAAAAGGCAATGTACTCGGGATGATGCCCCATCCGGAACGGGCCGTTGAGGCATTACTCGGAAGCACGGACGGCTTGAAGCTGTTCAAATCCATTGTGAAAAACTGGAGGGAATCCCATGCCGTTATTGCTTGAACCAGGACCGGCCGAAATCAAGAGCCAAAAGATTTACCGTGAAATCGGGCTGACAGACGAAGAATTCGCACGGGTCGAAGCGATTCTCGGCCGGACGCCGAATTATACCGAAACAGGGCTGTTTGCCGTCATGTGGTCGGAACATTGCAGCTATAAAAATTCTAAGCCGGTCTTAAAAAAGTTTCCGGTAAAAGGCGAACGCGTTCTCCAGGGGCCCGGGGAAGGCGCCGGCATCATCGATATCGGCGACGGGCTGGCGGTTGTTTTTAAAATTGAAAGCCATAACCACCCGTCTGCGATTGAACCGTACCAGGGCGCGGCAACGGGTGTCGGCGGGATTATCCGCGATGTGTTTTCGATGGGGGCAAGGCCGGTTGCGCTCCTCAATTCGCTCCGTTTCGGCGAACTCGATTCCCCGCGGGTGAAACATCTTTTCAAAGAAGTCGTTGCCGGAATTGCGGGCTACGGCAATTGCATCGGGATTCCGACAGTCGGCGGGGAAGTGGCATTTGACCCGTGTTATGACGGCAATCCGCTCGTCAACGCGATGTGCGTTGGCCTGATCGAACATAAAGACATTCAAAAAGGGCAGGCGCGCGGCATCGGAAACACGGTCATGTATGTCGGCGCAAAAACGGGAAGGGATGGCATCCACGGCGCCACTTTTGCCTCCGGGCAGCTCAGCGAAGATTCGGATGAAAAGCGCCCGGCAGTCCAAGTTGGCGATCCGTTTATGGAAAAACTGCTCCTTGAAGCCTGCCTCGAACTTGTCCGCCATGATGCGCTCGTCGGCATCCAGGATATGGGGGCAGCCGGGCTCATCAGCTCCTCTTCCGAAATGGCCAGCAAGGCGGGCGTCGGGCTTGTGATGAATCTTGACCGCATTCCGCAACGCGAAACCGGGATGACACCATACGAAATGATGCTCTCCGAATCGCAGGAACGGATGCTGATTGTCGTAAAAAAGGGCCGGGAACCGGAAATCATCCGCCTTTTTCAAAAATACGGGCTCGATGCTGTTGCCATCGGAACGGTAACCGATGATCAAAGGTTGAAACTGTACCACCACGGCGAACTTGTTGCGGATGTGCCGGCCGATGCGCTTGCAGAGGATGCGCCCGTCTACCATAAACCGTCCAAAGAGCCGGCTTACTTTGCGGCCTATCAGGTGATGAAACCGCAAATCCCGGCGGTGGAAAATCTTCAGGAAACCTTTTTCCAATTGCTCAAACAGCCAACCATTGCCAGCAAAGAATGGGTGTACGAACAGTACGACTACCAGGTGCGGACGAACACGGTGGTCATGCCGGGATCGGATGCAGCCGTCATCCGGATCCGCGGGACAAGAAAAGCGCTCGCGATGACAACGGACTGCAACGCCCGTTACGTCTATTTGGATCCGGAAACGGGCGGGAAAATCGCAGTGGCGGAAGCGGCGCGCAACATTGTCTGTTCCGGGGCCCAGCCGCTTGGCGTGACAGACTGCCTGAACTTCGGCGCACCGGAAAAACCAGAAATTTTCTGGCAGCTCGAAAAAGCAGCAGACGGCATGAGCGAAGCGTGCCGCGCGCTTGAAACCCCGGTCATTGGCGGCAATGTCTCACTGTACAATGAAACATTGCAAAAAACAGGAAGTGGGGAAGTGTCCGTACAGGCCGTGTATCCGACACCGGTTGTCGGCATGGTCGGGCTTCTCGAAGACATTACTCATGCGACCACGCAGACATTTAAACAGGCTGGTGACCTCATCTATTTGATCGGGGAAGCAAAACCGGAATTCGGTGGCAGCGAACTGCAAAAGCTTACAGACGGCCAAATTTCCGGAAAACCGCCGGCACTCGATTTGGAAACCGAAGCCCGGCGTCAGCACCAACTGCTTGCAACGATCCAGTCCGGCCTTGTGCAAAGCGCCCATGACGTCTCAGAAGGCGGTTTTGCACCGGCACTCGCCGAATGTCTGTTTGGGACGGAAAATTTGGGGGCCCATGTCGTTTTAAAGGGCAACCCGGTTACGGCGTTATTCAGTGAAACCCAGTCACGATTTATTGTGTCAGTGAAGAAAGAGCACCAGCAGGCGTTTCAAAATTTGGTGAATGAGGCTGTTTGGATTGGCCATGTCACGGATGATAAGCAAATGACCATCAAAGGGGAAAACGGGGAGACGTGGATTCTGGCGGATATAGCGGAATGTGAAACGGCTTGGAAAGGAGCCTTAAGATGCTTGCTGAAATAAAGGGATTAAATGAGGAATGCGGGATTTTCGCGGTATGGGGCCACAAAGATGCAGCACAGCTTACCTATTACGGGCTCCACAGCCTGCAGCACAGGGGGCAGGAAGGTGCGGGTATCGTAGTCAAACAAAACGGGCGCCTCATTGGCAAAAAAGGGGAAGGGCTTGTGACGGAAGTATTTTCAGCCCAGTCTTTTGCCGGGCTTGACGGGGATGCGGCCCTCGGGCATGTCCGCTACGCAACAGCGGGCGGCGGCGGGATTGAAAACGTCCAGCCGCTTCTGTTCCATTCGCAAAACGGCAGCCTTGCGCTTGCGCATAATGGCAATCTCGTCAACGCACATACATTGAAGCATCAGCTTGAAATGCAGGGCAGCATTTTTCAGACGACATCGGATACAGAGGTGCTCGCCCATTTAATGAAAAGAAGCGGCTACCGTACCATGAAAGAACAGATGAAAAGCGCACTCACGATGCTAAAGGGGGCGTATGCATTTGCTGTTATGACTGAAGACGAGTTGCTTGTCGCCCTTGACCCGAACGGTTTGCGCCCACTTTCACTCGGACAAATCGGCGACGCTTATTGCGTTGCTTCGGAAACATGCGCGCTTGACATTGTCGGGGCAGAGTTTATCCGCGACATTCGCCCTGGTGAACTCGTATCGATCAGCATCCACGGCATTGAGTCGGAGCAGTATGCGTATGCTGCGAATCCGGCCATTTGCACAATGGAATATGTCTATTTTTCCCGGCCGGACAGCAATATCCACGGCATCAACGTCCATGCCGCACGCAAAAATATGGGGAGAAGGCTTGCGATCCAGGCGGGTATTGACGCGGATGTCGTAACCGGCGTGCCCGATTCAAGCATTTCGGCAGCGATCGGTTACGCAGAACAATCCGGCATCCCCTATGAAATGGGCCTGATCAAAAACCGCTATGTCGGGCGCACGTTCATCCAGCCGTCGCAGTCGCTGCGCGAACAGGGTGTGAAAATGAAACTGTCGCCGGTGCGCGCTATCGTCGAAGGAAAGCGGGTGGTCATGGTCGATGATTCGATCGTGCGCGGAACGACAAGCAAACGGATTGTCACTATGCTCCGCGATGCCGGGGCAACGGAAGTGCATGTATGCATCAGCTCGCCGCCAATGAAACATCCGTGTTTTTACGGCATTGACACATCAACGCATGAAGAACTGATCGCAGCCCATCACAGCGTGGAGGAAATCCGCCAGATGATCGGCGCAGACACCCTCACTTTTTTAACGGTTGACAATATGCTCGAAGCAATCGGCAGGCCGGCCATTAATGAAACATGCGGCCAGTGCCTCGCCTGTTTTACCGGCAAGTATCCGACGGAAATCTATCCGGATACGGTACTGCCACATGAAAAAGAACTGATTCAAAAATAGCAATTAACGGAGGATTCCTATGGCAAACACATACCGGGATGCAGGCGTCGACATCGAAGCAGGCTATGAAGCGGTCAAACGGATGGGAAAGCATGTGGCGCGAACAAACCGGGCGGGGGCAATCGGTGCACTCGGCGGATTTGGCGGCATGTTTGACTTATCCGCGCTCCATTACCAGAAGCCCGTGCTTGTTTCCGGAACGGACGGCGTCGGCACGAAACTGAAACTTGCCTTTTTAACAAATAAGCATGATACGATCGGCATCGATTGTGTCGCTATGTGCGTCAATGACATCATTGTCCAGGGAGCGGAACCGCTTTTTTTCCTCGATTATATCGGTTGCGGCAGCCAGAACCCGGAAACGATTGAGCAAATTGTAAAAGGCGTGGCGGAAGGATGTGTGCAGGCAGGGTGCACACTCGTCGGCGGAGAAACGGCGGAAATGCCGGATATGTATGAAGCAGGCGAATACGATTTGGCGGGATTTGCGGTTGGCGCATGTGAAAAAGATGCGCTTGTCACGGGTAACACCGCGCCCGGGGATGTTTTAATCGGCCTTGCCTCAAGTGGCATTCACAGTAACGGCTATTCGCTGATCCGGAAAATTTTTCTGAAAGACCATGCGATGACCGTTGATACGATTTTGCCGGAACTGGGCCGGCCGCTTGGGGAAGTGTTGTTAACCCCGACCAAAATTTACGTCAAACCGGTGCTTTCCGCTCTGAAAAAATTTGAGATTAAAGGAATGGCACATGTAACAGGCGGCGGGTTTTATGAAAATATTCCGCGTATGCACAGAGACGGGCTCGGTGTTGAAATCAGCCTTGGTTCATGGCCGGTCCCGCCCGTTTTTTCCGCTGTGGCATCTTACGGAAACATCAGCCGCGATGAGATGTTTCACGTTTTTAACATGGGAATCGGGTTTGTCCTCGCGGTGAAGGCGGAAGAGGCACAGGCCGCTGTTTCCTTTTTCAACCAGTCCGGGGAACAAGCTTTCATCATCGGCCATGTTACAAATACGGCGGGTGTCCGTTTTGCAGCAGGGAGCAGAGGCAATGCATAAAATGGCTGTTTTTGCATCGGGCAGCGGCACAAACTTCCAGGCGATAGTTGATGCAGCCAAAAAAGGGGAACTCGATGCGGCGATTGAACTGTTGGTATGTGACCGTGAAGATGCGTATGTCATCCGCCGGGCAGCACAGGAAAACATCCCGGCGTTTGTGTTCAATCCGAAAACGTATCCGGATAAGCGGGCGTATGAGCAGGAAATTTTGGCGCAGTTACAGAAAAAACAGATTGAATGGATCATCCTGGCCGGCTATATGCGGTTAATCGGGCCGGTGCTCCTGAATCAGTATCCACGGAAAATCATCAATATCCATCCGTCGTTGCTGCCGGCTTTCCCGGGAAAAAATGCGATCGGGCAGGCGCTTGCGGCAGGCGTGAAAATAACGGGCGTAACCGTTCATTATGTCGATGAAAGCATGGATACCGGGCCGATTATTGCACAGGCGGCTGTCCCTGTGCTTGACGGGGACACATACGAAACACTGGCGGCAAGAATTCATCAGACAGAGCATGTGCTGTATCTGGATGTGCTCAGGAAGCTAGTGGAAAATCAAACCAACATGGAGGTTTTACCAGAATGAAAAGAGCATTAATCAGTGTATCGGATAAAACAGGGATAACGGCATTTGCACAAAGTTTGAGCGGGCTCGGCTTTGAAATTCTCTCAACCGGCGGCACGAAAAAAGCGCTGGAAGAAGCCGGCGTGCCTGTTACGGGGGTGGAAGAGGTAACAGGTTTCCCGGAAATTTTAGAAGGCAGGGTAAAAACGCTCCATCCAAATATCCACGGCGGGCTTTTGGCAAAACGGACGCCGGAACATGAACAGCAAATCGCAGCGCATGGGATCAAACCGATTGACCTTGTTTGTGTAAACCTTTATCCGTTCCGAGAGACGATTGCAAAGGCGGATGTCACGGAAGAAGAAGCCATTGAAAATATTGATATTGGCGGGCCGTCAATGCTACGTGCGGCTGCAAAAAATTTCGAATATGTTACCGTTGTTACGGACTCAGGGGACTACGGCAAAGTGATTGACGAAATCAAAACGCACGGCGATGTGACGAAAGATACGAAAAAAGCGCTGGCTGCAAAAGTGTTCCGCCATACAGCAGCGTATGACGCCATGATTGCCGATTATATGACAACGATTGTTGGCGAAGAGGCTCCGGAGAATGTCACTTTTACATATGAGCTCAAGCAAACGCTCCGTTACGGGGAAAACCCGCACCAAAAAGCAAGCTTTTATATCAATCCGCTTGGTTCGCCGTTTTCGATTGCGCACGCAAGGCAGCTGCACGGCAAAGCATTATCGTACAATAATATCCGCGATGCAGATGCCGCCCTGCAGATTGTAAAAGATTTTAAGGAACCGGCTGCAGTTGCTGTAAAGCATATGAACCCGTGCGGCATCGGGGTCGGAGATTCGGCGCTTGAAGCGTATAAAAAAGCGTACGAGGCAGACTCGAAATCGATTTTCGGCGGCATCGTCGCATTCAACCGGCCTGTTGACCCGGAAACGGCCAAGCTGCTACATGAAATTTTTCTCGAAATTGTAATTGCGCCGTCGTTTGCGGACGAAGCGTTTGACATTTTGGCAAGCAAGAAAAATATCCGCCTTTTGACTGTGCCTTTTACGGAAGCGCACAAACCGGAAAAAATCATTACTTCCGTAGAAGGCGGGCTGCTGATCCAGGATCAGGATACTTATACTTTAGATGAAGCCCAAGTGAAAACTGTCACAAAACGTGAGCCGACAGAACAGGAATGGAAGGCTTTGAAACTGGCCTGGAAAGTGGTAAAACATGTGAAATCAAATGCGATTGTGGTGACGGATACTGAAAAAACGCTTGGCATTGGCGCCGGGCAGATGAACCGTGTTGGCGCGGCAGAAATTGCGTTGGCCCAGGCCGGCGAAAAAGCAAAAGGAGCCGCGATGGCATCCGATGCGTTTTTCCCGATGGACGACACTGTCGAAGCAGCTGCCAAAGCTGGCATTACCGCGATCATCCAGCCGGGCGGCTCCATCCGCGACGAAGACTCCATTAAAAAGGCCGATGAATACGGCATCGCCATGGTCTTCACCGGCATCCGCCACTTTAAACACTAACAGAAAAGCGCAGCGTACGGCTTACTTTGGAGGACACAATGACTGCAGGCGAACCGATGCCCGCTTATCAAAAGGAAAAGGCGCAGAAGTACGCAAGCCCGGGAAGCAGAGCCGGGTAAACAGAAAAGCGAAGGCCACTGTCCGGCCAGGACCGGCGAATGTTTCGGCAGGAAATTTGTCCCTGGGTGCCCGTTATATCAGATCATAAAATTAGTCAGAAGACCTTACAAAATGATGGACAAAGAGAGGAGGCCACGTTAAAATGAAAGTACTTGTAATCGGCAGCGGCGGCCGCGAGCATGCCGTCTGCAAAAAAATATCGGAAAGCGCCCGCGTTGATAAAATTTATTGCGCACCGGGAAACGGCGGCATTGCGCAAATCGCCGAAATCGTTCCGATCCATGAAACGGACACGGCTTCTTTGCTTGCTTTTGCAAAAGATAAGGGCATTGAACTAACAGTTGTCGGTCCGGAAGCCCCTTTAAGCGCAGGGATTGTCGACGAATTTCAAAATGCCGGCTTGAAAATATTCGGGCCGACAAAACAAGCGGCTCGGATTGAAAGCAGCAAAGCATTCGCAAAAGAACTGATGCAAAAATACGACATTCCGACTGCGGATTACCGCGTTTTTTCCGACTATTCGGAGGCAGAGAAATATATTGAAGAAAAAGGCGCACCGATCGTCATTAAAGCAGACGGCCTCGCCGCCGGAAAAGGTGTAACTGTTGCGATGACACTGGAAGAAGCAAAGGAAGCGCTCCGTGCTGCTCTGATCGGGAAGAAATTCGGGGAAGCCTCAAACCAAGTGGTTGTAGAAGAATTTTTAAAAGGGGAAGAATTTTCCCTGATGGCGTTTGTCCGGGAAGAAGAAGTGTATCCCATGGTCATCGCGCGCGACCATAAGCGTGCATATGACGGCGACAGCGGCCCGAATACAGGCGGAATGGGCGCCTACTCCCCGGTTCCGCAAATCCCGGATGAAGAAGTGAAAAAGGCAGTGGAACATATTTTGCGCCCGGCAGCCAGAGCGATGAAAGAGGAAGGCTGCCTGTTTACCGGCGTCCTGTATGCCGGCTTGATGTTGACGGAAAAAGGTGTGAAAGTGATTGAATTCAATGCCCGCTTCGGTGACCCGGAAACGGAGGTTGTGCTCGAAAGGCTTGAATCGGATCTGGCACAGATTTTTCTCGATCTGTTGGACGACAAAACCCCTAGCATCAAGTGGCGCAAGGAAGCTGTATTAGGGGTTGTGATTGCGGCAAACGGCTATCCGGATGCGTACGAAAAAGGGATTCCAATTCCGTCGCTTTCAAAATTGCAGTCTTTTGTTTTCCATGCTGGCACGCGCGCGGATGGGGAAAGGCTTGTATCAAACGGTGGAAGGGTTCTTTTCATCGGAAGGAAAGCCGGTACGCTGGAAGAAGCGGGAAAAGCGCTGTATCACGAATTGGAAAGGCTCCGTTTGGATGGTTTTTTTTACCGGAGAGATATCGGCAAAAGAAATCAGGCTTAGCCCTTGAGGCAAAAGGCTGGAAAATCCCGGCCTTTTGCCTGGTATGTTTTTTCTCCAGATGGTAATGTTTCCTATTCCTTATATTACCTTCTCGTTTACACTTCTTCCTGGCCGCCATTCATTTGCCGGTTTTGAATGAGATCCGTCACAGGGCAGTAACGGACAATCCCTTCTCCCACTTTCATGGCACCCATGAGCGCAACACATAAATAGCTGCAGCGCCCCGGTTTTTTCGATAATTTAGCTGTGGCCCATGCAAGCGAAGTGAGCCCGCACGTAATTCGGATTAAGGCATTTAAAATGCCAATATTGGGTGCGATTTTCATGATGAACATCTCCTTTCCCATGTTTTCGAACTTCTTTACTGCTTTAATGGATAAAATATGGTAATATATGAATATATTAGGGTCTCCCTAGGGAGGAATGAGACAATGCTTGACCAACGTTACAGATGGAAAAACAAACAAATCAGGGAACATGTCGCCGTGCTGGACGGCAAGCTTTCGCCAGACATGGTTTTAACAAATGCCCGGTTTCTTCATTCGACGTTAAGAAAATGGGTTACGGGCAATATTTGGATTTATCAGGACCGGATTATATACACCGGGGAAAAACTGCCTGAAAAGACATCCGGATGCGAAATCACCGATTGCTCGGGGCAGTGGCTTGTGCCCGGGTATATTGAACCGCATGTCCATCCGTTTCAACTTTATAATCCCCAAACCTTTGCCCATTATGCAGCGCAAAAAGGGACAACAACATTGATCAACGATAACCTCATGCTCGTTTTATTAACAGACAAAAAGAAAGCGTTTTCTCTAATGCAAAAGCTCCGCCATTCACCGGTTACGATGTATTGGTGGGCCCGGTTCGACGGGCAGACGGAGCTTGTGGACGAAGAAATGGTTTTTTCTCACGAGTGTGTAAAATCGTGGCTCGAGCATGATGCTGTCCTGCAGGGAGGGGAGCTGACCGGCTGGCCGAAACTGGTGGACGGCGACGACTTAATGCTCCATTGGATTCAGGAAGCCAAGCGGATGCGGAAAAAAATTGAAGGCCATTTCCCGGGTGCCTCCGAGAAAACATTGGCAAAAATGATGCTGTTTGGGGCAGACTGTGACCATGAAGCGATGACGGGCAAGGAAGTACTGAACCGGCTGATGCAGGGATACACGGTGTCTTTGCGCCACTCATCCATCCGCCCCGATCTGCCTGTGTTACTGGATGAAATGAAAGCGCTCGGCATTGACCAGTATGATCAAATGTTTTTTACAACCGACGGCAGCTCGCCTGCTTTTTACGAAGAAGGCGTGATCGACAGGATGATTCAAATCGCGATGGAACACGGGGTGCCCCCGGTGGACGCATACTTAATGGCAAGCTACAATGTGGCACGTTACTACAATATCCAGCATTTGCACGGTATCATTGCAACAGGCCGGGTGGCAAGTATCAATTTTTTGGAGAGCGAAACAAATCCGGTGCCTGTTTCGGTTCTGTCGAAAGGAGTTTGGTTGAAAAAAGATGGCAAAGGAATCGAACCGGAAGAACCGGTCGATTGGGCATTGTACGGTCAAGGCCCGCTTGAACTGGATTGGGATCTCGAACCGGACGATTTGCAATTTTCCATGCCATTCGGACTGGAGATGTCCAACAGTGTCATTACAAGGCCGTACTCCATTTCGTATGACGTATCGTATGAAGTGCTTCCGGACAACTATGAAGATAATTTTCTCATGTTAATGGATAAAAAAGGAAAATGGCGGATCAACACACTGGTGAAAGGATTTGCCAAAAATCTGATGGGCCTTGCCTCTTCTTATTCATCAACAGGCGACATTCTTTGCATTGGAAAATCAAAGAGCGATATGCTGCTTGCATTTAAACGGATGAAAGAAATGGGCGGCGGCATCGTGATTGCGGAAAACGGGAAAATCATCCATGAGATTCCGCTCCCGGTCGGCGGCATCATGTCGGATAAAAGCATGGATGAACTGATCGGGGATATGAAAAAATTTTCCAGTATTTTAAGGGACCGCGGCTATGCATATGATGATCCGATGTATTCTTTGCTCTTTTTATGCGCGACCCATTTGCCCTATATCCGGATCACTTCCAAAGGAATGTACGATGTGATGAAGAAAACGATACTCTTTCCAACAATAATGCGTTAAAATAATAAAGTAATGGAAATGGTTAAGCGTGGCGTAAAAAGGGAGATGGTTCGTTTCTAAAAAACCTCTTTCTGTACGGCAGGTTGCGGTTTGCCGTTCGGTGTATTTAAGAAATGTGATTGGAGTTGCAAAAATGGGAAAGAAACGACTGATTGGTCTGATGTTCCTCCTGTTGGTGCTATCGGCATGCGGCCGCCAGCATGGTACAGGCAGTCAGCAGCAGGGAGCCGGAAAATCTGCGGCACACCGGTGGACCGCACCGCTGACAGGGCTTCGGACAACAAACAGGCCAGCAAAACGGGCGGTTGCCGTCATGATCAATAATCATCCGCTTGCACGCCCGCAGTCAGGGTTAAGTTCAGCCGATGTGGTCTATGAAGCCCTGGCAGAAGGGGAAATCACCCGGTTTGTCGCAATTTTTGAGAGCCATATGCCGGCCAAATTCGGGCCTGTCCGGAGCGCCAGACCGTATTTCATCAAGCTGGCAAAGGGATACGATGCTTTATATATTGCCCACGGCTACAGCCCGGGCGCGAAAAAGCTGCTCGATTCGGGCTATGTCGATGAACTGAACGGCATGCAGTATGACGGCACTTTGTTCAAACGGTCGGCGGCCAGAAAAGCGCCCCATAATTCCTATATCACTTATCAAAATATTTTAAAGGGCGCACGGAAAAAAGGCTATGTAATGAACCAGCCTCCGTCTCCTCTTTCTTTTGCCTCTGCCAATGAAGTGAAAAACATTTCGGGCATTTCTGCGGGGAAAGTCAGTATCCGTTATTCAAGCCGGGAAAATTTAAATGCCGTGTACCGGTATAACGCAGAAAAAGGAAAGTATGACCGCTACTCTGGCGGGGTGGAGACGGTGGATGCAAACAACGATCAACCGGTCCTCATCGACAATTTGTTCATTGTTGCTGCTAAACATAAGCTGATTGACAGTCACGGGCGCAAGGATATTGATTTAACATCTGGAGGCAAAGCGTATCTCATCCAAAAGGGAAAGCTCCGGGAAGTCGAATGGGAAAATGACAACGGCAGGATTCTTCCGTATCAAAACGGGGAACCGGTCAAACTGGTGCCGGGAAAAACATGGATCAATATTGTACCAACTTTAAGCAGTGTTACCGTTACAGATTAGGCAGGGGTTCGGGCAGTCCGGCAGAGCCGTGCTGGAAAGCAATAGAGTAAAGGAGAAGAAAAACGTTTATGCAAATAGACAAATTACGCGGAAAAGCGCTGGATCAGCTGTTTGAAGCGATCCTGTCGCTTGAAACGATTGAAGAGTGCTACCGTTTTTTTGACGATTTATGCACCGTCAACGAAATTCAGGCGATGACGCAGCGCCTGGAAGTGGCGAGAATGCTGCGCAACGATAAGACGTACCATGCGATTGAGACGGAAACCGGCGCGAGCACAGCTACTATCTCCCGTGTCAAACGCTGCCTGAATTATGGCAACGATTCCTACCAGATGGTCCTCGACCGGATCGAAAAAAAACAAAGGCAGGAAAACCGTACAGAAGAAGAACCATCAGAATAAAAAGAAAAAGCTCTTCTTTTAAAAGAAGGGCTTTTTTTACGCAGAACAACCGCTTTTCGTGATAGAATCACGGGGCTTGGCGCATCTTGCTAGAAAAGTTGCGCTTTTCATTTTTCCTTCTGCCGGCACCGCTTTTTTTGCATAAGCATACAGGAGAGATTTTCCGGCTTTAATGGGGGGAAAGCGCGGCGTTTCCGGGCAGGCCTGTTATATTTTCCCGTTCCGATGAAAAGCTTTTTTGCCTGTACCTTCAAATGCTATAATGGGCTATGATGGATGAAGAATGGAGGATTTCCGGTTGATGTATGATGTGCGTGAATGGCGGCATGCCTTCAAATTGGATCCGAATAAAGATATTTCGGAAAAAGATTTGGAAAAAGTTTGCGAGTCCGGCACGGATGCAGTGATTATCGGTGGAACGGACGGTGTCACCCTTGATAACACGTTACAGTTAATGTCAAGGGTGAGAAGATACGCCGTGCCGTGCTGCCTCGAAGTATCGGATCCGGACGCAATCGCACCAGCTTATGACCTTTACTTGATTCCGGCGGTTTTAAACAGCAAAAATACAACTTGGATCACCGGTGCCCACCATAAAGCAGTGAAAGCATACGGGGAATGGATGAATTGGAATGAGATCGTCATGGAAGGCTACTGTATTTTAAATCCGGACTGTAAAGCCGCTCAGCTTGCAGAAGCAGCAACCGGCCTTGATGACGACGACGTTCTCGCTTATGCAAGCATGGCGGAGCATATGTTCAAGTTTCCGGTTTTTTATTTGGAATACAGCGGCACTTACGGAGATCCAAAGCTTGTTGAAAAAGTGAAAACAGTACTGGAAGATACCGTTTTGTTTTACGGCGGCGGCATCCGCACTGCGGCACAGGCTGCGGAGATGGCACGGGCTGCAGATGTAGTGGTCGTCGGCAATGTGGTTTATGAAAATATACACGAGGCCGTGAAAACGGTTCGGGTTGTAAAGCAAACAGGTTTGTGATAAAATAGAACAAACATTCTCATTTGGTGGTGAAATCATGCAATTTTTAACCGACCGTATTCTGAACGGGCTGAACCCCGAACAGAAAGAAGCGGTCAAAACAACGGAAGGGCCGCTTTTGATTCTTGCCGGGGCGGGAAGCGGCAAAACGCGGGTGCTGACTCGCCGCGTTGCCTATTTAATGGTGGAAAAAGGCGTGAATCCGTATAATATTTTAGCGATTACGTTTACCAATAAGGCCGCCCGCGAAATGAAAGACAGGATTGCCGGGATCATGGGTGGTGCTGCTGAAGAAGTGTGGATATCCACCTTCCATTCGATGTGCGTGCGCATTTTGCGGAGGGATATCGACAGGATCGGCTTTAACCGCAATTTTTCAATCCTTGACGCGACCGACCAGCTATCGGTCATTAAAAACCTTTTAAAAGAAAAAAATCTGGATCCGAAAAAATTTGATCCACGGGCGATTTTAGGGAAAATCAGCAGCGCGAAAAATGAACTGATTGATTTTGAGCAGTACGCCAAACAAGCGGGCGATTTTTTTGACCAAATTGTCAGTGACGTATACGAGGCTTACCAGCAACGCCTGAAGAAAAACCAGTCGCTTGACTTTGACGATCTGATCATGATGACAATCCAATTGTTCAAGCGCGTCCCGGAAGTCCTCGAATACTACCAAAGAAAATTTCAATACATCCACGTTGATGAGTATCAGGATAGTGCGACACGTTGCTAATTGAAAAGATTAGCCACCAGCGAAAGCTGGGAGAACTGATGATTCGAAGAGTCGAATGAAGGAGTAACGCCCGGAAAGGCTCTCCCTGATCCTCCGAATAGCGTCAAGATAGGTAAGGATCTTGAGGTTATAAGCTCGGTGAAGTCGGCTGAATGCTGCCGTAACAAGTCAAGTTGACGAAAGCTTTCCAGAGGTGGAAGGTGCAGCAAATAAGCCGGGGGTCTATAAAACACTCATGGTGAGAATGTTAGTGAACAACAACTAACTGACGAAAATCCGAATGTACGGTTCTAGAGGTATAGATGCTAGAAATGGCATTGTCACGGTACGTGGCGCTAGTGAGGTGGAGTAAGAATTGTCTTTATGAAACACCTTGACGTGTTACAGGCACGTCCAAGCTAGCAGGACTAGAGGATTCACCTAAAAGTGTATGTACAGATAGAATCATCGGAACGTGGGAAGCTGACAACGCGGAGGACTTACCGGCCAATGAAGCGGTGATAAGGAAAAGCGAAGGCTATAACTTATCTTTATGTCAGTGAAAGTGGTGGCACAGTACCGTTGAGGTGATGGAAACATCATGGAGGGATAGCCACTAGTCAATTTGTTAAAGCAACTACATTTATCGTCTATCAGGTTCGAGTATGACTAAGAGAAACGAAAGCTGCCAGTAACCGGGTGGTGATTAGTTGACTGATAACAACCAAAAGCTAAAGAAAGACGAGAATGCCCTAGATAAAATCAACAAACTTCGCGATTTGGTTGGAAACGATAAAATAGTAGGTATTATAACGCGATAACAAATTGATGGAACGCCGTATGAGGGGAAACTCTCATGTACGGTGTGAATGGGGGGAAAAGCTGGAGATGACTTCAAAGGCTTACCTATCCATATCCAATAAATCCCAGTATACACTTGTGAAATTGTTGGCTTCAAGGTTTCAGAATTTGTGTGTTGTCGGGGATAATGACCAGTCGATTTATCGTTGGCGCGGTGCGGATATTGCCAATATCCTGTCATTTGAAAAAGATTACCCGAACGCGAAAGTCATTTTGCTCGAGCAAAACTACCGCTCCACGAAGAAAATTTTACAGGCGGCCAATAAAGTCATCGAAAACAACGCAAGCCGGAAAAAGAAAAATTTATGGACGGAAAACGATGAGGGGCAAAATCTCGTCTATTACCGGGCGGACAGCGAACAGGGGGAAGCGCAGTTTGTTGCCGGAAAAATTAAGGAACTCACTGCATCGGGTAAACGCCGGTACTCCGATATTGCCATTTTGTACCGCACGAACGCCCAGTCCCGTGTCATCGAAGAAGTATTGATGAAATCGAACATTGCCTACAATATCGTCGGCGGCACCCGTTTCTACGACCGGAAAGAAATTAAAGATATTCTTGCGTATTTGCGGGTCATCGCCAATCCGGATGACGACCTCAGCCTGACCCGGATTATCAATGTGCCGAAACGCGGGATCGGTCAGACTTCATTGGATAAAATCGTGCGTTATGGGGCGGACCAGGATGTTTCCTTATTTACGGCACTTCAGGAAATTGATTTTATCGGCCTCAGCCCGAAAATCGCCAAAGCCTGCCGGGAATTTTACGAGCTTATCAGCAATTTTACCCGGATGCAGGAATATTTATCCGTTACCGAACTGGTGGAAGAATTGCTGGACAAGTCCGGCTACCGGGATGCGCTGAAACTGGAAAAATCGCTCGAAGCCGAAAGCCGGCTTGAAAATATCGATGAATTTCTTTCGGTTGCCCAGGAATTTGAGAAAGAGAACGATGACAAAAGCCTTGTCGCCTTTTTGACGGATTTGGCGCTTGTCGCGGATATTGACCGGCTTGAAGAAGATGATGCACAAAAAGATGCCGTTGTCTTAATGACGTTGCACGCCGCCAAAGGGCTTGAATTTCCAGTTGTCTTCCTGATCGGCATGGAAGAGGGCATTTTCCCGCACAGCCGTTCCCTCATGGACGAAGCGGAAATGGAAGAGGAAAGGCGGCTCATGTATGTCGGCGTCACGCGGGCACAAGAGGAGCTGTACCTGACCAATGCCGAAGTGCGGACGCTTTACGGGCGCATGAACATCAATCCTGTTTCACGGTTTATCAATGAAATCCCGGAAGAACTGATCGAGGATATTCGCAAGGAGGAAAAAGACCGGCTCGATTTCCGCCAGGTTTCGCGCGGCAATACGGCAAGAAAAGAGAACCGTCCGCCTGTTGCTCCTGCCTGGCAACAAAACAGGGCCGGCAATCTTTCTTGGCAAGTGGGCGATAAAGCCGAACATAAAAAATGGGGGATCGGCACGGTTGTCAGTGTCAAGGGAGAAGGCAAGTCAGCCGAACTTGACATTGCATTCCCGAGCCCTGTCGGCATCAAACGACTTTTAGCCGAGTTTGCGCCGATTACAAAAATAGAATAGAATAAGTCTGGACAACGAAAGGGACACAGGCGGCAAATGCCACTTTTGCCCTGATGGAAAGGATTGTTGCACATGGATAATCACGCGGCAGCCGCCCGGGCAGCCGAACTGCGCAAACTGCTCAACCAGTACAGTTATGAATATTATGTGCTCGACCGCCCGAGCGTTCCGGATGCGGAATACGACAGGCTTTTGCGTGAACTGCAGGAGATTGAAAATGCGCATCCGGAGTTGATCACGCCGGATTCGCCAACGCAAAGGGTCGGAGGAGAACCTTTATCCGGATTTGCCAAAGTGGTCCATGATACACCGATGCTCAGTCTGGCAAATGCCTTTAACGAAGCCGACCTTCGCGATTTTGACCGCAGAGTCCGAGAGACGGTCGGCGATCGATATGAATACGTGTGCGAACTAAAAATCGACGGGCTGGCGATTTCGCTTAAATATGAGAATGGATTATTCGTCCAAGGGTCCACAAGAGGGGACGGGACGATCGGTGAAGACATCACGGCTAACCTCAGAACCGTCCGCTCAATACCGCTCAGGCTAAATGAACCGGTCAACATTGAGGCGCGCGGGGAATGTTTTATGCCGAAAAAGTCTTTCGAGGCATTGAACCGTATTAAAGAAGAAAACGGGGAAGAACCGTTTGCCAATCCGCGCAATGCGGCAGCCGGATCGCTCCGCCAGCTCGATCCGAAAATTGCGGCATCGCGGAACCTTGATACGTTTATGTATGCAATCGGTGATACAACCGGACTCGATATTTCCGCCCATAGCGAAGGGCTTGCGTATTTGGAAAGGCTCGGCCTTAAGGTCAATAAAGAAACAAGAATATGCCGGGATATCGGGGAGGTACTCGAATTTATCGCGGAATGGACGGAAAAACGTCCGGCCCTTCCGTATGAAATTGACGGTATTGTAATCAAGGTAAATGACTATGCCCAGGAAGCCGCCCTTGGCACAACGGTAAAAAGTCCGCGCTGGGCTATTGCCTATAAATTTCCTGCTGAAGAAGTCGTCACCAAACTAACCGGTATTGAAGTAAAAGTCGGCCGTACTGGGGTCGTCACACCAACTGCGATACTAAATCCGGTAAGGGTGGCCGGAACAACCGTCCAGCGGGCTACACTCCACAATGAAGATTTGATCCGTGAAAAAGATATCCGGATTGGTGACTACGTGGTGGTGAAAAAAGCGGGTGATATTATTCCCGAAGTGGTCCGCCCGATTCCCGAACGGAGGACTGGCGATGAGCAGGCGTTTTCCATGCCGTCCCACTGCCCGGACTGCGGCAGCGAGCTTGTCCGGCTTGAAGATGAAGTGGCGCTCCGCTGCATTAACCCGAACTGTCCGGCGCAGATCCGCGAAGGGCTGATCCATTTCGTATCAAGGAATGCGATGAATATTGAAGGGCTGGGGGGAAAGGTCATCAGCCAGCTGTTCGCGCATGAATTGATCCACAATGTTGCGGATATTTACCGGCTGAAAAAAGAAGAACTATTACAATTAGAAAGAATGGGGGAAAAATCGGTTTCCAATTTGCTTGCCGCAATTGAAGCCTCAAAAAAGAATTCGCTGGAAAAATTGCTGTTCGGCCTCGGCATTCGTCATGTCGGCGCCAAAGCTGCGAAAATTTTAGCAGCGCACTTCGAAACAATGGAACGGCTTTCGAAAGCAACGCGTGAAGAACTGGAGGCCATACCCGATATTGGCGAAAAGATGGCGGATTCCATTGCTACGTATTTTGAAAATGAAGAAGCGCTTGGCCTGGTCAGGGAATTGGCTGCGCTCGGGGTCAATATGGTTTATAAAGGCCCCAAACGTGCGGAAAAGCGCAATGCAGATTCGCCTTTTGCCGGAAAGACGGTCGTTTTAACCGGAAAACTGGTGAACTTGACCCGCAACGAAGCAAAAGAAAAACTGGAGGCGCTCGGGGCAAATGTGACCGGCAGCGTAAGCAAAAATACCGACCTTGTCATCGCCGGGGAAGATGCGGGCACAAAGCTGACCAAAGCGGAACAGCTCGGCATTGAAGTATGGGATGAAGCAGCGTTTTTGGAACGGCTCCATTCATAAATGCAAGGGAAAGCGAGAAATCAAAAAGGTGGAAAGGCAGTATGAAAAAATGGTACCCCCTCATCATATCGATGGTTTTACTGGCAGGCTGTTCACCGGGTTTCGGCTCGGATAACAAAGTGGTCCAGAAAAGCAACAATAAAAAAGAAACATCCGTTGTTTCGAGTTACCAAATTTCCGACCAGTATTATAAAAATATTTACCCCTATAAAACGAGCAAATCGCGGGGGCTCGTTGTCAGCAACTTAAATACTTCATATGATATCGAGGAATTTGAAACCGGCCTGATGCGGGTTGCGCAGAGAAACTACCCGCCGGATGACTATCTTTTTCAGGAAGGCCAGTATCTGACTTCCGACACCATAACAAAATGGCTGAACCGGAAATATACGGTAGACCAGTTGAAAAAGAAAGGCCTGAAAGAAAAGGACAATGTCGGGCTGAATCCGGTGAATGATGAAAAAGGATCGGCAAAGCAGCAAAACGAGAAAAACCCGATTTATTTGGCGCAAATTCTCGAACAGGATTATTTAACAAAAGACAGCAAAGGGAACGTCAAACTGTCCGGCGTTGCCATCGGGCTTGCCCTGAACTCGGTTTATTACTATCAGACGGAAAAGTACGGTTCCACGTATGACGTCAATATTTCCCAAAAAACGCTGGACGAAAAAGGGAAGCAGATTGCATCGGAAGTCGTCCAGCGCCTGCGCAAGATGGATGGATTGAAAAATGTCCCGATTACGATCGGGCTGTACAAACAGCAGAGCAAGGATTCCGTTATTCCCGGAAATTACTTTGCTTACGCTACCGTTCCGGCAAACAGCACATCTGCAGACGATTGGAAAAACATCAATGAAAAATATTATTTGTTCCCGTCCGACGATGCGGAAAAAGCCCATCGTGATGATGAGAAAACATTTGAGAATTTTAAAACGGACATTGAAGACTTTTTCCCGAATTACACCGGGTGTATTGGCAGGGCAAGATACAGCGACGGGCAGCTTGCTGATTTAAGCATCGACATTCCGATCCAGTTTTACGGCCAGGCGGAAGTCATTGCCTTTACGCAATATGTCGCCGGCTTGGTGGTCAAAACATTCCCGGATTATGTCAATTTACAAGTGAGCATCACGGCCAACAATGAAGCAAAAGCGCTCATTGTAAGACAATCAAAAGCAAAAGACCCGACCGTCCATATTTATAACTGAAAAAAGAGCAGATACATGAAAAATGTATCTGCTCTTTTTTAGTATGTCACATTTCAAAAAAAGGAAAACATTTTTTTAAATTTTTTTCAAAAAAAGGCTACCATTTTTGAAAACTCTGTTATATAATAAAAACATGCAAAACACACTGTATTATAACAATGAAAGGGAGTGCAGATATGGAGACCAAAGCACCAGGTATTACCGTAACGGGATCCATCCATGACGGGTATGACGACATATTGACCCCGGAAGCGCTGCAATTTTTGGAACAGCTGGAGCGGCATTTCGGCGAAAGGCGGCGTGAACTGCTGGCCTACAGAAAAAAGCGCGATGAAGAAATCAAATCGGGCAAGCTTCCACATTTTCTCGAAGAAACGGCCTCCATCCGCGAATCCGACTGGACCATTGCCCCGCTTCCCGAAGATTTGCAGGACAGGCGTGTGGAGATTACCGGGCCGGTTGACCGGAAAATGGTGATCAATGCTTTGAATTCAGGCGCAAAAATATTTATGGCCTGTTTTGAAGATGCCACTTCCCCGACATGGGAGAATATCATTGAAGGACAGATCCATCTCCGTGATGCGGTCAACCGGACGATTACTTTTACCGGGCCGAACGGAAAAGAATACAAACTGGGCGATCATCCCGCTGTCTTAATCGTCAGACCGCGCGGATGGCATTTGGAAGAGAAACATATTTTAGTAGACGGTAAACCTATATCCGGCAGTTTAACAGATTTCGGGCTTTACTTCTTCCATAATGCCCGCAGGCTCCTTGAAAACGGCACAGGCCCGTACTTTTACCTGCCAAAAATGGAAAGCCATCTGGAAGCGCGCCTTTGGAATGATGTTTTTATCTTTGCACAAAAGTATATCGGCATCCCGAAAGGCACCATTAAAGCGACTGTCCTGATTGAAACGATCATGGCTGCATTTGAAATGGACGAAATCCTTTACGAACTGAAAGAGCATTCGGCAGGCCTCAACTGCGGGCGCTGGGACTATATTTTCAGCTATATTAAAAAACTGCGTACCAATCCGCAGTTTATTACGCCAGACAGGTCTCTTGTCACCATGACGGTCCCGTTTATGCGCGCTTATTCGCTTTTGACCATTAAGACGTGCCACCGCCGGAATGCGCCGGCAATCGGGGGAATGGCCGCGCAGATCCCGGTAAAAGACGACCCGGCAAAAAATGAAGAAGCTTTCCAAAAGGTGCGTGCCGATAAAGAGCGGGAAGCAAGAGACGGGCATGACGGCACCTGGGTTGCGCATCCTGGGCTTGTGCCAGTCGCCTTGGAAGCATTTAATAAAGAAATGCCTGAGCCGAACCAAATCCACTCCGGCAAGCAGATGGATTTTACGGCAACGGCAGATGATCTGCTCGCTGTGCCGCAAGGGGAAATTACGGAAAAAGGCATCCGCGAAAACATTTATGCCGGCATCCAGTACATCGAATCCTGGCTCAGGGGAAGGGGTGCTGTGCCGATCTCGAACTTAATGGAAGATGCGGCGACGGCTGAAATTTCTCGCACCCAGCTTTGGCACTGGATTCGCCATCCGAAGGGCGTACTTCAAGACGGCAGAAAAGTGACGATTGAGCTATATGAACAAATCAAAGCGGAAGAACTGGAACGCATCCGCCGGGAAATCGGGGAGGAATATTACCGGGCCGGCCGTTTTGAAGAAGCAGTAGCCTTATTTGACCGGCTTGTTAAAGAAGACGAATTTATTGAATTTTTAACCTTACCGGCGTATGAACTGCTGGGCTGATCGAATGGCAAATTGCGGAGCATGAGCGCAACAAGGGGAGACGTACAATGGAAAGCTCTGCAGTCATGCAGAGAGGAATCATATGAATATCGTAAGCTCTATATGTTAGCTGCTTTAGCCGCAGCCGTATAAAGGAGAATCGTTTGAACCTCGGGAAAGCCTTATTTTGCCTGCGGATTTACATTATATTGAAAAAATGGGAGGAATTTTTGATGGTAAACGAAAAAGCGCTTGAATTGAAACGAAGCTGGGAGAAAGATGAAAGGTGGCAGGGGATTGTCCGCCCGTATGCTCCGGAAGACGTGCTCAAACTGAGGGGTTCTGTTCAAATTGAATATACTTTGGCGCGCAGGGGGGCGGAAAAATTCTGGAATCTGCTGCATACGGAAGATTATATCCATGCATTGGGTGCACTCACGGGAAATCAGGCCGTCCAGCAGGTAAAGGCCGGATTGAAAGCCATTTATTTAAGCGGCTGGCAGGTTGCAGCTGATGCGAACCTTGCCGGGCAAATGTATCCGGACCAAAGCCTGTATCCGGCGAACAGCGTGCCGAATGTCGTCAAACGGATCAACCAGGCCCTGCAGCGTGCCGACCAGATCCACCATGCAGAAGGGGACGAACGGATTGATTGGTTTGCGCCGATCGTTGCCGATGCAGAAGCCGGTTTTGGCGGCCCGTTAAACGTATTCGAACTGACAAAAGCGATGATCGAAGCGGGTGCCGCGTCTGTCCATCTTGAAGACCAGCTTTCATCCGAGAAGAAATGCGGCCATTTGGGCGGCAAAGTGTTGCAGCCGACACAAACAGCTATCCGCCACTTGATTGCAGCCCGCCTTGCTGCTGATGTCATGGGCGTGCCGACCGTTATCATTGCCCGTACGGATGCAAATGCGGCAAATCTGATCACAAGCAATGTTGACCCATATGATGCGCCGTTTATCACCGGGGAACGGACAGCGGAAGGTTTTTACCGCACAAAAGCAGGCATAGACCAGGCGATTGCCCGCGGCCTTGCTTACGCGCCATATGCCGATATGATCTGGTGCGAAACGAGTGAGCCGAATCTGGACGAAGCACGCCGGTTTGCAGAAGCGATCCATGAAAAATTCCCGGGTAAACTTTTGGCTTACAACTGCTCGCCGTCGTTCAACTGGAAGAAGAAACTCGATGACAAAACAATTGCGAACTTCCAGAAAGAAATTGCGCGCATGGGCTATAAATTCCAGTTCGTTACGCTTGCCGGCTTCCATGCCTTGAACCACAGCATGTTTGAACTGGCCCGCAACTACCGCGACCGCGGCATGGCAGCCTATTCCGAACTGCAGCAGGCCGAATTTGCAAACGAACAATATGGTTACACGGCAACACGCCATCAGCGCGAAGTCGGGACCGGTTATTTCGATGAAGTCTCGATGGTCATCTCAGGCGGCACTTCTTCCACCACCGCACTCACAGGATCGACCGAGCAGGAACAATTCATTCATTAAATTGGAACACGCCAAAACGCGGCAGGACGAAGCCAGGTCTGCCGCGTTTTCTTTTTTGCAACCCTGGCGCCCCCCTTGCTTAAGGGCGGGCTTTTCTGCTATGATCAATAGTATTGCAGGGTTCGATTCGCCCCATATGAACGGACAGTCAGGCCCCGCTTTCCGGGTTGTGCTGCGGGGCAATGAACTGCACGCCCGATTGGTGGTTCCATGAACAATTGATGTGATTTTTATAACGGAGGTGAAAGGCTATGCCTGATATTTCAAAAGAACAAGTCCAACACGTTGCCGACCTGGCACGCCTTGAAATGAATGAGACGGAAACGGAAAAGTTTACGAAACAGCTGGGGGATATTATCCATTTTGCGGAATCATTAAATGAACTTGACACAACCGGGGTTCCGCCGACCACGCACGTACTTGAAATCCGGAATGTCATGCGTGAAGATACAGTGGAAAAAGGACTGCCGCGCGAGCTTGTGTTGAAAAATGCGCCGGATACCCAGGACGGAATGATCCGTGTGCCGACAATTGTAGAATAAGGAGGGGAAAGCATGTCTTTATTTGACCATAAAATCTCGGAACTCCACGAGTTTTTACATAATAAGGAAGTTAAAGTCTCAGAACTTGTTAATGAAGCGTATCAAAAAATTTCAGAAACAGACGACAAAGTGAAAGCTTTTTTAACGTTAGATGAAGAACGGGCCCGCAAAACCGCAGCGGAACTGGACGGCAAAATCGGCTCGCCGGAAGCTGAAAATGTGCTGTTCGGCATGCCGATCGGAATCAAGGACAATATTGTCACGAAAGATTTGCGGACAACCTGTGCCAGCAAAATCCTTGAAAACTTCGATCCCATTTATGATGCCACGGTTATGGAAAAATTACATAAGGAAAAGACGATCACAATCGGCAAATTGAATATGGATGAATTTGCGATGGGTTCGTCGACGGAAAATTCCGCATTCCAAATCACCCGTAACCCTTGGAACCTGGATACGGTGCCGGGCGGTTCTTCCGGTGGTTCGGCTGCAGCCGTGGCAGCGGGAGAAGTACCGTTTGCGCTTGGATCCGATACCGGTGGCTCGATCCGCCAGCCGGCCGCATTTTGCGGGGTTGTCGGAATGAAGCCGACTTACGGGCGCGTTTCCCGTTTTGGCCTTGTCGCATTCGCCTCTTCGCTCGACCAGATCGGGCCGATTACCCGGACCGTGGAAGACAATGCCTATCTTTTACAGGCGATTTCCGGGCTTGACCGGCATGATTCTACCTCAGCCGACGTGGAAGTGCCGAACTATGTGGAGGCGCTCAAAGGTGATGTAAAAGGCTTGAAAATTGCCGTGCCAAAAGAATACTTAGGTGAAGGCGTCAGCGAAGAAGCACGCCAGGCTGTTCTCAATGCCTTGAAAGTGCTGGAAAAGCTCGGTGCCACATGGGAAGAAGTGTCGCTGCCGCATTCGAAATACGGCGTGGCCACCTATTATTTGCTTGCTTCATCCGAAGCGTCTTCCAACCTGGCCCGTTTCGACGGCGTCCGCTACGGCTACCGTTCGCCAAACGCCACGAACCTCGAAGAATTATATAAAAAGACCCGTTCGGAAGGTTTTGGGGACGAAGTAAAACGCCGCATCATGCTCGGAACTTTTGCGCTAAGTGCAGGCTATTACGATGCGTATTACAAGAAAGCACAACAGGCCCGCACCCTGATCAAAAAAGACTTTGACGATGTACTCGAAAAATATGATGTCATCATCGGGCCGACCACGCCGACGCCGGCTTTTAAAATCGGGGAAAAAATAGAAGATCCGTTAACGATGTATGCGAATGATATTTTAACCATTCCGGTCAACTTGGCAGGCGTTCCGGGGATCTCTGTTCCATGCGGGTTTGCAGGTGGGCTGCCATTAGGGCTGCAAATCATCGGGAAGCATTTTGACGAAAGCACCGTGTACCGCGTTGCCCACGCATTTGAACAGGCGACGGACTTCCATAACCAAAAACCGCAATTGTAAGGGGTGAAAAAGATGAATTTTGAAACAGTGATCGGACTTGAAGTGCACGTTGAACTCAAAACCAATACGAAAATTTTCTCGCCGGCGCCTGCGCATTTCGGGGCAGAACCGAATACGAACACAAATGTTATTGATCTCGGCTATCCGGGGGTGCTTCCGGTACTGAATAAAAAAGTGGTTGACTACGCAATGAAGGCGGCCATGGCGCTGAACTGCGAAATTGCAACCGAAACGAAATTCGACCGGAAAAACTATTTTTACCCGGACAACCCGAAAGCCTATCAGATTTCCCAATTTGATAAACCGATCGGGAAAAACGGCTGGATTGAAATCGAAGTGGACGGCATAAAGAAAAAGATCGGTATTACCCGTATTCACATGGAAGAAGACGCCGGGAAACTGTTCCACGCGGCAAATGAAGGGTATTCTCTCGTCGATTTGAACCGCCAAGGCACGCCACTAATTGAAATTGTTTCGGAACCGGATATTCGTACGCCGGAAGAAGCGTATGCGTATCTTGAAAAATTAAAATCCATCATTCAATATACCGGCGTTTCCGACTGCAAAATGGAAGAAGGGTCACTCCGCTGCGATGCCAATATTTCCATCCGTCCAATCGGGCAGGAAACATTCGGCACGAAAACCGAACTGAAAAACTTGAACTCGTTCAACTATGTGCGCAAAGGCCTGCAGTATGAGCAGGAACGCCAGAAACAAGTGCTGCTTGCAGGCGGTGTGATCCAACAGGAAACACGCCGTTTTGACGAAGCAACCGGCAAAACGATTTTGATGCGGGTGAAAGAAGGCTCGGACGATTACCGCTATTTCCCGGAACCGGATCTTGTGGATCTGTATATTGATGACGCCTGGAAAGAACGGGTGCGCGCCGAAATCCCGGAACTTCCGGATGAACGGAAAAAGCGTTACACGGAAGAACTCGGGCTCCCGGCTTATGATGCCATGGTGCTCACACTCACGAAAGAAATGTCCGATTTCTTTGAAGCGACGATCGCAGCCGGCGCCGATGCAAAACAGGCATCGAACTGGCTGATGGGCGAAGTGTCCGCGTACTTGAATTCAGCCCAGAAAGAACTGCATGATATTGCTCTG
The DNA here is from genome assembly GCF_025905465.1 of Weizmannia sp. WK01. Lineage (NCBI taxonomy): Bacteria > Bacillati > Bacillota > Bacilli > Caryophanales > Bacillaceae > Heyndrickxia > Weizmannia sp. WK01. The sequence goes on along the minus strand of NZ_CP109616.1, from coordinate 3,297,459 downwards.
ACACCAGAAAGCCTTGCCGGCATGATCAAATTGATCGAAAACGGCACGCTCTCTTCAAAATTGGCGAAGAAAGTGTTCCGCGAACTGGTCGAAAAAGGCGGCGACCCGGAAAAAATCGTCAAGGAAAAAGGACTTGTGCAAATTTCTGATGAAGGCGAGCTTTTAAAAATTGTAACAGAAGTGCTGGATAAAAACGAACAATCCATTATTGACTATAAAAACGGAAAAGACCGGGCGCTCGGCTTTTTGGTCGGACAGGTCATGAAAGCAACAAAAGGGCAGGCCAACCCACCGATTGTCAATAAACTGCTGATTCAGGAAATGAATAAACGTTAAGTTTTCAAAAAAAGCGGTGTGCCCCACCGCTTTTTTTGTTTTAAAATTTGGTGACCGGGTATATAACGAAAGGGTGAAATTGACGATAGGAGGCTGCAAACAATGTGTGATTGCTTATTTGAACTGACAACCACGTGTGCATATTGTTTGAGAAAAGCCGGCAAAGAAATTGATGCTGTTTATCCGGTGTATGACTGGAAAACAAATAAACTGCTCGGTTATTATTGCAAAGAACATTTTTTAAAAGTGAAAATCCGGAATTTGATCGAAGAAACTGTTGAAAAACAGGCAAATCCGGTAGAAGCTTAAAACACTTGCGATAAAGTTGCCAGTTGAATAGAATGCATAAAAAGAGCGGGCAAAGTGGATGCCGGCTCTTTTTATGTAAGCGCATCCAAATTGCGTGTCTTTTCAAAATGTACTGCCAAATAACGTAGGCTGTGCTATAATAAGGGTAACAATTGGAGAAAAAGAAAGAGAGTACGAATACGGCAAAAAACCGGTTCAGCGTGCGGGCTGAACCGGTTTGGGTGAAACCATTCCTCTTAATCTTCACCGTTGTTTTTCGCTCTTGCGTTACCGCCTTTTTCTCCAATTTCTTGATAGAAATCTTTGTCATGGCTGTCAGCAGTGGCTTCTCCGCCTTTTTTGCCGATTTCTTGATAGAATTCTTTATCATGATTCTCCGCTGTAGATTCTCCGCCTTTTTTACCGATTTCCTGATAGAAATCTTTGTCATGGCTGTCGGCAGTGGCTTCTCCACCTTTTTTACCAATTTCCTGATAGAATTCTTTGCCGTGTTTTTCGGAAGTGGTTTCTCCACCCTTTTTACCAATTTCTTGATAGAATTCTTTATCGTGGCTGTCAGCAGTAGCTTCTCCGCCTTTGCGACCTGCTTCTTCTACTGTCATTTTTTTATCTTTGTCTGCCATTTCAAATCTCTCCTTTGTTCGGTGATTTTGAATATCGCTTACGGTATCATATATACCACGATCTAGCAGGAATAAACTTTCACCAAAAAATAATAGACAAAAATGGAATCATCTTTTAAGCAGCGCCCGTCCGGAAAACGTTGTAAAAATGGGCATGCACCCTTTGAGAGACAGGTTTTGGAGGGGTGGAAACCGGGATGGGCAAATTGATTTTTGAAGGCTTCAAAAAAAGACCAAAAAGAGAGCCGAAATCCGGTCGAATTGTCCTTTTGGAGGGTTCGTGACCACTGAAAAAAGCCATTTTTTTATGTAAAATTTGCTGTGTAGTGTAAGAAATTTTCTGTAAATGGTACTCTTTACCATAGAAATTAGTAAAAATGACAAATGTTTGGCTATAATTCGCCTTTTTAGAGGATAGTATGGCGGCTATCCTCTTTAAATTTACTGCCAAGGCTGTTAGCTTGGCTTGTAAGCCCATGCTTTTTAGACCGTACCATTTGGCACGATCTAACCCGTGGAAATTCTTCATTTCGCCATTTTTCCCTTCTTGGCATGCTCTTTTTTTATACTTCTCTTTAAATCCCTCCGATTTCTGTTGTTGACTATACTCATAAAATTCTGGGGTGTTGATTCCGATCCCTAATACTTTTCCGACTGTTTTTCCGGTTATGCAAACTTCTCGCATTGGGCAATTTCTACATTGTTCTCTGTCAAAATAGTAATTATACGTTTCTTTTCCACATTTTCTTATATAGTGTTTCTTTTTGATTGTTTTGTTTCCTTGACTACAGAACCACTCGTCAGAATCTTTGTTATAACTGAATCTTTCTTCGTCTATGCGATATGCAGCTTCACTTACAGGGATGTATGCCTTTGCTTTAAGTTCAGAGATTTTGTCTAAGATTGGCTTTTTAAAATAGGCTTTATCACCATATACTTCTGGCATTTTTATTCTCGTTTTCTTGGTTAACTCTAATAATTCATCAAACTTCGTTCCATCCACATAAGCTCCATTACCAGTATGAACAGCTGTAATCATTCGATCTTCTGTTGTCATCATAAATTCCGTTTTATAACCAAAGAAAGGATCATTTTTGCTTTTATACCCTATTCTCGCTTCTTGGTCGACAATCGATCGTACCCCTTTTTGCTCCATAAACTTCGGGTCTGCTAAAATTTCTTTCGCATTATTAACGAGTGCTTTTGTTTCAGGTGCTTTCTCCAGTTCAACTAGTTCTTCTACCTTTGATACCGTTTCTTCAAGATAGGACTTCATTGTTTTTCTAGCTTCATCATGGTTTTCTATTTCTTTATAATCAGGGATTTCTTGGTTGATTTCACTTGGTATTTCTCCGTTTTCTTCTTTAACGGTTTTAAAGATTTTTTTCGCTAATTGTTTCATGACTCGTTCCGGTCTATATTTTTTGGTGTTGGCTTCTGTATGAGTGGAATCAATCGTTATACCAGAAACCTTTTGTAAAATTCCTTTTTCAATGCATTGGTTTATGATTTCAATAATAATTTCATCTATAGTGAGATTGCCTTCTAATCTACTTTTACGAAATTTTGCCAAAAGACTTGGGTGAGGGAGGTCGTCTTCCGGATTGATTCCTAAAAAATACATATATGCAAGGTTTAATGAGCAATTTTCTATAACTTTCTCATCAGATAAGTCATAGAGTTTTTGTAACACCAAGATTTTAACCATAAGTTCGGGCTCTTTTGCTGGCCTTCCATATTCTTTACAGTAAGTTTTTTCAAGCATTTTATTGATAAAACTAAAATCCACTTCATCTCTTAATAATTTAAGTGTATGATTTTCAGGAATTTTATCGTATAATATGGAATAGATGCTTAATTGATTATCTTTTTCTTTAAGCATGATAGATACCCCCAGTTTGGTTTTGGTTTGTAGTATAACTTTATTATACCAAATACTGGGGGCATTTTTTTTCAATTTATTGTACATATAATTATTTTGAATTTTCAGATTGACTTTTTCAGTGGTCCCGGAGGGTTCAAAAAGACAAAAGGGGATTGAAATCCGGTCGAACTGTCCTTTTGGAGGGTTTAAAAAGACAAAAGGGAACTGGAATCCGTTCGAATTGTCCTTTTGGGGGCTTCAAAAAGACAAAAGAGAGCCAGACCCGGGGCCAATTGTCCTTTTGGAGGGCTTAAAAAGACAAAAAAGAGTACCGGACCGGGAGCAAACTGTCCTTTTAAAAACTCCAATAAGGAAATAAAGAGCCTGTAAGCTGTGCGTCTAGTGCAGAAACGTTTAAAATAGAATAAGGATGCATGTCGAGTCACTTTTTTCATCCCTGTTGTTGCGAAAAAAAGGTTTTTTCATGCCGGGCAGCGAAAAGAACGGATAAAGCACTTGAAAGGGGAAAAAAAATGGAAGAACAGGTGGAGGCTTATTTGAATTACTTAAAGCTTGAACGTGAAGAGCCGGGGCTGAATTTTTTGCAGCGGCTCATCCAGCACCATCTTTCTTGTGTCCCCTATGAAACGTTCAGCAAGTTTCATTACTTCCGTGAGGGGATTTACATACCTCCGTTTGAGACTTTTGTGGAGCATTTATGGGAAAAAGGATGGGGCGGCACCTGTTTTACATTAAACATCAATTTTGCGCGGCTGTTGCGTGGCTTGGGTTTTCAATGCTCGTTTGTGCGTGTGGTGCCCGGCCATGTCGCGCTGATGGTTTTATTAAACGAAAAAAAACTGTACGTGGATGTCGGCTACGGCTCCCCGATCATGAAGCCGGTTGAACTTGAGGCAAAACGGCGCCACGTGCTCCATGGTTTTGGTGAAGATATCATTTTTACGCAGCTTGAGCCCGGCCGTTACGAAATCGACCGCCGTTCAAATGGGAAATCTTTTGTGAAAAAAACAATTGAATGGCTGCCGCTTACGGAAGACGATTTGAAAGAAGATATTCGTGCATCATACCTTGACGACAACGCCAATCAGACGATGCGCAGGGTGACCGCCGTTCGCTTCAACGGGCGGGAATGCTACTATTTGCGCGACCGCTCATTAAAAATTATGAACTACCGCAATATCCGCGAGCTGCACATGCGGGATTTCGCCCGCTGGAAAGATACCATCGGGGAAGTATACAAGATCGGCGAAGATGCTCTGCTGGAAACGATACAATTTCTGAATGAGCGCGGCATCCGTTTGTTCAGCCCGTGATGATGCGGAAGTATGGAAAATTTTAGGGTGCATACACAAATCATCCATGCCTGCACGTCCCCCTTTCCTTGAACCACTTTGGTATAAGGCAAAGGCAGTCCCTACGCACACGGCAGCCGAAAAGGGTCTTTTTGCGGCCAAGGCGCACGCCGTACCTTGCTGTTAGTGGATTTTTTTTCAAAAAAGTTGTATTATAATTCGGTGGATGTACCCCATGCAAACGAACGGACAACATATCGAGCAGTTTCCCTATCTGGGTCTGTTTTTGGGGAAACTGTCCTTTACCTGCACGAAACAGGATTACATAAAGACGCATGTACATCAACATAAATAAGGATGATGCGAATGAAACGAGCAAGAATCATATATAACCCGACTTCCGGCCGTGAAGCGTTTAAGCGCCATCTCCCGGATGTACTGCAAAAATTGGAGGTGGCCGGATATGAAACGTCCTGCCATGCCACAACCGGCGGCGGGGATGCCATTAAAGCAGCAAGGAAAGCGGTTGAACGCAAGTATGATATTGTCGTGGCAGCCGGTGGGGACGGCACGATCAATGAAGTCGTCAACGGCATTGCCGAACAGGATTACCGGCCGAAACTCGGCGTCATCCCAATGGGTACGACCAATGATTTTGCACGCGCACTGCAAATCCCGCGTGATGTGCAGGCGGCAACGGAAATTATCGTAAAAGGCGATACCCTTCCAGTCGATATTGGGAAAATGAATGAGAAATATTTTATCAATATCGGTGGCGGCGGGCGGCTCACGGAACTGACATATGATGTGCCAAGCCGGCTGAAGACGATGCTCGGCCAGCTCGCCTATTATTTAAAAGGGATTGAAATGCTGCCTTCGATCCGCGCGACTCAGATGACGATTGAATATGACGGGAAGCTGTTTGAAGGCGAAGCGATGATGTTTTTAATCGGCCTGACGAATTCCATTGGCGGCTTTGAAAAACTTGCTCCGGACTCTTCAATCAATGACGGCCTGTTTACGTTAATGATTTTGAAAAAAACGAACCTGGCTGAGTTCATCCGGGTTGTTACCCTTGCGCTGCGCGGTGAACATTTGAATGACCCGAACGTCATTTACACCTCCGCCAGCCGCGTAAAAGTTCATTCACCGGATAAAATTTTATTAAATCTGGACGGCGAACTCGGCGGAGAAGCCCCTGCTGTTTTTGAAAACCTGTACCGCCATCTCGAAGTCTTTGCGCCGCTTGATAAAATCCGCCCGCAAGACAGGGTTGACTGACAAAAGAACGGGAAGCGGGCTTTTGTGAAAACACTGTCATCCTGGGTTTTTAGCAACAACCATCTTGGTAAAAAACCGGAAGCAGTCCCGGTTTTTAAAATCTGTGCCATCTCTGATTGGCAACATCCGCCCGCCGGACAGGGCTGACTGACAAAAGAGCGGGAAGCGGGTATGCAGACTGCTGGCTTTTGAAAATACTGCCATCGCGGGCTTTTAGCAATAACCGCTTAGTGAAAAGACCGGAAAGCAGTCCCAGATTTTGGAAATCTGAGCCATCTCTGATTGGAAATAATGCCTGTAGGACAAGATTAAACGCCGGAAGCATACACGCAGACTGCCGGCGTTTTTTAAATCTGTAGTCCAACCCGGCATTTTGTGCAACCCCTGCTCCATTGAAAAAGCCGGAAGCAGTATAAAAAGCTTCCGACGTTTTTTACAATCAACTTTCCTTTTTCATTGCGGAAAGGCTGTCGTTAAACTCTTCTTCAATGCCCGCATGGTGTTTGTAGGTTGCGATGCTGATAACCATGCTGACAATCAGATTAAAGGCAAAACCTGGTACCATGGAGTACAACTTGGCATCCATTCCTGACACGGTCCAGACAATCACTGTCACGGCACCCACAATCATACCGAAAAGGGCGCCCCAGTGGTTCATCTTGCGCCAGAACAGGCTCAAAAAGATCACCGGCCCGAATGATGCGCCAAACCCGGCCCACGCATAGCTGACGAGCTGCAAAATAGTGGAATCGCGGTTTAAAGCAAGCAATGCGGCGGCAACAGAAACAACAAGCACCGCGAGCCTGCCGAAAAATACCAACTCCTTATCCGAAGCATTGCGGCGGAAAAAGAGCTTATACAGGTCCTCCGTCAGCGCACTTGAAGTAACAAGCAGTTGGGATGAGATGGTGCTCATAATCGCCGCAAGCACCGCTGCCAGCACAAATCCGGCAATGAGCGGGTGAAACAAAATCTGCCCGAGCTGAATAAAAACCGTTTCCGGATTTTCCAGTTTATGGCCGGCCTGATGGAAATAAGCAATCCCGATCAGTGCAGTAAGGGATGTGCCGATCAGCGACAAAATCATCCAGCCAATCCCGATTCTGCGCGCACTTTTCGTTTCTTTTACCGATTTAATCGCCATAAAACGGACAATAATATGCGGCTGGCCGACATAGCCGAGCCCCCATGCGAGCGCGGAAATGATCCCCAATGCTGTTGTTCCTTTGAAAAAGTCAAGCAAATCCGGATTGATCGATTTCACGGTATGAAAGGTTTCAACCGGTCCGCCTGTTTTGGTAAAAGCGATAATCGGCACAAGAACGAGCGCGATGACCATGATCAGCCCTTGGACAAAATCGGTCCATGAAACAGCGAGAAATCCGCCGAAAAGCGTGTACAGCACAACAACGCCCGCAACGATGATCAGCCCTACATAATAGGACGTATGGAATGAGTTTTCAAAAAAGACGGCCCCGGATACCATCCCGGAAGAAACATAAAGCGTAAAGAAAATTAAGATGACAAGTGCGGAAACAAGCCGCAGCATTTTGGTCGGGTCTTTGAAACGGTTTTCAAGATAAGAAGGGATCGTAATGGAATCACCGGCCACCTTTGTATAGGAGCGGAGACGCGGTGCCACAAGCCGCCAGTTTAAATAGGCCCCAATCGTAAGTCCGATCGCAATCCATGCATCAGCAAGCCCGGTCAGATAAATACCGCCCGGCAGGCCCATCAACAGCCATCCACTCATATCGGCAGCGCCTGCGCTTAAAGCAGCAACTGCAGGGCCGAGCGAACGTCCGCCGAGCATATAATCATCGAGGTTGCTCGTCCGCCGGTAAGCCACCCAGCCGATCCAGAGCATCAGCACCATATAAATGGCGATCGAAATCATTTTTAATGTTTGATCACTCAAGAAGCGTTTCCCCCTTTGTTTTTGGTCCTTTCAACAACATTTTATCATCATAATATCTGTTTAATAAAGGTGTATTTTTAAAAACGGTCGAATATTCAAGAAAACAGTCCGCGGCAACTGATTGTTTTTCGCATTCAAAGCCGCTTTATGTTAAAATTTCCGTAGCCATTAAGACGAAAAGGAAGACAGGCATGAAAAAAACATTATCGGTTCAAAAGAACGAAGAAATAGAGGTTGTTTTTGAAGATTTGACGCATGACGGTGCAGGGGTGGCAAAGGTGGACGGCTATCCGCTGTTTGTCAAAAACGGCTTGCCAGGGGAGAAAGCCCGCATTAAAGTCATTAAAGCCAACAAGAACTACGGGATCGGTCGCCTCCTCGAACTGTACGAAAGGAGCCCGTACCGCGTCGACATCCCGAAAGAAGACGCACCGAAATACGGTGGCTGCCAGCTTGCACATATCCGCTATGATGGCCAGCTTATGTACAAAGAAAATCAGGTGCGCCAGGCACTCGCCCGGATTGGAAAAATTGAAGGCGCCCGCATCCATCCGATGATCGGCATGGACAACCCGTGGCATTACCGGAACAAAGCCCAGGTGCCGGTCGGCGAAAAAAATGGGAAACTCGTAGCCGGCTTTTTTAAACCGAGAACCCATGAAATACTAGATGCCGATGAGAGCGTGATCCAGCTTCCGGCGGTAAACGAAGCCGTCCAAGTGGTAAAAGAAATTTGCCGGGAACTTGGCATCCCGGCTTACGATGAGGAACATCACAGCGGCGTCCTCCGCCACATCATGGTGCGTTACGGGAGGAAGACCGGCGAGCTGATGGTCGTCCTGATCACGAGAACAGTGGAACTGCCGCATCGGAAAAAACTCGTGGATTTAGTGGTCTCGCGCCTGCCGCAAGTTAAGTCGATCGTGCACAATATCAACCCGAAGCGCACAAACGTGATTTTAGGGGAGAAAACCAAAGTACTGTGGGGAAATGAGGTCATTTACGACAAAATCGGGGATATAAAATTCGCCATCTCCGCGCCTTCTTTTTACCAGGTCAATCCCGTTCAGACGAAAGTGCTGTATGAAAAAGCGCTCGAGTACGCGGAACTTACCGGCAGCGAAACGGTCATTGATGCATACTGTGGCATCGGGACAATTTCGCTTTTCCTTGCACAGAAGGCCCGCAAAGTATTCGGCGTAGAAATTGTGCCGGAAGCGATTGAAGATGCAAAGCGAAATGCGGCGCTCAACGGTATCACGAATGTGGAGTTTGAAGCGGGCACAGCGGAAACGGTCATCCCAAAATGGTACGAGGCAGGCAACAAGGCAGATGTCTTAGTGGTTGACCCGCCGCGCAAAGGCTGTGACGAAGCCCTGCTCAAAACCATCCTGGAGATGAAACCGCAAAAAGTCGTCTACGTCTCCTGCAACCCGGCAACATTGGCAAGAGACTTGCGGTTCCTGGAAACGGGAGGATACCGTACAGTGGAAGTACAGCCTGTTGACATGTTTCCGCATACGACACATGTGGAAGTCGTCACAAAATTGCTGTTTGGGATGTAGAATAATATAAAACATTTCCCATTCAGACCCGGATTTCATTTTCGATTTCTGGGTCTTTTTCATATTAAATTACGATGTCTCTTTCGATTACTTTTCCTACAATATCTTATCGAATTATTTTTTGTGCAAAAGGAATGTCTTGAGCCTTTGTAACTTCAGGGCTAGGAAACAGAGTAACAAGGTTTAGTGCATTTTATATAGTGTCCAAAGACTATTAAACAAACGAGCATTTAATTTAACTTCTATATTCAAGATTATTTTTCTATTCTAGTACAAACAGCCATGTCAACCCATTGGTGGATTCGGTATAATGTGAGAGAATAGAATCATAAAAAATTCCTTTAAAATAAAGGAGGACGGGTATGAAGCAGCTATATATGAAGCAGAAGGTTTTTAGTTTAAGCGGCAAATTTACGGTCAAGGATCAACAGGAACGAGATGTTTATTATGTTGAGGGCAGCTTTTTGCAAATCCCTAAGACGTTCTCGATTATGAATACAAAATGAGAGGAAGTCGCGCTTATTACGAAAAAGGCGTTTAGCTTTCTTCCAAAGTTTATTGTCGAGGTAAATGGACGAGAAGTGTTAACAATAAAGAAAGAGCTATCCTTCTTTAAGGCACGCTATACGATTGATGCGGCAGGAATTGAAGTGCGTGGGAATTGGCTGGATATGGATTTTGAAGTGTTGCGGCACGGTGAAGTGGTCGGTAAAGTTAGTAAGGAATGGTTTACTTGGGGCGATAGTTACAAAATTCAAATCTTAAAAGAAGAAATGGAAACGATTCTCATAGCTATCGTTGTCGCCATCGATTGTGTAAAGGCTGATCAGGCAGCTGCAAACTCGCCAGCAACATATTAAAGGGAAAAGTGACACTTTAATCACTCTGGGTCTCACACCCTTTTTTAAACTTATGGTTTGCACATACACATTTCCATAGATTTGACAGATGTGAAGAGTGTGATACCGAAGAAAAGGATTAAAAGCTGGATGAAAGCGGATTAATTATGTAATTCAAATAAAAATGTGAACTTATAAAAGATATATTGAAAAATGAAAGGAGCGTAAATATAATGAAAGAACCAGATAGGAAAAAACTATATCCAATGAAAACATAAAAACAGTTTGTTATAAGTAATTTACCTTCGAAGTTTATCACTTAAAATTTTTATTTAAACAGAGGGTTACATGGTAAATAAAATAGATACCATTGAGTAACATTTGTTGATTGAAACAAGCAAATGCCGGGAATCCGGGAGTTTTTTAAACGAATGGGAGGGATGTTAAATGCGTGTCACTGAGCTGAGAGAGCTCCTTGAAAAATACAGTAAGGACGACTTAAGCAAAATGATGATTGAATTGTATAAGGCGATACCGAAAAAAGTGCGTGATGAAAAAGAAATTGATGGGATGTTGCAAGATTTTCAGCAGTACAAAGAAGCTGAAAAGATAAAAAAAGAGAAAGAAAAACATGTTGACCTTAATGATTTGGAACGTGAAATTACGCAATTCATTCAAAATGCTTATAAACAAAATTACATTGCCCCAAATCGGTATGTTAGCAAAAAGGAACGTCCCAAGTGGCGATTCAAGGTCAAATCATACATAAAACAATTGCAACAGGTACCCGTTGAAGGAAACGAAGGGAAGCGTGCTACAGATTTACTCGATGCACTGTATGAAATGTTATGTTATGGGTGTGGCTATTACATCTTTAACACAGACAATCCCTTTAGATCTATTGGTATGGAGCAAGTGGAATTATTCGATATTCTCCTAAAAAGAAAATTCAGTATGGGGATTAACAAAGAAACTATAAGTTCTGCCCTGAAACAAATTATTAATTATCATCTCGACATGGATACACTGCGGTCATCTTTATTCAACGTGTTCATTGCGAATTTGAGAACTGTGGATGCTAAAGAAATAGCAATCGAACAATGCCATCATTTTCTAATGGGATTGAAGCAGCGAACGATAACGCCAGAAGAGACATGGGTTTGGAAGGATGATGAATATAGCCGGGAGCGAAATATAAATGAATTGATTGAAACGGTTTTCAAACTAAAGATGGAACTGTGTGAATATGAGTCAGCTATCCGTTATTTTAAAAGCAATATTCAGGAAGAATCTAAAGAAGACGCATTGTTTAGCTTGCTCAATAAGCTTAAAACATACAATCAGAAAGATTATTGGCTAAGAGAATACGAGGAGGCTATAAAAAAAGGCATAAGGCCGAGGGAAGAACTGCAATTTACCTATCAATATTTAAAAGAAAACGGCGAATTTAACATTGATGAAGACATGTAGTAACGTTCTTCAACAAGGACCAAGGATTGGCACACCAATCCTTGGTTTTCGTATATTCACCTGTAAGAAGGTTGGTAATTGGTAGGGTGGTGGTAGATTCCTGTATCCGTAACCAGAAGTTAAAAAGGATACTGTAAAGATTTGGTATCTCCTTATTCAGTTTCACAGGTTAAATATAAAAATATAGAACTGATCCCGTGAAAATATCATTTAATTTTTTATCAAATAAATATTTCTATTGTATCTTTTTCTTTAACAGCAGTATGATTTTTAATTGTATTTTTATTCAATAGTATTTTCCCCTCTTTAATTAACGAACAAATTTGATTCCTACTTATATCAATGAGTTGATTTCCAAGCAACTTATCGATACGAACAGGTTCATCTAAATAATTTATATTAATACAAATCTTATTAAATCCGTTTTTTAAGTGTGTAACCAAATTAATTTTTTCGTTATCATTCTGGGGTGCTTCATTCGGAAAATCCCTATTTTTAATTTCCAACTTAGGGTCATACGATTTAAAGATTTTCTCTTTTCTATTCCAAGTGTGGTTTTTTTCGCATTTAAAAATAGTAAATTTATAAATATTTTTTCCGTTTGAATTATGTCTTCTCATTAAAGTGTCATAAAAATTTACTACCTTTCCGCAATTTGGGCAATACTTGACTACAGTTTCAACTTTTTCCCCATTATGAACGGACCAATTGTAGGTAATAATATTCATAGTTACACACCTCAATGGAAATTTTCATTTTATTAAAGTGCTTCTTTTGTTTATATTTATCTCTCAAAATGAAATAAATGAAGAATAATACTTCTACTATTACGTAGGATAAATCCGTTTTCATAAAGAATCAAAAGACATTCACAAGATACCCCTGGTCACTATTGTTGATACAATAGCCTTCTCATATTGATGCAGCATATTGCTCTTCAAACTCCTCGTAGTAAAGAACCTCAATTATACCTGACCAATCCAATATACAACCTACAAAATCGTTTATATCCAATCCCTTCATTTCATAGGTATCATCATCATTAACAGTTCCTGTTGCATCTTCGATAAAAGTGACTTTATATCCCCTTTCAAATGCAGTTATAGCAGTAAATAAACAGCAATACTCTGTATTAAATCCTGTAATATATAGATGATCAATATTTTTTTCCTTTAAAATAGAATCTAACTTTGTACCAAAAAATGCACTTGGAGTGTTTTTGGTTATAGTAAGATCCGCATATTGAGCAAATTCCTTATCAATATCACTCTTTTCAGTATTTTCAGCTAGTGGACTATTTGGATCCTTATCTATATGTTTTGTTAATACCACCAAATCTTTTGCATCTTTAAACCTTTTTATAATGTTCTTGATTTTATTCCTTTCTTCACTAAAGTCCTTCATTTCTAATATTCCATTTTGCATATCTAAAACAAGTAGTGCTTTCATAAAAGAATCTCCTTTTAAATTAGTTTTTTAATATTATCCATAACATTCAATCTATGTATTTCCTCTACTGTTCTTTTTCCATCATAAATGGATAATACAGAATCAATCGCTCTATCAGGATCTTCAATTTCAATTGCGCCATTAGGAATAGTTCCTATAGACAATTTCTTACCGAAGGGTACCATCATGAGATGCTTACGTACTAATGGATACTTCACAATACCTTCCCCCAGTCTTTGTGTTTCATCTTATATACAGAATTGTACACTAAATATAAATATTTGTAAATCCCTATTAGACTTAAATTTAGCAATATTCCATCAGGAAATAAAACCCCATTCTCATATTACTCCCTATTTTTAATGGGTCCTCCAAAATACTTCGAATCCCTCAAAAGGCCAAAAAGTTTAGGGAGAAAAGTAAATAAAAATCTAATTTTTCCTAATACTTTTACTCCAAAGGGTGTTTCTAAGATGTTAAACAGGCTTGGATTCAGCTACTCTATGGCAACGTATACTTTGATAAAGCTGATCTGGACAAAAAAAGAGTTCAAAGAAGCCACTTTTCCGGAGTTGAAAAAGGAACTGGAGAATGGTCTCATTGATCACTTGTTATTAACTGCCGTTGATACTTTCCGACTAAACAACACCAGCCCGAACCGCTTTTTTCCGTGGAGTGCCTGGCGTTGCTATCCTTGAATCAAGAGATTTTAAGATAAGTTATATCCACTCCGGCCATATCTCTTGCTTTTTTCTGAATTTGTAATATATTTTTCAAATGGTATGATTGTGCTATCAATATAGAGTTCCAGCCGGGAGTGAGCAAAATGAAAATATCAGCGCAAGATAAGGTATTTAAATTACTAAGCGAATTAAATACCGCCAAAGATGGAATTACTGCATCAGAAATTGCAGAAAAGCTTTCCCTTTCAAGGCAAGTAGTAAGTCATTATCTTTCCAGGTTACTTGAAGAAGGAAAAGTGGCAAAAACAGCCACAAAACCTGTCTATTGGTCTGTTATAAGCAAGATGAAAACGGAAGACGTCTTCGAATCTTTTATTGGATATCATGGCAGCCAGAGTGAAATCATACAACGTTGCCAGGCGGCGGTTAAATACCCTCCTAACGGTTTAAATATATTGATCACCGGACAAAGAGGTGTCGGCAAAAGTTTTCTCGCGTCGTTAATCTATCAGTATGCCATAAATCAAGAGGTTATTAAAAAAACGCCCCTTACATTGTTTTAAACTGTGCAGACTACGCAGACAATGCAGAATTATTATCTTCTGTTCTGTTTGGTTATAAAAAGGGTGCTTTTACGGGGGCAACCCGGAAAAAGACGGGCTTATCCAAGAGGCGGACGGTGGCTTTTTATTTTTAGACGAGATCCATAGATTATCTAAAGAAAACCAGGAAAAGCTTTTTTTGTTCATGGATACCGGCAAATACAGACCGCTCGGGGAAAATAAGACATGGAATGAATCGAAAGTCCGATTTATTTTCGCAACCACAGAAAATGAGGAAAATATATTTTTAGAAACATTTCTGAGAAGGATTCAAGTACATGTTACTATTTCTAATTTCAATAACCGGCCATTGGCTGAAAAAATACAGTTAATAAAATATATGTTTTATCAAGAAGCAAACATCCTTCAAAAAAATATATTGGTTAAAGGAGAGTCCGTACAATTATTATTAAACAGCCATTTTAATGGCAACATCGGAAAGTTAAAAAATATGATTAAGCTGAGTTGTGCTGATGCTTATAATCATCATCCCGACCATGATACTTTACTGATAAGCCCCGGTACCATTTCTGATATGCCTGTTCGGAAAGCGGAAACAAGCAAGTATCCGCACAATTATCTCTTGATTGAATATGCATTCCCTTTTGATTTTGACCAGGAGCATGCAGATGGCTTCATGCTGGAATTGAAAAAAATCATGTCAGATTTGCACGATGCTAAAGGCACGGGTTCAAAGGCGTCATTGGAACAATTAAAAAACAGATTACAGACGCTTCATTTAAAAAGCTTGGGTAACTTTTCTTACTTTGAAAATGTATCCAATCAAAGCATAATGTATGTAAAGAACATGTTTATTCAAAAATGGGAAGATATCATTATGAACCGGTACGGGATTGTAAACAGTGTATCAATAGACAAAATCAGCTTTGATTTTTATTATTACATTCATGAGAAAAAGATACCCTTTTTAGGCTGTTTAAAGGATTTAAATATAGAAATTCAAACGGTTTATCCAAGAACGAGTTATATTGCCGATAAATTTGTCAGTTCCCTGCACTTAACAAGCGAAAAAAGTGCGTTCCTAAAAATAGTGATCTCCCTCCTGCTATCTGATTATGTGAAAGAAGATATTGAACTGAAGGGTTTGCTCATCGCTCATGGAGAAAGCACGGCCAGCAGTATCCAGTCTGTGGTCAACCGATTATGTGAAACATATGTTTTTGAAGCCATTGATATGCCGATCAATACAGCACTGGAAAATATTATTACAGAAGCACGTATGTTTATTCATCATCAGGCGAATCCGGACGGGCTTACTTTATTAGTTGATATGGGTTCGCTCAGCAAACTGTATTCATCCATTAAGAACGCTCTGCAGGGTGATTTATTAATAGTCGACAACTTAACCACCTCGATTGCACTGGACATAGGGCTTAAAATAAAAAACAGGGTGCCTTTTAAAACCATAGCAGAGAACAGTCTGTCGAAAAATATAAAATTGAAACCCAGTATTTTGAAGGCTTCTCAAAAACAAAAAACATCATTATTTCTTGTATGTCCGGCATGGGCATATCGGAAAAAATTAAAGATATCATGAGCAAGTATTTATCTACAGAAAAGATAGAAGTATTAACGATGGAATACAGGGAATTGAAAAATACAATTGACAGGAATTCAAAAAATTATTTTGACAAAACAAAGCTTGTCATTACCACAACGGACTTACCAAGCTCTTTTTCCATTCCCCATGTCAATATATACAATATGCTGGATGCAGAGGGTATTTCCAATTTATGGAGTTTAATTTATAACGATATCAGTAGAAATTCCTTTGATAAAATGATTCAGGAATTGCTAAAACTATTTTCAATACAAGGCGTGGTAGACCGGCTGAAATTTTTAAATCCCGTTGTTGTGATCAATGAAGTGGAAAATGTTTTGACAAAATATGAAAATTATTATCGTATTACGTTTACTGGAAAAGTAAAGTTAAATTTGTATATGCACATCGCTCTTATGATAGAACGTCTTTTTATTTCTCGAGAAGAAAAAGAGGATATTAAAGAGAAATTGTCAGAACCCGAAGCGGAATTCTACGTTACTTCAAAAAATATTTTTAAGCCAATGGAAAATAATTACAACATTATGGTCAGCCAATACGAAATCTCGTTGTTATACCAATTAATTGGCCCGTTTATTCAAAAATGAGAGGGCTTTCGTGAATCCCGTAATCTGTCTATCCAGTGTTCCTGTTGTGTCCAATTTTTTGGACACATTATTTTTTACAATTGAAATGCCTGGCATACCTGTTTTTTAAAAGACTGGCACGGAAATTGCATTAATAATATACGAAAAACCGATGAGACGAAAGTCCTACGGTGTGATGTCAAGGGTTAAAAACAAGTGAATTGGAAATTTTGTTGGCTCTATGTCGTAAAAATGGCAATACTGAACTAAGCCTCCAGATAATTGGAATAATCTGGAAGTTTTCAAGTTCAGGCTATCGATGATGGTTACCTGGTTACCTCATCGCGTCACCTTCTTTTTCGGCGCATAAATTTGATCGTTGCGGAGCAGCGCATCGATCAGGCGCACCAGTTTTCTTGCCGTTAAGACGAGGGCGCGTTTGTGTGAGTGCTTATGCACCTCACGATATTTCTTTTGGTAAAAGGCGCGGTACTCAGGTTCGTGTCGCCGGACCAGATTGGCAGCCTCAACCAGGTAATACCGGAGATAACGATTGCCTGTACGCGCAAGCATTTTGTCATCAGCCTCAAAATCACCCGATTGGTGGCGGGGCCAGAACAATCCAGCAAATTTTGCGATCGCGGCTTGGTCGTCAAAGCGCTCAATGTCGCCGATTTCAGCGAGAATCCCAGCACAGCTCACCGGGCCTATTCCCGGAATGGTCTGGAGGGTATTCGGGATTCCATCAAGAACGCGGGCAATCGCCTTATCCAAATCCTTGATTTGGCGTTTAAGATGCCGGATGATCTCAATAGAACTGCCCAGGACCAAGTCAATCGAATCCTCCACACATTTAGAAAGCCGGTAAGAGGACCGGGCAGCTTTTTGGATGGATGCGGCCAAATCCTCGGGATCGCTAAAGCGGCCATGGCCTTTGGTCTGGAGATACATCGCTAAGTCCTCTAGAGGCATTTGGGCAATTTCATCGAGGCTATAGGCCTCAAGCAAAAATTCCGTTATGGCATGGCCGAAGACCGGTGTATCCACTTCAAGGTTAAAGGCACTGAATTTGAAAAACAGATGATTCAAAAATACCTGTTGTTCCCGGGTTAAACTTTGAATCAGGTGATAGCGCATCCGTGTTAACCGTTGAAGGGCAAGGTATTGTTCTGACTGAATCACGGATTTCGGCAATCTCCCGAAACGCAAGCGGTCCGCAATTACCCAGGCATCTTTGGGATCGGTCTTGTCCATCTCGGCATAAGCCTTTTTGAAATTTCTCACCAGCTTCGGATTCAGGGTAAACACCTTTGTACGACGCTGTTTCAGCTCGGGATCTTCATGGAAAAACATTGCCGGGTGCCAACTATACACAGATGTGGCCTCCATGGCGATCTGGATGGTGTCATCCGCCTCCGCATGTTGGAGGATGGCGTCTCTTAACTCAGAGGCACCGGGAAGATTGTTTGTCACCGTTTGGGTGGCCAACGTTTCCCCCATTCCATCCATCAGGCAGGCATCGAGGTTTTTGGAGCTCACGTCAATACCGACAAATAAGGGCATATGATTTCCTCCTCTCTGTATTGGGATCGATGGAATCGGACGCTTCGGGATATCCCCAGATGGCTTGCCGATCTGTCAGCCTCGCGTATGAGAACTCATCCGGGCCGTGGGCTGCCTGGAACTGCTCATTTCCAGCACGGAGATCCGGAGGAACGGCCTACGGGTTAGACGTTCAAGCAAGAACCTGGGGATGCAGACTTTTCGAGTAGTCAGGCTACAAGGAGGGGAAGCATTGACCCAAACGATCCTAAGACCATTATCCGGGAACATCGCGAAGCGTCCAAGTCCGAACTTGTATTCCGGGCGAGCCCGGAATACAAAATCTTATATTCACTTGTCAATGAGCAGCAGAATGAACTGGAAATTGACATCCACTTTGGATTTAAACTTATTATACGAGGAGGAGAGAAATGAACAAAATATTAGTTGCCACTCATGGTTATTTTGCAAACGGCATCAAAAGCAGTATTAAACTTCTTACGGGTGTGGAAGAAAACATCTATTTTTTGAATGCATACGTCAATGATGAGAGCATTGACAAACAAATTGAACATTTTTTCCAATCTGCAAGTGAAGAAAATGAAATTATTATCTTTACTGATTTATACGGAGGAAGTGTAACCCAGAAGATCATTGCTTACGCCAGTTCCATAAAAAGAAAAGTGCATCTCATTTCCGGTTTTAACTTACCGGTCATCCTTGAAGTCGTGCTTTCAACAAAAAAACTGACGGATCAGCTGCTAGAGGAAATGGTTGCCGATTCTCAGAAACAAATGAAATTAATCGAACTAAGCAATCTTTCCAAACAGGAAACGGAAAAAGATAACAATGAGGATTTATTTTTTAATTAGGAGGGATTAAGATGATCGTTGCTCTGAGAGTGGATGAAAGATTAATACATGGACAAGTAGCCATGACTTGGACGAAGGCGTTAAAACTTGATGGTTTAGTAGTTGCAAATGATGAGGCAGCAAATAATGAAATTCAAAAAATGAGTTTGAAAATGGCTGTGCCTCAAGAGATAAAATGCATTATTAAAACGGTGGAGTCTGCAATACAACTGCTGAACGACCCAAGGGCTCAAAAAATGAGGCTTATGGTATTGGTCACAACTGTGAAAGATGCTGTTACAATTTGCGAAAGATTTCAGGACATTGAACAGTTCTGAAGAGTAAATTCATCAATTTTTAGATGTTTTATGATAAAATGACTTATCCACATTTAGAAAATTTTTCCATCTATTTTTTCTGCTTTCAAAGTCAAAAAGAGCCGAATTTGCAAATTTCTTTTTTAAAATTGTGGATAACTTCAAAAAAACCTTTTTTTACATCACATCCTTTGCTATAATATAACCATTAAGTAAACCTTACTTGTATTGGCTTACTTAAATGGGTGAAATCCTCGTCTGTTAAAATGCGTGTCCGAAACGATTCCAACAGATTTGAGGATTTTTCTTTTGCCGTTTTTTTGAGTGCTTTTAAGATTGACGAACCTTTTTCAAACAGCTGTCTAATAATATCTGTTATTTGAACTAATAAATAATGATTTTTCATGGCTGTGTAGTTTTGGCTATTGGCATGTTCTATATTGTAACGATTATTTTTTTGTTCGTTAAATCCTTGATTTTCAATCTTCCAGCGGCTTCTTCCTGCAGCGATGAGTCGTTCCACGTTCTTTTTCGTGATTTTAATATCCGTTATAAATACATACTCTTTCGATTTCCCATCCTCTGTTTTCATTGTGGCCTCCATCAGATTGACCGTTCTGTCTTTGTAGGCAATATCATTCACCCAAACTAATGAATTCTGATCCTTACTTTGTTCCAGCTCTTTTATTGCCTTAAACTCCGTCGAGATACTTTTAATTCTCCCTTCCTTAAATCTGCATATATATTTCCATTTGTGCGCCCTGCACAGATTAAATACCGTTTCACATGCATAGAGACTATCTCCCAAGATACAAATCGGTAGTCTTTTAAATATTTTTTTTATTTTCTTTGCCAGCCTGTCGAAGGCTTTTAATTCACAATCTTGCTTAGAAACATTTTCTGATTCATTTTCGATAAATTCGGAGGCAATACTGAAGACCATATCCCCCACGACAAGCTTGGCTTCAAGTACATGGTGCATATAAAGTACGTTCGTTTCTCCTGTTTCTTTATTTGTATATGCCCGTCTCAGGCAGTGTTTACAATGTTTCTCATGAAAGGTGTGTAATCCAGTTCCATCAATGATGACACCCCAGTACTTTCCTTCAATTCGATAAGACTCGAGAGACCTTTTTTTCAATAATTCTTTAATCATATACGTTCTAATTTTTTCTAATTCATTTACATCTAAGCCAGATAAAAAGTCGTTAATTGTATCATAATGTGGAAGTTCTTCAAGAGAATCTAAGCCTAACACCTTCCCTACATTTTTAATACATTCTTCTTTATTAAAACTCTCACTCATGTTTCTCATGGATTTTAGGCCGGTCATATTTTTCAACATCATCGTAAATAAAAGGACCTCTGGACCATAAGTGATATAGCTTTGATGTCGGTGGTCTGCTACCTTTTTTAGGTTATTCATCAGGTCTTTGAAAAAATGCTTCTGAATTTTAAGGAACTCGAAAAAATAATTTGCTTCTTTTTCACGATTTCTTTTTTCTTTTCTAGTAACCAAAATAAAAACCCCCTCAAAACAGCCAAGTTTAATTAGGGCTTGCTGAACGAATCAAATTTTAGCTTGTATTCGACTTGTCACTAAGCCATGCCAAAATATTCGTCCAGCAAGCTCTAATTATTTAAATTATTACATATTTAGCCGCATTTTTGGGGGGGGAATAGTTAAATTATCACGAAAAATTTTTACTCCTCAGAGCTGGACATTGAACTCGTAAATATCGGAAACGCCGGAAAAATGACAGATGGGGAAAAGATCACATTCTCAAAAGAAGTCATGCTCACACAAGAAGAAATTGATCATTTAGAAACATTGGTAAAGCTGTATCCAAATACAGAATTTCAGCCTACTCCAGCCATGGAAAAAAAGTTAGCTGTAAATATCCTTAAAAACATAAGACGTTAGGAGGAATACCTTGTGTATGATGCAATTGTCGTCGCGTTTGCAGTATTTGCAGGAGTTGCAGGACATGAATTGCTTGGCATGTCTATGCTAAGCCGCCCAATCGTTGTCGCTCCTCTTACGGGTTTATTACTGGGGTACTTAAACACAGGACTCCTTGTAGGGGCGTCTCTGGAAACAATATTTATGGGCGTCGTCAATATTGGCATATCCAGTACAGCAGAGCCTTCACTGGCAGCAGGATTAGCCACTGTTTTTTCAATCAACATGGGCGGGAATATGGGCGCGATTATCCCGTTGGTTTTTCCATTAGCCATTTTAGGACTGCAATTGATGAACTTGATCTTTTCTTTTGTTATCGGGCCATTTGCACCGAAATTCAGAAAGCTCGCGCTTGAAGGAAAAGAAAAATCAATCGTCGGCCTTCACTATGGATTATGGTTCTTACACTATGGTTTATATGCGCTCATCCCATTTTTCGCGGTATTGTTTGGATCGGATGTTGTCAGAGATGTATTAAACAGTATTCCGAAAGTGATTATGAATGGTTTAACAGTTGCCGGGAACATGTTGCCTGCCGTAGGGATGGCAATGCTGTTAATGATGCTATGGGATAATAAAATTGCTGCTTACTTCTTTTTAGGCGTTGTATTGGTTGCATATTTAAAACTTCCTTTAATTGCTGTCGCTACAATCGCGTTTATCATTGCTGTCGTTGTTTCTCCAAGAGATCTTCAATTGAAAAAGATGGCAACGGCAAGTGCCCCGGATGTAAATGCCGCCATCTCGGATGAAGAGGAGGACTTTTTCAAATGAAACTAACACAGAACCTTAGTAAAGACGAAAAGAAAATGATTAGAAAAATGTTTTGGCGTTCCGCTACCATGTATATTTCGGTCAATCCGATTACGATGGGAGGAGGCGGTTTTTGCTACTCTATGATACCGTTTATTCACCATTTCTATAAAAATAAAGAAGACCGGAAATTAGCGCTTGAAAGGCATACAGCTTATTTTAGTACAACTATCCCCTTTGCTTCTTTTGTGATGGGAATTGCCGGTTCAATGGAAAAGGAAAACAGTGAGAAACCTAACTTTGATCCGAAAAGTATTAATGCCATTAAATTAAGTTTGATGGGGCCGTTAGCCGGCATTGGTGATTCCCTTTTTTGGGGTGTATGGCGTGTTGTATGTGCCGGACTGGCAATCGGGCTTGCAAATGCGGGGAATTTCCTGGCACCGCTTATCTTTTTATTGGCGTTTAATATACCCAACTATTTAATCCGGTATTACGGCGCATTTTTAGGATATTCACTTGGGTCCAAGTATATTGAAAAAATGTATTCAGAAGGCATTATCGCAGTTTTAACAAAAGCTGCCAGTATTTTAGGGCTGATCATGGTTGGTGCGATGGCTGTCCAAATGGTTAAATTTAAAACAGTCTTAGCTTTTCATATGCATGGAAAAGAAATCATGAACGTCCAAAATGTATTGGATAGTATTTTTGTAGGAATCATTCCTTTGCTGATCACTTTTCTTTGCTTCTATTTATTGAAGAAAAAAGTAAATGTTATCGCAATTATCTTCGGGATCATGGTTTTAGGCGTACTGTTGTCTGTCTTGGGCATTGTCTAAAAAAAATTCGGGAGAAAATAATATGGCAAAAAACATAACTCAATTTATCGATGAATCGGTCAATCCCTATTTCAATTTAACAATTGAGAACGGAAAATATTTTAGTACAAATAAAGAAAGTTATTATCTCAAGCAACTGCCGGATCAATCTTTTTCTTTTGATGTTACAAATAATAAAGTGACATCCAGTATAGATGAGTTTGGAACCATTAAAAGCATATCGTTTTATCATGGTAATTATTTAACGGAAGACAAACCCGGGGTATGGGTATCAAAGGATTTTGTTCAGGAAAATGACTTATCATTTAAAATACGTTATGATGATAAACTTTATGACTTTAAAAATTCCAAAAACAGGGTTGAGGCAGACCTGGTGTTTAATTTGTTTCCAAGAATTAAACACGACTTAAAAGATTTAAAATGCACCATCATTGTGTATGCACCCGTCGGAAGAACGGGTGCAAGACTAAGCTGCCTTGTCTATGGGATCTATATTGAAAATTTGAAGCCAACAAATCTTACAGGCGAACTCATATTGCCAAAGTTGTATGAAAAGAAATACTCGGATCGGCGCAATATTTTAATGCATTGCCCGCAAAGCGCGGATAAAAAAACAGTCCATTTTTCTATAAGTCCGGGTAAAGCAAAGTTCATACCATTCATCTTATGTGATCCGAATGCTTACAGCTCTGAGGAGTAAAAATTTTTCGTGATAATTTAACTATTCCCCCCCCAAAAATGCGGCTAAATATGTAATAATTTAAATAATTAGAGCTTGCTGGACGAATATTTTGGCATGGCTTAGTGACAAGTCGAATACAAGCTAAAATTTGATTCGTTCAGCAAGCCCTAATTAAACTTGGCTGTTTTGAGGGGGTTTTTATTTTGGTTACTAGAAAAGAAAAAAGAAATCGTGAAAAAGAAGCAAATTATTTTTTCGAGTTCCTTAAAATTCAGAAGCATTTTTTCAAAGACCTGATGAATAACCTAAAAAAGGTAGCAGACCACCGACATCAAAGCTATATCACTTATGGTCCAGAGGTCCTTTTATTTACGATGATGTTGAAAAATATGACCGGCCTAAAATCCATGAGAAACATGAGTGAGCGTTTTAATAAAGAAGAATGTATTAAAAATGTAGGGAAGGTGTTAGGCTTAGATTCTCTTGAAGAACTTCCACATTATGATACAATTAACGACTTTTTATCTGGCTTAGATGTAAATGAATTAGAAAAAATTAGAACGTATATGATTAAAGAATTATTGAAAAAAAGGTCTCTCGAGTCTTATCGAATTGAAGGAAAGTACTGGGGTGTCATCATTGATGGAACTGGATTACACACCTTTCATAAGAAACATTGTAAACACTGCCTGAGACGGGCATATACAAATAAAGAAACAGGAGAAACGAACGTACTTTATATGCACCATGTACTTGAAGCCAAGCTTGTCGTGGGGGATATGGTCTTCAGTATTGCCTCCGAATTTATCGAAAATGAATCAGAAAATGTTTCTAAGCAAGATTGTGAATTAAAAGCCTTCGACAGGCTGGCAAAGAAAATAAAAAAAATATTTAAAAGACTACCGATTTGTATCTTGGGAGATAGTCTCTATGCATGTGAAACGGTATTTAATCTGTGCAGGGCGCACAAATGGAAATATATATGCAGATTTAAGGAAGGGAGAATTAAAAGTATCTCGACGGAGTTTAAGGCAATAAAAGAGCTGGAACAAAGTAAGGATCAGAATTCATTAGTTTGGGTGAATGATATTGCCTACAAAGACAGAACGGTCAATCTGATGGAGGCCACAATGAAAACAGAGGATGGGAAATCGAAAGAGTATGTATTTATAACGGATATTAAAATCACGAAAAAGAACGTGGAACGACTCATCGCTGCAGGAAGAAGCCGCTGGAAGATTGAAAATCAAGGATTTAACGAACAAAAAAATAATCGTTACAATATAGAACATGCCAATAGCCAAAACTACACAGCCATGAAAAATCATTATTTATTAGTTCAAATAACAGATATTATTAGACAGCTGTTTGAAAAAGGTTCGTCAATCTTAAAAGCACTCAAAAAAACGGCAAAAGAAAAATCCTCAAATCTGTTGGAATCGTTTCGGACACGCATTTTAACAGACGAGGATTTCACCCATTTAAGTAAGCCAATACAAGTAAGGTTTACTTAATGGTTATATTATAGCAAAGGATGTGATGTAAAAAAAGGTTTTTTTGAAGTTATCCACAATTTTAAAAAAGAAATTTGCAAATTCGGCTCTTTTTGACTTTGAAAGCAGAAAAAATAGATGGAAAAATTTTCTAAATGTGGATAAGTCATTTTATCATAAAACATCTAAAAATTGATGAATTTACTCTTCAGAACTGCGAATGCTTATGAAGATCTTGACAAAGCAGAAAACGCCAATGAGGAATACGGAATATATGAAACCTATTCATATTATAAAGAACGCTTTGGAACGCTTTCCATAAAGCATGATCCAATGGCAGCATATCTTTTGCAAAGGGCGTTGTATCAAAGTTTGGGTGCTTTAACGATGAATTCGAAGGATGAGATTGTCGGGGCGAATTGGGGAACAACACCGGTAACGAATAGGATATGGAATAAGGATATGTATTACGCTTATCTTCCGTTCTCGATTTTTGAACCCCATTTGTATAAAAAAGGCATCTTATGGTTCCTGCAATACGGAATTAAATTTCCTGGAAGCAAATTTAGAGGGGGATTATTTCATTCCCTTAGCAATTCACTGTCTTCGATTATGATGGCAGGGATGTATTTCGAAGCAACCGGTGACCGAACATTTTTCCTGGAGCATCCAGAGGTGTATCCGAAAATGTTAAATATATTAGAGGAAATCCTAAACAGCAGACAAGCATCCGAACCTTACTTGTTTCACTCACTTTGGCTGTCAGATGCTTACTCACTGGGAAAATATCACCTTGGTACAAATATTTGTGTCTGGAAAGGTTGCCAGTCATTATCAACAATCGCAGCGTTCGTATACCATGACATGGAAAAAGCGAATGAATTAAAAAATATAGCAAACTTCATTAAAGAAGATATAGAAAAATACATGACAATAGATGGAACTCACGGGAAACAGTATCTAGAAGGCATTGGCGGATTAACAAATGATACAAAAACTGTTTATCCTCTGCAACCCTACCAGGACGACATTACGAAACAAGGATTAATTTTTCTTACGGATGTCATTGAAAATGGAAGTATAAATCTTGTCATGCATGACGGGGAAGAAACGGACACGACCTTAATGCCCTACTACGGATATAAATCCTATAGTGATCCCATATTAAGGAACTATATAGCCTTCAGCATGAGTCATGAAAATCCGACTTATAATCCGGAAAATAAAGGGATTAAATGGGGAAATGAATCCGGTGCAACTTTTCCGGGTTACATTACTGCCATGTTAGGCATTACAGATGAGGAAAGTATGAATGGAGAAGAAGGATATTTACGTGAGCTAAAACGTCTTGCCGACTTAGATGGATCATGGTGGTGGTGGCCGTACCAGCTAAATTGTAAGCGGGGGGATGTGGTAAGAATGAACAGCTGCGGAAAGTGCAGCTGGGCATCTGGCACATTTGCCACGTTATTTGTAACACAAATATTAGGCATTCAATATAACGCGCTTGCTAAAACGCTGTATTTCAGGCCTTTTTCACCATCCGGCAGTTTTAAATGGGAAAATTTGATGTATGGCTATTCTAAATTCGACTTGTCATTTGAAAAAGACGATGAGGTTTCTATTCGTATTACAAACAAGAATGAAGACTTGGTCGAAGCTTTCGTTGAAATCATTACCGAGAAAAAGCCTTATGATCAAACGAAAAAGATGCTTTTGCCATTTCAAGAATCCAGCTTTCTTAACCAAAAAACCGTGCTGGTCAAAGTAAAAATACCGCCTCATGAAACCTTTGAAATGATAACGAAAGACTAAATTTACATTTACGCTGTGCCAAAATGTGTATTGGGGTGTGAAATATGAATATCTTAAATAATGTAACCAGATTCAAAGGAGAACAGTCCAGAACCATCTCTCCGGAGAATCCTACTGGAGAAAAAGGGAAGGCATGCATGTTTGACAGTAAACTTGGCCCGGGCAGAAAAGGAAGAGGAAGCATATCACTGCCGCAAGGGAAAGAAACAGTCATTGCTGAGATATCCGGCACAGGCATCATCAAACATATGTGGATGACCATTCGGGAAAATACTGAAAAAGGCAGCTTTGTGCTCAGGGATGTAATTTTAAGAATATATTGGGATGGGGCTCGAACACCAGCTGTAGAAACACCGCTCGGAGACTTCTTTTGTAACGGATTCGGCGAAAGATACGATGTAAATTCTTTGCCAATCGTCGTCAATCCAAATGGTGGGATGAATTCTTATTTTGAAATGCCTTTTAGAAAAAAAGCAAAAATCACCATTACAACCCACATTTCGCACGTCTTAAATAAAATTCATTTTAATTTTTGAATGAACTATATTTAAACATTTTAGTGGGATGATATCTTCTTATTTTTGAGGAATTTTCGATAAAGTTCTTTTCAATTCGACATTCTTTTCATGAATTCCTCCTGTTGTGTGTTATTTGCCTTGGTTTTCGACATTTTTTGACGCGTATATTGATAGATCATACCCGCATAATTCAATGATTTTTTTGGCTTGTGAATCAATATTATCGGGTAAGAGCCTTATTTTTTGTTGATTTTGATTTATAAGGATCACGGTAATATCTTCTAATTGCTCTAACAATGCTTGGCCTGTGGGTTGAGAGAGTTTCCTTTTTCCTTTCAAGATTAGAGATAGGTTCTTTTCTTTCAGTTCTTTTCTAACTCGATATTCTAAAATTCCATAGATTAATAAAGCCATCACATACACAATACCTAAGGCCTCAACCCTTTCTGGGGTTTTCAAGTAAATGGCATCAATCATTTGTGAATCTTTGATTAATCGGAAACGGGTCTCAGCGGCCGACTGTCCTTTATAAACCCTCAAAACTTCTTGATTGGATAGTGTCTCCTCATCTAATTTATTTGTGATTAAAACAAAAGTGCTGAGCATTTTTTTCTTATTTTCGATAAAATCATGATCTTTTTCAAACGATTCCAGTTGTATCTGATAGATTTGTTCTCGTTTTGTCTGTTCGTCCTTTTTAGGTCTTCCTCTCTTTTTTCGTTTGATAGGTTGATCACTCATCTGGACGTTTAGTTTATAACAGAAATATGAAGCCTTTTGTTTTTTCTTAAAAGATTGAATTGCTTCTAGTGCGTCCTCTTTACAATGAAAGATAACTTTACTCAGTTTTTCTATCTCTTTTTTTAATTGTATTTCTTCCTTTTCGATCGCCCGATTTAGGGTTTTCTCTTTTCGTTGATCTAAATTGTTTGAGTGGACAACAAGAAACCGGTAAGGAAGGTTTTGAATTTGTCTTTCAAAAGCTTGAATTTGGTAAATAGCTGCGTCTTTTTTATTGCTAAGTGAGCCTACCCTTTCCCAGTTATTGAGCAACCATGCCTCTTTCTTTAGTTCTGTGCTTAAACCGAATGTATCAGGTAAACGGGAAATAAACGATAAATTTTGTTGTTGAATTTCCGCTAGATTTTCCGTTGTGATTAATGCAGAATCGGCTTGATAAATGAGATTTTTCCAATCTTCATGGGAAAGGATTTTTCTCATCTTTTGAATGAATTCCACATTCCAAGATTTATCCGAAGTATTCCCATTTTCTACTTTTGCAAGGATAGGAATTCGTTCAGGTGTGACCCCCATCCCCAGAACGATTTGTTTTAAGTCAGGCCTATGGGCCTTACTATACCCGTACGTAATTTGCAGTCCATCTTCCTTCGGTTGCTTATATTCGCCGTAAACAGAAATTGAGGTTGTATCGTTATGCAGTATACCAATAGGAAGATTCAATTTTTTTAGTGCTTTTAATGCAAGGGTGGAATAGACTTTCCATGCTTCGGCTTCATACAAGTAATCTAATGCTCTTCCTAATGCATCATCATTTAATTGATCGGGTGAAACCGATGTATCGAAAAGCATCTCAGAATCTAGGTTTTGATAGAATTCATGAACCTTATAAAGGGGCTTGCCACTGCATAAAATGTTTAAGACAAGGGCTTTAATCCTTGTTCCGGGTGAGATATGACAACGGACAGAATCCCATTTGACTAAATCATTAATGGTTTTTTCGAGTTCTATTTCATCACACAGTTTAGATAAAAGTTGAGACGGCCCCACATGTAAGGTTAAAATTTGATCTGACATAAAAATTTCCTCGTCTTCCCCTAGTTTAGATAATCATTCAATTCTACAAAGAAGGAGAAAATTCCTTTAAAAAAATCTTAAAATGGAAAAATTTACGTGCGGAATATGCGTTACAAATGAGCATCCTAAAGATATTTCATCCTTCTTTTATACCATTAATTATAATTTAGTAGATGAATTGGATAATGATGTACTTTACTTCCATGCATATTGGAATCGGGAAAGACAAACCAAATTACAAAAAGATTATGTGGTAATTGACAATATTCATGGACATGGATATTATGTGGGAACTTTTCTTGCTCTGACTGCTTTGGAAAGATATTGGTGGGGAGAAGGTGAATTTAAATTTTATATTGATGGCGACGAACAGTATCCCACCATCTCTTCTACAGGAACAGAAGATTATTTCGGGGGAGCCTGGGCTTTTCATCAGAAGGATCTATATGGCAGACCTTCTGCAAAAAATTACTCAACATTATTCTTGGGCTATCCATTCCATTCCAATCGGGATGCTACAAGAGACCGTTTTGAAACCGGCAAACTGAATGCGGTTCATGCATTTGGTGACGACGGATTGCCCCGGCATGGATTATACCGGTGGCATCTCCTGGATCCCATTGCGTTTAAAGAAAATTTGAAAGTAACATTACAGCAAATAGGAAATGATGACATTCAATTATTTGAAAGGGAAGATGACGTGTCAACCGTTGCGTATTGGTATCAAAATAGTGCAGAAGGAGCAATGGACCCGATTCCGGACAGGCGGGCAAGGCTGCCGCGTTAATTCACAAAAGTTGGGTATACGAAAACCCCTTCCTCGGAAAAACCGGGGAAGGGGTTTTCATGGAATCATTAGAGGATAAAGGCCAGTTTGGAAAGAGGAAAAAAGATCTCTGTTTCCTCTATTGCTGGTAATCCATCCTGCCCTTTTAGAATCCGATTCTCTAATGCAGTTTTTGTGCAAGATCACGGGGAACATTTTTATGTTATGATTCTGCGGCGTTCCTAGTCTGGGTTCCGTTCAGAAAGCAGCTTATACTTTGCATCCATCATGTCAGCATTTAAGTCTTATGCTGTAAAACCGCATCGCTTCAAGACGGCCTTTCGTTTCGAATACGCCAGCTTCAATTAGCTTTCTGATGCGATATTCAAGAAATGTATCCCCCACGTATTGGTCTAAATGCCCGATTACCTCGCCAATGACCCTGGCTGAATTTATAAACTTCCTTGCATTGCCTTTACCATGCAGCTTTTTTACTTTGTCGATAATAAATTCATCGAAATAGTCTTCAGAAACGCTAAATATTTTTCCGTTCTGCCAGATCCTTAAAGTCTCCCGGGTTTCTGCAAGACTAAGCCATTCTTTTTTCAAACCTGTTCTATCATGGTCCGTCAACAGATTTCCAGCGCCATGTTCATATATGTGTTGGAACTTTTCAGGGATCATTTCGCCTGAATGAAGCAATGTATATTTTACATTTTTTACCGGGAATCGTTTTTCATACTCCTTTGTCGTGTTTATAACGGTTATATCCATATTTTTATCTTTTAATAGATACACAGCGAATCGCAATCCTACTTGTTCGTGCGCATTATCAGAGGTCCAAATTGTTACATGCTCCTCATCAGCTACTGAGTTGATCTGATCGAGTGATCTTTTAAATTCTTTGAGATAATCCGGAATTTCATCAAATTCATCACTCATGCACTTTTCCATCCACTTCAATCTGGATTTAACTCCGATTTCTTCATTTAACTTATAAATGGGGCCAACGGAAAATATATCCCAAAAAGAGATGACCGTATCCTTCTTATCAAGTCCCATTTTCCTTAATGTATGTTTCAAGCTGCCCGAAGCTGTTGCACCAAATAGAATATGTATCATTTATCCATCCCCTTTAGTTTCGTTTTCCTCCCTCCACCAAATCCAAACCAGTCGATCACGTTCTATGCGACACGGATTGAATAGAAAACCCGCCCAATCCCTCATGCGTCGTATATGTAATCGCTGCATCATGATAATGAGATAGAAAGATTAGTCTTCAGGTAAGTTGGGTCAATCATTCACCCATTTACATTTCCTCATACCCCATTCACAGGTTACCATTTGAAAGCTTACCAAACGCTTGTATCCTTGCATCACCGAAATTAGCTGAGAAGAAAAGGGTACCTGTTACTGTATAACGGGTACCCTTTTGAGGTGCAACATTAAAAAATAAGTTAACAACACAAGCAAAGGTAGGAAAAATCTCATATTGTCACTGACACTTTAAAATGGCGAGAAACTGATGGGATCATTTGTCCGAACGTTGACGGCATTATTGTCACTCATAGGGGAAGCCATCTTGTAATACCGCGGCTTCCCCTATGACTTTAATATAAAAAAGAAGTAATAGCTTACCTTTATTATCTATATACAAGTCCACCATCTGTTAAAATTGCTTGTCCTGTTATATAATCAGCGTCATCTGATGCTAAGAATGAAACTAAGTTTGCTACATCTTCCGGGGTTTGATATCTTCCTAATGCTATTTCAGAAGAAAACTTTTCAAATGCTTCACCAGGTTTTAAATCATCACTATATTTGACCATTTCTTCATCAATTCGATCCCACATTTTCGTCTTAGCGACACCAGGGCAGTATGCATTCACTGTAATTTGATATTTGGCTAATTCTTTGGCAGCGGAATGAGTAAAGGATTTAACTGCGTGTTTCGTAGCTGAGTATGTACCCAACATTTCGTAGGATTCATGTCCAGCTATACTGCATGCGTTGATAATTTTCCCTTTTGATTTCTGGCTTATAAATTGTTCGGCTGCTGCTTGTGTTCCAAAAACAACGCCATTTACATTAATACTAAAGAGCTTATTCAGCTGTTCCTCTGTAATTTCTAAGAATGGGGATACTGCATCAATTCCAGCATTATTTACAAATACATCTAAATGGCCAAACTTCTCAACACCTTTTTTAACAAGATTAAATTGGTCATTTCGTTTAGACACGTCACCTTTGACGCCAATAACATCATAACCTTTATTTTTAAATTCGTTGACGGTTTCATTTAATAGTTGTTCGTTAATATCATGAACAACAACACTAAAACCATCTGAGCATAATCTTTCTGCAATGCCTTTTCCTAACCCACCAGCTGATCCTGTTACAATTGCAACTTTAGACATAAAAAAGATCTCCTTTACAATAATTTAAATTATTCATAATATAGAATAACAGTTTCTATGAAGCATGTGCAACCAAAGTCTCTCCAGCCTTCTTCCATATCCAAAGTGGAGCTTGAACCAATCTCCACATCGAACCTTGTAATCCGGTGATTACCTAGAAGACTATTCCAACAATCGAGTTCCTCATTATTTTATGCCTTCCCACCCGGTTCTATAGCTACCCCCATTCCTATAATGCTTTATACTCGGTTAAGATTCGTTCAACATGCATCGCAGCAACTAATTTTTCCTTTCGCACAACGTCATCAAGTAAGCAGGCTGTACATACATTGTTGAGCTAACAGAGAAACCCGCGAGTTCTCCTATAAATTCTTAGCTAAGACGGCTTTCGAAATGAAGACTGATATTGATATCGAAACGATTGAAACAATAGAAAGAACCAGAAAGGAATAACTTTGGATCAGATATCCGCCTACACTGGAACCAAGGGTTAACCCGAGATATAAAAACGAGTTGCTCAAGGATGTCATGGTCGATCGGCTTTCCGGTAAAACTACAGCATTATAAGTCGTTAATTGGGGAACCCCTACCCCTTGAAAAAATGCCACTAAAGCTAAGACAATAATAAATAGGACTATGCTATGGTTGGTTAAGGCGAGTAATAGGTAAAGAACAGTACAAACAAGTCCGGAAAGAATAATGGTTTTTTTCATCCCTAAAGGTTTACTGATCCATCCCCCAAAAAATGAGCTTGCAAAATTACTTAAGCCGTAAGCGATAAAAACCAACCCGATACGATTCGTGGATAGTGAAAATGTGTTCTCGATGTAAACACCTAAAAAAGTATAAATTGCATAGAAACTATACATCCAAAACAACATCATAAATAATCCGAGCCATGCTTGCTTTTTTGCAATGATATTTTGATAGTGTTTGAAAATATTATGATTGGCTGCCCTATTTGACGGGATATCTTTTTTGACACTCACCATAATAATGAATAAAGCAATCAAAGAAATAATTCCCGAAATCCAAAACGTCCAATTCCAACTGGTAGAACCTGCTATAAAAGAACCAATTGGGACACCTACGGCAATTGAAAGGGACAATGCTGCCATGACCATCCCCATCACTTTAGCAACTTGTTCCCTGTTGAAATTCCCACCGATATAGGCGTAAACATTCGGAGTAAACATGGCAGCTCCCAATCCGGCTAAGGCTCTTGCGGCATAAAAGAACCATAATTGATTAGCAAATCCGCATGAGATGGTTGCCATTGTAAATACTGCCAGCCCTGCCATGATCATTTTCTTCCGTGATGATTTTTCAGAAAAGGGAGCAATGATCGGCGCTCCGATTGCATAAAAAGCGGCATATAATGTTACGGCCCATCCCATGCCTTGCGTAGTTGTATGCAGACCTTTTCCGATAACGGATAACAAAGGTGAGATAATAAAGGAATCCAGACCGACAATAAAAACGGCTAAAAAGAAACTAAAAACAATCCATTTTTCTTTTGATGACATTCTTTCCGTTGTTGAGACATTTCCAGATACAAAGGTTACATTCTGTTTCATTTCACATTCTCCTCTCGTTGTGGAGACATCATACCATGACTTTTCAAAATATTATTGTTTTATGTTGATGACGTGATAATATGTATATATGCATCATAAAAGAGAGGGGTTGGATCTTTGAGTGAATATGGGAGTGTCATCAAACAAATACGTACAGGAAAAGGAATTTCTCAATCTTTTTTTGAAAAAAGGATATTATTGTCCCAATCACAGTTATCCAGAATCGAAAGAGGAAATTCTGAGCCAACCTTTAAAGACGTGATCAACATTTTAGATATACTGCATGTCCCCATTGAGGAGTTTTTATATATTTCTAACAATTATTCGCATAACTGTTCATGGAAAGTGATCCGGGATGTGCAGGAAGCATTAAACACTAATGATGTAAATACGCTTAAAACGCTGAAAGAAAAGATTTATGAAAAATATCTCATCTCAAATGACTTTATGTATCATCATTATTTTTGTATTTGCAAAGCCCATATATTAAGAATGGAAGATAAGAATGAAGAAATCAGTGAAATCATTAAACCCGTTAAAGAATATCTCTTAAAAGTTGATGATTGGTGTACATATGAATTGACCCTGCTGAAATACATTTTATTTTTCCTTGTTAAGCAATTCGTTGAAAGAATCAGCAACGGTATTTTTCGTTCCATTGAAAAATATAAAGAGATGGAGACTGGCTATCAAATTTTTACGTCATTTATTTCGGCCCTAGCATTTTACTTCTTAAAAAACAGGGACTTTCAAAAATCATTATTGCTCTGCAATCAAGTATTAAATAGCCATACACCAAAAAGTGTCATGTTCGATGTGATTGAATTGTCTTTTATAAAAGGGATTGCGATTTACATGAGCGGAAGTAAACAATACGGGGCCCGGTTAATTAGAGAGAATTTTTCGATACTGGTTAACACAAATTATTCCAGCTCACTGGACAAATTTAAGAAAGTCCTGAATGAATTTGGGATGGACGCCATAAATAAGAAAATGAACCCAAACGATGAAAGTGCATAAACAAGGTCGAAGGGTTAAAAGCGCGCCATCATTCTTCCATGGCTAAAATTGTTATGGCTTTTTTCTCACGGATCATTTCCCCCATGGCTCTTGAAATTGTTTGATCGAATGATCACCGAACACAGCATAAGCATGACGGATATGGAAAAAGCTGAAAATTAACAAGGAGTGGAATCTATGAATTCAAAAGAAGTTGAAGCAGTTTTGACACTCCAAGCGTTTAAAAGATATGAATATTTTATTAAAAAGAGTGTTGATTATGAAGAAGTTTGGGGACTATACCACGATGGTTGGGCGATGTCTAAGGATGATAACGGATGTCCGCTTGTAAATTTTTGGCCGAAAAAAGAATTTGCACAAAAATGTGCAGTAGAAGAATGGAAAGAGTACCATGCAAAAAAAATTGACCTTTATGAATTTATGAACGAATGGTTACCTGGGATGAAATCAGACGGTATTAAGCCATCCATATTTTGGAATAACGTTGATTCAGTCGTAGTAGATACAGAAAGACTAAAAAAAGACTTGGATGAAGAACTTGAGAATTATTAGGTGAACCAAAACCGTTTTTCCTTTTTTTATCAGGATTTTTAAAGATCGAACCGCCCTTGAACCAGATCCGAGCGGCTATATCCATGAATCTTTTATTAGGACAACATCTTCCCTTCCCTGAGAAAAACTGCAATACAGTTGGATCTATACTGGAAGATGCCAAAATCACAATCAGGAAAGCTTATGCAGGATGGCATCGTTCCCACACTGAAAAAATAAGGCATATTGTACCTGCAAGACCTTAAAAAGAGGCGTAACAAAATGATAATTTTTTGTTTTAGTGTTTTAAAAATCCGAAGCTTACTTCACTTTATATTATGAAGACAGGTCCGGGGTTAACCGTCAAGCCTGTGGGTTTTGGCAAAAGTAAGTTCAAAGCTGAACATTCGGTCAGGGGCTACAACGACAGGCGTGAAAAAATGAAAAATTTTTTTGTTTCAGTGTTTTAAAAGTCCAAAGCTTATTTCACTTTATATTATGAAGACAGTCCTGAGGTTAAACCACCAGGCCTGTGGGTTTTGGCAAATGTAAGTTCAAATCTGAGCGGTTGGCCAAAAGATACACGTCAAGCAAACAAAAAAATGAAAATTTTTTGTTTCAGTGTTTTAAAAAACCGAAGCTAGTTTCACTTTATATCATGAAGACAGTTCCGGGGTTAAACTGCCAGGCCAGTGGGGCTAAAGCAAGTTCAAATTTTTTACGACATGTCTTGGACCGCCGCCTGCTGTCATTCCCCCGTCCACTGCCAGTTCGGCGCCAGTGATGTAGGAAGCGTCGTCAGAAGCCAGGAAGGCAACGGCTTTGGCGATCTCTTCAGGTTCGCCCGGACGCTCAAGGGCTGTGATTTCATTGAAAGCATCCACCATTTTGCTTGCAGCTTGCGTCAGCGGCGTGTAAACAAATCCCGGATGGACAGAGTTAACGCGGATGCCCCAATCGCTGAATTCCATTGCGGCAGCTTTTGTCATCCCCCGGATTGCCCATTTGCTTGCAGTGTAAGCCACAGCAAAATAACCGGTCAGGCCGGCAATAGAGGACACGTTCACAATTGCGCTTTGCGGCTGCTCCTTCAACAGCTGGCAGGCGTGCTTCATGCCTAAAAAGACGCCCGTTTGGTTAACGGCAATGACCCGGTTCCAATCTTCAAGCTCACAATCGGCAAACTTGGCCCGCTTATTGATGCCAGCATTATTGACTAGAATGTCGAGCTTTCCGAAAGTTCTCCGGATTGTTTCTATAACCTCTGCCCAATCTTCTTCCAAGCTTACATCGAGCTGAACCGGAAGGACGTTTGTTCCGAATTGTTTTTTAATCTTTCTGGCAATCTCTTTTGATTCTTCCAGCAACACATCACCTAGAATCAAATTTTCTGCACCTTCTTCTGCAAACGTAATAGCCATTGCGGCACCAAGACCCCGCGACCCACCGGTGATAAGTGCAGTTTTTCCTTGTAATTTTGCCATAATAAACACCTCCATTCTATGTTGTTCTAAGTATACGCCCTTTTGTTTCCGCTTTCATAATTTCTTGCAGATATTCACTGCTTTGTAAAAAAATTTGGAGGGTGTAACCGGAAAAACTGAGTCATGTTTACTTCATGATACCGAATATAAGTGCAGTTCTTAATACCGCCAATCTCACAGACCGCTGATAACGTTTGGTAATTTGGATGTTTTTCGTCTGCCCTGTTAAAATGTTCTGCAAAAAAATGATAAATTTTTTGATTCAGTGTTTTAAAAGTCCATAGCTTATTTCACTTTATATCATGAAAACAGTTCTGGGGTTAAATTGTCAGTCCTGTGGGTTTTGGCAAAAGTAAGTTCAAAGCTGAGCAGTTGGCCAAAAGGTACACCGATAAGCAAGAAAAAAAGTTAAATTTTTTGTTTCAGCGTTTTAAAAAACCGAAGCTTGTTTCACTTTATATCATGAAGACAGTCACGGGGTTAAACTGCCAAGACTATGGGTTTTGGCAAAAGTAAGTTCAATGCTGAACATTTGACCAAAGGGTAGAGGGGCAAGCAAACAAAAAAGTGAAAAATTTTTTGTTCTCGTGTTTTAAAAGACCAAAGCTTATTTCACTTTATATCATGAAGATAGTCCCCGGGTTGGGGTTAAACTGCCAAGCCAGAGGGATGTGGCTAAAGTAAGTTCAAATCTGAACTTTTGGTCAAAAGGTACAACGACAAAGATGCAAAAAATGATGTTTTTTTTGTTTTGGTGGTTTAAAAAATCAAAACCTGATTCACTTTATATCCTAAAAGCAGGCCCGGAGTTAAACCGCCAAGCCTTTGGGATTGTGGCTAAAGTAAGTTCAAATCTGAGTGTTTGGTCAAAGGGTACACGGCAAGCATAAAAAAATAATGATTTTTTGTTTCGGTGGTTTAAAAAACCAAAACCTGATTCACTTTATATCCTAAAAGCAGGCCTGGGGTTAAACCGCCAGGCCTATGCGTTTTTGCTAAAGTAAGTTCAAATCTAAGCGTTTGGCCAAAAGGTACAACGGCAAGCATGCAAAAAATGATAAATTTTTTGTTTCAGTGTTTTAAAAATCCGGAGCTTATTCCACTTTATATCATGAAGACAGGCTTGGGTAAAATGCCAAGCCTGTCTGTTCATCCAAGTAAGATAAATTTTTTAAGCCCTGTCTTGCCTGCGTTCCCTTTCATGATCTATCATTCGACGCGGGGTGCAGAAGTTCCCGGCCCCCTGCTTTGTAAAAACCTTCACAAAGGTCCTGCCTTGAAAGCTAAGTCAGGTTCACTTCAATATTGATTTTGTTATCCGTGATCGTGTATATATAATCTTTTGTAATCCATCTGGCATTTTTGATTGTGCAGTGGACGAGGTCAGGATCGTTGTCTTCAAGCAAAATTTCCAGCAAACTTTTTAATTCTATTAAATAGTCGTAATCCATTTTCATGAACGGGTTGTATCCGACTAAATAACTGGCACGCTTCAACAGTTTCACTTTTTTTGTTTCATGGCTGTGCCAAAAAATATCGCCTTGAATGATCAATTGGTTTTCCCGAAGGTTCTTCATGGCTTCGCCAACATAATTTTCTTCAATCTTGTAAATACCAGGTGTCACTTGACTCAGCTTGTCCATATTCATACGTACTCACCTATTTTCTCATCGCAGTATGGCAGAAAAGTTTCTATATTTATACCCTGTTTCAAGGGAGGTAAGCTAGACATATACGAAGAGGGAAAATCATAAAATTTTTCAAAAAATATTGATCGCCCAGAGAGCAGCCATTATAATAAAAACAAGATTGCGAAATATCCAACGAATATGTTCTGGAGGGATGCGCATGAGAGCAGCAGTCGTCAGTTCTGATAAGCAAAAACTGGTAGAGGTCAAAGATGTGCAGTTGCGTCCACTTGAATATGGGGAAGCTTTGGTGGATATCGAATACTGCGGTGTCTGCCATACGGATCTGCATGTGGCAAAGGGCGACTTTGGCGATGTGCCGGGACGCATTCTCGGCCATGAAGGAGTCGGCATTGTCAGGGAAGTCGCGGATGGTGTCACTTCTCTTAAAGTGGGAGATCGTGTAAGCGTTGCCTGGTTTTTTGAAGGCTGCGGGCATTGTGAGTACTGTTTAACGGGAAATGAAACATTTTGCCGTGATGTGAAAAATGCAGGCTACAGTGTCGACGGAGCAATGGCAGAGCAGTGCATCGTCAAAGCGGATTACGCCGTAAAAGTGCCGGAAGGGCTGGATCCAAGGCAGGCGACGAGCATTACTTGCGCAGGTGTCACCACTTATAAAGCCATTAAAGTCGCAGATGTGAAGCCGGGCGAATGGATTGCCATTTATGGAGCCGGCGGTCTTGGTAACCTTGCTGTCCAGTACGCCAAACATGTATTTAATGCGAAAGTCATTGCGATCGATATCAATGACGACAAACTTTCACTGGCAAAAGAAGTCGGTGCTGATCTCACCTTTAATTCCAAAATGAAAGGCGATCCGGCTGAATGGATCCAAAAAGAAGTTGGCGGCGCGCATGCTGCAGTGGTAACGGCTGTTTCAAAACAGGCTTTTAACCAGGCTGTCCACTCTGTACGGCCGGTTTCAAAAGTCGTTGCTGTCGGGCTCCCTCCGGAAACAATGGATCTTGAAATTGTGAAGACGGTTCTTGACGGAATAGAAGTCGTCGGCTCTTTGGTAGGCACGAGAAAAGACCTTGAGGAAGCCTTTATGTTCGGGGCGGAAGGAAAAGTCGTCCCGGTTGTGCACACGCGCAGACTGGAAGAAGTGGGAGATGTGTTTAAAGAAATGGAAGAAGGCAGAATACAGGGCAGGATGGTCCTGGATATGTCGTTGAAATAAGCGTGGAAAAAACTTTATGACGTTGGCGGAAATGGAAATCCCCGTTTGAACGGGGATTTTTCGCTTTTTTGCCGACTTGTTCGTATAATAGGGATGAGTACCGTGTAGGGGGGCGCCGAACTTGCGGAGGGAAATCATTGCTTTTTTAAAATAGAAAATAGATCCGGATTTTATCATTTTGTTCGGTTCGTATGCAAAAGGATATGCCCGGCCGGATAGTAATGTTGACATCGCTTTTTACAAAGAAGGCGGCATGATGACACCCTATGAATGTTTTTTGTATGCTCAGGAACTTGCAGATAGATTAAATAAGGACGTGGATCTTATTGACCTGAACGATGCGTCTACTGTATTTCAGGCGCAGTTTTTTGCAACCGGCATCGGTATGGATATAAAAAATGAAAATGCACTGAATGTAAAACGCATGCTGGCATATATGTTTGTATGCAAAGCTAAATGAGGAACGTGCCGAAATCTTAAAAAACATTGCAGAAAGCGGGGCTATGTATGGAAGATGAAGCGGTCTTCAATAAGATAAGTATTATTGAGCGCTGTCTGAAACGTGTCCGGGAAGTGTACAGCGGCTCTCCTGCAAGTTTGGAGGATTTTACGAAACAGGACTCCATCATTCTCAATATTCTGCGAGCCTGTGAAGCATCGATTGACTTGGCCATGCATATTACTGCAAAAGAACAGCTCGAGCTTCCACAGACGAGCAGAGAGGCTTTTGATCTGCTGAAAGCGAACGGGGTGATCAATGAGAAGCGGCTGCAAAATTAAAGGCAATGGTTGGGTTTCGGAATATCGCTGTTCGCGATGACCAGGCCATTGATTTGGATATTTTAAAGCAAATCATAGAGAAACATCTTGAGGATTTTACTTCATATACAAAGCAAATCTTATTTTACAGAAAGCAGGCGTGACTTATGCCATCTTATGTTGTAATTGGC
The DNA here is from genome assembly GCF_025905465.1 of Weizmannia sp. WK01. Classification (NCBI taxonomy): domain Bacteria; kingdom Bacillati; phylum Bacillota; class Bacilli; order Caryophanales; family Bacillaceae; genus Heyndrickxia; species Weizmannia sp. WK01. The sequence goes on along the minus strand of NZ_CP109616.1, from coordinate 3,256,855 downwards.
GGCGGAGTGCTCGGTGCTTCTGCTGCATATCATCTTGCAAAAGCGGGCGCAGCTGTTACACTGGTTGACAGGGCTGACCCAGGGCAGGCAACAGAGGCGGCTGCCGGAATCATTTGCCCATGGCTGTCGCAGCGACGCAACAAAAACTGGTACCGGCTCGCAAAAGCAGGCGCGAAATACTACCCTGATTTGATTGCCCAATTGGAAAAAGACGGGGAAACGGAAACCGGTTATAAACGGACCGGTGCCCTCAGCATACATACAGATGAAGAAAAACTCGATAAAATGCAGGAACGCGCGTTAAAGCGAAGGGAAGATGCGCCTGAAATCGGAGAAGTGAAACGGCTGTCTGCGGCCGAAACGCATGACATGTTCCCGATTCTGGACGAACGGTTCAGTGCAGTCTATGCAGGCGGTGCCGCGCGCGTAAACGGGAAGGCATTGCGCAATTGCCTGTTAAATGCTGCTTGCAAACGCGGGGCCAAAGTCATTCAAGGCAGTGCCAGGCTGCTTGTGGAAGGCAGAAAAGTCATCGGGGTTGAAGCCGGCAGCCATACGCTGCATGCGGACAAAACGATTGTGGCAGCGGGTGCATGGGCAAAAGATTTGTTCCAACCGCTCGGTGCGGCATTTCAAGTCAGCCACCAAAAAGCACAGATTCTCCATTTAAAACTGCAAGGTATGGACACAAGCAGCTGGCCGGTCGTCATGCCGCCGAATGATCAGTATTTGCTGGCATTCGATGGCGGCCGTATCATTGCCGGCGCCACCCATGAAAACACGGAAGCTTTTGATTTGCGCACCACAGCCGGCGGGATCCACGAAGTTTTAAGCAAAGTGCTGCCGGTTGCACCGGGCTTGGCTGAAGCGTCCCTTATGGATGTGAAAGTCGGATTTCGGCCGTTCACGCCGGGGTTTTTGCCGGTGATCGGTGCTTGGCCCGGTTACGAAAGGCTTATTTGTGCAAACGGCCTCGGGGCATCCGGTTTAACGGCCGGCCCTTTTCTCGGCGCAGAGCTTGCAAGGCTTGCACTCGGCCGGAAAACAGAACTGGATTTGTCACCGTACGGGCTGGAACAGGCAATTGCCCCTTTATAAATAGCAGGGCTGGTTTTTTATCAAGAAAAACAGGAGCGAAACAATGAACGATTCCTACTTTGACGGGATTTTGCATATTAAAACAACCGGTGAGCAGAAGGGATTTAATGCATCACTACATTACAATCGTTATGAGCCGACGCCTTATCATGCGCTTTGCGAACTGTTCGATCATTATGAACTGGACAAAAGCGACCATGTGGTAGACTTCGGTTGTGGCAAAGGGCGGCTCAATTTTTATATCCATCATTTGTTTCGTGCAACTGTGACCGGTATTGAAATGAATGAATGGTTGTACCGGGAAGCCCTCGAAAACAAGAAACGCTATGAGAGAAAATTCCCGGTCCAGCCTGCCCGTATTCGTTTTAAATGCTGTCTTGCCGAAAATTATAAGATACTGCCGGAAGACAACCGTTTTTACTTTTTTAATCCGTTTTCCGTACAAATCTTTATGAAGGTTGTGCAAAATATTTTACGCTCGGTGGAAGAAGCACACCGGGAAACAGACATTATTTTATATTATCCGTCACAGGACTATATTTACTTCCTTGAAGACCATACGCCATTTGAAAAAAGGCTCGAAGTCCCGCTAACATTTTTATATGAGCATAATCCATACGAAAAATTTGTCGTGTACCGGCTTGCATGATTATGATGGACATTTTTACGGTGCGAATAAGAGAGACAGCGATGGCAGGAACCGTTCAACGTCGTCAGCATGCTGGGATTTTCAAAGACAATATGGACGACCCGGCATCATTGAAGCTATATAAGGTGAACTTAAGTTTTTACATCAAATCCGAGCACCCATTAACACGTTGAGTATTTTTTACAGCCGGCAACAGAGCTGCAATATTTTGCTATATTAATCAGAACGTGACGGAAACTGCCGGGGCATAAAGGGGACACGGAAGAAGCAGTGCCTGTCGTTTCTCCCTATTTCTGAAATATGGCATTGATTGCGAAGCGATGAGACTAATCCTATATGATCATTAATGTAGGACATTCCCTGTCAGCTCTGAGGAGTAAAAATTTTTCGTGATAATTTAACTATTCCCCCCCCAAAAATGCGGCTAAATATGTAATAATTTAAATAATTAGAGCTTGCTGGACGAATATTTTGGCATGGCTTAGTGACAAGTCGAATACAAGCTAAAATTTGATTCGTTCAGCAAGCCCTAATTAAACTTGGCTGTTTTGAGGGGGTTTTTATTTTGGTTACTAGAAAAGAAAAAAGAAATCGTGAAAAAGAAGCAAATTATTTTTTCGAGTTCCTTAAAATTCAGAAGCATTTTTTCAAAGACCTGATGAATAACCTAAAAAAGGTAGCAGACCACCGACATCAAAGCTATATCACTTATGGTCCAGAGGTCCTTTTATTTACGATGATGTTGAAAAATATGACCGGCCTAAAATCCATGAGAAACATGAGTGAGAGTTTTAATAAAGAAGAATGTATTAAAAATGTAGGGAAGGTGTTAGGCTTAGATTCTCTTGAAGAACTTCCACATTATGATACAATTAACGACTTTTTATCTGGCTTAGATGTAAATGAATTAGAAAAAATTAGAACGTATATGATTAAAGAATTATTGAAAAAAAGGTCTCTCGAGTCTTATCGAATTGAAGGAAAGTACTGGGGTGTCATCATTGATGGAACTGGATTACACACCTTTCATGAGAAACATTGTAAACACTGCCTGAGACGGGCATATACAAATAAAGAAACAGGAGAAACGAACGTACTTTATATGCACCATGTACTTGAAGCCAAGCTTGTCGTGGGGGATATGGTCTTCAGTATTGCCTCCGAATTTATCGAAAATGAATCAGAAAATGTTTCTAAGCAAGATTGTGAATTAAAAGCCTTCGACAGGCTGGCAAAGAAAATAAAAAAAATATTTAAAAGACTACCGATTTGTATCTTGGGAGATAGTCTCTATGCATGTGAAACGGTATTTAATCTGTGCAGGGCGCACAAATGGAAATATATATGCAGATTTAAGGAAGGGAGAATTAAAAGTATCTCGACGGAGTTTAAGGCAATAAAAGAGCTGGAACAAAGTAAGGATCAGAATTCATTAGTTTGGGTGAATGATATTGCCTACAAAGACAGAACGGTCAATCTGATGGAGGCCACAATGAAAACAGAGGATGGGAAATCGAAAGAGTATGTATTTATAACGGATATTAAAATCACGAAAAAGAACGTGGAACGACTCATCGCTGCAGGAAGAAGCCGCTGGAAGATTGAAAATCAAGGATTTAACGAACAAAAAAATAATCGTTACAATATAGAACATGCCAATAGCCAAAACTACACAGCCATGAAAAATCATTATTTATTAGTTCAAATAACAGATATTATTAGACAGCTGTTTGAAAAAGGTTCGTCAATCTTAAAAGCACTCAAAAAAACGGCAAAAGAAAAATCCTCAAATCTGTTGGAATCGTTTCGGACACGCATTTTAACAGACGAGGATTTCACCCATTTAAGTAAGCCAATACAAGTAAGGTTTACTTAATGGTTATATTATAGCAAAGGATGTGATGTAAAAAAAGGTTTTTTTGAAGTTATCCACAATTTTAAAAAAGAAATTTGCAAATTCGGCTCTTTTTGACTTTGAAAGCAGAAAAAATAGATGGAAAAATTTTCTAAATGTGGATAAGTCATTTTATCATAAAACATCTAAAAATTGATGAATTTACTCTTCAGAACTGATTCCCTGTATCATGAGTGGCACAGCGATACGGGGAATGTCCTTTTCTCTTCTCCAGATTCTCATTAAATTTTTGACAGACAACACCGTCAATTTTTTGTTGCCTTTCAGTGTCAGGAACATAGGGGTTTCTCAAAATTCAAAATGATAGTGGTCAATTTCTTGTAAAATCTTGAGAAAATCCTCTGTATCCATGACATATTCATGCCGGGATGCCGTAAAATCCTCTAAACTCATGGTGTAAATGACACTCTTTCGATTTTTCCGCAGCCTTTTCACATCTTCTAAGTCAATTCTTCGATCCTGATAAGCCTCGATAAGAAGAATGTCCGAGCTTTTAAAACTGATAGATACAGCAGGGGAATGAATCAGACCCATCTTAGGAAGATAGGTTAGAATTTGTTCTTTAATGGTGAGGCTCCCTCTATCGCTCGAGAAAATGGTAACCTGGTTTATATTTTCGTGAAACTGGTGGAACAACAGGTAGGCTAAAACGAGGATGGAAGTTTCGCCTGCATTTTTCTTAAGTACGATGGGGACGCCTCTGTCATCTCTGGGCCTGCTTTCTTTTGTGTCAAACCCTGATTGATAGAACGTTGCAATCCAGTCTTTCGGAAGGTCATCATGCTGTCCGTAATATTTCTCTAGGGCAGAAAAGTACTTTCTCGCTTTGGAACCGGAAGAAGAGGCATGCTTAAACAGCTTCATTAACCTAATTTCCTGATACCCTGCCAGCTCGGGATAATCCTCAGTTTCGCTCATGATGAAGTACGGCACGTTTATTTTTGAAAGATAATCTAACCGTTTCTGGCTGTGGAAAATTTCGGCATAAACCCATTCCGGGATAAGTACTGCGTCATAGTGCTGAAAAATTTGAGCGGGTGGAAACGCCCATTCATGCTGGCTGCAGAATTCAAGGTTATTGTTATCCAGAATAAGGAGACGGTTGCCTTTTTTCTTCTTTAATGCTGCATACAAATCATGATAGTTTCCCACGTTCGAGTTTCCCCTTCACGTCAAGAAATTTTTTCTCCAGCTTCAAAATGTATTGTCCTGTCTCCTCATACACACGGTCATCCGGTCTTTCCTTTTCTTTTTCTTCTGCCAGGTACTTAAGGAGCCCAAAGTCTACGGTGTAAGACGGCTTGACCAAATTTTCATCTAAAGACAGCTGCTTAAATAACCGGATCCAGTCTGTAACGCTAAAAGTAAGATCAAAATTTGCCTTGATTTCTTCCTGGAGTGTCGTGTTTTGATACGTTATTGCGGATTCATACAGCTGGATAAGGATTGCTTTATAAGGGGCTTTGAATAAGTCCATGCATATCGCCGCACGATGAATAAATTTTTCTTCTTTTAAATGATAAAAATAAGGATACAAATCTTTACTGATCAGCATTTGACTCGCAAAATAGTCCGCCTTGCGTTCTGTTAAATCAAATTCAGTAGAAATTTCATGTGAAACAACGGGCAAATTGTCTACCGTTAAATGGTAAATTTCATGCCAGCAAATAAAGTATTGATATAAACGGGGCTGTGCTGTATTGATGACAGGCACCTTTTCCCCATTGGGAAGCTCCCTGATAGCGCCTCCCCAGTCCGGGTCAGGTATCGGAAGCTGAATCAAATAATGATCTTTTAAAATCTGAAGAGCTTGTTTTTCAGGAGAATGGATTTCATATTTAGCAAGATGTCGGTTCATGAACGCAATGTGGCGCTGAATTTCATTTTCTATTTTTCGATTCAATTTCACTGTCTCATCTAAATTGGCACTTGTAATCCTCAATAGTATCACCCCTTAACATAGAAAGCTGCGACACTCAGCAGCTCATCCAGATCGGCCAATAGCTCCCGTGTTAAAGCGTCACGCTCCGAACCAGAAAACCTGTCAGAGTACTGGGTAGCAGGTAAAAGCCATTTTTCCTGCTCAAGTGAGGGCAACCGGGTAAAAAAGTCTAAAGGCAAACCGAGAGCATCCGTTATTTTTTTCATCTGTTCTTCATATATGTTTGGGCTCGGACTATTCCCATTTAAAATTTGATTCAGTGTGGGCCGGGAGATCCCCGTTAACTTTGAAAATGAGGTTTTTGTATAGCCGTTTAACCGAATGTAATAGAGTAAATTTTCTCCAATGGATTTTTTCAGGGAAAATAGTTTCATTCCTCTCACCTCCATCATGCTATCTTTATTATAACCCAAAATTCAGGGGATATGTAAAAATAATTTTTACGAGTATGTGTCAAGTTTTTCTCGACAAGGTTTAAATATCGGGTATTCCAAGACACTCTTTTTGTACACTTTCGGCTACCGTGCTTTACTTGCTCGGTGTAATTTTCGGAAAAGATGTAGTATTTTCGTATAAAGATGGATAACGGGGATGTTGAGGCGCGCGAAATTCACTCGCTTTCCGCGGGCGGCCGGCGAGCCTCCTCGCTCGTACCTCGCTGCGGGGTCTCTCCTGGCTCGCTTTTCCCGCAGGAGTCTCGTAAATTTCGCGCGCCTCAACGATCAGTCCCCACTGAGCCAGGCTTAAAACGAAAGCTCTAATATTTTGCTTAAATGTCCCATTGCCGATGAACTGCTTGAATGCAGGGCAACTGATCCGTGCTTTACGCCCACTGACGGGCGTACAGGCTGCTTGAGTAGTTGAGACATCCTGATGGATTGTTTCAAGTTCCGTTGCTTTCTCTCGCTTCTTGAACGGTGTTTCAGATAGGCTTCTCTCAATGTCCCATTGAGTATGCCTTGTTTGATTTTCACCATGGCTTCTGCGCCAAGTTCACTCCAATGCATGCCCCTTTTTTTCATCCTGAAGGAGATATGCCTTTGATTCGATTCCATCGCTCCTAGGCCTCTCGCACCTTCCGGCACGTTTTTCACCCTGTCTCTCCAGTCAAAAATGCGGTCCCAGTTTTTCAAGATATACGAACGGAATTCCTTGATTTTCTTGAGGGCCTTTTTATCCGTCAAGGTGCTTTCGTGCGTATCCAAATATAACGTGAATTGGTCCAGGTCATGCGTTCTAATCGCTTTTCTAATTTGCTCCTTGATCTCGCTCTTTCCGCCCCCAAATGTCCTTATGATGGCTTGTGCAACGTGGTAGGTATCCAGCTGGTTGAGCACCGGAAATTCCGACTGTGAGAATGCTGTTTGAAACCGTTCAGCTGTGTACCCAGCACCTCCATCACTGTTTGTAATGACATGCGCTTTTTCGAGGGAATAGGTGTTGGCAGCTGTGGCTTGGACTTCATCCCAAAATGTCTGAATGTCTTCCGTCGTCATGATGACTGTGGGCTGACGCAGGGAGACCCTTTTTCCATTGGTTTCCCATCCCTCATAGAGAATGGCGTGGTGGACTTCCATACTCTGTTTCTTTTTTAGTCCCCGAACGAATACACCATCTGCTTCAGAAAACAGGTAGTCTACCTTCTTCCCCTCAGGCAGGGAAACAGCTATTTCTAGCTCTTCTACAAGTGCCTTATCGGCTTCCGCCTGAGTTTTCCCTACGTGTTTTACCATGTTCCCTACAGTTGTGTGACTAAGACTCACTGCTGTCCACTCTTTTAAAATATCAGCTACTTCCCGATAGGTGTTCTCACTTGCCAACTCTGCCACCTTTAATTCCACTAACGGGCTGTATCGTTGGTGTGGTACCAGCCCTAACCATTCATCCAGAGGATAATGTGAGTTCCCTCTCTTATCACGCATTAGTGAACGTTTAAAAGTCACACTTCCAAATAGAAACTGAACGCTTCTGTTATCACTCCGGCAGTACACCCAGCCCTCCTCTAACTTCTCCTGTTTAATTGTTTTATCTAACTCTTCAAATATTTCCCCAACCCATTGTGTAAAAGCCTTCTGCATCAGAAGTTTAAGCTGTTCTTCAAATTCGATAAGACTCTTTGTATCCTTTAATAATCCAGCAATTATTGATATAATATCCATGGGAAGACCTCTCTCTCTAGATGTTCATCTTGAAGTGTACAATTAGATGATAGAGCGTCTTCCCATTTTTTTCCACTCATCTGCCCCGTCGAGTAAAATTTTACACATACTTTTTACGATTTGTAAATCATGGGTAGGTGAACTCAGTTCTGAAGAGTAAATTCATCAATTTTTAGATGTTTTATGATAAAATGACTTATCCACATTTAGAAAATTTTTCCATCTATTTTTTCTGCTTTCAAAGTCAAAAAGAGCCGAATTTGCAAATTTCTTTTTTAAAATTGTGGATAACTTCAAAAAAACCTTTTTTTACATCACATCCTTTGCTATAATATAACCATTAAGTAAACCTTACTTGTATTGGCTTACTTAAATGGGTGAAATCCTCGTCTGTTAAAATGCGTGTCCGAAACGATTCCAACAGATTTGAGGATTTTTCTTTTGCCGTTTTTTTGAGTGCTTTTAAGATTGACGAACCTTTTTCAAACAGCTGTCTAATAATATCTGTTATTTGAACTAATAAATAATGATTTTTCATGGCTGTGTAGTTTTGGCTATTGGCATGTTCTATATTGTAACGATTATTTTTTTGTTCGTTAAATCCTTGATTTTCAATCTTCCAGCGGCTTCTTCCTGCAGCGATGAGTCGTTCCACGTTCTTTTTCGTGATTTTAATATCCGTTATAAATACATACTCTTTCGATTTCCCATCCTCTGTTTTCATTGTGGCCTCCATCAGATTGACCGTTCTGTCTTTGTAGGCAATATCATTCACCCAAACTAATGAATTCTGATCCTTACTTTGTTCCAGCTCTTTTATTGCCTTAAACTCCGTCGAGATACTTTTAATTCTCCCTTCCTTAAATCTGCATATATATTTCCATTTGTGCGCCCTGCACAGATTAAATACCGTTTCACATGCATAGAGACTATCTCCCAAGATACAAATCGGTAGTCTTTTAAATATTTTTTTTATTTTCTTTGCCAGCCTGTCGAAGGCTTTTAATTCACAATCTTGCTTAGAAACATTTTCTGATTCATTTTCGATAAATTCGGAGGCAATACTGAAGACCATATCCCCCACGACAAGCTTGGCTTCAAGTACATGGTGCATATAAAGTACGTTCGTTTCTCCTGTTTCTTTATTTGTATATGCCCGTCTCAGGCAGTGTTTACAATGTTTCTCATGAAAGGTGTGTAATCCAGTTCCATCAATGATGACACCCCAGTACTTTCCTTCAATTCGATAAGACTCGAGAGACCTTTTTTTCAATAATTCTTTAATCATATACGTTCTAATTTTTTCTAATTCATTTACATCTAAGCCAGATAAAAAGTCGTTAATTGTATCATAATGTGGAAGTTCTTCAAGAGAATCTAAGCCTAACACCTTCCCTACATTTTTAATACATTCTTCTTTATTAAAACTCTCACTCATGTTTCTCATGGATTTTAGGCCGGTCATATTTTTCAACATCATCGTAAATAAAAGGACCTCTGGACCATAAGTGATATAGCTTTGATGTCGGTGGTCTGCTACCTTTTTTAGGTTATTCATCAGGTCTTTGAAAAAATGCTTCTGAATTTTAAGGAACTCGAAAAAATAATTTGCTTCTTTTTCACGATTTCTTTTTTCTTTTCTAGTAACCAAAATAAAAACCCCCTCAAAACAGCCAAGTTTAATTAGGGCTTGCTGAACGAATCAAATTTTAGCTTGTATTCGACTTGTCACTAAGCCATGCCAAAATATTCGTCCAGCAAGCTCTAATTATTTAAATTATTACATATTTAGCCGCATTTTTGGGGGGGGAATAGTTAAATTATCACGAAAAATTTTTACTCCTCAGAGCTGAGGTGAACTGAAAGGCGGAATTGGAATCATGAGTACATCATGATCGGGGGTAACTGCAATGTAGGAAGAACAATTTCTTGCCCAAAATGGCTTATAATCAGACTAAAAGCTATTCCCCAGTAGAGGACGCGCACTTTAGAGAATCTTCTGTTCCTCCGTTAGATGGATTGCAAGATTGCTGCTTCCTTCCCCTTTACTTAGCCGTTATAATAGTAATAAGTTCACTCAGGAGGAAGAAATTTTTATGATTACAGGCGAGATGAATTACAAACTCCTTAATGGTGATTGAACAATTTACATACTTGCTGGTTATAGAAGGGCTGGATAATGCGGAATTAGCGAAGGAACCGGAAGCAAAGATTTGGAGCTTCCGCATGAAGGTCCTATTCCGGAGGACAAACAGCATTTGCGCTAGCATCGCGTCAAAACAGCTCGGGTGGCAGATGAAATGTATGAAGTTGTTTCAAAAGAAGTGTTTTCGTTCTCAAAAGCTTGGATGTTAACGAGGACCCGGCGTATTCCAAATACATGGACGATGCCATATTTTTGATTTCAACAGCGAATATGCTAGCGAAAATTGCGGACGATATTGATAAACCTGCTGATGAAAGACGCGATACACAGGGGGACTTGTACGAGTATTTGCTGTCTAAAATTGCGACAGCCGGAACAAACGGGCAAATTCCGAACACCAAACTATATTATCAAAATGAGGAAGGAGAAGAGTAAGGTAGGATGATCTTTTTTTAACTCCTAAAAATTTCATATAATCGCATATTCAATTTATGGTGAAAAAATCTTACTATATTTGCATTTTTATTGCAGTGGAATATCTTTATTGTCGAATTATGTAAGTGTGGGAGGCTAGTTTATGAGGGAATCAATAAAAACAACAAATATATCCGATGAAAATATTTTATTTATTTACAACTTAATTGAAGTTACTAGAAAAGGTGATAATGAACTCAAAAATTTCATTGATTACCACTTGTTCCCTAAAAAATCGCCTTTAAGTTTAGAAACTATTAATAACAAAATTAAAGCATTAAAATTAATGGACGCTACTCAAAAATCAATTGTCAAAGCAAGGGCAAAAGAATTTGAAGAGGCAAATGATGTATCGAAATATTTTCCTTCTCTCTTGGGTATTTTGGCATTTATATTGAGTCTATATGCAATGTTGGAAAAAATAAACAAAATAGTAGGGTTAATTACAAATTTGTTGGTTATTACATTTTTGACGCTTTATTCAATAAGACTATTCTTTAAATTTGTAGAAAGACGTTCAACTGCTGTATACTTTAATGCACTTATAGATTCTATTGGAAAATAATTTATTTAAAAAGTGATGTATTTCTTTTAATTTGAGATGAGAAAGTGCTGTGAAATTAAAGACTTATCGGGAAACGAGGAAGGAAAAACGAGTATCATTCTGGATTATGAAAGTAAAAAGTGCTTCGAACCTCTGATATAATTGGATTAGAGAAAAATGATTAACCAGAAAGAAGGGCATCTTTAAAGAGAAATGATACCATCTCTGTCACAAAATTAAATATGCATTTCGTCTAAAGATGAATATGCTATGTTGACGATGAATGATCGTAATAGAAGAGAAAGTTGTTGATTGTCGGCTGGTTCCTGAGAAAAAGCAGTGAGAGTTGTGGAGATTTCGTAAAGCCAGCAAGTATGGGGAAAATCAATACTCAATAACTCCTTGTCACATGTTACGAACTATTGGAAACAGGAAAATCAGACAACACCCAAACAAGGCTGCCTGCATGAAACAGGCAGCCTTGGGCTAAATACGATCTATCCGTGCTTTTTCTTTTGTAATCAGTTTGATCAAAATCGGCCCTAAGATCAAATAAAAGAAGAAGTTTCCCGCGGCATGGTAGCTGTCAAACAACAGCCCGCCGAGGTAGTATGTCCAAAATGCAAACGGCCCGCCGATAAACAAATAATTTAATGAAACCATAAAGCCAAACAGGAAGCCGGTAAAAGCTGCATACAAACATAACACGAGATGCGGGATTTTTTTGTATAACTCTTTCTTGCCGAGCAGACCGGAAAGCACCGCGATACTCCCCCACGCAAGAAATTGCATGATCGCAAACAACCCCATGCCAAGAAACATATCGGAACCGAAAACGATTAAAAACGCAAGCGCCAAACCGAAGCGGATGCCGAAAACAAAAGAACTGCAAATGATGATCACCGTGCATGGCTGGACATTCGGGATTGACGCCATCAAAATCCGTCCGGCCACGCTCAGTGCGGCTAGCATGGCAAGAAGCGCCATTCTCCTTGTCAGCCGTGAAGCGTTCTTCGCTGACTTCTTTTTTTCAAGCGGCTGATTCCCCATATTATGCACTCCTATTTAGAATAGAACCAGACAACCTGATCGCCGGCTTTTAATTTATACGTCCCTGCGGAAACGTTTGGCTCTTTTCCGTTTACTTTATATTTCCAGCCGCTCATGCCGCCTTGATCCCCTTCATACTGGCCGTCAATGCCTTTTACATAGGCCGTTGCACCGGATCCGGAATAATCGACGCTTACACCTTCAGAAGCGGTAGCTGTTTTTAAAACGGAAAATGCTGTGTCTCCGCTTTTATAACTGTATTTGCCGCCGAAAACTGGCCCTTTATAGCCCTTTACCGTTAAAGAAACCGTTTCGGCCTTTGCTTTAGATGAGGCTCCCGTGTTGTCGGAAGCACGGCTGTCATTGGAACCGGACGAAGAAGCCCCAGTTGTCGTTTTTGTTGATGTGCTGGATGTGACCGCCGTTTTTGTATTTGTGGCAGGTGTTTCATCCGTTTTGCTGTCTGTCGAAGCTTTAGCCTCAGTATTTTTGGAACGAGCGGCTGAATCTTTCACGTTGCTTCCGGATCCGCCCGTATTGCTTTTTTCATCCGTTTTGATACTGCCAGCGTCGTCCGTTTTCTTTCCGGATGTATTTTCTTTTGCTGCCGTACTCTTTTCCTTTGCTGCAGTGTTTGCAACTTGTGTTGTTTCTGAATAGGTTTTAACGGTTTTCGATTCAAAATGGAAACCGTCGATCAAAAACCAGGCGCCGAATGCAATCAATAAGACGGCAATACTATCAATGATCATGCTTTTATATTTCATTCCTGCTCATACCCCCAGAAATTTTTTACTGATGATTAGCAGGATGACGCCTGCACCCGCAGATAGGGAACCGACCCAGCCGTGCACAGGAGAAATACCCGTTGTTTTGGTAATAACGACTTTTTTCGGCTCTTGCTGCACATCTTCTGCAGGGGTTGCCTGGTCAGTTGCAGCTGCAGGCTTGTCCTCTTTTTTTGCATGTGAAACTTTTTCTGCTTTTGCCGGCGTTTGATTTTTAGTTGCAGCTGGCTTTTCTACCGTGTTGGTTTTTGTGATGGTGTTGTTGTTTGTAATTGTATGATCTTTCGTAATCGTATTCGTTTTGGTGACGACTTCTTTCGCATGCTTTTCAACCACTTTTGCAGCGGCAGCAGCTGGACTTTGGCTGGTGGTTTTGCCAGTCCCATTATTATTTGGAGAATTGTCGCTACCTTTACTCCCGGTATTGCTACTGCTCGAATCCTTGTCCCCGGCACCCGAATCGGTTGCGTCTGTACAGGCAGAATAGGAGCTGCTTACTTTCCGGAAGTTATACAGGGTATCCCCCTTGAGAAAAAGGTCATAGGCGACAAGGGCCTGGAAAACCTGTTCTGTTGAAAAGCTATCTGAAGATTCGCTTGCCGTTTGCCACTTGTACCCGCCGTTTTTGGCATCTTTATAGGTGCTGAGCGCAGAAATTGGATTCATGCCTTTTTTAACAAAATCATCGGTTGACGGGTCAACGCCGACAGAGACAAGACCGATGATGGCCTGGGCGGTTGTGCACGAATTGTCAAAGCTGGCGTTTTCTTTTTCTGCTGCCTTCAAGTATTTAATGCCATCCCGGATTGCCGTGTTCACATCTTTATCATGTTTATCCTGATAAGTGCCAAGCGCGGTCAGTACCATGCCGGTTGAGTCAACATCCGAATTTTTGGCGGTCAAACTCCAGCTCCAACCGCCGTCCGGAAGTTCCGCATCAACCAGTTTTGCTGCAATTTTAGCAGGAGTATTCGGTGCATCACTCGGAATCTCATAATTATCCGTATTCAAAGCGATTAAATCATAGGCATATCCGGTTACCGAGCTTTCTGCCGCCGTATCGTATACGCGTTTGATCAAATTCTCTCCTTGAAAGTTTTCCGGATCCTCTCCAATCGCTTTTAGAGCAATGATGGTCTTAACGAGTTCCGTACCGGTTAACTCTTTGCCTTTGGCTCTCACCCGGTTTATTAAAACTTTCCGGTACTGCTTTATCTCATGGGCTGTTAGCAAATTCTCCTTTGCCAGTGCGGCTACTGCAAAATCCGAGTTTAAAGCGGAAGATTTAAAATATGATGCCGTATCCTTTATATCTTTGCAGACAGATACTGCTGCAAAACTGTGGATTGGAACTGCAAATGCCAAAACAAAAACAATTCCCAGAAAGAGTCTTCTTGCGCTTTTCCCCACCATTACCGCTCTCCTTTCATAAAAAACCCCTTGTACAAAAGAGGTATACAAGGGCAAAATTTTTTTCGCCTATACCTCGTAGGCTTCAAATAAACCGACAGCTTGGGAGAAAGATCTGACTTAGGAAAATGTTTTCCATCACAGTGGCGGGACCGTACAGGAATTTCACCTGTTTCCATCGCCCAAGCCCGTATTTAGATGTCAGTAATTAATTATAGAACAACCCCTGCCTGTTGGAAAGGACAATTTCTGCCACTATTTCATTGACAAACAAGCGGTGCTGTGCTAAAAAATAAGATGTTAGCACTCTGGTGTTAGGAGTGCTAAAGGGACATTGCCATCATCTATACATATAAAGGAGAGATCGAAGTGGCGGTAAAGGAATTTAAAGCAGAATCCAAACGGCTTCTCGACATGATGATCCACTCGATTTACACGCAAAAAGAAATTTTCTTGCGTGAGCTGATATCCAACGCCAGCGACGCGATTGATAAAATTTATTACAAAGCTTTGACAGATGAAAATTTAACATTTGATAAAGACAGCTACTACATTAAAATTACCCCGGATAAAGAAAACCGGACGCTGACTGTTTCTGATACCGGGATCGGCATGACGGAGACGGAACTGGAAGAAAACCTCGGCACGATCGCGCAAAGCGGTTCGCTCGCTTTTAAACATGACAATGAAATGAAAGACGGGTATGATCTTATCGGCCAGTTCGGCGTCGGCTTCTACTCGGCGTTCATGGTGGCAGATGAAATTACCGTCATTTCCAAGGCTGCGGGGAGCGATCAGGCTTATAAATGGCAGTCGAAAGGTGCGGAAGGCTATACGATTGAGCCGTGCGAAAAAAACGGCAACGGTACGGATATTATATTGAAGCTGAAAGAAAACACAGAGGATGAAGACTACGATCAGTATTTGGAAGAGTACCGGCTGCGGGCCATTGTGAAAAAATATTCCGATTTTATCCGCTACCCGATTAAAATGGATGTAACGGAAAGGCGCCTGAAAGAGGGCAGCGATGATGAATACGAAGAGGTCAAAGAAGAACAAACGCTCAACAGCATGGTCCCGATCTGGCGCAAAAACAAGAGTGAGCTGACAGATGAAGATTATGAGCAATTTTATATGGAAAAGCATTACGGCTTTGACAAACCGGTCAAGCATATTCACATCAAAGTTGACGGCACCGTGCGTTACAATGCAATTCTTTACATTCCGGAAAAAATTCCGTTCGATTATTATACGCCGGAATATGAAAAAGGGCTGGAACTGTATGCGAATGGCGTTCTGATTATGGAAAAATGCCCGGATCTTTTACCGGATTATTTCAGTTTTGTCAAAGGGATGGTCGACTCCGAAGACCTGTCTCTGAACATTTCGCGGGAAATGCTCCAGCACGACCGTCAGCTAAAACTGATTGCGAAAAATATCAAAAACAAAATCAAGCGTGAACTAGCTAACCTTTTAAAAGAAAACCGTGAGCAGTACGAAGCATTTTTCAAATCATTCGGGCGTCAGTTGAAATTCGGGGTATACAATGAATTTGGCGCGCACAAAGAAGATTTGCAGGATCTCCTGATGTTTTATTCTTCAAAAGAGAAAAAGCTTGTTACGCTTGATGAATACGTAAGCCGCATGCCGGAAGACCAAAAATACATTTATTACGCAACCGGTGAGTCGATTGACCGGATTGAAAAATTGCCGCAGACGGAACTTGTGCTTGATAAAGGATACGAAATCCTTTACTTTACGGAAGACATCGATGAATTTGCGATCAAGATGCTCATGAATTATAAGGAAAAAGAATTCAGGTCCGTATCAAGCGGCGATCTCGGTTTTGAAACGGAAGACAAAAAAGAAACCGATGCCGAGGAAAAAGAAAACAAAGAGCTCTTTGCATTTATGAAAGAGACACTGGACGGAAAAGTGAAAAATGTCCGTGCCTCGCACCGCTTAAAATCGCATCCGGTCTGCTTTACAACGGACGGCGAAGTGTCGATTGAAATGGAAAAAGTGTTGAGCGCAATGCCGAACGGACAAAATGTAAAAGCCGATAAAGTGCTCGAAATTAACATCCATCATGATGTATTTAACGCATTAAAAGAGGCGTTCGCCCATGACAAGGACAAATGCAAGCTTTATACAAACCTGTTGTATAACCAGGCGCGGCTGATTGAAGGGCTCGAGATTGAAGACCCGGTTGCATTTTCAAATGATATTTGCAAAATGATGGCATAAGGAAGCCCGCATATTGCAAAAAAGCCACGGGACATCCAGCAAATCTACGGCCCCCGCGACGGCCGGCATGGTTGCTGTGCCCGTGCCGGTGAGCACCGGGACATTTGCAAACCGTATGGCTGGAACATTTCATGAATAGCAGTAGTTTATATGACGAAGAAGGCTCCATCTGAAAGCAAGATGGGGTCTTTTTGTATTTTTTATAAAAAAGGGTTGCCCGAATGGGAAAGGTGATGTATATTTATAACATATTATTTATAAATATTAACTTTGGCGCACACGAACAATACAAGGGGGCCATCCAATGAAGGAACAGCTTAGACACCATTTGAGTCAAATCGAGTCCAAGCTCTGGGAAATGAGCGACTACTTATATCATCATCCCGAACTTGGCGACCAGGAATACCAGTCTATGAAATTGCTCACGGACTTCCTTGCGTCACACGACTTTTCAGTGGAAAAAGGAATTGTCGGCAGGCCGACCGCTTTTAAAGCAGTCTATGACAGCGGAAAAACTGGACCGGCAGTTGCCTTTTTATGCGAATATGATGCGCTTCCGGGTGTCGGCCACGGCTGCGGCCACAATATGATCGGAACGATGAGCGCGGGTGCGGGTGTGCTTTTAAGTAAAATGATTGACGAAACCGGCGGCCGCGTGGTGGTGCTCGGGACACCTGCGGAAGAAACGAACGGTGCGAAAGTTGCGATGGCGGAACAGGGCATTTTCAATGGGATCGATGCCGCGATGATTGTCCACCCGGCCGATGAGTCGTATGAAAGCGGTGAGTCGCTTGCCATGGATGCGATCCAGTTTGACTTTCGTGGGAAATCAGCCCATGCGGCATCAAACCCGGAAGACGGCATTAACGCACTTGATGCAGCGATCCAGCTGTTTAACGGCGTGAATGCACTCCGCCAGCATGTCACTTCTGATGTCCGTATCCACGGCATTATCAAAGAAGGCGGCATTGCCGCAAACATTGTCCCTGATAAGGCTGTGGCCCAGTTTTATGTACGCGCCAAAGCCCGTGCGGTTTTAAACGAAGTGGTTGAAAAGGTGAAAAGAATCGCACAGGGTGCTGCAATGATGACCGGTGCCACCGTGCAAATATCCAATTACGAACTAAGCTATGACAATATGATCACAAACGAGACATTGTCGAAAATGTTCACGGAAAACCTTTTACAAACAAAAATGAAAAAAGTCAATCCGCCAAAAACCTCATACGGATCCATTGATATGGGCAATGTCAGCCATGTCGTGCCGGCGATCCACCCGTATATCGGCCTAGATGCCCCGGGGCTTGTCGCGCATACAAAAGCATTTGCCGATATGACGGTTACGGACAATGCACATCAGATCTTATCGAGCGGCGCGCTGGCTTTGGCTATGACCGGGTTTGACCTTCTCACAAACCAGGAACTTTTGGAAAAAGTAAAAAGCGAGTTTGCGGAAAACGTTAAAAAAATACCGGTAAACAGCTAAAAAATGACATTCATTTTTTAAAATAGGGATCTTTTCAAACATTGCACAACGTGTTAAAATACATTTTGTTGAATAAAGATACTTACCAAGACTGATATATTCATAGGGGGAAACATTGTGAAAAAGATCGTGTTAGGCATCGCAATTGTATTTTCAATGGTGATTGCGGCAGCTTGCGGCCAAACAAACAGCAGCAAAAGTAATACGAAAAAAGAAAAAACGCTCATCATGGGCACTTCAGCCGACTTTGCCCCGTTTGAAACAAGAGACACAGCAGGAAATGTGGTCGGATTTGACGCGGATCTCGCCAAGTATATTGCAAAAGAACTGGGATACAAACTTGAAATTAAAGATATGAAATTTGACGGCTTGATCGGGGCGCTGCAATCGCACCGTGTTGACATGGTCCTTTCCGGGATGTCCGCAACGAAAGAACGTGCCAAAAACGTTGACTTCTCCACCCCGTACCATCATTCAGGGGAAATGTTTGTTACGCTAAAAGGTTCCCCTGTCAAGACACTGGATGACTTGAAAGGCAAAACCGTCGGCGTCCAGCTCGGCACCATTCAGGAAGAGGGCGCGGACAAGCTGAAAGGGAAGTACAATTTTACGGTCAAAAAATTGGACAACTCCACAAATTTAATTGAAGAATTGCTTTCAAAACGGATTCAAGTAGCCTATCTTGATAAATCAGTCGCAGAAGGCTATATCAAGAAGCAAAACCTGGTTGGCTTTGACGACCCGACCTCGAGCTCACCAGGTATGGCCGTTGCTTTGCCAAAAGGCAGCAAATTGACGGCGAAAGTCAACAAAGTGCTGGCAAAAGCGGAAAAGAACGGGAAACTGGACGAGCTGAGAAAGAAATGGAAACTTGACAAACAGTAATGCATGCAGGCGCCTTGCTGAGCAGGGCGCTGTTTTTTCAAAACAAACAAAGTGAGGTGTAAGGCATGAATTTGGATTTCAGCCAAATTGTGCCTTATATTCCTTTTATTTTAAAAGGAATATGGGTAACTTTAAAATTTGTATTTTTAGCGATCCTTTTCGGGTTTGTACTCGGCACGATTTTTGCCCTTTTTAAAATTTCACATATCAAAACATTGAAATGGATAGGCGATATTTATACATCAATTTTTCGGGGCACGCCGCTCATTGTGCAGCTGATGCTCATTTATTTTGCCATTCCACAGCTGACCGGTTACGATATCCAGGCGTTTCCGTCCGCTATCCTCGCATTCGGCTTAAACTCTGCGGCATATATATCGGAGATCATCCGGGCCGGGATCCAGGCGGTTGACAAAGGCCAGACCGAAGCTGCTCAGGCGCTCGGTGTACCGTATTATTTAATGATGAAAGACTTGATTTTACCGCAGGCGATGAAAAATATTTTGCCGGCGTTGATGAATGAATTTGTTTCTCTGACAAAAGAGTCTGCCCTTGTATCGACTATCGGTTATCTCGATTTGATGCGCCGTGCCCAGGTTGTCGGTGCACAAACGTATCACAATTTTGAACCGCTGCTGTTTGTCGCTGCGATTTACTGGGTGCTTGTCTTTATCCTCACCTTGCTTGGCAGACAAGTAGAAAGGAAGATGAAATACAGTGATTAAAGTCGAACATCTCCATAAGCAGTTCGGACATAATGAAGTTTTAAAAGACATTTCAACGGAAGTCGGAAAAGGGGAAGTCGTCGTTGTCATCGGCCCGTCCGGATCCGGCAAATCGACCTTTCTACGCTGCCTGAATTTCCTGGAGGAGCCGACAAAAGGGCGGATTTGGATTGACGGGGAAGAAATCACCGATAAGAAAACGAATGTGATGAAAGTCCGTTCAGAAATCGGCATGGTGTTCCAGCACTTTCATCTTTTTCCGCATAAAAGGGTCCTGGACAATTTGACTTACGCGCCGATGAAAGTAAAAAAGATGAACCGCCAAACCGCCGAAGAAAAAGCCCGGGAATTGTTGAGAAAAGTCGGCCTGACCGAAAAAGAAGAGGCATATCCGGACAGCCTTTCCGGCGGGCAGAAGCAGCGTGTCGCGATTGCGCGCGCGCTGGCAATGGAACCGAAACTGATGCTGTTTGACGAACCGACATCCGCGCTTGATCCGGAGATGGTCAAAGAAGTGCTGAACGTCATGAAAGATCTTGCCCAAATCGGCATGACGATGGTTATCGTCACACACGAAATGGGCTTTGCCCGCGAAGTGGCTGACCGCGTCCTTTTTCTTGACGGCGGCAAAATTTTGGAAGACAGCACACCGGATGAATTCTTTTCACGCCCGAAAACAACCCGGGCACAGGACTTTTTGGACAAAGTATTGTAAAAAACACAGTTGTTCACCGAAAGGAGCTGCTGGAAACGAAGGCAGCTCCCAAAAAAGCTAAGCTAAGAAAAGACGTTGGGACACCGCCTCAACATCTTTTTCCGTTCTATATGTTGTATACTGACATGCAAAATCACTTTTCCAATGGCTTCCCAAACAGCAGGGCAGCCTTTTTCTTTTTTCACAGTTGCCTGCCGTTCCAGTCAGCCGGCTGTTTTCACCGTAACTTCAAGCTCCATTTCCACATTTCCCTGAATGGCCCGGCTGATCATGCATGATTTTTCGGCTTTTTCTGCAAGCTTCCGCGCGAGCCGGACATCGCTTTCGGATGCGTCCGGTTTCAGCACAATTTCTGGTCGGTGGATGATCTTTTTATACGTAAATACGCCGTCGGTCACATCGACGATCCCTTCTGACGCCATTGTCAAACTGTCTTTCTCCAGGCTGCTGCGTTCCATCATCGCCGCCAGCGTAATGATATAACATGTTGCGGCAGCCCCGAGCAACATTTCGTCCGGATTTGTGCCGACGCCTGGGCCACCCATCTCCGGAGGAATGGAAATTTTCGTTACCAGGTTTCCGCATGCAATGTTCCCTGTATCATTGCGAAGCCCCGGCCAGTCTGCTTTTAAATGAAAATGATGTTCTGTCATGTGTGACCCCTCCTGTTAAAATTTGCTTTCTGCTGCTGTTTTGTTTTTGCCGGCTGCTGCTCTTCTCCCATGGACGGCATAATAAACGGCAATACACAGGACAACCCAGCCCGAAACCGCAAGATACAGCATCCGGAAATCCATCAAACCGGCAACTGTTCCTAAAAGATAAGGGCCGGATCCGCTTGCCAGGTCAAGAAAAATGAAAAATGTCGAAGTTGCCAGTGCTTTCCGGTTTGGTGGCGAAAGCTGAATGGCAATTGCCTGGAAGCTGGACTGCACGGTGCCGTAACCGATCCCGATCAAAGCCCCGGCTGTAAGCAGCATCCATCCGCTGTGCGCCTGGCTGAGCAGGACGAAACCGGCAATTAACAAAATAAACAGCGGGTAAACGACAACATTTG
Source organism: Weizmannia sp. WK01 (assembly GCF_025905465.1). Taxonomy (NCBI): domain Bacteria; kingdom Bacillati; phylum Bacillota; class Bacilli; order Caryophanales; family Bacillaceae; genus Heyndrickxia; species Weizmannia sp. WK01. The sequence continues at coordinate 3,235,565 of NZ_CP109616.1, read as the reverse complement.
CCCCGCGTTCATCAAACCATCTGCCTGTAAAAGGCCTTGTGATGACGAGCGCTGCTGCATAAACAAGGAAAAAATAAGTGGCGGCGCCGGTTAGTCCAATGTCCTTTGCATACAAAGATAAGAAAGATAGCACACTGGAATAGGCAAGCGTAACGGCAAAAACCGCACCTGAAATCGGCACGGCAGCCGGTTCGAAGTAATCTATTACTTTAAAACGAGCCATTTCCGTAACTTTTGCATGGCCAGCAGCCGGTTTTGGTACGGATAACAAAATGCCAGAAATCAGATCGATGAACGCAATGATGCTTGACACGAGCACGATCATATGAAAATCGGCAAATCGGGTAATCAGAATCCCTAAAAACGGCCCGATAGCCATCGCCAAATTCATACTTGTCGCATAATAGCCAGTACCCTCTCCGCGCCGTTCATTTGGGATGATATCCGCGACAATGGCGCCGGCGGCTGTCGTAATCACGCCGTGCATCGCTCCCTGGATAAAACGCAAGACCATCAAATATAGGAGACTATCAGCTTTAAAATGAAGCAACATCACAGCCAGAAAAACAATTAATCCGCCGACCAGCATCTGCTTGCGGCCGATTTTGTCGAGATATTTCCCGGCAAATAACCGTGCAATGAGTGAAGCCAGCACGAATATTCCTGCCGCAAGCCCTGCCATTCCCTGACTTGCATGGTAGGCGGTTATGACGTACATGGCAATACTGGTCATTAACAAATAAAATACAACGTGCGTAAAAAAATTTGTGGAAGAAATCATAATAAAGTCTTTCGTCCACAATTTCGGTTTATCCAAAGGAAGTACCCCCTCGTTTCTAACGTAAAAAGCAGGTAACTTCATTATAGAACGTTTTAGCAAAAATATTCAATGTGTTTCTATACCAGAAATAAAGGGAGCCGTTCACGTCCCTCCGCATCTTACACCTGACATGATGCACGCTATAGGGTGCCCCGCGCACCACCATGCTGCAAAGAATGCAGCACGCATAAAAGTCTGAAAATCTACCGGCGCAATTTTTCAGCCCAGACGCCTATGCAGCAGAGAACGTAGGATAGCAGCCCTCGTGCATTTTTAACGCAGCGCCATCCGAACAACAGTGCATGTTCAGAACAAGGCATGCAGCCCGCTGCTTCAACATGGCGGGAAACGAAACATACACAATTGTTGCCTTATCTCTTTATTCCGGTGTATATTTAGAAATATAAAAGTTTACCAAGTGAATAGTTAAAAATAGAAAGACTTTCCTAAATTATCATAAAATAATATTTTTGTAGGGCGCACCCTATCAGCATGTCTATTCAATCTGCAAACTTCCCGTATTGGATTCAAGATGCATTTTTAACAAACGATATTGAAAACGGATACAGTCGTGTGATTCAAGCAATGGAATCAAAAAACGTTAAAGCTGCCAACTGCTATTATTTCTTTGCGGCAAATCAAAACGAAGCGGTGTACATTGCCGGACAGGTTTTTTCCAGTGACAAAATAGAAAACATTTGTTATTATATGATAATAATCTTTAAATGAATAATAGGATGGAGGCGTCTATATGGATTTTCAATTATTTCCGGAAGGCGACGGCGCAATCCTGATTGAAGCAGGGAAAGAAATCAACCTTGCAAACCACCGGAAAATCCGGGCGATCGTTTCATTAATCGAAAATGCGGCGCCTGCGTGGATGATTGAATATATTCCCGCCTACACAACTGTCACCGTTCTGTATGACCCATTCAAAGTTTATGCAAAATTTGGCGAATATCCCTACAGATATGTATCCCGCTATTTCACTCGGCTTCTTGAAAAAGTGCAGCCTGCATCTATCCCAGAACCGCGCACAGTCGATATCCCGGTATGCTACGGCGGCGAATTCGGTCCGGATCTCGAACAGGTTGCCCGCATCAACGATCTTACGCCAGAAGAAGTGATCCGGATCCATGCTTCCGGCGACTACACCGTATACATGATCGGATTCGCACCCGGTTTTCCTTATATCGGCGGCATGCCTGAAAAAATTGCAGCGCCCAGGAAAAAAACGCCGCGGCTCAAAATTCCGGAAAGATCGGTTGGAATCGCCGGAAAACAAACCGGGATTTATCCGATCGAAACACCAGGCGGTTGGCAAATCATCGGTCGGACTCCCGTCAAACTGTTCCGGCCGGATCGGGATGGGCCAAGCCTCCTTCAAGCGGGCGACAAAATCCGCTTCCGGCCGGTGAGCCTTGAAGAATACCGGGAACTGGAGAAGATGCCATCATGATTAAAATTATCAAACCGGGCATGCTGACAACGGTGCAGGATCTCGGGCGGTCCGGCTACCAAAAATACGGGGTTGTCCAAAGTGGGGCAATGGATGCTTTTGCCCATAGAATCGCAAACTTGCTTGCCGGTAATCCGGAAAATGAAGCCACACTGGAAATTACACTCACAGGGCCGGTGCTGGAGTTTCAGAACGATACATTGATTGCCATTTGCGGCAGCGGGTTCCATGCTGTTTTGGACGGGAAACCGGTCGGGCTATGGCGGCCCAAAAAAGTGAAAAGCGGCAGTGAACTCATACTCAGGCAGGACGGGATCGGTTGCCGGGTCTATTTGGCGGTTTCCGGCGGGATATCCGTTCCGGAAGTGCTGAAAAGCAAGTCAACCTACTTGCGTGCGAAGATAGGCGGTTTCAACGGCCGGGCACTCCAGGCGGGCGATGTGCTTGAAACCGGGATCCCCGGGAAAGTGTCCAGGCAGCTGACCGCATCTCTTGAATACCACTCAGCATGGTCGGTTTCGAAAAACATGCTGCCGGATTACGGTCCGTTTCCAACGATCCGGGTCGTTCCGGGCCGCCATGAGGACTTATTTACCGCAGAAAGTATTGGAACGTTTTTCCGTGAACCATACCGCCTTTCGCAAAATTCCGACCGGATGGGGTACCGCCTCGAAGGTCCGAAACTGGCGGTAAAAGCTACGCAGGAGATGTTATCTGAAAGTGTCGGCTTCGGGACTATTCAGGTGCCGTCCGGCGGGGAGCCGATTGTCCTGTTGGCAGACCGGCAAACGACAGGGGGATATCCGAAAATCGCCCAGGTTGCTTCTGTGGATCTGCCGCTATTAGCCCAGCTGAAGCCGGGTGATGAGCTCCGGTTTAAAAAAATAACATTGCAGGAAGCACAGTTGCTTTATATAGAAAGAGAAAAACAAATTCGCATGTTGAAGGGAACGATTGCCTACCAGGCGAAAAGGAGGGGCACACATGCCGAGCATTGATCTGAACTGTGATATGGGCGAAAGTTTTGGTGCCTATACCATTGGGAGAGATGAAGAAATACTGGATTTGATCACTTCCGCCAATATTGCGTGCGGTTTTCACGCCGGTGATCCTACTGTAATGCGGAAAACGGTCCGGATGGCAGCTGAAAAAGGGGTTGGGATCGGCGCGCACCCCGGGCTTCCGGATCTGATGGGGTTCGGCCGCCGGAATATGCAGATTTCCCCGCAAGAGGCTTATGATATGACCGTCTACCAGATCGGTGCCCTTGCTGCGTTTGCAAAAGCAGAAGGAAGCACCGTCCGGCATGTAAAACCGCACGGCGCACTTTACAATATGGCAGCCAAAGATACGGGACTCGCCGAAGCCATTGCGGAGGCGGTCTATGATGTAAGCCCCGACCTGATTTTATTCGGGCTTGCCGGCTCGGAACTTGTGAAAGCCGGGGAAAAAGCCGGCTTAAAGACGGCGAGCGAAGTTTTTGCCGACCGGACTTATCAACAAGACGGCGCTTTGACACCGCGGCGTGAACCGAATGCCTTGATTAAAGACCGTGAAACGGCGGCAAAACAGGTAATACGGATGATCAAAGAGGGCATGGTCACCTCTGTGCAAGGTGAAGATGTGAGTGTCCGTGCTGATACAATCTGTATCCACGGCGACGGCAGACAGGCGCTTCATTTCGCGGCATTTATCCGGCAGTCGCTTGAACAGGAAGGCATCGAGATAGAAAAAATCAGCCATTTGAGCTGATATAAACAGGGTGGCGCCAACTGGAATCCCGGCCGCCACCCCGCTGTAACGGGAGAAGCAGCACAACAGTTTATGCTGTAAAATCGCAGTCTCCCCGTGACCTAGGCTTAATCTCATAACGACTGGCCTATACCTATATATTTGTGAGTCTGCAGGGAGTGAAAATTCGCAACCTCCCCACCTAAAATTCTGTTAAATTGGCAATGGATGGATGAACTAAGCGTTGAAAATGCACAACTTTCCCTCGTAAAACCAGGGCCAACCGGGATAAGCCCACCAACAGAAAACAAGCAGCACAACGGCATATGCCTGATTGGTTTAACAAATAATCGTTGAAATTTACATTCCCCATATAACGCGTGAATTCCCCCGCCTTGAAGATTTATATAAAATGAACTTAAGTTTTTACATCAAGCCCGAGCACCAATTTGCATGATGACTATTTTTTACAAGCAGGTGACAGAGCTGCGAAATGATGTTTATTTTATTTAAAAACAAAAAGTACGGGCGGGGGTTATCTGTATATAGAAAAGGAGTGAACGGGTATGGTATTGATCGGTGTCGCACTGATTATTATTGGATTTGCACTCAGATTTAACCCGCTGGTCGTTGTGACCGTTTCGGGTCTTGTCACCGGATTGATCGCGGGTCTCCCGCTGAAACAACTGATTACGCAATTCGGGGAAGCTTTTACAACAAACCGCTATATGTCCATCTTAATTATTACCTTACCGGTGATCGGCCTTCTGGAAAGAAGCGGATTACAGGAACAGGCGAAACACCTCGTTTCCAAAATCAAAGCAGCAACGGCCGGTAAAATTCTGACATTTTACCTGCTGATCCGCGAAATTGCCGCGGCGCTCGGTCTGAACAGCCTGGGCGGACATCCGCAAACAGTGCGGCCGCTCATCGCACCGATGGCTGAAGGGGCGGCAGAAGCAAAATACGGTGATGTACCGGAAGAAGACAGAGAAGAAATTCGTGCCCAAGCGGCAGCTGCCGACAATATCGGCCTGTTTTTCGGAGAAGATATCTTTGTTGCGGTCGGCGCCATTCTTTTAATGAAAGGATTTTTTGACCAAAACGGCATTAAAGCGGATCCGATTTCGATGGCGCTTTGGGGGTTGCCGACAGCCATATTCGTATTTATCGTCCATTCCATCCGGCTCCGCCTCTTTGACCGGAAACTGGACCGCAAGCTTGGAAAAACCGGAAGCAAGGATGTGAAAAAATGATCATCTCAACTGAGTGGATTTATATCATCATGGGAATCGTTTGCTTTTTCTGCTCTGTCTACACTTTTTTTGATCAAGCAAACAGCAGGCGCATCCCGTCCGGCCTTTTTTACCTGATTTACGCCGTGACGCTCTTGTTTGGAAAAGTGATTCCGCCTTTTTACACCGGGCTGATGGTGCTTGCCATGGTGGCGATTGTGGCATTTGGCGGCCTGCAAAAGGGAAGCTACAATGGGGCAGGTGCGGATGAGCGGGAAAAAAGCCGCAAACGATTGGGAAACCGGCTTTTTCTGCCGGCAATACTCATCCCGGTTTTAACCGTATTGGGCTCAAAATTGCTTGTCAATGTGAAAATCGGCTCGCGTCTTTTGCTGGACCCATCCAATCCGACGCTTGTCGCGCTTGGAGTGGCGTGTATCATTGCCATCCTTACCGCAATGATGCTGACAAAAAGCCGTCCGCAAACCACGTTTAAAGAATCACGGCGTCTTTTGGAAGCAATCGGCTGGGCTGTTGTCCTTCCGCAAATGCTGGCGACACTCGGTACCATTTTTACAAAAGCAGGGGTCGGCACAGTGGTGTCAGGCCTGATTACAAAAGTGATTCCGGAAAATTCGGTTTTCTGGATCGTGTTCGTTTTCTGTGTTGGGATGGCGCTTTTTACGATGATTATGGGCAATGCGTTCGCTGCTTTTCCGGTGATGGCGGCCGGGATTGCGATTCCGTTTTTGATCGAGCGGTTCGGTGCCAATGCGGACCAGATTGCAGCCCTTTCGATGTTCGCCGGTTACTGTGGCACGCTCATGACCCCGATGGCAGCGAATTTTAATATTGTGCCGGCTGCGCTATTGGATTTAAAAGATAAAAACCATGTCATCCGTGTACAAGTGCCAACTGCGCTGCTGACACTTGCGTTTAACATCGTATTGATGTATCTGTTAGTCAAATAGGATGAGATCCATTTAGAGGTATGGGGTAAATCAATACCTATTCGTGAGTAAATGAGAGATCATGGCACTTTAATGAAGGAGGAGAGGAAAATGGAGAAAAAAGTACTCTTAACCGGTTTTGATCCTTTTGGCGGGGATAAAGTAAACCCTGCCCTGGAAGCGGTAAAGCAATTGGACGGAAAAAATATGGAAGGCATTCGCATCGTCACGCAGCAAGTGCCGACCGTATTTCACGAATCGATCCGGACCGCTGCTGAGGCCATTGAACGGGAAAAGCCCGATGTTGTCATTTGTGTGGGACAGGCAGGCGGGCGCACGCAAATCACGCCGGAACGTGTGGCGATTAATATTGATGATGCCCGTATCCCGGACAATCAGCATCATCAGCCCATTGACGTCCCGATTGCAGCGGACGGCCCCGCGGCTTATTGGTCAACGCTGCCGATTAAAACGATCACGAGGCAGCTGCGGGAGGCGGGAATCCCGGCTGCTGTCTCCAACACAGCAGGCACATTTGTCTGTAACCACCTGTTTTATGGCGTCATGCACCATCTGGCAAAAAACAACATATCAGCCCGCGCCGGTTTTATTCACGTGCCTTATATTCCGGAGCAAACAACCGAAACAGGTGCCCCGAGCATGTCACTTGAAATGATCGTCAAAGCGCTTGAAATTGCAGTTTTCGTCTCCGCCACGGCCGAAAAAGATCTGGTGGAAACAGGCGGGGCATTGCATTAAGGGATATGAAAAATTGTAGCCCCGCGGATGAAGGACAAAACGGAGTTGGCCACTGTGTGAAATGTCTTTTGTAAAGGCTATGAAGGACAAAAGGCGTTTGGTTGAGTCCGGAAATGTCCTTCAGAGAGTCAATGAAGGACAAAACAGATTTGCTCGCGGCTCGGAATGTCTTTCATCGAGGTAATGAAGGACAAAAGACTGTTGCCTGTATCGTGAAACGTCTTTCACAGGGCCAATGAAGCAAAAAGAAATTCGCCGGTGGCACAAAACCCCTCAAAAAAACCCGTCTGGAAAGTTCATTTCCAGACGGGTTTTTCGCTTTTCTTCCTATTATAATAAAGCGCTGCAGATCAAGTTGATCAGAAATAAAGCCCCTAACAAGATCATCACAGGGTGTAATGTTTTTGCCTTCCCTTCCAGGATTTTCAGAACGGGCCAAGCTACAAAGCCAAAAGAAAGGCCGGTAGAAATACTGGATGTAAAAGGGATCAGCACGATGATCAAAAATGCCGGAAACCAGCTGCTGAAATCATCGAAATGAAGGTCTTTTAACTGCTGCATCATGATGGCGCCGGTAATGACGATAATTGGCGCAATGGCAGCCTGCGGAATATAACCCAAGAGTGGCGTAAAGAAAAGCGATAAGGCAAACAGAATGCCGGCTGTTACCGCCATGATCCCCGTTCTGCCGCCGCTTTCGATTCCGGCCGCGCTTTCTGCAGCGACAACGGTCGGGCTTGTGCCCAATATCCCCGAAATCAAGCTTGTCGTAGCACTCCCTTCGAAAGTCCTTTTAAAGTTCCTTTTATCGGGGAGGATGCCCTCCAACATGCCCATCGACTCAAAAATGAGGATCATCGACATGGAAAAGACTGCGAGCAAAAACGGGAGAGAAAACAGGTGTGAGAAATCCCCTTTTCCAACAATTGCGCCATAGCTCGTAAAATCGGATAAGGACACATGCGCGGACTGGCTGCCGTGGATGCCAAACAGGATGCCAGCAATCGCCGTCACTGCAATGCCAATCAAAAATCCGCCGTTTACTTTTTTGATAAAAAGCATCAAGTTGACAAAAAGGCCGAACAAGAAAAGAAGGACATTCGGATTGGTGAGAGAGCCGAGCTCGATTAAGGAAGCTTTCCCCGGCTGGATCAGCGCCGCCTTTTCCAGCCCGATTTCAACAAGAAACAACCCGATTCCGACTGTAATGCCGGTTTTTAAGGCAGCCGGGATGGCAGCCGATAACACCGTGCTCAGTTTTGTAAAAGCAACGAGCATGTACAGCACACTGGCCAGCATGGAAATCGCAAGCGCTTGTTGCCATGACAATCCCATATTGACGACAATCGTATACGTAAAAAAGGCATTGACTCCCATTCCGGGCGTTAGGATGATCGGGGCATTGGCCCAAAATCCCATCATCAGGCAGCCTGCTACAGAAGACAGGATGGTGGCAAATACACTTAAATTGACGGGGATCCCGGCATCCGCCAAAATCATCGGATTGACAATGATGATATACGAAATGGCGAAAAAACCGGTCATCCCGGCCGTGATTTCTCTTTTTATAATAGATTTATCAGAAAAGGCCTGCCATAAGGATGGCCGGCCGGAAGACAGCGTACGATCATGATAGAACTGGTGATGAGACATTTTGATTCATTCCCTTTTTATTTGTATGTTCTATTGGCAACCGCCGATTCCTGCCTGTTTAGAACGGGATGTTTGCTACACCTCCAGCCGGCATGAACAGACAGAAACCGTTTTTTCAAACAGCAGAAAGATGAAAAGCCAGCAACAAGTCGGAAAACGAGCGGCTCCTTCGACATCTCTTCACCATCTGTCCAGGTATCAGATAGAGAAGGAGACCTCATCTAAAGAGCCGTACACCCCATCCGCGAACAGGAAGGGTGCACGGAGTTTTTAAATTTTGTTCTTCCGGAACGAAGCCCCCTGGTTTCAGGGAAAATTTTACACATGATCATCCTATCACCATACAAACAAACCGACAAGGCCGGCGCTCAAAAGCGAGACAAGGATACCGGAAAGGATTAAATAGCCTGCATTTTTCGAAATATGGTGTACAGTTGCTTTGTCCGACAAATCTTTAAACGCACCGATCACCATTCCCAGTGTCGAGAAGTTCGCAAAAGAAATCAGGAACGTGCAAAGGACGGCACGGAAATGCGGTGCGAACGTGTTGACTTTTGGCGCAATTTCACCCATTACAACAAACTCATTGGTAACCAGCTTCGTCCCCATATATTGTGCCATTTGGAAAGCCTGGTCTGCCGGCAGTCCGAGCAAAAAGCTGAATGGGAACAAGATGATGCCCAAAATCGATTCCATTGTCAGCCAAGGTGCGATGAGCATCAGAAGTTTGTCAATCAATGCGGCAAGTGCGACAAATGCGATAACAGAAGCGGCAATGATCAAAATCAATTTGCCCGCTGCCAGAATGGAGTCGCCAAGGAAAGAAAAGAAAGGTTCTTTTTCTTCTTTTTTGACTTCCACTACTTTATCTTCATCCCGATCGATCTTTACAGGGTTTAAGATGTTGACAACAATAATAGCGTTGATGATATTGAGCGGAATGGCAGAGAGCACAAATTGTCCCGGCACCATTTGTGTATAGGCCCCGACAATGGCTGCGGTAATGCAGCTCATCGACATCATCGCCAGTGTTAAATTCCGCTCCGGGCTGTTCTTTTTAATTTGCAGGCTGGAAACCGCCAACGCTTCCGTATTGCCCAAAAACATCATTTCAACAGAGAAAAACGACTCGAATTTCGGCTGACCGGTAATTTTGGACAAAATCCATCCGAGTTTGCCGATGATCCAAGGCAATACATTGAAATAAGTTAAAATGTCAAATAAAGGAACGACGAGCAAAATCGGAAGCAACGCACTGACGAAAAAGTCCATTTGTTTGACATGCACCCAGCTTGAAAAGGCAAACCCGATGCCGTCGTAAGCCGTCTGCACGAGCCAGTTAAAACCGTATGCTGCCCCGTGTACCATGGCGCGCCCCACCGGAAAACGGATTAAAAACCAAGCCAGGAAAATATTGAGGACAACCATTAAAGAAATGGATTTCCATTGAATATGCTTTCTATCCTTAGATAATAAATAGGCGACGCCAATAAATACCAAAATGCCAACGATGTTGAGAAGCAAATATCCGAACATGGCATAGACCTTCTTTCCATTAAGATAAACGACACGTTTATGAAGCTTTCAGCATGTCCCTTGAAGCGTATGTGTGTTTGTACACTTCCTTTTATGCTGAAACTTCAAATGTTTTTGGAAAAAGTTCAAACAAAAGCAGGGTGGCTGTGTTCTGTTTCACAAAGTGAATATAACACCGAATTGAACAGTTGTAAACGCAAACATAAAATTATTTTCAAAGATTAAATTTTCAGTTTACAGGAAAGGGAAGAAAAACCAGGGAGGGCAATGGATTCTGGGAAAAAGAAGAGCCGGCCGATAAACCGGCCGGCAACATTTTTTGCTTACTTTACAGCAGCATCTAAAGCAACGCGGATCATGTCATTGAATGTGGTCTGGCGTTCTTCAGCACTTGTCGCTTCCCCTGTTAACAGGTGGTCGCTGACCGTTAAAATTGCCAGTGCTTTTCTGCCATATTTGGCTGCCAGCGTGTAGAGGGCTGCAGTTTCCATTTCAACGGCCAAAATGCCGTATTGTGCCCATTTTTCGTGATCAGCGTAGTCATCATAGAATAAATCCGCACTGAACACATTGCCGGCTTTCAAATTCAATCCTTTTTCCACGCCGCTTTCATATGCGCTTTTTAGTAAGTCAAAATTTGCCAGCGGTGCGTAATCCATTGCACCGAAAATTTTCCGGTTAATTTGGGAGTCGGTCGATGCCCCCATGGCCAAAATGACATCACGGATTTTAACATCTTTTTGAATGCCGCCGCATGTCCCGACACGAATCAAATTTTGCACTCCATAATCCTTCATCAGTTCTGTGATATAAATCGAGATCGAAGGAATGCCCATGCCTGTGCCTTGGACCGATACTTTTTTGCCTTTATACGTTCCCGTAAATCCGAACATATTTCTTACTTCGTTATAACATACTGCGTTCTCGAGGAAATTTTCCGCAATATACTTCGCCCTGAGCGGGTCTCCCGGCAACAGAATCGTGTCAGCAATCTCGCCTTGTTTTGCGCCAATATGTGTGCTCATTTTATGATGCTCCTTTACTGAAATTGTCATCCGTACAAAATGACCGGATGCAGCATGTCTGAATTGTACAAAAAGTAGAAAAAAGGTCAAACCAAGATGCATCTTGAATACTAGTGCCAATATAACATGCTCGCGAAAGTTTGTAAACGCAGACATGAAAATAATTTCACAAACCCGATTGCCAAATGTAAAGAAGAACGGTTAAAATAAAGGCAGAAAGAGCTGCTGCATGTTTGCATTCCAAGCCGTGCTGCCGCGTTTCATGATTTTCCACAAAAATTTTATACAAAGTGCTCATTTTTGTATCAGGCCGGGGAGGGGAACCTGATGAAGAAAGAAATGGAGAAAAGCAAGTTAAGCATTGAAGTGGCAGAGCTCTATTATCAACTAAACTACAGCCAGCAGCAAATATCTGAACATTTAAAAATATCTCGTCCGACGGTTTCCAGATTGCTACAATACGCGAGAGAAAAGGGATATGTACAAATCAAAATTGCGGACCCTTTCGTGGATTTGCAGCAACTCGAGCAGCAATTGGCTGAAAAATATCACCTGAAAGAAGCCTGTGTCGCGTTTTCACCTGCATCAGATCCGGCAACCATCTTGCATTATGTGAGCATTCGGGCGGCCGAATATGTAAGCGGATTGATCCGAAACGGCATGAGCATCGGCATCAGCTGGGGATCGACCATCTATGAGGTCGCGGCAAAACTTCCGAAAATGCATGTAAAAGGGGCAGAAGTGGTACAGTTAAAAGGCGGGACAAGTTTTTCGCATGTAAACACGTACGCGTGGGAAACGCTAATGCTTTTTGGCAATGCCCTGCAGACGCTCCCTGTCTATTTTCCGTTGCCGCTGTTGTTTGAAAAGGCGGAAGCCATGGAGATCGTCATGCAAGATCAATCCATCCAAAAAATTATCGAGAAAGGCAGGGAAGCCCAGGCAGCCATTTTTACGGTCGGTGCTGCAGATGAAGAAGCCTTGCTGTTTAAACTTGGTTATTTTACTGAGGCGGAAAAAGAAAAACTGATGGAAAAAGCTGTCGGGGATGTGTGCTCACGGTTTATAGACCGAAACGGGGAAATATGTGACACAACGATTAACAAGCGGACGGTGAGCATTGAACTTGCGGAGCTGCGCAAAAAGGAATGGTCCATCCTCGTTGCGGGTGGCAGGCGAAAAGTCCTTCCTGCCCACACGGCACTTACAGCCGGCTATGCAAATGTATTGATTACCGATCAACATACCGCCAAACAATTGCTGGGCATGGAACAGGGATAAAATAAGGGTTTCAATTTCCGGTAAAAGAAGAACGCGTGGGAAAAAACGGTTTCCTCCGTTGTGATGGCCAGGCAATATAGCACACCCGTTGAATTCACGGAAAAACAGGAATGCTAATTGGACAAATGTTCCAGACCGGCCAGCTTTTTAGCAATACCCATACCGAATGGACGCAACGCGCGAAAAAACAGGCATCCCCAATATCGCTGTGTCCCAGATATTGACAAAGAAAAAACAGAGGGCTATGATGGGGGCGAAAGGAAGCGATTACAGCAGGTGAAAACTTTTACCTGTTTTTTCGGAGCTTCCTTGCTACCTGCCGGCCAGCCGTTTTTACAGGTAGACCTTTCACTGTGGCTGTCCTTCTGTTTCACAACGGGGTACCTGCGCAGTGACCAGCATGAAAGCAAGTGATTCTTCAAACTATGTTTTGGCATAAAAGGAGAGAACAATAATGGCAGAAAAATTTAAAAGAGTATCGATTATTGTACTGGATTCGGTCGGAATAGGAGAAGCGCCCGATGCAAAAAAGTACGACGATGAAGGATGCGACACACTCGGCCACATTGCCGAAAAAATGAACGGGCTTAACGTCCCGAATATGGCAGCGATGGGATTGTCCAATATCCGTCCGGAAAAACCGCTCGTTGGGGTGCCGGTTCAGGAACATCCGAAAGCTTTCTTCACCAAAATGCAAGAGATTTCTGCAGGGAAAGACAGCATGGATGGCCACTGGGAAATGATGGGTCTTCCTGTCACGAGCCCGCTCCGCACGTTTCCGGAAGGTTTTCCGGATGAATTGATAAAAAAAATCGAGGATTTCAGCGGCCGTAAAGTGCTTTGGAACAAACCGGCAAGCGGCACGGAAATCATTAAGCAGTTCGGTGAAAGACAAATGGAGACAGGGGAGCTGATCGTTTACACTTCCGGTGATTCTGTACTTCAGATTGCGGCCCATGAAGAAATCATCCCGCTTGAAGAATTGTACAAAATCTGCACATATGCACGGGGGCTGACAATTGATGAGCCTTACCGGATCGGGCGCGTCATTGCAAGGCCGTATGTCGGAACGTCCGCCGATAATTTTACAAGAACGTCCAACCGGAAAGACTTTACGCTGGAACCAACGGAAGAAACCGTGATGGATTTTATCAAAGATAGCGGGCTGGATTCCATCGCCATCGGGAAAATCAACGACATATTCAGCGGTCACGGGATCACAAAAGGATTCCACACCGAAAGCAATATGGACGGCATGGATAAATTAGTGGACGAACTGAAAAAACCGTTCCACGGCCTCTGTTTTACGAACCTTGTCGATTTTGACGCGAAATACGGCCACCGCCGTGATCCGATCCGCTACGGACAAGCGATTGAAGCGTTTGACAAGCGGCTTGATGAAGTGCTGCCGGAACTGTCAGACGAAGATTTACTGATTATTACGGCTGATCACGGAAACGACCCGGCGTTTAAAGGAACGGACCATACACGGGAATTTGTGCCGCTGCTTGTCTACTCCCCGCGCTTTAAAGAAGGTCGTGCCCTTCCTGTAAGGCAGACGTTTGCCGATCTCGGCGCAACGATCGCAGAGAACTTCGGTGTCCGTGCGCCTAAAATCGGGACCAGCTTTTTGAACGAATTACGCTGAAAAGAAAGGTGACGAGCCATGCGGATGATCGACATTATTGAAAAAAAGCGGAACGGCGGAGAACTGGCAACGGAAGAAATCAACTTTTTTGTGAAGGGGTATACAGAAGGCACCATCCCTGATTACCAGGCAAGCGCCCTGGCCATGGCCATCTATTTCCAGGATATGTCAGACCGGGAAATTGCGGATCTGACCATGGCGATGGTTCATTCCGGGGAAACGCTTGATCTGTCCGCCATCCACGGCATCAAAGTGGACAAACATTCAACCGGCGGTGTCGGTGACACAACAACTCTTGTCCTCGCCCCCCTTGTAGCAGCACTCGGCGTCCCGGTAGCGAAAATGTCGGGCCGGGGCTTGGGGCACACAGGCGGTACCATTGACAAACTGGAATCCATTCAAGGGTTTCATGTTGAAATTACGACAGACCAGTTTATTGATTTGGTAAACCGGGAAAAAGTCGCCGTTATCGGACAAACCGCCGACCTGGCACCCGCTGATAAAAAGCTGTACGCACTAAGAGATGTCACTGCAACGGTGGACTCCATTCCGCTGATTGCAAGTTCAATCATGAGCAAAAAAATCGCTGCGGGTGCAGATGCCATTGTTTTAGATGTCACAACAGGCGCCGGCGCTTTTATGAAAAAAGAAGAAGATGCTATCCGCCTCGCTGAAACAATGGTCCGGATCGGCAACCATGTCGGCCGCAAAACCATGGCCGTGATTTCCGATATGTCCCAGCCGCTCGGATATGCCATCGGGAATGCCCTCGAGGTAAAAGAAGCCATCGACACGCTAAAAGGAGAGGGCCCTGACGATTTGACGGAACTGGTGCTTGCACTCGGCAGCCAGATGGTGGTGCTTGCCGGAAAAGCGACGACATTGGAAGAAGCAAGGAAAATGCTGAAAGAAGCCATCGCGAATGGCGCCGGTCTTGAAAAGTTTAAAAAATTTGTCGCCAACCAGGGCGGGGATCCTTCTGTGATTGACCATCCGGAAAAACTGCCGCAAGCGAAATATGCGATCGATCTCCCGGCAAAAACTTCCGGGTACGTTTCCAAAATGGTTGCAGACCAGATCGGGGTTGCGGCAATGATGCTGGGGGCAGGACGCGCCACGAAAGAAGATAAAATTGATTTTGCAGTCGGAATCGTTTTGCGGAAAAAAGTCGGGGATCGGGTAGAAGCCGGAGAACCGCTCGCCACGATTTATGCAAACCGGGAAGCAGTCGAAGAAGTAAAGGAAAAAATATACGACAATATCACCATCTCCGATCACGGCGAGGAACCGAAACTGATTCATAAAATCATTACAGAATAATCGATCCTATTGAAAGGGGAAATTTTATGACGAACCTTGCAGCGTATATTGATCATACCTTATTAAAACCGGAAGCAACCGAAAAAGACATTTTAAATTTAACAGCAGAAGCTGCACAATATCATTTTGCATCTGTCTGCATTCATCCTTACTGGGTAAAATTGGCTGCCAAAGAGCTGGCTGGAACAGGCGTGAAAGTCTGCACCGTCATTGGCTTCCCGCTTGGCGCCACAACGTCCGAGACAAAAGCCTTTGAAACGAAAAAAGCAATCGAGGACGGCGCGGATGAAATTGATATGGTCATCAATATCGGCGCATTAAAAAGCGGAGATATAGAAGCCGTTGAGGCGGATATCCGTGCGGTCGTGGAAGCGGCACAAGGAAAATTGGTCAAAGTCATTATCGAGACCTGCTTATTGACAAACGAAGAGAAAGAACTGGCTTGCAGACTGGCTGTCAAGGCAGGCGCCCATTTCGTAAAAACGTCAACCGGATTTTCAACAGGCGGCGCCACGATAGAGGATGTAAAACTGATGCGGCAAACAGTCGGGGACAAAGCCGGTGTCAAGGCTTCAGGAGGAATCCATACAAAAGCAGAAGCGGAAGCCATGATTGAAGCCGGCGCAACAAGAATCGGGGCCAGCTCCGGCGTAAAAATTGTGAGCGAATCGTAATCGGGGATTCGCTCGTTCAAAGAGCAGGATCGGTGCAAATTGTAAGCGAATAAGAAAGGGAGTGCGAGACATGGATGTTGAAAAATGGGTCAAAGATGCCATTGAAATTCGGAAAGCCGCCTATGTTCCTTATTCCCACTTTGAGGTTGGCGCCTGCCTTGTTACAAAAAGCGGGAAGGAATATTTAGGATGCAATATTGAAAATGCATCATACGGATTATCCAACTGTGCGGAAAGAACGGCTATTTTTAAAGCGGTATCTGAAGGGGAAAGGGAATTTCAATACATGGTCATCGCCGGAGATACGGATGAACCCATTGTGCCATGCGGGGCATGCCGCCAAGTGATGAGCGAATTTTGCGAGAAAGATATGCCGGTCCTGCTCGTGAACACAAAAGGCGACAGGCGGCTAACCACCGTCGGAGAACTCCTCCCCGGCGCATTTTCCAAAGACGATATGTAAGCCGAAAACAGGCAGCAAAATTCTTGCTGCCTGTTTTTGTGCGGCGATATGCGGGACCAGCATGCGCTTATATGCAGCGGATTCCCGCGCCTATTTGGAATGCATAAAGATAATTCGTACGGTTTTACCGTTTAAGATGGCATTTCGAACGATTTCCCCTCGAAAATAATCCCCCGACGTATTCACCGAATCCAATTTTTCCTTGCATTCAGGCACCAGCCTGTATACAATAAGAAACATAACTTCAGTATTTTTCATAACTTCGGTATTTTTTCATAACTTCGCAGCGGAACCCCTTATACAGGGTCACGAACAAGGAGGAGAACGATGTGTCAAAAGTAAAAAGTTCCAACTTAGGTTACCCCAGAATCGGAGAAAAAAGGGAATGGAAAAAGGCGCTCGAGCAATTTTGGTCAAAAAAGCTTTCTGAAGAAGCGTTTTTAAAACGGATAAAGGAATTGCGTTTGAGTTATTTGGAAAAGCAAAAAAATAGCGGGATCGATCTGATTCCTATCGGTGATTTTAGCTTATATGACCATATTCTCGATACTTCAGTTCTTTTCGGCTTTATCCCTGAACGGTTTCACCATCAAAACGGCGCTGTCAGCTTAGATACATATTTTAGTATAGCCCGCGGCAATTCTAATGCGGTCGCTTCCGAGATGACAAAATGGTTTAATACCAATTACCATTACATCGTCCCGGAAATAAACGCCGGCACTACCCCTTATATTACTGAAAATCGTTTGCTCAATCTTTATCTTGAAGCGAAGAAAGAGCTGAATATCGATGGAAAGCCGGTTATTGTGGGCCCTGTTACCTTGTTAAAACTATCAAAGGGGTTTGAAAAGAAGGACTTTCCGAATCTTTTGCGCGCCCTTATCCCGCTTTATATTGAAGTCTTTACCGATCTTCAAACAGCGGGAGCGACATGGGTTCAAGTCGATGAACCCATTCTTTCCACAACGCTTGACAAGAAAGAGCTTGGCTACTTCAAAGAAACATACGAAGCTTTTCATCAAGCTGTTCCCAATTTAAATCTTTTACTTCAAACGTACTTTGAATCTGTTGATCATTATCAGGACGTGGCAGCTCTCCCTGTCCAAGGGATTGGTCTTGATTTTGTATATG
Organism: Weizmannia sp. WK01; assembly: GCF_025905465.1. Classification (NCBI taxonomy): domain Bacteria; kingdom Bacillati; phylum Bacillota; class Bacilli; order Caryophanales; family Bacillaceae; genus Heyndrickxia; species Weizmannia sp. WK01. Next base: position 3,217,880 of record NZ_CP109616.1, on the reverse strand, counting down.
ATGACGGTGCTAATCTTGCATCACTTGAAAAATACGGATTCCCGGAAGATAAAGTACTTGCTGCGGGAGTGGTGGATGGCCGGAATATTTGGCGCACCGATCTTGATGAAGCGTTACAACAAGTAAATGATCTCCTCCATTTTGTGGATCAGGAACGGCTTTGGATTCAGCCATCCTGCAGTTTACAGCATGTTCCCGTCACGGTCCGCCAAGAAAGCGAACTGGAGCCAGTTTTAAAAAATGCGATCAGTTTTGCGGATGAAAAACTGAAAGAAGTCGTGGCACTTGTAAAAGGCGTGAATGAAGGGCGCGATGCCATCCTTGAAGAAATAAAAGAAAGCAACGAAGCGATACAGGCATTAAATCACTCATCGCATCGAAACATTGATTCAATTAAAAAAGAAATTCAATCGCTTGGGGATGACATGCCAAAACGGCCGTTGCCATTTTCTGAGCGGCAAGCGATTCAAGAAAAGAAGTGGAAACTGCCGCTTCTGCCGACGACAACAATTGGCAGTCTGCCGCAAACCAAAGAGATTCGTTCAGCAAGACAAAAATGGCGCAAGGGCGAATGGACGGAAAGCCAATATGAACAATTCATTCAGCAAAATATCGCAAAATGGATTAAAATTCAGGAAGACTTGGACATCGATGTGCTCGTCCATGGTGAATTTGAGCGGAATGACATGGTCGAATATTTTGGTGAAAAACTTCGCGGCTTCGCTTTTACCCGTTTTGCCTGGGTTCAATCGTATGGTTCCAGATGTGTCAAGCCGCCGATTATTTTTGGCGATGTTGATCTGGAGGCTCCAATGACCGTAAAAGAAAGCACCTATGCCCAAAGTCTGACAACACGACCGGTCAAAGGCATGCTCACCGGCCCTGTTACGATTTACAATTGGTCATTCGTTCGAAATGATATCAGTCAATTTGATGTCTTCAAACAGATTGCGCTTGCCTTGAAAAAAGAAATTCATGCCCTTGAGGAAAATGATATTCGGATGATTCAAGTAGATGAACCCGCGATTCGCGAAGGGTTACCATTAAAAGAGGAGAAAAAAGGAAAGTATCTTCATGATGCTGTTTATGCTTTCCGCTTGGCAACCAGCTATGTGGATCATAGCACACAAATTCATACGCATATGTGTTATTCAGAATTTGATGAAATCATTGATGCCATCGATCAATTGGATGCTGATGTGATTTCAATTGAGGCTGCCAGAAGCCATGGGGAAATCATTTCCACCTTTGAAGACCATGAGTATGACAAAGGGATCGGCCTCGGTGTCTATGACATTCACAGCCCCAGAATACCAAGTGTGGAGGAAATCAAGACGAGCATTGAACGTGCGCTTCGAGTGATTGATCCTAAATTATTCTGGATCAATCCTGACTGCGGCCTGAAAACAAGAAAACCGGAAGAAACGATTCCTGCACTTAAAAATCTTGTCCAAGCGACGAAAGAAGTCAGGGAAAAACATTTACAGCTCAAGTAAAAGCTAAAGGATATGGGCCACCATTGGCTCATATCCTTTTTTAAAATAGACATGCTCTATGTTAAGGAACAAGGCCAATTTTGCATGCTTGCTTAACGTAGACGCCCTCTATGTGAAGGAACAAGGCCATTTTTGCGCGCTTCCTTAACGTAGACGCCCTCTATGTTCAGGAACAAGACAATTTTTCCATGCTTTCTTAACGTAGACAGCCTCTATGTAAAGGAACGAGGCCAATTTTGCATGCTTTCTTAACGTAGACATGCTCTATGTGAAGGAACGAGGCCAATTTTTCATGCTTTCTTAACGTAGACGGCCTCTATGTGAAGGAACAAGGCCAATTTTTCATGCTTTCTTAACGTAGACGCCCTCTATGTTAAGGAACAATGCCATTTTCGCACGCTTCCTTAACGTAGACAAGTCAAGTCCAGGTTATTGTGTAAATTTATGGGCAAATGTTTTCAACCACCCCTTCATTTTTTCGGCTTAACTTCCATGGATTTTTTTCTTCATCTCCGGGAAGGGATGTCAAATGCCTTTCAATTTGACATCCCTTCCCGGAGATGAAATCATCCATGATGGAAGTTAAGCTGAAAATGCTGCTAACTATTCTTTCCCATAAGTGACTTCCTCTTCGAGTATTCTGTATCTTGATACTGCATTAAAACGGCACCAACCAAACGAAAAGCAGATTGGGTATTAGGAAAAATGCGAATGACCCTTTCCCTTCTACGAACCTCTTGGTTAAGCCGCTCGAGGGAATTAGTACTCCGTATGTGCATACGAATATTCTCAGGAAAGTTCATGTATTGGATAGTATCTTCAAAACCTTCATCTAAAATGGCCAGGGCTTTTTCAAATCTTGCTTCTGTACCAAATTTGTTTATTAATTCATCTTTAAACTTGCGTATGTCCTCAATCGTAACGGCCTCAAACACGCGCTTAATCATCACCCGGATTTCTGCAGTATCTTTTTTGGGCAGTTTTTCAATGATATTGCGTTTAAAATGAACATTGCACCTTTGCCAAGCAGTGCCAATGAATTCCCGTTGTATTGCTTTCTGAAGGCCCATGTGAGCATCGGAAATAACGAGTTTTGGTGATTGGAGTCCACGTGATTTAAGTTGTTTAAAAAATGAACTCCAACTCTCCAAACTTTCTGCATGGTCAACGCTTAAACCCAGTATTTCACGTGTATTCTTCTCTGTAATGGCAGTCGCAATATAAACAGCCTTTGATATGACCTTATGGTGCTCCCGTACTTTTATATACATGGCGTCCACAAACACATAAGGGTAGTAGGTTGTATTCAACGGTCTCTCGGCCCAAGCATTCACAATGGGATCCAGTTTTTGCGTAAGGGAAGAGACAAACGACTTGGATACATTCTTACCGCAAAGCTGTTCTACGACATTTGTGACCTTACGGGTAGAGACGCCATTGATGACCATCTCCAACATAGAAAGGACGAAAGCTTGGTCACATCTGGCATACTTTTCAAATAAGGTAGTTGAGAATTCGCCATTACGTGTCCGGGGAACTTTTAATGTAACATTGCCGATGCTCATCAACAGCTCGCGTTCATAGTAACCGTTCCGGTAATCCCGGCGTTCAACAGCGCGTTCATAAGGGCTCGTTTTTAAATAGTCATCCCTTTCCTTTTCCATAAACTCGTTTAACACGAGGACAACCGCTGATTTAATTACCGCGTCAAGATCGGAAGTCATGATGGCTTCTTTTAAAACATCCAAATTTAAGTTAAACTGTAAGTGAGTCATTTTATCTCCTCTTTTCATTAGTTTATCGTCGTTGAAAACAGTGTTGCCAAGAGTTGATAAAATGACTCCTTCTTTTTACACAATTATACGGACTTAATCCGTAGACATGCTCTATGTGAAGGAACGAGGCCAATTTTTCATGCTTTCTTAACGTAGACGGCCTCTATGTGAAGGAACAAGGCCAATTTTTCATGCTTTCTTAACGTAGACGCCCTCTATGTTAAGGAACAATGCCATTTTCGCACGCTTCCTTAACATAGACATGCTCTATGTGAAGGAACGAGGCCAATTTCGCACGCTTCCTTAACGTAGACATGCTCTATGTGAAGGAACGAGGCCAATTTTTCATGCTTCCTTAACGTAGACATGCTCTATGTAAAGGAACGAGGCAATTTTTTCACGCTTTCTTAACGTAGACATGCTTCATGCGAAGGAATGAGGCCAATTTTTCATGCTTTCTTAACGTAGACGCCCTCTATGTTCAGGAACAAGACAATTTTTCCATGCTTCCTTAACGTAGATAGCCTCTATGTAAAGGAACAACGCCAATTTCGCACGCTTCCTTAACGTAGACTAATAAACGGAGAGCTGGCTATTGAAAACACAGGGCGAATGATTATATTTTGGAAATGGAGGAATAGATTTTGAGCATAGAAAACTACGAAAAGGCAAAACAACTAATCTATCAAAATGAAAAAATCGCAGACTTTGTAGGTGGCCGGAATAACCATTTAATTTTTATGGCTGAGAAAAAGCTTGGATTAACATTTTCCAATTTATATAGGGACTTTTTATTATCCTTTGGAGCAGGGAATTTCGGGTCTCAAGAGATATACGGAATCATTAAGGAGGACTTTGAAAACTCTTCAGTGCCCGATGCAATTTGGTATACCTTAACAGAAAGAAAGGAAAGTGACCTTCCTATGCATCTTCTTGTTATTTATGACACTGGGGGGGACGAGCTTTTTTGTCTCGACTTTAATCATGTTGGAAATAATAAAGAGCCAAAAGTGGTATCGTTTATTCCTGGAATAAGTTTAGAAAATCAGCAATACAAAATCATCGCAAATGACTTTGGAGATTTCTTATTAGATCTCGTCCAACAAGAAATATAGAATCCCTCTTTTTTCGACGGACAAAAAAAGGTGTTGCTGGAAGTAATTCTATAGATAAAACTGTTATCAGTGCAGATGGAATAGATGGCGGATGACGGTTAGTTTGATATTGCCACTTAGAGCTTTTTACAGGGTTGGGATAAACGTGCTTTTTTCTTCTGATAATAAGGTCTACTTGCAGCGTCTCGTTCGTCCTCTAAAAAATATGAAAAAACGAAAAGATATTGGTGGGGATATAAAAACTGGTATACACACGCACAAACAAAATCTTATATTAAAGACCTATTCAGCAAGCATAGCCGCAGGTGGTACTGCAGGTGGGCTGAGTGCATTAGGCTTTGTGCCAGGGGCATTTGTTGGAGCTGTAGCTGGAACTTACTGGCAATTATTGGCGTCTAGGATGGACGCTCATGATAAGGGGAAAGGTGTTACAGTCTCAGTCACTTGGGCTTTAATCTTTTCAGTAAAAACAAGATAAAGAGAAGAAATTATGTCCCTTTTTATTTGGATGATGATGTTTTTATTGCTAATTATTTCACTTAGGAAAAAACATTATAAATGGACAAAATTCAAGGTTATGATTACTGTTATTGTCGGATTTGCTTTAATGTTTTCTATAACGTTCTTTATATTGAGGTACTAAAAAGCAGGAAAAGGATTTTCATACCCTGGAAATCCTTTTAGCTATTTCCTTTTTCTAGTGGATGTGTGTATAAATGAACGATACTTTCTATGTAGAGAACCTGGATCTGGTATCGGGCGAATAATTGCAATGAATGATCATTTGGTGGGCCCTTATATACAGCGGCTACCTGCAGATCACTTACAAACTAAAAAAAGGCAGCGGGTATTTGCTGCCTTTTTGGGATTGCAGGCCGGGGGCGGAAATAGGGCTTGCTGCATAAGCAAAATTCCTAGATTTGGCAAGGTTGCTGACAGCTTTGGCAACCATTTAATGCAAGGGATTTACAACCATTTCAGGGAAAAGCTTGCACTCGAAAGCCGATTCAACGGATGGAGAAGATAAAATCACCCATTTTCGCAAAAGAATTCCTCTATATTTTGAGACAGAGCTTGCAGAGAAAATCAGAATCGGATTCGTTCAGCAAGCCCTAAATGGGATACGTTCAACTGTACCGGGCGTTAATACACCCGGTCTCCGTTAAAAATGGAACTTTTTACAACGACATAGTCCACTTTCCGAATGTCCGCCAGTTTGTTACCGCCGGCATAGGAAATGGCAGATTGCAAGTCCTCTTCCATTTCTTTCAGCGTATCCTGAAGCGGACCTCTGTATTCCACGTACATTTTTTTCCCTTCGACGTTTTTGCGTTCCCCTTTTTGAAACTCCGATGCCGACCCGAAATACTCTTTGTAAAGTTTTCCGTCCATTTCAATCGTTTCACCCGGGGATTCTTCGTGCCCGGCGAAAAGGGAGCCGATCATTACCATTGTCGCCCCGAACCGGACCGATTTGGCAATATCACCGTGCGTGCGGATTCCGCCGTCCGCAATAATCGGTTTGCTTGCCGCCTTTGCACACCAGCGCAATGCCGCCAGTTGCCAGCCCCCTGTTCCGAACCCGGTTTTAATTTTTGTAATGCATACTTTTCCTGGCCCGATGCCGACTTTTGTGGCGTCTGCCCCGGCATGTTCCAATTCCCGGACGGCTTCAGGCGTGCCGACATTTCCGGCAATGACAAAGGTTTCCGGCAAGTGCTTTTTGATATGATGGATCATATCAATCACGGCATTCGAATGGCCATGTGCAATGTCAATTGTTATATATTCCGGCTCCAGATTTCTTGCGGCCAGTTCTTCGATAAACGCATATTCTTCCGGCTTGACGCCTGTGCTGATAGAAGCATAAAGCCCGCGCTCCTTCATCTCCTTCACAAACGAAAGCCGTTTTTCCGGCTGAAAACGGTGCATGATGTAAAAATATCCGTTTTCCGCAAGGTAGACTGCGATTTTTTCATCTATGATGGTTTGCATATTGGCCGGCACAACAGGCAATCTGAATTTCCGCCCGCCCAATTCCACACTTGTATCACATTCCGAGCGGCTATTTACAATGCATTTTTCCGGAATTAGCTGAATATCTTCATAATCAAACACTGTATCCATGGATTTACACTCCTAAAAACGAATATTATTTGAATATAACTCAATAAATGTTCGTACATTGGTACTTTACCTGATTTTTTTACAATTGTCAAAGGTTTTCATCATGATACCGGCGATCAGCATGAATGATAAAAAAATAAAATATTACTTGACAGGTCGGAATAGTGGAATTAAAATGAATTTAACCTTTCAAACGGGCAAGCAACATTTAAGCGGATACTGATGTGGAAAGACAATTGAAATATTTTGAAGCCGGCCGGTCAACCGAAGGCTCCTCACTTTATTTAAAAGATGAGGGGCCTTTTTTGCGGCCTTTTACCAACTAAATAAATCGGAATGATAGGAAAGGGGGCGGTGCCCATGTGTACCTCCTACATAATGCTATAAAACAAGAAAGGAGAGAGGGAAATGTTAAAGAAACGAAAGCGACTGGTGTCGGTCCATTTGCTGCTGATCACCGCCATTTTTTTACTCATCAGCGGATGCAGCAGTGGGAAAAAGGATACAGCAGCGGCAAAATCGGGCGAAAAAGGCGGCAAAGTGGTCCGGATTGGCTATCAGAAATTCGGAACCTTAAACATTTTAAAAGCGAAAGGAACACTTGAAAAAGCACTGAAACCGCTCGGATATTCCGTAAAATGGACGGAATTTCCCGGCGGCCCGCAGCTTTTGGAAGCGTTGAATGCGGGGAGTCTAGACTTTGGCCATACGGGGGAAGCACCGCCCATTTTTGCTCAGGCAGCAGGGGCGCCGCTCGTATATTTTGCCGATTCGGCCAGCAATCCAAAAGGGGAAGCCATCATTGTCCCGAAAAATTCCAACATTCATAGCCTCAAAGATTTAAAAGGCAAGAAAATCGCGTTGAACAAAGGGTCGAATGTCCATTATTTGCTTGTACGGGCATTGGAGAAAGCCGGCATTCCCTATAGCAGCATCCATCCGGTTTTTCTCGCGCCCGCCGATGCGCGCACTGCATTTGAAAAAGGGGATGTCGATGCGTGGGTGATCTGGGATCCGTTTTTGGCTGATGCACAGCTGGCAACGAAAGCCCGCACTATCGCGGATGGCACCGGCCTTGTCGCGAACCGGGAATTCTTCCTGGCAGCAAAGCCGTTTGCGCAAAACCATACGGACGTTCTCAATGTAATTTTCAAGCAACTTGAGAAAACAGATCAATGGGTGGAAAAAAATCCGAAGCAGGCGGCCGAATTCCTGGCACCGCAGATTGGAATGGATAAGAAATCATTGGAACTGACGCTTAGCCGCAAAAACTTCGGCACTGAGAAAATCACAACTCAAACGCTGAAAGACCAGCAGCAAATCGCAAATGAATTTTACAAACTGAAGTTAATTCCGAAACCAATCAAAGTGAAAGAAGCATTTTTATCCAAATAAAGGGGGAATAAAGGTTGAACGTATTTTGGTTTATACCGACACATGGCGATTCGCGCTACCTGGGGGTAACAACCGGCGGGCGGGCCGTCACTTTCAACTATTTAAAGCAAGTGGCACAGGCTGTCGACCACCTCGGCTACACTGGGGCTTTGCTCCCAACCGGAAGATCTTGCGAAGATGCATGGGTGACGGCCTCGAGCCTGATTCCGGTTACTTCAAAAATGAAGTTTCTCGTTGCGGTCCGGCCCGGGATCATGTCTCCATCGCAGGCAGCGAGAATGGCCGCAACATTTGACCGGTTTTCTGAAGGCCGGCTGCTCATCAATGTTGTCACAGGGGGAGATCCGGTTGAACTGGCCGGGGACGGTCTCCACCTCAGCCACCGCGAACGTTATGAACTGACCGATGAATTTCTGACCATCTGGCGGAACTTGCTCGAAAACAGGGAAGCGGATTTTACAGGCAAATATTTAAACGTAAAAGGGAGCAAACTGCTTTACCCAACGGTGCAGCAGCCTTATCCGCCACTTTATTTCGGCGGGTCGTCAGAAATCGGGCAGGAAGTGGCGGCAAAACATGTCGATGTCTATTTGACCTGGGGCGAGCCGCCGGAAAAAGTAAAGGAAAAAATCGATCATGTCAAAAAACTGGCGTCAGCACAAGGAAGGACAGTGCGTTTCGGGATTCGGCTCCATGTCATTGTGAGGGAAACAGAAGACGAGGCATGGGATGCAGCCAATGACTTGATCCGGTATGTTGATGATGAACTCATCCATGCGTCCCAAAAGATTTTTTCACGGTTTGACTCGGTCGGCCAGCAACGGATGACATCTCTTCACAACGGCAGCCGGGACAATCTTGAAATTAGCCCGAACCTTTGGGCCGGCGTTGGGCTCGTGCGCGGCGGGGCGGGAACGGCGCTTGTAGGGAGCCCGGAAATTGTCGCAGAAAGAATGAAGGAATATGCAGAGCTTGGCATTGAAACGTTCATTTTATCCGGTTATCCGCATCTTGAAGAAGCGTACCGGACGGCTGAGCTGTTGTTCCCATACCTTCCGCTTGAACAGCCTGATGCCCCCGTTTCCAATGTCATCAGCCCGTTCGGCGAGATTGTGGCGAACGATGCACTGCCGAAAGTATTAAAGTAAGGAGGCCGATCTGATGTTAAAAAAACGCGTCATGCCGTGGGTGGTGCCGGTTTGCCTGCTGTTTGCCTGGCAGCTTGCAAGTTCTGCTGGCATCTTGCCACCCAATGTGCTCCCAAGCCCTGTTGCCGTTGTAAAAGCGGCTTGGGGTCTCACACAATCCGGACAGCTTTTCGATTATATCGGCGCAAGCACAAAACGGGCACTGATCGGATTTTTGGTTGGCGGCGGAATCGGATTTGGACTCGGGTTGTTTACCGGGCTGTCCACAAAAGCGGAAAGCCTGCTCGACAGTACCGTGCAAATGATCCGAAACGTTCCCCACCTTGCCCTAATTCCGATTGTCATTTTATGGTTCGGGATCGGGGAAGAAGCGAAGCTGTTTCTCGTTGCGCTCGGCACCTTTTTTCCAATCTATTTAAATACGTTCCATGGCATCCGCTCGGTGGACAGAGCGCTGATTGAAATGGGAGAAGTTTACGGGCTGAAAGGGACGGCACTTTTTTGGCATATGATCCTGCCGGGGGCGCTTCCTTCCATTTTGGTCGGTGTGCGCTATGCGCTCGGGGTCACATGGGTAACCCTGATTGTGGCCGAAACGATTGCATCCAACTCCGGCATTGGCTATATGGCCATGAACGCCCGCGAGTTCATGCAGCTTGATGTTGTCGTTTTGAGCATTGTCTTATATGCCCTTCTTGGAAAACTGTCCGACTGGCTGGCAAAAATCGCAGAACAACGATTGTTAAAGTGGCACCCGTCATATCAAAAATAAAGGAGGAGGAAACGATGCCGAAAGAAAAGGCGTTTGCTGTAGAGATTGAGGGGCTGGAGAAATCATTCGGCAGCCATCGCATCCTGCGCCATCTTCATTTAAAAATAAGAAAAGGGGAATTTGTTGCGATTGTTGGGAGGAGCGGATGCGGCAAAAGTACGCTTCTCAGGCTGCTTTCAGGACTTGAAGCGGCAAGCGGCGGAAAAATCCTTATAAACGGGGCGCCTTTATCCGGCAGAAACGGATCGGCAAAAATGATGTTTCAGGACGGCCGCCTGCTCCCATGGAAAACCGTGCTTCAAAATGTCGGGCTTGGCCTTGCGGGCGACTGGAAGAACAAGGCACTTGAAATGCTTGGAAAAGTCGGGCTGGAAGGGCGTGCAAATGATTGGCCTTCGTCTTTATCCGGCGGCCAGAAACAAAGGGTGGCACTGGCGAGGGCATTAATCCATGAGCCGGACATCCTTCTCCTCGATGAACCGCTTGGGGCGCTCGATGCATTAACCCGGATTGAAATGCATGCGCTGATCCAGTCGCTTTGGCTTGAAAAACATTTTACGGCCATATTGGTGACACATGACGTGGAAGAAGCAGTCGCCCTCGCTGATCGGGTTGTGTTAATCGAAGAGGGGGAAATTGCGATGGATTATCCGGTAAAACTTCCTTATCCACGGAAAAGGGACCACGCCCTCTTTTCAGCAACAACCAATCATATTTTAAACCGCATTTTAGGGAACAACGGCCATCAGCTGTTGCACGCAATGAAAAATTAAGGAAGAATTGGGGGATTCATATGGCGGAAAAAGTGGTACTGCTGAACGGGAGCCCTTCTGCGTATACGAGATTAAATGGGATCCGTGATTATATCAGGGCCGGGTTAAGGGGGCACGGGTACGAACCGGAGCTCATCAATATTCGGGAACTTCCGGCCGGCGATTTAATGAATGCCCGGCAAAGCCCGCCCATCACCAGGGCATTAAGAAAAGTAGAAGAAGGCGATACGGTAATCATTTTGACACCGGTCTATAAAGCGTCTTATTCCGGATTGCTCAAGACATTTCTGGATCTTTTGCCGCAAAATGGCTTATCCGGCAAGCAGGTGCTGCCACTCGCCATGGGCGGTACATTCGGCCACTTGCTCGCGCTCGATTACGCCTTGAAACCGGTTTTGGCCTCACTCGGGACAACGTGCATAGAAAAAGGGGTGTTTATTCTCGACCAACAAGTGAAAAAAAGGGATGGACTCTATGAACTCGACCGGCAAGCAGCTGACCGCCTGAATGCTGCTTTAAAAACATTGTTTCCGCAAACTTCAATATCTTTGTACTCATAAACAAATCCGGCATTTGGACGATATCCAAATGCCGGCATTCGTGTCGTACGAAAAACGGGGAAAGCGATAACCGGAGTACCGGCGCCCGTCATCCCATCTTTTGGTTGGGAAGTGCCGCTTTTTTCTTTTCCAGTGCAAACCGGACTTTCTCGGTTGTTTCGATCTGTGTGATGTTCCCTTCATGGATCGAAATGACCACTGTTCCAAACTCCAGTTTTTGCAATGATTCCATAATGCGGGCGATTTTTGTTTCATCAATATGAGCCATTTTTCACTACCCCCAAAAATAAATTTCGTGTGTGCCTGGTGGTCCGGCCGGCAATTCGGATGATCCAAAAAAGAAAGGCCCCCTTCAAGAAAGTTAAGAAGAGGGCGCACTCCTTAACTTATCTTCCAAGCTTGACGCTTGCTGGAATTAGCACAGTATTCCCAAAAAGAATCTGTTGCTGAGGTTTCCTCGGGCCAGTCCCTCCCCCTCTCTTGATAAGTTGTATAGCAAGAAAATAATTTGTTAAAACTATGATAAATAATATTATTCCGATTTGTCAACTTATATTTTCAACATTTCGGTTTACTCGAAGGGCAGGTAAGTGAAAAAATGGGAAGACACTCCATCATCTCATTGTACACGGTGAAATGAACATCTAGAGAGAGGTATTCCAATTGCTGGATGATGAAAGGATACAAAGAGTTGTTTTTCGGGAAAAACCGTTCCGGATAGGGTATGATAAAAAGAAAAAGTGTGTTAAGGGTGTGAGATTGTGCCAGAGACAGATGTATCCAAGTTTGAGAAGAAAATCGAGGTGCGGAACATCCGGTTCGAAGACATTGATGATATTATGGCATTGTCGAAAAAATGTTTTCCGGGGATGGAGCCGTGGAAACGCGAGCAGCTCGAGAGCCATATCCGGATTTTTCCGGAAGGGCAGTTTTGCGTGGAATACGAAGGGAAAGTTGTCGGTTCCTGCTCCAGCTTAATTGTCAATTTCGATGAATACGAGGATCAGCATACATGGGATACGATCACCGCGAACGGCTATATTACCAACCATAATCCGCACGGGCTCAACCTGTACGGCATTGAAGTGATGATCGACCCGGAATACCGGCGCATGAAGTTCGGGCATCGATTGTATGAGGCACGGAAAGAGCTTTGCCGGAAAATGAACCTTCAAAGCATCATCATTGGCGGCCGGATTCCGAATTACAGCAAATATAAAGACAAAATGACCCCGCGCGAATACGTGGAAGAGGTTGAGATGCACAATATATATGACCCGGTTCTTTCCTTCCAGCTGCTTGAAGGGTTCCAGATTATGCGGATCAACAGGCAGTATTTGCCGGATGATACAGCATCCGCTTCATTTGCAACGCTTATGGAATGGCATAACGTTGATTATTTGCCGAAGTCCCGCCGTGTCTATCATGCTTCGTTCCCGGTTAGGATTACAGCAATCCAATATATGATGAAAAAAATTGATTCCTTCGATGATTTTGTCAGACAGGTGGAATATTATGTCGATGTGGCAGCGGATTTCGGTTCTGATTTTGCCGTTTTTCCGGAAATTTTCACCACGCAGCTGATGTCCTACCTGGAGGAAAAGCGTCCTGACCAGGCAGTGCGCCGGCTTTCCGAGTACACAGACCAATATATTGAACTGTTTACAGAGCTTGCCGTGCGCTACAATGTCAACATTATCGGCGGGTCCCATTTTGTGGAAGAAGACGGGGGCATTTACAATGTCGCCTTTTTGTTCCGGCGCGACGGGACGATCGAAAGGCAGACCAAACTCCATATTACGCCAAATGAGCGGAAATGGTGGGGGATCGCGGAAGGAAACGAACTCAATGTATTTGATACGGATTGCGGGAAAATTGCGATTCTGATTTGCTATGATATCGAGTTTCCGGAGCTGGCCCGTGTCGCTGTCGACTACGGCGCGAACATTATTTTTGTCCCGTTTTGCACGGACGACCGCCAAGCCTATTTGCGCGTCCGCTACTGTGCGCAGGCGCGGGCCATTGAAAACCAGGTGTACACCTGTATTGCGGGAACAGTCGGAAACCTGACCCACGTGGAAAACATGGATATCCAGTATGCCCAGTCCGGCATTTTTTCCCCCTCCGATTTTGGTTTTGCCCGCGACGGCATTGTCGGGGAATGCGATCCCAATGTCGATACCGTCGTTGTCGGCGATGTCGATCTTGAGAAACTGCGCCGCAACCGCAACAGCGGCTCCGTCCGGCAACTGGCCGACCGGAGAAGAGATTTGTATCAGATTAAAATCAACAGCAAATCATAATAAGGGAAGCGAAAAAGGTGCTTAAGGGATAAGCACCTTTTTCATTTAAAAAAAGCTAGACCGAAGAAAAGAGAATATAATGGATGAATCAGATCAGTTTGATTGCGCTGGATTACAGAGGACAGAAAAAAAGACTGTTAAAAGCATTTCTATCGGTATCACTATAAAGTAAAATGATAAGTAAATGGAATCGGGAGGGGAAAAGATGGAGAAAGAAATATGGAAGAAAATATTTAGTACCATTCCAGATGATGAACTAGCAAATTTAATCAGGATTTGGAAAATAAGTATAAGAGGCTTTCGGCATATCACTAGTAAAGATATTACGAGAATAAGGGCATTGGTGACCAGGGAGTGTCTGAAGGAGAGTAACTTAAAAAAGATTCAGGACTTTTATAAGATAGTAGCAGCAAAAGACGAAGACGATGTAAGAGATAAAACAGTACATGAATTATTCAAGTTGTATCAGGACGGAAAAACTTTGCATTTGATTCTCGGAGCGCTCTACTCCAGTCCTGAGGACCGTCATCATGAACGGGCGAAACAATTCGAGGAGCTGGTTTGCAAGAAAAATGGTCTCTCCAGTTTGGACGAACTAAGAGTTTTAACTGAAAAAACAGAACCACCAAAGCAAGAAGATGAACATGATTCAGCACATTGGCAGAAAAAGTGGCAAAAATCACAGAAAAAAAATCAGGAATTACAGAAAAGTATTAAGAAGTGTGAATTGCTCCTGTCCCACTTAAAAAAAGACTGGAAGGCAGAGAAACAATCATGGAAAAAGGAAAAAGAACAACTTCAGCAAGAATTGGGAAACGAAAGAACACAGAAGAATAGGCTCAATGAGTGGAAAAAAACATCTGAGGCGGAAATGCAGCGGTTAAAAGATGAGATTCAGAAACTCAAATTGGAAATTTCACACTTAAACGCGTTGCTGTTGAACACGAATAAAGAAGTGGCTGCCGCAGTCCAAACGGATGAGCGGGTTGAATCTAAACCGTCTGAAAGTACAGCGGCTGCCCGGCAAATTTATATTATAGGAGATCCGAAAAATAAGTTGATTGATGAGTCCGAAAATCCATTATTTCATACGATTGAGGCAAATAAGTTCAAAGAGGCAGTACAAACCGGGGAGCTGGAGGATGCAGACGAAATTTGGATGATGGCCTACCTTGTTCCGCCATGGCTCAAAAAGAAGATAAAAAATGTTTATACACAAAAAGTAAGAGAGTTTAAAGATTTTCCATCCGTCAAGAAATACATTGAAAGAGGGATTAAATAATGGGAGTAAAAGTATGGGAAAATGACATGATTGGTGTATTGGCAGAATCGGATCCTTTCGATTTATCGAACCGAGACACCATCATCATCAATAAACAGGATTGCCTTCAATTCTTTATTAAAATTATTTCACAACCTGCAGCAAGTTTTCCAAATGTGAAAACGGTAACCGGATTTTATTCCGATTTGGAAAGATGGGGTTTTGAGGATGATTATCGCCTAACTGACTTTGAACGGAAAGACCGGTTAAGAGAATGGCTGGAAGACCGTTTGTTTGTGTTTAAGGTAGAAAAAAGATTGCGTTATAATCACGAAGAAGTATTTAATGCAATCGATGTCCGGATCATTCCGAAATTGCCGAGTTTCCACACTGACCTGCGGTTAATTCCTGTTCCGGTTTTCAACAAGGAAGCGCATCACATAGATAAAGACGAGTTTTTATTCAGATTATACAACAAAAAATTCGTTGGAAAAGTGGAAAATTTGTCTCATGAGCCAGATGACACGCCTTCATTGGTGATGTGGCGAGAAGAAGGCGAAGAAGATGACCATTTTTCGGTTTTTGGTGAAATTGACCACCACCAGCACGCGCATGGCGGTTTTAACTTTGAAATCCACGGCGAATTAAAAGAAGTTGGGCTGACACCTGAATGGATTGAAGAATGCTATTTTAGTGATGAGATTCCAAACATTGTCTTTGTTCCGCTTGAACTTTACAAAAAACTGACCACCCTTGTGGAGCAGGCTGTCCCGTTAAACCTGGAAAAGTTAGAAAAAGAGGAAGCAAATCCGGCAATTGAACAGACCAACAAAGTGCAGGAGGATCCCAAAAAGATACCTAATGTGCAAATGCAAGCTGAAGCAGCAGCAACTCTACAGGTAGAAGGGATTCAAACACCGGATCCGGATTTAACACCTTATAATGCCAAAGAAAATGAATTCTTGGACAACCTGTTTACCACGACGAGGGATTTTGGGTTTGTATATGAGAAAAAAGACTTGATCAATTTTCATACGTGCATGAAGTCCTCCTCCCTTGTCATTCTTTCGGGAATGAGTGGCACCGGCAAAACGAAATTGGTGGAACTTTACAGCCATGCGCTGGGATTAAAAGGGATTCAATATACGCTCATACCGGTGAGCCCTTCATGGACGTCAGATTCAGATCTAATTGGTTATGCGGATACCCTCCATATGGTGTACCGTCCGGGGGATTCAGGATTGATCAATGCCTTAAGAAAAGCAGAAGATGAAAAGGATAAATTGTTTATTATTTGTTTTGATGAAATGAACCTGGCTCGTGTTGAACATTATTTTTCACAGTTTCTTTCTATTCTGGAAATGGATCATGGAAAAAGAGTGCTGCGGTTGTATAATGACGATTTGGAAAGCCGACTCTATAATTCCGCTCAGTATCCGCCAACGATTGCGATACGTGAAAATGTATTATTTGTCGGCACGGTGAATGTGGATGAATCGACGTATCACTTTTCAGATAAGGTACTGGACCGGGCGAATGTGCTGTCGCTCGAAATTATGCCTTTCGAACATATGAAAAAGCTGCCGGAAAGGAAAAAAATCCTTGCGCTTGGTACAGAAGAAGTAGATTTTGAGACGTATACATCATTTAAAGCGGATAGACGAAATGTAGCCCTTATGGATGAAGAACTGAAATTCCTTTGGAACGTTCACCAGGCGTTACACGACGCAAATAAACAAATCGGAGTCGGCCCGCGGATTGTAAAGCAAATAGATGCGTATTTGGCCAATTTGCCTGTCCAGGATGTGCTTACGAGAGAGCAGGCATTTGATCTTCAAATGGTGCAGCGGATTCTCACGAAACTCAGGGGTTCCGAGGATCAGCTTCGTGAGCTTGCGGGAGTTTATGATAAGGAAACAGGGGAAGTAAACGGCAGTATACTATTAAATCTGTTTGATCAACATCAACAAGTCTCTGACTTCGAAAAGAGCCGTGAAATTGTGAAACAAAAAGCGAAAGAGTTGAAATTAAATGGATACACAATCTAATACAGGCTTCTCGGTTGTATTTACACATATATACCAGGATGGAACACGGGAAGAGAAAGTGCTCACTCCCTTTGTAGAGAACCTCTATGAGTGGGATGAAGGCAAACACGGCTATTTAATTTTACGGGAATATATCCCTCTGGAGTTATCTTTTACTAGCACGGACGATGGTGCGAAGTGTTATATGGATGGCTTTGATATCCTGCTAAATGCAGGATTGCCGGTAGACGGGGAAGGAAAGCCTTACCTCGCAGCCGGCCAGCAAGTGACACTATTTAAGTATCACTCAAATGAAGAATATTATCCTTACATTCCGGGTATATACTGTGTAACCATACATACCAGAGGAAAAAAATACTATTCGCTCGTAAAAGTCATTTCAAATAGGCTGACAGAAGACCAGTTGAGTACAATGAGGAAAGAAGTAGAAGACCAGTTAAGAGGCTTGGCGCTCGATGTCGTCCGGAAACAGCATGTAAACATGAAGTTTGAAAACATGCCGATTGATCCGAATTTGTTCCGGCAATTTAATACGCTGAACAGTTACTTTTCAGATGTATCCGCCATTGTATCTGATCTTGCAAAGCGGGTGCGGTATACTTTAAAAAAGGAATATCGGCTTCAGCCAATTGAGCGGCCGTCCCAAATCGACGAAGTTTCCATCCGTTATCGTTTAAAGCATCCGGAATCAGCGGATGAACTATTGTCATTGAAAAAAAGAATCAATTATGACCTGCCTGAAAACAGGATGCTCAAAATGATCATCGAAAAATGGGTCAAACTGTTGGACCATTTTATCGCTGCACTCGACACCTGCATCGGGCAGCTGGAAAACAACACGAACAGTGCATTTTCATCCTATACGCCTTATGAAAAAAGAAAATTGTTTTTAAAAGAGCTGGGACAGTACCGTGATAGAGCTGCACAAATGAAGGGCGCCCTAAATGTATTGAAGACGTGCCATTGGTATCATGAAATTGCAAATCAGCATCCTCTGTCGACACCTAATAAAATGCTTGAAGATATTCGATACAGGAAAATATGGCAGGTTAGCCGGATCTTGGACTCTGAAGAAGTGAATTTTTCCCTGCATCCGGCTTGGCGGTATCAATGGAAAAGAACAGACCAATTATATGAGATATGGGGCTACCTGCAAGTTCTCTCCCATTTCTGCGGAAGCACATATGACTTTGAAAAAAGATCCGGTTGGATTTTCGAACCTGACGGATGGAATTCTGGCAATTTGTTTGTAATTCCGACAATCCCTAAAGGTACCACTGTTTCATTATTAAGAGGGGATCTCCGGCTGCAAATTGTATACGACGGGAAAATTCCAAGTGATATGGAAAAAACAGATCCTGCTGATTTTCCGGTCTATACGACGAGTACCAATAATAACCCCGATATCAGAGTAGATGTATTTATTGGGGGCATTTTTATCGGTGCGATTTTAATGGACTTAAAGTATCGAAAGAAAACAGCACTTAGTGATACAATGAAACAATTGATCAGTTATGCGGATAATGTGAGGTCACCGTATATTTATCGAAAAAAACGCTGGCAAAGAATACGCCCGGTGCATCAAGTGCTGGTGTTTTACCCAGAAAAAGGAGGAGCGGGTGAAGCTGAGCCGTTAAGCGAGAAAAGCATTAGCCTGATACCGTTGACGCCAGCGACAGACCAGAAAGTATTTGTAGAAACCATAAGATCATTAATTGAGGACATGATTCTGGCGGCAGAGGATGAAGGAATTGTGTTGTTAGACTAAGCTGTTTTTCAGGAAACAGCAGCTAATCATCATTAGAGTATGGCCAGCCCGGAAAATCTTTTTCCGGGCTGGTTGTTTAGTGCGCTGTGATGGTGATTCGAAGAGCAAGGTATATAAGTTTTCTGGATTATTATTTGTCTGTACGGTTTTAAACTTTAGAACCGCCGTGTACGGAACCGTACGCACGGTGGTGTGAGAGGTCGGCTAATCAAATAATGATTAGCCTCCTACTCGATTGATTCAGGCGATCTTCAGTACGGCCATCAGACTGGTCATCAGTACAATGCTGATCAAAATGGACAAAGAGTTCAACGTGCTGGACATGGCGACATTGCCGCCGCATTTCTGGGTAAATGCCGTGCAGACGGCGGAAATCGGCGCAAACGCGATAATCACGAGCACGAGCCGGACCTCAAGCGGCAGCGGTAGCAAGAAATAAAAGAATACTGCAAACAGGATGGCCATTCCGTAACGGATGATGACGGCTTTTAAGATGCTTGCAACTTGGCTTTTTTCGAGCCGGAGTTCGAAACCGATCCCGATCATCAGCATGGCCAGAAAGCCGTTTGCCTGCCCGACGATTCCGGTAAATGCAGTCACACCTGCCGGCAATGTAATATGCAAAAGCGACAGCACGAGCATGATCAGATAGGTATCCATCGGTATAGATGAAAACATTTTTTTCAGGTAAGATGCCGCATTTGTTCTTTCATTGTTGGCAACGGCGGAAGCGATCGAATAGGTGCCGCCCGTGCATAAAACCGAATTGCCGGCATCGAACAGGCAGGTTGCCACTACGCCAACGGGCCCCAGGAAATTTTGTACATAGGGGAGTGTAAAACAGCCAATATTATAACCGGAATAATTGATCATGTTAAAGGCTTTTTCCGTATGGGTACGGCGCCAGGAAACGATATAGCCGGTTGCAATCATTACCAGATTGCAAATGACGCCGATTGCGACAAGCATCAGCAGCGAAGTTTCTAAAGAGAGCTTTTCAAAATTTGTAATCACGGCGCATGGCAATGTAATATTCAAAACCATGCGGGAAACCAGCTGAAAATCATTCGGCTTAAAAAATCCGACCCGCTTCAAAATGTAGCCGAGCACAATGATCAAAATAAACGAAGCGGCTTTTGTCAACACAACACCCACATTTTTCCCAGCTTTCTTTTTGATCTAATTTCATTAAAAAACAATGAGAAAGAAACGGCAAGGAAAATTTTTGGCAACAACTTTTTTTCGGGTAATGTGCCGGTTCTTTTTTTTCCTTAAAATAAGGATGGAAAAAGAACTCTTGGATCCAGGGATGGGAGCGGGCGATTAAAAAGGATTTGTAAATTCAATTTGTGAAAACTATATAAAGTGTTGATCTTGCATGTCTATTGTGATCCCGGCAACGCATATAAAAAGTCCTCTTTGGCGATGTGAAGGATCTCGAAACGGGGATCCGGACCAAACCAAGAGGACCATTTTTTGAGAATCTTTTTGTAAGAAGAGGGACTTGCGGCTATTCATGTGAGCAGAAAAACGGGAAATTTACTTTTTCAAGAATTCAACATCTGCCCTTGTGTCAAGCAAATCACGATTGAGGACATCCAGTTTTTTGTCAATTTTTCTGACCTGTTCTTTAATTTCTTTTTGGCCTTCTTCTAAAGCCGCCGTTCTCGTTTCCAGCGCCTCCATTCTGCTTTCCAGCGCACTCATTCTGCTTTTCAGCGCACTCATCCGTTCGGACAGATTTTTTTCCACGGATTTGATTTGGTCCGATAGTTCATGGATGGCCTGCAAAATCACATTCTGGTCAATTCCTTTATCCACTTTTTCACCTCCCTCATACGACAAATTATACGATATTTTTTGCCATGGGTCTATGGAAAACAAATGCCTGGAAAAATTGGCTTCAGGCTGCTCATATGAATCGTACGCCGGTATTGAAGAGGGTATATTAAATTTAGGATGAGAGATCCTGATCATTTATTTCTTCACAAATGAGATCACATATGGTAAAAGCATGGAGGCAAGGACAGGAAATGGTTTTACATCCTGTCTAAAAAGTCATTAACGGAAATGATGAATTAGCTGGAATCTATGCAGGAAATAAATGTATTAAAACTAAAAGGTGATTAAAATGATAAAGTCTGGATTATACGCAAAATATAATGGGATCGAATATAAGGTAACAAGCGATATGGATGGCCGCGTTATGATTTACACAGAAGATAAAAGTAAGGTTGATTCTACGTTTTACGATCTGACGGGACATGGCGGCATATACAAGAAAAAAGTTAACCCTAAAGAACTTGTTAACTGCGAAAGTATTACCACATATGGAGTCATAGAAGGAGAAAAAGTTCAAATCCTTCAAGAAAAAGACGACCAGTTTCAGGTAGGTACGGGCTCTTTGTTCATTGGTGAAAAACTGCAACTGAAAAGAGTAGAAAGGGATTCCTGGATCGGCTGGATTTCTAAAAGTAGGGTAAAGATAATAGAAGAAAGGCGTCCAGTAAACCCGGAAAAATTATAAAAACTTTATATCGAGAGACTAACCGGTATTTTAGTGAATTAAAGCATTAAAAAATAAAGTTTTATTAAGTGAAAGAAAAAATCAGCTTCAAACCCGAAACAAAAATCAGCGGTTAAGATAAAGCTGATGACGAAAATGAAAATGAATGACTGGAAATTAATGCCTTTTTTTGTGATGCATCCCCGAATGAAGGTCAAGTTGTGATTAAAAATGAGGCGGGGAAATGGACGGTTTTTACTTATAATGAGAGAACTTCAAAAGCCGGCGAGAAAATGTATAATAACGAAAGCGATGCTCTAGAAGAATTTATAAAAAGATTAAGAGAAGATAAATGAGTAAGGAAATACTGTGTAAGGTCTATCCAAATAGCACCACGCCTCTGCTCAAATTATAACTTATTTAAAGGTACTGGATCATATCTGCTCAGTGATTCTGCATGATCGCTACGTCTTTTTTTGCTTTTGTCCAAATATATTAATAAAGGGACCGGTGTGCTATGCTGTTTTTTCCGTTCCTGAAATGGATTGGCAAAGGCAGGGGTGACGTGTTTTTGTGATTTTAAAAATTTTTTTGCTCAACCTGATTAGTGATCTGGATAATCTTCTTATTATTACAACGGTGGTTCGAAAGTATGGCTACGAGCCAAAACAGCTGTTTTTTAATATCGTTGTATGTCTAACGGTCAGCCGTACGATTTATGTTGCGATGATTCAGTATTTAACAGGGATCCCGGGATTTCGAGTGCTCGCGGGCATGATTCTCCTCTACATCGCTTTCTGTTTTGTGAGCTCCATCCAGCCTGATTCCGAGGCAAGGCCCGTTCCAAGCATCCCGGCCGCCAAAATGCTATTGATTGTGCTTGCGGCTGATATGCTTGTCTGTATGGACAGCGTTTTGATCACGTCCGGCATCTCCACCAATTTGCTGTCCACGATGGCTGGCATGGCCTTAAGCTTAACGACCGTACTCGCTTTCTTCGAGTTTTTTTCTGAAATACTGGACAAAATTTCATGGGTGCAGATTGTTGCCGGCGGTTTGATTACACATGTTGCAATCACCGGCATCTTTAAAGATCCGATGATGAAATACCCTGTGAGCTTACTGGAAAAAGTTTGGGGATTTCAATTGCACGAATGGATCAATTTCATTGCGCTGGATACCGCCATCTTTCTGATATTAATCGGGTTCATGATTAAGGCAAGAAATAGGGCCTGATTAGTTTTCCGAAAGCGGGCCAGCTGCCGGGATGCACGAACGTCCGGACCGGCAGCAAACAGCCCGGTGCGTTTGCAGCTATATACTGGATTGGAGTCCCGTAAGCCGGGCAAATCTTAGAGTCTCATATAACAATGAAAAGTCCCCTGGTTCGTGGGAAAGATTCCGCTCACGAACCGGGGGCTTGTTTCGTTGCGGGGATTTTTTGCAAATAAGCTTCCTTGTGGTGTTTTCCTTGGGAAGTTCGTTCGAAATAGTAACAATTTTACAAAACGTAAAGGATTCTGCTGAATGATTTGATATTTTGGCTAATGCATTACGGATCAAAACAAGCTAATATGAATTTATACAAATTAGAAAATTCATTAAAATGGACAATCGGAATGGTTGATAACTTTCCTTCCACACTTTTCAGGATGAGCAGGAAGTGATTGAAAAAGCGAATCGTACGCGATACGGCCTTGCTGCTTACTGCTATACAAACGACCTGGGCAGAGGGCTTCGCATGATGAACGAACTGGAATACGGCATTGTTGGAATCAATGATGCCGCTCCTGTAACCGTTCAGGGTCCTTTTGGGGGATATAAGGAAAGCGGCATTGGCCGGGAAGGAGGGAAGTCCGGCATCCTCGAATACTTGGAAGAAAAGTATGTTTCCATCCGGATGATGTAAAGGGAGGGATCAAATTACCACAAAAATAAAACGCTTACAATACGCTGCTGGAAGATGATGGCCGTAGCAAATGAATGGGATTGTCCCACAATTTACCATAAAACATTGAAGGGTTACAATGAAAAAACCATTTGGACTCAGAGATGATGTGACGGTTCGTTCCATTGCAGAAAAAGGTAATGCCTATTTTTTCTTAATTGTGTTCATTGCAGTCCTGCCGGCATTCTTGGAAGGATTTGACGGGAATTTGTTTGGTTTTGCGTCACCCTATATTGTTGAAAATGCCCATGCGTCTGTCGCTTCACTCGGACTCTTGATTACCGGAAGTGCCATTGGTCTGACATTGTTCAGCCTTGCCGGCGGATTTCTGTTCGATAAATTTTCCGTGAAAAATACCATTTTAATATCCGTTTCCATCTTCTCTGTGTTTACATTTTTAAGTGGTTTTTCGCATAATTTGACGATGCTGATGATTGCAAGAATTTTGGATGGAATTGGGGTTGGCATGTTTCAACCGGCAATCGTCGCCTTTTTAGGGGACATTTTCCCGGAGAAGCGCGGGAAAGCAACGGCAGCTTTTGCCATTTCCTACGGGGCGGGCATATTTATTGCTCCGTATGTCGTTTCCCCGTTCCTGCCAAACATCACTATTCCCTTTGCCATTGTTGGGATATTATCTGCTTTATCGGTACTCGGTTGTTATTTGTTTATCCCAAAAACGTATAAAAGACTGGAAAAGCAAAAGGTTGAATTTAAAGGCGTATTAAACCGAAATGTCAACCTCATTTCGCTGTCAACCCTGTTTTACGGTGTGGCCCAGTTTGCGTTTATCGGCTTCATTTCACAATATTTACTCAAGGTGTTACATCTTCCACCGGGACAAGCAGCTGTGATTTCCTCCATCTATGGCATTTCCGGTTTAATTTGTTCAATGCCGCTTGGGATGCTGGCTGACAGGATTGGAAGAAAACATGTATTCAGGCTTACCGGGCTGCTTCTTTTCATCGGCGGCGCAGGCATTTTCAGTGTAGGGAGCCATGTGCTGGCGCTCAGTATATTGATGTTTGTGTTTGGCGCAGGTAGTTATTTCCCGGGCATTGCCTCCGCAATAGGGCAAGATTCTGTCAAAGAACATGTCACCGGCACGGTAACCGGATATATTTTCTTCATTTTTGGCATTGGCCAGATTTTCGGCGGGCCCCTGTTTTCTTTCCTGCTGCCGCTCGGTTTTATGAAAGCCGGTTTGATTGCGCTCGGCGTGCCAAGCCTGTTGTGCTTTTTACTCACGCTCTTCACAAACAGCGGGATGCAAAGAGCTTTGCAGACTGAAAAAGACAGTCTTGATTACAATTCATTGACAAATACCCAGATTGGAGTGGAAAAAATTGATTAATCCGAAAGCACTATCATCCGGTTTTGAATTAAGCCAAAAAAATACAGATGAACTATGGCGCTGGTCGGCTGCTGAACTGGCGTATGCCATCCGGACAAAACAGATTTCCTCGCGTGAAGCGGTCATGAGCTGTCTTAAAAGAATTGAAGAAGTCAACCCAAAAGTCAATGCGTTAGTAGAAGTGCTGGCTGAAGGTGCGCTTCGGGCGGCGGATGCTTCGGACCGGTCCGTATTAAAAGGGGAAGAGCTCGGCCCGCTTCATGGGGTGCCGGTTGCGACCAAAATCAATACTGATCAGGCAGGCCATGTCACGACAGACGGTGTCGTTGCCTTTCAACATAACGTGGCGACAGACGACAGCCCCCCGGTCGCCCACTTACGCAAAGCAGGTACTGTTTTCGTTGGAAGGAGCAATGTCCCTTCATTCAGCCTGAGGTGGGTTTCCAATAATGACTTGCATGGCAGCACATTAAATCCGTGGGATCCCACCCGGACACCCGGCGGTTCAAGCGGCGGGGCAGCATCGGCGGTGGCATGCGGGATGGCGCCGATTGCACAGGGGAACGATATCGGCGGCTCGATCCGGTATCCGGCATATGCATGCGGCATTACAGGTATCCGGCCTACGATCGGTCGGGTTGCAACAGGTGTCAACCTTCCAAATGGAGATCCGCCCTTATCTCTCCAAATGAAAGTAACAGAAGGACCGCTGGCACGGAATGTTGCCGATTTACGATTGGCGCTTTCTGTGATGTCGGCATACGATCCGAGCGATCCGGTCCACGCAAATGTTCCGTTAACCGGCGAACCGCTCAAAAAACAGATCCGTGTCGGGCTGCTCCGCGATCCAGGCGTGGTAAAACCGGATCCGGCTGTCAATCAGGCTTTGAACGAGGCGGCTGCGTATTTAAATGACGCCGGCTATGTGGTAGAAGAAGTAGATTTGCCTTTGTTTGCCGAAGCTTATAAACTCTGGTACCTGCTCGTGCTAGAAGACTTGACCGATCTCTGGCCGGCTATTAAACAATTTGGGGATGAAGGGGCAAGGTTAAATCTGCAATATAATTACGAGGTTTCGAGACAATGGTGGGGAGAAGTCACACTTGAAAAATACCGAACAGGATATGCGCGGAGAGGGACGCTGATTATTGCATTACAGAAATTTATGGAACAATATCCGATCCTGCTCCTTCCTGTTTCGGCAGAGCAGGCGTTCAAACAAAATGAAGATATTGAAAGTGTCGACAGCAACGCGCGGCTCATGGCGGCGCAGTGGCCGATGATGTCCATTGCTTTACTCGGCTTTCCGGCCATTTCAGTCCCGACATCTGTAAGCGGCGGGTTGCCGGCCGGGGTTCAAATTGTTGGAAGGCGGTTCCGGGAAGACACGATTTTAGATGCTGCAGAAATCATTGAATCTCGGGCAAATATCCAAGTGCCAATCGACCCGCTCTTTCATTGATTCTTGTTTTTTTATCGTGATTTTCTATAGGCAGCTGAAAGAAGGGATAAAGTTGATAGCGAAAACGATAAGCAGTTCAAATATGACCTATATCGGACAAGAAGAATCCGGCGTCATTTCGTTTAAAGGGATCCCCTACGCCAAACCGCCTGTAGGAAAACGGCGATGGAAAGCACCGGAAGACCTGGACCCCGAACCAAAAAGAATCGAAGCTTTTTCATATGGCTCGCCTTGCATACAACCGGTCGATGAAAATGAACCCTCTTCATTTGGGAACCAGTCTGAAGACTGTCTGACATTAAATATATGGACGAGAGAACTGGAAGACGCGAAAAAGCCGGTCATGGTGTTTATTCACGGGGGCGGATTTATTGGCGGAGGTTCGAATGATCCGCTATATGACGGAAAAAGTTTTGTAAAACGAAACGATATCGTATTGGTTTCGATCAACTACCGGGTAAATATTTTTGGATTTCTTGATTTGGAGGAGCTTGGCGGAAAGGCATACGCAGACAGCAAAAATTTAGGCATATTGGACCAAATCAAAGCATTGGAATGGATTAAAGCACATATTCATCTGTTTGGCGGGGATCCAGGCAATATTACGATTTTTGGCGAATCATGCGGCGGCGCAAGTGTTTCGCTACTCATGACGATTCCAAAAGCGAAAGGGCTGTTCCAAAGAGTGATTGCACAAAGCGGGACGGTCAATCTTGTGAAAAATGAGGAGACGGCAAAACAAATTGGAAGGGATTTTGTAAAACTCACGGGTGCGCGTTCGGTTGAGGATTTGCTGGCATTAGGCGCGGACCAACTCAGAGTGTATTGCGACCGGCTGATGGATCTTTATCAGTATAAAAGCGAGATTATGTTTGCACCGACTGCTGACGGGAAATTAATTCCGCTCAATCCTTATCAGGAGATTGAAAACGGATGTGCTGCAGGGATCGACTGTATGATTGGCACAACAAAAGATGAGATGGCCTATTGGCGCCTGTATTACCCGGATTTGGATGATATTTTGGAAGATTATCTGAACCAGCAGCTTTCCATCATCGAGAGTATGTCCGGCATTGTTGCAGCGGCCGCACAGCACCGCATACAAGCCGGTTCTGCGGGTCCATATCAGCTTGCCAACGACATATTGTTTCACATCCCGGCTATAAAATTTGCGGAAGCCCAGTCCCGTTTTGCCAGTACATGGATGTACTTTTTTACCTGGCCTTCCCGGATAAAAGGGCTTGGTGCGTGCCATGCTATTGATTTGCCGTTTGTCTTTCATAACTTAAAAAGTGGGGAGTGGCTGACAGGAAAAGAGCCGCCGGTAACACTGGCTGACCGGATGCAGGATACGTGGGTTTCTTTTGCCCGTAACGGGAACCCCGCTCATCCCGCGATTCCTGCCTGGCCGGCCTATGATCCGGATCACCGTTCCGTGATGCAAATCGATGAGAACAGGCGCTGCATCCGCGGCCACGTTCCGGAAATCCTACGAACAAAGAAATGTACACAGAAAGTCGAATGATTCTTAGGGCGACATTGAACAACATAAGTCATGAAAAAGGCCTGTTTAGAAAAGGAACAAGGTTGATAGGACGCGTCATTTTGTATGCCAATTTCATAGAACGAGGTTTTCTGGGAAACGCCCCCCACTAAAAAGAGTGCGTCCCGAGTAAATGAATCCTAAACAGAAAGGAATAATGGGAATGACCATTGGATTAGAATTTGCATTTCAAGCGTATGTGTCGATTGATGAAAATTTGACGATCGGACCTGTCCCCGGCGGAATCCGCAATATTACGCCGATCACAGGAGGCGTGTTCGAAGGCCCCGGCATAAAAGGAACGGTCATACCGGGCGGGGCGGACTGGTCATTGACAAGAGAAAACGGTGTCATTGATATTTGTGCCCGGTACACATTAAAAACGGATGATGATGTGCTGATCTATGTCATCAATAAAGGGTTGTATATTGAAAAACCCGGAGGCTTGCAGGAAAGGCCGGCTTCAAGAGAAGGAGTGGAGCCGGTGCCGGAATATTTCAGAACGACCCCCGTCTTCGAAGTCTCGAATGAAAAGTATGACTGGTTAAACCGCAACATTTTCGTTTGCGATCCACTTTGTGATCATGCCGGTAAAAGGATTGGGACAAATCTGGGGATATTTATGCCTGAAATTAAAAACAGATGTAATGGACGCGTACACTTCTTTTATCATGGAGCACGCCGTCCTTGCCATTTCACAAATCATGTTAAGAACGAAAACAATGGAAGAAAACAAGCGCGTTGCGGAAGAAGAGGTAGCTAGGAAACTGCTTGCGGGCAAAGACTGTGAACAGGCCGAAATCAAAGCCGTTTTGCCCGGTTATTCTGCCAATTTGCATTTCCGGGTCATTTTACTCAAAGTTACGAAGCCACAATCCGGCACCAAAGATTGGGAAGAAACATTGCTGCAGCTTTCCGCCATGATGAAAAACAGGATAAAAAAGAAAGGCATGCTTTCCCTTATTTCAGCTGCCAAGGACGAAATTGCAGCGATTTGCTTTTTTAAAAAGGACGAGCATAATCATGATCTTGCAACTTTTTCTGATATCCACCAGTCATTGGTGCAACTCAGCATAAAGGACCGTTACAACGGCAAGCACACGATGACGGGAATCAGCAAAGCTTATAAGAATACAGCGGACGTTTGCCAGGCGTATGATGATGCGAAAAAAGTCATCTTTCTGCAACAGATCAACCTGCTTCAAGAAATTTTTTTATGACAAAATCGGCATTTACCAGATCTTGCTATTAGGCGAGAAAAATGAATATGTGGAAACGTTTATCTATGACCAGCTTGGACCCGTACTGGAATATGACGCAAAAATGAATGCCTCTTTATTAACAACACTTGAAGTTTACCTGAAAAACAGGGGGAGGAAAAAAGAAACGGCAAATGAACTGTTTATCGTCAGGCAGACGCTTTACCACCGCCTTGAAAAAATAGAAGAACTGCTCGGCTATCAATTTATGGAGCCGGCCCGCAGGCTTGCGCTTGAAACGGCGATTCTCGCTTATCATATTTATCAATCCGGCCATACGCACTTCAACCTGGAAGATTATCAATTGTAATGGGGGTGCCGCCCGCCGGTTCCGGCGACAGGCAGTGTGGCAGCAATCTGCTGGTCCCTTCCACCAGCCGCATTTTTTCAAGAATGCAGGGAACATTCACCTACACAACGGAATGCCTCCGCGCTGCCAAAGCGGGAGGATTTTTTGTGGATTGAATACAATTGTGACCTTTTTCCTATATAAATTGGTTTTATCACAACTATATTCCTAAAATGGTAAATTTTCTATGAGATTACAGTTGAATTACGTTTTCATAGAATGATTGAAAGTGGCAATATATTTTTTTAAAATAGGGTTTGTGAGTGAAACAAACCATGACCCTTAATATATAGCCAATGAAAATTTTTTTAAACATCCAGGAGGTTTCAATCTTGACTCGAAAAAAAGTATTGTCTGTTACAGCCGGCATGACATTAGCGTCTTTAATTGTAGGTTCTGCATCAACGGAAGCAGCTACATACACGGTCAAAAAAGGAGATTCGTTGTGGAAAATATCCCAACAATATCACACAACGGTTTCCCAAATTAAAAATGATAACCATCTGACAGGCGATATTATTTATCCGAATCAGAAATTTAAGGTGCCGTCTCAAACACCAAAAAAATATAAAATTGTATCAGGAGACACGCTTTCCGGCATTGCCAAAAAATACGGTGTCAAAGTATCTCAACTGAAAGAGTGGAACAACTTAAGCTCTGATTTAATTTATGCCGGAGATACCCTGAAAATTAACAGTTCTTCCGCTACGGTCAGCAGCACTGCCAATAGTACTGCGAATAGTACTTCAAACAGTACTGCAAATAGTAATTCCAATAGCACTGCCAATAACAGCACTGCCAACAGCAGTACTGCAAACAACACCGCCAAAAGTGCTGCAACGCAAAAAAGCACTGCGCCAAACGGCACCTATCAAATTGTGAAAGGCGACACGCTTTCCGGCGTTGCGCAAAAATTCGGCGTGACCGTTTCTCAATTGAAAGAATGGAACCATTTAAGCTCTGATTGGATTGTTGCCGGCAGTGCTTTAAAAGTGGACGGCCCATCCAGTGCGGCAAGCAGCTCGAATGGAAGCAGCACGCAATCCAATCAATCGTCTGGCGCCACAAGCAGCTCTTCTAACGCAGGAAGCGCAAGTTCACAGACAAGCGGCTCGTCCAGCACGCAAAGCAGTTCGTCCAACAATTCGGGCAGCACAACCAACAGCACGCAATCCAGTCAATCGTCCAATGCTCAAAGCAGTTCACAAGCAAGCGGCTCAACCAGCAGCTCACAATCCAGTCAGTCGTCCAGTGCTCAAAGCAGTTCGTCTAACGCCGGAAGCAGCTCATCCAGCTCTGCAAGCACAAGCAGCTCAAGAGCCGTTTCCAAAAACACGGTATCATCAAGTCCAAATTCGGGCTCTTACAGCGGCTCCGCAGTGGCACAAATTGCACAAAAATACATCGGCGCACCGTACCGTTTTGGCGGAACCACGCCATCCGGATTTGACTGCAGCGGCTTCGTATTCTATGTATACAACCAGGCCGGCAAATCCATTGCCCGCCAGTCTGCAGCAGGGTACTATGGCAGCTCTTACCAAGTAAGCAGCCCGCAGCCGGGAGATCTTATCTTCTTCCAAGATACCTATAAAAGCGGAATCTCGGATGTCGGCATCTATCTCGGAAACAACCAGTTTATCTCTGATTCAGACAAGAGCGTCTCAATAAAAAGTTTAAGCAACCCTTATTGGAAATCTCATTTCAACAGCATCAGGAGATTCTATTAAGATGAAAAAGTCGGCGGTATGCTAAGCCGCTCCGTGTTGAGATGTAAAACATCAATTAACACGGCAAAAAACAGAAATAGCAATACAATTCGTCAATAAAAAAGTCTAAAAGCGTGGCTAGTACTAGCCACGCTTTTAACATTGGTTTCAGGTACAAATTCAGATTGAAGATTAGTATTGCATTACTGAACGACTACATAACCAAAAGAGAACATTCAACCTGAAATATTCATAGCTACAAATCCCATTTGATAAATTTTGTTAAATTAGTTGAAAATAACGGTATTTAATTAAGAACCGTAGCCAATTCATAAAATAACTGAATTTTCAATAGAACAACTCTGGTATTTTGGGCATACTTGCCCCTTGACTGAAAAATTTATTTTTTTCAGTTATGAGAAGTATTCTATTGGTCATTCCAATTGTAGCTTTTGAATTCGATTCAGTACATCCCAAAAGAAATTTTGATACACAAAACTCGATGATAGTTTGAAGTAAAGGGATCTGCCTGATTTCACGACTTTACTTGCCGCTTTAATTAACCGAGTACGTATCGTATCAATTTGCATAGTTTTTTGACCTTCCGGAAAACAAAGAGTTCGTAACCAATTGGTCAAATTATATGCAAGAAGTGTTAACATCATTTTTACTTCGTTCACTAGAAAAGCGTGGCTATTCATATGATCAAAGTAAAAGCCATTTTTTGCTTCTTTGATATAGTTTTCCATCGTCCCTCTTTTTTGATAAGCTCGGACGATATCTTGAGGGAAAGCTAATTCAAAGTTAGTAACAAAAAAGGAATGGGTAAAGAACAGCTCACCTGCAGGACGTACCGATTGAATAATCACCCTTCTTGGTTTTGACCATGATTTTGCTTGGTAAATCGTTTCTTCATAATAGGTTTCCGTCTTGGAAACATCTAAAGGTGCGGAAGAAGGATGGTATTCCTTCGCTAAACTTTGTAGTTGTGAATTCGATTTCAACCGAATAATATACAAAACAGATTCTTCTTCACACAGATCGTATAATCCCGGAACAGCAAACCCGCTATCTCCACGAAGAAACAGGGGAGTTTCCGGAAACATTTCGTTATAATGTTTAATGAGAGGCCGAATAAATTCCACCACACCATTTGATGTATAAACATTTCCGGGACGGAGTTGTGCTTTCAAAAAGTCACCAGTCGCACCATCAAAGGCGACTAATGGATGAAAACCCATCGTGCCATAATGAGTATTATATGACGAAGATTCTTGGTCCCCATATGTATCCGAATGAGTCGAATCCAAGTCGATAAATAACTCTTTCGATTGTCGAAAACAATGAATCTTATCAAGCATTTCTTGGTTAGCCAGATTTAATTGTTCAATTGAATCTTTATCAAATCGTGTATAAAAGCGAGACAAACTGGGCTGGGAAGCAAGTGTTGGAGTTTCAATGATTTCCTTAAACACAGGATCATGAGTCAACTGATCAGCCGCATCATCTTCCGCATACCCGGCAATGATTTGATAGACTTTTTGACGTAACAAGTTTTCATTTGAATGAAGATAATATTTCCTTGAATCGTTAAGTCTCAAGTACTTAACTAAAGTCTTTGAAAAACCAATTTTTTCATCGAATTCTCTAAAAAGAAACTCACCTGTATCGGAGGAAAGAGAACCTCCATCATTTGACAATTTAATTTTATGATTGAAATCAAGTGTTTTTTGCGTTAAAGTAACCATATAAAGAGTCCTTTCTGTTTGGTTTTTGTTTTGGTTACTTTAACTTTAACAGAAATAGATTCTTTTTTCATTTTTTTAATGAATTACAATAAAGCCGAAAAGGCTTGGTAATCCATAAGTTATAATAAGTTTCTGAATTTCTGTGAATAATTCAGGTTCAAAAAAGAAATTCAATATAGTGTCGGCATCTATGCTGTAATGGATATCCTTCAGTCATTTTATTTGGTTTTGAAACCTTGATAAAATGAGTTGAAGCATTTATGTTAAAATATACATAAAAGGGTGATTTAATTGAACATTTTATGGGACTTCGATGGAACATTATTTGATACTTATCCTGTATATACCAACATTTTCTCTCAAGTATTGGGAGAAACAGTAGATAAACGGGAAATCTATGGGAAACTGAAAATTTCCTACTCACACGCAATTCATTTTTATGACATTTCAAGTGAACAAGAAGAGGAGATAAAAAAGTTAAAGAAAAATATATCTCCAGAAGATATGAAACCATTTAATGGTGTAGAAGGAATTTTAAATTTCGCAAATAAAAATGTTATTGTCACACACAAGTCTAGGGAAGGTGTTGTCGGCATCCTAAAATATTATGGATGGGATAAATACTTTGTAGATATGGTTACGATTGACGATGGGTTCCCTCGTAAACCTAACCCATCAGCTTACAAACATCTGCACGAAAAATATAGAATCGACCTAGCGATTGGGGATAGAGAATTGGATTTATTACCCGCCAAAGAACTGGGAATTTCAACGTGTATCTTTCAAAATCAAACGGATATTGCAGATTACCAATTACAGGACTACACTGAATTTTTCAATACAAATATTCCTGAAAGATTGAACATGTGACTGATAATGGTAAGTTGAAGTGGTGTTCCGATGAGGTAAACAAGTTGCGTTCTTCATAACGATCCATTCGGCAGCGAAAACCCAAGCTCATTTTATATTAGATATTATAGAGGAACCGAATCTTGGTTCTTTTTTTTTAAGCAGGGGATCAGGCCGGAATATCTTAAAATAGATGCCGAGAAAGTGATCAAAGCAGCAAAAGAGACAACTTTGACGGTTGTATCAAAGTAATTTTAATTATGTTCACACGAAAAAGGGCTGCCTACCCGGTAATTCCTGGAATTGGGAAACAACTGGAATGCTTATCTTTTTCTTGATGCAGGCTTTACAATCTCCCAATTACTTTAGTAAACTAAATAAAGTAATAGCTTTCAGGAGGCGTTCCATTATGGAAGATAGCAAAATGGACCAGTTCCTTACGCATTGGCGGTATATTAACCGGCATCTGCGGGAAGGGCGGCTGGCAAATGAAGATAAGAAGATTACACGTTTACAGTGGATATTGTTGCGGCATGTTGGCAGGTCCGGGCAGTGTACGATGGGAAGCCTTGCCGAACATTTCAATGTCAGCATGAGCACGGTCTCGCAAATGATCGACCGGCTTGAAAAATGGGGATATACTCGGCGCGTGACGTCAGCCCGTGATGGCCGCGTGAAAATGGTGTCCTTGACAGAAAAAGGAGAAGCAATCATCAACGAAGCAAAAACCGCTTATCTCCAGCAGCTGAGCAATGGATTAAGCAAATTTTCAGAAGAGGAGCAGGAACTGTTTATTGGATTTCTGCAGCGGCTGGCTGAGAATTTAAAAGTGTCAAAAGGTGATCCCCAGACGGATAAAAAAGCGTAAGCAGAAATGATTTCCGCAACGTTAAAAGGTGGAATGGTCCGATGCATTTTTTAAGCAAGTATGCCAAAAAGTACTGGAAACTTTTTAGTACGGCTGTTTTCTTTTTAATGTGTGAAGCGCTCTGCGATTTGATGCAGCCGGCGATCCTGTCAAAAATTATTGATGTCGGCGTGGCATCCAGGAATATGCCTTATGTGTTAAAGATGGGCGGCGTGATGTTATTCATCACAGCGTGCGGCGCGGTTGCCGCCTCACTAAGGAGCACGCTCGCAAGCATTGTGTCACAAAACTTTGGGGCGGAATTGCGGTCGGATTTGTTCCGGAAAATCCAAGCACTTTCTTTCCAAAGCATCAATCGATTTGACCGGGCCTCACTCATCACAAGGCTGACCAATGATGTTACCCAGGTACAGAGCTTTATCAATGGTTTAATGCGCATGTTTGTCAAAGCGCCACTACTTGCAATCGGCGCTTTGATCATGGCAGTCCGGCTTGACCCGCAGCTTTCTGTGGTGCTGGCAGTTGTTGTGCCAATTGTCATCATTTTCATTATAGTGAACATGCGATTGGGTTTTCCGCTGTTTATGAAAGTGCAAAAAGCGCTCGACCGCGTGAACGGCATCATGAGGGAATATTTATCCGGTGTCCGTGTCGTGAAGGCTTTTAACCAGTTTCAATTTGAAGTGGAGAAATTCAGCGTGGCAAACCGCCGTCTGCAAGAACGCTCGACTTCTTCGATCCGGATCATGTCCATCTTCAGCCCGGCGATCTTGCTTACAGTCAATTTCGGCATTGTCGCGATTTTATGGATGGGCGGCTTCGGGGTGAACAATGGTACCATGAAAGTCGGCCATATTATTGCTTTTATCAATTATATGACGCAAATTTCAACCTCGTTGATGATGATTTCCATGGTGTTTAACATGTTTGTCCGGGCAAGGGCCTCCACTTTTCGGATCGGTGAAGTATTTGCCGTTGAAGAAAAAACCTTCCCGAACAGATTGAAGCATGAAGTAATGGCTGAAAGAGGGAGAATTGATTTTGAAAATGTCACTTTTTCCTATACCGGACGGGGAGAAGATGCAGTTTTGAAAAATATCACGTTTACCATTTATCCGGGTGAAACTGTCGGCATTATTGGCTCAACCGGATCGGGAAAAAGCACCCTAGTGAATCTCATTCCGCGCTTTTACGATGTAACAGGCGGGTCCCTTAAAGTGGATGGGATGGATGTCGGGGATTTTCACCCGCACGATCTGCGTGAAAAAATTGCGCTCGTTCCACAGAAAAACATTCTTTTTACCGGCAGCGTCCGTGAAAATATTCAATGGGGAAATGACCGGGCAGGAATGGATGAGATCGAACGGGCTGCGAGACTGGCAGAGGCACATGACTTCATTGCGGCCGCGCCTGAAGGCTATGATACGATGATTGGCCAGAGCGGCGTCAATTTTTCCGGTGGGCAGAAGCAGCGCATTTCGATTGCCCGTGCATTGGTGAGACATCCGGAAATCCTTATTCTTGACGATAGTACAAGTGCGGTGGATGTTGCAACTGAAATGCGGATCAAGGCAGCGTTAAAAAGATATGCAAAGGGGATGACTTGCCTTTTGATTGCCCAGCGCATTACTTCTGTGATGGACACGGATAAAATAATCGTGTTGGAGAAAGGAGAAGTTGCCGGCCTGGGCACGCATGAGGAGCTTCTCAGAGCCTCTCACGTTTATCAGGAAATTTATCAATCGCAAATGGGTAAGGAAGTGTTGCAGGATGGCCGGACAAACGAACGGATATAAGGGAAATCAGGCACCGGGGTCTTTTTTGCGGATGGGCCGTCCGGGTGGGGGAGGCGCGGCACGGTTCAGAGGCCCGGCCGAGAAACCAAAGCAGTTTAAAGGGACGTTAAAAAGGCTTTGGGCTTATTTTGGCAGGGAAAGAAACGGGCTGTCCGTCATTCTTGCATTGATTGTGGCCGACTCTGTCCTTACATTGTGCATTCCCTATTTTATCGGCAGGGCCGTTGATGCCATGCCACCGGGCAGAAAGGTCCGTTTTAACCTGCTTGAAATCATGATTTTTGTGCTTACAGCGGCTTATATTGCAGATGCTGTCTTAACCTTTTTACAAGGTTGGCTTGTGGCCGGTGTTTCGCAACGGATTGTACAGCGTTTGCGCAGCCATCTGTTTCAAAAGCTGCAAAAACTCCCGGTTTCTTTTTTTGACGCGAGAACCCACGGTGAACTGATGAGCCGGCTGTCGAATGACATAGACAACGTGAGCAATACCATTTCCCAATCGACAACGCAGCTCATGTCGGGGGTCATTGCCCTTCTCGGTACACTCATGATGATGATCATTTTAAGTCCGGTTTTAACGGTTGCAAGCCTGTGTACGGTTCCACTCGTGTTTTTGCTGACGCGGACAATTGCTAAGCGAAC
This sequence comes from Weizmannia sp. WK01, assembly GCF_025905465.1. Classification (NCBI taxonomy): domain Bacteria; kingdom Bacillati; phylum Bacillota; class Bacilli; order Caryophanales; family Bacillaceae; genus Heyndrickxia; species Weizmannia sp. WK01. The sequence goes on along the minus strand of NZ_CP109616.1, from coordinate 3,181,309 downwards.
TTCAGTGCTGTTTAAAAATAACCAGGCGGAACTCGGCCGGTTAAACGGGCATATTGAAGAAACGATTTCGGGGATTGAGGTGGTCAAAGCTTTTAACCATGAAGAAAAGGCAATTAAGAAGTTTGAAGAGGTGAACCAGTCCTTGCTTAAGGTCGGGCTGAGGGCGCAAATTTGGTCCGGGTTTCTCATGCCACTTATGAACGTGATTAACAACTTTGGGTTTGCAATGGTTGCGGTTGTCGGCGGGGTGCTGGCTTTAAAAGGCATGATTACCGTGGGCGTAATCGCAAGTTTTCTGACATATTCCCGGCAGTTTGTGCGGCCGCTCAATAATTTGGCGAATATTTTTAACGTCCTGCAGTCAGGGGTTGCCGGAGCTGAGCGGGTTTTTGACATACTGGATGAAAAAGAAGAGGCGGAAGATGCAAGAGAGGCGATCGTGCTCCAGGATCCAAAAGGCCATGTTGTGTTTGAAAATGTCAGCTTCGGGTATCGCGAGGACGTTCCGATTATAAAAAATATCAGCTTTGAGGCAAAGCCGGGCACACGTACAGCGCTGGTCGGGCCTACCGGAGCCGGAAAAACGACGATTGTAAACCTTTTGACCCGGTTTTACGATGTCACGGAAGGCCGGATTTCAATTGATGGCACGGATATCCGGAAGTATACACGAGACAGCCTGAGAAGAAGTTTTGGCTTTGTCCTTCAGGATACGTATTTATTTGCAGGTACCATTAAGGAAAATATCAAATACGGAAATCCTAAAGCGACGGATGAAGAAGTTGAAGAAGCGGCCCGGCTTGCCCATGCCGATATTTTTATCAACCGGATGCCCGATAAATATGAAACCATTTTGTCGGAAAACGGGGGCAACTTGAGCCAGGGGCAGCGCCAGCTTTTGGCCATCGCAAGGGTTTTTCTGGCAAAGCCAGCATTGCTGATATTGGATGAGGCAACAAGCAGCATCGATACACGGACAGAACGTTTTATCCAGGATGCGCTCCTTTCGATGATGGAGGGACGCACGAGTTTCATCATCGCCCACCGCCTGAATACAATCCGCGATGCCGATCATATCATGGTCATCGACCACGGGCAAATCATCGAGCAAGGCAGCCATGACGAACTAATGGCACACCGCGGCCGGTATTATCATATGTTTTATAACCAATTTAAAAATGTGGGAGAGGGGTAGGGGGAATGGCTGTTAGCGCCAAATCGTCTACTGAAGTATTTGGCGCTTTGATTTATCCATCGTTTTCTTCCTCCCAATGATCTGGCGACTCTTCTAACCTTATTCTTGCGGTATAATATATGCTGTCTCCTTGCTTCCCTTTAGCATTTCTTAAGCCAACTGCAAGTTTAAAAACATCATAGAAATCAGCATCGTATCGATATATAAATCGATCATCACGGGTGAATTTTCTTGGGGGTTTTTTCATGGAGAAAAAATCTATCCGGCTCCAATCCTGAAGCTGATACATTAATCTAGTGTTGGGCAGATATGGATTCTTCATTGCGATTTGGATAGCTTTATCATATTGTGTTAAGAATTCATCAAACTGGTCTTCTGTCATTTCCTGTGCAATTTTCACTAAATCAATTGAAATGATTTCCGGATGAAACAATATACGCCGGATTGGAAAGTCTTCATTTTTCATCTTTGAATTTCCAACCTTTCTCTGCCTTATCTTTTAACCACAAGATCCTTTAGTTGCTCAATTCCTTTATATTCAATAAATTTTGATGGGTCGGTTTTCGAACGTTTTCCATACTTTTTGTTAATTTCGTGCATTTCATCAGGGGATATGTTATTCTGCTCGTTTAAATGGCTGGATTCCTCAATGCGTAGACGTTCTATTTCTTTTAATACATTTCGATACCATCTAATTGATTTAGACAAGGATTCTAGTTCTTCCGGATTTAGGCCCTCAACAAATTGAAGCAGTTCCGCTTTATTCTCTTGCTCGATCTTGTCAAAAAGCTGATCCACTTTCTGTGCAGATTCAGACATGCTGAACACCTCCCATGATACATTCCCTCCATTCATATTATATCCTAATCCAGACTTGGAATGAAATAGCACCTGTCCTCTCCAATTTTTCAATTTGAAAAATTACGGGTGGAGATAGGAAGAGGGTGCCGTTTTATAGCAAAAATGGAGTTTCCCCTATTTGCTGGGGGCATCAAACGTGGGTTAAAAACGCCTCCAAACCTTCGAGCAGGCTTGGGGGCGTTGTTTCAGTGCGCCGTGCATGGCGATTCGCTAGGCGGTGTAAGTCCGCTATGGGGGTAGGTAGCGACCAACCATTAGCCAAGAGCAAGGGTGTCCATCGTGAGATGGAATCTGAAGGAAGCTGGAGGCAAAATTCTGACCCGAGGAACACGAACATCATTAGGCGTACTCTCACAGGGTAAGGCTGCTGAACAAGTCAAAGCCCAAAAGCTATCCGGATGTGGAAACGTAAATGGTGCGGGTACATGGAATGAAAGCAAATCACCTTACCACGGGAGGTCTCACGGACAGGTGGAAACAGAGTATGAAACCTGGTTGAAACAAGATTTGCCGTGAGAAGTCAGCAGAAGCCATAGTACGGAGATGCCTGGAGCATCGAAGGAAGGGCTGAACTAAAGGAAGTGGAAGTCAATGAAAGTTACCGAAGAAACGAACAAATGCAGAAAACAGGAAGAAACCTGCTGTCAAAAAGATACTGCGGAACAGGAAGGATATGGCAGAGGGCATAGTTTCAAGAGGATAACTGAAAACAACACCACTAACACCAACAGACAGAACGAATGGATGCTCGAACGAATCCTTTCAAGTAATAACCTGCACCGTGCCTATAAAAAGGTAAAGAAAAACAAAGGTGCGGGCGGTGTCGATGGAATGAAAACAGGTGAACTTTTGGCATACCTAACTGAACATCAGAGGGAACTCGTCCTCTCCATTCGAAATGGGACATACAAGCCCCAACCCGTTAGAAGGGTAGAAATTCCAAAAGACAACGGGAAAACAAGGAAACTTGGAATACCAACGGTAGTAGACCGAGTCATCCAACAAGCCATTTCGCAGGTCCTAGTCCCTATATATGAAAGAAAGTTCTCAGACAATAGCTATGGTTTCCGACCACATAGAAGTACACATCAGGCACTTCTCAAGTGCCAAAAGAATGTAAATGAAGGATACCAGTATGTAGTAGACCTGGACTTAGAACAGTACTTCGACACGGTAAACCATAGTAAGCTTATCCAGATATTGAGTGAAACAATTCACGACGGACGTGTAATCTCCTTAATCCATAAATTCCTAAATGCAGGTGTTATGATCAAAGGAATAAGGACAACAAATGATTTCGGTGTTCCACAAGGAGGACCACTAAGTCCGCTTCTTGCCAATGTAATGTTAAACGAATTGGATAAAGAAATGGAAGCAAGAAATCACCGATTTGTCCGTTACGCTGATGATGTGATCATATTCTGTAAAAGCCGAAGAAGCTGCGAAAGAACATACCATAACATTCTCCCATTCATTGAGAAGAAATTGCGACTCAAAGTGAACCGAGAGAAGACGATGATCACACATATTAGAAACATCAAGTTCCTGAGTTATGGATCTTACCTTTATGAAGGAAAATGCAAATTCCGGGTACACCCGAAGGGTGTTCAAAAATTAAAGGAGAAAATTCGCAGAATCACAGGAAGAAGCAACGGATTAAGCGTAGAGGAAAGAAAGAAAAGGCTAAACGACACTGTCCGAGGATGGGTAAATTACTACAAGCTAGCGGATATGAAAAGTCTGGTAACCAGACTGGACCAATGGACACGAAGAAGAATGCGAATGGTAACTTGGAAAAGATGGAAGAGAGTACGCACAAGATTTTATTGGCTCAAGAAATTAGGGATCAATAAAAGAAAGGCGTGGGAATGGGCTAACACAAGAAAAGGCTACTGGAGAATCTCCGGCAGCCATTTCTTAGCTAGAACCCTTACAAACGAACTCTTCCGAAGAGCAAGGTATATAAGTTTTCTGGATTACTATCTGTCTGTACGGTCGTAAACTTTAGAACCGCCGTGTACGGAACCGTACGCACGGTGGTGTGAGAGGTCGGCTAATCAAATAATGATTAGCCTCCTACTCGATTTTATACATCAAATATTTTTCCCGTTTTTTCTTCCAGGTCCCCAAGTCCCTTTGCCATTTTCGGGCAATGGTTTTAAGGGAGGCGCCACGGTTGATATCCTGCCTGACCCAGCCGTTTCCAATCAGCTGATCAAAATAGGAAATGCCGTTTTTGTCTTCTGCCCGGAAAGTAAATTGGCCGGGATACAGGTCATGGATTGTTTTGACGATTGCAATGCCGGTTTCAACAGACTGGTAAACATTACGGTCCGTGACATGAATTTGGATCCCGTTTGCGAGCTTGCCGGCCCATTTTGAGGTTGTTGGTGTGAAAGATGCGCTTCGGAAGCGGACGCCCGGCAAACCGAGGGCATTCAATTTCTCCGCCAGCAAGTCCCCGTCAATGAACGGTGCCCCGATTAACTCAAACGGGCGGGTCGTCCCCCTGCCTTCCGAAATATTTGTCCCTTCAATGAGTGCCGCACCAGGATAGACGATCGCCGTGTCCAACGTCGGCATGTTCGGGGATGGCATCACCCACTGGAGCGGGGTGTCATCCGCGTACATATCCCTGTGCCAGCCTTTCATCGGCACAACTGTAAGATCCGCTCCGATTCCGCATTCTTTGTTAAAATATTTAGTAAGCTCTCCCGCTGTCATCCCGTGGCGGAGCGCGATCGAATACATTCCGACAAAAGAGGAGTAGGCTGGATTAAGCACCGGCCCCTCGACTTTCGTGCCGCCAATCGGGTTCGGGCGGTCGAGCACGATGAACGGAATGCCTTTTTCCTTCGCTGCTTCCATCGCATAAGCCATTGTGTAAATATAAGTGTAAAATCTTGCGCCAACATCCTGAATATCAAAGACAAGCACATCGACATCCTTCAGCATTTCAGGTGTCGGCTTTTTCGTTTCACCGTACAAACTGTAAACCGGAAGCCCTGTTTTCGAATCGGTATAAAACGGTACATAGGCACCGGCGTCCGCACTGCCGCGCACCCCGTGTTCCGGGCCGAAAAGAGCGGTTAGATGAATATCCGGATTTCTGGCAAATCTGTCCACGATACTGTTTAACGACTGGTCGACACCGGTCGGATTTGTGATCAGCCCGACCCGTTTCCCTTTCAGCAAATGGACCTTCTCTTTTAAAAAAACATCGACACCGAGCTGAAAAGAAGGGTGTTTTTGTTTTTCGCGTGGCTGGTTGCTCCGGGCCGCATGCACCACGGCCAGGCAGCTGAAAGCGATCATAAGTGCCAATACGGCAGCGAGCCTTTTCATTCCGGTTCCTCCTCGTATAATAAGTTTAAATCCAAAGTGGATGTCAATTTCCAGTTCATTCTGCTGCTCATTGACAAGTGAATATAAGATTTTGTATTCCGGGCTCGCCCGGAATACAAGTTCGGACTTGGACGCTTCGCGATGTTCCCGGATAATGGTCTTAGGATCGTTTGGGTCAATGCTTCCCCTCCTTGTAGCCTGACTACTCGAAAAGTCTGCATCCCCAGGTTCTTGCTTGAACGTCTAACCCGTAGGCCGTTCCTCCGGATCTCCGTGCTGGAAATGAGCAGTTCCAGGCAGCCCACGGCCCGGATGAGTTCTCATACGCGAGGCTGACAGATCGGCAAGCCATCTGGGGATATCCCGAAGCGTCCGATTCCATCGATCCCAATACAGAGAGGAGGAAATCATATGCCCTTATTTGTCGGTATTGACGTGAGCTCCAAAAACCTCGATGCCTGCCTGATGGATGGAATGGGGGAAACGTTGGCCACCCAAACGGTGACAAACAATCTTCCCGGTGCCTCTGAGTTAAGAGACGCCATCCTCCAACATGCGGAGGCGGATGACACCATCCAGATCGCCATGGAGGCCACATCTGTGTATAGTTGGCACCCGGCAATGTTTTTCCATGAAGATCCCGAGCTGAAACAGCGTCGTACAAAGGTGTTTACCCTGAATCCGAAGCTGGTGAGAAATTTCAAAAAGGCTTATGCCGAGATGGACAAGACCGATCCCAAAGATGCCTGGGTAATTGCGGACCGCTTGCGTTTCGGGAGATTGCCGAAATCCGTGATTCAGTCAGAACAATACCTTGCCCTTCAACGGTTAACACGGATGCGCTATCACCTGATTCAAAGTTTAACCCGGGAACAACAGGTATTTTTGAATCATCTGTTTTTCAAATTCAGTGCCTTTAACCTTGAAGTGGATACACCGGTCTTCGGCCATGCCATAACGGAATTTTTGCTTGAGGCCTATAGCCTCGATGAAATTGCCCAAATGCCTCTGGAGGACTTAGCGATGTATCTCCAGACCAAAGGCCATGGCCGCTTTAGCGATCCCAAGGATTTGGCCGCATCCATCCAAAAAGCTGCCCGGTCCTCTTACCGGCTTTCTAAATGTGTGGAGGATTCGATTGACTTGGTCCTGGGCAGTTCTATTGAGATCATCCGGCATCTTAAACGCCAAATCAAGGATTTGGATAAGGCGATTGCCCGCGTTCTTGATGGAATCCCGAATACCCTCCAGACCATTCCGGGAATAGGCCCGGTGAGCTGTGCTGGGATTCTCGCTGAAATCGGCGACATTGAGCGCTTTGACGACCAAGCCGCGATCGCAAAATTTGCTGGATTGTTCTGGCCCCGCCACCAATCGGGTGATTTTGAGGCTGATGACAAAATGCTTGCGCGTACAGGCAATCGTTATCTCCGGTATTACCTGGTTGAGGCTGCCAATCTGGTCCGGCGACACGAACCTGAGTACCGCGCCTTTTACCAAAAGAAATATCGTGAGGTGCATAAGCACTCACACAAACGCGCCCTCGTCTTAACGGCAAGAAAACTGGTGCGCCTGATCGATGCGCTGCTCCGCAACGATCAAATTTATGCGCCGAAAAAGAAGGTGACGCGATGAGGTAACCAGGTAACCATCATCGATAGCCTGAACTTGAAAACTTCCAGATTATTCCAATTATCTGGAGGCTTAGTTCAGTATTGCCATTTTTACGACATAGAGCCAACAAAATTTCCAATTCACTTGTTTTTAACCCTTGACATCACACCGTAGGACTTTTAACGGTTCCGCAAAGTCCAGTCGCGGCTTGTAAAAGATACTTTCACAGTTTTACCGTGAGATACGACGGACGGATGGAGCACATACCAGCCGCGGCCGTTCACTGATCCGTCGGTTTCATACACAAAGCGGATATGTTTCGTGCCGGCAGGGAGTGGGATGGACATCTGCCGCCAGTTGCCGCTTGATCCGGTTAAAGCATTGCCGGCTTTCGTCCAGTTTTTCCCGTCCGTTGAAACCTCCACTTTCCCAAAGTCTGCGTTTTGTTCCATTCGGTACCAGGTCCGGAAATGGAGAAACGCCGGCCTTTTCAAGTCAACATCTGCCTCCAGCACAGCTTTTCTATTATCGCCGTAACCGGCAAACCATGCGCCGTGTTTATCCGGAACGGCAACCGGGATGGCGTCCGCAGCAAGCCGGGCAACAGATCGCCTGATTCCGTTTGTCGAGACAGTGTTCCGGGTCGGATGGACGCGGTTGGTCAATAAAATGACCGTTGTTTGGTTTTTCGGGCTGATCACCATTGATGTGCCGGTGTAGCCGGTATGGCCCATTGTATTTGTATCGGAGAGCGCATCCATGTACCATCCCTGGTTTAATTCAAAGCCGAGCCCGTGATCATCGCCGGGAAAAGCGCTGTTCATATTCTGTTCCATCAGCCGGACCGTTTTCGGTTTTAAGATCCGGGTGCCCGCATATTTGCCATTTTGTAAAATCGTTTGTGCAAGTATAGCAAGGTCATGTGCGGTGGAAAACACGCCCGCATGCCCGGCAACGCCATCCAGCGCCCACGCGTTTTCGTCATGCACCTGCCCCCGGATCATTCCTCTTTCAGTCCACGGCTGAAATTCCGTTGCGGCAATGCGCGTTTTTAACGAAGCGGGCGGATTATACATCGTATCGCACATGCCGAGGGGGCCGGTAATATGCGTTTTTACATAAGCATCCAGCCGCTGCCCGCTCAAAACTTCAACCAAAACGCCAAGTGTAATCATGTTTAAATCGCTGTACGTATACGTCGTTCCCGGGGGATTTTGCAGTCCGTGTTTCAGAACAATTTCGAGTCGGTCTTTGCGGGAAGTTCCCATTTTATAAACCGGGATTCCCGCCTCAAACCCGGAAGTGTGTGTCATCAGCTGGCGGATGGTCACGTTCTCCTTTCCGTTTTCCGCGAATGCAGGAATATACTTTGCGACAGGGTCATCAAGCGCAAATTTCCGCTTTTCAAACAGCTGCATGGCTGCAATGGATGTAAACAATTTGCTGATCGAAGCAATGTCGTAAATGGTGTTTGTTTTTGCAAGGACCGGGACGGATGCTTCTGTAAACTGGTCGTCTGTATAACGGTATGCATAGCCGTATGCCTGTTCTTTTACAATCGTGCCTTTCCTTGCGACAAGCACAACGGCGCCCGGCATGACTTTTTGCGCAATCGCGTCATTTACCGCTTTGTCAATGTCTGTGAGCGGGTCTTGGGCCATTCCGGCAGATGCGGGTGTTCCTTTATGCAGTACTGCTGAACTTTTGCCGGGCGCATCCCAAGAAAATGGGTGGCCATGATATCCGGATGCAAAGGCAAGAGACGGGATGGACCCGACTGCCAGCAAAAGAATGCATCCAACCCATAAAACGAATTTTATCCCTTTGTTCTTCAACCAAGTTCCCCCCTTTAGTAATGAAGACCGTGGCCGAACGGTTCGTACCCCGGAATGGTGACGGGCAATTTGCCGCCAGGGTTGATTTCGCCTGTGAGCGCTTTTGCAGCAGATTGCACAGAAACGCTGCGGTTTCCGTAAGTCAGAAGATTTGCGTCCACATCAGGTGCACTCATAATGTCATAAGGATTGCCCATTGAAACCATTACGACCGGTTTGCCTGTTTTTTTCAGCGCTTTTAAAAATGCCTGTTGCGCGGTGTTGGTATTTGCATTGTAAGCGGCGGCGACAATCACGTCGGCATTTTGTGCTTTTTCTACTGCCACAGCGGTTTCCTCCTGTGTTGGCGAGGCCGTTGTGCTCGTATTGCCGATTATAAACCCTTTTTCTTTCAGAAGGTCGGCAAGGCGGCTGCTGTTTGCAACAGATGGGCCGGTTACGAATATTTTTTTCGTTTTATTGAGCGGCAATATTTTATTTTCGTTTTTAACCAGTGTAATGCTTTCGTCCGCCATTTTTTGGGCGGCTTTCAAATGTTCGGGGGTACCAAAATTTCTTAACGCTTTTTCAGATGTAAATGGGTTCCGGACAATGCCGCGTTCATATTTCACCCGTAAAATTCTCGCGACAGATTCATCCAAGCGTTTTCGGCTGATTTCACCGGTTTTCACTGCATTTCGCACAGCATTCCAGGCAACTTCCACATCGGGCGGGTTGAGTAAAATGTCTGCGCCTGCATTGAATGCTGCTACCGGCACTTTGTCGGGGGCAAAGACGTTTGCACCGGACATATCGAGGCTATCGGTCACAATCAGCCCGTCGTAACCCAGTTTTTCACGGAGGAGGCCGGTCATGATCTTTTTCGAAAGCGTCGCCGGCAGGCCGGAATCATCGAGTGCCGGTACAACAATGTGTGCGGTCATGATTGCATCCACGCCGGATGCGATCGCGGCCTTAAACGGTTTTAAATCTACGTCATTTAATGTTTTCAAGTCGTGATGGATGATAGGCAGGCCGTAATGGGAATCGACATTCGTATCCCCGTGGCCCGGAAAGTGTTTGCCGGTAGCGGCCACATTTTGGCTTTGAAATCCTGCGATTTGGGCAGTGCCAAGTGATGCGACAAGGTTCGGATTTTCTGAATAGGAACGGACGCCGATCACCGGGTTGGCCGGATTTACATTGACATCGAGATCCGGGGCAAAGTCCATATTGATGCCGAGACTTTTCAGTTCCACTGCCATGATCTCTGCAGCTTTTTTTGCGTTGGCTGCAGACCTGGTTGCGCCGAGTGCCATATTCCCCGGGAAAACAGTTCCCGGTTCGAGTACACGGGCAACCGCGCCGCCTTCCTGGTCTGTGGAGATAAAGAGCGGAATGCGGGGCTTTTGTTTTAACGCAATTTTTTGCAGGCCGTTGGATAACTGCTGCACTTGTTTGGCATCAACAGGGGTGCTGATATTGTCCGACCAGTTAAAATAGATGACGCCGCCAATATGGTATTTTTCGATGATTTCTTTGAAGTTTGTACCGCCACGCCCTTTTTCGATATTCGTTTCGGCGTAAGCGGGGTCCTCCGGTGTTTTTCCGTAAGCATGAACAATGAACAGCTGCCCGACTTTTTCCTCGACCGTCATTTTTCTCAATTCATGGGACACCCAGCGTTCTTCTGCCCTTGTTCTCCAATGCCCATCCTGTTTCGCTTGTACACGGAAGCCGGGCATAAGTGAAAACAACAACGCAAAACAGACGACAAACAATCCGGATCTTTTCAAAAACGCCACCCCTCCCTTTTGTAATCCCTTTCATTTTTAGTCTACCAGCCCAAAGAAGCCTGTCCATCCGTCTTTTTGCTTATGTTTTCCAGGCCGGAATAGTTTTAATATAGATGTTCATTCGGATAAACAGCACCGCCAAGAAAATGGAAAACCAACCGGAAAGTTTTTGGATAATATTGCAAAATGGGGGCAGACACAGGAACGATGGAAATGATGAAAGCAGAGTAGTAGCTAAAGTGAAAAAGTGCCCGAATCTCTGGTAGTATTGGGGTTTGTTCAGAAAAAACAACCAAAAAGGAGGGAAGAGATTCCCTCTTTTTCAAAAATTAGAATTGTTATCCAAAAAGGATACAAATGGAGTGCTGATTGCTTGAACAATTGCATCCTTTGAGCAAAATATTTGTGTATCTGAGATAGAACTGGTAAATTGTCCCTGATTATTCCGTTTCGGGTTTTTAGATCTCCTTTATTTGCTGCTTTTCCGGGCCACAACACACTTTTTTAAATAGGGCTTGCTGAATAAGCGAAATTCCTGAATTAGCAAGGATGCTGACAGCTTTGGCAAAAAGTCAATGCAAGGGTTTTACAACAAACCCAAGAAAAAGTTTGCACGCGAAAGCCGATTCAACGTAATGGAGAAGACAAACTTACGCATTTTCGCATATATTTTGCGACGGAGTTTGCAGACAAATTGGGTGCAAATTCAGAATCGGATTCGTTCAGCAAGCCCTAAATATGCGCCTGGAAGCAATGCAATTGAACCTGAATTGATTAGTGCTTAGGAAGTGTTCGGCGCGGATCCGGGCAAAACGATTCGTTTGAAAATGGCATGCTAAAGGAGGGCGTCATGTTCGCAGTTTTTTCAGGCATTGCAATTGGATTTGGTTTGGCTGTACAAACAGCTATCAATTCCCAATTAAGAAAGTTTGTTGTATCTCCCTTTTTGGCTTCCATGATTTCATTTCTGGTTGGAACTGTCTTTTTGGCCGCTGCAACAGCTGTAAGCCGGACACCTTTAGGGGTACCTACCAGTCTTTTCTTGAACCAGCCTGTTTGGATCTGGTTTGGTGGTATTTGCGGTGTGATCGGGCTGACTTCCAATATTCTCCTTTTTCCCAAACTGGGAAGTGTACAAACGACTGTCATGCCAATTTTAGGCATGATTCTCATGGGGATGCTCATCGACCAATTCGGCTGGTTTCACTCTATTAGACAATCGTTCGGCATAAACAGGGCGATTGGCGTATTTCTTGTCCTTGCAGGGGTAGTGTTTGCAGTCGTTGTCCCGGAAGCCATTGCAAAGCGCCATTCTGCCATAGAAGAGCGAAAGGGAGAAAATATATGGATTTGGCGGCTGTTGGGAATCACGGCCGGTATGATTATGGCTGTCCAGGCAGCAATAAACGGAAAGCTGGGCACAGTGCTCCATTCTCCAGTTCACGCTGCCTTCATTTCATTTTTTGTCGGTTCTGTGGTGCTCGTCCTTATCGTTGGCATAAAAGACCGCAGTTTTATGAATATCAAGGAGCCGGTTAAGCAATCCGCTCCATGGTGGGTATGGCTTGGCGGCATCATCGGCGGGCTGTACATTTTGATTAACGTGTTGCTTGTCGATCATATTGGCACAGGGCAAACCGTGATCCTGGCACTGTTCGGCCAGATTGCCGGAAGCCTTGTAGTGGAACGATTCGGTCTGTTTAAATCGTTAAAGAGAAGAATTGTGCCCGTCCAAATATTGGGCCTCGCCATCATGCTTTCCGGTGTAATTTTAATCAAGATGTTTTAGTTCATACCTGTTCTGCTTGTTTTTCCAATTGCGCAATCCCCGGCAGGAAAAACAGGTTCAAAACATGTGCATCATTTCTTTTAACGAATACGGCATTTTTCCAGCCCTTGCTCCGGCTGCCTGAAGTGCAGGTAATCTGCCTGTACTTTTTGCCCATCTTTTCGGCTTTTGCGGCTGTGCTGATTTCTTTGTCGCCTAAGAGGAACAGGCTGATGATTCCGATGCTGTGGTGTGTAAAGTCGCCTTCAAAAGCAATCCCCGACAGCCTGGACATGTATTTTGCCATGCCCATTCCCTTGGGCGGTGCTGTAAAGGTACGCTTTTGGCGAAGAGGATGAGACAAAAAGCGCGCCTTTATAACCGGCTGGGCTTGAACCCCGCTGTTTCAAAGGCATCATTTAACAAATTTCAAATGAAGGTTCCGGAAAGTTTATCGTGTTCTAAGCAAGTCTATTTTTTCTTTCCTTTAAGTGCTTTTTTGGGGATGCTATGGCTTATTTTCGTTTTCGAATGGGCGTGTGCCGTGGTTTTTCAAGTCACGATTACGTTCTGTAACCCATAACCATATTCCCCCTATAAAGATGGAAAATGCCAGTAATAAAAAGGGAATTCTATAGCTTTTAAAATAATCTACTAGAATTCCGAACAAAGCCGGCGAGATAACAATGAAAAACTGATTCAAAGTTAATGCAAAGCTCACGGTTAAACCGATAAAATGCGGGTTTGATTTTTCTGACACTAAAACAATAAATAAACTGAACCATCCCATTCCTAGAAATCCAAGCAGGAAACATAATAAGCTGGTGATCCATAAAGGAATAGAGGCTGGGAGAAATACCAAACAGGCTATACATATTACCGTTAACCAAATGGTGAGTTGTAATGGCTTGCTTCGATTCCCTTTAAATACGGTATCACTGATCCAGGCCAATATGACTCTTCCAACCATCCCTCCTACTAAGGCTAAACTTAAAAATAGCCCTGATAGGTTCAGACCGAATTGTAACGTATTCGTAAGATAGCTCATTAAATGGGCTACGATAATCAATTGTAAGGAAATCATCGTAATACCAATAAAAAACACAGGATAAAGTTCAGCGTTGTTTTTTATTTTGTTTATTTTTTCCATGAAGCCGTATTGCGCTTTTGGATTCTTGTTTTCTTGCCGGTCTTTGTAAAAAATGAGAAAAATGAATCCACCCAAAATAGCCACTGTGGCTTGCGCCAAAATGGCTGCCGATAACCCATAACGAAAATAAAAGTAAGGTAAGATGGCTGAGGCTAGTGCTCCGCCAATGGGGATGCCTGTTTGGCGGATTCCCATTGCCAAACCTCTGTGCTGGTTAGGAAACCACTTTATAATTGCGCTGCTTCCTCCTGGCTGTGCCGTTCCGTACCATATCCCTACAAACATTAAAATGATTAATAACCATACATATTTGTCTGTTGTAGAAGCGATGAATACATTCATTCCGAGAAGGATTGAGCCTGTTCCGACTATCCACTTTTCTCCATACTTATCCATCAGGTTTCCGAAAATAAGCATGGAAAAAATGGGGCCAATGTTCACTGCTGATACGATTAACCCTGTCTCGAACTGAGATAAGCTATACTGTTTTTGATAAAAAGTTGCCAATGGTCCCATCCCATAAGTGACAAACGTAGCACAAGTTTGTGAGAATGTTGCAATAAAAAGAATCACCCATTTATATGTATGGTTTTGAGCCATTGGGCGTGGTAGCATCATAAATCCCTTCCTTTCTTATTACTATACTATAAATAACTTATTGAAAAATCATACCCGGTATAACAACAAGGAAAAGACTGCAATACTCTTTAACAAGCAATTTGCAGCCTTTCTTAAATGTTATTTTAACCATTTGACTGAAATTTTCAAATTAAACCGCAGCTGATGAAAAAACAGGTTTAAAAACGCGTTCTTTTACATGGTTAAGATTGCGGTGGTTCCATAGGTTTGGGGCCACAATAACACGTTGCACCCATCGAAGTAGGCCACCCTATTCATCAAAACTGGGTTTAGAGGAATCACGTGAATGAAGTGTAAAACGATTATCAATATACACCAGACGGCCTGGAGATACATTAATGCCAAAGGATACTTTGCGTATTGCATTATGAAAATTATTCAAAGCATTAGCTGCTGTATCATTGATTGGCCTAACCATGTCAGGATAGAAAGCAACGGCTACCTCTGGAAGGCCGATGTTACCCTGAATAAGTGGTACTAACTCCGTTTCTTGCAGTTCACCCGGTATCGATGAACGCCAACGATATGGAACCTTGATATGATAGAGTGGCAATGACAGTTGATCAATATCGTTTTGCGACAAGAGAGCTAGTGCTTCGCGAGCATCAGAAACTCTGGTGAGAGGTCGTTCCGGATCATGACGTACACCCATTAGGATCAAACCACATGGAGAAAAGTTCATATTACCCATAAAATTTAAAGCAGCGTTCTCTATGTGGAAATCCAACTCAACTTCTGATCCAAGGCCGGTATATTCTTTCTTTTCTTTTATGGAGGGAATTAAATTATTCACAATATTATGCCCTTCATGTAGCATTGAATATGGCTCCCCCACTAATGCTCCCACTGCCATTATCAAATTTTCGCTAATGAATCCTGTCTTAGCCTCCGGTGTGAACACCTGTGGATGGGGAGTATACAGGACTGAATCATCTACTGGTAGATTTTCCAAAACCGTGATGTCAATGCAGAAGAGACAACTACTGATGAAAAAAAAGCCAATACTTTCAGCTGCACGTGATTGAGGACGATATTTACCGGGATTTATGGATCGATGAACCCGCCCCGCCCCCTTTAAAAACATTTGATCCACAGGGACAGGTATTGTATATTGGAAGTTTTTCGAAAACAATTGCAGCCGGTCTAAGGATCGGTTGGCTGGCAGGCCCTGAAAGTGTAATAAAACGCCTCAGTGACTTAAGAATGCAACTGGATTACGGCTCCAGCTATGTGTCGCAAATGCTGGTATTAGAAATGCTCTCTTCGGGATTATACGATAAACATATGGAAAGGACCAGAACCCGGTTGAAACAAAAAAGAGATTTTCTATTACAATTGCTAAACCGGCATTTGGCAGATTATGCAACGTGGTCCAAACCTTCAGGCGGATTTTTCATATGGGTAGCTTTTAAAGGTAATATAGATACAAGAAAATTATTCAAGGAATGTTTAAACTCTGGCGTATTGATAAATCCTGGATTTATTTATGATGATCATCACCATACGGTTCGATTGTCCTTCGCATATCCGAGTTTTGAAGAAATGGAAGAGGGAATCCTGACAATGAAGGCATTACTAGCTGATTACGGTTAATCAAACATCAATGCTTGTGCTGAAAATTTGTGGGGGCTGTTTTTTATTCTGTTACAGGTGCCAAATGGCATGGGCGTCTTTTTGTTTCAGCTTCCTGCTACATAAGTGAGCGTGTTTTTGATTTTGAAGAAATAAAAAAACAGGCCCTCCTTATCAGAGCCTGTTTTTTATCATTTTCTATATTAAGCTTTTTCAACGTTTGCAGCTTGCGGTCCGCGAGCACCTTGTTCAACATCAAAAGATACTTTTTGACCTTCGTCTAAAGTTTTGAAGCCCTCACCTTGGATAGCAGAGAAGTGAACGAATACATCGTCTGCACCATTTCGTTCAATAAAGCCAAAGCCCTTATCTGCGTTAAACCATTTTACTGTACCTTGTTCCATTTATATTGCCTCCTGGTGTGCAACTGCACACAATGTGTTACTATCCTTGTCCAAGGTGGTCATCAAGATGAAAAGTCATTCACTATGCCATTCTTTACACCGAACAAAAATAATTCTTCTTTAGTATACCTCAGGCGGGAGGAGATTGCAACTATTTTTTAAAAAATTGTTGTAATCCATCCGCCTGTGCATGGATGGGCAGCTTTAAAAGAAATCATTTTCATGTAAGGGGCAACACAATTTGCAAAACCATTGTATTTTTTCAAAACAATAAATAAAAATGACCGTGTTTTTGCTATAATAGACAAGTAAAATACTCGATAGGTGGGGCCGTTATGAAAATAGTATGTACTGGGTACGGGATATTTGCACCAAATACGAGGAGCATTGATCAGTATTTGTTTAACTTGAAAAACGGCGTTTGTACATTAAAAGTGGTGGAGGGCATGGGGCCAAAAGGAGAATCAACCATTGCTGGGCTTATCCAAGATGAAGACCTGGAACAAATAGAAGCAGATGATAAACTAAAGCGCCTCCCGAAAGTAACAAAAATGGGGGTTGCTGCAGTAAAAGAAGCAATTGCGTCTTCCGGGCTGGATGTCCGGCATAAAAAAGTAGGCTTGTTTTTTGGATCATCCCTTGGTGCTACGGGAGAGAAACTGTACCAGGATTCCATCCACTACGCCAATCAAGAACTGTATCGAAAAGTATCACTCATCTTCTCCCACTATGCGAATTACCATAGTATCACGGCTGCCATTGGCCATTATATCGGGGCTAGGGGCGTCGAAAAAACGATTACAACAGGTTGCACATCCAGTTTGGAAGCAGTAGAAGATGCAATCCTTTACTTGAAAAGTGGAAAAGTGGATGTGGCCATTGTTGGCGGAACGGACAGCCCTATATGTAATGCGACGACTTATGCGTTTGCAAAAACAAAAACGATCCCGCTTAACCAGACGCTTGAAGAAGGCGCTGTGCCGTTTCAAAAAGGAAGCAAGGGGTTTGCAATGTCAGAAGCGGCAGGGGCAATCGTGCTGGAAAGGGAAGAAGATGCCGTTCAACGAAAAGCAGATATAAAAGGCGAAATAGTTGATGTCGTTTCCAATAATGATGGGATCAATATTTTTTCATTGGACGAATCCGGGGACCAAATGTTAAACGCATTAAAAGAAGTCACAATGGGAAGAATGCCGGATTACATCAACAGCCAGGCACTTGGCATTGAACTGAACGACCAAATCGAGCAGCGCTGTTCCAAACAGTTGTTTAACCATGAAGTTCCCTATACTTCAATCAAAAGCATGTATGGCAATCCTTTTGGCGTCATTGGCATATTACAAGTCATTTCATCGCTTTTAAGTTTGCAATACGGCTTTATCCCGCCAACAATCCGAACAACCAGACGCGGGTATGAAGAAATGAATATTATAACAGAGACCATCTATCGGGAGGTTCATGAAGTGGCCATCACCAACCATGGATTTGGCGGCAATAACGCATGTGCCTATATGAAGAAATACATCAAGAGTTAGAAAGGGGATGAGGTACTATCGTTATTGGGGTATTGATTTTTACGATAGGATTCATTCCGATTGTCCTGGCCGTGAGCATGCAATCATTATATAAAGAGTTAAAGCTGTCTTTGGTATTGGGATTCTATATGCTTTTGATCACGGCCTGGCAATTCGATATCGGCGTCCTTTTTCTCGGAAAAGTATTAAGCAAGGAAACGATCCTTGTTCTTTTTAAATTTCTTCGAGGCGGGACGACTTTTTCCATACCAGTTGTATATTACATTGCTTTTTCTATTATAAAAGGCCAGCCGACACTTCTGGCAGGACGGAAATGGCTGGACAAACTATCGAATGTTTTACTCAATCAAAAGGTTTTATATTTTTTAATTTTCTGGAGTACGGTTATTTATTTTATAAACTGGACAAGTTTAGGTACAAAAGACCTGTATGTGGCGCATAAAAATGGAGAAAATGCCATCTTTTTATTTCCTGAATACGGGCCGCTGATCTGGCTGTATATTTTACATATGGGCAGCTTCTTACTGTTTTTAATCCTTATATTTTTGATGACGAAAAGAATGGTAAATCAAAATATGAAAAGATTCTTGGCAAGGTTTAGCCTGTATTCCCTGCTTTTATACATATTCGGTTTTTTAAACTTCTCTCCTGAAACCGGCGGTATTTCCAGCAGCATCGGGGTGATCATTTTCTCAACCTTGATCGTCATGGAGTTCATAAAGTTAGGTGCCAATATAAAGGCGAACTATTATGAACTTATGGAAAGGCAGATGAAATTGGATTATACCGGCAACTTAGCCGGAAGTTTGATTCATGAAGTAAAAAATGCGAATCAAATCATTAAGGGCTTTTCCCAAATGTTAAATGCAAGCGCCGGTATGGATGAAAAAGATAAAGTTTATTTGAATATGATAGAAAAATCCTCTGAGCATTTAGATGACTTAGTAGATAACTACAAGACGTATTTGAAGTCATCTTCCACCACTTTTAAGAAAGAAAATCTGGAATCGATTATCAGGGAGTCTCTTGCGTTTTCCCAAGTCATTTTAACAGAACATCATATTGAAGTTGAACTGAAGAATTGTTATCATTCCCTTGATGCGTACGTCAATAAAGCAAACTTGAAACAAGTTTTTATCAATCTCATTAA
This sequence comes from Weizmannia sp. WK01, assembly GCF_025905465.1. Lineage (NCBI taxonomy): Bacteria > Bacillati > Bacillota > Bacilli > Caryophanales > Bacillaceae > Heyndrickxia > Weizmannia sp. WK01. The sequence continues at coordinate 3,162,466 of NZ_CP109616.1, read as the reverse complement.
AAACAGCATAGAGGCGATTCCTGAAGATAGAAAAGACAAGAGAATTGCGATCCAGATTGAAGTGGACCAGGAAATGATTATGATTCATTTTAAAGATACCGGCACAGGGATTGGGCAGGAACAATGGGAAAGTGTTTTTAACCCTTTTTTGTCGTTGAAATCTGAAGGAATGGGATTAGGCTTGCCTTATGTAAAAAAGATCGTTATAGAGCATCTCGGCAATATCCGGATCGTTGAAAGTTCAACGGAAGGAACCCATTTTCAAATTGAGATTCCACAAAACGGGATATTAAACATGGACTAGCACTTCGCTTTTGGAAAACGGGCCGGAGCCTGAAATGCGCGGCAACCGCCAAATCTGGCGGGGATTTCCATCGTATTGCCATCCAAAACGGCGGGCAACATAAAGTGTCCCGCCGTTTTTGCACATCGATTTTTTTCCTGCTTTTGCGCCCAGCAATGCTTATTGGCTGACCTGCTTCCGCAAAACCGTTTCTTTCTAACCGTGCTTTCCGGATGGTTTCAGCGCACGGAACAACAGCGCTCTCCCGCTGTTGCGGAAGACCTGATTGACTCAGGAATCGTAACGGCCATTCCAATTCCTTCCAAACCATCTTGTTTACTCATTATACTATACCGGCTGCGACAATTTTCCTATGAAAATACATATTACACTAAAAATATAGAAAAATCCCTGGCCGGCTTGGTAAAATAGTATCAGGGACAATTTTTGAAGAAAGTCATTGCTTAGAGGGTTTTTGGAAAAATGGCTTAAAAGGCGGGATAAGGAGCAAATCAGCCAGGAAAAAATAGAAGCACTTGTCGATGCCAAATTAAAAGCGCTTTTGGCTGAAATGGGCAAAACAAAAGCCGGGCAGACTGCCAGTGCGGAAGATTATTCACTGACACCTAAACAAACGGAATATGCGCTGTCACTCGTATATCAGTTGCGGGGCGAATACGAACTCGCCATCCCGCCTTCTGCATTAACCGTAAAAGATCTGAACCGGCTGATCGCATACCCGAAGTTTAAAAACAAGGGAATATTGGTGAATCTTGTAAAAAAGGGAGTGCTGCTATGGATATAGGAAAATAAGCCCTGCCGCTTCGAAACGCAAGCCGGCGGCAGGGGAGGTGAAGCGCTTTGCTGATGGGAGAGAACGCACGGACGGGAGATGGATGAAATCCCCAGTGAACGATGCCCAAGCCGTGAAACAAAGACGGTAAATTGTCAGCGTGCAAATATTTGTCTGCCGTTTGGGAAATTGATGAAGAGCCGCCCATAGCTAAAAAAGCCCTGAAAACCTCTTTCCGTTTTCAGGGCGGTATTTCTCAATTATTCCGCTTTAAGCACTTTTTTTACACTGGAACTTTGGTTTTGGGCGGATTGTGCTTGGATCGTCTCGTCAATGGCTGCGTTTCTTTTCCGCATTTGTTTATGGTACCAGGCAAACAGCAGGATGTATCCGGCCAGTGCCAGAATGGAAAAAGCAATAAGCTTCAAATCCAGCGTATTAGCTGCTTTCCCAAACAAGATGGCGAGCATTTTCTCAATTGGATCCGAGTCAACAGATGAGAAGAGTGCGCCTTTTGAAAGCCCTGCCGGAAAACTGTGCATGGCAATCGATGCTGATGTTAAGAATTTGGCAATGAGTGTTGCCCCCCAAAGGAACAATGGGATCATCACCGTTCCGATAATGGTCATCCGGATCACTCTTCCACGGGTAACAATCAAGAGTGCCGGCGTCAGCACCGTCAGCAAAATCCCTCCAAGCGGCAAGACGTGGTTTCCTGGTAAAAACATGGCTTCCACTAACAGAATCGGCGCAAGAATGTTGGCTACCGCCCAAACTTCTGCTCTTGGGGCAAGAATCGGCCAGTCAATGGCGATTAAAAGTTTTCTTCCGCGCAATCGCTTGCTCATGATTTGGGTAATCCCGTCTGATAGCGGGTCAATCGCCGGGGCAAACCATCCGCCGACAAAAGCAAACAATTCAAGCGAAACCCCTGCGGTAAAAGCAAGCGCAAAAGTATCTTTGAGAGATTGCTGCCCCAATAAACCGATGAAAATCCCGAGGTATGCACCAATCGCAAATTTGCTTCCCCAGAAACCGATTTTTTTATTGAGGGTTTCGGCATTAAAGTCAAACTTATCAATAAACGGGAGAAATTTGTCAATCACCTTGTTAAACACCATCGCAACTGGAGCGACTAACAATGACGGGTGTGCCGTTGTTGTAATATTGGTTTGGTCATAATCAAGGAGCTCATTAATAGTTGGTTTCATGACATCCGAATTGATCAGCATGAGCGCGTAAACAAATGCGACAAACAAAGTTGTGACAATCATATTGTTTCCGGAGTAATGCAAAATGAGCAATCCAAGAACGGAAATGTTCCAAATGTTAAACAGGTCGACATTTAATGTGCTGGTTGTCTTCGTAATCAAAAGAATGAAGTTTGTGATGAGACAAATAAAAGCAAAATAAAGTGTGTAAATCGATCCCCAGGTGATGACCGCGAGCGGCGCCCATCCTAGGTCGGTAATGCCAAGCGATACGCCGGTTGCCTTCACAAAGTTTTGAAGGGCCGGGCCGAACGCACTTGTCAATAATGAGATGACGGCACTCATACCTGTGAGCGCCAATGCCATCCGAATCCCGCCTTCAATGGAACGCGAGATGGATACGCCTACACACAAAGATAAAATGGTAATGATAAAAAACATCATGGCTGGTGCGCCTAAGTCTATAAAAAAGCGAAAACCTTCGTTTAATTTATCGACAATCATCATGGTTGTGTCCCTCCTTTTGCCTCGTAACCGGTTACGTAAACGAAACAAAAAGGATTGTCTATAATATAGCAAACTCCCAAAAAAAATTCAACCGTTTTCATAAAAGAAAATATATCCAAATTTCCTCTAGCATTTTGATCCCTTTTCTGAAAGGCGGCCTTTTTGCGGGAAAATGGAACGGCTTTCGCTTTTCAGCCAGCGTTGAATAGGCAAAAAGTTTAGGCTTGGCACAATTCTGGCGGCTTTTGCTAACATAAATGCATAGAACTTTGTACGCAAAAGTTGAGGGAGAGGAGAAATCAAACGTTTTTTGCAGCTATAGAAGTGATTACTATTTCTTTATATGAAGCAATGTCTATTCTGATCATCATTAAATGTTGGCACGAAAAATTTAAGTTCATTTTATATCTGCTGTTGAAATGCATGTTGCTGGTAAATCGAATTCTTGAAAATATTAACCGGCTAATTTTCATTCTTCCGCGGGTGCCCTATTTAATATGTCATGAGCATCTAATATTAGAAGGAAACCGGGAAATATACAGAAAAAATGATTTTACAAAAAGAAACCGTTGACAAAATAAAGAAAAAGGCTTACATTAGTAACGTAATCGGTTACGTAAGACGAAAAGGAGTTTATGCTCATGGTAACAATACGCGATGTGGCAAAAGCAGCTGGTGTTTCAACGGCAACGGTATCCAGAATTTTGAACAATAAAGGCGAAGCCAGCCCGGAAACGATTGAACGCGTACGTAAAATAGCAGAAGAAATGAACTATAAGCCTAATACATTGGCAAAAAGTTTATCAAAAGGAAATACAAACTTAATTGCTTTGCTGATTCCTTCGTTGGAAAATCCTTTTTTTCCGGAATTGGTGAAGGCGATTGAGGAAGCTGCCAATGCTTATGGTTACCATGTGTATTTATGCAACAGCGATGATGAACGTTCAAAAGTAAAATACTACTTGGATTCCGTTCTAAGCAGCTATGTAACAGGTGCGATTATTAATTCACTGTACGTGAAAACAAAAGATCTCGATTTCCTTGAAAGCCGGGGAGTCCGTACCATTACCATCGACAGGTCGCAGTCGGACCACCCTTATTCTTCCATTACGGTGGATCATAAAAAAGGAGCAAGGCTTGCGGTACGGCATCTTATAAAAGAAGGCGGATGCCGTAAAATTGTCCATCTGTCGGGCCCGAAAGATGAAAAAAGTGCAAATGACCGTTTAACCGGCTACCTGGAAGTTTTAAAAGAGGATGGGCATGGGCAAGTGCCACAGGTCGTTTACGGGAATTTCAGCATGGAAAGCGGATATGAAGCGGTGAAAGGCCTGATAAAAAGCGGAGCGTCCTTTGACGGCATTTTCAGTTCGAACGATGCCATGGCGTTAGGGGCCATCCGCGCTTGTACGGAAGCCGGGTTAAAAGTGCCTTCCGATATTAAAATCGTTGGCTATGATAATATCCAGTTTTCGCGATTCTCTACGCCGCAGTTATCGACGGTTGACCAGCAAAAACATAAGGCAGGCCGGCTGGCGATTGAGGAATTGATCCGGTTAATCCGGAACGAAAACGAAAAACCGAGGAAATATGAAGTAAAACCTGAACTTGTTGTACGGGAGTCATCGGTTGATTGATAGCCGGCAGGTTCCGGGGGATGGAGGGCTGAAAAACGCACCTTGATTCTTTGGAAGAAGGTATTTCCGTCCCCATTTGTTAAGCAAAAAAGGAAATGATGAGTCCGGGGCAAGGTTTTCAATTTTAGCTTCATGTAAGTGGGCGTTGCCCCTGTTTCGGTTTCCGTTTTAAAAAGAAAAACCCCCCATGGTGCGGGGTTATACGAGGAGTGAAAAAGATGAATAAAATAGGACCGTCTTTGATGTGTGCAGATTTGGGACGTTTAGCAGAAAACATAAAAGAGATGGATGAAGCCGGTGTTGATTTTTACCATCTTGATGTAATGGACGGCTTATTTGTGCCGAATTTCACACTTGGACCCGATTTTATCCGGACCGTCCGAAAGCTGACTGATAAACCATTGGATACACATTTAATGATTAAACAGCCTGAAAGATTCATTGATTTATTCGCTGACTGCGGATCAGATATGATCTCCATTCATGCAGAAGCAACCGATAATTTGCAGGGAGCACTTGCCAGGATCAAGAACAAGGGTTTAAAAGCCGGTGTTGCCATTAATCCAGCAACGCCGCTTGATGTGCTGGATTATGTCTATGACGTAACCGATTACGTTGTTGTAATGACGGTGAATCCGGGATTTGCCGGCCAGAAATTTATTCCGGCTGTGTATGATAAAATTGCCCGTCTCCATGAAACTATCACACGCAACAAATTTAATATTGAGATAGAGGTAGACGGGAATATCGGTGCATCTACGATTCCGGCCTGCAAAGAAAACGGCGCCACAATGTATGTGTGCGGAACAAGCGCCGTGTTTAAAAAGGAAGGCACGCTGCGGGAAAATGTGGAGCGTACGAGAAACTTATTAGACGCCCATGCTGCAGTGAACACGGCACCATCAGAAAAACGAAAATCAGCCGGCATATATGGATGAGGCATTGTGGCAATTGCATCATTAATAACGGACATACAGAGGAGGAACCGACAATGGAATTCGATGTTGTGGTGGTAGGAAGCATTAACATGGACGTTGTGGTAAACTGTGAAACTTATCCGAAATACGGGAATACGGAATTTTGCCAATCGATTAAAATGCTGCCGGGGGGCAAAGGTGCCAACCAGGCAGCCAGCGCAGCAACACTTGGCAAAAAGGTTGCAATGGTTGGTTCGGTCGGCAATGACAGCGCAGGCAACCAGATGCTTGAAAATTTGCGCAGCCGGGGTGTGGATGTCACCGGCGTTATGAAGACAGATAAAGCCGGAACCGGGACGTTTATTGCACTTGTGGACCAGTCAGGGGAAAACACGATGGTTGGCACAATCGGCGCCAATGAAGCATTAACCGGGCAAGATATTGAAAAAGCTTTCGCGAATTTGAAAGCGAAAATTTTATTGATACAAATGGAAACAAGCAAAGAGTCGATTTTAGCAGCCATGAAGCTGGCAAAACAACGCGGCATGTATGTTATTCTCGATCCGGCACCGGCTGGCGGCATTACACCGGAGGCTTTCCGATATGCTGATCTTGTACTGCCAAACAGCCAGGAAACGGAAGCGATCACGGGTATTAAAGTGACGGATAAAGAAAGTGCGCTGCTTGCGGCTCAAAAGATTCATGAACTCGGAGTCCCGAATGCCATTGTTAAAATGGGAAGCAAAGGCAGCCTTGTTTCTCAGCAAGGCAAAATCACTTTTGTCGATTCTATCCAAGTGCAGGCTGTGGATACGGTTGGGGCAGGCGACTGCTATGCCGGTGCCATTGCCGATGCGCTAATCGATACGGACGATCTTGTGGCGGCGGCCCGGTTTGCATCGGTTGCGGCCGGTATCAAAGTCTCACGTGCCGGCGGACAAGACGCGATTCCAACATTGGAAGAAATAAAAAAATATCAAGGCTTGACAATCGGTTGAGATCAAATCACCACAGGCATTGACAAATGATCCATAAAGGCAAGACCTGGTTTTCATGTGAAGGGAACCAGGTCTTTTGTTTTAAATTCTATCGCTTTTGATGAGTATAAAGCATAAGAACTGAAATGTGGAAAACGAACCCAGAAAAGGAACGCATTTACCGTTACAGTACCCGTCACCTGTAAAGCGCCAAATGATGTTTGGCAGATTGCGGGGGTGGCAAGTACTTCCTTTTTCACAAACACTTGTTGAAAATCCTTCTCATTTGTAAATCGTGAAATCATGTATTAAGCTAATAGTGTCTTTCCTCGGGGAGCGGTCCTCTGGTATCTATTGCATTTTTCTAAGTATACGATGGATTTGATCGCGGGAAAATTGCGCGTATCTCATTTTGAAAGGAGGGAGGTTCATTTGAAGACTAGAAAGTATTTTTTATTTGCCGTTTTGCTCTTGTTTGGGGTGCTGATTTTACCTTCCATGGCGTCTGCGCATGCGTACATCGTAAAATCCAGCCCTTCTGAAAATGAAGTATGGAAAGCACCGCCGAAAAAGGTGACCATCCAATTTGATGAAAAAATCCAGCCCGTCAATTATTCCATTCAAGTATTTGATGAGGATGGGAAGCGGGTTGACCGGAAAGACGGAAGGATCAACTCCCGCAATGGGGCTGTTTTGGAATGCGGCTTGCGCACAAATTTGCCAAAAGGTACATATCAAATTCAATGGAAAGCGGTTTCCGGTGACGGGCACCCTGTCCAAGGCGTTATCCCTTTTCAAGTTGGATCCGGACATGAGGCGAAGCAACCATCCACTCCCGGAACGGAAACAGGGTATACGCCCAAAATCGACTTGATTTTGATCCGCTGGCTGCAATATGCCAGTTTTGCGTGTATTGCCGGCATGTTTTTCTTTTCCCTGTTCATTGTTCCGCGGGAGGCCGGCCACAATCCATATATAAAGAAAGCGTCCGGCAAGATGCTGCAAATGGGTATTTTGTTCCTGGCTGTGGGCACTTTATTGAGCTTGCCTTTAACGGCGTCCATTGAACTCACGACTTCATGGCGCCATGTGCTTCATGCCGGCGTATTAAAAAGCTTCACGACAAGTACGGCTTTTGGGCATATATGGCTGGTACAGATGGCCCTGTTGCTGTGCTTGGCTGCTTCGGTATTTTTCCATTCAAAGACGAAAAATCCCGCTTTGTTTTTTGCAGCACTCGTTCCCGCGCTTGGATGGGTGCTCACCAAAGCGTTGATTGGCCATGCTGCATCAGCCCCGCATCCTGTATGGCAGGTGACGCTGGATTTTCTCCATTTGCTTTCGGCAGAAATTTGGATTGGCAGCCTGGCTATGTTCTCCGTCTTTATGCCATTGGCAAGGCATGAGAATACAAAGCCGCATTATTTTCAGATGATCAGAGCATTTTCAAAATGGGGTATTGCCCTTGTCGTTGTTCTTGCTGTGACAGGCGTTTTGGGCAGCATCACCTATGTGCCAAACTTGCGATCACTCGTAACGACCTTTTATGGGAAAGTGCTGTTTGCTAAAATCCTGTTGCTTCTCGTGATGGTCATGCTTGCCGCGTTGAATTTTTGGAACGGAAGGCGAAGCAGAAAAAAAGGACTTTTTGCATCCGTATCGGGTGAACTGGCAACAGGGATTGCCGTACTTGTCCTCTCTGTCATTTTGACAAACTTACCGACTGCGACGGCGGCACCCGGACCGTTCAAAGAAACGAAAACTGTCCACCAACAAGAAGTGACGTTCTCGGCTACTCCGAATGTGATAGGGGAAAATACATTTACATTGTCGTTGAAAGACCGCAATGGACGGCCGATAGAGCATATCGAGCAAGTGACATTAACTTTTACTTCGCTTGAAATGGAAATGGGCAGCGAGTCGAAAGTATTGAAAAAAGTCAAAGACGGTTACTACCGCGCAAAAGGAATGGATTTCAATATGGCAGGCCATTGGAACGTGCATGTCCACGTTTTGAAAAAAGACTTGAATACCATCGACACGGATTTCTCTGTTCATGTTGGCAGCCAGCCTGATTGAGGGAAAAAAGATCAGTTTCTCTGTATTAGGCTGGAACGTGCATGCCTAAGTTTTGGAAAGACTTGAACACGATTGACTTGGATTTTTCCATTCGTGTCGCAAGCCAGCCTGACTGAGAGGGAAAGACGGCGTTCAAAAAGTGGTTCCAATGAAAGGAGAAAAGGAAAAATGTTGAAGAAGTTTGCCAGAGTCGTGCTGCCGGCATTTTTCGGTTTATTTCTGTTTGCAGGTGTAGCAAGTGCCCACGTAACCGTGAGCCCGGCCACATCTACAACCGGCGCGTGGGAAACCTATACGATTAAAGTGCCGACAGAAAAAAATATTCCAACGACCAAAGTCACAATTAAAACACCAAAGGGCGTCGAAATTGAATCATATGAACCGGTGCCGGGTTGGACCTATTCAGCTGAAAAAGGTTCAGACGGAAAAACCAAGACCTTTACTTTCAAGGCTGATGGAAAAGGCATTTTACCGGGACAGTTCCAGCAGTTTACAATTGTTGCTACAAACCCGAATCGTGAGACCGAAATCGCCTGGGATGCGTACCAATATTACAAAGACGGCAGTATTGTCGAGTGGACGCAGGACAAAAACGGCGACAACCCCCATTCAATTACAAAAATAGTAAAAGGTTCGGACACCGGTCAAGCCCAAACCCATGATACAACAACCAACGACGACAAAACATCCGGCTCTTCATCCAACACCCTGCCGCTCATCTTGTCAATCGTATCGGTTGTGCTATCACTGGTTGCCTTGATCATGGCCTTTCGGAAAAAGTAATAATGTGCGCCGGTCATCGCTCAGGGTGGCAGGCGCTGTTTTCTTCCATGGATTGTAAATGGCAGAAAAGCGGTAAAGCAAAAGTTTCCCGCTATATATCACATATTTAAGTCCCGTTTTCGGTAAAACAAATAAGTGCAGGCGGAAAAGGTGGTAATCAGCAGCAGTACAAGGATCGCGTGAAAGGCTTAGGCGGTCCCCGTTTACAATATCCTGGATTGGCTACCCATTTCCTTAACAGAAACGGCTAATCGGGCAGATTCTGTTTATGTACGTGAGTCGTTCTAAAAAATTGGGAGATAAACGCAAAAATGAGTATTGAAAAACGAACGTTTGTCCTTTATAATAAAACTGAAAAATAAGAAAAGGAGTGCTGCCATTGGAACTTGTAATGGAAAAACATGCCGGTTATCACGTGCATGACCGTTTGTTTAAGGAGCTGATCCAAAACTTTTTTCAGGAGTTTATGGATGCCTTTTTCCCGGATCTTTCAGCGGATCTCGACTACCGCCGGGTGCGGTTTTTGTCGCAGGAACAGTTTACGGACTTTCCGGGCGGTGAGCAAAAACGGGTTGACATCCTCGCCGAAACGAAGGTAAAAGGGAAAGACACCGTGATTCTCATCCATGTTGAGCCGCAGTCGTATTACGAAAAGCCTTTTCCTGAACGCATGTTTCGTTATTACATGATGATCAGTCTCCGGCACCGGAAACCGGTATTGCCGATTGCCGTTTTCAGTTATGAGGAGAAAACAGAGACCCCTGATACGTACACCTTTGCGTTCCACAACATTGAAATTCTTCGTTTTCACTATTTATCCATTCATCTGATGAAACAAAATTGGAGAAATTATATCCGGAGCAACAACCCTGTTGCCGCGGCATTATTAAGCAAAATGGGGTATACAGAAACAGAACGGGTGCAGGTCAAACTGGAGTTTCTGCGGATGCTGGCCCGGATGGAACTCGACCCTGCAAAAATGAGGCTGTTACACGGTTTCTTTGATTATTATTTAAAATTGAACGAAAAAGAGGAGGCGGAAGTAATGGAAAACATTAAAATGCTGGATCCGGACGAAGCAGAGCAAGTATTGAAATTGCCGAATTCCTATTTTGACCGCGGGTATAAGAAGGGGAAAGAGGAAGGCAGAGAAGAAGGAATTGAAATAGGAGTAGAGAAGGGAAGAGAAGAAGGAATTGAAATAGGAGTAGAGAAGGGGAGAGAAGAAGAGAGAAAAGAAATGTTACAAACGATCCCAATTGCCATCAAAATGTTGCAGGAGGGTAGGGAGCTTCAATTAATTGTGGAAAAAACTGGCCTGAGCCAGAGAGAAGTGGAAAAAATAAAACAACAATTGGAGCATTCATAAGATGGAAGTCAGGCTGCCTGGTGTGGATGGAAAAGAAGTTGTTTTAGACTTGCCGAACTATTATTATGACCTCGGGTATAAAAAAGGATTTAAAGAGGGATTTAAAGAAGGATTTAAAGAAGGATTTAAAGAAGGAGTAAAGGAGGGAAGAGAAGAAGAAAGAACACGATTGATTATCAACTTTCTAAAAAATCAAGTGGATGTGAAGGTCATTGCCCAAGCATCCGGCTTGAGTGAAGACGAGATCATGAAAATCAAAAGGTAGATAGAGGGGTAGGAGCAATAGCCCCTTCTTATCACCTGTTTGATTGTAAACCCATAAAAATAAAAACAGATTGGAAAGTGAAGAAATTCGTCTTCTCTGATAGACCCCTGTTACTCAAACTCATTTAAAAAGACCATGGTTTGCGGTTTTTTCAAAGTTCCTAAGGGAATAATTTAAGTAAAAGAATGAGGTGATGACATGGGAAATGCTGAACAAAATAGGGAAGCAGTCTCCAAGCTACGGGAATTAATAAAAGATATTGACACAGCCATGCTGACTACAATGTCGGACAAAGGCCTTGTCGCACGCCCAATGAAGACGCAAGATGTTGAGTTTGATGGAGATTTGTGGTTTTTCACAAAAAAAGATACGGATAAGTTTCATGAAATTTTACACAACCGTGAAGTAAATGTTACCTACGCTGGAAAGTCTTATGTGTCCGTCCGCGGCACTGCCGAGATTGTCGAAGACCCCGCAAAGAAGAAAGAATATTGGAGCGCCGGTTATGAGAAACTCTTGAAAACGAGTTACGATGATCCAAACGTAATATTGCTAAAAGTGAATGTGAAATCTGCCGAGTACTGGGATTCCGGAAACTTCGCGAAGATGGTCATTCATTTCTTTAACAGAGTGGTTGGCAATGAGACCGATGATGACCATTTAAACGAAACTTTGAAATTTAAATAATACAGAAGAGCCGGTTAGTCCGGCTTCCCTGTATCTCTGCTATATAAAATGAACTTAAGTTTTTCGTGCCAAAATCAATGGCGATCACGATTGACATTGATTTTGGTAACATATAGAGAAGTAGTAAATGTTTAGTTCAACTTATATAGTCGGTATTGAAATAGGGACAATCGTCCTCTAAAATAAAACTGAAAAATAAGAAAAGGAGTGCTGCCATTGGAACTTGTAATGGAAAAACATGCCGGTTATCACGTGCATGATCGTTTTTTTAAAGAGCTGATCCAAAACTTTTTTCAGGAGTTTATGGAGGCGTTTTTTCCGGATGTGTCAACGGATCTTGACTACCGCCGGGTGAGGTTTTTGTCGCAGGAACAGTTTACGGACTTTCCGGGCGGTGAGCAAAAACGGGTTGACATCCTTGCCGAAACGAAGGTAAAAGGGAAAGACACGGTGATTCTCATCCATGTAGAGCCGCAGTCGTATTACGAGAAACCTTTTCCTGAACGCATGTTTCGTTATTACATGATGATCAGTCTGCGGCACCGGAAACCGGTATTGCCGATTGCCGTTTTTAGTTACGAGGAGAAAACAGAAACCCCTGATACGTACACCTTTGCGTTCCACAACATTGAAATTCTTCGTTTTCACTATTTATCCATTCATCTGATGAAGCAAAATTGGAGAAATTATATCCGGAGCAACAACCCTGTTGCTGCGGCATTATTAAGCAAAATGGGGTATACAGAAAAAGAACGGGTGCAGGTCAAACTGGAGTTTCTGCGGATGCTGGCCCGGATGGAACTCGACCCTGCAAAAATGAGGCTGCTATACGGTTTCTTTGATTATTATTTAAAATTGAACGAAAAAGAGGAGGCGGAAGTAATGGAAAACATTAAAATGCTGGATCCGGACGAAGCAGAGCAAGTATTGAAATTACCGAATTCCTATTTTGATCGCGGGTATAAGAAGGGAAGAGAAGAAGAAAGAGAACGATTGATTATCAATTTACTAAAAAATCGAGTGGATGTAAAAGTCATTGCCCAAGCATCCGGCTTGAGTGAAGACGAGATCATGAAGATCAAAAGGCAGATAGAAGGGGAAAAGCCTTGAATCAGAGTTATGATGAGGCGGAGCAAGTATTGAAATTGCCGAATTCTTACTTTGACCGCGGGTATAAGAAGGGGAAAGAGGAAGGAATTGAAATAGGAGTAGAGAAGGGGAGAGAAGAAGAAAGAGAAGAAGAAAGAGAAGAAGGAAAAAAGGTTAAGAAGATTTATTGTTAACTTGCTAAAAAATCAAGTGGATGTGAAGGTCATTGTCCAGGCATCTGGCTTGAGTGAAGACGAGATCATGAAAATCAAAAGGCAGATAGAAGGGGGAAAGCCTTGAACCCGAGTTATGACGAAGCAGAGCAAGTATTGAAGCTGCCGAATCCCTATTTTGACCGCGGCATAAGAAGGGGGAGAGAAGAAAAAAGAAAAGAATTTTTTGCAAACGATCCCAATTGCCATCAAAATGTTGCAGGAGGGTATGGAGCTTCAATTAATTGTGGAAAAAACTGGCCTGAGCCAGAGAGAAGTGGAAAAAATAAAACAACAATTGGAGCATTCATAAGATGGAAGTCAGGCTGCCTGGTGTGGATGGAAAAGAAGTTGTTTTAGACTTGCCGAACTATTATTATGACCTCGGGTATGAAAAGGGATTTAAAGATGGGTTTAAAGAGGGATTTAAGGAGGGATTTAAAGAATTATTTGAAAAAGGAGTATAAGGAAGGGCAGAAAGGCATTCTTACAAACCATTGTGACCGGGATGCTCAAGAATGGCGTGGAGCCACAATTGATTGTTGACATGAACGAGCTCAGCCACACAGAAGTAGAAAAAAATAAAACAGCGATTGGAACATGCATAAGCTGGAAGTCAGGTATCCGTTAAAAACGGGCTGTTTCTTGCGGGAGGCAGTCCGTTACCTTGCCATGACCGGAGCTTAAGTCCCTAGCACTTTTTCAAATCTGGGCACGCGCTTATAAGCAATCTTTTAAACAAAGAAAATTCCATTGCTGTTTGGAGCTCATTAAAATCACCGTGTATGGATTGAATTTTTTCGCGAGATATATTATACTGTCTGTAACCGGTTACACAGGAAAGGTGAGGCATTTGGCAACGATCAGAGATGTGGCAAGTGAAGCGGGTGTGTCGGTGGCGACGGTATCCCGCGTGCTGAACGGAAAGGGATATGTCAATGAAAATACCCGGAAGGCAGTTGAGGCTGCCATCCGGAAATTAGCGTACAAACCAAACGAAGTGGCCCGTTCACTTTATCACCATCAATCGAAGCTGATCGGTCTTGTTATCCCGGATATTACAAACCCTTTTTTCCCCGAGATTGCCAGGGGCGTGGAGGATTTCTTCCAGGAAGAAGGGTACCATGTCATGATTGGCAATAGTGATGAAAGCCGTGAGAAGGAAGTGAATTATATAGAAGCCTTTTCACAGCATAATGTGATGGGGATTATCAGTACATCAAGCGATGACATCTCACAGTGGGCCGGTTTGGACATTCCTGTTGTATTGCTAGACCGAATTCAGGATGACTTTCCTTCCGTTTGCGCGGATCAGGAAGCTGGGGGAAAATTGGCTGCGCAAATTTTGCTCGAACGGGGAAGCCGCAATATCACACTGATGAGAGGACCGCATCATTTGCGCACTGCCCAGGAAAGGTTTTTGGCGGCGTTAACTGAACTTGGCCGGTCCAGTGCAAGGTTTCAAGTATTGAACACCGCGTTTTCGTATCATCATGCCCTTGAAACAGCAAAGCAGCTGTTTGACTGTTACCCGGATACAGATGGAATCATTGCAGCCAATGATATGGTGGCTGCAGCTGTCTTGCGGGAGGCATTGGCAAGAGGGAAAAAAATTCCCGATGGACTGCAAATCATCGGCTTTGACGATATTCCCATCAGCCAGCTTGTATACCCTGCGCTTTCTACCATTCATCAGCCGGCTTATGAGATGGGAATGGAAGCTGCCAAACTTTTGCTGGAATGCATGCATCAACAGACAAATTTGAAAAAGAAGATCAAACTCTCGATTGCATTTAAAGACAGGGAAACAACAAGAAAGGAAGGCGGATAGAAATGGTGCAAATTACAGTGGTCGGAAGCATCTCAATGGATCTCGTCGTGACAGCTGACAGAAGGCCACAGGCAGGAGAAACCATTTTAGGGCACTCATTTAAGACGGTGCCGGGCGGAAAGGGAGCAAATCAGGCCGTTGCTGCGGCAAGGCTTGGGGCAAAGGTAAACATGGTTGGCTGTGTTGGGGATGATGTGTATGGTCCGGCCTTAATTGAAAATTTGCGTCAAAATCATGTCTCTACACAATATGTGGAACCGGTTACACATTGCAGTTCCGGTACCGCGCATATTACGTTGGCGGAAGGGGACAACAGTATTATTTTTATCAAGGGAGCAAACGATTTTGTTACACCGGATTATGTGGAAAAGGCAAAAGAAGCATTTGAAGGCTCTTCTATTGTCTTAATCCAGCAAGAAATTCCATATGAAACGGTTGAATATGTCGCGAAACTTTGTGAAAAAAAACAGATTCCGCTCTTGTTAAACCCTGCACCGGCACGAAAAATTTCCCCAGCCATTCTTGAAAAAACAGCATACTTGACGCCAAATGAGCATGAGTGCAATTTCCTTTTCAACGGGATAGACAGGTCCGAAGCATTAAAACGGCATCCAAACCAGTTAATCATTACAGAAGGGAAAAACGGGGCAAGATTTTATGACGGAAGAGAAGAGATTGTCGTGCCAAGTTTTCCAGTTGAAACAGTGGATACCACTGGAGCCGGTGATACTTTTAATGCCGCATTTGCAGTAGCCGTTGCAGAAGGGAAAGAAATAAAAGAAGCGCTCCTGTTTGCAAACCGTGCTGCCTCGTTGTCGGTGACAAAATTCGGGGCACAAGGCGGCATGCCCACCCGCGAAGAAGTAGACGGGAGGAAAAGATGATGAAAAAGCACGGAATGTTGAACAGCTCGATTACAAAAGTCTTGGCGGACCTGGGACATACAGATTGGCTTGTGATTGCCGATGCCGGACTGCCGGTTCCTAAAGGCGTTCCGAAAATTGACCTTGCATTAACTCCGGGAACCCCTTCGTTTAAAAGTGTGGTCAAGGCTGTCTGTGATGACATGGTGATAGAAAAAGTCATTGCGGCAGAAGAAGTGAAAGACGGAAACCCGGACCAGCTGGCGTTTTTAAATGAACAGTTTCCGAATTTGATAGCATTCGTTCCACATGAGGATTTTAAAAAAATGATAGAAAAAGCAAAAGCGGTGATCCGTACCGGGGAAATGACGGCTTATTCAAATTGTATTTTACAGGCGGGTGTTTTTTTCTAAGCATGCGACAAAGTAAGGGATGCCAAAAATAAAGGGAGGGAACCCGATGCAAATTGAAATGCATGACATCTATAAATCTTTTGGTGCCAATAAGGTGCTTGAAGGTGTAAATTTTTCGCTGTTGCCCGGCGAGGTCCATGCATTAATGGGGGAAAATGGTGCTGGAAAATCAACTTTAATGAATATTTTAACTGGCCTCCATCAAAAAGATAAAGGCAAAATTATTATTGATGGCAAAGAAACACTTTTTCAAAATCCAAAAGAGGCGGAACAGGCCGGCATTGCATTCATTCATCAGGAATTAAATATTTGGCCGGAAATGACTGTCCTTGAAAATTTATTTATCGGAAGAGAAATAACACGTCCCTTTGGCGTTTTAAAAACGAAGGAAATGAAAGCGCTAGCAAAGGGTGTGTTCGATCGTTTAAACATTTCCTTGCCATTTGACCGGCTGGCCGGTGCCTGTTCGGTGGGGGAACAACAAATGATTGAAATTGCGAAAGCCTTGCTTACAGATGCTGAAGTCATGATTATGGATGAACCAACGGCTGCTTTAACCGACCGTGAGATTCAATCTTTATTCTCTGTCATCGAATCACTGAAAAAGAATCATGTTTCGATCGTCTATATTTCTCACAGAATGGATGAAATTTTTCAAATCAGCGACAGAATTACAGTGATGCGGGATGGTAAAACAGTCGATACAAAACGGACGAAAGATACCGGTTATCAGGAAGTCGTTAAAAAAATGGTGGGCCGTGATTTAGAAGAACAATTTCCACAAAGAACAGCCCGTCAAGGAAATACGATTTTAGAAGTCCGCCATTTTTCCAGCCGGCAAAAATTCAAGGATATCCATTTTTCGGTCCGGTCCGGGGAAATCCTTGGAGTTGCAGGGTTAATGGGGGCAGGCAGAACAGAGATTATGCGCGCATTGTTTGGCATTGATCCCTACGATGCCGGCGAAATTTTTATTGAAGGGAAAAAGGTCCGGATCAAAAATCCAAGTGATGCGGTACAAAAAGGCATTGCTTTTATCACAGAAAACCGGAAAGATGAGGGGCTGATTCTTGACTTTACCATTCGCGACAATATTGCGCTGTCAAACTTGGAAAGCTTTGCTCCAAATGGCGTGATAAAAGCGGCTGACGAAAAATCATTTGTTGACATGATGATTCAGAGGCTGCAAATTAAAACCTCCTCTTCAGAAACAGTTGCCGGAGATCTATCGGGTGGTAACCAACAAAAGGTGGTTCTTGCAAAGTGGGTTGGAACAGCTCCAAAAGTATTGATTCTTGATGAACCGACAAGAGGAATTGATGTAGGCGCAAAACGTGAAATCTACTATTTGATGAATGAATTAACGGAAAGGGGTATGGCCATCATCATGATTTCCTCTGAATTACCGGAAATCCTTGGGATGAGTGACCGGGTTCTTGTTATTCATGAAGGAGAAATTGCCGGCGAATTGGACAAAGCGGAAGCTACACAAGAGAATATCATGTTCTTAGCGACGGGAGGAAAAAAACATGGAACAAGCAACTAAAAGAAGCACGGTTGTTCTGCAAAAACTCGGTCCATTACTTGCTTTTATCTTGTTATTTATTGTTGTTGCCATTTTAAATCCTTCATTTATTGCTCCTTTGAATTTGCTCAACTTATTGCGGCAAGTATCGATTAACGGATTGATTGCATTTGGCATGACTTTTGTGATATTAACCGGCGGAATCGATTTATCTGTTGGTTCAACGCTGGCATTATCCAGTGCCCTCATGGCAGGAATGATTGTTGCAGGTCTGAATCCCCTTCTAGCAATCGTTCTTTCAGCCTTGATCGGTGCGCTGTTGGGCGCTGTGAACGGTTTGTTTATTACAAAAGGAAAAGTCGCCCCGTTTATTGCAACATTGGCTACCATGACGATATACCGCGGTTTGACAATGGTATATACAAACGGAAATCCAATTACCGGACTTGGTGACAACTTCGCATTCCAGCTGTTTGGCCGCGGCTATTTCTTAGGCATTCCGGTCCCGGACATTACGATGGTCATCACATTTTTCATTTTATGGTTTATTTTGCACAAAACTTCTTTTGGTAGAAAAACATATGCAGTGGGCGGAAATGAAAAAGCTGCTCTTGTTTCCGGGATTAAAGTGGACCGGGTAAAGTGGTTAATCTACAGTCTGGCAGGGTTATTGGCAGCACTTGCCGGGTCCATTTTAACTTCGCGTCTCAATTCGGCCCAGCCGACAGCAGGCACTTCTTATGAAATGGATGCGATTGCAGCGGTTGTCTTAGGCGGGACAAGTCTGTCAGGCGGCAAAGGAAGAATTTTCGGCACACTGGTCGGCGCACTTATTATTGGTACATTAAACAATGGATTAAACATTCTGGGAGTCTCTTCTTTTTATCAACAGGTCGTAAAAGGGGTCGTCATTTTAATTGCTGTCTTAATTGACCGGAAAAAATCGTAAAGCGGGGTGCAGATGATGAAAAAGATGATGAAAATGATGACTGTATGTTTGCTTATATTGTCTTTAGCTGCTTGTTCCATGGAACCGCCATCATGGGCAAAACCGGGCCATCATAAAGAATTAAAGGATATGAAAATCGGCTTAAGTGTTTCTACCTTGGATAATCCTTTCTTTGTTTCATTGAAAAACGGTGTGCTCCAGGAAGCAAAGAAAAAGGGAATGAAAGTGATTACGGCAGATGCCCAAAATGATTCCGCTAAGCAAATTAATGATATAGAAGATCTTATCCAGCAAGGTGTAGATATTTTACTTATCAATCCGGTAGACTCTGCGGCTGTCTCATCCGCAGTTGAAAGCGCGAATCACATCGGCATTCCGGTGATTACGCTTGACCGGTCTGCAGATAAGGGGAAAGTGGAAATTTTAGTTGCTTCAGATAATGTGAAAGGCGGAAAGATGGCAGCAAACTATATCATAAGCAAGGTTGGGAAAGATGCAAAAGTTGCAGAGTTGCAGGGAACACCCGGTGCATCTGCTTCACGTGAACGGGGACAGGGATTTGACTCCATTGCAGATAAAGAATTAAATATTGTTACGAAACAAACAGCTAATTTTGACCGTACGCAGGGCATGAACGTAATGGAAAATATTTTGCAAGGGCACAAAGACATCCAGGCTGTTTTTGCCCAAAATGATGAAATGGCTTTAGGGGCCATCCAAGCGATTAAAAGTTCAGGAAAAAATATAATTGTGGTGGGATTTGACGGAACGGATGATGGATTAAAAGCTGTTAAACAAGGGCAGTTGAGTGCGACAGTCGCCCAACAGCCTGTACTGATCGGAGAAGAGGCCGTTCAGGCTGCTTCAAAAATATTAAAAGGGAAAAAAGGAAAAAGACGTATTGCTGTGCCGTTAAAATTGGTAAAGGAAAAATAAGTTTGTCCTGCTGAACGGACTGGATCTCCTTGCGTATCTGGTTCGTTCAGCAGGATTATTTAATCTTTGTCAAATATTCTGCTGTAAAATTTTTGATCTACATCCTTTGGCACTTGATTCTGTTTTCCATTTACATAATTTACAAAGCCGCAGAGTCAGAGACAAATGAATATTTAGGTGATAGAGTCTGGCCTTTATACCGCACCTGGAATGAGATGGGCGATAGCCAGACTAAAACAGCATCCTAATAAGAGGGTGCTGTTTTGATGTTTAGATAGTTTACCAATTGGGATGAAGGTTACTATTTTTTGAGTTTGGCCGGGAAATGTCTTTCATTAGGGTGATAAAAGACAAAATGTTTTGAATCCACGCGTGAAATGTCCTTCATCCGTGTAATGAAAGACAAAATGCTTTGGATCCAAGTGTGAAACGTCCTTCATCGGGTTCATGAAAGACGAATTGTTCTGAAACTCGGCCGGAAATGTCCTTCATTGGGTTCATGAAAGACAAATTGTTCTGAAGCTTAGCGTGAAATGTTCTTCATCGAGTTCATGAAGGACAAATTGGTCTGGATCCAGGTTTGAAATGTCTGTCATCCATGTTATGAAGGACAAATGCAAAGAAACGTAATGAAAAACGTCCTTCATCATTTTTATGAAAGACAAATGGTATTGAAATGCAGGTGGGAGAATCCTTCACCAGCTGTGCGTCCCATTGTGGCAGTTTATCACGCAGAAGGAATTCAATCACTTCTACCCTGGATTTGTGCATATGCACAAGAAAATTCTCTTCTTTTCCAATTTTATTTTGAAAAGGGTTTCACTATTATAAAGACAAACAGCAAAGGAGGCTACATCATGGGCGGTGTTACAATCAGCTGGATCGGTGCATTGATCGGGCTGGCGATTGCCATTATTCTTATTTTAAAAAAGTTGAATCCCGTATATGCATTGTTTTTAGGCGCAATTTTGGGAGCGCTGATTGGAGGAGCGAACCTTGAAGATACGGTGAATATACTGGTTGCCGGTACACAAAGTGTGATGGGAACGGTGATCCGGGTTCTTGCCGCCGGTATATTGGCCGGGACAATGATGAAATCGGGAGCGGCTGAGACAATTGCACAAGCCATTGTCAATCAGTTTGGCGAAGGAAAAGCCATTTTATCCCTTGCCCTTGCAACAATGGTGATTACGGCAGTGGGTGTATTTATCCCCGTTGCAGTCTTAATTGTGGCCCCGATCGCATTATCAGTCGGAAAGAAAATGGGCATTTCAAAGCTTGCCCTTTTACTGGCGCTTTCCGGGGGCGGCAAAGCGGGGAACGTGATATCGCCAAATCCGAATACAATTGCAGCGGCACATGGGTTTCATGTGGAATTGAGCCGTTTAATGATTTACGATTTTATTCCGGCTGTTTTTGGCTTGGCCGTTACGGTCCTTGTGGCAACTTTAGTCAAACACAAAGGCGTAAAAATCACTGCATCTGATATGATTGAAACAGATCACAACAACCGTGATCTTCCTTCATTAAGGCGGGCAATCGTCGCCCCGGTTGTTGCAATTGTATTGTTGATGATCAATCCAATCGGTGAGATTTTTCATATCTCTGTACTGGCTTCATTTAAAGTGGATGCCATGTATATCTTACCGATTGCCGGTGTTCTGGGAATGATCGCCATGGGCCACCATAAACAAATTCTGGCTTATTCAGCGTCCGGCCTGCAAAATATGACGGCAACCGTGCTGATTTTAATCGGAGCCGGTGCCATTGCCGGGCTCATTTCTGCTTCCAATCTTTCGACTGAGGTGGTGGCACTGATTAAAGCATCCGGCATCTCGGGGACGTTCCTGGCGCCCATTTCCGGTATTTTAATGGCGGCAGCTACAGCTTCCACTTCAACAGGGGTCATCCTGGCAACCGGTTCATTCAGCAAAGCGATTCTGGACATGGGGACTGCTCCGATTGCAGCTGCGGCAATGGTTCATACCGGTGCTACAGTCATTGACCAGCTGCCGCAGGGAAATTACTTTCATGTCACAGGCAGCAGCATGAATATGTCCATAAAAGAAAGAATGAGCGTCGTTCCGTACGAGGCACTTGTCGGGGGAACGATGGCGATTGTGGCAACCGTTTTATACGGATTTCTATTTTAATGGGGTGAAATGATGAAAAATCCAGTTTTTTTATTAGCACCGGATTCGTTTAAAGAAAGCATGACGGCAAAAGAGGTATGTGCCGCAATGGAAGCGGGGATTAAAAAAGCGATTCCGGATGCCGTTTGCATTCAGGTGCCAATGGCAGACGGCGGAGAAGGAACGGTTCAATCGCTGGTGGATGCAACAGGCGGAACGATTTATCAGCAAGCCGTCACAGGGCCGCTTGGACATCCGGTCACGGCCGGTTACGGGATTCTCGGAGACGGGGAAACGGCAGTAATTGAAATGGCATCTGCAAGCGGCATTCATTTGGTTACAAAAGAAACGAAAAATCCGTTGGTTACCACAACCTACGGCACCGGAGAACTGATTAAAGCCTGTCTGGACAAAAAAGTAAAACAGATTCTGATCGGCATTGGCGGCAGTGCCACAAACGACGGGGGCGCCGGGATGGCACAGGCGCTCGGCGCAAAATTTTTAGATGAAAGGGGCAGGATGCTTCCGTTTGGCGGCGGTGCACTCGGAGATTTGGCGGAAATTGATTTGGGCGGCCTTGATCCGCGCTTGAAAGAGGTGCAAATTTTTGTCGCATCCGACGTTACCAATCCTTTATGCGGGAAAAATGGCGCCTCCCATGTATTCGGGCCGCAAAAAGGCGCGACGAAAGAAATGGTTGCGCTCTTGGATGCCAACCTTTCGCATTATGCCGCCATCATTAAAGAACAGCTTGGCAAAGATGTTGCGGAGGTCCCGGGGGCAGGGGCTGCAGGCGGCCTCGGTGCCGGTCTGATGGTGTTCGCGGGTGCCAGGTTAAAAAGCGGTATCGAGCTTGTCGTGGAATACACCGGATTGGAGCAAAAAGTAAAAGATGCTGATATCGTTTTGACCGGCGAAGGCAGCATCGATTTCCAGACGCAGTTCGGGAAGACCCCTTATGGCGTGGCCCAGGCAGCAAAAAAACATGGGAAACCCGTGATTGCTGTTGCCGGTTATGTCGGGGAACAAATTGATGTTTTATATGAAAAAGGCATTGATGCGATCTTTGGCATCCTGCCCTACCCAATGGCGCTTGAAGACGCTTTGCAAACGGGTGCTGCAAATATTGAGAGAACATGCGAAAATATCGCGCGTCTCCTCGTGCAAGCGAAGCAGTAAAGGGCGTGTCATATTTTCACGAAACGACTTCAAGAGTTAACGGTGATGAGACGCCCATGCCACAGTGAACGCGGCACCATCAAAAAAATCAGCCGGCGTATATTTTCAAGATAGACACCCTGATGATACAAACCAATGGATGTCGTTAAAAATTCCGGTACTGGATATTAGCCATTGTACAACCCATAGCCTCCATACAAAGTCGCAAACGAGCGCAGACCGCAAAAAGGCTGTGCTTTTCACCTGCGCAGCAACCGGTATGTCAGTTCGAACAGATCAAACAGTAGAAATGGATTTTTTCCTGTCAATTCTTTAATCCTGCCGAGACGGTAATACAGCGTATTCCGGTGAATCATCAGCGCCCGGGCCGTTTCCGCAGGATTGCCATTATGGCTGATAAAAGCCGTTAAAGTTTCTAAATACAGATCGGGCAAATTCAAGGTTTCTTCAAAGGTTTCCTGAAAAATGCGGGTTTGAGACAATTCAGCAGGAAATTTCCAATCAGCGTAATCGAAAAACCGGTTTTGTAAATGAAGCTTTTCGCAAACGGACAGACAAAGTTTTGCCTGGCGATAACCGGAAGCAATATTCAAACCGTGCAGGCCGGCGGCGACAATGGCAAGCGGATCGAATGTCCATATGCTTTCAGCTATCTTTTGAATATCTTTTCGATTTTGCAAAATGAGGATATACAGATTTTCATTTGGTTTTTTGAAAAAAGGGAAGGGCTTATATATCGTTTCGAAGCGGCTGCTTTTTTCCTTTGGCTTCACGAGGACCACGCTGTTTTCTTCATGCAGGTGAATACGATAACGTTCCGCTTCCTGTATCAGTTCTTGCGGGTAGTTTTTCTTTTCATTCAGGATGGTTTCAAGAAAAGCGGCTTTCCGATTCCGTTCGGCTTCCTGGTTCCCCATGAGCATATTTTGTTCAATCAACAAAGACACGGCTGTTTTGACAAGTTTGCAAAAGGGGCGGACGGCTTGCGGATCACCAGTGATTCCGATCACGCCAACCGGCTGACTGTTTACAACGAGCGGTTCGTTTGTGCCTTTTTTCTCGTATCGATGATCATCGTAAATTTCAACCATCTTCCCGGTTTTCAGCGCCTTTACCGCGCCCTGGTGCAAGGTGCCTACCCGCTGTGGATCGCCACTGCCGATGATGATACCTTTTTCATTCATAATATTGATACTGTAGGGAATATCCAGCATCATTTTTTTTACAATTTTTTGGGCAAGTTCCTTCGTCAGCCACTGATCCACGCCATTTTCCTCCCGTTTTTATGAACCATTTTAGCACATGTGGTAGCTTTTTTCTTGTGCGTATGACCGGTAAAAAATATGTAAAGTGTAATGAAAACCGGAGCGGGGCAGATGCTTGTTTTCGTTTATTTCAAATTCCAAAAAGAGAAACGAAAGTTTTAAAATTGCCAAATTATTAAATTGGCCACGGGGATAAGAAGATGATTACCTTCCCTGAATGTGAAAGTCGATGGGATCATGCATATTGAATCCGGATCCTTAAAGATATTTCATAAAAACTGTTTCCCTGATTGAATCATAAAAAAGCCCAATTTTACCTCGTTTTGGTCCGAAATCCAAAATATGTAAGCGTATTAATTGCTATTTATATATAACAATATTACTATAAAAATAGAATATTTGTGGTAAACGATATTCAGCGGAAAATTTGGCAAAGGGAGTGGAAGAAATGAAAGCAGCAGTATGGCACGGAGAAAAAGATATTCGTGTGGAAGATGTTGAATTGCGCCCGTTAAAAGAGAATGAAGTGAAAGTAAAAGTAGCATGGGCCGGGATTTGCGGCAGTGACTTGCATGAATACCAGGAAGGGCCGGTATTTATTCCTGTTGGCGAAGAAAATGAATTTACCGGTGAAAAAGCGCCGCTCACGATGGGGCATGAATTTGCCGGTGTGATTGAAGAAGTCGGATCAAAAGTTACCAAGTATAAAGCAGGCGACAGGGTTGTTATTAACCCGACGATTACCCGCGGAATCAAACCGGATGAATTCGATCGTTATGACGGCTACGCTTTTATTGGATTACATAGCAATGGCGGATTTGCGGCATACGCCAACATTCCAGAAAATAATATTTACCGCGTGCCGGATTCCTTGTCTTTGGAGGAAGCTGCATTAGTTGAGCCTAGCGCGGTTGCTGTACAGGCTGTGAAAGATAGTGGTTTAAGATTTGGCGATACGGTTGCGATTTTTGGTACAGGCCCGATCGGATTATTGACCATTGTTGCAGCACGTGCAGCAGGTGCAAGCCGGATTATCGTAGCGGATTTGTCGCAACCTCGTCTGGATCTTGCGAAAAAAGCAGGCGCGACCGACATTATTAACTCCGGGGAAAAAGATGCCTTCCAAACCATCCGTGATCTTGTTCCAGGTGGCGTAGATGTGTCATTTGAAGTGGCCGGCGTTGCTCCGACTTTCAAACAAGCACTTGATGCAACGAAAGCACGCGGGATTGTCGATGTCATTTCTATCTTTGCACGTCCGATAGAATGGAACCCGATGCAGTTGACGAATACAGGTGTTAGCGTTACAGCATCAATTGTTTACACGAAGAAAACGTTCCAACAAACGATTAACCTGATTGCATCCGGCCAATTGAAACCGCAAGACGTCGTTACTAGCCATATCCAATTGGAAGAAATCGTTGAAAAAGGTTTCGAAGCTTTGACCAAAGACAAAACCCAGGCGAAAATTTTGGTTAAATTGAGCGGGGAGAAATAAACGGTTTAAAGAGGCCAGCCCGGACTGATTCCGGGCTGGCTCTTTTCTTTGCAAGAAGAAATCACAACCTTTTCGCGGGACGCATAGGCTAATGTGGAGAACCGTTAATTACCCAAACAGAGGAGTGACGGGATATGGCTGGAAAAGTGTTGCACTATTTTGCAGGCGGCAATACCGGGAAAGGGTTTACGCATTATTTGGATTCAAGTTTGCAAGGTTTGGATCGCGTGTTTATTTTAAATGGCAGGACAGGGAAATCATATATCATGGAAAAACTGGCGGAAGTGTGGAAGCAAAAAGGTTATGATCTTGAACTGATTCATTGCCCGTCTGCTCCTGATTCGCTGGATGGCGTAGTGATTCCGGGATTAAAAACAGGCGTCGTGGATGGAAACGCGCCGTATGTGATTGAACCGAAAACAAATGATTCGGTTATGATGCTGGAGGACGCATTGGACGCCAAATATGAAAGGGATGCATTAGAGCTGAATCGCCGTATACAGGAAGCCTATCAATCTGCGTACCATTCGTTTGCGGAAAGTTTGCGCCATCATGATGACTTGGAGGCAATTTACTTAAAAGAAATGGACTTTGAAAAAGCAGGCCAGGTGACACAGCAGCTGATTGAAAAGCTATTTGGCGGGAAAACCGGGGACGGGAGCCAAACGGCGTACCACCGTTTTCTCGGGGCAGCCACACCAAACGGAGCAGTTGACTTTATCCCAAATCTGACGGAGGGGTTATCGAAACGCTATTTTATAAAAGGGCGGGCCGGCACCGGCAAATCCACGATGCTGAGAAAAATTGCGTCCAAAGCGTCAGAAAAAGGTTTCACGACTGAGATTTACCATTGCGGATTTGATCCAAACAGCCTGGATATGGTCATCGTCAGGGAACTCGGGTTTTGCATTTTTGACAGTACCGATCCGCACGAATATTTCCCTGAGCGAAATGGGGACGAAGTGATCGATATGTACGCGGCTGCGGTGACGCCGGGTACGGATGAAAAATACGCAAACGAAATTCAAGCTGCCCATAAGCGGTACAAAGATAAAATGAAAGAAGGAACCGCTTGGCTGCATGAGGCAAAAGTGCTGAATGATGAACTGGAAATGTACTACCATGAGGCACTGGACTTCGCGAAAGTGGATCAGATCTATCTCAAGATCAACCAAGATATTCAGGAAGCTGAACGTTTGCAAACGCAATCGTGATAAAATGGGATGCCGCCGGGAAATTGCGGCATTCTTTTTTTGGGGAGGAAATGAAAGGCATCGAGAGGGTTCGTGTTTTTCATAGTAGACGCTCATGCCGAGTGAACGCGACACCAATAGAGGAATGAAAAGCAGCCAGTGCAATTTTTCGAGATAGTGATGAAAGTCATTACGCGATTCCTCAGGTACCGATTTGCCTGATGAAAGGCATCACATGAGGAGCCATCGTCTTGTTGAAAAATATTACGACTTTCCCGGTTTCCCGCGCCCCGGTGTTGCTACAACGTATTAAAAATGGAACGGATTCCTAAATTGGCCGCAGGTATAAGAAAAAGAAAGACGCGAATCATAAATGTACTTTCCGGGAACGCTCCTCATTTTGTGTTGAAATACAAAACACACTATGATAGGATACTATATGTAGTTGGCTGTTTCAAAAATAAATACTAAATATAGTGTTTTGGGTGAGAAGGCAATATCTGTCTGAAAAGGAATCCAGTTTAAATCCGGAGCTGTCTACAAAACTGTTCCGCTGTATTGCCCATCAGAAGCGTTTTAGAGGTAAGAACTTGATGTTTCGGAGGATGAAATTTTTACCGCTTTTGCCGCCGTTTATTCCGCGGTTGAACGAGTTGTTCGCCAAGGATGTTGCGGGAATTTTAAGCCACTACACCGCAGCCCTTTTTCATTGAAAATGCATGGTGTGCCACCAAAGAAACGGACGTTCAAGTTTTCTTCATGCCCAAAAACCGGTGCGTTAGAAAGGAGAATCGGTAAAATGATTACAAAAAATGAACAAGAAACCAGTGGCGATTTTCCCCTGCAAGCCTTAAATGAGATTGTGTTTTCACATAATCATGATTTAATGCAAGAAAATGCAAATATGGATGGATCTTCGCCAATGGGGCAAATGTCAAAGATCTCTTCTGAAGTCAGCAAATATTATGCAAAGCAAATGTTGCTTCGTAAAGAGGTCGTAAGGGCGATTGATGACAATTTTATTTATCCCCATGACCTTGATTTTATGGTAACAGGTACGACAACATGTTGCCAGATTCCGCTGGGCGAAGTATTAAAGGGTGGATTTAATACCGGACATGGGTATATGCGTGAACCGAAAGACATTGGCAGCGCGATGGCTTTAGCAGCAATTATTTTCCAAGCCAATCAAAATATGCAGCATGGCGGACAAAGTTTCCCAATGTTTGATTATGATCTTGCGCCTTACATAGAGAAAACCTTCCATAAAAATAGAAAACGTTTGAAAACCTATGTCAACAGCTATACAAACGAAGAGCTTGAGGCATTAGCCTGGGAAGAAACCAACCGGGATGTGTACCAGGCATGTGAAGCTTTTATTCATAATTGTAATTCGATGCATTCCCGTGGGGGCGGGCAAGTCCCGTTTGTCTCCATTAATTACGGCACCGATACGTCCAAAGCCGGGCGATTGCTGGTAAAAAATATGTTGTTGGCAACGAAAGCCGGACTCGGGAAAGGGGAGACACCCATTTTTCCTATTCAAATTTTTAAAATGAAAAAAGGGATTAATTTTGAACCGGGGGAACCAAATTATGACTTATACCAATTAGCACTTGAAACGACGGCAAAACGTTTATTTCCGAACTTTAGCTTTATAGATTCCACGTTTAATCGTCCCTATTATGACGGCACGCCGGAATCAGAAATTGCGTATATGGGCTGCCGCACCCGTGTGATGGCAAACCGCCATGGAAAAGAAAATAGTATCCGCCGCGGGAATTTGTCCTTTACTTCTATTAATCTTGTAAAAATAGCGCTGATTGCTAAAAATGAATGTGAATTTTTTAACATACTAGATCGTTATCTTCACCTTGCCATTCAACAATTGTTAGAACGGTTTCATTTTCAGGCAAAAAAGCAGGCAAAGAATTTCCCCTTTTTGTATGGTCAGCATATATGGAAGGATAGCGAAAACTTAAAACCGGATGATGAAGTAGGAGAAGTATTAAAGCATGGCACATTAAGTGTTGGTTTTATTGGGCTGGCTGAAGCACTGGTTGCACTGACAGGCAAACATCATGGGGAGTCCAATGATTCTTATCAATTAGGGTATCGTATCATTCAGCATATGCGGGAGAAAGTGGACAAAGCAAGTGAGACTTATGATTTAAACTTTTCCTTAATTGCAACGCCGGCAGAAGGGTTATCAGGGAAGTTTACGCGAAATGACCAAAAAGAGTTTGGAAAAATTCCCGGGGTGACGGACCGGTCCTATTATACGAACTCATTCCATATCCCGGTTTACTATAAAATCAAGGCGATTGATAAAATAAAAATTGAAGGTTCTTTTCATAAATTGTGTAATGGCGGTCACATTACTTATATTGAGTGTGATGGAGATGTTTCAAAAAATGTCCGTGCTTTGGATCGATTGGTAAAAGCCATGGCGCAATATGATATTGGCTATGGTGCCATCAATCATCCCGTCGACCAGTGCGGCGTCTGCGGTTATTCGGGAATCATTGATAATGAGTGCCCGGTTTGCCACAATGCCGATGAAAATAAGATTGGACGCATTAGACGAATAACCGGTTATCTGGTTGGCGATATGAAAAGGTGGAATTCAGCCAAACGTGCAGAAGAGAGTGAAAGGGTGAAACATCAATGAGGGTCATGAATATCATCCACGATTCGGTTGTTGATGGTGAAGGTTTGCGAACCGTGATCTTTTTTGCAGGCTGTCCGCACTTTTGCAAGGGATGCCATAACCCAAGGAGTTGGAATATCCATAATGGGACAGAGATGCCGGTTGAAGATGTCGTTGAAGAAGTGGCTGGCAATCCATTGACAGATGTAACCTTTTCCGGAGGAGAACCCTTTTTTCAAGCACGAGAAGTATGCGAAGTGGCAAAACGATTAAAAGCACTGGGAAAAAATATTTGGGTTTACTCAGGCTATACATTTGAACAATTAATTGCTTCCGATGATCTCTATCAACAGGAGTTGCTGCGATATTGTGATGTGCTCGTTGATGGCCCGTTTCTATTGGCAGAGCGTGATTTAACCTTATCCTTTCGCGGGAGCAGAAATCAGCGGATCATTGATTTAACAACAAAGCGGGAAATGGAAAAGTCGTTTTAATCAAAAGCAAAAGCGGAGAGATGGTTGCCATCTCTCCGCTTTTGCCGGTGTATAACCTAGCTTGTTCGGATGAATAATATGATGAGAGATTTCATTATAAACGGAACCATCCGTCATCTTCGTCATCATTTTTCTTGGCACATCTTTAGCCAGGTTTGCTACGCATTTCCAAATGGCAATGCATGGCTTTAACTTGGTATAGGCTCACATTTTTGCTTTATAAAGTAAATGATTGGAAGATTTTACTAGATTTCCCCAAACGGTAGATTAATAGAACCATACATTTTAATATATCAATCTTAAAAAACTATACTAAAGTATTGTTTCAATTGCCTCACTTATCATGAATCAAAGCTGTCGAATGACTGATGGAAAGAATACTGGCTGAATGGAAAGAATTTTACCGGTTTTGGAATAAAAGAAACAAATTGCTACTGTTATCTGTTTTAACCCTCCAGCCATAGGGTAAA
Source organism: Weizmannia sp. WK01 (assembly GCF_025905465.1). Lineage (NCBI taxonomy): Bacteria > Bacillati > Bacillota > Bacilli > Caryophanales > Bacillaceae > Heyndrickxia > Weizmannia sp. WK01. The sequence goes on along the minus strand of NZ_CP109616.1, from coordinate 3,132,259 downwards.
GAAAAGTATATCGAACGAGTGGGATAACCGCTATCCAAATGGGGGAGTTTGTATGAAAAGTTTTACAAGGTCAATGAAAATTGTTACGGGGACAATCATTGGATATTTTATATGGGTACTCATTTTAAGTTATGTTATTTATTTTTGCGAATAACCGGTTTAGGCTTACGTTAAATTCCACGTCGTACCGATCCGCCGAGTGCGGGTAGCGTTTTACAACGATTCCCGCACAGGGTTTTGGGTTGGCAAAAATATACTCGATGATGACTGTTTAAAAAAAGATATACATAAAAAAGGAAATGGACATTCAGTTCCGGCGAATGAAGAAACAAAAAAGGAAGAAACGCGCAAAGCAGTTGCTGCCGTTTCTTCCTTTTATTCATTTGGGCAGCCCGAAATCTTTCAACGGATAGTATGATAGCTCAATTTTATCGACTACCGATTTACTTGGAAACGGTTTAGAAAAGCAGATTAGCAGTTAAAAATTTAAAGGCGCCTGAATCTCGGGTATAATAGATTGTGAAGATTTTCAATTAGCACATAATTGGACTGACAAAGGGTAGAATTTCAGCTTCCATATTTTTAAGTGCGATTCATCTATCATTTGGAGGGGAGGATGTCACATGAAAAAATTTTTTGCTTTTCAAGTGATGATTGGCTTGATAGTAGGTGCCATTTTAGGTGCCATTTTTCCTGAATTCGGGACGAAATTGAGGCCGGTCGGGGATATGTTTATTCACCTGATCAAAATGATTGTCATTCCGATTGTGTTTACGACGATTGTCGTTGGGGCTTCTGGTGGAAACGGGAATATGAAAAAGATGGGTTCATTGGGGCTAAAGACGGTGATTTGGTTTGAGCTGATTACGACGCTTATTTTGGGTATCGGCCTGCTGCTTGTGAATCTCTTAAAACCCGGTGTTGGGGTGGACCTTTCGCATTTGGCCAAAACAGATATTTCCCAAGTAAAAGCAAACGCGTCTACAGTGGTTGATTTTAAAACGATGATTGTCAACATCATTCCAAGCAATATCGTGAATGCAATGGATCAAAATAATTTACTGGCCGTTATTTTCTTTGCCATTTTATTTGGTGTTGCAGCTGGGGCAATCGGGAAAGCAGCGGAGCCGGCATTGAAATTTATGGAGTCGGTTTCAAAAGTAATGTTTAAATTAACACAGATGGTCATGGTTACCGCTCCGATTGGTGTCTGTGCCCTTATGGCGTCTTCCGTCGGCCAGTTTGGCATCAGTCTTTTCATTCCGATGGCTAAACTGATCGGGGTTGTCTATCTGGGCCTGGCAATCGTCATTTTCGGCCTGTTCCCGCTAATTGCCTGGATGTTTAAAATTCCTTATTTCAAAGTATTTCGGATGGTCTGGGACTTATTTCTGATCACTTTTTCAACGACAAGCACAGAGACAGTTCTTCCGCAGCTCATGGAGCGGATGGAAAAATTCGGATGTTCCAAGCGTGTTGTCTCATTCGTTATTCCTGCCGGGCTATCGTTAAATTGTGACGGCTCCACACTGTACCTGTCCGTTGCTTCCATTTTTATTGCTCAGGCGTTCGGTATACCGATGAGCCTTGAACAGCAGCTGATTGTCATGGCGGTTCTGATCGCGACTTCAAAAGGCATTGCAGCTGTTCCAATGGGTTCCCTCGTTGTGCTTCTGGCTACCGCAACTGCTGTCGGACTACCTGCTGAAGGTGTGGCGATTATTGCCGGCATTGACCGGGTGCTTGATATGGCGCGCACGGCTTGCAATACACCGGGCCACTGCCTTGCCAGTATTGTTGTTTCCAAATGGGAAAAAGAATTCCATCCAAATGAAGCATTCGCTGCCCGCCCGGAAACACAATCGGTTCGTCAGTCATAAGCGAGAATGGGGCATATTATAAAAAAGGGACTGTCCCAATATTTGGCTCATGCACTGATGATCGTGAAATTCATGAAACTCTTGTGGGAATCGTGACTGAAATAAACGGTCATAAACAACCAACTGTATCATGTTTACAAGGGGCTCCCATCAGCCGGTAACGACTTTTGGGACAGCCCCTTTTTGGGATCGCAAACGTTTTAAAAAACATTCCTGTTTGAAAGGGAATCCAAAAATTTCCATTTGCCGCTGTGAAGTATTATAATGGGGAAGAACTTCAAACCAAGGAGGATGCTTATATGAACAAAGTGGCAATTGTGACAGGCGGTGGGAGCGGTTTAGGCCAGGCCGTTGCCTTAAGACTGGAAAAAGAAGGGGTTCATATTGTGGTGGTGGACATTCAAGAAGAAGGCGGAAATGCAACCGTAGAAAAAGTAAAGGCGTTAGGGGTTGATTCCTTCTTCGTGAAAGCAGATGTTTCAAAGCCGGAAGAAGTGAAAAACTATGTGGATCAAACTGTAAACCGGTTTGGCACAATCGATTACTTCTTTAACAATGCCGGCATTTCAGGGAGCGGAAAATTTTTTCTTGATTCGACGATTGAAGAAATCAATCAAATTGTCGGCATCAATTTATTGGGAGCGCTTTACGGTGCCCATTACGTTGGGGAAGTGGTGGTGAATAACGGCGGCGGATCCATAGTCAATACTTCTTCAAGTGCGGGCGTCATCGGTCAAGATTCTGTTGTAACATATTCTGCGACGAAACATGGGATTGTAGGTTTAACGAAAAGTTTGGTGGCTGAGTATGCAAAGGATGGGCTGCGCGTGAATGCCATTGCACCTGGCCCGACGGAAACCCCGATGGTAAAAGCTTTTTATGAAGCAAATCCGGAAATGAAAGAGAACGCTACACGCGGAATTCCGCAAAAAAGGCTCGGTACGCCGGAAGAAGTGGCAGAACTGGTTACTTTCTTGTTAACTTCTAAAGCGGAGTACATCAACGGGGAAGTCATCCGAATTGACGGTGGGTTTACCAATACAAAATAGAGTGCATACAGCGCCCAATCTACGGAATTGTGCGCTGCATGAGTCAAGTCCAGGTTATTGTGTAAATTTATGGGCAAATGTTTTCAACCACCCCTTCATTTTTTCGGCTTAACTTCCATGGATTTTTTTCTTCATCTCCGGGAAGGGATGTCAAATGCCTTTCAATTTGACATCCCTTCCCGGAGATGAAATCATCCATGATGGAAGTTAAGCTGAAAATGCTGCTAACTATTCTTTCCCATAAGTGACTTCCTCTTCGAGTATTCTGTATCTTGATACTGCATTAAAACGGCACCAACCAAACGAAAAGCAGATTGGGTATTAGGAAAAATGCGAATGACCCTTTCCCTTCTACGAACCTCTTGGTTAAGCCGCTCGAGGGAATTAGTACTCCGTATGTGCATACGAATATTCTCAGGAAAGTTCATGTATTGGATAGTATCTTCAAAACCTTCATCTAAAATGGCCAGGGCTTTTTCAAATCTTGCTTCTGTACCAAATTTGTTTATTAATTCATCTTTAAACTTGCGTATGTCCTCAATCGTAACGGCCTCAAACACGCGCTTAATCATCACCCGGATTTCTGCAGTATCTTTTTTGGGCAGTTTTTCAATGATATTGCGTTTAAAATGAACATTGCACCTTTGCCAAGCAGTGCCAATGAATTCCCGTTGTATTGCTTTCTGAAGGCCCATGTGAGCATCGGAAATAACGAGTTTTGGTGATTGGAGTCCACGTGATTTAAGTTGTTTAAAAAATGAACTCCAACTCTCCAAACTTTCTGCATGGTCAACGCTTAAACCCAGTATTTCACGTGTATTCTTCTCTGTAATGGCAGTCGCAATATAAACAGCCTTTGATATGACCTTATGGTGCTCCCGTACTTTTATATACATGGCGTCCACAAACACATAAGGGTAGTAGGTTGTATTCAACGGTCTCTCGGCCCAAGCATTCACAATGGGATCCAGTTTTTGCGTAAGGGAAGAGACAAACGACTTGGATACATTCTTACCGCAAAGCTGTTCTACGACATTTGTGACCTTACGGGTAGAGACGCCATTGATGACCATCTCCAACATAGAAAGGACGAAAGCTTGGTCACATCTGGCATACTTTTCAAATAAGGTAGTTGAGAATTCGCCATTACGTGTCCGGGGAACTTTTAATGTAACATTGCCGATGCTCATCAACAGCTCGCGTTCATAGTAACCGTTCCGGTAATCCCGGCGTTCAACAGCGCGTTCATAAGGGCTCGTTTTTAAATAGTCATCCCTTTCCTTTTCCATAAACTCGTTTAACACGAGGACAACCGCTGATTTAATTACCGCGTCAAGATCGGAAGTCATGATGGCTTCTTTTAAAACATCCAAATTTAAGTTAAACTGTAAGTGAGTCATTTTATCTCCTCTTTTCATTAGTTTATCGTCGTTGAAAACAGTGTTGCCAAGAGTTGATAAAATGACTCCTTCTTTTTACACAATTATACGGACTTAATCGCTGCATGCAAAGTTATGGCCGGAATTTTCCCGTATTCCATAATGGGAAGTGTTCTACATTAAGATATCCGGCAAAATTGAGGATCTTCCTTCACATAGAGTGCTTCTATGTGAAGATATCCGTAAAAATTGAAGGCCTTTCTTAACATAGAGTGGGTCTACGTTAAGATACCTGGCAAAAACGAGTGTCTTCCTTCACATAGAAGCGTTCTATGTTAAGATACCCGGCAAAAATGAGTGTCTTCCTTAACATAGAACGCATCTACGTTAAGATACCCGGCAAAATCGAGTATCTTTCTTAACATAGAACGCATCTACGTTAAGATACCCGGCAAAAACGAGGATCTTCCTTCACATAGAGCGTGTCTACGTTAAGATATCCGGCAAAAACGAGTGTCTTCCTTAACATAGAGTGCTTCTAAGTTAAGATATCCGTAAAAATTGAAGGGCTTCCTTCACATAGAACGCGTCTATGTTAAGATACCCGGCAAAAACGAGTGTCTTCTTTAACATAGAGTGCTTCTAAGTTAAGATACCCGGCAAAATCGAAGGTCTTTCTTTACTTAGGGCACGTCTACGTTAAGATATCCGATAAAATTCCCTCGCTTCCTTCACATAGAACGCCCCCTACATTAAGACATCCAGCAAAATCGATGTTTCCTTCACTTAACCTCCATGCCGCAAACTTCATCAGGAACCGTTCATTCGCTGTTCCCACTTCGTCAGCACGTCCGCCAGCTTTTGCTGCAAAGGCGTTAAAATGTGATTGGACCGGTAGGCCAGAGAAATGAGGAATTCTGGCTGGCCAGGGTCAGAAAGCGGCAACGCCATGACAGGGTCATAATCCGAGACGGCGATTTCTGTAAAAAAACTAATGCCGACATTTTCAGCAACCATGCCTTTAATGATTTGAATATCATTTGTCCGGTAAATAACAGGGGGATGAATATGGGCTTGTTTTGAGAGCCTTTCAAAAGCTAGCGGATGAATAAAATGGTCGCTCAGTTGAATGAACGTTTCGTCTTTGAGTTCTTGAAAAGCCACGGATTTTCTTGTGGCAAGCGGGTGTTTTGGGCTGACAATAATTTTAAATTTTTTGCGAGCAAGCAAATGGTTGGTTATCTGTTCGTCTTCTAGCGGATGGATCGCTCCCAGCAAAGCCATATCAATTTTGCCGGCTAACAGTTTGTGAAACAGCGATTGTGAACCATCTTCGTATACATTGATATTTTGAAGCAGGTGCTCTTTGGCCAGCATGGATGAAATGGCCGGGAAATAATAGTTCCCGATAATCGGCGGCAAGCCAATGGAGACCTTTTCCATTTTTAATGCCTTGATTTCCTGCCGGGCAATATCCAGTTCTTTCAGCATTTGGGTGGCATGCCTTTCAAATTGTCGGCCGCTTTCTGTAAAACGTATCTCGTGATGGGACTGGTCCCTAATAATCAGCTGCGTACCAAGCTCTTTTTCAAGTCGCTGGATGGCAGCGGTAATTGCCGGCTGGCTGACATGAAAATAGTCAGCCACTTTTGTGTAACGTTTCTCCTGGTAAAGCTTTTGATAATATTGTAAATCCTTGATGTTCATAAAAAATCTCACGTCCAATAAAAAATTCACATTCTGTTCAAAAAAGGTGCTCCCGCGTTCCCTCGTTCTGTGCAAATGGCCCTAATGTTTGTTAAGCGCTTCACATAGCACAGGAGACGGATTTCCGCAAAATCATGTCTTCCTCATATAAATATTTTTTTGCTTACCTCCTTGTTTTGACTATAAATTTTTTGCGCTGCTATAGTTTTCACTGTACTCATTAGAAATTATGCAGTCAAGGAGGAAATATCCATCATGGCAATCAGACCTCAAGAAATTTTGAATAATCCTTTTATCAATAAAAACACAGGTTTTACCGAAGAAGAAAGAAAAGCTTACCATCTGGAGGGGCTATTGCCTCCAAAAGTGCAAACCATTGAAGAACAGGCCGTTCAGGCTTATCACCAATATCAAAGCAAACCAACAGATTTAGAGAAAAGAATTTTTCTCATGACGCTGTACAATACAAACCGCACTTTATTTTACCATTTAATGGATGAACATATTGTTGAGTTTATGCCGATCGTTTACGACCCGACAGTTGCCGATTCGATTGAACATTATCATGAACTTTTTATGAACCCGCAAGATGCCGCCTTTTTGTCCATTGATGATCCTGAAAATGTAGCGGATACGTTGAAAAATGCAGCCGGGGGCCGAGACATTCGCTTGATTGTGGTAACGGACTCGGAAGGGATTTTAGGCATGGGCGACTGGGGCGTAAACGGCGTTGACATTGCGATCGGCAAATTAATGGTTTACACCGCCGCAGCCGGTATCAATCCTGCCCACGTGCTGCCGGTTGTCATCGATGCCGGCACCAATAATGAAAAATTGTTAAACGATCCGCTTTATTTGGGCAATAAGCACAAACGTGTCCGCGGCGGGCGGTATTACGATTTTATTGACTTGTTTGTAAAAGCGGCAACGGCATTATTTCCGGAAGTGCTTATTCACTGGGAAGACTTCGGACGTTCCAATGCCGCCACGATTCTTGAAAAATACCAAAATCAAATTCCAACTTTCAATGATGATATTCAGGGCACAGGCATTGTGGTCCTGGCTGGCATATTAGGAGCAATGAACATTTCCGGGGAAAAACTAGCCGATCAGCGCATTCTCGTTTTCGGTGCCGGGACAGCCGGTGTCGGTATCAGCAATCAGATTTTAGATGAATTAATGCGCCATGGGTTGTCTGAAAAAGAGGCGCGGAAGCATTTCTTCCTGGTTGATAAACAAGGCTTGTTGTTTGAAGACACGGAAGGCTTAACCCCCGGTCAAAAAGGTTTTGTCCGCAGCCGCGCGGAATTTCCAAACAGCCGTGAACTCACGCATCTTGAAGCCGTAGTGAAAGCCGTCCATCCAACGATTATGATTGGGACCTCGACACAGCCTGGTGCTTTTACAGAGTCGATTGTTAAAGAAATGGCTGCCCATACAAGCCGTCCGGTGATTTTCCCATTATCGAATCCAACCAAATTGGCGGAGGCAAAAGCAGAAGATTTGATTGCCTGGACAGATGGAAGGGCACTGATCGCAACCGGGATTCCGGCGCGTCCTGTCCAATATAAAGGGGTCACCTATGAGATCGGGCAGGCGAACAATGCCCTCATGTATCCGGGCCTCGGACTCGGCTTGATTGCCTCTACGGCAAGGCTTGTAAACGGGGAAATTTTATCGCAGGCAAGCCATGCATTAGGCGGAATTGTGGACACAACAAAGCCCGGCGCTGCCGTTCTTCCGCCGGTTTCCAAGCTGACCGCGTTTTCGCAAAGGATTGCCGAAGTCGTCGCCCAAAGTGTCCTGGATCAAAATTTAAATCGCAAAAAAATTACGGACGTCAAAACAGCGATCCGGGATATCAAATGGGAGGCCGAATATAAAGAGCTGGTATTCAGCTAAGCCAGTGGGAAAAGGGTGAAAAATATGGTCTTCTTACAATCAATTCAAAGTGTGATCACGATTATTTTAATGATTGCACTGGGCTATTTTTTGAAAAAGTTTAAATGGTTTGATGACAATTTCGGAAAAAGTATTTCATCTCTGATTACGAAAATTGCCCTGCCAGCATCCATCTTCGTATCGGTGTTAAAATAATTTACCCGCAATAGTTTGGTGGAACTTTCCGGCAGCCTGGTTTACCCGGCGATTTCGGTCGTCGTCTCTTACTGTATATCCTATGCGCTCGTCAAATTGTTAAAAATCCGGCCGGGCCGCCGTGGCATCTTTATGAACGCTGTTGTCAATGCGAACACCATCTTTATCGGCCTGCCGCTAAACATCGCGTTGTTTGGAGAAAAAAGCCTGCCGTATTTTTTGATTTACTATATCATTAATACGGTCTCAACATGGGCTTTCGGCGTATTTTTGATTTCCAATGATGATCCGACAAAGGATAAATCAAAAGGGAGCAAACATAAAATCAATTGGAAGAAAATTCTTCCGCCGCCATTACTGGGTTTTATCGCAGGGCTTATTTTCCTGCTTCTCAATATTCCAATACCCGGCTTTATCGATTCCACTTTAACGTATGTGGGCAGTATCGTAACCCCGTTATCTCTTGTTTATATCGGCATTGTGCTGTATAACGCTGGCCTTTCAAGCATCCGGTTTGACCGGGATACGATATTCGCGCTTTTAGGAAGGTTTGTGTTATCACCGGCCGTTTTGATTGTTTTGATTTTAACGGGCACCCACTTCTCCGGCACCCATTTGCCTGCCATGTTGCAGCAAACGCAAATCGTCCAATCGGCAACCCCGATGCTTGCTGTTCTGCCGATTTTGGCCACAGAAGCACACGGTGATGTCAATTATGCGACAAATGTGGTCACGACGAGTACGTTGTTGTTTGTCGTCGTTGTCCCTGTCTTAATGCAGGTGATTCAGTTTATTTAGTAGGAATCAAAACATGATGCACGTTGTAACGATTCAGTTTATTGAATGCGGGCCAAAATCCCGTACCACCGAGCAGGAGATTGCAAAATGGCAGTCTCCTGTTTTTACATAAAAAGAAAATCTCAAAGCAAGGCGCAGCTTCCGCCGGGTCGTATATGTAAAATTTTACTTGAAAAAGCAGACGAGTGAAAAAAAGGAAAGACACTCTATTGTCTACATGTACACAGCGAAATGAACATCTAGATGGATATGATTTCACGAATTGCTGGATGAGGAAAGAAAAAAGCGTTTTAACGCAATTGAAGAACAGGTTAAACCTCTGTTGCAGGTGGCTTTTGTACCATGGATTGGGGTCGTATATGTAAAATTACTCGAAAAAGCAGACGAGTGAAAAAAGGGAAGACACTCTATTGTCTAAATGTACACCTTGAAATGAACATCTAGAGAGAGGTCTTCCTGAGGTCTTCCCACGGATATAATATCACAAATCGCTGGATGAGGAAAGAAAAAAACGTCTTAACGCAATTGAAGAACAGGTTTTACACATTGGGGTGGGGTCTGCCGTTTTCAATCATTTTTCAAACCGGGTATAATAGAAGCATAAACATACGGACGTGAGGGAAATATGGCCGATATTCAGAAAATGATCCAAGGGAAAAAACTGACTGAATTGGATGAGCAGATTTTAAAGTATATTGTTGATAACATTGATCACGTGCTGCAGATGGGGGTGCGGGAGATTGCAAAGGAAAACTATACGTCTCCCGCCACCGTGATCCGGTTATCGAAAAAGCTGGGGTATAAAGGGTTCGTAGACATGTACTACCAGCTGCTGCCGCTCATTAAAAAAGTGGAGCTTGAACAGGACGGCCAGTCAGCGTTTGAACAAGGACAGTCGGCTTTACAGTACAATTCAAAAGAAAATATCGGAAAATTTATCGAAAATGTCCTGCATTTAAATGAAAAATTCATTTTCATCTATGCTACCGGTTTTTCCTCCATTATTGCGGAGTATATGTACAAAAAACTGCTGGTGCTTGGAAAAAAGGCGATTTTTGCGACGGGGACGGATTCGATCGGGGTGTTTGAAAATAATCTCGATGATGTCGGAGCACTGATTGTTATCTCAAAATCGGGAGAAACGAAACAAGTGATCGACAAACTATTTTTGGCAAAGGAACACGGGATTTTTACCGTCTCTTTTACAAAAGAAACAGAAAACACAGCAGCCGGGTTGTCTGATTTGAACTTAAAAATAACAGACCAATATAAACTCGACGACCGGAATATGTTGCCAAATCTCTTCTTCCCGAATGTCTTAATCCTGTTCGAATATATGATCAAGGAATATTTTCAACAAATAAAATAGGGCTTGCTGAACGAATCCGACGCTGAGTTTGTGCCCAATTTATCTGCAACCTCTGTCTCAAAATATAGAAGAATCCCTTTGCGAAAAGGGGTGATTTGATCTTCTCCGGACGTTGAATCGGCTTTCGCGTGCAGGCATTTCCCTGGATTTGTTGTAAAACCCTTACATTTAAATGGTTGCCAAAGCTATCAGGATCCTTGCCAAATCTAGGAATTTCGCTTATTCAGCAAGCCCTAAAATAGCAGAGTCATTGTCCCCTGCCAAATTGGACCTCGATCCGTGAAACGTGTTTCAATCTGTGAAACGCGTTTTTTCCTGTCCGGAAACGATCGACAGTCTAAAATAAAAGGACTAAACTACTCAATGTAAACGAAGTTCACATTTGGAGGTGGAGCAGGTGAAGGCAAAAGTGATGGATGCCATGCAGCGGTTTTCCAAAGCAATGTTTATCCCTATTTTGATTTTGCCGATTGCTGGTATTTTAATTGCACTCGGGAATGTCTTTACCAATCAGAAGCTAATTGAAAGCGTTCCCTTTTTAGATAATCCATTTTTTACAGGATTTGGCACGATTTTATCAGGTTCCCTTGTTCCTATACTGGGAAACCTCGGACTCATCTTCTGTGTCGGGATTACGCTCGGGTTGGCAAAAAAAGAAAAAGCGACCGCGGCTTTTACAGCAGTGTTAAGTTACCTCGTATTTGTCAATGCGATGAATAAATTTATGCAGCTCAGGGGCTTGCTCGTTGACGGGAAGGCACTTGCAGGCGGCGGCAGCGGTCAAACGCTCGTTTTGGGTGTCCAGGTGCTGGATATGGGTGTTTTTCTCGGCATTATTCTTGGGCTCGTCACGGTTTACATCCATAACAAATTTATTGACACCGAATTTAAAGGCGCAATGCAGATTTACGGGGGTTCAAGATTTGTCTTTATCGTGTTAATCCCAACCGTTATTTTGTTATCGGTTTCACTGACGTATATCTGGCCGTTTGTGCAGGATGGCATCAACGCACTCGGGACGTTGATTCATAGGAGTGGAAACTTCGGGCTGTTTTTATACGGCGCCCTGGAAAGATTGCTCATCCCAACCGGTTTGCATCATTTGGTCTACACTCCATTTTTATATACGTCATTAGGCGGTACCGCGGAAATCGGCGGCCATATTTATCAGGGGGCAAGAAATATTTACTATGCGGAACTCGCCAATCCGACTTCGCACCTTCTGGATAAAAGCGTCATTTGGGATGCCCGCGGGATATCCAAAATGTTCGGTTTGCTCGGCGCGTGCCTTGCCATGTACCATACCGCAAAACCGGAAAATAAGGCAAAAGCGAAAGCGATTTTAATCCCGGCTGCGGTGACTTCGCTGATTGCCGGTGTAACCGAACCGATTGAGTTCTCATTTATGTTTGTCGCGCCGCTTCTGTTCGTCGTCCATGCCGGGTTAAGCGGTTTAAGCATGGTTGTGCTCAATCTCCTGAACGTGCGCGCCATTGGTCCGAACGGCATGATCGACTTCCTGCTGTACAATCTGCCGCTCGGTATCGGCAGAACGAGATGGCCGTTATATATTCTCACAGGCCTTGTATTTTTTGCCATCTACTATGCGGTCTTCCGGTTCTTAATTGTAAAATTCAATTTTAAAACGATCGGCCGTGAAGACGAGGGCCAGGAAACAAAACTGTATTCCAAAAAAGAATACAACGAAAAAAAGGGAAGCGCCAAAAAACAAGCTGGCGCAGCAGTGGAAGATGGCGGCATAGCAAGCGTGATTGTCAATGCGCTCGGCGGCCCCAGCAATATTGACACGGTTACCAATTGTTATACAAGGCTCAGGTTGACGCTTGAAAACCCGGAATTAGTGGATGAAGGGGTGCTGAAAAATGTAACCGGCGCAAGCGGCGTCATTAAGAAAGACCATAATGTCCATGTCGTATACGGATTGCAAGTAACAAGCGTGCGGAAAGCAGTGGACCAGTATTTAGGCCGAAACAACGAAGAATAACAAATAGGAAGGAATGAAGAAAATGAATAAATTTTCAGTTGTCATTGCAGGCGGAGGCAGCACATATACACCGGGGATTGTCACGATGCTTCTCGACAATTTGGACCAGTTTCCGATCCGAAAATTGAAATTGTACGACAATGACGAAGAAAGGCAGCGTGTGATCGGGGAAGCATTGGAGATTGTATTAAGGGAAAATGCGCCGGAAATTGAATATGCTTTTACAACCGATCCCGACGAAGCTTTTACAGACGTCGATTTCTGTTTTGCTCATATCCGGACAGGGAAATATAAAATGCGGGAACTGGATGAAAAAATCCCGTTAAAACACGGGGTGGTCGGGCAGGAAACATGCGGGCCCGGCGGAATTGCTTACGGCATGCGCAGCATTGGCGATATGATCGAACTGATTGACATCATGGAAAAATATTCACCGGATTGCTGGATGTTGAACTACTCCAATCCGGCCGCCATTGTCGCTGAAGCGTGCCGCGTGCTCCGCCCGAAAGCCAAAGTACTAAATATTTGCGATATGCCGGTCGGGACGTTGCGGAGAATGTCGCAAATCATTGGCAAGCAGCCGAAAGATTTGGATGTGCGCTATTTCGGGCTGAACCATTTCGGCTGGTGGACGAGTATTAAAGATAAAGAAGGCCACGAATATTTGCCGGAGATCCGCGATTATGTCGCGAAACACGGTTATTTGACCCAAGTTGAAGTAGATACGCAGCATATGGACCAAAGCTGGCAGGAAACGCACAAAAAAGCGAAAGACCTTTTGGCGGTCGATCCGAGATTTTTACCGAATACGTACTTGAAATATTATTTTTACCCGGACTATGTCGTGGAACATTCCGATATCCATTACACGAGGGCAAACGAAGTCATCGACGGAAGGGAAAAAGAAGTGTTCTCTGCTGCGGAAAGAATCGTTGAAAAGGGAACCGCTAAAAATGAATCTTTTTCAGCCGGTAGCCATGCGACATTCATCGTCGATCTTGCCCGTGCGATTGCCTATAATACGCATGAAAGAATGGTCATGATTGTGGAAAATAACGGCGCGATCGCAAACTTTGATGATGATGCGATGGTGGAAGTTCCCTGCATTGTCGGAACGGACGGACCGGAACCGCTGAGCCAGGGGAAAATCCCGGAATTCGAACGGGCGCTGATGTACCAGCAAGTCACCGTGGAAAAACTGGTCGTGAAGGCTTATGTCGAAGGCAGCTATCAAAAATTGTGGCAGGCGCTAACCCTTTCAAAAACCGTGCCAAGCGCAAAAGTCGCAAAAGCATTGCTGGATGATTTAATTGAAGCAAACAAAGAATACTGGCCGGAATTGCACTGACAGCTACGCAGGCTTATGTGGTAGGCAGATGTCAAACATCGTGGCATCACTGGCCTTTTTAAAAACGAACCGGATTCAAAACACCAGCCAGGGTTGAATAACGGAAGGGGCGAAAAGGAATGCGGGCTTTTCGCCTTTTTCATGATAAGGACCAGTATAAAAAAAGGTCGAAGGCGAGGAGTGGGGGCAACTGGTTGAAAAGATGTCCGAATCGTTCCGGTTTTTGCTCGTAACCGGTATAAGAAAAACAATAATATATAACTCAACTTTCGCACCTAGAAAATCATAATAAATTCAGTGCTGGCTAATGTCTATTACGTCTCAGATACAGCACTTGACAGTAAAATTAATATATGAAAAAACACCTCTACTTTTGGTATAGTTGATTTATCGAAAATCACTACCAAATAGAAGAGGTGTCTCCTACTATGATAGCGAAAAACAGCCTGAATAATCAACTACCAAATGAAATAAAATCAACATTTAAAGAGTTGAATATGTTGAAACACTTGCGAATCGCCGGTATTACGAAGTCCTTTGGTTTTTCTTGTGCCTACATTTTTCAATTGATTTTTTGTATGATCTTTGAAAACAAAAACTGGTTCAGGATGTTGGAAAGTAAGAAAGCTACAGACATTCCAGCCAAAGATACCGTTTATCGGTTTCTCAACCAATCAACGTTCAACTGGCGTCGTTTCCTCCTTTCACTGGTTGCCTCAGTGATTGGAAAAGTTTCGAAATTGACACGTCATGACCGTCCGAAAGTATTGATTTTAGATGATTCATCTTATGACCGGAACCGAAGCAAACACGTTGAGCTTCTGGCTCGCTGCTTTGATCATGCATCTCAAAAAATGCGTTTTTACAAAGGATTCCGCATGTTGACATTAGGATGGTCTGATGGCGCAACATTCCTACCCGTTGACTTCTCATTATTGAGTTCGAAAAAGAGCCAGATCAACGGCATATCCGAAAATATCGATAAACGCAGCTCCGGTTATAAGCGCCGAAAAGAAGCATTACAAACGGCACCAGAACAGATTCCTGGCATGATTGCCCGGGCGATGAATTCTGGTATCGATGCTTCCTATGTTCTAATGGATTCGTGGTTCACCCAACAACCTCTCATCAAGGAGATTACAGAACAAGGTCTTGACGTAATTGGTATGGTCAAAAAATTAAAACAACGCTATTTTGTCGATGGTAAGCGTGTTAGCCTAGATGAATTGTATCGTCTAGCTAAACCGACTAGTGGAAAGAAAGGAATCTTGCGTTCCATCCATACAACGCAGGCCAATGGCGTGCCAATTAAAGTTGTCTTTGTTCGCAACCGCAACAAGAAAAGCGACTGGTTGGCGATTTTGAGTACAGACTGTACACTGAGTGACCAGGAAATCATCCGTATTTACGGGATGCGTTGGGATATTGAGGTTTTCTTCAAAACAACAAAGTCCCTATTAAAACTACAAAAGGAATTCCAGAGTCGTTCATATGACGCGCTTATCAGCCACACGACCATTGTGTTTGCAAGGTATATTGTCTTGTCATGGCAAAACCGTTGCAGTGTAGATGACAGAACATTAGGTGGCATGTTTTATGAATTATGTGATGAAATAGATGACCTTGATTGGGCTGTTGCATTGCAGCAGTTAGTCGAGATTCTTGAAGATACTCTGGATAAAAGTAATAAGAAAATTCAACAACTGATCAAAAGTCAACTACAACAATGGATTGCGGGTCTGCCGAATTATATCAAGGTATACCTACCTGTTTCAGTCTGCGAAAGTTGAGTATATAAGGTAAAGCCTAAATTTTTACATTAAGACCAAGCATCAATCTGCATGATGATGACTTTTGCACGAGACAGCAGAGTTACAAGGCTTCGTTTTATATAGCGATTTGTTTTTATATGGGTATGTCGGTGACGCAGAGCCACCATTTTTTCCCTTTTTATGTTAAAGTAAGGGTATTCATTAAAATTCGGGAGGGGATCACATGTTTAAACTTTTTTCAAAAAAAGCGGCAGTGGAAGAACTTGTTGCGCCAATGAGCGGGAAGGTTGTTCAAATAGAGGATGTGCCGGATGAGGTGTTCAGCCAGAAGATGATCGGGGATGGCATTGCCATTGAGCCGGATGAAGGCGTTGTGGTCTCACCGGTGGATGGGGAAATTGTCCAGTTTTTCCCAACGAAGCATGCGGTCGGGCTGAAAACAAAGAGCGGATTGGAAATATTGATTCATATCGGCATGGAGACCGTTGCTTTGAACGGAGAAGGGTTCGAAGGCTTTGTTCAACAGGGGGATCGTGTAAAAGCCGGTGATAAACTGGTTTCCTTTGACCTTGAACAAATCAGGGAACGTGCGGAAAGCATCATCTCCCCTGTTGTCATCACCAATTTCGATGCCGTGGACACGTTAACCAAAACGACTGAAACATCGGTAAAACGCGGCGAATCGGTATTGTTGACGGTGAAAATGAAATAGTTTTCTTGCAGATAAAATGAACTTAAGTTTTTACATCAAGATACCCATTTGCGACGATGACTACTTTTTACAGCAGGCAACAGAGCTGCGATATTTTGTTCAATTTATACAGATGAAAAATGGGAAGACACACGCCCATCTAAATGCACGGATACATTTAGAACGATGTCTTCCCATTAAAAAGGATATGTTCTTATGCTATATCAAATGCTCGGGCAAGAAAAGCGTAGCGATACGGGCGGGATGCCGAAACTTCCCGCTTTTTTTTATGTTTATGCCTGCAGCAGCTCCTCGATCTTTTCCTCCAGGTCTTCCGGCTTTGTCCGCGATCCGTAATAGCCAATGACGTGGCCGTGCCGGTCGACGAGAAATTTATTGAAATTCCATGTAATTTTCTTCTCGCCTGTCTGCTCGAGCAGTTCGGCAAACAGCGGGTTCATTTCTTTCCCCTTCATTTTGCTTTTTTTAAACAACGGAAATGTTACGCCGTAGTTGGCTTTGCAAAATGCTGCAATTTTTTCACTTTCGTCAAACTCCTGTTTCATAAAACTGTCACTCGGAAAGCCAAGCACGGCAAACCCCTTGTCTTTGTACTTTTCGTAAAGGTGTTCAAGCCCCTCATACTGAGGTGTAAATCCGCATTTGCTTGCCGTATTGACAATGAGCAGCACCTGGTTTTTATATTCGGACAAGGACTCTTCCTCGCCTCCAGTAAGCCGTTCAAAAGAATAGTCATAAATGGACATAATCAGTCTCCTTTTCCCCGGAAATTTTATTTCTTGTCATTATCGTAAAGTGAATGTGGGGACATGTCAAATGATGGGATGGTTATATCACGGCCTGGTTTTGTGGCTCTGTTGTTAGGGCGATATCAAAATAGGTTCCAACACCAACTGTTCAAGGTGTGAAAGTAAATGAGTGGAGTGGTAAAAAATTGCAAAAAATGATTTATTTCAGACCGGATAAATATTAAAATAGGTGTATGAAGATACATACTTTTTTAAGGGGGGGATGATGGTGCCCGTTTTTTGATCAGCGGCAAATGAAGATGCCATTTTAACAAACAACGGTTGGCAGTGTTAGCTGTCAGAGACGGATGGAGTTTTAATTGCAGGGAGAAAGGTGAACACATGAATATTTTTAGCTACATTGTTTTAGGGCTTTCCCTCTCAGTGCCGGTTGGCCCCATTACGATCGAAATGGTCAAGAGGGGGATCAAGAAAGGCTTTTTGCATTCCTGGTTTGTCGGCTTGGGCGGGATGTCCGCCGATGTTGTTTTAATGTTTTTGATTTATTTCGGTGTATCTACATATTTAACTACACCAGTTGCAAAGCTGATTATGTGGATTTTCGGGTGTATCATTCTCGTATACTTAGGCTATGAGAGCATTAGAGATGCTTTTAGAGAAATCACCATATCAGAGGAGAAAAAGAAAGGAAATTTGCTGCAATCTTTTCTGTCAGGCTTTTTGATTGCGATCTCTAATCCACTGAATATTATATTTTGGATTGGCATTTATGGGTCGGTTTTAACCACAATTTTAAATACGGTAAATTCGGGAAAAGCTTTACTTTACAGCAGCGCGATTTTTATTGGGATAGCTGCCTGGGATATAACGGTAGCTTCTTCCGTTCATTTTGGATCAGCGTTTTTTAAAATGGCTGTCTGTCATTGCCGGGATTGCCTTAATTGGATTTGGCATACATTTCGGGTATCAAGCCGTGAAAAGTCTGTATTTAGTAGGCATCGGCCACGAATAACCAGGTGAATTTTAAGAGGATAATTTAAAAACGCCGAAGTGGCAAAGAATTTTTGGGGGGATTTTTTATTTGTTGTTCATCCCCGGCTCATTGTTTTTCTATTCTTACAAGCTATTTTTAGTTTTGTGTTATCATTTGCCGCCTTTCTTTAAAAATGTGAGCGGCTTCTGGATGGATTGTCTTACTTGTGCGGAAGAAACGAGAGGGAGCCATTTTTGGAAAAGAAAGGAATTTTTGCTTTTAATGTGCCCATGCTCGTTGCAAATAGCCAAAAGAAGGGATGCCCTTTGAACAGGACAGCCCTCATCTCGTATGTTACAGTTTTCCGATCTTGGCGGCGGCATAGCGGTTTTCTGGAACAGGCAGCCCGAGGTTTTCCCTCAGCGTGCTTCCTTCATAAGCAGTTTCGTACAAGCCTCTTTCTTGTAAAATCGGAATGACTTTCTCAACAAAGTCTTCCAATGCGTGCGGGTAGCTGGAACCAATGATAAAACCGTCTGCAGCATGTTCATTGAACCATAATGCAATGAGGTCAGCAATTTCTTCCGGCGTGCCGATAAACTGGCTGCGCGGGAAGGCGGCCTCATGGGCAACTTGGCGCAGTGTCAGATGCTCTTCTTTTGCGTGCTGTTTCAAATAATCGGTCGTGCTTTGAAAAGCGTTTTTTCCGATGTCGCCCAGTTCGGGAAAAGGTGCGTCCGGATCAAAACGGGAAAAGTCATAATCATCAAAGTATCTTGCCAGGTAAGTCAGGGCGCGTTCGTATGGGATAAGCGCGCTTAGTTCTTTGTACTTTGTTTCGGCTTCTTCCTTTGTATCTGCAATAATAGGGGAGATGCCGGGGAAAATTTTGATTTGGCTGGCATCCCGTCCGGCCCGCCTTGCCCGGTTTTTCACATCCTGGTAAAAACTTTTCGAGCTTTCAAGATTTTCTGAGTGAGTGAAAATGGAATCTGCCTTTTCCGCTGCAAACTGGCGGCCCCGATCGGATGCCCCTGCTTGGAAGACGACCGGGTAACCTTGTTTGGAACGGGCAATGTTTAATGGCCCGCGTACTTGAAAATATTTACCTTTGAAATTCAGGGCATGCAGTTTTTCAGGATCAAAGAATTGGCCGGTTTCTTTATTGTAGATAAACGCGTCATCTTCCCAGGAATCCCATAATCCTCTGACGATATCGACATGTTCCTCAGCAATCGCATAGCGCTCATCATGCTCCGGCAGATGGGCTTTGCTGTGATTATGAGCCGCGCCTTCCTGCGGCGATGTAACAAGATTCCATCCGGCCCGCCCGCCGCTAATGTGGTCAAGCGAAAGCAATTGCCGTGCAATCGTGAAAGGTTCGCTGAAAGAGGTAGAGATTGTCGCAATCAGGCCAACATGTTGTGTCACCGTTGCAAGCGCCGATAAAATCGTAATCGGTTCAAATCGATTTAAAAAATGCGGGATTGATTTTTCGGAAATAAACAGGCCGTCTGCAATAAAAACAAAACTGAACAAGCCCCGCTCTGCCGTCTGCGCCTGGTTTTTATAATATGCAAAACTGGTGCTCGCTCCGGGATCCATATCTGGATGCCGCCAGCCGTCCGTTGTCCCCCCTACACCGTGTACGATGGCCCCAAATTTCAATTTGTCATTACGCGCCATGGATTTTCTCTCCTTTTCCCAGTGCTTTTTCCAGATGCTCAACGCCGATTTCCGTTACGGCATAATAATTTCGCTTGTCCCGGCTGCCAATCTCGACAACCGGCACATATCTTACGCCGTATTTTGCTTCGAGCACATCGCGAAGATGGTCTTGTTCCGTGATGTCCACATCCGTATAAGAAAGATTTTGTTCCTTCAAATAATCTTTTACAGCTTGGCAGTATTGGCAACCTTGTTTGCTCCATACGACAATGGTTTGTGCTTGTTCCGACATTTCATCCCACTCCGTTTCCAATCAGTTGTTTGTTGATTTCACGGACAACTGCCGCCAGTCGTCCGTAAGAAGCCAGTTTTTCATCCAAGTCTTCAATCGGGCTTAGTGCAATAAATTCTTCAATGCCATATTTCTGATGAAAATCACGAAGCTTATCCGCAACTCCCGCTTCTGTCCCCGCAATGATGCCGGGCTTTTGCTCAATGACCCGGTAAGGCTGGCGGACGCTTTCAAGATATTTTTCCACCTGTGCCTTGCTTCCGAGGTTCACCTTGTGTCCGTCTTCTAAAACGACTTTATAGCCGGCTCCGCTATCTTTATATTTTTTCGCTTCTTCCACTGAAGGGGTGACGGCAACGATAGAAGCCAAATGGAATTTTGCCGGCCGGCCAGTGTTCTGGCAGTGATCCAAGTATGCGGCGTGGGCTGCCTTCAACAAGCCTTCATCCCCATTAATAAAATAAGCATAAACAAATTCAATCCCAAGCTTCGCAGCAAGTTTGGCACTTTCCACGCTTCCGCCGAGAAGAAAAACGGGAATTTCATGTTCTGTTTCCGGCTCAACGGAAAGGGCGGCATACGGATGACTTTCCGGAAAGTCCCTGCGTAAAAAATGGGTGAGTGTTTCCAGCTTTTGATAAAAATCCGGTTTTTCCGCCTGGTTTTCCTGCAAAGCAGCGGTTGAAGCTTGCAAACCGCCCGGGGCTTTGCCGATCCCTAGCCCAATGCGGCCGCCGGAGAGGACACTCAGTTCATGGAATTGTTCGGCCACTTTATATGGGCTGTAGTGCTGAAGCATCACACCCCCTGATGCCAGCTGGATCGACGAAGTATGCGCCGCGAGATAGGCAAGCAGAATTTCGGGGGCGGAGCTGATGACCCGGTGCGAATCATGGTGCTCGGATACCCAGTATCTTTTAAAACCCCATGCTTCAGCTTGCCGAGCCAGTTGCAAGGTAGCCGAGAAAGCTTCGGCGCTTGTCTGGCCATCTGATCGCGGCGTCTGGTCTAAAATGCTGATTTGGATCCCCATTTTTTTCCTCCTTTGTTAAACCTGCTGGTAAAGATAAGCAGGGGAGACGCGGTGAAGAAATTTTTTGGTGCGCTCCTCCCTTGACTGGTAAAAAATTTGGTGCGGCGAGCCTTCCTCAACAATGACGCCCTGATCCATGAAAATAACATGATCTGACACTCGACGGGCAAATTCCATTTCATGGGTGACCACAATCATCGTCACACCGGTTTCGGCAATTTCGAGCAACACTTCAAGTACTTCACCGACGAGCTCAGGGTCAAGGGCGGCTGTCGGTTCGTCGAATAAAATGACATCCGGGTTGATGGCAAGTGCACGGGCAATGCCGACACGCTGCTTTTGTCCACCGGATAACTGGTTCGGATAGTGTCCGGCTTTATCTGCAAGTCCTACCCGTTCCAGCTGTGCCATGGCGATTTCTTCCGCTTCCCTTTTTGGAATTTTCCTGGCAACCGTCAGCCCTTCTGTCACATTGCCTAAAACATTTTTATGAGAGAACAGGTTATACTGCTGAAAAACCATTGCTGTATGGCGCCGCAAAAATAAAATGTCTTTTTTCGACGGATGTTTGTAATCAATGGTTTTGCCGCCAAACTCCACTTGCCCTTCATCCGGTCTTTCAAGATAATTGATGCAGCGTAAAAGCGTTGTTTTTCCCGAGCCGCTTGGTCCCAAAATGGTGACGACCTCGCCTTTTTGAACGGTTAAATGAATGCCTTTTAAGACTTGATGCCTGCCAAAAGCCTTGTGGACATTATGGATCGTGATCATGTTATTCCTCCTTTGAGCTGTGACAGCTTTTGGTCTGTCAAATGGGCAAGCCATTCAAACAGGATGGTGATGCCCCAATAAATGATGGCGGCCGCAATATAAGCTTCCAGAAATTCATAATTATTCGAGGCTGCGATAATCGCTTTCCCGGTGATTTCTGGAACCGCCACAATGGAAGCAATCGATGTAGTATGGAAAAAGCCGACAAACAAATTCACGAAATTGGGCAATGCATAGAAAAGTGCCTGCGGAAGCACGATGCGCCGGATGACCTGGCCGTGTGTAAGCCCGATGGCATATCCCGCTTCTGCTTCACCGGTATCCACTGCCAAAATGCCGGATCGGACTGCTTCGGATAAATAAGCGCCGGCTGTTAAGGACAAAGCCGCAATGACAAAGATGAAAACCGGGATTTTATTGGCATTAAACCCGATGCCGAAGATGTGGCCGAACTTTATGATAAGAACAGGAATGCCTAGGTAAATCAGCATAACGTGCAAAATGGCAGGCGTGCTTCGAAAAAAAGAGACGTAAGCACCCGCAACAGCCGCCAAAACTTTGATTTTGTATAACCGGATGTAAGTCACAAGCAACGCAATGATGAAACCGAATAAAATCGGAAGAATCGTCATCAATAGCGTCAGCGGAACGGCGGCCAGCAGGAATTTAAACGCCGTCCAAATAAATGGATAATCAAGATGCATTTGTCCGCCTCCCTATTGGATGTTCATATCAAATATCGTAAGCAAGCGCGTTTCATTCCGCTTTATATGTTTTTCCACGAAGGCAAAGATTTTTTCCAGCACGATGGCCGTGAGATAATAAATGATGGCCAGCGAAATATAGACTTCCAGCGAATGGTTGCTCGATGTAATGAGCGTCTGACCCCGGCCTGACATGTCCATGACACCGATGGAAAAGGCGAGCGAAGTGTCTTTTAAAAAACCGATAATCAAGCTCCAGAAATTCGGTGCCGCTTGCACAAGTGCCTGCGGGAGGACAATCCGGAAAAAGGTTTGTCTTCCTGTTAAGCCGATGCTGTACGCAGCTTCCGCCTGGCCTTTATCGACGCTGTTGATGCCGGCACGGATGATCTCCGCAATGGAAGCTGCGCTGCTTAACGCATAGGTAGCAATCGCGGCATAGAGCGGATCCATCTTTGATGTGTCAATTCCCACAGCAGCTGTTAATGCGGGAATTGCATAAAACACAACAAACAGCTGGACCATGATGGGTGTTCCCCTGAAAAAAGAGATATAAATGCTGGAAAGCTGCTGTAAGACTGGAATTTTATAAACCTTTGGAAGTGCCACGATGATTCCCCAAATAAATCCGCAAATAAGAGAGACGCCCAAAATGTATAGTGTTAAAGGCAGATATTTGAGCAGAGTGGGAATAAAATTCACGACCATATGCCATTCAAAAGCTTGCAAAATATTCCCCCCCTTTTTTAGAAGCTGGATTTGGAGTAATCGGCTCCAAGCCATTTCAAGCTTAATTTTTTCAGTGTCCCGTCCTTTGTGATTTCTTTTAAAGCTTTATCTACTTCATTGCTCAATTTTTGATTGCTTTTGTTGAACATAAAATACACCTTTGAATCGGACAGCACATTTCCCACCACTTTTTCTTTAATCGAACTTGTTTCATTTTGGAATTTCACTGCGAACGGCGTGGAGACCGTTGCATCAGCGCGCCCGGTTTTCAATTGGTTCGCCGTTTCGTTTGCGCCCGTGCCTTCGTATACAATTTTGAACTTGTTGCCGCGTTCTTTATTGATTTTATCAAGCAGCGTGGCGGCATTGGATGTTGCACTTGTAATCACGGTCTTTCCGTCCAGATCATCAAGGCCTTTGATCGTGTTGTTGCTCTCAAGGACTGTCACTTGTAGCGGAAAATAGTTATAAGCGACTTTATTGAATAAAAAGCGCTTTTTCCGCTCGGGATTGGTTTCCATTTCATGTGCGACCATATCGATTTTTCTTGCACTCAGGCTTGTCAATAAGTTTGAGAAATCCATCGTTTTAAATTTAAACTTGTAACCCGGCAGCCGTTTGTCGATTTCGCGTACGAGTTCCACGTCATAGCCGGTCAGTTTCCCGTTTTGGATAAAGCATATATTTGGAAATTGCGTACCCGTTCCGACTGTTACCGTCTGGACTTTTTCTTCCTGCCCGCCCGCTTTTCCGCAACCGGCGATCATGAGAATAAGTATGCAACCGGCGAACAGCGCAAGCTTTCTCTTTTTCATGTATTCTCCCCCGTATTAAAAGCTTGATTTGGAGTAATCTCCGCCAAGCCATTTTTTGCTCAGCTTTTTCAATGTCCCGTCTTTTTCCAGTTCTTTGATGGCTTTATCAACGGCGCGGCTTAATTCGGTATTGCCTTTCCCGAAAATAAAATATACTTTTGTGTCGAGCAGCACGTTTCCGACCGTTTTTTCCTTAATAGAACTCGTCTCGTTTTGAAACTTTACGGCAAAAGGCGCTGCGACCGTGGCATCGGCCCTTCCTGTGCTTAACTGGTGTGCCGGGTCATTGCTTCCCTGTCCGGCATAGACGAGCTTGATCGGATTGCCATGTTCTTTGTTATATTGGGTGATGTAATCCGCAGCATTTGAAGTGGCACCAACGATCACTTTTTTGCCGTATAAATCCTTCAAGGAATGGATGGACTGGTTGTTCTTTAAAACCGTAATGTACATCGGCGAATAATTATAAGGAATTTTATTGAATGTAAACTGTTTTTCCCGTTCTGCATTTTTTGCCATATTGTGCGCGACCATATCGATTTTCTTGGCGGCCAGACTTGTGAGTAAATTGGAAAACTCCATTGTTTTGAATTTAAAGTTGTATTGCGGCAGCTTCTTGTCAATGGCGCGGACCACTTCAACGTCGTAGCCTGTCAAATGCCCTTTTTGATCCAGAAAGCAAATGTTTGGAAACTGTGTGCCTGTTCCGACAATGACTGTTTTCGGGCCTGATTTTGCAGTGCCGGAAGTGGCCGAGCAGCCGGATGCTGCGATAAGCAAGACGGAAAAAATGACAAAAAACCATCGCTTTCTCATACTTGCCCTCCGGCGATAAATACCGGCTGCTCGAGTGAATATCCGAGCACTTTTTCATTAAATAATTCAGGGATTAAAATTTTGCAAAGCAGCGCGCTAAGATCCCCGTCCTCTGATTCCTGGTACCGGCAAGGGTAGTATCCTTTCCGTTTATACATTTCCAACAGCCATGGGTGCTTGCGCGCCGAGGTTCCGAGCGTGACGGCCGGCGCTTTTAATGTCCCACGCAAAATCACTTCTTCTACATACGTCAGCAACCGGTTCCCGTACCCCTTGTTGGCATATGCCGGATCGGTTCCAAACCACCATACAAACGGGTATTGGGAGATGGGTTCTTCCCCTTCCCATGGGAAACGTATGGTAATAGTGGAAATCAGTTTCCCGTCTTTTTCCAGCACATAGGCAGCGTTATTTTGAATATTTTCTGCGATCATCGTATGGTCCGCTCTGGTGGACGGCCATGTAATGCCTAAGTCTTTTATGGATTGAAATGATTTTTTGATCAGCTCGTGAAACGGAACGACATCGTTCAATGTCGCAAGCCGAATGATTTCTTCTCCCATTTTTCCACCCCTTTTTAATGAGAAATGACTGGTGATGCTTCCAGTCTTTGCAAATTTTCTTCAAATTGGCGGAGTGCTCTTTCCAACCGCCTGGCAGCTTCTCTTTCCATTTCAAAGCGCCCATTGTCGGCACGTTTCACTTGATGGTCGATGGTATAGGCGCCTTGTATGATGTGCTGTGCACCCAGTTCTGAAAGGACAGGTTCCAAAGCATATTTGATGGCCAGCACATGTGCCGGTGAGCCGCCCAAAGCCAGCGGCAGCACCACTTTTCCATCAAGGGCGTGCTGCGGCAGCAAATCCAGATAGGTTTTTAAAATGCCGGAAAAAGATGCTTTAAAAATCGGTGTTGTGACGATCACTCCGTCGCTTTCTGCAACAAGTTTGTTGGCCTCTGTAATTTTCCGATCCTTGTAATCTGCCGAAATCAATGCACCGGCAGGCAATTGATGGACGTGGATCACATCGAGGCGGGCACGTGAGCCAAAATAGGATTGTGCATACGCCGCCAGCCCGTTTAGCCGGGATGTGAGAGAATAAGATCCCGAAATCAAAGCAATTTTCTTCATCAAACCCCTCCATTTACTATTCCTATAACGTTAGTAGGAATTGATTGGCTTTATTGTAACTGATTTTTTTATGTTTGGCGAATTGAAAAAATTTTGTTTTTGTATAAAGAAAATTTATAGTTGCAATCGGCTGAATTCATAGTAAAATGGTAAGAATAATAGAAATTACCAGAAGGAGGGGGATCAGGTTGGAAATCCGCGCGATCCAAACGTTTCATTATGTTGTGGCACTTGGCGGTTTTCAAAAGGCCGCAGAGGAATTGAACTATTCCCAGCCTGCGATCACTTTCCGGATCAAACAATTGGAAAAGGATCTCGGGGTAAAATTATTTGAACGGGGGAAGACACTCAAATTAACGAGTGCAGGCAGGATTTTCTACAACCAGTCAAAACAATTGCTGCAGGATTACGAGGCGCTGGATGCTGAAATGTCTCAATTGCGGGCCGGTGCAAGGGATTTTATCCGCATTGGCATCTCAGAACCGTTTGCGAGCCTGAAATTCCCAGCTGTTTTGGCGGATTTTTTGAATCGCCATCCCGAAGTTTCAGTGGATGTGTATGTGGATGATGCGAACGGATGCAGCCAGCGGCTTGAAAAGGGGGAGATTGATTTTGCAGTTTGCGGCGAACCGGAAATAAAGCTTGAAAATTACTATGATCCTTTTTATTCAGATGAACTGGTACTGCTTGTAGGGGCAGCCCATCCGCTGGCAAAGCGCGCAGCCGTTTCGCTGGCAGATTTGCGCGGCGAACGGCTGATTTTTACGCCGGTCAACTGCCCGATCCGAATTCAGATTGAGCAGGCATTGCACCGGAAAATCGGAAATGATTATAAAAAAATGACGGTGACAAGCAGTTCCGCCCATAAATTTTATGTCCAGCAAAACATTGGCATTTCCATCTTAACGAAAACCGCCACCCTGTACACCGTCAGCGGCACAAAAGTGATTCGGATTACAGACGTCGAAATCCATCCGCCGATCGGGATATTGTTAAATGAAAAGCAACAGGGGCTGTCGCAAATTGTAAAAGATTTGATGACGGAAATCCAGCATTCATTTTTCCATTTTCCGACTGAATCGGAAGGGACAGCAAGATAACGGGGTGAAACAGGACAAATATTATGCTTTTTTATCGGAATGATAAAAATATTTTTATGGATAGCCTATTGACGGCGATACAATGATCCATCATAATAACCTATCATATAGATCAGAAAAATAGGAAATCGACCGGACCACCGGAGATGCTAAAGACCCAACGCGCTATTTGGGTATTAGCATCTCTTTTTTTTATGAATCCAATTTATCCTGCTATCCCGGCTTCAAAATATGCTCAAAGCGGATTTTGTTTTGTATTTAGGGCTTGCTGAATAAACAAAAATTCCAGATTTGACAAGGATTTTGGCCACTTTTGTCGAATATAAAGTGTAAGGATTTTATAGGAAACGTGTAAAAAACCTTGCACTTGGAGGCCGTTACGATGTACAAAAAGACTGAACATCAATTAACTTTTGTAGAAGATTTTTTTCTACCATTCGGTGGAAAATTAAATAAAGAAAATCGCTGGGTCCGTCTTGCTGAATTAATCCCTTGGTGGAAGGCTGAAGAAAAGTATGCCAAGTCCTTCAAGAAAAAGTTCAAAGGTGAAAAGGCTTATTCTGTCAGAGTTGCTCTTGGGGCTCTCTATATCAAAGAACGGCTTGGGCTATCTGACCGGGAAACAGTCGAACAGATCACGGAAAACCCGTATCTTCAGTATTTTATCGGGTTGCCTGAATTCCAGGAAAAAGCCCCATTCGATCATTCTCTGATGACTCGTTTTAGAAAACGTTTGGGTGCAAACATCATCAATGAACTGAATGAATGGATTGTTCTGGAAGAACAAGAACGCCAATCGGAAGAAGCATCTAAGGAAAATGACAACGATGATGATCACCATGATGATGACGATCATAGTAGTGGTGATCATCAACCTTCCGGTCCTGCTTCGGAAGAGAATTCAACTGGATCGGCTTCTCCTAAAACGAAGAACAAAGGAAAGCTCATTCTGGACGCAACCTGTGCACCGGCTGATATTGCTTACCCTACTGATCTGGGGCTTTTGAACGAAGCCCGTGAGAAACTGGAACATATCATTGATGTACTGCATGAACCGCACAAAGGAAAATTACCAAAGCCACGGACCTACAGAAAAAGAGCCCGCAGGGACTATCTTTCTGTCGCTAAGCAACGCAAAGCTGGAGCCCGGAAAATCCGGAAAGCTGTCGGCAAACAACTTGGATATGTGAAACGGAATCTGGAGATCATTGGAAATCTCATTTCCCAAAGCTCCCTGTCTCTTTTGAGCAAAGATGAATACCGACAACTCCTCGTGATTCATGAACTTTACCGCCAACAGGCAGAAATGTACAAAAAGAAAACACATCGGATTGACCACCGGATTGTGAGCATTTCCCAGCCGCATGTCCGTCCAATTGTGCGTGGCAAGGCAAAAGCGAACGTGGAATTCGGCTCAAAAGTCGCCATTAGCGTTGTAGATGGCTATGCCTTGATTGAGCAACTCGACTGGGAAAATTACAATGAAGGGATCACCCTTAGAGAATCTATTGAGAACTACTACAACCGGTTCGGATTTTATCCAGAAGCGATTTTAGCAGATAAAATCTACCGAAACCGTGACAACCTAGCATACTGTAAATCTCTTGGCATTCGTCTGAGTGGGCCAAGGTTGGGACGCCCATCCAAAACGGAAGACAAAACCTTAGAACGCGTGGCAAGGCAGGATGCCTCCGAACGTAATGCCGTTGAAAGCAAATTTGGCGAAGGCAAGCGCAAGTATGGGCTAGGCCTTATTCGAGCACGCCTTCAGGAGACCAGTGAAACAGTAGTAGCCCTTCAATTCCTTATAATGAATCTGGAGCGGAAGCTCAGGGTTCTTTTTTTGAAATTTTTGTACAACACTATTTTATATTTTAATAACCGTAATTTGGCTTGTATCTGACAGAATCTGATTCGTTCAGCAAGCCCTATTTACTGCCGGGTTGGACAAAAGACTTGAAATGGAGGAAAACAAAATGAGTGAAGCCGTTATCAAGGGGAATATTAAAAAATCAATCACAGAGCTTGTTGGACGGACGCCTTTGTTGGAGATTACCAATTATGAACAGGAAAAACAGCTGGAAGCCGAGATTGTTTGCAAGCTTGAGTATCTTAATCCCGCAAACAGCATTAAAGACAGGATTGCAAAAGCGATGATCGAGGATGCGGAGAAAAAAGGATTTTTAGAAGAGGGGGCGACGATCCTTGAAACAACAAGCGGCAATACGGGTATCGGATTGGCAGCTATTGCAGCTTCAAAAGGGTATAAACTTAGAATTTACATGCAGGATGGGGTGAGTGAGGAAAGGACAAAAGTGGTGAAAGCGTACGGAACAGAAGTTATCCCCTTTTCAGAAGTACCAGAAGTTGCCGAAGCCATTGAGAAAACGGAGGGTGATTTTGTTGAGGTCACGAAAGTTTTTCAAAAAGTGGTGGTGGACCAAGAGGAAAATGCCGTATTTCTGAATCAGCTTGAAAATGAAGCAAATCCAAGGATTCATTGGGAAACAACCGGCCCGGAAATTTGGGAAGACACAGGGGGAGATATTGATATTCTTGTGGCAGCCATAGGAACAGGCGGCACCATCAGCGGCACGGGAGCTTATTTAAAATCGAAAAATCCGTGTGTCAAAATTGTCGGAGTGGAGCCGGGGGTGGCTTCCATCGCGACTTTGGAAAATCCCGATATTGAAGAAATTACAGGTGTGCACAGGTTTTCTGATGTAGAGGAAAAGCGGGTACCGGTAAATGTCCATATGGAAGTCATTGATGAAGTGATCGAGGTAGAGACATTCGAAGCATATGAAGCGGCGAGGACTGTCGCAAAATCAGATGGCATTTTGGTTGGCACTTCCTCAGGGGCAGCCATTTTTGCCGCAACACAGCTGGCGAGGCGCCCGGAAAATAAAGGAAAGCGCATTGTTGCCATTCTGCCGGATACCGGGCTGAGATATTTATCGACAGATTTGTTTGATTAATTTTCGAAACGTAATACAGCCTGTTGCAAAATTTCTCATTGATGCATGCGGCATTCTTTATCATCACACCATTTGCTATATGCTGTCTGAGATCTTCGGCGAGAAAACATTCCTGTCGCGGCAGAAAAAGTAAACCGCTGCTTCCGCAATGTTCATCTTTCGCATATTTGTTTTTTCAATTCCCATACTAAAGGCAAGGAGGGATGAACATGCCAAAACGGAAGCATGATGCGGAACAAAAGAACAAAGAAGGCTTTGACTCGGCTAGGACTGATTCCGAGTATTCAAGGGAATTGCAGCAGCTGGGCGATGGGGCAGGCAGCGCGGCGGCCAACCGTATGCACAAAGAAAAAGCAAAAAAGATGAAATCATCCAAAAACCAGGGAGAATGGAAAGGCATGCATTGAAAACGGGTCTTCACTCTTTAGGAGTGAGGGCTTTTCTTTTGGGGTTTGATGTTCCAGCCGTCAAAAGTAGGTGTATAAGTGCGCCCTTGCTATTTTTTTGCCGGGAATATTCTGGCCCGAGCCTGAGAGCTGGTTTCGGTTCAAGGATTTTTCATGGCCAGATGGTTTGAGATTTTCGTTCAGAGTGCTATGATCAGAAAAAGAGGAGATGCTGCCATGATGACTGCGGCCATTCCGACATTGAAGAGACGGTCCATTGGTCTGAATGTTTTTCACCTTGATTTTACATTGGAAAGCCCGTCCAATTAACCTTCAAAAAACCACATTCAAATGCCAAGGTCCTGTTACGGTTTTGAAGGCAAGTAAGAATTTTACGTACATAATTCTTTATGATATGAGAATAGGGAGGCAATGTATTCATGCATTATGTCAGGCTCTTAAATACAAGAGATGTTGAGTTTTATGAAATATATCAGGCGTATTGCGGGGATTCTCTAGGATATATCTTAATTATTGATACAAGAAAACCTTCTAAATTTACTGATAATCCAATTATTTCAAAAGTGGAAGAGGAAGAAGAATTTGAAAGTGCATCGAATTTCATTAAAGTGATTATTATTACGAGGGAAGAGCAGAGTGAGCAATTCAAGGAGGAAGTTCATTTATTTGTTTCTGGTTTAATTGAAACAAAGCCTGATTGTTCATTTTTTATGGATATCATCGTCTCAGACAAAGAACCTACATATGATTATCCGTTTGATATGGTGCCTATTGTTGATTATATTAAGCCTTTTCTTAAAGGAGTTAACGATAACATAGATTTTAGTTCCTTGACTAACGAAAAGTTTAACTATTTGTCGCAGGATTAAGTATTAATTTATAGTTGGGAAAGGGCATCAAAATTAATAATTAATCGGGAAATTTGAGAAAAAAGATAAATGACTTTATGATGTCTTCAAGGGGTTGAGTTGATGGACTTCAAATTGGAATATATGAAAACCACAGATCTGGAAAGGTAAAGAAGGGATTTTCGGTATTGTTTTTTCAAATGAAAATGCAGGTGAAAATAAAATTTTTTCATTGATTGAAATCCATTTTTGATATACATAGAAGCAAATTCTGACTCATAAAGAGGGCTTAATAGCACGCAGCAATCAACTTTGAAGACATCAATATGGTTCCTGCCACAGTCCAACCAACTCCTTCAGGTTAAATATTTTTCTTCCCAACGTTCCCGTTTTGTAGTTGGATCTAGTTGGGAAAGGTCATCATCATAATTAGGGCTTGCTGAATAAACAAAAATTCCAGATTTGACAAGGATTTTGGCCACTTTTGTCGAATATAAAGTGTAAGGATTTTATAGGAAACGTGTAAAAAACCTTGCACTTGGAGGCCGTTACGATGTACAAAAAGACTGAACATCAATTAACTTTTGTAGAAGATTTTTTTCTACCATTCGGTGGAAAATTAAATAAAGAAAATCGCTGGGTCCGTCTTGCTGAATTAATCCCTTGGTGGAAGGCTGAAGAAAAGTATGCCAAGTCCTTCAAGAAAAAGTTCAAAGGTGAAAAGGCTTATTCTGTCAGAGTTGCTCTTGGGGCTCTCTATATCAAAGAACGGCTTGGGCTATCTGACCGGGAAACAGTCGAACAGATCACGGAAAACCCGTATCTTCAGTATTTTATCGGGTTGCCTGAATTCCAGGAAAAAGCCCCATTCGATCATTCTCTGATGACTCGTTTTAGAAAACGTTTGGGTGCAAACATCATCAATGAACTGAATGAATGGATTGTTCTGGAAGAACAAGAACGCCAATCGGAAGAAGCATCTAAGGAAAATGACAACGATGATGATCACCATGATGATGACGATCATAGTAGTGGTGATCATCAACCTTCCGGTCCTGCTTCGGAAGAGAATTCAACTGGATCGGCTTCTCCTAAAACGAAGAACAAAGGAAAGCTCATTCTGGACGCAACCTGTGCACCGGCTGATATTGCTTACCCTACTGATCTGGGGCTTTTGAACGAAGCCCGTGAGAAACTGGAACATATCATTGATGTACTGCATGAACCGCACAAAGGAAAATTACCAAAGCCACGGACCTACAGAAAAAGAGCCCGCAGGGACTATCTTTCTGTCGCTAAGCAACGCAAAGCTGGAGCCCGGAAAATCCGGAAAGCTGTCGGCAAACAACTTGGATATGTGAAACGGAATCTGGAGATCATTGGAAATCTCATTTCCCAAAGCTCCCTGTCTCTTTTGAGCAAAGATGAATACCGACAACTCCTCGTGATTCATGAACTTTACCGCCAACAGGCAGAAATGTACAAAAAGAAAACACATCGGATTGACCACCGGATTGTGAGCATTTCCCAGCCGCATGTCCGTCCAATTGTGCGTGGCAAGGCAAAAGCGAACGTGGAATTCGGCTCAAAAGTCGCCATTAGCGTTGTAGATGGCTATGCCTTGATTGAGCAACTCGACTGGGAAAATTACAATGAAGGGATCACCCTTAGAGAATCTATTGAGAACTACTACAACCGGTTCGGATTTTATCCAGAAGCGATTTTAGCAGATAAAATCTACCGAAACCGTGACAACCTAGCATACTGTAAATCTCTTGGCATTCGTCTGAGTGGGCCAAGGTTGGGACGCCCATCCAAAACGGAAGACAAAACCTTAGAACGCGTGGCAAGGCAGGATGCCTCCGAACGTAATGCCGTTGAAAGCAAATTTGGCGAAGGCAAGCGCAAGTATGGGCTAGGCCTTATTCGAGCACGCCTTCAGGAGACCAGTGAAACAGTAGTAGCCCTTCAATTCCTTATAATGAATCTGGAGCGGAAGCTCAGGGTTCTTTTTTTGAAATTTTTGTACAACACTATTTTATATTTTAATAACCGTAATTTGGCTTGTATCTGACAGAATCTGATTCGTTCAGCAAGCCCTAATTATACCTGAATTATTCACAGAAATTCAGAAACTTATTATAACTTATGGATTACCAAGCCTTTTCGGCTTTATTGTAATTCATTAAAAAAATGAAAAAAGAATCCATTTCTGTTAAAGTTAAAGTAACCAAAACAAAAACCAAACAGAAAGGACTCTTTATATGGTTACTTTAACGCAAAAAACACTTGATTTCAATCATAAAATTAAATTGTCAAATGATGGAGGTTCTCTTTCCTCCGATACAGGTGAGTTTCTTTTTAGAGAATTCGATGAAAAAATTGGTTTTTCAAAGACTTTAGTTAAGTACTTGAGACTTAACGATTCAAGGAAATATTATCTTCATTCAAATGAAAACTTGTTACGTCAAAAAGTCTATCAAATCATTGCCGGGTATGCGGAAGATGATGCGGCTGATCAGTTGACTCATGATCCTGTGTTTAAGGAAATCATTGAAACTCCAACACTTGCTTCCCAGCCCAGTTCAGCTCTGAGGAGTAAAAATTTTTCGTGATAATTTAACTATTCCCCCCCAAAAATGCGGCTAAATATGTAATAATTTAAATAATTAGAGCTTGCTGGACGAATATTTTGGCATGGCTTAGTGACAAGTCGAATACAAGCTAAAATTTGATTCGTTCAGCAAGCCCTAATTAAACTTGGCTGTTTTGAGGGGGTTTTTATTTTGGTTACTAGAAAAGAAAAAAGAAATCGTGAAAAAGAAGCAAATTATTTTTTCGAGTTCCTTAAAATTCAGAAGCATTTTTTCAAAGACCTGATGAATAACCTAAAAAAGGTAGCAGACCACCGACATCAAAGCTATATCACTTATGGTCCAGAGGTCCTTTTATTTACGATGATGTTGAAAAATATGACCGGCCTAAAATCCATGAGAAACATGAGTGAGA
Organism: Weizmannia sp. WK01; assembly: GCF_025905465.1. NCBI lineage: Bacteria > Bacillati > Bacillota > Bacilli > Caryophanales > Bacillaceae > Heyndrickxia > Weizmannia sp. WK01. Next base: position 3,098,119 of record NZ_CP109616.1, on the reverse strand, counting down.
GTTTTAATAAAGAAGAATGTATTAAAAATGTAGGGAAGGTGTTAGGCTTAGATTCTCTTGAAGAACTTCCACATTATGATACAATTAACGACTTTTTATCTGGCTTAGATGTAAATGAATTAGAAAAAATTAGAACGTATATGATTAAAGAATTATTGAAAAAAAGGTCTCTCGAGTCTTATCGAATTGAAGGAAAGTACTGGGGTGTCATCATTGATGGAACTGGATTACACACCTTTCATGAGAAACATTGTAAACACTGCCTGAGACGGGCATATACAAATAAAGAAACAGGAGAAACGAACGTACTTTATATGCACCATGTACTTGAAGCCAAGCTTGTCGTGGGGGATATGGTCTTCAGTATTGCCTCCGAATTTATCGAAAATGAATCAGAAAATGTTTCTAAGCAAGATTGTGAATTAAAAGCCTTCGACAGGCTGGCAAAGAAAATAAAAAAAATATTTAAAAGACTACCGATTTGTATCTTGGGAGATAGTCTCTATGCATGTGAAACGGTATTTAATCTGTGCAGGGCGCACAAATGGAAATATATATGCAGATTTAAGGAAGGGAGAATTAAAAGTATCTCGACGGAGTTTAAGGCAATAAAAGAGCTGGAACAAAGTAAGGATCAGAATTCATTAGTTTGGGTGAATGATATTGCCTACAAAGACAGAACGGTCAATCTGATGGAGGCCACAATGAAAACAGAGGATGGGAAATCGAAAGAGTATGTATTTATAACGGATATTAAAATCACGAAAAAGAACGTGGAACGACTCATCGCTGCAGGAAGAAGCCGCTGGAAGATTGAAAATCAAGGATTTAACGAACAAAAAAATAATCGTTACAATATAGAACATGCCAATAGCCAAAACTACACAGCCATGAAAAATCATTATTTATTAGTTCAAATAACAGATATTATTAGACAGCTGTTTGAAAAAGGTTCGTCAATCTTAAAAGCACTCAAAAAAACGGCAAAAGAAAAATCCTCAAATCTGTTGGAATCGTTTCGGACACGCATTTTAACAGACGAGGATTTCACCCATTTAAGTAAGCCAATACAAGTAAGGTTTACTTAATGGTTATATTATAGCAAAGGATGTGATGTAAAAAAAGGTTTTTTTGAAGTTATCCACAATTTTAAAAAAGAAATTTGCAAATTCGGCTCTTTTTGACTTTGAAAGCAGAAAAAATAGATGGAAAAATTTTCTAAATGTGGATAAGTCATTTTATCATAAAACATCTAAAAATTGATGAATTTACTCTTCAGAACTGCAGCCCAGTTTGTCTCGCTTTTATACACGATTTGATAAAGATTCAATTGAACAATTAAATCTGGCTAACCAAGAAATGCTTGATAAGATTCATTGTTTTCGACAATCGAAAGAGTTATTTATCGACTTGGATTCGACTCATTCGGATACATATGGGGACCAAGAATCTTCGTCATATAATACTCATTATGGCACGATGGGTTTTCATCCATTAGTCGCCTTTGATGGTGCGACTGGTGACTTTTTGAAAGCACAACTCCGTCCCGGAAATGTTTATACATCAAATGGTGTGGTGGAATTTATTCGGCCTCTCATTAAACATTATAACGAAATGTTTCCGGAAACTACCCTGTTTCTTCGTGGAGATAGCGGGTTTGCTGTTCCGGGATTATACGATCTGTGTGAAGAAGAATCTGTTTTGTATATTATTCGGTTGAAATCGAATTCACAACTACAAAGTTTAGCGAAGGAATACCATCCTTCTTCCGCACCTTTAGATGTTTCCAAGACGGAAACCTATTATGAAGAAACGATTTACCAAGCAAAATCATGGTCAAAACCAAGAAGGGTGATTATTCAATCGGTACGTCCTGCAGGTGAGCTGTTCTTTACCCATTCCTTTTTTGTTACTAACTTTGAATTAGCTTTTCCTCAAGATATCGTCCGAGCTTATCAAAAAAGAGGGACGATGGAAAACTATATCAAAGAAGCAAAAAATGGCTTTTACTTTGATCATATGAATAGCCACGCTTTTCTAGTGAACGAAGTAAAAATGATGTTAACACTTCTTGCATATAATTTGACCAATTGGTTACGAACTCTTTGTTTTCCGGAAGGTCAAAAAACTATGCAAATTGATACGATACGTACTCGGTTAATTAAAGCGGCAAGTAAAGTCGTGAAATCAGGCAGATCCCTTTACTTCAAACTATCATCGAGTTTTGTGTATCAAAATTTCTTTTGGGATGTACTGAATCGAATTCAAAAGCTACAATTGGAATGACCAATAGAATACTTCTCATAACTGAAAAAAATAAATTTTTCAGTCAAGGGGCAAGTATGCCCAAAATACCAGAGTTGTTCTATTGAAAATTCAGTTATTTTATGAATTGGCTACGGTTCTTAATTAAATACCGTTATTTTCAACTAATTTAACAAAATTTATCAAATGGGATTTGTAGCTATGAATATTTCAGGTTATATTGTATTTTCATTTCCCCGGTATGCTTGAGAATATAGGTGAAACAGGTCCACTGCTCTTGTTCTTGTTGATGAAACTCATTCCATAATTGTTCACAGCAATCAAATAATTGATCTTCTAAGCTTCCAAAGTTTCGGGAATCTACAATATACTGATCCACGATATCCAGACTATAAACAGGGATGTTGGAACCTAATGGATAAAAATAAAAAAACACTTGTCCATATCCTTCTCTCATTTCTGCGTATAATAAAACTTTCTCCCAATCCTCTGGTATCATAGCGTTTAAAATGTAAGCTATGTGTTGATAAATGGTTTCCATATTTGAAGTTTCCATCATTATTTACTCCTGGTCTCTGTATAGTGTATTAAGCTGGCCTTATCTTTCCTTCCATTCATTTTATATTCTATTTCAAATCTGTGTGGCCTGAGAGCGTCACCTTTCTATATCGGTTTAATTCTAACTTCTACAATTTGCTCCTTTGCCAGAGCTGTTTTCTAGTGTTTTGTATTCACTACGATTCAGTCTGGCATCCATTGGCACTAAATTATTAATCTCTCCGGAGCCTTCAAAAATACTGGCAATGAAAAGCCCGCCATCGTCATTGCAAGTCTATCATCACCGCGGTCGATTCTTTGTGTGTAGGTTTTTTGTTTAGCATTGCTGATGGCGATGCAATTGAAAAACAAAGAAGATGCGCCTGCGTAAACGGCCAATGTCCACAGCGGGATCATATGAAATAAAAAGCAGTCTGGCTGATCGGATTGAATGTATCGCCTGTTTAAACTGTGAAATACAAAGACTCGGTTTCCGCCGCACGCTTGCAATACCGACATATTACCAACATTTGTTAAATTTTCTTCACCGAATCAGGTTACAGGATATTTATTTCCATTTATTATGATGCTGTTTGCTTCAATTAATAATAATGCATCCCATATTTCCAACGCAAAATTAGCATTAGAATAATATTGATTTACCCAATCCTCTTTTATTGATGAGGGTTTAATTTCTCCTATTCCCCCCATATAAAAGTCAATTGACGTTAATTCTAAATAGTCATCTTCCTCGACATTAGCTTTTATATTAAGTCTTTCATCACCAGTATTTTCAACGAAATACCATGCTGTTACTCCTTCAAAAACCACTTTATACTTATTTTCATAACCGTTATCTATTGTTTTTAACTCGAAACTAATAGTGTTTTTCAAGATGTCAAATTCATAACTTTCAATAATCGCAGCCCACATTTCGTTAAGTAAATCGAATAATCTATTCTTCATATTATCACTTTCCTTTATATGATAAATAAGATTCGAAAGTTTTTTCGTTTCCCTCAAAGTGCAGAACTTCGCACCGCTTTTGGCATCGACATGGATGATCTGCCTTATTTTTTCCAGTGTGGGTATGACGCCATCCTGAATAAGTTTTCCCAATTGCTGCTTCGGCCTTCCAGTATAATTTTCTTGTTGGCACTGATATGCAGTCTTTACTAAAAAGAACAACTTATAAAATTCAATTTATGGCAAGTATTTTTCTTCCCATTGTTTTCTTTTTGAGGTTGGGTCGATCTCTGATAAGTCATTATATTGATAATGAACTTTCATTTTTCCGTTGTTATCGAGAATGAAAGTTAAACTTGTCCATTCTTCCTGTTGTTGTACGCCAAATTCATGCCATAACTCCTCACAATAATCATATAATTGGTTTTCTAACTCACTGTATCTTTGAATATCTAAATTAAATTTTTCTTCTATTTTTAAACTGTAAATAGGCTTTTTTGAATTTATCGGATAGTAATAAAAGAAAATGTGAGCATACCCCTCCCTTATTTCTGCATATAGAAGAATCCTAGACCATTCTTCAGGTAGCATATCATTTAAAACGTTTGCTATGTTTTGGTAAATGTTTTCCATGTTTTCCGTGTTCATTTTTCTTCTCCCCCAGCATCATCTTTTAATCTAACTTTTTCCAACTTGTTGGCTTGCTCATCGACCGGCCTTTCAAACCTGATACCAATCGCTCATGGTTTCCTTCATGACATGAACAGCCTTTTTGACTCTAATTTCATTCTTCCATATGTCTTCACGACTGTTTTCGTCATTGATTTACTTCTAGTATCAAGGATTGTGATAACGCTGTCAATTTTGTGACGTTGGTAAGCAGAAGGGGGGACGAAGATTGCGGAAGTGTGTATTTTTATAGGTAAATTTATGTTTGTTCAGTAGATATTTTCCAAATGTAGGTAAAGAAGGGATTTTCGGTATTGTTTTTTCGAATGAAAAGACAGGTGAAAATAAAATTTTCCCCATTGATTGAAATCCATTTTTGATATATTTGATATAATAGAAGCAAATTCAACCTGACTCATAAAATGGGCTTAAGCCACGCAGTAATCAACTTTGAAGAAAAAGGATGGTCGGCAGCGAACAAGCTACGTACCAATATGGACGCCGCTGAATAGAAGCACGTTGTTTTGGGACTACTCTTTTTAAAATATATATTGGACACGTTTTAGGGAAAATTGGAAGAACTGACGGAATCTGATCAAGACTTTGTCAAATACCGTAACGCCTATACAGCAGCAATGGAAATATAGGCAATACTAAGGGAAAATATAAAAAAATCAATGGGGGATACAACTTGATTACATCAGAAGAAATTAAACGTAGATTATGGGATGGGGCCAATGAACTACGTGGTTCAATGGATGCCAGCCGTTACAAAGATTATATGCTTGGATTAATGTTCTACAAGTTTTTGAGCGATAAGACATTGGAAACGTTCAAAGTGGCCAGTGGCATCGGGCAAATGTCTGAGTTTGAGCTGGTGGAAGCATACACAAAGGCAAAAGCAGAATACGGCGAAATGCTAGAGCAAATGATTCAAAACGTACTCGGTTATTATGTCTCTCCTGAGTATCTTTATCAGACTTGGATAAAAGATATCAATTCGGGTGATTTTGAAGTCCAAAAAGTAATAGATAGCTTGAATCACTTTGAGCGTACGATTGCCGTGTCTGGTGATTCGGATGACTTTCAAGGACTATTCTCAAGTTCAACGCTTGATTTAACGGATACGGCTTTAGGCAGCAATTTAAACGAACGGAGCAAAAATATTAAAGCACTGATTTTGCTGTTTGCAGACTTGAACATGGTAGCATTGCAAAAAGGCGATGTACTGGGTGATGCGTATGAGTACCTCATCGGACAGTTTGCGATGGAGTCAGGAAAGAAAGCTGGGGAATTCTACACGCCACGACAAGTCAGCGAAGTCATGGCACAAATTGTAGCGAGAACATCAGATATCAAGTCAATCTATGACCCGACTGTTGGTTCTGGTTCGCTACTTTTAACAGTTGGAAAGCACTTAGATGAAGATGCACAAAAGAATTTGAGCTATTACGGGCAAGAAAAGAACACAGCAACCTATAACCTAACCCGTATGAATTTATTGCTGCACGATGTTCGGCCAGATAAAATGACCATTAAAAACGGTGATACACTTTCCCAAGACTGGCCAGAAGATCCAGAACGTCCGAATGAAGGCGTGCAATTTGATGCAGTGGTGATGAACCCGCCATATTCAGCGAAAAATTGGAACAGATCAGGGTTAAAAGTCAGCGACCCTCGTTTTGAAGTTGCTGGAGTGTTGCCACCAGATTCTAAAGGGGATTTTGCTTTCCTATTACATGGATTATTCCACTTAGGACAAAACGGGACGATGGCGATTGTCTTGCCTCATGGGGTGCTATTTCGTGGTTCAGCAGAAGGCGAAATTCGCAAACGATTGCTTCAAAAAAATTACATTGATGCCATTATCGGCTTGCCAAGTAATCTATTTACCAATACAGGGATTCCAGTCGTTGTCATCATCTTGAAGAAGAACCGAAAATTTGACGATCCTGTTTTAATCATTGACGCATCTCATAGCTTTATTAAAGTTGGAAAACAAAATGTCCTGCAAGAAAAGGACATTGCAAAAATTGTGGATACATATGTTGAACGAAGAGAAGAGGAAGGGTACAGTCACCTAGCGACACGCGAGGAAATAATGGAAAATGAGTATAACATGAACATTCCTCGCTATATCCAAGTAAATGAAGAAGAAATTCCGCACGATGTGGATGCTCACCTACTTGGCGGGATTCCTCAAAGGAATATCGACGATTTAAAGGTTCTACAGTCTACCGTGCCAGATGTTTTGAAACGATCATTAAAAGAAATTCGTGAAGGATATGTCGAACTGTTAAAACCCGTTGAGGAAATTTCTAATGATGTATTGAGTGATGCTCGCATTGTTGAAATATCAAAAGAAATCGAAAGCAAAACAAAAAACTATATCGATAAATACTGGGACGTTTTGCGAAATGTTGACAAAAGCAGTAGCTTGACGCAGTTAATGGACGAAATGCTGGTTGAGATCAAGCAGATTCTTTCATCCTTCCAATATATTGATGTGTATGACGGCTACCAAATTGTGGCGGAGATATGGAAAAATACACTGGCACATGATGCGGAAATCATTAAATCAAGTGGTTTCTATACAGCTGGTCGCACGCGTGAGCCCAATATGGTAACGAAAGGATCCGGAAATAAAAAACGTGAAGAACAAGACGGCTGGGTTGGCAGTATTGTACCAAATGAGTTGATTGCAAAAAATTTATACAGTGATGAACGAAAAGAAATTGAATCAAAGAAAGCCCGCATTCAGGAGATTGAAACGAAGCTATCTGAATTGGTTGAGGCTGCGAAAGAGGAAGATAGCGATGAAGCCAATGCTCTAGGCGAATGCTTGAATGAAGCAGGTGAGGCTTTTGAAAGCAAATCAATCAAGGCTGCGTTAAAAAAGGCAAGCAAGGAAACCGTTGAATATGATCTACTGAAAAAAGTTGAAAAATTATTTGCAGATAAATCAGCGCTTAACAAAGCCGTGAAAGCGGATGAAAAAGCACTCAAAGAATCCGTGCAAGAATGTATCTTGACTTTGACAAACGAAGAAATCGACAACCTGATGTATGAAAAATGGTTCGGCAATATGGTGGATGCCATAGTTGGTTTGGAATGGAAACCGATAAAAAAAGAGTTGGATACATTGCAAATGCTACACAATCGCTATGCTGATACCTTGTCAGCAATTGATGAAGAAATTCGAGACTCAGAATCAACACTTGAAGCCATGATGAGTGAATTGGTGGTGGAAGAATAATGGAACAAACAAAATTGGTGCCAAAAAGGCGATTTAAGGAATTTCAAAATACTTCCGCTTGGGAACAGCGGAAACTTGGGGAAATGGGGGATACGTTCACAGGTTTATCTGGAAAAACCAAAGAAGATTTCGGGCACGGTGACGCAAAATTTGTCACGTATATAAATGTATTTAGCAATCCAATTTCTGACCCATATGGTACTGAAAGCGTTGAAATTGATAGTAAACAAAAAGAAGTGAAATATGGAGATGTATTTTTTACAACGTCATCAGAAACACCTGAAGAAGTCGGGATGTCGTCTGTATGGCTTGAAAATACTGAAAACGTCTATCTAAATAGTTTTTGTTTTGGGTACAGACCAACAGTTGAATTTGACCCCTACTATTTAGCGTTTATGTTGCGTTCACCAGTTGTTCGTAAAAAATTTATGTTCTTAGCTCAAGGTATTTCACGCTACAACATTTCAAAAAACAAGGTTATGGATATGCTTGTATCTGTTCCAACCCTTGAAGAACAGAAGAAAGTTGGGGCTTTTTACAAGGAGTTAGAGAACCTCATCACCCTTCATCAGCGTAAGTTAGAAAAAATGAAAGCATTAAAATCAGCTTATCTTTCTGAAATGTTCCCTGCTGAAGGCGAGCGTGTGCCAAAACGGAGATTTGCAGGATTTACGCAAGCTTGGGAACATCGACGGTTAGGAGATCACGCTGAAATTTTGACTGGTGGCACTCCAAACACTTCAATACTTGAATATTGGGAGCCAAAGGAAATACCGTGGATGTCATCAGGAGAAGTTAATAAAAGACGAATAGATGAAACAGATAATATGATTTCTGAAGAAGGTTTAAATAACTCGAGTACAAGATGGGTTAAAGAACATTCAGTTTTGATTGCTTTGGCAGGACAGGGAAAGACTCGTGGAACTGTTGCTATTAACAACATTCCTTTGACAACCAATCAATCTATCGCTGCCATTGTTCCTGATAAAACTTTACATTATGAGTTTATATTTCAGAACTTAATTAAACGATATGATGAATTGCGAGTGATCTCATCAGGTGACGGAACTCGTGGTGGTTTGAATAAACAAATCGTTTCAGATGTTGTAATACCATACACAAGTATTGAGGAACAAGAAAAAATTGGCACATTTTTTTTAAAACTAGATAATCTCATCACCCTTCATCAACGTAAGCTTGAAAAACTACAATACATCAAAAAAGCATACCTCAATGAGATGTTTGTATAAAGGGGGAGAGAAATTATGAGCAATACACCGAAGAGTGCGGCGGAGAAAACTTTTCAAGAGAATTTTGTCAAGGAACTGCAGAAATATAAATGGGAAGCACCCGAGTTCTTAAACGGCAATAAACAAAAAGTAACGGTTGCGGACTTGGTTTCGCACTGGCGGAGTGAACTAAACCGCATCAATGCTGACCAGCTTGAAGGCGTTGAATTAACGGATAATGAGTTCAAACAAGTGATGGCAAAGGTCAATCAAATCAGCAATAGCTATGAGGCTGCGAAGATTTTGGCTATTGAAGGATCAAAGGGCAAGATCGATGGCATCTACCGTGATGACAATCCGAAAATCACGAGAAAACAAATCACGTTGACGATTTTTAAAAAAGCTGAAGTACGTGGTGGGGACTCGAGCTATCGGATTGCGAGAGAAATACAGACCCCCAACAACAACCGTTTTGATATTGTTCTGCTGATCAACGGCTTGCCCTTAATCAATATCGAACAAAAACGCACGGACAAAACGTTGGACGAGGCATTTGGACAATTTATGCGCTACTACCGTGACGGGGAATACAGTCATAACTTTATGGCTTTTTCGCAGATGATGGTCATCACTTCTGAAATTGACACTCGCTATTTTGCTACACCTAAAACAATAGAAGATTTTAATCCTAGTTTCGTCTTTCATTGGGCAGATAAAGATAACCATGTAATAAACGATTGGAAAAAAGTAATTGAACAATTTTTGATGATTCCAATGGCACATCAGATGGTCGGCGATTACTTAGTCATTGATGAAGCGCGTGATGAGGAAAATAGGCGACATTTGTTAATGCGCCCCTATCAAGTTCATGCTCTGCAGGCGGTTGAAGGGGCTGCGTTTGGATGGGACAATGCTGAAAAAATACCTCATGGCGGTTTTGTTTGGCACACGACTGGTTCAGGAAAAACAATCACAAGTTTCAAGACTGCTTTGTTTTTATCGACAAGAGCAGGATTTGATAAAGTCGTCTTTCTTGTTGATAGACGTGAGCTAGATAATCGTACCAGTGAAAACTTCAAAGCATATGCTGCCTATGAGCCGGTTTCTGTTGATGATACAAAACACACCTACCAGCTAAAAAAGAAACTGATGTCAGCAAAGAATGGCATTGTGGTCACGACAACATTCAAACTTAATGCTTTAGTGAAGGAACTAGAAGAAGCGCACGACAATCGTTTGGCAGAAAAGAAAATGGTCTTTATCATCGATGAAGCCCATCGTACGACAATGGGACAGATGATGGGAACGATAAAACGCTATTTCAAGAAAAATGGGCTTTTCTTTGGTTTTACCGGCACCCCCTTATTTGATGAAAATAAGGTCAAAGGAAAGATCAATGAAAAAAGCGAAGTCATCAATACCACTGAAAAGTTATTTGGGCCGATGTTACATCAATATACGATTGACGAGGCGATTGCTGATAAAAACGTATTAGGTTTTCACGTTGACTATATCAACACCGGAGAATTCAAAAGTTATGATGATTTAAGAGACCAGATCGCTGAACAAATGAAGGAAGAACATTCTGAATGGACGGACAGAGAAATCGAACGCCAAGTTCAAGAAATGTCAGAAGCGGACGTTGAAAAGCAAGCAAAAAAACGAGGGCTGCTTGTATACCAAGACGAAACGCATATTCCACGGGTAGTGGAAGAAATTCTGAATAACTGGGAATCCCAATCACAAGAAAGAGAATTTAATGCAATTTTGACGGTTGCCTATAAAGACCGTGTAATTGCTTATTATCATGAATTTAAAAAACAACTAAAAGAACGTGGGAAAAAGCTAAATGTAGCGATGACGTTTAGTTTCGGTAACGAAAATGATCCTAAGCCACTAGACCCTGAAATTGTCAAAGAGATGTTTCAGGACTACGCTGCCTTTACAGGTATTGAGTTTATAGCGGGGGATAAAAAACATGGAGAAGATGCTTATTTTGAAGACCTTGTAGAGCGCGCGACACGAGGAGGCAGTGGACGAAACCCGAAAAATATCGACCTCGTCATTGTGGCAGACCAACTGTTGACAGGTTATGATTCGAAACGTCTGAATACGCTTTATGTTGACCGTACCCTTGAACTTCAAGGTCTGATCCAAGCCTACTCACGCACCAATCGTGTCTTTGGTTCGAAAAAAGAATTTGGAACGATTATCAACTTCCAATACCCTCGAATGACTGAAGAAATGGTAAATCAAGCTTTGAAGCTATATGGAAGCGGTGGGAAGAGCAGTAAGGCCATTGTGGATACTTACCAAACGGCTGTAAAGAAATTGGAAATCAAAGTATCTGAAATGATCCCGACTTTACCTGACCCTACTGAATGGCAAAAAATAGAACAGGATGAGAAGAAAAAGGAAGCCTTTATCCTTGCTTTTAAAGATGCTGCTGAGCAGTTAAATTTGGTAGAACAGTACTATGAATTTAAGTGGAATGATGACGCTTTTGGAATAGACGAGCACACTTGGCTGCAGTATGTCGGTGCTTATAAAAACTTAACAAGGAAGCCCGGAACCCCACCTGCGCCATCAACCGTTCATCCGCTTGCTGGGAAAACGAAATTGGCAGGAACACAAGTCATTGATGCAAACCATATTATAAAATTAATAGGTTCAAAAGTTACTTCACCGTACGGCGTGCAAACGGTGGATCGTGAAACCCTCCGCATTATTTACGAACAAATTCAAGAGTTAAGTAACATGGGAGACCATGAGCAAGCACAACTATTAAAGGAATTTGTGGATACTGAGCTTGTACCTGGTAACTTATCAAGCAATTTGAACTTTGATGAGGCATTTGAAATTTGGAAAGCGGATAAGCTGCGCGATACGGTCATTCAATTTTCTTCGGAGTGGGGATTAGATAGTGAATTACTTATAAAAGCGGTGAATTCATATTCCACTTCTGAGCCTGATATTGTTCCTTTTATCAATGATCTCATTCGCAGTGTTGATTTCAACAAGGCAACCAATCAAACGGCTGGCAATTTGTTAAGACATAATATGATCCTCACGACTAAATTGCCACAATGGATTGCTGAGACGAAGCAAAAGTATAGTTAATGATGAACCATGTTTAAGATATAATGAAAAATTAGGTGAAATGGCTTATGATCAACAAAAATTCGTTAGCAGCGGTGATCGCAGCATATAAACAAAACTTCTCAACGCACTGGGAAAATGAAAAATATAAATGGGAAGCGGTCCAGCATTTTCAGGATCATTGGGATATCAATGCTTCTGACTTTGCTGAGATGTTCACGAAAGCAACAGACAAAACCAATAATTTGCTCGCTTCCGTGAACAACTACCCAAGAAGAATGATTCAGTTGTACGCTGCGGCAGATGAAGAAGCGACAAGAGCCATGTTTATCAATCTGTATGATGAGTCCAAGCATTTTGCGGAACGAGTTGAAAAATTCCAGTCCGATGCCGAAGCAATGCGTGTAAAATATGATCAAGGCACATGGAGGCAGCATTTTCAAACGCTGAATTCCATCAGCACATACCTTTGGCTCCGTTATCCGGATAAATATTATATTTACAAGTACTCGGAATGCCGGGCAGTGGCAAAAGTGCTTGACAGCGATTTTATTCCAAAAAAAAGCGCTTCTTCTCGCAATCTCGTAGGGGAATTCCACCTTTACAATGAAATTTGCGAGCAATTGAAAAAGGATAAGGAATTGGTACAAATGCTGCAATCTGTGCTTACGGATCGTTGCTACCCGGATAAAGCGCTGAAGACATTGATGATGGATCTTGGCTTTTATATCAGCCGTTTTTATACAAAAAAGTCTACTGAAGATCATGCCGAGTGGTTTCCAATGGACTATAGCCCAAATATTACAACGGAGGAATGGCTTGCACTGCTTGCAGATAAACGTGTTTTTAACACAAAAAGTCTAAAAATCATGAAGCGCATAAAAGACTGTGGCGGCATGGCCACTTGTAAGCAGCTTTCAGAAAAATATGGGAATAACTCGAACTATTATAATAGTGGATCTTCTGCTCTTGCAAAGCGTGTTGCCGAGACGACGGAATGTCCTTTGATGACATCTCATAACGATAATGCAAAATGGTGGCCGATTTTATATGTTGGAAAGCATGCAGACAAAGATATGGCAGGTAATTATATGTGGAAACTGCGTGATGAATTGAGCAAAGCACTGGATCAGTTTGACCTTTCTGAAATTCCTTTGTATGAAGAGGAGCCACAAGCTAAAATCAGCCAAGGTAAAGAGAAGCAGGGTTACTGGTGGCTCAATGCTAATCCTAAAATTTGGCGTTTCTCGGATATCGACATCGGCGAGACGCAGCGATATACACTGTATAATGAAAATGGCAACAAACGCCGCATTTTTCAAAACTTCTTGGATGCGAAGGCTGGCGACCTTATTATTGGATATGAATCTTACCCGGTGAAACAGGTGGTAGCACTTGCGAAAGTGCTGGAAGAAAGTGATGGAGAATATCTTTATTTTGAAAAAACAGAAGGGCTTGTCACACCGATCGATTATGCAACATTGAAAAATTGTCCTGAGCTGGAAAAAATGGAGTATTTCCAGAATCCACAGGGCAGTCTTTTCAAGCTGACGAAGGAAGAATATGACTTTATTGAAGACATTATTCGCGAGGAAAACCCGATTACGCCGAAAGAAAATATGGAAACTTATTCCAAAGATCAATTTTTGGAAGAGGTATATATGACTGAAGAACGTTACGAAACGCTCATCTCTCTGCTGAAGCATAAAAAGAACCTCATTTTGCAGGGAGCTCCGGGTGTTGGCAAGACCTTTACAGCAAAGCGGCTTGCTTATGCAATGATGGGATTAAAAGACGACAGCCGCATTGAATTGATTCAGTTTCACCAGAACTACTCCTATGAGGATTTCATGATGGGATATAAACCTAAGGAGGAAGGGTTTCAATTACAATACGGCATTTTCTATAAGTTTTGTCAAAAGGCAGCGAACATGCCTGATCAACCGTTCTTTTTTATCATCGATGAAATCAATCGTGGCAACATGAGTAAAATATTCGGTGAATTGCTTATGTTGATTGAAAAAGATTATCGTGGCACAAAGGCAACGCTTGCTTATAACGGCATGCCGTTCACCGTTCCAAAGAATCTGTACCTGATCGGGATGATGAATACCGCCGACCGTAGTCTTGCAATGATCGATTATGCTTTGCGTCGCCGTTTTAGCTTTTTTGAAATTGAGCCGGGATTTCACTCTGCTGGGTTTCAATCCTACCAGTCTGCATTGGATCATGACACGTTCAACATTTTAATTGAACGCATTAAGGAATTAAATCAGGAAATTGCTGCCGACAGTTCACTTGGACCAGGTTTCCGCATCGGCCACAGCTATTTTTGCGGACAGGCTGAATGTACGGATGAGTGGTTGAAGGAAGTGGTCGAATACGATATTCTTCCGATGCTGCATGAATATTGGTTTGATGAGCCGGACAAATTGCAGCGTTGGGAAAACATACTGCGCGGTGTTTTCAATGATGAAAGATAAAGGCATTCTGATTAGAAACATCTATTATATGCTCTCTTACGCCTTTCGTGTGCTGAAACGATCAAACTACGATGAAATAGGGTCAGAAAAGTTTGAGCATATCCAAGATCTATTTGCTGCCATCCTTGCTAAAGGGATCTCCCGACAACTGAAACAGGGCTTGTATAAGGAATATGTCTCACATTGTGATGACCTTTCCGTGCTACGCGGTAAACTAGACATTCATGGGACCATCCATCATAAACTGCAGCGGAAGCAAAAGCTCTCCTGCGAATATGATGAGCTGTCCGAAAATAATGTATTTAACCAAATTCTGAAAACCACCTCTGTCATACTCATGCAGCAGCCATCTGTAAACGTTAAACGGAGAACAGCCTTGAAAAAAGTGATGCTACATTTTGACAGTGTGGATATGATTGAGCCAACGCGCATAAAATGGAACATCCTGCGATTTCAGAAAAACAATCAAAGCTATAAAATGCTCCTGAACATTTGCTATTTTGTTTTAGATGGCTTACTGCTCTCCACAGACAAAGGCAAGTACAAAATGGCCAATTTCTTGGATGAGCAGCACATGTCACGTCTGTTTGAGAAATTTGTGCTGGAATATTACCGCTATCATTATCCGAGTTTGCGGGCAGCTGCTCCACAGATAGCATGGAACATTGATGCGGGGACGACTGATTTCCTTCCGACTATGCAGACAGACATCGTACTAAAATCATACAGCAAAGTACTGATCATCGATACAAAGTACTATGCGCATACCATGCAAGTTCAGAGCAGGTATGGCAGCAGGACATTTCATTCCAACAACCTGTATCAGATTTTTACCTATGTAAAGAATCAGGATGTCGGCAACACCGGCAATGTAGCGGGTATGCTGTTGTATGCCCGAACCGAAGAAACCATTGTGCCAGACGCCGACTTTATGATGAGTGGAAATAAAATGAGTGTAAAAACGCTGGATTTAAATACTGCCTTTGGAAACATTGCTGAACAGCTGGACAACATTGCAACATCATACTTTGGAGAGATTGAAAAGAAGGAGGCTTAGGGATATAGAGGTACAACAATAAAAAGGTTTGTAAATGGGGCGTGCATTGCTATTGATTGAGATAGGTTTGTTTATAATACATGCTTAAAAATCGAATGAAGTTGTACAGACATCATAAAAAGGTACATTGCACCTCTAATATCAACAGCTACCCTGCCTCTTGAGCAGTAAACCTGCCTTTTCGGGTTATTTACCGAGTTTATCAAAAACGAATGAAGAGGTATTCCATGCATGGATGCGCCCCATTTGCATTTCACGATAATGCGCCATTTCCTCAAGGATCCCGATTTTCCACCAGTGATACATTTATGACCGCCATAAATGTCCCTCTGGCATATTCATTGCCGAGGTATTCGGAAGTTAAATTTCTTTAGTATTACCTGCAATTCTATCTTTGTAATTCTTTAGTATTTTTGTATTTATATCGTTGATTTCCGAAAAATGCCACTCAAAGGTTGTTAAAATTCTATGAAACTCTAGTAAATATTGTTCTACCTTGTTCCCATCGTTAGGATTAACTTTTTTAAAATCGCTTATTACTTTCTCTAATTCTTTGATTAAGGCTTGAAAATCTTTCAGGTTATCGTACTGTTCGTTAAAGTCCTCTTTGGTTAAAACATTTACATTTGAATGAATATTTTCTAATACACGTAGTAATTCTGCTAATTTCTCCACCATTTATGATCTCCACCTTTTAACAATTCGTCCAAATGCTTTTTTAGCATTAAAGTTCCATCCGAATTTAAAAACATATTTTACTTTGCCATTTTTTTCTATGACTTCTAAATGGTCTTTATGCAATGCAGCGAAATTTTAAATACTGCCGCACCTACTCCTGTAACGGTAGTATAGTGAGTGAAAAGGAAAGACGGTTTTGGTTCAGCACCTTTTCTCAGCTGCTCGTTGTAGTCGGCTAAAAAGCAATGCCAAAACAAAAGGGTACAGTGCTAAACTCGTTGTACTGTTACGCTTTGCTGTGCATCTCGCCTGCAAAAAAAGGAAGATAGGCGCAAATCAATTTCATACTATTTACCATGAACTGTTGTCTTCCATAGAGGAGCTGCCGGATATTTTTGCACGCACAGTTGACTGGTGCAAGGCCACGAAATTCGGGAACGGGATGAAAAACGTGTTTGTACTCGGATGTGGGATGAATTACGGAACGGCTTTAGAAGGACAGTTAAAGTTAATGGAAACGATGTGCATGCCGGCTGCTTTTAATGATATTGAGGAGTTTCCTCACGGAATGCACAGGGCAATCAATCAAAACAGCAGTGTCATCCTATTAAACTGTGAAAATTCCAACGCTCCTTTTATCGAAAAAACATTCCGCTATTTACGGACAAAAACAGATAAAGTCATGATGATTAATGCCCAGCGAAAAAAAATAAAAGATCCAATGGTGATCAATATACAGCATCACCCATATACCCAATCTGTTTTAGGGATTACTATGGTTATTCAAATTCTTTCGGTATTTATTCCGGAAATCAACGGGTTGGATCCAAACAGAAATGCAAATAATGACTATACGAAATATATGAGCACAAGGGTGAGCGTTTAAAACCAAAAACAAGGAAGGGGCATTTATCCTAAATATGCCCCTTTTCCCGCAACACAATTAAGCGTGCTGTATTTCCTCCTGTCATTCCCCAGCACAAAAAGCGGGAAGATGTACCGGTAGCTGTGGTAGTGGATGTAAAGTGCCTTGTCCGGACGGGTATGCAGTGGTCCAGTCCTGTTTCTCAAGATTGGAGAGCAGCCAGATTGAGTCGTGTTATTTCTGCACCTTTAAATAAAACCAGCAGGACTGTGGGCGCCCTGCTGGTTTCTGTTAGTTTTTATTAACCGAAGCATCATAGATCGATTTTACTGCTTTTTCCAAAGCTGCGTTAAATTCTTCATCTGTCTGGTTGGCGTTGAGTTCCCCGGTTAAAGCACGCGAAAAGCTTGCGATGATGCCATCGTTTTCTTTCAGCTTTTGATTGGCTTCATCGCGGGAATAGCCGCCGGAAAGGGCAACAACGCGGACAACGCGCGGGTGCTCAACCAATTCCTTGTAGACGTTTGGCACTGTCGGAATGGTGAGCTTCAGCATCACATTATCATTTTCCGACAATTGGTTCAGATGGTTGAGCAGTTCTGTCTTCAACAATTCTTCGCATTTTTCTTTGTCTGCACTATGGATATCTACTTCCGGTTCAATAATCGGAACGAGGCCTGCCGCGAGGATTTGCTTTGCCAATTCAAACTGTTGGTCAACCACAGCTTTAATGCCTTCCGGGTTGGCTTCCTTAATGACAGAGCGCATTTTTGTTCCGAAAATATGGTGTTCATTTGCACGCCGAAGTGTGGCATCAAGATCCGGGATCGGCTTCATCAGTTGAACACCGTTTTCAAGATTTGCAAGCCCTTTGTCCACTTTTAAAAATGGGACAACGCCTTTTTTCTCAGCCAGGTATTCCGCAGTGTACAAGCCTTCAATCTGGCGGTCCATCGTTTGTTCGAATAAAATGGCGCCGAGGATGTATTTGCCGTCAAAAGCTGGCGAAGTGATGATTCTTGTCCGCATTTGGTGGATAAGATCAAACATTTCGTCTTCGTTTGAATAGGCATCTTCCGGCACGCCGTAGTTTGCCAATGCTTTCGGTGTGCTGCCGCCGCTTTGGTCGAGCGCCGCAATAAAACCTTTTCCGTTCTTGACTTTGTCGAACTGCGTTTGGTTCATCATGATCTCTCCTTATAAGGTTTTTTGAAGGGCTTCTTTTTCTTCATATCCCGATGAATGAAAAAGAAACCTCTATGCATAAGCATAACACTACTGATTGGGAGAAAAAAATAATATATTCATTCTAATTCGGATTCCTTTGCGTGCCCCTAAAAAAGAAGCCGGGCGGTTATCCCGGCACCCGGTTTTGCTCGCTGAATCTCATCCAGAAAACGAGCACAAGGCTTGCGAGGGCCACTTCCGAAAGGGACATGAAGCCGATCGCATAGCTTTTGGTCAGCCCGTAAACGAATGTTAAAAGGAGCGGGGGGAAGAAACCGCCGAGCCCCCCGGCAGCTGCGACGATGCCATTTACCGTCCCCGCCTGGTTTGAGAAATAAAGCGGAACGAGCTTGAAAACCGCGCCGTTTCCGATACCGGCACAGAAAGCGACGGCAAGGCAGCCGATCGTAAACAGCGTAATCCCGAGGCTGAAGGAAAGCAGGATGCCGGAAAGGGTCAGTCCTATAAAAGTAAACGCCAGCACCGTATACGGATTAAATTTATCGGACAGAAATCCGCCGAGTGGCCGCAGCAATGTTGCCAGCAAAATAAATCCTGCTGTCCGCATGCCGGCATCCACTTTGGCGAGGGAAAAATTCGACACCAAAAAGTTTGGCAGGTAGACCGTAAAGGCGACGAACGAACCGAATGTAATAAAGTAAAAAATACTGAGGAACCAGAGCCGCCTGTCACGGTACACTTTTTTAAATTCTTCCGCAAACGAAACTTTGACTTTTGGCTCATGCCGGTCTCCAAAGAAGAAATTCAGCAAAGCAAAGACGATCAAAAGAATGCAGAAAAGCTTGACAGTGGTTCGCCATCCCGCCATATTGGCAATGACCGGCGCGGCGAAGGTGGTGACAGCGGTGCCGAGATTCCCCATACCGTAAATCCCGTTGATCGTCCCGTGCCGCTCTTTCGGGTAATATTTCGGAAGGGAAGTGACACCGATCGAAAAAGTGGCGCCTGCAACCCCGATTAGAAATCCGCTGACCACAAGGCCCCAGAAAGACTGGGCAATGCTCAGGTAAAACACCGGAATCAAAAGGAACAGGAAACTGAATGTAAACAGCACCCTTGCTCCGAGCCTGTTTGCATAAAACCCGACCGGAATTCGGAACAGCGATCCGAGAATAACCGGAATAGAGGTCACCCATGAAGTCTCGCCCGGTGTCAGCGGGATGTCCCCTTTTATATAGGTAAGAAGAGAAGAGAGGATGACCCAAATCATAAAAGCTGCCACTAAACTAATTGTCTGTAATGGGAGTTGAATCTTTTTCATATGCTTATCCTTTCATCTCATTTTTCCGGTATACGCTTGTAACCGGCGCGGGACCGGTATTGCTGTGGTGCGCGTACCGGATAGCGCGCCGGAAAGCTGAACAGGTGGACAAGGCGCGTAAACGGGATCGAAGCGAAAAACAGAAACGCCGCGATAACATGCACTTTAAATAGGAGCGGTACGCCGTCCATCAGTTCATGTTTTGGCCGGAAAACAAACAGGCTCCGGAACCACGGGCCGATGGTTGCCCTGTATTCATATGCGGTGACCGTCGTATTGTACACAATGGTCATATAGGCGCCAAGCCCGCCGACCACAAGCAGGGCAATGATGGAAAAAAATTCGGCGAACGTGGCATGGATGCGAACCCGTTCAAATTTGATTCTCCGGATGAGTAAAATTACTAGCCCTGCGACCACCATCAGCCCGGCAATGCCGCCGCCGATGATGGCACCGGCATGATAGAGTTCATCCCGCACGCCGGCTGCTTCGTAAAAGCGCTTTGGAATGAGGACGCCCATGATATGGCCGATGAAGGCAAAGACAATGCCCCAATGAAAAAGGGGAGAGCCGATGCTGAGCCATTTTTTCTCGAAAATTTCAGTGGAGGGCGCCGCCCAGCTGATTTGCCGGAACGCATACCGGTACAACAGCCCGAAAATCATGATGGTGCCCATTACATAGGGGAAGATGACCCATAAAAAGATAGAAGCCATGTATGTACCTCCTTTAATACATGATCGGGTAAGGCAGATTTTCAAGATCGGCCTTTTCCCTCTGTTGTTCCAATGCTTCAATCTCTTCTTTGCTCGGTTGTTCAAAAATCTGTTCCATCAGCACGGAGAAAACCGGCATATATAAGCTTTCCTCTGATAAATGGCCGGCAATCCGCTGGACGGCATAGGCGAGCCTTTTGCACAGGCGTTCCGTTTCGCGTGACGGCTCCGATACGGCCAGAAATTCAAATAGCATTGGTATATAATCGGCCAATTCCCCGTCGTTGCGTTCAAAACCGGCCTCGTTGATCATTTTCTGCAGTTTAATGAAAGCGGCGCCGCGTTTCGGGCTGTCACCAAATTCATGGTACGTTAAGTACAGTCCGTTTTTCTCTTGAAGGTCGAATGTGGACACATACAAAGACTGTATTTCGGAAAGTGGGAGGCAAAACAGGGCGGCAGCAGCTTTTTCAAGCGCCGCGCCTGTTTCTTTCGCCGCCGCGATGACCGCCTCTTTTTCCTCGTAAAGCGTCTCTGTCGGATAGGTAAGCATCCGCGAAGCAATGGCCAACATCAGTTTTTCACGATCATTCATTGCTTGCTCCCCTTTCAAACGGATACGTAACCATGCCTTCCGGTGGGGCGAGTTCTTCAATGCTGCAGGAGCCTTGCTTGTAATACAGGTCACCGTTCATTTCGCGGCGGCCTGTCGGGATGACGAACCGTTCCCTGTATTTGGCAACGGCAAGCAGGCGTGCCATATCTTCCACTTCTTCTGCAGTCATGCCGGCTTCTTCAAGCAGTTTGCTTTTGTTCAGTTCATCCACGCCGCCGACCGTTTTGGCGCGCATATGGACGCGCATCGCCGCCATTTTCAGCAGCACTTTCCGGATTACTGCCGTATCGCCTGCCGCTAACAGCGAAGCAAGGTATTCCATCGGGATCCGCATCTGGTCAATGGCCGGGATGTAGCCGTCCGTGGACAACTCGTCTTCATTTTCAAGATGGTTCATAATCGGGCTGAGCGGCGGCACGTACCATACCATCGGCAGCGTCCGGTATTCCGGGTGGAGCGGAAGCGCAATTTTCCATTTCATCGCCATTTTATAGACCGGGGAATCCTGCGCGGCTTTCACCCATGCGTCGGTTATGCCGGCTTTATGGGCTTCCTCTATCACCTCCGGGTCAAACGGATCAAGGAAGACGGACAGCTGGGATTCGTACAATGCTTTCGGATCCGGGGCCGATGCAGCTTCCTTCACTTTGTCCGCATCGTAAAGCAACACGCCGATGTAGCGGATCCGGCCGACGCATGTTTCCGAGCAAATCGTCGGCAGGCCGGCTTCAGTACGCGGATAACAGAAATTGCATTTTTCCGCTTTATGCGTATTCCAGTTGTAATACACTTTATGGTACGGGCAGCCGTTCATGCAAAAACGCCAGCCGCGGCATGCTTCATGGTCGACAAGGACAATCCCGTCTTCATCGCGTTTGTAGAGCGCGCCGGTCGGGCAGGAAGCGACGCACGACGGGTTAAGGCAATGTTCGCAAATGCGCGGCAAGTACATCATGAACGTTTTTTCGTACTCGCCGGTGATATGGTTTTGCAAATTTTCCATATTCGGGTCAAGCGCCGTCGTCTCGCTCCCGCCGGCAAGGTCATCATCCCAGTTTGAACTCCACCGGGGCTTGTCAATCGGTTTTCCGGTGATCATCGAGCGCGGTCTCGCAACAGGAATATGGTCGCTTTTCGGACTGTGGATCAGATGGTCATAATCATATGTCCATGGTTCGTAAAAATCATCTATTTTAGCCATGTTCGGGTTGTAAAAAATTTGCGCCAGTTTCGTGACGGGGCCGCCTGCGCGCAGCTTCAGTTTCCCGTCTTTGTACACCCAGCCGCCTTTAAAACGGTCCGTGTTTTCCCATTGTTTCGGGTAACCGGCACCGGGCCGGGTTTCGACATTGTTAAACCAGATGTATTCCATCCCTGGCCGGTTTGTCCACATGTTTTTGCAAGTGACGGAACAGGTGTGACAGCCGATGCATTTATCAAGGTGCATCACCATTGCGACTTGTGCTTTTACTCTCAAAGCCAGTTAACCTCCTTTAGCGGCCGGATGATGGCGAGGGTATCCCGCTGGCTTCCGGTCGGGCCGTAGTAATTAAAACCGTAGCTGAGCTGGGAATAACCGCCAATCATATGGGTCGGTTTCAGCGAAATGCGTGTGACGCTGTTATGGGTACCGCCGCGCTTTTGGCTGACGGCCGTGCCCGGAACGCCCAATACCCGGTCCTGGGCGTGGTACATATATGCCATCCCCTGCGGAATCCGGTAAGTGAGGACGACCCGCGCGGCAATCGCGCCGTTCCGGTTGTACACTTCAATCCAGTCGTTGTCTTTAATGCCGATGGACTGCCCGTCACGCTCGTTCACCCAGACCGTCTGGAATCCTCTGAACAAATGGTTCATCTGGGTCGTATCCGTAAACATTGTATGGATGCCCCATTTTTGGTGCGGCGTCAAGTAGCGGAGCGTAATCGATTTGCCGTTTTCAGGTGCCGCTGTTTCGCCTTTTAAATACGGCCCGTGCCGAAGCGGCGGCAAATAAAGCGGCAGCCCTTCACCGAAGTCGAGCATGACTTCATGATCCAGGTAAAAGCTTTGCCTTCCTGTCAGTGTCCGCCACGGGATGTTGTATTCCTTGTTCATTGTAAACGGGGCATAACGGCGGTTATCATTTTCAAGCCCGCTCCAGACCGGCGCGGAAATCGTATGGCGCGGCTGGGCGGTAATATCCAGCAGGGTGAAGTCTTCGTCTTCGCGGCCTTTGGCAATGTGTTCCAGTTTTTGTCCTGTTTTCTTTTCAAGTGCTTTCCATTCTTCAACCGCTCGTTTTCCGTTGGTGGCGCCGGACATAAAGAGAATTGCTTCAATTGCCTGCTTATCGGACGATAAATCCGGGAGCCCTTTTCCAACCCCTTCCCGCCGCGATTTTCCAAGGCGGGAAAGCAAATCTTTATAAACGCCTTCACCGGGTATCTGAATGCCTTTGCTGCCGTATCCGTTTTGAATGTTCGGGCCGAGGGTGGTCATTTTTTGAAAAACGTTCGGGTAGTCGCGCTCGACAATGACGAAGTTCGGCATCGTTTTTCCCGGCACCGCCTCCGCTTCGCCTTTGCGCCAGTCTTTCACTTCTCCGAACGGCTGGCCGATTTCATTCGGTGTGTCTTTGCCGAGCGGCATCATAACAAGGTCTTCGCACGCCGGCAAATGCTCTTTTGCGAGTTCCGAAAATGTTCTTCCGATCTCTTTAAACGCTTCCCAGTCGCTTTTCGATTCCCACGGCGGGGAGATCGCCGCGTTAAACGGGTGGACGAACGGGTGCATGTCGGTGCTTGAGAGGTCAAATTTCTCATACCATGTGGCAGCCGGCAAAACAATATCCGAAAACAGGCCGGAACTGGTCATCCGAAAATCCATGCTGACAAACAAGTCGGCTTTTCCGCGCGGCGGCTCACCTTCTGTTTTGATCGTTTCCGGCTGCCACGAGTTGGCCGTATCGGTCATTACGGCATCGTCACCGCCAATAAAATGTTTGACGAAATATTCATGGCCTTTTCCACTGTCGCCCAAAAGATTCGAGCGCCAGTTGAAAAATACCCTTGGAAAATTGCGCGGATCATCCGGATTTTCAATTGCCCATTCGAGTTTTTCCTGCTTTAACTGCTCCACGACATATTGGATGACTTCCTGGTCGTCTTTTGCGCCGTTTTCGCGGGCTTCTTTGACAAGGTCAAGCGAATTTTTTGTAAACTGCGGGAAAGAAGGGAGCCAGCCAAGCCTTGCTGCAAGGGCATTGACGTCTGCCGGATGCATGTTTTTAAAACGGCCGCCCCAGCCTTCCTGGTTGTCGTTGATGCGCGCTTCATACCGGTACTGGTCGGTTACAAAGTAGAAAAAGGATGTACCGTTTTGGAAGCGTTGCGGTTTTGTCCAGTCATTGGCAAAGGCGATTTGCTGCCAGCCTTCGAGCGGGCGCACTTTTTCCTGCCCGACATAATGGGCCCAGCCGCCGCCGTTTACGCCTTGTGATCCCGTCAGCATGACAAGGTTTAAAATGCAGCGGTAAATTTGGTCGCTGTGGTACCAGTGATTGGTTCCGCCGCCCATGGCAATCATCGATTTTCCGTTTGTGCGGGCGGCATTGTCGGCAAACTCGCGCGCGACCTGGATGACGTGCGCTTTTTTCACGCCGGTAATGCTTTCCTGCCAGGCCGGGGTGTACGGTGCGTTTGCGTCATTGTAATCCGCCGCGAAATCGCCGGGCAGGCCGCGATCCACGCCGAGGTGCGAGCAGAAAAGATCAAACACAGTGGTAAACTTCACCGTCTGCCCGTCTTTTGTCTTTAACCGTTTAGCTGGCACCGCCCGCTTGATCGTGCCGCCTTCTTTATCAGCAAAGTAAGGGAACGTAACCATGACGGGTTCATCATAGTCATCGATAAAACTTAACTTCGGATCGATGGCACTGCCGTCGTCTTTTGTCAGCTCGAGATTCCATTTGCTGCTGCCGTCCCAGCGGAAGCCCTGGCTGCCGTTCGGAACTTGGGGGCTGTTTGTCGCCTTGTCCCAGACAAGCGTTTTCCATTCGCCGAGTTTTTCGCCGTCCGTGAGATCCGTTGCCCGCAGAAAACGGCCGGACCGGGCATCCCCGTTTTTTTCGTCAATTTCAACGAGAAAGGGGAGATCCGTATATTTTTTTGCGTAATCGGAAAAATATTGCGTTTCGCGGTCAATGTAAAATTCTTTTAAAATGACATGCGTCATCGCAAGGGCAAGCGCTCCGTCCGTACCGGCGCGTGCAGGCAGCCAAATATCCGCAAATTTGTCGTATTCGGCGTAGTCCGGGCTGATGCCGACAATTTTTGTCCCGTTATAGCGGGATTCCACCATAAAATGGGCATCCGGCGTCCGCGTTTGCGGCAGGTTTGTGCCCCAGATGATGAAGTATTTGGCATTATACCAGTCCGCGCTTTCGGGAACATCCGTCTGTTCTCCCCAGATTTGCGGGGAAGCGGGCGGGAGGTCGGCGTACCAGTCGTAAAAGCTCAGGATTGTACCGCCGATCAAGGATAAAAACCGGGTGCCGGCGGCATAGCTGACCATCGACATCGCCGGGATCGGACTGAAGCCGGCGATCCGGTCGGGACCGTATGTTTTTATCGTGTAAATCGAGGCGGCACCGATGATTTCGCACGCTGTTTTCCAATCGGTGCGGACAAAACCACCTTTTCCTCTGGCTTTGACATACCGGGCGCGTTTTGCTTCGTCTCCGGCAATGTTCGCCCACGCCGTGACAGGGTCATAGCCTTTTTCCTTTTCCGCCCGCCACAGTTCGATTAAGTCCTGGCGAATATAGGGGAATTTTACGCGGGTCGGGCTGTACGTATACCAGGAAAAACTCGCTCCCCGTGGGCACCCTCGCGGCTCGTATTCCGGGAAGTCGCTGCCGGTTGTCGGATAGTCGGTGTGCTGCGTCTCGGCTGTGATGATCCCGTCTTTCACGTAGATCCGCCAGCTGCAGGAACCGGTGCAGTTGATCCCGTGCGTGGAGCGGACAATGTTGTCGTAGCCGTAACGCCTGCGGTAATATTTTTCTGCATCACGCGAGCGCGGGCTTTCTTCCGTCCAGCCGTCGTTGATCCGTTTTCCGTGTTTTAAATGTCGCAGCCGCTGAAGCAGCTTGTTGTCTTTATACATGGCCGTCATTTCCTTTCCCGAATGGATTGAAGCGTTCGCCCGTTAACCGGATACTGCCGGATTCGGCCCGGAGTTCTTCTGCCACAATTTCGAAGTCCGGGGCATTGGCGCTCGCCAGAATCAGCCGCTGCAGGGTATTCGGATCGTTCAATTGATAAATGGTTTCAATGAATGCCGGGG
The DNA here is from genome assembly GCF_025905465.1 of Weizmannia sp. WK01. Classification (NCBI taxonomy): domain Bacteria; kingdom Bacillati; phylum Bacillota; class Bacilli; order Caryophanales; family Bacillaceae; genus Heyndrickxia; species Weizmannia sp. WK01. The sequence goes on along the minus strand of NZ_CP109616.1, from coordinate 3,071,846 downwards.
GGATATCGCCGAAACGCATGCGCATGATGGCAATCAAATCTTCGCGGTCTTGGATTAAATCTGCGTCTTCAAACTGGAACATGTTTTCACCTTTCCTTATCAGCTTTTCATCATTTTGTAGTAATCTGCAATCAGCACTTCTTTGCATGATTCCGCCGCTTGTTTGAAAAATTCCGCCACTTCCGGCGCTTTGTTTTCAATATCGGAGAAGGAGAAGCATTTTCTTGTTTCATGTTGAAAACGATCGCCGTAGCGTAACACCACTTCAATCCCGTTTTCCTTTTCAACGCCCGCCGGATCTGCGTCATACAGATGAATATGATGCAGTTCAAATGTCTGCATGAACGTATGGTAAAGTGGCGGGGAGACGGAAAACAGCGGTTTTTCCTGCTGTTCTTTCATGACTTCACCTCTTTAATGATGGGGGAGTACGCTTTCTTCTTCGTGATTATGTATTTCATCGATACAAATCAATGCATAAAATTGACGGACGGTTTGCCGGCCCAGCTTTTCCTGCTGCAAATCCTTTTTCACTGCCTGTGCCAGTTTCCGCATCAGATCATGGTCGCGGGCAAGGGCGGTGAGCTTATCTTTCATGTTTTCATTTTCGGCAAGCAGTTCCGGGTACAGGCCTTCCTCCTCTGCCTGGGCGTGCGCGAGCGTCCTTGTTTCCCAATGTTCAAGCAAAATCAAAGCGGTTTTCAGCGCCTCCGCGTGCATCTTTTTCCCGAGCAGCTGTGCAAGCAAATCCGTTAAATCGCGGGCTTCATTTAAAGCCGCTTCATGGATGGACGAATGGCTGTCGGCGCGCCTTAAAGATGGTCCTGACATGTTTTCGCTCCTTTATGTTGGATGTGGAATCGTTTCCCATATTCTAATGTTAAGATTGTCCTAAAGGCTCCAATAATAAACAAAAAAATGGAGAATAGGGCGGATTTTTGCAGGTTTTAAAGAAAAATGAAAGTGACCACTCACTTTTTTATTGACAGCCAACTTTCATCATGGCAATATAATAAGTGAGTCATTACTCACTTTTCTAAAAAGAGGGAGGCCCAGGGATGGAAGCTGCGGTTGTGATGGAACATATAAGCAAGCAGTTCGGGAAAAAGCCTGTGTTAAACGATATCCGTTTGAAAATCGGGAAGGGCCGGATTTACGGTTTGATCGGGCCGTCGGGGGCAGGGAAAACCACTTTGGTCAAAATGATGGTCGGGATGGAAAAAACGGATGCCGGCACGGTCCATGTGCTGGGAGAAAAAATGCCTGACCTTGAAGTTTTACAGCATATCGGCTATATGGCGCAGTCAGATGCATTGTATATGCAGCTGACCGGGAAGGAAAACCTGAAATTTTTCGCATCGCTTTATAAAATGGGGAAAGCGGAACGGCATGAGCGGATTGCCTACGCGGCGGGCCTTGTCCATTTGCAGGATGACCTTAATAAAAAAGTGTCTGCCTATTCCGGCGGGATGAAACGGCGGCTGTCGCTTGCGATTGCGCTGATCCAGGATCCGGAATTGCTCATTCTGGACGAACCGACTGTCGGCATTGACCCGGAATTAAGGGCGAGTATCTGGGATGAACTGCTCCGCCTCAAAAACGAAGAAGGCAAAACGATGATCGTCACGACGCATGTGATGGACGAAGCGGAAAAATGCGATACGGTCGCCATGATCCGGGAAGGAAAAATTTTGGCGCACGGCTCACCGGGCGAGTTGAAAGCAATGTATGAAGCAGCCGACTTGAATGAAGTGTTTTTGAAAGCGGGGAGGGCCGTGCAATGAGGAGAACCCGTTTTTTGCGAGATACAGCCGGATTAAAAGAACGGTTTCAGACAGACGATAGAAACCGGATATTTTTGAAAGCGGGGAGGACCAGGCAATGAGGACAGCCGCACTCATCAAAAGAATTATGTTGGAAATGCTGAGGGACAAACGCACATTGACGCTGTTGTTTCTCGCGCCGCTATTGATTTTGACGCTCATGTACTTTTTCTTTAACGGCAGCTCAACCAGCCCGAAACTCGGGATCAGCCATGTGGACGCAAGCCTTGTAAAAGTGTTGGATAAAGCGGATATGAAAATCAAACACTATGAAACGGTAAAAGATCCAAAGCAAACCGTGCTGGATGGAAATCTTGACGGGCTGCTTGTGAAAAAAGGCGGAGCGTACGTCCTCACTTTGCAAAACAATGATCCGTCTACTGCCAAATCGCTGCAGATGAAAGTAAAGCAGGCAATCGCGGCGGAATCCGGGCAGCAGCTGGCCAAACAAATCGAAGCACAGGCAAAGACGCTCCAAGGCGTGCAGAAAATCATTGCCTTGCAAAATGAGGCACAGCATATATTGATGAAACAGGTTCCCACGCAGTCACCGGCCTTTGGGAAAGTGCAGCAGCTGGAAGAACAGGCGGAAAAAACGAAACAACAGTTGCAGGCGCCGGTCAAAGTGGCCTTTTCTAAACCGGATGTATCGGCAAAATATGTATACGGCAGCAGCCATACGGTATTTTTTGATGTGCTGAGCCCAATTTTGGTTGGTTTCTTCGTTTTCTTTTTCGTATTTTTAATCTCCGGCATCGGACTTTTAAAAGAACGGACATCTGGCACGCTCGACCGCCTGATGGCAACGCCGGTCAAGCGGGGCGAAATTGTGGCTGCTTATTTGGTGGGTTTCGGCATTTTTGCTGTCATCCAGACCGTGATTGTCGTATTTTACGCGGTGAACGTGCTGGATATGGTGCTTGCCGGTTCACTCTGGAATGTCTTGCTCGTTAATTTGATGCTCGCGCTTGTGGCGCTGTCTCTCGGGATTTTATTATCGTCTTTTGCGGCTTCAGAGTTTCAAATGGTACAGTTTATTCCGCTTGTTGTGGTGCCGCAGATCTTTTTCTCCGGCATCATTCCGTTAAAAGGGATGGCCGTCTGGCTGCAGGCACTTGCAAAAGTGATGCCAATTTATTACGGTGCCGATGCCTTAAAGCGGGTTATGTATGAAGGCATGGGCCTTGGGGATGTATGGAAAGACTTAACGGCACTTGTTGTTTTTGCAGTGATTTTTATTCTGCTTAATATTATCGCGTTACGGCGTTACCGTGCGCTGTAAGGGGGGAGAAAATTTGCTAAAATATAATCTTCTGGAAGCAATGAAGGAACAAACGAAGACGGACGTAAAGCTGACGGATAAAAAACAAAAAATCATGGAGGCAGCAATTTCTCTGTTCGCAGAGAAAGGATATGGCAATACGCCGACAAGCGAAATCGCCAAAGCGGCCGGCGTTGCAGAAGGGACGATTTTTCGGCACTTCGGCACGAAAGACCATTTGCTCGTTTCGCTGATCGTCCCGTTTTTAAAAGATTCGATTCCTTTGATGGCGGAAGAGCTTTTTGAAAAACTGCTGTCAAACCATGAGCTCCGTTTTGAGGACTTTTTGCGGAACCTGCTCCGGGACCGGCTTCTTTTTTTAAAACAGAACAAGGAGATTTTTCAAATCATCGTAAAAGAGTTTTTTTATAATGAAGAAATCCGCCATGAACTGATACCGTATTTTGCGGAAAATATCGGTTCCCGGCTGGTGCAGGTGATCCGAACTTTCCAGGAACGCGGGGAGCTTTCAGACCAGCCCGCTGAAACCATGGCAAGGCATATCTTTTTTTCAATCGGCGGCACATTTATTTTTAAGTTTGTCTTCGGGCTGAACGGATCCCAGGATGAAGAGGCTGAGATTGAATCCGTTGTCCGGTTTGTGATGGACGGGGTGCGGAAGATAAAGGAGGACAGTCCCTGAATGCCTTGTGCACCGTTCGCTCCCTTGTGCAGAACAGATAAAAGCGCACGTTGCGGTCTGGATGCCTGGATCAGTGAAATGTCTAATTAGGGCTTGCTGAACGAATCCGATTCTGAGTTTGTACCCAATTTGTCAGCAAGCTCTGTCTTAAAATATAGAAGAATCCATCTTTGAAAATGCGATTCTTTTTTCTCTATATATTGAATCAGCTTTCAAGCGCAAGCTTTTCTCTGGATTTTTCTAAAACCCTTGCACCTCGCATTAAATTTTTCCAAATATAGGAATTTTGGTTATTCAGCAAGCCCTATGTTAAGGAAGCGAGGAAAAAAATCGATGTTCCTTAACGTAGAGTGCGTCTCCGTTAAGGAACCGAGAAAAAAATGCGTTGTTCCTTAACATAGAGCCCGTCTATGTGAAGGAAGCATGAAAAAATGACGTCCTTTCTTCATATAGGGCGCGTCTACGTTAAGGAAGCACGGAAAAACGAAGGCCTTTCTTCACATAGAGGGCGTCTATGTAAAGGAAGCGTGGAAAATTGAAGGTCTTCCTTCACATAGGAGGCGTCTACGTTAAGGAAACGCGAAAAAAAAGTGTTGTTCCTTAACATAGAGCCCGTCTATGTGAAGGAAGCATAGAAAAATGACGTCCTTTCTTTATATAGGGCGCGACTACGTTAAGGAAGCACGGAAAAACGAAGGCCTTTCTTCACATAGAGCGCGTCTATGTTAAGGAAGCGTGGAAAAATGAAGGCCTTCCTTAACATAGAGTGCGTCTACGTTAAGAAAGCACGGAAAAACGAAGGCCTTCCTTAACATAGAGCGCGTCTACGTTAAGGAACCGAGCAAAAAGTGCGTTGTTCCTTAACATAGAGACTGTCTATGTTAAGGAATCATAGAAAAATGACGTTCTTTCTTCATATAGGGTGCGTCTACGTTAAGGAAGCACGATAAAACGAGGCTCTTCCTTAACATAGAGCGCGTCTACGTTAAGGAAACGCGCAAAAAAAGTGTTGTTCCTTCACATAGAGATCGTCTATGTGTGAAGGAAGCATGAAAAAATGACGTCCTTTCTTCATATAGGGTGCGTTTCAAGTGCAAGCCTTTCCCTTTTTTATAAAAGTATGTTCATCCGGAGATGATAAGCCTGGGACTACTTTAGATCCCGGTTTATTCATTGGGTTCTGCAATCGCATGGAAATCGTGTGCATCAAGCGGCACGATTTTTGTTTTTCTTGCGACTTTGTACCCGAACCACAATACGAGAAAGAATGGAATGCCGAGATAGGCCGCAATGACATTTCCCCAGTTGATATGCGGGGCGAGGAATGCCTGGTAGTCCTGGGCGAGTGTCACAATCAGGCAAACGGCAATGGCAAAAATCGGTCCGAACGGATACCATTTCGCTCTGTAAGGAAGTTCATCGAGCGAGTGCCCTTGCGCGAGAAAAGCTTTGCGGAACCGGTAATGGCTAACGCAGATGCCAAGCCAGAAAATAAAGCCGGTGATGCCGATCGAATTCATAAGCCAAATATACACAACACCGTCCCCGAAAATGGAAGTGAAAAACGCAAGCATGCCGACAACTGCGGTTAAAATCATGGCCGGAACAGGAACGCCGCGCCTGTCAAGCTTTGAAAAAATGCGCGGGGCCTGTCCTTCTTTTGCCATCGCGTAAAGCATGCGCGTGGATGCGTACAGGCTGGAATTGCCGGCTGACAGAACGGCGGCCAGAATCACGGCATTCATCATCGAAGCCGCAAAGGAAAGGCCGGCTTTTTTAAAGACAAGAGTGAACGGGCTGACGAGAACATTCTCGCTTTTCAGATTGCTGTTTGTATAGGGGACAAGGAGCCCGATGACAAGGATGGCAAGCACATAGAATAATAGAATTCTCCAGAAAACATTTTTAATCGCTTTCGGCACATTTTTCGCCGGATCTTCGCTTTCTCCGGCGGCAACCCCGACAATTTCCGTCCCCTGGAACGAAAAACCGGCCGCAATAAAGACGAGAAAAGTGCCGAGAAACCCGCCCGGAAACGGTGCATTCCCTGTTGTGAAATTTTTTACGCCGGTTGCTTCCCCGCCAAGAAGGCCAAAAACCATCAATAAGCCGACAACGATAAAAAGAATAATCGCCGCCACTTTGATGAAAGAAAACCAGTATTCCCCTTCGCCGTAACCTCTGACAGTCAAATAATTAAGTAGAAAAATAAGTACAAAAAAGGACATGCTCCATAATAGTGACGGGCTGTGCGGAAACCAGAATTTCATGATCATAATTGAAGCAGTCAGTTCGGCGGCAATCGTCATCGCCCAGTTAAACCAGTATGTCCAGCCGAGTGCAAATCCGAAAGCAGGATCGACGAATTTTGTCCCATATGTGCTGAATGCGCCACTTGTCGGCATGTAGGCGGACATTTCCCCGAGGCTTGTCATGACAAAATACACCATTGCGCCAACCAGTGCGTATGCCACAAGTGCTCCGCCCGGTCCCGCCGAATGGATCGCCGCGCCGCTCCCGAGAAACAAGCCGGTTCCGATGGCGCCTCCGATTGAAATCATAGTTAAATGGCGTGCCTTCAATCCTTTTCGGAGTGTTCTGCCCTGCTGCTTTGGAAGATGGATGTCCTGCTGTTTTTCCAATTCCATTTTTCTTTTCCCCCTTCGTTCGTTTCGTAAGAGCGCTTACAAAATACATCTGTATATATTATCATATCAGGACTATTTGCAATTTTCATGCCAAAGGGTGAGGAACCATTTTTCGTGAAGCAAACACTGCATATGCAAAAATTTTTTGCATGTGTGCGAACGCTTTTGTTGATGCTGCTTTACATGCCGCAAATGGGGGCGCCTTTCCACAGTTCAGGATGCAAAATCAATTTGCATGTGGGCGTAAAATAACGCCAAAGGGGGGTCACACATAGACGTGGCGAACAGGAGACGATGTGGCGTCTCCGAGGCACTCAGAGGTGGCGAGCAGGAGACCCCGGTGGCCCGATTCCTGCCGGGGTGCGAATAAAAATGCCATGCGTTTGTAAATGCAGGGACATTTTGCACACCGAGCGTTAGGCACAGTTGAAACCAAAATACCTCTTTTTTACGCAAAAATAAAGCGGGAGATTGTTCAGCCACCAGTTTTCAATCCAATGACAGCATTTTCCCGCACGCCCAGCGTATGAATATTTTGTTGTATAATAAAAGCAAAGTAAAAAGAAAACGGTGATAAAAGTGAAAAGCAACTTTTCATTTTTTAAAGGGAAATGGGATGTTCTTGCAAATTTGGGTGAAACGGCTGAGAAAAATGTTTATCAGGATCCGCATACAACGATTATGAAGCTATAGTTAAAACAATCCATCCTCTCCAAAGCCTTCCGTGGCGAGCTTGGAACAAACGACCCGACTGAAGAAAGTGCGATCGAGTTATTAAAAGAAGTGCTGCAGGAACAAGTGAAATAAGCGTAATCATGGCAGGGGCTGTTTGTTGAGTCCCCTGCCTTTTTTTCTAACTGCCTGGCTAGAGGTGATCTTTGAAGCCGGCTGTGTTTTACACACGTCAAATGCCGAGCCGTTTCATCCGGTACTGGAGGCTTTGCCGGCTCAATCCGAGCTGCTCTGCTGCTTTTGATATATTCGACCCGTTTGCCTCAAGCGCCTCTAAAATGCATTGTTTCTCATACTCAAACAGCCGGTCTTTTAAAAGCGGTGATTTTTCCGCCGCCGGAGTGTAGTGGCCGGACTGCCGGTACTGCATGGGCAGATGGCGGAGTTCAATCATGTCTTCATCCAGCATGACATTCATCGCTGCCTCAATGATATGCTCCAGCTCACGTATATTGCCCGGCCAGCGGTACGAATGGAAGAAAGTAAGTACTTCCGGTGTTATTCCCCTGACATTCATTTGAAAAAGAGTGTTGTATTTTTGAATAAAGTGGCGAGTGAGGAGCGGCAAATCTTCCAGCCGGTCCCTTAACGGCGGGATAAGCAGCGTCACGACACCAAGCCGGTAGTACAAATCTTTGCGCAAACGATGATTTGCAATTGCTTCGTATGGTGTTTCGTTCATGGTGGCGATCACGCGCACATCGACCGGTTTTTCCTGCGTGCCCCCGATCCGTTTCACTTTTTTCTCCTGCAACACCCGCAAAAGTTTTGCCTGCAAATGAATGTTCAATGCATTGATTTCATCGAGCAAAAGCGTGCCGCCGTCCGCCTGTTCGAACAGCCCTGCGCGGTCAACAGCCCCTGTAAATGCCCCTTTTTTCGTGCCAAATAAGATACTTTCAATGAGATTATCGGGAAGCGCTGCACAGTTTTGCGTGATGAACGGTCCCCGGCTTCTTTCGCTTTCATAATGGATGCTCTGTGCAAACAACTCTTTTCCCGTCCCGGTTTCGCCGATAATCAGCACATAGGAGGAAGTGCGGGCGGCGCGTTTTGCAAATTCAATGACTTCAGAAACCGCCTTGCTTTTTCCGATAATATGATGAAATGTGTAACCGGTATGGGGCTCATGGTTCCGACGGATGAGACGCTCGATTTTCGTAATGTCCTCCGCAATTTCAACAGCACCCATCAATTTCTCTTTATAATAAAACGGATACGTATGGTTGACGGAGGTGATTTCGCGGCCTTTATTGTTAAAATACGTCTGCTTGACAAGATGACTTTCTTCTCCGGTTTTGAGCGCCTTTAACAGGGTGCTTTCTTCACTGCTGCGGAAGCGGAAAACATCTTCCAATTTTTTATGCAGTACTTCACGACTGTCCATCCTCTCAATATCCCGCATTTTTTGATTGTAAATCATCGTCCGCCCTTCTTCATCTATCGCATGAATGCCGGCATCAACGAGATTCATAATTGTTTCATACAACGCGAGGCGTACGTCTTTTGTTTCTTCCATGTTGCATCCCCCTTTGGTTATAAAAATTTTAAAATATTTTGCGGGCTTCTGCAAAATTTTTTTGCATTTTCACTGAAAAAACCGCACGAAGGCCTTTTTTTCATGATGGCATTCTTTTTGCATATGAATGGATAGGGACAGTGAAAAGAAGGGGGAAACAAAATGGCACAAGTAAAAGACCAGGCGAAGCAAGTGATTGAAAAAACGGAACAGTTCGGTGCTCATAATTACGCGCCGCTTCCCGTTGTCATTTCGGAAGCGGAAGGGGTGTGGGTGAAGGATCCGGACGGCCGCCGCTATATGGATATGCTGAGCGCTTATTCGGCGCTGAACCAGGGGCACCGCCACCCGAAGATCATTCAGGCATTAAAAGACCAGGCGGACCGTGTAACGCTCACATCGCGTGCGTTTTATAACGACAAACTCGGCGAATGGTACGAAAAAGTGTGTCAACTGACGAAAAAGGATATGGTGCTGCCGATGAACACCGGGGCGGAAGCGGTGGAAACGGCGGTCAAAGCTGCGCGGCGCTGGGCATACGATGTGAAAGGGGTGCCGGACAATAAAGCGGAGATCATCGCCTGTACCGGGAACTTCCATGGTCGTACGCTGCTTGCGGTGTCGCTCTCATCGGAAGAAGAATATAAACGCGGCTTCGGGCCGATGATTGAGGGTATCAAGCTCATTCCGTACGGGGATGCGGAAGCACTGAGGGAAGCCATCACCCCGAACACGGCAGCGTTCCTTGTCGAGCCGATTCAGGGGGAAGCTGGCATCAACATTCCGCCGACCGGATTTTTAAAAGAAGCAGCGGACATTTGCCGCGCGTCCCGGGTGCTTTTCATGGCCGACGAAGTGCAAACCGGGTTAGGCCGGACCGGCAAGCTGTTTGCAGTTGACTGGGAGGGCGTTACGCCGGATGTGTTCATTCTTGGTAAAGCGCTTGGCGGTGGCGTCATGCCGATTTCCTGTGTAGCAGCGAATAAAGAAATTCTGGGCGTATTCAACCCGGGGTCGCACGGCTCGACGTTCGGCGGCAATCCGCTTGCATGTGCAGTATCGATCGCAAGCCTTGAGGTGATTGAAGAAGAAAAACTGGTGGAACGCTCGCTCCGGCTTGGGCAGGTGCTCCTGGAGAAACTGCGTGAAATCAAGCACCCGTCGATTAAGGAAATCCGCGGCCGTGGCCTTTTCATCGGCGTGGAGCTCACAGAACCGGCGCGCACCTATTGCGAAGCATTGAAAGAGGAAGGGCTACTTTGCAAAGAAACGCATGAAAACGTCATCCGCTTTGCCCCGCCGCTCGTCATAACGGAAGAAGAGCTAGAATGGGCCGTTGAACGAATCCGGAAAGTTTTTGAGGAGAAAAAATGATCAGAAGCCTGCTCTGCCAAACGGTGGGGCGGCTTTTTAGAAAAGGGAATCTGTGTAATATGAAAAGCCTGCAGTATATTCTTTTGCTGCAGGCCTAAAGCTCTGTTAAAATTCACTGTCGCCTGAAAATTGGCCGTGTATAAATTGTACGTATTTCATTTTACCACCAGTAAGGACGATAGAATGGGTTATCAGTTTTCCGGATGCAGTTTGCTTTACCCCGTCCAGAAGCATTCCGTTTGTAATTCCAGTGGCTACGAAAAAGCAATCATCCGTTTTTACAATATCATCCATTGTGAGCTTTTTCTCTGGAAAAGGAATTCCCATTTTTATACACCGTTCAATTTCCTCTTTGCTTTGCGGTACCAGTTTTCCTTGAAAGTCTCCGCCCAAACTTTTTAATGCAGTGGCAGCAACTACACCTTCTGGCGCTCCACCGATGCCCGCAAAAATATCAGCATCGCAATGGTCAAATGCAGTAGCGATGGCAGCAGTCACATCTGCTTCAGAGAAAAATCTTACATGGGCGCCTGCCTTCACAGCTTCTTGTGCCAATTCCTGATGCCGGGGACGTTCCTGAATCATAACGTCCAGTTCTCTGATATCTTTCCCGAGTGAACGGGCAACATTTTTCATATTTTCAGTTAGAGACTTATCGATATCAATACAGCCCTTTGCCTGGGGACCGACTGCAATTTTTTTCATATACATGTCCGGAGCATGGAGCAGGCTCCCCCTTGTTGCTGCGGAAATGACAGATAAAGCATTATCCTTGCCGGCTGCCATTAAATTTGTGCCTTCTACAGGATCAACAGCAATGTCAACTTTCGGGCCGCTGCCCGTTCCCAGCTTTTCATTAATATAAAGCATAGGTGCTTCATCCATTTCTCCTTCGCCAATCACGACGACGGCATCCATGTTGATTCTGTTCAACCGGCTTCTCATTGCTTTTGTACCTGCGTCATCTGCCGCCATTTTATCGCTTCTTCCTATTAAGGGATAGCAGGCAATGGCAGCTTGTTGGGAGACAGCGAGAAAACTCATTACAAGATTCTGAGTGCAAATGGACTCAGATAAGGTGGTTTCTGTCTGCATGGAATGTACCTCCTCGGTTCGCTCTTGTTAAACTTATTCTCTACTGACAACGGTATTGGCATCTATGATTGCCATTGTTTGTTCTACAATATGTTTAACAGTGAACCCAAAGTGTTCGATCGATTGTTCCCCAGGGCCTGACGTGCCAAAAGCAGCGATTCCAACAACAGCTCCTTCCTGGGCAACATATTTTTGCCACCCGAAAGTTGCCCCCAACTCACAAGCATGTCTTTGTTGGTTACAAGAAGGCAGGATCGACTCCTGGTTTCCTTACTTTGATTTTCAAACAGTTCCCAGCTCGGCGTGCTGATAACTGAAACATTGTAACCTTTCTGAACCTCGTTTCCACAAGGAGAGGAGAAACTTCTAACCACTTATCGATTAAATAGAAAGAACGCGGAGAGTTTGGACGATTTGTTCATCTGACGGCTGCATGCCCTTTTCCCTCCAAACGCTGATTAAATACTTCCCAGTCTTTTAAAAATCCTTGAATTCCCTTGTCTGTCAGCGGGTGGCTCCAAAGTTTCGGGAATAAGGAACCGGGAATCGTTGCGATATGGGCGCCTGCTTCTGCAGCGGCTTCCAAATGCCCGATATGGCGGATACTTGCAGATATAATTTCGGTTTTTAATTCATAATTTGCAAGAACCAGCTTCAGTCGTTTGATCAAATCGATGCCATCCACGCCAATATCGTCCAGTCTTCCAAGGAACGGGCTGATAAAAGTTGCACCAGCTTTGGCAGCCATTAAACCTTGTGCAACAGAAAAGATCAATGTAACATTTGTTTGGATGTTTTCTTTGGATAAAATGTGTACAGCTTTTAGTCCTTCCTCTGTCATTGGAATTTTTACAACGACATTCGGGGCCCATCCGGCGAGAACCCGGGCTTCTTTCACCATTTCTTCAGAGGTTAAGCCGATGACTTCGGCACTAACAGGGCCATCTACGATACTGCAAATCTCTTTAATGACTTCTTCAAACGGCCTACCCTCTTTCGCAATGATTGAAGGATTCGTCGTAACGCCATCTACAAGGCCAAGAGCATTCACTCTCTTAATCTCTTCAATATTTGCGGTGTCCAGAAAAAATTTCATCTATAACCCTCCATTTCTTTGCTTGGATCAGAACCACACATTAGCAGCCGGCATTTGCACCTTGAATTAAATTTTCGCTTTCTTTTTCCATAATTTGATCAATCTTTCTTGCTGAGTTTCCCCCTTGAAATGTTACATTCAGGTAAGCCTTAGCCACTTTTTTGGCAGCTTCTTCACCGATCACTTTTGCACCCATTGTAATAATTTGCGCATTGTTGCTGAGTTGCGCACGTTCTGCCGAATATACATCATGGCATTGGGCTGCACGGATGCCAGGCACTTTGTTTGCTGCAATTGCCATGCCGATCCCTGTTCCGCAAAATAAAATGCCCCTTTCAACTGTTCCATTATTGATTTCTCCGGCAACTTTAAAAGCAACACCTGGATAATCAATTTCGTCTTTAGAATAGCAGCCATAATCCACTACTTCATGACCAAGGCTTGTGATATAGGCTTTCACAGATTCCTTAAGATCAAAAGCATTGTGGTCAGCACCTACCGCGATGCGCATAAAAAATCCCTCCATAAATTGATTTTTAACAAATTATAGTCACATTATTTCATTTGTTTTCGATTTTGTCAATTTTTATTTTCGTAATTCATCAAACCAAAAAATAATAAAAGAAAACGAAAGTAGCGTAGAAAGGAACATAAAAAGCCCTGTCGTAATAGAGGGTGCGTTTATGAAGGGAAAGAAAAGTCTGCGTAATCCCTTACATACCAAGCCATACACAGCACAGAAGCTTAGAGATGATACTTTCATTTTTGATCGTTTATTATTCTATTTAAATAAATCAAAAAAACAATTGACAAAAACGATAACGAATGATAATATCCTAATTGTAAAGCTTAACTTAATTTTTGGATTATTTTAATCTTTTAAAAGGAGGATTCTGATGACAATTAATTTTGGGTGTCATGGTACGACTTGGGTACTTGACTATGATGAAAAAGTAGACGGATTGGACCATATACTGGACACCGTAAAAAAAGCAGGCTTTAAGGGTGTTGATGTCCAGTACGCTTTATTGGGGAAATATAACGACTCTCCGGAACAGCTAAAAGAAAAACTGGATAGCATGGGCCTTAAATTGGCAGCGCTAACATTGCCTTTCAGCTGGGAAAGTAATGTGGAATCCGAGGAAGAGAAAAAACGTGCAGATTACTATATTGATTATTTGAAGCATTTTCCAAATGCACTTTTAAATCTTCCCGCGAGAGTCGGGCCGAACCGTGATAATTTATTGAAGAGGCAAAAAGATATTATCAGTTGTGTAAATGCAGTCGGAAAACGGGCGTATGAAAACGGAGTAGTCGCTTCTTTCCATCCGCATTCCCCGGCAAATTCTTATTTTAGAATTAAAAGTGATTACGATGTCCTCTTTGAAGAACTGGATACGAGATATGTCGGTTATACTCCAGACGTTGGTCATATCATGGCAGGCGGAATGGACCCTCTTGAAATCATTAAAGAGCATCTATCGATTATTAAACACGTCCACTTCAAAGATTGCTCTTCATCATTTGAATGGAAGAAAATGGGCTACGGCGATATCGATTTTCCTGCCATTGTTGAAACACTCGTAAACTATGGATACGATGGCTGGATCATCTTTGAGGAAGAGACAGACGAAGCAAAAGTAGCTGCGGATCAGTGCGTCTTTGATATTAGCAAATATGTAGAGAAAAACTTACAGCCTATTGTAAGAGGGGAGATTGTAAGATGAGCCATATCATTCTTTCACTGATCTGTACAGAAGTTTTCTTTCCTAGATAAAAAAGCTTTCTTGGCAGAGCCTGAAAAGCTCAAAGAAAAGTTTGAAGGAAGTGGGAAAGGCTAATTGATTTTTCAAAAATTGTGGTGATCTTGTGAGTTATGGATATAAAGGCTAGATAATGGTAGAAGAGAAAACTTCGGAAGCTAGGATTGCCCTAGATACAGCTAACTTTACTATTTACAAGTATGTTAACAAGAGTTTGCTTCCAATTGCAGAAATTAGCGAAATTAGCGGTACTCCTACAAAGTGAATTGTAAACATTTAAGATAAAATTTTATTTACGAGGAGGAAATACTATGACGAAGTTGGAGAAATTATCAATCGTAGGGTGTGGTATTATGGGGCACTCAATTGCTCTAACTGCTGCATGGGCTGGATTTAGAGTCAGGCTTTGGGGAACAAATGAAAAAGACATTGATCGTGCGAAAGAAGGACTTGAACAAAAATTAGAAGTACTAAAAGGATATGAGGTTCTGTCGGAAAACGAAAAACAAAAAATCATAGACAATATCAGTTTTACACAATCTTTAACTGAATGTGTTAAAGAAGCTACATTTGTAATCGAAGCAATTCCTGAAAATCTTGATTTGAAGCAGGACTATTTTAGACAATTAGATGAAATATGTCTAGAAGAAACAGTCATTGCAAGTAATACGTCAGGATTAAGTGCAACGGAAATTGCAAAGCTGACAAAGAATCCAGGCAGGACAGTTGTAACCCATTTTTGGAATCCTGCACATTTAATGCCGTTAGTAGAGGTCGTTCGCGGTGAGCACACATCTGATCAAACTGCTGAGCGGGCATTATCACTATTAAAGGCTATGAATAAAAAGCCAATTCTTGTGAAGAAAGATGTATTGGGATCAGTAGGAAATCGCCTGCAATATGCAATTTTTAGAGAGGCACAATATATTGTCGAAAATGGAATTGCTTCCATGGAGGACGTGGATGCAGCAGTTCGATATAGTATAGGGCGACGTTTTGGAGTGACAGGTCCATTTATGACAATGGATATGGGTGGTTTAAATACAAATGCATCTATTACATCTTATCTTTTTAACGATTTATGTGATAGAAAAGAAATTTTCCCTACTATGAAAGCATTAGTCGAAAATGGCCATATTGGACCAAAGACTGGAAGGGGATTTTATGAATGGCCATCTGAATTCACAGCAGAAATGGAACACGAGCGTGAAAAAGAGTTAATACATTGGTTGAAAAAAGATATCAAAGAGGAAAAACAGTCTGTAAAATAATAGTATTTGTTAGTTTACCTTATTTTCGTTTCTTCGGCATCGGTCCTTTTCGTCTCTTATAAACTTTTTTACACAGTGCATATGGCTTATAGCAAAATTGAAAGGGATGAAAAGACTGATGCTTATTACAACATCAGAACTTATAATATTTATTTTAGATAGATTATGTATTTGCAAGATTGAAAGCGGTGACATATCATAAAAGTAGGAGGAACCATTAATGGAACGCATATTCCGCACGTAAATTTTTCTATTTTGTGATTTTTTTAAAGGAATTTTCTCCTTCTTTGTAGAATTGAATGATTATCTAACTAGAGGAAGATGAGGAAATTTTTATGTCAGATCAAATTTTAACCTTACATGTGGGGCCGTCTCAACTTTTATCTAAACTGTGTGATGAAATAGAACTCGAAAAGACCATTAATAATTTAGTCAAATGGGATTCTGTCCGTTGTCATATCTCACCCGGAACAAGGATTAAAGCCCTTGTCTTAAACATTTTATGCAGTGGCAAGCCCCTTTATAAGGTTCATGAATTCTATCAAAACCTAGATTCTGAGATGCTTTTCGATACATCGATTTCACCCGATCAATTAAATGATGATGCATTAGGAAGAGCATTAGATTACTTGTATAAAGCCGAAGCATGGAAAGTATATTCCACCCTTGCATTAAAAGCATTAAAAAAATTGAATCTTCCTATTGGTGTACTCCATAACGATACAACATCAATTTCTGTTTACGGTGAATATAAACAACCGAAGGAAGATGGACTGCAAATTACGTACGGGTATAGTAAGGCCCATAGGCCTGACTTAAAACAAATCGTTCTGGGGATGGGGGTCACACCTGAACGAATTCCTATTCTTGCAAAAGTAGAAAATGGGAATACTTCGGATAAATCTTGGAATGTGGAATTCATTCAAAAGATGAGAAAAATCCTTTCCCATGAAGATTGGAAAAATCTCATTTATCAAGCCGATTCTGCATTAATCACAACGGAAAATCTAGCGGAAATTCAACAACAAAATTTATCGTTTATTTCCCGTTTACCTGATACATTCGGTTTAAGCACAGAACTAAAGAAAGAGGCATGGTTGCTCAATAACTGGGAAAGGGTAGGCTCACTTAGCAATAAAAAAGACGCAGCTATTTACCAAATTCAAGCTTTTGAAAGACAAATTCAAAACCTTCCTTACCGGTTTCTTGTTGTCCACTCAAACAATTTAGATCAACGAAAAGAGAAAACCCTAAATCGGGCGATCGAAAAGGAAGAAATAAAATTAAAAAAAGAGATAGAAAAACTAAGTAAAGTTATCTTTCATTGTAAAGAGGACGCACTAGAAGCAATTCAATCTTTTAAGAAAAAACAAAAGGCTTCATATTTCTGTTATAAACTAAACGTCCAGATGAGTGATCAACCTATCAAACGAAAAAAGAGAGGAAGACCTAAAAAGGACGAACAGACAAAACGAGAACAAATCTATCAGATACAACTGGAATCGTTTGAAAAAGATCATGATTTTATCGAAAATAAGAAAAGAATGCTCAGCACTTTTGTTTTAATCACAAATAAATTAGACGAGGAGACACTATCCAATCAAGAAGTTTTGAGGGTTTATAAAGGACAGTCGGCCGTTGAGACCCGTTTCCGATTAATCAAAGATTCACAAATGATTGATGCCATTTACTTGAAAACCCCGGAAAGGGTTGAG
Organism: Weizmannia sp. WK01; assembly: GCF_025905465.1. NCBI lineage: Bacteria > Bacillati > Bacillota > Bacilli > Caryophanales > Bacillaceae > Heyndrickxia > Weizmannia sp. WK01. The sequence continues at coordinate 3,054,846 of NZ_CP109616.1, read as the reverse complement.
GCCTTAGGGATTGTGTATGTGATGGCTTTATTAATCTATGGAATTTTAGAATATCGAGTTAGAAAAGAACTGAAAGAAAAGAACCTATCTCTAATCTTGAAAGGAAAAAGGAAACTCTATCAACCCACAGGTCAAGCATTGTTAGAGCAATTAGAAGATATCACCGTGATCCTTATAAATCAAAATCGACAAAAATTAAGGCTCTTACCCGATAATATTGATTCACAAGCCAAAAAAATCATTGAATTATGCGGGTATGATCTATCAATATACGTGTCAAAAAATGTCGAAAACAAAGGCGAATAACACACAACAGGAGGAATTCATGAAAAGAATGTCGAATTCAATAGAACTTTATCGAAAATTCCTCAAAAATAAGAAGATATCATCCCACCAAAATGTTTAAATATAGTTCATTCAAAAATTAAAATGAATTTTATTTAAGACGTGCGAAATGTGGGATGGAACTTAGAAATGCAGTGCCTGTCAAAAAAGCAAGGAAGAAGACGAAGGCAAGGTATATTATATTATTCGTTTTATTTTTAAGTACTGCACTAAACTACCTCGATAGAACTAATATTTCTGTTGCAGCACCACTAATGAAAGGTGATCTTCACTTAAATCCTGTAGCTTTAGGGTTGGTTTTTTCCGCTTTTGGATGGACTTATGCCATAATGCAAATACCTGGGGGTTGGTTATTAGATAAGTTTGGCCCCCGCCGTTTATATGGAGTTGCATTGGGTGTTTGGTCTGCATTTACTTTCTTCCAGGCTTTTGCAAAAGGATTTACCTCACTTTTTGGTTTAAGACTGGGACTGGGGCTTTCTGAAGCACCTGCATTTCCTACAAACAACCGATTGGTTTCCACCTGGTTTCCAAAACAAGAGCGGGCCTTTGCTACAGGTTTCTATACAGCTGGAGAATATGTTGGGCTAGCTTTTTTAACACCGGTCCTTGCTTGGATTGTTTCTGATTTTAGCTGGCAGGCCATTTTTATTGTCACAGGGGTACTTGGTTTCCTATTTATTCCAATTTGGTTTAAATTTGTACATGAGCCTAAAGACAGTCCTTATGTAAACGAAGAAGAACTCGATTATATCGCTAAAGGTGACGGCATTACAGAGAATACGGAAGAAAAGAAAAAATTAACGTGGTCACAAATAAGCATACTTTTTAAGAAACGAACACTTTGGGGAATTTATATTGGCCAATTTGGAGTAACAACAACGTTATGGTTCTTTTTAACTTGGTTTCCTACTTATCTAGTAAATGAAAAACATATGACAATTATACATGCTGGCTTTTATGCAATGGTTCCGTATATTGCTGCTTTTTGTGGTGTGTTATTTGGTGGAGCGCTTTCCGATTGGTTCATCCGCCGTGGTTTTTCTACCAGTTTTAGCAGGAAAACGCCAGTTATTATTGGTCTCCTCCTAGCATGTACAATTGTATTGGCAAACTATACATCATCCATTGGTCTAGTTATTACAATTATGTCTGTGGCTTTTTTTGCACAAGGAATGTCGGGGATTTCATGGACACTAATTGGGGACGTTGCACCAAAGGAACTAATGGGACTAGCTGGTGGAATATTTAATTTTGCAGGAAACCTTTCAGGCATTGTTACACCTATTGTAATTGGTATGATTATTGGTGAAAGTCAACATTTTGGAGGAGCTCTCATTTTTGTCAGTGCTGTTGCATTGATCGGAGCACTATCATATTTATTCTTGATAGGTAAAGTTGAAAGAATTGAGATAGAATCTTAAAATTTAATTTTCAACCTTATTCTTCATTTTTACAGTGAAGTTACAGTTTTACATGTTAACATGGGTATTCACGGAAAACCAAGTGATCCGCAACGGCTTGAAATGTTGATAAATCAACATTTATAGAGGGAGGAATCAGAGTGGAAAAGAGTTTAGAAAAAGCCAGTTTAACAGTGGAACAAGTAAAGAAACTTTTCATTTATACAGGAGAAAAAGTCCAGGAAAACAAGCAACTACTCACGAAAATTGATGGCGCTATTGGAGACGGGGATCACGGAATTGGCATGTCTCTAGGTTTTAAGAAAGCAAATGAAAAATTAAGGGAAACAGAATTTACAACCGTTAATGAAATATTTAAAACAATAGGAGTGTCCATGATCTCCTCTATGGGCGGCGCATCCGGCGTCATTTTCGGAACGTTGTTTACAGGCGGGCTGAAAGGTCTTGACCCTCAAGAAACATTGGATTCGAATTTATTGGCAAATATTCTGGAGAATGCATTAAACGCTATTAAACAACGCGGAAAGGCGGACTTGGGAGATAAGACAATGATCGATGCCCTTGAACCAGCAGTTCTTGCTTTAAAACAAAAAGCTGAAAATGATGCTGGTTTGCTTGCCTGTCTGAAAGCAGCAGAGGAAGCAGCTGCCCAAGGCGTAGAAAAAACGAAATCTTATATAGCAAAATTTGGAAGGGCAAAGACGCTCGGAGAAAGAGCCATTGGCCATCAGGATGCAGGAGCTACAACGGTATGGATCATTTTTAAATCAATGAAAGAATACATTGAAAATTTATCTGTATAACCCCGAATATAATTTTGGTATTTCATAAGTAGCAAAAGCAAAAGAAGAGAGGAGGAAAAGATATGGTTGCAAAATTTCATGGTATTATTCCGCCCGTCTCAATTATTTTTGATAAAAACGGCAAGTTTGATCAAAAAGGAATGGCAGTTGTAATTGACTTTTTAATTGATTCCGGCGTGAACGGGCTTTTTTTCCTTGGAAGCGGTGGGGAATTTACACAGATGTCGACGGAAGAGCGAATGGAAGTTGCATCATTTGCAACGGAGTATGTAAATGGTAGAGTGCCGGTACTGATTGGTACAGGAAGTACGAACACGCGCGAATCCATTTTATTGAGCCAGCATGCGGAAAAAGTCGGTGCTGATGGAGTTGTCGTGATTAACCCTTACTATTGGCCTTTAACCGAAGAGAATTTATATCGGCATTATCATGATATTGCACAATCCATTGAAATCTCTGTATTGCTCTACAATTTTCCAACACTATCCGGCCAGGATTTAAATCCGGAATTTGTACTGAAACTGGTGGAAAACCATCAAAATATTGTCGGAATAAAAGAAACGGTGGAAGAGGTTTCCCATATTCGGGATATGATTTCAATCGTTAAAAAGAAACATCCGGACTTTGCGGTCTTTTGCGGTTTCGATGATCACCTGCTACAGACGCTTACAATTGGCGGAGACGGAGCGATTTGTGCAAGTGTCAATTTTGCGCCTGAGTTGGCAATTGGGATTTACCATGCCTTTCAGGAAAAGCAATATGACAAAGCCATTGCATTGCATAAAAAACTGGCATTTTTGCCGGCGATATACAAACTTGATTCCCCGTTTATCAGTGTTGTAAAAGAAGCAATGAAATATAAAGGATTAGATATTTCCAGCTATGTTCTTCCGCCTTCCCGCCCGCTTGATGAGAAGAAAAAAGAGGCGTTGAAACAGATTTTATCGGAAGCTGGTTTATTAGAAGAAACACTTCAATAACAAAAATGCGGCACAGGAAAAATCGCTTCAGGCCGGGATGTCCAGCCTTCCTGTGCCCTTTGCTTTGCGATGTAGAAGAATCCGGATAGGCGAAAAATCAAATGATCCTGCTTCCATTGCAGCTGGCGCCCGTATCGGTACGGAACAGGGAGCAGATATTATTAAAATGAGATTAACCAGAAAACCGGAAGATATACAGGTGATTCAATCAGCTAAAAAGCCGGTAATCGCACTTGGGGGTCCAAAAGCAGACGATATGCTGGAGTATTTTATGTTCATCCAACATTGTATAGAGGTTGGGGCTAAAGGTGTTGCGATTGGAAGAAATATTGTTCAAAACGAGGATCCGGCTGACTTCGTTGCGGGGCTAAACAAAATCATCCATCTCAATGGAACAGCAGAGGAAGCCTATCAAGTTTATATCAATCACTCTCTGACTTGACAATTTTGACAAAAGGTAAACAAATCCTTATAATCAGAATAAAAGAAAATGAAATAAAATGATAATAAAAGAAAATCGGAGGCGTTTATATGAAAAAAGTAATCAACGATCCTGCCAATGTTGTTGAAGAAACAATCGAAGGGTTCCTTGCAGCATATAAAGATCAATTCCGAAAAGTTGATGATGTCAATGGTGTTGTACGGAGGGATCACAAGGAAAAGGTAGCCGTTGTTACTGGAGGGGGAAGCGGACATGAACCATTATTTATCGGTTTACTTGGAGAAGGTCTTGCTGACGGCGTAACATTGGGAAATGTGTTTGCTGCTCCGAATCCATATAACATTCAGGAAGTTGCAAAAGCTGCAGATAAAGGCAAAGGCGTTCTTTTTGTATACGGCAATTACTCCGGAGATATCTTGAACTTCGATATGGCAACTGAACTTTTGGAATTGGAAGGGATTGAATGCCGGACAGTACGGGTTACAGATGATGTGGCTTCCGCTCCTGCAGATAGAAAAACGGATCGCCGGGGCATTGCGGGTGACGTTTTTGTGGTAAAAATTGCCGGCGCCGCTTCAGAAACAGGTTTATCTTTGGAAGAAGTAACCAGGATTACACAAAAAGCAAATGACCACACCTTTTCAATTGGTGTAGGATTGACGCCGGGATCCATTCCGGGTGCAGCTGAACCGCCATATACACTCGGAGATGACGAAATGGAAGTGGGTCTTGGGATTCATGGAGAACCAGGCGTAAAAAGAACCAAATTGCTGCCTGCTGATGAACTGACGGACAACTTAATGGATACACTGTTGAAAGAAAGCGGTATCACTGCAGGAGATGAAGTTTGTGTATTGGTAAACGGTTTGGGTTCCACCACATTAATGGAATTATTCATTGTCAATCGGAGAGTCACCAAAATCCTTGAGGAAAAAGGGATTCGAGCATATGACATCGATGTAAACAGCTACTGTACAACACAGGAAATGGGTGGATTTTCCATAACTTTGTTGAAATTAGATGATGAGTTAAAGGCATATTACGATGCACCGGCTATCTCACCTTATTATAAAAAATTGGAGAAAAAACCTGTAAAAGCGACCCAATAATCAGTGAGCCTGGGGGGACGGAATTTGAAAAGAATTTGGATTGGTACCAATTGGAAAATGACAAAGACAATAGAAGAAGGCATCTCTTATACAAAAGAGCTGAAACGTATCTCTGAAATGATTTCTGACAATATTGAGTTATTTATTATCCCTCCTTACACGTCTTTGGTTACAATAAAAGGCGTGATAAGGGATTCCCGCATACAATTGGGCGCTCAAAATATGCATTGGGAAGACAGTGGTGCATTTACCGGTGAAATTTCCCCGAAAATGCTGGATGAAATCGGCATTAATCTGATTGAGCTGGGACATTCTGAACGCAGACAATATTTTAATGAAAAAGATGAGGATTTAAACAAAAAAGTACATGCCGCATTAAAATATCATTTTCGGCCGTTAATCTGTATCGGAGAAAATCGGAAACAAAAAGATCAGGGTATCTCCAAAGAAGTGCTGGCCTCACAAATAAAAGTTTGCTTGCGAAACGTTCCGGAAGAACAGGCATTAAATGTAATGATTGCATATGAACCGGTTTGGGCAATAGGAGAGAATGGAGTACCAGCGGATGCTGGGTATGTTAGAGAAGTGCATGCTTTTCTGAGAGATACGTTAAATCAACTTTATCCTTCTGTAGGAAAAGAAATTCCAATTTTGTACGGAGGAAGCGTCAACAAAGATAATTTTCTTCAATATATTGATGTAGAGCATGTAAATGGATTATTTATTGGCAGGGCAGCTTGGGATATAGAAAGTTTCGAGTACATCCTAAAATCTCTTGATACACATTTATTTAAAAAAATGACAAGCTGAAAATAGAGGATCGTTATCATTCTTTATGTACACCCGGTAAATAATCCCATCTGTAAACAGATGGGATTATTCCACTTTACAAGAAAAAGTGCAGATAAAGCATATAGCGAAAATGAGAAATTTCCCTTTTTTATCGATTTTTATCGGTTCCTATGATAAAGTCTAATAAGAAAAATAAATAAAAGCATGTAAAACACCCCGATTTATATATCTATATTGTCTCAACTTTTATGTCACTGAAGCTAGAGGAGAGGATGCCTTTATGTTTGCTGATCAACGTAGAAAAGCTATTCAAGATTTATTAGCGGAGAAAGGAACAGTAACTGTTAATGAGTTGACAGGGTTATTAAACACCTCTGCAGCAACCATCCGTTCTGACCTTAACCATATGGAGATGCAAGGCCTGTTGATCCGTACGCATGGCGGGGCAATAAAAAAAGACAGCCAGGAACCTGACTTGGGTGAAAATAATTATGAGATTCGCGAAAAAAAATTCCGTGCAGAAAAACAAAGAATTGGAAAAGCTGCGCTCAAATTTTTGCAAGAAGGCCAATGTATTCTTCTTGACGCAAGTTCCACTTGTTTTGAGTTTGCCCGTTATTTAAAAGATATCAACATGAAACTAACGGTCGTTACAAGCGGTATCTCGACTGCTGTCATGTTAAAAGAAAACCCCCACTTAACCGTTATTATTGTTGGTGGAATTGTGAGAAATTCCTCTAACTCCGTTGAAGGACTATTGGGTGAAGAACTATTGCGCAAGATTAATATCGACATTTTGTTTACGTCTGCCTATGCTTTTAATATGAATGACGGACTAACAGATTTTAGCTATTATGAAGTGGAATTGAAAAGGAAGATGGTTGCAGCATCACATAAGGTCATTGCACTGCTCGATCACAGTAAAATAGACAAGAGTTCTTTTGCTACATTTGCTCAGCCGGAGGAAATCGATATATTGATTACTGACAAAGAAGTAACTGAAGAAATGAACCGCTTTTTTAATCAGCACGGCATATTATTTGAAGTTGCAAAATAATCCCATGTATACTGCATCCCATATTTATTTCAGTATTTTTATTTACCACTACAGGCATGGAAGTAAAAATGCTCCTTTTACATATGGCCCGGAAGCCACTGTGGATATGTCGTGTTGTGATGACGCTTTTTGGATGGCATTAGGAAAGTGGAAGGAGGGGATAATGAATTGACTATTTTCTTATTTACCTTTTTCCTCTTCCGTTTGTGCCGGCAGCATGTTTATCAGTTGATCTCAACTCGTGGGGAAGATACAATTAAAATTGTAACCGCTTTCAAAAATAAGTCCATAAACTTCAGCATGGAAAAGGGGAATGGCATGATCAGCGAAAAGTTTCTCAATACCAGGTTGTTGGACATCGTGTTTGGAAAAACATACTCCGGCACATTGATCGTGGATCACGAAGGATATATTCGTTACATAAGCCGCAATTTTTGCGATTTTTTGAAAGTGGAACGAAACGAAGTGATTGGCGAACACGTGACCCATACAATTGAAAATACAAGAATGCATCTTGTGGTGAAAACGGGAAAAGCCGAACTTGCCCAGCTGCAGTTTTTAAGAGGCGAATATGTCATCGCAAACCGCATTCCGATCATAGAAGATGGAAAAATTCTCGGGGCTGTCGGGATTATCATTTTCAGAGATCTATATGATTGGCAAAAGCTGAACACCCATATCCGGCATATGCTGTCGCAAAGCCGGTTTTTACTTGAGAAGCAGCCCCGTGCAGCCGGCGTAAAATATATGCTCAACGATCTGATTGGTAGTTCTCGGCAAATGGCGCTCCTGAAAGAAAAAATCAAAAAGGTGGCGCGCGGAGATATCACCGTTTTGATTACCGGAGAGAGCGGAACCGGAAAGGAGCTGGTTGCTCATAGCATTCACAGCTCTAGCGACCGGAGCAGTGGTCCGTTTATCAAAATCAACTGCGGCGCGATTCCCGAACATCTCATGGAATCCGAGCTGTTCGGATATGAAGAAGGATCGTTCACCGGTGCGAAAAAAGGCGGCAAGCCCGGCAAGTTCCAGGCGGCGGAAGGGGGGACGATTTTTCTCGATGAGATCGGCGACATGCCAGTGATGATGCAGGTAAAACTATTGCGCGTGCTGCAGGAAAAAGAAATCGAACCGGTTGGCGCGGTCCATCCAAAACCGATCGATGTCCGTATCATCGCGGCAACAAACCAACCGCTTAAAGAACTGGTCGAACAAAACCGTTTCAGAAAAGACTTGTACTATCGCATCAATGCCATCCAGCTGGATATCCCTCCGCTCCGCACCAGGGCGGAAGATATCCCACTTTTGGCGCGGCATTTCCTAAAGAAAGCATCATCCGGTCTCGGCAAAAGGGTCACCGGTTTCAGCCCTGAAGCCCTCTCCGCGCTCGAAGGGTACAATTGGCCGGGAAACATCCGCGAACTGGAAAATGCTGTTCACGCAGCGGTCTACATGGCCTCTTCGGATGCGATCGGGTTAGAGGACCTGCCTGAAGCAATCCGTGAACACTTAAACAGAAAAAAAGAAAGCAGTTTGAAAGAAAGAATGGAGGCAGCGGAAAAACAAATGATTGAGGAAGCGCTGCGGGCTGCCTGTTTTGATAAAAAACGTGCGGCAAAAGCCCTCGGGATTGGCCACTCCACGCTTTACGACAAAATGAAAAAGCTTCGTATTGAGGTAAAATGAACGCAGTTTTTCACGTCAAACGATCAGGATAGATATTGCTTCTATATAGGGCTTGCTGAATAAGCGAAATTCCTGGATTTGGAAAGGATGCTGACAGCTTTGGCAACCATTTAAACAAATCCAGGGAAATGCTTGCACTCGAAAGCCGATTCAATGTATGGAGAAGATCAAATCCCCCCTTTTCGCAAAAGAATTCTTCTATATTTTGAGACAGAGCTTGCAGATAAATTGGGCACAAACTCAGAATCGGATTCGTTCAGCAAGCCCTATGTAAAATGAACTTAAGTTTTGACATCAAGCCCAAACATCCACTTGCATGAGCACTATTTTTTAATCATCCGGAAATCCAGATTGGCCTTCTGAAATTCCGAATCTGTTTTTCTGCCATAAAGCCGCTGTTTGCATCATAGATTGGTAAAGAACGTTACGGAAAACGGGAAACGAAGCCGCCTTTTCCAACACGCACATGCTGTTTTTCGCCTCTTTCAAGCTGGCATACTTCTTGCTTTTTATAGGGCATCAAAGTGTTGGAAAGGGGGAACATGGTTGCACGTTGGCTGGATGATCAAGAACATTGCAGAGGATCCGGACCCGCTTGTTTCCGGAAAAACTGCGGTGCAGGAAGAAGCCGGAAGAGCATGGACTTTCAAGGAATTGCACGCGATTTCCAATGCTTATGCAAACAAGCTTACACAGCTTGGCGTTCGGAAAGGAGACCGGGTCGGCATTCTGCTCTATAACTGCCTTGAGTATTTCGGCCTTTATTTTGCGGCGGCGAAAATCGGGGCAATTGCAGTCCGTTTGAATTTCCGCTTGTCAAGCCCCGAACTGGTCTATTGCTTAAACGACTCCGGCACAAAAATATTATGTTTTCACGCAGGTCTTGCCGGGCGGATTGAGCCGATTCAACACGAGGTGCCAGTTGAACAATTTATCTGCCTTCAGGAGGAAGCATCAGTCGTTCCGGGATGGGCGCAACCGTTTTCCGTGCTCGGGGAAGGGCAGCAGGAAGACCCCGCTGTGTCATCCATCCACTTAAATGACCCGGTGATGCTGATGTATACGTCCGGGACGACGGGAAGGCCAAAAGGTGCGATTTGGACGCATAATACGACATTCTGGTTTTCAGCCATTCAAGCTTTGAAATGGGGATTTCAAGCCCGGGAAACGGCCATGACAACGGGGCCGCTCTACCATGTCGGCGCAATGGAAGACATTGCTTTGCCGGTTCTCATGCGGGGCGGAACTGTCATCATTACAAAAAGTAAAAACTTCGAGATTCAAAGAGTCCTGTCTGTCATGGAAAAGGAAAAGGTAACATGCTGTTTTTTATTTCCTTTTATGATTTATGACATGCTGCACTTACCGGATCTGGCACAGTACCGGCTGGAAACGCTGAAGACGATTTACACCGGCGGGGATCCGCTCATGCCGTGGGCTTTGGAAAGCATCCGGGCGCATTTTCCGCACATTGGCGTCGTCCAGGTGTACGGTTTGACAGAAGGGCAGCCGATTGCCGCTTCACTCGACCCGCAGGATGCCGCAGGAAAAGGCAGTACAGTCGGAAAACCGATGCCTTTGACTGCGATTCAAATTGCAGATGATGCCGGAAACCCGCTTCCTGCAGGAGAAGTGGGCGAAATTCTCATTAAGAGCCCTGCTGTTTCAGAAGGGTATTGGAAAAAACCGGAGGCGACCATGGAGACGTTTGCGGATGGCTGGTGCAAAACAGGGGATCTTGGCTTTTTTGATTCGGAAGGGTTTTTAACCATTGCCGGCAGGAAGAAAGATATGATCCGGAGCGGCGGAGAAAATATTTATCCTGCTGAAATAGAAGATGTGCTTTACCGCCACGAAGCGGTAAAAGAAGTCACTGTGATCGGTATCCCCGATCCGAAGTACATGGAAACGGTTTGCGCCATTATTGTAAAAAAAGATGGCGCGCGGCTGACAGAAAAAGAAGTGGCCGAATTTTGCAAACGCCATCTTGCAAGCTATAAAAAACCGCGCAAGGTCATTTTCGTGAAAGAAATTCCGCGCACGCCTTCCGGAAAAGTGCAGAAGTTCAAACTTCGCGAACAGTTTGGCGCGGGATGAAGAAGAGGAATATTTTCCCACTGCTATAAACCGTTTGCAGAGACCGGGGGAGAAAATACCAACCTTTTGATTGCCCGGATAAAAACGCCCGGGAATTCACCACGGAATGACAGGTCGCGCCCGTCAGTCTGGCAGAAAAAGCGGCCATACAAACGCCGTTATAAGGTTGGTGCAACGTCAGGCGTTTGTATCCCCAAAAACACGGATAAAAACGCCCGGGAATTCACCACGGGATTGACAGGTCGCGCCCGTCAGTCTGGCAGAAAAAGTGGCCATACAAACGCCGTTATAAGGTTGGTGCAACGTCAGGCGTTTGTATCCCCAAAAACACGGATAAAAACGCCCGGGAATTCACCACGGAATGACAGGTCGTGCCCGTAAGTCTGGCAAAAAAACAGTCAACCAACGCTGTTCTCAGGTTGGTGCAGCATCAGGCGTTTGTATCCCAAAAGCACGGATAAAAACGCCCGGGAATTCAATGTTGGATAAAAGAAGGTGTTCGCCACTGTGCCGGGAAGAGTCGCATTCAAACGCTGTAAATCTTTTAGTGGACAGAATAGGAGAATGGCTTTGATAAAAGCGAGTGAATCGCGTATGCAGGAATTTTCTTAAAAAGGGAACTTCGTTTTCCCGACCGATCACCGGAAAGGAGCATGTCCATGGAACAAAGCGGCATTGCCAAAAGCAAACTCGTTTATCCAAGTGATGATAAAATCCGTTCAACCGAAATCGGTTCAAGCGAAGCATTTGAGGAACTGCTGCGCCTGTCGCAAACGGATCCGGAAGCATTTTGGGGGCGCGTTGCCAAAAAGCTCACCTGGTATGAACCGTGGAAGGAAACAATGACAGGCAGCCTCCCCGGGTTCCGCTTTTTTGAAGGCGGTGTGAGCAACCCATGTGTGAACCTGCTTGACCGCCATGTCGAAAACGGTGCCGGCAACCGGACGGCGCTCATATGGGAAGGGGAAAACGGCGATTCGAAGTTTTTCACTTATCATATGCTGCTTGCAGAAGTAAACCGGTTCAGCAATGTGTTGCGCGGGTTCGGCGTAAAAAAAGGCGACTGCGTGGCGATTTTCCTGCCAAACTTAGCGGAAGCGGTGATTGCTGTGCTCGCATGCTTCCGGATTGGCGCGATTTACAATACGATTTTTTCCGGATACTCGGAAAAATCGCTGAAAGACCGGCTTGTGAATTTTGAACCGAAAGTCATCGTGACGGCCGATGCAACCGAACGAAGAGGGAAAAAGATTTTTCTTAAGGAAAAAGTCGACCGTGTTGTTCCGGACATTCCGTCTGTCAAAGCGGTCGTTGTTGTGGACCGGCTTGGGACGGATGTCAATATGCAGGCGGGCCGCGACTGTTGGTGGCATGAAGAAACAAGGAAGGCAAGCATCCATTGTGAACCGGAGCGGCTGGAAGCGAACGAGTATGGCATTGTGTTTTACACAAGCGGCACGACCGGGAAACCAAAAGGCGTTGTCCATTCCGGCATGGCGTTTGTCGTACAAAATTACATTTACGCAAAGTACCATATGGACCATCACGATGACGATGTGCTCTGGTGCTCGGCGGATATCGGCTGGCTCACGATGCATATTTGGGGCATTGCCGGCGCGCTTTCAAACGGTGTTACAACCATCTTTTACGAAGGGGCGATTGATTATCCGGAAAAAGACCGGTTTTACCAGATCATTGAAAAGTACCGGGTGAATAAATTGTTCACCGCTCCAACTGCATTGAGGATGTTGAAAAGCATGGGGGAGCGTCCGCTTGAAAAATACGATTTGTCATGCCTTGATGTCGTCTCCCTTGTCGGCGAGCCGTTTGATGCGGAAACATGGCAGTGGACATATGAAGTGCTCGGCAGAAAAAAGATTTGCGTGAACAACACATGGGGGCAGACGGAAACAGCCGGATCGCCGCTTGCCGGTGCCGCCTGGCTGACGCCGATGAAGCCGGGTTCTGCGGGCAGGCCATTTTTAGGCGCTGTAATCGGTGTCGTCGATCAGGAAGGAAATCCGGTACCACGGGGGACGCTCGGAAACCTTGTCATTCAAAAGCCGTTTCCGATGCTGTGCCGCACGCTTTGGAAAGAGCCGGAACGCTATCTTGGCTCGTATTTCAGCCAGGTAGACGGCTGCTACTATGCAAGCGACCTGGCGATGATCGATGAGGATGGCTACGTATGGGTCACCGGCCGTTCGGATGATGCGTTCAATGTTGCAGGGCACAGGCTGAGCACGATGGAAATGGAAAGTGCGGTGCTCGAAACCCCGGGTGTATCTGAAACCGCTGTCATTGGCGTGCCGGATGAAATCAAGGGCGAGGTGCCGGTCTGCTTTGTGCGTTTGAGCGACGGGACGGAGGAAAGTGAAGAACTGAAAGAAGCGATCAAGGCCCGGATTGTCGATCAAATCGGGAAAATTGCCGTGCCGAAAACGATTTTGTTTACGGACACGTTGCCCAAAACAGTGAGCGGGAAAATTATGCGCCGGTTGTTAAAGGAAATTGTCGTAAACGGGGCGGCTACAGGGGATATGACCGGTCTCGAGGACCCCGCAACCATTGCGCGCATTGAACAGCTGGTGGCCAGTCGCAGGGCGGAAAGATAAAAAGGAAGGTTCGCCCACAGGTTTGCGAAATCAATGTTTTTGACAGGGAACCGGCCGGGCCGCCAGTAAAAAGAAGGGCGTTACTGTTTGCCCGCCGGTCCCTTGCAGCGTTTTACAGGGAATCGGAAGCGAACTGGAAAAAGGAGCATGCGGCGGTTGATTTTTTCGCAATCCCGGCGGCTGCACCTGAAAAGTCAGCAAGAATGCAAAAAAACCGGCGCACCGGATTATCCTGCGCCGCAAAAGGAGGAAGCCTATGGATTTCGAATTGTCTAAAGAACAGATTATGCTGCAGGAGATGGTTCGGGACTTTGCTGAGAAGGAGATCGAACCGTATGCAAGAGAAGTAGACGAAACCGGGAAAATGCGGATGGAGACGTTTCAAAAGCTCGGCAATCTCGGCCTTTTAGGCATCCCTTTTCCGGAAAAATACGGCGGAGCAGGCGGGGATACCATCTCTTATTGCATCGCGGTCGAAGAAATCGGCAAGGCATGCGGGGGAACAGGGCTCAGCTATGCCGCAAATACAAGCCTCGGCGCAAGCCCGATCTACTATTTCGGCACCGAAGAACAGAAGCAGAAGTGGCTCGTTCCGATGGCAAAAGGCGAAGCGCTCGGCGCATTCGGGCTTACGGAACCAAACGCCGGATCCGATGCCGGCGGAACAAGGACAAAAGCGGTGCTTGACGGCGATGAATGGGTGATCAACGGCGAAAAATGCTGGATTACAAACGCCGAATACGCCCGCCAAGTGATCGTGACAGCCGTAACCGGCAAAAGGGAAAACGGTCGTAACATCATTTCCGCCATCATCGTGCCGACCGATGCACCGGGCGTGACGATTACAAGCCCGTATGAAAAAATGGGCGTTCGCGGATCCAACACGTGCCAGATCGTGCTCGAAAACGTCCGTGTCCCGCGTGAAAACTTGCTTGGCGACGAAAAGAAAGGATTCAGCCAGTTTTTGTACACGCTGGACGGTGGACGCATCTCCATCGCCGCATTATCGGTCGGGATTGCCCAAGCTGCATTCGAAAAAGCACTTCGATATGCGAAAGAACGGATGCAGTTCGGCCAAGCGATTTCAAAATTCCAGGCGATCCAGTTCAAACTTGCCGATATGGCGATGGAAATCGATCTTGCTCGCAATGCCGTGTACAAAGCGGCATGGCTAAAAGATCAGGGAAAACCGTTTAGCAAAGAAGCCGCTTATGCAAAACTGTTTGCGTCGGAGATGGGATTCCGCGTCTGCAACCAGGCGATCCAGATCCACGGCGGGTCCGGTTATATGCGCGAGTACGACGTGGAGCGTCATCTTCGCGACATCAAACTGATGGAAATCGGCGAAGGCACATCCGAAATCCAGCGGCTGGTTATTGCCCGAAAGCTTGGCTGCTAGGCGAAAAGATAGAAAACCATCCATGCGTTCCACAAATTAAACTGCTTTTGCATGATACACGGATCCGTTTCAAAGATTTCAAGCTGTCTTTGCATTTTTTAACATCGAGAATCAGCGATGAGATGAAAATGGCTGTCGGAATCTCAAATGCGAGTGAAATATGAGAGGCCGGGAAATCACAAAATTTTTGAAGCAAATTGAGCAGAAAGGAGCGTTGCCATTTGTTCAAAAAAATTCTGATTGCCAACAGGGGAGAGATTGCGCGGCGGGTGATCCGGACGTGTAAAAAGCTCGGTATTAAGTCCGTAGCGGTGTATTCCGAGGCGGATGCGGGGGCCCTTTTTGTCCGCGAGGCGGATGAAGCATATTGCATCGGCAAATCGCCTGTCAATCAAAGCTATTTAAATGCCGACGCGATCATCCGGGCGGCCAAAGAAAGCGGGGCGGAAGCGGTCCATCCGGGTTACGGGCTTTTGTCCGAGAATGCGCCTTTTGCCCGGAAATGCATTGAGGCGGGGCTCATTTTTATCGGGCCTTCTCCTGCAATCATTGCTGCGATGGGCAGCAAAATTGAAGCGCGCCGTACCATGAAAGCAGCAGGCGTGCCGGTGATTGAAGGGGTGGATGATCCGCTTGAAGATGAAGAAGCGGCGGTCCGGGCGGCTGAAAAAATCGGTTATCCCGCAATGCTGAAGGCTTCGGCAGGCGGCGGCGGAATCGGGATGCAGGTGGTCCAAACCGAAAAAGAGCTGCGCAAAGCGTTTGCCGGCAACAAAAAACGGGCGGAAATGTTTTTCGGGGACGGCGCGATGTTCATTGAAAAATATATTGAAGAACCGCATCATGTAGAAATCCAGATTCTGGCAGACCAATATGGAAACGTTGTGCCGCTTATGGAGAGGGAATGTTCGATCCAGCGCCGCCACCAGAAAGTTGTCGAAGAAGCGCCATCGCCTTTTATCAGCGAAGCGACCCGGCAAAAGATGCTGGATGCGGCAGTAAAAGCAGCAACATCCATCGGCTATATAAATGCCGGCACGATGGAAATGATCGTGGACCGGGGCCAGAATTTCTATTTTCTTGAGATGAATACAAGATTGCAAGTGGAACATCCGGTGACGGAAGAAATTACCGGGCTGGACATTGTGGAAGAGCAGTTGAAAATCGCTTCAGGCGAACGCCTCACGATCACGCGGGAGACGCTCAAGCGGAACGGCCACGCGATTGAAGTGCGTATTTATGCTGAAGATCCGAAGACGTTTCTGCCATCGCCGGGCAAAATTACAGCTTTCCGGCTGCCGGAAGGGGAAGGCATCCGCAACGAGACGGCCGTGGAAGCGGGTTCTGAAGTGACCCCTTTTTACGACCCGATGATCGCAAAACTGATTGCCTGGGGCAGCTCGCGCGAAGAAGCTTGCAAAAGGATCAGAAATGCGCTTTTAAACTATCAAGTGGAAGGGATTAAAACGAATATTCCGATGCTGATTGATACCGTGCGCCACGAACAATTTTTAAAAGGGTACACAACCACGCATTTTGTCAATGACTTTTTAAAACAAGCGGAGTCCCGCAAGTAGGCGCACCGGCCGGTTAAAAGGCGCCAGGGGCCCGAAAAGGGGGGAATCCGAAAGAAAGAGGGCTGCCATCCCTTTCAATGATATGCCGGCTTTTTAAACCAGGCAGAGCCCCCGTATGAAGATGGCCGGATGAGGGGAGGCAGGGAGAACATGCAAAAAGGTCCCGGCCATTACCCGATTTGACAGTGACTTTCTAAAACAGGAGGAAAAGCAGATGGAAATTACAGCAAGTATGGCAGGAAGTGTCTGGAAAGTGCTCGTAAAGGAAGGCGACCAGGTGAAGGAAGGCGACGATGTGGTCGTCCTTGAATCCATGAAAATGGAAATCCCGATTGCTGCCGAGGAAGACGGCACAGTGGTAAAAATCCATGTCCAGGAAGGCGAATTTGTCAACGAATCCGATGTGCTGGTGGAACTGGAGTAGCGCAATTTGCTGAAGGAGGCGGGGATGTGAAGCTGCCTGAAAAAGTGACCGTGAAAGAAGTCGGGCCGCGCGACGGGCTACAAAATGAAAAAGCGGTCGTGGCGACAGCAGAAAAAGTTGCATGGGTGAACGCATTGTCGGATACGGGCCTGACGTACATCGAAGCAGGATCATTCGTCCGGCCGGAATGGATCCCGCAGCTTGCCGATACCGGAGCGGTGCTGGAAAAAATCAGACGGAAGCCGGGCGTGACATATGCCGCGCTGGTCCCGAACGTGAGGGGGCTTGAACGGGCATTAAATGCAGGTGTGGATGAAGTGAGCGTCTTCATGTCGGCAAGCGAAGGACATAACCTCCGCAACATTAATAAAACGATTGCGGAAACCTATCCGGTCTTGGAAAAAGTGGTGAAGGAAGCGAAAAACGCCGGGAAATCGGTAAGGGGATATATTTCGACGGTGATTGCCTGCCCGTATGACGGACCGGTTTCCCCAAAGCAAGTAAAAGAAGTGGCCGGCCGCTTGTTTGCGATGGGCGTGGATGAAATTTCTCTCGGGGATACGATCGGTGCCGGCGTGCCGACGGATGTTGAGCGGTTGCTCGGCGAACTGCTGAAGGATTTTCATGCAAGGCAACTGGCGATGCATTTCCACGATACAAGAGGGACGGCACTTGCGAATGTTGTCAAGTCGCTCGAAATGGGGATTACTGTTTTTGACAGCGCAGCAGGTGGCCTGGGCGGCTGCCCGTATGCGAAAGGGGCAGCCGGTAATGTCGCCACGGAAGATTTGCTGTACCTATTCGCGCAGATGGGCATTGAGACCGGCGTTGATCTTGGCCGCATCATCCAGGCCGCACAGCAGATTGAAAAAACGATCGGAAGGCCGCTTGCAAGCCACCAGATGGAAATTTACAGGATGGCAGGAGGAGCATAACGGGAACGTTTTGCCGGAAAAAGCAAAAGGCACTGGCGTGGTGATCCAGAACAGCCCGGAACCGCAAAACAGATTGCAAAGCCGATCGGAAGGGCGCTTGCAGGCAAACAGGCAGGAGGGGAAAAAGAACATGACAGGAACAGTTTTATTGGAAAAACAAGATGGCATCACCGTGATGACGTTGAACCGGCCGGAAGCTGCAAATGCATTATCCAAAGAAATGCTTTCGGATATGCATGAAGCTTTATCGGAAGTAAAAAAAGACCAGAGCACGCGCGTTGTGATCCTGACCGGCGCCGGGGAAAAAGTGTTTTGCGCCGGAGCGGATTTAAAAGAGCGGAAAGGCATGAACGAGGAAGAGGTGCTGCAGGCCGTACGGAAGATCGGTGCGGTTGTAAATGAAACGGCCGCGCTGCCCCAGCCGGTAATTGCGGCGCTAAACGGGTCGGCATTCGGCGGTGGGCTGGAGCTGGCGCTGGCATGTGATCTTCGCATTGGCGCCCGCGAAGCAAAATACGGGCTTACCGAAACGTCGCTCGCGATCATCCCGGGGGCGGGTGGCACACAGCGGCTGCCAAGACTCATTGGGGTTGGTAAAGCGAAAGAACTGATCTATACGGCGCGACGGCTGACTGCTGAAGAAGCAGCGGCAATCGGCCTGCTCGAATACGCTGTGCCGCGTGCAGCAGTAATCGAAAAAGCGTTTGAACTGGCGGGGGAAATGCAAAAAAACGGCCCCATTGCACTTAGACAGGCAAAAACGGCTATCGATCAAGGGACAGAGACCGGCCTTTCAGCAGGGCTGAAAATCGAAGAACTCGCCTACAACGCGCTCATTCCGACCGAAGACAGGCTCGAGGGCTTGCGGGCATTCGCGGAAAAGCGCACCCCGGTGTATAAAGGGAGGTAATGCAATGGACTACGAAAGCAAAAAAGCAGAAATTTTAAAGGGCGGAAAGGAAAAATACCACCAAAAAAACCGCGAACAGGGCAAATGGTTTGTCCGCGAACGCTTGCGAATGCTGTTGGATGACGGGCTCAAGGCTGAAGACGGGATGTTTGCCAATGTCCTTGCGGGGGACCTGCCGGCAGACGGGGTCGTCACCGGGCTCGGAAAAATCGGCGGCCGCACCGTTTGCGTTATGGCCAATGATTCGACCGTAAAAGCCGGTTCGTGGGGCTGGCGGACGGTCGAAAAAATCATCCGTATCCAGGAGACAGCCGCGAAACTCAACTGCCCGATTTTGTATCTCGTCGATTCCGCAGGCGCACGGATTACCGATCAGATCGAGATGTTCCCGGGCAGAAGAGGAGCAGGGCGGATTTTTTACAACGAGGTGCATTTGTCCGGGAAAGTACCGCAAATTTGCCTCTTGTTCGGGCCGTCTGCTGCCGGCGGGGCGTATATTCCTGCATTTTGCGATATTGTCGTAATGGTCGAGGGCAATGCGTCCATGTACTTAGGCTCGCCGCGGATGGCCGAGATGGTGATCGGTGAAAAAGTGACGCTCGAGCAGATGGGCGGCGCAAAAATGCACTGCACCGTTTCGGGTTGCGGCGATGTGCTAGTGAAAACGGAAGAAGAAGCAATCCGTTATGTGCAAAAATACTTAACCTATTTTCCGGACAATTTTTCCGAAAAACCGGCAAGAACAGAAGCAAAGGCGCCGGCTGCGTTTGAAAAAACGATTGAGGAACTGATCCCGAAAAATGAAAATGCCCCGTTTGACATGTACCAGCTGATCGAGCGGATTGTGGATGAAGATTCGATCTGCGAGATTAAAAAGAAGTTTGCGCCCGAACTGATTACATGTCTCGCCCGGATTGGCGGCCGGCCTGTCGGAATCATTGCGAATCAGCCGCGGGTGAAAGGCGGCGTGCTTTTCCACGACAGCGCCGATAAAGCGGCAAAGTTTATCCATCTTTGTGATGCGTTCCATATTCCGCTTTTGTTTCTCGCGGATGTCCCCGGCTTCATGATCGGGACGCAAGTGGAGCGGGCCGGCATTATCCGCCACGGGGCAAAAATGATTTTTGCGATGAGCGAAGCAACCGTTCCGAAACTGTCCGTCATTGTCCGGAAAGCGTACGGTGCCGGTTTATACGCAATGGCAGGCCCGGCGTTTGAACCGGACTGCTGCATTGCCCTTCCGTCTGCATCGATTGCGGTCATGGGCCCTGAAGCCGCGGTCAATGCCGTATACGCCAATAAAATCGCCGCACTCCCGGAAGAGGAACGGCCGGCATTTTTCGCGGAAAAGCGGGCGGAGTACGTGAAAGACATTGACATTTACCGGCTTGCTTCCGAACTGGTTGTGGATGACGTCGTACCGGGCAATGAACTGCGGGAAGAACTCGAACGTCGGCTTGAAATGTACAGCGGGAAGCAGGAAGAATTTTCAAAACCAAAGCACCCGGTATACCCGGTTTAACATTGAAAAGCAGCTGCAGGGGCGCAGCTGCTTTTCAATACGGCTCCCGGAAAACAAAAATGGCAACGGAAAAAGACCAATGGTGCGCTTTTCTTCCTTAAAACGGGGTATGAATGTATTATCAAATGCCAACGAGGAGGCGCATCTATGGAATTTCGGAAAGCCAATCTGGATGATCTTCATCATTTAATAGAGCTTAGAAAGCAGCAGCAAGTTGCCCAAGGCATCGAACCGAAGACGGACATTGATGCCGATTTGGAAAAGTTTTTTCAAAAGAAATTAAAAGAAGGCTCCATGGTCCAATGGCTTGCGGAAGACGAAGGAGAAATCGTTGCCTGCGGGGCTGTCATTTTTTACGAATTTCCGCCGAGCTATGTGAATAAAAGCGGGAAGAAAGCCTATATTACAAATGTTTATACAAAAGAAGAATACCGCGGCCAGGGGATCGCGAAAGAATTGATGGAAAAACTGATGGATGAGGTGAAAAAGGCTGGCATCTCCAACATCTGGCTCGGCGCTTCGGAAATGGGCAAGCCATTGTATGAAAAATTCGGTTTCCAGGAAGTGGATGAATGGATGGAACTACATTTATGATGAAAGGAGAGAATGAGAAAAACCGGTAATCCGATTCCAAATTCTATTTTCCTTTTCATTTTATTATGAAAATTATATAATGTTTTAAAGGAGTCGGAAAAAATGTCTGATTTTGTTCACGATACAAATTCCAATGTCTATTCAGATGGAAGTCATGAATATTTAAAAGTCAATTCCTTCATATTAAAAATAAGTTTCAGTTAAAAGATCAGCAGTTAGCTACACTATTTGGGATTTCCGATGAGAAAACTACAAAAATTCTCTCTGGAAAGCCATGCTACTTTGATGAAGGGGAGTTAAAAAGAATCCATTATCGTTTACCGTTTTTAAGTACAGGATTCTCTTTTATAGACTCAAAAGAGAGAATGAGAGCGATAATAGAGGCTAATTTGATAGGAGATTATAATCTTTCCTATGAAACATTAGGTAAGTATGCCAATGTGCCTTGCGATGTGCTTAAAGCTTTTTGTGAAGGAAATGATCATATTGATATTGATCATTTGATGAATATTTGCGTAAATTTGTTAATGCTATCTTTTGTATTAAGACCTGAACTTTAATTCATTGTTTACCGATCAAATTCCATCCACGGTTTCTTTTGAGTGCTACTTTGATTTGTCCAAAGAAACACTTAGAAAATAAGGCCTTACATTTCTGTGCCTTCCAAAGTGTATATTTTGAACTTCCCCATCTGCCGGTCTATACTTAAAATAGTAAGGAGGAATGTACGATGTATGAAATTGCCATTATTGGAGCTGGTCCGGCCGGGGCAAGTGCCGCCATTTTTACGGCCAAAGCCGGGAAAAGCACAGTGCTTTTTGATGGTGGCACGAGCGCTACCAAGCGGGCTTTGCTGAAAAATCACTACGGCGTAACAGAAATAACCGGACCAGACCTGGTCGAAACCGGTAAAAAACAGGCAGCGCAATTCGGGGCCGAACTGGTCGACGAAAAAGTCGAATCAATTGAAAAAACGGAAAATGGTTTTACCATTAAAACAGAACAAGGGTCGTACGAAAGCAAATACGTTATTCTTGCAACCGGCATGATTGCAAGCCTCGGGGAAGCCCTTGGCGTCAAAGCCAAACCGGCAACAGAACCACGCGTAAAAACCGTTTTTGCAGTGGATGCGCAAGGAAAAACGAATGTCCCGAATGTATGGGCATGCGGCACGGTTGCCGGCGTCTCCATGCACACCATTATCACAGCAGGCGACGGCGCTAAAGTGGCTGTCAACCTCATCAGTGAAATCGACGGCAAACGCTGGGTCGACCACGATGTTTTAGGAAAATAAGCCGTTGTAAACGAACCGGGCAAAATTCCGCCCGGTTTTCGTTTGCTTTTTTTCAATGCGGGCTGGAACTGAAAAGAATTCGTCGCAGATCAAGCATTCTGACATGCTTATTGTTTTTCCAAAATCAAACCACCCACTGCAAAGCCGGGCACTGGGGATGCAGCCGGTACACGCGGGATTCAGGCAATCATCAAACCTTTTTTGCGTAAAGCCGTCTTTCCTATTCCATGGGAGGATTGTTAAAAATGGAATTTATGATTACAATAGATAAAAATATCCAAAAAATAAACCGAATTTTTAAAAAACGGGGAGTTGAGGTTCATGTATCGAATTTTTCAATGTGGATTTGTGATGGCGTTTACAGGACTATGTATGATGTTTTTGGTTCATCTTGTTGATGGTTATTCAACTGTAGAGCTCGGAAACTCGCTGATTAGTCAAATATTATTGATTCCAAGATTTTTTTTGATTTTTGGTATATTATTATTGATTCTCTCTTTCATTATTTGGTTTAGAAATTGGGCGAAATCTAAGGCAAAAAAAATTTCATGAGTTTTAAAGTAGAGTAGGCTTAGTTGGGCCTGCTTTTTTTGCGGCGAGCATCTGTATTCTGAATAAGTGAGGATGTTATTGCGATAAACACGGCTCCCGAAACCAGGAAAACAATCGGGTCAAATTATAATTCCAAAAAACGGTATTAGCCAACAATAGGTATGTTATTTGTAAAATGATTTAGAAAGAATCTGCCAAAATATACCACTATCTTTTCTATTGAATTTATAGTAAAATAAACTGTTAGCACATAGAAAGGAGGCGAACGTCATGGCAAAGAAATCTATGATTGTCAAACAAAAACGTGAGCCGAAATTTAAAGTTCAGGCTTACACACGCTGCGAGCGGTGCGGGCGTCCTCATTCGGTATACCGGAAATTCAAACTTTGCCGCATCTGTTTCCGGGAACTTGCGTATAAAGGCGAGATTCCGGGCGTAAAGAAATCCAGCTGGTAAGCCTTCCCCGCTCCCCTTTTTTCGGGGCACGGGATACATATCCCCGTTCTTTCCGCATCTTTGTAAATTCTTTAATCCCTCTTCATCATAATTTAACAAATCGGTGGTACGCTAAAATCAGCGGGGATGGCAAGCGTGGCCATCATCGGTACACCGCGTAGGCGGAGCGGGTACCTTGATTTCCAGTACAGCCGGCATGTTTACTTGGAAATCCAAAACCTTTCCCTTCTGATTTTTTTAAAAGGAATTTCGGCATGCATGCAGAAATTTTTCTTTTATAGAAAATGAAAAAAGGGGAGGATATTCGAAAACGCCGTCATAGGCAAAACTTTTTATGACGAGAGATGTGTCAAGTTTTTCTCGATTGTGAGATGTTGAAGGCAGGCTTCCAATGCGATCGAGAAAATTTTTATACATAGGAGACCGTTGTCAAAACTGAATAGGTAGATTTTATGCCAACACTCCACTCAATATGCTACTATTAAATCAAAGCATTTGGAACGGAGCAATGGCAATGAACACGAACCAAGACTTTTTTACCCGTAAAAAAGAGGAGTCCGGAATTGTGGTGAATGCAGTGCAGCAAGAGGCCGTAAAGCAAACGGAAGGTCCGCTTTTGCTTTTGGCTTCCCCTGGCTCCGGAAAAACGACAACCGTCATCATGCGGATCGGCTATTTAATTGAAGAAAAAGGGGTGGCGCCTGCACGGATTAAAGCCATTACGTTCAGCCGTGCCGCTGCCGCTGACATGAAAGACCGGTTCCAAAAGCTTTTTCCGAATCTTCCGCCCGTTGATTTTTCAACGATCCACAGCCTTGCTTTTGAACTCGTTCGCGTTTTTTTCAGACGGACCAATGTCCCTTTCTTGCTGATTGAAGGCGAGGCGGGGCCGTACCATAAGAAAAAAATTTTGCGGGATGTATACAAGGCCATTAACGGGGAGAGGATCACGGAAGACCAGCTGGAGGAACTGCAGACGTATATCAGCTACATCAAAAACAAGATGATCCCGCCTGCAAAATGGGGGAAGATTGCGACAGGTGTGCCGGAAGCTGCCCGGATTTTAAAAGAGTATGAGGCGTTTAAAAAGCAGGGTACCGGTCAGCTGCTTCTTGATTTTGATGATATGCTGACGCATGCGAATGAAATATTCAGGCGTGATCCGAATCTTCTCTGTATGTATCAGGGGCGTTATGACTATGTGCTGACGGATGAGAGCCAGGATACCTCCATGGTGCAGCATGCCATTGTTGAAAAACTTGTGCGGCGGCACCGGAATTTGTGCGTCGTCGCCGATGATGACCAGTCGATATACAGCTGGCGGGGTGCGGAGCCGTCCTACCTGTTGAATTTTAAAAAGGTGTATCCGGATGCGAAAATTTTATTTATGGAACAAAATTACCGGTCATCTCAAGAGGTTGTCACGGCTGCCAACCTGTTTATCAAGCGCAACAAGCACCGCTATGATAAAAACATGTTCACGGAAAACCCGCCTGCCGGGCCGATCCGGTTTGTGCGCCTGCCGGATTATAAATACCAGGCAAAATATTTGGCCCAAAACATTGCCGCATCCGAAAATTTCTCGGAAATTGCCGTGCTGTACCGCAACAATATGTCTTCGATTGCCCTGATCAACGAATTTGACCGGGAAGGGATTCCGTTTTATATCAAAGATACCGACAACCGCTTTTTCTCCCACTGGGTCGTCCAGGATATTTTGAATGTGATGCGGCTCACGTTTACCGATAAACGGGCGGATATCCTCGCGCAGGTCCATTCGAAACTGGACGGTTATATTACGAAACAGCAGATGGAAGCGGTAAAGGGGATCCATAATAACCAATCTGTTTTTGACAATTTAATCCAATACGCGCATTTGAAGGACTACCAGGTCCAAAAAGTGCGTGAAGTAAAGGAGACGCTCCGGGAAATGCGGGGCATGCCGCCGCTGGATGCGATTCATGTCATTCGCGGCAGGCTCGGCTATGAAAAAGCGCTCGAAAACATGTGTAAAAGATTAGGATTTCGAAAGGATCCCCTGATTGGCATTTTAAACACACTCGAAGAAATTGCGGACACGCTTTCCACCATGGAGGAATTTGCCGCCCGCCTTCAGCACTTGGCGCACATTTTAAAAACGGCGAAAGGGAACAAAGGCCGGCATGCTGTGACGCTTTCGACGTTCCACAGTTCAAAAGGTTTGGAGTTTGAAAAGGTGTATATGATTGACTTGGTTGATGGGATCATTCCGGGTAACGATGAAAAAGAAGATGATTTACTGATGGAAGAATCGGTCCGTCTTTTTTATGTGGCAATGACGCGCGCGAAAAAGTCACTGGAAATGGTCAGCTATGAAAAACGCAACGGAAGCCGGGCAATGGACTCACCGTTTGTGGCAGCGGTGAAGGGAATTGTCAACAGTGTTGAAAAGGCCGGAAAAACAAAGCCAGAAATAGAAGTTGCCCGAATCGGCAAAAAGACGGTCTCCATCCCGCAGAACCCGAATGCCATTAAGGACGCATCCGCTTTTGTGGCCGGTAAAAAAATCCAGCACCGTGTGTTTGGTCATGGTGAAATTGTTGATATTGATGGTGACACCCTTGCCATCCGGTTTGAAAAACGGACGATAAAACTGTCTGCCCTCACCTGCATCGAAAAAGGGCTGCTCGAGGAAGCCGATCTGTAATCGTGTGTGGAAAAACGGAAGCGGATATAAAAAATGCCGGGAATTTCCCGGCATTTTTTATATCCCTGACCGCCGCAACAGGCTCACGTTGTACGGAGGCAAGGGATTCGGCGATCAAGTCCTGTGCCCCTTTTTATTGAATTGGAACGCCCCAGGCCATTTGGATGACTGCAACAAAGGTGCCATCCGGTTGGTGCCCCGTGCGAATGGGAGCAGAGCCTCCTTGCTGTTTGGCAGCATTCCCGAGATTTACTGCTCGCGGATGCTGTTTTCCTGCGTATTTCTTTTTTTCCTCCAAATCAGCAGCTGTTCTGTCAAAATGCCGACCACAGATCCAAGGATTAAGCCGTTGTTTAAAAAAGTAGCGATCATCATTGGCAAATGTTCGGTCGCATGAGCCGGCAAAAACATCGCCCCGATTCCGACCAGGAAGGAGATGCCTGCTGTTGTGTGGGCAATCTCTTTGTCCGGGCTTTTTTCAAGATCATTTAAGGCAAGGCCAACCAATTGTGTGAAGACCACAAAGGTAACGGCATAACCAACCGGCGCGGGAATCGCAGACATGATATGCACGAGCGGTGGCAGCAGAGCAATGATGGAAACGAAACAAGCACCATACAAAAATGGTTTCAGCACTTTTATACCGGTTTGTGCAACATAGCCTGCCGCTGCTGCAATCGGAACCGCACCGACAGCGGAAAAGATGCCGGCAAGCAGCTGGTTGATGCCGGATATGAACAGACTGCTCCGCACCCGCTCTTGGCGGACTCCCGTCACATTTCCCATGACGCGCACAGACGTAATCATATTCGCAGTTAACAAAAGCCCGATGAATACACCGGTTGTGACGGCACCGGAATCAAAACGCGGTTTTCCAAAATCAAACACAGCGGGAAGAGAGAACCAGCTTTCCCCAAATGTAATAGCCGGTGCTTCACCGAAAAGCGCGAACAAAATCCAGCCACAAATCAAGCCGAGCATGATCGAATATTGCTTGACCCACGGTTTCTTTACATGGCCAAAATAGAATGTAAGCAATACGGTGACAAGGCTCAAAACGGCAACAAGCGGCCGGACTTCCTGATGGGCACCCGTAATGCCGAGCATCCCTTTCATAAAAGAGCCGCTCAACTGCAGCACCAAAAGCAGCAAATAGATAAATGTTACTACCGGCGTAAACAGTTTATTTAATTGGTCCACAAAGCCGGTAAAAGCGAGTAGAAAGAAAAAGATGCCGGTTACAATCAGTGCGCCTGCCAAATATTGCAGAGATTCAGTGCTTGAACTGTACAAGCTGCCGACAAGCCCTGCATAAATGGCAAACACGCTCCACCACAGCCCGGCCGGCCCTTCATTGATGGGCATTCTGTGGCCGAAAATTCCTTGCAAAAGGCCGCCGATCCCGAGTACAAAAAGCGTCCGCTGCACAAACAGGGCAGTCTCACCTGCACTGAAATGGAAAGCATCCGCAATGGCAATCGGGGCCGCGATCGACCCGGCGATCATAAATGCCATCCATTGCAGCGACGAAATCAATGTTTTCATAGACACACCGTTCTTTCCGTTCAAAAAATGGAAAATACCAGTAAATATAATTATAGCAAAACAGGTTTTACATTTTAAACATAATACACTTTGCGGACGAGGGAGGGATAGCGGGCATGGCGGATAGCGGCATAAACAGGGGTTGCAAACCGGACGGGGCGCGGGTTAAGCCATGTTTTTTGCCTCTATTTAAATGATATATATGTGGCAGGGGCTAAGCTATGTTTGGATCCGCAAAAAATTTCTGGGCGATCTTCATGCAGAACGCTTTTTGTTTGTCACTAAAAGAGTTGCGGCTGCCTTTACTTAGGCATGCTATCTCGAAAAAAATTATGATGGATAATTTTTGCTGGTGCTACGTGGTAGCGGCATGGCCGGTTATGTTGAGGAAGCGAGGTCAAAAGGTGTTGTTTCTTAACATAGAGCGCGTCTACGTTAAGAAAGCGAGCGAAAATAGCTTTGTTTCTTAACATAGAGGTCGTCTACGTAAAGGAAGCGCGGTAAAAAGACGTTGTTTCTTAACATAGAGCGCCTCTACATTAAGGAAGCGAGCAAAAAAGGCACTGTTCCTTCAAATAGAAGCGTCTATGTTCATTCTTTGCCAAAATTTGTTTAGGTAAAAACAATCCGGGCAATGGATCCCTTGCCCGAAAACATTCCTTATTCTGTGACGCTTACGCTGGCGCTGGCAACTGCCCGTTTGTGTCTTCTGATTGTATAGAAAATGAGGATGGCCCATATTGCCGCAATGGCTGTATAGGTAACGCCGTACCAGCCGCTACCGGCGCCCGCCATTTTTAATAAAGTTTGCACGTTGCTGAACACAATCATGCCGCTGACTATGACAGCCAGCAAATGAGCCGGCAGGATTTTAACCAGATAGGCTGCAATCGGTGCGGCGATCAGGCCGCCAAGCATGAGGGCGATCGTCCAAATCCAGTTAATCTGCATAGCGCCGAGGGATAAAAGGAAACCGATGCTTGATGCTAGGGATACGGCAAATTCACTGGTATCCACCGAGCCGATCACTTTCCGCGGTTCGATGTCATTTCTGGAAAGCAAAGCCGGTGTGGCGATAGGACCCCAGCCGCCGCCCCCCGTTGCATCAAAAAATCCTGCGACAAAGCCGAGCGGGATAAAAAATACGTTTGAACCGGTCTTCTTTTTGACTTTCAACGCCCCGCGCGCATTGATCAGAAACCGGATAAGAATATAGAGGCCAAGGGCGATCAGAAAAATAGAAATGTACGGTTTTAATGTGCTCGCAGGAAGATGGCTAAGAACGGTTGCCCCGAGAAAGGCACCGACAGCTCCTGGTACAACCAGTTTCCAAATGATCCCTTTATCGACATTCCCAAATTTCATATGTGAAACCCC
The DNA here is from genome assembly GCF_025905465.1 of Weizmannia sp. WK01. Lineage (NCBI taxonomy): Bacteria > Bacillati > Bacillota > Bacilli > Caryophanales > Bacillaceae > Heyndrickxia > Weizmannia sp. WK01. Next base: position 3,026,225 of record NZ_CP109616.1, on the reverse strand, counting down.
GGAAGCCGCCGTTGTAAAAACTTCCGCCAAATGCACAGAAGCGGATGCGACAGCCGGCGCAATCCCGAAAGCCAGCAAAAGTGAGGTTGAAGTCACCCCGTAACCCATTCCGAGAGATCCATCCACCAATTGTGCGGCAAGGCCGACAAGTGCTAAGACAATTAATTTTTGCATGTTCATGTTCCCCGCTTTCTTCATCCATAAATTTGATTCATCCTGATGTAGAGGAATTATACGCATCAGGGCCTATCCTGGTTCAAACGGCCGGCCTTGCAGAAATAAAAAATCTTTCCGCCATTTTTACGGAAAGACAGCGAGTAAAGGATAAGCGCTTATCTTTCAAAATGGTACCCATTTTGCTGGAATTGGCACCTTGCTGCTCGCTGCAGGTTGCCGGACTTCATAGGGCCAGATCCCTCCGTCGCTCTTGATAAGTAATTTGTTGTTGTTTAAAATTTTATCAGAAAATAAATGGAAGTCAATATAATTATTGCAAGTTTTTTTATCGGATTTATACGAATGAGGGGATAAAGAAAAAACTCCCCATCAGATCACGCTCTGTCGGGAGTTTTTTTCTTTACGCTGGATGGGTTTTAAAAAGCAGGTCATCAGGACCAGGCGGGGCATCATGGCCGCTTTCATTCGCTTCACAAAACGAAAAAGAGTCCAAACGGGTTAGCGTGCCGCCCATTCTGGCAGTTTGATACGCGCTGCACACCCGTGCCTGCCCCCCCTCCGAGTGAACCGGTTTTATCAACACCGCTCGTTGGTGCCCGCTTATCGCGCAGTTGGATTTCTGCCTTCTCCCCGCCCAAGTGAACCGGTTTTATCAACACAGCCTGCTGGAGCCTATTCCTTTCCTTTGATTCTCAGTGACAGGACGACCAGCACGATTAAAATAGCGAGGCAGACGCTTGTTCCAATCGGATTGCCGCCGCCCAGCAAAAAGGACAGGAAAATGCCCGAGAGTGCAAGCAGCGCAATCCAGACCATGAAAGGATACCCTTTTACACGGAAGGAAGGCAATTTTGCATACGACTTCCGGAGCCGCAGTTCGGCTGCACAGATGGCGATCCAGACAAGGACGACGGTAAATCCCGGGATGGTCATCAAATAGCTGATGACCTCATCCGGCGTAAGATAGGCCAGAATCACGCCGGCTAAAATAAACAGCGAGGTCAGCAAAATACTGGTGAGCGGGACGCCTTTCCGGGAAATTTTTAAAAAGGCGCGCGGCGCTTCTCCGGACTGCGCCATGTTAAACAGTGTGCGCGAAGTGGCATAAATACCGGAATTGGCGGCAGAAAGAACGGCCGTTAAGAGCACAAAATTCATCACATGGGCGGCAGCAGGGATCCCGGTGCGGCTGAATACCTGCACAAACGGGCTTTCCACGGAAGAAACCTGGTTCCATGGGATAATGCCGCAAATGATCAGGATTGGCAAAATATAAAAAAGCATGACACGGACAACGGTCTGTTTAATGACACGCGGCAGCACTTTTTCGCTGTCTTTCGTTTCCGAAACGGTAACGCCGATTAGTTCCGCGCCGCCGTATGAAAACATAACGATCAGAAAAGCGCTGAACGTACCGTGAAGCCCGTTCGGGAAAAAACCGCCGTGCGCGGTATAGTTAGACACCGTGGAAGATGTCCCGGGGAATAAACCGAATAAAATCAGAGCACCAAGCAGGATAAAAACGATCAACGTGATAATTTTAATGCCGGCAATCCAAAATTCAAATTCGCCGTAGTACTTCACTTCAATTAAATTGATGCCGACCACGAAAGCAGCACAGAGCAAACTGAGTAGCCACAATGGCGCTTGGGGAACCCAGAATTGCAGGAAGCTCCCGGCTGCAAGCAGTTCCACAACTGTAACAATGACCCAGTTGATCCAGTACAGCCAGCCAATAATGAAAGAAACCCGGCTGCCGAATGCTTTGTGGATCAGATTTTGGACGTTTAAGCCGGGGTGGACGAGCGCCATTTCCCCAAGTGCTGACATGACAATGAATAAAAGTGCGCCGCCGATCAGGTAAGAAACGGCAACACTCGGGCCGGCAAGGCTGACGGTATCGGAGCTGCCTTTAAAAATGCCGGTTCCGATCATCCCGGCCAATGCGATGAACTGGACATGCCTTGGTGATAAGCCTTTTTGCAAATGATGTTTGTTTTTCTCCATTTCTATCAATCTCACTTTTCTGTTTTAGATAAACGCTTTTCAGTGCTAAAGCATTTATTCTATTTTAGCAGAAAAAAAGGAATATTGATATACAAAAAAATGGAATCGCCGGATGACAGATCCACCCTCATTTCACACCAAAGCAAAATGCAAAAAACGGCGGGACACCACTCATCGTAGTATCTCGCCGTTCTGTTTAATATGTGTCCCGGGATGGTTGCCGAAGCGCTGAATATCCATATTTGAACATGTCGTTCTATTTAACTTGTGCTCCGCGATGGGCCGAAAGAAGAGGAAAATGCGCGGACGGATCCCCTATTCAGCTTACTTTTTATCAAACCCTTGTCGTTCTACAAATTCCTTCATAAAAACGCGCGACGGTTCTTTAAAAAATTGTGCCATTTGGCCTGTCCAGGTATCGTTCCTTTTTCCGTTTGTGCGTTTTGTATAATATTGCGAAACCGTTTCATTGTATTCCTTCAGATCGCGCAAAAGACGTTCATCAGCCGGGTATTCATCTTCGAAATAAACGTGCTCAGCCTCCATGCGTGGTTTTTTCGCAGACGGATCGGCCGGATAGCCAATTGTCATCGCAAATAGCGGAAGGACATATTGCGGAATTTTCAAAAGTTCGGCCACTTCCGGCAGCCGGTTGCGCAAGCCTCCGACATAACAAATGCCAAGCCCCATCGATTCCGCAGCGAGCGCGGCATTTTGCGCGGCCAGTGCCGTGTCGATAAGCGCGACCATAAATTTTTCCGTTGTCTCAAGTGTATCTTGCGCCTCTACGCCTTCCATTTGTGCCGCAAGTTCATGTTTATGGAGATCGGCACAGAAAATGAGCAGATGGCCGCATGTTCCGACATGTCGGTTCCCGGTCAGTTCTGCTAGCTTTTGCTTCCGCCCGGGATCCTGAATGCCGAGAATCGTATAGGCCTGGACAAAATGAGAAGTGGCGGCTGCCTGCGCGGATTCCACAATCAGGCGGATTTGTTCATCAGATAGCGGCCGGTCTTCATAATGGCGGATCGACCGGTGATTGAGAATCGTTTCAATGATGGTATTCATTCCTTTACACTCCTGTCTTTGGTGAGTCCACTGTATGTTCAAATATAGCACAGAAAAAAACGGCCGGCATGAAAGGTGCTTGTTGTCCAGCATGGCCACAATGATCTGCCAAAAAATATTTTGATTAAGGCTAAATTAACCTATTTTCGCTTTGGTATACCCAAATTGAACTTCGAGTATGTTCATGCGGAGGGCGGAAGAACATTTTACCCTTCTCCATTATTTATATATCCGCCTTTATGATGCCAGGGGGGGCGAAGTCAGTGAAGGCGTTCGATTTCATTTTGCACAAACGTAATTGTCGCATGCTGCTATATCGCGCCGGCCGAACCTCTGAAGTCCCGGAATTTCCGTCCGATGAAAAAAACACTGCAACCCTGATCCGGAGGGCTGCAGTGTTTTTTGCTATTCGAAATTAAGCTGATAGTCTTCCGATTTGATCATCTTTAATTTTTTTGAAAAAACATAAATGAATCCGACATTTAAGATAAACGGCAGCACAAAGAAAGTGCTCAGCATAATGGCAATATTTTTCGCAGTCCAGCCGCCTTCAGCAAGATGCATGAAATTGAGCGGGCCGACTAAGCCCGACAACCCGAATCCTGCACTGTAAGGCGTGCCCTGAATATGAAAGACGCCGGCGAGCGCACCGAGAACGGCAGCAGTGATGAGCATCGGGAAAGCAATTTTCGGTTTCATAAAGAAGTTTCGCATCTGAATTTTCGGCGAGCCAAGTACATGGGCAAGGGCGGTACCGAGCGAGTTGGCTTTATAGCTGGCGATGGCAAGCCCGACCCCGGCGGCACAAATGCCAAGATTTGCCGCCCCTGAACTGACACCTGAAAGCATAATAACGGTTGCTACGCCGACTGTTGAAATCGGCGATAAAATAATCAGGCAAAAAATGACGGCAATAATGGCGCCCATTACGACAGGCTGCATGCTTGTCACATGTGCCACCCCGACGCCGACCAGCCCGGTAGCCGCTTTAATAAATGGCAAAATTGTAAGTCCGATCATGCCCGGTATTAAAATACTCAATGTCGGGACCAGGAGGATGGAATAAGCCTTTAACCTTGTTCCGACCCACTTGACGAATAAAACCGCCAATGCCGCTGTAATCCCTGTATTGATGACAATCCCGATCCCGTTTAAAGCAAATGCACCGGCAGCCGTTTTCTGGATCGCGCCGCTCCCAACCATTGCGGCAATGCCGACACTTGCAATTTGGATCGGTGTCAATTGAAAGGTAATGCCGACCATAACGCCAATCAATACAGGCAGCATGCTCATGATGATAACGGTTGCATCAACAACATGCTGCAAATAAGGCGCATGCGGGATAATCAGTTTCAATATCTCCCCGAGTAAGGCGTTTGGGATCAGAGAAACGACAATGCCTATGCTCATTCCGTTTAACAGTTTGCTAAAGAAATCTTTCATTATTGGAAGCCCCCATTTTGTTTTGACCTCGCTGCTGACGCTGCCGGATAAGCGCCGATGCTTGTCTGTTTGCGTATGATTATATAAAACATTCAGATTATAGTCAACAAAAATTTTTAATACTTTACCGCGTGTGTGCACATATGCATAAAAGTGCTAAAAACCATATAATATGAACTTAAGTTTTTCGTGCCAAAATCAATTACGATCGGGATAGACATTGCTTTTGGCAACACATAAAGAAGTAATAATGTTTAGTTCAGCTTATATATAGGGCTTGCTAAATAAGCAAAATTCCTAAATTTGGCAAGAATGCTGACAGCTTTGGCAAAAATTCAAATGCAAGGATTTTATAAAAAATCCAGGGAAAAGCTGAATCAATGTATAGAAAAGACAGAATCACGCATTTTCAAAAATGGCTTCTTCTAGAGCTTACTGACAAATTGGGTACAAACTCAGAATTGGATTCGTTCAGCAAGCCCTATATAAAAAAGTGATCGAAAACAATCTCAGATATGATTGAAACAATTGAAATCCGTGATTGCTGGCATGGCATGAAAAATGATTTTTTTTCACGATGGAAGCGGTATAATAAAAGTGGTGTTTTAGAAGGTGTTGTGCCGGGCAAAAGAAAGGACATAAGGATGCGGAGGGATACGCCATGAAAAAAATTATAAACGACCCTGGAAAAGTTGTCGATGAGATGCTGGATGGATTTGTGTACGCCCATGAAGGAAAAGTGGAGCGATTGGAAGGGACAGGCGTCATTTATCGTACTTTCCGGGATGAAGGGAAAGTGGCGCTCATTAGCGGCGGCGGCAGCGGGCATGAACCGAGCCATGCCGGTTTTGTCGGGGAAGGAATGCTGTCTGCGGCAGTTTGCGGTGAAGTGTTTACCTCGCCGACGCCGAACCAGATTTTTGAAGCGATTAAAAAAGCCGACCAGGGCGCCGGTGTGTTCATGATTGTGAAAAATTATACAGGGGATGTCATGAATTTTGACATGGCCCAGGAATTAGCTGAAATGGAAGATATTCAGGTGGAGAAGATCGTGGTTGACGATGACATCGCGGTAGAAGACAGCACCTATACAGCAGGAAAGCGCGGCGTTGCCGGTACCGTCCTTGTTCATAAAATTCTGGGCGCGGCAGCAGCAGAAGGGCAGACGCTTCAGGAAATCAAGGCGTTGGCTGAACGGCTTGTGCCCAATGTGAAGACAATCGGCGTCGCGATTTCGCCGGCAACGGTTCCAGAAGTCGGAAAGCCGGGTTTTGTCCTTCAAGAAGATGAAATGGAATACGGTGTCGGCATTCACGGGGAACCGGGTTACCGGCGGGAAAAAATCAAGTCGTCAAAAGCGATCGCGGAAGAACTCGTTACCCGGCTGAAAAATGCGTTCAACTGGAAAGAAGGGGACCGGTTTGCGCTCCTTGTCAACGGGCTTGGGGCTACGCCGCTGATGGAACAGTATATTTTTACCAAGGATGTGCATGCCCTGCTTGACCGGGAAGGCCTTACCGTTCCGTTTAGAAAAGTGGGCAATTTGATGACGTCCATTGATCTGGCCGGCCTTTCCCTCACGCTTGTAAAACTGGAAGATGAGGCGTGGCTTAAATTTTTAAAACGACCGGTATCCGTTCCGGCATGGGTGTAAGGAGGCGGAAATATGTTAACAGCAGAAACAGCAACAGACTGGCTGCATCGTTTTGCAGAAAAAATCAATGAAAACAAAGCCTATTTGAGCGAACTGGACAGTGCGATCGGAGATGGTGACCACGGTTCAAACATGGCGCGCGGGGTGGCGGCTATGGAAGAAAAACTGGCAGCTGGCGGTTTTGCCACCGTCCAGGACGTCTTGAAAACAGCGGCGATGGCGTTGCTTGGAAAAGTCGGGGGTGCCTCGGGGCCGCTGTATGGCTCGGCGCTGATTGCGATGGCAAAACAGGCAGGGGAAAATGAACAAGATGTTGCGGCAATTGTAAAAGCCGGGCTTGAAGGCATCCAAAAACGCGGGAAAGCGGAAAAAGGCGAGAAAACGATGGTCGATGTCTGGATGCCAGCCTGTGAAGCACTCGCGTCCGGATCGCTGACAAAAGAGGTCATTCAATCTGCCGTGGAGGCGACAAAAGAGATGAAAGCGACAAAAGGGCGCGCATCTTATCTTGGTGAGCGTTCCATCGGCCATCTTGATCCAGGAGCGGTGTCGAGCAGCTATTTGTTTGAAGCTTTGTTGGAAGGCGGGATTCTGGATGAGTAAAAAACCAGTCGGCATTGTCATTGTTTCTCATATTCCTGAAATCGCAGCCGGCCTTGCCACATTGTTAAAGGAAGCGGCCAAAGACGTTTCCATTACGTATGCGGGCGGGACCGATGACGGCGGTGTTGGCACAAGTTTTGACAAAATTAATGCCGCCATAGCTGAAAATAAAGCGGATGATCTGTTTGCTTTTTACGACCTCGGCAGCGCCAAAATGAATTTGGAAATGGCAATGGAAATGTCGGATAAATACATCCGTCTGATGGACACTGCCTTTGTCGAAAGTGCCTATACAGCTGCCGCGCTGATCCAGGCAGATGCAGAACTGGAAGAAATTTTAAAACAGCTGGAACCATTAAAGGTAAAATAAAAAATAGCCCGGGCCGGTATGAACGGTCCGGGCATTGCTTTTTTGTGGAAAAACATAGGAACTAGGCGACTGCCCCAATGGCCATGAAACGTGGGGCAGCCTTCATCAAGTTTTCACGAAAAAACGGATGCCTTAAAAGCCTGTTCTAAAAAATGGCCATCAAGAAAAAAACGAACCTCGCACTGTATGCATGTCAGAGATTCACGAAAAACCGGCCACTTGTCTCCCATTTTAAAGTCTATTTTGCACGCCCACGCTGTATGGATGTCAGAGATTTACGAAAAACCGGCCGCCTTGCTCGTCACGCTGTATGGCGTTTGAAAGGCCGTCAACAAAACGGAATCCCGCGCTGCATGCATGTAAAAGGTTCACGAAAAACCGGTCGCCTTGCCTCCCACGCTGTACGGCGTTCAAAAGACCATTAAGAAAAAACGGACCTCGGGCTGTATGCCTGTTAAAGATTTACGAAAAAACCGGACGCCACTTTCAATGTCATAATAAAGTGACTTCTTCCTCTACGCTTGCGGCAGCGGCAATGGACTGTTTTAAAATATCCAGGCCTTCCTGCAGCTGGTCGTCTGTAATGACAATGGGCATTAGAATGCGGATGACATTGCCGAAAATCCCGGCATCCAAAAGAAGCAGCCCCCGCTTGTTGGCTTCTTTCACAATCCGCTTTGTCAATGCTTTATCCGGTTCTTTTGTCGTTTTGTCTTTTACGACTTCAAATGCACACATGGCGCCAAGTCCGCGCACATCCCCGATAAAGGTAAACTCCTTCTGCCAGCTGCGGAACGTATCAAGCACATGTCTCCCGATTTTTTCCGCCCGTTCGTTTAATTTTTCAGATTCAATGATGTCCAGTACGGCAAGGGCGGCTGCGCATCCAAGCGGGCTTCCCGCATAGGTCCCGCCAAGTTCACCCGGATTTGCCGCATCCATTATGTCGCTCCGTCCGATTACACCGCTTAACGGGACGCCTGCTGCAAGAGATTTCGAGATGGTAATCAAATCTGGCACAACATCAAAATGCTCAATGGCAAAATAGCGCCCGGTCCGACTGAATCCTGCCTGTATTTCGTCCGATACGAACAAAATGCCGTTTTCCTGGCAGAAGTCATAAACCGCTTTTACAAATTTTTTGCCTGGCACAATGAATCCGTCTTCTCCCTGTACTGGTTCCATGACCACAGCCGCAACCGTTTCAGCGGCAACATCGTTTTGAAAGAAATTCCGGAACTCTTGGATCATATAGTCTTCATATTCTTCATCGGTCAAATTGCCGGGTTTCCGGTAAGCATAAGGGTAAGGCGCCTTATAAACTTCAGAAGCGAACGGGCCGAATTCGTATTTATACGGCTTCACTTTGCTTGTCATCGACATCGTCATTAACGTTCTGCCGTGAAAGCCGCGGGTAAAGCTGATAATGGCCGGCCGCTTCGTATATTTGCGGGCAATTTTAACGGCATTTTCGACGGCTTCTGCCCCGCTGTTTAAAAGGATGACCTTTTTCTCCGCATTCCCCGGAGCGAGCGCTGCCAATTTTTCAGCCAGTTCAATATAAGGTTCATACATCATGACGTTAAAGCCGGTATGGATAAAACGTTCAAGCTGTTCTTTGACAGCTGCGACAACTTTCGGGTGGTTATGCCCGACATTCAGCGTGCCGATTGCGCCGGCAAAATCAATATACGTATTGCCGTCCACATCTGTAACAAGCGCGCCTTTTGCTTCTTTTGCAAAAGCCGGAATGCCGTTGCTGACACCGCGGGGAACGGCTTTTTCCCTTCTTTCCAGCAGTTCTTTCGAAAGCGGCCCCGGTAGAGAAGAGTATACATTTGCATTTGTCATTTTAACGCTTCCTTTTTATTAGTTGATGATATGGATGTAACCGATCTGTCATTATGGTCCTTTTACAAGATTATGATATTACAAATATTGCAAAAAAACAAACGCATTTTAAGGAAAATTTATCGTTTTTTGATTCATCTTTTGGATAGCGGGTAAACAGCGAATAAAACCGCCATGATCCCTCCTGATATGCATAAGGCGGGCAATGCGATTCTTTGACAAAACCCCCTCCTGCCTTTAAGATGGGGATAACGGATTTGCATTGCAAATTTGAAGGAGAGACAAAAATGGAAGTTGCCATCCCGATAGATTTTGAGCAGATGAAAGAAGTCAAAACAGAGTTGACGCGGTTTATGATGTCGTATAAATTCGCGCTCCATGAAGTGATGACAAAAATTGATATTTTAAAAGAAGAATTTCAGTACGTCCATGACTACAATCCGATTGAGCATGTAAAATCACGCCTAAAGTCACCGGAAAGTATTCTGAATAAAGCGTACCGGAAAGGCTGTGCGTTATCGCTTGATTCAATCCGTGAAAACATCCGCGATATTGCCGGCATTCGGATTACATGTTCGTTTATTTCAGACATATATGAGATCAGCAAAATGATCCAGCAACAAAAAGATGTAAAGTTAATTGAGTGCAAGGATTACATTCAAAATCCGAAACCGAACGGCTACCAAAGCCTCCATATGATCATCAAAATTCCGGTTTTCATGTCGGACAGGTCGGAAGAAGTGTATGTTGAGATTCAGATCCGGACAATCGCCATGGACTTTTGGGCAAGCCTGGAGCATAAAATATACTATAAATACGATGAGGATGTGCCGCAACATTTGAAGGAAGAACTGAAAGAAGCAGCACTGCAGGCAGCACAACTCGATGTAAAAATGGAGAATATCCAAAAAGAAATGAAGGAAGTCAAAAAACGAAACAGTGAAAACAGCGTGCACCAACTGATTGTAGATACTGAAAAGCTTCGAATCCCTGAAGATTTTTTAAAAGCGGCCTTAAATGAAACGGATGGGAAGGGATCCATTTGATCATTAATTTGAACGAAATGCCGGGATTTGTCCGGTTTGAAATGGAGAAATTAGGGGAAATGATCGCCCCGAAACTGAAAAAAGCCAACCAGTATGCATTTTGGTCCAAACCGCTGATCTTTGTGGCAGCGCTCAATTTGTTTTTGTTGCTTCTCGTGATGCCGGCGGAGGACCGCTCGATTCCGCTCCTCCTTTTCTGTGCGGTTGCTGGGGCGTTCGGCATGGCGCTGTCGCAGGAAGCGCGCGTTTTGAGAAAAGAAATTACGAAACTCAGTTTTTCCTATATGAAAAAACGGATTGAAAAAAGCAGTATTGTCCCGGACTCGGTGAAAAAACGCTATGCGGCACTAATTGAAAAAGAACCGACGAATATTTTCCTCCATTTTATCCACTTTTTGGAAGAAGAGCAAAACAGAAAAAAAGAGCTTTGGTAAAATCCGCACGGCCCGTTGATGGCGTGCGGATTCTTTGAATTTTTATGGACGGATGGGAAAATCCAACACTCCTGCGGCATTTTTACGCTCGTTTGTCTGGATGCGTGGGGATTTTTGCCCGCTCGATAGGCCGGGCGTTTCCATGCAAGTTTTTCTCGCCATGCGGCTTCTTGGTGAGAATAGCCGGAAAACGGGCGAAACCGAAACACTTTGCATGCTGCTAACAATATAGCGGGCTGCCCCTTTTTTATACATTAGCGCTTTCAAATTTTTAAAAGCACCCTAAAAAAGCTATTCTCTTTCCGGTTCGTGCCCGATTGTGATTAAGCGCGTCTCCACGTTGATGTCCAAATTCACATCGTATCCGCAGTTTGACACCTGAACGGATGCATCACGAACAGAGAAAGCAACCACCGTATCCAGTTCGCCATCCAGCACGGCAAAGGCATACTGGTCTTCCTGATTTGTGTACAAATGGTATGATTCGTGAATGACAACGGTCCATCGGTATGGCAGGAATAATGTTTTTGTGCCCATGTCTGTCTCTCCCTGAAAAAATGTAGTTATCTAAACTATATTCGTTCCCTGCCGCCAGAATTCCTGCTTTCGCTGCGGCCCATTTTGCAACATCTGCCTGTGGAAATCGGCGGCAAATTCGATTACAATAGGAATTATGCGAAAAACGCCAGAAAAGAGGGGTAGAATGGAAAAGAAATCCATTTTTGGATTGACGATAGATCAATTGACCGGCTGGATGCTTGAACACGGACAGAAAAAATTCCGCGCCCAACAAGTGTGGGAATGGTTGTACCAAAAAAGAGTGAAAAGCTTTGCAGAGATGACGAATGTCAATAAAGACTGCCTTGCGTTACTCGAAGAACATTTCCATATTCACACGTTAAAACAAGTGGTGAAACAGGAATCAAAGGACGGCACGGTAAAATTTTTGTTCCAGCTGAAGGACGGCAATTTAATTGAAACGGTTTTGATGCGCCAGCATTATGGTTTGTCGGTTTGCGTGACGACCCAGGTTGGCTGCAATATCGGCTGTTCCTTCTGTGCGAGCGGCCTGCTCCGCAAAAACCGCGATCTTGAAAGCGGGGAAATTGTCGAGCAGATTATGTACGTTCAAAAACATTTTGATGAAGCCGGAAAGGGCGAACGGGTCAGCCATGTTGTTGTCATGGGGATCGGAGAACCGTTCGATAACTTTGAGAATGTGGTGAACTTCCTTAAAATTATCAATGCGCCAAAGGGACTGGCGATCGGTGCGCGCCATATCACCGTTTCCACAAGCGGCCTTGCACCGAAAATTTATGCGTTCGCTGATCTTGACCTACAGGTGAATTTGGCCATTTCCCTGCATGCGCCGAATAATGAACTGCGGTCGCGCATCATGAAAATTAACCGCGCGTACCCACTTGAAAAACTGATGCCTGCCATCGATTATTATTTAGAAAAAACAAATCGCAGAATCACGTTCGAATATATTTTGCTGAAAGATGTCAACGACCATAAGGAAGAAGCGCTGCAGCTTGCAAAACTGCTGCAGGACAAGCGTCATCTTGCCTATGTCAATCTCATTCCGTACAACCCTGTTAATGAGCACGGTTATCAAAGAAGCGAAAAAGAATCGATTATGACATTTTACGATACGCTCAAAAAAAATGGCATCAACTGCGTTGTGCGCCAGGAACACGGCACAGACATCGATGCTGCATGCGGCCAGCTCCGCAGTAAACAGATCAAAAAAGCAAACAGAACGGCGTAACAGCGAGCTCGCCCGTATTTTGGATTTTATCCAAAGCGGAGCGGGTTTTTTTACGTTTAAAAAAACGAACAAACAGGGTAGGTATAGGGTACAGCAATTATATGCTGAAAAAGTATTTTAACAATATATGAAGATCACAAGATAGGAAAGGAATGAGCGTAATGAGAGGAAAAGATGATGGAGACGAGGGCAGGCGTGTTTCAGTCCGTACCGAAGAAGCGGGAACAAGAAAAAAATCATTTTCCAAAAAAACTTTTCTACGTCTGATTACAATTATCTCTACGTTTGGCGGTTTACTATACGGCTATGATACTGGCGTTGTCAACGGGGCACTGCCATTCATGTCAAGGGCCGATCAACTTGATTTAACGCCGTTTACACAAGGGCTTGTCACAAGTACTTTGCTTTTAGGGGCAGCATTCGGCGCCGTGTTCGGCGGAAGACTTTCTGACCGGAAAGGGCGCCGGAAAACGATCTTAAGCGTCGCTTTTATTTTCGTCATCGCCACGCTTGGCTGTTCGATGGCGCCGAATGTGGCCACTATGGTTACTTTCCGGATGATTTTGGGCCTTGCCGTTGGCGCGACATCCGTCACAGTCCCGGCCTTTTTGGCAGAATTGTCACCTGCTGAACACCGCGGACGGATCGTTACACAAAATGAACTGATGATTGTCACCGGACAATTATTTGCTTATATTTTTAATGCAATACTGGCCAACACGTTCGGGGAAGCCGGAAACATTTGGAGATACATGTTGGCAATCGCAACATTGCCGGCTGTCGTTTTATGGCTCGGCATGCTAATTGTGCCGGAAAGCCCACGCTGGCTCGCGGCAAAAGGCAAATTTGCGATCGCGCTTGATGTTTTGCGGAAAATACGCAAGGAAAAACGGGCGCAAATGGAGTTGAATGAGATCCGCCAAACGGTCGAAGAAGATGCCAAAATGAAAAAGGCAACTTTGAAAGATTTAAAACTTCCATTTGTCCGCCGCATCATTTTGATCGGTGTCGGCATCGCAATGATCCAGCAGCTGACTGGCGTGAACTCCATTATGTATTACGGGACGGAAATTTTAAAGAAATCCGGGTTTTCGACAGGCGCAGCCCTGATTGGAAATATTGCCAACGGTTTGATTTCCGTTCTTGCAACTTTTGCAGGTATTGCACTTTTGGACAGAGTCGGCAGAAGAAAAATGCTGATCACAGGGCTTGCAGGGACAAGCACCGCGTTGCTTTTGATCGGAATTTTTTCCATCACGTTAAAAAACAGTCCGGCCCTGCCGTTTATCATTTTAAGCCTGACCGTCCTGTTTCTCGCTTCCCAGCAAGGCGGCGTGTCTCCGGTAACATGGCTCATGCAGTCGGAAATTTACCCGATCCATTTAAGAGGACTTGCGATGGGGATTTCGATTTTCTGTCTATTTATGACGAATTTCCTTGTCGGTCTGTTGTTTCCGGTTTTGTTAAACGCAATCGGCCTGTCGGCAACATTCTTCATTTTTACCGGGTTTGGCATCCTCTCCATCCTGTTTGTAAAAAAATTCGTACCAGAAACGAAGGGTCGGTCGCTTGAAGAAATTGAGCAAAGTTTCCATGCGCGGAAGGAGCGTTACTTTGCACGCAGAAGAAAATCAACCTTTAACCGGAGCAACCGGCCGCAGCACTTACATCACAGCGGCATGGACCGGTAAAAAATTTTTCGAAAAGGGTCCGGCGCGGGCCCTTTTCGCTTGTCCGAACATATAATAGAATAAGAAGTTTTTCCAAAAAGATGTAAAGTTTCCTGACGCCGAACAAGACAGTGTTTCAAAATAGGTGTATAATAGAAGTGAAAAATACAGATTTTACTGACTAAAGGAGGTGTTGTGAGATGTTCAACTGGCTGAAAAGAAAAAATTCAAAAGTGGTTACACTTGTTTCCCCGATAGCCGGCAATATGATTCCGTGCAAAGATACGGGCCAGCCAGGTAAGGGCATTGCCATCCAGCCGCTTGAAGGAAGGGTGCATTCGCCCGCAGCAGGAAGAATTACGCATATTTCTCCGGAAGATAACGCCATCAGTATATTGACAGACCAGGGGCTTGAAATTACAATTCGCCTCAATACAGAAGAAGCCGCTATGGAAAGTGAAGAATTTGTGATCATGGTCAAAGAAGGCGATCACATTACCGCCGGAACTCCGCTCATGGAATTTTCCTTTCAATTGACAGATGCCAAAACAGAAAATCTTTACTCCTCTGTCTCCGTTGCCAATATGGATCAAGTCGAAAGCATGGAAGTCCCGCCGGCTCAGACAATCGGCCTCGATGACTGGGTGATGCGGGTAAAAATGAAATCAGGGAACCGGGAATAATCTTTTTTAAAGAAGGTGGCTCCCATTTTTTACCGTTTGTTAAAAGGGACATAGAAATGCCGTAAAGGCTTTTGTTCTTTACGGCATTTTTGTGTGCATTGTAGAAAAATCGTTAAAATTGCTTTTCCGTGGCTGTGGTATGGTGAAAACAGGAGGTCGATCGCCATGCCAAAAAGGGAGTTAAACAACGGGCCGGTCATCCAAAAAGAAAAGGAAACCGTGTCACAAATGATTGCCATTTATTGCCGGAAAAAACACCACCGCAAGACGCTTTGTGAAGAATGCCTCGATTTACAAAACTACTGCTTAAAAAGGCTTTCCTACTGCCGGTTTGGCGAGGAAAAAAGCGCGTGTTCCAACTGCAAGGTCCATTGCTACCGGAAAGACTACCGTGAAAAAATCAGGGCGGTCATGCGTTTTTCCGGCCCGTGGATGCTTTTGTACCATCCCGTTTTTTCCATCCGGCATTTATTAAAAAAATAAGTTTGGGTGATGCATGATTTGTAAATGATTTTACATAAATGGATTTATCCGGCTGAATATATTATGATAAAACCGTATGAAATTCTTTCATCACCAAGGAGCAGAAAAATATGTATAAATTGATTGCCATTGATATGGACGGAACGCTTTTAAACGACCAGCATGAAGTCACTCCGGAAGTCCGGGAAGCTTTACATAAAGCGAAAAAGAGAGGCGTCAAAATCGTACTGTGCACAGGGCGGCCGATCGGGGGCGTCCGCCGTTTTCTTGAAGATTTATTGCTGAACGAAGAGGATGATTATGTCATTGCCTATAACGGTGCGCTTGTGCAAAATACGCATACGAACGGGGTTGTCGCGGAACGGTCGATTGGTTACGGGGATTTGGTGCGTCTGTACGGGCTCAGCCTCGAACTGAAAACGCCGATGCATTTTTTTGATCCGGAACATTTGTATACACCGAACCGGGATCTCAGTCCTTATACAGTTGTGGAATCTTATTTGACACAGATGCCGGTGCATTACCGGACATTGGAAGAGCTGCCGCGGGATATGGTAATTCCAAAAGTGATGTTTATTGACGAGCCGGAGAAACTGAGCCGGACAATTGAAGCGATTCCGGACTGGGTGCAGGAGAAATACACGATGGTCAGAAGCATGCCATTTTATTATGAAATTTTGCATAAAGAGGCGAGCAAAGGCAATGCTGTGAAACTCCTTGCCGGCCATCTCGGCATTCGCCGCGAGGAAGTGGTTTGTATCGGCGATAATGAAAATGACCTGACTATGATTGAATATGCCGGCTGCGGGGTGGCGATGGGCAATGCTGTCCCGAAAGTTAAGGCGATTGCCGATTTCGAAACGCGCACGAACAACGAACACGGCGTCGCATATGCAATTGAGAAGCTGGTGTTGTCGTAAAAAAGAAGGGTGCCCGCCGGCGGAAGGCAGGCACCTTTCTTTAAATTGGATTCGGGCCGGGCTGCTCCAGTGCTTCAGCGAGTTCACCGCAATCCGGGCAACAAATATAGGTGTCATACAAATGATACCCGACATAGCCGTGCGTCATCTCCTGCATATCCCAAATCGTTTCCCATTCCATATCGAAAGTCTTGTTGCAGTGCTTACAGTAAAACATCACACGCCCAAAATCTTCATGTTCCCTTTCCTGCTTCTTTTTCTTCAATTGGATCAAACCCCATTCTAAAAAAGTTTTAACTGTTCGGCTTTTGGTTTTTTGTGATGTATCTTACAGACAGGTTGTCCTTCTTAAAAATAATATTCAGTCTTTTCCTATCTTTTTTCTTCTCTGTATTGAGTGTACTTTCATAAGGTAAAAAGTTCAACTCCCCCTATTTGGGCGACCCTAAACGGTATCTTCCAAATAGGACAAATTTGCAAACTATGATCTGCATCACGCCATTTTTACGCCGTCTTGTTTAAAATAAAGGATATGACAAAGAAAGAGGGAATCCACATGGAAATGCCGCATTGTGCCATGGTCGGCGGCGCGAGTGATGTTGCATTGTGCGCAGGCCTCAACCAGTTGAAAAATGAGCATGGGCACTTGAATGAACGAAAACGCGCATTGTATGAAACGGCAGGGCAGATAATAAACGGTGAACTCGAAAATAAGCGAGAAGCCCTTGACGCACTCCGGAAAGGGACTGAATCCTTTTCCGCGCAGTTGAAACACCATGCCGAACGGGAAGAAAACGTGCTATTTACCATGATGGCCCGTTACATTGGACGCGAAAACGGGCCGATCGCCATGATGGAATACGAGCATGATGAAGCAGAAAAATATATTGAGATTTTCTTAAATGGCACGAAAATAATGGATGAAGACCAGGCCGAAGTGCTCGCTTCCTATATCGTACAAATGTATGAGTTGCTCACAAACCATTTTTTCAAAGAAGAAAACGTCCTGTTTCCAATGGCTGAAAACCTGCTATCAGCGGCTGAAAAAGACGAGTTGGAAGAAAAAGTCTGTACAACTGGATTACAGTGAAAATGGGCAAAAAGGGCTGCCCCGGAACCGGGAGCAGCCCCTTTTTACTGTCATGCCCATTTTTCCTTATAATACCGCCCGACGGAATCTGCGGTAACGATTGCTGCGTACACAAGGTCAGGCGTGACTTCAAACGGCATGTTATAAATCGTTTCGCCTTCCGCACAGGAAAGTTCAGCCACTTTCCGGAGCTTTTCCTCATTCAGTTCTTTCACGCCCAAATCCCCGAGCGTGACGGGAAGTCCGACACTCAGGCAGAAGGAGACCACCTCTTCAATTTCCGCTTTCGGCGCATCTTCCAAAATCAGCTGGGCGAGGGTACCGAATGCCACTTTTTCGCCGTGGTACATATGATGGGTTTCTTCGAGCACGGTAAGCCCATTATGGATCGCATGTGCCGCAGCAAGGCCGCCGCTTTCAAAACCGATTCCGCTCAGATAAGTATTCGCTTCAATGATTTTTTCCACTGCTTCCGTAACAAGATGTTTTTCCGCTGCCAGTTTTGCTTTTAAACCTTCCGAAATTTGCGTGTCATAACAAAGTTTTGCAAGCGCAATCGCCGCTTCCGTAACATGACCGCCTGCCATCGTCGTTTTATTTGCCCGCTTAGTGGCGCGCGCTTCAAAATACGTCGCAAGCGCATCTCCCATGCCGGAAACGAGCAGGCGGGCAGGGGCAGAGGCAATCACTTTCGTATCCATAATGACAAAAGTCGGGTTCAGCGGCAACATCAAGTATTCTTCAAACTCGCCGTTCTCTTTGTAAATAACAGACAGGGCGCTTGTCGGGGCATCGGTGGAAGCGATGGTCGGCGCGACAATCACCGGAATGTTATTGTAATACCCGACTGCTTTTGCGGTATCCAATGTTTTTCCGCCACCGATCCCGACCATGACATCGGCTTCTTGCGCTTTGCAGGCATCACAAAGCCGTTTGATTTCCGGTTTAGAACACTCGCCACCGAATAATGCCATTTGATACCCCGTTTCTTTGCCGGCATAGCTTTCTTCGACCGTTTTGCCGACAAGGCCGGTGACAAATTCATCCGCAATAATAAATGCTTTTTTGCCAAGCCTTTCCGTATACGCCGAAAGCCTGGACAATTCATCGGGGCCTTGTATAAACTTGCTTGGAGAGGTAATGATTTTCGTCATAGAAATGCCTCCTCTTTTTGTGAAAAATATAACAAGCACAATTCCATCATAACTTATTTTTGCAAATAAGAAAACCCTTTCATCCTATCATCCATACTTTTTCAAAAACGTTCAATTTTCGGGGAATAACAAGTAAAATAGAGCTGTATCGACAAAATGTGACAGAAATATGATGTGTTTTGAAGAAAAATGATATTTTTTGATTGAAAACGGTTGATTATGAATAACTATGTGATAAAATATCATCAGACGGAGGAATGAAGGATGTTAGCAGAAGAACGCTATCAAATCATTTTGCGGCATTTGCAAGAAAAGCATATCGTAAAAGTGCAGGAGCTGGTTAACCTGCTTAATGCTTCAGAATCGACGGTCAGGCGTGATCTTCAGGACCTGGAAGCAATGAATCTGCTCAGGCGCATCCACGGCGGCGCATCGCTTTTGCAACGCAGAAGTGAAGAACCGGATATGGATACGAAAACGCTCAAAAACGTTCAACAGAAAAGAATCATCGCCCAATTGGCGGCAAAAATGATCAATGACAATGACTGCATTTACCTGGACGCCGGAACGACCACGCTTGAAATGATCCCTTATATAGAGGGGAATAATGTAATCGTTGTCACGAACGGGCTCCCGCATGTGGAAGCACTTGTCGAGAAAAAAATCAAGTCTTACCTTCTCGGCGGGATGATGAAACGGACGACAAGGGCGGTGATCGGTAGCGTTGCCATGCAGACATTAAACAGCTTCCGGTTTGACAAAGCATTTCTTGGGGCAAACGGCGTTGACCCTGAAATGGGCTTTACCACGCCGGACCCGGAAGAAGCATTGATCAAGCGGCGGGCAAAAGAACTTTCCGAACAGTGTTATGTGCTTGCAGACAGTAGCAAATTTCAGGAAGTAGCTTTTTGCAAGATGTTTGACATTTCGGAGGCTTATATTATCACGGATGAATTACCGGATTCCTTAAAATCTTCCATTTTAAGTAAAACGAAGGTAATATGTGAGCAAAGCGGCGCATAAAAAAGTTTTCCTCCGCCATGATAAAAGCCCGCAGTTGAAACAAAATAAAAAATGGCTGTCTCAGGCATCCGGTTTGGATGTCATGATAAGAGGTATTGTTTTTCTGTACTGGAAAAAGGAGTGAAATAAAATGAAAATAACCGATTTATTGGTCCAGGAGACCATGGTTATGGATATGCAGGCGACGAAAAAAGAAGAAGCAATTGACGAATTGATTGCAAGCCTGTCAAAAAGCGGCCGCATCAATGACCCGGTTCTTTTTAAAGAAATGATTTTAAAACGCGAGCAGGAGTCGAGTACAGGAATCGGCGACGGAATCGCCATGCCGCACGCAAAAACAAAAGCGGTCAATAAAGCGACAGTCGTATTCGGGCGCAGCAAAAAAGGCGTCGATTACGAGGCGCTGGACGGCCAGCCATCCTATTTATTCTTCATGATTGCAGCGCCTGAAGACGCAGCGGATACGCATTTGCAAACATTGGCAGCATTGTCGAGGCTTTTGATTGACCAGGAGTTTGTACAGCAATTAAAACAGGCCGAAACGCCGGCTGAAGTGGCGAGGCTGTTCGATGAAAAACAAGCGGAAAAAGAAGGAAAAGAAGCAGCGGAAACGGGTGCCGGCAATGGTTCGGATGACAAATTGATCGTTGCTGTTACCGCCTGTCCGACCGGGATCGCCCATACGTATATGGCAGAAGATTCGTTGAAGAAAAAAGCGGAAGAAATGGGCATTCCGATCCGGGTGGAAACAAACGGCTCGGAAGGTGTTAAGCACGAACTGACAAAAGATGAAATCAACCGTGCTGTCGGGGTCATTGTCGCAGCCGATAAGAAAGTTGAAATGGCGCGCTTTAACGGCAAACGCGTGCTGCAAACGCCTGTCAGCGATGCCATCCGCAAGCCGGAAGATTTGATCAACCGGGTACTGGAACAGCATGCGCCTGTTTACCATGCAGACAGCACGGACCGCAGCAATGACGATGAGCCGGCAGAGAAAAAGTCGGTATGGGGAACCATTTACAAAGATTTGATGAACGGGATTTCGCACATGCTGCCATTCGTTGTTGGCGGCGGGATTTTGCTTGCGATTTCGTTCCTGATTGAAAGAACAGCTGGTGAACATAACACGATTTTTAAAATGCTGAGTGCGATTGCAGGCGGCGATACAGGGGCATTCCACTTCTTGATTGCGATTCTTGCCGGGTTTATCGCATCGAGCATTGGTGACCGCCCAGCACTCATGCCTGGTATGGTCGGCGGCTATCTTGCGTCTAGCTCGAATGCCGGTTTCCTCGGTGGTCTCGCAGCTGGTTTCCTTGCTGGGTATATTATCGTCTTTTTGAAAAAAGTATTTGCAGGGCTGCCACAGGCGCTGAATGGATTAAAGCCGATTTTGATTTTCCCGGTTTTAGGCCTCCTGATTACCGGCGGATTGATGTACTATATTTTTGACCCGATTTTCAAATGGATCAACACCGGTCTAATCGGTGGTTTGAATAACCTTGGCACGGGCAATGCTGTCCTGCTTGGTATCGTTCTGGGCGGCATGATGGCCATCGATATGGGCGGCCCGTTCAACAAAGCGGCTTACACGTTTGCGATCGGGGTATTTACTTCGAGCGGCAACACGAACGGCCTGATGATGGCTGCTGTAATGGCCGGTGGGATGGTTCCACCGCTTGCGATTGCGCTTGCCACCACGTTCTTCAGAAATAAATTTACGGATCAGGAAAAAGAAGCAGGCATTACAAACTATGTGCTCGGGCTGTCCTTTATTACAGAAGGGGCGATCCCGTTTGCGGCATCCGATCCGCTCCGTGTCCTTGGTTCAAGCATTGTTGGTTCGGCGATAGCCGGCGGGCTGACGCAATTCTGGCATATTAACATACCGGCTCCGCACGGCGGGATTTTCGTTGTATTCCTTGCCAACCATGCAATCTTGTTCCTTGTCTCCATTATTATTGGTGCCATTGTTTCCGGCCTGATTCTCGGGATGTGGAAACGGCCTGTTGCACAGAAAAACGGTTAATGCAGTGAAAGATATTTTGGATATAAAGTTAATTGGAAAGCGAAAAAAGACCGGTATTTCTGACCGGTCTTTTTTTAATTTCTGACATTTTTTAACAGGTCCGGCCAAATCGCTTGTACTGGTGCTGACTTCCGTTGCGAAAACAGGTTCACCCATTGTTTCGTCCATTTTCTGCTTCAGCAGGGCAAAAGATTGAAGCAACGGCCGGTCCGCGTTAACATAAAATCATCAAGATATTGCCATCTTCGCCAAAAAATTTCGGTACAGCTCGTTTTTTTACACGCTTTTTACGGATATTTGGGTATAGTTGTATTAGTGGATTTATTAGACATAAGACAAAGAGAATAAGGGGAAATTATTCCATATGAACATGTTTCTGATTTTATTGATCTTACTTTTACTTGTTGGCATCTCCGACATTTTAAATCATTTTATCCCATTTATTCCGGTGCCGCTTATTCAAATTGCACTCGGGCTTGCGTTCGCAGCCGTGCCGGTCGGGGCGCATGTTCCGCTTCAACCGGAATTGTTTTTCGTGTTATTTATTGCGCCACTGTTGTTTCATGATGGAAGAAATGTATCCCGCGAAGCGATGTGGAGACTGCGAAATCCGATTTTGCTGCTTGCGCTCGGGCTTGTTTTTGTGACGGTGTTTGCGGTCGGGTATATTACCCATCTGATGATTCCCTCACTCCCGCTTGCGGCCGCATTTGCCCTGGCCGCCATTCTATCCCCGACCGATGTTGTAGCGGTCAGCGCCATCTCCGAGCGGGTAAAAATTTCGCGCGTGATCATGAACCTGCTGCAGGGAGAAGGGCTGTTAAATGATGCATCCAGCCTTGTTGCATTTAAATTTGCGATTGCGGCAGCGGTCACCGGGTCGTTTTCGCTTGCTGAAGCCAGTGGCAGTTTTTTGCTCATCTCGATCGGCGGCTTTTTAGGCGGGGCATTGCTGGCATTTTTCATTATCCGCTTCAGGGTGCTGATTCGCCGCCTCGGGATGGAAGATGTCACGGTCCATATGCTCATCCAAATTTTAACTCCGTTTTTCATTTACCTTACTGCGGAACATTTTCATTTATCCGGCATTTTGGCGGTTGTCGCCGGCGGAATGGTCCATGCTGTTGAGCGTGAACGGGAACAGTCGCCGAATTTTTCCTACCAGATCGTTTCGCGCAGCACGTGGACGGTTTTAGCCTATATTTTAAACGGCCTTGTCTTCGTCCTTTTGGGCCAGCAAATGCCGGCTGTACTCGGCGAAATTTGGACAAGCTCGGCTTTTAATAACGGCACGGTGATTTTGTATATCATTGTGGTCACGGCCGCCCTTTTGCTGCTCCGGTTTCTCTGGGTGTACGCCGTGTGGTGGGCCGGATGGAAATCAAAAAAACAGCGCCTTGCAAAGCCTTCCCTAAAGCATACGGCGATTACAACGATATCTGGCGTCCGGGGGGCGGTCACGCTGGCCGGCGCATTCTCTATTCCGTACACCATTGCAAGCGGAGCGCCTTTTCCAGAACGTTCTTTGCTGATTTTTATTGCGGCCGGTGTCATCCTGCTGACGCTTGTGATCGCAAGTGTGTTCCTGCCGCTTTTGGCGAGGCGGGAAGGAAATGAGGCGGACCGTTCAGAACGGAAAGCGGAAAAAAATGCTTCAATCTTTATCGGGGAAGCGGCAATCCAGTCTGTGCGTGAGGAAGTGAATGACGAGAACCGGGAAGCGGCAGCGGCTGTGATTGACAACTATCAAAATATGCTGCATCAATTGAAAGCGGAAGAAAGTGAAATAGATTCACTTGAATTCAAACGGATTGAAACGGAGACCAGGATGAAGGCACTGGAGGCGGAAACAGAATATATTAATGCTTTGATGAAATCAAAACGCATTGACCAAGAGATGGCTTTTTTGTTCCTTGAATATATTCACCGGATGGAAATTGCCGTTACCGATAAAATGAAGTTCAGGTTTTTGAATTTATGGACCCTTTTCCGGAAAGGCGCCCCCAGGTTTCTTTTCCTCTTTTACCCGAATAAGGAAAAACGCCGCAAACAGCGGATTAACCGCTATGCGAAAATCAGACAAATTAAAATTGAAATGGCGGAAGCGGCGATCCGGGCCATTAAATCTGGGATGACAGAGGAAAACAGGGAAATTTCGTTTCTAGTCATTAGCGAATACCGGAAGTTTATCAGAATTTTGAGCAGGCCGAAAAATATGGAGGCATCTCTGAAGTATACCCAGATGGAAAGGGAGCTGCAGGAAAAGGCTTTTCAGGCCGAACGAAACGCTGTACAGGCGCTGTTTGAACGGGGGAAAATTTCAAGGGAGACGGCCCGCAAACTCCGCAAGCAAATCAATATCCGGGAAGTGTATTGGATGGAAGAACATCAACTCCATGCATGATATAATCATCTTAGAAGCCTGTGCCGGAACGATTGCGGCATCCGGGAGCCTTTCAGGACTGACCTTTGTACCGCTTTTTCCGCACACGGGCTGGTATAAAATGGCGTAATCTGGCCGCTTCTATTGTTAACCCGGCGTCATTTTGTATAGTGAACATGATCCAGGATTGAAAGCCTCGTTGTATTTTCCGTATTTCAAAAAAAGATGAATCGGGGTGCCTGCAATGTATTTAACCATTCAGGAAACAGCGGAATATCTGTCTTTTCCGGAACCGGTGATTGAAAAATTGATCTTGCAAAGACGCATACGCGCCGTGCATGATGGAGAACAGTATTTGATTAACCGGGATCAGTTTGATATCTATTTGCAACAGCTCGAAAAATACAGGCAACTTGTGGAAGAATGGCTGAATGAACCGCTTCCGGAAGATCCGGACATCAAAGACGAGGACTAAACGGATATTGGAGGATTTGGAATGTTTGATATGGTAAAAGGAAAGCTGATTGTGTCATGCCAGGCGCTGGAGGATGAACCTTTGCACAGTCCGTTCATCATGTCGAAAATGGCGCTTGCAGCAAAAGAAGGCGGAGCGGCCGGCATTCGGGCAAACAGCGCTGAAGATATCCGGGCCATCAAAGCGGAAACAGGGCTGCCTGTTATCGGCATTGTCAAAAGGGATTATGAAGGTTCGGAAGTGTATATTACTCCAACAAAAAAAGAAATTGACGAACTGCTTGCCGTAAAACCGGATATGATCGCGCTTGACGCGACCGGCCGGAAACGCCCGGGCGGCGAAACGCTTTCCGGTTTAATCGGATATATCCATGAAGCCGGTCTCCCGGTGATGGCCGATATTTCCACAGAGGAAGAAGGATTGCAGGCAGCAAGGCTCGGTGCGGATTGCGTTTCCACGACGCTTTCCGGCTACACCTCCTATTCTCCGAAACAGGGAGAGCCCGATTTTGCGTTGCTCAAGAAGCTTGTGGACGCTTTAACGATTCCCGTTTTTGCAGAAGGGCATATTGATACGCCGGCTGAAGCGAAAAAAGCGCTCGAATTCGGGGCGTTTGCAGTTGTGGTGGGTTCAGCCATTACAAGGCCGCAGCTGATTACAAAAAAATTCGCAGAGGCGATGAGGTCATAAAAAGCTTAATGAAAATGCTGGGTAAGCAGCAGAAGCGGCTTCTATAAGGAATGTAAACCGATACAGGAAGATATGGCTCTCATACGAAAGGTGAAGTGAAAAATGGAAGAATCATCTATATCAAAGCGGAAAGCGGAACATATCCGCGTTGTGCTTGAGGAAAATGTTGCCGGGAAAGACACCACAACCGGCTTTGAAAAATATCGTTTTGAGCATCAGGCGCTGCCTGAACTAGATTTTGAAGAAATCTCGACGGAAACGACTTTTCTCGGTAAGCCGTTGAAAGCCCCGTTTTTGATCAGCTCCATGACCGGTGGCACTGCTCAGGCCCGCACCATTAACCGGAACCTGGCGCAGGCGGCGGAGAAAAGAGGCTGGGCGTTTGCGTTAGGGTCAACACGGGCTGCGTTAGAAAGCCCGGAACAGGCGTATACGTTTCAAGTGCGGGATGTCGCGCCGCATATTCCGGTTTTGGCCAACCTCGGTGCCGTCCAGTTGAATTATGGCTACGGAATTGACGAGTGCCGCCGGATCGTGGAACTGACCGGGGCGGATGCTTTAATCCTGCATTTCAACTCCTTACAGGAAGTCTTTCAAAAAGGCGGCAATACGAATTTTAAAGATCTGCTTGTGAAAATTGAAGACCTTTGCAGCCGCCTAGAAGTGCCGGTCGGCTGCAAGGAAGTCGGGTGGGGCATCAACGGCCGCCTCGCCGAAAAGCTTTATTCCGTTGGCGTTTCTTTTGTCGATGTTGCCGGCTCAGGCGGGACATCATGGAGCCAGGTGGAAAAATATTTAACGTCCGATCCGTTGAAAAAAGCGGCAGCAGAGGCATTTTCCGGCTGGGGAAACCCGACGGCGGCGTGCATCACCCAAGCCCGCAACCTTGGCCTTCAAGGTACTTTGGTCGCAAGCGGCGGCTTGAAAAACGGAGTGGATGCCGCCAAAGCTATCGCCCTCGGAGCTGACTTGGCGGGATTTGGAAGAAAGCTGTTGCATGATGCCGTCCATTCAGTGGATGCACTGCTTTCTACTTATGAACAAACAGAGCTTGAGCTGAAGATTGCAATGTTCGGAATCGGGGCAAAAGACTTGTCCGCTTTGAAACAAACACCGCTTTTGAAAAAAATGTAAATAATGGCCTGGTTTGGACGCGTGCCGGTTTGGATTGATAAGCTTGACGAAACAAATAGATGGGCTAGAAAAATCTATCAAGACAACCCCGCTGCTTAGAAATTTGAAGCCGGCTGGCCCGGAAGTTTCGGGCGGAAAAATATTTGTTTAGAAATTTTAACCGTTTTCGCCAAATGTAAACGCCGGTTATTTAAGCCGGGGCCGCGGTGAAATAATCATAAAAATATTTGTTTGGAAATTGTAATCGATTTTGACAAATGTATGCGCCGGCTGGAGACGAGAATTCACCCGGGTAAAATGGCCATCAAAATAATTTGATTAGAAATTTTACCTGTCTTTTCCAGTTGAAAGCGCCAGATGTTTTAGACCTGTGGAGACATGAGTATAAAAAACACGGTCCGGAAATTTTACCGCGGTGAAATGATCATAAAATTATTTGTTTGGAAACTCGAACCAGCTTTGTAGATGTAAACGCGGGATATTTTAAGCCGGCGGGAGGCGAGAATTTCACCTGGTTTTGGAAATTTTAACCGCCTTTGGCAGATGTAAACGTTGTATGTTTTAGACCGGTGGAGACACGAGTATAAAAGTCCCGGTCAGGAATGTGAACCGGCTGCATAAAAAACCCCGGCTCCCGTTTTTGGGAGGCCGGGATTTTTTATTTTTTCGCGCCTGCAAAATTTGACAGTTGGTTCATCAGTTTGCTGCGTGATCTTTTATTCCGCAACAAGTAGGCAGCACCTAAAGCGACTGCTGTCATGGCCATCGATTTTTTCATGATCCACCACATCCCTTCTTTTTTCGTATGTTTGTACTTTTCCCCTTGCATGCGGAATTAAACAGTTTAAAGCCAAAATGAAAAAGCAAACCCGCAAAAGGTTTGCTTTAATATGAACCGGTTAATGGGCAGGACGTGGTTTATGGGCCCGGTTTTGGAAATAATTTTTTATTGCCGGGATGGCGATACGGTCAAGTCCCCAGTAGTAAGATGCACTGCCTGTAAACAGCAGAATGATGGCGACGGTGTAAAGGACCGGGTTGGTGCTCGTTGTGCCGGCAAGCATAAAGTTCAGGTTCATAAACGCGCCTGCAATTAAAGCCGGGATGGTTGCCAGCCCGACGATCAGGCCGAGGCCAACCAGTACTTCCCCATAAGGGATCAGCACATTAAAAACATGGACATTCGGTATGGCAAAATGGGTGAGGAACGCTGCGTACCAGCCTTGAACTTCGGCATTTTCGCCAGCCGTTTTTGCCAGTGCCCCCTTTAAAAATCCAGCAGCATCAAACCCTCCCGTCAATTTATGCAAACCTGCTTCAAGCCATTGAATGCCGAGCCAAATACGGATGATTGCCCAGATAATGCTGACTTTGGAATCATGATACCATTTCATTTTTAACATCTCCCTTAGGATAAATGATGATAACATGTGAATTTCTTCACATATCTTACATTTTTAGAATACAGCGTTTGCAACGGAATTACAATGGATTCCGGACAGTTGTCAAGAATTTGTGATATATTTCACATTTGTGAACAAAACATTAAAAAAGCGGCAAGCCAAGCTTACCGCTTTGATTCGTTTCCTTCCCTTTCCATTCGCAAACCGCTTACCCAAGGTCCGTTGCCGTTTTGATCATGCTCCGGTTCCTTATTTTACCGGATTTCCAAAACTTCCTTCGAAAACCGATTCTTTCACAGGCCTGCGTGCAGAAGGCGTCTCTCTTTCCTGCAGGGAAGGAGGCAGCGCCTCTTTTTCACCCTGGTATCCGATGGCAATAAGGGCATCAATTGCATAATCAGCCGGGATGTTCAATACTTCACGTGCTTTTTCAAAATCAAAGCCTGTCATCGGATGCGTAGCGAGCCCTTTTCTGACGGCTTCAAGGGAGAGGTATCCCCACGCGGCCCCTGCATCAAAAGCATGCGAACGGATCGGGCCGGTTTCATTTTCTGTTTTCGAGAGAATAAGCGCAAAAACGGGGACGTTCTTGCACCACATCCGGTTGTATTCCCCGAGAAACGACAGAACTTTTTCCCTGTCTTCCTTTGTACGTGCAAGAATAAAGCGCCAAGGCTGATGGTTATAAGCGGACGGCGCCCAGCGTGCTGCTTCAAACAGGCTCAAAAGCACCTCTTCCGGTACTTCTTTTTCCAAAAAAGAACGCGGTGACCATCTTTCCAAATAGACTGGATCGATATCATATTGCGCTTCCCGCGGCGATAATGTTTTTACCATGGGGACTCCTCCTTATTGATGTCGTATCTTTTTTATATTAAAATACTTCAACTCGATCTACAAACGATTCAACTCGGACGAAAAATGTATTTGTGCACCTATATATTGTATAATAGACCTAGGAGAAAATACGAACAGGATGATCTGAATTGGTTGATTATTTGCTTTTCGAAGAAGATGTCGAGATGATGTATTCCCCTGCTATTTTCCATCGGGGAATGAGTTATTATATGCAGGGCCGGGTCAAAAAATTGATTTTTAATAAAGACTCCACCTGGACGGCAATCGTAAAAGGGTCCAAAACCTATTACGTCACTATTTACTATGACGAAGAATTCGGGGAATTTTCAAACGTATGTACATGCCCGGCACATGAACAATACGGCGAGTGCAAGCATGAAGTAGCGGCCATGCTTGCGATTGCAAATGGGGAGGAAGAGGCGGCAGAACCGAATATTGGCGATGTTTCGGAGACGCACCAGCATATGAAAACTTTACAATTGATGAATATTTTTTCCGGCCTTCAACAAAGCATGATGGAAACAAAACACAATGCCGCGAGAAAGCCACTCCGTCTTGAATATTTTTTAAAAGCTACGAACGTTTCCGGCTTTGGCTCTGACCACTTTTTAACCATTGAAATTAAAATCGGGCCCGGCCGGACATATGTGGTCCGCGACATAAAAGATTTCCTCGGCAATGTCAGCCGCGGGAACCCGCATGCATTTACAAAAAACTTCATTTATGATCCGGATGAACATGCGTTCGAAGAAGAAGATAAGGAAATTGTGGAGATGCTGCTTTATATGCTGTCCACCCAGCAATTGTACGAGGCTTCCATGGATCGTTGGTACAGATTTGCATTGGAGCGGGAACTGGTCATTCCGCCGTTTATCGCAAGGCCACTTATAAAGAAACTGGCAAACCGCAAATGCAAATTCAAATATGAACGTTACGCGGCAGATTCGATTGTCTTGCATCAGGAAGAAGAACTACCGCTTTCTTTCCGGCTTGACGGCAATAGGCAAGACGGTCCGGGCTTTTTACTGCAGCTGAAGAGCTTAAAGGATTTGCTTTTATTTGAACAATACGGGCTTGCATTTTACAAAGGGGGATTTTATGAGCTGTCCCCGGACCAGCTTACCCTTTTAGCGGCACTTGAAGATTTTTACAAGAAAAGTGGCGATGAAGTAGAGGTCCAGCAAGAGCAGATGAGCCCGTTCCTTTCCAATGTGCTGCCGGGCCTAAAGCGGATCGGCAAAGTAAGGCTCGCAAATGAAATCAAAGGGAAAATCGTCCAGCCAAAACTGCAAACGAAAATTTTTATGGACAACGAAGACGAAAAGATTACGCTGCGGATTGAACATCATTACGGATCCCGTGTCATTGATCCGTTTACGGACGAAGAAACGCCGGATGATGATAAGATTTTGCTACGCGATGTGGAAAAAGAGCAGAAAATCATGATGATGATCGAGCAGTCGCCGCTCAAATATAACGGCAAACAGCTGTATTTGGAAGACGATGAAGAAGCGCTGTACGAATTTATTTTTACGATTCTACCGCAGCTTGAAGAAGAAGTGGAAGTGTATATTGCAGGCGGCATCAAATCGTATTTCCAGACGAGCCGCTACACGCCGGTTACATCGGTGGATATGGATACGAGCGGAAATTTTCTGGAAGTCAATTTTGACATGGATGGGATTGATGAAGAAGAAATCCGCAATGTGCTCCGGTCCGTAATCGAGAAAAAACGGTATTACCGGCTACCGGACGGGGCTTTTGTCTCCCTTGAAAGCGATGCATTCGAACATATCGGGCAGCTTCTCGAAGAACTGCATGTCCCGAAGAAAGAGCTTGAAGACAACCGCCTGAAAGTTCCGCTTTACCGCGGGCTCCAGGTGGAAGAGCTGATGAAGACGCGTGATAAATATGCTGTTAAATTCGGCAAAGCGTTCCGGAAGCTCGTCCAGCAGCTGAAAAATCCGGAAGATACGGATTTCGAACTGCCAAAAGGGCTTGAGGCAAAGATGCGTGATTATCAGGTGACCGGGTTTCAATGGTTCAAGTCGCTCGCCTTTTACCGTCTTGGCGGGATTCTGGCTGATGACATGGGGCTCGGGAAAACATTGCAGAGCATCTCTTACATGTTATCAGAAAAAGAAGCGAATCCGGATATCAAGCCGTTTTTGGTTGTGGCGCCGGCATCCCTTATTTACAATTGGAAAAGCGAGATTGAAAAATTTGCACCGGGGCTGTCGTCGATGGTTATTGCCGGCACGCCTTCCGAGCGGAAAGCCTTTTTTGAAGCGGGCGAGCTGCCGGATGTGTTGATCACCTCGTACCCGACGCTGCGCCAGGATATCGAGGAGTACGAAAAGATTGAATTCGATACTTTGATTTTGGATGAGGCCCAGGCGATTAAAAACTATGCGACAAAAACAGCCGCCGCCGTCCGGAATGTGCAGGCGGGGAGAAGATTTGCGTTGAGCGGCACGCCAATTGAAAATTCCATTGATGAGCTATGGTCGATTTTTCAGGCGGTTCTCCCGGGCTTTTTCCCGCCGCTGCCTGAATTCCGGAAAATGGAGCAGGAAAAAATTTCGCGGATGGTGCGGCCGTTTATTCTGCGGCGCGTCAAAAAAGATGTATTGAAGGAGCTGCCGGATAAAATTGAAACCAATCATTTGTCCGAGCTGACGAAACCGCAAAAAGAGCTTTATCTGGCGTATTTGGACAGAATCCGGCATGAAACAGCCCAAACGCTGGCTGAAGGGGATTTTAACCGGAACCGGATTAAGATTCTGGCGGGGCTTACCCGTCTGCGCCAATTGTGCTGCCATCCGTCGCTGTTTGTGGAAAATTACCGGGGCGACTCCGGGAAACTTGAGCAGCTCGTTGAATTGGCGCATACGGCGATTGAAAACGGGAAGCGGCTGCTGATTTTTTCGCAGTTTTCCAGCATGCTCCAGATGATCCGGACGCGGCTTTCTGACGAGGGCATCGATTCTTTTTATCTTGATGGCCAGACGCCGTCACGGGAGCGGGTCGAAATGGCAGACCGGTTTAACAGCGGCGAGAAAAATGTCTTTTTGATTTCGCTCAAGGCCGGTGGTACCGGCTTAAACCTGACCGGCGCCGATACTGTTGTGCTGTATGATTTGTGGTGGAACCCGGCTGTTGAAGAACAGGCAGCCGGCCGCGCCCACCGCATCGGCCAGAAAAACGTTGTCCAGGTCATCCGCCTGATCGCCCGCGGCACCATCGAGGAAAAAATATACGAACTCCAGCAGAAAAAGAAAGAACTGATCGAACAAGTCATCCAGCCGGGCGAAACCATGCTGAACAGCCTGAATGAAGAGGAAATTAAAGAACTGCTAGGCATGTAAAGAAAATGCTGATGCGTTTGCATTTACGGCCTGGTGGGGACCGGTATGTAAGGAGGCTTTGAACATTCAAAGATCGGCATTTTTGAAAATTAAAAGCAGCTGGCCGAGAATTGAAACTTCGGGACTTTCAGCAAGGATAGCAAGGATGCTTCAGGTTTCCCGATTACGGGAAGCCTTTGCTGACGCCCTAAACAAAGTTTTCGCAGCTTTCAGCAAGGATGCTTCAGGCCTCCCGATTGCGAGGCTTTCCCTTCCCCGGGAGATGGCTGGGTGTATAAAAGAGAATTTGCGCATACCTGGTTGGAGCTTTCCCAGCCTGGTGGCGACCGATATGTAAGAAAACCCCCCGCGGTTATTTGGCTGCGGGGGGTTTTTGGGATGGGAGGGGCGGTTAATAAATGGAAATTTTTATTTTTATTCAAAAAGTAATTCCGATTATTGTTATATAATGGAGGATGAAAGGAGGAAAATCATGGAGTACATTGCGCATATTCGGGAAAGCGACAAGAAGGTACAGACAGTTGAAGAACACTTATTGGCAGCAAAGGAATTAGCTGAAACTTATGGAGAAAAGATTGGTGTGAAGCACATAACCGGGCTTGCTGCTCTGCTTCACGATCTGGGGAAATATACAAGTGCATTCCGCAATTATGTTTTGGAAGCGGTAAACAACCCTGATCATCCGCCAAAAAGAGGAAGCGTAGACCATTCTACCGCCGGAGGAAAGCTTTTATTCAAAATGTTCCATTCAGGAAAAGCCAGCCCTCATAAAGCATTATTAGCTGAAATTGTGGGTAATGCAATCATTTCTCACCATTCTTATTTGCAGGATTTTATCAGCCCGGAAATGGACCTAAAGTATTTAAACAGAGTTGATAGTAAGGAAATTGACGAATTTGAAACGGCAAAAGAAAATTTCTTTGAAAAAGTCATGAGCCCAACACGCTTTTCCAGTTATGTAAATCAGGCTGAAATTGAATTGAAGAACTTTATTATGAAAGACGCATCGAAAACGCTCACAC
Organism: Weizmannia sp. WK01; assembly: GCF_025905465.1. NCBI lineage: Bacteria > Bacillati > Bacillota > Bacilli > Caryophanales > Bacillaceae > Heyndrickxia > Weizmannia sp. WK01. The sequence continues at coordinate 2,993,416 of NZ_CP109616.1, read as the reverse complement.
ATAAGATGATGTTTTTAACGAAGTATATTTTCAGTGCATTAATTGATGCTGACCGGACGAATACGAGATTGTTTGAGGAAAATAAACCAGAAAAAGAACAATTTTCGGTTTCAAAGTTGTTTAATCAATACTATGAAAAACTGTTACTTACTTTAGACAGTTATAAGGAAAACTCGAGCGCTAATGCCCGTATCAATCGATTAAGATCCGAAATGTCCGAGCAATGCGATGCCTTTGCCGAGAAACCGTCTGGTATTTATACGCTTTCGATCCCGACAGGAGGAGGAAAAACTTTTGCCAGCCTGCGATACGCATTAAAACATGCCCAACTTTATAACAAAAAGCGTATCATTTATATCGTGCCTTTTACAACAATTATCGAACAAAATGCTGAGGAAGTGCGGAAAGTTTTGCAAGACGATGTAAATATTCTTGAGCATCATTCAAATGTCGTCGAAGATGCTGATGAGAATGATGAACAACAGGACGGAATAATGAGTGTGCAGCAAAGACTGAAACTTGCAAAGGATAATTGGGATGTTCCGATCATTTTTACCACGATGGTGCAATTTTTAAATGTATTTTATGCGAAGGGAAGTAGAAATATTAGACGCCTTCACAATATGAGTGAAGCGGTGCTAATCTTTGATGAAGTGCAAAAAGTTCCGGTGCCTTGCATTTCCTTATTCAATGAAGCACTAAATTTTTTAAAAACATATTGCCATTCCAGCATTCTGCTTTGTACGGCAACCCAGCCGGCATTAAATTATGTTGAACATCAATTACAGGTCAGCCCAAATCCGGAGATTATCCGTGGTCTGGATAACGTAATAGACGCCTTTAAAAGAGTTGAAATTGTTGACAGGGCAACTGATGAAACCTTTAACACCGAAAAGCTTGCAAACTTTATTGAGAAAAGAATGACGGAGGTTTCCAGTGTTCTGGTTATATTGAATACCAAGGGTGTTGTAAAAAAATTATATGAACATTTAAATTCAAACGATAATAATATCAACATTTTCCATTTAAGTACGTCTATGTGTGCAGCCCACCGTAATCAAATTTTAGAAGAGGTAAGGCACTGTCTGGATGCCGGTAAAAAAGTAATATGTGTAAGCACCCAATTAATTGAGGCGGGTGTTGATGTGAGCTTCGAGTGTGTCATCCGTTCCTTAGCCGGTCTGGATTCAATTGCACAGGCGGCAGGACGTTGCAATCGGCATGGAGAGAAAGAGACCGGTTTTGTATATGTGATCAACCATGAAGAAGAAAATTTAAGCAGGCTTCCGGAAATAAAAAAGGGAAAAGAGACTTCAAAGCGAATTTTTATCGATTTAAAAAATACACCATCTATCTATAATGGAAATGTTCTGTCTATCCAAGCAATGGAAAAATATTTTAAAGAGTTTTATACAGCGTTTGATGCAAATTTAGATTACAATGTTCCGTCTCTTCAGAAGAATATGGTGGAAATGTTAACAACTGATCCCAACAACTATAGTTATGTGAGGGCTTATTGCAGTAATACGAAAAAGAAGTATCCCTTGTTCTTAAGCAGCAGTTTTTATACAGCTGCAGAAAAATTTCGTGTGATAGATGATAAGACAACTTCCGTTATTGTTCCATTTGGGAAAGGAAATGACGTAATAGCCGAATTAAGCAGCAACGCAACCATTGAAGATCTCAGCAAACTCATGAAAAAGGCACAACAGTACACTATTAACCTTTACAGCCAGGAACTTGGAAAGCTTGAAAGAAATGGCGGAATCATAAGTTTGTTTGACGGTAAAATATTGGCTCTCAAAGAAGGTGCATATGATCATGAATTCGGTTTGAATGTGGAGAATGACAGCGAATTGGATTTTTTGTCAATTTAAAAACCTATCATAACAGATAGGTTTTTAAATCATATAATATATATTTCAATCCGCGCTTTACCAGCGACTATATTATCATAACACAAAAAGGGAAAGAAAAATTTTTTCATATAATATATAATTAATTATTGACTTAAAAAAAGGCACATTGTATACTGAATTTATCAAAACAGCCAAAAAATGAGAGGAGGGGAAAAATGAGGAATTCTATTGAATTTGAGGTATATGGCAAATATGCTTTGTTTACTGATCCGTTGACAAAAATGGGAGGTGAAAAATTATCCTACCAAATACCGACCTACCAAGCGCTAAAGGGGATAGTCGAATCGATCTACTGGAAACCTACTATTCTAATGATAATTGATGATTTGCGTGTGATGAATCCTATCAAGATGGAGTCTAAGGGTGTCAGGCCGATTGAATACAACGGCGGCAATACACTGGCAAATTACACATATTTGCGTGATGTGCGTTACAAAGTGAGGGCTCATTTCATCTTTAACCCACACAGGCCGGATTTGGCATTTGATCGTAACGAACATAAGCATCATAATATTCTGAAACGATCCTTGAAAGCTGGCGGAAGAAGAGACATTTTCCTTGGCGCCCGGGAGTGCCAGGGTTATGTGGAACCCTGTGTATTCGAGGAAGGTGAGGGTTACTATGACCAAACAGAAGAAGTGTATTTTGGAACAATGGTTCACGGCATAAATTATCCAGATGAAACCGGCCGTAATGAAATGGAAGTCAGATTGTGGAACCCTGTTATGAAAAACGGCGTGATTCATTTTATCCGGCCGGACGAGTGTAAACTGGTGAGAAGAGTTGCAGAAATGGAAATGAAAGCCTTTACCAAGGATAATGTGGAGTCTGCCGATGTGCTTTTAAAAGAACTAGAGAGGGGAGGGGAATTGTGAGTGAGCTGGTTACTAAACTTATATGAGACTTATCAAGCGAATGAAGAGCAGGTCGGGAAAATTGAAAAGAAAAGAAATGATCAGGAGTACACGCTTCTTCCGGTTTCACATACCACACAAACTGCACATTTAGAAGTGCAGGTAACGGAGGATGGAAATTTTTATTATGCGGAGGTAATTAATGATAAAAAGGATGCGGTTACATTAATCCCGTGCACAGAAGAATCATCCAGCCGTGCCGGTAAAAAAATAGCTCCTTACCCATTGCATGATAAATTGATTTATGTAGCCGGCGACTTTGTGGCTTATGGAGGAAAAATAGAAGAGCCTTTCTCTTATTATATTCAACAATTAGGTGAGTGGGCAAATTCTCCGTTTAGTAATGCGAAAGTGCAGAGTATCTATGCATATTTAAAAAAGAAACAGTTAATCCACGATCTTGTAGAAGCGGGAATTTTGTTTTTGGATAACAACGGGCAGTTAATTGATAAATGGGACAGTAAGTATGGTGATAAGCCTCCATTATATTCAACAGTTACAGGGAGTGTTGAGAGCACTTTTGTAAGGTTTACTGTTTATTCGCCTGAAAAAATCCTGACCAAAGTATGGAAAGATCCGGAAATGTACGAATCATTTATAAAATTTTACAATCAACATTTAAGTGACCGGGATCTTTGTTATGTAACGGGTGAATTTTTGCCAAGCACAGAGAGGCATGCTAATAAAATCAGAAATTCCGGAGATAAAGCCAAACTGATATCTGCGAATGACTCAAGAGGGTTTACGTACAGAGGAAGATTTACTGAAAGCAAACAAGTGGCAAGTATTAGTTATAAAGCATCGCAAAAAGCTCATAATGCGCTGAAATGGTTGATCAACAAGCAGGGAAAAATAATCGATAACAGAGTATTTCTTGTATGGGAAAACGGCGGAAATGAAGTGCCGTCGGTCACCGAAGATTCATATGACATTACCAGTCTTGATCCTTTTGCAAATGGGAGCAATCCAAAAATAGCTTTTACAAACCAGGAATTTGCACGTGAATTTTCTAAGGCAATGGATGGATATAAAAGCAATCTTTCGACTGAAGCCAGTATTAATATTTTGGTTTTAGATTCGGCAACAACCGGAAGAATGGCTGTCCTTTATTATCGAAATTTAAATAAAGAGATTTATTTTAAAAATTTAGTAAAATGGCATACAACTTGTGCCTGGCTCCACCGTTATCGAAAAAATGAGGACAACCAACCGATTTCATTTTTCGGTGCACCTTCGACGAAAGATATCGCGTTCGCAGCGTATGGTCCAAATGCAAGTGATAAAGTTGTAAAGGGCTTAATGGAAAGAATGCTTCCGTGTATTGTGGAAGGGAGAAGAATCCCAACAGATATTGTCAGAAGTGCCCTTCGGCGTGCATCTAATCCGGTCGCTTTGGAAAAATGGGAATGGGAAAAAACATTAAGCATTGCTTGTGCACTTATTAATAAAGAGGAGGGATATAATTTGGCACTTGATAAAGAAAATACCAACCGCGATTATTTATTCGGAAGGTTGCTCGCAATTGCGGATGTACTCGAACGAAATGCTTTGGATTCCGGCGAAAATCGTGCTACCAATGCCATCCGATATATGAATGCATTTTCACAGCATCCTGCACGAACTTGGGGAACGATTCAGGCCAGTTTGCAGCCATATCAAGTCCGTCTGGGGAAAAAAGGGACGTACTACGCCATGTTAATAGATGAAGTCGCTTCTAAACTTAAATATGAAGATTTTAATGACAGGCCTTTATCGGGTAAGTTTTTGCTTGGCTTTTATAGCCAGCGCTATGATTTATATCAGAAGAAAGATACCAGTACTGTTGGACAAACTAAAGAATAAAAGATTGAGAGGGGACTAATTATGCCAGCTTTAGATCATAAGATTGATTTTGCCGTTGTGTTGTCTGTTACAAAAGCTAATCCCAATGGAGATCCGTTGAACGGAAACCGCCCGCGCCAAAATTATGATGGTTACGGGGAAATTTCTGATGTTGCGATTAAACGCAAAATCAGAAACCGTCTACAAGACATGGGCGAATCAATTTTTGTGCAATCAAACGATCGAAAAAATGATTCGTACAACAGTTTAAAAGAACGGGCGGATGCGAATCCGGAATTGAATAAGATTTTTAAGTCCAAAGACGGATCAGGTGAAACTTTTGCTGCTATCGCATGCCAAGAGTGGATTGATGTCCGCAGTTTCGGCCAAGTATTTGCATTTAAAGGATCCGGCAATAAAGGTGTATCTGTAGGGGTAAGAGGCCCTGTTTCAATCCATACTGCTACCAGTGTATCCCCAATTGATATTACAAGCATGCAAATTACCAAAAGTGTAAACTCTGAGCCTGGTAAAGACCGGGGTTCCGACACTATGGGAATGAAACACCGCGTAGACTTTGGTGTCTATGTATTTTATGGAAGTATCAATCCACAGTTGGCCGAAAAAACAGGATTTTCAAATGAGGATGCCGAGAAAATTAAGCAGGCCTTGGTCACGTTATTTGAAAATGATGCTTCTTCTGCACGTCCTGAAGGGAGCATGGAAGTCAAAAAAGTATATTGGTGGGAACACCAGTCCAAATTGGGCCAGTATTCGTCGGCGAAAGTGCATCGGTCATTAGCTGTTACACCACTTGTGGATAATCCTAAAACGTTTGAGGACTATGAAATTACTTTAAATGAATTGAGCGGTTTAAAGGTTGACGTCATCGATGGCATTTGATGAAGATGAATACTTAATGTTGTCGGGTATTCAACATTTTCAATTTTGCAAGCGGCAATGGGCATTGATTCATATAGAGCAAGCGTGGGAAGAAAATGTAAGAACGGTTGAGGGGCAAAATATCCATCAAAAAACGGATAGCCCCTTTATCCGTGAAAAGCGAGGTAGTAAATTAATTGTCCGGGCAATGCCAATTAAATCAAATGAATTGAAATTGACTGGAATATGTGATGTTGTTGAATTTGTGAAGGATAAGAATGGCGTTGAAATTTATGGGAATGAAGGAAAATATATTCCTTATCCGGTTGAATACAAACGCGGCAAACCGAAAAAGAATGATTCGGATATTTTACAGCTTGTTGCGCAGGCGATGTGTCTTGAGGAAATGCTTCTATGTGAGGTTAACAAGGGCTATATTTTTTATAACGAAATCAAACGCCGGATTGAAATTCCGATAACCTTGGATGAAAAAAATAAAGTTAGAAAGATTGCTGCTGAGATGCAAGATTACTATCAACGCCGTTATACGCCAAAAGTAAAAACCGGCCCCTTCTGCAACCAATGTTCCCTCCAGAATATTTGTTTGCCGAATATCATTCGTAAACGTGCTGTTTCCAGTTATATAGAAGGGAAGATAAATGAGTGAAAAAACTCCTGAACACTTTATTTATTACGCAGCCGGAAGTTTATTTATCCTTGGATGGAGACAATATTGTGCTTTTAAAAGAGAAGGAACAATTGGGGCGACTGCCACTGCACAATTTGGAATCGGTCGTTGCTTTTGGCTATACAGGGGCCAGCCCTGCCTTAATGGGGTATTGCGCCGAAAGGAATATTTCTCTCATTTTCTTTACAATGAATGGCCGCTTTCTTGCCAGAGTAATTGGTAAAAGCAGGGGAAATGTTGTTTTGCGAAAAAAACAATACCGTATCTCAGATGATGAAATCGCTTCGGTTCAAATTGCCAGGAATTTTATTATCGGGAAGATATACAACCAAAAATGGATTCTTGAAAGAATGACAAGAGATTATCCGTTGCGTATTGATGTTACGCAATTTAAGGATGTTTCCCGGTTTTTATCCGCCATTATCAAACAGGTCAGACTATGCGATAGTTTAGAAACATTGAGGGGGTTAGAAGGACAGGCTGCCATCAATTACAATAAATTATTTGACCAAATGATTCTACAGCAAAAAGATGATTTTTTCTTTCATCACCGTTCACGCCGGCCGCCTTTGGATAACGTGAACGCCATGTTGTCCTTTGCTTATACATTACTGGCAAATGACACAGCTTCCGCACTGGAAGGAGTAGGTCTTGATGCCTATGTTGGATTTATGCACCAAGACAGACCGGGCAGGGTTTCACTTGCTCTGGACTTAATGGAAGAATTAAGAGGTGTGTATGCGGACCGTTTTGTACTTTCATTAATCAATACCAAGGTAATCAATAAAGATGATTTTTTAAAAAAGGAAAATGGAACCGTCATTATGACAGATGAAGCAAGAAAAAAGTTTCTAAAAGCCTGGCAAAATAAAAAACAGGAAAAGATTACTCATCCGTTTCTTGGAGAAAAGATTTCATGGGGACTGGTTCCCCATGCACAAGCTCTGTTGTTGGCCCGGTTTTTAAGAGGAGATTTAGATGAGTATCCTCCTTTTCTGTGGAAGTAGGTGGAAAATTTTGCTTGTTGTCATTACTTATGATGTGAGTACTTTGACCGGAGCAGGGCAGAAGAGGTTAAGAAAAGTAGCGAAAGTTTGTCAAAACTATGGCCAGCGTGTCCAGAATTCCGTTTTTGAGTGTTTCGTTGATGCAACACAATTTGCCTCTTTGAAGATTGAACTGTCTAATATTATTGACCCAGATGAAGATAGCCTGAGATTTTATCAGTTGGGAAACAACTATAAAAATAAAGTAATGCATATCGGGGCAAAACCATCTTTGGATTTAGAAGACCCCTTGATCTTTTAGTGCGAAGGTGTAGTGCACACGATTTTCCCGTGTGTTCGCACCAATATGCTAACCAATATTTTACATATATTGGTTAAATGTGGAAAAATAGTCCTTTGTTTATCAGAGGAAATGGCGAAATTTGGTTGTTTTAAAAACGTACATTCGCCTTTTTGACCAAATTCCGCTGTCGCTCCCTACATGGGGGCGTGGATTGAAATCGCCGACAAATACAAATGAATTTCACTCGTCAACGTCGCTCCCTACATGGGGGCGTGGATTGAAATATCAAGCGGAAAGCACGTTGGCAAATGGGCGGTGTCGCTCCCTACATGGGGGCGTGGATTGAAATTGGAACAGTTAACGTCAGACAATTTACAGGGCTGTCGCTCCCTACATGGGGGCGTGGATTGAAATCCAAACGATCAGGGATAAAGTATGGGATGAGTGGGTCGCTCCCTACATGGGGGCGTGGATTGAAATCTGTTTGAATGCACGGGACTGACTGAATACTGGGTCGCTCCCTACATGGGGGCGTGGATTGAAATCGGTGCATCCTTGAGTGCTTCAATATGGTGCACGTCGCTCCCTACATGGGGGCGTGGATTGAAATTGCCGGAGGACCTGGATACAGCTATCCAGCATTAGTCGCTCCCTACATGGGGGCGTGGATTGAAATTGCAATGGCAGGGAGCCTTAATCTTTCCCACTTTGTCGCTCCCTACATGGGGGCGTGGATTGAAATCATTCCTCCATGCTCCACCCCGTCCACGCTTGTAGTCGCTCCCTACATGGGGGCGTGGATTGAAATCTTTAAATACGCGGAAACATCCCCATAGTTTGCAGGTCGCTCCCTACATGGGGGCGTGGATTGAAATCTCCTCCAATATGTATAGATCGTCAACCTTCACCCGTCGCTCCCTACATGGGGGCGTGGATTGAAATCGTTTGCTGTATTTGCGATCCCTAGGATCATCAAGTCGCTCCCTAATGAATACTTGCTGAGCAAACCAGACAAAGCCTTGTATCTGGTTCGCTCAGCCGCAAATCTGGTTGATGCCGCCTTCTTTGTTCCTTCCATCAACCTTAGACCCGAAAAGTGGCGCTGAACGCGCAGATACCAGTGACAAACCCTTTTTGTAAAGTAACTCTTGTTTTTATAGTTCCTGGAACCGGGACCAGGGCTTTCCTTATTCAGCAGCCCCCGATTATGTATTTCTGTCATCCTCGTCGTCCAGTTCCCTGATCAAATTCCAAGTCTGATAAATCCGGTTTGCCATTTTCTCAGGATCTTTCAGCATCATTTGGTATAAATCCGGCTCATGGCTCAACGTTTCAAGCAGTTTCTTTTCCGGATTACTGACCGCTTCATTTGTCTTCAGGCCGGCATGGTTGGTAAGGCCCAAAAGATAATCAATTGAAACTTTCAACACTTGCGAAATTCGGTATAGCACCTTAATAGAAGGAAAACTGTATCCAGTTTCGTAGTTCGAAATGTTCCGGTCGCTTACCCCGACTTTTTTCGCAAGTTCAGGCTGGCTGTAGCCTTGAGCTGTCCGCACTTTTTTCAATCGGGCTGCGAATATTTCTTTAACGTTTTCCATGTTTTCATTCCCATGATCGGCCATTGCTACTGCTCCTTAAAAAAAATCAAAAAAGATGGTTGACTTCCAAAATAATTGTGTATAATATAAGTGTATAGAAATTATTTTGTTGATGAGCATCTGTACAAAAAGTTGACAAAGAGCCGGAGACACAAAGAAAATAGATGCTTCAGCAAAAAATACCCCCCTATTTTCTCATAATTCTTACTTACTATTCCCAAATTCAAAGTAAGAGTAATATGGTCTCCAGGCTCTTTTTTTACAGTCTCCCTTCCAGTTTAGCATGAAAACGATGCTGTTTTAACCCCTTTTTAAATTGTAAACGCTTTCATTAAAATGACGGGTCTATTTACCCACCCTTCCATAACACCGTTAACGACGCTAGTCCCATACTGGCACGCAAAAGGTTTGCTGAACGAATTCCATTCTGGCTTTGCCTCAATATATAGAAGGATGCCTCTGTCGCAAATGGGGGATGCTACCTTCTCTATACGTTGAACCGGCTTATGCGGGCAAAGATAAGTCCGGATAAGCGGTCAGTCTCTTTATCAAGTCCACGGTTCGTAACCCCTTCAAGCAGGCAGGACAGTTCCATGCCTTTATAAAATCGACATTCCCTGTTTTCCTTTACATGACGTTCATGTCCACCAACCTTATCCCAGGTTTAGAGGAAATCAATTATAAAAAAGCATTGTAGCTTACGTTCAAAATGCCCCAGCCCCAATATAGCCTCTGCCCATGCGGTTCCATTGTTCAACCGGCATGGGCAGGGTTCTACAGCATAGGTGCAACTCTCAATTTTTTATGGAAGATAAGTGCGTATTAAGATTAATGGCCAGAAATCCGGCGTTTTCCGGTGTCTCTTTATAAATCGTAATTCCAGTATTGTCTTGTGGGATCATCCGGTAATTTTTATACGGGACTTCAAGGGTTCCGGCGACGAAAAAGCGGATTGCCATGCTGTGGGCAACAACAAGGACAGTTTCTTCCGGATGTTTCTCCACCAGCTCATCGATACAGGCACGGACACGGTTATAGACCTGAATGGCCGTTTCCCCCGTATAACCTGCATGTGTCGCACCCGGATCTTTTAGCCAGGCCTCCCAATTATCCGCATATTTAACGGAAAAATCTTCCTGGCGTTCTCCCTCCCAGGCACCGAAGTCCGTTTCGACAAGACGTGGATCTTGATGGATTTTCAAATTCCGCCCCTCAACGAGAATTTCTGCCGTACGGGTAGCCCGGCCCAATGTGGATGCATAAACAGCATTAAACGGAATGTCCTTTAAAAACCCTGCCGCCAGTTCCGCCTGCCGCACGCCGGTCTGCGACAAACCGATATCGCTTCTCCCGCAATATCTGTTCCGGTCGGCATTCCATTCTGTCTGGCCATGGCGCACAAAATAAAAAAGTGTCATAATGTACCCCTTTTCACAAAGTATCAACTGGTTTTATTTTAACAAATTGAGGAGTGGAATGCTATTTCCGGTCAATAAGATTCCTTTCATAATCCATGAGAAGAACACTCTCTAGATGTTCATTTAGCTGTGTACATTTAGGTGATAGAGTGTCTTCTCATTTTTTCACTCATTCGCCGCTTCAAGTAAAGTTTTACAAATACCGAATTGCCGGATATGCAACACGATTGCGTCCGAGCCCTCCCTATAAAAAATTTATTTGCTATATTATATTAAAATACTCAACTTTCGCAGACTGAAACAGGTAGGTATACCTTGATATAATTCGGCAGACCCGCAATCCATTGTTGTAGTTGACTTTTGATCAGTTGTTGAATTTTCTTATTACTTTTATCCAGAGTATCTTCAAGAATCTCGACTAACTGCTGCAATGCAACAGCCCAATCAAGGTCATCTATTTCATCACATAATTCATAAAACATGCCACCTAATGTTCTGTCATCTACACTGCAACGGTTTTGCCATGACAAGACAATATACCTTGCAAACACAATGGTCGTGTGGCTGATAAGCGCGTCATATGAACGACTCTGGAATTCCTTTTGTAGTTTTAATAGGGACTTTGTTGTTTTGAAGAAAACCTCAATATCCCAACGCATCCCGTAAATACGGATGATTTCCTGGTCACTCAGTGTACAGTCTGTACTCAAAATCGCCAACCAGTCGCTTTTCTTGTTGCGGTTGCGAACAAAGACAACTTTAATTGGCACGCCATTGGCCTGCGTTGTATGGATGGAACGCAAGATTCCTTTCTTTCCACTAGTCGGTTTAGCTAGACGATACAATTCATCTAGGCTAACACGCTTACCATCGACAAAATAGCGTTGTTTTAATTTTTTGACCATACCAATTACGTCAAGACCTTGTTCTGTAATCTCCTTGATGAGAGGTTGTTGGGTGAACCACGAATCCATTAGAACATAGGAAGCATCGATACCAGAATTCATCGCCCGGGCAATCATGCCAGGAATCTGTTCTGGTGCCGTTTGTAATGCTTCTTTTCGGCGCTTATAACCGGAGCTGCGTTTATCGATATTTTCGGATATGCCGTTGATCTGGCTCTTTTTCGAACTCAATAATGAGAAGTCAACGGGTAGGAATGTTGCGCCATCAGACCATCCTAATGTCAACATGCGGAATCCTTTGTAAAAACGCATTTTTTGAGATGCATGATCAAAGCAGCGAGCCAGAAGCTCAACGTGTTTGCTTCGGTTCCGGTCATAAGATGAATCATCTAAAATCAATACTTTCGGACGGTCATGACGTGTCAATTTCGAAACTTTTCCAATCACTGAGGCAACCAGTGAAAGGAGGAAACGACGCCAGTTGAACGTTGATTGGTTGAGAAACCGATAAACGGTATCTTTGGCTGGAATGTCTGTAGCTTTCTTACTTTCCAACATCCTGAACCAGTTTTTGTTTTCAAAGATCATACAAAAAATCAATTGAAAAATGTAGGCACAAGAAAAACCAAAGGACTTCGTAATACCGGCGATTCGCAAGTGTTTCAACATATTCAACTCTTTAAATGTTGATTTTATTTCATTTGGTAGTTGATTATTCAGGCTGTTTTTCGCTATCATAGTAGGAGACACCTCTTCTATTTGGTAGTGATTTTCGATAAATCAACTATACCAAAAGTAGAGGTGTTTTTTCATATATTAATTTTACTGTCAAGTGCTGTATCTGAGACGTAATAGACATTAGCCAGCACTGAATTTATTATGATTTTCTAGGTGCGAAAGTTGAGTAAAATATTATATAATGACAAAGGACGCTAAAACATTGAAGAAGGATGAGTTGTTTTTTTATTTTTTAAAAACTTCATATCATCGCTCAATTACATGTTTATGTAAACGGGGGAACCAACAGGTGTTTTATGCACCAGGGGTGAAACCTTTCAATGAAAGGTAGGGAAACTCTTTATTCCCTAATCCGTCAGCTAACCTCGTAAGCGTCTGGAGAGAACTGTGTGTGTTTTTTGGACACGCCTTTTAAGCAAAAATGCTGCGAAGGAATTTCTCTCTTTCGTGGTTTTTTTAATTCACAAATTTGGTTTTCGGGGTAAAGCCGGAAACTGGCAGGACTTGCGATTTGAGTTTTACAAACAATCCGGTATGCAGCTTGCGTACTGCGCTTTTTGAAAAATATTGGCATCTGGGAGGGAAACTTCATGAAAAGAGTGAGCTTAGCCTGGCAGATTTTTATCGGCCTGATACTAGGTATTGCGATTGGCGGCATTTTCCACGGCAATGACACCGTGGCCCATATTCTCCAGCCGTTTGGCGACTTCTTTTTGCGCTTGATTAAAATGATTGTGATTCCGATTGTCGTTTCAAGCTTGATTGTCGGTGTTGCCGGCGCAGGCGATATGAAACAGGTTGGAAAGCTTGGCCTGAAAGCATTGATTTATTTTGAAATTGTCACGACCATCGCGATTGTAGTAGGACTGCTGGCCGGAAACTTGTTTCATCCGGGGACAGGGGTGGATATGGGCTCATTGGCAAAAACATCGATCAGCAGCTATGTGGAAACAACAAAAGAGACGCAACACAATGGCATAGTCGATACGATTTTAAGTATCGTGCCGACGAACTTGTTTGAATCCCTTTCACAAGGGAATATGCTTCCGATCATTTTCTTCTCTGTCATGTTCGGGATTGGGGTGGCAGCCATCGGGGAAAAAGGAAAACCGGTGCTCCGCTTTTTCCAGGGTGTCAGTGAAGCAATGTTTTATGTCACTAATTTGGTCATGAAAGTGGCTCCAATTGGTGTATTCGGCCTGATTGGTGTAACCGTTACACAATTCGGCCTCAAGTCATTGATTCCGCTAAGCAAACTTGTTTTCACGGTTTACGGCACGATTATTTTCTTTGTGGTTGTCGTGCTTGGCCTGATTGCCTGGCTTTTCCGTGTAAATATTTTCAATCTCTTCAAAATCCTGAAAGACGAATTGATCCTTGCTTATTCCACTGCAAGCTCGGAAGCGGTGCTGCCAAGGCTCATGGAGAAAATGGAAAAATTCGGTTGCCCGAAATCGATCACTACACTGGTGATTCCGACCGGGTACTCATTCAACCTGGACGGCTCGACCTTGTACCAGTCGCTGGCGGCGCTGTTTATTGCGCAAATGTACGGGATTCACATGTCCATCGGTGCGCAAATTTCGCTGGTGCTTGTGCTGATGGTTACATCAAAAGGCATCGCCGGTGTTCCAGGAGTTTCATTCGTTGTCCTTTTGGCGACGCTGGGGACGGTCGGGATTCCGCTTGAAGGCTTAGCATTTATTGCTGGCATTGACCGTATTCTGGATATGGCAAGAACAGCCTGCAATGTCGTTGGCAATACGCTTGCAACCATTATTGTGTCAAAATGGGAAGGAAAATATGATAAAGAAAAAGCAGAAGCGTACCTTGCCGAAATCAGCGGTGGCGGGCACGATTCCAAAGATCACAAATATGTAACGGAATCTTAAGATGAGCGATGAAGTTAAAAAAGGTGCACTGCCGGAATAGAGGCAGCGCGCCTTTTTTGTTTGCGAGTAAAGAACGTCGGTAGTTTTTTACATTTCCATCAAATTATGCTAGCTCTGTTGCCTACTGGAGTCATGATGCAAATTGGCGCTTGGACTCGGTGTGAAAACTTCATCCGTATAAGTTGAACTCCTTCTTGATGTGTCGCCAGAAGAAATGCTTACCTTGATCGGCTTTGATTTTGGAGCGGTACAGATTTTTGTCGGGAAAAATTGTGCCTCTCTTTCCAAGGATTGTTACCGGTTGGACTGAAATAATGAGCGCCCTAGGGCACAAACTATTCACAGCAGCATGTATTGATTTTTTGGAGGGATAAAGATGGACAAAAAAATGCTACTGTGGGTAGCGGTACTGTCCCTCGCTCTTTTTCCCCGGACGGAACATGCGGATGCGGCTTTTTGGTTTCAATCGAAACGGGCCACTGTCGACTTGCGTTTGCTGGAGACATCGGATTTGCACGGCTATATGCTGAATTATGATTATGCCGCTCGCACTGAGGCGGAGACTTATGGTCTTGCTCTTACGGCTTCACTCATTGCAGCGGAGAGGAAGACGGCAAAAAATACGATGCTGTTTGATGATGGGGACTTACTTGAAGGGAACGAAATGGCTGCTTATGTTGCCCGGCGCCCGTTAAAAAAAGGGGAAATTCATCCGTTTATCCGCGTGATGAATCATTTAAATTACGACGCAGCGACCGTGGGCAATCATGATTTTCATTACGGACTTGATTTTTTGAAACAGACGATCAATGGAGCAAAGTTTCCGTTTGTAAATGCCAATATATACTATAATTTCGAAAAAAATGATACAGATGACCAAAATTTTTTCAAACCCTATGTGATTCTGGATAAAAAAGTGGAAGACCGGAGCGGGCACCATCATCATCTGAAAATCGGGGTCATCGGATTTGTTACGCCTTCAGTCATTGAATGGGAAAAACCGAGCCTTGGCGGCAAAGTCAAAGCAAAGGACATCCTGCATACGGCTGCCTGGTTTGTCCCGCGAATGAAGGCGGAAGGAGCCGACCTGATCATCGCGCTTGCCCATTGTGGTGTGGATCCGGCTGCGAAACAACCGTTTTATACAGGCGATGCCGTATATTTATTAAGCGAGGTAAAAGGGATCGATGCCATTCTGTTTGGGCATCAGCATAGGGTGTTCCCAAGCGAATTTTTTGCCGGCGTCCCCGGCGTCGATATCCGGAAAGGGACAATCAATGGCGTGCCAGCAGTAATGCCCGGCAAGTGGGGGAGTCATCTCGGTGTGATCAGTCTCACTTTGGAAAAAAAGGGAGAGAAGTGGGAGATGACGCAGGCACAATCGGAGGCGAAACCGGTATATGCCATCCACAATCAACAGGCAAAATCCATCGTTAGACCGGATCCGGATATTGTTCGAATGACCGCCGAGCTGCAAAAAAACGTGCTGGGGTCCAAGTTTACTTTATATAGTCGAAACTAATTTGCCCATGCCGCCTTTGTTGCGGCATG
Source organism: Weizmannia sp. WK01 (assembly GCF_025905465.1). Classification (NCBI taxonomy): domain Bacteria; kingdom Bacillati; phylum Bacillota; class Bacilli; order Caryophanales; family Bacillaceae; genus Heyndrickxia; species Weizmannia sp. WK01. The sequence continues at coordinate 2,977,797 of NZ_CP109616.1, read as the reverse complement.
GGCATTGAAGTGAAGGAAGAGGACGGCGGGGCATATTTTAACGTAGAGGTGTTCTATGTTAAGGAAGCACGTGAAAGTCTGCATCTATCTTAAAGTAGATGCGTTCTAAGTGAAGGCGGGGCATGAAAAATTGTGTCTATCTTAACATAGGGACGCTCTATGTTAAGGAAGCTGGAGAAAAATCATGTCTATCTTAACATAGATGCGTTCTAAGTAAAGGAAGCACGTGAAAACCAGCGTCTATCTTAACGTAGATGCGTTTTAAGTGAAGGAAGAGCATGAAAAATCGTGTCTATCTTAACATAGGGACGTTCTATGTTAAGGAAGCACGTGAAAATCTGCATCTATCTTAAAGTAGATGCGTTCTAAGTGAAGGAGGGGCATGAAAAATTGCGTCTATCTTAACATAGGGACGCTCTAAATAAACTTTCCGTACATGGTTAAAATTGTCGCACCTCCCCACACTAGGCCCTGGTTTTCTCATCATATTTTTAGGGAAAACGGAAGGTGCAATCGTGTATAATAGAAATGATGCATCATGATGAGCAGGTTTGTAGGCTTTTGAAATGGCAGCGCGGCAAGCCCGCAACATTTCAAAAAGGGAGGAAAAAAAGAATGCTAAAAAGATTGGGATGGATCTGGTTCATCGCTATGATTGCGCTTGGGTTCACCATGAACGGCGTGGCAAAAGCGTCCGGCGATAACAGTACAGTGATCGATGAAAAATACGGGAAACCGATCGTTGCGACAGGCGCGGCTCTTTCTGCCTCGCAAAAAGCAGAGGTGGAAAAGGAACTTGGCGTGGACGATGCAAACAATGTCGAAGAGATTACCGTAACCGGCGATGATCTTGTCCATTACATCCCTGATGGCAACCGCAATTCGAATATGTATTCATCCGCAAAAATTACAAGAACGGATTCCGGCGGTATCCAGGTGAATATTGTAACACCGGAAAATATTACAGAAGTAACGGCAGATATGTATAAAAATGCGCTGCTCACTGCTGGAATTAAAAATGCGGAAGTGGAAGTGGCTTCCCCGCTCAAAGTAACCGGACATTCAGCGCTTGTCGGTATTTATAAAGCTTACGACAATTCGGATAAATCCGGGGATAAACTTAATTCAGACCGGACGGAAGTGGCCAGCCAGGAACTGAGTGTTGCAACGGATCTGGCGAAAAAGGAAGGGTTAAGCAATGATCAAGTGACCCAGCTTCTTACGGAAATTAAGCAGGAAATTGCAAACCAGCATCCGGCAACAAAAGAAGATATTGAAAAAATCGTTGATGATAAATTGAAGGATTTAAACATCAATTTGAGCGATTCCGACCGCCAGCTGCTGTATGATTTATTCGACCAGATGCGTAAGCTCAACATCAATTTTGGTTCGGTCAAAAGCGAATTGAGTTCCTTGTCCGACAAACTGAGCGATAAGATCAACAAAGCGGCCGGAGACAAAGATTTTTGGCAAAGCGTAAAAGACTTTTTCCAAAACATCTTTGACGCGATCCGGGGATTATTCCAATAATGGGAAAGAAGGCAGTGCGCCCCTAATTTCCGGCGCTGCTGCCTTCTTTTTGTTGAACATTTTGATCTGTGCTGCCCTGATCCTGAGCAGTCTTTGTAGTGGTGCGATTCTTTTCCGTTTCCTGACCGGAAGCAGGTTCTGTGCCAGTGTTGTCCAATTTTGTATCATCTGTGTTTTCTGATTCCTTATTTTTATTTTGATCCGTAACCTTGCCATCCGTTTTCGCATCGTTATGTTTTTCTGTATCCTGTTTTTCTGTTTTCGCTTTATCCTGCGTGCCATCCTTCGCTTTATCAGCCGTATCAGACTTGTCGTTTTTTTCTTCTTTGTTTTTTTCAGGAGTGCCGCCCTGCAGCAGTTGTGTCAGCTGATCAGCCTGCTTTCGCAATGTTTCCTCATCTGAACCGGAAGTGTCAATATCGGCTGCGCCGGTTTCCATCGATAGGTTAAGACCCGGCAGATCGGCATTGTCAGCAAGCTGTTGATGGGCAACAAGGCGGACGTTTTTCATGCCGATCTGTCTGGCTTTTTCCGGAACGTAAATGCCGCCAAAGTTCACCTTTGTGGCATCGACCCGCATATTTTTCAATTGAATCGGGCCGGGGGCATTCATATGGATCGTCACCGGTCCCTCAGGCGTTTGCAGCACTTTTGTGATTTTCAGGCCGTAAATGGTGACATCCGCATACTGCAGGCGGAGCATGACCTGATTTTGTTTTGTCGCTGTATCGCCTGCTGTAATCCCGGGCGGAAGCATCGCGCCTTCCACGCGGTCTGCTTCAATGATGAAGCCGTCTGTTACGGGGGATTCAGCCACTGAAATGTTTGTAAAAAAGCAAAAATTAAATGCAATAAATGCGGCTGTCAATAGGAAAGATTTTGTTTTCTTCACTTGCCTCACCATTTCTGTGTATAGTCTTTATCTTTCTTCTGCACTCCCTGCGGCAATTTCTTCCATCGGGCCCACACCAGCCGGCACTTCCTCCTGCCTGATTACCCGCCATGAAACAGATAAAGACCCGCCGATTATACCGAGCAGGGTTCCAATGAAAAATCCGCCCATCGCCCCCATGATGGAAAGAACAGACAGAAAAATGGCCAAAATGCCGAACACCATATTAAATTTCGGAAAAAAATAACCCATTCCGCCGATCAGAAAAATCAAGCCACCGAAAATGAGGCCGATCGACACCATGCTTCCGGGCGCAGCTGCAATTTCAAGAAGTTGAACCGGCACATATAAAATGATCATCCCGGAGAGCAACGTAAACGTTGCCCCCCAGAATGGCCGGCTTCTTCTCCAGTTTCTAAATTTCATGCGGAACATATGGAACTTGCCCATTATGATCACTCCTTGAAGAAAAGCCTATTTTTTGACAAACTGCACTTTTAGGTTCGGAAGATTTGCGACTTTTTGGAATAGGTAATGTGTATCCAGGCTGCCGTTTTTGATCGTTAAAGTATCTGCCCCTTGTGTAAAAGCCTTGGAAGCAGCTTGAGGGTCATCGGCAGTGACATAATTTTCTGAAATATTCATATTGGTGAAGACTGCATCCCCCTGGACAAGCGCAGCTTTTTGAATCAGCCCATTAAGGTGTACAGGTGTGTTTCCGTCGCCCGCCGTAATTTTCACCTGGTAATCGCCAAGAACCGGAATCTTAACATCTTTTGAAATAACCAAGTCCTGGATCGTCACTTTATCAATTTCATTGACAAAGACCGGTTTGACATGGTCCTCCCCTTTGGATGGATCCCCGTATAAACTCCCGTATAATTTAAACCCGGTACCTTGCATTTGTTTGAATGAAACATTGAATTTGCCGATGCCGCCGACAGTTGCTGCAACGGCAACCCCGTTAATGCCGAGTACAGCTAAAAGTCCCCCCAAAAAAATAAGGCCTGAAAGCAGAGCGGTAAAAAACCATTTTTTTGAAGTTCTCCCTTGTCCTTGTAAGACTAATGCCCCTTCGTTCATGTAACAATCCTCCCCTTTAAAACTTGATCATTTAAAAAAGATGGTACGCTAAAATATTTAGGTGAAAAATCCCCTCCTTTCCAAATGATATCGCTTACATTTTTCTTTATTTTATTCATTTTGGACAAAAAAATATATTCCTATTATTGTAGGGAATTCAATGGCTTATGGCCTACAAATATCGTGTCGGAAAGCCGGTATGTTTTTTTGCGCGCCAACCAGGCATGATTATGATAATATTATAGGAAAAAAGACCGGTAAGGGGTTAGACAAAGGAGGGAGAAAGGTGTCGCTGTCGTTAAATGCGCATATGGACATGGTCATGAAACATGGAGTGGACCTTTTGCGCTCGCACCAGCAGCAAATTATTGCGGAATGTACGGGAATTTTGCAGTATTTGAGAGAAACACATAAAGGCAGTGCGGATGCTTTTGAATTCGCTTTCAATTGTTTTGTCGCCTTTTTCCGTTCCGGCCAGCAATCGGTTGAGACGCTGATTGACGATATCCGGTCGCAATGGGTGAAGGAATTCCACCGCCCGCCGGAACCGCATGTTCTCATCTTTATTTTAACACTGATTGAAAACTCTGTTCATAAAGCCATAAAGGAAAGCACGACCCGGTCTTTTCATTTACATCCTTCCGTCCAGTACCTGTTTTCGAAAATCTGCGAAGAAATGCTGCTCATTTCCAAACAGGAAACTTTTCAAATGGATTCATTTTGTGAGCAGCTAACCAAATCCGAGCAGCTCCGGATCGAGTGGATTGCAAGGGTCAGCCATGTGGATGGGGGGTACCGGCTGAAGAAAGTGATCGGGATGGAGGAGAACGCGATTGACAGCGGGCTGTTTGAACGGACGGATCCTTCATGGTTTTGGCTGTCGGAAGCGCTGCTGAAGCGGACGCCGCGCCGGAAACCGGATGAAAGGCGGGATGTGTTTCCGGTTCCGTGGAAAAACGAGACGTTGATTTTTTGTATGAGCGACCAGGATGTTTCGGCCACAATCCCGTTTTTAACCTATGCGATGCATTTGTTGCAGATGGAGGAGGAACGAAACGGAAAAGTATATGCGGGCGACCAGTGGAAAGATGCAGTCATTTTATTTAACGAATGGATTATGCGCTCCCAGGATTTAAATGAAGCGATCCAAAACATCGCTTTTGGTTACGCACAATATTTGCCGTTTGAGCGCTGTGCCCTGTTCCGTTATTCGCAGAGCGATGCCGCGGGATTCGGCCTGTTCGGCTACCATTTTAACAATACGGCAATCCGGAATATAAAGGAGACGATCGACCGTTTTCCTTCCATTTCCAAAATATTGCTGGGGAAAGGGCAGCAGGTAAATATGGTACAGCATTTCCAGCCGCTGTATATCCCAAAAGCGTCAGAAGAGTTTCCGATGCAGTATGTGAAGGAGTTTGAGCTGGAATCGGTCGTGGTTGCCCCGATTTATGTGCCGTCAGAAGGGGTGTTAATTGGCGGTGCCATTTTGGACCAGGGGCCGGGGAAGTTTTTTGAAGTGGACAGTAGCACATTTACGGCGCTGTTGAAATTCGGTCAGAGCGCAGGTGAACTGCTGGCCAAGTTTTTAAAAGCGAACCAGTGGGACGAAAAGCAGCCGGAACTCGTCCAGCTGTCCGCCCGGGAAATCCATATTTTGCAGCTCTTGGCGGACGGGGCCTCGACGACGGAAGCAGCGGAAATGCTGCATTTGAGCGAGTATACGGTCCGGGATTATGTCTCAAGCCTGATGAAGCGGCTTCACGCTAGAAACCGGACGGAAGCCGCTGTAAAAGCAATGCGGCTTGGGCTGATTCATTGAACTCGCCATTTTCCTCCGTTATGCACTTTTTTTAAAAGGCGAAGTCATGAGGGCTTGCTGAACGAATCCGATTTTGAGTTTGTACCCAATTTGTCAGCAAGCCCTGTCTCAAAGTATAGAAGAATCCATTTGCGAAAATGTGTAATTTTGTCTTCTTAATACGTTGAGTCGGTTTTCGAGTGCTAGCTTTTCCCTGGAGTTGTTGTAAAAATTTTTGCCAAAGCGGTCAGCATCCATGCCAAATTTGGGGATTTTGCTTATACAGCAAATCCTACGTAGGTAAAAAATTGTGTGTAAAATGATCGAAGTCCGGGTAAAATACTTTTACATCCTAGAGTCTGCTGCAAAGTTCAAAGCCCCCGAATTTACGGGGGCTGTAAATTTGACAAAATAAAAGTCTCCCAAAAAAATGGGAGATCTAGACAAAATAAATCAATTTTCTTATAATTTGTTATGCAGGCGTAAAAAGGTTTTCGATTAAGTGTTTAAGTTTAACAACAAAAAATACCCCCCTATTTTTGTTAAATCTTTTTTAGAAGAACGCCTGCAAGAGCAGGTTTCGGCCTGCTCTTTTTTCTACACAATACAGCTGGCTCTCTTCACACAATTTCTCTTCGAAATGTTTATCACGGCGCTGAATCTGGATCATGCTTAGCTAAGTTCGACTAGAATTTTAGTGAAAATGGGCTGATTCTCTGACAAATAAGAAGGAAACGGAAATAATGGGATTTTTTAAAGATTTTTTCGCCGAAAGAATTCTCCCGCACCCGCAAATGTTAAGGCACTCACTTTTGCAGAAACAAAATAATTTTGCACGGATTTTGCACAGAAGAAATGCAAAACGCCCGCAAACCCTTGCTATTAAAGGTCTGCGGGCGTTGCTGTTAAGCGGCCCCGAGAGGACTCGAACCTCTGACGCACGGTTTAGGAAACCGACGCTCTATCCACTGAGCTACGGAGCCGTAAATTGCTAATATCCGTTCGATGTCACCTTAAATATTATAGTGAATCTGTCGTTTTGTGTCAATACCCCTGTAGACCGCTCTCTAGATGTTTATCTCAAAGTGTACATTTAGATGATAGAGTGCCTTCCCATTTTTTTCACTCGCCTGATCCTTCGAGTAAAATATTTTACACATACGCTTTTCCGAAAAAACATGGTTCTTCCCGCTTCAACTGCCAAAACACTTAAAGAAACAATTCTATTTCCCAATATCCAAATTCTTCCTTAAAACGCTTACGGACCAAAACAGGCGGACAACCTGTCACAAATGGCACATGCTTTACATACGATAGGATAGAGATTTGGTTCTCTGCGTGAGATAAAGGTTTTTCTACCGAAGTATTGACCTGTATTTGCAATCTGCCCCTGTCGCCTCAACTTGCCGGATGCCCGGTAAAATTTTGCCGGCCGCTTGCCATTCCGGCTGCCGGCAAAAAGGATGGTTTCCATTTGTGCAAAAAAACATGACAGGAAAGTAACCATTTAACTTTAAAAAAGATATGTGGAAATTGAGCATGATTGAAAAGGGGTGAAGTATTTGTTTAAACTGTTTCTTGATCCGGGACATGGTGGAAAAGACCCGGGCGCTGAGGGAAACGGGCTGGAAGAAAAAGACATCACTTTGGAGATTGCCAAACAGATTCAGGACATTTTAACAAACCATTACCAAAATGCTTCAGTAAAAATGTCGCGGACGACGGACAAATTTGTTTCTTTGGAAGAGCGGACGGATGCCGCCAACAGCTGGGGCGCCACTTTTTTTCTTTCCATTCATATCAATTCAGGAAATGGAACGGGTTTTGAAAGCTATATTTATCCAAAATCAGGCTCTGCTACGGCAACCTACCAGAAAACCATCCACCAGGAAGTGGTGAAGCTGAATGATTTAAAAGACAGGGGCAGAAAAACGGCCGATTTTCATGTGCTCAGGGAATCGATCATGCCAGCACTTCTTACCGAAAACGGCTTTATTGACACAGCAAGTGATGCGAAAAAAATGAAGAAAAGCAGCTGGATTGAAGACGTGGCACAGGGGCATGTCAACGGGCTGGCAAAAGCTTTCGAGCTCAAAAAGAAAAGCGGTGCAACGTATCATAAAGTCGTTAAGGGGGATACCGTTTACGCTTTAAGCAAAGAATACGGTTCGACCATCAAAGAAATAAAGAAATGGAATAATCTAGATGATGATTATACCATCCGTGTGGGGGAAAGATTACGGGTAAAGTAGCCGTACAAGCGGCCTTTACCCGTTTTTTGTCTGAAACACCTTCCTCCTGTTTCCCTAATCTCCCCGTCTTTCAGCAGCTTATATACCCTATTATATAAAATGAACGAAACGTGGATTACACCGTTTCCGCTGCAAACCGTCATCATCAGCAAACCAAACTGATCCTTGGTCTTCATGTAAAAACTTACGCTCATTTTATTAGCCTAACGCCATTTTAAAATTCCCTTAAATTTCTGCTCACAAAAAAACCGGCACACAGGCCGGCTTAAAAAGGGGATAAAACAGTGGGTATTTGTCCAGCATGCTTACTGCTCTGCTGTCCTCGCTACATGATTAATTGTAAACCGGTTACCCTAAAAAACAATGAAAGCAACATCATCATTTCATGAAGTTTCGATTAAAAAATGAAGAAAACCCCGTCAAGGTCTCCGCCATGGATTTGGCGCCCGGGATTAATTTTCGTAGCCGTTTACGATCAGATCAAGTTTCCCGGTTTCCGGGTCAATGACAAGCCCATGGATCGGCACTTTTTTATCCATCAGCGGGTGGTTTTTAATGATGCCGACACTCTTTTTTACGCTGCTTTCGACCTTGTCGAAACCGCTCAGCCATTCGTCAAGGTCGATTCCCGCATGAACGAGTGTTTCAATCGCATTTTCGTCAACCCCGCGTTTTTTCATATTCTCAAGCACGGTTTCGCCTTTTAACCCGGTCATGCCGCAGTCATAATGGCCGATCACAAACACTTCATCCGCCTTCAGCTGATAGATGGCAACAAGCAGGCTCCGCATCGTGCTGTCGAACGGGCTCGTTAAAATGGCGCCTGCATTTTTTACGATTTTTGCGTCCCCGTTTTTAATATTCATTGCTTTATGTAACAATTCAATGATCCTTGTGTCCATGCATGTGAAAATCACCATCCGCTTGTCGGGGAATTTGGAAGTCAGGTAAGGCTCGTAAGCTTTTTTCTCCACAAATTCCTGGTTAAATGCAAGTACTTCATCTAACAATGTCATCACATCTCACTCCTTTAAGCATATTTTAAAATACAATGGCCGGAAATAAAAGTATACACGTTAAAAATGGGAGTAAATCCTTCACCTTATGGTTTGCGAAAAAACCAGGGGCGTGTTACATTTAATTCAGAGTTATTTTATGGGAAATGGGGGATTTGATTGGGAAGGGAGTTTGACGCGCTGTTTGATGAATGGTCCCGCTCCTATGATCAAACCGTTACCGGTAATGATGCCGAATACGAAGAAGTATTCTATCAATACGATAAAATTTTGGATGCCGTCAGAGACCGGGCAACCGGTTTTGTTGTTGAATTCGGCCCGGGAACAGGCAATTTGACGGGCAAGCTTTTGGAGAAAGGGCTAAAGATAATCGGGATAGAACCTTCTGCTAATATGAGAAAAATCGCTCAAAAAAAGCATCCGGATGTTAAAATAATAGACGGGGATTTTTTGAATTTTCATGTGCAGGAAAAGGCGGATACATTTGCCAGCACGTATGCGTTCCACCATTTAACAGACGAAGAAAAAAGGGCTGCCATATCCCTTTTCCACACCCGGTTAAAGGCGGGCGGCAAAATCGTGTTCGCCGATACGGTTTTTGAGACGGAAGAAGCAAAACAGGAGATGATCAAGGAAGCCAAAGCAAGGGGATTCTGCCGGCTTGCGGAAGATCTTGAAACGGAATATTACACCACCATTCCCGCTTTATCTTCCATCTTTGAGGAAAATGGTTTTGATGTCTCTTTCCGGAAGATGAACCGGTTTGTGTGGCTAATGGATGCAAAAATGAAAGGAGCATGATCATCATGACAGAGATGAAAAAAATGAACGTAGAAAGCTTTAATTTGGACCATACAAAAGTCAAAGCGCCATATGTTCGCCTTGCAGGAGTAAAAGAAGGGATTCACGGCGATGTGATCCGCAAATACGATATCCGTTTCTGCCAGCCGAACAAGGAACATATGGATATGCCGGGGCTCCACTCGCTCGAGCATATGATGGCGGAATTCGCCCGCAATTACACGGATAAAATTGTCGACATCAGCCCAATGGGTTGCCAGACCGGTTTTTATTTTTCCGTTATCAATTTGGATGATGATGGCGAGGTGCTTGACATCATTGAAAAAACGTTAAACGATGTATTGCATGCCACAGAAGTACCGGCCTGCAATGAAACACAGTGCGGCTGGGCGGCAAGCCATTCTTTGGAAGGCGCAAAGGAAATTGCCCGGAAAATGCTGGCAAAACGCGATGAGTGGACGCAAGTATTTGCCTGATAACAGGAGACGAGTGAAATGAAGTATGCGAAAAGCGTACACGAACTGATTGGCAACACGCCATTGGTTGAATTAACCGCATTTGATTTGCCAAAAGGCGTCCGGCTGTTTGCAAAGCTGGAATACTTTAACCCAGGCGGCAGCATAAAAGACCGACTCGGCGCTTATCTAGTAGAGCGCGCGTTTCGGGAAGGTAAGCTGAAGCGCGGTGGGACGATCATAGAACCGACGGCCGGCAACACGGGCATCGGGCTTGCGCTTGCTGCGATTCGTTACGGCGTGCATGCTGTTTTTGTTGTGCCGGAAAAATTCAGCGTGGAGAAACAGACGCTGATGCGGGCGCTCGGGGCTGAAGTCGTGAACACGCCGACCGAACTTGGTATGGAAGGCGCAATTGCGAAAGCAAAAAAACTAGTCGCTGAAACACCAAATGCGTATTTCCCGGGACAGTTTGAAAATCCGTCCAACCCGGAAACGTATTATAAGACGCTTGGGCCTGAAATTTGGGAAGCACTTGATGGCCATATCGATGTTTTTGTCGCAGGTGCCGGTTCCGGGGGCACGTTTATGGGGACTGCCCGCTATTTAAAAGAGAAAAATCCGGGCTTGAAGGCAGCCATCGTGGAACCAGAAGGCTCGATTTTAAACGGGGGCGAGCCGCGCAGCCACCGTACGGAAGGGATCGGCATGGAATTTTTACCGCCATTTATGGACCGTACATTTTTTGATGCCATCCATACGATTCCCGACGATACAGCTTTTAAACGGCTTGCGGAAGCAGCCCGGCTTGAAGGCCTTTTGATCGGCAGTTCCTCAGGTGCTGCTTTGGAGGCGAGCCTGCGCGAAGCAAAGCAGGCAAAACCGGGCACGCATATTGTCACCATTTTTCCGGACAGCAGCGAACGGTATCTCAGCCGCAGCATTTATTCTTGATGAGAAGGAGTTTGTCATGCGTAAAAAAACAAAATTCATTCATGCCGGCATTAGCCGTGATCCATATACAGGCGCAGTTTCGGTGCCCGTCCATCATGCGAGCACATTCAAGCAGGATGGCGTCGGCCATTTTAAATACGAATACGCACGCACCGGCAATCCGACGCGTGAAGCTTTGGAAAAACTGATTGCGGATATTGAAGAAGGTACACACGGTTTTGCATTCGCATCCGGAATGGCCGCGATTACAGCGGTGATCCAGCTGTTTTCGGCCGGCGACCATATTTTGGCAACCGATGATGTATACGGCGGTACTTTTCGCGTTTTAACAAAAGTGATGAACCGTTTCCATATCGACGTCACTTTTGTGGACACGAGCGATCTGGATGCGGTCCGTGCCTCGATCCGCCCGAATACAAAAGCCATCTACGTGGAAACGCCGACGAACCCGCTATTAAAAATAACAGACTTGCGGGCCATTGCCGGTGTAGCCCGTGAAAACGGCTTAACATTTATCGTGGACAACACATTCAGCACCCCGTATTGGCAAAATCCACTCACTTTAGGTGCGGATATCGTCGTGCACAGCGCGACGAAGTATCTCGGCGGGCACAGTGATGTGGTCGCAGGCCTTGTTGTCGTACGAAACGAAGCGCTTGCAGAAGACTTGCATTTTATCCAAAACTCAACCGGCGGCATTCTCGGGCCGCAGGACAGCTGGCTGTTGATCCGCGGTATTAAAACACTCGGCATACGCATGGAAGAAATTGAATCCAACACAAAGCAAATTGTTGATTTTCTTTCTGCACATCCTGCCGTTGAAAAGGTATATTACCCGGGGCTTATCCATCATCCCGGGCATAAAGTGCACAGTTCCCAGGCCGGCGGATTCGGCGGCATGGCCTCTTTTACAGTGTCATCCCAGGAAAAAGCCCTTGAAATATTGAAAAAAACGCGTTACTTTACGTTGGCGGAAAGCCTCGGTGCGGTGGAAAGCCTGATCTCGCTCCCGCCGCTTATGACGCATGCATCCATTCCGCGTGAACGCCGTCTCGAACTTGGCATCGAAGACGGGCTTATCCGCATCTCAGTCGGCATTGAAGACGTCGAAGATTTGTTGGAAGATCTGGAAAATGCGCTAAGGTAAAAAGTTAGCCTGCTCTCATGGGGAAGCAGGCTTTTTGTAACGTTATCAAATGGAAAATGTTGGTGCTTTGTTTCCTACCGCCTGGTCTTGACGAAATGAATGAAAAAATTTTTACCACGTTTTTGCCTGCTGTAAAACATAATCATCTTGCGAATTGGTGCGCGGCTTGGTATAAAACTTAATGCCGCCAGCCCGCAACGACAAATCCACAGTTTAAAAAAATTTCCTCTTTCACGAAACTTAAACCATTTTTAAACGTAATGATGAGTAAGCAATCATAGCCGGCGTCATCTGAAAGAAAATCCCAATCAAGGAAGGGGTGTGATGTTTATGGAAGTGTTCGGCGTGCCGATAGAGACGGCGTATTTGGCTGTACTGATCATTGCGGGATGCCTGACGGTGCTTTACCTTTTGTTCAATGACTTGCTTGGAGGAATGGCAGACGCCATCAATTTTATCCATCCAGCTTTGATTTTGGCATTTTTTACTTTTTTCTCGGCAGGCGGGTATATTTTGGAAAAAGTGACACCGCTTTCCCACGTGCTGATTATGGTCGTTTCCGCCGTGATCGCGGTGATTCTTGATATTCTGCTCAATGTGTTTGTACTTGTTCCGCTGTCTTCGGCTGAAGAATCGCTTGTTTACACGGAAGATTCGCTGAAAGGGAGGGTTGGGAAAACGATTCTTTCGATTCCGAAAGCCGGTTTTGGTGAAGTGGTGATTGACAGCAAAACAGGAACCATCTCCAAGCCGGCAGCCAGCATACAGGACGAGGAAATTAAAGAAGGGACGCAGGTATTGGTGATTGAAGTGAAAAAAGGCGTGTTATATGTTGTACCTTATGAGAATTATCGTTTGAAAATTGAAAATTTTAGTCAATGATAAGGAGGGATCCGCATGTTTGCGAGCGGAATTTGGATTGTCATCGGTGTTGTTGTATTTTTGGTGCTTGCCCTTATCGGCGTCTTTATTTCAAAATACCGAACTGCAGGGCCGGATGAAGCGTTAATCGTGACAGGGAGTTTTCTTGGCGGTAAAAATGTCCATGTCGACGAAGCTGGAAATAAAATTAAAATCATTCGTGGCGGCGGTACATTTGTGTTCCCGGTATTCCAGCAGGCAAAACCGCTCAGCTTATTATCGAGCAAGCTGGAAGTGACCACCCCGGAAGTCTACACCGAACAAGGTGTCCCGGTGATGGCAGATGGAATTGCCATTATTAAAATCGGCGGGTCGATCGGTGAAATTGCCACAGCTGCCGAACAATTTCTCGGGAAATCAAAAGAAGACCGCGAAAATGAAGCGCGGGAAGTTTTGGAAGGCCATTTGCGCTCAATTCTCGGTTCGATGACGGTTGAAGAAATTTATAAAAACCGTGATAAGTTTTCACAGGAAGTCCAGCGTGTTGCCTCACAGGATTTGGCAAAAATGGGGCTTATCATCGTGTCGTTCACGATTAAAGAAGTGAAGGATAAAAACGGCTACCTTGATGCGCTTGGCAAACCGCGGATTGCCCAGGTCAAGCGCGATGCGGATATTGCCACGGCAGAAGCCGAAAAAGAAACGAGAATCCGGAAAGCGGAAGCATTAAAAGAAGCAAAACGCGCAGAACTGGAGCGGGCAACTGAAATTGCGGAAGCGGAGAAGTTCAACCAGTTGAAAATTGCCGAGTTCCGCCGCGAACAGGACATCGCAAGGGCAAAAGCCGACCAGGCGTACGATTTGGAAACGGCCCGGTCGAAACAGGATGTCACCGCACAGGAAATGGAAATCAAAATCATCGAGCGGCAAAAACAAATCGAGCTCGAAGAAAAAGAAATTTTGCGGCGCGAACGGCAATACGACTCCGAAGTCAAGAAAAAAGCGGATGCAGATCGTTATTCGGTTGAACAGGCTGCAGTTGCAGAAAAAACGAAACAAATGGCGGAAGCCGACGCCCACAAATACCGGGTGGAAGCGATGGCGAAGGCAGAAGGGGAACGCGTCCGCATTGATGGGACGGCTAAAGCCGATGCCCAGCGCGCCCAAGGGGAGTCGGAAGCCGAAGTCATCCGCCTCAAAGGGCTGGCCGAAGCGGAAACAAAACGAAAAATTGCGGAAGCATACGAACAATTCGGCCAGGCGGCTGTGCTCGATATGATTTTGAAAGTGTTGCCTGAGTATGCGAAACAAGTAGCAGGCCCGCTTTCCAATATTGACCAAATCACCGTTGTTGATACAGGAAGCGGCGCAAACGGCGGTGCGAATAAAATCACCGGCTATGCAACCGATTTGATGTCGACCTTACAGGAAACGTTGAAAGCTTCAAGCGGCATTGATGTCCGGGAAATGCTGGAAGGCCTTTCCGGGATTAAGCCGCAACAAACAGCGGAACCAGAACCGGAAGCCTTGGAACAAAGCACAAAAGGGTGAAAAAAACGGCGTGTTTTTGCCAAATCAAAAGGCAAAAGCACGCCGTTTCTTTTAAAAATTAAATGTGTCCGGTTATTTTCCTGCCCCTGCAGTCATTTTATGGATGAACTGGAGGGAGCGGCCCGCGCCGACTACCACAGATTGCAGCGGGTTTGGCGCGAGATGGACAGGCACGGAAATTTCATTGCTCAGCCACTCCTGCATGCCTTGAAGGAGGGCGCCTCCCCCTGTTAAAACAATCCCGCGGTCCACAATATCGCCGCTTAACTCTGCCGGGCAGTCTTCCAGCGTGGCACGGACCGTTTCCAAAATTTGGAGCAGGGAATCACGGAGCGAAGCCTGAATTTCCAATGAACTTAATGTAATGGTTCGCGGCAGTCCTGCCACGAGATCGCGCCCGCGAATATCCATCGTTTGTTCCGGATGGTCGACAAGGGCATGCCCGATCTCCATTTTAATTTTTTCCGCTGTCCGTTCGCCGATCAGCAGATTATACGTTTTTCTGACATGCTGCATAATATCATCGTCCATTTTATCGCCGCCGATGCGGATCGTGTTATACGTCACGACGCCGCCGAAGGAAATAATGGCGACTTCCGTAGTGCCGCCGCCGATATCGACAATCACATTGGCGATCGGCTCGTCTACGGGAAGATCGGCACCAATGGCGGCAGCAACCGGTTCTTCAATCAAATGGACGGTTTTTGCTCCGCTGTTTTTGACGACATCTTCAATGGCCCGCCGTTCAACCGATGTTGCGCCTGACGGGACACATACTACGACGTTCGGTTTGCGGATCGAGATGCCGCTTTGCTGATTGATTTTTTTCATAATTTGCTTTAGCATTTCTGTTGTCATATCGAAATCAGCGATCACCCCGCCTTTTAAAGGGCGGATGACAGTAATTTTTTCAGGTGTTTTTCCGATCATCGCTTTGGCTTCCTGCCCGAAAGCGAGCACCTGCCTTGTCGAATGATCAATCGCCACAACGGACGGCTCGTCTAAAATAACGCCTTCTTTTTTCGAATATACTAAAACATTTGCAGTTCCTAGATCGATCCCAATTTCATTCCCTGAAAACATGCATGTCACCTAACCTTTATCATCTTTTCGCACGGATTAACTGTAGTCTCTCCCATTTAGTATAGCTTTTTTTCTTCGTTCTGAAAGGTTACATTTTCTTCCATTCTCTTATGTTACAAAAATATGATCGCGGCAAGTCCATAAAATATGCGAAAAACAGCTATAGCCGGCACCCCAAATTTAATCTTTTTGTAATTTTGTTCACAATGGAGGATAGGAAAAAATTCCTTTTGTTTCAAAAGGAATTTTTTCTACAGAAGCATTACAGCGGCATTTTGGACAAATAGCGCGCCAATTCTTCACTTTGTTGTTTCCGCAGCACCCGCTGTTCGGCACGCTGGATGGCTGTTTGGTTTAACCATCGTTCCTCGTCGGTTTCCGGGATAATTTCCGGCACCGGTGTAGGTTTTCCATCCTCATCCAGTGCGACAAAGGTCAAAAAAGAAATGGCGGCAATTTTTGTCTCTTCTGTTTTCAAATCTTCCGCGGTGACCTTTACAAATATTTCCATTGATGTCCGCCCTGTCCGGCTGACCATGGCTTCTACCGTAACGACGTTTCCGACGCGGATCGGTGCGATAAAATCAACAGAGTCAGTCGAAGCCGTGACAACGGTGCATCTTGCCAATTTGGCCGCGGCGATCGATGCAGTATCATCAATATACGCCATCAGTTTTCCTCCGAACAGTGTGCCAAGATGGTTTGTGTCCGGGGGAAAAACATAACTGGTTCTTACTGTACGGGTTTCCCGCATGTATCTTTTCGGTCTGTCTTCCAAAAGTCTCACTCCATTATGTCGGCGCTGTCAAACGCGATCTAAATTTCCTTTTACCATATAGAAAATTATAGCAAAATCAGTTGGCATATACGAACAAAAATGTATAGAAAAAAGGCTTTCATCCGGAATTTTTTCAAAAGAAAAATCAGGTCCGGCACTTCAACCTGATTTTTGCTTGCTTATTTCTTTTTTTTCTCGTCTTCCACATAAGGATCTTTTTCGTTGCGGGGCAGATCCCCGAACGGCGTCATCGTATGGGTTTCATCCAATTCTTCTTCATATTCTTTGTATTCCTCATTTGGATAGATTTCCACGTTTTTTCCGTTGATGTCATTGCCGGAAAAGTTTTCAAAATCTTCCACATAGCCGTCATGGTCATCTGATTCCGTATACATATCATTGTAACTGTCTGGTGGGGTTTCAAAATCGGAAGGGGACTCGGATGTGCCCCATTTTGCGACAGCCTGCCAGGAGTCTTCCGCGTCAAAAGCGACCGATTCATCTTTTCCATTATCAAAAACGAATTTTCCCCACGGCGGATTCAGCACGTTTTCTTCAACCGGGCGGTGCTTTGGAATGGTCCGATCCGGGGTGTGCTCTTTGCAGTACAGCGTGGAAGGAAGCGTTTCAAGCCGCTCAAGCGGGATCTCTTTGCCGCATTCTTTGCATCTTCCGTAAGTGCCGTCCTCAATGGCTTTGAGGGCCGCTTTGATTTTTTCCACTTCATATTCAGCGTGGTCATTTAAAGCAATATCTTTTTCCCGCTCGAACAGTTCGGTACCGGTATCGGCGGGATGATTATCGTAACTGGACAGTTCCCCAACGGAATCGTAAGGGT
The DNA here is from genome assembly GCF_025905465.1 of Weizmannia sp. WK01. Taxonomy (NCBI): domain Bacteria; kingdom Bacillati; phylum Bacillota; class Bacilli; order Caryophanales; family Bacillaceae; genus Heyndrickxia; species Weizmannia sp. WK01. Next base: position 2,960,755 of record NZ_CP109616.1, on the reverse strand, counting down.
GTGCCGTTTCCGTTTGGAAATGGTCATTTTTCCCGAATTCCGCTTCAAATTCTTTCAGCTGCGCGGTTAAAATGGAACGGAAATGCGCCAGTTGTTCTTTAGTCAGCATACTCACCACTTCTTTCTTTAAAAAAGATGGGTTCAATCGTGTTAGAGTCTATTTACCACCGGGAAAAAGTCCGCAAACTTTTCTAAAACTAGTATGGTTCAAAATGCCGCTGTTCATGAAAAAAAGTCTGCCCGTTTAAACAGACAGACTTTTTAGCATATTGTGCATGGATCGTGCTCGTTTTTTCAAGCAGACAGGCGTTTCTTTTCATACTGGCGAAACATCAGCACATACATCCCCGCGCTCATGACCGCAAGCACGGCCAGGATGGAAAACGTTCCTTTATAGCCGATCCAGCCGGCAAGCGGGATGGAAACAGGGGCAATTGTGCGCCCGATTGTATTGCGCAAGCTGGCAGCGGCAAAATATTGCGCGCGCATCTCAGGCGGGGAAAGCTTCGACACAAAGTCTTGCTGGATCCCGGTTACAATCAGTTCGCCAAGCGAGAACAACAGCATCGAGAAAATAAAGCCAATGCTTGAAATCCAGACGCCAAACAAATAAATCGAAATGGCATACAGGAGGGAGGAAAGGACAAACACATTCCGTTCCCGGTACCTTGTTACCCATTTCGTCGCCGCTACTGAAAAAAGCGCGACAATTAGCCCGTTTTCGGATAAAATAAAACCGTACAGCTGCTCGCCGGTAAAGTGAAGCAGATGGAGCAAATCTGTTTCAGGAATGGCCTGCTTCGTGAATACCGGCAAAATTAAATCAAGCTGCATATACGTTTGGGAAATCAGGATTCCGGCAAAAATAAACAACATAAATATTTTATCTTTGACAATCACATGGTAGCTCTTTGCCTGTTCAATCAGCGTACTGTACCATTTTTTACGGACGCGATGTTGCCCGCCTGCCCAAACCGGTGCTGTTTCCCGCGTATATTTGACGAGCAAAACGCCAAGCAGAAAACAGGCAATAGCAGCAAAAACAAGCAGTTCAAAACGATAATCCGCAAAAAATATCCCGCCAATTACCGGGCCGATAACGACGGAGATATTCATGGAGGTGTAAAAAACGGCAAACACATGGCTGCGGTTTTTCTCATCGACAACATCGGCAATCATTGCCTGGCTTGCCGGATAATAAAAAGAACCGAAAACGCCGGCAGCCGTAAAGCAAATAAAAGCTGTCACGGCGGAATGAAACCATGGCGAGTTGGCAAATCCGAAAATGAAAAAAGACACGCCCTGCCCGATTGAAGCCACCACCATCATTTTCTTTCTGCCGAAGCGGTCGGCGTAGTATCCTCCGAGTAAATTGGCAATGACGGAAAAAACTTGTGAGACAATCAACAGGACACCCGCAAGCCCGGCCCCGAACGCCTCGGTGAAATAAATGGTCAGAAAGGGGAAAAACATCCAAAAGGTGATATTCATCAATGATTCCCCAAGCAGACGGACTTTTAAATTTTGATCCCAATCACGTATTCTCATAAATATTTCCTCATCTGTCCAGAATTGGTATCAATCCTATGATACCAGAAAAAGCGGGGAAAACAATGAAGAAAGTTAAGGACTGGGCAAGGATTGAAAGGGGGCTTGCCAAATGTACCGGATAAAACGAATTTATGAAGAACCTGGCGAGGATGGCAGACGCGTGCTGGTCGACCGGCTCTGGCCGCGCGGCATATCAAAAGAAAAAGCGGCACTCGATGCCTGGATGAAGACAGTTGCACCAACGAGTTCCCTCAGGAAAAAATTCAATCATAATCCTGCGCTTTTTGCTGAATTTGCTGCGCTTTATAAGGAAGAGCTGGACCGGCTGGAAGACAGAACGGAACTGGACCGGCTGATCGAATGGGGAAAGGCTGGAACGGTGACATTGCTCTACGCGGCAAAAGACGAAAAGCACAACCAGGCGGTGGTGTTAAAAGAATACCTCGAAGGACGGGCATAATCGAAAGGCGCCGCATACGTTGCGGCGCCTGTTATTATGGGTTGTGCATACGGTTTTTAAACGCTTCGTGCGGGATCATTTGCTCTTCGTCATAGTTGCTGTCTTTGTGCTGCTTTTCATCGGTCATCTGGTCTTTCGGAAAACGACCCGGATGACCTTTTCTTTTATGGTCGAACATTTCTCCGCGTCCCATCATCGTTCCCCCTTCCTGCCTATAGCGTCCCTTAAACAAAAGGAAATATGTACCCGAATACGGTATAATAGTAAAAAAGCGAAAGGGGTGCCGACCTGTGGATTTCATGAGAATGACGGAAGATAAAATCCGGAAAGCGTATGAAGAAGGGCAATTTGAAAATCTGCCGGGGTACGGAAAGCCACTTCCGAAAGACCCGCTTTCCGGCGTGCCGGAAGATTTGCGGATGGCTTACCGGATTTTACAGAATGCCGGTTTTTCCCCGGAAGAAGCCAATTTAAAGAAAGAACTGCTTTCCATTGAAGATTTAATCAAACAATCTGAAAATGAAATGGAAAAAGAAGGATTACAAAAGAAACTGAGCGAGAAACTGCTGGCGTATAACCAAATGCTCTCCAAAAAACGGATCAAAACAAACAGCGCTATTTTTAAAAATTATCAGGATAAAATTGAAAAAAAGCTGTTTGATTAAGGGACGCCGCGAACACGACCGGAAGTGAAGCGGTTCCGTTTCAGGCAGCCCGTTAGAAAATGGGCGGCGTCCCGGATATGGTACAGGGTGCTGTTGAATTGTAATCGCTTACTAAAGACTAGGGAACTGAAATCAGCTGTCCCATTTACAAGGGCGTTTAAAAACCGCATCATTTTTCCCGCTTTTTTTACTATAAATTGCCGCCATCCATCCGATATAATGAAAGAAGACATTATGATATTCAGGTGAAAAAAATGGATAAATCATCAATTATCGGCGTAATTCTGGGTGTTGTGGCAATTGGTACCGGCATGGTGTTAAAAGGGGTAAGCCCGGCTGTCCTCGTCAACCCGGCTGCCCTTTTGATTATACTGGCGGGAACGGCTGCGACCGTCATTATCGGTTTCCCAATGAGTGAATTGAAAAAAGTTCCGAAACTGTTGAAGATTATTTTTACGGAACAAAAACTGATGAGCACGGAAGAAATGATCCGCTTTTTTTCCGACTGGGCCCAGACTGCTCGGAGAGAAGGGCTGCTGGCGCTTGAAGCAAGGCTGGATGAAGTCGATGACGCTTTTTTGAAAAACGGCCTGAGCCTTGCGATTGACGGGCAGAGCGCCGAATATATCCGCGATGTGCTGAGCGAAGAAATTGAAGCAATGGAAGAAAGGCATCAGATGGGGGCTGCCATTTTTTCACAGGCAGGCACGTATGCCCCGACACTCGGGGTGCTCGGTGCTGTATTGGGGCTGATCGCTGCCCTCGGAAATATGTCGGACACAGAAGTGCTCGGGCATGCCATTTCAGCCGCATTCGTGGCCACACTGCTCGGAATTTTTACCGGCTACGTATTGTGGCATCCGTTTGCCAATAAATTAAAACGGAAGTCCAAAAACGAAGCAAAAAACAAGGAAATGATGCTGGAAGGGATTCTCTCCATTCTGGCAGGAGAATCCCCGCGCGTGATCGAACAGAAACTGGCGTCTTATTTGCCAAATGAAGAACGCATACAACTGATGGAAGAGATTACAGAAGGCAGCGTGGCAACAAATGAGTAAAAAGAGGAAGAAAAAACAAGAAGAAGAGGAAAACAGCGAGGCATGGCTCCTGCCTTATTCCGACCTTTTGACATTGCTTCTTGCACTGTTTATCGTTCTGTTTGCAATGAGTTCCATCGATGCCCAGAAGTTTCAAAGATTTTCTAAAGTCTTAAACGGGGTGTTTGTTGGCGGGACGAGTTTTTTCGATTATACGAAGCAGACATCCGGAGATGATAACGGCACATCCGACACAGAAAAATTTATCGAGCAAAAGAAAAATGATGCACAAAAGAATGGGGACAGCACAACAAATGGTTCAAAAAGCAACAGCACAACAAATGCATCAAATGGGCAAGGGGACGCCCAATTAAAAGAAACCCAGCAAAAAATCAACACGTACATAGCGCACAATAAATTGGAAGGAAAGTTTGAAACGTCTTTGACAGGCGAAGGGCTTTTGATTACGATCCGAGACAATGTCCTGTTTGATTCGGGAAAAGCGGAGGTCCGGAAAGAAGATATCAAAACAGCCAAAGCCCTTTCCAATTTGCTCGTAATGGATCCGCCAAGAAGCATTATCGTGAGCGGCCATACGGATAATGTGCCGATCCACAACTCCGTCTTTCAATCAAACTGGGACTTAAGCGTGATGCGCGCAACCAATTTTTTAAAGATCATTTTAGAAAACAAAAATTTAAATCCGAAATATTTTTCGGCAAAAGGATATGGGGAATACCATCCGATTGCATCGAATGATACGCCGGATGGCCGGGCAAAAAACCGGCGGGTGGAAGTACTCATTCTCCCGAAAAATGAGGAAGGAAGCGACTGGTAAAACCACGCAAAAAGAGCGCCCGGATCCGTATTTCCAATCGCCCCATCGTTCCGTGAAGCAAACTGTTTGTTTAAAACCGCACAAACGAGGTAAAATATAAACGTCCCAAAGATTAGAAAAGGAGATGGTTCGATTGGCTAAAAAGATCGCTGTACTTGTCACCAATGAAGTGGAAGATTCAGAGTACACCGAACCGGTGAAAGCATATAAGGAAGCCGGCCATGAAATTGTCAATATTGAAATGGAAGCCGGAAAAACGGTAAAAGGGAAACACGGCACCGAAATCCATATTGACAAAGGCATCGATGATGTCAGCGTGGGTGATTTTGATGCCCTTCTGATTCCGGGTGGCTTTTCTCCGGACCAACTCCGCGCCGACGATCGCTTTGTCCAATTTGTAAAACAGTTTATGGATTCGAAAAAACCGGTGTTTGCAATCTGCCACGGCCCGCAGCTTTTGATTACAGCAAAAGCATTAGAAGGCCGGTCTGCTACAGGTTACAAATCGATCCGTGTTGACATGGAATATGCCGGTGCGAACTTCCGCGACGAAGAAGTTGTCGTATGCCAAAACCAACTTGTCACAAGCCGTACGCCGGATGACATCCCTGCATTTAACAGGGAATCGCTGAAACTCCTGAACGGATGAGCTTGTATGTAAAAACTGCTGCCTCTTTCCGGGCAGCAGTTTTTTTACTTTGCGCACAATGCAAATTAGGGATATGATAAATGGAGCGGGGAAACAGAAAATGAACTTTTACATAGAATAATGTTGCCATAATGAAAGGAAGTAGAAGATGATTACACTGAAATCGCAAAGAGAAATTGACATGATGAAAAAAGCAGGCAAACTGCTTGCTGATACGCATAAAAAAATTGCAAAAATGATCAAGCCGGGGATCACAACATGGGAAATTGAGGAATTTGTTGACCGTTATTTAAGGGAGCACGGGGCAACCCCTGAACAAAAGGGGTACCAAGGCTATCAGTATGCGACATGTGCAAGCATCAATGATGAAATTTGCCACGGGTTTCCGCGGAAAACGCCGTTAAAGGAAGGAGATATCGTCACGATTGATATGGTCGTCAACCTGAACGGCGCGCTGGCTGATTCCGCCTGGAGTTATCCGGTCGGAAAAGTAAGTGAGCAGACGCAAAAACTGCTTGATGTTACAAAAGAAGCGCTTTATAAAGGAATTGAACAGGCCAAACCGGGCAACCGGATCGGTGACATCGGCCACGCCATTCAGACGTATGTGGAAGCACAGGGGTTCTCGGTTGTCCGCAATTTTATCGGCCATGGCATCGGCCCGACGATCCACGAAAAACCGGAAGTGCCGCACTACGGGCTGCCGCATAAAGGACCGCGCATCAAAGAAGGGATGGTCATCACGATCGAGCCGATGGTGAATATCGGCAGCTATGAAACGAAGATGGATGACAACGGCTGGACAGCCCGAACCATGGACGGATCCCTTTCCGCCCAGTATGAACACACCATTGCGATTACAAAAGACGGCATTGTGATCATTACCGATCAGGAAGATTAATGCTGCACTGAAACACGGATCCGGGTTTCTATTCCGGAAACTTAAAAAAGCTGGGAGGCAATAAAACTCCCAGCTTTTTTACATTCTGAAACCTTCAAAGGCTTCCCATGCTTCGATCCCAAAATCAGGGAGACAATAAAGGCTCCCAATTTTTTGCATTCTAAAACCAGCCGGCATCAATCTTTTTTCAGGCTTCCGAGCTCTTCCACAATGGCTTGCATTTCATTCGGGCTGAATGTATTTTTTTTCATTACCATTTCGTATAAGTCAAACAAATCGTCATAACGGTCAATGCTAAACTGGGACGACTGCAGTGCCGCCGTATTGACCATTTTTAATTTCGCTGTGATTGCCTGTACCATATAGGCCATATTTTGCGCTGATTTTTCCGAAAGATCCAACGTTTTCACCCTTTTCGTGTTTTTCTTGTTTTATTATACCGCATGACTACCGATCCGGAAACGTTTCATACGAAACGGAGAGGGAAATATAATGGTAAACCGAACGGACAGAGGGTGATAAAATTGGATAAAATTGCACTCCAGGCAGAAAAAAAGCGTTCAACCATTGCGGCTTTGTTTGAGAACTCAAAACGGAACGATATTACCGGGATGGCTGCGCAGTTATCTTACTTTTTTCTTTTATCTCTATTTCCACTATTGATCTTTTTGTTTACCTTGCTTCCTTATTTGCCGATTAAAACGGATGATGTATTAAATATGGTTCGGCATTTTGCGCCAAGCCAGTCGTTCAAGCTGATCGAAACCACCTTGAAAGAAGTGCTGATCAATCGGCACGGCGGCCTGCTTTCTTTCGGGATGATCGCGACTTTGTGGTCCGCTTCAAACGGAATGAACGCGGTCATTAAAGCATTAAACAGGGCTTATAAAGTAGAGGAATCACGCCCGCCTGTCATGCAACGGCTCATGTCGGTGATGCTGACACTTGGGATGATCATCGTGTTTATAGCCGTTATTTTAATTCCTGTGTTCGGCCAGCAGCTCATCCATTATGTGTTTTCTTACTTCGGGCTGCCGAATGATTTGAAAAATTTGATCAATATTTTAAGATGGGCGCTTACGCCGGTACTGCTGTTTATCGTGTTTTCCTTGTTATACTTTTTTGCGCCGAATGAAAAATTTGGCTGCCTGACGGTTGTCCCCGGAGCCATTTTTGCAACAGTCGGCTGGATTGTGGCGTCACTCGCCTTATCGTTTTATGTCAGCCATTTTGGAAATTATAATGCCACATACGGCAGCCTCGGCGGGATGATCATCATGATGCTTTGGTTTTATATTAGCGGCATCATCCTCATTTTTGGCGGTGAACTGAATGCCGTTTTAAATGATAAACACAAAAATTGCTAATTTGGATCATTGCTTTTATGCGCATATTAAAAAAGCGGAAAATTACCGTGACATCTTAATAAAAAATCGAAGCGTTCTAAGTGAAGAAAGGCGGACAAATTTCTTCGTTAGAGGAAGGCAGTCAAAATGCCAAGCGATAAACGCAGAGATCCCCGGGTTAAGATCGCGGCCGGTTTTTCAGGTAGATCTTATCGTAGCCGTTCTCAGCAAAGGAGGTTGCTGAGAACGGCGGACAAAAGGCAAAGCCGGAAGCGGGCAGCTGTCAGGAGTGCCGGGGAACAGCAGCGGCCGTTTTTTTGAAACGGAAAATCAAAACGGACAAAACAAGCAATAGCATACAAATCAGCAGGAAAAATACGGGCCCTTTTGTATATTTAATGATCACGCCCCAAAGATAAGGGCCGGCCATGCTGCCAAAGCTGTATAGAATGCCGCACATGATGTTGCCGGCGGGAAGCAGCGGCCGCGGCAGCAGATCGGACAGGTAACTGATCCCGAGGGAAAACGTCGAGCCGACGGCCATACCGGCAACGAAAAAGCAGGCAAACAGCGCGATGGCGTTTGATTTGCTAAAAGCAGCCCCCGCAAAACAGGCGCAGCCGATCAAAAGGACTGCAATCAACACTTTTCGCCTTCCGAACCGGTCGCTTAACATGCCGAGCGGAAGTTGAAAAACAATGCTTCCGATCGAGAAGGCAGGGATAATCATGGAAACGGCATCGACATTTATTCCGTTTCTCAATGCATAAACCGGGAAACTGCTGTTTAAAGACGATTCCATGAATCCGTAACCGAGCGGCGGGAGCAATGCAACCCACGCCAATTTCCACACCTTTCCAAAACGCTGAAATGTGGCCAGAAAAGAAACATTTTCTAAATCCGCTTCCGGGTGCTCATTTTTTAAAAGAAAAACGGTTAGCCAGAAACAAAGGCTGATGATGGAGCAGGTAATAAAAGGAAGGCGTTCATCCACATTTACAAGCCTTGTCATATACGGCCCGACGGCAAATCCAAGGCTGAAAAAAAGCCCGTATAGCGCGATGTTCCGCCCGAGCCGCCCTTTCCGGGAGAAAGACGTGATCCATGTCTGCGCCGAAAAATTCAGCATATGGTCTCCAATGCCGATGAAAAGGCGCAAAATAAACCAAAACCATAACGATTTCCAGAACGGAAATAAAAGCAGTGAGGCAAAAACGGTCAGCCCGCCTGTTAAAATAAGCGGTTTATATCCGAATTTCCGCAGCGGCGCTTCCATGAGCGGGGACGCAAATAAAACACCGATATACAGGCCGGTTGCATTTAGCCCATTCAATGATGCATCAATTCCGTCTTTTTCAAAAATAATGGAAATCAGCGGCAAAAGCATGCCCTGTGTAAATCCGGAAACAGAAGTCATCAACACCAAAATCCAAAAACGCATATTTTCATAACGATTCATTGCTCTCACCCGGCTTGTTCTCGTTGTGCATTCGCTCTCTATAGCATAATCAGATCAGAAAAATTTGGCAAGCCAACCGATCTTTTGTAAAATTTTATAGAAAGCAGATAGGAGGATGGCTATGAATAAAATGTTTGCCATTATGGTGATCATCGGGGTTCCCGTCTCGGTTGCTGGAGCACTTCTGCACTGGCCGAACGTGTTGATGTTTGCCGTTTACTGCCTGACCATCATTGCACTGGCCAGCTTTATGGGGCGGGCAACCGAAAGTCTCGCCATTATAGCGGGTCCGCGGATCGGCGGTTTGTTAAACGCCACATTCGGGAATGCGGTAGAATTGATTATTTCATTGTTTTCCCTAGCGGCCGGGCTCCATCAAGTCGTGCTTGCTTCTTTGACGGGCTCTGTGCTCGGAAACTTGCTGCTTGTTGCAGGCATGTCGTTTTTGTTCGGGGGGATCAAATACAAACGCCAAAAATTCAACGTATATGATGCACGGCATAACTCAGGCCTTTTAATTTTCGCGATTTTTGTCGCTTTTGTGATTCCTGAAATCTTTTCCATGAAGATGTCAGAAGGGAAGACGGTCAGCCTCAGCATTGGCATTTCCATTATTTTAATCCTGCTTTACTTGTTTGCCCTGTTTTTTAAACTGGTGACACACCGCGGGATTTACCAGGACAGGGAAGCCCGGGTCAAGGAGCAGGAAGAACACGAAGAGCCGGAATGGTCAAAAGGAAAATCAATCATTGTGCTTGCCCTTGCGACGCTTGCAGTGGCTTATATCTCGGAAAATCTCGTACATACTTTTGAGTCCGTTGCAAAAAGTTTCGGATGGAGCGAAATGTTTATCGGGATTATCATCGTCGCCATTGTCGGGAATGCTGCGGAACATGCTTCTGCTATTTTGATGGCGGTGAAAAATAAAATGGACATTGCGGTTGAAATTGCATTCGGCTCCACACTTCAAGTGTCTATGTTTGTCGTCCCTGTCCTTGTGCTTGCATCTTTGTTTTTTGAAAAAGCCATGCCGCTTGTCTTTTCCATACCGGAGCTCGTCTCGATGATCGCTGCGGTCATGCTTACGATCATTTTGGCAAATGACGGCGAAACAAACTGGTTTGAAGGGGCTACTATGCTGGCAGCCTACATTATCATGGGGATCGGCTTTTACTTGCTGTAATGCCAGAAGTTGTCATGCGGCTAACCAGTTTTTTTAGTAACGCCGGAATGTTACCGGCCGTTAAGCTTGCACAGAGCGGCGAGTGCACGATGCATATAGGGATCAGGTTTTATTTGCTGGAAGCGGATATTTTAATCCGGGCAGGAAAAAATAACGGTACGTTCGTGAACCTCTTGTGAAAGGAGATAACATCAATGAAATGGATGCGGACGATCCTGATTTTCCTGCTCGCCGTACTTTTTGCTGCGCCGGCGGGAGAAGCAAAGCCGACAGAAAAACAGGTGCAAATTCCACAGTCGGTCCTAAACATTACAAAAGAAAATACGTATCCGAACTCGTCACAGGATCTGCCCTACTTGCAGCCAAGCAAGTTTACCGAAACATTGCTGAAAACATCCAATGTGAGAATTGAAAACCCGAATCTCGTGCGGATGTTGAATGAAACAAGCGTGAACCGTTCGTTTTTATCGCTCGGTCTGCGCGCGAAAATTTACCTGGGCGAATGGCCGCTGAATTATGAATCCAGCGAAACGTCGCCAAACTGGCAATACCAAAAAATCAATACGAACTACTTTGATAACCGCGGCGGCGATGCCAATTATAAAATGCACTACGTCCAGGAAGCGCAAAAGATCGTGCGCGGCGGCCTGACTGCCAGGATTCCGCAAGCGGACGATGTCAAGAAAATGATGCTGTTAAAAGCAATGGAAAACTCGAAGTTGCCGCTTTCCTTTGACACGATTATCGGGGCCGGCACAAAAAAAGGCCATGAATACAATGTCCCGAAAAAACGGCTCGGCTATTTGTATGCTTATGCCCCGGCTGTGAATGAAAAAGGAAAAGTCACATACGGCGAAGTGTACCTTGTTCTTAAAGGGACGAAACGGGAAATTTTAGTTAAAAACGTCACTTCCCACGGTATTGGCGCCTGGATTCCCATTCAGGACTATGTTTCGTTCAGTTTTTCTGTGAGCGAACAGCCAAAATAAGGAAGTTTATTAAGATTGGCCCGGGCAGGTTCACCGGTTTTTGGTTTAGCTGCTGAGGAGGCCTGTCTCATGCCAATTTTCTATGGGCAAACGCCAATAAGAAAAAGCTGTCTGAACGGCAGCTTTTTTCTGTGCCGGAAATGGGGTATACTATAATAAGAAAGTAGTACGTGAGGAGGATTTTTTTGGGGAAAGCGGTATATGATAAGGACCAGCAACTGACTTATTTAAGGGAACGGCTGAATATCTTTTTGGAGGTTCTGGATTCGATTGATCCGGAAGCGGCAAGCCTTGAAGATATAGATCGGCTTATTCAAATGATCGATGAAATCGAACTGAAAATAGACCAATTTAAAAAGCGCAAACCGGCCCCTTCTTTGTAAAGGCCGGTTTTTTATCTGGCAGCGGGGAATTCGGGTGTGGACCGGGGGAGGAATGCCGTTTTGGAACGATGTTGCCCTGTTTTTCAGCGCTAACAGAAACTGCCAGCATTTCCGCCTGCAGAAATGAAAAAGATAAGGAAAACAACAAAGGAGTTTGGTTATGAGAAAAGTTTTTGCGACACTTTTTGCAGTGTTCCTGTTTTTTTCAGTATGCCCAGAGCGAGATGCTTTTGCCATTTCCAACGCCCCGATCAACTGGGGATTTAACAAAGGCAAAAACGGGCAGCAGGCGGATGCCGGCGCCGCTTATAACGCCCTTTTGCAAAAATACGGCGGCATTTATAAGGGCAATCCGAATGACAAGTATGTGTATTTGACGTTTGACAATGGATACGAGAATGGGTACACCCCGAAAATACTCGATGTTTTGAAGAAAGAAAAAGTCCCCGCCATCTTTTTCGTCACCGGCCACTATTTAAAATCACATCCGGATCTGGTGAAACGGATGGTGAAAGAAGGCCATATCATAGGCAACCACTCGTGGGGCCATCCGGACATGACACAGATTTCCGATGCGCAAGTACGTGAAGAATTGGAAAAAGTGAAAGCGGAAACCGCCCGCCTTACCGGCCAGAAAGAAATGAAATATTTGCGCCCACCCCGCGGCATCCTGAGCGAGCGGACGCTGAAACTGGGCAATGAAGAAGGCTACACCCATGTCCTCTGGTCACTGGCTTACCTCGACTGGGATGTGAACCGCCAGCGCGGCACACAATTTGCCTATGACAGTATCATGTCGCAAATCCACCCCGGAGCCATTATTTTGCTCCATACCGTGTCAAAAGACAACGCCAACGCTTTGGAACGCGTGATCAAAGACTTGAAAAAACAAGGCTACAAATTCAAAAGCATGGATGAGTTCATGAAAACCGAGAAATTGAAAAAGTAACCAAAGAGGGCTGCCTTAAAAGTGAAGGGCAGCTCTGTTTTTCTTGCCGGCCAGAAGAAAAAGTGCTTGCCGGGTCGAATGAGGGTTTGCTGCATAAGCAAAGTTCCTATGGTGCCGCGTTCACTGCCGCATGGGCGTCTAATTCGACAAATGCGCACGCGGATCTTTTGCTTTTGTCTAATTGAAAAAGCTAATTAGACAAATGACCGTGCCGATTTCCCACTTTTGTCTAATTGGCAGCTCTAACTGTACAAATGACCACGCCGCTCATCTGCAATTGTCTAATTGGAAACGCTAATTAGACAAATGGGCGTGCCGCTTGCCTGCTTTTATCTAATTGAAAAAGCTAATTAGACAAATGACCGTGCTGCTCGCCCACGTTTGTCTCATTGTTGGAAGGTCTAACTGTACAAATGCCCGCGCATCCCTCCTGCATTTGTCCCATTGAAAACCTAATTAGACAGATAACCGGCCGGGTCTTTTTATCCTGTGATGTTTTCATGCCGCGTTGAATCGGCAATGAAAAGGGCGAGCGCTTGTGCTATAATACTTAAAAACGAATTGAGAGGACGCCATGTGGGAGAAAATCATTAAAATCAATGGCCCGTACAATTTTGACCGTGCGCTCGAAAGATTAAGCCTCGACCCGTTGCAGGCGGTGGATCCGCTTAGCCGGACAGTGAAAATCCCGATATACGACAAACAGCCGGAGGTAGCAGTCATTACCGCAACCGGCACAACCGAAAAACCAGAATTCCGGATTCAGGGGGAAAACGCGGACACAGCCCAGATGGTGGAAAAACGGATTTTCCATTTATTTCAATGGGATACCGATATCGCCGGGATCTCACAGCATTTTACCGGCACTGCCCTTGAACCGCTTTTTAAAGAACACCGCGGCACGCCGTTTGTGCTAGACTTTTCGCCATATGCCTGCCTGGTCAAATGCATCATCCACCAGCAGCTCAATATGAAATTTGCTCACACGTTGACAGAGCGTTTCGTCTATAACTTTGGTTTCCAAAAAGACGGTGTCTGGTTTTATCCGTCTCCGGAAAAAACGGCTGCATTGCAAGTTACAGATTTACGCGCCCTGCAGTTTAGCGAGCGGAAAGCGGAGTATGTGATCGGGCTTTCCAAATTGGTGGCATCAGGCGAATTAGATCTGGTGGCACTTGAAAAGAAACCGGATGAAGAAATTTTAAAAACGCTCGTGAAAATCCGCGGCATCGGCCCGTGGACCGTGCAAAATTTTCTCATGTTCGGACTCGGCCGCCTGAATCACTTTCCAAAAGCTGACATCGGCATTCAAAAGGCATTGAAAAAACTTTTCCAGCTTGAGAAAAAACCGACTTATAAAGAAATGGACGCTTACGCAAAAGACTGGGAGCCGTATTTGAGCTATGCCTCCCTGTACTTATGGCGCAGCATTGAATAGAAGGACGGATTTTATGCAAAAACAAGTCACCATTAAACCAAAACAGCAATTCCCTTTGACGATCAAACGGCTCGGCATCAACGGGGAAGGGGTCGGCTATTTTAAACGGACCGTCGTTTTCGTGCCGGGTGCGCTGCCGGGCGAAGAGGTGGTCGTGGAAGCCAAACGGATACACCCGAAATATGTGGAAGGCATTGTCAAAAAGGTGCGCAAACGCTCGCCCCACCGGGTAAAAGCCCCGTGCCCCGTCTACGAGCAGTGCGGCGGTTGCCAGCTCCAGCACCTTGCGTACAAGCAGCAGCTCATCGAAAAACGCGACATTGTCATCCAGGCGCTCGAACGCCATACAAAGTTAAAAGTGGACGAACTCGATATCCGCCCGACGATCGGTATGGTTAACCCATGGCTGTACCGGAACAAAAGCCAGTTCCAGCTCGGTGAAGACCATGGGAAAATCATTTCCGGCCTTTACAGCCTTGATTCTCACCGGCTGATCAACGTCCCGGAATGCATTGTCCAGCATCCGCTGACAAACAAAGTGACACAAGTGGTGACACAAATTTTAAATGATTTCCATGTCCCGGTGTACAATGAAAAAACCGGGAAAGGCATCGTGCGAACCATTGTCACAAGGGTCGGCATCGAGACCGGCCAGGCTCAGGTTGTGCTGATTACGGCCAAGCGGGAACTGCCGCGCAAAGATGTCATCCTTTCCGAGATTAAAAAGCGCCTGCCGGAAGTCGTATCGGTTGCGCAAAATGTGAATGCCAAAAAAACGTCGGTTATTTTCGGCGACGAAACAATTCATTTATCCGGAAAAGAAATCATTGAAGAACGGCTCCAAGAATTCACATATGAACTCTCCGCCCGCGCCTTTTTCCAGTTGAACCCGATCCAGACGGTGAAGCTTTACAATGAGGTGAAAAAAGCCGCTGCGTTGACCGGCAAGGAGAAAATTGCGGATGCCTACTGCGGTGTCGGCACCATTGGCTTGTGGCTCGCGGATGGCGCATCCGAAATCCGCGGTATGGATGTGATTCCGGAAGCGATTGAAGATGCTAAGAAAAACGCCGCCGCCCACAACATCCCGAACGCCCATTACTTTGCCGGTAAAGCAGAAGTCCTCCTGCCAAAATGGCTGAACGAAGGCTGGCGCCCGGACGTTGTCATCGTCGACCCGCCGCGCTCGGGCTGTGACGAATCCCTTTTACGGACGATTTTGAAGGTAAAGCCAAAGAAATTTGTCTACGTGTCATGCAACCCTTCCACTTTGGCGAAGGACTTACACATATTGAGCAAGGCTTATAACGTAGCCTACATGCAGCCTGTAGATATGTTTCCGCAAACGGTGCACGTAGAGTGTGTGGTCTCGATGTCAAGGGTGGAGAAATAGGACTGTTCACTTAAGGCCATAACAGATGTGATAGATGTTAAAAGCCAATACGGATTCCTTTTCTGGGTTAATTTGATAAAAATCATTTATGAAACCGGAGGCGCATATGTATGAAATGGTCTGAAGTTCGTGAACATTTTCCAGAACGTTGTGTCTTAGTGGAAGCATTAAAATCCGAAACAAGAGGAAAAGAAAGAATCATCGAGGAAATGTCAGTCATTGATGACTTTGAAAACGGCAATGCAGCATGGAAAGTGTATAAAAAACTACATGCGGAAAATCAAAACCGGGAGTTATACATTTTTCATACGAATAATGAAGAAATAAAGGTAATTGAGCAGCCATATCTAGGCGTGCGAAGAAAAGTATGAAATTTCATATGGATGATCACTTGCCTCTAGTAGCTGGTGAGATGGATTACAATGGAAATAAAAAGATATTTAATTATTAGCAAAAAGGCCCTGTTTTCGGAATCATAAACATTCCGATTTCAGGGGCTTTTTTTGTCCAAACGGTATCATCCCTGCTTTTTCCTGATGCTCCTTTTCTTTCTCTCATTTTTACTTAGTTTTTCTGTTGACAAACAAAATAAACCAGTATATTATTTACTTTGTTAATAGGAATGAAAACTAAGTAAATATCCTTGGAGGTTCTAAAATGAAAAAAGATGAAATTCTGGACAAATTATTGGAAATTACGCATCAGCCATTTCTCATTTTTGTAAATGAAGTAGAAGAAAAAACAGATAATGCTTTTGAAACGTTGAAGTTGTTGGCAGCGGAAGAAAACGTGACAGCGGGCCGCATTTCTGAAATGCTTGATATTAAGCCGTCAAGTGTGACGCAAATTATCAAGAAACTTGAAGAAGCCGGCACTGCCCGGCGTGAAAAATCCGGGCAAGATTCCCGTGTAACGATTGTAAAAATTACGGATAAAGGACGTGAAAGCTTAAAAGAGCGCAGTTCCATTTCAACGACGCTAAAAGATGTCCTCTTCCAAGGGTTTGCAGAGGATGAGCTTGCAATGTTGGATCAATATCTTGAACGCATGGTTTCCAATATTTCAAGTGAAGCATTTCAGGATAAGCTCCTCGAAGTCTTCAGCAATGATAAACGCTGGGAACTTTTTGGAAAAATGAGTGCCCGTTTCGGTCGTGCACGAGAACAAATGTTGGAACGCAGCGGGTTTGGTGGGTTTGGCGGCCGCGGATTTATGGGCGGCGGGTTCGATGGCTGGAAGAAAGGACGTAAAAGATAATGGAAAGAGGATTCAATGGTTCAGTCCGTAAAGATCAAACCAAATTTTCAATTGGACAATTTATAAAACTCATCAAAACGACGCAACCGAAATATCTGTTGCTGGCAATGGGTGTCTTATTGCTGGTTGTTTCATCCGGTATACAAATTTATGTGCCAAAATTAGCGTCATCCCTTGTCAATCATTTTTCAAAAGGAATTGACTATGGGTTATTAGGGAAAGTCGTAGCACTATTTGTTATCTCAGCTATTGTTTCTGCAATTGGCGGAACGGTTCTGGGGATTTTTGGAGAAAATGTAATCCAAAACTTACGAAAAAGCTTGTGGCAAAAGTTAACCACTTTGAAAGTGAGCTATTTTGACACTGTCAAGGCTGGTGAAATTTCAAGCCGTCTGGTAAATGATACAGCGCAAGTCAAACAATTGCTGGCTGTAACATTCCCGCAAACATTAGCGAGCATCATTACAGTTATTGGGACAGTATACATGATGTTCAAGATGGACTGGCACATGACTGCAGCCATGATTGTAGCTGTACCGGTCGTCGTGATCCTCATGATACCAATCATGGCATTTGGAACGAAAATAGGACATATCCGTCAAGAGGCAATGGCTCAATTTAATGGGATTGCGAGTGAAACATTAAGTGAAATCCGATTGGTAAAAACTTCAAATGCAGAAAAGCAAGCACAAGTTCGTGCCAATAAAGAAATAAATAAATTGTTTAAAGTTGGAAAAAAAGAAGCGGTCTTTGATGCAACGATGCAACCCATCATGATGATGGTATTTATGAGTATGGTGTTTGGGCTTCTTGCTTATGGGATGCACCGGATTGCAATTGGTGAAATGCAAATCGGCATATTAATGAGCTTCTTGATGTATTTGTTTAACTTGATTGGGGCCATGCCGGTCATTGCAACCCTATTTTCAGAAATGGCAAAGGCTGCCGGTTCAACGCGCCGTGTACAAGAATTGCTTGCTGAAAAGCCGGAAGATTTTACGAAAGGCATTGAATTGGATTTGGCTGGTAAAACCTTATCAGTGGAACATGTGGATTTTGCCTACGAAGATGCGCCGGATGAACCCATTCTGAAAGATGTATCCTTTACGGCAAATCCAAATGAAATCATTGCTTTTGCAGGTCCTTCCGGCGGTGGCAAATCGACAATCTTTAGTTTGCTTGAACGTTTCTATGCACCTACAAGCGGATCAATCAAATTTGGAGATGTGAAGATTGAAGAGATCAATTTAACAAATTACCGCAGCCAAATCGGATACGTTTCACAGGATTCTGCGATTATGGCCGGTACAATCCGTGACAATTTGACTTACGGATTAGATGGTACATTTACGGATGAACAACTTTGGAACGTTTTAGATTTAGCCTTTGCACGCAAATTTGTTGAAGAAATGCCTGACAAGCTTGAAACAGAAGTGGGGGAACGCGGCGTGAAAATCTCCGGCGGCCAGCGTCAGCGTATTGCCATTGCCCGGGCCTTCTTGCGCAACCCCAAGATTTTAATGCTGGATGAAGCCACTGCCAGTCTTGATAGTGAGTCAGAGATGAAAGTCCAAGAAGCCTTAACAAACTTGATGAAAGGTCGTACGACTTTAGTCATCGCCCACCGCTTGGCAACCATTGTGGACAGCGATAAGATTTACTTTATTGAAAAAGGTCAAGTCACAGGATCAGGTACACATGATGAATTGGTACGTACGCATGAAACGTATGCGAAATATGTCGCTGAACAATTTAAGGTAGATACACCGGCCATGTAAAGAAGTATTCACGATACAGTGTAAAAAATGCTTTTTTCATTGGGGTGAAATTTTTTGGGGGATGAAGGATTTAAGAAAATATGGTTCAATGGTACTGGATCTTTGGTGGAGTCTGAAGAAAAGTAAGCCAGTCCTTGGAAGAAAATAGCCATCATGATCCTCCTTTTCCCCAAATTCAAATTTCTCGTTTCAAGAGCATTCGGTCAAAATAAGCCTTTTTCTTTTTTTAGAAATTTATATTTATTTAGCATACAAAACTCGCATTTGAATAACGGATGCATTACAATTGTAATAAGAATAAGAAAAGTCTCAGAAATAGAATGAATCATTCAAATTCTGAAGCTGACAATCAATTGGAAAGCCTTCCACCAGTATCTTATCTTGAACAGAGTGAATCACAATAAAAAAGGTAAACTGGGAATTAGGCTGGAAGGGGTAGTATAGGGGGCCAATAGTATGATGGAAAAAATAGTGGATGTTTCTTTGCTTGTCGTGGCTGCTGGGTTATTAGTTGTGTGGGCCCGAAAAAAATACTGGGACAGGCAGAAAAGGTAATGACGGGATGCTCTGTAAAGAAGACAATAGAAGCTGCTACACACTTTCTAAACGTAGTGGTACTCGCGAAAATCCCCCACCTATATTAAGGGGGAGGGTTAATTTGAAATTCGGATAATCAAGCAATCCTATCAATCGTAACGGGAAACGATATGAAGGTCTTCTTACTCATTATGGTTGCTGAACATCATTTAAGTGAAAATGTTGCTTGAATATCCAACAAAACACCACGAAAGGATATGGGTTTCCTTTCACTTTGGATAAAATGATAGATATATAAGCAATTTGAATATTTTAAAAAAGTAAGCATCCAAATGAGTGGATGCTTTTCATTTTGCCAATAAAGATTTCGAGTAAATTGTATACCAGTAATCTAATCAGAAGATCCAAATGAAGGGTATCTACCCCTTTCCGGAGTATGTCGAAACGCGATAATTTCCGAAAAGTGACAGGCAACACCGTCAACTTTCGGCTATTTTTGGATGGCAAAAACATTCAACAGCTGAATCATAAAGATTGCCTCACAATGGTTTTTTTACGATCGAACATCTTCGTTCACACTACGATTTACGGTTCCTTTTATGCCATTCTGAGATTTCCTCAAGTCTTTGTTTGAATCTGGCCTCTGAACCTTGATTTGTCGGATGATAATACGCGTGCCCTGCTAACGAATCCGGCATCGTCTGCATCGTTGTTAATTTTTCTTCTGTATCATGCGCGTATTTATATCCTTTTCCGTAATTTAAATCTTTCATCAATTTGGTAGGGGCATTGCGTAAATGGAGGGGAACAGGTTCATTCATTGAGTTCAGTGCATCTTTCTTTGCGCTCATATAAGCTAAATATGCTGAATTAGATTTTGGTGCCAGTGAAAGGTAAATGACAGCTTGGGTTAAGTGTACATTACATTCAGGCATACCAATAAATTGACATGCTTGAAAAACAGATACCGCAATTTCTAAAGCCCGATTGTCGGCTAAACCGATATCTTCACTTGCAAATCTGACCAATCTTCGCGCAATAAACAGCGGATCTTCTCCGGCTTCCAACATCCGTGATAACCAATAGACCGCCGCATTCACGTCGCTATTTCGCATCGACTTATGCAAGGCAGAAATAATATTATAATGCTCCTCACCATTTTTGTCGTACAATAATGATTTTCTGTTGATCATTTGGGAAAGGTCTTCTTTCCTGATGATGATGGTATCCTCCTGCTTATGCCCATTTAAAACAGCCATTTCCAGCGTGTTCAACGCAGTACGGGCGTCCCCATCGGAAAATTCTGCAATGGCCAATAAAGTTTGATCTTCAATTTCAATCTTTTGAAGGCCATACCCATGGGGATTTACAATGGCCTGTTTTAATAATTCCACGATTTCACTACTCGTTAATTTATGTAGGACAAAAACCTTAGTCCTCGATAACAAGGCCGAATTGACTTCAAATGACGGATTTTCAGTGGTTGCGCCGATAAGGATAATGCTACCATTCTCCACATACGGTAAAAAGGCATCTTGCTGTGCCTTATTGAATCGGTGGATCTCATCGAGAAACAAAATTGTCTTTTCGCCTAATTGCCGGCGTTCTTCAGCTTCTTTCATAACGTTTCGAATATCTTTAATCCCACTGGTAACAGCACTAAAATTAATAAATTCCGATTGCGTTTGATTTGCAATAATTTTCGCCAATGTTGTCTTGCCTACGCCGGGGGGACCCCAGAAGATCATGGAAGAAAGACGGTCATGTTCAATCATTTCTCTAAGCACTTTTCCTTTACCTATCAGGTGCTTTTGTCCAACGAATTCGTCTAAATTTTTAGGACGTACTCGCGTGGCCAAGGGACGGTTTTGGTCATTGTCGTTCTCAAATAAAGAAGTTTGCCTCAAGGTTACTCCCTCCTTGTAAAAACTTTTCCCATTACGCTTCTTTTTGTCTGCTTATGATCCCGACCAAAATATCTAACTCAATGGTTATTTTAGAATAACCCTGATTCGCAAATGTATCGATTTGTTCCCTGTTCGAGTTCAAGGTCAAAAGCGCCAATTTGATTCATGCTGTTTTGATTAATGTCTTGCTTGGTATAGTGTTGGCAGATAATATCACCAAATGAAAAAGGCGATACCGTTTCATTATTGTTATAGACCTGAATGATGAAAGTAAAACAGAAGCTTAAAATGAAAAGGTGGGCCCCGAACAGCAAAAAAGCCAACCAGAAAGGAGGGCACCTTTAAGGTGAATGATATCACCTCTATCTCAAAAATCAAATATGCGTTGAAACTACAAATTTTAGCAGGCTGCCTCTTTCTGCAGTTTTGGGAAAGGATGAGACCTTCCGGGACTTTGGCTGCTTGGAAAACGACCATGTCATATGAATCTCATTTGAAGTTATCCACAATTTTAAAACTATGAAAGCCGGTTCATTCATTTTTTCAAAAAAAATGCGGCAATTATGCTTAATGCAGTCCGAAAAAATGATTCTATTGACATACATAATAATATATTTATATAATGATAAAGGCTGTGGAAATACTTGGCAGGATTTCCATGCTTTCCGGCAAAATTCCAATAAAAATTGAAAAAGGCAAATTCATCGAAAGGTGGAGACGCAAAGCTAAAGGGACTAAAGTCAGATGACCATGTCAGCCAGTTACCGATTTTACATCAAAAGGACTAATCGGTAGGGGATTAGTCCTTTTTTCGTTGTGCGGATATCAAATGTGAAGAACTTCATTTAACAAGCAGGAGGAAGCAAGGATGGCACAGTTTCAAACAGATAACAAGCATAAAGCTTTTATCATTACATTAGGCGGATTTGCCGCAACAGAAAAGGCATCTACGTTTGTAGACGATTTAAAAAAAGAAGTTTCAAAAATTAATGTGAAAAATTATTCGTTAATTGTGGATTCATCCGATTTAAGGACATTTAAGCCCGAAATTTTGCCGGTGCTTGAAAAGAGCTATGCGTTGTATATGAGTTTAGGATTTAAAAAAATCCTGATGATTACACCGAAAAGGGTGACGCCGCGTTTACAGCTGAAGAGAATCGCGAAAAAAGTGAATTTTACGGGTGAATTTATCAATAGTTTACAAGCGGGATTGGAACTTTCACGTTAAAAACAGCTTGAAGGAGTTAAGTAAAAATGGATTCGAGTGTGACAATAAGAGAAGTCTCTGTCTATCATCCTGAAAAGGTGCGCCATAACGATTATTACCTGGCCCATTTTCGCCAGCAAGGAAAAGATATTACAAGACTTTTGCAAGCGCTTGGCAGAGAAAACAGATACATAGCAGATTATAAAACTGAAACCACTTTAACAATGGCGGTGGAAGCATCAAAGAAAGTGCTGGAAAAAAGCGGGTTGGCCGGCCGGGATCTCGATATGATTGTATTTGTATCAGGGACACCTGAATACTTTTGGCCACCGAATGCGGTTGCCATTCATCAATCTTTGGGCGGAAAAGAAGAAGCTGTTGTTTATGATATGAATGCGGCATGTGTCGGAATGGTGGTAGCAGTGGATCAAGTAAGCCGCAATATGCTCGCAAATCCGCATATCAAGCGTGCGCTTGTCGTGGGCTCCGAGCAAATGCACCGCTTTGCAAACGAGGGGGATGCGGTTACATATGCCAGTTTCGGAGACGGGGCCGCTGCAGTATTGCTGGAAAAAAGCCATCATGTTAAAACAGGGTTTATCGACTCAGCCTATCAAGTGAACACAGAATCAATTGATAAAATTACTTTTCCGGCTTGTGGCGTATCCCAACTGGTTGAGGGAAAAGCCGAACAAAAGAATAGAAAAATAAAATGGGAGAATGTAAACAATGACAATGCTTTTCTGTCTACTGCCGCGCTTGTTGAAAAATTGCTCAGCCGGAATCATTTAACCGCGAAGGATATTCAGGCTTTTTGCTTTTCCCAATTGTCACGGAAAAATATATACAAAATCCAGGAAATCTTCAAAGAAGACATAAGCAAGTTCCCAATTGTGGGCACGGAATATGGCTATACAGGAGCCGCTAGCCCGTTTATGGCTTTTGAACGAGCTGTAAGCACCGGCCGGATAACGAGGGGCAGCTATGCCATATTTTGGTCGGTTGGTGCGGGAACTTCTGCTTGTGCCATGTTGTATAAACATTAAATGTATTGAATCTGTTTCAAATGAAGGGAGCCGTACCATGGGAATTAAAAAATTGTCCAAAGCCATTACAATGGGCCAAATCAAAACCGTTATCCTGCCTTATATTCTCATTGGCATTTTGTTGGTTGGCAGCATGTTCATCATCCCCCAATACTTAACCATTTGGTTTGTGTCTGTTGCCGCAATCCTTTATCTTGGTGTAGGTTTATGGTCATCTTTCCGGTTAACCGGGAAGTTATTAAAAATGAAGCAATACGCTTCCAGCCTGGAGTCGGGAAACCTGGCTGAATCGCTGGAAATTTTAGGTGCAGATGAATTTGGCACGATCTCTAACTTCTTAAATAATGCAACAAGCAATATGCGAAATCTGGTTGGAGATTTAAAAAAAGGAATAGATCGTGTAGATGCCAATTCAGATGAATTATCGGCAACCATGACGGAATTGTTTTATGTGATGGAAGATGTGAAAGAAACGATAAATGAGATGGAGCAAGGCGCAATGGAACTAAGTGCAAGTACGCAGCAAATTGGCGCATCTGCTGAACAAATTGAAAGTTCAACGAAGAAATTAGCAGAAAAAGCAAATGAAGGAAAAAATATCGCGCAGGAAATTAAGAAACGCGGGACAAAAGTAAGAGAGGAAGCAACAGCATCTGCAGGCTCTTCCAATCAAATTTATACGGAAAAAGCGGAGAATATTTTGAAATCCATTCAACAAGCGGAAATTGTGGAGGAAATCAAAATGCTGGCTGATACGATTGGAGACATTGCGAATCAGACCAATCTCCTTGCCTTAAATGCATCGATCGAAGCGGCAAGGGCAGGGGAAGCAGGAAAAGGTTTTTCAGTAGTCGCTCAAGAAATCAGAAAGCTGGCTGAACAATCCACCCAATCGGTTGAAAATATCCGGGTTGTCACCAGCCAGGTCCAGCAAGCCTTTTCAAACCTTATTCATCATTCAAAAGAAATTCTGGACTATGTAGACACTAAAGTGAATCCCGATTATGAAAAAATGGTCCGTATAGGGGAACAGTATGAACACGATGCGGAATTTTTAGACCGTATGTCGCTTGAAATCGCCCAGGCTTCGAATGACATGGCAAACGCAATTGAGGAAGTCAACAAGGCGATACAACATGTATCTTCCACAAGCCAGCAATCCGCTGCGGGTACGGAGGAAATGTCATTTAATATTTCCGAAGTGTCACTGGCAATGAAAGAAACGGCAGAAATGGTAGACCACCAGCATCAATTAGCCCATAAAATAAATGAGTCTCTCCAGAAGTTTAGTTTATAAAAATATAAACTGAACAAAATATCTCGGCTCTGTTGCCTGCTATAAAAAATAACCCTCATGCAAATGGTGCACACGCTGGATGTAAAAACTTCAGTTCATATATAGCAAATTTCAGCTTATAAGAGAAGTCATGCTGCAGCACGAGGATAAACAGGAAAATTCCGGTTTGTCCCCGTGCTGTTTCTCGTTAAACGCCGCTCTTTATTTTTGCTATGCGACAAATTTTACTGCCGGAATCCCCGGTTCATTGAATCCCCGCACATTGCCAAGTGGCAGGACAGCCAAACATGATTCATGAATCCCCGCCATTCGGGGAAACTGTTTAATACAGTTCGCATGAATGGGGGAAACGTGATGCCTGAATTGCCGGAAATGGAGACCTATAAAACATGGCTGGCGTCATTGATTGGCGGCCGGACCATTACAAATGCCATGATTCAGCGGGAAAAATCGATAAATATACCTGCCGGCAAGTTTATGAAGGCAGTGACTAATCAGAAGATCCAATCGATTTCAAGGCGCGCAAAGTATTTAATTTTCCAGCTCGAAAACGGTTCGTGCCTGCTTCTGCATCTAATGCTCGGCGGGTGGATGTTTTTTGGCAAAGAGGAAGACAAACCGGACCGGACAATACAAATCCAACTTTCTTTTGGAGACCGGCACTTGTTTTTCATTGGTTTGCGTTTAGGATACCTGCACCTATTAACACCGGAAGCGGTTCAGGCGGCGTTTGAAAAAATCGGCCCCGAACCGCTTGATCCCCATTTTACATTAGCTGCTTTTCAACAACGGATGCAGCAAAGAAGAGGCATTCTTAAAACAGTATTAACTAATCAAGAAGTGCTGGCCGGGATTGGAAACCGGTATTCCGATGAAATGCTATGGCACGCGCAGTTGCGGCCGGATCAAAAAGCAGGTCATCTTGACAATCAGCAACTCGCCCGTTTGTATGAGTCGATCCGGTTTATCCTTCATAAAGGGATTGAGCAGGGAGGTTATATGGAACATCCGCTGCACGTGGGAGATGGCAAAACGGGACGCTATCAAATGTACGTTCACGGCAGAGAAAATGAGCCATGCCCGCGATGCAGCTCCCCTATTAGGAAAGAAGAAATTTCTTCACATAAGACTTATTTTTGTCCACGTTGTCAGTATTGAAAACGGATCTGCCCCTGCCGCACTTCATTTTCCCAGCTGCCTGTCAGACTTCCCCGGCCTGCAATTTTATAAATTTCCGCTTTCCTACTTGTATGATGAGTCCGTCTGTTACATGAACAGCATCGTGGATATCCTTTACTTTTTCTCCATTTATCCGGATGCCGCCGTTTTGAGTCATTTTTCTGGCTTCACTTTTTGATGGCTGCAGCTTCAATTGTACGAGTAGATCAATGATGTTTATTGTTTTATCTCCGTCCCATAGCATGACCGGGATATGGGCAGGCAATGCTCCTTGTTGAAAAACATTTTTGAAGTTTTCTTCTGCCTGGATTGCCACAGCTTCTCCGTGGTACATGCGGACAATCGTCCTGGCCAGCAGCATTTTGGCATCGCGGGGATGCAGTAGGCCCACTTCAACGTCGTGTGCGATTTTTATTTTTTTTGCCAGTGCTAAATCTGTGACAAGGTTAAGAAATAGTATAGTTTGATCAAAAGTACCGAACCATGTTATAAGTGTAAAAGAGGCTGAAATATTTTTTGCTTATTTATTTTGTGTTGGCTTGGTATCCAGATAGGGGAGGTTATGATTTTTATCATGAAAGAAAATTTTTGGCGTGATTTACCACGGCCATTTTTTATACTGGCACCAATGGAAGATGTGACAGATGTTGTCTTTCGCCATGTTGTAAGTAAAGCGGGCAGGCCGGATGTGTTTTTTACAGAGTTTACAAACACGGAAAGTTATTGCCACCCCGAGGGGAACCAAAGTGTGCGCGGCCGCTTGGCGTTTACGGCGGATGAGCAGCCGATTGTGGCCCATATATGGGGGGACAAGCCCGAATATTTCCGGCAAATGAGTATGGGTATGGCAAAACTCGGGTTCAGCGGTGTTGATATCAATATGGGCTGCCCTGTGCCGAATGTGGCAACAAAAGGGAAGGGAAGCGGTCTGATCCGCCGTCCGGATGTTGCTGCTGAACTTATCCAAGCCGCAAAAGCAGGCGGATTACCTGTGAGTGTAAAGACGAGGCTTGGTTATACGTATGTGGAGGAATGGTGGGACTGGCTTACGCACATATTGAAACAGGACATCGTGAACCTTTCCATCCATTTGCGGACAAGAAAGGAAATGAGCAAAGTGGACGCCCATTGGGAACTCATTCCGGAGATCAAAAAACTGCGTGATGAGGTGGCACCGGATACCCTTTTGACCATTAATGGGGATGTCCCTGACCGTCAAACCGGCCTGAAGCTTGCACGCCAGTACGGTGTTGATGGGGTGATGATCGGGCGCGGCATTTTTAAAAATCCGTTTGCTTTTGAAAAAGAGCCGAAAGAGCACAGCAGCAAGGAATTGCTTGATCTTTTAAGACTGCATCTGGATCTCTTTGACAAATATTCAACAGAATTGGAGCCGCGCCCGTTTCCACCGCTTCGCCGCTTTTTTAAGATCTATGTCAAAGGTTTCCGGGGAGCGAGCGAGTTACGAAACCAATTGATGGGCACAGACTCAACAGATGAAGTGCGCACCTTGCTTGATCACTTTGAAACAAAACAGATGGAGGGGGAAACGGTATAGCATTCCCCCTGAATACCCCCGATACAAAAACAGCCCGGATTTTTATTATCCCTTTCATCGCAATAGATGCGCGGCTGTGCCAAACTGTCAAAAGGCTGCTGCAAAAAGACAGGAAAACACCGGAGACCACTACACCGGCTCTTTCCATCGGTCGTCTGCTACCGCGGCACTCACATCGGCATATGATGGTTCCATCGTTTCATACGGCTTCCGCAAAAAAAGGATCCCATCCATCCCGGGTTTGCTGCCGTTTTGGCGGCGCACAGACCCGAAAATCCCGTGAAAGTTCCAGGTTTTGCCGTAAAAATTCCGTCCAATCCGCCCGGCTTTTTACGGCAGGGGAAATCGGCATTTTCAAGTATGGGGCGCAAGCAGTAAGGTGCCCCCATTCTCCGCTGTTTTTGCGGTCATAATGCCTGGCATTGCCATATTAAGGAGGCGTGCAGGTATTTTGAATAGCAAGAGAGAGGCCGGTTCAAAATAACCGTAAGAACTGATTTTTAAAAAAGAATTCAGGTGAAAAGGTTGGCGGAAAATACAAAAAAATGGTATGGATCCAGAAAAAGACCCGGCAGAAGATTGAAAAAAGATGATATTACCATTGTGGATACAGATGTGACAAAAAAAGCAGTGGTCGCAACGGCTCTTGGAAATGCGATGGAGTGGTTTGATTTCGGGATATATTCCTATTTGGCCGTCATCATCGGAAAGGTGTTTTTTTCAGGGATAACCGGCTCATTGCAACTGGTCTATTCGTTTGCTACTTTTGCTGTAGCGTTTCTCGTCCGTCCAATTGGCGGGATGTTTTTTGGCATGCTGGGCGATAAGTTCGGGCGGAAACGGATATTGGCCGTTACTTTAGTGTTAATGTCACTGGCGACTTTAAGCATGGGTTTGATCCCGGGTTATGCAAAGATTGGAAATCTAGCCCCGTTTCTGCTGCTTGTCGCTAGACTGGTCCAGGGCTTTTCCACTGGCGGTGAATATTCAGGTGCCATGACGTACATCGCGGAATCTTCCCCGGATAAAAAAAGAGGCTTTTTATCGAGCGGGCTCGAAGTGGGCACGTTGTCGGGATATATTTTAGGTTCCGGCGTTGTCACGATCCTCAGTTTTTGGCTTGGCGAAGATAAAATGCTGGACTGGGGGTGGCGCCTTCCTTTCTTTATCGCTGCGCCAATGGGCTTGATTGGCCTTTACTTGAGGAATCATTTGGAGGAGACCCCGGTTTTTGAAGCGATGAAGGAAGGGAAGCACAAAGAAAATGAGAAAGGGCTATTCAGGAAAGTTTTCCTTTTCCATTGGCCGCAATTGCTGAAAGGGATCGTTCTCGTTTTATTTTTTAATGTTGTCGATTATATGTTGTTGTCGTATATGCCGTCTTACTTAAGTGTCGTTCTCGGTTACGGGCAGTCAAAGGGCCTTTTATTCATTCTCATTGTGATGTTTATCATGATTCCGATTGTGCTCATCATGGGCTATTACAGCGACCGGATCGGAAGCAAACGCATCATTATGGGAGGCCTGGTCGGGCTGATTTTTCTGTCCATCCCGGCATTTAAGCTGATTGGAAGTGGAACGAATTTAACGGTCTTTTTCGGCTTGATGATCTTGGCCGTCTTACTGGCGACATTCGAGTCAACGATGCCATCGATGCTGCCTTCTTTATTCTTCACGGAAGTAAGATATGTTGCGCTGGCGATCGCTTTTAATATTTCGGTTTCTTTATTTGGGGGAACAACGCCTTTGGTAATGGCGTGGCTCATAAAAACAACGAATAACCAGATGGTTCCCGCTTATTATATTATGGCAGCCTGTCTCATTGGTGTCTTGACGATGTTTTTCGTAAAAGATACGACCGGGAAAGCACTGCGGGGATCGGCACCGGCAGTAGAAGAAAAACACGAAATTGCAAAAATTCTCGAAGACCCCCATGAAGCATTATGGTGGAAAGAGGAAAAAGGAAATATTGAGGAAAAAGCGTCTGAATTGGAAAATCCCAAAAATTAACCATGTCCATAAGGCCGCTTTTTGGCTGCCCGTACCACGGAACCGGCTTGAATGGCCTTCCTCCTCTTTTAAGTTGTTTCTGGCCGTAAAATGCCACGTCTTGGTTCATGCATCCGCATGCTTGCAAGTGGGTGCATCCCCCTTTTCTGTTAAAAAATATCTGAGTATTTTTATTTTTGGGGAGAATGGAAAATAAGCGGTAGACAAACCAATTTCCGTGCGGTAAAATAATAGAAACAAGTGTTCTAAATGGCCGGTGTGAAGTTTATGATTACTCATCTTGCATCATGTAAAGACAGAAGAGTTCACAGCACCATGATTTCAGCATTGAAAAAAATAGGGCGGATGGGAGTTAGCCGCACACAGGGTTACATAGCGGCTTCCAGCAGGTGTTGGATTTGAAAAAAGCGTCATTTTGTAATGGAAAATAAAAAGGATTCCTATTATGCAGGATCCTTATTTTATCAATCAAATTAAATTTTTTTACTGCTAAATAGCTGAGTGATTTTGACGATTCCAAATACGACGGTTGCAAAAAACAATACAGATACGATGATTGCAAGTATCATGCCAGCCCCTCCTTATAACGGATTCCGTCCATGATAAAGCCAAATATTTTTTCAATTTTATTATAACATATTTTCCAATTTCCCCTTGATGTAAAAGGGGATCAGAAATCCCCGCTGCCCCTTATGCAGTTGAAATGCCTGAAACTTTTTTTGCTGACGCCCGTATAAAAAAGTAACAATGATGAGGAGGGGAAAGCGCCATGTCTGAAAAAGGGTGCGTGAAGTGCGGGTCTAAGCAGGCGGGGAAAAAAGAAGTGGCAATGACGGGAACAGGTCTGTCAAAATTATTTGATGTCCAGAACAACACGTTCATTGTCGTGTATTGCAAAAACTGCGGTTATTCGGAGTTCTATCATAAACAAACTTCCACCGCCTCTAATATTCTGGACTTATTCTTCGGGGGCTAAATCCGGGGAGGTGTTATATTGGAAACGAAGCTGATTATCATACGGGGAAACTCCGGGAGCGGAAAAACAACGATCGCTAAAAGGCTTCAAAGCCATTTGGGGCCGGGAACGCTTCTTGTTTCACAAGATACTGTCCGGCGTGAAATGTTAAAGGTGCCGGACAAAGAAGGAAACCTCTCCGTTGAGCTCATTCGCCAAATTGCGGAATATGGAAAAGGGAAATGCAGATTTGTGATTGTCGAAGGAATTTTAAACAAAAACCGTTACGGGGAAATGTTGTCCCGTTTAATGAAATTCTACCATTCAAAGGCGTATATTTATTATTTTCGATTAACGTTTTGGGAAACAGTCAAACGCCATAATATGCGTTTGAAAAAAACGGAATTCGGAGAAGAAGCTTTACGCGCCTGGTGGAATCCGAGAGACGAACTTGGGGTGAAAGGAGAAACCATGTTAACAAATGATATGTCACAGGATGAAATCATAAAACTGATGGCGGATCAACTGGAAATTGATCTTTGATTTTGTATATCGGCATATGGTGCATGGGAAAAGCGAAAAAGCCATATCTCTTGCCAGGAATTGAAATGAAGAAAACGTGTTTAAAGGTGATGGAATGTATTCAGATATCAATGAACCTCGACAAACATTATCCAAAGATGCAATAAAGGTTTGGATCATACGTGAAACGCTGGAGGCCGGGGCAGGGGTTGTGGTTCTCGCCGTGCTGCTTTATCTCGGCCACCACTTTTCCTGGCCGGCATGGATCGGCTGGATATTATACGGTTTACTCGTGTTGGATATAGGTGGTATGATCTGGTCATGGATAAGTTCGTATTTTCGCTATAAAAATTGGCGTTACGATGTGAACGAAGAATTTTTACAAATGAAATTGGGTGTGCTGAACGAGAAACATTCTTTGGTTCCGATGACCAAAATCCAATCGGTGGCAACCGAACAAGGCCCCATTTTAAAGAAATACAGGCTCTGTTCCGTGACTGTGGACACCATGGGGACGTCCCATACCATTCCGGCTCTGCCTAAAGAGGAGGCCATTGCGTTAAGAAACCGAATTGCGCGTTATGCAAAAATCAGGGAGGTGGAGTCGTGAAGAAAAAACGGTACCATCCCCTTTTGATTTTGTTTCGTATCGGTGATTTTGTAAAAAGCTATTTCATCCTTTTCATTATCTTATTTATCGTAAATGCCGGTTCCCGTTCTCCCGTGCTTACATATGGCAGATATTTGTTTTTGCTCTTTTTTGCAATCGTGATGGTATATCATTTTTTGAAATGGTACACACATAAATATGCACTGGATGAACGCTCCTTTCATCTGTATAAAGGCATATTCAACAAAACGGAACGGACGATTCCTTTTTCGAAAATCCAAAACATTAACCGCCATACATCCTTTTTTCACCGGATTTTTCATGTCACCTCTGTCAGCTTTGAAACGGGTATCTCCGGGGATGAAGCGGCCGTGTTATTTCAAGTGATCACCCGGAAAGAAGCGGAAAAAATCATTGACATCGTGCAGAATGATAAGCGTAAAACGTTTGAACTGGATGCGGAAGAAAAGGAACGGGTGGTCCATTTTAAACCGACGAGAAAAGATACGTTAAAAGCAAGTTTTACATCTTTAAGTCCGCTTGCCGTCATCCCGGTATTTTTTTCTTTTTATTCGAATGTGGACGATATTGTCGATATTGATAAAACGGCGAAAGGGATGCTCTCTTATATAATCGGTTCCTGGTGGATTGTATCGGGCATTGTCCTTTTTGTGGCCATTGTTGCGGTGGTTTTCGGCATGGCACGGACCTTTTTGAAGTATGGGAAATATGAGATCTCCTCTGATGAAGAGCGGATTTATATTACCAAAGGGGTAATTGAAGAGACGTCTTTTTTTATCGAAAAGCATAAAGTGCAGGCTGTTGAAGTGGAACAGTCTTTGTTGAAACGGTTGCTCGGGCTGGCGGAAGTCAAGCTGACGAGTGCAGGAAGGCTTGACTTTGAAGGAGAGAAACTTGAATTAAACTCGCTGTATCCTTTTTTGCCGGTTAAAAGGGCGTACGAAATCATCAACGAGATATTGCCGGACTATGAAGTGGCACAGGAGATGAGGCAGCTCCCCAAGAAATCTTTATGGGTCCGGCTGTTTGCCCCGAGCTGGATTTGGATCATCGCCACAGTCGTGTTATATTTTTGGAAACCGGAAATTTTCGGCTTGCGTGTTCCGTGGTGGCTTTTGTCCGCTTTTCTGTTCGTATCGATACTGGTCGCAAGATGGATCGGTTATTTACATACGAAATATGTATTGAATGACCGTTTTATTCAGTTGCAATCGGGCATTTTTACGACTTCTTTGTTCCTTTCCAAGCGGGAAAAAGTGATTGAAGTGCGCGTATCCCGGAACTTTTTTCAAAAATGGCTGGGCCTTGCTTCCATTGAAACGATCAATCGCGCAAAACCGATTCAATTTAACGGGGTAAAGGATGTTCCTGCCGAATTTGCCTGGATGTTTTACAAATGGTACATGGGGCGGGGAAAGGAAGTTAAAGTGGAATGACTGTTTTGGCCTTCATATGATCACGGTTTTCATGCAGTCCCGGCACATGCCGGGAGCAGAGGGGGGATCCGATTGACGATTATCCTTTGGACGGCCATTGTGATTTTATTCATCTTAAGTTTTGCAGGCATCATCTATCCTGTCATTCCATCTATTGTGATGCTGTGGGCCGGATTTGCAGTCTATCAGTTTTTCATTAATCCGCATGCATTGTCCGTCTGGTTTTGGATCAGCATGGTCATCCTAAGCATCGTTCTGATTGCTGCGGATATCATTGCAAACGGATATTTTGTAAAAAAATACGGCGGGTCCAAAATATCTGAAAGGGTTGCTGCGGTTGCGACAATTGTTGGCTCTTTTGTCATTCCGCCTTTTGGGATTATCCTTGTTCCGTTTGTTTGTGTATGTATAACGGAGATCTTGATGACGAAAAACCCCGTCCAGGCTGTAAAAGTGGGCGTTGCCACGATCATTGGATTTCTGAGCAGCAGCATCGCCAAAGCATTGATACAGATCGTCATGATCGTTTGGTTTAGTTTAGCCGTTGCTTTTTAACGGATTTCCCGTTTTCACGACAGCCGGTTGCATAATAGAAAAAAGCCCCGTTAACGGAGCTTTTTTCTATTATGCTTCAAGAAGATCGGCATCTTCCTGTTGATATATTTTTTTATCCATTTCACCGGTAATTTTGCCGGTTAAAATACCGGAAGTCATGGCGCCGCTGACATTTAATGCCGTCCGGCCCATGTCAATCAATGGTTCAACAGAGATCAGAAGGCCGACAATCGCGATCGGCAGGTTGAGCACTGACAATACAATCAGCGATGCGAAAGTGGCACCCCCGCCGACACCCGCTACGCCGAATGAGCTGACAACGACAACAAGGATCAGCGTAATGATGAAAGACGGGCTTGCCGGGTTGATGCCGGCAGATGGAGCAACCATGATGGCCAGCATTGCCGGATAAATACCGGCGCAACCGTTTTGCCCAATGGATAGGCCAAAGGAAGCCGAAAAATTGGCGATCCCTTCCGAAATGCCGAAATGTTTCGTTTGCGTTTCAATGTTGAGCGGCAGCGTACCAGCACTGGAACGGGAAGTAAAGGCAAAAGTGAGTGCAGGCAGCGCCTTTTGCACATATCGTACCGGGCTCAATTTTGCCAGGCTGATGAGCAGCAAATGAACCAGGAACATGACGATAATCGCTGTGTAAGAAGCCAGAACAAACTTTGCCAGTTTGACAATGGCGCCATAGTCGCTTGAGGCTGTGACTTTGGTGATCAATGCAAGTACGCCATAGGGTGTTAATCTTAAAATAAGGGTAACCACCCGCATCACGATCGTATACAAAGTATCAACGATTTTTGCAAAATGTTCCGCCTGCTCAGGTTGTTTGCGTTTTACCCCGAGATAGGCCATCCCCAATATAGCGGAGAAGATCACAACCGCGATCGTAGAAGTCGGGCGTGCGCCGGTTAAATCCGCAAACGGGTTATTCGGCAGAAATGAAACGATTTGTTGCGGAATGGTCATATCTTTTACGCTGGCGACGCTTGTTTTTAGTTCCGCATTTCGCGCGGCTTCAGCGGTCCCCTGCGTTAAGTGGATGCCATCCAGCCCGTACAGAAGCGCGGATCCGATTCCGAGCGCAGCGGCAATCGCAGTTGTACCAAGTAAAATGGCGAGTACAAGAAAGCTGATTTTTCCTATGTTTTTGGTTAATTTCAGCTTCGTAAAAGCCGCTAAAATGGAAATCGAGACAAGCGGCATGACGACCATCTGCAACAGCGAAACATAGCCGCTGCCGACAATATTCAGCCAGTCGATCGTATGGTTGGTCACATACGACGTGGTGCCGTACAAGAAATGCAGGATAATGCCAAATACGATACCAATGCCTAATGCCGAGAAAACGCGTTTTGAAAACGAAACATGTTTTCTTTGCATCGCATACAAACCGGCCAACAGGATGATAAAGACGGCCAGATTGATGATAATGTATAAAATGTTCAATTTTCCCCCTCCTTTTGTTAACCTTTTTCATCTTAATCATCTTATTCCGATATGTCAAGTGAGGTATTTGGCGGCGGAATTTATGTCCCATTGGTTACTCGTCCGTTTCAATCTGTTCTTTTCTGTCATTTAATATATTGAAAAAAGAATGGGAGGTGAACAGATTGGAAAAACGGCGAAAAAAGACACCAGTCGTCCCTTGGATGCACGATCACTATGGTGAGGAAACAGCGGGCAATACCAGCACAAGCAACAATGCTGTACAGCCGGAATACCGTTACGAAAATACTGGCAATATGAATAACGCTGGCAATATGAACAACACTGGCAATCAATCCAATCGTACCAACAACACGGTATTTTGCGAACCGAAGTATGTTTATAAGGACACTTACGTTGAAAGAAACGTCACTTATGTGCATCCCATCATCCAAGTAAACAGGCAACATGTTGTAAACGTTCCGCGCCATGTTTATCAAAGATATGAACAGAACATTACGGTAGATCCGGGTATTCCGGATGAATGTGATCATTGTGATGAGTAATGAAAAGAAACGCCCCGGTTAAAGCCGGGAATTTTTAAGCCGGATCCAATGGTTTCCGGCTTTCTTTTTTTAATAAGGGGAAGTGGCAGGCTGTTTACCGGGAATGGAGGTAAAGGGGAGATACATTGAAAAAAGATAAAAATACATTGATATTTAATAACTATTTATTGTAAAACGATAAATACTATGCTAAAATCAAAGCGACAATTCATCAGTGAGGTGTTTTTTTTATGAAACGGGGATCTACGCTCTTTTTACGGCTGGCAGTCATTTTGATTGGCATCCCAATTCTTGCTTTGTGCATCTTTGTGGTGCCGGAGATTGGAAAACTAGCAGCCCACCTGGTTCCGGATTTTGCGTTCATGGCATTTCTCGTGCTGCTTGTGATCTACGGGGCAACACTCCCTTTTTATTTTGCATTGTACCAGGCTTTCATACTCTTAGGTTTGATTGACAAAAACACTGCTTTTTCGGCAAGTTCCGTAACGGCTCTGAAAAAAATTAAATACTGTGCCGCAGCGATTGGCTTCTTATACGTGGCAGGCAGTCCGCTTTTTTATCTTATGGCGGATAGAGATGATGCCCCGGGAATTCTCGTCATTTGTTTCTTCATTATTTTTGCATCAGCGGTCATTACCGTCTTTGCCGCTGTGCTGCAAAGGCTTTTGCAGGAAGCGATTGAAATAAAAAATGAAAATGATTTAACGGTCTGAGGTGGAAAATATGGCGATCATCATCAATATTGATGTCATGCTGGCAAAAAGGAAAATGAGTGTGACGGAACTTTCGGAGCGGGTCGGCATAACCATGGCCAATCTGTCGATATTGAAAAACGGAAAAGCAAAGGCAATCCGGTTATCCACTTTGGACGCGATATGCAAAGCGTTGGAATGCCAGCCCGGCGATATTTTGGAATACCGGGAAACAATGGAGGAGTGACCATGGAGGCAACCGTTCAAAAGCATGTTCAGAAAAAAACGGCAAGGCTGCGAATGAAGCGGGCGCTCGTCCAACTTCTCTTATTTGCCCGGGAGCAGGCCCTGTCCTGTCTGTTTCCTGTTGTGATTTTTGCGTCATTGGCGCTGACAAAAATTGTGCCGCTCCCTTTTTTGCCGCGGTATGACTGGCTGCTTATCATTTGCCTTTTCACGCAATGGTGGATGGTGCATTCCCGGCTTGAAACAGTGGACGAATTAAAGGTCATTACATTGTTCCACCTGATCGGGCTTGCACTGGAAATTTTTAAAATTCATATGGGTTCCTGGTCTTATCCGGAAAAAGGGTATGTGAAAATTTTGGGTGTGCCGTTATACAGCGGATTCATGTACGCGAGCGTCGCAAGTTACATTTGCCAGGCGTGGCGGAGGCTTGAAATTAAGCTCGTAAACTGGCCGCCGTTTTTAATCGTGTTTCCGCTTGCTGCTGCCATTTACTTGAATTTCTTTACCCATCATTTTTGGATCGACATTCGCTGGTGGCTTTCCGCACTTGTTCTCGTTGTTTTTTGGAAATCCCGGGTTACATATGCGGTAAACGGCACCCGCTACAGCATGCCGGTTGCCCTCTCTTTTGTACTGATTGGCTTTTTCATCTGGATCGCTGAAAATATCGCAACATTTTTTGGCGCCTGGCAATATCCGGATCAGGCCCACGCCTGGAGCCCTGTCCACTTCGGCAAGGTAAGCTCCTGGCTCTTGCTTGTCATTGTCAGCTTTTTGATTGTGGCCACGTTGAAGCAGGTGAAAGGAAATAGGTCAGGCGGGGAAAAGACGGAGCAAGGCTGGGGAAATTGAAGCGGAAATCAATCAAAAGGATTTCAGGAACATTTTTTAGCCCCCGATCACCGGCTGTGCTTAAAACATACAAACGTAAGCTGGATCATCTTTAAGCATTTACCTAAATTGTTAAATTTGTGATTCACATCCATCTCCAAAAACCATCATTTCTGCCGATATAAAATGGAAAGTAAAATAAAGGCAGAAAAGAGGTAAGAGAACATGCAATTAACCGTCTCCCGCAAATTATTTTTGGTATTTGGATCTATCTTGTCACTATTGATCATTGTCTCAGCCGGTGCCTATATCGGGTTAAACAAGCTGGACAGCACGTATGCCAAACTGATCGGTGTTCAAACGAAAAACTTGGATTCCGCCAAAAATATAAAGATCAGTGTGAGGGAACAGTCAGCCGCAGTACGGGGGTATTTGCTGACCGGCGAACCGGCTTATTTAGATGACTATAAAGAGGCAACAAACAACTATAAAGCCCAAAGCAAAGCATTGCTGCGCCATTTGACCGACCCGTCAAACATCAGCAATGTAAAAGAGCAGCAAGCATTATTTAATCAGTACACAGCAATCTTAAATGAAGAAATTGCCTATAAACAAAATGGACAGGAGAAAAAGGCATTGCAGCTTGTATCCACTTCCGGGCGGCAAACAGGTAAGGAACTGGGCAATCAAACAGATGCGCTTGTGAAAGGGATCAACCACGTGCTGGATGTTGAAAAGCAAAAGACTGAAAAAACCGTGCATTTCCTTATTTTGCTGATCAGCAGTATCTCGGCCGTTTCCATTTTGATCGGAATCGGGCTGCTCCTGCTGCTGAGCCGGGCAATCTCAAGGCCGGTGTGGGTTGTCTCCGAAGCCATAAAAAACATTGCGGAAGGCCGTTTGAATATAGAAAAAGTGGATGTGAAAAATAAGGACGAGCTCGGGCAAATGGCCGGCTTATTAAATGAAATGATTTCAGATTTAAGAAATATCATCAGCCAGGTCAGCGAAGCTTCTGAACAGGTTTCAGCAAGCAGCCAGGAGCTGGCAGCGAGTGCCGAACAAAGCAGCCAGGTTTCTGAGCATATTGCCGAGGTCACCCAAGAGGCAGCTGAAAAGACGGATCACGAAATGGTCCAAATCCAGCAAGTGACAGCAACCGTTGAACAAATGTCACTGGAATTGCACAAAATCGCCGGGAACAGCGAAGACATGGAAAAAGCGGTTGAAATTGCAAATACGCTGACAAAAGAAGGGGACAAGGCCGTTTCAAATGTTCAAAACCAAATGAATCATATCGAAAAAACAGTTGCCAATGCCTCTGACATTATCCGCAGCCTGGAGAAAAGGTCTGAGGAAATCAGCCGGATTATGGGAATTATTACGTCCATTGCAGAGCAGACGAATTTGCTGGCTTTAAACGCAACGATTGAAGCGGCAAGAGCCGGGGAACATGGTCAGGGATTTGCGGTGGTGGCAAATGAAGTCAGAAAGCTGGCAGAGGAGTCCAAAAAATCGGCGGATGAAATACGGACGATGGTTTCCAATATCCAATCGGAAATGACACATGCAGTCAAAGCGATGGAAGAAGGCCATCATCAGGTCAATACGGGGCTAAAAGAATCTTCGGATGCCGGCGCTGCGTTTATCAAAATCTCTGAATCGATGGAAAATGTGTTGGGAAAAGTGCAGGAAGTGGCAGCTTCGGTTGAGTCATTGAATGACCAAGGCGCCCAAATTACAAAAACGCTGGAAGAACTGGCGGTTATTTCCACCAAGACCGCTGAAGCCAACCAGGAAAGCAGTGCAGCAACCGAGGAGCAGCTGGCAACGATGGAAGAAATCTCGTCCCTCTCTAACGCGCTTGCACATTTGGCTCAGGACCTGCAAGATGGCATCCAGCATTTTAAATTATAATATGCCAGACCGCACCATGAACCCCTTTAAAAGATAAAAG
This sequence comes from Weizmannia sp. WK01, assembly GCF_025905465.1. Classification (NCBI taxonomy): domain Bacteria; kingdom Bacillati; phylum Bacillota; class Bacilli; order Caryophanales; family Bacillaceae; genus Heyndrickxia; species Weizmannia sp. WK01. The sequence continues at coordinate 2,921,907 of NZ_CP109616.1, read as the reverse complement.
ACGGGAACCTTTCTGCGGCAAAGGGGCAACTCCTTCTTAAGTAAAATCGAAAAAGGCTGCACCAAAAGTCTGAACGCCACAAGAACTTGGGAAAAGTTATCCAGACCTGTGGAAATAATTGTGTATAAACATGCGAATTTTATTCTTTTTCCCTAAATTCAGGATGATAAACATGTTTCATGGCATCATAATAAAAATTTTTGGAGCCATAAAATCCGCGCAGGCTCTCAGCACCCCGTAGTTATCCGTGATGGGATTGTAAAAAATTTCCTGATTACACACGTTTCGAAGCCGGCATCCTATGCATGAGACGAAAGCAAAGGAGCCTGGAAATGCCAAATACTGGAGAAAACCAAACAAACGAGCAACAATACAAAATACCGGAAGCGGTCCGAAAAAGCCAAAACCATTTCAAAACCGGCCACGCTCCGAGCACCGGCCTCGAAACAGCCGGCGAAAACACGCCAAATAAGAGCACGAAATAGCTTCAAAAAACAGCCTCAAAAAATGGGGCTGTTTTTGCAGAAAAGACCCTTCTCCGTGTTTGAAATCAGGAAGGGAATCAGGCGGCCCATGCTGCATCGCTTTTTATAGAAAAGGGCATCGGAAAAGAAAATAACAAATGATTGCTGTATATAAAATGAACAACATTTCGCATCTTTGTTGCCTAATGGAAAAAGGAGTCATCAGTCAACGCCCGGACTTGATGTAAAAACTGAAGTTCATTTTATATCGCCTTCATTAAAATCAGGAGTGATAAAAAATGAAACGAAAACACCAAGTAACATTATTGTCATTAGTCACTGCAATCGGCATTGCTTTACTGCCATTTGCCATCGTAAAACGTTCCTTTAAGGATTGGATCATTGTTTATCTTGTCAGTGCTGCAGGAAATTTGCTTGCTGACACCTATCTGGTAAAGAAAGGGTTTATTCAATACAAGATCCGGCCATTTCCTGATAAATTTAAGATCCACTTGCCCTTTGATCTCGTGCATTATCCATTGCTATTGCTTTACTACAATCAATGGGCGTTAAACAGCAGACCATTGAGCCAAATTTTTAAAGTGCTTCTGATTTCCCTCCCGCAAGTCATGATGGAAACCATCGCTGAGAAAAAAACGAACTTGATCACTTGGAGGAAAGGGTGGACATGGTATCATTCTTTTTTCAGTATGATGGGCAAATTTTTCATCTGCAGGCTCATCATTGCGTTTGTGAGGAAAATCAATAGGGAAAGGGTGTCTGTAACCTAACAGGCTGCCGAAGCTTTAACGGCAGCCTGTACTGTTTGGGTCTACGGGGCTTCCCCCGTGATTGTAAGACCGCTGATTGAGCACCCTATAAGTGAAGTTTGTGGCTGAGGATCGGCATGAGATAAGCGGGGGACATTCTGCATAACGATTCATGTGGATGGAAAAACCTCAACTCATTTTATATAGCTGAACCTGACGAATGTCATGCTTCTTTTCCACTCAACCATCTTTTCTTCAAATCTTCTATCAACAAATCGGCAAGGCCTTCCTGGTATCCTGCTTTTTTCTTTAACCGCATTTCATTTGCCACCAAAAGCAGTTCAGGGGATTGAACCGCATCCAGCTTGGAAAGCCGGGTGGATATATCCTCTTCCGACAGGGTCAAAAAGTATGCATCCGGATCCATCCGCCAAAATACCGTTTGCCCCGGGAAACGGCTGCTGAGGCGCTCTGCCATGACAACGCCTTCCGGATCGAGATCACCCGAATAATAAAAAGTACAGCCGTTTTTTGCAAGATGTTGCAGCATGATCCAGGCAGCAGTGCGGAACTGGCCATGCGTGCAAATCACAGGCGCATCGGACACTGCATCAAGCACAGCCGAAGCGACACCGGAATTCTCAATGATCCAAACCTTTTTTCCCGCTCGTGGCCAAATATTCGTTAGCTGCAATAATTCTTTCACTGGGACGTTCATGACCGTCCCAGTAGCTGCGGCTTCACGCCAGACCGGGTGCAGACCGTTTTCGGTTTCCGCCAAAAATGCGCGGCATGTCACGAAACTCCATAAGTCATCCCGCATAAGCCCAGCATTTGCGTACAGTTCGTTCAATTCTTCCGTTGTTTTCGGCACTTCTTCGATCAGCCCTTTTAACCATTGGTCGGTGAACAAACAGTGGATAAAGAGCTTGCCCGCGAAACGGGTTTGATCAAAAAAATGCGGGTTCCCGGTAATACGCTGGGAATAAAACGGAATCCGTTCGTATTTCCCTTCTTCTGGAAGCATCGTGAAAGCTTTCCAAACCATTTTGAGCTGTGCGGACAACGTATCCGGGTCCTGCTTGTATGCATGCCAGATAAAACGCGTGTCAGCCGTTTTACTGGCAATCCGGCGCCACCACCCATTTCCGTCCGGCATCGTTTCCGTCAGCCGTGCCAAAAATTGTTCCTCTTTCTTTTTCTCAATTTCTTCCTCTTCCGCTTTGGAAAAAATTCTTTCCTTCAAAACCGCTTCAAGCAGTTCGACAAGGGTGTATTTTCCGAAAACAGTCGGTGCCAGCGCTTTTTCAAATGCCCGCAGCGAAATTTTGTTTTTCTCTCTGAGCAAATCAGGGGACGTGCCGGCCAGCCCGGCAATCGCCTCCAGTTCGGTGCGCGTAAAACCGGAAAGGCTGACTGTTCCCCCAATATGGCCGAGCGAACGGTATTTTTCTTTAAAAAGGTGGAACAGTTTCAGCATCCCCGGTTCCTTCCTTAACAGATCGATCGCATCCTTCATCATTTCAAACTCCTTTTCTCACGCCCTAACCGGATATCTTTTTGCCCGCTTTCAGGGACCATTTTACGCCGATTAAAAGAGACCGGAATGACTTCTGGCATCCCGGCTACGCACGGGTAGATGAACGCTTTTCAAAGCAGATCCGGGGTGGCGCCTGCCAATGATTCTTTCGGCTTCTCTACAATCGACCGTTTATGCCCATCCCACCGGTAACGGATCACTGTCACATAATTGGCGTTTTTCGGGCGGACAAGGTCACAGATGGCAAGACTGGATATGGTGTCATAATCACCCCAGAGCGCCTGCGAATTCATGATGTAATTGAATCCAAGCTGCTCGACGACTTCGAACATGTCACGGATATTGTTTTCATCTACCCCGGCAAACGCTTCGTCCAGCGAAATGATGTACGGCGCCATACTGCCTGCCTCCAAATAGCGCGAATAGGCTGCTGTAAAGAGCGGAATGTACATGGCCATTGCCTTTTCTCCGCCACTGAATTTGAAAAACGCGGTATTGCTCAGTTCGCGTTTCGGCTCGCCGGCACGTTTGTATGACAGCACGAATTGGAACCATTTCCGGTAATCGAGCACTTCTTTTAAAACTTGATGGAGCGTCGACCCTTCATTGCGGATTTCAATCAGTTCTTTGGCAGCCGCAATCCGTGAGCGGAAATGTTTCGTAATCCGGTTCAAATCGTCCTCGTTTAAAAACTTGCTGTTGCGCTGCAGCAACGCGACAAGATCTTTTGTATCGAGCTCATCCTCGGACTCCGCCGTTTTTTCCTTCCAGGCAATCGAAAAAGTAAGTCCGGACGAATTATCCCGGTTTCTCATGATCGCATCCATTTCTTTTACCCACTTGGCTGCCCGCTGGATCCGGTTCCGCAAAATGACGCCAACCGTATTGACGATAATATCTTCGTACAGCCTTCTGTCCTGCTCATCCAAATAACTTTGCAAGTTTAAAAGTTCTTTTTCAAGAGACTCGAGTACCGTATACGGGCTCACCCTGCGGCCGCGGTATTCCATCTGGATGAGGCGGCGGCCCCGCAAGCCTTCCCATTCCTTTTTGAACGTTTCGTAATAGTCATCGAGTTTTTCAGCGAACCAATCCGGCGGGTCCGCTTCTTTTGTAAACTCAGACATGCGGTATTCTGTTAAATTTGACTGTTCGTTGAAAAAAACTTTTGTCAAGTTTTCATTTAATTTTGCGCGGTCATACTTTTCCAGCACACCAGAAAACGCCGTCAAAATGCTTTCCGGTTCTGTGTGCTCGCTCTCCACGAAGCCGAGGGAAAGTTCTGCTTTTACGAGTTTCTCCCATTCCGCCGCCATATTTGTCCAAAACGTGGTACGCGTTTTGGCAAGAGACAAATTGGTGGTGCATTTTTCTAGTTCTGCTTCTTTTTTCGGCTTTTCTTCGTAGATCTCCCTGATTTTTTCCTCCGTACTGGTATATTCGTGTTGGACTGCCTGAATCCGGGCGCGAACCTCATCAATCCCCTGCAATTTCAGCTGCTGCTCAATCGCTTCAATATTTGCCACCGTTTTCTCCCATTCTGACCGGCGGATGTTCTCTTCACCGCGAATTTCATCGAGTTCCTGCTCTTTTTCAAGGATATCCGCAGCAAGACGCGCAAGCATTTTGCGCCCGGAAAACAAACGTTGAAAAATGAGCTCCAGGCTGTGAAGATGTTCTTCATAACTTTTCGCAGCTGCTAGTGCTTCATCGAGCGGACCGCTTTGAAGGACAAGGTTCAAGCCGGCTCCTTGCTCATGCAGCTGTAGCCGGATGTTTTGCAAATGCTGGTATACTTGTTTCCAATCGCGGTCAATTTCTGTCAGAAATTCCTGTTCCTGTTTCAGGCTGCGCGCTGTTTTTTCAATCTGTTCTTCAAGGTCGCGTAAATCTTTGTCATCTGGAATGCCCGCTTTCCAATCTTCTGCTTCTTGTACTTTCCTAGCCCATTCCGAAAGGCGGTTTTCGATTTGCAAAAGGGCTAGGCGGATTTCAGCAATCGTTTGCTCTGTTTCTTTTATTTTTTCCTGCTGGTACCGTTTCCGGGATGTTCTGCCGATGAATTTGGAAGGTCCTTCATCCGGAGCATGGCCAACAAGGCAGCCGACTGAAAAAGAGCCATCCGCATCAATGTGAAAGCCGCTGTCCGACGGTTCAAGCGGAATGCTGCGCAACACTTCGTCAATGCGTGCGGCTGATACCGGGCTGTCATTATCCGGATCCGGCTTTAAGTAATCGGCAAGTGTGTAGCCGAGAATGTGCGGATTTGGACGGATAACCCGGTCGTGCACAGGTGTAACCGGTTCTTCCGTAATCAGGCTGTCCAAAATTCCCGTCTGCCGGAGTGCCGCTTCAATTCTGGCTTTTTGGGCTTCGGTCACATGATCCTGGAATTCCACCGCGGCATAAAAGGGGAGATAGCGTTTCCCTGCTCCATCGAGACCGGCGCGGAAAGCTTCCGTATCCTGAGGGCGCTCCGGATTGGCAAGTTTCAAGTTTTTCCAATACATAAGTGTTTCTTCGGCTTCAGCCAATTCCTGTTCTTTTGCCTTTTGCGCCTGCTCCGCGCGGGAAATTTCCTTCTGCACTTGCAAAATATAATCGTTTGCCGCCTTCACAATTTCTTCCCTGACCGCTTCATAACGGTTTTCTTCATAGAGCCCGTCCAGCGCGACGGCAATGCGCCGGAGTCGTTCGTCTGTAAAGGGGAGGGCCGGATGCTGTTCAATCCATAAAAACACGGCATCTTCCAGTTCTTGTTTTTGTTCGGTAAACCAGTTCTCCAAATGGTCAAGTTGTTTACGGAGTTCGTCAATTTCCTGCTTTTTGGCAGATGACTGGCGCTGCAATTTCATATGCATCTCGTGAAGCCGCTCCGCTTCTCCGGCCAGTTGCTGCAACTTTTGCAAAAGTCCGCTGTGCTGTTTGATTTCCTGTTTCCAAACAGAAAAATCAAAAGCTTCCCCTTCATGCCGAGAAAAGTCTCCGGCATTGATCTCGTGCTGGGGGAAAGCCGCTTCTCCGGCATCCAGTGCAAGTTCATCCAGCGTCTCCTGCATGCTGGCTTCATCCTTGCTGTTTTCTGTTTCCAACCGGTCCTGTTCCAAGCGGATGTTTAAAAGCTGGCTTTTCTTTAATTCCCACTTTTTCTCCAGATCTGCTGCTTCACTTTTTAGCTTTTCAGCCCTGGCCTGTTGCTCTCCTTTTTCTTTTTCAAGGCGCCATACCTCATGGTGCTGCAGCCGTTCCTGTTCCGCTTTTAAAACGTCGCGTTTCTGTTCGTTCTGTTTTTGATCTTCTGTCAGGTTTTCAATCACTCCGCGCAGGGATTCACAGCGAACTGCTAACGTACCGGCCTCCTGCTTTGCTTCCTGCAGCCTGCTTTCGGCCTCCTGCCATTTTTGGGCGCGTTCTGCCAAAATATATTGATTGTAAAGATCGTATTGGCGCACCAGTTTTTTTGCCGATTCGTGCTCTCTTTCAAGCTGTTCAAGCTGCTGCTCCGTTTCGTCCATGCTTTCAATCGTGTCGGACAAATGGCGAAGCTCGTCATCTGTCAAAGGTGGTAACGCAGACTCGAGAATTTCATAGATGACCGTCGGCTTGAAATCCTTTGACAATTTCGGGCTTCTGAGCTGAATCAAAAGCTTGATCAAATCTTCAAAAGCTTCCATCGACTGGAAACCAAAAATATATTTGTTCACCAGTTCCATATATTCTTTCTGCGAATGGACAAGATGCCCCCCAGACCCGATTCGGTTTTCAAGCTCTTTTGCAGACAACGGAATCCGTTCCGATTGGCGGGTGTGTGTCAATTCAAAATTGTAGCCGATCCTGCGGTTGTCAGTCAGGACAAAATACCATGATTTTAAAGTTTTGTGCCGCTTTGCCTGCATGCCGATCCCCGTTGTGATATACTGCTTTGTCCCTTGCTTTCGATATTCCAGAAACAAGTAGCCGGTCCGCTCGTCATGGCCGGACACTTCTTTTTCCCCAAGCAGATAATCTTCCATTTTCCTTGCTTTTGAGCCGAATGGATCAAGCCGATCAGGCGTCTTTTTCCCATCCAGCAAAACCGGCAAAATGCTTTGCATCGTCACCGATTTCCCTGAACCGTTTGTGCCGCGCAACAACAGCTTTCCGTCTGCAAATTCAAAAACTTCATCGTCATAATACCAAAAATTTAACAAGCCGGCGCGGTTCATCACCCATTTTCCTTCTGTCACGGTTCCTCATCCCCTTTCTCAAAATCAGCCGGATACTCGCCTGCAAGCACGCCCAACAGCGGTTTTATCCGGATCAGTCCCGCTGCTTCATCCGTTTCCGCCATCATCCATTCTTTCATCATTTCGAGCAATTCCGCACATACCGCTTTTGTACCGGCATCTCGAAAATGTTTCGACCACCCGCGTTCAAGGCGGGTGCGCATATCGTCTATCACCGCTTCCAACTCGCCTTCCGTAAGCAAAATTTCCCCCGCTTCATTGGGGACATATTTTTCCGGATGGTCGTGTAGCGTCTTAGACAACTGCAGCATCAGATCCGTGGAACCTTTTGCATTCGGGTAAACATGATGGTAACTCCGCGGTTCTGCGGCAGATAAAAATGCAGTGTTTTTGAAAACATGGAGTTTATAATGGCTGTGTTCTTCAATGTCCTCCAAAAGCCGGTTGCGGAAATTGCGGATATAAAGAAAATCAGGGTCCTGCATATCTTTCCGGTGCAGGCCAGGTGAGAAAAACAATTTCCGATACACCCGCTTACGCCGTTCATCTTCCTGATTTTGTTTCCAGTCTTCTTCAAGGAGCCCGGTCCAGTCCGGATAACTTGTAAAATCATCCGGAAAGCTTCTTAGAAAATAGCGGCTGTAAACGGTCGCTTCATATAGGACTTCCTGGTCTTCGTAAGTGTCGAACCTAGAAATATCGCCGTCTATTGTGCGAATCAGACTGAATTCCATCAGAGCCTGGACTGCCCGGATGAGCGACTTCCGATGAAGATAAAGCGTCCAGTCCAGCTCATCTTCTACAGGATAATTGTTTTGGATTTCCTGGCACATTTCCGACAAGAGAAACTGTTCATCCACCGCTTTTCCTTCCAAAAAGGAGAGCGCACAGCAAAAAATTGCATAATCCATCGGCTCCTGAAAATGCAGGATGCCCATCCAGCTTTCCGGTTCCACCGGGATTTTTTCGAGTTTGATAAAATGCTGATGGATGATCAGCCTAAGGCCAAATTTCTCGCTGATGTAACGGCGCAGCACTTTTTCGCGTTCGCGGATGAGCTGGTACCAGTCCGGGTGCTCGGACCGCAAAATCCAATAATGATGGAATAACAAGTCCATTCCCTGCACCGCTTTTTCATCAAAAATTTGTAACGGATCCATCAGCGCTCTCCTCCTGATCGTTCAAATACGACATCCGGCATGATCAGTTTCCCGTCTTCTGCATCGAGTGTGATGAGATGATCCGGATTCATCGCAACTCTTACGGTCATCCCGTAATCCGTTTTTACCTCATGGTTTTTCGCTGCCATTGATTTTCCAATCCAGCCGAGCAGCACTTTCCGGACAAACGGTTCTACGGTTCCAATTTCTGCAAGGCGAATCTCTCCGTTTTTCATGTATTTTTCAATCAGCTGTTTTTCCTGTTCGCGCTCTTTTAAATAGGCGAGCCGCTGTTTTTCTTTCTGTTCATGATTAGATCGGAAAGCGCCCGGCTTTGTTTTCTCGCGGTACCGGTTCGTTCGCGGCTTGATTTGCCGCATCTCCGGCTGTTCTTCCCATGTCTCGGCATGAAGATTGTCCGTTGTCGCTTCCTCCAGGTGCAAATGCCTTACTGTCATCGTCCCGAACACGATCGATGACAATTGATGGGCCTCTTCAAGATTGCGGCATTCGGCAAACCATTTGGCCAGATGCAAATAATCTTTTTTCCGGCTCCGGAAATGTTGCTGGCGTTCACTGATCCGTTGTACATAACGGGCCATTCTCCGGATCATCTCATTTGTTTGCATCTGCAACATTTCCAATTCACTTTGGGAAGAGCTGCCCCCAAGAAACCACCGCCGCAAAGACCCCCAGTATTCGTGGAACTCTTCCAGCCATTCTTGTTCGGAAGCTGCCGTATCTTCCAATCGCGGAATTTGGCGCCTGTGTTCCACGAGTTTTTCAAAAAACGGTGCCAATCTTTGCCCATCCAGTTCACGCAGTCTTCCCCTGATTTGCAGGGAAGTTTTTTGCAACGATACGATAAAATCACGCAAATAAGCCGTAAATTGGTTTTTATATACGAGAAAGGCTTCCGTCTGCATCCGTTGTGACGTCTTTTCGCTGTTGATATAAGCGATGTAATCCGCCGTATTCGTCCGGATGGTCCCGAAAAAGTGAAAAATGTCATCCCAAATATGCATGTAATCGGCTGCAGGTTTATTCAATGGCTGTTCCAGTTCCTCTTCCAGTTTTTCCAAAGAGGCGAGTAGGCGGTCAAATTGCGAACGTTCGAGCGATCCTTGGAACTGGTCTCCCAATTTTTCAAGCTGGATCAGCATCCGCTCGATTTCTACCGTGTAAGGTGTGCACTGGTAGCGGAATCTTTTTTTCTTATATTCTTCGATTGTTTTGGCATTGGTCATATCCTGGCGAGCAACCAGATTATTCCATTTCACAAGCTGGGCCAACTGCTGGTGCAGCTGTTCTTCCGCATAATCCTGGAAGGCCGGGAGCGAACGCAGATATTCGAGCACTTCCTCCGGTGCAATAAAGTCGCGCATCCTTTCATGTTGTCGATAAAAGAAGCGCAAAATCACACGGTATTGGGCGGCCGAATCCGCCGTCAGATAACTCGCTTCGACAACTTTCTTCATGATCTGATCCATTTCGTTTCACCACATTTGCTTGTATTACTTCTATTGTATAAGATTCGCAGGAATTTTGGCATGGAAAATATGTTTTTGTGGTTTTTTATCCTGGACTTAAATATGGCTGCTGCCAGGTGCATAGCATGGGGGGAGGGGCAAGTACAAAAATGAAAAGCGGAATCTTTACCGGCAGCCTGTACTGTTCCCGCGCTCTACGTGAAGGAATCTGAAAAACGGCAAGCTGTCTTCACTTTTATCCAAAAAAGGAAGCGCATCCCAAAAACCAGCGGTATCTACAAAAATCAATAGAATGCTTCCGGAACCGGTGCGGGCTGAAATAGATAAATTGAACTCAATTTTACTGCTTCTTTATGTGTTACAAGAATCCATGTTTATCCTGATCGTAATGGATTTTGACGCGAAAAACTTAAGTTCAGTTTATATAGAAAGGCTGCCCGGCCATTACACCGGGCAGCCTGTTAAATCTGTTATGAGCCGGCCAGAGGAAATGTCATGCTCGGCATCCAATTTGGTACGAGCCGGCCAGAGGAAAATTGCCCCCGCAGCTCGGCCGTCACTTTAAACTTCTTTTGCTACGGCATGTTCATGCAACGCCCCGTACTGGCGGCGGTAACGGATGACAAAGTACAACAGGGTGAGGATTTCGGCAGCTGCGATATAAATCAGTAGGATGCCGGCGTTTTGCCACATCACGTCGAACTCTCCGCTGGAAACCACCGCTTTAAATCCGCGCACGCTGTAGGTCATCGGCAACAGCGGGTTAAACCACTGGATGAATTTCGGAATGACTTCCAATGGAAAAGTCCCCGCGCTGCTCGTCAGCTGCAGGATTAAGATAACAATGGCAAGGAATCTGCCAGGGTTTTGCAAAAACGTAACCAAAAATTGAATCAGCGCCATAAAGGTAAAGCTTGTTAATACCGAGAACAATAGAAACAATGGCACATTTTTTACATGAATGCCGACACCCGAAAGGATGATCACATCTGCAATGACCGATTGCAGGATGCTGACAATCAGGAGTACGCCCAATTTGCTGAAAAACCAGCTGATGCCGTTTTTCGGGATGCCTGCCGATTCAACGAGCGGGTAGACGATTGTCAAAATCAGTGCCCCGATAAAGAGCCCAAGGGATAAGAAGTACGGCGTAAAGCCGGTACCGTAATTCGGCACCCTGTCGTAATGCGTTGTATGAAGGTTGACCGGATCGGCCATCATGTTGTACGTTTTGTTATTTGCCTGGATCTTGCTTGCTGTGTTGGCAGCATCACCCAGTTTGTTTTTCAGTTCCGCCGTCCCGCTCTTTAATTGTTTTGTCCCGTCAGACAAACGACCGGAACCGCTGTTCAGCTCTTTTATGCCGGATGCAAGCTGCCCGGATCCGGATGTGAGCTGTCCAGTTCCAGATGCGAGCTGTCCGGTGCCGTTTGCAAGTTTTTCTGCGCCTGCTGTGAGCCGCGCTGAACCAGACTGCAGCTCGTTTGTGCCGGAAACGAGAGAACCGGTCCCGTTTTTCAATGCAAAAGAGCCGTTTACAAGCTGTGAAGAACCGGATTGCAGCCGGCCTGTGCCTTCTGCGAGCGCTGATGAACCGTCTGCCAGCTTTCCGGCGCCTGTGGCAAGGGTTCCCGCCCCGCTATTGATCTGTTTCAGGCCGCTTGCAAGTTTTTCTGCGCCTGTTTGAAGGCCGACTGCCCCGTCATTTGCTTTTTTCAAATTCGGGATAAACTGGTTCTGTAAACCGGCAGTATAGGTCTGTTCGCCGGCATTTAAAGCCGCAATCCCGTTATTTAAGTCCACGGCGCCTGCGTAAAGTTTGTGCAAGCTGCTTTTGACTGTTTCTTTCGAAGGATCCTTGTCATTTTCAATATTGGCGTTCAGCTCTGAAATGCCCGCTGTAAGCTGGTCAAAAGCCGGATTCGTTTGGTTTGAAATGCTTGCAGCAATCGCATCTTCAGAAGGAATCGCAGCTTGGGCTTTTTGTTTTATCTGGTTAAATGGCTCGCTTAACCCTGCGTTGATTTCGGCTTGCAATTTATCCCGCACGTTTTGTTTCCCGCTTTGAATACGATTTTCAGCCGCCTTCTTCATTTGTGCGATTTGCGCATCGGGCAGGTTTGCTTGTTTCCCCAATGTTTCCACAAGTTCGTCTGTTTGTTTAATTTGTTCTTCTGTCACTGAATCGGCAATTTGGGCAGCCATTGCGCTGCTGATTTGGGATTGCGCGGATGTTAGCCCGCTATTGATTTGCCCGATGCCGTTATTGAGCTCGGTGGAAACGCCTTTTGCGACTTTGCTCGGCAATTCCGTTTTCATTTGCGTAACGCCTGCATTGAGGCGTGATGTGCCTTGTAAAAGCTGTGCCGGAATGGCTGTTTCTGCTTTTTTCATCTTTGATGTGAGCTGACTGCTTCCCGATGCAAGATCGCCTGCGCCTTTTTGCAGTTTTGTAGCGCCAGACAATAAAGAATTGCTGGCCGTTGTCGAAAGCTGGTTCAGGCCGGTGCTTAAAGTGGATGTGCCGGCTGCCAGCTTTTCTGCGCCTGAAGCTGCGTCAGAAATGCCTTTTGTAAAAGTAATGGAACCGGATGCCAGCTTTTCCAGATTTGCTTTCAAAGCTTTTGCACCGGTATTGGCTTGAGCCGTCCCGTTGTTTAACGAAACTGCGCCGGCATAAAGCTGGACTGCCCCGCCATTCAATTTTTGCGCCCCGTTCCCGGCTTTTACGATGCCTGCCTGAAGAACGGGCATTCCTTTGTTTAAAGCGGCTGCGCCTGAATTTACTGCGAGCGCCCCGTTGTGTACTTTTGTGCTGCCATTTTGCAATGAAGCAGCTCCGGAAAGCAACCGCCCCGTCCCTTGTTTTAACACCGTGACGCCGTTATCAAGTTTAACAGCGCCCTCGTTAAGTTTTGCGGCCCCGGTACTTGCGGTTTTAAAGCCGCCCGCCATTTTTTCGGCCGTTTGAAAAACCGATTCCGCATATGTTTTTGAAATTTCGTCCGCCATTTTTTCTTTTACTTTCAGCATGGCCGTTTCGCCGATTTGGCTGGACAGGAAGTTGTAGCTGTCATTTGGCATGTACTGAAGTTGAAGTTTTTCCGGATTTTTGTCCAATAAAGTGGTGGCGCTTTTGGAGAAGTTTTCCGGAATTTTGATCACCATATAGTATTGGCGGCCGCGAAGCCCGTCCATTGCCCGCTGTTCCGATACAAAATGGAAATCAAAGCCGTCGCTTTTCTTTAAGTTCGAAACCAGATCTTTTCCGAGTGTGAGCTGCTGTCCATCCATTTTCGCCCCTTCGTCCTGGTTGACGACCGCAACCGGCAGCTGGTCCATTTTGGCATACGGATCTTTAAATGCCCAGAGAAACATGCCGGCATACAGGATCGGCGCCAGAATGACGGCGATGAGCGGAATCAGGACTTTCGGTTGGCGGATAATTTGTTTCAGTTCTTTTCCAAATAAAGTATAGCCATTCATTTTGAATGCCTCCGTAAATAGATGACTAAATTGGTCATCCGGTCATTTTAGGGTAAAAAAATAATGAAGAAAACGAAAAAACATGCTGTCATAGCGTTCTGCTTCCATGGCTGGGCAGCGCATCAGATGGCACCCTTTGCGTTCATGAGCACACATGGCTTTCTGCCGATAAACCTTTAAAAAAATACAGTTCAAACAGTTTTGAAATCTCTTCTTTCGACAGGGGAGGATGATTTTTCTCCCAGTCAAAAATCAGGGCAATATACATTTTAAACATAATAAATGCGGTTAGTTTTGGATCGCATGGATAAATGTCGCCCTTTTGCACCGCCTCCCCAATGTACTGGCTGATATAGTTCAGAATGGATTCTTCCACGTGGTGGAGGGCATCCACTACTTCGGGTGTGCCAAGATTGACTTCCTCGTACAATTTGATGGCGAGCTGGTGCTTAAACCGGAACTCCAGCAATTGGTACAGCACGTGATGGACGTTTTCGTGAAAAGAATAACGCGCATCAATCGCTTCTTCGGCTGAATGTTTCATTTCGGCAATCAGGCTTTCCATAATATATTGGAGCAGTTCTTCTTTGTTTTTGAAAAAAGTATAAATCGTGCCTTTGCCGACGCCTGCCCTTCTTGCTACATGGTCCATCGTGGTCGCCTTGTAGCCAAATTCAGAAAAAGATTTCGCAGCTGCTTCCACAATCAGTTTTTTCCTGTCTGCCATTGCAACCCCCTCCCTTTTTTGACCAAATGAATGATCTGGTCAAGTAGTATATAAACGGCAAAAAAATAACGGTATGAATCCGCTTTCCGTTTTTAGTATACCAGATAGTGGCTAAACTTGCATGTGACAATTTTTTTAATTGCCGTTTTTTTGGCTCCCGGATAAATGGCCTTTTATGACAATTTATCCGGGGAACCAGGATTTTCGGGCTTGATTTACTTGAAAAACAACTTTTAATTTCGTCAAAATTGCCGGCGCCGGCTGGATTGAGGTTGTGTGATTTATTTGAAAAACAGCTTAGAAATCTCCGCTCGGTTAAAGTTTTACAAGCCGGTGTTGGTCTCCATTCGTTTGAAAGCAGCCTTTAATCCAAAAGGGGGCCGTCTGATGCCGGCAAATCCGGATCGATGACTTGGAACGGCCGCATCATATCGTAGTCTTCGTGTTCGAGAATATGGCAGTGCCACACGTAGTCGCCGGCATACGGGGAAAACCGCATCATAACGCGGGTGATCTGCCCGCCCGGTGCGGCAACGGTATCTTTAAAGCCGCGTTCGTTCGGTTCCGGCGGGGTGGCAGGGCCGGTGTATACGATTTGACCCGTTTCGTTATATAAATCTAAGTCAAATGGGCGGCGGTCCAAAATTTGAAACTGGATAAGATGGATATGGATCGGATGGGTAAAAGCCGTTGTATTGGCAAGCGACCAGATTTCGGTTGTGCCGAGCCTTGGTGTTTCCGTGACCGGATCCATCCATCTTTTTTTGTCCAGCAGCAACAGCGGGCGCCCGTATGAATCGGTTGCACCGGTTAGTTTTAAATGGCGGATGGCGCTTACGTTATGGCTGGAAGGAACCGGGATGGAAGATAAAGACCGCGGAATGCGGCTTGTGTCTTCTCCGGCAACCGGCAGCACAACTCTGAACTGCATCACATCGCCGGTTTGGTCGGCCGGATCGGCATTTGGACCGAGGTCATTTTTTAAAAGAATCGTCTGCCCAGCATATTCGGAAAAATCAAGGATCAAATCCGCCCGTTCTGCCGGTTCCAATGCCAGATTTTCAACTTGCACCGGCCGCCTGAGCAGCCCGCCGTCCGTACCGATCTGGTAAAAAGCCTGGCCGGAATCAAGGTATAACCGATAGGCCCGCGTGTTAGAGGCATTGACAATCCGGAACCGGTATTTTCGCGGTTCCACTTCCAAATAGGGCCAGACTTTACCATTTACAAGAATCGTGTCGCCGAGAAAAAACGGCACGACAGAGGGATCCGGTGTTTCGGGTCCCGGATTTTGCGGCTGGCGCGGATAAAAAAGAGATCCGTCATTGTTGAAAGTCCGGTCTGTAAGAAGCAGCGGAATTTCGTACTTGCCGGATGGCAGATGGAAAGCCTTTTCTTTTGGGTCGCGAATGATATACATGCCGGCCAGACCAGCATACACATTGAGGCGCGTAATGCCGATCGCATGGTCATGGTACCACAAAGTGGCGGGACGCTGGCTGTTTGTGTATTCATACACTTCTTTTTTAAAGTCCGGCCCGGTTTTGTTAAAATCGCGTGTAAACCAGGCTTCCGGATAGCCGTCGCTGTCCGGTTCAGTTTCCCCGCCGTGAAGATGCACAACAGTCCGCACTTCCGGAAAGTCTGTTCCCATCTCGTCTAAGATGGTGGTGTCCATCGGGAGGAAATGTCTTTGCGGCAAATGATTTGTCCATTTCACCCGTATCTTTTTCCCGTGTGGTACGTCAAAAAGCGGCCCGGGAAAGCTGCGGTTGTACCCCCATAATCTTGTCGGCCTTAAATCCCGGTGCAGCTTTTGCCAAAATTCTTCCATTGTGACTTCATAATATGCGATCCCGCCCTCTTCCCGCACCGGTCGGATTTTTTCCGCGAGCGGCAGGCGGTCAACAAACTTTTCTAAATTTGGGCTCAAACTCCCCACTCCCTCATCAATTGATGCCGTGCATTTCTAACAGAATATGAGCCATCAAGGCTTTTGGAAAGGGCGAATGGTACCGGAGGCGAAGATAACGTTTTTGCCTGAATTTGGCCGCCGTGTCAAAAGCATAGGCATGTTTGAAAAATGGTTGAGATGCGAGGGTATGTGTAAAATTTTACTCGAAGGAGCAAATGAATGGAAAAAAGGGAAGACACTCTATTATCTAAATGTACACAGCTAGATGAACATCTAGAGAGAGATCTTCCCATGGATATGATATCAATAATTGCTGGATGATTAAAGGGTACAAAGAGTCTTTATTGAATTTGAAGAACAGGTTAAAATTCTGATGCAGAAGGCTTTTACCCAATGAGTTGAAGACGTCAAAAAATTGAACGTTCACAGTAAAAAACATATAATAACCTATATTGGTTTCCGAGACAGTAAGAAAAGAAGGTGGCACAAATGAAAAAAATTTTGCTCTTGGCAACAGGCGGGACCATTGCTTCCGTCGAGGGGGACGAAGGGCTGAAACCCGGGCTTTCGGGAGAAGACTTGCTGAAATATTTTCAGCGTGCTGCTTTGTCTGCCGATGTCACCGCAAAGATATTAATGAACCGCGACAGCACAAACATGCAGCCGGAACATTGGGTGCAAATTGCTGAAGCAGTCGCGGAACATTACGAACAGTATGACGGCTTTTTGATTACACATGGAACGGATACATTGGGATACACATCGGCGGCCTTGTCGTATATGCTGCAGGGGCTGAATAAGCCGGTTGTACTGACGGGTTCACAGGTGCCGATCAGTTTTAAAAAGACGGATGCGAAGAAAAATCTTTTCAACGCCCTCCGGTTTGCTTGTGAGGAGATTGGCGGCGTTTTTGTCGTGTTTGACGGGCGCGTGATCATTGGCACAAGGGCGGTGAAAATGCGAACGAAAAGCTACGATGCGTTTGAAAGCATCAATCATCCGTATGTTGCTTATGTAACAGGGGACGAGGTGCACTATCATTGGAGGCCGTCACCCTCGGAGCAGCCGTTTCATATTGAGACAAGTCTGTCACCGGATGTCTTTCTCTTAAAATTGTACCCGGGCACAAAGCCGGAGATCTTTGATTTTTTAAAGGAACATTACCGCGGGGTGATCATTGAAAGTTTCGGGAACGGCGGGGTGCCGTTTGAAGGGCGCAACTTGCTGCCGAAAATCAAGGAATTGACCGATGCCGGGATTGCTGTTATGATTTCGACGCAATGCCTGGAAGAAGGGCATGATTTGTATTTGTATGAAGTCGGAAGAAAAGTCGCGCAATATCCGGTAATTGTTTCCGGGGATATGAATACGGAAGCAATTGTGCCGAAACTGATGTGGGCGCTGGGCAAAACGGACGATCCCGCTGAAGTGAAAAAGATCATCGAAACGCCGCTTGCTTATGATTTGTCACGGGATTGGGGGGGAAGCGCTCCGGAAAACGGCTGAAAGATTGCAATCGCCGCTTGCTTGGATTTGGCACGAGATTGGGAAAACGGTTGAAAGATTGCGGGAGGGGAAGTCTTTAGTTGAATGCATTTTAGCATCCCGCTGGAAAGCCCTTGTTCGCAGCGTTTTCCCGGCATTTTTTTGGCCCCAATTTTGTGCGGATTTTCACGTATCATCCCTCCACGCTCACTTTTGGCAAAATGGAGATTGCGCTTCACATAGAAGCGTTCTATGTGAAGGAAAGCCGAAAATTGGTGCTGCTTCCTTCACATAGAGTCGCTCTACGTTAAGCAAAGGCGAAAATTCGGACTGCTTCCTTAACATAGAGTCGCTCTACGTTAAGGAAAGACGAAAATTCGTGTAGCTTCCTTAACATAGAAGCGCTCTACGTTAAGGAAAGCCGAAAATTGGTGCCGCTTCCTTAACATAGAAGCGTTCTATGTTAAGGAAAGACGAAAATTCGTGTAGCTTCCTTAACATAGAGGCGCTCTACATTAAGCAAAGGCGAAAATTCGGACTGCTTCCTTAACATAGAGGCGCTCTACATTAAGGAAAGGCGAAAAACTGGACCGCTTCCTTAACATAGAGGCGCTCTACATTAAGGAAAGGCGAAAAACTGGACCGCTTCCTTAACATAGAGGCGCTCTACATTAAGGAAAGGCGAAAAACTGGACCGCTTCCTTAACATAGAAGCGCTCTACATTAAGCAAAAGCAAAAATTTGGGTGCCTTCCCGAACTTAGAAACGTCCCGCGTTAACATTCGATGAAAATATCATCGCTTTTTACATAGGACTGCACTATGTTCATTTTTCACAAAAACACAGGCCTTTTCTGCGTTTGCAAAAACCGCCGTCATAAATTCCATTAAATTTCATACCAACTGTGCGGGGAATTTAGTAAACTGGAGTTAGGAAACATTGAAAAATAGATGCTATATAAAATGAACAAAATATTACCGCTCTCTTGCCTACCGCAAAAAGTAGTGCTCAAACAAATGGATGCTCGGGCTATATGTAAAAACTTAAGTTCATTTTATATAGACTTTTATCACGAACTTCACGGTCCAGACCGGCCAAATTGTTAGGAAACATTGAAAATAGGCGCCAGATCCGGCCTTGAGAAGCAGTTTCCGGCATTCACGAGGGGGGGGAGCGCAGTGGAAAAGTCATTTGAAATGTTGCTGGAAATATTTGAGAGGGCTGCCCTTTTATTAACTTGCTTATTTTTTATCACGCGAATTCCGCGTTTTAAAGAAATTTTTCAACAAGAGCAGCCGTCTGTTTTTGAACTGAGTTTTATCACTGCCGTCTTTTGCAGTTTTGCAATCTTTGCGACTTACTCTGGCATTAAGGTGGACGGGTCGCTTGTCAACGTGCGGATTATTGCTATCGTATCAGGCGGCATCCTGTTCGGCCCGTGGGTTGGCATTATCACAGGCATTGTCTCCGGGTTGCACCGTTATTTAATAGATATTGGCGGGGTGACATCCATCCCGTGCTTGATTACGAGTATTACAGCCGGCGTCATTTCCGGCCTGATCAGCAGGAAAGTGAAAAATTCCTGGCGCTGGTTCGTCGGGATCGCAGCCGGGATGTTTTGTGAAATATTAACCATGCTTTTGATTCTTGTTTTTGCCCACCCGTTCAGCACCGGTGTGGATATTGTGTCCAAAATTGCCTTCCCGATGATCGCGGGGGACGTCAATATCGGATTGATTGTTCTGCTGATTAAAAGCGTGGAGGGCGAGAAGGAATTTGTGGCGGCAAAACAGGCGAAACTGGCGCTTGATATTGCCAATAAAACGATGCCTTATTTCCGCGCCATCAATGCAGAATCGTTAGAAAAAATCTGCGCCATTATTAAAAACGAGATTCGCGCCGATGCGGTTGCCATCACCGATACGAAAAAAATCCTGGCTTATGTCGGATTCGGGCAGGAAAGGTACCAGATCGGTCATGAAATTATCAGTGATCTGACAAAAACTGCGATCAAAAGCGGGGAAATCACGATCCGCAACCATATCCAAGACCAGCAGACCCCGCAGATCCAGTGCCTGCTGATTATTCCGTTAAAAGAGCGGGATGAAGTCACCGGCACATTGAAAATTTATTATAAAAAAGCGAACAAAATCACCTATTCCCTGCAGACAATGGCAATCGGCCTTGCCCAGATGATTTCGACGCTCATGGAAATTTCGCGCATCGAAGAAATCAAAGAAGAAGCCAATAAAGCGGAGTGGAAGGCGCTCCAGACAAAAATCAACCCGCATTTTTTGTTTAATGCGTTAAATGCAATTGCTTCCACGACCCGCAGAAATCCCGATAAAGCAAGAAAATTAATCATGAACTTATCCGGTTTTATGCGTTATAATCTTGAATTGACCGACGATTTTATTGATATTAATAAAGAACTGCAGCAAGTACGCGACTATATTGAGATTGAAAAAGCGAGGTTCGGCAGCCGCCTGCAGGTTGAATATGAGATTGACGTCGTATCCGTGCTGATCCCGAGCCTAATTATCCAGCCGCTTGTGGAAAATGCGATCAACCACGGGATTTTAAAAGTAAAAGGGCCAGGAGTCGTAAAAATCTCCGTCAAAGAGGCAGGAGATAAAGTACGCATCAGTGTGACGGATACAGGGGCAGGCATTCCGGAAGAAGTGATTGAGCATGTTTATCAGGATAATATGCCGGTCACACAGATTGGCCTTTATAATGTCCATCGCCGTGTCAAACTGATTTATGGAAACGGTCTGGTCATTAGAAGGCTGAATCCCGGAACAGAAGTTTATTTTGAGGTTCCGAAGGTGGGAGAATATGAAAGCCATTATAGTGGAAGACGAAATACCGGCACGTGAAGAATTGGCGTATTTGATTGAAACGTACAGTGAGATTGAAATTACCGATTGTTTTGAAGATGGGCTGGATGTGTTGAAATTTTTGCAGGAACATGAAACAGATGCGATTTTTCTCGATATTAATATTCCTTCCCTGGATGGCATGCTGCTGGCAGGCAGCATCAGCAAATTTGCGCATAAACCGTATATTATTTTTACAACGGCTTATAAGGAACACGCCGTCCAGGCTTTTGAACTAGAAGCATTTGATTATATTTTAAAACCGTATGAAGAAAAAAGAATTGCCGCCATGTTGAAAAGGCTCGAGGCTGCGTATAAAAGAGAGCATTCATTGCTGGGGGAAGAAGGGGCTGTGCCGCGAAACGGCGGGCTGCACCGGAAAGAGCGGGTGAACTTGCGCAAGGGCGAGAAAATTATTGTGGCGGATGCAAACGATATTTTTTACTGCGCCGCCCAGGAGAAAATCACGCTTGTTTATACACAACAGGAAACGTTTGAAATGCCCATGGCGATATCAGAGTTCCAGTCTCTTTTGCCTGAGGATCTTTTCTTTCGCTGCCATCGTTCTTATCTAGTGAATTTAACAAAAATCCGGGAAATTGTGCCGTGGTTCAATCAAACGTATTTACTCCGCTTAAACGGGATGGATGCGGAAATTCCGGTAAGCAGAAGAAATGTGAAACAGTTTAAAGCGCTGATGCATTTTTAAACGAAAGTGAAAAGCGGCCGGCATGAACACGAAAAGTGCATGCCGGCTTTTCCTGTTTTTCCAGGACGGGCGTGACAAAATTAGCATGGTCTGTTTTGCGCACTGCGGCCGTTCGCACGTGAAAAGTTAGAATGCCTGCTTTCCGATAGGCCATCCTCCAAGGGGTTGCACTGAAAAAGCGGTTATGGCTTGCTTCCGGTCATACCGTTTGCGCATAAAAGTTGGCATGTCTGCATCTATCCATATGCCATCTTGAATGGACATATAGCGCGAAAGTTTCAGGAAGCGGTTGGTCCTATGCCGTCCATTCCTTTTTGTATACCGTTTATTCCTTTTTAAAGCATTCTCGTTCCGAAAATGCGTTCCCTCCTTATTTTCGTACTATAATTTGAGCTGTAGAAAAGGACAGAAGAAACGGGAGGAACCGGACATGTTAGAACAAAAAGCAAACCGCAGCCTGATTGTATTGGGGACGATGATTGTGCAAATGGGGCTTGGGACGGTTTATACTTGGAGTTTGTTTAACCAGCCGCTTGTTGATAAATTTGGATGGCAATTGAGTGCCGTATCGACGACATTTTCCATTTTAAGCCTGGCACTTGCGGTATCGACGTTGTTTGCCACAAAATTACAGGCAAAATGGGGTCTGCGCCGCTTGGTTGCTTTTTCCGGCATTTTGCTTGGCGCAGGATTAATCTTGAGTGCATTTGCACCTACACTTTGGATGCTCTATCTGTTGGCAGGGCTTATCGTTGGTTATGCTGACGGGACAGCTTACATCACGACTTTATCCAATTTAATGAAATGGTTTCCGGATAAAAAAGGCCTCGTTTCAGGCATCTCCGTCGGGGCGTACGGGACTGGCAGCCTGGTATTTAAGTTTATAAACGGTGCCGTCCTCAGTTCGTTTGGCGTCACACAGGCTTTCCTTTGCTGGGGAGTGATTGCGATTGTCATGATCACCGGCGGATCTTCCCTCTTGAAAGAAGCAGAAAATGTAACCACATCCGGTACTGTATCCAAACAACCGGCCGGAAAAGATTTTACCATCAAAGAAATGCTCAAAACGAAACAAGCTTACCTTTTATTCATTGTATTCTTCACTGCATGTATGAGTGGTTTGTATCTGATCAGCCTTGTAAAAGACATTGGCACGAGGCTTGTCGGGCTGGATGTTGCGACGGCCAGCAATGCAGTTGCACTCATTGCCGTTTTTAACACAATCGGACGGCTCATTCTCGGCGGTTTATCAGACCATGTTGGAAGAATGAAAGTGGTATCAGGGACGCTGCTTGCAACGGCCATTGCGGTTTCCGTTTTAAGCTATGCCCACTTAAATTTCGCCTTGTTCTTTATCTGTGTTGCAGCGATTGCTTTCGGTTTCGGCGGAAATGTCACCGTATTTCCGGCTATTATTTCAGACTTCTTCGGTCTGAAAAATCAAAGCGCCAATTATTCAGTGATTTACCAAGGGTTCGGCATCGGCGCATTATCCGGATCGGTCATTGCTTCTCTTCTCGGGGGCTTTATGCCGACATTCCATGCGATCACGATTCTCTGCCTGATCTCTTTTGCGATTACGCTTTTCATTAAATCACCGGCTGAAGAAGCAGCCCGCACACACGGGGTTCGACGGAGTGTTGGTCGTGCCCAGCATTCGCATTAAAGCTGGCTGTGCGCTTCAATTATGAACAAACAGCTTGTATGAAAAGAAAAAGGGATTCGTGCTTGAATCACGGTCCTGACGGATAAAAAACCCGCTGGCTGCCCAGCGGGTTTTTCCGGTTTATCCCCAAATTTTCTTTGCGGTATCCACAATATATTTTACTTTTTCCCACTGCTGTTCTTCTGTTAAAAGATTGCCGTGGTGGGTGGAGGAGAAGCCGCACTGAGTGCTGATGCAAAGCTGTTCGAGCGGTACATACCTGGATGCTTCCTGAATTCGTTTTTTGATCAGTTCCTTATCTTCAAGTTCGCCCTTTTTCGATGTAAAAATGCCAAGCACGACTTTCGGTCCGCCTTCCGGAATGTATTTTAACGGTTCAAATCCGCCGGAACGCTCATCGTCGTATTCAAGGAAAAACCCGTCTACTTTTTCGTTTGCAAAGATTTTCGGGGCAATTTTATCATATGGGCCTTCAAAAGCCCATTTCGACTGGTAGTTGCCGCGGCACAGATGGGTTGTGATGGTCAGGTCATCGGGCTTACCTTCCAGTACGCTGTTAGCTACATGTAAAGCGAGATCAATCAATCTTTCCCTCTTGAGGTCACTGTCTGTAAACGGCAGTTTCGGTGCACACAGGCCGGCAAGATAGACATCATCCAGCTGTAAGTAGCGGCAGCCGGCATCATAAAAAGCTTTGATCGCATCCCGGTAAGTTTGGATAATATCATTTGTGTATTCTTCAAGATCCGGGTAAATGTCTTCATTGCGGATCCCGGCATTGAAAAACTGATTCGGGCTTGGAATGGTCATTTTCGCAATCGCCCTGTCCCCGGCGATTTCTTTCAGCGCAATAAAATCTTTTATGTGCGGATGGTCCGGGTTAAAGGAGATTTTTCCGGTTACCCGGACGTCATAAGCTTCTGTTTCAATGCCAACAAACCGGTATCCATGGTTCGGTACATACCCTTCCACCCCGTTCAAATGCTCCATGAAATCCGTATGCCAGAATCTTCGCCGGAATTCCCCGTCCGTTACTGCTTCAAGGCCGGCTTCAAGTTGTTTGTCGACAAGCCGGCGGATTTCTTCATTTTCAATTGCACGCAAGTCTTCCGCCGAAATGGTGCCCGCTGCAAATTTTTCCCGCGCATCGTGCAGCCGGGCCGGGCGCAAAAAACTTCCGACAATGTCTGCTCTGTACGGCGCTTTTGTTAATGTTTTTGTCATCATGATTCCCTCTTTCTGCATATTTTTTTAAACAGCTGCTGTGCGCAGAAAGAAATTGCTTTTAACTGCATAGGCCCATCAAAAAAAAACCTCTTCGGCAATAAGAAGAGGTTTGGATTGCAAAATAGAACCGTCCGCTCTTCTTATCTTCAAGCAATTGCTTTCTGGAATTGGCACAGTTCTTTAAAAAAAGACCGCTGCCGAGGCTTCAAAGGGCCAGTCCCTCCACCTCTCTGGATAAGAATTTTAAATATTATTTGGTTTAAATACACTTTAAATGTTTCGCCCATTTTTGTCAAGGGCACTCGCATTATTTTTTAAAATGGGACGGAAAGATTGAAATCAGGGGCGATGTGAAAATATAATAGTACTAAGAAAAACAAGGAGGGGTTTTATGGAGGCTGTACAATCAAGGCCTGTGTTCCAGAAAGTGCTTGGCGTCTTTGCTGTTTCACTGCTGTTTGCAACCGCGGGTTTATATACGGGAAGATTTATTCCGCCTGCGCTCATGATGCCGTTGATGGTCGCGGAAATTGTAATGGTCATTGCCGCTTTCTGGTTAAGGAGGAAAAAGAGCGTCGGGTATATGTTCGTTTATGCCTTCACCTTTATTTCCGGCATTACGACATATCCGATTGTGGCTTATTATGCATCCCAGGCTGGTGCAGAAGTCGTGCTGCTCGCTTTTGGTTCCACGTTCGGCATTTTTGCCGTGATGGGTGTCATTGGGGCCGTTACCAAAAGGGATCTTGGCTTTTTAAGCACCGCATTGCTTGTCGCATTGCTGGCATTGATCTTCATCGGAATATTCAGCATTTTTAGCCCGTTAACCTCAACCGGGATGCTCGCGTATTCCTTCATTGGCGCGATTGTTTTTTCCCTGTATGTGGTTTTTGACTTTAACCAAATGAAGCACCATGGCATTTCCGAGGAAATGGTCCCGCTTCTGGCTTTAAGCCTGTACCTTGATTTTATCAACCTGTTTATTTACATTTTGCAAATTCTCGGCATTTTGGGAAGCGATGATTAAAAAAAAAGAAAACGCCCGCCATCAACCGGCAGGCGTTTTCTTTTTCACATGTTGGAGAATAAATCCGCTCTCTGGCAAAGTCGGCATTTTATTGAGCGGCACGCTTAAATCCTGGGCCGGCACATCGTAGTCGATGGCATTCACAAGAAAGTCAAGGGAAGCTTCGATAATTTCCTGCGTGATGCCTTCGCCCGGGCAGCGGTGCCCTTTTGCCGGGTCTGCCCCGCCCTGCGGAATAAAGTTGTACAGGCTGCCGTCCCAGTCGCGGAAGCGTTCAGGGCGGAAAACGTCCGGGTCACCCCAAATGGCAGGATCCCGGTTTGTTCCGTACATATCGAGCAGGACGAGCAGGCCTTCGTCAAATGGATAGCCGTTCCAAGTAAAACTTTTCCGGACTTTTGCCCCTAAAAACGGGCCGAACGGGTAAAAACGCCTGACTTCGCGTGTAAACCAATCGATGTGTTGTTTGTCCCCGTTCTGTACCCAGTCTCTTGCGCGCGGATGTTCGAACAGGGCAAGCGCCGCGAAAGTAATGAAGGTGGCAATGGCGGTAACCGGACGGATGACATTGATCAGTTCAACGGCAGCCATTTGCGCATTGAACCTGCGGCCTTGCGCATCTTCGTAAAACGCCATCTCTTTTAAAGGAGAACCGTCTTTTGCTTCAATTTTGCCGGCCCGTACATCTTCAATGACCGACCGGATCCAGTCTTCCGCGCTGTTTCTTGCTGTCCTTCCTTTCCAGTGCCGTGGCCCTACTGCTCCGAATGCGTATACCATATCGATGAATTCCTGCGCCCGTTTCTCGGCTTCTTCTTCCGGAAGCGGAACACCGGCCCATTTGCATGCACAGCGGCAAAGCAGCAGTTTCGCCTCGTCGAACAAAACAATACGGTCTTTTTGCTCCCACTTGGGGATGCGCGCTTCCCACGCTGCCCGAACCATTTGTGCCAAATGCTGCTGCGCATCCGGCCCCATCAGTGATAAAAACAGCGCTTTCCGGTGGAGATGTTCTTTTCCATCGAGCGTCTGGATCGCATTTTCGCCAAACAATGTTTTTTGCACCCGTTTCGGCACAGCCCCGTTTCTTTTGAATTTTTCCGGGTCATAAAACATTTTGACCGCTTCCTCGCCGCTGATGCACACCGCTTTTTGTCCGAGCAGACGGGTTTCAAACAAATTTGCATGGTAATCGTCCGTCCGGTTTTTAATGTAGAGATACCCTTCTTTCATCAAATCAATGGTATCATCAATCGTTTTTTCATTTGGTATTTGCCCAGCCATTGTTTTGCTCCTTTTTTCATGTGCCCGTTTTTCCCGGCCGCTGCGAAAAAGCCTGCTGCTTCCGGAAAAAATTTGACACATCCTTTTTTTCTTTTTACACTTTTTCATCCAAATTAAAACATTGTACGCAACATAATCGAAGTTTACCCGCAAGCCGGGGAATTTATGCCATGTTTCGGTTCGCATGCAAACAGGGTATAAGGAAATAGAAATGCAAAAGGAGAGGGAAAAGATGGCAAAGGAAATCAATGTGGGCATCGGATTTGCAACAGGAAGAAAAAGTTTTAAAAACGTTTTAAAAACGTATATGTATAACCTGAAGGAATCCGAACTGACGGAAAGCGACAGGATCAAGCTGCATTTGTTTGTTGCCTATGATTTGCACTACGAAAATGCAGAGCCTGAAGACTTTGTACATATTGAAACGGAATGCATGGAAGATATTGACCAGGCTTATTTTATCGGGGAGAAGGAGACGCGTAAAGCAATCGAAGAACTTGTATCACAAATGGGCATGAGCAGAAAAGAAGCAGGCCTTTTGTTCGGCGAAGGATACGCGTCCAAACGCAATATCATCGTTTATGAGGCGTTAAAAAGAGGCATCGATTATCTCATTTTTCTTGATGATGATGAGTATCCGGTTGCCGTGACAAAAAGCAGGAAAACGGCTGTCTGGGGCGGCCAGGAAGTGCTCCGGAAGCATTTGGAACATATCCGGAATGCCGATATTACGAACGGATACCATTGCGGCTACATTTCCCCGATTCCATTCATTTCTTTCAATGACGTCCTGCAAGAAAAAGATTTCCGCACGCTCATTGAGGCGCTGAGCAACGATATTGTCAATTGGGATACGATAAAAAGCGTGATGAAAAACGGCGGGGTGACTTATGCCGATACAGGTGTGCTTGTAAAGGATGAAGCGGAAGAAGTGCCGGAGATCAACAGGGCAAAATTTATTTCAGGATCGAATTTGACGCTGAATTTAACAGATCCGGACCGTGTACTGCCGTTTTACAATCCGCCGAATGCACGGGGCGAGGATACTTTCTTAGGCACATGCCTGACAGACCGGACCGTGTTGCGCGTGCCGGCCTATACTTTCCATGACGGTTTCGGCGCTTACCAGCATTTGCTGCTCGGGGTGCTGCCGACCAATTTAAGCTATATTAAAGCGGATACGAAACAGGTCGTGGAACGTTTTTACAAAGCATGTGTCGGCTGGATCCGGTACAAGCCGCTTTATGTGTATATCACTGACAGGGAAAACTATGATGAAAAAATGGCGGAAGTGCGCGCCCGACTGAAAGAGACGCTTCCGAAAGTTTGTCGCTACTTCGGACGGGACAATTTTATGAATGTGCTGGAGGAATTCGAGCAGTACCACCGCAACGTCAGACAGCATTACCGTGATTTTCAGGATACAAAAGCAGCGTGGAAAAAAATAACCGCACAACTGGTTTCAAGAGAAAAAAGGAAAACAGCCATTTAAGCCGCTTTGAATTAAGCGGCTTTTTTGCCGGTTGGAAAGGGAAAACTTGGCCGAATGGGGAACGCCATAGGAAACCCTTATTGCGCATAGCCGCCCATGCCGCAACAAATGCGAATCAGCCAGTGCTAATTTGTCCACGGGCACTTTTGTTTGAAGGTGGATGAAAATACATGGTAAGGGTTGGTTGTACACATCCACTTTTTTCAGGTCCAAAGACCCGGGTAAATGGTCCCTTATTCATGAGATTGTCACTCTGTTGCCTGCTGCAAAAATTTATCCCAATTGATGCCTAGGCAAGATGCAAGAATTTCAGTTTATTTTTATAGCATCATGTTTAATTATTGGTGTATGGGGTATAAGAATGGTATTCTTTTAGAGGCGGGGCCATTTTTCCCTGTCCTGGCTGCGCTTCGGACAGGCCGCAAAAAACGCGGGCGGCCGCCGCTTCAACAGCCATCCTTTTATCATAATAGATGAGGTGTGGAGAAATGAGATCGATTGTAAATGAACAAGAAGAAATTATCGCATACCTTAAAAAAAATAGAAACAGCTTCGAACAGAAGTTATTAAATGAAGCTGTAAATGTTAAGGATAAAATTGATGAAATTTTAAGAATAGGGAACATTGATTTGTTGAACAATGCTTTTAAAATTGTGACGTATGTCGTCGAGCAGCAGGATGAGGAATTGGTCGCCTTTGCCCGCCAGGAAGGGATTGCCTGGGCAACTCATTCTTTGACGCTCGGACTGAAACTGGAGTGGGTGCAGGCGATCCGCCGGACATTATGGGTATTCCTTAGAAAGTACGGGGAAGAAAAAGGGATTGAAGTAGACCAGGACTACTTTTTTGACATGGAGAAAAAAATCAATGACCGTATTGACCAATTTTTAAATCACTTTTTTATCCGGTATTCTACCTATAAAGATGAGCTGATCGACCAGCAAAAAAGATTGGTGGAAAACCTCTCCGTCCCGATCATTCCAATTACATCGAGCGTCTGTATTTTGCCGTTAATCGGTTCTATTGACATGTTCCGCACCAATATTTTGGAAGAAAAAGTTTTGCTTGAGGTGGGGCGGCTGCATATCCAAACGTTGATCATGGATTTCTCCGGCATTGCAGAAGTAGAGATGGATGTAGTCGACCATATTTTTAAGATGATAGACGGCACTTCGATGATGGGATGCAAAGTGGTCATCACCGGCTTGCGCCCGGAAATTGTAAGGCAGATGGTCACAAGGGGCCTTTCCTTTGAAAATAAAGCAGAGACAAAAGTGACATTACAGCAGGCATTGAAAAAATATATTCAGTATGATGATTTAAACAAGGAAATTAAGCTGTATTAATAGTGATATTATAGAAACCATCAAAAAGGCCCTGCACTTTTTCAGGCGGCAGGGCCTTTTTTACGGCTGAAAACTTAAAGCGTCTAGGATCCGGTTACGGGCTTTGCGCCGGGCGCCCGCAATTTCCCATAAGTTCCGCCCGGGGAAAATGCATCGCCTAATGGTCCGTTCCGCGGGAAAGGAAAGACCAGGCTGCCCCACGAAGCTTTTCCGGGCCGCTACAAGCTTTGTTCCCTTGCCTGGACGGTACGTGTTTCTTTTGTACGGTGTTCCAGCCGGCTGAATAAAAGCCCGATGGCGGTTCCGCACAGGGCTGGCACTACCCATTCAAGGCCGGCGGAGGCAAGCGGCAGTTTTTGGGCGAATGCCCCGATAAAGCCAAGCGGGACGCCGAATCCTTTCAGCCCTTCGATTAAAGCAAACACGCCTGTAAACAACAATGCAAAGCCGTATACTTTCTTCGAGCCGCAGAACGCCGTGTGGAAAAATGTCAGGACAACGAGCATGATCGTAACCGGATAAGCCATTTCCAAAAACGGGACAGAAAATTTTAAAATGGTATTGAGCCCGAGATTGGACAGCGTAAAGCCGGTAAGGGTAACGGCAATGACAACACCATGGTAGCTGAATTTCGGCACCAGATTGGAAAAATATTGTCCGCACGCTGTCGTTAAGCCGACGACGGTTGTAAAACAGGCCAGCATAAAGATAAAACCAAGCAGTATTTTTCCAGCCTGCCCGAATAGCAAGGAAGACACTGCCGTCAGGACATCGGTGCCATTTTGGAACGTGCCGCTTGAAGCCATTTTTGCGCCGATCAATCCGAGTGCGACATAGACGAGTGCCAAAATCGCGCCGGCAATCAACCCGGCTTTTAATGTATAGGCCGTCATTTGTTTCCGGTTAGCGATGCCGCGATGTTTGACCGCTGTTAAAATGACGATGCCAAACGCCAGGGAGGCGAGCGCATCCATCGTGGAGTATCCGTCAATAAAACCTTTATAGAAAGAACCGGTCTGGTATCCGGCTAGCGGCGCCGTAAACGGGCGGCCGGAGAGTTTGAAGAAACCGGCTGCGCAAAGGACGGCCATTGCCAGCAATAATACCGGTGTAATCCAGCGCCCGAGCGTATTTGACATTTTGTCAGGATTTAAACTAGTCAAATAGACGAGCAGGAAAAAGACGACGCTGAACAACAATAAAGAGACCGGCGAACTGTGGGCGGACCCGGAAAGAAACGGTTTAACCCCCATTTCATAAGCAACGTTTGCATTTCTCGGGATCGCCAAAAACGGCCCGATACATAAATAGACAATCACGGTAAATACCGTACTGAAGACCGGATGGACACGGTTCCCGATCGCCTGGATGCCGCCGTCTACAAACGAAACTGCGGCGATAACGAGCACCGGCAGCCCGACTCCCGTTACGATAAACCCTGCCATTGCCGGCCAGTAAGACGATCCTGACTGAATGCCGAGAAAAGGAGGGAAAATTAAATTCCCGGCTCCGAAAAACATGGAAAACAACATAAAGCCGATAAACAATACTTCGTTTCTTTTCATCCTATGTCCGCTTCCTTTCGGTGCAATAATGTAGAGAAAAACAAAAAACCCGCCCCTGAAACAGGGACGAGTTTGCTCGCGTTACCACCCTTATTCCGCACAAAAACGTGCGGCACCTCATTCAACGTACCAACATACGTGTTCCTTTCTTAACGGGGGAATCACCGTCAAAGCCTACTAAAAACTTCAGCTTTGCATCTCGGGGATGATCTTCGGAATGGCCTTGAACATTGGCTTTCAGCAATATGCCAACTCTCTGGGGAACAAGATCCAAACTTACTCTTCCCGTCCTCGACTTTTGTTTTTCATATTATTTGAAAATAAGATTATCACTGAACATTTCATCTGTCAACATCTCTTTCGGAAAATTTTTAACCCCGTGCCCGCGATCAAAATGGACAGAAGCCGCAAAATGATGCCGTTTTTGGATAAGTCAAAACCCGGCCAATACAAGCGTGATCTAAAAATAAGAACGGCCGAGCAGCAAGTAGAACCAGCTAAAAAATCAGGAGTCCATCCTGAGCAATTCAAAAAATGAAAAAAAGAAAAGTCAATAAAATCAATAATGAAAGCGTTTCCAAATAGATTTTCAAATCAAAATTGTCAAAAAAGTTGACAGAAAAGGGTTGACCTCGGCAATCAAAAGTCGTATGATTGACAACAATTAAAGAATATAAAAAATTTTTTCGGGCGGATATTTAAAGAACCGGATTTTCACCGGGCATAAGAAATACCCCGCAGGCAATAGAATGGGAGTGATGGAATGCGAAGTGACATGATCAAAAAAGGGATCGACCGTGCCCCGCACCGAAGCCTTTTATATGCAGCAGGGCTGAAAACGGAAGACTTCGACAAGCCTTTCATCGGGGTGTGCAATTCCTATATTGATATTATCCCGGGGCACAGACACCTCAATAAGTTTGCGGAAGTAGTAAAAGAGGCGATCAGGGAAGCGGGCGGTGTCCCGTTTGAATTTAATACGATTGGGGTGGATGACGGCATAGCGATGGGGCATATCGGCATGCGGTATTCGCTTCCGAGCCGCGAACTGATTGCCGACAGTGCCGAAACGGTCATCAACGCCCACTGGTTCGACGGGGTCTTTTACATTCCGAACTGTGACAAGATCACCCCTGGCATGCTGATGGCAGCCGTGAGGACAAATGTGCCGGCAGTCTTTGTTTCCGGGGGGCCGATGGAAGCCGGTATGGCGCCGGATGGAAAACAATTGTCCCTTACATCGGTATTTGAAGGCGTCGGCGCCCATAAATCCGGAAAAATCAGTTATGAAGAGCTGAAAATGCTGGAAACGAGCGCCTGCCCGACATGCGGATCGTGTTCAGGCATGTTTACGGCAAACTCGATGAATTCATTAATGGAAATGCTTGGCCTGACGCCGCCCGGCAACGCCACCATCGTTGCCACGTCGGAGGAACGGCACCGCATTATCCGGGAAGCCGTCGGGCACTTAATGAACTGTATTAAAAACGATATCCGGCCGCGTGATATTGTCACAGAAGAAGCGATTGATGATGCTTTCGCGCTTGATATGGCAATGGGCGGTTCAACCAATACCGTGCTACATACGCTGGCCATTGCCCGGGAAGCAGGAATTGACTACGATTTGGAACGGATTAACAAGGTGGCCGAAAGAGTCCCATATCTGGCGAAAATTATGCCGGCGTCGGATTACTCGATGCACGACGTCCATCTTGCAGGCGGAATTAGCGCAATTGTCCATGAACTTTGCAAGATTGAAGGGGCGATTCACCCTGGCCGGCTGACGATCACCGGCAAAAGCATTTATGAAAATGTGAAAGATGCGGAGATCCGCAATCCTGAAGTGATCAGGCCGAAAGAAAATCCTTACAGCCCGGTCGGCGGTTTGTCCATTCTGTATGGCAACATTGCCCCGGATGGCGCCGTTATCAAAGTGGGAGCAGTCGACCCGGATATTCACACCTTTACCGGGGAGGCCATTGTATTCGAGTCCCAGGAAGAGGCTCAAAAAGGGATTGACAGTGGCCTTGTCCGTGAAGGGCATGTCGTTGTGATCCGTTATGAAGGGCCAAAAGGCGGGCCGGGCATGCCGGAAATGCTCGCGCCAACATCCTCCATTATGGGCCGGGGGCTTGGCAAAACCGTTGCCTTGATTACGGACGGCAGATTTTCCGGCGCAACCCGCGGTATCTGCGTCGGCCATATTTCACCGGAAGCGGCAGAAGGCGGGCCAATCGCACTTGTTGAAAACGGCGACCGCATTACGATTGATTTAATCAACAGAAGGATTGAGCTCCATGTTCCAGATGAGGAATTGCAAAGAAGAAAACAAAATTGGGTGCAGCCGGAGCCGAAAATTACAAGCGGCTACCTGGCAAGATATTCCGCACTCGTGACTTCCGCGAATACAGGCGGGGTTTTGAAAATCGGATTACCGCAAAAAACGTTGACGGGGACAAAGTGATCGGATTAGGTATTTTTCAGAGAGCCGGGGATGCTGGGAGCCCGGTAAATACCCCGGTCACGACATCGCCTCTGAGTGCAAGTCTGAACGGTTCTGCCTACTAGGACTTGCCGGGTCGGCCGCATGAAGCGGAGGACCCGTTACCAAAAGCAGCATTTTTTAAACAATGCTGCATGAGGCGGCGTTTGTGAGAACGCCGTGAAGTTGGGTGGTACCATGAAAAGATGCCTTTTCATCCCTGCAAAACCGGCAAAAACGATTGTTCCTTTTGCCGTTTTCAAGGAGAGAAAGGCGTTTTTTATTGGGATAAATCAAGGAGCCTGCGCAAATCAGAATAGGAGGTTAAATCGTGTGTGCGAAAGCAAGAATGGATGGCAATGTGAAAACAGCAGAATGTACGGGTGCTGAGGCGCTTGTCCAGTTATTGGTGCGGGAAGGGGTCGATGTCATGTTCGGCTATCCGGGGGGTGCAGTTTTACCGATTTACGATGCCCTCTACAACCAGCCGGTCAGGCATATCCTGGCCCGGCATGAGCAGGGGGCCATTCACGCGGCAGAAGGTTATGCGCGCGTTAGCGGAAAACCGGGTGTCGTCATTGCGACTTCGGGCCCTGGGGCAACCAACCTGATCACCGGGATTGCCGATGCGATGATGGATTCGCTTCCGCTCGTCGTCTTTACCGGCCAGGTCGGCACTTCCGTCATCGGCTCGGACGCGTTCCAGGAAGCCGATGTCATCGGCATGACGGCCCCGATTACCAAGCACAATTACCAGGTAAGGGATTTGCGGGATTTGCCGCGGGTCGTCAAAGAAGCTTTTCATATTGCAAAATCCGGCCGGCCTGGACCGGTGGTGGTCGATATCCCGAAAGATATCCAGCAGGGCACGGTGGAAATGGGAGAAAGCCGGGAAGTATATCTGCCCGGTTACCAGCCGAATACAAGCCCGAATCCGCTCCAGATTAAAAAGCTTGTGGAAGCTGTCTCTTATTCCGAAAAACCGGTCATATTGGCAGGAGCCGGAATCCTCCATGCGAAGGCGTCTGATCTTTTGCTCAAGTTTGCGGAAAAGTGCCAGATCCCGGTCGTAAACACGCTGCTAGGCCTTGGCAGTTTTCCGTTCCGTCACCCGCTTTTTCTCGGCATGGGCGGCATGCATGGAACGTATGCGGCAAATATGGCCATTTGCGAATGCGATCTGCTCATTAATATCGGGGCCCGGTTTGATGACCGTCTGACAGGCAACTTAGCCCACTTTGCCCCGAATGCAATGGTTGTCCATATTGATATCGACCCGGCTGAAATCGGCAAAAATGTCAAAACCGATATCCCGATCGTGGCAGATGCAAAGGAAGCCTTGCAGAAGATTTGTTCGGAAGATTTGCAAAATGCTGGCACGGATGAATGGGTCCGCCATTTAAAAGAATACGCCGAAAATTTCCCGCTTTGGTACGAAGATGATGGTGAAGAATTGTCCCCGCAGCATGTCATTCAAAGAATCCATCATTACACAAACGGGGATGCGATCATTTCGACGGATGTCGGCCAGCACCAGATGTGGGCGGCACAGTATTACGGGTTTGAAAAGCCGCACAAGTGGATTACATCCGGCGGGCTCGGCACGATGGGATTCGGGTTTCCGGCGGCGATCGGCGCGCAAATCGCATATCCGGACCAACTGGTGGTTTCGATCAGCGGCGACGGCGGCTTCCAGATGACATTACAAGAACTTGCCGTTGTAAAAGAATTAAATCTGCCGCTCAAAATATTTATTGTGAATAACCAGTATCTCGGCATGGTACGGCAGTGGCAGGAATCTTTCTACGAAGAACGCTATTCCTATTCGACGATCCCGGTGCAGCCCGACTTTGTCAAACTTGCGGAAAGCTACGGGATCAGAGGCTGCCGCGCAACGAACAATGAAGAACTCGACAAGGTGCTGAAAACTGTTTTCGAGGATGACGGGCCTGTTGTTGTCGACTGCCGCGTGAAAAGGCTTGAAGCGGTGTTCCCGATGGTCGCACCGGGCAAGGGGCTGCATGAAATGATGGGGGTGAAGCCATGAAGCGGATTGTTGTAGCCACTGTTTTAAACCAGAGCGGGGTGCTGAATAAAATTACCGGCGTCCTCGCAAAGCGGCAGTTTAATATTGACAGCATTACGGTCGGACGCACTGAAACGGAAGGCATCTCGCGCATGACCATTGTCGTCAATGTCGAAGACGACAGGCAGGCAGAGCAGCTGACAAAACAGCTGAACAAGCTGATCGATGTGATCAAGGTCCAGGACATCACAGGCCAGGCGATCGTCTCGCGGGAACTTGCCTTGATTAAAGTATTGAGCACACCGCAGACGAGAAGCGAAATTGGCGGGCTTGTCGAACCGTTCCGTGCCTCCATCATAGATGTCAGCAGGGAATCTGTCACCATCCAGGTAACCGGTGACAGCGACAAGGTGGAGGCACTCGTTGACCTGCTTAAACCGTACGGCATTAAAGAAATGGTCCGTACCGGGATGACCGCATTTCTGCGCGGCTCGCAAAAACAAGTAACCGATTTAAGCTCATACTCACTATTAAAATAAAAATCTTGAACTTAAAAGGAGAGAATGAAAAATGGCAAAAGTTTATCTTGACAAAGACATCAGAGAAGAAGCATTGAGAGGGAAAAAAATCGCCGTTGTCGGCTACGGCTCCCAGGGCCATGCCCATGCCCAAAACCTCCGTGATAACGGTTTTGACGTAGTTGTCGGCGTCAGGCCGGGCCGGTCGTTTAACCGCGCGGAACAGGATGGATTTTCCGTTAAGCCTGTGAAGGAAGCCGCAAAAGAAGCCGATGTTATCATGATGCTTCTGCCGGATGAGCAGCAAACAAAAGTATACAAAGAAGAAGTGGAAGCAGGGCTCGAACCTGGCAATGCCATCGCATTTGCCCACGGATTCAACATCCATTTTACCCAGATTGTCCCACCGGAAAATGTCGATGTCTTTATGGTAGCGCCAAAAGGCCCGGGACATCTCGTCAGAAGGACATTTGAAGAAGGAGCCGGGGTGCCTGCGCTGATTGCCGTTCACCAGGATGTGACGGGGGAAGCAAAAGACCTGGCGTTTGCTTATGCAAAAGGAATCGGGGCTGCCCGGGCCGGCGTTTTGGAAACAACTTTCCAGGAAGAAACCGAAACGGATTTGTTCGGTGAGCAGGCTGTCCTGTGCGGCGGTTTGACCTCTTTAATCAAAGCCGGTTTTGAAACGTTAACGGAAGCAGGGTACCAGCCGGAACTCGCTTATTTTGAAGTGTGTCATGAGATGAAGTTGATCGTCGATTTGATCTATGAAGGAGGTCTGAAAAATATGCGCTATTCCATCTCCGATACGGCGCAATGGGGCGATTTCGTCTCCGGCCCGCGCGTTGTGAACGAAGATACGAAAAAGCGCATGAAAGAGGTTTTAAAAGATATCCAAAACGGCACATTTGCCAAAGGATGGCTGCTTGAAAACCAGACAAACCGCCCAATGTTCAATGCCATCAATACACGCGAGCAAAATCATCCGCTCGAAAAAGTCGGAGAAGAACTGCGTGATTTAATGCCTTTTGTCAAAAATCCGATTAAACAAAAGGAAGTGGCTGTGAATGCAAAAGGTTAATGTTTTTGACACGACATTAAGGGACGGGGAACAATCGGCAGGCGTCAATCTCAACACCGTGGAAAAAGTCGAAATTGCCAAACAGCTGGAAAAGCTTGGCGTGGATATTATGGAGGCGGGGTTTCCTGCATCTTCAAAAGGGGATTTTGAAGCGGTTGAGAAAATCGCAAAAACGGTCCGAAACAGTTCCGTTACCGGTCTGGCGAGGGCATACAAACAGGACATTGATGCAGCCTGGGATGCACTGAAACATTCCGCCGAGCCAAGGATCCATATTTTTCTGGCCACATCGCCGATTCATATGCAATACAAATTGCGAAAAACGCCGGATGAAGTGGCAGCCATCGCTGTTGAAGCCGTGAAATATGCGAAGCAAAAATTCCCGCTGGTGCAATGGTCGGCAGAAGATGCGACGAGGTCGGATAAAGACTTTCTCGTCCGGATCATTACAGAAGTGATCCATGCCGGCGCAAATGTCATCAACCTGCCGGATACTGTCGGCTATACGACGCCGAAAGAATACGGTGCACTGTATGACTATATTCAGGAACACGTCCCGAATATTGATAAAGTCATTTTATCCGCCCATTGCCATGATGATCTCGGGATGGCGACGGCCAATACGCTTTCAGCCATTGAACATGGAGTCCAGCAAGTGGAAGGGACGATCAACGGCATCGGCGAACGGGCAGGCAATGTTGCCCTCGAAGAAGTGGCGGTCGCCCTTCACATCAGGCAGGATTATTACAAGAAGAAAACCCGCTTGAAATTGGATGAAATCAAACGCACAAGCCAATTGGTCAGCAAACTGACCGGGATGGTTGTACCAGGCAATAAAGCGGTTGTCGGCGCCAATGCTTTTGCCCATGAAGCCGGCATTCATCAGGACGGCGTGTTAAAAGAGGCTTCGACATATGAAATCATTACGCCGGAACTGGTTGGATTCTCAAGCAACCGGCTTGTGCTCGGAAAACATTCCGGCCGCCACGCTTTTAAAGAAAGAGCAGCAGCGCTCGGCTTTGATCTTGGGCAGGAAAAACTGAACGAAGCGTTTAAAGCTTTCAAAGCATTGACGGATAAGAAAAAAGAAGTGACCGATGACGATTTGTTCGCC
The DNA here is from genome assembly GCF_025905465.1 of Weizmannia sp. WK01. Taxonomy (NCBI): domain Bacteria; kingdom Bacillati; phylum Bacillota; class Bacilli; order Caryophanales; family Bacillaceae; genus Heyndrickxia; species Weizmannia sp. WK01. The sequence continues at coordinate 2,884,228 of NZ_CP109616.1, read as the reverse complement.
ATTTTAGCCGAAAAGCAAACCGATGCGGCAGATGCTGCCCATTATGAACTGGAAAGTGTGCAGGTGCAGTACGGCACATTGAATATTCCGACCGCCACAGTAAGAATCAAAACACCGGAAGGAACGCTTGTTGAAGAAGCCAGCACCGGATCGGGGAGCGTTGAGGCGATTTACCATACGATCAGCAAGCTGTTTGACGGCCCGATTGAGCTGAAAGACTATAAACTGCAGTCAGTCGGTTCCGGCCAGGATGCGCTTGCGGATGCATATGTCAAAGTGAAATTCGGGGAGTTTGAATGTGGCGGGCGCGGTTCTGCCCAAGACGTACTGGAAGCTTCCGCAAAATCATTTTTAAATGCAATCAACAGGGCGCACGCAATGGAACAGCAATCGAGAAAACAAGTACAGGTGTGATTTTCGGGGAGGAACGACAATGAAAATGAAACTGGCCGTACTGCCCGGTGATGGGATCGGGCCGGAAGTGATGGATGCAGCGATCCGCGTTTTAAAAACCGTATTGGACAATTACGGGCATGAAGCCGTTTTTGAAAATGCGCTGATCGGGGGCGCCGCTATTGATGAAGCGGGGACGCCCCTCCCGGAAGAAACGCTTGACATTTGCCGCAGGAGCGATGCCATTTTGCTTGGCGCAGTAGGGGGGCCGAAATGGGATCATAACCCGGCTTCCCTCCGCCCGGAAAAAGGCCTGCTTGGAATCCGGAAAGAAATGGGGCTGTTTGCGAACCTGCGCCCGGTTAAAGCATATGCCCCGCTTTTAAATGCATCGCCTTTAAAACGGGAACGGGTGGAAAACGTCGATCTTGTTATCGTCCGCGAACTGACGGGTGGCCTCTATTTTGGGCGCCCGAGTGAAAGGCGCGGGCCGGACGGGAATGAAGTGATAGACACGCTTGCTTATACAAGGGAAGAGATTGAGAGAATTATTGAAAAAGCATTCCAGCTTGCGCAAATCAGAAGAAAAAAACTGGCGTCCGTCGATAAGGCGAATGTACTGGAATCAAGCAGAATGTGGCGCGAAATTGCGGAGGAAACCGCGAAAAAGTATCCGGATGTGGAAGTAAGCCATATGCTTGTCGACTCCACCTCGATGCAGCTGATTGCAAATCCGGGCCAATTTGATGTCATTGTAACTGAGAATATGTTCGGTGATATTTTAAGCGATGAAGCGTCTGTGATTACCGGCAGTCTCGGCATGCTTCCATCCGCAAGCCTCCGTTCCGACCGGTTCGGCATGTATGAACCGGTCCACGGCTCAGCGCCGGATATCGCCGGGCAGGGAAAAGCCAATCCGCTCGGGATGGTGCTGTCGGCGGCTTTGATGCTCCGTTATTCGTTCGGACTTGAGAAAGAAGCGGCGGCGATTGAAAAAGCGGTGGATGATGTGCTGCAAGACGGTTATTGTACAGGTGACTTGCAGGTGAAAAACGGAAAAGTGGTCAGCACCCATGAGCTCACAGACAAACTGATTGAAAAATTAAATAACAGTGAAGCCCGTCCACGCATTTTGCAATGAGCGTATTTTTCAACAGAAAATAAGTAGCTGTTTACGGCGGTCCACACGTTTTCCGGGATGGAAAAACAGTGCAGTTTTTAATCACAGGAAGAGGCGAAACGGAGATTGATCTAAAAAAACGAAAAGCGGCAGATGGGAGTGATACGATGGCACCGAAAACGATTATCGATAAAATATGGGAAAACCATTTGGTCCACTGCGAAGAAGGGAAACCGAACCTGCTCTATATTGACCTGCACCTTGTCCATGAGGTTACGTCCCCGCAGGCGTTTGAGGGGTTACGGATGAATGGCCGCAAAGTGCGGAGGCCGGATTTAACATTCGCCACCGTTGACCATAATGTTGCGACAACAAAGGGCAGGGTTTCAAAAGACCCGGTCTCGAAAAAACAAATGTCCACTTTGGAGAAAAATTGCCAGGAATTCGGCATCCCGCTTGCCGGCATCAACCATCCAGACCAGGGGATTGTTCATGTGATCGGGCCGGAACTGGGACTCACCCAGCCCGGGAAAACGATCGTATGCGGCGACAGCCACACGTCCACGCACGGTGCATTCGGCGCCATTGCTTTCGGAATCGGCACGAGTGAAGTAGAACACGTGCTGGCAACCCAAACATTATGGCAAAAGCGCCCGAAAACGATGCAAATCAAAATCAACGGAAAACTGGGGCCAGGCGTGACGGCTAAAGATTTAATCCTTGCCATCATTGCAAAATTCGGGATTGGCGTCGGCACCGGCCATATTGTCGAATACACAGGTGAAGCGATCCGCAATTTATCCATGGAAGAGCGGATGACCGTCTGCAATATGTCGATTGAAGCAGGGGCCAGGGCGGGGTTGATCAGCCCGGATGAAACGACCATTTCCTTTTTGCGCGGAAGGAAATATGCGCCGAAGGAAAATTTTGAAGAAAAAGCGGCATACTGGCTCTCGCTGGCATCAGACGAAGGCGCCGTCTATGACAAAACGCTTGAAATGGACGCAGCAGAAATTGAGCCGCAGGTTACATGGGGTACAAATCCATCCATGTGCCTCCCTATCAGTGAAACATTGCCGGATCCGGCTGAAATCAACGATCCAGGCGAACGGCAGGCGGTTGAAAAAGCGTTGCAATACATGGGCCTTGAACCGGGGATGAAAATCACAGACATCCCTGTCCAGCACGTGTTTATCGGCTCGTGCACGAACTCGCGGATTGCCGATTTGCGGGCTGCAGCTGAAGTTGTAAAGGGCCGGCATGTAAGAGAAGGGGTCCGGGCCCTCATTGTGCCGGGGTCGCAAAGTGTAAAAGCACAGGCGGAAGAAGAAGGGCTGGACAAAATATTTACACAAGCCGGGTTTGAATGGCGCGAGTCGGGCTGCAGCATGTGCCTTGCCATGAATGATGATATTGTCCCGGCCGGAGAACGATGCGCCTCCACATCGAACCGCAACTTCGAAGGCCGGCAAGGAACAGGCGCCAGAACGCATCTTGTCAGCCCGGCAATGGCTGCAGCCGCCGCCATTTACGGCAAATTTGTCGATGTCCGGAAGCTCGGACAGCCTGAGCCAGTCCGCTAAATGGCGGCATGCCGTGCTGCTTCTTTTGCAGCAGGCAGCAGAAGAAAATTCATTCATCTATACGAAGAGAGGGGGCAAAAGCAAATGGAGCCATTTCAAACTTTTTCAGGGCTCGTATTCCCATTGGACCGGAAAAATGTCGATACCGACCAGATCATTCCGAAACAGTTTTTGAAAAGGATTGAGCGCCAAGGGTTCGGAGAATGCTTGTTTTACAACTGGCGCTTCGATGAAAGCGGAAATAAAAGGGAAGATTTTCCTTTAAATGACCCGAAATACGATGGTGCGCAGATTTTAGTGGCAGGCGACAACTTCGGATGCGGCTCTTCACGGGAGCACGCGCCTTGGGCATTACAGGATTACGGCTTTAAAGTAGTTATCGCACCAAGTTTTGCTGATATTTTCCATAATAACTGTCTGAAAAACGGGATTTTAACCGTAGAGCTGCCGGAAGAAGAAGTGCGTGATTTGATTGACAAGGCACAGAGAGAACGGCTCTTTTTAACGGTTGATCTTGAAAAACAAGTGGTATTAACGAGAGAAAAGGCCATCCACTTTGACATTGATCCGTATCCGAAGAATATGCTGTTAAAGGGACTGGATGAAATCGGGCTGACATTATTGCTTGAAGATGAAATTTCAAAATTTGAAGCGTCTGAAAACGCAGGAGTGTGACGAGAACAATGGGGATTTCTTACAAACGAAAGACATTGTAGCAGCATTTGAAAATTTATTGCCGGTCGTGCACCGGACACCGTTGAACGAATCGGCGACATTCAATGAAATGGCAGGGACAAGGCTTTACTTTAAAATGGAAAACCTGCAGCGCACAGGGTCTTTTAAAATCAGGGGCGCGCTGAATAAGATTACGAACTTAACAGGGGATGCGAGAAAAAACGGCGTGATTGCGGCATCTGCGGGCAATCATGCGCAAGGTGTTGCGTTTTCAGCAACGAAACAGGGGTTGAAGGCAAAAATATATATGCCGGAAAAAACGCCGCTTGCCAAAGTATTGGCAACAAAGGCGTATGGTGCGGAAGTCGTGCTGACCGGCGAATCTTTTCAGGAAGCGTATGAAGCAGCTGTATTGGACCAGCAAATCACAGGGGCAACGTTTATTCACCCGTTTGACGATTATGAAGTGATGGCCGGCCAGGGAACGATCGCTCTCGAAATGATCCAGCAATGCGCGGATCTTGATACGGTTGTGATTCCGGTCGGGGGCGGCGGCTTAATTGCCGGCATGGCCTGTCTCCTGAAAAATTATGATCCGAAAATCCGCGTCATCGGCGTGCAGTCCGAGGGGGCGCCTGCCGCCTATAATCGCTTTAAAGGGATGGGCAACAGCCGGCTCGAACATGTTTCGGGCATTGCGGACGGTATTCTTGTAAAAGAGACCGGCCAGCTGACATTTCCATTAATCAGCAAGTATGTGGATGATGTCGTGACAGTAAGCGATGAAGACATTGCCACTGCCATCATTTATATGCTTGAACGCGAAAAAATGTTTGTCGAAGGGGCAGGAGCGGCGGCATTCGCGGCTGTATTAAGCGGCAAAGCTGGCGTTTCAGGAAAGCACGTCGGCATTGTTGTAAGCGGCGGAAATGCGGATCTGGATAAAATTTCTCACTTCAAACGGCTGGCTACGGCTGGCAAAAAAAAACATAGGGTTGTTTCGCTTTAGAACCGGGCACCAGACCGGGGCATGCCGGGCGTTGTCACTAGGCTGTGCCCCGGGGCGCCTTTTCTTTGTGCAGGCCGAAAAGGGAGAAAACGATACAAAAAAACAGCATCCTTTGTTACACTGATGTAGGAAAGAGGTGAAGAGATGATTCAAACGGTATTATTTGATGTGGACGGCGTATTGCTGAGCGAGGAACGTTATTTTGACGCATCCGGCTTAACCGTCTGGGAATTGATACATAGTGGCCATTATTTAGGGCTCGCACCGGAACAATTTAAAACAACCTTAACAGATGAGGAAATCAGGCGCATCCGGGCTGATGTTTTTCAACATGATGAAGTGCTGCGGTTTTTAAAATCGCGCGGGATGAACGCGAACTGGGATATGATTTATTTAACGTTCACCTGCCAGCTTTTACACTTGCTTTCCCAAATAAAGGAAAAGGAAGCGGGCCGGATCCGCGGCTGGCTGGCAAGTGAAATCGGTGATGTAACACTTCATGAAATGCGCGAGGTACTTGCACATTATCCGGTTGAAACCGACTATAGCATCTTTTTAAACTGGTTTGCAAAGAGGCCTGAAACGAAACAGGATTTATTGAAAGTGTTGGATCAGCTTGCTTATGAAATCTTCGGGCTTACAGATACGCAGCTTGGTAAAAAAGGCGCGCTCTGGTCGGTGTGCGAGCATGCTTCTCAGGAATGGTATGTCGGCGACCAAAATATTGTGGCATCTACCGGGAAGCCGAGCGTGCAAACGGGAAAAAAAGGGTTTCTCGATGAGGAGATTCCGCTTGCTGAACCGGAAAAAATCGGTGCCTTGTTTTCCTTTTTAGCAGAGAAAGGGCTGAAACTTGGTGTCGGCACGGGAAGGCCGCAGCTTGAAACGTACGGGCCGTTCCGGGCGCTTGGCTGGCTGCCGTTGTTTCATGAGGAGCATATTGTAACGGCGGACGACGTTTTAAAGGCGGAAGAGGAGCTTGGCGGCCATACGCCGCTTGCAAAGCCGAACCCTTTTACCTACCTGCTTGCTTTAAAGGGGAAAAACACGCCCGCCCGCGACTGTACGGAATGCAGCCTCCCGCTTGAAAACGGGCAGGAAATCCTGATTGTCGGGGACTCGCTTGCAGACCTGCTTGCTGCGCAAAAAATAGGCGCCCAATTTGCCGGCATTTTAACCGGCTTGTCCGGAAAAGAAGCAAAAGCCGAATTTGAAGAACACGGGGCAGATTATATTTTTGAAAATGTGGCAGACCTCAAAAACATATTTTTGTAGAGCTGGGGCATGCGAAGGCATGCCTCTTTTTCGCAGGACATTCCGCTACGTGAAAAATGGCATTTTTTGAAAAGAAAATTTTTGTAGGGAAATCTAACATGATCATTTTATTAATATAGTGTAATTTTGCCAGTTCCTCCATAAAAATGAAGATAAAAGTTTGAAAAAAATATTTTTAAATAAAATTAAAACTAACGTAATATTTTAACATCATAAAAAAAGGAGCGGAAATCTAGATGGATAAGCCGGCATTTGACGGAAATCATTGAAGACGGAAACTAAAACAGAAACGGCGATTGTAACAGCTTTTAATTCGGAATATTTCAAGGAGTGGAAAAGATGAAGCAAGCAACTAAAGATTATGTCATTGATAGGGCGTATAAAGCATCTGCCGGGGTAGCAAACGCTGTGCTCGTGACTTTGGGTCTGGGCCTTTTGTTTGAAACGTTCGGGAAATTCCTCGGCTGGGACGGCTTTTTGACGATCGGGGCAGCGACAAAATCGCTGTTGGCACCGGCCATCGGCGCAGGCGTTGCATACCAGCTTGGCGGCAATACATTGGTCATTTTCAGTTCGATGGCTTGTGCGGCAGTCGGCGGAAACGCGATCGGCACAACCCAGGACGGCTTGATTACGATTGTTACCGGACAACCTGTAAGTGCTGTGCTGGCTGCAGTTGTCGCAACGTGGGTCGGAAAACGCGTAACTGGCAAAACAAAGCTCGATATGATGGCAATTCCGTTTGCCGCGATTCTTGTTGGCGGTGTTGCCGGCGTTGGCCTTGCTGCTGTCACCACGCCGTTTTTGCAATGGCTGAGCGGTGAAATTACGGCGTCTGTACAGGGTTCGCCGCTTTTCGGCTCAATGGTTGTATCGCTCGTCTGGAGCATCCTGCTCATGTCACCTGCTTCTTCGGCCGCGCTTGCCATTGCGCTGCAGCTTGATCCGGTATCCAGCGCAGCCGCACTGATCGGCTGTACGGTCCAGTTTGTCGGTTTTACGGCAATGTCGCTGAAACAAAATGACTGGGGCGGCAATATTGCACAGTCATTGATTACGCCGAAAGTCCAGTTTCCAAATTTGGTGAAAAATCCGCGCCTTGTCATTCCACCGTTTGTTTCGTCGCTCATTTGTGCGCCGGTTGCAACGATGATGTTCCATTTGAAGGTGCCGTATGAACTCGGCGGGCTTGGCCTGAATTCTTTAATTGCACCGCTTAATATTCTCGCAAATCAGGGAATGCGCGTGCTGCTTGCTTATATTGCGGCAGGTGTGATTTTACCCATTTTTACAACGCTCGGCATCTATCATTTCCTCAAATTGTTCGGCTGGGCAAAAACCGGAGACCTCAGGATGGAAGTCCAATAAAAACCGGGTTGTACAAGCCTCATTTTGACTTGTATTCGAAAAAAGCATTCACAGCGTTTTGCCGTGAATGCTTTTTATTTATACTTCTACAAAAGGTTCTTCCTGAAAGGTATAGCCGGTTGCGAGTTCCAAAGTCTGGACGGCTTTAATGCCGATTACCTCTTTTAATTGGTCCAGCACTTGCCGGCTTGCGGTTTTATCGAGCGTGAGCACCATGATCGCTTCCCCGCCGATTTCTTTCCGGCCCACCTGCATCGTGCCGATATTCGTATCGTTGCTGCCGAGAATCGATCCGACCTGACCGATCATGCCCGGGATGTCCAGATGCCGGATATAAAGAAGGTGCTGTTCCGGGCGGAGATCGACACGGTAATCGTTCAGCTTCACGATGCGGCCGCCAAACCCGTTAATGATCGAAGCGCCGATATTCACTTGTTTGCCTTTTTTATACAGTGCCAGTTCCAAATAATTGGAGAAGCCCTTAAACGCCGCATTGCGCTGCAGATTGTATGTCAACCCCTGTTCTTTTAAGAGATGGAGGGCATTGACAAGATTAACGGTGCTGCCGAGATGGCGCGCCAGAATCCCTTTGATAATCGTTCTCGTCAGCAGTTTTGTATCTTCATCCAAAAGCTCGCCGGCGTACGTAATTTCAATTTTTTCCGGCGCTTCATCCAAAAGCTGGATGCCGAGCTGTGCCACCTGTTCGCCAAGAAGGAGGAATGGTTCCATCCGTTCGCGGTTTTCCCCGGAAGTTTGCGGCATATTGATGGCATTGCGGATCTCCTCAGATTCAAAAATATGGATGATTTCGTCGCTGACATCTGCCGCCACCCGGACCTGTGCTTCGCGGGTCGAAGCGCCGAGATGTGGGGTTACAATAACATTCGGCAGTTCCAAAAGCCCCGGCGTGATTTCCGGCTCGTTTTCAAAAACGTCCAGGGCAGCCCCTGCAACGCGGCCTTCCTGAAGCGCCTGAAGCAGCGCCTGTTCGTCAACAAGCCCGCCGCGTGCGCAATTGATGATGCGGACACCTTTTTTCGTTTTTGACAAAAAAGCTTCATTGATCAAATGCCTCGTTTCTTTCATCAGCGGCGTATGGAGCGTGATGAAATCGGCTTGGGCGGCAATTTCGTCAAGCGTTGCTTTTTTGATGCCGAGCTTGGCCGCGCGTTCTTCGGTTAAATACGGGTCATACCCGAGCACGGCCATGCCAAATGCTTTTGCCCGTTTCGCCACTTCTGTCCCGATTTTTCCCGTCCCGATGATGCCGAGCGTTTTCTTGAAAAGCTCGACGCCTTTGAACTTTTCACGCTCCCATTTTCCTGCGGCTGCGGACTTGTGTGCCTGCGGGATATTGCGGGAAAGGGAAAGCATCATGGCGAGTGTATGCTCCGTTGCGGAAATCGTGTTTCCTCCCGGTGAATTGACGACAATAATCCCTTTTCTCGTCGCAGCATCGACATCAATATTGTCAACGCCGACCCCGGCCCTTGCTATGACACGCAAATTGCCGGATGCCTCAATGATGTCTTTTGTCACTTTTGTTTGGTTCCGCACAATCAGCCCGTCATATTGGCCGATTGTGGCTTTTAAATCTTCCGGCGCAATGCCCGGTTGGTGCTCAACGATAAAATCTTTGTGCGCATACAGTTTTTTTAAGCCTTCTTCGCTTACTTTATCCGTTACTAAAATGTTAAACATGTGCTTTCCATGCCTCCTCCGCTTTTTTCACCGCAATGCCGAAAGTGTCCCTTCCGTTCAGTTCGTGTACCGCCATTTCCAGCGCGGTTAAAACGTTGATCACGTCAAAAGGCGTGCTGTACCCCATATGGCCAATCCGGAAAATTTTCCCCTTCAACTGCTTTTGTCCGCTTGCGACGACCATTGAAAAATGATCCTGCAAATATTTTTTGATTGCCCCGGCTTGATCGCCATCCGGTTTCACCGCTGTAACGGTCGGCGAAGCATCTGCGTCGTTTTCGACAAGGAGCGGAAGGCCCAAAGCTTTCACGCCGGCGCGGGTCATATTGCGCAAAACTTCATGGCGCTTGATGACATTGTCCCAGCCTTCTTCCTCAATCATCCGGCACACTTCTTCTGCACCAAACACAAGCGAAACCGGCGGAGTGAACGGGGTGGTCACGGCTTCATCGTATGAATCGATATAACGGTTCAAGTCGAGATAAAACCGTTTCTCAGGGCCGTTTTTGATTGCCTCTTTGGCCCGCTTATTGACGGCGACAAAGGCAAGCCCCGGCGGCAGCATGAGCGCTTTTTGCGAACCGGAAACAAGGATATCAATCTGGTAATCTTCCATATTTGCAGGCACACCGCCAATGCAGCTGACGCCGTCAACGATATATAAAGCATCGGTCACTCGTTTTACAACGGCCCCAAGGTCTTTCACCGGGTTCAACACCGATGTGGATGTTTCGCAATAGGTGGCAAAAACCGCTTTGACCGGATCTTTTAGCCCCTTAAGGAACGTTTCCAGCTGTTCCGGGCGGCAGGCGGTTCCCCATTCTATATTGAGGCGGTGGACATGGGCGCCGTATGATTCGCAAATGGAAGCAAAACGCTCCCCGAACACGCCGGTGACAACGACAACGACATGGTCGCCTTCATGGACAACGTTGCAGACGGCGCTTTCCAGTGCGGATGTTCCGCTGCCGGCAATGACGACCACCGGTTCTTTTGTGCCAAAGACCGGCATCAGTTTTGTCGCCACTTGCTTCAGGCTATTTGAAAAGACTTCACTGCGGTGGGCGACCATAGGCTGGTTCATGGCCTGTTTTACGCGGTCCGGTACGGGTGTCGGGCCTGGTGTGAATAGCGATTCCTTACAAAAAAGCATGAGTACGTCAATCCTCCAATATAAAATTAAAATAAAACGTCCCTCCGCCACAAAAAAATCCTTGTGGAGGAGGGACGTCATGTACCGTGGTGCCACCCTCATTTGCTGCGAAATGCAGCCTCTGGGAAAATAACGGCATGTGCCGGGTGCGGCCTACATCATTTTCAGCCGGCCAGTTCAGAAGCGCTGGGCATTGTATCAGCAAAAGCATCGGTTCGCAGCAACCACCGACTCTCTGCGGCTTTTTGCAAATACGCCTTCTTCATCATTACTTTTCGAATATCATTTTGCTCTGTGCTAAATATTCTAACAGCAGATTTTAGTTCTGTAAAGGGAAAAATGAAATAATTTAAAAATCACCGTATTTTTTGATTCGCGCAGCAAAAAGGTTAATAACCTTTTTTATAGTCGACCAGATGAATGTCCGGCTTGCTGCCAGCGAGGTACCGTTTTAAATTTGGAATGAAGATATCCCGGACAACCCGCTCGTCATAATGTTCGGTTGAGCCGGCCGTGTGCGGGGTAATGATCACATTTTCCAGCTCCCAAAGCGGGCTGTCTTCAGGGAGCGGTTCCTTTTCAAATACATCCAGCCCGGCACCGGCAATTTCGCCGGAGGAAAGCGCATCCGCCAGTTCTTTTTCATTTGCGATTTCCCCTCTGCCGATATTGATAAAAAATGCAGACGGCTTCATCCGGGCAAATGCTTCTTTCCCGAATAAATGATACGTTTCTTTCGTAAGCGGCAGGCAGACGGCAACATAATCACAAAGCGGCAGCATATCATGAAGCTGACCGTTCGTATACATTTCATCTACAAACTCGGCAGGCGCACCGGAACGCCGCACGCCCAGCACTTTCATCCCGAAGGCTTTGGCAATTTTTGCCGTTTCAAGCCCGATTTCCCCGACACCGATAATGCCAATCGTCTTTCCATGCATTTCCAGCTTTAACCCGGCATGGTCCCATTTCTTTTTCGTTTGATTTCTGACATATGTATGGATTTTCCTTGTCAATGCCAGCATCATTGCAAAAATGGTTTCCGAAATCGGATAGGCGTGCACGCCGCTTGCAGAAGTGAGAAAGAGCCCTTTTTTCTCAAATTGTTCGAGTGGGAAACTGTTCACCCCCGCACTCCAGCTTTGAACCCAGCGGAGAGCGGAATCTTCCGATAATGCATCTTTTTCCATTTTTTTCCGAAAGCTCGCAATCACTTCCGCTTTCTTCACTTCATTCTGCCAATGCGCCGGATCCTTTCCGGCCAGTATGCGCCACTCCGGGACCAGTTTCCTGATTTCATCAAGCAGGCCGGGGGCAAGATTTTCCGCAATAATCATAGTTCTTTCCGCCATCAAACTCCCTCCTTTATTTCATTAAATCATATATTCGATATACCGCAAAAATTTCCTGCTTATTCTGGTAATTTCTGTCATATTCTTTTCACATTTGCAAAAACCGCTATCCCTTCAGCCTGTAAGCCTTATCAATCATTTGCATATATTTTTCCGGGTATAAAGCCCTATGAAAAAGAGACTAAAAGGTACGATAAAAGAAATAGTGATAACCGCTATGAAAATGAACAAAAGGAGTTGCCCTGTCATGCGAAAGATGGTAGAGAAACATGTACGGTGGAACATGAAAGCGAAATTGATGGTTTCGATCCTCGCAATCCTGCTCGTTCCATCTGTACTGATCGGATATTTTTCAATCAAATCAGCAGGAAGTGAAGTCCAATCGCAAATGCTGAATGCCGCCACGGAAAATGTCAATCTGTTGCAGAATATCATCCATGATGCGATCCAGCCGCGCATGGACGATGTGGATTATTTTTCTAAAAAAATTTCGGCCGAAACGGAAAAAAAGCCGTCCGAAATCAAGACGATGTTCAGCCAATATGCAAATCTGCATAACAATGTCTTGAATGTTTACGTTGGGACAGCTTCCGGGAAAATGATGATCGAACCGAATGGCAACTTGCCTGCAGGTTATGATCCAAGGCAAAGGCCGTGGTATAAGGAAGCGATGGAACAGCCCGGAAAAGCGGTTGTGACGGCCCCGTACCAGGACGCGACCACGGGGGAAACGATTGTCACCATTGCCAAAACGACGCAAGACAGCTCCGGGGTGGTCGCAGTTGACCTGAAAATAAGTACGATTCAAAAAATGGCAAAAGAAATCAAAATCGGGAAAAGCGGGTATGCCGTGCTTATAGACCCGGCCCGCCATTATATCGTTATGCCGGGAAAAAAACCGGGCGCGTATGCAAAAGAAAAAGTGTATGATACCGTATTTAACCATGTTTCCGGACACACTTCCTATACGTATCAGGGGAAGGAAAAAGTGATGATTTATACAACTGATAGCCTAACGGGTTGGAAAATCGCAGGCACCGTGTACGCTGATGAGGTCGGTAAAGCTGTACAGCCGATCATCGACCGGATGATCCTTGTCATCGTCATTTTTCTCGTTCTCGGTACGGTATTAGCCTATTTTGTCATCCGTTCTGTGACACGGCCGATTAACCGCCTGAAAGAAGCAGCGTTAAAAATTTCCTCCGGGGACTTAACAGAGGAAATAGATATCCGGAAAAAAGATGAAGTCGGTGAACTGGCTGTAAGTTTTAAAAAAATGCAGGACAGCCTGCGCGATCTTCTCGACCAGGTTGATAAAAGCGCGGAGATGGTCGTTTCCTCTTCAGAAGAGCTGAAGGCAAACGCGGAAAATACAACACAAGCAAGCCATGAAATCAACTCCGCTGCTGCCCAGATTGCAAGCGGTGCAGAAACACAGACGAACGGCACGGAAAACAGCGCCCAGGCGATGAGTGAAATTGCAAAAGCAATGGAAAAAGTAACCGACAGCACGATGGCGATTTCCAGCTTGTCCAATGCCACGCTCGAACATGCGAAACAAGGCGGCGAGGCTGTCCGTGAGACGGTCGCGCAAATGAAGTCCATTGCCGGTTCTGTCGCGCAATCCAACGCAAAAATCCAGGCACTCTTTGAAAATTCGAAGCAAATCAGCCAGATTACAGAAGTGATAAAAGGCATTGCGGCTCAGACGAATTTGCTTGCTTTAAATGCAGCGATTGAAGCGGCAAGAGCGGGCGAGCACGGAAAAGGGTTTGCGGTCGTGGCAGACGAAATCCGGAAACTGGCCGACCAGTCGCAAAACTCAACAAAAGAAATTGAAAAGCTGATTACGCAAATCCAGCATGATACGGAAGATTCCGTCCGCGAGATGGAACAAGTGTCCAAAGATGTGGAAACCGGCGTGTCACGTTCCAAAGATTCGATCGGAAAATTTGACACGATCATGAACGGGATGAAAGAGATCACACCGCAAGTGGAAGAAATGGCGGCGATCTCGGAAGAAATTTCCGCCTCCGTCCAGGAAGTGACCTCGACTGCGAACGAACTTGCCCAAATTGCTGAAGAAAATGCGGCGGCAACCGAAGAAATGGCCGCTTCCATTGAAAGCCACCTTAAGTCGATGGATGACATCAGCGATTCGGCAAGAGCATTGTCCTATCTGTCGGAATACTTACAGGAGATTGTGAAGAAATATAAGTTTTAAAGAAGAAGCGCCCAAAGCAGAAATCCCGGCTTTGGGTGCTTTTTTGGTTGGCGCCTTTTATAGGTTTAGCCAAAAATGGGAATAGAGATCCAAAAATTTTTGGGAGTGAATTTTGCTCCTCCCCACGACACACCGTGACGGTTGGCACGCGAGAAACCGATGGAGCAGCGGCCACTTTGCAAAAGGGCTTTAGGACGCCGGCAAAAAGTTTTCGGTGACAATGGCTCCGGCGTCCATTAAAATAAAACTAGGAAGATGATGAACAAATTTTTTGAAAAAGGAAATTCCCTTATGGAGGAGAGAAAAGCATGCATACATATGTCAATTGGCCTGATGTGGTATTTCAGTTGGGCTGGCTCATTTTTCTCTGTGCCGCCGGATTTGCTATTTATAAAATCATAAAAATCAGGAAAATGAAGAATCAGCATTTGAAAAAATAGTCAGGAACGGCTCTGAGCCTCTCCGGAGAAAGGGTTACATTACGGGCAAAAAACGGGAGGAAATGGGATGGAACTCACAAAGGAACAATTTAAGGCCGATTTCGAAAGAATGCTGTCGGACTACTTCACAATGGATGTGGAAAAATCTGATTTGACAGAGCAGTATGTTACACTCGGAAAATTGATCGGTTCTTATGCAGCAAAAGAATGGCGGAACACGAATCAGCGCTACTTGGAAAAAGGGGAAAAACAAGTTTACTATTTTTCAATGGAATTTTTGCTTGGCAGGATGTTGAAAAGTAATTTGTTCAACCTCGGAATTCTCGATACGGTCCGGGCGGGGCTTAAAGAAATGGGGATGGACCTGGAAGCGTTGGAACAGGTGGAACTGGATGCCGGACTGGGAAACGGCGGTCTTGGCCGGCTGGCAGCTTGTTTCATCGATTCAATGGCGACACATGCGATCCCCGGGCACGGGAACGGCATCCGTTTTAAGTACGGGCTTTTCAGGCAAAAATTTGTCAACGGCTACCAGGTTGAACTGCCTGAAAACTGGCTGCGAAACGGCAATGTGTGGGAGACACGCCGGCTGAACAAGGCGGTAAATGTGCGGTTTTACGGCAACGTCCGGCTTGAGAAAGATGCATCGGGGCATTTTGTTCCCCATTATGAAAATGAGGAAATTGTACTTGCCGTGCCGTATGATACCCCGGTAATCGGTTACGGGGACAATACGGTCAACACTTTAAGATTATGGTCGGCGGAAATGCCGCTTGAGGATGCGAACACGGAGTACCATGCTTTTATTCAGCAGCAAAGCCGGATCGAAAGCATTTCGGAAGTGCTGTATCCTGACGATTCCAATTATGAAGGGCGTCTGTTACGTTTGAAACAGGAATATTTTTTCGTCTCAGCAGGCATTCAAAGCATTATCCGCACCTATAAAAAACGCGGCCTGCCGATGTCCAATCTCGCCGAAAAAGTCGCCATCCACATCAATGATACACACCCGGCATTATGTGTCCCTGAACTAATGCGTATTTTGATGGACGAGGAAGGCATGGACTGGGAACCGGCCTGGGATGTTACGGTAAAAGTGCTCAGCTATACCAACCATACCATTATGTCCGAAGCGCTCGAAAGTTGGCCGACAGATATGATGGCACAGCTTTTGCCGCGCATTTATCAAATTATTTGCGAGATTGACCGCCGCTATGCCGAGGACATGGCCCGTTTATATGACTGGGATATGATTGAGCGGACGAGGGTAATTTCGGGCGGGAGCGTGAAGATGGCGCACCTGGCAATCATTGGCAGCCATAGCATCAACGGGGTGGCAAAGCTCCATACGAATATTTTGAAAGAAAAAGTGCTTCGTGACTTCTATCACATTTTCCCGTCCAGATTTAATAATAAAACAAACGGCATTACTCACCGGCGCTGGCTGCTGCTTTCCAACGAACCGCTGCGCAGTTTTATTGACAGCAAAATCGGCAAGGAGTGGGCGACAAAGCCGACAGACCTGAAAATGCTGGAGCCTTTTCGCCGGGATGAAAACGTCCTGCGGCAACTTGCGGAAATCAAACAAATCAATAAGCAACGGCTGGCAGACTATATTAGGAAAAGGACAGGGCTCGCCGTCTGGACAGATGCCATTTTTGATGTGCAGGTCAAACGTTTCCATGCTTATAAAAGGCAGCTTTTGAATCTTTTGCATATTTTAAGCTTGTATTTTAAATTGAAGGATGATCCGGGAGCAGATATTTACCCGCGCGTTTTCATCTTTGGCGGCAAAGCGGCACCGAGCTACACTTACGCCAAGGAAATCATTAAGTTGATAAACGCCGCAGCGGATCTCATTAACCATGACCCGGCAGTCAGGGATATGCTGAAGATCGTTTTTATCGAAAATTACGGTGTGTCGCTGGCCGAGCGGATCATCCCGGCGGCAGACGTCAGCGAACAGATTTCACTCGCATCCAAGGAAGCCTCCGGAACGAGCAATATGAAATTTATGCTCAATGGCGCGGTTACATTGGCCACGCTGGACGGTGCAAATGTGGAAATCCGCGACCTCGTGGGGGAAGACAATATTATTCTCTTCGGGCTGACCGATCAGGAAGTTTTCCAATATTACCATGACCGGTCTTATCATTCCTATGATTATTATAAGAAAAATCCGGTGCTGCACCGTGTACTCGATGCGCTGATTGACGGCTCGATTCCCGGTGTGCAGGCGGAAGGGCGGGACATCTTTGATTCCCTCATTAAATATGGTGATGAGTTTTTTGTTTTAAGAGATTTCGAGGATTACGCGCTGGCGCAGAAAAAAGTGGACATGCTGTACCGCGATCCGCTCAAATGGCAGGAGATGGCATTGATCAATATCGCCAATGCCGGTGTATTTTCATCGGATTATACCGTGCTCAGGTATGCAGCTGAAATTTGGAACGTAAATAGCAAAACAAGACTTTTTTAGTGGACTGTCTCCCATCGCTGTAAGGTACGCGGGCTCAGCCCGGTGAAGCGTACCCGCTTGGCGAATAGAAAAAGACGGCTTGCTGTATATTGTCCGGAATTCCCCCGCTAAAAGCGGCCGGCAAGGACCTGGCTGCTCACTTATGGGGGAACCGGGCATTCAGCAGCATAAGCCGTTTTCCGAACGGGAGAAAAAAGGGGGTGAAATTTCGTCTGAATCTTTGCTTTTTTGCAGGGAAATATGCTGGCTTGGCGAATATCATTCAATAGATTTCCGGCAGGAGGGGGAGACGCGTGAAAAACATTTATTTTTTTACCGGTTTTCCTGGTTTTATCGCTTCGTCGCTGATCAGGCGGATGGCACAATTGGATTATCCGGCCGGGCACATTTATTTGCTTGTGCTTCCGGCGATGCGTCAAAAAGCAGAAGCGGAGATCGGGGGAATTTGCAAGAAAGCGGAAAATATTTCGAAGGAACAGTTCACCGTCATTGAAGGGGATATTACAAAAGAAGGGCTCTCGATTGAGGAAGGGATGCGCTTCAAGCTGGCAGAAGAAGTAACCCATGTGTTCCACCTTGCCGCCATTTACGATCTTGCGGTGAAACGGGACATCGCCTGGCGGGTGAATGTAACGGGAACAGAGAACGTAAACCAGTGGGTAAAAACGCTTAAAGCCTTAAAACGGTATGTGTATTTCAGCACCGCCTACGTGTCGGGGAAAAGGGAGGGGCGCATTTACGAACATGAACTCGACATGGGGCAGACGTTTAAAAACCATTATGAGGAGTCAAAATTTGAAGCGGAAAAGCGCGTTCGCGACATCATGGGGGAGGTGCCGGTTACGGTGATCCGCCCTGGGATTGTAAAAGGGCATTCAAAGACTGGTGAAACCATTAAATTTGACGGCATTTATTTTCTTTTGAATACGCTTACAAAATTTAAAATTTTTCCCGTGATTCCGTATTTCGGCGAGGGCACGGCGGAAGGAAATTTTGTCCCGGTCGATTACATTTTTGATGCCACCCTTTATCTTGCCCATGCACATGCCGAGACGGGAAAAACGTATCACCTTACCGACCCGCATTCGTACCGCATGCGCGAATTGTACAAAATGGTCATGGAAGCGTATCTCGGAAGAAAACCGCACGGGACCATCCCGCTATCGGTAATGGAATGGCTGTTTTCTATTAAGGCTTTCCGGAAATGGCTGAATGCGGAGCGGGAAGCCCTTGAATATTTTACATGCAAGGCAGAATATGACTGTAGCACGGCCCAAAAAGATTTGGAGGGGTCCGGGATTTCCTGCCCGGATTTCAAAGAGACATTGCCGGCAATGGTCCGTTTTTATGAGGCGCACAAAGATGACCGCGATAAGCAGCTGAAGATTGTTTAAAGAGAGGATTCCGTATGAATGCAGAGTCGATTCTGGCAAAACAGCAAGCTTTCTTTTATTCGGAGAAAACAAAGCCGTATGCATTCCGCATTAGGGCGCTTGAGGCGCTGAAAAAAGCTGTTATCCGGCATGAAAGGGCACTGTCGGGTGCGCTCCGGAAAGACTTGAACAAGTCGGCGTTTGATGCGTATGCAACAGAAATCGGCATTCTTCTGAGCGAGCTTTCATTTACATTGAAACATTTGAAAAGATGGATGAAACCGGAGCGGGCAAAAACGCCGCTCACCCATGCCGGTTCAAAAAGCATGATTATACCGGAACCGTACGGCACGGCGCTCATTATTTCGCCATGGAACTTTCCGCTGCAGCTCGCGCTTGTACCACTTGTTGGCGCAGTGGCCGCCGGAAACTGTGCAGTGATCAAGCCGTCGGAATACACGCCGCATACTTCAAAAGCTTTGAAAAAACTGGTGGAAGAAATATTCCCGGAAGATTTTATCGCCGTGATCGAAGGCGGGGTAGAAACGAGCCAGGCGCTTCTTGAACTGCCATTTGAGCCGTTCGGCGGCGTCGGGGCAAGCGGGATGGGCGCTTACCACGGAAAGGAAAGCTTTAATGCCTTCTCCCACCGGAAAAGTGTGTTACGACAAACAACCGTCTTCGACATCCCGTTCCGTTATCCAAATATGAAAAATGGGTTGACAAAAATAAAAAGATTTTTAAAATGAAGATTGACATTTTTTATTTTCAGCATTAAGATAATAATCAATCAATGGCAATGAAGAAGCGTAACCTTTGTGGATTCCGAAGAGAGCCGGTGGGTGGTGCGAACCGGTGATGACATGCAGGCGAATGGGCTTCCGAGCTTCCAAACCGAAACGTCCGGAGTAGGCTTTGGCGAATGCCTTATCGTTACAAAAGGCAGGTATACGGTTTTTCCCTGATACCGTCAAAGCCGGGCTGATCAAGCCAATAAAGGTGGCACCGCGGGTTTCCCGTCCTTTACGTGGATTGGGGTCCTCTTTATATTTTTTTAAAAAATGGGAGAGGGATTATGATGCAACTGAATAAGAGGCACTTTAACTGATATAAAATACGCGCTTCATGAATTAATTGAAGGTTTTTTTTATGGAGAAATGAAAGATATGGCTCACAAATATGCGAGTGAGCATGAGAAAACAAATCTTCCTTTTGGAATGTTGTGTGTAAACCACCACCATTTGCTGGGCGGAAAAAGCGCTTCTGTTTTTCATGTGGCAGCATGTGTAGAACTGATTATACTTGCCTTTAATATTTTAGATGACTGGCAAGATCAGGATCATCATCGCTCGCCATGGATGCAAGATCATGCAGGCCAATCATTGACGGTGGAAACGGCCTTTTTGTTGTTGGCTATGTCAAAATTGAATGGATTTTTAGGCAGTCAAAAAAATAATTTGGCTTTTCAACTAATCGTTGACCGAATAAATCGTTCCGTTCATGGTCAATTTGCTGATATTCGAAATGCACCATTGAAAGAAGAAGAATATATTGCAGTAATTAAGCAAAAATCAGGAGCACTTTGTGCGCTCGCTTGCTTGTGCGGAGCTATGCTAGCTGGTAATACTACTGATCTTCATTTAATAGGTGAGTATGCAACTGGAATAGGTATTTGTGCCCAGCTCGAGAACGATCTTGATGATGTTCTCCATTTGGGTGAAAAAAATGATCTAATTCACAAAAAATGGACACTGGCTACCATGTATCTCGCCCATCACCCAAGCCGAATCGGAAAGGCAGTGGCATCTTATTTTGAAAATCGGCTGTCTTTAGATCGATTACTAGCCATTCAATCATTGGAGGCATGGATTCAATCATCAGGTGTTATTCTCTATACAAGAGTTTTAATAGAAGCTGAAAAAATAAAAGCAAAAAACATTATTGATAAATTGTCCGTTGACGAAACCATTAAACGACAAATCAAGAGCTTTGTTGATGGAATTCATTTCAAGGCGGATATCCCAGGAGAAACTTAAGATTGTAAATCTTAGTTTTTTCCTTAATCTTTAGTTGGAAACATCATTTTAAAATATATAAATGGTATTATATGGATGATAGATGAATAATATGGGAGATGATAAGATGGAAACGTTTATTTACCAGTTGATGAAGCAACCACATCTGATTGAAGAAATTAAAGCGGGGACTTTTGATTACCCGGAATCTTTTACTGAAGAAGATAAATGTGCCGTATTGAATGCTATCAAAGGGGAGAACAGTCAAGATTATCGTTTATGGGCCTGATATAAAATGATTAGAATGCGCTTTCTTTTGCTAACTGGTTTATTTTTGTCGTTTATACTTGCTACGTATTTTGTGTTTGTTATTTTTAAGTATCCATACATAGGCATTATTGTCAAAAAGGCGGATCATCAAATCGTGGTGGACAGTGTAGATCCGTACGGGTGGGCTTCTGAACAGTCCATTTACAGGGGGGATGTTATCCGGCTTATTGACGGACGTTCTCCAACAAAAAAGCCATCCGTCCAACATAAGGAGATTATTAGTGACGCTAAGAAAATAACGATAGAACGCGGGAACCAGGATGTACAATATAAAATAGATAATCATCAGCCTGTTACTGGAATGATTTATTATTTTCTTGTTCCATCGGTTTTCTTTTTGGTTTGTTTTTCTTTAGGATGTTTTTTATTTAAATTTCTGGATAAAAACAAGTCAATTCCAGTCCTGATCCTTTTTTTAGCAGTAATCGCCCCCGTATTACTAAATATTAGTGCCAATTCCCGAATCTACAATTGGAGCAGGTATACAGTGGGGATATTTATGTGTATCAGTCTGGTATTGCTGCTACATTTTTTGCGAAATTATTATCATTCCTCATCACGACTGGTTTCAAACCATGTGCTTTCTTTTCTATATTTAGGCGCCGGACTTGTTTTGATAAACCGGGTAATCGCCGCCGATTATCCGCTTGAACTGTTTTTTGTGCCCGTTGTCTTTATCATTCTTATGATCTCTGTTTTTCGATTATATTATCAAACGAAAAACAGTGAGGTGAAAAAATCATTACAGGTGCTTTTTACGGGTATCTTCCTTGCCCTTATGCCATTTGTCACACTTTACGCACTTCCAATCGTCATTTTCAAGGATTCAATCATGCCATGGGAGTGGACAACACCTTTTCTTGTTTTTTTACCAATTACAACGGGCTATTTGGTGCTGACTTATAAAATGATTGATTTGTCCTTTATTATCAACCGGCTGCACTATTATTGCTTGATGAGCCTAATGATAATGTCCGTTATTTTAACGGGAACGCTCGCTTTTGATCCGGGTAAACTGTCGGGCAATATATTTAGGATTACACGCCTGGCTCTGTTCGTTTTTACTGTTATACTGTTGTTTTTATATATAAAAGATTATGTCGAATACCGGTTTAGAAAAATTATGTTTCCAAAACGGCAGGATTTTCAAATGAGCTTGAATCGTTTTTTGCAATGGATGAAGTCGGAGCATAAGCTGGCTAATTTAGCCTTTATTTTGAAACGGGAAATTGAAAACTTTCTGCCAGCTAAGGAAGTTACTTTAGTAAAGGTCGATCAGAATGGGAAAGCTATTTCTTTACTCGACAATACTAAAGTGAATGTGACACATCACTCGATGACGAATGAATGTACAGAACGTCTTCAGATGGATGTGCACGGGTTTAAAATCAACTTGTATCATGACAAAAGCGGCACGATCTTTTTATATGGGCGTTGGAAAATGCGAAGAAAGCTCAATCCCGATGAAAAGATTTGGCTTGAGACGCTTTTAAACTATGCACAGGTTGTGATTGAGAATCAGGACAAGGCTGAAGACCTTATCGCTTTATTAAGCTTGGAAAAAGACCGGGATTTGTTGCCGCATACAGTAAAAAAAGCAATTTTTAACATTTCAGAGCGCGAACGCAAGCAATTGTCGAGGGATCTACACGACACGATCATACAAGAGCTGCTGGCACTGGCGAGGGATGTCGATATCAAAAGGGCCGGTTGTGCTGATCCATTTGTTATTGACATGCTGTCCGAAATTCGGGAGGGAATTTTAAATAACATTAAAACATTGCGGGAAATCATACATCATTTACATCCGGAATTTATTCACAAAATGGGCTTGCCCCTTGCTCTGAATCAATTATGCCTTCAAGTACAAAAACAATCATCATTTGCTTTACATATGCATATCGATCAGCATTTTACAATTTTTGATCGTGAACTGGAAATCAACATGTATCGTATTGTCCAAGAGCTTTTAAACAACGCGATCAAGCATTCCCAAGCAGAGCATGTAAGCTTAATTTTGGCTGAAGAAAGCACGAGGTATATTCTTCTTTACGATGATGATGGGATTGGGATAGACAAAGATGTACTCAAACGCCAGCATCATTTCAGCACGATGGGATGGCCAGGTTTAAACGGGCGCGTAGCCATTACCGGCGGTCAATTAAACATAGACTCACTTAAAACAGGAAACGGTAGGAAAGGGCTTCATATAGAAATTGTCTGGCCAATCAACCGGGGTTTATAAATAGCCAGTTTTACAAGGAGGAGTATAATGATGGCGTCCATACTTGTCATTGATGATCATCGTTTAGTGGCAAGCGGTACGAAGAGTTTGCTGCAAAACGCTGGATTTGAAGCGGAAGCCATTTTTTCTGCTGATTATTTAAAAGAAAAGATAGAGAGTGCGAATTATGATGTTTTTCTTATTGACTGGAGTTTTCCTGAAGTGAACGGTCTGGAAATATCAAAAAAAATAATCAAATTACAGCCGCAAGCTAAAATTATTATTTATACGGGTTTTGATTCAGAACTTGCTATTGTGTTGGACCAATTAATTGAAGAAGGCATTTCCGGGATTATCAGTAAAACGGCCTCAGTGAATACTTTAATTAACGCTGTTCATGCCGTTATCAGTGGATACAGCATTTTTCCAAATACCCTTGTGAAAGAGTCTGTTTACACCCTCCGGTTGAAAAAGGAAACTGAAAATCTGTTTAGTGAAAGAGAAATAGAAATTATTGAGTGTTTAATTGACGGTGATACGAACAAGGAAATTGCTGCTAAACTTTACATCACTCAACGTTCTGTAGAGTATCAGCTGCGCTCCATTTATAAAAAATTGGGCATTCATTCCAGAGAACAAGTCGCGGATAGAGTAAAAGAAATGAGGATTATTTCGCCTGATTCATATAAAATTCATGGATAGAGCGGATTTGCAAAGAATTCCGCTTTTTTGGTATTAGCCACCAATGTTTGGGCAGCAGCTGTCCACTTTTTTTCGGTGTTACCACACAAAAATTTCGGTGATACCCCGCAAAGATTTCGGTCATGCCACACAAAAATTTCGGTGACAATGGCTCTTTTGTCAATTAAAATAAACGTGTCATTTTTTAGGCACTTTTTTGACAATTAAGGATCCCCTCAGTGCAAAGTAAATTAGGTCATTTGTACTGTGTGTTGGTGATGTCTTTTTTTATATCAAATTTGATTGGAGGATGAAAAGTTGATCGAAGCCAAGGACATCTCCGTTTCAATTGGAGGAGTACCCGTGCTGCATGCTGAGTCAGTACGTTGCAATTCCGGAACCATGACAGCTCTCGTTGGTCCCAGTGGGTGTGGGAAAACCACACTTCTGCACTGCCTTGGGTTGTTGCTCCCGGTGGATCAAGGCCAGATTTTATTTAATGGAAAAGATGTTACAAAGTACAATTCATCGGCACGACGCAAATTTTGGTGTGATCACGCAGCCTTCATACTTCAAGATTACGGAATCATGGATGAGGAGTCGATTGCTTTCAATGTAACCATGCATGCAAGTATGTTTGGTCGGCGTTTCAGGGGAAATCGCGAACGCTTGGCGAAGGTACTTGAGCAAACAGGTTTACAGGGCCGGGAAAAGGAGCTGGCCGGTCACCTAAGCGGAGGAGAAAAACAGCGATTAGCTTTAGCGCGTGCTGTTTACAAGGATGCGGAGCTTCTATTTGTTGATGAGCCTACTGCTTCTCTTGACGCAGTCAATCGGAAAAAAGTCTTCCATTTGTTGGTAAAATTTGCTCTGAGTGGTCGTACAGTGATTGTGTCAACGCACGATTCCGAGATGATTAACGCATGTGGTGCCAAATATGAAGTCGGTTCTAACAGTTCATTACATAATCCGTCTTCTACTGATTTAACTGGTAATATGGGAGAAACCTTATGAAGCCGGTTCATAAGAAAATTATTGGTGTGGTTGTCGGTTTGTTGCTAATAGTGGGAGCGCTTGCGTTACTGAACGGCTGGTTCTCAGGCTCAGAGGACACGCATCCGCCGTGCAATCAGCTGCCGACTGTGTCGAAGGTAGATGAGGCGATTGCTAGCCATCAAAAACTTACTAAGGAGATAAAATCAATAGGGGATGACATTACAGTTGAAGTGGGGAGGCCTTGCTCCAAAGACCAGAACCGGGGACTGGTCATGGTGAAATATGGTACAAAAACTGAGCGTAAAGCGATTGATGATCTTCTCAGCCGTCGAAACGGGTTCGGGGTCCCGGTATATCTGGTGAAGAACTAATGCCTATTTCCACCGTAGGATGACTTTTTACATTAGGAAACAGCATGGCAATAATTCATTTGTTTTTTTAAATATGTTGGCCGAATAACAGTGTGAAGGAAGGAAAGGAATAAATGAAAAAACATGATCTGCTAATCCTCGCTATTACACAGAGGCTCAACGATAATAATAAAAAACATTGGGAAACGGTGAGTCGAGTTTCTGACGTTCATGGAGGGTTTATCTGTGTATAAGCGTATTATCGTGGTGGTTGCGAGTGCCTTGTTTGCACTACTTGCGTTGCTCGCTGCAATTATCACAGGCCTATATGATCGAGACTTTCCACAAGCCATTCATACTGGGAGTAGGATTAGCCTAGACTTTAGCGAATCAAATATTTCCATTACTAAGGCATTTGACACGTTGGAGAAATTAGATCCACGCTGGGGTCTGGGACTAGGTGAACTCGTTAAAGCAATCAGGTGTTAAGGTGAGTCGAACGGATGCGTCAATTTTTCGCAGTCTAGAATTTGTGGTGCGGGAAAGGGGATTTGCTGCTGCTGTTGTTGCAGCTTTTGCGCTAATCGCCGCACTGGCGTTGTTTTGGTTGTCGTTGAGAGCACGCGGGCGAGCGCTCCGTGTTTTAGGTGGATGTCCAACCGTACAAATCCAAATGCAGGATCTATCAGGGTTCGGTGGTGCACTACTGCTTGCGGCGTTAGTCGTGGTGGTGGTTTCAGCAGGCTATGTAGGTATATTTCATGGCTGGATGTACGTAGGTGCCTTTCTCAAAGCTTTAGTAAGTCTACAAGTTGCAATCATCGGTGTATCCCTATTCGTAGCGTTTGTTATGTCGGCTTCTGCCTGGCCGAGCGCCACCATGCTTGCCACCAGACAACCAGCAGTAAAGAGCCTGCGTGTAGCGGCAATTGTGATTCAAGTATTAACTTTTCTACTGGTGGTTGCTGCGGCCGGACCCGCATGGTCTACATACAAACACTCTTCAGCTATGGCAGCTGAAATGGCACAGTTGAAGCAATTGGCAGACCAAGTCGCCATTGTATTTGCAACAGATGTTGATGAAATGGACAGCTTGGAACCCCAAATTGGCAAATTAGTAAAAGAAGCTGAATCGCGTGATAAGGTTGCTCTATCTTATACTTTTACCAAAGAAATGGGATTACCGGCTGATTCTGGAAAGTATTCAGCAGTCTCATTCGTGAACCAGCGTTGGCTCGACCTAGTGACTAAGGGTGCACCACAGTCAGCTGTTAAACCGGTACCTTATCGCAGTATTCCAAAGGGACTCATTCAAATGGTTCGTGAAGAGACTAAACTTCTATCAAGGCATGGTTTTTCTAGGGAATCATTCGGACAGCTTCAGTTTATGCAACCAGTAAAAGGGTTTCAGTTACCAGTGGCCCAAGGAGGTGGGGGCCAAAGTCTTCACTTTGCTGACGATGTCCTGGTCGTTGTTGTGCCATCGATTTATGATGCATTTAACGATTCTACACTAACCTCCATGGCTTCAACTAGTAACATTGTGTTTACCGGTGTGGCTGCTACACAGCAATTGTTAAAAAATCACGGCCTTGATGTGCGCGCGTTACGCGAACACGGCATTCATGGTGAACTTCATATTGCTTACATTGCTGAAGATGGGATTCTTCAAGCGCAGTTTGCAGCGAATGTTGTAAGGTTGCAGAGCTTTGCGCTGATTGCCTTGGTGGTTGCTTTCACTGTCGCAACAGTGATCAGTGCGTTGATTACCGCGATATTACGGGCGAAACATGACTTCCCGCTTCGGTTGGCGGGTCAATCTTGGGCACGGATTTTATGGAATCGTGTGGTCAAGGAATTGCTAATTGGTACCGGCCTTGCGGGCATTGTTGTCATGCTACAAAGGCCAGATGCGATGGAAGCCGTACTTGTGATAGCAGTATATGGATTGCTTGTCGTACCGTTAAGTCATCTTTTTGCTACGCGCTATTGTTTCAATGGTGTTATCAGACGTCGAATTTGATGGCAGTCTCAGACAATTTTATATGAAAAATGTTTAAATGGTCATTTTATTTAATGTGCAATCTGAACTGTTTTCTGTTATATAAACGAAGTTGGTTTCCAACTTTTCATTCTATGAAATATTTTTTGGATTGAGATTTTTGTGGGACTTCTTTCTTTTTAGGGAAATCCCTGGATTATTCTTTTTACTACTATTGTTTCTAGGGTAATAACCATTGTAGAACATAAGGAATAATAAAAGACATTTGAAATTAAAACAAAAATAAGGTACATGCCTGAGGCCAGCAGATAGAGTAAAAAAATGAGGATTATTTCGCTGATTCATATAAAAATCCATGGATAGAGCGGATTCGCACAGAATTCCGCTTTTTTGTATTAGCCATCAATGTTTGGGTAGCATCTGTCCACTTTTTTTCGGTGATACCACACAAATTTTTCGGTAATACCACACAAAGATTTCGGTGACAATGGCTCTAGGGCCTATTAAAATATGAGTATCAGATACGTTGATTAGTGTATCTTTCTAAAGTTCTTAATGTCCTTAATAACTGATAAAAAATACCCTTGATTTTCTTATGAGTTGAGGAAAAAAGATTGAAGAATTCAATTATTAACAATATTAAACAATTAATGGAGAGATAAACAAATGAAAAAAGGAATAACATCATCAAATACTTATTGGATTTTTATTTCTTTATTTTTTATAGTAATATTTAATGCTTTTTTTCAATACTGTATTCATCAAAAAGCGCTAAATTTGTTTTGGTCTCAGGTTGATAAAGAAAATCATCTTGGCTCTTCAATTAATGTAATATTTTATGTTGTTCAAAGTTTTACGGTGCTTACGTCAATAGTTGGCATATTAATAGGAGCTTTAGTGGTTGCTTTTTTTGGATTCCTGTTTGGAATTAAAAAAAAGAAAAAAGATTATTTGTTAGTTTATTCCCTAACTTCATTATTTCTTTCATTTAAACTTGTCATAGCAGGCATAGTAAATCTGTTTCATGCAAATGCAAGCAAAATCTATATTGTTGGAAAGCAGAGTTTCCTTACGCAAATAGCGGATCCTTTTTTATGGTTAAGTACTGTTTTATTTTTCCTTTTAGGAGTTAATATTTTATCAAGCAACAGAAAAAAAGTATTTTATTTAACACTCATTTATTTGCTGATTAAATTTGTGAATATCGGTCTCTCTTATTTTTTAAATTATATAGTTTAATAATGGGGGGGCTATTAAACTATATATATAAAAATTAAGATTGGAGTGAAATGTATGGTAAATAGCTTAACTAACAAAAAAAGGGTATTTCTGTTTGTGGTAATTGGGCTGGTACTCGCCACTCTGTCATCGGTTGCGTATATCAGCACACTACAAATCACTATTCATCAAACTGCAGTTTTGCCTGGCAATGCTTACTTAGCAAGCACCCTTGGCATTTCCACCGCCGCAGCAAAGAAGGCTATCGATATTATCGATACTGCTTCAACGATTGCATCAATTATTTCTTTAATTGGTGTTGTAACAGGCGCTGGAGCTATCTCTTACGCTGTTGTCGCTACTGCTAAAGCGATGATCAAAAAATACGGTAAAAAGTACGCGGCTGCTTGGTAATTAGCATTACCTGCCCCCCTTTTTTAGTTTGAAGAAAGAGTTGACGAGTTTATGAAAAATAATAATTATAGTATACTGTATTATATTGTGAAATTTAATATGCTCTCAAAGACAAGAAAAAAATTAGACGATTGGAATCTGAATCATATTGGGGTTAAAAAGGCCTTTTATGCTTTATTATCCTTTATCTTTCTCACTTCATTACTAGTGTTTATTTTGTCGTTTTATATTAGTAAGAAATACATGCTCCCAAATACATATTTACAGTTACTGTTGGTATTCATTTTCATTGAACAAATCGCTTCGTCCCTAAGTTTTTTCAAAAACAATAGAGACTATTTTTTAAAAGATGAAAGAAAGTTAATCCATCAAAATAGAAGGATTAGGATTGTTCAGTTGAAATCTGTTTTAGTATATAAAACTATTGAAAAAGCAATGCTAACAAGTATTTTAATATTAATACCCGTTTTATTAGCTTTAAACCTAACCCAAAACTCAATTATCGGTATATTTGATTTGCTTCTCATAGTACTTATGTATTTCTTTGTTAACTTTTTCTTGTCGTTGTTATTCTCTTACATTCCATATATTTTATCAATTTTATGGTCAAGAGCATTAAAATCATCCATTATAAAAATAATTGCATTAATTATTAACCTATTGGTACCTGTGATTATTGGCTTCTTCGGATTTTATTTGCTGAATAAATTTAATATTGTACAGTCCCTGTATGAATTATCCCATACTAAAATATTTTATTATTTTAAAGTGGCAAACCCTTATCAAGTAATTTGTAAAAATAACATTTCCTCCGACTTAATCATTGTTTCAATTTTGGCGGTTTCATGTGTGCTTGTATATATAATATGGAGCAAAACTTTAGAGAGATTCGACTTAATAGAGTACACGAAATTAAATAATCGAGTTTACTCAAACACAATACCGCTAGCAAATAAAAAGAAAATATTTTATTGTATCTTACATAAAGATAGAGCTTTTCTATTAAGAATCGATGGTTTCTTTTTTAGAAATCTTGGCAACATGCTATTTTTGGTTATGTTTTTTCTTGGATTTGGTTTCCCTTTTATCTTAAGATACTTTAGTGGCTATCCTGTTCAAGCATCGATTATTTCCGTTTTTTTAATTTCTTCATTGTTCTATCAGCTTGTTGGAGATGCAATAAAAATGATTCTTTCCGTTGAATTAGATTTAAAAAATTACCATATTTTTTATTCTAATGTATTTAATTTATGGGAATTAGCAAAACCAAAATTAAGAAATTATAATCTTATTGTTTGGTTTCTAACGATTTTTCTAACTTTTATTTCTTTTTTCTGGCAACCTTATTTCATTCTGCTTCATTTTGTATTTTTTATTATATTTTTGTGTAACGGTTATTTATATAGCCTTATTCAAACAAGTAGTGTTTTACTGTATCCAAAAAAGAACTGGGAGCATTTCTATGAAATCGGGGAATCAAGTAAAGCAAAAACATTTCAACATATCTACGAAGGATGTATCTTTGTCATTATATTACAAATGATAAGTCTCGTCAGTTTCCTGTTAATGAAATTCAGTACTTTTTCTTCAATTATACTTTTAAGCCTTGGGACAGTTATGATTGTTTTTACTTTACTTAATTATTTATTCTCTATGTTATATCTAAAAAAGATTAACATGAATGAGAGGTACATTTTGAATGATAGAGATTAAAAATATTAAAAAACGATTCGATAAAAAAATTGTTCTGAGGGGGCTTTCTCTGAAAATTAAAGACGGCGATTTTTTTGGAATATTAGGGACAAACGGTGTAGGGAAAACAACTTTGTTAAAAATTATTGCAGGGATGATGGTTCCTGATAGTGGGGAAGTCACCATAAATGGAGAAAAACAAGACATTAAAAATTATGCATTGCAAAATCTTATAGGATTTGTACCGGATCACGCTATTTTATACGAATATCTTACGGGAGAAGAGTATCTGTATTTTGTTGGCGGAATGTTTAATGTGCCAAAAAAGAAAATTGTCGAATTTGCCGCGAATATCCTTAATGATTTTGAATTGTATAATGAGAAAGATCAATTAATAAAAACGTATTCTCATGGAATGAAGCAAAAGATTTCGATAGCGGCTGCTCTAATACATGAGCCTCAAATTTTAATATTAGATGAACCGCTTACGGGAATAGATTTAAAATCAAGTAAGGTTATAAGGAAATTTCTAAAAGATTACACGGATAAAGGAAAAACAGTGCTCATAACAACTCACTTATTAGAATTAGCTCATTCTGTTTGCAACCAAATAGCAATCATCCATGAAGGCAAACTTGCCAGAAAAATAACCGTGCAAGATTATAGCTTGGATAAATTAGAGGAGGAAGTAGAAAACATATATGTATAAAGTTCCCTCTATTCTAAGAAACAATTGGATTTTGTTGACGATTACAACAGCAATCTATGTTTCGGGTTTTGTATACGGTATCACATCCGCTGATCCAGTTAATAAAAGCGGAAGTTTAAATACAACATCCAGTCTGATACATCTAATTGACAATAATTTATTAGCGTGCGGTCTGATCATTTCCGGTTTTTTTACGTTTGGTTTAACTACAATTTTATATTTATTTACAAATGGATTAATCCTTGGCGAATCCATTATGAATAATCTGGACTTTGGTGTATTAAAAATTGTTTTATTGATTTTACCACATGGAATATTCGAAATTCCTGCTTTAATTGTAAGTGGAGTAATTGGTTTTAAAGGTATTGCTCTAATTCCTCAATTGTTCCACAAGAAAAATATCAGCAACTTTATCAAAGATTATTTTACAAATATACTGCTATTACTAATTGTGGTAATGCTATTTGTTATGATCAGCGGTTTAATAGAAACCTATTTGACACCATTATTCAAATAGAAAGGATAGGAAAATGAAAAAAATAGGTGAAATCTTATATTTGATTGGAATTCCGCTTGTTTTAGCTTTCGGATTGATTATATCCCATTATTATCCATTTTTATTGCCAGTAAGTACTTTCGGGTTATTTGGTTTATATATGTTTTTGTTTAGCCCATTTAAAAAGATTTTTGCACGAATACTATTTATCACAGTATTTATTGTAAACTTAATCGGCAGTGTTCTTTTATATTTTGCCTGAAAGGAGATGGGATAGTTGGTTAACAAGTATGCAATTTTTATAGTTGCACTTATATTTTTTATTCTAGCAGTTACAGTCAAGCCGGTTTTTGAACTTATAGGTTGGAATCTTCCGGATAGAACATTAAATATGGTGGCAGTTATTTTTGGCCTCCTCGCACTTTGCATATCGTTAATAACAGCCGTCATTGCCGTTATCGATTTTAAAAAGTAGATTTCCATAGTTGCGTTTTAAGCCACATTTATTAACAAGAAATAAAAACATATTTATGAACGAGGTTTTATCATGAATGAAGAGACAGCTAACGGGAAGAAAAATCTCATTATTGCTTTGATTATTATTGCCGCCCTTTTTGGAGTGCTGTGCTTGGTAATTGTTTTAAGGACGCATGCAAGTTTAAAAAGCGAACCCCATTACCAGCAATATGTGGTCAAATATACTCCGGCGTTAGTTGAAACAGGGAAGGTTTCAGCAAAGCAGACACAGAATTTGCAAATACCGGATGGTACAGTACAAAAAGTAAATGTACGGAACGGTGATGAAGTGAAAAAAGGGGATGTTCTCTTAACAACCCATAATAACGAAATCATAGAGAAGATTACTGACGTGAAACAGAGTATTTTAAAAATGCAGCGCGACTTAGCGGTTCAAAAACAAAACATTGCTTATCTTAAAAAGAAATTATCAGCAGTACACCAAGAAGAGAATAAAGAGGAGCTGAATCTTGAAATTGCAAGAGATCAGAATACCTATCGAGATACAGAAGCTGGTTTGCAAAATCAACAGGATCAATTAAATCAGCTGGAGAATAGAGTGGAGGGCAGGTTAAAAGCACCGTTTGATGGTGTGGTGAGTATTTCCACTAATAATAGCGGCCAATCGCAATACAGCATCAGCTCGGATGCTTTAGAGGTCCAGTCGAGTGTTTCCGAATATGACTATGACAAGTTGCGTGTAGGGAGTAAAGTGGTTATTAAGGCCTTGGCAAACGGGAAGAGGCAGACCACAACCATTCAGTTTATTTCCAAAATACCCTCAAAAACCGCTACTAAGAAAGGCTTTTCAATGTATGACTTCACGGTCGATGTGGATCGCCGCTTTATGGCAGGCCAAAGCGTGCAAATCACAATACCACAAAAGCAAATAAAGCTTCCGAGCAAAGCCATTATCAAAAAGAATGGTCAAACGGCCGTTTATTTAGTCGTAAATGGAAAAGCACGTTTTCGCACTGTGGCGGTAGAGAAACAGAACGGTTTCTACACCCTCAAAAGCGGATTGCACCCCGGCGATCGTATTGTGGCTGATCCGGACAAACGACTAAAAGATGGAGCGAAGGTGAACTGATTGATTCGATTAGAACGGCTCAACAAGTATTATCAACAAGGAGATGAAAAAATTCATGTGCTGAAGGATATTTCTTTGGAAATTAATCAAGGAGAGTTCGTGGCAATTATGGGGCCGTCGGGTTCGGGCAAATCAACGCTCATTAATATCATTGGCTTTCTTGATAATCAATTTGAGGGTGAATACTTGTTTAAGAGGAATTCGGTAATTGGCAAGTCATCAAAAGACTATGCAAAGTTGCGAAATCAAAACGTGGGCTTCGTTTTCCAAAATTTTAAACTGATTGCGAATTTAACGGTTGCTGAGAATGTTGGTTTACCGCTGCTTTATGCCGGATACCGCCGAAAGGACATCGGCGAACGAGTGAATAATGTATTACAAAGTGTGCATTTAAAAGGAATTGCTAAAAAGTTGCCGTCCCAGCTGTCGGGCGGCCAGCAACAGCGTGTTGCCATTGCCCGCGCCCTTATATCCAAGCCGAGTTTCTTACTGGCCGATGAGCCCACTGGCGCACTTGACAGGCATACTTCGCAAGAGATTTTAAAACTGTTCCTTGACTTAAATCAAAAATTACGATCCACCATTATTATGGTTACGCACGATTACCAAGTTGCCAGCCAGAGCCAACGTATGATTCAAATTATGGATGGCCGGATTGAAAGCGATAGGAGCGTCAGCAAATGAGGGCAGCCGAACTGTTTTTTACTGCAATACGTTCGCTTTTGGCGAATCGAAGGCGAAGTATTTTAACAATGTTGGGCATCGTTATCGGCATTGCCTCGGTGATTACGATTATTTCCTTAGGTAAAGGCGTTGAGAAAGCAACTCTTAAAAATTTACAGGCGTCCAATTCGGGCAAGCAGTCAACTGTCGTGGAATATTATGCTGACGATTTGAACGCGGCCGAATCTGGTTTTAATGAGTCGGATCTATCGTTATTAAATTCCGCCGGGGCAAGCTTCGGACTGGCAGAGGCTCATATTATTAACGATGACAATGGGACAGTCGATGTCCAGGCTTCGCTAAATGGTAGCGAACAAAACGTAACAGTAAAGCTTCTTAAACGTTCTTCTTCGGAACAAGAGATTTCTGCTGGCCATAATATCTCTCAAAATAATATCACATTCGCTGATCCTGTTGCTTTAATTTCAAAAAAATTGGCGGCTTCTATTTATATTCAACCCAATCGTGCCTTAGATACGGCTGTCATCGTGAATGGGATTAGCTACCATGTTATCGGAGTCTTTGAAAATGCCGATGATTTTCATGATATAATGATTCCCAAAAAGGTTTATAAGAAAAGTAATATCAGCAACGTGGGAAATAAATTAAAACTGGTCTTCAATCGCGGGGAAAACGTCAGTAAACAAACAAAAAAAATCGTCAGCCTGCTCAACAAGCAGGGCAGCCATCATTTGCAGGGGAGCTATGAGCATATAGAAATGGGGCAAATCTTGAAAGGCATTGGATCAGTCATTAACAGTTTAACCTACTTCATTAGCGCAATTGCCGGGATTTCGCTGTTTATTGCTGGGATTGGGGTAATGAACATGATGTATATTTCTGTCTCTGAACGTACCCGGGAAATTGGCATTCGTCTCGCTATCGGCGCAACCCCAAAGAATATCTTATTCCAGTTCCTTTTGGAAGCGGTGTTGTTGACGGGAATAGGCGGCTTGATTGGTTTTGGGATAGGTGGTGGACTCGCGTGGCTCATTTCGCTCTTCTTACCTTTCCGTGCCGTGATCGGTGTAGGAAGCTTTTTACTCGCTTTTTGCGTCTCTACCTTTGTCGGCATTCTATTTGGCATATTGCCGGCTAAAAATGCAGCCAATAAGAACTTGATCGATATTTTGCGTTAGGATGTTGATTGGAAGAATACAGTGGTCTAAACAATGATGAATGTGCAAAGTAAAATGTCCTAACCGGACCCCTTCTTCGAACGAAGTGGCCATGCGTGCCCTTTCGCGTATTTTTTCCCGGGTAGGCCAAGTCACTTTTTCACAAGGAAGACAAGGTTTGTCCGCCAAATGTTACTTGGAAAAATGGGCTGAAAAAAATAAAAAAATTTTTGAAATGAAGGTTGACAATTCTTATTTTCAGCATTAAGATAATAATCAATCAATGAAACATTTTTCAGGCGATGAAGAAGAAGAGTAACCTGTGTGGATTCCGAAGAGAGCCGGTGGGTGGTGCGAACCGGTGATGACGTGCAGGCGAATGGGCTTCCGAGCTTCCAAACCGAAACGATTCCGGAGTAGGCTTTGGCGAATGCCTTATCGTTACAAAAGGCAGGTATTACGGTTTTTCCCTGATACCGTCAAAGCCGGGCTGATTAAGCCAATAAAGGTGGCACCGCGGGTTCCCCGTCCTTTACATGGATTGGGAACCCTTTTTGCGTTCCGTTAAAAAAATTCCATAAAAGAAAATCGCTGAGTAAGAAGAGTATGCAAATGGCAAGCGTTCCAGAGAGCCGGCGCGGGTGGGAGTCCGGCACGAACTGCCTTTGCAGAATGGGCTTATGAGAGGTTTCCTGAACTGTGCAGTAGGGAAACACGGCTTCCCCCGTTACAGGGATAGGGTATAAAGAGTGGCTTGCTCCGTACCCGAATGAGCGGAAAGGTTTTAAATCCTTTCAAAAGAGGTGGCACCGCGTTGGAAAACGTCCTCTGTCCTGCAGCATCTAGCTGCGGGCAGAGGACGTTTTTTATTTAGCCGGGAGCCGGGATCTGTAATCGGAACCCGCCTGTTAAGTGAAGGATATTCACCCGGTTCAGCCAGGTGGCAGTCGGAGCGCGAAAAACCATCTAGTTGTGACCATTAATAAAAAAGGAGAGCGGACGGATGCAATACAAAATGGTTAAGCTAAACGGCGATGTTTTAACACCTATCATGATTTTTAAGAGACTGAAAGGAAAATGCAAGTTTTTGTTCGAAAGTTCGCTGCCAAATGACAGCAACGGCCGGTTTTCTTTTATCGGGGCTGATCCGGTAAAAGCGTTCATCGGGCGGGATGATGAACTGGAAGTGATTGACCGGATGACAGGACGGCGAGAAATAAAAAAAGGAAAGCCGCTCGATATTGTCAAAGACCTGTTGCCGCGTCTTGGCATTCAGCTTCCCTTTCCGTTTTACGGCGGGGCGGTCGGCTATATCGGCTATGACGCCATCCGCCAGTATGAAGAGATCGGCCGTGTGCCGGAAGATGAAACAGGAATCCCCGATCTGCATTTGATGCTGTACCAAAACATAGCTGTTTACGACCATAAAAGCCAGACCGTCTACCTTGTTTCAACCGGGGAAGACGGAGAAGCAATAGAAAAAAATCTTGCGGCAATGGAAAAAGCGATTCGCCAGCAGACGAGCGCAGAACCATTTGTTGACTATGGCCCGGTTGATTTTGTCCCGGCCATTCAAAAGCAGGCATTTATGAAGATGGTCGAAACCGCAAAACAGCATATCGAAAACGGGGACATTTTCCAGGTTGTCCTCTCACAGCGCATGAAAGGGACGCTCTCGCACGACCCGTTCTATTTTTACCGGAAGTTAAGAAAAGCAAACCCGTCCCCGTACATGTTCTATCTCGACTTCGGCGGCTATGTCATCCTCGGGGCATCGCCGGAAAGCCTGATCAAAACGAAGGAGCGTGTGGTATATACGAACCCGATTGCGGGAACGCGCCCGCGCGCCAAAGTCCCGGAAGAAGATGAGCGACTTGAAAACGAGCTTTTACACGATGAAAAAGAACTTGCCGAACATAAAATGCTCGTTGATTTGAGCCGGAACGACCTCGGCCGGGTGTGCGAGCCCGGCAGCATCCGGGTGCAAAAATATATGGAAGTCGAGCGGTTCCAGCATGTGATGCACATCGTTTCGGAAGTACGGGGAAAATTGCGGGACGGTTTTAGCGGAATTGATGCGCTCATCTCCTGTCTCCCGGCCGGCACGGTATCAGGCGCGCCGAAAATCCGCGCGATGCAGATCATCAACAGCCTGGAAACCCTGAAGCGCGGCATGTACGCGGGAGCGGTTGGCTATATCAACCTGAACGGCGACATCGATTTTGCGCTCGCCATCCGCTCGCTCCTGATTAAAGACAACACCGCTTATTTGCAGTCGGGCGCAGGCATTGTCTACGATTCCGATCCGGAAAAAGAGTATGAAGAAACGCTCAACAAGGCGAGATCGATTCTGGAGGTACAGACACATGATTTTATTGCTCGATAACTATGACTCTTTTACTTACAACTTGTATCAGTATTTTTGCGAACTTGGGGAGGAAGTAAAGGTGTTCCGCAATGACCGGATCACCGTGGATGAAATCAGAAGGCTCAAGCCGGAAGCGATTGTCCTCTCGCCGGGGCCCGGGGTGCCGGAAAATGCCGGCATTTCCATTGAAACCGTCAAAACATTTTACCGGCAAATCCCGCTGCTCGGCGTCTGCCTCGGCCATCAGGCAATCGCCGCGGCATTCGGGGGAGGGATCACAAAAGCAAAAGAAATCAAACATGGCAAAACTTCGCTTGTGCGCCATGATGGGAAAGGAATTTTCAGCGGCCTGCCGGATCCGGTCAAAGTGATGCGCTACCACTCGCTTGTCATGGACCGGACAAAGATCCCTGAAGTCCTGGAAGTGGTTGCCGAATCTCTTGATGACGGAGAAATCATGGCTATTCAACATCAATCCGCCCCGTGCTTCGGCGTCCAGTTTCATCCCGAATCGATCGGGACGGAAACCGGCAAACAGATGCTTGAAAATTTTTTACGCGAAATCAGAAAGGATGAGAAAGTTGAAACCGTATCTTGAAAAAATTTTGGCACAAGAAGGGCTGACGTTTGAAGAAATGCGGGAAGCATCCCGCACACTGTTTTCAGATGAAGTGACAGAAGGGGAGATGGGCGCATTTTTGGCCGTCTTGAAATGCAAAGGCGAAACGGCGGAAGAAATTGCCGGGCTGGTCGAAGTGATCCGTGAAAAAGCCGTGCCGGTTCCGTGCAGCGTTCCCGGACTGATGGACAACTGCGGGACGGGCGGGGACGGCAGCCACAGTTTTAACATCAGCTCGACCTCCGCATTTGTGCTGGCGGCAAGCGGCGTGAAGGTCGCCAAACATGGCAACCGCAGCGTCTCAAGCCAGACCGGAAGCGCCGATGTCCTTGAAAAACTCGGGATTTCCTTGTCTTTCCCGGCGGAAGAAATTGAAGGCTTGCTGAGAGAAATCGGCATCGTCTTCCTGTTTGCCCCGAATGTCCATCCGGCCCTCGGAAAAATGATGAAAATCCGGAAAGATTTGCGGATCCCGACGATTTTTAACCTGATCGGCCCGCTCACAAACCCGATGAACCTGGAAACACAACTGCTCGGGCTTTACCGGCGCGATATGCTCAGGACGATGGCAGAAGTACTCGGCCGCCTTGGCAGAAAACGCGCGCTCGTTGTCAATGGCGCCGGCTATCTTGATGAAGCATCTTTATCGGGGGAAAACCATTTTGCGCTGCTCGACGGCGGGAAAATTACCACGTTTACGCTGACGCCGGAAGAAGTCGGTTTGCCGTATTACCCGCTTGAAGCGATCCGCGGCGGCGATGCGCAAAAAAACAGCGATATTTTGCTGTCAGTATTAAAGGGGGAAAAAGGTGCTTATCGTGATACGGTGCTCTTCAATGCCGGGCTTGCGCTCTTTGCTGCAGGGCGGGCAGAGACGGTAAAAGAAGGGATCCAGATTGCGGAGCAGGCAATCGAATCGGGCGCGGCACTTGAAAAACTGCATGCGCTCATTGAAGCGAGCCGGAAACTCACGCAGGAGGCGATTTAAATGGCATTTTTAGAAAA
This sequence comes from Weizmannia sp. WK01, assembly GCF_025905465.1. Lineage (NCBI taxonomy): Bacteria > Bacillati > Bacillota > Bacilli > Caryophanales > Bacillaceae > Heyndrickxia > Weizmannia sp. WK01. The sequence goes on along the minus strand of NZ_CP109616.1, from coordinate 2,845,514 downwards.
GATTTTAGCCGAAAAAGAAAAAGAAGTGGCCCGTATCAAAGCTGCAGGAAAGGCTTTTGCCCCAAACGCGCGCAAAGCCCCTTCTCTTTATGAAACATTTATGCACGCCGAAAAAACAAGCATCATTGCTGAAATCAAACGGGCCTCCCCATCAAAAGGGGATATCCGAACGGGCGTGGATCCCATCCGGCAGGCGCTTGCCTACGAAAAAGCAGGCGCCGGCGCCATTTCCGTTTTAACGGACGAAATCTTTTTTAAAGGATCGGTGGAAGATTTGAAAGCCGTAAGCGATGCAGTCCGGCTTCCGGTTCTCTGTAAAGATTTTATCATCGACGAAATCCAGATCGACCGGGCAAAAGCATATGGTGCAAGCGTAATTCTCCTGATCGCAGCGGCTCTTTCCCCCGAAAGGCTCCGTCAGCTGTACGATTATGCCCGGGGCGCCGGCCTTGAAGTGCTGCTTGAAGTGCACAATGAAGCGGAACTGGAAACCGCTGTGGAAACAGGGGCCCGGATTATCGGCATCAACAACCGCAATTTAAAGACGTTTGACGTTGATCTCGGCGTTGCCAAAAAGCTCGCGCCAAAAATCTCAAATCCGGATGTGCTTGTGATTAGTGAAAGCGGCATCCGCACCCGGAAAGATGTCGTTCGCGCTGAACATGCCGGGGCAAAAGGGATTTTAGTCGGGGAAACGCTGATGCGTGCAAACGACCCGGAAACGGCAATAAAAAGACTGACCGGTCTCCCGGAGAAACGGAAAGTCAAGGTTTGCGGCATTCGCACGCTTGAAGCGGCCCGAGCGGCTGTCTCTGCAGGGGCGGACATGATCGGCTTTGTATTTGCCGAAAGCAAACGGAAGATTACACCGGAAAAAGCAGTACAGATTGCAGAAGCGTTGCCGGATTCTATCGAAAAAGTGGGCGTATTCGTCAATGAATCGCCTGAAAAAATGGCGGAAATTGCAGAGCGGGCCGGGCTCGATTACCTGCAGCTGCACGGTGATGAAACAGCAGAAGACGTCGCGCAAATCCCTTATCCGGTAATCAAGGCTTTCCCGGTAAGGACAGATGCTGATCTCGAAGCGATACACGATTACCGGTGCGATCTGGTGCTTTTGGACAGCGCCGGCGGAAAATATCGCGGCGGTAACGGAAAGGCGTTTGACTGGGAATTGGCAAAGGCGCTATCGGATGAGCGGGCGGTGGTGCTTGCCGGCGGGCTCACACCGGAAAATGTCGAAGCCGCGATTCTTTCCGCCCGGCCGCATATCGTCGACGTTTCAAGCGGGGTGGAGACAAACGGGGAAAAAGACCCGGATAAAATCAAAACCTTTGTGCAAGCAGCAAGAAAAGCATTTCAAAAATTAGAGGAGCGTGACGATAATGCAAACATACAAACTGCCTGATACAAACGGCCGTTTCGGGACTTTCGGGGGGAGATTCGTCCCGGAAACCTTGATGCCAGCTGTTAAAGAACTCGAGCAAGCTTATCATGAAGCCATGAACGATCCGGCTTTTCATGCGGAATTGGAGAAACTGCTGAAGCAATATGTCGGTCGTGAAACCCCGCTTTATTTTGCAGAAAACTTAACAAAGCTTGGCGGCGGCCCGAAAATTTTCCTGAAACGCGAAGATTTGAATCATACGGGGGCACATAAAATCAACAACACAGTCGGCCAGGCGCTGCTTACGCTTAGAATGGGAAAAAAGAAAGTCGTTGCCGAAACGGGCGCCGGCCAGCACGGGGTGGCAACTGCAACTGTGTGCGCGCTGCTCGGCCTTGAATGCATGATTTTTATGGGGGAAGAAGATATCCGCCGGCAAAAGCTCAATGTATTCAGAATGGAATTGCTCGGCGCAAAGGTCAAAAGTGTGGCGCAGGGCAGCGGCACATTGAAGGATGCGGTCAATGAGGCACTCCGCTACTGGGTTGCCCATGTGGAAGACACGCACTATATTATGGGTTCAGCAGTCGGCCCGCATCCGTTTCCGCAAATTGTCCGCGATTTCCAAAGTGTGATTGGGAAAGAAACGAAAAAACAGATTGTAGAACAGACAGGCAAACTTCCCGATGCAGTTGTCGCCTGTGTCGGCGGCGGCAGCAATTCGATCGGCATGTTTTATCCGTTTGTGGAAGATAAGTCCGTAAAATTGTTCGGCGTGGAAGCGGGCGGCGCCGGCCTTGGAACAGGAAAGCACGCGGCGTCTTTAAGCGACGGCAAACTCGGCGTGCTTCACGGCATGAAAACATATCTGCTGCAAAATGACGACGGGCAAATCCAGGAAGCTTATTCGGTATCGGCCGGGCTTGATTATCCAGGAGTCGGGCCGGAACACAGCTATTTAAAAGAAACGGGCCGGGTTACGTATACGTCCGTGAATGACGATGAAGCATTGGATGCATTCCGGTTGCTTTCAAGGACAGAAGGCATTATCCCGGCCCTGGAAAGCGCACATGCTATCAGTTTTGCACTGAAACTGGCAAAAACAATGGGGAAAGACGAAACAATCGCCGTTTGCCTGTCGGGGCGCGGGGACAAAGATGTAGAAGCAGTCAGCCACTTGCTTGGAGGGGAAAACAATGGGTGAAATTCCGGCCCTGGAAAGCACACATGGCAACAGTTTTGCGCTGCAATCGGCAAAAACGATTGCTGCTAGCCTCTTGGGGCACGGGGACAAAGATGGAGGAGCGGTCAGCCGCTTGTTTGGAATAGGTGAAATTCCGGCCCTGGAAAGCACACATGGTAGCAGTTTTGCGCTGCAATCGGCAAAAACGATTGCTGCTAGCCTCTTGGAGCGCAGGGACAAAGATGGAGGAGCGGTCAGCCGCTTGTTTGGAATAGGTAACATTCCGGCCCTGGAAAGCATACATGGTAGCAGTTTTGCGCTGAAACCGGCAAAAATGGTCGCTGCTAGCCTCTTGGAGCGCAGGGACAAAGATGAAGGAGCGGTCAGCCGCTTGTTTGGAGGGGAAAACAATGGGTAAACAAAAATTGGAAGCACAGTTTGAAACGGTTCTTGCACGCGGTGATCAAGCGTTTGTCCCTTATATTATGGCAGGGGACGGCGGAATGGAAGAGACGGAGAAAAGGCTTGCGTTTTTAGAAGCTTGCGGGGCAACGGCAATTGAACTTGGCATTCCGTTTTCCGACCCGGTCGCAGACGGCCCGGTCATCCAGGCGGCAGGACTCCGCGCTTTTAAGGCAGGTACGACAATGAAAAAAGTGCTGGACCATTTAAAAGCCCATCCAAGGCAAGTTCCGATTATTCTCATGACGTATTTCAACCCGGTTTTTGCCTACGGGCTGGAAAAATTTGCAGCAGACTGCGCGAATGCCGGTGTTGACGGACTGATTATTCCAGATTTGCCCATCGAGGAAGAAGAGGAAATTGCCGGAGAACTGGCAAAATGCGGCCTGGCGCTCATCCGGCTGGCTGCCATTACAAGCCCGAAAGACCGGCTTGAGGAAATCGCCTCCCGTTCAGATGGGTTTCTGTATGCTGTCACGGTCACCGGTACAACCGGCACCCGTACAAATTTTCACGACAATATCGAGGATTACCTGGATTTCTTATCAAGCATCAGCCGGGTGCCTGTTCTTGCCGGCTTTGGCGTTTCCAGCCCGGAGCAGGTCCGCCGTTTAACCCGTTACTGCAGCGGCGTGGTGGCCGGGAGCAAAATCATCGAGCTCTTCCAGCACGGGGAAACGGAAAAAATCCGCGCGCTTGTGGAAAGCGCAAAGCAACAAGCAGCACCAAACCAGCTGTAAAAATGCCTGTACGCACGCGCCGAAACGGTTTACGCACACGGTCGTCCGTGCTCCAGTTGAGTTTCCACAGGGTTATACACATCTTGAACTGGTAAAGAAAAGGGATTTTTCTGGTTATCCACAATATCCACATTTTATACACAAAAAATGTGCACAAATTTATGCACATCAAATCATATTGGGAATAAAGGTATTGAAAGGTTTATGCACATCATCCACAAAAAACGGGAGCCTCATGGAAAGGCCTCCCGTTTTATTTTACCGACTGTTTTTCGCTCTTTTTGCCGCAGCGTCGGAACGGGCTTGTGCTTCCAAATCTTCCCCATCTGCGAGTTCCCTCGAATATTCAATGTCTTTCCCGTCTATTTTCATGTTCTTCGGTACTTGCGGCAATGTTGCTTTATTTTTATCGCGTGTTTTATGCTGATGTCCGCGGCCCATTTAAAAAACCCCTTTCAAGCAGTTTGCGGTTGCCCCCGCAAAACTACTTTTTGCGTAAAAGGTTTTTCTTAAACAGGTAATTATTTGCGTCCGCTGTCCGTGTATCCTCCGGCCCGGTCGGCTTTTTTAAATTCACGCTGGTAAGTCACTTCCTGCATGCTTCTTAATGTGCTTTTCGTCTGAACTTTTTTATCTTTCGGCATTCGTAAAACCTCCTTTTTGGATTATTGTTCCCGGTCATACCGCTTTCTACACTTTCAATGGTAAAATAGACAAGGGAGGTATGCATGTGCCGGTCATTACAAAAATCTCAGTTCAAAAAAACAATAAAGAACGTTACAATATTTTTCTTGATGGACAGTACCGGTTCAGTGTTGATGAAGAAGTGCTGGCACGGTACCAGCTTTTAAAAGGGAAGGAATTGGATGAGCTTGATATTGAAGCGATCCTTGCCGAAGATGATATCCGGAAAGGCGTTAATACTGCCATCCATTTTCTTTCCTATCGGATGCGGTCGGAAAAAGAAGTGCGTGATGATTTGATAAAAAAGGAATTTGCACCGGAAGTCATCCGGAGTGTCATATCAAAGCTTTATGAAATGCAGTATCTGGATGATGCGGAATTTGCCGCAAGTTTTGTACGAACACAAATGAACACAACACATAAAGGGCCTGTTGTTATTAGAAGGGAACTCCAGCAAAAAGGCATTGCACCAGAGCTTGTGAAAAAGGCGCTTGAAATTTTTGATGCGGATCAGCAAGTGGAACACGCCCTTGCCCTTGCGGAAAAACTGTCCAGGCAGCATGCCCGGTTGTCAGAGAAGCTTTTAAAGCAAAAAGTGGAGCAGGGGCTTGTCGTAAAAGGTTATCCGCCTGAAGTGATTTCCGCAGCGATGGCGGCGCTCCCTATTGAAAAGGATGAAGAAGCGGAGTGGGAAGCCCTTCTTCAGCACGCTGAAAAAGCAAAGCGCAAATACGGTAGACTTTCGGGATATGCATACAGGCAAAAAATGAAGCAGTTTTTATACCGGAAAGGGTTCCCGGTTGATTTAATAGACCGCTACTTGCGAGAAGTCCTACGGTGTGATGTCAAGGGTTAAAAACAAGTGAATTGGAAATTTTGTTGGCTCTATGTCGTAAAAATGGCAATACTGAACTAAGCCTCCAGATAATTGGAATAATCTGGAAGTTTTCAAGTTCAGGCTATCGATGATGGTTACCTGGTTACCTCATCGCGTCACCTTCTTTTTCGGCGCATAAATTTGATCGTTGCGGAGCAGCGCATCGATCAGGCGCACCAGTTTTCTTGCCGTTAAGACGAGGGCGCGTTTGTGTGAGTGCTTATGCACCTCACGATATTTCTTTTGGTAAAAGGCGCGGTACTCAGGTTCGTGTCGCCGGACCAGATTGGCAGCCTCAACCAGGTAATACCGGAGATAACGATTGCCTGTACGCGCAAGCATTTTGTCATCAGCCTCAAAATCACCCGATTGGTGGCGGGGCCAGAACAATCCAGCAAATTTTGCGATCGCGGCTTGGTCGTCAAAGCGCTCAATGTCGCCGATTTCAGCGAGAATCCCAGCACAGCTCACCGGGCCTATTCCCGGAATGGTCTGGAGGGTATTCGGGATTCCATCAAGAACGCGGGCAATCGCCTTATCCAAATCCTTGATTTGGCGTTTAAGATGCCGGATGATCTCAATAGAACTGCCCAGGACCAAGTCAATCGAATCCTCCACACATTTAGAAAGCCGGTAAGAGGACCGGGCAGCTTTTTGGATGGATGCGGCCAAATCCTTGGGATCGCTAAAGCGGCCATGGCCTTTGGTCTGGAGATACATCGCTAAGTCCTCCAGAGGCATTTGGGCAATTTCATCGAGGCTATAGGCCTCAAGCAAAAATTCCGTTATGGCATGGCCGAAGACCGGTGTATCCACTTCAAGGTTAAAGGCACTGAATTTGAAAAACAGATGATTCAAAAATACCTGTTGTTCCCGGGTTAAACTTTGAATCAGGTGATAGCGCATCCGTGTTAACCGTTGAAGGGCAAGGTATTGTTCTGACTGAATCACGGATTTCGGCAATCTCCCGAAACGCAAGCGGTCCGCAATTACCCAGGCATCTTTGGGATCGGTCTTGTCCATCTCGGCATAAGCCTTTTTGAAATTTCTCACCAGCTTCGGATTCAGGGTAAACACCTTTGTACGACGCTGTTTCAGCTCGGGATCTTCATGGAAAAACATTGCCGGGTGCCAACTATACACAGATGTGGCCTCCATGGCGATCTGGATGGTGTCATCCGCCTCCGCATGTTGGAGGATGGCGTCTCTTAACTCAGAGGCACCGGGAAGATTGTTTGTCACCGTTTGGGTGGCCAACGTTTCCCCCATTCCATCCATCAGGCAGGCATCGAGGTTTTTGGAGCTCACGTCAATACCGACAAATAAGGGCATATGATTTCCTCCTCTCTGTATTGGGATCGATGGAATCGGACGCTTCGGGATATCCCCAGATGGCTTGCCGATCTGTCAGCCTCGCGTATGAGAACTCATCCGGGCCGTGGGCTGCCTGGAACTGCTCATTTCCAGCACGGAGATCCGGAGGAACGGCCTACGGGTTAGACGTTCAAGCAAGAACCTGGGGATGCAGACTTTTCGAGTAGTCAGGCTACAAGGAGGGGAAGCATTGACCCAAACGATCCTAAGACCATTATCCGGGAACATCGCGAAGCGTCCAAGTCCGAACTTGTATTCCGGGCGAGCCCGGAATACAAAATCTTATATTCACTTGTCAATGAGCAGCAGAATGAACTGGAAATTGACATCCACTTTGGATTTAAACTTATTATACGAGGAGGATGGAGATGGAAAAAAGATACAGTGAAATGAGCGAGTATGAGTTAAAGCAGGAAATTGCACAATTGACGGAAAAAGCGCGCAAGGCCGAACAACTTGGTATTGTGAATGAGTTTGCCGTGCTTGAGCGGAAAATTGCGATGGCAAAGTCGTATTTGCTGGACCCGGCTTCTTTTCAAAAAGGGGAAATTTATGAAATTGAAGGAGACCCCGGCGTCTATTTTAAAATTGATTATATTGACGGCGTCTTTGCCTGGGGTTACCGGGTTAGCGGGGGCAAACCGATCGAAGCCCTCCCGATTTCGATGCTAAAACAGGTGGATTGAATGAAAGTTAGGACGGATTTGTCGCGGGTTGACATGTTTTTTATAGGGGTTCAAAAGGGGTGCACGTTGCCAGTCGGAATGTCTTTTATAGGGCTCAAAAGGACAAAAGTGGTGCACGATGCTGGTTGAAATGTCTTTTACAAAGGTGCAAAAGGACAAAAGGGGACACGTTGCCGGTTGAAATGTCTTTTACAAGGGTTCAAAAGGACAAAAGGGGGCATGTGGCCGGTTGAAATGTCTTTTATAGAGGCTCAAAAGGACAAAAGGGGACACGTGGCCGGTTGAAATGTCTTTTATAGAGGCTCAAAAGGACAAAAGGGTGCACGAAGCTGGTTGAAATGTCTTTTATAGAGGCTCAAAAGGACAAAAGTGGTGCACGATGCTGGTTGAAATGTCTTTTACAAAGGTGCAAAAGGACAAAAGGGGACACGTTGCGATTAAGTCCGTATAATTGTGTAAAAAGAAGGAGTCATTTTATCAACTCTTGGCAACACTGTTTTCAACGACAATAAACAATGAAAAGAGGAGATAAAATGACTCACTTACAGTTTAACCTAAATTTGGATGTTTTAAAAGAAGCCATCATGACTTCAGATCTTGACGCGGTAATTAAATCAGCGGTTGTCCTCGTGTTAAACGAGTTTATGGAAAAGGAAAGGGATGACTATTTAAAAACGAGCCCTTATGAACGCGCTGTTGAACGCCGGGATTACCGGAACGGTTACTATGAACGCGAGCTGTTGATGAGCATCGGCAATGTTACATTAAAAGTTCCCCGGACACGTAATGGCGAATTCTCAACTACCTTATTTGAAAAGTATGCCAGATGTGACCAAGCTTTCGTCCTTTCTATGTTGGAGATGGTCATCAATGGCGTCTCTACCCGTAAGGTCACAAATGTCGTAGAACAGCTTTGCGGTAAGAATGTATCCAAGTCGTTTGTCTCTTCCCTTACGCAAAAACTGGATCCCATTGTGAATGCTTGGGCCGAGAGACCGTTGAATACAACCTACTACCCTTATGTGTTTGTGGACGCCATGTATATAAAAGTACGGGAGCACCATAAGGTCATATCAAAGGCTGTTTATATTGCGACTGCCATTACAGAGAAGAATACACGTGAAATACTGGGTTTAAGCGTTGACCATGCAGAAAGTTTGGAGAGTTGGAGTTCATTTTTTAAACAACTTAAATCACGTGGACTCCAATCACCAAAACTCGTTATTTCCGATGCTCACATGGGCCTTCAGAAAGCAATACAACGGGAATTCATTGGCACTGCTTGGCAAAGGTGCAATGTTCATTTTAAACGCAATATCATTGAAAAACTGCCCAAAAAAGATACTGCAGAAATCCGGGTGATGATTAAGCGCGTGTTTGAGGCCGTTACGATTGAGGACATACGCAAGTTTAAAGATGAATTAATAAACAAATTTGGTACAGAAGCAAGATTTGAAAAAGCCCTGGCCATTTTAGATGAAGGTTTTGAAGATACTATCCAATACATGAACTTTCCTGAGAATATCCGTATGCACATACGGAGTACTAATTCCCTCGAGCGGCTTAACCAAGAGGTTCGTAGAAGGGAAAGGGTCATTCGCATTTTTCCTAATACCCAATCTGCTTTTCGTTTGGTTGGTGCCGTTTTAATGCAGTATCAAGATACAGAATACTCGAAGAGGAAGTCACTTATGGGAAAGAATAGTTAGCAGCATTTTCAGCTTAACTTCCATCATGGATGATTTCATCTCCGGGAAGGGATGTCAAATTGAAAGGCATTTGACATCCCTTCCCGGAGATGAAGAAAAAAATCCATGGAAGTTAAGCCGAAAAAATGAAAGGGTGGTTGAAAACATTTGCCCATAAATTTACACAATAACCTGGACTTGACTCACGTTGCCGGTTGAAATGTCTTTTACAAGGGTTCAAAAGGACAAAAGGGGGCATGTGGCCGGTTGAAATGTCTTTTATAGAGGCGCAAAAGGACAAAAGGGGACACGTGGCCGGTTGAAATGTCTTTTATAGAGGCTCAAAAGGACAAAAGGGTGCACGAAGCTGGTTGAAATGTCTTTTATAGAGGCTCAAAAGGACAAAAGGGTGCACGAAGCTGGTTGAAATGTCTTTTATAGAGGCTCAAAAGGACAAAAGGGTGCACGAAGCTGGTTGAAATGTCTTTTAGAGGGGCGCAAAAGGACAAAAGGGGACACGTGGCCGGTCGAAATGTCTTTTTTATAGGGGCACAAAAGGACAAAAGGGTGCACGATGCCGGTCGAAATGTCTTTTATAGAGGTTTAAAAGGACAAAAGGGTGCATGTGGCCGGTTGAAATGTCTTTTACAGAGGTTCAAAAGGACAAAAGGGTGCATGTGGCCGGTTGAAATGTCTTTTACAGAGGTTCAAAAGGACAAAAGGGTGCACGTGGCCGGTTGAAATGTCTTTTATAGAGGTTTAAAAGGACAAAAGGGTGCACGATGCTGGTTGAAATGTCTTTTACAAAGGCGCAAAAAGACAAAAGCATGCCCGTCCCATGTTGAAATGTCTTTTACTGAGGTTCAAAAAGACAATGGATTCGCCTCCTTTTGTCTTTCATCCTGTTTATGAAAGACATTTCATTCCGCGGATCGTCTCCATTTGTCCTTCATCGTGTTTATGAAGGACATTTCAGCTTGGGGTGCGTCTCCTTTTGTCCTTCATCCCTGTTATGAAAGACATTTCATCCCGCGGATCGTCCCCTTTTGTCCTTCATCGTGTTTATGAAGGACATTTCAGCTTGGGGTGCGTCTCCTTTTGTCCTTCATCCCTGTTATGAAAGACATTTCATCCCGCGGATCGTCCCCTTTTGTCCTTCATCCTGTTTATGAAGGACATTTCAGCTTGCAGTTCGCCCCTTTTTGTCCTTCATCCCGTTTATGAAGGACATTTCATCCCGCGGTTCGTTCCCTTTTGTCCTTCATCCCAGTTATGAAGGACATTTCATCCCGCGGATCGCCTCCTTTTGTCTTTCATCCCGTTTATGAAGGACATTTCAGCTTGCAGTTCGCCCCTTTTTGTCCTTCATCCCGTTTATGAAGGACATTTCATCCCGCGGTTCGTTCCCTTTTGTCTTTCATCCCGTTTATGAAGGACATTTCAGCTTGGGGTGCGTCTCCTTTTGTCCTTCATCCTGTTTATGAAAGACATTTCAGCTTGGGGTGCGTTCCCTTTTGTTCTTCATCCTAGTTATGAAAGACATTTCATCCCGCGGTCCGCCCCTTTTTGTCTTTCATCCTGGTGATGAAAGACATTTTGAAACGAAGCCTATCCTTTAATGTCCTTCACCTTTTCACTTTTTGCCTGTTCCCGGAAGGCTTTCCAAATTTTTTGATGGGGGACAGGAAATGCGAACGTTTCAATCTCATCAGGAGGCACGCATTTTAATTCATTCGTTTCCTGTACCTGATTTAAAATTTTCCCGTGGTATACCCGGATATCCCAAATTAAATGGGTGAAAACATGGCGTATTTCCGTAAAATGTTCGGTTTCAAGCGCTGCTTCAATTTTAAAAACATCTCCAAGATAGTCCTTCAGCACCTGTCTTGCCGGCAAAACGGTGCTTTCTTCCACTTGTACAAATTCCCACATATTTGCAAGCAGCCCTTTATCCGGACGCTTATGGATCAAAATGCGCCCGTCTTCATCTTCCAAAACGGCTGCCTGAAGCCGGATCTGTTTCTGCTTTTTCCCTTTTGATTTCACAGGCAGCTCATCAATGGTTCCCTCTCTAAACGCCCGGCAATGCTCCCGGACCGGGCAAAGCAGGCATGACGGCGATTTTGGTGTGCAAACGAGCGCCCCGAGTTCCATTAAAGCCTGATTAAAAAAAGACGGATTCTCCCGGGAAATCAGCTTGCGGACGACTTCTTCAAAAACCTTTCTTGCAGAAGGCTTTGCAATGTCTTCCCATATGGATAAAATTCTTGCCAGCACCCGCATCACATTGCCGTCCACAGCCGGTTCCGGCAGGCCGTATGCAATGCTTAAAATCGCACCGGCCGTATATGGCCCTACGCCTTTTAGCTTCGATACCTCCTCCGGCGTGTCCGGAACCGTGCCGCCGTAATGTTCCTCCACTTCTTTTACAGCAGCGTGCAAATTCCGGACGCGCGAATAGTAGCCGAGTCCTTCCCACGCTTTTAGCACTTCATCTTCACTGGCATCCGCCAGCGCTTCAATTGTCGGGAATTTTTCCATAAAACGCCGGAAATAGGGGATGACGGTGTCCACCCTTGTCTGTTGCAGCATGATTTCCGATACCCAAATTTTATACGGGTCACGGTCCTCCCGCCACGGAAGTTTCCGCTGTTCCCTTTCAAACCAGGAAATCAGATCATCTTGAAAAGATTTTATATCAAAGTCGTCGATTGGCAAATTTTTCAATGTTTAACTCCCCCAAATGATTGCTATACATTTTATAAACGGGAAAAATACAATCAGGAAATCCTGAATTGACCGCTTCTGTCTATTGCAATTCTTTTTAATTTACCATATGATGAAGGCATATGAAAGAAATAAGCGCTTTAATAAGGAGCCAGAACCATTTTTAGGAGGAATAAGATTGGATACAGGAACCCATGTTGTTATGGGATTTGCACTTGGAGGTTTGGCAACGTTGGACCCTGTGGTCGCACAAGATGCGGTTCATTTTCACAGCGTTCTCATTGCCACGGTTTTAGGTTCACAGGCACCAGACATCGATACTTTGCTTAAATTTAAAAATAATGCGGTTTATATTCGCAACCACCGCGGCATTACACATTCTGTTCCCGCCGTCTTGCTGTGGCCGCTTGCCATTACAGCTGTGCTCAGCATCTTTTTCCCTGGAACGGATGCGCTTCATTTATGGCTTTGGTCTTTTTTGGCTGTTTTTTTGCATGTGTTCGTCGATATCTTTAATGCGTACGGGACACAGGCATTGCGGCCGTTCTCATATAAATGGGTCGCGCTCGGCGTGATCAATACATTTGACCCGTTCATTTTCACCATCCATGTGATCGGCATTGCCGCCTGGCTGTTCGGGGCACAACCGGGGCCAACTTTCCTGGCCATGTACATCTTCATATTTTTATATTATATCGCCAGATTCGCGGCACGTCACGATGTAAAAAAAGCCGTCCTGGCCAGGATTCCGGATGCGGAAAATATCATTATTTCCCCGACTGTCCGTTTTCACCAATGGAAGATTGCCGTAAGAACGAAAGATGCCTACTATGTTGCATCCGCATTTAAGTCGGCGGTCACCATTCTGGACAAATTCAAACGGCTTCCGGTACCGGAAAATGAAATTATTGAAGCGGCAAAGCAGGATAAAAATTTGTCAGCTTTCTTAAGTTTTTCCCCTGTCTATAACTGGCAGGTCAAAGAACTTGATAACGGCTGGGAGGTCCGTTTTACCGACCTCCGCTACCGGAAAAACGGGCATTATCCGTTTGTTGCTGTTGTGAAATTGAATGAAGATCTGGAAATAACCGGTTCTTACACCGGATGGATTTTTAATAAGAAAAAGCTAAAGAAAAAACTTGATGTTGTACCAAGATAAGGATCGGATTTTACATCTGAAAACGCGCAAAATAACCGGTGCGGGGGCCATTCCCCACCGGTTATTTTGTTAAGGAGGGCGTTAACATGCGGAATAAAGAAAAAGGTTTCCCGTACCATCATGACAATGTATATGAAGGCAAACCGCGGGCAAAAGCTGAATATGCTTCGAAACGCGCGGACGGCACAACCAACACGCACCCGCAAGAACGCATGCACGCATCCGGCCGCCGCGGCGAGTCATAACAGAAAGGGCTGCTGGATTACACCGGCAGCTCTTATATTTTCATCGGCAGGAATAAAAATGGTTTCTTTTAAGAGCAAGGCAGGTAATGGTACGAATAGAGATCGTTCTCTCAGAGGAAGAAAATTTATTCGTTTTTTTGGCCGGTTACAGGCGGTCATCATCATTTTACCTCTGCTGTATGCTACAACATAGATGATCATCACAATAATCTCAATTTTTGCATTATCAATAAATAATGATGAAAGGCTTGCTGGAAAATATGAAGAATTGTTGCTATAATGATTATTGGAAAAAATAGCGAGTTTTTTGTGATTTGAGGAGGGTTTACTTTGGAATATGCTTTAGAAATTGAAGGGTTGTGCAAGTCATTCTCCAAGTCCCGCTTCGCTTTAAAGAACATATCTTTCTCCGTACCCTATGGATCCATTACAGGATTTATTGGTGAAAATGGCGCGGGGAAAACATCCACAATGGGGGCAATCCTGCAAACGTTACATATCGATAGCGGAAGCATAAAAATTTTTGGAGAGAGAATAGCTGAAGCCAAAAAAGAAATCAACAATCACATTGGCGTAGTGTATGATGCCATGAATTTTTCCGGTAATTTGGATGTGATAAAGTTATCGAAAGTATTTCGCTATCTTTATCATAATTGGGATAACCAAGAATATTTTAATTATATTGAACTTTTTTCGCTGCCTAAAAAGCAAAAAATAAATAGTTTTTCTCGGGGGATGGCCATGAAGCTCTCGATCGCTGTTGCTCTTTCACATGGTGCGAGATTATTAATATTAGACGAGGCGACATCAGGGCTAGATCCTGTAGGAAGGGAAGACGTATTAGAAGCACTGCTAAAATTTGTAAGAGATCAGAAAGGTGCTATTTTGTTATCATCCCATATCACCAGTGATATTGAAAAGGTTGCGGATACCCTGGTTTTCATAAAAAAAGGTGAAATTGTGTTAAAAACAAGTAAGAATGACCTTTTAAATAACTATGCGATCATACAATGTAAAGAGAATGAGTTAAATGACTTGCGTTTAAATGGCATTATTGCATATAAAAACCAAACAGATTATGTGGATGTGCTTGTTTCAAATAAAAATGAGCTGCCTGCAAAATTTCATAAAAAGAATTTTTCCATTGATGATATTACCTTATTACTCAACTTTCGCAGACTGAAACAGGTAGGTATACCTTGATATAATTCGGCAGACCCGCAATCCATTGTTGTAGTTGACTTTTGATCAGTTGTTGAATTTTCTTATTACTTTTATCCAGAGTATCTTCAAGAATCTCGACTAACTGCTGCAATGCAACAGCCCAATCAAGGTCATCTATTTCATCACATAATTCATAAAACATGCCACCTAATGTTCTGTCATCTACACTGCAACGGTTTTGCCATGACAAGACAATATACCTTGCAAACACAATGGTCGTGTGGCTGATAAGCGCGTCATATGAACGACTCTGGAATTCCTTTTGTAGTTTTAATAGGGACTTTGTTGTTTTGAAGAAAACCTCAATATCCCAACGCATCCCGTAAATACGGATGATTTCCTGGTCACTCAGTGTACAGTCTGTACTCAAAATCGCCAACCAGTCGCTTTTCTTGTTGCGGTTGCGAACAAAGACAACTTTAATTGGCACGCCATTGGCCTGCGTTGTATGGATGGAACGCAAGATTCCTTTCTTTCCACTAGTCGGTTTAGCTAGACGATACAATTCATCTAGGCTAACACGCTTACCATCGACAAAATAGCGTTGTTTTAATTTTTTGACCATACCAATTACGTCAAGACCTTGTTCTGTAATCTCCTTGATGAGAGGTTGTTGGGTGAACCACGAATCCATTAGAACATAGGAAGCATCGATACCAGAATTCATCGCCCGGGCAATCATGCCAGGAATCTGTTCTGGTGCCGTTTGTAATGCTTCTTTTCGGCGCTTATAACCGGAGCTGCGTTTATCGATATTTTCGGATATGCCGTTGATCTGGCTCTTTTTCGAACTCAATAATGAGAAGTCAACGGGTAGGAATGTTGCGCCATCAGACCATCCTAATGTCAACATGCGGAATCCTTTGTAAAAACGCATTTTTTGAGATGCATGATCAAAGCAGCGAGCCAGAAGCTCAACGTGTTTGCTTCGGTTCCGGTCATAAGATGAATCATCTAAAATCAATACTTTCGGACGGTCATGACGTGTCAATTTCGAAACTTTTCCAATCACTGAGGCAACCAGTGAAAGGAGGAAACGACGCCAGTTGAACGTTGATTGGTTGAGAAACCGATAAACGGTATCTTTGGCTGGAATGTCTGTAGCTTTCTTACTTTCCAACATCCTGAACCAGTTTTTGTTTTCAAAGATCATACAAAAAATCAATTGAAAAATGTAGGCACAAGAAAAACCAAAGGACTTCGTAATACCGGCGATTCGCAAGTGTTTCAACATATTCAACTCTTTAAATGTTGATTTTATTTCATTTGGTAGTTGATTATTCAGGCTGTTTTTCGCTATCATAGTAGGAGACACCTCTTCTATTTGGTAGTGATTTTCGATAAATCAACTATACCAAAAGTAGAGGTGTTTTTTCATATATTAATTTTACTGTCAAGTGCTGTATCTGAGACGTAATAGACATTAGCCAGCACTGAATTTATTATGATTTTCTAGGTGCGAAAGTTGAGCTTATTATTAATGAAAGGAGAAAATTATGAAAGGGCTCATTTTAAATAATTTATATTCTATAGATAAAAGCGTCAAATTTTCATTGCTTATATCTACAGCAGTTATCATTCTGCTTATTATAAGTGGAAATCCCACGGCGTTAAAGATCGCTGTATTATTACCATTTTTAATTATACCCATGAATGCATTTGAAGTATTAAAACAGGATAGTATGTCGAGTTGGAATAAATTTGAAATCACGCTTCCGTTGAAAAAAAGCAAAATTATTCAAAGTAAGTTTATCACATTCTTGCTTTTATTGTTCACGAGTTTGTTATTAACTTTCGCTTTGTTTTATTGTGCAAGTATTTTTGTCTCACCAACCGTTATGGATGATTTTTTTTAACATTGGATTACGGGGTATGGGAATGATGGTTTGTGCTGCCTCTTTAGTATATCCACTGACATATATATTTGGAATAGAAAAATCAGATATGATTACAATGGGGAGTATAGGTTTCGCCTTTGTAATGTTCTTTTTCATATCCTTTTTGATGAAAGTGTTTATAGGGGAAATGAAGGGAGCTGAAGAGATTTTTTCTTTAAGTTTCTTATTGGTATCCATTTTTTTATTCATTCTCTCATACGCTACCTCGGTGATCATCTACCGAAAAAAAGAATTTTGATAGTTTAAAGGGGAAAGAAGGAGGGGAAAGCAGAATGGCGAAAGCAGCCAAAAAACGGTACGGTTGGTATATTCATCTTTTGATATTTGTCCTTGCACAGCTTGTTTTCTTTATCTTTTACAATGTTTCCGCATCAAAAAATATTTTCAACTTGAATGATTATGGAAAATGGGCTGTATCCACGTTAAGCCGGATTTATGACTGGCTTCAAATTTATAAAAGTCCGCAATTTAACTTAATATTTGTTATATGGGGTGCTATTTTAATCATAGATGGTCTTATTAGAATGTTGCCCAAGCGCCACAGCTACTCCCAATGAGTGTTGTATTGAATCGGATTTATGAAGTGCCACCTTCACCATGATAAAAAAGGACAAACTGCAAGCCATAAAGGCATCGTGTAACGCAAAAAAAGCCCAAAGCTTTTTCAAAAAGCTTTGGGCCGTTTTTTATGCAGACGGCTGGCAGGTCGCTTTGTCTTTTTGAGAGAGATACAGGTCTATTTCTTTTGCTGCTTTTTTGCCTTCCTGCATGGCCCAGACAATCAGGCTTGCGCCGCGTTTCGCATCGCCGGCGGCAAAAATGCCTTCCCGATTTGTCTGGAAACTTCCAGGTAAGGTTTGAATCAGCCCGTTTTGAAGTTCGATGCCAGCTGACTTGGAATCATCGACACCCTGGAATCCGATGGCGATGAGCACAAGATCTGCTTCCCATACTTGCTGTTCCGCTCCTCGAGGATCCGAAAACGGCACGGTGACAAGCCCTGTTACTTCGCCGTTCTCATTGCCGTGAAATGCTGTGGTTTGGATATAGTATTGCCGCGGATCTTCCCCGAACACTTTAAATGATTCTTCATATGCATAATCTAATGTGAATAGGGAAGGGTTCACCGGCCATGGTTCGTGTTCCGGGCGTTCTTTCGGCAGTTCTCCGTGCTTTCCGAACTGTACAACGCTCTTGCACCCTTGTCGGATCGCGGTTGCCACACAGTCCGCGCCGGTATCGCCGCCACCAATGACAATCACTTTTTTTCCTTTTGCTGAAATTTGCGGTTCGCCGTTTTCCCCATGGTCAAGCAGGTGTTTCGTATTGGCTTTCAAATATTCCATCGCCGGGTAGATGCCTTTTAAATCGCGCCCCGGGATGTCCATGTCACGTTGTTTTTCTGCACCGATGCAAAGCAGGACGGCGTCAAACGCAGACTCGAGTTCATCAAGCGTGATGTCTTTACCAATTTCGGTATTGGCTTTGAACGTGATCCCTTCTGCCTGCAACAGGTCTACTCTGCGCTCTACATACTGTTTTTCAATTTTCATATTCGGAATGCCGTACATGAGCAGCCCGCCAAAACGGTCTTCTTTTTCAAAGACGGTCACATCGTATCCCGCCTGGTTTAAATCGTCTGCTGCCGTCAATCCGGCGGGCCCGCTTCCGACAACGGCTGCTTTTAAGCCGTTTCGTTTCAGCGGTATTCTCGGTTTGATCCAGCCTTCTTCCCAGGCACGGTCGATGATGGCTCTTTCAATGCTTTTAATGGTGACAGGTTCACTGACCAGCCCGGCTGTGCACGAGCCTTCACATGGTGCCGGGCAGGCGCGTGATGTAAATTCAGGGAAATTATTGGTTAAAAGGAGACGCTGGTAGGCCTCTTCCCATTTTCCCTGGGCAGCAAGGGTGTTCCATTCCGGAATTAAATTATATAAAGGGCAACCGCTCGTTTGCCTGCCGATCAGTTCTCCCATCTGGCAGAAGGGGGTGCCGCACTCCATGCAGCGGGATGCCTGTGTCCTCAATTTTGCTTCCGGGAAAGCCTGCACGTATTCTTTCCAAGTAGCCACCCGCTTTGCGGCATCCAGTTCTTTCGGTTTTTCGCGTTTCTGTTCAATAAAATCTGTCGTTCCGCGCATGTCTCACACTCCTCACAAATCACCCGGCCGCTGCCGGAGGGATATAGATGTCGTACAATTTCAGGTTTCTGGTTTGGATAAACAAATGGCCCGGTTCCGTACAATCCGGCTTGTTTCCGGAAAAATTTCCGTCTTGCGTGGGATGCATCCTTGTGCTTCTTATCCGGTTGTTGCCGGAAGCCTAATAGGTGTCCGTTTTCTTTACGGAAAAGTGGATCGATCTATCCCACATACAATCCTGTAAATCCATCCGGAAGCGCCCGGATGGATTTACCCGTTTACTTTACTTCTGTCGGAAAAGCTTTTTCCTTTTCAATTTCCGGCAGGTGCTTTCCGGATTTTTTATATTCAAAAGCGGCAAGCCTGGCTTCATCAAGCGGCATTTGCTGATCCAGGAAGTACTGGATGAGTTCCATCATCGCTTTGTATTCGCGTGGAACAATCTTGACAAACTGATGCAGGGACAGTTCCCAATTTTTCAAAATCCGTTTGGCAACAGGGCTGCCGGTGTATTGATAATGTTTCTGGATCATATGATAAAGTTCGCGCATATCTTCATCAGCATCAACACCTTCAATGCTGACAAGTTCCTGGTTAATCCGCGCCAAAACTTCATCTTCGCCCATTGCGCCGGTATAAATGTAGGCAATCCCGCCGGACATCCCGGCCGCAAAGTTTTTGCCGATCGAACCGAGCACGGCAACGCGTCCGCCGGTCATATATTCGCAGCCGTGGTCTCCGATGCCTTCGACAACGGCATGTACGCCGCTGTTACGAACACAGAAACGCTGGCCGGCCGTTCCGCGAATATACGCTTCACCCGATGTGGCCCCGAAAAAGGCGATGTTTCCGATGATGGCCTGTTCTTCGTCCCGGATCCATCCGGCACCCGGCTTCACAACAATTTTTCCGCCCGATAATCCTTTTCCAACGTAGTCATTGGCATCTCCTTCAAGGTTCAGTGTCAGGCCTTTCGGGATAAAGGCGCCGAGGCTTTGCCCTGCTGAACCG
The DNA here is from genome assembly GCF_025905465.1 of Weizmannia sp. WK01. Classification (NCBI taxonomy): domain Bacteria; kingdom Bacillati; phylum Bacillota; class Bacilli; order Caryophanales; family Bacillaceae; genus Heyndrickxia; species Weizmannia sp. WK01. Next base: position 2,826,025 of record NZ_CP109616.1, on the reverse strand, counting down.
TGCAGATGAATGTGGATAAAATCTTCCGGCAGTCCTTCGTCACCGTATGTTTTTGTAATGATATGGCCCAAAGTGGTGCCGATTGCCCGGTCCGTATTGCGTACAGACAAGGTGACCGCTGTTTGCTGCCTGTTTCGGACGGATACGGATAAATGGTTCAATTCACGGCTGTCAAAGCGTTCTTCCAGTTTATGGTTTTGAACTGTTTTGCCTTGCACAGCAAACGGTGTTTCATCCGCTTTAAACAATAATTTATCGAAATGAAGCTGTTTTGCTTTCCAATGGTTTTTAACCTCATCTTTCACTTTTAGCAAACCTGTTTCGCCGACAAGTTCATCGAGGCTGCGGTAGCCGCATTCAGCCAAGATTTCGCGGACTTCTTCTGCGATGAACCGCATATAGTTAACAACATATTCCGGTTTGCCCATGAATTTGGCGCGCAGCTTCGGATTTTGGGTGGCCACGCCGACCGGGCAAGTATCAAGATGACAGGCACGCATCATGATACAGCCAAGCACAACAAGTGGCGCAGTGGAAAATCCGAATTCTTCGGCGCCGAGACAGGCGGCGATGACGACATCCCGGCCGGTCATCAGTTTCCCGTCTGTTTCAAGGACAACACGGTTACGCAAGCCGTTCAACGTCAGCGTCTGATGGGTTTCCGCAAGGCCGAGTTCCCACGGCATGCCGGCATGTTTGATGCTCGTTTGCGGGCTCGCCCCGGTGCCGCCGTCATGGCCGCTGATTAATATCGTGTCGGCCAGGCCTTTTGCGACACCGGCCGCGATTGTCCCGACGCCTGACTTTGCCACCAGTTTCACCGAAATGCGGGCGCGCGGGTTGGCGCTTTTCAAATCGTAAATCAGCTGCGCCAGGTCTTCAATCGAATAAATGTCATGGTGCGGAGGAGGCGAGATTAAACCGACGCCCGGAGTGGAGCCACGAACTTCGGCAATCCACGGATAAACTTTCGAGCCTGGAAGCTGGCCGCCTTCGCCCGGTTTCGCACCTTGGGCCATTTTAATCTGGATTTCATCCGCATCTGTTAAATACAGGCTGGTGACACCGAAACGGCCGGATGCCACCTGTTTAATGGCGCTCCGTCTTGAATCTCCGTTTGCATCAGGCGTGTAACGTTCTTTTTCTTCGCCGCCCTCGCCGCTGTTGCTTTTTCCGCCGATGCGGTTCATCGCAATCGCGAGTGCTTCGTGCGCTTCTTTGCTTAATGCCCCGTACGACATCGCGCCGGTTTTAAACCTTTTCCAAATCGATTCGACCGGTTCCACTTCATCAAGCGGGACAGGTTTCCGGTTGCTCTCAATTGCCAGCAAGCTCCGGATCGTGGCGTATGGCCCGTGGTGGTACGTTTCCGAAAATTTGCGGTACAGTTCCTTGTTGTTCGTTCTGGCTGCCTGCTGCAAAGTGTACATCATTTGCGGGTTGAACAAATGGTACTCGCCGTCTTTCCGCCATTGCAGCTCGCTTCCCGGATCAAGCGCTTTGTTGTGCTGGAAAAGCAACTCCTGTGCTTTTTCATAACGTTTCAATGATTCTTGGCCGATTTCTGCGAGCCCGATCCCGCCAAGCTGCGAGACGGTACCGGTAAAATAGCGGTCGCAGACGCTTTCTGCAATGCCGAGCGCTTCAAAAGTTTGCGCCCCGCGATAACTTTGCATCGTCGTAATCCCGACTTTCGACATGATTTTGACGACGCTTTTCTTTAGTGTACTTAAATAGTTTTCACTTGCTTTTTTATACGGCAGATCAATATGCCCTTCATCGATTAAATTTTGAATCGTTTCAAGCGCGAGATACGGGTGTACCGCATCGGCACCGTAACCTAAAAGAGCGGCCATATGATGTGAATCCCGCGGTTCTCCGGAATCCAGCACGATACTTGCTTTCGGCCTTGTGCCCAAGCGGATCATATGCTGGTGCAGGGCTGATACGGCAAGCAGGGAAGGAATCGGCACGGCACGATGCCCTTGCGCACGGTCGGAAAGGATTAAAATTTCCGCGCCTTCCCTGATTTTTTCGTCCGCTTCCTTGAGCAATTGTTCCAGCGCCTCTTCAAGGGTGACATCCGGCGAATGGTAAGCGGGAAGAAAAGCGGTTTTCATTCCCTGGTTTAAAATGGCGTTAAATTTGGCCGTGCTTAAAAACGGGTGTTCTAGCCGGATTTTTTTATGGGCGGTATCGTCATGACCGTCAAGCGATACTTGCGGGCCGAGCCAGGTAACCGTAGATATAACGTATGATTCGCGAATGGAATCAATCGGGGGGTTCGTGACCTGCGAGAAGCTTTGTTTGAAATAATGGAACAAAAGCTGCGGGCGCTCCGATAAAACTGCAATCGGTGTATCGACGCCCATTGCCCCGATCGGTTCATTCTTTTCCTGCGCCATTGGCACGATGGACTTTGTGCATTCTTCATAAGTGTAGCCGAATAATGTCTGCCGATAAGCCAATTCATTTTTTTCAAGACTGGATGCAGCCGGGATAAAATGGCTTTCTTCCAGGTCTATCACTGAATCTTCGAGATGCTCGGCGTACGGTTTTTCAAGGCTGACCTGTGCTTTTAGTTCATCACTTGGGATAAGGGCACCTTTTTCAAGATCCACGAACAAAAGCTGACCCGGTTTTAAATGGCGCCGTTCTTTGACGTTTTCCGGTTCCACATCGACGACGCCGACTTCGGATGCAAAAATGATTTTATCATCATGGGTAATGTAGTAACGGGCCGGGCGCAAGCCGTTTCTGTCAAGCACCGCCCCGATCTGCTTTCCGTTCGTAAACTCGAGCGCCATCGGTCCGTCCCACGGTTCCATAATCTGGCTATGGTATTCATAAAATGATTTTAAGTAAGGCGGCAGGTCTTCGTTGTCTTCCCATGGCTCCGGCACCATCATCATGATCGCGTGCGGAAGGGAGATGCCGTTTGTCGTTAAAAATTCAAGGACATTGTCAAAAATCGCCGAATCCGAACCGTTTGCGTTGATCACAGGCTGGATTTTTTTCAATGTGTCAAGGCCCAGTTCGTTTGCAAACAATTCGATTTTTGCATTGAACCAGTTGACGTTCCCTTTGATGGTGTTGATCTCCCCGTTATGGGCGATCATCCGGTTCGGGTGGGCCCGCTCCCAGCTCGGGAACGTATTGGTGCTGAACCGCGAGTGGATCAGCGCCAGGGCCGATTGAAACCGTTCGTCTTGCAGATCAATGTAGAACAGAGGGAGCTGTTCTGCCGAAAGCATGCCTTTATATACAATTGTCCGGTTCGAAAAACTGGCGGCATAAAAAGAGGAACCGAATTTGTTCTCAACCAGTTTCCGCAATATATAGATCTTTCTTTGAAAAACTGCTTCTTCCGTGTTATCGTTTGAAGAAGAAACGAAAATCTGAACGATGTGCGGCCGCGATTCTTCCGCCTGGCGCCCAAGAACTTCCGGGTTTACCGGAACTTCACGGACACCGGGTACTGAAAGGCCGAGTGATGCAGCCTGGATGCGGAATTCATTCAGGATTTCCTCCGCAGCATCCGGATCATGCGGCAGAAAAAGCATTCCCACTGCATACTCCCCTTTTTTTGGAAGGGTGAAGGAGCATACGGCCTCAAAAAACGCGTGCGGGATTTGCATCGAAATACCGGCGCCGTCGCTCGTTGTCCCGTCGGCATTTTTACCGGCGCGGTGGTCCAGCCTTCTCAGCATTTCCAAAGCAGTGGTGATGATCTTATGAGACGCGCGGCCCTTGATGTCCGCGTAAAAGCCGATGCCGCATGCATCATGTTCAAATTCAGGTCGGTAAAGTCCATAATGTTGATTATTCATTGCTTCACATTCCTTCCATCATCAGGTCGAGTCCGAAAAGTAAGATTATTTTAAATTTTACCCTCTTGTGATTCTTTCTTACAATATATAGTTAAGATGAAATTAATCTCAAATTGAGAATGGTGTGATTCGGATGGAGTTAAGACAGCTGATTTATTTTATTGAAGTCGCAAAAAGGGAGCATGTGACGCATGCTGCAGATGAGCTGCATGTCGCCCAATCCGCCATCAGCCGGCAAATTTCTCTTTTGGAAGCTGAGCTTGGCGTTTCCCTTTTTTGGCGTGAAGGAAGAAATGTCAGGCTGACGCCGATCGGAAAAGTTTTTTTGGAACACGCTGAAAAAGTTGTGCTCGAAATTGATAAAGCGAAGCAAAGAATGCATGAATTTCTCGATCCGGATAACGGCACGGTCCGCCTCGGTTTTTCAACCGGGTTATCGGTCCAGACGTTTTCTTCCCTGTTGGCACAGTTTCGCGAAAAACATCCCGGCCTCGAGTACCAGTTTGTGCAAGGGACGCCCAGCTATTTGATCCGGTTGATTGAAAATGGCGAACTTGAACTGGCGCTTGCTTCTCCTGTGCCGGATGACCATCCTGCCGTAAGCGGGGAAATTTTATATATGGAAAAACTCATGTTGCTTTTCCGCCGCGATCACCCGCTTTCCGGGCAGAAAATGATCCGGCTCGCTCAGCTGAAAAACGAACGCTTCATTACATTCCGGGAAGGTTTTTCGATTCGTGAAATTCTTTTCGCCGCCTGCCGGAAGTCTGGTTTTGAACCTGCGATTGCATTTGAAGGCGAGGACATGGAAACGATTAAAGGCCTTGTTGCAAGCGGAACGGGTGTTGCAATTCTGCCTGAGCCTGCGCTATTATTTAATCTGTCTGAAGAAATCGTAAAAGCGGAAATCAGCGATATGGAACTGATGCGCCCGGTCGGTGTGATGATCCCGAAAAAAAGGGAAATGGCGGCTTCAGAAAAAGCCCTTTATACATTTTTAACATCATTTTATGACAGGCTGAACCGGTTCCAAAGATAAGCTTGCGGAGCGTCGCGCAATCTGAACCGGTTCCGGAACAAGGGACAGCCGCCGTAAACCGGGCTTTTAGGCAGGCGTGCGCATGACCGCGGTATTTGAATCAGTTCTGAGATGCGGATACAGGAACAAGGAACAGTCGCCGTTTCTGTAAACTGAGGCGTAAAAAATATCGCATTCCGGCCGTTTTAGGCTCGGGTGTTAAAGAGCAGGAATGTTACGACGGCTTTTTGAAAAAGGGAGAGCATTGCAAAAAATCATAAGAAAACAGAGAAGGTGGAATCATTGGCAAATAAGGTGGCACTTGTAACCGGGTCAAGCAAGGGGCTGGGCCGGGCGATTGCGCTTGATCTTGCAAAGGACGGCTATGATCTGGTCATCAATTATGCGCGCAGCCGGTCCAAAGCCGAAGAAGTGGCCGCGGAAATTGAAAAAATGGGGCAAAAAGCGCTTCTGATTAAAGCAAATGTCGGGGACGTGAAAAAAATAAAAGAAATGTTCGCACAAATCCGGGATACATACGGCAGGCTGGATGTGCTTGTCAATAATGCCGCTTCAGGTGTCGAACGCCCAGCAATGGAGCTGGAAGATCGCCATTGGGACTGGACGATGAATATTAACAGCAGGGCACTCCTGTTTTGTGCACAGGAAGCCGCTAAACTCATGGAAGAAAACGGCGGGGGGAAAATTGTGAGCCTCAGTTCGCTCGGTTCGATCCGCTATATCGAAAATTATACGGCGGTCGGTGTGTCGAAAGCAGCGCTTGAAGCTTTAACCCGCTATTTGGCAGTTGAGCTGGCGCCGAGTATTTGCGTGAATGCAGTTTCGGGCGGGGTCCTCAATACGGATGCGCTCAAGTCTTTCCCGAACCGCGAAGTACTGCTGGAAGACGCGCGGAAACATACGCCGGCAGGAAGAATGGTCGAGGTCGAGGATATGGTGAACGCCGTACGCTTTTTAATTTCGGATGAGGCATTTATGATCCGCGGCCAAACGATAATCGTGGACGGCGGCCGCTCGCTTCTTTTAAGTTGAGTACGCCAATCTTGAGTTCCTTTATTTTCCAGTTTTTATGATAAGGATAAATCGTTGCACCTCTGGTTACATTAATACCCGTGGAGGTGATAACGATGGCAAACAACAACAACTTCAAAAAGGCTGCCAAAGGAAATTTTGGTTCTGAATTTGCCAGCGAAACGAATGCGCAGGAAGTAAGAAAGCAAAACGCGAAGTCTGCTTCCGGCCAAGGTTCTTTCGGTTCTGAATTTGCAAGCGAAACGAACGCACAGGAAGTAAGAAAACAAAACCAAAAAGCTGAAGCGAAAAAATCGCAAAACGCTGGACAATTCGGCCAGCAATAACCGATAGAAAGAGGTTTCCCGAACGGGGGCCTCTTTTTTCTTTTTATGGCTGCGGTGTTCGACAAAAGAAGTCAAAGGATTTTGCCCTCCCATCGAGAATATGTGTAAATGAAAAGTTCAATTCATCCTTTAGGGGGTAAAAAACTTTGATGGAAGAATTTAATCGGCTTGTCGCACAGCAAATGGACACGATGGATAGGCTGCTGTTTTTGCAATCGGAAATGGAGAGATGCAACGAAGTGAAAAGCGAACTATTGAAGTTGCAGGAAGAAACAATGGCGGAAGATATCCTTGATGAAATTGGCCGGATGAATAAAGAATTGCAGGAAATTGAAAAAGTTTTTGAATCGCAGACGGTTGAACTGATCCGAGTTTACCACAGTTCAAAAATTTGCACATAAACAATCCTATTTCAAATAGGATTGTTTAGTTTTAATCGCGTTCAGAAACCGTTATAATAGATAGAAAACAGATCGATTGATTACATAAGTTTTATTCCGGCACGTAGTGGGCACAGGTTTACATATAAACAATCATGAAAGTGGGCATGAGATGATGGGAATCCCGGCAGAAGGTGATAAAATCCAAATTCAAAGCTATAAGCATAACGGCCATATTCACCGGATATGGGAAGAAACAACCGTTTTGAAGGGCACGAAAAGCCTAGTGATCGGGGGAAACGACCGGACTTTGGTAACCGAATCGGATGGCAGGACATGGATTACGAGAGAACCTGCAATTTGCTACTTTCATGCCGACCACTGGTTCAATATTATCGGCATGATCCGTGAAGACGGCGTCTACTACTATTGTAACTTGGGGTCGCCGTTTGTTTACGACAGTGAAGCGTTAAAATATATTGATTATGATCTCGACATCAAAGTCTATCCGGATATGACGTTTACTTTGCTGGATGAGGATGAATATGAATACCATCGCAAAAAAATGGGCTATCCCGATGTCATCGACCATATTTTAAAGCGAAACGTGGACATTCTCATTCACTGGATCCGGCAGCGGAAGGGACCGTTCAGCCCCGATTTTATTGATATTTGGTACGAACGCTACCTGACCTATTTGCGTTAAGCAAACCGCCTGTTGAACGCCAACAGGTTTTTTGTATGCGTAAATTTGAAAAATAAGGGAAATAAATGGTACGTTTTGTTTGCTTTAGGAGGTTCATCGCATGGGTAGTGTGAAAAGATACATGAAATTTGTAAAGCCGTATTGGTTTCAAATCGTTGCGACGATCATCATCGGGATCATCAAGTTTACGATCCCGCTTTTAATCCCGCTTTTGATTAAATATGTGATCGATGATATTATCGGCAACCACGGGCTTTCACCGGACGAGAAGCTGCATAAGCTTGTTTGGGTGATGTCTTTTATGCTTGCCATTTTTGTTATCGTCCGGCCACCCGTTGAATATTACCGGCAATATTTTGCGCAGTGGACGGCAAGTAAAATATTGTATGATATCCGCGACCGCTTTTTTACCCATCTTCAAAAATTGAGTTTCCGGTTTTATGCCAACACGCGCGGAGGGGAAGTCATTTCCCGGGTGATGAATGATGTCGAGCAGACGAAAGATTTTGTTATTACGGGGCTGATGAACGTCTGGCTCGATATGACAACGGTTCTGATTGCGATTGTCATGATGTTTATGATGGATGCCCGGCTGACTTTAATTTCACTCGCCGTTTTTCCGTTTTATATTTTTTCGGTCAAATATTTTTTTGGCAATTTGCGTTTTTTGACGAGGAAACGGTCGCAAGCGCTCGCAGAGGTGCAGGGCTATCTCCATGAGCGGGTGCAAGGCATGGCTGTTATTAAAAGTTTTGCCATTGAAGACCATGAGCAGAAGCAGTTTGACAAGCATAACCACAATTTTCTGGAAAAAGCATTGGCACACACAAGCTGGACAGCTAAATCGTTTGCGGTTGTGAATACCATTACCGATATCGCGCCGCTTTTCATTATTTTTGTATCCGGCTATCTCGTGATTAAAGGCAGCCTTACTGTCGGTACGCTCGCGGCGTTTATCGCTTATATTGATAATTTGTACAGTCCGCTCAGAAGGCTCGTCAATTCCGGCACGACGCTGACGCAGGCGTTCGCTTCAATGGACCGGGTGTTTGAACTGCTGGATGAAAAATATGATATTGATGACCGGCCGGACGCGGTGGAGTGCAGGAATGTACGCGGCAATATCCGGTTTGATGGTGTCGAATTTCGGTATGATGATGAAAAAGAGCCGGTGCTGAAAAATATCAATCTTGAGATCAGGGCAGGGGAGACGGTTGCCTTTGTCGGGATGAGCGGGGGAGGTAAGTCTTCCCTTGTGAGCCTCATCCCCCGGTTTTATGATGTGACAAAAGGGGCCGTTTATCTGGACGGCCAGGATATCCGCACGTTTAAAGTGCGAAGCCTGCGCGATAAAATCGGGATGGTGCTGCAGGACAATATTTTGTTTAGCGAGTCGGTGAAATCCAATATTTTGCTCGGCAATCCGCAGGCGACGGACGAGGAAGTCGTACAGGCGGCAAAAGCAGCGAACGCCCATGAGTTTATTATGAATCTTGCCGACGGATATGAAACAACGGTGGGCGAGCGGGGTGTTAAATTGTCTGGGGGGCAGAAGCAGCGGATTGCGATTGCGCGTGTATTTTTGAAAAACCCGCCGATTCTCATTCTTGACGAAGCGACATCCGCGCTTGATTTAGAAAGCGAGCATTTGATTCAGGAAGCCATTGAAAAACTGGCGCGCAACAGGACGACCTTGATCGTTGCCCACAGGCTGTCCACCATTACCCACGCAGACCGCATTGTCTTAATTGAAAACGGAGAGATCAAAGAAACCGGCACCCACGAACAATTAATGGCAAAACAAGGGCTCTATTACAACCTATTCCAAATCCAACAACTGGATGATTAGAAAAGCGGAGGCGACTGTACAGCGGCGTACGGATTTTGTAGTCTTCGACCGAGATAAAGGAAACACGATGAGCCGATAGGCGAATCGATGCCCGCTTATCGAAAGGAGAAGACGTAAAAATCCGCTAGCCGCTAGGAGCCGGAGCTGGACAAAGAAAAGCGGAGGGCGCTCGCTCGTCGGCAAAAAATGGAGGAGATCCCGTTTAAAAACGCGGGGCCTCCGTTTTTTTGTCAGGAAATGAAACAAAATTTCTTTTATAAATATAATAATAAAAATATGTTGAAATATTGTTTCAAAGTGCATATAATAGTATCAAAGGAGGGATGCATGATTGCTTGGATTTTCAATATACTTGAATGAAGACTGGTCAGAAGAGAAGGAAGCCTGCATTCACCGAATGGCAGCAATTGGAATGGAAGGGATATTTACATCCTTACAGCTACCGGAAGATGACCCGTCCCAATACCGGAAAAGGCTTGCTCCGCTCTTGGAGGCTGCAAAACGGAACGGGATGAAAGTCATGATCGACATCTCTGGAAACGTGCTCCACCATATCGGACTGTCCATTGATGATCCTGCACGCATTATTGAAAGCGGTATCAATGGCCTGCGCATCGATGCCGGTGTCAGCTGGGAACAGGTTGCCCGCCTGTCGAACACGATGACGGTCGGATTAAACGCCAGCACATTAACGGAACAGGATTATGAGCAGCTGAAACAGCACGGCGCTAATTTCAGACGGCTTGAGGCCTGGCATAATTATTATCCGAGGCCCGGAACCGGACTGGATGAAAATTGGTTTTACGAAAAAAACAAATGGCTGAAAAGCAAAGGATTCAGCATTACGGCATTTGCGCCCGGCGATGGAAAGCTACGATTTCCTTTATACGAATCCCTGCCGACATTAGAAATCCACCGCCATCAAAATCCGCTGGCAGCCATCTGCTCGCTGTTAAGGGATTATGCGGTTGACCATGCTTATATCGGGGATCCGGGGTTAACGCCGCAATCCCGCAGCCAGATCGGGGAATTTTTTTGCCATGATACCATACTGCTTCATGCAACGGCTGCAGATCCGAAATGGCGCCCGTATATTTTTAAAAACCACCGGAACCGGATGGATGTGGCAAGGGACGCGATCCGCAGCGAGCAGTCGAGAACATGCAACCAAAAGGACGATATCGAGCCCGAAAACAACATTCCCCGCAACAAAGGCAGCATTACGCTCGACAATAACCTGTACGCAAGATACAAAGGGGAATTGCAAATCACAAAGCGGAACCTGCCTGCCGATGCGAAAGTAAACGTCATCGGGCAGATTGCCGGCCGCGACTTGCCGCTCCTTGATTTTATTGGTTCGGGTACACGGTTTAAAATGACGGACAATGAAGGTGAAAACGAATGGACTTAGAAAAACTCGCCACAGAACAGCGCAACGAAAAGACAATGAATCTCGATACGTTGTCCACAAAGGAAATTTTGCAATTGATGAACGAGGAAGACCAAACGGTTCCAATCCGTGTAGGGAAAGAACTAGCACAAATCGAAAAAGTGGTAAAAGCCGTTATCCGTTCTTTTAACAAGGGTGGACGCTTGATCTATTGCGGAGCAGGCACAAGCGGGCGGCTCGGCGTTCTCGATGCTGTCGAATGCGTGCCGACATTCAGTGCGGACCCGTCCATGGTGCAGGGGCTGATCGCAGGCGGCCCTGCGGCCATGACCGTTGCCGTTGAAGGGGCGGAGGATTCGAAAGAGATGGGGGAAGAAGATTTAAAGCACATCCATTTATCAGAAAAGGATACAGTCATCGGCATTGCGGCAAGCGGCAGAACACCGTATGTGATTGGCGCGCTGGACTACGCGAAAAAAGCCGGTGCTGTGGCGGCATCGCTTTCCTGTAACAAAAATGCTGAAATTAGCCGGCATGCCGATATTCCGATCGAAGTGGAAACCGGCCCTGAAGTGTTGACGGGATCAACCCGGCTAAAAGCGGGCACCGCCCAGAAACTTGTATTGAATATGATTTCAACTGCTGCAATGGTTGGAATTGGAAAAGTATACGAAAATTTAATGGTGGATGTCAAACCGACAAACGTAAAACTGGTGGAGAGATCGAAATCGATTATTATGCAGGCTTCCGGATGCAGCTATGAAGCAGCTGAACAGGCTTTTTACGCAGCCGGCAAAAATGTGAAGCTGGCTATTGTCATGTTGTTAACCCATCTTTCCAAGGAAGAGGCAGAGGAGAAAATGGCACAGGCAAATGGTTTTATTAGAAAAATCGTTTAAACCGGGGGATGAAAAAAATGACCGAAACGAAAGAACAACGACTGGCAAGGGAAATTTACGAAAATGTCGGCGGCATGGGAAATGTCGAAAAGATCATCCATTGCATGACAAGAGTCCGGCTTACCATAGCGGATTACAGTAAAGTCAATATCGAAGGCCTGAAAGCGGTTGACGGCGTGCTCGGCGTCGTGGAGGATGAAACGCTCCAGGTCGTGCTTGGCCCCGGCATTGTCAACAAAGTCGCCAACCTCATGGTGCACGAGGCCGGTGTAAAACTTGGGGAAAATTTTCCGAAGTCAGCAGGCCATAAAGATGCCGGGCGGTCAAACCGCGAAATGGCGGAAGCCAAAGCGGCCGAAGTAAAGGCAAGGGAAAAGGCGAAACATAAAAGCAACGGTTTCAAAAGGGCTTTAAAATCGATTTCCAATATATTTGTACCGCTTATTCCGGCTTTTGTCGGCGCCGGGATTATCGGCGGGGTTGCTGCCATTTTCCAAAATATCATGGCTGCGGACTCCTCAGCCCTCAGCCAGAACTGGGTGTCCGTTATTACGACATTAAACATTATTAAAAACGGATTGTATCTCTATTTGGTCATTTATGTCGGAATTAATAGTGCAAATGAGTTCGGGGCGACACCGGGCCTTGGCGGGGTCATCGGGGCTGTGACGATGTTAACCGGCATGGATCCGAAAAATCCGCTTCCGAATATTTTTAACGGAGATGCCCTTTCCCCTTTACAAGGCGGGATCATCGGTGTTATTTTTGCAGTATGGATTTTAGCGCTTGTTGAAAAAAGGCTGCATAAAATTGTTCCAAATGCTGTGGATATCATTGTGACGCCAACAATTGCATTATTAGTTATCGGACTTTTTACTATTTTCATCGTCATGCCGGTTGCAGGCGCGGTATCAGGCGCTCTTGTTGGCTCGATCACGTGGGTGTTGAAAGTCGGCGGCGCTTTTTCAGGATTTATACTGGGGCTTTTCTTCCTGCCGATGGTCATGTTCGGCCTGCACCAGATCCTCACCCCGATCCATATTGAAATGATCAATAAGACAGGGATGACACCGCTGTTGCCGATCCTTGCAATGGCAGGCGCAGGGCAGGTCGGCGCGGCGATTGCTTTGTGGATCAGGTGCCGGAAAAATAAAAAACTCGTGCAGTTGATTAAAGGGGCATTGCCGGTTGGCATTATGGGCATTGGCGAACCGTTAATTTACGGTGTGACTTTGCCGCTTGGGCGCCCATTTATTACCGCGTGTATCGGCGGCGGCATCGGCGGGGCAGTGATCGCGGGCATCGGTAATATCGGCGCGATCGCAATCGGCACAAGCGGGATTGATTTAATTCCGTTGATTGCGCACGGACGCTGGCTCGGTTATATCGCCGGGTTGGTAGCCGGTTATATTGGGGGCTTCGTTGCCACTTATTTCTTCGGTATTCCGAAAGATGCGATGAAGGAGACCGACGCAGATCGTGAGTGATGGAATTGGATGAGAATATTATTCTGCAAATTAAATCCAAATTAACCAGTCTGTCAAAATCAGAAAAAAAGCTCGGCGAGTATATTCTCAGCCATGCTGTGGAAACGGTCAATGACAATACAAGCGAACTTGCGAAAAAAGCAGGTGTCAGCCCGGCCACCGTTGTGCGTTTTTGCCGGTCGATCGGGCTGTCCGGCTTTTCACAATTAAAAATCAGATTGTATGCGGATGCCTCCGGGGGGCTGGATCGGGAAATTTATACGGATATCACACCGAATGAAGATATTGCCATGATTGCTGATAAGTTGGCTTTGCGGTTTAATCAGTCGATCACACAAACCGCAAATCTTCTTGAGACCAGCTGCATTGAAAAGATAACGGCCATGGTGGATAAAAGCCCGGCCATATACGTATACGGAATTGGCGCCTCCCATGTGGCAGCTGAAGACTTCACGCATAAGTTTTCAAGAATTGGCAAGCCGGTGGTCCACACGCTGGATCACCATCTGCTCGGTTCTTCTTTGATCAACGCCTCCAAAGACTGTATGTTTGTGGCGATTTCAAATTCAGGCGAAACCAATGAAGCTATCAAGCTGACGCAGATTGCCAAACAGAACGGGCTTTTTACAGTGGGCATCACACAAAAACGGGACAGTACGCTTGCCAGTATCGTGGATGCGCCTTTGATCCACCATGGCGGGGAAGCGGTCCTGCTGAGAAGCGCAGCAACCACATCCCTGGCTGCACAACTGTTCACGATTGATGTTTTGTACTTCGCCTATGTTGCAAAGCATTACCATGAAATCATGGGCCGCTTAAAAAACTCAAAAATCAATATCCAGACTTTTTTCCGCAAAGAAAACAACTAAAAACCGGCCATAAGCCCGGCGTGAAAAGCGCAGCAAATAAAGCGGCCGTTTCGAAAAGCGGAAAATCTTTACTAAAAGTGCAAAATCTAAGGCGCACCGGCTCGGGATGAAAACAGGGCCGTGCATCCAATAGGGGACGGCTGGCCTGCCGTCCCCTATTGGTCTTCCAATTCGTCAAGATTGAGTTCTGATTGTTCGTGGTGATAGGTTTGGGACACGGTGATCAATTTTTCCAGATGTTCAAGCTCTTCCTGGTAATCCACAAGCAGCGCCAGCAAGTTCATCACGTGATAGGACTGGAGATCAGCGCGGAAAGTCTCATCTTTTAAGTTCTGCAGAAAAATGTCCATCAGCTCATTCCGCTGTTTGTCAGCCGTATCGCATTTTTGCGCATGGGCTTTGACTTTTCCGAGAAACATGAGCAGCAATTTTTCATGTTCGTTCACAAGGTATTCCATTTGTTCCTGCAGCATGCTCCGGAATGTTTCTGGCAGCCCGGCAATATCCGCTTTGTACTGGTGCAGCCGTTTTAAAATAATATAGCTTAAATTCAAAATGGCCACCATTTCTTTATACAGCACCACTTTCCGCTGCCGCTCGATCCTGTTGCTTTTCCCGTAGATTTTTTCCTCTTTAAATAAAGTGTACAGCTGCTCTACTTTGTACACCCGCTCTTTAATGTCGGGAAGTTCTTCTTTTAAAAGCTGGTAATCGGCTTCCTGGCGCGCTGCAATCCGGATGAATTTGAGCAGTTCTTCTGTCACATGGGTGAGACGGACATACAGCCGGGCCTCGTATTTCGGCGGCAGGAAAATCAAATTCACAAGAAACGAGCTGAAAATCCCGATAAACAATGTCGCAAAGCGGATGCCGGCCGTCTGCAGAAAATTGTCACTTGGCGTTTCCATAATGACAATCATGGTTACAAGCGCGAGGCCGACCGTATCATCGAGCTTCAGTTTCAACATTAAAATGATGATCAACACAGACCCGAGACCGACGACTAAAAAATGGTTGCCAAAGGCCATGACAAAAATGACCGCGAGCAAAGCGCCGATCAGATTGCCCTGGACCTGATCGATAATGGACCGGTAAGACCGGTATATCGTAGGTTTAATCGCAAAAGTGGCAGCGATCCCGGCAAACACCGGGGACGGCATTTTTAATAATTGCGCGATAAACAACGCAATCGTAATGGCAATTCCTGTTTTGACAATGCGGGCTCCAACCCTCATATTGGCAATTCCTTTCTTCCTTGCAAAGATATTTACATGATATGTTCCAAAAGGCTGCACTAAACTATTTCCGTCCAAAAATTTTTTTAAACCGGCAGACCCTTTGATTTTGTCATTATAACATGTTTGCCGGAAGACGTGCGTGGGATAAGACCGGAGAATTTGTCCTAATTTTGCTCGGCACGGAATATACATGAGGTAAATGAATCCAAAATGCGCGTATGAAGAGGGGAAACGATGTTGTGGCTGATTGAAAAGTATGTGCTTAGTATGGCTGCGCTCAGGCTGATCTCAGGAATGATCGAAATTTCCGCGGCCATTTTGATGCTCAAATACAATCAAGTGGAAAAAGCGCTTCTCATCAACAGTTCTCTTGCTATTGTCGGGCCTGTTGTTTTAATTACGACAACGGCGATCGGGGTGATCGGAATTTCCGATAAAATCTCGTTTGCCAAAATGCTGTGGATTCTGGCCGGGGTTGGCTGCATTTTGTACGGGATTAAAAGCAACGGGTAAGCTTTGTGAAAAGAAAGCGGATTAGGGCTGGAGTGAGCAACCGGCCGGCTTGTTGGGGGATGGTAATGCCGGGTTACAGTAGGGATCTCGGTTTGCCGTGGGGGATCTCCGCAATCGAAAGCCCCGTTTTGTCATGAAGGCCGTAAACCCCTATGCCTTTAGGCCGGAACCTGTTGCATCCACTGGCAGCGTAATGAGGGAGGAACCCGGCAGCTCCCTGTTTTTCAAACCCTTTAAGCAGCACCCCTTTTTATTGCGGGCAAGTGCCGATCGTTTGCTTTATTTCTTTAAGCAGATGCCGGATTTCGCCGCCTTCCATCAGGTTGACATGGATTTCTTTCAATGCCGTTTCCTTGACCGTCTCCATCATCTTTTCCCCGGATCCGTCTTTTTCGATCACAGCCCGGTTTCCGGTTTGGTTCAGCACCCAGAACGTATACTGCAGCTTCGGATGGCTTTCGGGGAAACTGAAAATCAAAGCATAATAAATGTCAAATCCGCTGTCAAAAAATTGCATCACACCGCGAATATAATTCTGCTCGTCTATCTTTTGCGACAAAGAGACCCTGTAACCTTGCTGCACCCCGATCTTTTCGATTTCCTCCAAAATGTATTCCATAAATAATTTCACGTTTTTTCCTCCTTGCGTAACAGGTAACCATATCCTTCCCGTAATGGGCTGCAGTATTCGTTTGGGCAAAAGAATAAAATGTTTGCTTCCGGATAATCTAACAGAGCAAAAATTGAAATCCGGGGAGGATATTATGGCAAGCAAACAACCTTCTGTAATGACAGTGGCAGCAATCGGCTCCATTCCATTAATTATGACGCTTGGCAATTCGATGCTGATTCCTGTCCTGCCGAAAATGCAGTCTGAACTTCACTTGACTTCCTTTCAGGCAAGCTTGACGATCTCCGTTTTCTCCATTGTGGCGGCCGTGTTCATCCCGGTGCTCGGCTATCTTTCCGACCGCTTTTCCCGGAAAGCCGTAATTTTGCCGGCATTGTTTTTATACGGGGCAGGCGGCATTCTGGCGGGAATCGCAGCCGCTTTGTTTTCCCATGCTTTCGCCTGGATCCTGGCAGGCCGCACGCTTCAGGGAATCGGGGCAGCCGGTACAGCACCAATCGCCATGGCCCTCACTGGGGATCTGTTTAAAGGCGATAAAGAAAGCCGGGTGCTCGGCCTTGTGGAAGCCTCAAACGGGTTTGGAAAAGTGCTGTCTCCGATATTAGGGGCACTGATCGCATTGCTCGTATGGTACGGCACGTTTTTTGCTTTTCCGGTAGTGGTCGTTGTCTCCATTTTTTTAACATGGGTCTTTATTAAAGAAAAACCAAAAAAGAAAGAACCACCTGGGCTCGGGAAATATGTAAAAGGACTTGCCGGTGTGTTTAAAGACGACGGGCGGTGGCTATGCACTGCTTATCTTGCAGGCGCGACATGCTTGTTTACCCTTTTTGGTATTCTTTTTTTCCTATCCAATGTGTTGGAAAAAAGTTATAAAATTGACGGTGTGATGAAAGGGCTGATTCTGGCGATTCCGCTGCTTGTCATGTGTACCACATCTTATATTACCGGCAGCAAAATCGGGAAAAACCAGCGCTTGATGAAAAAACTGATTGTCACGGGCTTCTGCCTGATGACCCTTTCTTACGCGCTTCTTACGTTTTTCAGAGGGCTTTTTCTGTTTATTCCGGTCCTTGCTATTGGGAGCCTCGGCACCGGTCTCATTTTGCCGTGTGTCAACAGCTTTATTACGAATGCCGTTGGAAAAGAAAAACGGGGATTTGTCACGTCACTGTACGGATCTGTCCGGTTTCTCGGGGTGGCTGTCGGGCCGCCGGTGTTCGGGAGGCTGATGGCGTGGTCGCGGCCGGGGATGTTTATCTCGATTGCCTGCTTTACATTTGCAGTCGGGTTACTGTCGTTATTATTGATCCGCCCGCAGACTGAAAAAGGCTCATCCGGCGGGGAAGAAAAAAAGAAAAGAAGCCGGCACACCATTTTGGAACCGGTGGGCGGCAGGTAAACGGATTTTTCAAGAACGGGATGGAATCCGGATGCTGGTAATTTTTTCAATTGGGATGATAAGAGTGGTTTGTGCATGAATTGCCGGCATCGATCCTGGCCCGTTTATTTTTTTCGCCAGCCTAACGGAAGAAAGGGAAGCTTTAAGTAAATGGCTTGAAAGGAAAATTGATAAATCCAGCCGACAATTCTGGTTGACACATATTGGCAAATGACGGCTTGTACGACAATTTCCCAGTCGATCACATACGCCGTCAGAATAAAAATGAGCCCGTTGATGATAAAAAGTGGGGTGGCCGGATTGACGCTCCTGTATTTGGAAATGATGAGGGCAACAATGCCGATGCCGCCGTTGGAAACACCTTGCCGGAGCAGAATGCCGATGCCGATGCCGAGCAATACGGAGCCTAAGGCAAGGTCAAGCCATTCGTTATGGAATGGTGTTTCCCATAAAAATGCGGAAAGATTGACCGAAACAGATGTAACCGTAATCCCGAGAAGCGTACCCATTGCACTGGCAGCACTTAAAAAGTACACGGCGAATACAAGCATGGAGGAGTTCAGCATCCAAAGTGCAATGCTAAGAGGGACGTGGAACCAGTGGTGGAAGAGCACTGTAAGCCCCCCGGCCCCGCCTGATGGGATGGCATTTGGGAATAAGAATACACCCATTGAGTAGCCTTGAAGGGCAGCCCCGGCCATAATCATCAACAATTTTTTTACATTCCGGCTATGTTGCTTTTTCAAGAAAATCATCCCTCAACTGAATGAGAATGCCTTACAATTTACTATATGCTTGTACAATCGGCCACATGCCGGTCTTTCAAGAAAGTGCGGGGGAGTGCATGAGAAAGCTCACCCGCTACCGATGAAAAGCACACTTTAGAGAAAACCCCCCGTATGTGGAGGGGGATTCTGACTGTGCAGCTAAAGCCGGTTCTTTTTTACTGGCGGGCGCGGTTTGCGTCATGCGGCCGGGAGGGACCTCTTTTGAAACGGGAGAGAAGGAGTAAATGCCTCTCTCGCACGCTCAGATATCCTATGCCAGTTTTCTGAAACGTGAGAGAAGGCCGGCGCTTGTCTCTGCAGAAAAACACGGCCACTCCTGATGTTGTGTTGCCGTGCCGAACCGGGATTTAGCCGTTTAGCATGCTGAACTCTCCAGGCCGTTCAGTTACAGCTATTACGGCTTTTTATGAGGCTGTTAAAAACGCAGCAGCAGACGGGGAGTGGCGCGGGTCATAAAGCGCCATTCCCCGGGTTAGTGGGTGCCGGGCAGGGGATAAACAGAACGGCTGTCTGAAAAACTGTTCGCTTGTTTGGGCGGTGCCTGCACGGGGCCGCCCATAATCCGGTTCCGGATTTTGTTGACGAGAGCGGCAAAAGATTCGCGGTCTCTTTGCCGCGGCCTTGGCAGTTTCACCGGGACATCTTCAGCAATGATGCCGTCCGACAGCAGGACGACCCTGTCGGCTAAAGCCACGGCTTCTTCCACATCATGGGTTACAAGCAGGGCGGTAAAACTGTTTAATCTGCGGATTTCTTCGATCAGATTTTGCATTTCCAGCCGGGTCAATGCATCGAGGGCGCCGAGCGGTTCGTCCAGCAACAGCAGTTCCGGCTGATGCATAAGCGCGCGTGCCAGCGCCACCCGCTGTTTCTGTCCGCCGGATAATTTGCCCGGCCACTCATCGGTATAGTTTTCAAGCCCGACATGTTTTAATACTTCGATTGCTTCCTTTTTGTGATCGCCATCCAGACCGAGGACAACATTGTCGATCACCCGCTTCCACGGCAACAGTCGCCCGTCCTGAAAGACCATGCACGATTTACTGTTCAGATTTCCGAGCGGTTTCCCGTCGATCAGAATCCGCCCGCCGCTCGGCTTTTCCAAACCGGACAAGAGCCGCAAAAGCGTGCTTTTTCCGCAGCCGCTTTTGCCGACAATGGCGATAAACTCCCCCCTCTTGACCGATAATGTAATATTTTTCAAAACGTCCCTGTTTCCATAGCGTTTTTCTAAATGGTCGAATTGCAGGAAGCTCTCCATATTTGTCCCTCCGATTTCAAGATTGTTCCTGGTAACTGGTATGCCATTTCAGGCATCTTTTTTCAAAAAAGCGGGCGATAGCATCGGACAATTTCCCGAAAAGGGCATACAGTAGAATGCTTAAAAGAATGACATCCATTTGCATAAATTCCCTTGCCGTCATCGCCATGTATCCGATACCGGATGTGGAAGAGATGGTTTCGGCCACGATTAATGTAATCCACATCACGCCCAATGAAAACCGAATGCCAACCAAAATGGAGGAAAGGGAGCCCGGGAAAATGACATGGGCAAACATCCGCCAGCCCTTTAATCCGTAAATTTTCCCCATCTCAATTAATCCATTATCAACGGACTTGATGCCGTGGAAAGTGTTGAGGTATACCGGAAATAACACCCCCAGGGCAACGAGGAATATTTTCGCTTCTTCCCCGATCCCAAACCACAAAATGACAAGCGGAATTAACGCCAGATGCGGAATGGTACGGAGCATTTGGACAGAAGTATCGAGCAATAATTCGCTTGTGCGGAACAGCCCGTTCACCAAACCAAGGATAAAGCCGATGCTTCCGCCAATCAGAAAACCGGTCACAGCCCGCAGCAGACTGATCCAGACATGATGCCCGAGCTCGCCGCTTTTTGCCAGTTCCACTGCCGCAATCAGGACATCTGAAGGCGCCGGCAGAATTTTTGGTGATACGATGCCTTCTTTTGCAAAAATTTGCCAAATGATGATGATCACGGCCGGGATGCCCCATGGAATCAGTTTTTGGATGAAAAAGCCGGTAAAATGTTTCACTTTCCTTCATCCTTTTTGAAATGGTAAATATTGTCTTTTACATTCACTTTTTTCGGGATCAATTTCAGTTCGTAAAATTTGTCGGCGATCTGTTGCTGTTCTTGGATGATTGCCGGGGTAAACGGATCGAGGCCGTATTCCCTTCTGTCTACTGCGATTTTGATCGCTTTTTGGTCTATACCGAGGGCTTTTGAAAGTAATTCCGTTAATTCGGCAGGGTGTTCATTTGCCCAGGCACTCGATTTTTTTACTTCATCGAGGACGATTTGGACGATTTTTTCATGTTTTTTCAAATATGCCGGAGTGGCGAGAAAATAATCGCGGTCCGTCGTATATCCTTCTCCTGTTACAAGTGTCCGTGCATGGCCTGTTACTTCGGCATCGGCGGTAAACGGATCCCATATGACCCATGCATCGATTGTGCCTTGTTCAAAGGCGACTCTGGCATCCCCCGGTTGCAGGTAAGCCGGCGTGATATCCTTGTACGAAAGGCCGTTTTTTTCGAGTGCTTTGACAAGAAAATAATGGGAACTGCTTCCTTTTGCAAACCCGACTTTTTTTCCTTTCAGATCTGCCACGGAACGGATTGTGGAATTCTTTTTCACCAAGATGGCTGCACCTTCGTATTTTGATTTTCCGACCCCGACATATTTCAGATTGGAACCGGAAGCTTGTGCAAAAATCGGCGGCGAGTCCCCCGTCCTGCCAAAATCAATATTTCCGGAATTCAAGGACTCGAGAAGCGCTGTTCCGGACTGGAATTCGTACCATTCCACCTTTACGCCGAGCGGTTTCAGCCTTTTTTCCAAGGTGCCGCTTGCTTTTAAAATCAAAAGCGGGCAGTTTTTTTGATAGCCGATTTTAATTGTATTTTCAGATTTCACTGTCTGTGCAGTTTTGTTTTCTTTTTTTCCATGATTGGAACAGGCTGCTAGTAAGGCGAAAACAAGTATGAAACTAAATAACATGAAACATACGCGTTTGTTTAAATTTTTCATCATTGAAAAAACACTTCCCTTCATTCCATATTCTCTTTGGCTGTTCACAACTTGCGCAATATTCTTTATAACATATACACAAATTTTAAATAGGTACCTGTCCCGGTTAAAAAATCATAAAAACGGTTGAAAGCAAAAAAGCCCAATTATCATCAAATGAGGAATAAAGTTCCAATGGTATCATTTAAGAAGGGAAGGCCGGGAATGCTGCTACACCGGCACAGACAATGATGGCGATTTTTAATGTAGTGCTTTGGGAAGCAGTGCGAATTACCTGAGCGAATAAGGTTTAAAAGATGCTTACACGTTAGGAATGGATAAGGCCTGTCACAAATGGGGACCTAAACAGCCGTGGTTAAAAACGCATACAAAGTTACGGGTCATGGGGGATTTAAAACAGCCTCTCATCATCTGAGAGGCTGTTATTTTGGTTTTTTGCATTGTTCTAATAGTTTTACTAAGTTTCTATAAGCCATCCAAAAACAAAATCCTGATATCCCAAATACAATGATACATATTGCTAATATAAAAATTACTAAGTCCATTGTTCTCGCCTTCCAAAAAAATGATTAGTTTATATCTTTTAAATTATAACAAAGTAAAACTTCTGTTTAAAGATAATAAGCGTTATAAAAATTTCCCCATATCTATCACGGCATTAGTTAAAAATACACTGTCCCAGAGATGGGACAGTGTATTTTTTAAAGGATTATCCTTTTAAATGTAAAAAAGCATAGTCGACGGCTTTAATTGTTTCTGCGATATCTTCTTCCGTATGCGCGGTTGTGAGGAACCAGGCTTCATATTTTGACGGGGCAAGGTTAATGCCTTGCTTCAACATCAGTTTGAAAAATTTCCCGAACAGCTCACCATCGGATGCTTCAGCCTGCTTGTAGTTTTCGACTTTTTCGCCCGTAAAGTAAACGGTAAAGGCGCCGACTACGCGGTTAATGGTAATGGTGACGCCGTGTTTTTCGGCTGCTTCCAAAATGCCTTTTTCAAGCATGGCACCGAGACGATCGAGGTTTTCGTACACGCCCTTTTCCTGGAGCACTTCTAGGCAGGCGATTCCGGCAAGCATCGAAGCCGGGTTTCCGGCCATGGTTCCGGCCTGGTAAGCAGGGCCGAGCGGGGCGACTTCTTCCATAATGTCTTTACGGCCGCCGTATGCCCCGATCGGCAGTCCGCCGCCGATGATTTTGCCCATGGCGGTTAAATCCGGGGTAACACCGAGCATGTTTTGCGCGCCGCCGTACATAAAGCGGAAAGCGGTGATCACTTCATCGTAAATGACAAGGGCGCCGGCTTTGTGCGACAGTTCATTAATGGCTTCCAAAAATCCCGGTTTCGGCGGCACAATGCCAAAGTTGCCGACAATCGGTTCAACCAGTACGGCTGCCACTTCATCGCCCCATTTTTCAAGTGCCTGTTTAAAAGGTTCCACATCATTATAAGGGACGGTGATGACTTCGTTTGCGATCGCCTTTGTGACCCCTGCCGAGTCCGGCATGCCGAGTTGCGACGGGCCGGAACCGGCGGCGACAAGCACGAGGTCGGAATGGCCGTGGTAACAGCCTTCGAATTTAATGATTTTGTCGCGGCCCGTGTAGGCGCGGGCAACGCGGATCGTTGTCATGACCGCCTCTGTTCCCGAGTTGACAAAGCGGACTTTGTCCAGGGACGGGATTGCTTCTTTCAGCATTTTCGCGAATTGCACTTCATATGGGGTCGGCGTGCCGAACAAAACGCCGTTGTCGGCTGCTTTTTTAATCGCAGCAGCAATATGCGGATGGGCAAAGCCGGTAATGATCGGGCCGTATGCCGCCAGATAATCGATGTAGCGGTTGCCGTCCACGTCATAAAAATACGCGCCTTTTCCCCTTTCCATGGCAACCGGGGCGCCGCCGCCCACCGCCTTGTACGAGCGGGACGGGCTGTTTACGCCGCCGACAATATGCTCAAGTGCTTCTTTATACAAGATTTCAGATTTTGAAAAATCCATTTATCGTTCCCTCCTCATTGGCATTGGCCAATTTCACCATTCTATTGTAGCCTTCCATTTTCTTCCCGTAAAGACTGTCATAACCCGGTCGGCGGAGGCATACAATGAAAGGACAAACTTGAAAGGCGCCGGGGGTATCGGGCATGTTTTATTTTCTCGGCATATTGGTTGTCCTTTGTATTGTAATGAGCCTGCGCACCTTGTTTTATCCGACGTCCTGGCGCGCGAAGCAGCTTTCATTTGAACGTTTCCTTTTTCTTGCTTTTACCTACACCAATATCATGATCGGGTTCGGGTTGTTGTTTTTACTGCTCGATATGATGGGATTTCAAATTGCGCTCCATCACGGAAAGCTGTTGGAAGGGCATGATTTTCACACGCTGCTCGATTATATGTATTTGAGTGCTGTCACGCTGTTCTCCGTCGGGTACGGGGATATTGTGCCGATCGGGGCTGCGCGGATTCTTATTATCATTGAAGCGTTAATCGGCTATACCATCCCGGCGGCGTTTGTCGTAAGATCTGCTTTTGACTCGGAAAGAAAATAGCCTGGCAGGAGGATTCCCACATGCCGGCAGTTGTCTGCCAGGGAAGATTAAAATGTGGCCGGTGCCTATTTTTGCGGTCGGGGCGGCTTTTGTCCACGCGGATTTGCCGTGGGTTCATAGTGTATATTACCTCCTCAAAAAAATAACGATATCTTTGAGCCGACTTGTTCGGTTTCTTTTTTTATGGCAATTTTTACGAATTCGTGATACAAAACTAATATATGGTTTTACGGGAAAGGGCAGAGTGAAAAAATAGCGTGGCTGCGTTTATATACGGCTGATCCATCAAATTGATGCGGAGGGGACATGATGAGAATTTACACAAGGTCTGGGGATAAAGGGACGACATCGCTCGTTTACGGAATAAGAGCAGCGAAAAACGATCCGCGCGTTGAAGCATACGGAACAGTGGATGAGACGAACTCGGCGATCGGCGTTGCACTCAGTTTTTTGCACGGCGAACAATTTCCGGAAAAAGAAGAAATGGAACAATGTTTTAGCAGGGTTCAGACGATGCTGTTCCATGCCGGTGCGGAGCTTTCCACGCCCGAGGGAAAAGAAGTGCACTGGAAATTGAAACAGGCATATATCGATGAACTTGAGGCTTTGATTGACAAATGGGATGGAAAATTGGAACCGTTAAAAACCTTTATTTTACCGGGCGGGCATCCGGCAGCAGCGGCGATGCATGCGGCGCGCACAGTTGCAAGAAGGGCGGAGCGGGCAAGTGTTGCGGTCAATGGTGTAAATCCGCTTGTGCTGTCGTTTTTAAACCGGCTGTCCGATTTCCTGTTCGTTGCGGCAAGATATATCAATTACTGTCTTGGGGTGAAAGACCGCCCGCTCCAACCGCTTGAGGAATAGCAAGGGT
This sequence comes from Weizmannia sp. WK01, assembly GCF_025905465.1. Classification (NCBI taxonomy): domain Bacteria; kingdom Bacillati; phylum Bacillota; class Bacilli; order Caryophanales; family Bacillaceae; genus Heyndrickxia; species Weizmannia sp. WK01. Next base: position 2,801,167 of record NZ_CP109616.1, on the reverse strand, counting down.
GTGTGGTTATACATACTCCCGACTGAAAAAAGGCATCCTAATGAACGGGTTTCCTTCTTTTTTGAGCCCCAAAGAGCGCAGAAAAAGCAAATTACCGGCGGATTGATTCGCTAATTTGTTTGACAAAACAGGGGTTTATTTTGTAAACTTTTTATAAAGATTATAAATTAAGAATGATAATTGTTAGAAAAGAGGTGCATGGCGGTGTCCGAGCAACAGTTGAATAAAGCACTGGAAACCTTGAAACAGTCGGGCGTTCGTATTACCCCTCAACGTCATGCGATATTGGAATACTTAATTGAATCCATGTCACATCCAACCGCCGATGAAATATATAAGGCTCTTGAGGGAAAATTCCCGAATATGAGTGTGGCTACCGTTTACAATAACTTGCGCGTTTTTAAGGAAATCGGATTGGTGCAGGAACTGACCTACGGCGATGCTTCAAGCCGTTTTGATTTTGTCACATCCAACCATTACCATATTATTTGTGAAGACTGCGGAAAGATTGTCGACTTTCACTATCCTGGCCTGGATGAAGTGGAACAGCTTGCCGCGCATGTGACCGGTTTTAAAGTAAGCCATCACCGTATGGAAATTTACGGTACCTGTCCGGAATGTATGAAAAAGCACAGTTACCTGGAAGCAAAATAAAGCGCAAATGCCGGCGAAATGGTTCGTCCGGTTCTTTTTTTGCGGCTTTAAACCGGGACCTGATAAACCGCAAGCAAGGTTTTTAAAAAGTTTTAGCGGTGCAACTTTATACACTTTTATGCAATAAATCCGGCTCTTCTTTCGTTGGGAGGCCGGATTTTTCATTAGTATTTATGCAATCGGTCAAAAATCCATTAAAATTCTGCTGCCACCCGGCCGGAGATGTTTAAGAAATTGGCAAGGGCCGGGTTTTGGTCTTCCTTCCGGTACGCAATGGACAAAACGGCATTTAACGGGTGCCCTTCAATCTCCCTGTACACAATATCGAGATTAAATAATTTTTCGGCTGTCCGTGGTAGCACCCCGATTCCAATTCCGGCTGTCACAAGGCCGACGACCATTTGGTACTCGGTGGCTTCCTGGACGATTTTCGGGCTGAAATCGGCGTCCTTGAAAAGAGACAGAAATTCATCATAAAGGCCCGGCCAAATATCACGCGACACAACGACAAACGGGACGTCCGCCAGATCCTCGATGCGGATTTTTTCCTTTTGGGCAAGCGGATGGTTTTTCGGCATTGAAAGGGCAGCCGCACCTGTCTGGATCTCAGCCGTTTCAATTAAAGGATCATGAATCGGCGGATGCAGCAGGCCGACATCGATTTCTTTCCGATGCAGCGCCCGAATCTGGTCCGGGGTTGACAACTCATGAAGGGAAACGGCCGTTTTCGGATATTTCAGCCGGAATTCCCGGACGATAGCCGGCAAAATGTCATAAGTCGCCGAACCGACAAAGCCGACTACCACATTCCCGAATTCCCCCCGCTCAGCCCGCTGTGCATTTTCCACTGCCCTGTCCAGCTGCTCAAGGACCTGCTTGGCCTCTTTTAAAAAAACTTTTCCCGGGATCGTCAGTTCAACATGACGTTTATTGCGGATAAAAAGGTCCACCCCGATTTCTTCTTCCAGCTGCCGGATTTGCTGGGAAAGCGGTGGCTGGGTCATTTGCAGCCGCTCTGCTGCTTTTCCGAAATGTAGTTCTTCCGCGACCGTTAAAAAATAATGAAGATGGCGCAGTTCCATCTGTATTTCCTCCTCCCTCATTGGGATTAATATTTATTATATATTATTTATAGCACAATAATATATTTTAAACATTTCCTCGTGTGGTGTAAAGTATAGATAGAAACAAGTTCGCTCAGCCTATAGATGAACGTTTTCCCCTGTAATAAACGGGGGAAAGTTCAAAATAGGGCTGTCCTTGGGAGTGGGAACTGTGGAAAAAAAGAATTCAAATCCAACCAATACGACGAAAAAAACAGCTGCAGACCTGGTTGTCGATTGCCTTGAAAAACAGGAAGTGCCGTACGTTTTCGGCATTCCGGGCGCAAAAATCGATGCCGTATTTGATGTACTGAAAGAACGCGGCCCGGAATTGATTGTATGCCGCCACGAACAAAATGCCGCTTTTATGGCCGCTGCTATCGGGCGTTTAACAGGAAAACCGGGTGTCTGCCTGGTAACGAGCGGGCCGGGGGCTTCCAACCTTGCCACCGGGCTTGCTACTGCGAATACGGAGTGCGATCCTGTCGTTGCAATCGCAGGAAACGTGCCACGCGCAGACAGGCTGAAAAAAACGCACCAGTCGATGGACAATGTATCCCTGTTTCAGCCGATTACAAAATACGCAGCGGAAGTGGTTCATCCGGATACAGTGCCGGAAGTGATGACAAATGCATTTCGTTCTGCCGCTTCGGCACAGGCAGGGGCAGCTTTTATCAGCTTTCCGCAGGATGTGCTGATGGAGCCGGCGTCTGTCAAAGCTTTGGGTCCGCTTGAAAGCCCGGAACTCGGGAAAGCAAATGAAGAAGCGATTAAAGAAGCTGTAAAAGCGATCCAGCATGCCAAATTGCCGGTCATTCTGGTCGGGATGCGTGCGAGCCGCCCGAAAGTCGTGAATGCGGTCCGGTCCCTCCTGAAAAAAATCGCATTGCCGGTTGTTGAAACATTCCAGGCGGCAGGCTTGATTTCAAGAGATTTGGAAGACCGTTTCTTCGGCCGCATCGGCTTGTTCCGCAACCAGCCGGGCGATATTTTGCTTGAGCATGCGGATGTGGTGCTTGCGATCGGTTACGATTCTGTTGAGTACGATCCGAAGTTTTGGAACAGCGAAGGGGAAAGAAAAATCATCCATCTCGATGAAATCCGCGCCGATATCGATCATGATTATCAGCCGGAAATCGAACTTGTCGGTGACATTTCAGCGAGCGTTGACAGCATCAAAGAACAGCTGGCCCGTTTAAATATGAGCAGTAAGTCCATGGAACTTTTGGAACATCTCCGCAACCAGCTGAATTTGCGCGACGAACCATCGGAAAAGGCGGATAAAAATCTTGTGCATCCGCTCCGGTTCATTCACGATTTGCGTTCGTTGATTGATGACCATGTGACCGTGACATGCGATGTCGGTTCCCATTATATTTGGATGGCGCGCCATTTCAGGGTATATGAACCGAACCGCCTGTTGTTTTCAAATGGCATGCAGACGCTCGGGGTTGCGCTTCCGTGGGCGATTGCCGCAACGCTTGTCAATCCGGATGAAAAAGTAATATCGATCTCCGGAGACGGCGGCTTCCTGTTCTCCGCCATGGAACTTGAAACGGCCGTCCGTTTAAAATCGCCGCTTGTGCATATCGTCTGGCGCGACGGCACGTACGACATGGTAGCGTTCCAGCAGCAAATGAAATACGGGCGCACATCGGGAGCGGACTTCGGCCCCGTTGATATTGTAAAACACGCGGAAAGTTACGGCGCAAAAGGCTTGCGGGTGAATGCACCTGATGAGCTGGTTTCTGTACTGAAGGAAGCGCTGGACTCAGAAGGCCCGGTCGTGGTCGATGTCCCGGTTGATTATAGCGACAACCTGGAACTGGCGAAAAAACTGCTGCCTAACCAATTGGTATAATCACTTACTAGCGGCGGGCAGCTGCTATAACTTGGACTCAGTCGGCACAAATTTTTCAGGATACGATAGAAAGAAGGGGTTTACCATGCGTACTGCTGCAGAAAATCAAAATACAGAGCAAATTTTAACAAGCCGGACCGATGAAGTATACCAATTGTCCACGATGACATCGCTTCTTGACGGCGTATACGAAAGCGACAAGACGTTTGCTGAATTAAAAAAGTTCGGCGATTTCGGCATCGGCACTTTCAACCATTTGGACGGGGAATTGATTGCCTTTGACAATGCGTTCTATCAGCTGAAGGACGGGACGGCAAAACGTGTACAGCCTGAAGACAAGTCACCGTTTTGCTCGCTTGCACATTTTTCGGAGGATATCACCTATACAGCTGAAGGTCCTCTAGCAAAACCCGAACTGGAAGACTTGATCAAAGATCTCGTCCGCAGCGAAAATTTATTTTATGCCATTCGTGTGGACGGTGTTTTTAAAAAAATGAACACAAGAACCGTCTCCTACCAGGAAAAACCGGTTCCCATGACGGAAGCGGTCAAATCCCAGCCGGTTTACTCGTTTGAAAATACAAAAGGAACGCTTGCTGGTTTTTGGACGCCGATGTTTGCACAAGGAATCGCGGTCGCCGGCTTCCACCTCCATTTTATTGACGACAAACGCACCGGCGGCGGCCATGTCTTTGACTATGTGCTTGACTACGGGACGATCCGGATCAGCAAAAAAACGCATATGCATCTGGAACTTCCGGAAACAGACGCTTTTTTAAATGCGAACCTTTCCCGCGCCAATTTGGCAGAGGAACTGGAAAAGACAGAAGGCTGAACGAAGGCGAAGACGGCCCGCATCCGGCGAAAACCGGATGCGGGTTTCTTCAAATTGGGCGGGGCTTGCCTGACTCCGGCAACCTAGGCTTTTTCATCTCCACCCCGCCTGTCACTTCTGCAATCGCTTACGATTATATGATTCGTCAAACGCTTTTCCCTCAAGCTCAGGATCCAGTGTCAGCGGCTCGTTGCAATGCATGCAAATATCTACCCGGCCCAGCATTTTTGTCGGCTTGCCGCAGCCCGGGCATACAACCTGCACCGCTTTCGTCGAGAGCATGCCGATCCAGAAATAAACCACTGTGCTCAATAAAATAAAGAACAGGCCGAACAGCATAAAAAGGGTTACAACAACCGGATGCGCCCGGAAAAACAGCCCGATATACATGACGATAAATCCGGAAAAAATCAAGCTTAAGGCAAATGTCCGAATTTTATTGATTTTGCTTGAATACTTTGCCAATACCATTCCCCCTTTCTTTTAATATAACATAACTGGCGAAAAAGGAAGGAATGCAATATACTGAAATTTGTTTCGAAAATTTGCAGGGGATTTCCCGGGATTTGCAGAAATACGTTCATAGAAAGCATGATGGAGGAATGACGCATGAGAGACATTTTAAGGCCGATTTACCAGGAAAGGGCAAGCCTTCCAAATACCCTTTCTGTCCTGTATATTGAAAAAAAGCCGGATGAAGATGCCGCAACCAATTTGTTCGACGCCATTCTCTTCATCATTGTCAAAGAGCAGGACCAGCCGCTCTACGTCAAGCATTACCGCTATGAAGACAAAAAAGCCGCCTTATATGTCGTGGCAGAGAACCAGTTGAAAGAGTGGATGCTGTACGGGACAAACAGCAATATATTTGAATGGATTACAGAAGGGCTGATCTTATTTGACCGGAATGAGTACATGGCACGTTTAAAAGATGAAGTAAGGGATTTTCCGTTTCATGAACGAAAGGTCAAAATCGGCACGGAATTTGCCAAATTGATCCGTCGGTATTTAAACGGGAAAGACTTCTTCAAACAGCGCCAGTACCTCGATGCCTATAATCACATCATTCACGCCTTGCACCATCTCGCCAGACTCGCGGTGATCGAAAACGGCTTTCACCCGGAAATAACCGTCTGGAACCAGGTAAAGCAAATTGATCTGCAAATCTTCAAGTTGTACGAAGAACTGGTAACAAGTGAAGAGTCGCTGGAAAAGCGCCTTGAACTGCTCTTTCTTGCGAGTGAATTCCACATTTATTCGAAGACATCGTTTGGCGCGCAGCATTTACTGGAACTGATGGAAGAACGGGAAGAATGGACAATTGACGAACTGCTTTTCCATCCAGGCCTTCAATCGTACAGTATTGACTTGCCTGTTCTGCTTGAATTTTTAATTGAAAAAAATATGATCGAGGAAATTACAGTGCCGACAAAGGGGCCTGAAATCTTCCATAGACGGTACCGGATTCCAAAAAAACAATAAAAAAATATCAAATTTAGTATTGACGCATAATAAATAACTTGGTATAGTTATATACGTCGCTGATGAACATGAAAGAGCAACGACGAAAGACGAAAAAAGTTATTGACAAAGACTTCGTTATGATGGTATAATAATTTAGTCACTGTCAAAACGGATTGTTCCTTGAAAACTGGACAAAACGAAACGTCAAATTCTTTTTGAGCTTTTATCAAACATCTTTACTGAGAGTTTGATCCTGGCTCAGGACGAACGCTGGCGGCGTGCCTAATACATGCAAGTCGTGCGGACCTTTTAAAAGCTTGCTTTTAAAAGGTTAGCGGCGGACGGGTGAGTAACACGTGGGCAACCTGCCTGTAAGATCGGGATAACGCCGGGAAACCGGGGCTAATACCGGATAGTTTTTTCCTCCGCATGGAGGAAAAAGGAAAGACGGCTTCGGCTGTCACTTACAGATGGGCCCGCGGCGCATTAGCTAGTTGGTGGGGTAACGGCTCACCAAGGCAACGATGCGTAGCCGACCTGAGAGGGTGATCGGCCACATTGGGACTGAGACACGGCCCAAACTCCTACGGGAGGCAGCAGTAGGGAATCTTCCGCAATGGACGAAAGTCTGACGGAGCAACGCCGCGTGAGTGAAGAAGGCCTTCGGGTCGTAAAACTCTGTTGCCGGGGAAGAACAAGTGCCGTTCGAACAGGGCGGCGCCTTGACGGTACCCGGCCAGAAAGCCACGGCTAACTACGTGCCAGCAGCCGCGGTAATACGTAGGTGGCAAGCGTTGTCCGGAATTATTGGGCGTAAAGCGCGCGCAGGCGGCTTCTTAAGTCTGATGTGAAATCTTGCGGCTCAACCGCAAGCGGTCATTGGAAACTGGGAGGCTTGAGTGCAGAAGAGGAGAGTGGAATTCCACGTGTAGCGGTGAAATGCGTAGAGATGTGGAGGAACACCAGTGGCGAAGGCGGCTCTCTGGTCTGTAACTGACGCTGAGGCGCGAAAGCGTGGGGAGCAAACAGGATTAGATACCCTGGTAGTCCACGCCGTAAACGATGAGTGCTAAGTGTTAGAGGGTTTCCGCCCTTTAGTGCTGCAGCTAACGCATTAAGCACTCCGCCTGGGGAGTACGGCCGCAAGGCTGAAACTCAAAGGAATTGACGGGGGCCCGCACAAGCGGTGGAGCATGTGGTTTAATTCGAAGCAACGCGAAGAACCTTACCAGGTCTTGACATCCTCTGACCTCCCTGGAGACAGGGCCTTCCCCTTCGGGGGACAGAGTGACAGGTGGTGCATGGTTGTCGTCAGCTCGTGTCGTGAGATGTTGGGTTAAGTCCCGCAACGAGCGCAACCCTTGACCTTAGTTGCCAGCATTCAGTTGGGCACTCTAAGGTGACTGCCGGTGACAAACCGGAGGAAGGTGGGGATGACGTCAAATCATCATGCCCCTTATGACCTGGGCTACACACGTGCTACAATGGATGGTACAAAGGGCTGCGAGACCGCGAGGTTAAGCCAATCCCAGAAAACCATTCCCAGTTCGGATTGCAGGCTGCAACCCGCCTGCATGAAGCCGGAATCGCTAGTAATCGCGGATCAGCATGCCGCGGTGAATACGTTCCCGGGCCTTGTACACACCGCCCGTCACACCACGAGAGTTTGTAACACCCGAAGTCGGTGAGGTAACCTTTATGGAGCCAGCCGCCGAAGGTGGGACAGATGATTGGGGTGAAGTCGTAACAAGGTAGCCGTATCGGAAGGTGCGGCTGGATCACCTCCTTTCTAAGGGGAAAAGCGTAGGGCGCTCGTTCATCGGTGTACGGATTTCGTAGTCTTCGACTGAGATAAAGGAAACACGATGAGCCTTAAAGGCGAATCGATGTTGACTTATCGTAGGGAGAAGACGTAGAAATACGCTAGCCGATAGCGCCCGGAGCTAGACAGAAAAGGAAAACTTCGTTTTCCACAATTAAGTTTGACGTTTCCGTTTTGTTCAGTTTTGAAGGTTCAATCCTTCAGTATGTGTTCTTTGAAAACCGGATAGGAGAAACAAACCAAGTAAACCGAGAATCGCTTATTTTTGGATTTAAACCTTTTTATGGTTAAGTTAGAAAGGGCGCACGGTGGATGCCTTGGCACTAGGAGCCGATGAAGGACGGTACAAACACCGATATGCTCCGGGGAGCTGTACGTAAGCTTTGATCCGGAGATTTCCGAATGGGGAAACCCCCTGTCTTTAATCGGACAGGATTCCTGCCTGAATCCATAGGGCAGGAAGGGCACACCCGGGGAACTGAAACATCTCAGTACCCGGAGGAAGAGAAAGCAATTGCGATTTCCCAAGTAGCGGCGAGCGAACAGGAAACAGCCCAAACCGGAAGGCTTGCCTTCCGGGGTTGTAGGACACTCATATGGGAGTTACAAAAGAACGGGGTAAGTGAAGCGGCCTGGAAAGGCCTGCCGGAGAAGGTAAAAGCCCTGTAACTGACACTTCGTTCTCTCCCGAGTGGATCCTGAGTACGGCGGGACACGAGGAATCCCGCCGGAATCCGGGAGGACCATCTCCCAAGGCTAAATACTCCCTAGTGACCGATAGTGAACTAGTACCGTGAGGGAAAGGTGAAAAGCACCCCGGGAGGGGAGTGAAAGAGATCCTGAAACCGTGTGCCTACAAGTAGTCAGAGCCCGTTAACGGGTGATGGCGTGCCTTTTGTAGAATGAACCGGCGAGTTACGGTCTCATGCAAGGTTAAGCTGAAGAAGCGGAGCCGCAGCGAAAGCGAGTCTGAACAGGGCGAAAGAGTATGAGGCCGCAGACCCGAAACCAGGTGATCTACCCATGTCCAGGGTGAAGGCAAGGTAACACTTGCTGGAGGCCCGAACCCACGCACGTTGAAAAGTGCGGGGATGAGGTGTGGGTAGCGGAGAAATTCCAATCGAACTTGGAGATAGCTGGTTCTCTCCGAAATAGCTTTAGGGCTAGCCTCAAGCGAAGAGTTTTGGAGGTAGAGCACTGTTTGGACGAGGGGCCCTCATCGGGTTACCGAATTCAGACAAACTCCGAATGCCAAAAACTTATGCTTGGGAGTCAGACTGTGAGTGATAAGATCCATGGTCGAAAGGGAAACAGCCCAGACCGCCAGCTAAGGTCCCAAAGTATACGTTAAGTGGAAAAGGATGTGGCGTTGCTTAGACAACCAGGATGTTGGCTTAGAAGCAGCCATCATTCAAAGAGTGCGTAATAGCTCACTGGTCGAGTGACGCTGCGCCGAAAATGTACCGGGGCTAAACGTATCACCGAAGCTGCGGATGGACACCATTTGGTGTCCGTGGTAGGAGAGCGTTCTAAGGGCGTTGAAGCCGGACCGGAAGGACCGGTGGAGTGCTTAGAAGTGAGAATGCCGGTATGAGTAGCGAAAGAAGGGTGAGAATCCCTTCCACCGAATGCCTAAGGTTTCCTGAGGAAGGCTCGTCCGCTCAGGGTTAGTCGGGGCCTAAGCCGAGGCCGAAAGGCGTAGGCGATGGACAACAGGTTGATATTCCTGTACCGCCTCTTCACCGTTTGAACGATGGGGGGACGCAGGAGGATAGGGCAAGCGCGACACTGGTTGATCGCGTCCAAGCAGTTAGGCCGGTGCGGAGGCAAATCCTTCGCGCCAAGGCGGAGCTGTGATGGCGAGGGAAATTTTAGTACCGAAGTTCCTGATTCCACACTGCCAAGAAAAGCCTCTAGTGAGGTGAAAGGCGCCCGTACCGCAAACCGACACAGGTAGGCGAGGAGAGAATCCTAAGGTGAGCGAGAGAACTCTCGTTAAGGAACTCGGCAAAATGACCCCGTAACTTCGGGAGAAGGGGTGCTTTTTGGGGTGTATGCCCCGGGAAGCCGCAGTGAATAGGCCCAGGCGACTGTTTAGCAAAAACACAGGTCTCTGCGAAGCCGCAAGGCGAAGTATAGGGGCTGACACCTGCCCGGTGCTGGAAGGTTAAGGAGAGGGGTTAGCCGTAAGGCGAAGCTCTGAACTGAAGCCCCAGTAAACGGCGGCCGTAACTATAACGGTCCTAAGGTAGCGAAATTCCTTGTCAGGTAAGTTCTGACCCGCACGAAAGGTGTAACGATCTGGGCACTGTCTCAACGAGAGACTCGGTGAAATTATAGTACCTGTGAAGATGCAGGTTACCCGCGACAGGACGGAAAGACCCCATGGAGCTTTACTGCAGCCTGATATTGAATTTCGGTACAGCTTGTACAGGATAGGTAGGAGCCTTGGAAACCGGAGCGCCAGCTTCGGCGGAGGCATCGGTGGGATACTACCCTGGCTGTATTGAAATTCTAACCCGCACCCCTTACCGGGGTGGGAGACAGTGTCAGGCAGGCAGTTTGACTGGGGCGGTCGCCTCCTAAAAGGTAACGGAGGCGCCCAAAGGTTCCCTCAGAATGGTTGGAAATCATTCGCAGAGTGTAAAGGCATAAGGGAGCTTGACTGCGAGACTTACAAGTCGAGCAGGGACGAAAGTCGGGCTTAGTGATCCGGTGGTTCCGCATGGAAGGGCCATCGCTCAACGGATAAAAGCTACCCTGGGGATAACAGGCTGATCTCCCCCAAGAGTCCACATCGACGGGGAGGTTTGGCACCTCGATGTCGGCTCATCGCATCCTGGGGCTGTAGTCGGTCCCAAGGGTTGGGCTGTTCGCCCATTAAAGCGGTACGCGAGCTGGGTTCAGAACGTCGTGAGACAGTTCGGTCCCTATCCGTCGCGGGCGCAGGAAATTTGAGAGGAGCTGTCCTTAGTACGAGAGGACCGGGATGGACGCACCGCTGGTGTACCAGTTGTCTTGCCAAAGGCATCGCTGGGTAGCTATGTGCGGAAGGGATAAGTGCTGAAAGCATCTAAGCATGAAGCCCCCCTCAAGATGAGATTTCCCACAGTTTATACTGGTAAGATCCCTGAAAGATGATCAGGTTGATAGGTCCGGGGTGGAAGCGCGGCGACGCGTGGAGCTGACGGATACTAATCGATCGAGGACTTAACCAAATAGAAAAGTGAAGGCCGCCTTGAAAAAGGTGCGCTGGAGCTAGACAATTCTCAAAGTTAGAAGTAAAAACGCATTCTCCGTTTACAGTTTTTTCTCCCATCCGGTTTTCAGGGAATCACATAATTCCTGTTGATAAGAAATGAAAACTTTGTTATAATGATTTTTGTCATTAAGGTCCGGTGGCGATGGCGGAAAGGTCACACCCGTTCCCATCCCGAACACGGAAGTTAAGCTTTCCAGCGCCGATGGTAGTTGGGGGTTTCCCCCTGCGAGAGTAGGACGCTGCCGGGCTTGTATTCCGCAGTAGCTCAGTGGTAGAGCAATCGGCTGTTAACCGATCGGTCGTAGGTTCGAATCCTACCTGCGGAGCCATCATGGAGAGCTGTCCGAGAGGCCGAAGGAGCACGATTGGAAATCGTGTAGGCGGCTAAAAGCTGTCTCAAGGGTTCGAATCCCTTGCTCTCCGTCATGATCCATATGGCCCGTTGGTCAAGCGGTTAAGACACCGCCCTTTCACGGCGGTAACACGGGTTCGAATCCCGTACGGGTCATCATTATAACTGGAGGATTAGCTCAGCTGGGAGAGCGTCTGCCTTACAAGCAGAGGGTCGGCGGTTCGATCCCGTCATCCTCCACCATTTTATCATCGCGGGGTGGAGCAGTCTGGTAGCTCGTCGGGCTCATAACCCGAAGGTCGCAGGTTCAAATCCTGCCCCCGCAATTTACATATAAAGGTCCCGTAGTGTAGCGGTTATCACGCCTGCCTGTCACGCAGGAGATCGCGGGTTCGATTCCCGTCGGGACCGCCATCCATTTTACATAATTGTGGCTCGGTAGCTCAGTCGGTAGAGCAAAGGACTGAAAATCCTTGTGTCGGCGGTTCGATTCCGTCCCGAGCCACCATTTGGCCGGTCTAGCTCAATTGGTAGAGCAACTGACTTGTAATCAGTAGGTTGGGGGTTCAAGTCCTCTGGCCGGCACCACGCAATATGGAGGGGTAGCGAAGTGGCTAAACGCGGCGGACTGTAAATCCGCTCCCTCAGGGTTCGGCGGTTCGAATCCGTCCCCCTCCATTTTTTAAAGGGGCATAGTTTAAAGGTAGAACAGAGGTCTCCAAAACCTCCAGTGTGGGTTCGATTCCTACTGCCCCTGCCATTATGATGGCGGTTGTGGCGAAGTGGTTAACGCACCGGATTGTGGCTCCGGCATTCGTGGGTTCGATTCCCACCATCCGCCCCATATTTATTGGGCCATAGCCAAGCGGTAAGGCAACGGACTTTGACTCCGTCATGCGCTGGTTCGAATCCAGCTGGCCCAGTATGCGGAAGTAGTTCAGTGGTAGAACATCACCTTGCCAAGGTGGGGGTCGCGGGTTCGAATCCCGTCTTCCGCTCCATTGATGGCGGCATAGCCAAGAGGTAAGGCAGAGGTCTGCAAAACCTTTATCACCGGTTCGATTCCGGTTGCCGCCTCCATCATATCATGCCGGTGTGGCGGAATTGGCAGACGCGCACGACTCAAAATCGTGTTCCTTCGGGAGTGTCGGTTCGACCCCGACCACCGGTATAATAGCATCACATTGAAAGCTGATGCCAAATGGAACGCTTCTCAAGATAAAGAGAAGCGTTTTTTTATTGCAATTATATTATTGAAGCCGAGGCCAATTTAAGTGGCTGCTTGAAAGCGTACACTTGTGAGTATCTATAGTTGTTTAACTTGTACAAAAAGGGAATTGATCTAATAAGAAAGGTTTGGAAATACTATCTTAGATTTTCCTTTTATAATGAGAACAGAACTGGGCAGCCTACTATTTACTAGGGTTGTTTTTTCTTTTTTTTACCGTAATCGTCCCATCTTTTTCAAGATAGGCCTGGTCAATTTCATCAAGCAAAAATACGCCCTGCTTTCTCAATAACTCCGACAGTTGATTCATATCAATTTTATTTTTTTTCAGTACGACTTTGTTAATTTTTCCTTTATCGATAATCACCGTTTTATCCCCGATAAGGAATTTTTCCAGTTTATCATAGCGATAAATGAGGATGTCAAAAATGATTTTAATGATGACCTAAACAGAAAGCATCACAAGAATGTAGTACCATTTTACACTTGGGTCATAAAGGCCGTTGCCGACGATTTCAGACAGCATTATGCTCCAGATGAAGTCGATTGGCGTAAGGTTTGAAATGCTTTTGGCGCCGGTACATTTTAGACAAAAAATGAGCGCAAGAAAGCCCATAATCAATTTTAATAAGTCCATGCCAATTTGCATCGCTAACCCCCTCCTTTAAAAGGTCCGGTTTTCTCTCGATTGTTCACTTTTACGGGGCTTTCCAACGATTGATCCAGTTATGCATACTGCTTCAACAAGCAGTCTATTTTCCATTTCGCCAACTTCATGAAGTTTGGATACCAATGCTCTTTCTGCTGCTTCTATTGGGAAGCTTGTACCCGAAACACCCAACGCCCATGGGTCCGATCATACGAGCACTGTTTTTCATTGCATTTTCCCTTAATTTCAGTATCATAAACGAACGTTCTCATCATTGGGATACACCGGACAGGTTAGGCAAATCATTTTGTTTTGGGAATCTGTTATTTTACAATAGATCTATCTTCACGAGTAGAAGGAAAGGAAGCGGACAATGGGTAGTCAAAAAAAGTTGAATGACGTTGCATTTTCGGTTTTAGATTTGATCCCCGTTTTATCTGGAAAGACACCGGCAGATTCGTTTAAAAATAGCCTAAGCCTCGCACAGCATGTTGAAAATTGGGGCTACAAACGATACTGGCTCGCGGAGCACCATAATATGGTGGGAGTAGCCAGCTCTGCAACGGCTGTTTTAGTCGGGTATATAGCGGCAGGGACGAAAACCATCCGTGTCGGGTCTGGCGGTGTGATGCTTCCAAATCATGCACCGCTTGTCGTGGCTGAGCAGTTTGGAACACTGGGTTCCATCTATCCAGGCAGAATTGATCTCGGCCTTGGCCGTGCGCCGGGTACAGACCAATTGACAGCTGCGGCGCTCAGAAGGAATTTAAGGGGCGGGGAAATGGATTTTCCGGATAATGTCCAAGAACTGATGAACTATTTTCTCTCGGATAAAGAACGCAGGACGTATGCACGGGCCGTCGTGGCAGAAGGGGTGGATGTTCCGGTTTGGCTTCTTGGGTCAAGTACATACAGTGCCACACTTGCTGCCAGGCTCGGCCTGCCGTTTTCGTTTGCAAGCCATTTTGCACCAGCGCAATTGTTTGATGCTTTATACCTTTATCGGGAGAACTTCAAACCGTCCAAGTATTTGCAAAAGCCATATGTGATTGCGTGTGTGAATGGCGTAGCAGCTGACACAGATGCAGAAGCAGAAAGGATCGCAACAAGCCTGTACCAGTTTTTCCTCGGCGTTATCCGTGGAAAATCGCAGACGCTGCAGCCGCCTGTCGATAGCATGAACGGGATTTGGACTCCGTTTGAAAAAGAAGCGGCATTGCGTCAGCTTGAATATGCTTTTATCGGTTCAAAACAGACAATCAAAGAGAAAATGGAAGAATTTTTGGATGATACACAGGTCGATGAGTTGATGTTTGTATCGCATATTTACAACCATGAAGAGCGGCTGCGGTCTTATGAGATCCTAAGTGAACTGAAGGAAGATCATATGTGAATAGGGGAGCTGTTTTGCTTCCCTTTTTCACACAATGGTTATTGACATTTTTTACGATCTGGATATAATTATAAAAGTGACATAACAAACAGTTTTGTTTGAGATTCATAGGATCATGCCGGTGTGGCGGAATTGGCAGACGCGCACGACTCAAAATCGTGTTCCTTCGGGAGTGTCGGTTCGACCCCGACCACCGGTATCAAAAGATCACATTTCAGTTTTTCGGTAAAACGTTCCTTATAATCTAGTAAGGAGCGTTTTTTCATTTTCCGGAAGAAGTCACTCTCTTCAATCGGTGAAGGGCAGAAGGTAAGGGATGAATTTCGGTTTGCATTTACTAAAGGCTGCTTATTTGTTTTTTTCATTATTCAGTCGTAAAATAAAATAAAGAATTTAATAATAGCGAATCTAAACACAAATCACTATACTTATCAAGGCTATGAAGCATATCAGCTAGTTCCGGGCGTTCCAGATTTGTTCAGCAATCCCAATTCGCCGAAAACAAAGCATATAAGTGATATTCGTAGGCTTTGAAAACCGTTCAAGTGCGCTGATACATAACGAATTTCAGAGGAGATGGGTGAGAGTGAAGATCAGAGCTGCTGTACTACGGGAATCAGGTGCTGCTATGCCATATGCAGCAAGCAAACCGATTAAAATTGAAACATTGGAACTCGATGAACCGCAACAAGGAGAAGTGCTTGTCAAGATGAAGGCGGCCAGTTTGTGCCACTCGGATTTGTCTGTTATAAATGGCAGCAGACCCCGGCCTTTACCGATGGCTCTTGGGCATGAGGCTGCCGGTGAAGTGGTGAAAACCGGTAAAGGTGTGACGGATCTTGCGCCGGGTGACCATGTTGTTTGTGTGTTTGTACCAAGCTGTGGCGAATGCCTGCCGTGCAAGGAGGGACGCCCTGCATTATGCGAAACGGGTGCGGCTTCAAACGCGGCAGGTACTTTACCAGGAGGCGGCATCCGGCTGCATGCAAATGGTGAAGACATCATGCACCATCTCGGCGTATCCGCTTTTTCAGAATATGCTGTTGTGTCCCGTCGTTCTTTGATTAAAATTGAAAAAGACGTTCCGTTTGAAAAGCTTGCCCTTTTTGGATGCGCTGTCATTACGGGGGTCGGGGCAGTCGTGAATACAGCCCGGATTAAGTTGGGCAGCACAGTTGCGGTTGTCGGTTTGGGCGGCGTCGGATTAAGCGCATTAATCGGGGCTGTATCAGCAGGGGCGAGCCGTGTAGTAGCAGTAGATGTCAATGAAAATAAATTTGCGTTGGCAAAAAGGTTTGGAGCAACAGATGTATTTGATTCCAAAGATCCAGATGTTGTTGAGAAAATACGTGAAGCAACTGGCGGGGGACTGGATACTGTTTTTGAGACGGTAGGTGCAGTCCCGGCGATGGAAACGGCATACGCCATCACCAAGCGCGGTGGCACAACCGTTACGACAGGACTACCGGATCCAAAACATCATTTTTCTTTCCCTTATGTAACGCTGACGGCTGAGGAACGGACGCTAAAAGGTTCCTATATCGGTAGCTGTGTTCCAGAAAGGGATATTCCAAATTATATCCGGCTTTTTAAAAACGGCCGCTTGCCAGTGGATGAATTGGTAAGTGATGTCATTTCTTTGGATGAGATAAATGAGGGTTTCGACAAATTGGCTAAAGGGGATTCATCTAGAATCATGATTCGGTTCGACTAAAAGATGATTGCCAGAAAAGGTGTCCCGTGCCGATAAAGTGGCAGCCATGTTAAAACACAATAAAGAAGAGATCAAGCAACTAGAAATGAACTTAAGTATTTACATCAAGTCCGAGCACCCATTTGCATGATGACGACTTGGTACAGCAGATAACAAGGCTGGAATATTTTGTTCATTTTATAAAACGGCAAAAATTTTGATTTCCTGACTGAATCCAGCGATTCGCAAATGGTTTGAGGAGAAATATAGGATTTCGTCAGCATCCGCTTTGAGGAGGATGGCGGCAGGGTCATATACGTGGTCTACAAAAGGCTTGGCGCCACGCAAAGTGCTAGGCCTTTTATTTACAATTTTTTCAATACAAATTATACTGAAAATAAGACCTTATACATAAAAGAAGGATTACTTTCATGAATAAACCGGCATTTTTAAAACTAAGCATCTCCATGGTGATTTTTGGTTCAATCGGATTTTTCTCTAAGTATACGGGCCTGCCCGCACTGGAACTCGTTTTCGTCCGCTGTGTGAGTGCTTCAGCAATCTTAGCCGTTTACTGGCTTGCGACCGGCCAGTACAAAAAAGAGCGCTGGAGTATAAAAGAGATGCTCTTTATTTTAGGCGGAGGTGTTACGCTTGTCATCAACTGGCTTTTCTTGTTTTTGGCGTTTGAAAAAACTTCTGTCACCGCCGCGATTTCCATTTACAATACAGCTCCGCTCATTGTGCTTGTTGCAGGCTGGACGCTGTTCCGGGAAAAATTCCAATGGGGCGGACTGCTTGCCACTTTGGCGGCCTTTATCGGCACCATCATGATTACCGTAACAGCTTCCTCTGCGTTCAGCCACGTTCTCCTGGTTGGGTCGGTTTACGCATTTTGTGCGGCGATTTTTTATGCAGGTACAGTGATGATCGGCACAAGGATCAAACAGGCAAGTCCATACCTCGTCACGTTTCTGCAAACATTCATCGGGGTCATCATGCTGGCGCCTTTTGTCGACTTTTCAAAATACACTGGGCTCACTCCCGAAAACTGGACATTCAGCTTGCTGACAGGTGTCATCCATACCGGTATCGTGTATTTGCTGTTTTATGGCAGCATCCGATTTTTGCGCACGTCCGTCATCTCAGCCCTTTCTTATCTTGATCCGTGCGTTGCCATTTTGCTTGATATTTTCATCACTGGTTTCGCACCGTCCTATATGCAGGCAGCCGGCATCGCCATCATCTTTTTAGCTGTCTCCTATACAGTAAGAAAAAACAGACAGGAAGACCCGGCAACACAAAGACAAGTATAAATTGGGGCTTGCTGAACGAATCCGCTTCTGCGTTTGTCCCCACTTTGTCAGTAAGCTCTAGAAGAACTTCGAAAATGCGATTCTGTCTTTTCTATACATTGAATCAGTTTTCAAGTGCAAGCTTTTCTTTGGATTTTTATAATCCCCTTGTATTTAAATTTTTGCCAAAGCTGTCAGCATCCTTGCCAAATCTAGGAATTTTGCTTATTCAGCAAGCCCTAAATTGGCTTTCTTATCCGCAGTTTGATCTAGGGGATGGGAACGGTTATTTTTTTTTGGGGGTGGTTGGATTGTTTATGGCAGCAAAAATTCAGCAGCACTTTTTCATATGGTCGAGCTACACATCAGTTTTTGCCATCTCAACCGACGCCCGCAATCGCGGCACTTTTTCATATGGCTGAGCTGCACCATCATTTTACCGGTCACAATACATGTTCTTTATCCTCTGCAGCTCCGCTTCTTTCCCATTCTTTTAAAAGAGTGCGTTTATGGGACCCCGCATATTGCTGTTGCATTTCGCTTTCACGCCGTCCGTTTGGGATACCTGTTGATTGCCAAAAATAGAAGGCTTCCACTTTTTTTAATCTCTAAAAAATCTGCAAAAAGGGTTGACGAGCTGAATAAAAAATACTAATATAGAGATATTTAATTTTTGAAATATTAGAAATCCATACAATATTAGCGACCGATTCAATTAAGTTGAAGTTTCATTCAGCTAAAAAATGACAATTCAGGGAGGTATGACCGTTGAATCAGACGATCGGGCATCAGTTGGACAGACTGTCAGTAGGAAAAGTGCAACGACGGGCAACCATGGTAATTGGAATGGGATTATTTTTTGATTTTTTTGAGTTATTTCTTGCAGGGGTGCTCTCCAGTGTATTAGGTGAAGAATTTCATGTCTCTGCTTCACTTATGCCTTTGCTGCTGGGCTCCAGCTTTTTGGGGATGTTTATCGGGGCTATTTTCCTTTGCCATATTGCGGACCGTTACGGCAGAAAGCGGGCGTTTATGCTCAATATCGGCATTTATAGTCTTTTTACTATTTTCATTGCCTTTAGCCCGAATGTCGGCACGGTCATTTTTTTCCGGTTCCTGGCAGGAATGGGCCTGGGCGCGCAGCCGGCGTTATGTGATACATATTTAAGCGAATTGATTCCGTCGGTAAAACGCGGGAAATATATTGTCTGGGCGTATACGCTTGGTTTTCTCGCCGTTCCTGTTGAAGGATTTCTTTCCCGTGTCCTTGTACCTTTAAGCCCAATGGGATTGGATGGATGGAGATGGGTGTTCCTGCTTGGGGCGGCAGGGGGTGTTTTCGTCTTGATAGCGGCGCGGTCGCTTCCGGAGTCTCCGCGCTGGCTTGCCACAAAAGGAAGAATGCAGGAAGCAGTTGCATTACTGGAGAGATTTCAGGAAGGAAAGAAAGAGGCCGGGATGGTTTCAAAATTGCAATCTGAGCCTGCAGATCAAACGCCAAAGGGAAGTACTTTGAGTGCGGTCTTTCAAAAAAGATTATGGAAAAGTACGGTCATGCTTTACATTTTTCAAATTTTCCAAACGATTGGCTACTACGGCTTTGGGACGCTCGCACCGCTTGTACTCGCATCAAAGGGCTACACCGTCACGCATTCACTGGAGTATATTGCCTTGTCATTTATCGGCTACCCGCTCGGATCATTACTTTCTGTTCCGCTTATCGAAAAAATGGACCGTAAATGGCTGGTGTGCTTTTCCGCTGTTTGTATGGGTGTATTTGGCGTTTTATTTGGGATCGGCGGCTCGCCTTTTCTGGTCATTGTATTTGGATTTGCCTATACACTTTGCAGCAATATCTTTTCAAATGCTTTCCACGTACTGCAGGCGGAAATCTTTCCAACTGAAATCCGTGCGAGTGCTACCGGAATGGCATACAGCATCAGCCGCATTATGAGCGGCCTCATGCCGTTTATGCTGCTCCCGGTACTGGAAAATGAAGGTGCAACAGCGATGTTTATTATTGTTGCAATAGCAATGCTGATTGTCGTATTGGATATCGCACTACTGGCGCCAAAAACGACAGGACGTTCACTCGAAAATATAGAGAGTCTATCTGAACCGCAACTTTTTGGAAAAAACAGGGTTCACCTTTAAAATGAAAAAGAATATACAGGCAAGCAGAATATTGATGGCTGGAAAAGTGATCAGACATTTACCAAAAGAAAGCCTCATACAAAGGGGCCCTATCCGATAACAATTGAAAGAAGGGCTCGCTTTGAGAAATCAGTCAATATTTAATACTTTATCACTTAGTGAAAAATTCAAGTGGTTTTTCTTAGGGCAAACAGTCTCTTTATTCGGAAGTGCGATGACTCCTGTTTCTCTTGCTTTTGCAATTCTTAAAGTTAAGCAGGGCCAACATCTATTGGGGTATATACTGGCGGCTGCGGTTCTCCCTAATATTTTGATGCTGGTTATCGGTGGCAGTATTGCTGATCGTTACAGACGAGATAAATTAATACGCCTAAGTAACCTCGGTTCCGGATGTTCTCAAATGGGGATTGCCATTATCGTCCTTGCAGGCGGAAATCCATATACGATTTTCCCATTGGCAATTATAAATGGTATATTAGGAGCCTTTACTTCCCCTGCAATGCGAGGTATTATCCCTGAATTGGTGGAAAGAAAACATATCAAACAAGCTAATTCACTGTTAAATTTATCACGGAGTGCATCTAAAATTGTTGGTCCTGCTCTTGCAGGGACTTTAGTAGCAATTTTCGGAGGAGGATGGGGGATTGCAATTGATGCGGTCAGTTTTTTTATCGCCTCTATTTTTATGAGTAGAGTTCATATTCCTTCACATCCTGTTGTTTCGAAAACTTCGTTCATGCACGAAATACGCGAGGGGTGGAGTTACTTTCGAAAGCGTCGTTGGATTTGGTTAATAACGGGAGCTTTTGCTTTAATAAATGCAGTCCAAATAGGTGTGTGGCAAGTGCTTGGACCTATTATTGCTAAAAATACCATTGGTTCAACTGGATGGGGTCTAACATTAAGTATAAAAGCAGTGGGTCTTCTTATAGCTAGTCTAGTGATGCTGAAATTACAACTCCGGTATCCTCTTCGGGACAGTTTGATTGCCGTTGCTTTCGGTGGAATACCTTTGATCGTCCTTGGTCAGGGATTCGCATTACCTTATTTATTAATTGTTACAGCAATCGCGGGGGTTGGACAAACGATCTCTGGAATCGGCTGGGATACAACATTACAGCAAGCGATTCCACGTAATAAACTTTCACGGGTACTTGCTTTTGATGACTTAGGAGCTTTTATTACAATCCCCATTGGTCAGGTGATGGCAGTTCCTTTGGCTGAGATTTTTGGATATAAAATGGTGGCTACAATTGGCGGGATAATCTTTATCCTGGTTGCCCTCATTCCACTATTAGATCGGTCTATAAGAAAAATGAACCCGGAGAAGGAGCGATTTTCTAGTTAACATATTTGTATAATTGCGATGTTAACATTTTTTCTTATCAGACCCTGTGGAAGAATGGGTTTAGAGCTAAAAAAGTAAAAAAATATAAACTGAAAGAACAACTAGCAGGTGGGTATTGGTGTCCACATGAAAATTATTTAAAAAATTGGTAAACATGACATAATTTGACGACATTTTTATTTATCAAGTGATAGTCTTCTTATATGGAACAAAAATTGTTTTTTTCTAAATTTTATAGAGGGGATGAGGTTCATTGAAGAAATTTATGGCTGTTCCTGCTGCTATGCTGTTGTCTCTGTCTTTTGCTATTCCATCTTTTTGAGCTGAAGAAGGATCAGTAGACCTAACAAATGATACTCCTTCAAGTGATCAAGGTTATGTTATTACACCATTCTCGTCTGTTAGTAAAGGTGGTGGTACTTGGAACTACGGTACTGAATTTGTATTAGTGGCCAAAAAAAGAGTTTAGACGAATTATATGCATAGATCTAAAATTCACTCTGCTAGTTGCACGAGTGGTAGTCTCACAAGTTCTAGTGGGAAAGTAAAACCCGGTAAATGGGCGAAATCTTCAATAGTTGGTAAATTGACTGCAGAAACGCACGCATGCTGAGCAACATATTAAAAAAGTAATAATAGAATAGGAAGAAAACGCGAGTCTAATAGTAAACGTTTTCTTACCGCCTACATAATAATGATGTTATGAGATAGGAGAAAATAAATGAAAAAAATAATAATTTTGTTTTTCCTACTCCTTGCTTTTTGTTCATTTCTTGATGCGTATTACCAAGTCTCCGTCAATGATGTGAAGCACTCAACCAAATCTGTAGAAAAGATAGGAAAAACATTTTGGGTTCCAGATTCATCCATAACTTTGGGACCAAACAGTTGGGATCGTGTATATCCACTATTGAACAAGGCAGCTCAAAGAACAAATGTAAATTTAATTCGAACCGGTTACAACAGTAAAGATGAACCACAAATTACTTTTTTTATACTGGCATCCCATTCAACAAATCTGTTTCGTTTGTTCTCTCTAAAAGAAGGACATTACCCATCATTACAAGAGATGAACGGTCATGCTGTATTTTTAAGTTCTGAAAAAACACAAGATCAACAACAAGTTGGTCTATTAAAAACATTTGCCAAGCATCCCATTCGATCAATCCAGCCCTTAAAAAGAGCCGCTGATTTTGATTTACCAGCATCCGGTCGTTACATCGTGGAGACAACCAGCTCTGATCAATACGAAAAATTCGTTCACTATTTTATGAAATCGATCAATGCTCAATTAACGCACGAAGGGATTCGCCCATTTGTGCAAACAGAGTTTACTCAAGGGAATGAAAGCAGCATTCCTGATAACTTCGGCATTTCAGGTTCAACGGTTATCAGCAGTTTTCATTATCTTCCCTACTTGATTTTCGTGGCTACTATATTGCTGCTTGTTTACTATAGTTTTTATTCTGCCAAACGAATTGGCGTGATGAAACTACACGGAATCGGCTTAATCAAAGGTTGGTACTGGTTGATCGGTCGATTAATCATTGGAACTTTTCTATTCTTAACGGCAGGTTGTCTTTTGATCGCAGTAATCATGAAGGGCGCGAATACTTTATTTTTATTCACGTTATTTAAGAGTCAACTAATGATTTACGGCACCACGGTGATTGCCTCACTTATCGTGATTCCATATATTTATACCGTGCGTGTGAGCGACGCCATTAAGAATCACAGACGAACGCGTAGTATTTTAGTCATTAATACAGTGATGAAAGTATGTTGCATATTATTGGTCTTGGGGGCAGCATCCAGTGCAATGAATAATTACTTCCAATTAAAAGATAAACAAAAGCAACTACAGATATGGAAGAACACGGGGGTGGCATCAGAATACGGGCTACTCTATCCTCGTAGAATAGGATACGGTTTAGTTGAACTTATAATGGGGAACGGGAGCCAGCAGTATATTCACACTCAATTTTTATATCCATATCTCAATCGTTCCGGTGCTTTATATATAGATGCATCCAGTTATGAAACAGATGCACTAACACAACCTTTACCTGAAGGGGAATTTCGGACAGTATCGGTTAACCCAAATTATTTGCAACAATTTCCTCTTTATAGTGACAAAGGGCAGCGCATTCGTATAGTTGAACAAACAAAGTCGTGGATTGTTCTTGTGCCGGAACAGTACAAAAATAAAAAACGACTCATTCTTAAAAACGTTCATCAAGATCGGAACGAAAATTATAAATTTATGGTACACGGACATGAACTTGTGGCACCTTGGATTGAGAATCAACAGATTAAGATTATCTGGCTAAAGAAGAATCAACGGTTGAATACTTTTGATCCTCTCGTATTTCCGAGCCAACATAACGTAATCGTCGACCCAATCATAAATGTAGTTACTGAGAAAAATAGTACGGATTTAGATGGTATGGGCTTTATCAGTGGTGATGAAACATCATCCTTAAAGATAAAGCTTTATGATCATAACGCGAAGAAGACAATGCAAACACTCGAACCAACATTAAAAAAATTTCATCTTAATACCTATTTAAATCATCTCGTTAGCATAAACGGTGCTATTAAGCAAAGCATTGCTGATTTACAACATCAATTAAATATATTAATGCTTCAAACTTTTGCTATGCTTAGTTGCTCATTAATTTTAGTCGTGCAGAATATAGTCATTTTCTTTGCTAAATATCGTCAAAAATTCCTTGTTCGTCGATTATTAGGGGTCGGGTTTATTTATACCTATAAAGAATATGGCTTTTTATTAGTAGGAACATGGTTTTTTCAATTGGTTATTGGCGAGTTTATTTTAAACCCGGAACCGATACATTTCATTATCTTGAACGCTATTCTTATGTTGATTGAAATAATGGTTTCTTTTGTTGCTTTAACCTATATTGAACGTAGTAATCTTGCAAAGATGTTGAAAGAGGAGGCGTGACGCTCCATGGGAACAATCTGCGAACTTGCTCATATCACTAAAAAATACGATGACCATGTCGTACTGGACGACTTTCAGTTATCAATTGAAGAAGGAGATATGGTTGCGATAATGGGTATGTGTAAAATTTTACTCGACGGGGCATATGAGTGGAAAAAAATGGGAAGACGCTCTATCATCTAATTGTACACTTCAAGATGAACATCTAGAGAGAGAGGTCTTCCCATGGATATTATATCAATAATTGCTGGATTATTAAAGGATACAAAGAGTCTTATCGAATTTGAAGAACAGCTTAAACTTCTGATGCAGAAGGCTTTTACACAATGGGTTGGGGAAATATTTGAAGAGTTAGATAAAATAATTAAACAGGAGAAGTTAGAGGAGGGCTGGGTGTACTGCCGGAGTGATAACAGAAACATTCAGTTTCTATTTGGAAGTGTGACCTTTAAACGTTCATTAATGCATGACAAGAGAGGAAATTCCCATTATCCTCTGGATGAATGGTTAGGGCTGGTACCACACCAACGATACAGCCCGTTAGTGGAATTAAAGGTGGCAGAGTTGGCAAGTGAGAACACCTATCGGGAAGTAGCTGATATTTTAAAAGAGTGGACAGCAGTGAGTCTTAGTCACACAACTGTAGGGAACATGGTAAAACACGTAGGGAAAACTCAGGCGGAAGCCGATAAGGCACTTGTAGAAGAGCTAGAAATAGCTGTTTCCCTGCCTGAGGGGAAGAAGGTAGACTACCTGTTTTCTGAAGCAGATGGTGTATTCGTTCGGGGACTAAAAAAGAAACAGAGTATGGAAGTCCACCACGCCATTCTCTATGAGGGATGGCAAACCAATGGTAAAAGGGTCTCCCTGCGTCAGCCCACAGTCATCATGACAACGGAAGCCATCCAGACATTTTGGGATGAAGTCCAAGCCACAGCTGCCAACACCTACTCCCTCGAAAAAACGCATGTCATTACAAACAGTGATGGAGGTGCGGGATACACAGCTGAACGGTTTCAAACAGCTTTCTCACAGTCGGAATTTCCGGTGCTCAACCAGCTGGATACCTACCACGTTGCACAAGCCATCATAAGGACATTTGGGGGCGGAAAGAGCGAGATCAAGGAGCAAATTAGAAAAGCGATTAGAACGCATGACCTGGACCAACTCACGTTATATTTGGATACGCACGAAAGCACCTTGACGGATAAAAAGGCTCTCAAGAAAATCAAGGAATTCCGTTCGTATATCTTGAAAAACTGGGACCGCATTTTTGACTGGAGAGACAGGGTGAAAAACGTGCCGGAAGGTGCGAGAGGCCTAGGAGCGATGGAATCGAATCAAAGGCATATCTCCTTCAGGATGAAAAAAAGGGGCATGCATTGGAGTGAACTTGGCGCAGAAGCCATGGTGAAAATCAAACAAGGCATACTCAATGGGACATTGAGAGAAGTCTATCTGAAACACCGTTCAAGAAGCGAGAGAAAGCAACGGAACTTGAAACAATTCATCAGGATGTCTCAACTGCTCAAGCAGCCTGTACGCCCGTCAGTGGGCGTAAAGCACGGATCAGTTGCCCTGCATTCAAGCAGTTCATCGGCAATGGGACATTTAAGCAAAATATTAGAGCTTTCGTTTTAAGCCTGGCTCAGTGGGGACTGATCGTTGAGGCGCGCGAAATTTACGAGACTCCTGCGGGAAAAGCGAGCCAGGAGAGACCCCGCAGCGAGGTACGAGCGAGGAGGCTCGCCGGCCGACCGCGGAAAGCGAGTGAATTTCGCGCGCCTCAACATCCCCGTTATCCATCTTTATACGGAAATATTACATCTTTTCCGAAAATTACACCGAGCAAGTAAAGCACGGTAGCCGAAAGTGTACAAAAAGAGTGTCTTGGAATACCCGATATTTAAACCTTGTCGAGAAAAACTTGACACATACCGATAATGGGTAAAAGTGGTTCAGGAAAGACTACCGTGTTAAACTTAATCGGCTTACTCGAAAGGCCAAATAGTGGTTCAATAAAGCTGTTTGGCAAGGATGCTCCACGAGTTGGATCTCATCGAGCCAATTTATTTAGACGTAATTACATTTCTTATCTTTTTCAAAACTTCGCATTGATTGATGGAGAAAGCATTCATGCAAATCTTGAAATTCCTTTTGCCTATTCGAGAAAATCCTTGAGTGAAAAAAATAAATTAAAACGGGAGGCACTAAGCAGAGTAGGGCTTGATGCTTCCCTTAACCAGAAAATCTTCAGACTGTCGGGAGGTGAACAACAACGAGTTGCAATAGCGCGTATTCTCTTAAAACCATCTAAGCTTATCATTGCAGATGAACCAACGGGATCGTTAGACGCTGAAAACCGTGATTTAGTTCTTCGCATTCTGCAAGACTTAAATAAGCAAGGAAAAACCATCATTATTGCTACTCACGATTCAGCCGTGTCTTCTGTATGCGGAAGGGTTGAGTTTATTTGAATGTTATAAAATTTTTAAGACAAATTGCTGTGCCATCTATTGGTATTTGACCAATTATTGCGGTGCGGTCCCTTTCTAAATCTTTGATTTAGTGGGGGGCAGCCGCTCATTTATTAGGACTTCTTGATTTTTTCTAATGATGCCCCTCAGTTGATAAGAGGAGATAACTTCTGCTCCAAAAATAAGGTTTCCAGTAGAATTTACGTATTTTCGACAGATGCATTCTTCTATATATTGAGGCAAAGCTTGCTGACAAAGTCAAAATTGGATTCTTTCAGCAAACGCGAAATATTCCATATGATTTTGGAAATAATATTACAGATGGAAGAACTGATATGGAGTGATCGATGGCAATGGAGAGGGTTCATAAAAAAGAAAATGGAAATGCTGCAAATCGTATCGCTTTTTCAAAACGAAATCTTTGGTCAGGATTCATATTTGGCATCGGCCTCGTATCCTTTTTTGATGAGGCTGTCTTTCATCAAATACTACATTGGCACCATTTTTATGACAAATCCTCGACTGCTATTGGATTGGTATCAGATGGGCTGTTTCACGCGTTTAGTTGGTTTACGACGATCGGGGGTCTGTTTATGCTTGCTGATCTTCGCCGCCGAAATGGATTATGGCTGCTTAAATGGTGGGGTGGCGTATGTGTTGGGGTTGGTGGATTTCAGCTATACGATGGGACCATCCAGCATAAAATCATGCGAATCCATCAAATTCGTTATGTTGAAAATGTGATTGTGTACGATTTAGTATGGAACATCAGTGCAGTGATGATCATCATGATAGGTCTTATTCTTATTTTTTGGGCACAAAACAAATCGAGGTAAACCGTTCTATGAATCATTATGATCATATCCATCCTTCTAACTACTTTGGCGCCGGGATTTTCCCTCAACTACTGATATTTCTGCCATTTGTGATGCTGTTGATTTTGTATTTCTATGCTGTAATCTTTTCAAGTCGGCGTTTTAAACCATGGTCATTTTATCGAACAGTATGCTTTACTTTAAGTATTTTCTTCGTCGCTATTTCTATTACAGGACCGTTAGCAAATCGTGCGCTAGTGGATTTTAAAGCCCATATGATCTGCCATTTATTTTTAGGTATGCTGGCACCATTGCTAATGGTGTTAGCTGCACAGATGACGCTTGTTTTGCGGACGATTAGCATTCCCAATGGGAGACGTCTTACAAGGGTTTTAAGGAGCTGGCCGTCTCGCCTGTATACCCATCCCGTTGTTGCATCCTTCCTAGACATAGGAGGGCTTTGGGTTTTGTATACAACTCAATTATACGCGTTCATGCACGAAAGCATGCTTTTACATCTCTTCATCCATTTTCATGTATTTGTTGCAGGCTATCTATTTACGGTTTCAATGATTTCATTTGATCCAATGCCACACCAGGTTTCTTTTTTGTACCGCGCGATTGTATTGATTATTGCATTGGCTGGTCATGACATATTATCAAAATATATCTATGCAAACCCTCCTGTTGGAATCCCATTAGAAGATGCAAAAGTAGGGGGCATGATCATGTACTATGGGGGAGACGCTATTGACATGGTAATAATCTATATCCTTTGTTTGCAATGGTTTAAGGCAGCCCGCCCCCGCAGTTCAGCCATAAGCAACGGCAAATATGTAGATTAAAATGTGAAAAAACAATGAAGATGAATGATGATGTCCCTATTCATTTAGAAATATTCATAACAATCAGGGCTGGATCCGATAAAGTGATCCAGTCCATTTTTCTTTTTACCCTTTTTAGGGTAAAATAGTTTATATAAAAACAGTTCCTGAATCCGTGACGAAAATCTAACAAACATCGGTAATAGGTAGTTTTCCCAAGTGTGGATTTCTAGATGTAACTGATTATTCATAAAATATATCTTTGTAACTTTGGTAGGTAAATTTTTTCCTATTTCATTTATTTTAGGCACGAAAAATAAACCTGCAAATTTCCATTTTTTTGCAAGTTTTCTGGTTTATTTAGGCTTTTCTTCTTATCGCTTATTACCCTGGTTGTCTAGTAAAAGGCATCGTATAAGCGAGCAAAAGTCGGCAACCATTTGTTGGTCGCCGTCACTTTTAATTTCCATTGCCGACCTTGGTAAACAAGCTTTGAAGCCAGTGTAATCATATTCTGGATGACAGTTCGGATTCTTCTTCGTGTTGCTTTCTTTTTCAATGGTGCATCTTGTTTTTTTAAGCTTTCTTGTCCGATCAAACGAAGTAAATTATACGCAAATACACCAAAATGGAGCACAAGGCCATTCGTTTCATATTTGACCGATGGCAACCGTTCCAGATCCAGTTCTGATTTAATTTCACTGTGAAACTGTTCGCATGTGCCATGGTCATGATAGAGAGAGATCACCACATGAGGCGGCACTTCAAGATCTGTCCAGTAGGTTTCAAATTCATATTCGGGAATCAAAAAAATCTGGCCGTCTCTTGAGATGGTTCTTTCGATCACTTTAAAGACTTTTCGGATGGTTCGTATCTGGTCTTTTAATTGAATGGTTTCGGGGATGGATCCAAGGTAAACCTTCTTTCCTTCCCGTTCTTCACAGCAGATCCCATATTTTTGGGCAATATGAAGCCAGTCTTCTGCTTTTTCCTTACGAGGATTGCGTTTGATAACAAAGCTTGCATGTTCTTCCAAGAAAATGATGAGATTATCCCGGCTGTCATTTCCGGAATCAAGCCTGAAAAGCAATGGCTGATCCGTTAATCTCCTGGCAGATTGGATGGTTTCCTTGATAAAATTCGGCGTACCTTTTTGGCAGTGGTCATTTCCCTTTCGCATCTCAACATGCAGGCAGTAGCCTTCCTGCCCAATGTAACCGAACATAGGTGCATAACCGTCGCAGCCTTTATAGGTTCTTTCCACTCCTTCTTTTTTTGTTTTGGAGTTATCAAAAGGGGAGACATCCAGATCAACCGGGATATACGGCTTGTCTTTGGCGTAAACTGGGCTAATTTCCGCATTTGTATTGCGGATCAGATTCAGCGATTCTTCATGCAAGATCGCTTTCCATTTTTCCGTCAAGGCAGCTTGGTCCAGTCGCTGCCTTAAAGTCGGGCTGGAAGGAACCCTTTGGATATCCAAAGCCAGTGCAAAAAAGGCATCTTCGCGGAAGGTTTCAATATTGTCATAATCGCTTTTTCCTTGGCAAAGCAGGCCAATATAGGATTTGGCCACATCACCATTGGAACAGACGGGATTTCTGGAAATATCAGGGAGTCGATAGGCATTTAACCTGGAAGCTAAATTCGTTAGACTTAGTAAATTTCCTACTATCGCTAAACCGCTTTGGGCAACAATTCGTTCTTTCGTGGCTTCTATCACTAACTTTTTCATTAGATCACCTGAATGTGGAATGAGTTAAATTTAATGGATATGCTTATTATACTAGATTTCATGCGAATGGGTTAACGTTAAGTGAAAATTTCGTCACGGATTCAGGCAGTTTATAAATGAACTACTTCTTAAAGGTGTGAGTAAAATGGACTTAAACTATGATGACCCGAAAGTGAAGCAAGCCATGGAGATTTATCAATTATTAACGGCTATTGGCAAATTTACAGCTAAATTAGCGAAAAAGAATGCGGAAAATTTTGGCTTGTCTCTCCAACAACTATCCATCCTTAATACTTTACTCGCTTTTCCTGAATCCACACAGCAAGAGCTGGCAGAAAGGCTTGTATTATCAAAGAGTACAATAAGTGTTGGTATTGATAAATTGGTTAATATGGGTCTAATAGAAAGGAAACTCTCAACAGAAGATCGAAGGGAAGTAAAGCTACAGTTAACATTGAAAGGGGAGGAATTGGCGAAGAAATCAAGTAAGAACGCAATTCCTTATCAAGCGATGATTTACGCAATAGAAAAAATGCCTGAAGAAGATATTCAGTCTTTACTTCGTATACAGCAGGAACTTTTAAATCACCTTAATGAATATGGTTACTAAGTTATTGTCAGGCATTACTTGTGAAATTGGAAATAAGCACTACCGTGGCAATTAAAACAATAAATGAATAAGTGTATGGGTTAAAGAGAAAATCGTTGAAAAGGGGAAATCAAATGAATACAACCACTAAGAAAAAAAGAACCATTAGACTTAAAAAGGTATCACGAGCATTAGCTGTTATGATAGGCGCTTTTATAGCAGCATATGGACTCGAAACGGTATTGATCCCAAATAATGTATCGGACGGTGGGGTAACAGGCCTAAGTATCGTGGGTTCTCAATTATCTGGATTGCCCCTGGGACTTCTGATTGTAGTAATAAATATTCCGTTTGTATTTTTAGGGTATAAACAAATTGGTAAAAGCTTTGCTATTTATTCAATGATAGGTATTGCCTCACTAGCTATTGGTACAAGACTTATGCGTCCCCTGCCTGCTATTATTCAAGGTGATACATGATAATAACCGTTGTTGGGGGTATTATTATCGGATTTGGAATGGGGTTGGCGTTACGGAATGGCGGTGCATTAGACGGGATTGATATGTTAGCGGTACTACTTTCTCGAAAATTGCCTTTTGGGTCAAGTGACCTCATCTTATTTTTAAACATGTTTGTTTTTATTATTGTCGCCATAGTATTTGGCCTCCAAGGAGCAATTCTTTCTGCAATTGTCTACTTTATTGCTTCCAAAGTCATTCATATTGTTGAAGAAGGGTTAAGCGGTTCTAAAACCTTTAAAATTATCACCGATCAACCTGAATTAATGGTTGAAACCATACGTGACCGCTTGGGACGTAGTGCAACGTATAACTTGGTTGAAGGCGGTTATTCAAACGAACAATTCAAAGAAATTACATGTGTCATTAACCGATTAGAGGATAGCAAAATAAAAGAAATTATTTATGAAATTGATAAGCATGCTTTTGTAACTGTGTACGATGTTTCAGAAGTGAGGGGCGGTAACTTCAAAAAACGAAACATACATTAATTTAAATATTATCACCGATTGTCATGGTATCTTCTTGTTTCAATTGGTAATATCCTGTGATTTTTTAGATTTAAAAAACTTAAAAAGAATATGCTGATGATATAAGAGAAAAATTGGGAAGGGGTGTTGCTTTTGCAAATGATATTGGAAAACCGGTTGAAGCATCTAATCATGACTGGTGCTTCGACCGTGCGACAAGCCGTGAATATTAATCGACATGGTCGTCACCCCGGTTTTTCTTAACCGGTTCTCAAAGATTTAAGCACACTTACATTTTTCAATCCTGTAGTCTAATGGATCCAAAAATAAACCCCAAAATTAAGCCGTTAAAAATGGGGGATGTCTAAAAGATGTTTTTACCTAGAACATTACCCGCAATGTTGGCAACATCAGCGACTTCCACGTTCAAATTGGAAAGTCATGAACCTGAATCTAGGCAATATATACAGATTTAAAGCGATGGAAATTCTTCCCGAAGGCACGAAATACGATTGATTAAAAAGTGATGTTTTGTTTACAGCGGTACCTCTTAAGCCTTCGGGTTTGAAGGGTAAACATTTTATTTTGGCAGCTTTTCTGCGTGCTAAGTCTTTTCTTTTCATTCACTTAGTGAAAACCCAAGATTGCTTTTTCAACCGCTTTGGCTAATGCTTTTTTGAAAATGAGTATTCCAACAGACAGGTAAAATAAACTAGGAACGATGAGAAAAATAAAGTCACTCTATAATTTGAACAAAACAATATTACTTTTTCAGTGTTGCAAGATCAATGTCTAACCTGATTGTAATGAATTTTGGACGCGAAAAACTTAAGTTCATTTTATATCATTGAAAAAGTTATGATGCTCGTGTTGCTAACCATTATATCTTTTAGTAATTTTAATCCCCAAACAGAGGGAATCAGCTTAAATAGTGTGTGGGATTCAGCAGGTATAAACATGAGTCCAAGCAGCACGAACTGCATGATTTGTAGTTAAGTACTCATTTTTTTGTACAACAAGACCCCACCAGCTAAAGCATACCCCAGCCCCCAATAGTTGAGGGATACAAAGAAGGTTACAAAAATAATAGAAAGTATATTTTGGAAATTTAAGAATGTCTGGGTGACAATCATCATCAATAATAACAGTACAATAATTTGTACGAAATCGATGACCAACATGGCAATGGATTTTACGGTAATTACGAATAGAAATGAGTACCTCGATAGGTAAAGTTGTTCAATTGTTCCAATCTGTGTTTCTTCCTCAATTGAATCCGTTATATTTTGATAGATGGATAGGGCGAGGATCCAGATCGTAAAACTTAATATAAGGCTCTCTTTGGTATCACTACCTAGATTGAATCCCACAATCCCAGAATATCCATAGAATATGAGTAGAAACACTAGAAAGATCGTAATGCCGCCGCCTATACTGTTTGCTAAATATCTCTTAGCTAGAATGGCTTCTTTCTTTATGTATGCTTTCATCAGCAACAATTTGACCGCCCTCGCTATCGTTAATTATTTTTAAAAATAGATCCTCGAATTCTAATTGCCCGTAATGAAAGTCAATAATTTCTCCATTTTCTTTACAAAGATCTAATATTTCGATAAATTGAGATACATTTTTAAAGGAAATAATATAGGGCTTGCTGAATAAACAAAAATTCCAGATTTGACAAGGATTTTGGCCACTTTTGTCGAATATAAAGTGTAAGGATTTTATAGGAAACGTGTAAAAAACCTTGCACTTGGAGGCCGTTACGATGTACAAAAAGACTGAACATCAATTAACTTTTGTAGAAGATTTTTTTCTACCATTCGGTGGAAAATTAAATAAAGAAAATCGCTGGGTCCGTCTTGCTGAATTAATCCCTTGGTGGAAGGCTGAAGAAAAGTATGCCAAGTCCTTCAAGAAAAAGTTCAAAGGTGAAAAGGCTTATTCTGTCAGAGTTGCTCTTGGGGCTCTCTATATCAAAGAACGGCTTGGGCTATCTGACCGGGAAACAGTCGAACAGATCACGGAAAACCCGTATCTTCAGTATTTTATCGGGTTGCCTGAATTCCAGGAAAAAGCCCCATTCGATCATTCTCTGATGACTCGTTTTAGAAAACGTTTGGGTGCAAACATCATCAATGAACTGAATGAATGGATTGTTCTGGAAGAACAAGAACGCCAATCGGAAGAAGCATCTAAGGAAAATGACAACGATGATGATCACCATGATGATGACGATCATAGTAGTGGTGATCATCAACCTTCCGGTCCTGCTTCGGAAGAGAATTCAACTGGATCGGCTTCTCCTAAAACGAAGAACAAAGGAAAGCTCATTCTGGACGCAACCTGTGCACCGGCTGATATTGCTTACCCTACTGATCTGGGGCTTTTGAACGAAGCCCGTGAGAAACTGGAACATATCATTGATGTACTGCATGAACCGCACAAAGGAAAATTACCAAAGCCACGGACCTACAGAAAAAGAGCCCGCAGGGACTATCTTTCTGTCGCTAAGCAACGCAAAGCTGGAGCCCGGAAAATCCGGAAAGCTGTCGGCAAACAACTTGGATATGTGAAACGGAATCTGGAGATCATTGGAAATCTCATTTCCCAAAGCTCCCTGTCTCTTTTGAGCAAAGATGAATACCGACAACTCCTCGTGATTCATGAACTTTACCGCCAACAGGCAGAAATGTACAAAAAGAAAACACATCGGATTGACCACCGGATTGTGAGCATTTCCCAGCCGCATGTCCGTCCAATTGTGCGTGGCAAGGCAAAAGCGAACGTGGAATTCGGCTCAAAAGTCGCCATTAGCGTTGTAGATGGCTATGCCTTGATTGAGCAACTCGACTGGGAAAATTACAATGAAGGGATCACCCTTAGAGAATCTATTGAGAACTACTACAACCGGTTCGGATTTTATCCAGAAGCGATTTTAGCAGATAAAATCTACCGAAACCGTGACAACCTAGCATACTGTAAATCTCTTGGCATTCGTCTGAGTGGGCCAAGGTTGGGACGCCCATCCAAAACGGAAGACAAAACCTTAGAACGCGTGGCAAGGCAGGATGCCTCCGAACGTAATGCCGTTGAAAGCAAATTTGGCGAAGGCAAGCGCAAGTATGGGCTAGGCCTTATTCGAGCACGCCTTCAGGAGACCAGTGAAACAGTAGTAGCCCTTCAATTCCTTATAATGAATCTGGAGCGGAAGCTCAGGGTTCTTTTTTTGAAATTTTTGTACAACACTATTTTATATTTTAATAACCGTAATTTGGCTTGTATCTGACAGAATCTGATTCGTTCAGCAAGCCCTAATATATTTGATCTTTTCTTCTGTAAACGGTATGCTATGTTCTTTTAGTTCCGCTTCTAATCCATTCAAGTCCTTTACTCTAACTGTCCCCAATTTAGTATCAACCATGTTTTTAAATTCATCAATTGTTTTCTCTGCGATCAACTGTCCCTTTCGAATAATTAGGATTTTATTACAGACCTTTTCAACAAAACGCATGTTGTGAGAAGTAATGACCAATGACTTATTCATTTGAGAAGGTATTTTAGGAATCAGTTCTTCTAAATCTCTTAATGTAGATACATCTAAACCTAAAGTAGGCTCATCCAAGAGAATGATTTGTGAGTCTTCCAATAGTGCGATAAGAATAGATAATTTTTGCTGCATACCTCTGGATAAATTTTGAACCAATTCGTTTCGTTTAGAACCTAATTCAAATTCATCTATCAGCGTTTCGATTTGTTCTTTTTTCGTTTTATAATTTATCCCTTTTAACGCCAAAAAAAATTCAATATTTTCCTTAACGGTTAATTTCCAATATAAATTTCTATTACCTTCCATGATGCAAGATATAATCGGGTTCTTCTTTTTGTTTACTTTCTCGTTAATTAATATTTCTCCCTTTGTAGGATAGGTTAAGGTAGGCGATTAATTTGATAATTGTGGTTTTTCCAGCCCCGTTTGGTCCCAATAATCCAACAATTTCGTTGGAATCAATACTAAAACTTAAATTGTGTAAAGCGGTTGTTTTTTTATACATTTTTGTAACGTGATTAAACTTTATGATTTCTCCCAATGTAGCATCACCTCATTTAAAAATAGATTTGTTATCTATCTAGTTTCTCAAACTTAAATATGTCATAACCATGATTTTTATAATAATAAATGTATTTATATTATAAAGACTAATCAAATTTTAGTCAAGCGTGTGTCAAATTTTAGTTGAAGGGGTAGACGAGTGGAAAAATGGAGAGACATTCTATTTATCTAAAGACCCGGCAGTTCTGATAACTTCCATAATCAAATGCCAGCAGAAACAACTGTTCATAGGCTAATTACAACTTGGTTTGTAAACTATTAAATATGAAAACTTTCTTATCTAATCCACTCGATCCGAAATAAAAGATAATAGAGTAAAGCATCAAAAAGACTGCTTTACTCTATCTTTTTACTTGCTTACATTTGCCAAGAACTTACTTGGAGCATACGGCTGTAAATCAATATCTTCGATGGGATGATCTAAAGAAAGTTCGGCTGCCAGCTTGCCAAAATATGGACCCATGGTTAATCCTGATGCGCCTAATCCCGTCGCAATCACTAATCCTTCATATTGAGGAATGAAGCCGAGTATCGGGATATGGCTTGGCGCCATAGGTCTAAAACCGATTCTAATCTCATGAAGCGTTCCGTCGCTTAAGCCTGGGGCCACATCTAACCCTGCATTCAGAACCTCACTCACTCCTCTAGCTGTCAGGCGATAATCAAAACCCGAGCCTGTTTCTCTCGTTGCTCCTACGACAACGCGATGATCGTTGAATGCAAGAAGATAGTAACTTGTTTGCGGAAGAACGACCGGCCATTTTGAAGTATCTTCTTCCGGTAAACTAATATGGATAATTTGTCCCCTCTGCGGTTCAATCGGCAATTGTACCCCCAGCGGTTCCAATAGATATGGTGTCCATGCCCCTGTAGCTGCAATGACACGGTCTGCTGTGATCGTCTCAGATTTGGTTTTAACACCCGTCACTTTCCCTTCGACAGTGAGCAAATCTGCCTCTTCTTGTAAATATATGGCACCATGTTTCCGTGCTGCACTTAATAATGCCTTACGCATCAGACGTCCATCGACACGAGCCGCTCCCGTCACGTGTACGGCGCCATAATCTGAGGCTAGTGGCGGAAACAATTTTTGTGGTTCACCCGGCGCAAGATAAGTAATATCGCCTACTTCTGGAGTCTGTTTTTTTCTTTCTTTTATCCTTCTCTCTATCTCTTTTAATTCCTCAATATCCCTACTGACACTTAGCCCGCCAACAACGGCATAACCTAACTCCGTTTCGTCATCAGCTTCTAAGAGGGAAACGATGGTTGGATAATAGCAGGCACTGGCTTTCGACATATTGTACCAAGCTGGATCTTCTACACGGGAAAGCCATGGACAAACAATCCCTGCACCGGCTGCGGTTGCTTGTCCTTCATGTTTTTTATCGATGTTAATAACTTCCGCACCCTTTAAAGCTAAATGATAAGCAGCACTTGCTCCCACGATACCTGCTCCTAATACAACAACCTTCATTTTCATCAGTCCTTTTTTATGTGAATTAATCTATTCCACGCATCATTTGATGAATTTTTGGTGCGAAGAAGAATAAGATGATACCTAAAATCATGATCATTCCGCCTACGAGACCAAAATAGTTGAACTCGGTACTCGGTTTGAAAAGTGGCACGATCTGAGCATTAATCCCTTGAGCCGTAGCGTCGGAAATCAGCCATAAACTCATCGTTTGTGCTGAGAATGCCGCTGGTGCGAGTTTTGTTGTGGCTGATAAACCAACCGGAGACAAACACATGGCACCGACAATGACTAAGAAGTAACTTGCCACAAGCCAGAAAGGACTTGCCTTAACATCAGTACCGTATAACAGCGAGGGCAGTGTTAAGATTAAAAAAGACAGTCCGGCAAAAATGAGCCCAAAAGCAAATTTTCGCGGGGTCTTCGGTTGCCTATGTCCCATTTTGATCCAAATAAAGGCAAAGGTCGGTGCCAAAATGACTGTACAAATAGGATTCAGAGACTGAAACCAAGACGACGGAATCATAAACCCAAAAGCATTCAAGTTCGTTCTTTGGTCTGCAAATGCAGCCAACGTCGTTGATCCTTGTTCATCAATAATCCAAAAGAAAACGGAAGCAATAAATAGAAAAATATAAGCACGAATCCTAGATTTTTCTATATTTGTAGTTCTTTTACTCGTCAGCATTACAATAAAATACAAAATTGGAATAATAATCGCTACAATCGTAATGCAGTTGACAAAGAAGTGTATGGTCAAAATACCCATCTGTTGCAAGACTACTAGTAAAAGAGCTATCACAATCGCACCGCTGACGAATTTTAAAGAAAGAGTCTTAACTTCCCCACTTTTTACAGGATTCATAGGCCTGAAGGATATTTCATATAAATTTTTCTTAGCTGTTAAGAAAAAAATAATCAAGCCCAATGCCATTCCTATTGCTGCCATTCCGAAACCGAGATGATAATTCACCTTTTGTCCTAATGTTCCAACAATATAAGGTGCAATAAAAGCCCCAATATTAATGCCCATATAATATATGCTGAAACCGGCGTCCCGGCGGATATCATCTTGGGTATATAAATGTCCGACTGCATTTGAGGCATTTGGTTTGAGAAGCCCCGTTCCGACAATGATGAGAACCATTGAGATAAACAAAGCCACTACTCCGGCCGGTACAGCTAAAGCGATGTGGCCTAACATAATGAATACTCCGCCTAACAGTATAGAATGGAATGTGCCGAGCAAGCGGTCGGCCAGCCATCCTCCAATAATACCCGACATAAAGACTAAAGCCCCGTATACGGACATGATGGCGGCAGCCGTACCTTGAGACAACCCCAAGCCTCCATGTACGATTTGGTCATACATATAAAAAAGAAGAATAGCACGCATGCCATAATAAGAAAAACGTTCCCACACTTCTGTAAAAAATAACGTCGACAAACCCTTAGGGTGGCCAAAAAAACCTTTCTGCGGCGGCAAGTAGGATGGCTGGACTTTTTGGTTCTTTACAGCATTTTCGGAATCGCGCATTCTTTATTCTCCTTAATTTTGGTTTAAATTTTTAATTTCTGACATTATTAGGTAAAAATATAAAGTTATAACTTTATATTTTTATAACTTTTGATTGTAAAAATATCACTAACATTTTTTATCCAAATTCACTTACATGTTGAGACTAACTTCAATATAATAATCGACTTTATCATGACGTATGACGAACTTGGAATATTCTACAGGGACGTTTTTTTCGGTAAATGTCACCCGTTCTATAACAAAAAGGGGTGTGCCCTTTTTTATTTTTAGAAGATTAGCCTCGTAGGAATCCGAACTGATAGACGAAAAGTTGATCTTCACCTTGTCTAGACTAACCCCGTTTTGCTGAACCACGTTGTATATAAGTTCTTTTTCTGTCATTTCAGGTAAAAAGTTTCTGCACAAATCATGAACTAAAAAAGTGTGTTCTATCGCAGCAGGTTCATCATTCTCATATTTAAGGCGAATCATCTGAATAACTTGATCCTCTTTTTTCAACTTTAACTTTTCTGAAATGACATCATCAGCTTGAACAATTGAAGAATATAGCAATTTATGTGGGCTCATCTTCACTTCTTCGCTACCGAATGTCACGACATCCAAAATGCTTTTTTCTTCTGTTTTCTTCGATACAAAAGTACCTTTTCCTCTAACACGATACAGTTTGCCCTTCTTTACTAATTCCTGAACCGCTCTTTTCACAGTAATTGCACTTACGTTAAAGATGCGCGCCAATTCTTTCTCGGTAGGTATTTGAAATCCTTCTTCCCATTGGCCAATGGATATTTTTTTGTCAAGAATTTCTTGTACCTGATGATATAAAGGAGTTGGTAGATTTTTGTCGATTTGCATGCTGCTCCTCCAAAAGTTATAACTTTATAAGTTAGTATAATAACAAAAATCACAATTGTCAATATTTATTTAGGATCAGCAGTTCTGAAGAGTAAATTCATCAATTTTTAGATGTTTTATGATAAAATGACTTATCCACATTTAGAAAATTTTTCCATCTATTTTTTCTGCTTTCAAAGTCAAAAAGAGCCGAATTTGCAAATTTCTTTTTTAAAA
The DNA here is from genome assembly GCF_025905465.1 of Weizmannia sp. WK01. NCBI lineage: Bacteria > Bacillati > Bacillota > Bacilli > Caryophanales > Bacillaceae > Heyndrickxia > Weizmannia sp. WK01. The sequence continues at coordinate 2,761,459 of NZ_CP109616.1, read as the reverse complement.
TTGTGGATAACTTCAAAAAAACCTTTTTTTACATCACATCCTTTGCTATAATATAACCATTAAGTAAACCTTACTTGTATTGGCTTACTTAAATGGGTGAAATCCTCGTCTGTTAAAATGCGTATCCGAAACGATTCCAACAGATTTGAGGATTTTTCTTTTGCCGTTTTTTTGAGTGCTTTTAAGATTGACGAATCTTTTTCAAACAGCTGTCTAATAATATCTGTTATTTGAACTAATAAATAATGATTTTTCATGGCTGTGTAGTTTTGGCTATTGGCATGTTCTATATTGTAACGATTATTTTTTTGTTCGTTAAATCCTTGATTTTCAATCTTCCAGCGGCTTCTTCCTGCAGCGATGAGTCGTTCCACGTTCTTTTTCGTGATTTTAATATCCGTTATAAATACATACTCTTTCGATTTCCCATCCTCTGTTTTCATTGTGGCCTCCATCAGATTGACCGTTCTGTCTTTGTAGGCAATATCATTCACCCAAACTAATGAATTCTGATCCTTACTTTGTTCCAGCTCTTTTATTGCCTTAAACTCCGTCGAGATACTTTTAATTCTCCCTTCCTTAAATCTGCATATATATTTCCATTTGTGCGCCCTGCACAGATTAAATACCGTTTCACATGCATAGAGACTATCTCCCAAGATACAAATCGGTAGTCTTTTAAATATTTTTTTATTTTCTTTGCCAGCCTGTCGAAGGCTTTTAATTCACAATCTTGCTTAGAAACATTTTCTGATTCATTTTCGATAAATTCGGAGGCAATACTGAAGACCATATCCCCCACGACAAGCTTGGCTTCAAGTACATGGTGCATATAAAGTACGTTCGTTTCTCCTGTTTCTTTATTTGTATATGCCCGTCTCAGGCAGTGTTTACAATGTTTCTCATGAAAGGTGTGTAATCCAGTTCCATCAATGATGACACCCCAGTACTTTCCTTCAATTCGATAAGACTCGAGAGACCTTTTTTTCAATAATTCTTTAATCATATACGTTCTAATTTTTTCTAATTCATTTACATCTAAGCCAGATAAAAAGTCGTTAATTGTATCATAATGTGGAAGTTCTTCAAGAGAATCTAAGCCTAACACCTTCCCTACATTTTTAATACATTCTTCTTTATTAAAACTCTCACTCATGTTTCTCATGGATTTTAGGCCGGTCATATTTTTCAACATCATCGTAAATAAAAGGACCTCTGGACCATAAGTGATATAGCTTTGATGTCGGTGGTCTGCTACCTTTTTTAGGTTATTCATCAGGTCTCTGAAAAAATGCTTCTGAATTTTAAGGAACTCGAAAAAATAATTTGCTTCTTTTTCACGATTTCTTTTTTCTTTTCTAGTAACCAAAATAAAAACCCCCTCAAAACAGCCAAGTTTAATTAGGGCTTGCTGAACGAATCAAATTTTAGCTTGTATTCGACTTGTCACTAAGCCATGCCAAAATATTCGTCCAGCAAGCTCTAATTATTTAAATTATTACATATTTAGCCGCATTTTTGGGGGGGGGAATAGTTAAATTATCACGAAAAATTTTTACTCCTCAGAGCTGTAGGATCAGGCACCGCGTAAACTTCCCCATAAACACGAGTCTCCCCATAAAGTGCTGGATTCAAAAAGAAATGCCCTACCTAAAACCGTTGGGGAAGTGGTGGGAGGGTTCAAGCCTTAAGCTAACCGCAAGAGATTTCCACACGACTTGGATCAGTATTACCTGTATGGGGAACATAATGACGGATTTAATGAATCTTGCTGGCAATAAGCCTAATATCCCTTTTCCGGTTAGCATCCATAGCCATAGTGTATCTAATCCAAGATTAACAACAACTGTAATGATCAATACCGCCATGCATACTCTCCAAAATCGCACGGATTTTCGATATAAAAACAAGCCGTAAATGGCACCTGACAGAAACGCAGAGAGGGTGAAACCAGGAAAATAAGCAGCTCCTCCCGAAAATAGCACCATTCCTATGATATCTGCCAATCCAGCTGTTATTCCTGCAAATAACGGTCCCAATAAGACAGCAGACAAAGCTGTAGGAATAAAAGTAAATCCAATTCGTATGATTGGTGTTTGTATGGACAAGAAACGGGTGAAAATCACTTCTAATGCAATAAAAAGACCGGCAAACACGATTTTTTTAACATTCATTGTTTAACCCCCATTATGTAAACCTACCCCATGTACAGACGTTAACATCAAATTCACAATAGTTTTATAGTTTTATTATCCTCCGCAGGGAAGATGTTGTCAATGTGAAAAAAAAGGGGGGATAAAGCGGCCGAATGCTTGATGAAACAGGGGATAGATCTGCTTCGTTATTGCCTCCTGATTGTTTGTTAAAAGCTGAAATTCTTATCCAATTCTTAAATTTTGCTTAAGGTCTTATTAAATTTTCTGACTAATATATAGTAACAAACAAGTGAAAGGGGATTGAACCGTAATGAAGTGGATAAAAGTTTTAATCGGGGTAATAGTCCTCTCCGTTGCAGGGGGAGCCGGCATTGCTGTCGGAATGAATATGAAAGAAGAACGGCCAGTCGTTTATTCAGACCCAGCCGAAACCATTTCTGCGCCAGAAGCAAAAAAAGAGGAACCTGTTGCTTCTTACACAGTTAATAAAGAAGGCGGGCAGAGCAAAACAGCTAATCCAGTCATTCGCGAAACAGAAGGCAAAGTCACTGCGCTGGATAAACAAAGCATTACCGTTTCATTTCCGTTCGGCGGAAGCGAAACATTCAAGTTGACGAATCAAACAGTAGTCGAAGATTTTTCCTTGCCGTTAAAAAAAGGCGTGCTTGTTGAATTGAAGGCGTCAGGAGAAGAAGCGGTAAAAATCGAAACAGAACGGACAATGGATGTGAAAGCTGTTATCGTATCAGACGAAAAAGAATCAATGAAGGTTGAGGCGAATGGCACAACAAAAAGCTTTACAAAGGGGCACTTCTACCGTCTTGACCGGGACGGCTACCGTGGCAGTCTAAAGGGTGTACCAGTCGAATTGGATCTTGATGAACATGATAAAATTTTATCTGCAGAACTTGATGACGAATTTCTTGATGGCTATGATGACTGACCGTGAAAATTAGGAATACACGAGTAAAAAACTGCCAAAACCCAGGCAGTTTTTTTGCAAATTATACCGGTTTGCTTTTTTGAAAAATGAATGCAGGGGATGAATCAAAGCGGAACAGGCAAGAGCAAACAGCAGGAATCCCGGCCGCCTCCGCAAGAAACCGGAGCCGTCTGGATGGATCATGAGGCATCAACCACTTTTTTAAACTGCAGGCACACCCGCGTCCCTTTTCCTTCTTCGCTTTCAATTTTAATCCCCCCGCCATGCTGGGTCATAATTGAATGGGCGATCGAAAGGCCCAGTCCGGTCCCGCCGGTTCCCCGTGTTCGCGCTTTGTCGACCCGGTAAAACCGTTCAAAGAGATGCGGCAAGTCTTCTTTTGGAATGCCGGTGCCGTGATCTATTACGGTGACCGTCACAAAATCATTATCGCTTCCCACTTCAATCTGTACGGGAAAGCGGCTGTATTTCAGTGCATTGTCCAAAAGGATGACCAGCACCTGGACAAACTTTTCTTCATTGGTCCATGCATACAGCCCGGGTGTTTCAGCTTTCACAGAAATGCTGCGGTTGGATGATTGGCTGAGCCGCTTTGCAGTTTGCCTGCAAAGATTGGCGGCATCAACCGGTTGCAACTCATACGAAACATCTTCACTACGGGCAAGCGCAAGCAGCTGCTCGGCGATCGAATTGAGTCTCCGGCTTTCATCCGAAATGGCGGCAATCCCTTCAGCCAGGATTTCGGGATCATCTTTTCCCCAGCGCCGTAACATGGCAGCATAGCTTTCAATAACCGTAAGCGGTGTTTTCAGTTCATGGGAGGCGTCATAGATAAATTGCTCCTGCTTTTTAAACATGGCCTCAAGCCGGTCAATCATGGCATTAAAGGTAAGCGCCATTTGGTACAGTTCATCGTGATGATTCAGGGCAAGCGGGATCTTTTCAAAGCGGCCGTTTTCTTCAATATCCGCCATCGTCTTCATCATCGTTGAGACCGGTTTTAAGAACAGACCGGAAGTTTTTACACCTACAAATGCGGCCAGCACAATTAAAACAGCAGAGGAGGCCAGTAAGATCGTAAGCAGCAGTCGGCTGTCTTCAAATATGTCTTCGGGGACCACGGAGAGTTCCAACATTCCAAGGTATTTTCCGTTTTCCATGATCGGATAGGAGGCCACAATAGCAGTGAAATCCTCACCTTTAATAGTACGGGTTTGGTCATCTTTCGGAAACACCGGTTTGATGGACAACAGGTCTTCTTCATCGGCTTTTACATAAACCTTTTGGTGCTGTGCATTAAATAAACGGATCATCCCTTCATCCGGTACATGCGTTTGCAATATCGGTTCCGGATCGGAAAAAAGCGCATCCACGCTGCTCACACTTTCAGCTAATTGTTCAGCACTGTTCTCCAGGCTTGTTTCCAACCGGTCTTTTGAAAAATAAAGAAACGCCAAAAATACAATGGTATTGCCGGCAAAGAGCACAATAAAAGACCAGAGAATAAGCAATGCCGAAAGTTTTTTCTTAATCGACATTAACCCGTCTCCTTCATTGTATAACCAACGCCCCTCACTGTGTGGATCAGCGCTGTTTCGTGCCCGTGGTCAATTTTTTTGCGCAAATAGCCAATATAAACATCTACAACATTCGTATCTCCCGCATATTCAAATCCCCATACTTCATTTAACAACTGTTCTCGGTTTAATACAATGCGTTTATTCTTTAACAAATAGCATAAAAGATCAAATTCCCGTTTTGTCAATTCAATCGGTTTGCCGCCTCTTGTCACCTGCCTTGTTGCCGTGTTGACAAGCAAATCGGCAAGGGCATATTCGTGTTTCTTGCTGTTTTCGGATTTGCCGGTATGGAGTGCACCCGTTCTCAGCGCGGCACGGATCCGCGCGAGCAATTCCTCAATATTGAAAGGCTTTGTAATATAGTCATTTGCACCATGGTCTAGCCCGTTCACCTTATCGAGGACAGAATTGCGGGCTGTCAGCAAAATGACCGGTGTCCGGCTGTTTCTCATACGGTAGCGCCGCAAAACCTCGAGACCGCTCAAGCAGGGGATCATCACATCCAGCAGTACCAAATCCCAATCTTCGCTTTCTAGCAGGTTGAGTGCTTGTGATCCGTTCTCTACCCAAACGGTATCATAGTGCTCATGCTGCAATTCGAGCTCCAGCACCCGTGCAATTTTCACATCGTCTTCCACAATCATGATTTTTGACAATTCTGGACCAGCTCCTTCTGAAAGTGCATTCCCATCATTATTTTAACAATTTTCTGTTTTGAAAGGAATGCAGTCAGTACTTTTGTTTGAAAAATCAAAGTGCGTTGAAACGGTTTTTAAACTCTTCCGGCCCATTGCCTCAAAGTCAAAAAATGAATGAACTGAATGATTTGATAGGTGGGTGGAGCTGCTGGCAATGCTGGCCCTTTCGAAGTTGTTCAGCTCCGTTCCTTGAAAAAAGCTTCCACTGCCTAAATTGCCATACCACTTTGGGTAGTGTGCGTTTAATCGCTTCCGGTGTTCTTCATTCGGCCTATGGATAAAACCTGGTGGAGCACAATATAGTGGTCGAAAAATTTTGTGGAAACAAACGTTCTTATCATGTATAATATGATTAATAATTCAATTTTAGCAAAGGATGGGGTAAAATAATGGGAGAAGTACTTATTCTGGAGAAAAAGGTAAACTATTTACCCGGAACTGATTACGACGGGCTTTGGAAGAAAATTATAAGTGAACTGTTTGAGGAATTTATTTTATTCTTTGCACCTGATTTGTATGAGACCATTGATTTTGGAAAAGGAATTGTTTTTCTCGAACAGGAACTGCACAAAGTCATCATCAAGCATAAAAAAGGGAAAAGAATTGCAGACAAAATTGTAAAGGTTTCCTTGAAAAACGGCGAAGAAAAATATGTATTCATTCACATTGAAATTCAAGAAAAACAAGATCCGGACTTTTCCAAACGAATGTTTACTTATTTTTATCGCTTGTTTGATCGCTTCCAAGAAAACATTTATTCCATTGCGATTTTGACCGATTTGTCTAAATCAAATAACTCAGAGCCGTTCCAATACTCCTTTTACGGCACTGAACTTACGTATCGCTTTAACACTTATAAGTTTAATGAAGCGGACATTCCTTCTTTGAAAAAGTCTACGAACCCTTTTGCCATTGCAGTATTGGCGGGTATTTACCTTCATCTAACGGAAAAGAACTATCAGAAACGATATGAAGTTAAGAAAAAATTGTTAAAAGAATTCATCTTATCCAACCAAAATCTTAGTTCTAATTATGCGGAAGCGCTTTGTTACTTTATTGACTATCTTCTGTATCTTCCTGGTGAGTTAACAAAACAATTAACGAAAGAGTTATTTATTCACATTGAAAAGGAGGCAAACCATATGCTGTATTCTGAAGAGCTTAAAGAAGCTCCTACATTTGCAGAGTATCTGAAAACTGTGAAAGAAGAAGGAATTGAAATAGGGATAGAAAAAGGGATTGAAAAAGGGATTGAAAAGGGGAAGGAAGAAGGAATTGAAATAGGGATTGAAAAAGGGAAAATGGAAGAAAAAAGGAATTTGGCAGCCGAGTTATTAAGGGAAGGATTTTCAGTTGAAAAAGTTGCAAAAATGGTAAAACTCAGTATAGATGAAGTGAAAAAAATTAAAAAATGTGTGAATAACTAAATGAATTGAGACAAGGGATGGGCTGCCTTTCTATATAATCAAAGAAATAGTGATTTTAGAGGAGCACTCATTAATTGCCACTGAAAATTTCTTAAGATTGCAAAGCACTTAACAATATTAGCACCCAAAGAGTTCTCTTTGAAAGATTTCACACTAAATAAAGAAATAGCCACATGCAAAATTGACTTTAGCGTGTGGCTTTTAAAAAATGAGCTTCTTGGGTGCTACCTAGTTGTTTTAAAAAAATTTAATAGATAAAAAAGGAACTGACGTTTGCAGTAAAAATCACTTAACATAGCATTTTTTTATCCATTTTTATATTCAATGGTAATTTTTGTAGCGCCAGTATTCTACATCCCGGCTATTCGTTTGATTTTCTAATTAGCCCAAATTCTTCAGGAAAAATTATTCTTCAATTCGAGTTAACTTCACTTCAACTTTAAATCGATCCGGATTTTTTTCCAAAACTGCGATGAACCGTTTTAAGTCTTGAAAGATAATAAATCCTTCTGTTTCATTTTCATAATTCATCGTAAAGGACTCCGGTTTTTCATTATTTTCTTCATTTTCTGTTGCGTCACGTTCAGCTATCTTTTCTGTTTCTTCAACGGCAACTTGGTTATTTGAAGATAATAAGTTACTCAACTTTCGCACCTAGAAAATCATAATAAATTCAGTGCTGGCTAATGTCTATTACGTCTCAGATACAGCACTTGACAGTAAAATTAATATATGAAAAAACACCTCTACTTTTGGTATAGTTGATTTATCGAAAATCACTACCAAATAGAAGAGGTGTCTCCTACTATGATAGCGAAAAACAGCCTGAATAATCAACTACCAAATGAAATAAAATCAACATTTAAAGAGTTGAATATGTTGAAACACTTGCGAATCGCCGGTATTACGAAGTCCTTTGGTTTTTCTTGTGCCTACATTTTTCAATTGATTTTTTGTATGATCTTTGAAAACAAAAACTGGTTCAGGATGTTGGAAAGTAAGAAAGCTACAGACATTCCAGCCAAAGATACCGTTTATCGGTTTCTCAACCAATCAACGTTCAACTGGCGTCGTTTCCTCCTTTCACTGGTTGCCTCAGTGATTGGAAAAGTTTCGAAATTGACACGTCATGACCGTCCGAAAGTATTGATTTTAGATGATTCATCTTATGACCGGAACCGAAGCAAACACGTTGAGCTTCTGGCTCGCTGCTTTGATCATGCATCTCAAAAAATGCGTTTTTACAAAGGATTCCGCATGTTGACATTAGGATGGTCTGATGGCGCAACATTCCTACCCGTTGACTTCTCATTATTGAGTTCGAAAAAGAGCCAGATCAACGGCATATCCGAAAATATCGATAAACGCAGCTCCGGTTATAAGCGCCGAAAAGAAGCATTACAAACGGCACCAGAACAGATTCCTGGCATGATTGCCCGGGCGATGAATTCTGGTATCGATGCTTCCTATGTTCTAATGGATTCGTGGTTCACCCAACAACCTCTCATCAAGGAGATTACAGAACAAGGTCTTGACGTAATTGGTATGGTCAAAAAATTAAAACAACGCTATTTTGTCGATGGTAAGCGTGTTAGCCTAGATGAATTGTATCGTCTAGCTAAACCGACTAGTGGAAAGAAAGGAATCTTGCGTTCCATCCATACAACGCAGGCCAATGGCGTGCCAATTAAAGTTGTCTTTGTTCGCAACCGCAACAAGAAAAGCGACTGGTTGGCGATTTTGAGTACAGACTGTACACTGAGTGACCAGGAAATCATCCGTATTTACGGGATGCGTTGGGATATTGAGGTTTTCTTCAAAACAACAAAGTCCCTATTAAAACTACAAAAGGAATTCCAGAGTCGTTCATATGACGCGCTTATCAGCCACACGACCATTGTGTTTGCAAGGTATATTGTCTTGTCATGGCAAAACCGTTGCAGTGTAGATGACAGAACATTAGGTGGCATGTTTTATGAATTATGTGATGAAATAGATGACCTTGATTGGGCTGTTGCATTGCAGCAGTTAGTCGAGATTCTTGAAGATACTCTGGATAAAAGTAATAAGAAAATTCAACAACTGATCAAAAGTCAACTACAACAATGGATTGCGGGTCTGCCGAATTATATCAAGGTATACCTACCTGTTTCAGTCTGCGAAAGTTGAGTAAGTTATTAATCAACATTTTCATTTCCTTAAACTCACTCATCAGTTGGTCAACACGTTCATCCCCTGCATTTCCAGCTGGTTCTTGTCCGGATTCCACAGCAGCCGGCGTAAAATCTTTTATATTCTCCTGTGCTTTATCTTTCTTATATTCATCTATCCACCCGTTTTTGAGGGCTAATTTTTTCAGATTGTGTTTATAATTATGAACGGAAGAATCTCGTTTCCCCCAAATTTTTGCAATTGATTGGGCGTTCCATTTTTCTGTATATTCGGATATAAGCAGCCATTGATCTTTTTTTGGAAGCTTTTTTAAATCATTAAATGGAATCACTTGGTTTGGATCAGCGTCCGGTTTTGAGTGCGGAATTGTCCGTTTCTTCTTCATTTCAAGTCCTAAATCAGTCAACAATTGATAGTACACCTCTTCTTCAATACCTAATGCTTCTATTATTTCATTCTCTGAATAGGTCTCCCTCCATTTCGTTAAAATTTCCGTTTGTCGTTCTTTCGGATGCGATTTTAAATCTTCGTAGGTCATTAAACTTGTAAACATATTGTACACCTTTACCTTTCCTGATTTTTTATATAACTTTTTTTCTTTCCCTCTTAATAAGTCACTGGCAAAATAAATTTTTCCTATCTCGTGTTTGACTCCCTTTCCCTTTTTTGCATAAGCTCCATAAGAACTAATCTTCTTTTCTTTGATTTCTGCATAATATGTTTGCTTTATGTCATTATGCGTATTTAGCACCGGTCTACCTCCTTTGCATAAATTTGAAAATCGCTTTTCATTCCATATTCTTTCTATAAAATAATTACAGTGTTGGGTTGATGTTGGAGAATTTTCAGTTATTTTTAAGGGACTTTGTTCTATTATTGCTGTCTTGATCTTCAGGGACGATTTCTCCTCCTGCCAGTTGTTTAAGGTACATAAAATTCTTTTTTGAGTTCCAATTTTATACATGATATTCCAATTTACCTACTTATTCCTTTAAGCTGTCTACTAATTAACGGACTATCTATATTATACTAGATCCTATGTATATTATCTACATTGAATGAAAATTTCATCACTAATTTGATAAGCTTTTTTGTCAAAGAAAACATCATCTTTTTATATAAGTTGGACTAAACATTACTTTTTCATGTGTCGCCAAAAGCAATGTCCCTGATCATAATTGATTTTGACGCGAAAAGAGCGCGTACCGGTGGTCGGGTGTCGAATGTATCTTCTAAACCAACAATTTATCAAGATTTTTGTTTACCTTTGTGTAAAATTTGCGCAAAAATTATTGAAAGCCATTACAAATGTCCCTTTTTCTCTTATAGACGTTTTTGGTAAAATTAAGTTATTGATTGAAGAATACTAAATATAGGAGTGACGGCAATGCTTTTGTTTTTTGGTAAGTTTATCTTGCTTTATTTGTTTCTTTCAATTGCATTTGCCTTATTCAAAGTGCTGTATTACAATATCGGCAAAAAATTCGTTTCTAAGACGGCTGATGGAACAATATTGCATTGGGCTTTAAGTGTTTTTGTTAAAAACGGTACGAAAATGGATAGTAATGATTACTTTGTTATGGCTGTTTTGGCGGCTTTATTTGCGATTTACTTGTAAAAAACTCCCAGAATCCACGATATACCAGCAGTTTTTTTATTTTGTTGGATATTCATTATTCTTACAAAATTCTTTAATCTTATTATGGTTTTTTGAAAACTTTTTCCACGCTTTTTGATCCCTTTTTAAACACTGTTGGGCAACACCAGCCAATCCCGCTGTCGCCGGTTCATAATTCTATATCCGCTTTCCTTTACAGTACTTGGCAACTTGCACTGTTTCGTCTCCGTAAAACCCATCAGCGCTGTATTTTGGGAGAGAGCCCGCAGCAATCAAACATTTCTGCAGGGTGTTACCTGGAAACCGGACAACGCTTTTTTTAGAATGGACCTTGTGCATTTATTTGGAGCACGCGATTTTAAAAAGTCGGCTTCCTTTGCTATCCTTTAAGTTATAAACAGGAAAGAAAGGAATAGCGAAATGAAAAAGCATTTAATTTCCGCCATCTCTATTGTTTCTGCCGTGTCAGCCTTGTTGTTTCTGGCCGGCCTGTGGATGGTGTTTGAAGACCAGCAGACGAAAGCAACAGGCGTAAAGACGGAAACTGCCAGAACCGGCAATAACACGTCAAAAGCGGGTGGTACGAAACAAATCACGATTACAGCAATCGGCGACTCACTCACAAGGGGAACGGGAGATACAGCAGGAAAGGGATATGCGGGTGATGCTGCGGATCGTTTAAAGAAAAAAACGAAGAAGGCTGTTCTACTCCAAAACAATGGCATCAAAGGGCTTACATCAAGCGGGCTGCTTGAACAGCTCAAACAACCGCAGATCAAACGCGAACTCAAGAGCGCGGATATCATTTTGCTGACCATCGGCGGCAATGATTTGTTTGCGGGCGGAGAGGCGCTTGACCATTTGAATACCGCCTATATCGAAAAGCTGGAAAAGCCTTATTTGGCCAATTTAAAACAGATCTATGCAGGAATTCGGGCGGTGAACAAAACGGCAATCGTCTATCATGTCGGGCTGTATAATCCTTTTATCGATTTGTCCGAGGCGAAAACGACCTCTGCGATCGTCAGAAAATGGAACTTTGATTCTGCTTCTGTCGCGTCTGACTTTCCAAAAGTCATCTATGTGCCGACGTTTGACCTTTTTGAACAAAATGTAAACGACTATTTATACAGTGACAAATTCCATCCGAATACGGCCGGTTATCAACTGATCGGAGAGCGTGTTGCTTCCCTGATCCATTATCGGGAGGAGAAAGCGAAATGACGACGATTCCCGCACTTAAGGTTATCGATGTCCATAAAAAAATTGGCAGGAAAGAAATCATCAAAGGCATCAGTTTTGAAGTGATGCCGGGAGAGGTATTCGGATTTCTCGGGCCGAACGGGGCAGGGAAGACAACAACGATTCGGATGCTGACAGGTCTGATCCGCCCGACTTCGGGAAAAATTTTGATCGGCGGAAAAAACGTACGGACCGAGTTTACGGAAGCCATGAAAAATCTCGGTTGCATTGTCGAAAATCCGGAGATGTACCCGTTTTTGACCGGCTATGAAAATCTTGCCTATTTTGCACGGATGGATCCGTCCATTCCGAGAAACAGGCTGGATGAAGTGGCGGCGCTCGTTGGCTTAACTGGCCGGATCCATGATAAAGTAAAAACATACTCTCTCGGCATGCGGCAAAGGCTTGGCATTGCCCAGGCGCTCCTTGGAAACCCGAAGCTTTTGATTCTTGATGAACCGACAAACGGGCTTGACCCGGCAGGCATCCGGGAAATGCGCGAATTTATCCGGTCGCTTGCCGAAAAAGCGCATTTAAGCGTCCTCGTTTCTTCGCATTTGTTAAGCGAAGTGCAGCTGATGTGCGACAAAGTGGCCATTATCCATAACGGCCAGGTGATTCGGACCGGGAATGTACACGAGCTGCTTTCCGAAAAAGCGCGTACCTTTTGGAAAGTTGCGCCAATAGAGAAAGCACGCACCTTGCTTCAGGCGGAGACACAGGTGGCAGAAGGGGAAGACGGCCTCCTTGTGACCCCTTATGATGAAGAAAAAAATGCTTTATGGAACGAGATGCTCGTTCAAAACGGGGTCAGGGTGAAAGAAATGAAGGCCGTGCTGCCGGCGCTTGAAGATTTGTTTTTGGAACTGACAGGGGGCAGGAAAAAATGATCCAACTTATATACAATGAACAGTTGAAGCTTTGGAAGAAAAAGCGGATTCTTGTCATTATGCTGATTATCGCCTGCCTTGTTCCCATTTTTACCTACGCGCAGTACAAAGAATCGAAAGCGCTGCAGGAAAAAATCGGGACAACCGACTGGCGGGTTAAGCTCCAGAAACAAATTGTCGATACGCAAAACCGGCTCGGATCGGCAAGCCTTTCTGATGATTTTAAAAAATATTTGCGTATCACATTGAGCCAGGAACAATATTATCTCAACCACAACATCAATCCGAACGCGCCGGGCGCCCCGACGTTTATGCGGGTATTTATTGAAAATGCGATCGGCATGCTTTTGCCACTGTTCGTCATGGTGGCGGCAAGCGATATTGTGTCTGCTGAGGCGGGCAGCGGGACAATCAAATTATTGCTGACGCGCCCTGTGAAAAGATGGCGCATCCTGCTTAGCAAGTACATTGCCATGCTGCTGTCCGTTTCGTTTATTTTGCTGTGCACAGCCGTTTTTACCTATGCCATTTCCGGAATAGTATTCGGCTACCGCGGCTGGAACATGCCAATGCTTACCGGTTTTACGATAAAAGGGGACGAGCTCCTTACTGCACATGTGCATGCTGTCCCGCAATGGAAATATTTGCTCATGGCGTTCGGCCTTGCCTGGTTTGTCTGCGTCGTTTCAGGCAGCCTCACGTTTATGCTTTCTGTCCTGTTGCGCAGCACGGCCGCCGTAATGGGAATTATGTTATCCTCATTGATTGCCGGCGCGATTTTGACCAACATGGTATCGGCTTGGCCAAGCGCAAAATATTTGTTTATGGTGAATTTGCAGCTGACAAATTATCTCAATGGTACAAGCCCGCCTGTTGCAGGCATGACGCTCGGATTTTCGGTTGCTGTGCTGCTTGTGTGGCTTTTTCTCTCGCTCGTGGTTTCTTTTGTTGTGTTTACAAAACGGGATGTTTATTAAGAAAAACGGAATTCCGCCAATTTCCGGTAAAATTTTTTCGCTGCATTAATACAATGATAAAGCAGGATTTTTTACGGGGCAGCACGAATTTCGTATGATAAGCAAAGGGGGAGATGCTGTGTTTCAACGGTTTGTCGTTGGGATGGGGATTGCTGTGTTTATGTTTATTGCAGGTGTCACTTATTTTTACTTTAACAAAGGAGAAGCGATTGCAACGGAGGCAGCACATTCGAAAAAACCGGCTGCAGAGGAAGAGACGGCTGCAAAAGCGGTTATACAGGAAAGCTTCCGCCAGAAGACGCCTGAGCGCAAACTTTCGGCATACAAAAGCATGAGCGAAGAAGCATTGGTGCAGGAAGTACATAATATGACGCATCAAAAAGTGGCGGCAAATGAAAAATGGGGAGCTTCCGAAATCACAAAAGAAAAGGTGGACGCCCTGTATTCGGCAATTAGCAATCAAACTTTTGCGGATACAGAACTGCAGGATATGCTGCTCAGTATATTAAAACCGTGGAAAAAAGGCGATTTCAGCAATGCGGTGAAGGCCCATAATGAGATTTGGGCTTACCAGAAAGGCAACATCGGAAAAGCGGAGCGGCGGTTGACGCCTTCTGAAGAAGCGGCATATATTAAGGAAAATTTCAAATGACATCAGGAAGTGGAAACGGTGAAAATTTTAGGTATATCCGGCTCGCTTACCGGTGAGAAGACCTCCATTGGTGTATATGAGGTGCTTATGGCAATTAAAGCGGAAGATCCGGAAGCGGAAACTGAACTGCTCGATTTAAAAGATTATGAAGTGGAGTTTGCAAGAGGGTTTCCACTTTCTTATTACAATGATGATACGATTGCGGTCGTTAATAAAATGCTTGAAGCGGATATCCTTGTTTTTGGCTCGCCAATTTACCAGGCGTCCATTACAGGCGCTTTGAAAAATCTGCTCGACCATTTGCACCGCGATGCTTTTCAGTCCAAAGTATGCGGCATTGTGATGAACGGCGGCTCGGACAAACATTTTCTTGTTGCTGAATACCAGCTGAAACCGGTGTTAACCTTTTTAAAGGCCACCTGTGCAGTCCGCAATGTTTTTATCCACAATGATGATTTTAATGAGGACAATGAAATCATCAATGCCGATATCCAGGCACGCATCCGAAAGCTTGCGCATGAACTGTTGCAATTGAGAAAAGCTTTCTCCGGAGGCAATCCTGGAAATTTGGGATGATGCACTTTTGCCTAGTGCCGTGGCCGTTGCGCATGGGCGATAGTGGATCATCAGCGAAGCTTAGGTAGACGTGCTCTAGGCGAAGGAAGGCGACCATTTTGCCGTTTATCTTGCCGTATGACGCGTTACCAGCAAAAGGATAAAAAACCCCGGGGCAATTTTTCAGGGGAGAGGAGCTCTAAGTTTTTCCACTTTCTTAACATTGTATCGTTCTTTTAGGCGGAATAAAAAAGTGCCGGCGGACAGCCGGCGCTTTTTCTTTACTGCAATTCCCTTTTTAAAATCTGTTCCGCATGTGCAACTTGTTCTTTTGTCGGCGGTTCGACACCTTTGAGGGGATAGTCGATGCCGAGCGCCTCATATTTGTAGACGCCTAACTTATGGTACGGAAGGATTTCAATTTTTTCAACGTTTGGCAGCGAATGGATAAAATCAGATGTTTTTTGCAAATCTTCTTCTGAATCGACGCTGGGAACGAGCACATGGCGGATCCAGACCGGAATATGCTTGTCAGCGAGATACCGGGCGAAATCGAGAATATGCTCATTTGACATGCCCGTCAGCCATTTATGCTTTTCCGGGTCAATATGCTTGATGTCCAATAACACAAGATTTGTATATTTCATCAATTCATCCAGTTTTCCCATAAACCGGAGACTGCGCGAGAAACATCCGCCCGCTGTGTCAATGGCAGTATGGACGCCAATTTCTTTGCACGCTTTAAACAATTCGATTAGAAAATCGAGGTGCAAAAGTGGTTCGCCGCCGCTCACTGTAATGCCACCGCCGGAAGCTTTAATAAAAGGCAGGTAATCGCGCACATCGCTCATAATCTCTTCGACGCTCATTTCATTGCCTTCATTGATTTTCCATGTATCCGGGTTGTGGCAAAATTTGCAGCGCAGCGGGCAGCCTTGCGTAAATACGACATAGCGGATGCCAGGCCCGTCGACTGTGCCAAACGATTCAGTGGAATGAATGCGCGTTGTCATGTTCATCTCAATCAAATCCTTCTATATAGATTCCCCATAAGTTAAGTGTTTAATAGGGGGGAGGGGGCACGCAGGTGCATGCCGCCCGAATCAGTTTACATCATTTCATGGAACGTGCGGTTAATGACTTCAAGTTGTTGTTCCCTTGTCAATTTGATGAAGTTTACCGCATATCCCGATACACGGATCGTCAATTGCGGATATTTTTCCGGATGATCCATCGCATCCAGCAATGTTTCGCGATGCAGGACGTTGACGTTTAAGTGGTGCGCTTTTTTCGCCATATAGCCGTCCAGCATGCCGTCCAGGTTGGAGACCTGTGTTTCTTCTTCGTGTCCGAGCGCTTCCGGGACAATCGAGAAAGTGTTGGAAATGCCGTCAAGCGAATATTTATAAGGCAGTTTCGCAACAGATGTCAACGATGCGACTGCGCCGTGGGAATCGCGGCCGTGCATCGGGTTTGCACCAGGTGCGAAAGGTTCGCCTGCTTTCCGGCCGTCCGGAGTGCTTCCTGTTTTCTTGCCGTATACAACGTTCGATGTAATCGTCAAGATCGAAGAAGTATGGACAGCGTTCCGGTAAGTCGGATATTTTTGCAGTTTTTGCATAAACGATTTGACGAGATTGACGGCAATTTGGTCGACGCGGTCATCGTTGTTACCGTATTTCGGGTAATCGCCTTCGACTTCATAGTCAACGGCAAGGCCGTCTTCGTCACGGATGACTTTTACTTTCGCGTATTTGATGGCGCTTAGAGAGTCGGCTGCAACAGACAGGCCGGCAACGCCGCAAGCCATCGTGCGCAGTACATTGCGATCATGCAATGCCATTTCAAGCCGTTCATAGCTGTATTTGTCATGCATATAATGAATGATGTTCAAAGCATTGATATAAACGCCTGCAAGCCAGTCTAGCATCCGATCGTATTTTTCCATGACTTCATCGTAATCGAGATATTCCGATGTGATCGGCTGGAACGGAGGTGCGACTTGCATTTTATACCGTTCATCAACGCCGCCGTTAATCGCATACAGCAAAGCTTTTGCCAGGTTGGCACGGGCGCCGAAGAATTGCATTTGTTTGCCGATCCGCATCGCCGATACACAGCAGGCAATGCCATAATCATCGCCGTATTCTTCACGCATTAAGTCATCGTTTTCATATTGGATGGCGCTTGTCTTGATCGACATTTTCGCGCAATATTGTTTCCATTTATCCGGCAGTTTCGTCGACCAGAGCACGGTCAGGTTCGGTTCCGGCGCAGGGCCGAGATTATCAAGCGTGTTCAGGAAGCGGAACGAGTTTTTCGTAACGAGTGTACGGCCGTCCAAAGCCATGCCGCCGATCGATTCTGTTACCCATGTCGGGTCGCCGCTGAACAGTTCATTGTAATCTTCCGTCCTTGCAAATTTGACGAGGCGGAGTTTCATGACAAAGTGGTCGACGAGTTCTTGTGCTTCCCGTTCAGTCAGGACACCGTTTTTCAAATCTCTTTCAATATAAATGTCAAGGAAAGTGGATGTGCGCCCAAGACTCATGGCCGCGCCATTTTGTTCTTTAATGGCAGCCAGATACGCGAAATACAGCCATTGGAAAGCTTCGTGTGCGTTTGAAGCCGGTTCGGAAATATCGAATCCGTAGCTTTGTGCCATTTGTTTCAATTCTTGCAATGCACGAATTTGTTCCGAATGTTCTTCACGTTCACGGATGACTTCTTCTGTCATCAAGCCGCAGCCGATTAAATCGAGATCTTTTTTCTTTTGCTCAATTAAATAATCTACACCGTAAAGGGCAACGCGCCGGTAGTCGCCGATAATGCGGCCGCGGCCGTAAGCATCCGGAAGGCCTGTTACAATGCCGGCATGCCGTGCAGCTTTGATTTCCGGTGTGTAGGCATCGAATACACCTTGGTTATGGGTTTTCCGCCATTCTGTAAAAATATGTTTGATTTCCGGATCAATTTCATAGCCGTAAGATTTTAAGGCACTTTCTGCCATCCGGATTCCGCCAAACGGCATCATCGAACGTTTGAACGGTTTATCGGTTTGGAAACCGACAATTTTTTCAAGTTCTTTGTTTAAATAGCCCGGGCCATGCGATGTAATGGTAGATACAATTTTCGTATCCATATCCAGGACGCCGCCTTTTTCGCGTTCCTGTTTCGACAGTTCCATGACCTGATCCCATAATTTTAAAGTGGCTTCAGTCGGGCCGGCAAGAAAGCTTTCATCGCCTTCGTAAGGGGTTACATTTTTCAGAATAAAGTCCCTTACATCGATTTCTTTTTGCCAGTTTCCTCCTTTGAAGCCTTCCCATTGTTTTTTGGAGAGCGTTGCTTTTGTCAGTAATTGTTCAGTCATTTTAAATGGCCTCCTTTAAGCCTATTAATGAGCTGCCTTCAGAATTGGATGTTTGTTTGTTAAATAGTGAACATTTCTTATTACGCTTTCATTTTAGCATGGTCGATTTTAAAAAGATAGTGATAGCGTTCACATTTTGGGGCCAAAAAAAGCAGTTGTCAAAGAATGTTCAAAACATTTGGCCGTAGATATATAATAGAAAAATGCGATGAAAGCGTGTTATAACACAAATTGATCAGTTTTTCACATGATTATTTTTCTTGGGGAGAGTTTGTGATTTGGTAACATGCTCAATATTTCACAAAATTGGCACAGCCAGATGAAAGCGTTTGCGTTATATTTTTCATGTAAGCAGTTACATAAAAGGAGTGGGGAAAGATGTTAACAGGATTACGTACTGATTTTCAAATGCCTTCCGTAAACTTGTTTGGACAGGGGACGGCAGAAGAAATTGGAAACAGGCTGAAAAATCTTGGGTGTCGCAGACCGCTGATTGTAACCGATGAAGGGCTCCACCAACTGGGGTATTCCGAAAAAATTGCAGCCTATATAAAAGAAGCCGGCCTGGAAGTGGCGATCTATCCGAAGGCTGAACCAAATCCGACAGACAAAAATGTGGAAGACGGGTTAAAAACCTATCATGAAGAAAATTGCGATTCAATCGTTTCACTTGGCGGCGGGAGCGCGCATGACTGTGCAAAAGGGATCGGGCTCGTTGCGGCCAATGGGGGCAAAATCCATGATTATGAAGGGCTGGACCGTTCTGAAAAACCAATGGTGCCGCTCGTTGCAATTAATACAACAGCCGGGACTGCCAGCGAAATGACAAAATTTACGATTATTACCGATACGAGTCGGAAAGTGAAAATGGCGATTGTAGATAAACATGTGACACCGGTTTTGTCCATTAATGATCCATTATTAATGGTCGGGATGCCGCCGTCTTTAACTGCGGCAACGGGGCTTGACGCTTTGACCCATGCAGTGGAAGCGTATGTTTCAACTGCGGCCACACCGGTAACAGATGCATGCGCCATTAAAGCGATCCAAATTATTCCGCAATATTTGCCAAAGGCTGTTGCAAACGGCAATGATATGGAAGCGCGTGAACAAATGGTATATGCGCAGTATTTGGCAGGCATGGCGTTTAATAATGCATCTTTGGGCTATGTCCACGCGATTGCGCACCAGTTCGGCGGTTTCTATAACTTGCCGCACGGCGTTTGCAATGCGATTTTGCTCCCGCATGTGTGCCGTTTCAATCTGATTGCGCGGAAAGAAAGATTTGCAGAAATTGCCGTTGCACTGGGTGAGAAGACGGATGGCCTGAGCGTCGACGAAGCGGCGGAAAAAGCCATTACAGCAATTGAAAGGCTGGCAGCACAGCTGAACATTCCGAAAGGCTTTAAAGAACTCGGGGCTAAAGAAGAAGATATCGAAATCCTCGCCCAGCATGCGATGCAGGACGCGTGCGCAGCCACAAACCCGCGCAAACCAACACAAAAAGAAGTGGAAGCGATTATAAAAGCAGCGATGTAAGGAAGAAGACGGAGGGGAATTTGAGTAAACTGGCACCTGCAGGCTGGGCACTTTTTCCAAGTGTCCGGCCTGCAGGTATTTTTTGTCTATACCTTTTTTCAAAAGACAGGCGTCCATGTCGCGACGGAAAAAACAGCTGGCGCAAATTTTCCGGATTGCAACCACCGCCCGCAATGCATACCAGGTTCTGGGCAAGTGGAAGATGAGCCTGTTGGATTGGAGAGGGACGAAAAAAATCCCCTTTAGAAGAACCATACGAGAGATTCAAAGCAAATGGCTCCCTGATGGTTTACCTAGGAGGGGTTACGTAAAATTAGACAAAGCGACAAGCACACAAATCGTACGTTCATCGCCCGTTTTGGAATTTATGATTTGCTCAGCGGTTGTAGCAAAATAACGTAATTTTGGTATTCATTTGAGAAACCTTTATGGATTTCTAATATTTCCTGATTTTTAAGGTTCAATTTAATTTGTCTTTGGTTTTTCTTTTCAAATGAATAAGATTGACGGATAGTACCATCTGATGAGGTGATTTGTACAAATGGTTTTCGGTTATGCGTTTTTTCATGGTCAACAAAAGACAATCTATATTTTCCTTCTTGCAGTTGTTTTCCCACTCTGTAATAACCGGAATGTTGAATGAAGTAATCTCCATTCTTATCTTTTTTTAATCTATATAAAACGAATTAATCATTTTTGCTCACTTCCTCGGTCCTTTTTTGGGTATATAGATTGTAACTATCCTAAAAAGGGCGGAGAAAAAATGTTGAATCAAGAACTTGAACAATTGCGAAACGCTATGCAAAACACAAGGGATAAACATCTTTATGAGCGTTATCTCTCTGTGCTGTTACATTTAGAAGGCCGGACTTATCCAGAAATTGCTAAGATTATAGGACGTACCCGGCAAACGGTCATGAATTACTGTCATGCTTATGAAGAAGGAGGAATCTCCAGCCTTCAAATGAAAAAACCAACAGGTAAACCTGAGAAATTAACGGAAGATCAACAAAAGCAGTTGGCCGAAACCATTATAAACAAAACCCCTGCAGAAGTTGGGTTCGAAGCAAAATACACTTGGACGCTCCCGTTAATCGCCGATTGGATCCAGCGTGAATTTCAACAGTCGTATACCCCAAGGGGCGTTTCTAAAATGTTACACCGGCTTGGGTTTAGCTATACAAAGGCCACATATACTTTGGCAAAAGCAGATCCTGAAGAGCAAAAAGCATTCAAAGAAGTCACTTTCCTAAAGCTAAAACAGCAACTGGAGAATGGGATCATCGATCACCTGTTATTCGAAGATGAGGCATTCATCCGTGCTTATCAGGCTCTGCAGTATAACTGGTTCCCAAAAGGACAGCAGCGAAAAATCAAAACATACGGCCAGCATAAGGGTGCAAAGCTGTTCGCTGCCATAAACTATGAAACCGGCGAAATTACGCACTATGAAGAAGAAAAAAGTAATTCCTTGGCCTTTAGACGTTTTGTAGAACTCATTTTAAGTAAATACCCGCAAGGTAAAATTGTAATGGTTTTGGACAACAGCAAAGTGCATCAATCACAATTTATCAAGGATTTCCTGAAAGAAAATCCACGAATGGAATTTGTTTTTCTTCCTAAATACAGCCCTGAGTAGAACCCAGTGGAAGGATTATGGAAGTGGCTAAAGCAAGATGTCGTAAACAACGTCTTTTTCAGCAAATTTTACCAAATTCGCTCCCACGTGGCGGAATTTATGAAACAAGCCAGCCAAAAGAGCCAAGAAGTCATTGACCGGCTGCTTGTTAGATTAGAGCTGTCAAAAACTTAAGTTCATCTTATATAGTATCTTTTCTGAACAGTATTTTTTGATTCCGATTTTATTAACGACTACATTTCTGTATCCCAATTTATAATCCAATATGGCATCGTCCGAAAAAGCAATCAAGAAATAAATTGGCAAAAACCAAATTAAGACGATTTGTGCTCCATGCGCTCTGCTTGAGCCTGTCAGGAAAAATGCAAAAGCAGGATCCCACTTATCACCAAACTGGATTTGGTTGATAAGTAATTGTATGATTTCCACACAAGGAATGAATAAAATAAGGAGAAGACAAACCAAACTGAGTTTATTATGTAGTATTCGATAAGAATGACTTTGCAGCATTTGTACCCTCCGCAATTTTCCGTTCAATTAATTTTTTTCTATATCCTTCCTCAAATCTTCTCTTTCTGTAACTTATTTTAATGAAAAAGGACTTTAATAGCAATACTTTTTTGTTAAATATGAATATTATATACATATAATATTTTCTCGGATTTTGGCTTGTAAAATAGGGCAGCTCTGACGGCCTATCAATAGTCTTTTCTCGTGTAATCGCTTCATAAACGTTCAAAATATATACAAACACAAACAGGGAAAAAGGGGATATGATAGAAAGGCAGTTGTTTGTGATATGATTCACAATTAAACATTTTTCATGTTGGAGATGGTGTTTATGTACGAGGCCGTTGAATCTGTTGTTCAAATGGCATTAAATAAGAAAAAATATCTGGAAGAATCCTTGCTTCGTTATGTGACAAAAGCAGCGTTGGCAAGTATGTTCATCGGTTTTGCCATTATAATATGTTACCGTCTTGCTGAGCCGTTTTTTGATGCGAAGTCTCCGGTTACTTCCTTTATGGCTTCAATATTTTTTGGCGCAGCGCTTGTGCTTATTATGTTTGGCGGCGGCGAGCTTTTTACCGGCAATACGATGATGATGACAATGAGCACGGTAAAAAAAGCGACAACTTGGAAAGATGCGCTCACAAACTGGGTGGCAACGTATGCCGGAAATTTGATCGGTGCGGCGATTTTCGCGCTGTTTATCCATTACAGCGGACTCTATGCGGATTCGGATAACAGCCAGTTTTTAATGTCGGTTGTTGGTGGGAAAATTAGCCTGACGACGGCCCAAATGTTTTTCCGTTCGATTCTTTGTAACTGGCTTGTTTGTTTAGGGTTCTGGGTTCCGATAAACGTAAAGGGAGACGGGGCTAAAATCGCTTCGATGATGCTGCTCGTGTTTGGCTTCGTCATTTCAGGCTACGAACACAGCATTGCCAATATGGTGCTGTTCTCGCTGGCACTTGCCGCACCATACCCGGATACCATTACACTCGTGGGCATTTTGCACAACCTTGGTGTGGTAACGCTCGGCAATATGATTGGCGGCGGCGTCTTTGTCGGTGCCATGTACGCCTTCTTAACATCAAAGAAAAAAGAAAAAGTGCCGGTTGCTGTTGTTGACACACACACCGTATCCCCTTTTTCGGCTGAAAAAATCAAGTAATATAAAACGAGCTGCCTGATAGAGGGCAGCTCGTTTTATATCGAAAAACCTGATCCGTTTCATTAGTTTTGAATCAGCTGCAGGAATTGCTTGGTCCGTGCATTTTTTGGATGATGGAATACTTCTTCCGGTTTGCCTTGCTCCAGGATGACACCGCCATCCATGAAAATCACCTTGTCTGCAACTTCGCGGGCAAACCGCATTTCGTGTGTGACAACGGCCATTGTCATCCCTTCTTCAGCAAGCTCCTTCATCACATTTAGCACGCCGCTCACAAGTTCCGGGTCCAGTGCGGATGTCGGTTCGTCAAACAGCATTACTTCCGGCTCCATCGCAAGCGCCCGCGCAATCCCGGCGCGCTGCTGCTGACCGCCGGAAAGGCTTGCCGGATACGCATCTTTTTTATCAAGCAGGCCTACCTTTTCCAGCAGCATTTCAGCTTTTTTTACTGCATCCTGGCGGTTTTTCCTTTTTACAATGATAGGCCCCTCAATCACATTTTCGAGAACCGTTTTATGCGGGAAAAGATTGTACTGTTGGAAAACCATGCCGGATTTTTGCCGCAAAGCCGCGCGTTCTTTTTTACCGGGATGTTGGGAAAAGTCAACGGATACATCACCGATCTGTACTCTGCCTTGATTTGGAACTTCAAGAGCATTCATGCAGCGAAGCAGCGTGGTTTTACCAGAACCGGATGGGCCGATGATGACGATCACTTTCCCTTTTTCAATGGTTAAGTCAATTCCTTTTAGCACTTCAAGGTTGCCGAATTGTTTATGTAACCCTTCTATTCGAATCATACAGGTCCCTCCTTACTTGCTGATGTATTTATCAAAACGGCCTTCCAATTTTTGCTGGATTATTGAGAGAATCAAACAAATCACCCAGTACAAAAAGGCCGCTTCGACATACAGCAGCATAAATTGATAAGTGGTGGAGGCAATTTCCTGGGCTTTACGGAACAGATCGGCCACCAAAATCAAGGAAGCAAGAGACGTATCCTTCACGAGACTGATAAACGTATTAGAAAGTGGCGGTACCGATACGCGGACGGCCTGTGGGAGTACAATTCTTCTCAAAGCCTGTGAATAGTTCATCCCGATCGAATAGGCTGCTTCCCATTGTCCCTTTGGAATCGACAAAATCGCTGCCCTGATAATTTCTGATGCATACGCGCCGACATTGAGCGAAAAGCCGATAATGGCGGCTGGAAAAGAACCAATGGTAATGTGCACAGACGGCAGCCCGTAAAAAATGATAAATAATTGCACAAGCAACGGGGTTCCGCGGATTGCTGAGACATAGATTCGGGCAATCCATTCCAGTATTTTAATGCCGGAAATCCGTGCCAGCGCCGTGGCGAGTGCCAGCACAAGACCGATACAGAAAGTAATAATCGTTAATGGAATCGTATAATGCAAAGCTCCCTTCAGCATCGACAGAAGGGAACTTTGCACCAAATGCAGCTGGTTGCTGCTGATAAACGCAAGGTTATTGGGAAACATCTTCACCAAACCATTTCTTTGAAATTTTTGTTAGTGTGCCGTCTTTTTTCATATCTTTTAAAGCATCATTTACTTTGTCTGTCAATTTTCCTGAATGTTTCCGGAACAAAAGAGCGGATTTGCTGGCATCGTTTGCGGTGGCGGCAACTTTAATGGCAGCATTCGGTTTTTGCTTTTTGTAATCCAGATAAGTTAGGGAATCATTGACCGTTGCATCCACACGATTTGAAGTCAAAAGCTGGATCGCTTGGTTAAAGCCTTCCACACTTACAATATTGGCACCATTTTTCTTGGCAATAGTGGCAAAGTTGCTTGTAAGCGATTGGGCTGATTTTTTGCCTTTTAAATCAGCAAAGGACTTGATGTTCGTATTGTCTTTGCGTACAAGGACAACGGCTTTTGAAATCGTATATGGTGTGGAAAAATCATATTTTTTCTGGCGGTCTGCGCGGATCCCGACTTGGTTTGCGATCATATCAAACCGTTTGGAATTGAGCCCGGCAAACATGGCATCCCACTGGGTTTCTTTAAATTCGGCTTTTAATCCGAGCCGTTTTGCAACTTCTTTTGCAACATCAATATCGTAGCCTGTTAATTTTCCGTTTTTATGGAAAGAAAATGGCGGATATGTTCCTTCTGTCCCGATCAAAAGGACGCCTTTTGATTTGATCTGGCTGTATAAGTCATTGGATTTTGAAGCGTTCTGGTTGTCCGTATTTTTTCCGCATGCCGTTAACGCAAGCAGCAAGCAAAACACGGCCAGCCATTTGATGTATTTTCTCATGTTGTCAACTCCCTTTTTATTATCTTTACAGTCTACAGCTATGCTTTAACCAGCATTTTGTATTGTAAACAAAGGGGTAAAAAATATCCAGAAAAAAGGCTTTGTATAGTAAAATATGGATGAGGGAAAGCGAAAGGTGGTTAACCCAATATGGCAGAAGGATATGTGAAAGTCACGGGAGGGAATGTCTTTTACAAAATAACGGGCACCGGAAGCAAAACGCCGCTTATCGTATTGCACGGCGGGCCTGGTGGGACACATATGCCGTTTTTTGCCCTTGAAGCACTCGGGGATGAACGGCCGGTTGTCTTTTACGACCAGCTCGGTTCCGGAAGATCAGACCACCCGGATGACCCCTTACTCTGGACAATTGACAGATTCACAGAGGAGCTTGCCCGGCTTCGTGAGGCACTTGCATTGGATAAAGTCCACATCCTCGGCCATTCGTGGGGAACAATGCTTGCGGCAAACTATTTGCTGAAGCAGCCGGCAGGGGTAAAAAGCGTTATATTTTCCGGGCCATGCCTGAGCGCTCCACAGTGGAAAGAGGATCAGGATGAACACCGGAAACAGCTGCCGCCCGATGTCCAGGAAATTTTGGCGCGTTCAGAACGCGAGGGGCGGACATCCTCTCCGGAATACAAAGAGGCAATGAAAGTTTTCTATAAAAAATTTGTCAACCGTCTTGAAGAAAAGCCGGCCGTCTTGCAATCGGAATTTGCCCGTCCGAATGAAGAAGTATACTTGACGATGTGGGGGCCGTCAGAATTTTACCCGTCCGGCAATTTGAAAACATTTGACGTAACAGGCCGCCTGCATGAGATCAGGCTGCCTGCCTTATTTACCTGCGGGCGTTACGATGAAGCCAGGCCGGAAACAACGAGGGCCTATAGCCGGCTCATACCGGGGGCAAAATTCCATATGTTTGAAAACAGCTCACACCAGCCGTACCTTGAAGAGCCCCATGAATTTGTGCGGGTGATCCGGGAATTTTTGGCAAGTGTTTGAGCGCACGGTCAGCGGATATTGATGAGCAGATAAAGAAACCAGACGGCGTGATGCTGTTCGTCTCTTGCCGCTTCAAGAAACGCCTGCTTCATGGCAGGGCTATTTGCGGAACGCGCCAATTCTCTGTAAAAATCGACCGTGTTTTGTTCGTCTTTCACGGCAAATTCAAGCCCTCCTTTGTAAGTGGAAGGGCAGGCTTCGCTGATTTGCGGCTGCGGCCTTCTGCCTGTGAGGTTCGTGTAAAACTGCGAAAATGTCTGGAAATGGCGAATCTCATCATCACGGATTTCCATAATGATGTTACGGGCTTCAGCAGACGGGGCTCTCCTTGCGATTTGCTCGTAGCAGGCGATGGCACTATATTCGCCGTTTATTGCCTGGATTAGATTGGCGAGCCATACTGCCTGCTGGTTCCCGGCGTCAGGCTGTGTGTTTCTCAAACCGGCATGATCATCAAACGGATGGACAAACATTGGATTCCCTCCTCACTTTCAACCGGTATATCGTATGATGGGCAAAAGCGGATCGTTCCGATTTTTTCTGATCCATCCAGCGGACAATGTTTAAAAATTTTCCCGAAATGTTTTATAATAGGAATGTCTATGCCAGATTTCCTTCATATTTTTTTAGAAAAGGAGCAAAGAAATGGAAAAAGTACTTGTTTTCGGCCATAAAAACCCGGATACGGATGCGATTTGTTCAGCGATTGCCTATGCAGCGTTAAAAACAAAATTGGGCGTTGACGCGGAGGCGGTCCGGTTAGGAGAATTGAGCAATGAAACGAAATTCGCATTGGAAACATTCCACATGGAAGCGCCGCGCCTCGTTCAAACGGTTGCAAACGAAGTGGAAAATGTCATTCTTGTGGACCATAATGAACGCCAGCAAAGCGCGGACGACATTGACAGCGTGCGGGTCCTTGAAGTCATTGACCACCATCGCATCGCCAATTTTGAAACGAGCGACCCGCTCTATTACCGTGCGGAACCGGTCGGCTGTACAGCAACGATTTTAAATAAACTTTACAAAGAGAATGGGGTTGAAATCAGTAAAGAAATAGCTGGCCTGATGCTTTCTGCGATCATCTCCGACTCGCTTTTGTTTAAATCCCCGACTTGCACGGAAGAAGATGTGAAGGCAGCGAAAGAACTGGCTGAAATTGCCGGTGTGGATGCAGATACATACGGCCTTGAAATGCTGAAAGCCGGCGCGGATTTAAGTGACAAAACGGTGGAACAGCTGATTACACTTGACTCCAAAGAATTTGATATGGCTGGCCATAAAGTGGTGATTGCCCAGGTAAATGCCGTTGATACAAATGACGTGCTCGTGAAACAGGCGGAAATTGAACAGGCGATCCAAGCGCAGATTACAGACAGAGGGCTTGATTTGTTCCTGTTTGTTGTAACGGATATTTTAACAAACGATTCCGTCGCACTTGCACTCGGCAAATCGGCGGATATTGTGGAAAAAGCCTATAATGTCAAGCTGGAAAACAACACGGCCACTTTAAAAGGCGTTGTATCACGGAAAAAACAAATTGTTCCGGTTTTAACCGAATCCTTTCATAGCTGAAAAAACCGGTGCCGACACATGGCACCGGCTTTTTTCATTCCAAGAAACCGGAACAGGGCTTTCAGATACCCGTATGATCCTTGGGTATTGTGCTGCCTTTTCAAATTTTGGCTTGCGGAACCCCGCTGTTTCCGCAACCGGCACCGGTTTTTTCAACGGGGGATCGGAATGCGACTCAGATACCCGTATGATCCTTGGGTATTGTGCTGCCTTTTCAAATTTTGGCTTGCGGAACCCCGCTGTTTCCGCAACCGGCACCGTTTTTTCAACCGGGGGACCAGAACGGGACGCAGATATCCATATGTTCCGTATATGGAAGCGGATTGTTTTACAGCTTCGGGAACAGCCCGTGGATGCCGCTTGCGATCATTTGAACCGCCATGACGGCAAGAATCAGCCCCATCAGCCTTGTTATAATGTTAAGGCCGCTTTGCCCGAGCTTAGAGATAATCGAAGATGAATAATAAAACAATACAAAGGTTAAAGCGAGCACAATGGTATAGCCGATTAAAACACTTGCCAGGTTTGGCAGGGAATGGGAAGACGTCTGCGCCATGACGGTTGCGATCGTCCCGGGCCCGGCCAGGATCGGGAGGGCAAGCGGTGTAATAGAGATGTCATCCCGGGCTTCAACTTCTTTCCGCTCATTCGGATGCGGGCTTTGCGATCTTGCATTTTTAGCGTGCAGCAGGCTGTAGGCAATCCCGAAGATTAAGATCCCCCCTGCAACGCGAAACGCATGAATCGTAATCCCGAAGACCTCGAACAATAATTTTCCAAGAAAAAGAAAAACCGTTAGTATGATAAAAGAAACAATGACCGCTTTGCGGGCGGTTTTCCGTTTGTCCTTTAAGGAATATCCACCAGTTAATGAAATGAAGATTGGAATATTCCCGATCGGATTCATCACCGCAAAAAAACCGAGCGAAAGTTTTATAATTTCGCCGAACAATTTCTACACCCCTTTTTGTTTATTTTTTATTGCATTACCCTGTTGGTGGAAAATGTAACAGGGGTAACAGTTTTTTGATGGACGGATCCCCGCGTTTCTTTACAGAAGCGGATGTCTTTAATATAATGTTCATATCTTTTTGATGTATGTAAGAAGCAACGCAGTGTTTCACCCGGAGAGCGGGGGAGAATCCCTGCGTTTTTATTGTGACAATCATTTTTATAGTTGATGATGGCGCGTTTTTAATGGCAGCAATACGCATATTGCCGCTTGTTGCCGTACAAAAAGTCCTCGTCATGCAAATTGGTGGTCGGACTGAATGCAAAAACTTAAGTTCATTTTATATAAATTGTTTGTTTTTGGGGGAGGTGAATCATGGATACGGCCGAATTGAAAAAAGAAGTCATTGCCTTCAGCAAAACGATCGGAATCGACAAAATCGGGTTTGCTTCTCCAGACCCGTTTACGGAGTTGAAGCAGCGCCTGATCCGTCAACAGGAACTCGGCTACCAGTCCGGCTTTGAGGAAAAAGATATTGAAAAAAGGGTGAATCCTTCTTTAATTTTTGATTCGCCCCAGTCGATTATTGCCGTTGCGCTCGCCTACCCGTCCAAAATCAAGAATCCGCCGAAAGGGAAAAAAGGCGCACGCCGCGGGATCTTTTGCCGGGCTTCTTGGGGCGAGGACTATCACACCATCTTAAGGGACAAGCTTTCGAAACTGGAAGATTTTCTTAAAGAAAAAGTGGAAGGGGCCCGCTGCAAATCGATGGTCGATACAGGGGAACTCTCCGACCGGGCGGTAGCCGAGAGGGCCGGCATTGGCTGGAGCGGAAAAAATTGTTCGATCATCACACCGGAATTTGGTTCCTATGTGTACTTAGGCGAGATGATTACCAATATTCCGTTTGAACCGGATACACCTGTTGAGGACCAGTGCGGTGACTGCCGGAAATGCCTAGATGTCTGTCCGACCGGCGCGCTTGTTTCTGCCGGGCAGCTGAATGCCAAACGGTGCATCAGCTTTTTAACGCAGACAAAAGATTACTTGCCGGACGAGTTTAAAGGGAAAATCGGCAATCGCGTGTACGGTTGTGATTCGTGCCAGACAATCTGTCCGAAAAACAAAGGGATTGATTTTCATTTTCATGAGGAAATGGAGCCGGAACCGGAAGCGGCCAAGCCACTTCTGGAACCGATTCTCCGCCTCAGCAACCGCGCGTTTAAAGAACGGTTCGGCCATATGGCAGGATCGTGGCGCGGGAAAAAGCCGATCCAGCGAAACGCGATTATCGCGCTCGCCCATTTTAAGGAAGAAAGCGCAGTACCGGAGCTGATCCGAATTTTGCAGGAAGATCCGCGCCCGGTTATTCGCGGGACGGCAGGCTGGGCGCTTGGGAAAATCGGCGGGGAAGAAGCAAAAGCTGCACTTCTTTCCGCACGCGAACAGGAAGAAGATCCGGATGCCCGCAATGAAATCGAAAAAGGCCTTGCATTTTTCGATTAGACGTCCATCGCAGTGCACGCGGCATCAGCAGGAGAATGAAAATCAGCCGGTGCCTATTTCAGGATAAACTTTGATGCCGCTTCTTTCGTGGATACGGGTAAAAAATCGTCACATGGAACGGTACTGCGTCAAGAAAGCTCTAGGAATGTATCACGTTCCTTGATAACGGCTGCCGCTTTTTTATGTGCCAAAAGCAGCGCCAACGCAAATTTTCAGCAAAACAAAAGAATCTTTGCGTTTTCAAAAAGCACGAAAATATACAGATACTGATTTCCCCCATTTTTTCATCATATAGTGATGAAGAGAGGGGGTTTTCTGATTGAAAGAACAAATCCAGGCACATCTTGAAAACAGGCTTGCTCACTTTACCGGGCGAGGAACAGAGCGGGAATTTGAAGATATTGAACGAAAAAAGACGGGGCTTTCAAATCGGGATGCCCGGATTGTAAAGGTGAAAGCGGAAGCAAAAGTAACCCGGGCTGACCAGGAGGGAAGCCACAGCTTTCTTTATTATACGGTGCATATGCAGTATATGATCAAACAAAAAGCGGCTTTTTACATTGAAGAAGCAGTGGAGGAAAGAAAAGCATCTTTTTACGATGGAAGGCTTTATGAAGACGAGGAACTTGTGCCGGACATTCCGGAATGGTGCGGTCCTCTGCCGGATGATGAGGAGCAGAAAACTGGAGCAGCTGGCGGCGAACGGATCGCATACGTGTATGACCGCATGAAAGCTGTCCAGTATGCGGAAAAGTGGTGGAACCGTTTTAATCCGGCTTACAAATCGTTTACGGATGACTGCACGAACTATATCTCGCAATGCCTTCACGCCGGCGGGGCACCGATGCGCGGATACCCGGACAGGGCACAGGGCTGGTGGATGATGCACAATAACTGGAGTTACAGCTGGACGGTTGCACATTCGTTTAAGACATACCTGCAGTATTCTAAAACCGGTTTGCGCGCAAAGGAAGTTTCGTCACCGCAGGAGCTGAAGTACGGTGACGTCATTTGTATCGATTTCCAGGGGGACGGCCGGTTTGACCATACGCTCATTGTCACGGGTTATGATTATTACGGGATGCCGCTTGTGAATGCCCATACGACCAATAGCCGTAAACGGTACTGGACGTATGAAGACTCTTCCGCCTATACGCCGAATATCAAGTACAAGTTTTTTACCATTGAAGATGATAGTTGAGAAACGTGTTATAATAAGTCCCGAGGTGACAAATGTTGAGCTTGCATGTTGTATTGTACCAGCCGGAAATTCCCGCCAACACAGGCAATATTGCACGCACTTGCGCGGGGACCGGGACAACGCTCCATCTGATCCGCCCGCTCGGCTTTTCAACGGATGATAAAATGTTAAAAAGAGCCGGGCTGGATTATTGGAAGCATGTGAATATCGTCTATTATGATTCACTGGAAGAATTTTTTGAAAAAAATGCGGACGGCGAAGTATACTACATTGAGACGTTTGGCGAAAAGCCGTTTACGGATTTTGATTTCAGCGATCCGGACAAAAATTTATATTTCATGTTCGGCCGGGAAACCTCGGGGCTGCCGAATGACTTGATTGAAAAAAATAAGGACCGCTGCCTGCGTATTCCGATGACAGACAAAGTGCGGTCGCTTAACCTTTCCAATACTGCCGCCATCCTTGTATATGAAGCGTTGCGGCAGCAGCATTATCCAGGATTAAAATGACAAAGGGCCGGGCTGGTTCATCGCCCGGCCCTTTCGTGTGTGGAAGCGCCAATGCCGGAAATGGTCGGGATCATCCGGCCCGTGCTCACGAAAGATCCCGGTGAAAAATCCCTTCCGAATGTTTTAAGCTGCATTTTTTCTAGGCCTTGCCCGCTCAAAATCCCTGCCACACTGCCAGGCTGAATTTCCCCGGCCTTTCGTGTGTGGAAGCGCCATTGCCGGAAATGGTCGGGATCACCTGGCCTTTTGCCCACGGAAGATCCCCGGTGCAAAAAAATCTTTGAGCAGCATTTTAATACTCCGGCTCTTGCTCGCGGAAGTTTTCCCCTTTGTCTTCGTATCCAGCCGTGAAAATGGCGGACAAGAATGAAATCGCTACCAATATAATAAGGAACGTTTTCACTTCGATATCCTCCCTGTTTTTCCTTCTTTGCCCCTCATTATAGCCCATTTCACTGAAAGATGCACCTATTTTCAATTTTTGAACGTACCTTATCCACCAGAATCTCCCTAAACGAAATTTTTCCTATTCGTTTTTCGCGTTTATCGCTGTCCGTTCGTCCCGAATAAGGTTGTCTCTTTTTATCATGTTCCCTCGCTTGGGGGCATAGATTATATAAACGTCTCTTCAACAAGACTAAGGGGAGGTACGAAATGGATATTCTGAGGAAACTCACAAACTACCGTGAAGAAGAGGAAAAACTGAGATGGGAAGGAACGTTCAGGGAGTATCTTGACTTGCTAAAAGAAAAGCCATGGGTTGCACAATCCGCTCATTCCCGAGTTTACAATATGATTAAGGATGCCGGTGTGGAGGAAGTGGACGGAGTAAAAAAATACCGTTTTTTCAGCCATCAATTATTCGGTTTGGAAGAGGCGCTTGAAAAATTGGTGGAAGAATATTTCCACCCGGCTGCGAAAAGGCTGGATGTCAGAAAACGGATTTTATTGTTGATGGGACCTGTAAGCGGCGGAAAATCGACGCTTGTGACAATGTTAAAACGGGGCCTTGAAGCGTATTCGCGGACTGAACAGGGCGCTGTATTTGCCATCAAAGGCTGCCCAATGCATGAAGATCCGCTTCACTTGATTCCGCAACATTTGCGGGCGGATTTTTACGAGGAATACGGTATCCGGATTGAAGGCAATTTGTCTCCTTTGAATATGCTGCGGCTGGAGGAAGAGTATGGCGGAAGGATTGAAGACGTGCTCGTTGAAAGGATCTTTTTTTCCGAAGACAAGCGGACGGGGATCGGCACGTTCAGCCCGTCGGATCCGAAATCGCAGGATATCGCGGATCTAACCGGCAGCATTGATTTTTCGACCATTGCCGAGTACGGTTCCGAATCGGATCCGCGCGCTTACCGTTTCGACGGCGAACTGAACAAGGCCAACCGCGGCATTATGGAATTTCAGGAAATGCTCAAATGCGATGAGAAATTTCTCTGGCATCTGTTGTCGCTGACGCAGGAAGGAAATTTTAAAGCAGGCCGGTTTGCGCTGATTTCTGCTGATGAATTGATCATCGCGCACACGAATGAGACCGAATACCGCTCTTTTATTGCCAATAAGAAAAACGAAGCTTTGCACTCACGGATTATTGTCATGCCGGTTCCGTATAATTTGCGGGTAACCGAGGAAGAGAAAATTTATGAAAAAATGATCCGGGAAAGCGATGTGGCGGATATTCATATCGCTCCGCATACGCTGAAAGTTGCGGCGATGTTTACCATTTTAACAAGGTTGCGCGAACCGAAGCGGGCGGATATCGATTTGCTTAAGAAAATGCGCTTGTATGACGGGATGGCAGTAGAGGGGTACAATTCACAGGATGTAAAGGAACTGAAAAATGAATACCAGGATGAAGGCATGTTCGGGATTGATCCGCGCTATGTCATCAACCGTATTTCCTCTACAATCATCAAAAAAGAAATGAAATCCATCAATGCCCTCGATGTGCTTCTGTCATTGAAGGAAGGGCTTGACCAGCATCCGTCGATTACCCCGGAATTGAAAGAGAAGTATTTGAATTTCATTTCTTTAGCGCGGAAAGAATACGATGAAATTGCCAAAAAAGAAGTGCAGAAAGCATTTGTATATTCGTATGAAGAGTCAGCAAAAACGCTGATGGACAATTATCTCGACAATGTAGAAGCATTCTGCAACAAAGTGAAGCTGCATGATCCTTTAACAGGCGAAGAAATTAATCCGGATGAAAAACTGATGCGGTCGATCGAAGAACAGATCGGCATTTCGGAAAACGCGAAGAAAGCGTTCCGGGAAGAAATCCTCATCCGCATTTCGGCTTATGCGAGAAAAGGGAAACGGTTTGATTATAATTCACACGACCGGCTACGTGAAGCCATCCAGAAAAAATTGTTTGCGGATTTAAAAGACGTTGTCAAGATTACAACATCCACAAAAACGCCGGATGAACAGCAGTTGAAGAAGATCAATGAAGTGGTGGCGCGTTTAATTGATGATTACGGCTATAATTCCACATCGGCCAATGAATTGCTGCGCTATGTCGGGAGCTTGCTGAACCGGTAATCCGGCAGCCGGAAGCCGGGCGATATCAGCCCGGTTTTTTCCTTATCCGGCGTTAGCCTGTTTCTAAAAGAAAAATGTCAAATATTCTGCCCTATTGCATAAGATAGAGTAATCATAAATGTGATAATCCAAGTTTTTAAACGCCAAAATAGCATATGTTAGGATATCCGGTATGGTGACGGCGAAATTCTCGGCAAATTTTTCAAAAAAGGGAGGATGAGCATGGATAAACAGGATCAGAAGCATTTTGTTCTTTCACAGGAAGACTGGTCGCTCCACCGCAAAGGGCATGATGACCAGGTCCGACATCAGGAAAAGGTCCAGGAAGCCATCCGCAACAATCTGCCCGACTTAATTACGGAAGAAAGCATCATTATGTCAGACGGCCGGGATGTTGTTAAAATACCGATCCGGTCATTGGACGAATATAAAATTCGCTATAATTATGATAAAAATAAACATGTCGGCCAGGGCCAGGGCGATTCCAAAGTCGGCGATATCATTGCACGCGACGGTTCCCCCGAGCAGGGACCGGGCAAAGGCCAGGGAGCAGGCGACCAGCCGGGAGAAGACTATTATGAAGCGGAAGTATCTCTGATGGAAATCGAGGAAGCATTGTTCAGCCAATTGGAACTGCCAAATCTTCAAAGGAAAGAGCGAGATGAGAACACGGTAGAGGCGATTGAGTTTAACGATATCCGGAAAACGGGGCTAATGGGCAATATTGATAAAAAACGGACGATGATGTCGGCGTTTAAAAGGAATGCGATGAATGGCAAACCGGCCTTTCACCCGATCGTGCCGGAAGATCTCAAATTCCGCACATGGAATGAAGTGGAAAAACCGGAATCAAAAGCGGTTGTCCTTGCGATGATGGATACAAGTGGAAGTATGGGGATATGGGAAAAGTATATGGCGCGCAGCTTTTTCTTCTGGATGACGCGTTTTTTGCGGACGAAATACGAGACCGTGGAAATTGAATTTATCGCCCACCATACAGAGGCAAAAGTCGTATCAGAGGAAGATTTCTTTTCAAAAGGGGAGTCCGGCGGCACGATCTGTTCATCGGCTTACCGGAAAGCGCTCAGCCTGATCAATGAAAAATATGACCCGTACCGCTTTAATATTTATCCTTTCCATTTTTCGGACGGCGACAACCTGACATCAGACAATGCGCGCTGCGTGAAACTTGTCCAGGAAATTATGAAAGTCTCGAATATGTTCTACTACGGGGAAGTGAACCAGTACAACCGCCATAGCACCCTCATGTCGGCCTATAAAAATATTAAAGATGAGAAATTTAAATATTACGTGCTGAAACAAAAAGCAGATGTTTTCCATGCGATGAAAAGTTTCTTTTCAAAGGAAGCAGACAAAGCTTTGGCATAAGAAGAAAGGGGCTGCACAACGGCTGATGCGGGCCCCTTATTTTTGCGGGTGCCGATAACGGGTGATTCACCTGATTCTGTGTGTGCCGCGTGCTGTGATCTCATAAGTTTTCTACCCATATCTTATATTTAAGAATGCCATCTTCCAAAAATTCTTCTGTATGAACAAGGTATGTTACATCCGGTAATCCACATAAAGCGTAGGAAAGGACACTTGCAACTTTCAAATCAGGCGTAATGAATCCTCTTCCTTCCCCCATATCACTAACACTGGAGAATCCTACTTCCTCAGCTTCCCAAAATGTATCATAAATTCTGTCGTCTATTGTCCATTCCATAGGGATATCTCCTTTCCTTCATGCTATGGCCGTTAAAAATGCTCTTCTCTTAAAATGGAATAGATTTTGAGATCCCAATGTTTTCCTTTTCTATAAACGGCTTTGCGCAAAGTGCCTTCATAGGTCATGCCGGCTTTTTCCATGACGCGGGCCGACGCGATATTTTCTGCAAAACAGCGGGCCTGGATGCGGATCAAATACATGTGTTCAAACCCGAAAGCAATCAGCTTTTTAGCGGCTTCTGTCATGATGCCTTTTCCCCAGTGCTCAGGAGAAAGGGCATAGCCAATCTCGGCCGTCCTTTCTTCCGGCTTCCACCATACAAAATCGACCGTCCCGATCAGCTTTCGTGTCTCTTTGTCTTCAATTCCCCAGGGGGCAATCTTGTGTTCGCGGTACTGGCTGAGCACAAAATTTATAAAATTTTTCGAATCGCGGACAGACCGGTGTGCATCCCACGTCACGTATTTTGCTACTTCACTTCTTGACGCATAGGAAAATAAATCGAGCACGTCATCCCGCTTGAGCTTTCTTAAAACAAGCCGGTCCGTTTCAAGCAGTGGCAAGTTCCGGTATATGTCTTCGATTCTCACATCTATCCCCCGCAGTTCTGAATGGTTTATTAAAAATGTATCATAAAATGGAAATTTTTCAATTGTCTATGTAAATTTCTTTTGCATATAAAAAGAGCATGCTTAACGCTGCTCTTTTTTCAGCCCGTTTTACCAAAAAAGGTTTACAATATGATAAATCGCACCGGATAAAACGGCTGAAATCGGAAGGGTAATGACCCAAGTGATCACCATTCTTTTTGCAGTATCCCATTTGACCCCTTTAATTCGGTGGGCCGAACCAACCCCGAGAATGGAAGAAGAAATGACATGGGTGGTGCTGACCGGCAAGTGGATAAATGTTGCACCAAAAATAATGAAAGCTGAACTCAAGTCGGCTGCAACCCCGTTAATCGGCCGGATCTTCATAATATTGACGCCGACCGTTTTAATAATCCGCCAGCCGCCGATCGATGTCCCAAGCCCCATTGCCGCCGCACAACCGACCTGGACCCAGAATGGAATATGGTTCTCGGCAATATAATGGTTGGCAATCAAAGCCATTGTGATAATCCCCATCGATTTCTGGGCATCATTTGTCCCATGGGAGTAAGACTGGAGAGCGGCGGTGAAAATTTGGATCAGCCGGAAGTGTCGGTTCGTTTTCGCAAGCTTAAAATTCTGAAATGCAACTTTAAAAATGCTGTAAACCGTAAAACCGACCGTAAAAGCGAGGATCGGGGATAAAATTAAGGCTTCAATAATGCTGATAAAACCACGATATTCGATTACATGAAAACCTGACGAGGCAATCGCCGCGCCGGCAATGGATCCGATGATGGCATGGGAAGAACTGCTCGGAATGCCGAAATACCATGTAATCAAATTCCAAATAATCGCTGACATCAGTGAGGACAAAATGACCACCTGTCCGTTTGCAAGGGTGAACGGGTTTACAATACTTTCCGTAATGGTCTCGGCAACACCTGTAAAAGAAATGGCGCCGAGAAAATTCATAAGCGCGGCCATTACGATCGCATGCCGGGGTTTTAATGCTTTTGTCGAAACGGCCGTTGCAATCGCGTTAGCCGTGTCATGGAATCCATTGATGAAGTCGAATCCAAATCCAAAAATTACTATTAAGACAGTTAATACTAAAATGCTATCCATTCAGCAGACTCCTCACGCATTTTTCATGATAATCGTCTCTAAAATGTTGGCCACCGTCTGGCAGTAGTCGGCCACATCTTCCATCTTTTCATACAAATCCTTATATTTGATCAGGCGAATCGGGTCTTTTTCGTTTTGAAAGAGGTGAATTAATGATTTTCTTAAAATTTCGTCACAATGGAATTCAAATTCTTTAATTTTAATGGCATGCGGGCGGATCTTGTCGAGTTTTTTCGAAAAAAGGATGTCAATTGCTTTTTCAATTTCGTCGGTACAGCGGCGGATCATTTCAACAAATTCGACCATAAAATCGTCCGCCTGGTAAATATTGTACAGTTCAAATAATCCGGAAACTTCTTCAATGCCGTCCAGCACGTCATCGAGGCTGTTCGTTAGTGACAAAAGGTCTTCCCGTTCAATCGGGGTGATAAAGGCATCGTTCAGTTCCAGAATCATGTCATGGACGTAAGTATCCCCGGTCGTTTCGTATTCTTTCATTTTTTCAGTAAAAATTTTTAAATCGTCTTTATTATGGATTTTATAGTCGGCAAAGTAATTGGTGGCTTCCCGGAGGTTGGTCGAAATATGGCCAAACAGCACTGTAAACTTGTCTTTCTTGTTTTTAAATACCATGTAAGATCCTCCTCATATCCTTTTCATTATCAAACGTCTTTATTTTATCTGATTTCCTGCGAAGATAAAAGAAGAATGTCGAAAATAAAATTTTGTATACGGTTCCAATTTTCGACTTTCGTCAAAAAGCTAAAAACAGGTTGCTTTGTTGGAAGAAAGTCCGGCTATGAGGCTTGGGCTTTTGTCCCGCTTTTTCAGAAAAAATCCAATCTTTTTAGGGGGCAGGGCCATGGTCACATTTACCATACTTTTTTCCCGTTTTCCTATGCTATGCTGTACTTATATTGCGCCTATGATTTGGCTTACATATGGATTTTTCAAAAAGGGTGGGACTGCTGTGAAGATCGTTTATGCTGCTACGGAAGAACAGATGGATAAGATCGCGGAATTGGTCCGCCATATGTTTACAGAAGTATTTCCTGATTACTTTACGGATGAGGAGATCACCGCATTCCAGCGCGACAGGGTGCTTGCCCTGCCGGATGACCCAACAGAACAAATCGGCACTTTAAAAGCAGGGTATCAGATGATTGCCAGTCTGCAGACCATCATTTCCATTTTGGAAACGGAAGAGAATAAGCGGGACGAGCATTACGCCGGCCTGTTTGAATTTAATAAATTTACGCTTGAACAGTTTGGTTTGCATTTTCCTTTTTCGTTTTCCCATTTTCAGAAGAAGCATACGGATACGTTTAGCATGTTTAAAAAAGCAGCCAATCGCCTGCTTGTGTAAAAAATAATGCCCGGAAAAACCGGGCATTATTTTTTTGAGGGTTCCTTGCAAGCACGCAGCCTTATTTTTTTACATGTGCTTTAAACCATTGGCGGAACTCCTGTTTTGTATGCTCTCCGACAAGGCGTGCGGCTTCTTTGCCGTTTTTGTAATGGACGATCGTCGGTGTCGCTTTGATTTTGTAGTCATCCCAGCCGCTTTCAAATTCAGTCAGGTTAAATTCCTTCAAATCGATGCCCATATCTTTCGCGAGCGGTGATACAACAGGCGTAGTCCGTTTGCAATGCGGGCAGGTCGGCATGAAATAATAAACGGTGACCGCTTTGCCGGATTTTAAATCATGATTCAATTCTTTTGGCAAAATAATATTCTGGTAAAGGGGGTCATCCAGCTGGTCGCGCGTTTCCGCCGATAATTTGCTCACACTTTTTGCAGGTGCATACGGGTTGTTTTTCGCCTGCCTGGATTGCTTGTACTTTGTGATTCCGGCAATCCCGCCAAAAACAATGAGAACAATGGCCAAAAAAAGGATGATTTTTTTCATTATAATCCTCCAGTTGTGTTTAATGGGAAGCGCGAGCCTGCTTCCAAACGATGAGACTTGAAATAAAAATCAGCACAAACGCTGTGAGAGCCAAAAAGGGGATGGTGATAAAGCCGAACCAGTTGATGTATTCCGCCGTACAGGGGATGCGGCCGCATGCAGGAAGCCTGTCCGAAAAAAAGGCAAGTTTTTGCAGACAGTAATGGTAAAGTGACACACACATGCCGATTCCGGACA
This sequence comes from Weizmannia sp. WK01, assembly GCF_025905465.1. Classification (NCBI taxonomy): domain Bacteria; kingdom Bacillati; phylum Bacillota; class Bacilli; order Caryophanales; family Bacillaceae; genus Heyndrickxia; species Weizmannia sp. WK01. Next base: position 2,721,136 of record NZ_CP109616.1, on the reverse strand, counting down.
AAACAGCGGTATAAAGCGACATGCGGTAATCTTTCCTGGCAACGGCAATCCCGATCAAGACCGTCATCGGATACATGAGAATGCGCTGGTACCAGCACAGTTCACACGGTTCATACCCTTTAATTTCTGAAAAATAAAGACTGCCGAGCGTGGCAACCACCGAAACCGCCCAGGCAAAAAACCAAACCTCTTCCCTCCGTCCTCTACTCAACCCCTTACCTCCTTTTCATCAATCCCTTCCTTGTAAATTATAGTATCCAACCCAAAAAATGAAAAGCGGAGGCGACTGTTTAGCCCCGGCCGGCGAATGTTTCGGCCGGAATGAAGCCCCTACTTCATGACGGACGGATTATTCGACCCTAGGGGCTAGGAGCCACAGCTGGACAAAGAAAAGCGGAGGGCGTTTGCCCGTGGACGGTGCAATCACTTGTCGAATCAGCCCGGCAAGTTTACAATAAATGATGTCTATCGTTCTGACTTTTTGCATGATTATGCATTCAAGGGAGGGCCTCAAATGAAAATTGTTTGTTTCGGGGATAGTATTACAAGAGGTGTAACTTGTATAAAAGGAAGGCTCCGGATTTTAAAAGACAATTATCCCGCAGTGCTTCAGCAGTATTTTGGCGACAGCAGCACAGAGATTGTCAATAAAGGGGTGTTCAATGATAATTCCGACCTGCTTGTCCAGCGTCTCGGCAAAGATGTAATCGGCGAGCATCCCGATGTCGTGCTGATCTGTATTGGCGGTAATGACTGCAATTTCAAATGGAACGAAGTAGCAGAGAGACCAGATGATACGCATGTCCCGGTTGTGCCCCTTGAGCGTTATGCGGACAATATCAGGCATTTAGTCAAAAATGTAAAAGAACAGGGCATTACGCCCGTTTTGCTAACGCTGCCGCCGCTTGACCCGAAACGCTACTACCAGTCCATCAGCGCCCGCTTTGGGAAAAGCATCGGCCACTGGATTGGATTGTCGGGCGGCATTGAACACTGGCACGGCCAATATAACAGGTGCCTGAAAAAATTCATCAAACAGTTGAACGTCCCGGCCATTGATGTTCGGACAGCGATCAAAAAAGCCGGTGACCTGAAGGGCCTCATCAGTGATGATGGCATCCATTTAACAGCAGAAGGTTATAAAGTAATGGCGAAAAAAATTTATACGGACTTAACTGCACAATTTGCCGGGCAAAAAGCCGGGAGCGGAATTTAAGAAATACAAGCAGGCAGGAGGGGTTCCTGGCCGGCCGTTCCAGAGCGTCACAGATGCTGCCCACCCCTTGCACAAAACAAACCAACCATATTTGCGATCAAAAAGGCCGGTACCGGCCTTTTTGCAATGCTGTTAAAAATCATCTTGGTTTAAATGAATTTTTACCGTTTTGTAATATAAAGTTTGTATAATAGAAACCGCAGGGTTTCCTGCATGAATATTGATTCATTTTGCCGTGCAGGGGGTATAGAAAACGAAAGGCGTCGACATCGCAATACTTGCTGTACAACAGGAACGGAGGATGGCAGATGTCAGCAGCAAAAAGAAATTCGTATTTTGACAATGCAAAATTTATTCTGATTTATCTTGTCGTTCTCGGGCACCTGATCAGCCCGTTTAAAACCGAAGACAATTTCCTCTTTACGCTGTATACCGTCATTTTCCTATTTCATATGCCGGCATTTATTCTTATTTCAGGCTATTTTTCAAAAGCATACCGAAAAAAAGGCCATATTTCAAAATCTTTTAAAAAGATTTTGGTTCCGTATTTCATTTTTCAATGTATTTATTCCGTTTATTATTATTATACAGGCGAAGAATCGCACCTGACGGTAAACTTTCTGGAACCGCACTGGACATTATGGTTTTTGCTGAGTTTGTTTTTTTGGAACCTTATGCTCCATTTGTTTGCCCGTTTCCACTTTTTCGGTCTTGCGGCTGCGGCAGCGCTCGGCATTGGGATTGGCTACTGGGATGAGGCCGGAAGTTTTCTGAGCCTCTCCCGCACATTCGTATTTTTTCCGTATTTTTTGCTCGGCTTTTTGCTGGAAGGAAGGCATTTGCAAAAAATCCGCAATATTCCTTACGCGCCGGTGGCTGGCATTTTGATTCTGTGTGCCATCACGCTTGCAACCGGCCAGTTTTTCCCGAAAGATGCCGTGCCGTGGCTCCTTGGCGATACTTCTTACGCAGGCATGGGGATGGAATACTGGTTTAGCGGGCTGATCCGGCTGGCCCAATATGCTGTCACGCTGCTTGTTATTCTCGGGTTCTTCCTGTTAATCCCGAGCAAAGGGTACAAGTGGACAAAAATCGGCGAGCGCACGCTTTATGTGTATTTGCTGCACGGTTTTATCATAAAGACAATAGAGGCAGCCGCTTCCCCCAATGTGCTTGACTGGCTGGCGGGCAATTACCTGCTGCTGATTGTCTTTTCACTTGGCATCTGTTTATTTCTCGGCAGTTACTATATCCGGAAATTTACAAGGCCGATTATTGAACTCCGGTTGTAGAAAAATAAAACATCTGAAAAGCGGCGGAAAATCAAATGGTTTTTCGCCGCTTTTTTACAGGCTGCCCCCAGGCATGAAACGGGGCCCGTGCCTTTTTACAAATATTTTCGTTGCACGCTTCTTCCGTCATAAGAGAAGACAATCGGCTTTTCTTCCACAACCGTTTCGAGGTGGACATTTCTGCCCCATAACTGGTAAAGGTAGGGCAGCACTTTTTCCAGGTATTTTAAATCAAGTTCAATATCTTCATACCAGTGTTTAATATACAATTCCCCGTTTTTCCGGTAGTCTCCGTCCGTAACGGTCAAATATGGGAAACCGCCGTTTACCCGCATGCTGACAAGCTGGTCGCGTACATGTTCCCACTCTTTGTCCACCACTTTATAGTCCCGCCCCTGTTTTTGGAACAAATACATATCTTCCCTTGTGGCCAGTTCTTTTGTCAAGTAATTGCGCAGAAATGAAATATCGCTTTCAATTTCGCGCACTTCGAATATTTTTTCACGCCCGGTCCCAGGCCGTATGCCCCGTTTTTTCATTTCTTCCGTCGGGTTGTTCCAGCGTTCTTCAATATCTTCAAAAATTTTGATTCCCAAATAATACGGATTGATGCCGGTTTTGGACGGCTGGACAACGCCCGCATTCAGTTTCGCATATTCAATTGCTTCATCTGTTGTCAAATCAAGTTCGCGCATGATTCGCTGATGCCAGAAAGAGGCCCACCCTTCATTCATGATTTTTGTCTCGAGCTGCGGCCAGAAATAGAGCATTTCTTCGCGGATCATGGTCATAATGTCACGCTGCCATTCCGTCAATTCCCGGCTGTATTGTTCAATAAAAAGGACAATATCTTTTTCCGGCTGTGGCGGGAACTTTTTCGTTTTTTTCACTGCTTTTTGTTCCGGCTTTTTCTCATCAAGCGACCATAATTCATCATAAGGTCCCTCTTTGCGTTTCGGTTCCTCATCCCATTCTTCCGCGTCTTCCATGCTCCAGTTCAATTTCGGCCGCATGAGCGACGGGTCGATATGCTCTTCAATTGCCAGCACGGCATCAATAAATTGCTCCACTTCCTTTTTACCGTATTTCAGCTCATATGCCCGGATTCTTTCCGCCGTTGCAGACATGCTCTCCACCATATCACGCTTCGTGTTTTGAAAACGGACATTGTTTTTGAAAAAATCACAATGCGCCAAAACATGCGCCACAATCAGCTTGTTTTGAACAAGCGTGTTGGAATCCAGCAAAAAGGCGTAGCACGGATCGGAATTGATGACAAGCTCATAAATTTTACTCAGCCCGAGATCATACTGTAACTTCATTTTGAAAAACTGCTTACCGAAACTCCAGTGCGAAAACCTGGTCGGCATGCCGTAAGCGCCAAAAGTATAAATAATATCCGCCGGGCAGATTTCGTAGCGCATCGGGTAAAAGTCAAGCCCAAAACCGGACGCGATTTCCGTTATCTCATCAATCGCATATTGCAGGCTTTCATGATCACGCATGAAATGTTCCTCCCTTTAAAAGTCACCCTTTTTTCCAATGTATGAATGAAAGGGAAAAAACATGAGGACACAAAGAAGGATTTTCGCATGATCACGAGAAATGAAACAGCCCGCGCACGAGCAGGCGACAAAGCACTGGAAATCACCCGTTATTTCCGGTAAAAAAGATCCGAATGATTCTGACCCGGCTGCATAAAAGCTTGCCACGGGCTGAAAACCAGCAAAATGCATTCCAAATGATAACAGCCTTTTGTTTTCCCTCCAGGCAAGTTTTTCAGCGCGCAAAATCAGGAAAAACACATACAATAATGTTGACTCCTTTTATTAGGATTTGCTTTTTTCAAGCAAATGCACAAGAAAGGGGGAGCCGGGATGAATCCCATTGATTATGACCGCGCTTTATATTACACACACCGCTCGCAATGGGATAATTTGCTGATTTTGATGGTGCGGACGAAAGATGATTTTCTTTCCAAAAAAATTGAGCATGTCTTACATGCTTATCATTTTTCGCATGACTATAACGTAATTGAAAGATGCCTGTTTGCGCTGCACCGCTATATTGACCATGCCAACGAAATGGCGGACCGGAGCGGGGCGGAACCGGGTTTTGTGTACCAAAGCGGAGGCCATGCCTGAAAAAGGCGCCTCCGCTTTTTTGCTTTGCACCTTGTTCCAGTCCTGCTTTATTCTGGGCGGATGCGGGGTGTTTGCAAATTCATTTCAGCCAGCCTTTTTTGAAAAACCAGTAAGTCATGCCGGCGCCGATCAGAAACATGACAATAAGGGTAGCGAAATAACCGTATTTCCATTCCAGTTCGGGCATATATTTGAAATTCATGCCGTACACCCCTGCAATAAAAGTTAAAGGCATAAAAATCGTAGTGAAAATGGTAAGAATCTTCATTACCCGGTTCGTTTGGTGTGAGTTTAAAGACAAATAACTGTCCCGGATATCGGTCGTAAACTCACGATTGGACTCCACCATCCCGGATAGTTTCAGCAAGTGGTCATGGATATCATGAAAATACGCGCGTTTTTCCTGAATGCCTGGAATCGTATGGGAATTCAGCATCCGGTACACAAGATCCGTCATCGGCATAATCGTATTCCTTAACACAAGCAAATCATGCCTCGTTGAATACAGGCTTGTAAGCAGATCCTCCATCGATTCATTTTTTGAGTTATCTTCAATTTCATTCAGACGGTCTTCAATCTTATACAAATAAGGAAAATATTGATCGACAATCTTGTCCAGTACTTCATAAAGAATAATGGCCGGCCCCCATTTGCCCGGTTTATCCGTTTTTTTCAGCTTATCCCGCACTTCGCTGATTTCTTTTGACGGGAGATGGTGAAAGGTCACGGCAAAATGCTCCCCGAGAAACAGGTTCAATTCTTCTTTCTGCAGCCTGTCGGGATTCAGGCTTTGGAATACAAAAAAGACATGGTCTTCGTAATCATTCAGTTTCGGCCGTTGCAGCTTATGAATACAGTCTTCGATGGCCAGCGGATGGAAACCGAGCGGATGGCGCAGTTTTAATATTTCTTCTTGTGAAGGCTGGTCGAAATCAATCCAATACCATTTCCAGCTGGTCCCTTCCAATTCTTCAATGGAAGCGGGGGCTTTCAGTACATTTTCTTTTGTCATCGCCATAATATGTATCATAAAAAGGCACATCCTTTTCACATGAGGTTTGCCAATCGTCCGTTTAGCATTATTTTACTATGTCGCAGACGGCCTTGCATTAAATCAAAATGAAAGGCAATTCGCTCGTCTTTTTTTCGGGATAACGGGCGCGAAAAAAGAAGGGCATCCGCGATATCGAAAGCAGCAAGAACATAAACGTCACGGCCATTCACGCTGGGCCTGGCAGAAAAACCGGGCGCAAAGACAGGCGCCCGTGCTGTTGATACAAAAAATGCGAAAGGATGATGAAAAATGAAACCGGTGATCGGCATTACATGCAGTGCCAATCAGACTTCCCAGTATTTGGCTGATGACTACATCAAGGCTGTCCGCATGGCGGGCGGCGTCCCGGTATTGCTTCCGGCCGGCGGTGAAGCGGACATCCCTTTATTATTGTCCAAAACGGACGGAATTCTGCTTTCCGGGGGAGGTGATGTAGATCCATCCTGGTTCGGGGAAGAGCCGGTTCCGGGGCTCGGTGAAATTGAGCCCGGCCGCGATGCATTTGAGATTGCGCTATGCCGGTTTGCGATTCAGGCGGATGTGCCGATTCTCGCCATTTGCAGGGGCATCCAGATTCTCGCTGTTGCATCCGGCGGGGATATGTTCCAGGATATTTACAGCCAGGGAAAACCCCCGCTGTTGCAGCACAAACAGCGGGCCGCCCGTTCCCATCTTTCCCACACGGTCCATGTTTTGCCGGGAAGTTTACTGGAAAAATGGGCCGGAAGCGAAACGATGAAAGTAAACTCTTTTCATCACCAGGCAGTCCGGACCGTGAAAGCGCCGCTTATGGTTTCTGCTCGTGCGCCTGATGGAATCATTGAAGCGGTGGAAAATCGCAATGCCCGTTTTATGATTGGCGTTCAGTGGCATCCTGAAGCTTTGGCCGCCATAAAGGATCCTGTTTCCTTGAAAATATTTTCCGCCTTTATCGCTTCCTGTAAAACCGTTTAGTCCGTTTGCTGTTATGAAATGCTTGCCTCCTCGTATTTTTTAAACCGGAAAATTTGCAGGCGCTTGCTTAACTCCTGTCTTCTACCGGTGGAGAACAAGAAAAAATAAAAGCGCTTCCTGTATTCCGAAAATATTGATATTGTGGAATTAAAATAAATATTGAACGCTATTGAATTTTTCGTCTATTTATTTAATAATAAAAATATACCACAACAGTATGCCCATTTTAAACGTGAGAAGGTGTCTGCGTATGGCAAAGTATGTACTCAAAAGGCTTGCCGCCATGGTTGTCACACTGTGGGTGATCACCACCCTGACTTTTATCATGATGCAGGCCATTCCGGGATCGCCTTTTAACCAAGAACGCAATACATCCGAAGCCGTGCAAAGAAATATGGAGGCGCAGTACCATCTGGATCAGCCGGTTTATATCCAGTATTTGTATTATGTGAAATCCATTCTTTTATTTGATTACGGCCCGTCCATCAAACAGCCGTCCCAGACGGTAAACGACATGCTGGGCAGGGGCTTTCCGGTTTCATTCGAACTTGGTATGACAGCACTTCTGGTTGCGGTTTTATCCGGCATCGTGCTTGGCGTTTTTGCTGCATTAAAACATAACGGCATCATCGACTATCTGGCGATGACCATCGCCGTGCTTGGCATCTCGATTCCGAACTTTATTCTGGCAACGATGTTAATCCAGGAGTTTGCGGTCAATCTGAAAATCCTGCCGGCTGCAACGTGGACATCCCCGGCGCATATGATCCTGCCAACTGCCGCCTTGGCAGTCAGCCCGATGGCCATCATCGCCCGCCTGACAAGGTCAAGCCTATTGGAAGTGCTGACGCAGGATTACATCAAAACCGCCCGTGCAAAAGGTCTTTCTCCTGTTAAAATTATCATCAAACATGCCCTCAGAAATGCGCTGATGCCGGTTATTACCATTTTAGGGACATTGACGGCGAGCATTTTGACGGGAAGCTTTGTCATTGAAAAAATATTCTCCATTCCGGGCATGGGAAAGTATTTTGTCGAAAGCATCAATAATCGGGATTATCCTGTCATCATGGGGACAACCGTATTTTACAGCATTTTTTTGATTATTATGCTGTTTCTCGTGGATATCGCGTACGGCATTCTCGATCCGCGGATCAAATTACATAAAAAAGAACAGTGAGCCCTGGTTTCGAAAAGAAGCAGCCCGGCTTTACATAAGTATCGGGCCTTGGCTTTTCGTAACACAAGGTGCAGGCGAGCAAAAACAACCATCGTCCCGATTCACAAAATCTGGTGCATAAAATAGAGCAATAAGGGGTGGACATCTTGCAAACAGCCAATCAGGATAGAGTGGATACCATTTCAGAGATTCCGGATGAATGGTTTGTCCCGAAAAAGAAAGAAGCCGGAATGCAGGAAGCCGTTGTCAGGCCGGGCATATCATACTGGCATGATGTATGGAACCGGCTTGCCAAAAATAAGCTCGCGATGCTCGGCCTTGTCGTGCTGATTCTTTTGATCATGATGGCCATCATCGGCCCGCTGATTGCACCTGAAAGCGTGACGAAACTGTCACTAACGAACCAGAATTTGCCGCCCTCCAAGGAGCATTGGTTCGGGACCGACCAGCTCGGGCGCGATATGTTTTCAAGAACATGGTATGGCGCGCGTATTTCGCTGTTTGTCGGGTTTATGGCGGCTATCATTGAATTTTTCATTGGGGTGATATACGGCGGTATTGCAGGTTACAAAGGCGGTCGCACCGACCAAGTGATGATGCGGATTATTGAAGTGCTGTACGGCCTTCCTTATTTGCTTGTTGTGATCTTGTTGATGGTTGTGATGGGGCCGGGGCTCGGCACAATTATTGTTGCGCTTACCGTAACAGGATGGGTCGGCATGGCCAGGATTGTCCGCGGCCAGGTATTACAGATAAAAAACTATGAATTTGTAATGGCCTCCAAAACGTTCGGCACCAAAACGTCACGGATCATCCGCAAACACCTGCTCCCCAATACAATGGGCCCAATTATTGTCCAAATGACGCTGACCGTGCCAAGTGCCATTTTCAGTGAAGCATTCCTCAGTTTTTTAGGATTGGGGGTTCAGGCGCCGCATGCGAGCTGGGGCGTGATGGCGGATGACGGGTTGTCGGCGATTTTAACGGGCGAGTGGTGGCGCTTATTTTTCCCGGCATTCTTTATTTCGCTGACGATGTTCGCATTTAATGTGCTTGGCGACGGGCTGCAGGATGCGCTCGATCCGAAGCTGAGGAGGTGACGGAAATGAACAAGATTCTGGAAGTGGAAGACCTGCACGTTTCGTTTTCGACATACGGCGGAACGGTGCAGGCTGTGCGCGGGGTGAACTTTTATTTAAACAAAGGCGAGACGCTTGCCATTGTCGGTGAATCCGGATGCGGCAAAAGCGTGACATCGCAAGCGATCCTCAAGCTTCTTCCCAATAATAATGTGAAACAATTAAGCGGCTCGATCCACTTTAAAGGAACGGATATTTTAAAATACAGCGAAAAGCAAATGCGGAAAATCCGCGGGGCGGAAATCTCCATGATCTTCCAGGATCCGATGACAGGTCTGAACCCAACTTTGTCCATCGGGAACCAGTTGCTTGAAGCGGTTCAGGAGCATCAAAATCTATCCCGCGAGGCAGCGAAAAAAACGGTCATTGACATGTTGCACATGGTCGGCATTCCGAGCCCGCATGAACGGTTAAAACAATACCCGTACCAGTTCAGCGGCGGCATGCGCCAACGGATCATGATTGCGATGGCTTTGATTTGCAATCCGGAGATCATTATCGCGGACGAACCGACTACTGCTTTGGATGTCACCATTCAAGCGCAGATTTTTGAACTGTTTAAGAAAATCCAGCGGGAGACGGGCGTATCCATTATTTTGATCACGCACGACCTCGGTGTTGTGGCCCAGGTTGCCGACCGGATAGCGGTGATGTATGCCGGTAAGATTGTCGAAACCGGCACAAGAGAAGAAATCTTTTATCATCCGGAACACCCTTATACAAAAGGATTGCTAAACTCGGTCCCAAGGCTTGATATGGAAGAGGAAGAACTGATTCCGATTCCCGGTACGCCGCCGGATTTATTTGCGCCGCCTCCCGGTTGCCCGTTTACGGCGAGATGCCCAATGGCAATGGAAGTATGCAGCCGTGTGGAACCTTTTCGCACGAAAAAATCAGCTTCCCATCAGGTTTATTGTTGGCTGCAGGACGAACGGGCAAAATTTGCGTTTTCAACTACGGGTGTACGCCTGTAGATGAAATAGAAAACAGGCATTTACGGCGCCCAGATACTGCAAGGGGGACAAACGGGTCAGGGCTGCCCGCAATGCGGAAAAGAAAAGGGGGAAATGTATGAAGAAATTTTGGAGTATGATTGTCAGTTTGGCGCTTATTGCTTCGCTTGCTGCCTGTACGAGCCAGTCAAGCTCAAAAAACAGTCCGGGTGGAAGCAGCAAAGAAAAGGTATTAAATTTAAACAACGGGTCTGAGCCCACCTCATTTGACCCGCCAATCGGGTTCGATTCCGTTTCATGGAATGCACTGAACAATTTAATGGAAGGGCTTGTCCGCCTCGGCAAAGACAATAAGCCGCACCCTGCGATTGCAAAAAGCTGGGATGTCACAAATGGAGGCAAGACGTATACGTTCCACCTCCGGGACAATGCAAAATGGTCAAATGGGGATCCGGTGACAGCGGGTGATTTTGAATATGCGTGGAAAAGAATGCTCGACCCGAAAACCGCTTCGCCTGCCGCATTTTTAGGATACTTTATTGAAGGCGGGGAGGCGTATAACACCGGAAAAGGATCAAAAGACGGCGTCAAAGTGAAAGCGGCCGATGACAAAACACTGGAAGTCACGTTAACCGGGCCGCAATCTTATTTTCTGAACGTCATCGCAAACCCTGCTTTCTTCCCGATCAACGAGAAAGTGGCAGAAAAAAATCCGAAATGGTTTGCAGAAGCGAAAACGTATGTTTCGAACGGGCCGTTTAAGCTCACAGAATGGAAACACGATGACCATTTCATCATGGAAAAAAATGAAAACTATTGGGATGCCAAAAATGTAAAACTTGATAAAGTGAAATGGGCGGAGGTTGACGATCCGAACACTGAATACCAAATGTACCAAAACGGGGAACTGGATGTTTCAGATGTTCCGGCAGATATGGCAGCCCGGCTGTTTAAGGAAGGAAAAGTGAAAGTAGAGGACCAGGCCGGCACTTATTTTTACCGGTTTAATGTCAATAAAGAACCGTTCCAGAATAAAAATATCCGGAAAGCATTCGCGATGGCCATTGACCAGAAACAAATTGTCAAATATGTCACAAAAAATGATGAAAAGCCGGCTTACGGTTTTGTTTCTTACGGGTTTACCGAACCTGACGGCAACGACTTCCGGAAAAAAGGCGGCAATTTGTATACTTCAAATGCAAAAGAAGCGAAAACCCTCCTGAAAAAGGGAATGCAAGAAGAGGGGTATACGAAACTGCCTGAGGTCACCCTCACTTACAGCACGGACGCGGTTCATAAAAAAATTGCTGAAACAATCCAACAGATGCTAAAAGAAAATCTCGGCATCCAGGTAAAACTTGCCAATATGGAATGGAATGTCTTCCAGGCTGAGCAGAAAAAATTGAAATTCCAATTGTCCCGCAGTTCATTTCTTGCTGATTACGGGGATCCGATTAACTTCCTCGAAAGCTTCACAACCGGGCAAGCGATGAACAGGACTGGATGGGGCAATAAGAAATATGACCAGTTGATCCAGCAGGCAAAAAATGAAACCAATGAAACGAAACGTTACGAGCTGATGCACGAAGCGGAAAAAATGCTGTTTGACGACTTGCCGATCTTCCCGCTCTATTTTTACAACCAGGTATTTTTGCAAAAAGATCATGTAACAGGCATTGTCCGCCACCCTGTCGGCTATCTTGAACTGAAATGGGCCAATGTAAAATAATGTTCTGTTTTTGGCAGGGGACGGTTTGCCCATGAGAGCCATATGGCAGGCATTATCCGCAGCCCGGCTGTCTGGACGAATGGAAAAGAATGGGCAGTATCAAGCGGGGGAGTTCCCGCTTGATACTGCCCAAAATGGAAATCTGAGGGAAAGGGGGTTGAACATGGGAAAGCAAGTTTATTTGGTAGATACCCCTGTCGCCACCGTTTGGACTTCCGCACAATCACCGGGTGCCGGAGACGAAGAAGCCCTCCGGAACCCGGCGAATATGAAGCAGTGGCTCACCGGCCTCTCATTGGAACAGCGGCACGAACTTTGGCGGAAAAATAAAATCCAGACACAGGTGCTCTACGGCCGGAAAGTCATTGTCCACAAAACAGAGGGGAAGTGGGCGTATATTTCTGTTCCGGAACAGCGTTCCAGCAAACATCCGGACGGCTATCCCGGCTGGGTTCCCCGCTGCCAGCTGAAGCAGGGAGAAGGATGGCCGCAAGATGCTGCTGTTTGTGCCGTCAAAAAACCATTTGCAATGCTCTATGATGAAAATCAACTCCCTTTATTTGAAGTGAGCTTTCAAACACGTTTTTTTGTAGTGGATGAAACAAAGGACCAGTTCGTTGTAAAAACGGTGCACGGGAAACCGGCATCGCTCAAAAAACAAGATGTGCAGTTGAAAGGGAGCAGTCCCGGCAGCCAGAACAGGTATATGCTTGACGCCGGAAAAATGTTTCTCGGCCTGCCGTATTTATGGGGCGGCATGAGCGGATATGGCTATGACTGCTCAGGATTTTCCTATACGATGGTGCTTGCTGCGACAGGCAGGACCATTGCCCGTGACGCCCATGAACAGGCAAAAGGAGGAGCAGCCGTCCCGCTTGGAAGCATCGCACCCGGCGATCTTTTATTTTTTGCCCATGAGGAAGGAAGAGGCGCCATCCACCATGTCGGGATTTATGCGGGGGAGGGGAAGCTACTCCACTCGCCGAAAACAGGCCGGCCTGTTGAACTGCTGGATATGGAAGGAACGATTTACGAAAAAGAACTATGCTGTGCGCGGCGTTACTGGATGTAAAGCCGCGCAATGGGAAACCGCAACGCAACTGGTTGCGAATGAAGTGCAGCGCGGCGTTGGTGGCCGGAAGAATGCGGCAAACCTGCCGCAAAAGCAATACGGGTTACAGCAGCCGGGTGAAGGGAGTGCACCATGATGGAAAAACTGTTGGAAGTCAAGCATGTCAAAAAATATTTTGAGATTGGGAAGAAACAATTTTTAAAAGCGGTGGACGATCTTTCTTTTGATATTTATAAAGGGGAAACGTTCGGGCTTGTCGGGGAATCGGGATGCGGAAAATCGACGGCAGGGCGGCTGATGATGGGGATTTACACCCCAACTGAAGGGCAAATCCTTTACGGCGGCAAAGATATCCACGCACTGGATGAGCGGGAGCGTTTTCTGATGAAAAGAAATGTCCAAATGATTTTTCAGGATCCGTATGCTTCTCTGAATCCCCGTTCCACTGTCCGCGAGATCCTTGCTGAACCGCTTGAAGTCCATGGCATTTATAAAAACAAACGTGAAGAGCTTGAAAGAATATATGAATTGCTCGAAGAAGTCGGGCTAAACAGAGAGCATGCAGGCCGGTACCCGCATGAATTCAGCGGGGGGCAGCGGCAGCGGATCGGGATTGCAAGGGCGCTCGCGCTTGACCCGGAGTTTGTGATTTGCGATGAGCCGATTTCCGCACTGGATGTTTCTGTCCAGGCCCAGGTTGTCAATGTATTGAAAAAACTGCAAAGGGAAAAAAACCTCACCTACTTGTTTATTGCCCATGATTTATCGATGGTAAAGCATATCAGCAACCGGATCGGCGTCATGTATCTCGGCCATCTAGTCGAATTGACGGAGAGCAAGAGCCTGTACCGCAAACCGCTGCATCCTTACACGGAAGCGTTGCTGTCGGCCATTCCGATTCCGGATCCGAAAATTGAAGATAAAAGGGAAAGAATTATTTTAAAAGGGGAAATCCCGAGCCCGGTTACGCCGCCGAGCGGGTGTGTATTCCGGACAAGATGCCCGAAAGCAATGGATATATGTGCAAGTGTAAAACCGGAATGGCTGGAGATTGAAGACCACCATTATGTCGCATGTCATCTTTACGATGGAAAGGGCAGTCCGGCAGCAACCGTTTCTTCCAGTGCAAATCAGGTAGGAAAAGTTTGATTGTTTGAAAAGACATGCAGCTGCGGCAAGCCGGTGGAACAGCGCGGGAGTGGTATGTAGAAACCGTACGAATGGTTTTCTTATAAGCGTTTGGGAAAAAGAAGCCGGGCCCAAGCCCAATAAGGCCGGGCCTCGGTTCTTAGAACAGGTATGCGGCACCTACAATAATCAGCAGAATAAACAGTACAACAATCAGCGCAAAGCTGTTGCCGTATCCGCCGCCATAGCCACCGCCATAGCCGCCGTATCCGCAGCCCCAAAAGCCCATATTTTTCACCTCCATCTTTCCGTCATGCAATGTTAATGTATGCAAGACGGAAGACAGAAGTTTGGACGTTTATCAAAGAATACAAAAAAGCATTCTGGAATTGCGACTTTCCTGTACGTCCGCCACGGTTTTCCACCAGAATGCGATCATGTTTGCCAATCTGTTATCGTTTATAGGGATACAATTTTTTGTCTATTGTCAAAATAGTTGTTTCCCTTCCATTTTTGCCATTAGCGGTGCCGATGGTTGGTTATTTCACGACAAGCACATCCACCTCCGCATTTTTTACAAGGCTTTTGCTCACACTTCCAATGAATAGACTTTTCACAGCATTTTTTCCGCTGCTTCCAGTAATGATGCAGTCTACATTCTCGTTGCGGGCGAAATCAATGATGCTGTCGGCCACCTTGCCTTCTAAAATATGGGTATCGGCTTTGACCCCTTTTGCATCTAATAATTCGCGGGCATGATTCATGACTTCCTCCGCATCGTTTAAGATGAATTGCTGTGTGGAAGGTTCATCAACCGGCGGTGGGTCAACCGGGTAAACCCGACCGTCCAGCCCCGGCACGGAAATGGTTGGCGGCACGCCGATGTTTTCATCCGGTACCGGTGCTGCCACTTCACTTTCCTGGTTCACGTGGACAACGGATAATTTTATATCTCTTAAGGCAAGGGCCAATGAACAGGCTCTGTCCAGCGCTTTCCGGCTCCCCTCTGAGTCATCGTATGCAATGGCAATATGCTTGTACATGTACCATCATCCTTTCATGTATGGCTTGAAACACCCTCTTTTCTTTACCCGGAACCAGAAGGAAAAAAACGGTTTCAGTGCATTTTTACGGTTTTAAAGCACTGTATTTTCTATAGTTGTCATTGATTTTTCCGGCCATTCATAATATCCTTTTGCTAAAGGGCAAATCAGCATGGTGTTTGAGATAGAAGGTTCACAGATTGGGGAAAGATGAGGACATCAACAGATATGAACAAATTCAAACCTTATATAGATAAAATCAAACCTTATTTCCGGGTGTTTTGGGACGGGTTCAAAAAAATTTGGAAAAGAGCCCATATGACTCAAATCATCATTCTGGCAGCTTCTCTTTCATTGCTTGGCTTTTTAGCTTTTTTTGCTTATTATGCAAAAAGCGCGAATGTCGGGCAGTTAAAAAAAGGGCTGGAACAGACGACCGTTATTTATGACAAAGACGGGGACACAGCAAGCAGAATTTCGGCAAACCGCTCGGAAGGCGTATCGATTAAAAAAATGCCGGGAGACCTGCAAAATGCGGTGGTAGCCATCGAAGACCACCGTTTCTACAAACACCATGGGTTTGATATCATCGGTACCTTGAGCGCGCTTTTAAAAGATATCCGGATCGGAGGGGCGGCTGCCGGGGGAAGCACCATTACCCAGCAGTTAACGAAAAATGCGCTGCTTTCCCCGGAACGGACATTAAAAAGGAAAATTCAGGAGCTTTTTTTGGCGATTGAAATTGAGAAGCATTACACAAAAAAAGAAATTTTGGAGATGTATTTAAACCAGGTCTATTTCGGGGAAGGCGCCTGGGGTGTTGAAAAAGCGGCCAATAAATATTTTGGAAAAGACGTGGAAGATCTGGACTTATCCGAATCGGCAACTTTGGCGGGCCTTGTTAATTCACCGAATGCACTCGACCCGTACCGTCATTATAAACGCGCCATTCACCGCCGTAATGTCGTGCTTTTCGCCATGAAAGAGTACGGGATGATCACGCAATCCGAGTATAAACAGGCAAAAAGCGAAAAGCTTGTGCTAAAAGATAAAAAAACAGATGCACTGACAGGCAAATACCCGTATTACGTCGATGCGGTGCTGGACGAGGCAATCGATCAGTATGGACTGACACAGGAAGAGATCTTAACAAGAGGGTATAAAATTTATACCGCCATGGATCAAAATATTCAAAAAGCATTGGAAAATGTTTACCAGAAATCATCACTCTTTCCTTCCGGCACATCCGGTCAGATCATCCAAAGCGGCGCAATACTTGTAGATCCGTCAACCGGCGGCGTCCGCGGGCTTGTCGGAGGAAGGGGAGAAAAAGTATTCCGCGGCTTCAACAGGGCAACGCAGCTGAAACGGCAACCCGGATCGATCATGAAGCCGATTACCGTTTATACGCCGGCGCTTGAAGAAGGGTACAGCCCCGACTCGATGCTAGAAGATAAAGAAATGACGTTTAAAGGCGGTTATGCGCCGAAAAACTATAACAACCAATATCTCGGTAAAGTGCCGATGTACATGGCGGTCGAAAAATCGCTTAATCTTCCTGCTGTCTGGCTGTTGAATAAAATCGGGGTGGAAAAAGGGTACGAGTCGGCGAAAAAATTCGGCATCCCGGTCACAAAGAAGGATAAGCAGCTCGGCATTGCGCTCGGGAATATTCAAAACGGCGTTTCCCCCGAAGACATTGCAGAGGCCTACACCACGTTTCCAAACAACGGAAAACGTTCCGAAGCGCACATCATTACAAAAATCGTGAGCCCGACCGGAAAAGTTTTGGCAGAGCATAAAGACAAGCAGGAAAGGGTCATATCGAAAAAAGTTTCCCAGGAAATGACATCTATGCTGCTGAACGTTGTGGAATCCGGAACCGGCAAAGGGGTAGCGGTCCCCGGCTATAAAATTGCCGGAAAAACAGGCTCCACCCAATTGCCGTTCAGCGGGGTCGACGGTACAATGGATCAATGGTTTGCGGGCTATACGCCAAATCTTGTCGGGGTGGTCTGGATGGGATATGACCAGACAGACCGGAACCATTATTTATACGGTCTGAGTGAACAGGGCATTGTGCCGGTTTTCAATGGTGTGATGAATGCCACACTGAAATATACAAAACCGGGTGACTTCGGGGTGGAATCCATCAATGACCAGAAGGAAAACGGTAACCCGTTAAAAGAAAAACTGCAAAACATCGATGAAGCGATAAAAGAACAAGCCGATAAATTGCAGAAAAAAATTGAGGATAACCAAGGATTTTGGAAAGGTGCGACAGATAAGATTAAAAAGCAGCTGAAAGGGATTCTTGGTCAATAAACAGTACACACTTATAAAGCCGAAATGTCTTCCATCAAGGTGAGACATTTCGGCTTTAATGATTGATTGCTTTTAAAAAGGATTGCGGGGACTGCATGTTTTTCCCCTGTTTGCCGTTAAACTCGGCAGCTTGCGAGAGTGAAAAGTACTTGAAAAACGGACTTTTGTCCTATAAAATAAAACTGAAAAATAAGAAAAGGAGTGCTGCCATTGGAATTGGTAATGGAAAAACATGCCGGTTATCACGTGCATGATCGTTTGTTTAAGGAGCTGATCCAAAACTTTTTTCAGGAGTTTATGGAGGCGTTTTTCCCGGATCTTTCAGCGGATCTCGACTACCGTCGGGTGCGGTTTTTGTCGCAGGAACAGTTTACGGATTTTCCGGGCGGTGAGCAAAAACGGGTTGACATCCTTGCTGAAACGAAGGTAAAAGGGAAAGACACCGTGATTCTCATCCATGTAGAGCCGCAGTCGTATTACGAGAAACCTTTTCCTGAACGCATGTTTCGTTACTACATGATGATCAGTCTCCGGCACCGGAAACCGGTATTGCCGATTGCCGTCTTCAGTTATGAGGAGAAAACAGAAACCCCTGATACATACACCTTTGCGTTCCACAACATTGAAATTCTTCGTTTTCACTATTTATCCATTCATCTGATGAAGCAAAATTGGAGAAATTATATCCGGAGCAACAACCCTGTTGCCGCGGCATTATTAAGCAAAATGGGGTATACAGAAAAAGAACGGGTGCAGGTCAAACTGGAGTTTCTGCGGATGCTGGCCCGGATGGAACTCGACCCTGCAAAAATGAGGCTGCTATACGGTTTCTTTGATTATTATTTAAAATTGAACGAAAAAGAGGAGGCGGAAGTAATGGAAAACATTAAAATGCTGGACCCGGACGAGGCGGAGCAAGTATTGAAATTGCCGAATTCTTACTTTGATCGCGGGTATAAGAAGGGGAAAGAGGAAGGAAGAGAAGAAGGTGAAGAAAGATTAAGAAGATTTATTGTCAACTTGTTAAAAAATCAAGTGGATGTGAAGGTCATTGCCCAGGCATCTGGCTTGAGTGAAGACGAGATCATGAAAATCAAAAGGCAGATAGAAGGGGAAAAGCCTTGAACCCGAGTTATGACGAAGCAGAGCAAGTATTGAAATTGCCGAATTCCTATTTTGACCGCGGGTATAAGAAAGGATTGGAAGAAGGTGAAGAAAGATTAAGAAAAAGATTTATTTCTAATTTGTTAAAAAAGCAATTAGATTTGAAGCTCATTGCAGAAGTAACCGGCTTGAGTGAAGACGAGATCATGAAAATCAAAAGGCAGATAGAAGGGGAAAAGCCTTGAACCTGAGCTATGACGAAGCAGAGCAAGTATTAAAATTGCCGAACTCCTATTTTGAACGCGGGTATAAAAAGGATTAGAAGAAGGAGTAGAAAAGGGGAGAAAGGAATTATTACAAACAATTGTGGTTAGGATGCTTAAGAATGGCCTGGACCCACAATTGATAGTTGAGATGACCGGCCTAAGCCAGACAGAAGTGGAAAAAATAAAACAGCGACTGGAGTATTCATAAGATGGAAGTCAAATTTCCCGGTGTGGATGGAAAAGAAGTTTTCTTAGACTTGCCGAATTCTTACTTTGACCGCGGGTATAAGAAGGGGAAAGAAGAAGGTGAAGAAAGGTTAAGAAGATTTATTGTCAATTTGTTAAAAAATCAAGTGGATGTGAAACTCATTGCCCAAGCATCCGGCTTGAGTGAAGATGAGATCATGAAAATCAAAAGGCAGGTAGAAGGGCAGGAGCCGTAAATGCTTTTCACCATCACCGAAAAAACAGGGAGGGGCTTATACATAAGCCCCTCCCTTTCAGAACTTGTGCCATTCCTCCTCACCCCGCTCACTCATACAATGCTTCAACAGAAAAAGGGGAACGATTCTTTTATTGAAAAGATAGAAATAAGGAAAAATTATTGTATAATAGGTCTAAAGACATAGGTGGGGCGTATCTGATGTTCATTTTTGACTGGCATCGATAGGAGGGAAGGCAGAATGGGTCTGTATTATAAGTTGAAATCAGATAAACACAGCAGCGTATTGGAAAATGCAGAAAAAATGGAGGTTTCCATCGATCTCGATCAACCTGGCATTCCGGAACGATTGAAATTGATTCACCTGACAGAAGAAGATTTAAAAATCATAAAAAGTGCACAACCCCTTGTACAAAAATATATTGACAAAATTGTCAAGGCCTTTTATGATGCGATTTTGCAAGTGCAGGAGCTGAGGGATATCATTGAAAAACACAGTACGGTTGAGCGGCTCCAAAAAACGTTAAGGGTCCATCTTATTGAAATGTTTCAAGGCAACATCAACAAAAATTTTGTCGAAAAACGCTTGCAGATTGCAAGCACGCATTACCGGATCGGCCTTGAACACGGCTGGTATATCGGTTCTTTCCAAAATATTCAAAATGTCTTGAACGATATCCTTTTTCAAGAAATCGGCAGGAAAGAAGAAGTCCGGATCATCTCGGCTGCCATCAGCAAAATATTGAGTTTTGAACAACAAATCGTTCTTGAAGCTTACGAAAATGAGACGATCAGGAGACTGAATGAGCAGTATCAAAACGGGCAGCACGATTTGAAAGAACAAATGGTACAAATCAGTGAAGGTTTGGTTGCGCTGGCAGAGGAAATCCAAGCTTCGGTAGAATCTTTAGGTTTCAATCTGCAAAAAACGGATGAAATGGCTATTGAGAGCAGCCGGGAAGCAAGCTATGCCGAGTCATCGGCAGCAGAGGGGCAAAAAAAGCTGGGCATCCTGATCCGCGATGTCAAAATGATTGCCACCCGTACAAAAGAAATGATGGAAACGATCGAGAATCTGAGCGACTCTTCCCGCCAGATTGAAGATGTGGTGCTGTCTGTGAAAGAGATCGCTGACCAGACCAACCTGCTCGCGTTAAACTCAGCCATCGAGGCAGCACGGGCCGGAGAGTATGGTAGAGGATTTTCGATTGTCTCTCAAGAAATCCGGAAGTTATCAGAGGAGACGAAAAAGCTGGCAGGGCAGATCCAATCGATGTTATCCGCCTCAGGGCAATACAATTTGGATGTTAAAAATTCTTTAATCCAAGTTGACAGCGCCATTCACTCCGGATTGGGCAGCGCGGAAGAGGCAGGGCAATCGTTCCAGCAAATTACCGCCACGGTCAAACAAAGCAAACAAACTGCTTTAACCGTCCAAGGCCATATAGCAGAACTCGTCAATACTGTAAAAGAAATTGAAACAGCCAGCGCCGGGGTCGCGGCCGCGGCTGAAAAACTCCACAATGCAGCGGGAATCTGAAAAATTCCCGCTTTTTTAACAGAAACTACCAATAAAATTTATCGCAAAGCAAGATAGGCAATCAAGTTTAAAACAAATGGGGCCATCATAATGCCCAAGGCGATGGCAACGATTATCATAGGTAAATATTGTTTTTTCATAAACCCGTTCATAGATTCCCCTCCCCCACACAAAATGCTCCGGCCATTTAAACCGTTTGCAGCTTTCCCTTTCTTAAAGGTAGCATCCAAAGCCGGCTTATGCAAGCTTACACCCATGTTTTTTCATTTTTTCGAAACCGCTTTGCCGGATGCAGGGAGCGGGACAAGTCAAGGCAAGGAATAGATTTCCGCGTGCGGCGGTTCCTCAAGTTTGGATTTCTTCAGTTTTCCTTTTTCAACCAATTCCCCGATGACCCTCTCTATTTCACGAGGGTCCGTGTCAAATAGATCGGCAAGCTTGACAGTAGACAGTGCAGTATATTTCGGTTCTTTTGTGGATGAGATAATCATGTTTTTGATTCGTTCAAACAATTCCGCTTGTTCCATGGTTTGATCCCCTTTTTAAAAAAATCTACTTTTATTATACGCAAAATGGTAAAGAAACAATCCCAAATCAGTTATAGAAGAAAGTCAATTGGCAATCCTAATAAAAAAGGCATGATTGGGGGACCGATGATGGAAGAAGCAACCTTTTCGATTCGAATAAACGGGCAAGAACTGGCGGCGCGTAAAGGGCAAACGATTTTGGAAGTGGCCAACGCCCACGATATGTACATCCCCGCGATCTGTTACCATCCGAATCTCGGATCGATTCAAACTTGTGATACCTGTTTTGTGAACGTAAACGGGAATCTGGTGCGGGCATGTGCAACCAAGGTAGAGCCGGGAATGGAAGTGGAGTCCGGTTCCAAACCTGTAAAAGATGCCCAATATGAAGCAATGTCACGGATTCTGAAAAACCACGAGCTTTATTGCACCGTGTGTGACAACAATAATGGCAATTGTGTTGTCCATAACACGGCCGAGCATCTTGAAATCGAGCATCAAAAATACCAGTTTGAAGCTAAACCCTACCCGCCGGACCAATCCCATCCTTTTTACCGCTATGAACCGGACCAGTGCATTCTTTGCGGAAGATGTGTTGAGGCCTGCCAGGATTTGCAAGTCAATGAAACATTGACGATTGACTGGGACCGGGAAGTGCCAAGAGTGATCTGGGACAATGATGTTCCCATCGATGAGTCCTCTTGTGTATCTTGCGGCCATTGCGTCACGGTCTGCCCGTGCAATGCGCTTATGGAAAAGTCCATGCTCGGGGAAGCAGGGTATTTAACCGGCATTCCGCAAAAAGTGCTGGAGCCGATGATCGATCTCACTAAAGAAGTCGAACCGGGATATAAAGAGATTTTTGCAATATCCGAAATGGAAGCGGCAATGCGAAAATCGAGAATCAAAAGAACGAAAACCGTTTGCACCTATTGCGGTGTCGGCTGCAGTTTTGAAATTTGGACAAAAGGGCGCCACATTTTAAAAGTCGAGCCGCAGGAACATGCGCCAGTAAACGGCATCTCGACATGTGTCAAAGGAAAGTTCGGGTGGGACTTCGTCAACAGCGAAGAACGTTTAACAAAGCCGTTGATCCGCAAAGGGGAAGAATTTGTTGAAGCAAGCTGGGATGAAGCCCTGAATCTGATCGCAAGCAAATTGCAGGAAATAAAAGAACAGCACGGGCCGGACGCGCTTGGCTTTATTGCTTCATCTAAATGTTCGAATGAAGAAAACTATCTCTTTCAAAAATTCGCCCGCGCGATCATCGGTACAAATAATCTGGATAATTGCTCGCGTTACTGCCAGTCGCCGGCAACGTCAGGGCTTTTGCGGACCGTTGGTATTGGCGGGGACTCCGGCACCATCCGGGATATCCAGCAGGCGGATTTGGTGGTTACGGTGGGGGCGAACCCGGCCGAATCCCATCCTGTCCTTGCGACACGCATTAAACGGGCGCACAAATTGCATGGACAAAAGCTTATGGTCGTCGATTTAAGGGAAAACGAACTGGCCAGCCGCGCCAATTTATTTATTCATTCGAAGCCAAGCACAGATTTGATTTGGCTTAACGCCGTGACAAAATACATTCTCGATCAGGGCTGGGAAGACAAAGCATTTCTTGAAGCCAGGGTCAAAGGGCTAGACAAGTTCAGAGCTTCACTGGAAAAATACACGCTGGCGTTTGCCGAGGAGAAAACCGGCATTTCGAAAGAGAACTTAATCAAAATGGCAACGATGATCCATGAAGCCAAATCCGTATGCATTCTTTGGGCGATGGGCATCACCCAGCACACATGCGGGACGGATGCAAGCACGGCCATTTCCAACTTGTTATTGGTTACCGGTAATTACGGCCGCCCTGGGACGGGGGCATATCCGCTCAGAGGGCACAACAATGTGCAAGGCGCCTGTGATTTTGGAACGATGCCCGCTTGGTTCCCGGGCTACGAACCAGTAGAAGATAATGAAGTGAGGGAACGGTACGAAAAGGCTTGGGGGGTCAAACTTCCGGAAAACCCGGGGCTTGACAATCATCAAATGATCGGCGGGATAAAAAGCGGCAAGCTCCGGGGCCTCTACCTGTTCGGTGAAGAAATGGCGATCGTTGATTCCAATATTAATTTTGTGGAAGAACATCTGGAAAAGCTCGACTTTTTTGTTGTACAGGATGTGTTTTTCAGCAAAACGGCCCAATTTGCCGATGTGATCCTGCCGGCTGCGCCGAGCCTTGAGAAAGAAGGGACGTTTACAAATACGGAACGGCGCATCCAGCGCTTTTACCAGGTATTTGAACCGATGGGTGAATCGAAGCCGGATTGGGTCATCTTTCAGGAGCTCGCGAACAAAATGGGAGCCCAGTGGCATTACCAGCACCCCGGCGAAATCATGGCAGAAGCGGCAAGCCTAGCAAAGTACTTTGCAGGCATCAGCTACGAGAGACTGGAAGGGTTTAACAGCCAAATATGGCCGGTTAAAAAAGACGGTACGAGCACACCGCTTCTATATCAAGACCGTTTTGCCTTTCCGGACGGTAAAGCCCGACTGGTACCGGTTGACTGGGAACCGCCTTTTTCAGCCGGGGAGGGATTTGATTACCATCTTAACAACGGCCGCTTGCTGGAACAGTTCCATGAAGGGAATTTGACGGACCGTTCTCCGGGCATCCATCACAAAGTGCCGGAGCCGTGGCTTGAGATTTCACCGGAGGCAGCAAGTGAACGGGGGATAAAAGACGGGGCGCTTGTACGGCTGACATCGCCTTACGGAAAGGTGAAAGTACGGGCCGTTGTGACCGGGCGGGTACAAGGAAAAGAATTGTACTTAACGATGAACGCCCGGAAAGAGGATGAAATGGTGAACCGGCTGACGAGCAGCTATCATGACAGGGTGACCCATACCCCGAACTATAAAGAAATGGGCGTAAAAATGGAGATTTTAGAGGAAAAAGGAAAACCGCCGCTGCCAAAGGTGAACCACCGTTATGGCAATCGGATTCCGCAAATCAGTGTAAGAGTGGAAGAAAAATGGAAGCGGGATGACTTTATCCCGATCACGGCATTATTTTCACCGGGAGGAAAAGCATATGGCGAAGGTGATCAGGCAAACGGGACGGGCCGGTAATGAGAAAGAAATCCGCGGACGGGAAGGCTCTGTTCCGGCCGTGAAATTAATAAAGCCGGGAGGGAAAGCATATGGCGAAGGCGATCAGGCAAATTAAACAAGTGGATCCGGCCCCGGAAGAATGGCAGGCAGCCTCTCTGTCGGCGGTTGTAAAGGCAGCCGCCGAAAACGGGGAATCACTGATTAAACTGTTAGAGATCATCAAACAGCTGGATGGCATGGGCGTGCTTAATGCGATGGAAGGTTTGCTCCAAAACCGCGTTGACGTTGCCGAAATTGCCTTAGGGCAACTAAACCAGCCCACCATGTACCATGTCGTCAAAAACGGGATGAACGTATTTAAATTTTTAGGCGCCATCGATCCGGAACAACTGCAAACGATCTTGTCAGGCATCACGAGCGGGTTTGAAAAAGCAGCCCAATCCGGGGGCCAGGAGAGTCTGTGGAAGCTCGGAAAAAGCATGCGCTCCCCGGAAGTGAAACGGTCGCTTGCCATGATGACAGGCATTTTGGCGGGGATGGGGGAAGCCATGGAGCAAAACCATTCGCTTCCTGAAGGAGGAACGGACATTGGCTAAAGGGATGTTGAAAGTAAGTGATATGGTGAATGAAGAAGATGCCGCCAAAGTCCGCCGCGCCCTGAATGAAGTCTGGGGCGTCCGCGATATTGAAATCAGTTTGGCAAGAAAAGAAGCGACTTTTACCTATAATGACCAATCGGCATCCTGCCACGATATGATGCAAGCCGTGACGGAGCAGGGTTACCGTGCTGAAATGATGGAACCATAAAAGGAGGAAGGCACTTGAAAGTATGCGAAATCTGCGGTTCCCAAACACCGGAAGAAAACGAAGCGGAATCAAGAAGAGTGCTTTATGTCTGTGAAAACTGCCGGACCGACCGGAAATTCGATTTTGAAGAAGAAAATTAAGCAAATGGCGTTGCGGCACCGCAACGCCATTTATGTGCGCAAATTTTCCGGCAAAAAAAAATGGCGTCTGCGTTTGCCGGCTGCCCATATCCCCGGAAGCATGGGACTTCTTGCCATTGCATATACTAAAACACAAAAATGTTGTAAAATAAAAGACAATAGCAAGAGAAGCCTTTTATCATTGCCAAGGGGGGAATGTTATGGATCTTCAAGTCGGATTGTGGCAAAAGCAGTCAATGAAACTGGCAATGACCCAGGAATTAAAACAAGCAATCGAGGTTCTTCAGTTCTCATCCCAGGAGCTCGCATCTTTTTTGGAAGAAAAAGCTGCGGAAAATCCTCTCATCGAACTGTCCAGCGCCAATATTAAACTGGTCGATTCCCGTTTTTCCGGGCTGAGCCGTGTAAAGGGGCAGAAAAAAAGCCAGGACAAAAACTGGATTGAACAAATTCCTGCACAGACGGAAACACTTCCAGACTTTTTGATCAGCCAATTGGATATGAAAGCGTTATCAAACAAGATTTTGAAAGCGGTCCAACTTTATGCGCGCCATCTGGATGCAAACGGCTACCTTGCCATCTCGGTTCAGGAAGCGGCAAAAATGGCTGCCATTTCCGAAGAAGACGCCGAAAAAGCACTTGGCATTCTCCAGTCGCTGGATCCGGCCGGAATCGGCGCAAGATCGCTTCAGGAATGTCTACTGATCCAGATAAAAAGGGATCCGGATGCGCCCGGGCATGCGGAAGAATTGATCAGCCGCCATTTTCTCGATTTTGCCGAAAAAAAATGGAGAGGCATTGCGAAAAAACTTGATATATCCCTGCAGGAAATCCAGCGGGTATCTGATTATGTGCAGACGTTAAACCCGCGTCCTGGATCCGGTTTTATGGCAGATCGGCCGCAATACATCGTTCCCGATCTTTTGGTCAAAAATCATGCGGGAAAGCTCGAATTGTATCTTGTAGAAAACCAGGTTCCAAAACTCCGTTTGAATGAAAGTTATGCAAGCATGAACCCGGCCGGAGATGCCGGCGTCACCCGTTATTTAAAAGAAAAAACGCAGGAATATTACTGGATCCGAAAAAGCATCGAAAGCCGGAAAGAAACGCTGCTAAAAGTCGGCGCAGCACTGCTTGAAAAACAGCGGGATTTCTTTTTATATGGAAAAGGGCATTTGAAGCCGCTTACGATGAAAGAAATTTCGGATGACATCGGGATGCACGAGTCGACGGTGAGCCGTGCAGTGAGAGAAAAGTATATGGAAACGCCATTCGGGACTTTCCCATTAAAAACATTTTTCACGACCGCCTTGCCGGTTCGTTCTGCCGGCGGGGAAGAAGCAGCATCAAGCGCCGAGGTCAAAAATGAAATTTCAGCACTTATAAGCGGGGAAGACAAGCGGAAGCCGCTTTCCGACCAGGCGATTGTGACCGTATTAAATGAAAAAGGGTTTGAAATCTCGCGCCGGACAGTGGCGAAATACCGCGAACAGCTCGGCATTCCGTCATCTTCCAAAAGAAAAAGGTACGAATAAGCCGGGAATATTTTTTCAAAACGGAAGTTTCGCGTTTCATCCGCCGGCAAAAAAGGACGAATCGGACGGGAACGGGCAAATTTCGCACACACTTTGAAATAAATAAATAACGGATCAGGCATTTGGGTATATCGGGTCGGGAGCACAGCCCATGTGCCTGCCACGAATGGCCGGAAAGGGGGAGGATTTTAAAATGGAACTGGTGCTATATACAAGAAAACAATGCCCGCTTTGTGCGGAAGCAAAAGAACAGCTGCAACTCCTGCAAAAGGAAATCCCGTTCCGGCTGATTGAAAAAGACATCGAAGCGTGCGATGCATGGACGGAAAAATACGGCCTTATGATCCCGGTTATCGAGTACAAAGGGGAACTGCTCGGATATGGGCGGATTCACCTTTTTGCCATAAAGGAGCGCTTACATGAAATTCATGAGCAATAATAGTTGAAATGCAAAATTTATCCTGCTAGAATGAAACATGTAGCGAGGGTAATTTTTTTTGAAGCAGGTGGGACAAAAAATGTCTCTGTGGGACTCAACACGACCTACATAATTATTTAAGGGAGTACATTATCTATGCGATCGTTGATAGAGGTTCAAAAAAAATTATACCCCGATATCCTCGCTGTCATGCAAAAACGATACCGGATTCTCCGTTCCATTTCTTTTGCGGAACCGGTGGGAAGAAGAACATTGGCACAAATGCTTGGCATGTCAGAACGCATTCTTCGGAGCGAAACGGATTTTTTGAAAAACCAAAAGCTCATTGACGTAAAACCCTCGGGCATGTCGGTGACAAATGATGGTGCTGCCTTGTTACAAAATATGGAAAGCATGATGAGAGAAATATCGGGTATAAATGAAACGGAAGAAAAGCTGAAACAAGCTTTGGGCCTCGAAGACGTGGTCGTGGTTCAAGGGGACAGCGACAAAGAACCGTGGGTGAAAAACGAGCTTGGAAGGGCTTGTGCTGTAAGAATGAAAGCCGCCTTAACGGGAAACAATATAATCGCTGTAACCGGAGGATCGACGATGGCCGCAGTCGCAGATGTGTTAACTCCCGACATCAGTGCCAAGAGGCAGCTGCTGTTCGTGCCGGCCAGAGGCGGAATTGGTGAAGATGTCGCAAATCAGGCCAACACGATCTGCGCAAAAATGGCGGAAAGGACCGGCGGAAAACACAGGGTATTATACGTGCCTGACCAGGTCAGCCCGGAAGTGTACAAATCGGTCGTAAACGAGCCGTCCATTAAAGAAGTCCTTACCCTTATTAAACAAGCGGATATTGTGCTGCACGGCATTGGCGAAGCCATGACAATGGCAGAACGCCGCAAGACCGGAAAAGAAGAGATGGAGAAAATCATCCGTGGGCATGCAGTCGGCGAAGCGTTCGGGTACTATTTTAACGAACAGGGTGAAATTGTTCACAAGGTCCGGACGATCGGCCTGCAACTCGAGGATTTGCACCGGATCCGCCATGTTTTTGCGGTTGCCGGCGGGGCATCCAAGGCAAAGGCCATTAAAGCCTACATGAACACGAAACCGGAATCCACTGTTCTGATTACGGACGAAGGGGCAGCAAAACAAATTCTCGCTTGGCGCTAACCTGTTTTTAAAAGGGATAACCCTTTTGAAATATAAAATCTTTACGACTCAAGGAGGAAACACAAATGGCAGTTAAAGTTGGTATTAACGGATTTGGACGTATCGGACGTAACGTATTCCGTGCTGCTTTAGGCAATCCTAATGTTGAAATCGTTGCAATCAATGACCTGACAGACGCAAAAATGCTTGCACACTTGTTAAAATATGACTCTGTTCATGGCAACCTGGAAGAAGAAGTCACTGTAGACGGTGATTCCATCGTTGTAGACGGCCATAAAGTAAAAGTTTTGGCTGAACGCGAACCTGCAAATCTCGGATGGGGCGACCTCGGTGTTGACGTTGTTGTTGAATCAACAGGTCGTTTTACAAACCGTGAAGGGGCTGCAAAACACCTTGAAGCAGGCGCAAAGAAAGTCGTCATTTCCGCTCCTGCGAAAAACGAAGATATTACGATCGTAATGGGTGTTAACGAAGACAAATACGATCCTAAAAACCATAACGTCATTTCGAACGCATCCTGCACAACAAACTGCCTGGCGCCGTTTGCAAAAGTGCTGCAAGAAAAATTCGAAATCAAACGTGGTATGATGACAACTGTTCACTCTTACACAAACGACCAGCAAATTCTTGACTTGCCGCACAAAGACTACCGCCGTGCACGTGCAGCTGCACAAAGCATCATCCCGACTACAACCGGTGCTGCTAAAGCAGTTGCACTTGTATTGCCTGAACTGAAAGGCAAATTGAACGGTATGGCCATGCGCGTTCCGACTCCAAACGTTTCTGTTGTTGACCTTGTTGCTGAACTTGGCAAAAACGTAACGGTTGAAGAAGTAAACGCAGCATTTAAAGAAGCGGCTGAAGGCGAATTGAAAGGCATTCTCGCATACAGCGAAGAACCGCTTGTATCCCGTGACTACAACCATACAACTGTTTCTTCGACCATTGATGCATTATCCACAATGGTTATCGAAGGCAACATGGTAAAAGTCATTTCTTGGTATGACAACGAATTCGGTTATTCCAACCGCGTTGTTGACCTTGTTGAATACATCGCTTCTAAAGGCCTTTAATTTGAACGATAAAACGTTGCAGGGGGGTGGGGAAGAATCCCCTCTCCCTTTTTTCAATGCCTGTAAAACAAAAGGAGGTTCGTTTTGCCATGAACAAAAAATCGATTAAAGATGTTGAATTGCAAGGCAAACGCGTTTTCTGCCGTGTCGACTTCAATGTTCCGTTAAAAGACGGCAATGTAACGGATGATACAAGAATCCGTGCTGCCCTTCCAACGATCAAATATTTGGTGGAAAACGGTGCGAAAGTCATTCTTGCCAGCCACCTCGGCCGTCCTAAGGGCCAGGTTGTGGAAGAGTTGCGCCTCACACCGGTTGCAAAACGCCTGAGCGAACTGCTTGGAAAAGACGTCAAAAAAGCAAATGAAGCTTATGGCGAATCGGTTAAGGCGGAAATCAGCAAAATGAATAATGGTGACGTATTGTTACTTGAAAACGTCCGTTTCTATCCGGGTGAAGAAAAAAATGACCCGGAATTGGCAAAGGAATTTGCATCTTTAGCTGAACTGTATGTAAACGACGCATTCGGCGCTGCCCACCGTGCCCATGCATCAACAGAAGGGATTGCCCATCACCTGCCTGCAGTATCCGGCTTTTTAATGCAAAAAGAACTGGATGTGCTCGGCAAAGCATTGTCCAATCCGGAACGCCCTTTTACTGCCATTATCGGCGGCGCAAAAGTAAAAGACAAAATCGGCGTCATCGACAATTTGCTGGATAAAGTCGACAACCTGATCATCGGCGGCGGCCTTGCTTATACGTTCGTCAAAGCACAAGGCCATGAAATCGGCAAATCGCTGCTTGAAGAAGACAAAATTGACCTTGCAAAATCTTTTATGGCAAAGGCGAAAGAAAAAGGCGTCAACTTCTATATGCCGGTTGATGCGATCGTAGCAGACGAATTCTCCGAAACTGCCAACAAAAAAGAGGTAGCGATTGAAGAAATCCCGGCTGACTGGCAGGCACTTGATATTGGCCCGAAAACGGTTGAACTGTATGCCAAAGTCATCAAAGAATCGAAACTTGTCATTTGGAACGGACCGATGGGCGTATTCGAAATGGACGCCTATGCAAACGGGACAAAAGGCGTTGCAGAAGCGCTCGCGGATGCAACCGGCACTTACAGCATCATCGGCGGCGGCGACTCTGCGGCAGCTGTTGAAAAATTCCATCTGGCAGAGAAAATGGACCATATTTCAACAGGCGGCGGCGCATCGCTTGAATTCATGGAAGGAAAAACACTTCCTGGCGTCGCAGCTTTAAATGACAAATAATTTTATCAGGAAAGGGAGTGTCCTTATTGCGTAAACCGATCATTGCGGGGAACTGGAAAATGAATAAAACCTTGCCGGAAGCGCTGGCTTTTACCGAAGAGGTAAAACATTCGGTACCTGGCGAATCTGTTGTCGACAGCGTCATATGTGCGCCTGCGCTCTTTTTGGAACGCCTGGTGGAAGCAACGAAAGGCACCCGCGTAAAAATTGGCGCCCAAAACATGCACTATGAAGAAAGTGGTGCTTTTACAGGCGAGATCAGCCCGGTTGCACTCGCTGATTTGCATGTTGAATATGTCATCCTGGGACACTCTGAACGCCGTGAAATGTTTAATGAAACGGATGAAGCAGTCAATAAGAAAGTAAAAGCTGCTTTTGCCCATCATTTAACACCAATCGTTTGCGTGGGAGAAACACTGGCACAACGGGAAAACAATGAAACAAAACAAATCGTCGGATCGCAAGTAAAAGCTGCTTTTGCCGGGCTTTCTGACGACGAGGCAAAACAGGTTGTCGTTGCCTATGAACCCATCTGGGCAATCGGAACAGGCAAATCTTCGACTGCCGAAGATGCCAACGAAGTTTGTGCCTATATCCGCAGTGTGATCGCGGACCAATTCAGCCGGAATGTTGCTGACAGCGTTCGAATTCAATACGGCGGCAGTGTAAAACCCGGCAACATTAAAGAATTTATGGAACAACCGGATATTGACGGCGCATTAGTGGGCGGTGCAAGCCTTGACCCACAATCTTATTTGCAATTATTGGAGGCGGTAAGCCATGAGTAAAGCACCTGTGGCATTAATCATTTTAGACGGCTTCGGCTGCCGGAAAGAAACATACGGCAATGCTGTAGCCCAAGCAAAAAAACCAAATTTTGACCGCTACTGGAAGGAATTCCCGCACAATCAACTCGGCGCAAGCGGCGAATCCGTCGGCCTTCCTGACGGCCAGATGGGGAACTCGGAAGTCGGCCATACAAACATCGGTGCAGGGCGTATCGTTTACCAAAATTTGACGCGCGTAGACATGTCGATCCGCGAAGGCGAGTTTGAAAAGAACGAAACCTTCCTCGGCGCGGTTGAAAACGTGAAAAAACACGGGACAAGCCTCCACTTATTCGGCTTGTTGTCGGACGGCGGCGTGCACAGCCATATCCGCCATATGTTCGCGCTGCTGAAATTCGCAGCCGATCAAGGTGTGAAAAAAGTGTACGTCCATGCTTTCCTTGACGGACGTGATGTAGGCCCGAAAACAGCGGAAAAATACATCAAAGCAACAGAAGAAAAATTTAAAGAATACGGTGTCGGCGAATTTGCAACGATTACCGGCCGTTACTATTCCATGGACCGTGACAAACGCTGGGACCGTGTGGAAAAAGCGTACCGCGCCATGGCATACGGCGAAGGTCCGAAATATCCGGACCCAATGGCGGTCATTGAAGATTCCTATAAAAATGGCATCTTTGATGAATTCGTTATTCCTTCTGTGATTACAAAAGAAGACGGATCACCGGTTGCAACGGTTCAGGATCATGACTCGGTCATTTTCTATAACTTCCGTCCTGACCGTGCCATCCAAATTTCAAATGCTTTTACGAACGAAGATTACCGCGCATTTGACCGCGGCCCGAATCACCCGAAAGATTTGTACTTCGTCTGCATGACACATTTTTCGGAAACGGTCAAAGGCTATGTTGCCTTCAAACCGGTCGGCCTTGACAATACAATCGGCGAAGTATTGTCACAGCACGGGTTAAAACAGCTGCGGATTGCAGAAACTGAAAAATATCCGCATGTAACGTTCTTTATGAACGGCGGGCGTGAAGAACCTTTTCCAGGGGAAGAAAGAATTTTAATTCACTCCCCTAAAGTAGCAACATATGACTTGCAACCGGAAATGAGCGCCTATGAAGTAACGGATGCTTTGCTGGAGCAAATTCGGAATGACAAACAAGATGCCATCATTTTGAACTTTGCAAACCCGGATATGGTCGGCCACTCCGGCATGCTGGAACCAACCATTAAAGCGATCGAAGCAGTCGATGAATGCCTCGGCAAAGTCGTGGACCTGATCCTTGAAAAAGGCGGCTATGCCATTATCACGGCGGACCACGGTAACTCGGATGAAGTGCTGACACCGGAAGGCAAACCGATGACAGCCCATACGACAAACCCGGTTCCGGTCATCATCACGAAAAAAGGCGTTGAAGTGCGTGACGGCGGTATTCTTGCCGACTTGGCACCGACCATGCTTGATCTGCTGAACATTGAAAAACCGAAAGAAATGACAGGCACAAGCCTGATTAAAAAATGACCCTGTGTGGGGAAGCCTGATAAAAGGAAAATCGGGCCAAATGCGTTGAAAGTGACGCCCTAAAAACGGGAGCGCCATGCCTGGAAGGTGCTGCGGCATGGAAAGGGATGACACCCGGGGGCATGCCGGGAAAATTTCCCGCAGACGTGCCCTTAGCGCCATGCCTGGAAAGTGCCGGGCAAAGTGATGAAAACCCCATTTATGCATTGAAAAAGGAGAGATAAGAAGATGTCTTTAATATCTGATGTTTATGCACGCGAAGTATTGGACTCGCGCGGCAACCCAACTGTTGAAGTAGAAGTTTACACAGAAGACGGCGGTTTTGGCCGCGCATTGGTGCCAAGCGGTGCCTCTACAGGTGAATACGAAGCCGTTGAACTCCGTGACAACGACAAAAGCCGTTTCCTCGGTAAAGGTGTCGAAACAGCTGTTAAAAATGTGAACGACACGATCGCTGAAGCGATTATCGGCCGTTACGATGTATTTGACCAAGTCGGCGTTGATAAAGCAATGATCGAACTTGACGGCACACCGAACAAAGGCAAACTTGGCGCAAATGCCATCCTTGGCGTTTCCCTTGCTGTTGCCCGTGCTGCAGCAAACGAATTGGATTTGCCTTTGTACAAATACCTTGGCGGATTCAACGCAAAACAACTGCCGGTTCCGATGATGAACATCTTAAACGGCGGTGCGCATGCTGACAACAACGTGGACATTCAGGAATTCATGATCATGCCTGCCGGCGCTCCGACTTTCAAAGAAGCGTTGCGCATGGGTGCTGAAATTTTCCACAACCTGCGTTCTGTTTTAAAAGCGAAAGGTTATAATACTGCTGTCGGTGACGAAGGCGGTTTTGCACCAAACTTGAAATCGAATGAAGAAGCCCTTTCTACCATTATTGAAGCCATCGAAAAAGCCGGCTACAAACCAGGCGAACAAGTTTTGCTTGCAATGGACGTTGCATCTTCCGAACTTTACAGTGACGAAGACCATAAATACCATTTAGCCGGCGAAGGCAAAGTCCTGAGTGCGGAAGAAATGGTGAATTGGTATGAAGAATTAATTTCGAAGTACCCAATCATTTCGATTGAAGACGGTTTGGATGAAAATGACTGGGAAGGCTTCAAAATGTTAACAGAACGCCTTGGCAAGAAAGTCCAATTGGTGGGCGACGACCTGTTCGTAACCAATACTGAAAAACTTGCCCGCGGTATTGAAGAAGGCATCAGCAACTCCATTCTGATCAAAGTAAACCAAATCGGTACTTTGACGGAAACTTTCAATGCAATTGAAATGGCAAAACGTGCAGGCTATACTGCAATTGTTTCCCACCGTTCTGGCGAAACAGAAGACAGCACCATTGCAGATATTGCCGTTGCAACAAACGCCGGCCAAATCAAAACAGGTGCGCCATCCCGTACCGACCGCGTAGCAAAATACAACCAATTGCTCCGCATCGAAGACGAATTGGCTGAAACAGCCGAGTTCCTTGGCAAGAAAACTTTCTACAACTTGAAAAAATAATGCCATTCTGCTGCAGACTGCCCGGTTTTCACCGGGCAGTTTTTTGGTTGTACGGGAAAAATGAGGCTATCCGTTTTGCGTCTGGCTGACAAAAACGCGGAACGGGGTGAGGGACATGAAGGACAAAACAGGGATCGGTAACCAGAGAAATGTTCTTCACGGGCTTATGAAAGACAAAACGAGGAGCCGAGGTGAAAGAAATGTCCTTCATAGGGTTCATGAAAGACAAAACGGGGAGTTGGGACGAAAGAAATGTCCTTCATCGAGCTTATGAAAGACAAAAAGAGGCGCCGGGACGAAGGAAATGTCCTTCATAAGGTTCATGAAAGACAAAAAGAGGCGCCGGGTTGAAAGAAATGTCCTTCATAGGGTTCATGAAAGACAAAACACGGGCTGAGAAACAAGGAAATGTCCTTCATCGGTTCCATGAAAGGCAAAATGCGGGCTGAGAAACAAGGAAATGTCCTTCAACAAGGTCATGAAGGACAAAACAGGGATCGATAACCAGAGAAGTGTCCTTCATCGAGCTTATGAAAGACAAAATGAGGCACCAGGGCGAAAGAAATGTCCTTCATCGGTTCCATGAAAGACAAAACGAGGCGCCGGGACGAAGGAAATGTCCTTCATAAGGTTCATGAAAGACAAAAAGAGGCGCCGGGTTGAAAGAAATGTCCTTCATAGGGTTCATGAAAGACAAAACACGGGCTGAGAAACAAGGAAATGTCCTTCAATAAGGTTATGAAAGACAAAACAGGGACCGATAACCAGAGAAGTGTCCTTCATCAAGCTTATGAAAGACAAAACGAGGCGCCGGGATGAAAGAGATATTCTTCATTAGCCCCGTGTAAGACAAAACAGGTACCCGGAAACCAAAAAACATCCTTCCTCATCGAGCCCATAAAAGACAAAACGGGGGCCGGACCAATAAGATGCTGTTCATTTTCGGACAATTATTCCGTATGTGTAAAATTTTACTCGAAGGGGCAAATGAGTGGAAAAAAATGGGAAGACACTCTATCATCTAATTGTACACTTCAAGATGAACATCTAGAGAGAGAGGTCTTCCCATGGATATTATATCAATAATTGCTGGATTATTAAAGGATACAAAGAGTCTTATCGAATTTGAAGAACAGCTTAAACTTCTGATGCAGAAGGCTTTTACACAATGGGTTGGGGATGTATTTGAGGAGTTAGATAAAACAATTAAACAAAAGAAGTTGGAGGAAGGCTGGGAGTACTGCCGTAGTGATAACAGAAGCGTTCAGTTTCTATTTGGAAGTGTGACTTTTAAACGTTCATTAATGCGTGATAAGAGAGGGAACTCACATTATCCCTTGGATGAATGCTTGGGGCTGGTACCCCACCGGAGATATAGCCCGTTAGTGGAATGAAAGGTGGCAGAGTTGGCAAGTGAGAACACCTATCGGGAGGTGGCGAATATTTTAAAAGAATGGACAGCCGTGAGTCTTAGTCATACAACTGTAGGGGAAATGGTGAAACGCGTAGGAAAAACGCAGGTGGAAGCCGACAAGGCCCTTGTAGAAGAGATGGAAATAGCTGCTTCACTGCCTGATGGGAAGAAGGTAGACTACCTGTTTTCCGAAGCAGATGGCGTATTCATCCGGGGACTGGAAAAGAAACAGGGTATGGAAGTCCGCCATGCCATTCTCTATGAAGGTTGGGAAACCAATGGAAAAAGGGTCTCCCTGCGTCAGCCCACAGTCATCATGACGACGGAAGACATTCAGACATTTTGGGATGAAGTCCAAGCCACAGCTGCCAACACCTATTCCCTCGAAAAAGCGCAAGTCATTACAAACAGTGATGGAGGTGCTGGGTACACAGCTGAACGGTTTCAAACAGCATTCTCACAGTCGGAATTTCCGGTGCTCAACCAGCTGGATACCTACCACGTTGCACAAGCCATCATAAGGACATTTGGGGGCGGAAAGAGCGAGATCAAGGAGCAAATTAGAAAAGCGATTAGAACGCATAACCTGGACCAATTCACGTTATATTTGGATACGCACGAAAGCACCTTGACGGATAAAAAGGCTCTCAAGAAAATCAAGGAATTCCGTTCGTATATCTTGAAAAACTGGGACCGCATTTTTGACTGGAGGGACAGGGTGAAAAACGTGCCGGAAGGTGCGAGAGGCCTAGGAGCGATGGAATCGAACCAAAGGCATATCTCCTTCAGGATGAAAAAAAGGGGCATGCATTGGAGTGAACTTGGCGCAGAAGCCATGGTGAAAATCAAACAAGGCATGCTCAATGGGACATTGAGAGAAGCCTATCTGAAACACCGTTCAAGAAGCGAGAGAAAGCAACGGAACTTGAAACAATCCATCAGGATGTCTCAACTACTCAAGCAGCCTGTACGCCCGTCAGTGGGCGTAAAGCACGGATCAGTTGCCCTGCATTCAAGCAGTTCATCGGCAATGGGACATTTAAGCAAAATATTAGAGCTTTCGTTTTAAGCCTGGCTCAGTGGGGACTGATCGTTGAGGCGCGCGAAATTTACGAGACTCCTGCGGGAAAAGCGAGCCAGGAGAGACCCCGCAGCGAGGTACGAGCGAGGAGGCTCGCCGGCCGCCCGCGGAAAGCGAGTGAATTTCGCGCGCCTCAACATCCCCGTTATCCATCTTTATACGGAAATATTACATCTTTTCCGAAAATTACACCGAGCAAGTAAAGCACGGTAGCCGAAAGTGTACAAAAAGAGTGTCTTGGAATACCCGATATTTAAACCTTGTCGAGAAAAACTTGACACATACAATTATTCCAATGTAGTTGAACCCTGCCCCCCAATATGGTACACTCAAGATTAGGTATTGCCCGTCTCAGGAGGTGTGCAGTTGTGCATACATTGTTATTAACATTACTAATCATCGATTCAATTCTGTTGATTGCAGTCATACTGCTCCAGCCCGGGAAAAGCACGGGATTGTCCGGCGCTATTTCCGGCGGCGCTGAACAGCTTTTCGGGAAACAAAAAGTGCGCGGAATTGACCTAATTTTACACAGGATTACGATTGTGCTCGCTGTTTTATTTTTCCTGCTGGCCATCGGACTTGCATATATAAACCTATAAGGGTATGCAAATCAGGCAACTTATAAAGAAGCCTTATCCGCACATGCCTGTAAACTTTATGACTTCCATCCCGGTCCCAAAATCCAGGCCGGGTATTTTTATGCGGATTGCTGGCATTTCCGAAACGACTTTGTTACAAATAAAATGAACAAAGGCCCCAAAGAAAAACAGCAGGAAAGAGGCGTTTTTTACGGATGATGAGAATTGTACCACCAAAACCGTTTTTATTTGAAGCCGGCAAAAGGGCTGTACTGCTTTTGCACGGATTTACCGGAAGCAGCGCCGACGTCAGGATGCTCGGGCGCTTCCTTGAAAAAAAAGGATACACTTGCCATGCGCCGCAATACAAAGGGCACGGGGTACCGCCTGAAAACCTTTTGCATACGGGTCCAAGCGACTGGTGGCAAGATGTTATGAATGGCTACCAGTTATTAAAAGAAAAAGGGTATCATGAAATTGCAGTAGCCGGATTGTCATTGGGCGGGGTATTTTCCTTAAAATTGGGTTACACTGTACCTGTAAAGGGAATTATCACCATGTGCGCGCCCATGAACATAAAAAGCGAGCAAACGATGTATGAAGGCGTGGTTGCGTATGCCCGCAAATACAAACAGTTCGAAGGGAAAAGCGAAGCGCAAATCGAACAGGAAATGCGGGAATTCAAAAAGACGCCGATGCATACGCTGCAATCGCTGCAAGAGCTTATTCAGGATGTGCGCAACCATGTCGATCACATTTATGCGCCCGTTTTTGTCGTACAAGCGCGCCATGACGAAATGATCCGCCCGGAAAGCGCCAATATTATTTATTCAGAAGTGGAAACAGACCATAAGCAACTCAAATGGTATGAGAACTCCGGCCATGTTATTACACTCGACGACGAAAAAGATCAACTTCACGAAGATGTGTACACGTTTCTGGAGTCACTTGACTGGTCGGTTTAAAATTTTCCCGAAAAAGGAGGGAAATAAATGGAACAAGACCAACTACGGCAAGATGTTGAAAAAATTTTATCTTATATGAAAGAAGAGACGTACAAGCCGCTGACGGTTCAGGAACTGGAAAAAGCGTTCGGTATTGACGATTCTTCCGAGTTTAAAGCATTTGTGAAAGTGCTCGTTTATATGGAGGAAAAAGGCCTCATTGTCCGCACGCGAAGCAACCGTTACGGCCTGCCGGAAAAAATGAATCTCGTACGGGGAAAACTGATTGGCCATCCAAAAGGTTTTGCTTTTGTCGCCCCCGATGAGCCTGGGATGGACGATATTTTTATCCCGCCGCATGAAACTAACCATGCGTTAAATGGAGACACCGTTATTGTCCGTGTGTCCACCAAAAGCTCAGGCCAGCGCCAGGAAGGAACCGTTGTGCGTATTCTTGAGCGGGGCCAGACAGAACTTGTCGGCACATACGTCGAAAGCAAACATTTCGGATTTGTCGTACCCGATGACAAACGGTTCGGCAGCGATATTTTTATACCGAAAACAGCAAACGGCGGTGCTGTCGAAGGCCATAAAGTGATTGTCCATATTACCGCCTACCCGGAAGGCACGAAAAATGCGGAAGGCGAAATCATCAAAATTCTTGGCCATAAAAATGATCCCGGTGTTGATATTTTGTCGATTATCCATCAGTATGGGCTGCCCCAAGCCTTTCCGGAAGAAGTGCTCGAACAGGCAAACCGGGTGCCGGAAGAAATTGATGAGAGTGAAATTGGCAGCCGTCGCGATTTGCGCGGGGAAATGATTGTAACGATTGATGGGGCTGATGCAAAAGATCTCGACGATGCTGTTACCGTGAAAAAACTGGCAAACGGTCATTATAAGCTCGGCGTCCATATTGCAGATGTCAGCCATTATGTAACGGAAGGATCGCCGATTGACCGTGAAGCATTTGAACGCGGGACGAGCGTGTACCTTGTTGACCGCGTCATTCCGATGATCCCGCACCGTTTGTCAAACGGCATCTGTTCCCTGAATCCACAAGTCAACCGGTTTACGCTGTCGTGCGAAATGGAAATTGATGAAACAGGCCGCGTTGTTAATCATGAAATTTTTGAAAGCATCATCAAAACGACCGCTCGTATGACGTATGCGGACGTTAATAAAATCCTTGTCGACCGCGACGAAGCGCTTAGAAAACACTATGAGCCGCTCGTTCCAATGTTTGAACAAATGGCCGAACTCGCGGAGATTTTGCGCAAAAAAAGGATGGAGCGCGGCGCTATTGATTTTGATTTTAAAGAAGCAAAAGTCATTGTCGATGAAAAGGGCAAACCAACGGATGTTGTGTTGCGTGAGCGGTCGGTTGCAGAAAAGCTGATCGAGGAATTTATGCTTGCTGCCAACGAAACGGTTGCCGAACATTTTTACTGGCTGGACGTGCCGTTTATTTACCGGATCCACGAAGAGCCGAAAGCGGAGAAACTGCAGCGGTTCTTTGAATTTATTACCAATTTTGGTCTGATCGTACGCGGTACAGCCAATTCAGTGCATCCGCGTGCGTTGCAGGAAATCATTGATACGGTTTCCGGACGGCCTGAGGAAATGGTCGTGTCGACGGTCATGCTGCGGTCGATGCAGCAGGCGAAGTACGATCCGGAATGCATTGGCCACTTCGGCTTATCAACGAAATTTTACACACATTTCACCTCACCGATCCGCCGTTATCCGGACCTGATTGTCCACCGGCTGATCCGCACGTATTTGATCAGCGGAAAATTGGATGAAAAGACGAAAGAAAAATGGAAAGCATTACTGCCGGAAATTGCGGACCATGCCTCGAAAATGGAACGCCGAGCAGTAGAAGCTGAACGGGATACGGATGAGCTGAAAAAAGCCGAATTTATGGAAGACAAAATCGGGGAAGAATTCGACGGGATTATCAGCTCAGTTACGAATTTCGGCATGTTTGTCGAACTGCCGAACACGATTGAAGGGCTTGTCCATGTCAGCTATATGACAGATGACTATTACCATTACAATGAGCGGCAATATGCCATGATCGGCGAACGGACAGGAAATGTATTCCGCATTGGTGATGAGATCCGCGTCCGCGTGCTCAATGTGAACAAAGACGAACACAATATTGATTTTGAAATTGTCGGCATGCAAAACAACCGCCGAGAAAAAACAGAAGAACGCCCGAAAAAGATCGTCAAAGTGCGCGGCACCCATTCTACTAGGCCGCAAAAATCGCACCATGCCGACGAAGACTGGGCGACGAGGCCGCCGAAAAAGAAAAAAGCAAATCGAAGGTAACCGGATTTTTTCGGCTGCCTTCACCGGAGGGGAAATGAAATGCCAAAAGGCGAAGGGAAAGTGCTGGCGCAAAATAAGAAAGCAAGCCACGATTATTTTATCGAAGAAACATATGAAGCAGGCATTGTCCTGCAGGGGACAGAAATCAAATCGATCCGGGCTGGCCGCGTAAATTTGCGTGATTCGTTTGCCCGTGTGGAAAATGGGGAAGTCTTTGTCTACGGGATGCACATCAGCCCGTACGAGCAGGGAAACCGGTACAATCATGACCCGCTCCGCCCGCGGAAAATTTTGCTGCACAAGAAAGAAATTGACCGGCTGGCCGGTGTGACAAAAGAGAAAGGTTATGCTTTAATCCCGCTCAAAATCTATATTAAAAATGGGTATGCAAAAGTGCTCGTCGGCCTGGCCCGCGGGAAAAAGAATTATGACAAGCGTGAATCCATGAAGAAGAAAGAAGCCGCCCGCGAGATTGAACGTGCCTTTAAAGCACGCCAGCACTAGAAACACAGGATGACGGCTCTTTGAGCGAAAAAAAAGGGAAAGCGCCGGAATGAAGATTGCGCGCTTCCCTTAAGAAATGGCTTTTTCAATTGAGGGAAAGAGGGGTCTAACGGCTTTTGCCTTGCCATTGTTCCAACTGTTGCATTTGGCAAGTCTAAGACAACTTCTTTTCCATCCTCACCAGGGAGCCTGACTTCCATCTTATAAATTCTCCAGTTGCTGTTTTATTTTTTCCACTTCCGTCTGGCTCAGACCGGTTTTTTCTACAATTAATTGAAGATCCATACCCGAAAGCAACATTTTGATGGCAATTGGAATCGTTTGCAGCAATTCTTTTCTCTCTTCTTCTCTTCCTTCCTCTTTCCCCTTCTTATACCCGCGGTCAAAGTAAGAATTCGGCAGCTTTAATACTTGCTCTGCTTCGTTCGGATCCAGCATTTTAATGTTTTCCATTACTTCCGCCTCCTCTTTTTCGTTCAATTTTAAATAATAATCAAAGAAACCATATAGCAGCCTCATTTTTGCAGGGTCAAGCTCCATCCGGGCCAGCATCCGCAGAAACTCCAGTTTGACCTGCACCCGTTCTTTTTCTGTATACCCCATTTTGCTTAATAATGCTGCGGCAACTGGGTTGTTGCTCCGGATATAATTTCTCCAATTTTGTTTCATCAGATGAATGGATAAATAGTGAAAACGAAGAATTTCAATGTTGTGGAACGCAAAGATGTATGTATCAGGGGTTTCTGTTTTCTCCTCATAACTAAAAACAGCAATCGGCAATACCGGTTTCCGGTGCCGGAGATTGATCATCATGTAATAACGAAACATGCGTTCAGGAAAAGATTTCTCGTAATACGACTGCGGCTCTACATGGATGAGAATCACCGTGTCTTTCCCTTTTACCTTTGTTTCGGCAAGAATATCAACCCGTTTTTGCTCACCGCCCGGAAAGTCCGTAAACTGTTCCTGCGACAAAAACCGCACCCGGCGGTAGTCGAGATCAGCTGACACATCCGGGAAAAACGCCTCCATAAACTCCTGAAAAAAGTTTTGGATCAGCTCCTTAAAAAAACGATCATGCACGTGATAACCGGCATGTTTTTCCATTACCAGTTCCAATGGCAGCACTCCTTTTCTTATTTTTCAGTTTTATTATAAAGGACAAACGTTCGTTTTTCAATACCGGCTTATCTTTTTTTATAAACTCAACTTTCGCACCTAGAAAATCATAATAAATTCAGTGCTGGCTAATGTCTATTACGTCTCAGATACAGCACTTGACAGTAAAATTAATATATGAAAAAACACCTCTACTTTTGGTATAGTTGATTTATCGAAAATCACTACCAAATAGAAGAGGTGTCTCCTACTATGATAGCGAAAAACAGCCTGAATAATCAACTACCAAATGAAATAAAATCAACATTTAAAGAGTTGAATATGTTGAAACACTTGCGAATCGCCGGTATTACGAAGTCCTTTGGTTTTTCTTGTGCCTACATTTTTCAATTGATTTTTTGTATGATCTTTGAAAACAAAAACTGGTTCAGGATGTTGGAAAGTAAGAAAGCTACAGACATTCCAGCCAAAGATACCGTTTATCGGTTTCTCAACCAATCAACGTTCAACTGGCGTCGTTTCCTCCTTTCACTGGTTGCCTCAGTGATTGGAAAAGTTTCGAAATTGACACGTCATGACCGTCCGAAAGTATTGATTTTAGATGATTCATCTTATGACCGGAACCGAAGCAAACACGTTGAGCTTCTGGCTCGCTGCTTTGATCATGCATCTCAAAAAATGCGTTTTTACAAAGGATTCCGCATGTTGACATTAGGATGGTCTGATGGCGCAACATTCCTACCCGTTGACTTCTCATTATTGAGTTCGAAAAAGAGCCAGATCAACGGCATATCCGAAAATATCGATAAACGCAGCTCCGGTTATAAGCGCCGAAAAGAAGCATTACAAACGGCACCAGAACAGATTCCTGGCATGATTGCCCGGGCGATGAATTCTGGTATCGATGCTTCCTATGTTCTAATGGATTCGTGGTTCACCCAACAACCTCTCATCAAGGAGATTACAGAACAAGGTCTTGACGTAATTGGTATGGTCAAAAAATTAAAACAACGCTATTTTGTCGATGGTAAGCGTGTTAGCCTAGATGAATTGTATCGTCTAGCTAAACCGACTAGTGGAAAGAAAGGAATCTTGCGTTCCATCCATACAACGCAGGCCAATGGCGTGCCAATTAAAGTTGTCTTTGTTCGCAACCGCAACAAGAAAAGCGACTGGTTGGCGATTTTGAGTACAGACTGTACACTGAGTGACCAGGAAATCATCCGTATTTACGGGATGCGTTGGGATATTGAGGTTTTCTTCAAAACAACAAAGTCCCTATTAAAACTACAAAAGGAATTCCAGAGTCGTTCATATGACGCGCTTATCAGCCACACGACCATTGTGTTTGCAAGGTATATTGTCTTGTCATGGCAAAACCGTTGCAGTGTAGATGACAGAACATTAGGTGGCATGTTTTATGAATTATGTGATGAAATAGATGACCTTGATTGGGCTGTTGCATTGCAGCAGTTAGTCGAGATTCTTGAAGATACTCTGGATAAAAGTAATAAGAAAATTCAACAACTGATCAAAAGTCAACTACAACAATGGATTGCGGGTCTGCCGAATTATATCAAGGTATACCTACCTGTTTCAGTCTGCGAAAGTTGAGTTATAAACAAAACCGACTTTCACATTGTTTGCCTCCCTGCTTTCAAAACTTCAGACTACCCTGCAGAATGAGCTTTTTTTACCGTTACCAGAATCAAGAAAGTACCACTGCTTGCAAGTCTTTTAATTGAACTTTACTTTTTTCGACGAACGAAAAATTTTTTCGATTCCATAACCCATAAAGCAAAAATAAGCCCAAAAACGAATGCGTTCATAACCGGAATATCAAGAAAGCGCAGCATGCGGAATTTTTCGTAAAAGAAAAAATGATGCCAATAAAAGCCGAAATTCATTCCTACAACCAGTCCAAATAGAATCCCTGTGAGGCTGGCCTTTTTCTTTGGAGGTGAAATCCCTTTCTGTTCCAAATGCCAATTGATTTCTTTTGCCCGGTTAAAAGCTTGCCAAAGACAAAAACAGAGTACGGATGGATAAAACATGCCCCATTCATAATTAATCACATGATGCCCATTTTCAAAGTTCTCTTGGAATGCATAAATAATGGCCAAATTCAAACGGGACTGATGGTTAATGGTCAATTCCAAAGCCATAAAAAGAAAACCGAGCAAATAGTCACCGTTATAAAATTGACCAAATCCAGGCAATGCAAAAGACCACAAGAGTGCCGCAACCGGGGACTTATAATTTGTTGGCTTTTCCAAAAAGCATACTTCCTTTATTTCAATTTCTTTTTTATTTCTTGTTGAGTATGTACGAAACGCTAAAGGATCTACTTTTTATCG
Organism: Weizmannia sp. WK01; assembly: GCF_025905465.1. Lineage (NCBI taxonomy): Bacteria > Bacillati > Bacillota > Bacilli > Caryophanales > Bacillaceae > Heyndrickxia > Weizmannia sp. WK01. The sequence continues at coordinate 2,676,314 of NZ_CP109616.1, read as the reverse complement.
TGTTTATCACAAAGAGACTCAATCCAGTGGCCCAAGGCGGCACAAATAGAACCGATCACTAGCCCGTTAATCACTGGCAAATCGAGAACACGCAAACATCCGAGCAACCTGAAAAAAGAGAAATGCCAGAAGAGGCCAAAGTTGAAACCCGCCAACATGCCGAAAAAGAAACCGGTTAAATGTGTTGCTTTTTTTGGCTTTTTTACCCCTAATGATGCCAATCTCCGGTTAATGGATACCGACTGGTTAAAGGCTTGCCACAGGGAGAAGCAGTAAACGGCAGGGAAAAAAATCCCCCACTCGGGATGGAATCGTTCGCTGGCCAGGCCAAAATTTCCTTTAAACGCAACGTAAACCGACATATTCAGGTTCGAACCGAAATTGATGGCTGCCGTACAAAGCATGAGCAGAAATCCGATAAAATAATCACCGTTGTAAAGCTGCCCGAAGCCCGGAAAGGCAGCCGACCACAGCAGGGCAGAAAGGGGGGACTTATACAGTTTTCTTTCATTCATTATTTTCACCTATAGGTATTGTATGTATTTTCTGCTGTATCATACTGTCAGGAAAACGCGGCACAGTCTTTTTTCTAAATTGTCATTATATGAGAATGCTTTCATAGTATTCTAATTGGTACAGTGGACCAACTACTAGGACGGTAAAAATGCTGTGAACGATATGCTGAAGGGGCAACAGAATTGGAAATGAAACCGATCAAAAAGATAAAGGGGTTACCAACACAGTTTTTTCCTATAATGATATTTCCCTTCATTGGTGGCATCAGCGGTTTAATCCTCGTCAAACGGCGGAATTAAGCTACAGGACCATAAGGGCCAGGTTGGTTGCCACTTGGCTTCTTCCTTTTTAAAAAAATAATCATCCCGCTTGCCAAAGACACGAAAGATAGATCAGTGAAGTGTAAATATAGGGTATAGTAAAGAAAATAGCCTCTATGTTATACTTATCCTATCCGCAACAAAGGGGGAAAGACGATGGATGAAATTTTGAAGCAAATTCTTAGTGAACTAAAGGATTTAAAAAGTGATGTCTCCGGTTTAAAGAACGACGTCTCCAGCTTAAAAGCAGGCCAGGATCGATTGGAAAGTGATGTCTCCGGCTTAAAAGCAGGCCAGGAACGCATCGAAACCAAAGTTGACAATCTTACGTTAGAATTACGAAGCAATTTTAAATTTACAAATGATAAACTGGAAGAGCACAAAAAAGTTTTTACTGTTGTTTCAAATGAACTGAAAGGCGTAAAAGGCGATATCGAATTTCTAAGTGGAAAAACCGGCAGGCATGATACTAAAATTAATCATATTTTGAATATGCTGAGAGATTAAAGGACATGCACTCCGCATTTGCCGGATGTTTTTATGTGCGCCTGTTGACCCGCTACCATTCTTTCCGTACGATCGAGATTTTTAATGATTGAGAAAGACCTTCTGAAAAAGCCTCCGAGAATGAATTTTTAACTAGCGGATTACCGACAACGAAAGAAAAGGTGTGGGATATAAGATTGCAATGGATCATGACGTAACAAATCTTCATCTCTTATTCAGCTCATTTGAAAACTAGAAAAACTTTACACGTACGGGAAAATTGATCAATTGCATCTTGCGGAATTCATGTTATAATAGGATATGCAAGACCAGTAATAAGTAAAATCTGAAGCGCCCTTTTATATCGGGGACGTTACGGATTCGACAGGGATAGATCGAGCTCAAGTTGCGAGCCGGGGGGTCGTCCCCGTAACAACGCAACGCCTAAAAATAACTGGCAAATCTAACACTAAACTCGCTTTAGCTGCCTAATAAGCGCTAAGCGGATCCTCCCTCCATCGCCCACGTGGTAGGGTAAGGGTCTCAACTTCAGTGGGATACGCCGGCTGTCCTCCGCCTGGGGACGAAGGAAGAGACCAATCAGGCTAGCGCACCGGACGCCCGCCGATAGGCAGATGGCTGCGCGAAATGCGAATATATCGGCTACGCTCGTAGACGCTTGAGTGGCGATATTTCTGGACGTGGGTTCGACTCCCACCGTCTCCATTTTAAGAAAAATAAAGAACGGGATAAAAAGTCCGTGAACCCTTGATATGACTGGGTTTGCGGGCTTTTTTTTGTGGAGAATAGGGAAGAAAACAGGCGTTTTGGAAAACTTTTTGCATTCATTTTATGTACGGGAATGGGCGGTACGCTTGTGCAAGATGTTGTCAACAATGTTTTGCACAAGCAAACTTTCTCCAGTTTTATGAATCTATTAAAAAATTCCGGCGCCAATTACGTTAATCTTAAGATTGCAGTAATTCCTGCAAATGACGCAGGCAAATCATACGGTGGAACCCAACGCTCGGCAATGCAGTTAAAACAGCCAGGCAGCCAAGTCAGCAGGATTGAAAGTCAATATTAATACTTTTGAACATAAAAATGTGATGAGAACCGTATTGATTTCCAGACCGGAATCCTGCACTATTAAAGTAAGGTTCCAAATTTTTATGATGGGAAAAGGTGGTCATTGACATGGCAGATTTTAAATATGAAATCAAAGAAACAATCGGAACAATTTCTGAATCTCCAAAAGGATGGACAAAAGAACTAAACTTAGTCAGCTGGAACGGAAAGGCGCCGAAATTTGATCTGCGTGACTGGGCGCCGGAACATGAGAAAATGGGGAAAGGGATTACGCTGAATACGGATGAACTGAAGGCGCTGAAGGACTTACTGAATCAGATGGAATTATAAAGGATGCTCTTAAAAGTCTGAAACGTCATTTGGGCGGCTTCTTTTCAGTACGGCTGTCCCGATCCTGCTTTCGGGACAGCCTCAGGATTTTTATTTTGTTAATGAAAGTGCTGGCACAATTTTATCTGCAATCGGGCTACCGATGCCGGTGACGAGATCATAACCGGCTGCTGCGGCATAACCGTTGCTTCCGGTTTGAATATCATGGTAATTCGCAGTATAGCCGCTGCTTCCGGTTGTGCCGGCGGTATTATAAACAGTGCTAAGGACTTGTGCACTTGATAAGGATTGCGTGCGTCCTTCATTTGCCAGTGCGATGAGCGCTCCCCAGGCAGGTGCACTAAAGCTTGTTCCGCCAACTTGGAACCAGCCGGATTGGCCATTGTCTTTTGTGCTGGAGTAGACATAGACACCTGTGTTCGGATCCGCATCAAAAGATACATCCGGGATACCGCGTTTTGCGCCGACGATACTTGTCCAACCGGATTGATAGGAAGGCCGGCTTTCGTAAGTGCTGGTAGCCCCTCCAGAACCTGACCATGCAGATTCACTACCGTACTGGCCAGCGCTGGTCAAATTTAAAGTTGTGCCGCCCACCGCAACAACATTCGGTGAGGATGCAGGCCACGAACTGCCACTCCCGTTATCTCCGGAAGAAGCGAGGTAAGTAATGCCGGTATGATTAAAATGACTGTTATAGGAAGATTCGGTTGAAAATTCTGACCCTCCCCAGCTGTTAGAGACAACGGTTGCTCCATGACTTGTTGCGTAATCTTCTGCTGCCAGTAAATTAGTGATTGAAGCGGATTTAGCAGCAACTACCATAATTTTTGCACTCGGGGCAAGCGCGTGTGCCCATTCAACATCAAGGGCTATTTCGAGCGCCCAACCCTCGTCTTTTTTAGGTTTGCCGCCTGGATAAGCGACTTCAATGTTGGCGCTTGGAAGTCCGAACTGCTGGTCGAACGTGTTGAGGTCGCTGGTAATGGTCGGGCTGCCATACGCTTCGATCAGCGCGATGGTCTGGCCGGCACCTGTCTTGCTTAATTGATCAATGCCGTAAGCCTTTTTGATTTGTGCTGGTGAGTAAACAGTTGAGACAGCATTTGGATGAATCCCGTTTGAGTTGTGTTTGTAATGAAGCGGATGATGTGCAACCCAGCCTTTTACCCTATCGGCTGCTGCTATTGTTTTTGCACTGGCAGTCGTGGCTGTGGCAGCTGTTCCCGCAAATAGCGTAATCGATGCGGCAATAAAGCAAATTTCCAGTTTTTTTACCAGTTTTTTCAACTTGATCCCTCCTGATTTTGTAAGAATGGCAGCAAAAAAGAAAAAAATCCTCACCTCCTTGCTTGAACCTGCTATTTTTGTTGAAGGATGGAAGAATCATAGATTGCGGGGAATACCACGTATCCTGTTGCGGCGGTTTTTTTCTTGTTTCAACATCAATAGTAAAATCAATCTTAGCATGCGAAATATAAAATTATTGACGAAATATGGTGAATTTACATAAAAAATAAAAAATAGTAAAATGTAACTAGTCTATTAGCCTGATGATAGCGCTTTTTTCCCATTCAACGAATCTGTAAAAATCTATACCGAATCCTAATGCTTACAGCTATTGAACTTTTAAAATCTGCCGGCAAGGAATTGAAGCGTATTTTATCAATATATTATGGTTAACACCATGCTTACTTAAAGAACAAATGGGTGAAGAAAAAAACAGAGAAGTGTCTTATAGAAAGATCTAAAGGACACTGCGTTGATGAAAAAGCAGAGAATTTCTGGATTATTATCTGTCTGTACCATCGTAAACTTTAGACTCCGTGTACCGAACCGTACGCACGGCGGGGTTATCCAGAAGTCTGGATAAGTGGTGTGAGAGGCCGGCTAATCAAATAATGATTAGCCGACCTACTCGATTACTTTTTTAGCAAACCACGGCTGTCATTCATAGATTAGCAAAGTCTCAAACAGGCCATTTGCATCCAATGACTATCCCATGTGAGTCTAATAAGCTCGATTATGAAGTTGAAATTGCAGTTGTAATAGGCAAGAACGGAAGAAGATGTTTCTGACATCCAAAAATAACCGAAAGTTGACGGTATTGCCTGTCCGGAATTTGACGAGTATAATGTCCTCGTATTTATTCTTGAGAAAGGAAAAGGACATCCCCCATGATGTATAACTGTACCATCAGCTATACGGGGAATGTCCCACCAAAAATAACGATTATGGTTATTGTATCAGATTATAAGCTAATTGAAAATACTCAACTTGGTGTTTTTGGTTAGGGGTGCGGAAAAAGTACCTTCCCCTTGTTGTGGTAAACATATGAAGGTTATTGGGACAAGAGATCGAAAAGCCATTGATAGATCTGGAAAGAAGCATATTTATAATATCAGACGTTTACAATGTGAACAATGCGGAAAGATTCATCACGAACTTCCAGAATTTCTGGTGCCTTATAAAAGATATAAATCGGAATGTATTGAAACGGTTTTGACTAATCGTTCCAATCATGATATTCCGGCAGATGAATCAACACTTTATCGTTGGATAGACTGGTTTTATTTTTATGTAGAATACTGGATCCATTGCCTTGTTTCCATTAAACATCAGACCAAACAAGATGGGGACGACCTGAAAGTTTTGCCCGAAACTTCGGGGACCGCACTCCAAAGATTAGGGCGATTGGTGGGCAATGCCTCCGGATGGCTGGCGCGTGTTGTCCGACCCGTTGTAAATTTTTATTTATGGGTACATACCCGTTCTGCATTCTTGTCCGGCGGGGGTTGATTTACACTCATGGTAGATAAATAGGAAAGGAGTCTATCATGAATGGATCACAAGAAAGCAGATGAAATGGCAGCCCAAAGGTTTTAACTCATTTCTCCATTATTGGCGGATGGATTGGATGCCGGAATTTGGGCCAATCGGTAAATACGGGCCAGGCGCAGGCGGTCCCATAATTCACTTTGTCCGACAAGAATCAGGTATTCAGGAGTAACTGAGCAAATTTTCACAGATGGTTTTCATCATAAAGTACATCTAAATTCGCGGCGAATTCAAAAATCCCTTCTCTTAATCTGAAATCTGCTACAGCCCCCGGCCCTAATATCCTATTTATCGCATTAGCACTTTGACCTTTAATAAAACCATAACCCACCTCTAAATAGGGTTTGCTGAATAAACAAAAATTCCAGATTTGACAAGGATTTTGGCCACTTTTGTCGAATATAAAGTGCAAGGATTTCATAGGGAACACGTAAAAAACCTTGCACTTGGAGGCCGTTACGATGTACAAAAAGACCGAACATCAATTAACTTTTGTAGAAGATTTTTTTCTACCATTCGGTGGAAAATTAAATAAAGAAAATCGCTGGGTCCGTCTTGCTGAATTAATCCCTTGGTGGAAGGCTGAAGAAAAGTATGCCAAGTCCTTCAAGAAAAAATTCAAAGGTGAAAAGGCTTATTCTGTCAGAGTTGCTCTTGGGGCTCTCTATATCAAAGAACGGCTTGGGCTATCTGACCGGGAAACAGTCGAACAGATCACGGAAAACCCGTATCTTCAGTATTTTATTGGGTTGCCTGAATTCCAGGAAAAAGCCCCATTCGATCATTCTCTGATGACTCGTTTTAGAAAACGTTTGGGTGCAAACATCATCAATGAACTGAATGAATGGATTGTTCTGGAAGAACAAGAACGCCAATCGGAAGAAGCATCTAAGGAAAATGACAACGATGATGATCACCATGATGATGACGATCATAGTAGTGGTGATCATCAACCTTCCGGTCCTGCTTCGGAAGAGAATTCAACTGGATCGGCTTCTCCTAAAACGAAGAACAAAGGAAAGCTCATTCTGGACGCAACCTGTGCACCGGCTGATATTGCTTACCCTACTGACCTGGGGCTTTTGAACGAAGCCCGTGAGAAACTGGAGCATATCATTGATGTACTGCATGAACCGCACAAAGGAAAATTACGAAAGCCAAGGACCTACAGAAAAAGAGCCCGCAGGGACTATCTTTCTGTCGCTAAGCAACGCAAAGCTGGAGCCCGGAAAATCCGGAAAGCTGTCGGCAAACAACTTGGATATGTGAAACGGAATCTGGAGATCATTGGAAATCTCATTTCCCAAAGCTCCCTGTCTCTTTTGAGCAAAGATGAATACCGACAACTCCTCGTGATTCATGAACTTTACCGCCAACAGGCAGAAATGTACAAAAAGAAAACACATCGGATTGACCACCGGATTGTGAGTATTTCCCAGCCGCATGTCCGTCCAATTGTGCGTGGCAAGGCAAAAGCGAACGTGGAATTCGGCTCAAAAGTCGCCATTAGCGTTGTAGATGGCTATGCCTTGATTGAGCAACTCGACTGGGAAAATTACAATGAAGGGATCACCCTTAGAGAATCTATTGAGAACTACTACAACCGGTTCGGATTTTATCCAGAAGCGATTTTAGCAGATAAAATCTACCGAAACCGTCACAACCTGGCATACTGCAAATCTCTTGGCATTCGTCTGAGTGGGCCAAGGTTGGGACGCCCATCCAAAACGGAAGACAAAACCTTAGAACGCGTGGCAAGGCAGGATGCCTCTGAACGTAATGCCGTTGAAAGCAAATTTGGCGAAGGCAAGCGCAAGTATGGGCTAGGCCTTATTCGAGCACGCCTTCAGGAGACCAGTGAAACAGTAGTAGCCCTTCAATTCCTTATAATGAATCTGGAGCGGAAGCTCAGGGTTCTTTTTTTGAAATTTTTACACAACACTATTTTATATTTTTTTAACCGTAATTTGGCTTGTATCTGACAGAATCTCATTCGTTCAGCAAACCCTAAATAAAATTGTTTTAAATCGCTTGGAAAACTTAGGTTCATTCTCTGCTCAGCGATTAAAATATCATTTTCCGTTACATTATAAATTTTATGCTTGTACCTATTCATAAATTCAAAATTAGCCAATTTGACCTTTTACCTCCTTGAAAACAGTTTTTCTGACGGCACTCCCTTTCCATGTATGCCAGCTTGGTTTCATTCGGATATTTTGCAAGATGAATATTCCATATTCCACCACGCATGAGGGCCATCAAAGTTATTCTCAATGATATGATGCGCATCATACGTTTGTCCAATACTTCGGACAACTTCACGATTCTTATCCATCATTTCCTCTTCTGGAAATCCATCACGTCCCGTTTTACAACCTTTTTAAATTATGTTATAAAGAGGGTATTCAAAGTTTCTTATTTGGCTACTTCAAAAAGACGGGAGCATAAAAAGATGGAGACGACAACGGAAAAAAAACCGTACGGCACGGTGTTGATCCGTGCGAAAGATATACTGGACTATCTGGAATACCGGGTGGACCCGGTGAGTCTGCAGGAAATTTGCACGGCTTTAAATACGAGCAAATCCACGGTCTTAAAAATTTTAAATACCCTTTGCTCGATTGATTTTGTAAAACGGGATGAAGAGACAAAGAAATATACGCTCGGTACCGCGCTTATCCGTTACGGGGAAACCGCCCGCAAATCTTTTAATATTGTAAACGTGGCGGAAGCGGTGCTCGAAGAACTGAATGACACCATTGGCGAAACCGTCCACCTTGGTATTTATGAACAGGATCATGTGGTGTACGTGAAAAAGCTGAACGGAAAAGGGCAAATCATTTTAAGCTCGCAGGTCGGGCATACGCTGCCGCTGTATTGTTCTGCGATGGGAAAAGCGTACTTGGCTGAACAGAGCGAGAAAGATGTGCGTGATTATTTGTCCCGGATTACGATTGAAAAAAGGACTGAAAACACGATTACGGACCCGGAAAAACTGATTCAAGATCTCCAGGAAGTCAAACAGCGTGGGTATGCAATTGACAACCAAGAGAATGAAAAAGACATTTACTGTATTGCGGTGGTCATCAAGCGGAACGGAAAGATCGAAGGGATGATGAGCGTTAGTGCCCCGCGGTTCCGGATCACAGAAGAAAAGAAGCAAAAAATGATTACAAGCATCTTAGAGGCACGACAAAAAATTGAAAGCAAATTGAATGGCTAATGGAAAAAACTTGTTCCGACACGGGGCAAGTTTTTTATTTTCTCTTTCATGAAATGGTTTACATAGGAGAGAGTGTGTTGTAAAATGAAATTGAATTTATTATTCATAAATAAAGTTTATTATATAGAAATTAAAAGGAGCGTGCACCATGAAAAAAATGCAGACTTTGCAGGCGTTAGAAAAAAATGGAATTGTGGCCGTGCTGCGTGCAGACTCCGTTGAAAAAGCTTTGCGTATTACGGATGCACTGATTGCCGGCGGGATCAAAAGCATCGAACTAACTTTTACCGTTCCGAATGCGGATGTTGCCATCAAAAAATTGACGGAACTGTACCAAGACCGTGATGATGTCCTCGTTGGAGCTGGCACTGTCCTGGATGCCCAGACCGCCCAGACCGCGCAAATGGCCGGGGCAAAATTCATCGTCGCGCCGACATTTGATCCGGAAACGGCTGCTTTTTGTAACCTTTATCAAATCCCTTATATCCCGGGCTGTATGACGGTAAATGAAATGAAAGCGGCCATGCAGGCAGGGGCAGAAGTGATTAAACTGTTCCCGAGCAATATTGTCGGGCCGGCATTTGTAAAAGACGTAAAAGCTCCGCTGCCGCAACTTGAAATCATGCCTTCAGGCGGAATCAGTCTGGACAATATGGGAAATTGGATCAAAGCAGGCTGTAAAATCCTTGGCGTAGGCGGAAGCTTATTGAAACCTGCCGAAACCAATGATTTTGCGAAAGTGACCGAGACAGCAAGAGCGTTTGTGGACAAATATCAGCAACTAACAGAAGCCGTGCATCAGCAATCGAGGGGTCAATATGCCTAAAATTTTAACACTTGGAGAGATTTTGCTGCGCCTTTCCACCTCCCCGGGAGATCTTTTATCCTGCAGCCATTCTTTCAATGTAAACTACGGCGGGGCGGAGGCGAATGTTGCCACAACGCTTGCCAGTTTCGGGCATGACGTTGCGTTTGCGAGCAAAGTGCCGGATTCCCCTTTGGGAGCGGCTGCAGTGAGAAGCCTCCGGGCAAGCGGTATTGATACTTCCCGTCTTCTAATGGGCGGCAACCGGCTCGGCATCTATTTTTTGGAACAGGGGGGCACATTGCGCAATTCCAAAGTGATCTATGACAGGGAAAGTTCCAGCTTTTCACAGATGGATATTGGCGAGTGGGATTTTGACCGGCTTTTTGCGGATGTGGCCCTTTTCCACCTGACTGGCATTACCTTTGCTGTGTCCGAATCATGGAAATATTATGGGCAAATTCTCGTTAAAGCGGCTTTTGATCGCGGCATTCCGGTCAGCTACGACATCAATTACCGGCCGGCAATGTGGACGATGGAAGAGGCGAGGGCAGCCATTATCCCGATCTTGCCGATGCTCACTTACTGCTGTGCCAACTATCTTGATGCCCGAAACTTTTTTGGCATTGATGCATCGGTGGCTGTGCCCGGCAATATGGAAGCATGTTACCGGGAAATCAGCCGCAAGTACCCGAATCTCCGCGCACTCTATGCGACAGACCGGAACGTCATCTCCCCGACCTGCCATGAATTGCAGGGCATGCTCTGGACTGGCGGCGTTTTTATACAATCCAAGCGTTACCGTATGGAGCAGATCGTAGACCGGATCGGCGGCGGGGATGCCTATGCAGCCGGGATGCTTCACGGCTTCTTAACCGGGATGGATCCGGAAGAAACCGTACAATTTGCGGCTGCTACATCTGTTTTGAAACATTCCGTGAACGGGGATGCCCTGCCGCTTTCAGCAGACGAAGTCCGATCATGGGAAGGCGCTTCCGGCCGGGAAGTCGTTCGATAAACAAATGTTCAAAAAAAGCAAAAAAACTATTGAATAAATTTGAAAGCGGATTATAATAAGGAATGTAAGAACAAATAAGAAACTTTATTTCCAAATAGGAAATAAAGGAGGGAAGAATTTGAAAAAATTATCTTATTCATACGTGAAAGACCTGCAACGCTATCCAACAAAAGCCATTCAGTTTGGAGAAGGAAATTTTCTTCGGGCTTTTGTCGACTGGCAGATTCAGCAAATGAACAAACGTGGACTTTTTCAAGGTGGGGTGACAATTGTACAATCAATGCCACGCGGAAGAGTAGGGCAACTTGCTGGACAGGACTATTTATTTACAGTCATGCTGGAAGGAATGCAAAATGGAAAAGCAGTCCAGTCCCATGAGATTATTTCATCGGTAAATAACGGGATCAATCCTTATGAAGATTATGACGCCTATTTACAATTGGCTCATGATGACAACATCCGGTTTATTTTTTCCAATACGACGGAAGCCGGCATCGTCTATCATGAAGGAGATGCATTATCCGACCGGCCCCCCGTAAGTTTCCCGGCAAAACTGACGGCACTGCTCTATGAAAGATATAAGGCCGGAAAAAAGGGGTTTTACATCATTCCTTGCGAGCTCATTGAAAATAACGGCAAGGCACTGAAAGAAATTGTGCACCGCTATGCGGATAAGTGGCAGCTTGGCGAAGATTTCAGCAGCTGGCTTGAAACAGAAAATACTTTCTGTTCCAGCTTGGTCGACCGGATTGTCCCGGGCTACCCGAAAGACCGCGCAGAAAAATTTTGGGAAGAATGGGGCTATGAAGATACGTTAATTGCAAAAGCAGAACCATTTCTCATTTGGGTGATTGAAGGGCCCAAGGAGATTGAAGAAGAACTGCCGCTCAAAAAAGCGGGGCTGAATGTCGTGGTTACCGAGCATTTAAAACCGTACCGCGACCGGAAAGTATACTTACTAAACGCCCCCCATACAACAATGGCCTGCTTGGCGCGACTTGCCGGCATTAAAACTGTCGGCGGGGTAATGGAAGATCCCGATTTTTACCGGTTGATTGACCGCGAAATGTTTGCGGAAATCATCCCGTCATTGGATTTGCCAAAAGAAGAGTTGACAAGTTACGCGGCGGAAATTCAGGAACGTTTCAGAAACCCGTATATGGAACACCAGCTGGACGCGATTGCTTTAAACAGCGTTTCAAAATTTAAGGCACGCCTCCTTCCCATATTGGCGGAGCATGTAAAAAGGTTCCACAAAATCCCGTCAAGAATTGCGTTAGCTTTATCCGGGCTGTTGAAAATTTATGGAGAGCAGGATCCTGCCTCTGCTAAAGCAATTGATTTGCCGGATGTTTTGAAAGAGTTTTCAATGGCGTATCACTCCGATCGCTATGTTTGGGACATTTTAAGCAACGAAACCTTATGGGGAATGGATTTGACAAAAATTGACGGCCTGCCCGCTCAAGTTGAAAAAGGCTTACAGTTGATAGAAAAAGAGGGCGTTCGCAGGGCAGTGCAGCAGGCCAACGAGGAGGCATTACCGATTGAAAAATAAAACCATTCAGCTAAACCCCCGGGATAATGTACTCGTTGCTCTTCAGGATTTAGAGCCGGGTGATGTCCTTACATCAGGGGCTAGGGCGATCACCGTAAATGAGGCAATAAAAAGAGGACACAAAATTGCTTTAGAAGATATCGAGGAGAACGCGGACATTATAAAATACGGGTCACCCATTGGACATGCGACAAAAAAGATTGAACAAGGCAGCTGGGTCCATACCCATAACGTGAGCACCAATCTTTCCGGAAAAGTGGAATACGAGTACAAGCCGGAACTGCATCCCCGCATCTTTCCGAAAGACAGCCGCACTTTTAAAGGTTATTTGCGGAAAAACGGAAAAGCCGGGATACGCAATGATTTATACATCATTCCGACTGTTGGGTGCATCAATATGATCGGTGATCTCCTCGTTGACCAATTTAAGGCGAATCACCCTGATAACGGCGCATTTGATGAAATTATATTGTTTAAACATCCATACGGCTGTTCCCAGCTGGGGGATGATTTGCAGAACACCCGCAAGATTTTAATGGATGCGGCCGCCCATCCAAATGCCGGCGGTGTGCTCATCTTCGGGCTTGGCTGTGAAAACAACCAGCTAGATGAAATGAAGGCACAAATGGGAGAGTTTGATGAAAAGCGCGTAAAGTTTATGATTTGCCAGGATGTTGAAGATGAAGTGGAAACAGGCTTCCAACTACTGGAAGAATTGAATGAAGCTGCAAAAGAGGACAAGCGGATCGATCTGCCTCTATCAGAATTGAAAATTGGATTAAAATGCGGCGGCTCAGACGGATTTTCGGGCATTACCGGCAATCCACTGCTTGGAAGATTTTCAGATTTTGTCATTTCTCAAGGCGGCTCCACTGTTTTAACGGAAGTCCCGGAAATGTTCGGTGCCGAAAAAATGTTAATGGCACGAGCAAAAGATGAAATCGTATTCAATAAAATTGTGAAGCTCATTAATCAATTTAAAGATTATTTTGCTTCTTACGGGCAGCCAATCTATGAAAATCCTTCTCCGGGCAATAAGGCCGGCGGGATCACCACTTTGGAAGACAAATCGCTCGGCTGCACGCAAAAAGCGGGGACATCGGCAGTGGTCGATGTGCTGGAATACGGAGAAAAACTAAAGGAAAAAGGGTTATCCCTACTTCAGGCACCCGGAAATGATCTTGTTTCCTCAACAGCGCTTGCAGCGGCGGATTGCCAGATGGTCCTGTTCACAACCGGCAGGGGCACACCGTTTGGAACCTTTGTGCCAACTGTGAAAGTATCGACGAACACCGAACTTTATGAAAAGAAAAAGCAGTGGATTGATTTCAACGCGGGACGGCTGCTTGATGAAGAAATGGACGAAGTAGTAGAACAATTTATTTCTTTTATTCTTGAAGTCGCGAGCGGGAAGAAGACGAAAAATGAGATCCGCCATCTGCATGAGATTGCGATATTTAAGAACGGCGTTACTGAATAAACCATTATTCCATTCCAAAAAGAAGGTATAGAACATGTTCTTAAATCAAGATTTTCTTTTAACAACAGATTTTGCCAAGAAATTATTTCACAACCATGCCGAAAAAATGCCGATTATTGATTACCATTGCCACCTGAACCCGAAGGAAATCTACGAAAATAAAAATTTCAGAGATTTGGCACAAGTGTGGATCAATGAAGGGCATTACGGTGACCATTATAAATGGCGTTTAATGCGCGCAAACGGTGTCCCGGAAAAATATATTACGGGTGATGCTGACCCTTACGAAAAGTTTTTAAAATGGGCGGAAACGATTGAAAAATCAGTGGGCAATCCACTTTATGAATGGACGCATTTGGAGTTGCGGCGTTTCTTTGAAATTGATACGATTTTAAACCGCAAAACGGCACCGGCCATTTGGGAACAGGCAAATCAATTGCTGGCGACAGATGATTTTAAACCACGGAATTTAATTAAAAACAGCAATGTGAAAGTGGTTTGCACAACAGATGACCCGGTGGATGACCTTCAATACCATAAATTGTTACAGGAATCCGAGACGGAAAATGGTTTTAAGGTGCTGCCGGCTTTCCGGCCCGATAAGGTGCTGAACATCCAGAATAAAGAATACGCTGATTATGTCCACAAATTAGCAACTGTTTCAGGCGTTTCAATCCAAAATTTCTCGGATCTCGTTTCGGCTGTTCGAAACCGAATTGAATATTTCCATGAAAGAGGCGGACGGTTATCCGACCATGCCCTGGATACTTTTACGTATGCAGAGGCGGCGCCGCAACAATTGGATGCGATCGTTGAGAAAGCGTTATCACAAGAAGCGTTGAGTTTAAATGAAATCAATCAATATCACACAGCGCTGTTAATAGAACTTATGCACATTTATCACGAAAAAGGCTGGGTCATGCAATATCACATTCATGCTTACAGGAACTTAAATGGGCCCATGTTTGAAAAACTGGGGCCTGATACGGGGTATGATGCATTGAATGATCGATGTATTGCAGAATCTTACGGGAAATTATTTGCCCGTGCAGAAAATGAAGATATCATTCCAAAAACGATTCTTTATTCTTTAAACCCGAACGACTGGCTCCCGCTTGTCACAATGATGGGCTGTTTCCAAAAAGATACGGTTCAGAAATTGCAGCTGGGATGCGCCTGGTGGTTTAACGATACAAGAAGCGGGATGCGCAGGCAATTGGAAATGTTTGCAGAAGAAAGCCTCCTGCCAAATTTTGTCGGCATGTTAACCGATTCACGCAGTTTCCTGTCATACCCGCGCCACGAATATTTCCGCAGGGTACTATGCGAGCTATTTGGCGAATGGGCAGAACGGGGACAAATCCCCGAGGATGAAGAACAGATCGGGAAAATCATTGAAGATATTGCTTACCATAATGCTTATCGATATTTTGGTTTTTTTGAGTAATAAAGGCTTATGTTGTTCCAGAGTTGGAAAATTTCGCACTTTTTAATAAAAATAGGTGGTGCAGAAACATGGCTGAAAGCGTTGTAAAAACGACCGCGGAAAAGATAATTGATCCGCAGCATGCATCCAAGCGTATTTCGTTAAAAGAAAAAGTGAGTTACGGTTTTGGTGATTTTGGGAATGGTTTTATGTTTGATTTGGGGCAATCTTATTTGACCAATTTCTATACGGATGTCGCAGGCATTAGCGCTGCGGCAGCCGCCGGTGTTTTTTCGATTACAAAAATCTTTGATGCATTTATGGACCCATTAGCCGGATCCATCATTGATTCGAGAACCCCCGGAAAGCGCGGTAAGTTTCGTCCAGTTATGATGGTTTCTTCTGTATTGCTAGCGATTATGACAGTCATTATCTTTATAATGCCGTCCGGTTTATCACCAACGATGAAGATCGTTTACGCATATGCAACATATATGGCTTGGGGTGTTTTGTATTCGTTTACAAATGTGCCATACGGGTCTTTGGCTTCTGTCATGACAAGAAATGTAGATGACCGATCCTTCATGGCTTCTACACGGCAGGCCGGCTCAATTGGCGCCCAATTGGTAACTGGTGTTGCTTTTGTTCCAATTATGCTGTTGTTCTCAAATACAAAAGTAGGTTATGCCGTTACTGCAGCTATTATGGCTTTCATTGGTATATGCGGTTTCTTTATATGCTATATCAATACAAAAGAACATATTCATGCTGAAAATTCACGAAGCAAAGAACGCGAAACGATGAAAGATTATCTTCGGGTCGTATTTACGAACAGGCCGCTGTGGAGCCTGATTTTAATGACATTATTTACAATTTCTGCTATGAATACAAACAACCAAATGATGATTTATTTCTGTAAATACAATCTGAATAACATCGGTTTGCAACCAATTATTAATTTTATCATGATGGGCTGCTCTGTTGCAGGGATTACACTCATCCCATTTTTGGTAAAAAAGTTTGGCAAGAAAAAAACAGCAATTGGCGGGCTTATCATTGGAGTCGTTGCGGACGCATTGAATTTTGTCATTCCAACAAACATTGTAACATTCATTATTTTAGTTACGATCGGGTATGTGGCTTTAGCCATTCCGAACGGTGTTACCTGGGCTTTTGTATCTGATACGATTGACTACGGCCACTGGCATACAGGTGTACGTAAAGAAGGGATTACCTATGCTGCCTTTAACTTCTCGAGAAAAATTGCCCAATCTATTGCAGCATTGGTTTCAGCAGGTATTCTTGCTGCAACGGGATATATTGCGAATGCCCATCAATCATCAACAACATTGCTTGGAATTAAAGGGGCAATGACGATTTATCCGGCTGTCGCTTTACTACTTGCTGCAATTATTATCACCCTTTTATATAATTTGCCTGATGATAAATTTAAACAAATTGCAAATGATTTGGAAAACGGTCGTTGGGAAAAGGGTACATTTATTCAAGGATAAAAAGAAACAGGGGATAGAAAACACAGCAGTTTACTTGGTATAATCATAAAATTTTGATAAGCGGCTGCTTTCTTAAAATTCAAGAAGGCAGCTCTGTTCATTTAGTAATGAGGTTTTATAGGTGTATTTATTGGTTCCATTTAGATCATCTTTCGCTGTGTTTCGACGAATAAGCTGTGAATGCAAGTGTACTATTCTGTCATACTCTGCCGCATGTCGTTTTACAGGGCTTCCTTTTAGGAACGGGAGATCGGGATAAGGAACGGCTGTCATGATTTATCTTTCTATATTGCTCTAAGTTATTGTTGCGTCCAGCATAGCGCGGGAAATGACAGATGATCGTGAATTCGCGGGGCAGATTGTACTGTCGGCATTCAGTTTTTTTTATAATTTCAATTATTAGGAGGCTTTCACATGGATCTAGACGATTTCACCCTTGACTTTTTCAGTTTAAAAGGCAAAGTGGCGGTGGTAACCGGGTCGGCGACAGGGCTTGGGCAGGCATATGCCGTTGCGCTGGCGAAAGCGGGGGCCGATTTGTATTTGCCGGTGCACCGGTCGAGCGGCGAGGAGACGAAGTCTCTCATTGAAAAACAGGGCAGGAAAGCCGTGCTCGTAAAGGCAGATTTGAGCGGGAAAGAAGCAGCAAAGAAAGTGATTGATGGCTGCATTGAAACGTACGGCAAGATTGATATTCTTGTGAACAACGCTGGCATTATTAAACGGGCGCCGCTGTTGGAGTATAAAGATGAAGACTGGGAGAACGTTCTTGATGTGAATTTAAATGGCGTCTACTACTTAAGCCAGGCAGCCGCAAAAGAAATGGCGAAACAAAAAAGCGGGAAAATCATCAATGTTGCTTCTATGCTTTCTTTTCAGGGCGGGAAGTTCGTTCCGTCCTACACGGCCAGCAAGCATGGTGTTGCAGGCCTTACGAAAGCGTTTGCCAATGAATTAAGCACGTTCAATATCCAGGTCAATGCGATTGCCCCAGGATATATTGAGACTGCTAATACTGCCCCGATTCGTGCGGACGAAAACCGGAATGAAGAAATTTTAAGCAGAATACCGGCGGGCAGATGGGGACAACCTTTCGATTTAATGGGCGCCATCATTTTTTTAGCAAGCCCTGCATCTGACTATGTGACCGGCCATATTCTTGCAGTAGACGGTGGCTGGCTCGTGTGGTAAATCAACTTTGATTTATAAAAAATTCACAAGGAGTGATTGAAATGTCCCAAACCATGGAAACAAGATATACCCACAGCCCGGAAGACATCCGGCACTACACTACAGAACAGTTACGGAAAGAGTTTTTAGTGGAAAAGATTTTTGTTCCCGGCGAAATCATGCTGACTTATACCCATAATGATCGGCAGATTTTCGGTGGGGTTACACCGACAAATGAGCCGCTAGAGATCCGGCTTTCAAAAGAACTTGGTGTAGACTACTTTCTGGAAAGAAGGGAACTGGGCGTCATCAATATCGGAGGGCCCGGCAGTATCACGATAGAAGACAAAAAAGACCCGATGAAAAAACAGGACGGCTATTACATAGGAAAAGGGACAAAAGACGTCGTGTTTGAATCGGACGACCCCACTAACCCGGCGAAGTTTTATGTTGTTTCAGTGCCCGCGCATCACAAATATCCAAATGTGAAGATCAGCATTGACCAGATTACGCCGCGTGAAACAGGCGAAGATCTGTCTATGAACAAGCGGAAAATCTATCAATATATTCATCCGAATATTTGCGAGTCCTGCCAGCTGCAAATGGGTTACACTGTGCTTGAACCGGGCAATGCCTGGAACACCATGCCAAGCCATACGCATGATCGGCGTATGGAAACGTATTTGTACTTTGACATGGAACCGGATACACGGGTATTCCATTTTATGGGCAAACCGGATGAAACCAAGCACCTTATCCTATCTTCAGAACAGGCGGTGATTTCCCCGAGTTGGTCGATCCATTGCGGGGTAGCGACGAGCAATTACACGTTCATCTGGGCAATGTGCGGGGAAAATATCACCTATGATGATATGGATTTTGTCCCAATGGAAGAGTTGAAATAGAATGTATAGCAATAAGCTTCTCTTCTCCAAAGAGGAGCTTTCTTTTTTTACAAAAACAATACCGGAATTTCTTGACCAATCGCCATAATCCTCTATAATGAAATTGTAATACAAATAGTAAACTTAATTTCTTATTTAGAAATTATATGGAGGCGAATCAAATGAGCGAGATCATCACTGCCGGTGAGCCGCTTGTGTTGTTTATTGCGGATGAAAAGGGGCCGCTCCATGCTGTCCGACATTATACCCGTTATATGGCCGGTGCGGATGTGAATGTATCTGTCGGGGTTTCCAGGCTCGGGCACACGGTTTCGTTTTTGACGCAGATTGGGGAAGACCCTTTCGGCGTATATGTGAAAAATTTCTTAAACAATGAGAACATTGATACCACCTATGTTTTTTCAACACCAACATATCCAACGGGTTTCATGTTAAAAGGGCTGTCGGAGATTGGCGATCCGGAAACCGTTTATTTCAGGAAGAACAGTGCTGCTTCTAAACTAACAAAAGAAGCCGTTCGCCAGGTTGATTTTTCAGAAGCAAAGATCCTCCATCTTGGCGGCATTTTGGCGGGATTAAGCGAAAGTGGTTACGAGACAACTTTGGCACTGATTGAAAAAGCCCGGAAATACGGCCTTACGATTACGTTTGATCCGAATTTGCGTCCGGTAATTTGGGAATCGGAAGAAAAGATGATGGAACGGACAAATGAAATCGCTTGCCTTTGTGATGTCGTCATGCCAAATGCAAAAGAAGCACAGATTTTAACCGGCGAGCATGAAAAAGAAAAGATGGCGGATTTTTACTTATCCAGAGGTGTGCGGCAAGTGATCATCAATTTAGTGGAAAAAGGTTCGTATTCAAAGAAAAAATTGGAAGATGGTTCATTTGCTGAAGCGGCAGTGCCAAAATATGAAGTGAAACATTTGGTTGACCGCATTGGGGCAGGTGATGGTTTTGTATCCGGCATTCTGGCCGGCATGCTGGAGCATCTTGACGATCAGGCGCTTTTAATGCAGGGCAATGCGATTTGCTCCATCCAGATGCAAAGACTCGGGGACAATGACGGCCTGCCGACGCGGGCAGCATTGGATGCGTTTATGAAATCGGCCGCCTTGATAGCGGCGAGGTAAAAGCCTGGCATTCCTGTTTCCGAAGCCTCATAGAATAGAAATCGTCCGGCATTCTTGTTTTTTCCTAGAGTGCCGGACTTTTTTAACCTTTTGTGTGAAAAATAAAAAAAGTACTTGACCAAAAATGAAAGTGTCTTATAATTTTTAATGTAAACCATAAATTATTTTAGGTTGACATATAAAAAGGGGTGACGGTAGTGGATTGGTCGAAATTGGCAGAAAAGGTGATTGAAGGGTATGTGATAAGGGAAGAAGAGGCCAAGGAAATTTTAATGGTTCGTGATCATGAAGTATTGGCACTTGTCCATGGAGCCTATCAGATTCGCCGGCATTTTTATGGAAAAAAGGTAAAGTTGAATTTGATTATTAACGCCAAAAGCGGACTTTGCCCTGAGGATTGCGGCTACTGTGCACAATCGATTAAGGCAGCAACAAAAATCGACCGGTATCCTTTGGTCAACAAACAAACGATTGTGGAAGGGGCAAAGGAAGCGAAAAAGAATAAAATTGGTACATATTGCATTGTGATGAGTGGGCGCAGACCAACCAACCGTGAAGTGGATGCAGTGATTGCGGCAGTTGAGGAAATTAAACGTGATGTGGAACCATTAAAAATTTGTGCCTGTTTGGGACTCGTTACTGAAGAGCAGGCGTTTAAGCTGAAGGCAGCGGGTGTGGACCGATTTAATCACAATATTAATACGAGTGCAAATCACCATCCGAATATTACAACCACACATTGTTATGAAGATAGGGTCAACACCATTGAAAACGTAAAAAAAGCAGGAATCTCCCCGTGTTCCGGTGTGATTTGTGGCATGGGGGAAACGGATCAGGACATAATTGATATGGCATTCGCGCTCAAGGATTTGGACGCTGATTCCATTCCGGTCAACTTTCTGCATCCTGTTAAGGGAACAAAACTTGAAAATATGGACGAATTGACACCGATTCGTTGTTTAAAGAATTTGTCCTTGTTCCGGTTTATCAATCCCACAAAGGAAATTCGGATTGCTGGCGGGCGGGAATATCATTTGCGCTCTTTGCAGAATTTAGGGCTATTTATTGCCAACTCCATTTTTATTGGTGATTATTTAACGACAGAGGGCCAGGACGCAAAAGAAGATTACCAGTTAATTGAAGATCTCGGATTTGAAATAGAAGAAAATCCGTTCGAAACAGAAGGCCAGCAGTTCACTTTGTATCATTCGTAGATACGCTTCACTCTTAAACACCCCTAATTCACGCTTGGCGACCTTTTTTCATAGCAAATGAAAAGCATTCTTTTTTTGGTACTGATCCACTTGCCAAAGGAAAGGAATGCTTTTTAGCTATGGAATGGTAAAAACTGTGGCGCCCCCCAAACCATTCTTTTTATCATTCTCTCGTGATCTCGCGGAAATATTTCAGTCTAAATGGTTTAAATCTCAGTTGCTGCGGATAAATTTCTTCTCTCAATCCAGGCAATTCTCCGTTTTGGAGTGGTTTTTGCAATTTTTTTGATCGATCCCCTTTCAAATAGGCAAAATGTAACCCTGTATAGGTATATAGACTCATTTAGAATGATTGTTCACTATTTTTTTCAAATTCGGGATAAAATTTACGAGATTTATTGATTATAATGGTGTTTGATACATAGAACAAAAGGAGGAGACAGATTGCGAAGATTGATTTTTTTCGGGGGTGCGGGTTTTTTATTGCTGTTTGCGCTAAGTTTTGTGAAGCCTGCTTCAGCCGCCTCGTCTACCATGTATACGTGGACACCGTCGAAGCTTTATAAAACGGCGTCCGGCGCGGCTTACTCCAGAAATGTGAACAGCGGGACAGCGGTAACCGTCTACAGCAAGTCAGGCAAGCGCTATAAGGTGAAAGCAGGTGGGAAAACAGGTTACATTTATGCTGATAACCTGACAAGGAGCAAAGTGAAAAAAGAGGACTATTTTGGTTCGAAAATTTATAAGCAGGCGGCAGGCGGCCCGTATGTTGCTTCCGTACCGGCGGGGAAGATGATGTATATCAAAATGGAAGCAACGAAAAACGGCATGTATCTGGCCCACGTGATCGGAACCGGGTACAGCGGCTATGTTGACAAAACCCATTTTATTAAACCGGTTGTAAAATATACGTGGATGCCGTCTAAATTATACACATCCGCAACCGGAAATTCGTATAACAAGACGATTAAAGATGGGCAAAAGGTGTCGGTTTTTAATGGGTCGCACGGTCGTTACCAAGTGAAAGCAGGCAATAGCTCCGGATATATTTATGCGAACAACTTAACCGGCTTGCTCGCGAAAAAAACGGTCTATGCTTCTTCCAAACTGTATACATCTGCATCCCATACAAAATATACGGCTGTTATTAGACCGAATCAGCAGGTGTATGTGAAAGAAAGCACCCAAAATATGTCCCATATCTGCGTCGTTGGGACAACCCAAAGTGGCTGGATTTATACGAGCCACTTCACAAAACCTGCACCGGCAGCGGGTGGGAAAACGACGGGAACGGCAACCGGCAGCACGTCCGGATCTGCGTCCGGCACAATAGGGTCTGTCACAGCAACGAGCGGCACAACCACAGCGGGCAACACCGGATCGGGTTTTACGTCCGGAACGACCACAGCGGGCAGTACCGGATCAGATTCTGCATCCGGAACGACTACAACGGGCAACACTGGGTCAGGTTCTGCATCCGGAACGACTACAACCGGCAATACCGGATCAGGTTCTGCATCCGGAACGACCGCAACGGGCAACACTGGATCGGGTTCTGCATCCGGAACGACCACAACGGGCAACACCGGATCGGGTTCTACGTCCGGAACGACCACAGCGGGCAGTACCGGATCAGCCACTGCATCCGCCACGACGACAAAGGGACTGGATGTCAGCCATTATCAAACTCTGACACAAGACAGTTTTAACCTTATGAAGAGCCAGGGCTACAATTTTATCATTCTGAAAGCAACAGAAGGAAGCGGATATACGGATTCGAAGTTTTATACCTATTATAAGTATGCCAGAAACGCCGGCTTGTCGGTCCATGCTTATCATATGATCGGCAATTCCACCACCACTTCCGCACAGCATATTGCAGAAGCCAAGCGTTTTTATCAAGTGCTGGCCCAAGCAAAGGCGAAAACCGGCTATGCGTTTACGGGCTACGCTTTCGAAGATATAGAACCTACCGGGACGAATAGCATTACAACAACTTGGTGGGCAAATGCGGCCCCGGCTTGTGCTGGCTATTTCTTAAATGAAATGCAGACGCTCGGGCAGGCGAAAGTGGGCATTTATGCCGGCTACTTTAATTGGAAAAGCTATCTTGAGGGCCATACAGATTCTTGGCCTAGCAATACCAAAATCTGGCTGGCACGATATAACATCACGCTCGGTACGAATGCAGACGTTTGGCAGTACACCGAAACCGGAACGATCGATGGCATCACCGGCCATTTTGACCTTGATATCAGCTATGATCCTGATTTTTAAAAGATGTTCTCAAAAAAAAACGGCGAGAAACTGCTCTCGCCGTTTTGATTTGGCTTCCATCAGCATTGGAACATCCGGGCCAGCGCGCGGTATGATCGCAGAAATTTTCCCCGCCCGCTGGTTCAGGCCTCCACAAGCTTCCCGTTTGTTGCCGGCTCAGGTCTTTCGCATCTGCCAACTTTTCTATTGGTCAAGCGCCGGGCTGCCAAACGGCTCAGGCGGGGAGATTTTGATCAGGCATCCGCAAATTCGCGGATTTTTTTAGCTGCTTTTCTGCTTGCCCCTCCCGGCAGGACAGTAAGCCCATAGAGTAAAAGCATAAAGAAAGCACATCCAAACAGCCATCTGTACAGGTGCCGGTTTATATGGGGACCGGTAATCTGTTTTGATACGGTAAACGTAAGGTCTGTTTTTGCCATCGGTTTGCCGTTTTGGTAAAATTGGCCCCCTCCGTACAAATCCATCTGCTCAAAATGTCCGCTTGGGCCGTTCGCATGAAGGAACATCCGGGCATGCGCCGGTCCGTAGAGTTGTTCGACCCGGAGTGCATAATGCCTGTTTTCACCGGGCAAGGCTTTTTTCAAAAGAAATGCCTTATAGCCGTTTGTTTTTCGCTTATGGTTTGTAAATTTTCGTTCAAACACCATTTTTTGCCGCCCGCCGCTTTTATGCCATAAAGAAACGCGGTATGCGGCTTTACCGTGGAATCGGGCAGGCATAAAAGCGACCCGGTCGAAAGCTTTGTCTGCGATAAACGTTTGGGTAACGGTATGATGCCGGTCAACAAGCGCAACAGGTTTTCCTCTGGCCGCCTGCTGGTTGACGATATAATCCTCGTATTTTTCGGTTGTTCCTGTGAATGCTTTTTCATTCCATTTGGCGCAAACGGCGAGCAGGACAATAAGGCTTAAAACGAGCAGCCAGTTTCCTGCTGTTTGCAGTTTCCATCTTTTTTGTGCCGGCAGCCATTTTTTTGCTTCCAAGAACTGATGCATCTTTTCAAGACCCCGTGCAGCGCAAAAAATCATCAATGGCGTGAACAGGAGGGAGTAGCGCGGTTCTGCTTCCCAAATAAAAATGAAAAACAAGTAGCTGCCAAATAAGCAAATTTGCATGAGTAATTGAACATCAAATCTTATTTTACGGAAGAACGTTAAGCCCGAAACGGCCAGCAAAAAGAGCGTTGCGATATGAAATACCTGGATGATAAACAACAGCACTTGATTCTGGTCTCCGTAAACATAACGGTATGCGGCGTTGTAATGGTCCATCCGCTGATTGTACTTGGCGTAGGCCTGATCGCCTTGTGAAAATGTGCGGAAGGCTTTTACCGCCCAAAGCTTGAGCAGACCGGATGTACCCCTCGTTTCGATCCGCTGTTTGATCAGTGCATAATCCGCCTGTTTTTTTGCCTGTTGGGTGGGAAGACTTTCTGACAATCTCGTATCCGCGACATTGTATCGGCCTTCATTTGAAAGGCCAAGCGCCAGCCAGTGGGTTACCGGCGCCTTGATGGTCGCGTTTTCCCGGTAGCCGAGATGGTGGTAATACGCCTCTGCCCCAAAAGTGACAGGCAAAAAAACAAGCATAATGAACGCTATTCGCAGCACGGTTTGTTTCAGCCGGAGCGTGTAGAGCATGTAGATCAAAAGGGCAGGCAAAAGTAATACCATATTTTCCCTTAATTGGCATCCAACTGCAAGCACTGCACCAAGCAGAAAAAGGTATACCGGGCGCCCCGTCCGACTGTGGCCATACCAAAAATACACCGCCATGGACGGAAAGGCGATCGCAAGGCTTTCTGTATAAAAATACGGGATATAAAGAAAGAGCGGCAGCCATGTGATGGTGAAAACAAGCAGCAAATTTCCCGTTTTGCGGCCGGATGTTTTCACCGCCAGCAGCCAGAGAAAAAAGATCCCGATATTCAGGAATAAAGCCGCTGCCAGCTTATCTACAATCAAAAACCAGTCTGGATTTCCAAACGCTAGGTAGCGGTAAAGCAGGTAACGGGCAATGGTAATCGGTACATTGTTCGGGTACAGCTGTAAATAGTACTCATTTCCGAGCAATGTCCCGTGCTTTAATAAATACAAAGCTTCCAGATAAATATGGCCACCATCCACCTTGGGCGGCTGCACCCCGTGAAACAGGATAAGAATCGCCGTTTCAATAGACAAAATAATGGCAAACAAAAAGGCTGCCATTATTTTCAGCCCTTTGTCTGAAAGCCTTGCAAAAATGCGGAAACAGCCAAGATAAAACAGGATGGCCACTACGGAAAAGAGGAACAGCGCTGCCATCTGCCCCGTTGAAATATTCCATTTTCCATCAAGCAGCACGAAATGCGGGTCATCTTTTTTGGCCCACAGCGGTGCGATAAAGAAACTGCCGATTGTGATAAGAGCGCATGACACCGTAAATATGATACTGAAAAGACTAATGGTTATCTTCTTCACGAACATGGAGGACTCACCTCATGTAATGTTCTTTACGCATAGAATCCATTCTCTGGCGTGTAATAGGTTAGTGGTGCATGAAAACAGTCTTTTTTATCATGCCCCGCCGCCTGCACTTCGTATTCTTGCATAATTTTCCAGGTTTCTCAAGGGACCAGTATAGCGGCTTATTCTGAATAAACCGTGAGAATTCAATGAAAAAACCCGCAGTTTTTCAGCAACCAATGCGGCACGCGGGAAACTGGCGACAAGCCTGCCGGTGATTTACGTGAAAGGTTTTCCGAGCGAAATACCGCGCAGCACGGTTCTATATAAGTTTTTACATCAAGCCTGAGCACCAAATTGCACGACGACTGTTTTTTACAGCAGGCAACAGAACTGCGATATATTTAGAAAAAATTGTCGGTTGATTTCCATCCTTTTGCATGGTCGTTTTAAGGAGGTGAAATGTTGGTCCAAAACGCCCTTAAAAGCCGTGCAGGCGGCTGCTGCTCAAAATACGGCCAATATTGGCAAAATACTTGTTGTAAGACATCCATCCGGTATACAATTCAATTGTTTAAAATCTGCTTTTTTGGTAAAAAACAGAATGAACTTCCCGGCAATTGCGGAAGTCTATTTATTGTAAAAAGAACAGGCTTCCGGAAAAGGAGGAAGACAGCTTGGCTAAAGTGCTCATTTTACCGCTTTTAAAAATGCCGTCCGGCCATCATCAGGTCGCAGAGGCGTTAATGCATAAATTGAAATGTATGGACAGTACCATTGAAATGAAAAAAGTTGATTTGATTTCCTATACGAGCGGGACGCTGGAGAAAATCGTCACGAAAATGTATTTGAAATGGATCCAGAAAGCACCGCGGACATACCAATGGGTGTACAAACATTTTATTTATGCGGATGCCGACCAGACCGCATTAATGAAATTCTATGAACTCTCTTTTATTAAGCAAATGGAAAAACTGATTGCCGAGGAAAATCCGGATCTTGTCATTTGCACGCATAGTTTTCCGTCGATGCTGCTCAGCCGGCTGAAGTCAAAAGGAAAAATTGATGTCCCGGTTATCAATGCATACACTGATTTTTTCGTCAACGGCTTGTGGGGAAAGAAAGAAATTGACATCCATTTTGTGCCGAACCAAACGATCAAAACGACGCTCATCTGTAACGGCGTTCCCGAACAAAACATTTTTGTCACCGGCATTCCGATTCATGAAGCGTTTAAAGAAAGAACGGTTTTGCGCCATACGTCACGAAAAAAAATCTTAATATCCGGTGGCAGCAGCGGCCTCGGCGATCTGTACCGCCTTCTGAAAGCATTGAAACGGGAACAGCCGGGCAGGGCCGATTATTATGTGTTATGCGGAAAAAACGAAAAATTGTATAACAAGCTGAATGGATGGGGGATGAAACATATCATCCCGGTTCCCTATATCCAGTCCAGAAAGGAAATGAGCCGGCTGTACGATGAAGCGGATGCGATCATTACAAAGCCGGGCGGTGTCACGATCAGCGAAGTGATTCAAAAAAAGCTGCCGATTTTTATCCACTCCGTCCTCCCCGGTCAGGAAGAAATCAATCTTGCTTTTTTGAAACAACACGGTCTTGTCTTTGAATTGGACTTCACCAAACCGGTGGAGGAACAGGTGATGGAAATCTTGGAAGACGGGAAGCAACTGGCCCGGTTTTACCGGCGGATGCGCCAATACGGGAGCGAAATCGAACTCAGGGGGAA
Source organism: Weizmannia sp. WK01 (assembly GCF_025905465.1). Classification (NCBI taxonomy): domain Bacteria; kingdom Bacillati; phylum Bacillota; class Bacilli; order Caryophanales; family Bacillaceae; genus Heyndrickxia; species Weizmannia sp. WK01. The sequence goes on along the minus strand of NZ_CP109616.1, from coordinate 2,648,824 downwards.
AGAATTTGATGTATTGATCCGCGGTCTGCTCGGCCGCAAAGCAAACCAAACGCCGGATAAAGTGCTGAAGGACCAGTACTATGTTTCAACCTCTTATTGATTTTTTTGCGGGGCGTTTATGGGGCCGTATTGCTGGAAAGGACTTGTCGTTTTTGTTTCCGGGTACTTTTACCATCTTCCTGCCGTGGAATTCGGGCGCATGTTTCAGGCCGGCCCAACGCTTGCATCGGCTTTTTGCCGCCCGTTTTCCGGCCGGTATGGGGTACTCCTATCCAAATGAGGCGCTAAGCGGATGAAAAAAACTTCCTGATGGCGGAAAGGAAAATATGCCATAATGAACATGGAATGAAATGGGCAAGTGCACCTGCAATTTCCCGGCCGCTTTTGCACATGCCCGGGCAACGACAAAAGATCGCGTTGCTTAAGCAGGGAGTTGAAAATGGTGGAGCAGGATTTAACACAGTTGATCCGGCAGGCAAAAGCAGGAGATACAGATGCGTTTGCCGTGCTGGTGGCCCGGTTTAAAGGGGAGGTGTTCCGGCATGCATATGCCATGACAGGCGACAGGATGGAAGCGGAAGATATCGCCCAGGAAGCATTTGTGAAAGCCTGGTACGCCCTGGATAAACTGGAACATGCCTATGCTTTTGCCTCCTGGATGTCGAAGATCGTCTCTCATTTATGCTATGACCGGCTGAAAAAAATGCGAAAAAAAGTGGATCTTCAGGCGGAAATAGAAGAGGAGCCACTTAGGAGGCCAACTTCCAATATCGACAACGCCAATTTGAGATTTGACATCCGCAGCGCGATGGAAAAATTGTCGCCGGAACACCGGGCAGCGATCGTATTGCGCGATATCCAGGGCTATTCCTATGAAGAGATCGCAGACATCTTGAACATCCCGCTTGGTACCGTCAAGTCGCGCATCAACACAGCGAGAAATATTTTGAAAAAAGAACTTTCAAGAGGGTGATCACATGGAAACACACGTCCGGGATTTATTGCCGGCCTTCATGGATGATGCGTTAAGTGAAACGGACCGAAAAATGGTTGAAGCCCATCTTGCCCTTTGCCCGGATTGCCGCCGCGAACTGGAAGAACTGGAGACGGTGAAGACGGAAATCAGCCGTTTTTACCATTCGGTTGATGTACCGGGGATCCAGTTTGAAAAGGCGGTTCTGGCTAAAATTATGCCGCAGGAAAAAATGGCGATGCATTACCGCGTTTTTGTCTGGTTCTTTGCGGTTTGCTGTGCCGCTTCTGTGCTTTGCGCCTACCCGGTGATGAGAAAACCGTTTTATGTCGGCATGAATATTTTTCAGGCCCTCTGCAATATTCTTTCAAGCGGCTTTCATATTGCGCTTTCCATTCTTTCCGCGCTCCCGGCTTTGTCTGCGGGGATTATGGTGGTGATGGCGGTGATTTTGGCCGTTTGTATCTGGATTTTGTTTGGCCTTCTCACCATGAAGCCGGTGAAGGAGTAGGGGATGGAGAAAAAGATGAAAGCCGCAAAAATATTGATTTGCCTATTGTCCTTGCTCCTGCTTTTTCTGAGCGCAGGGGCGGGTTTCCACCCTGCGTTTGCAAAGGAAAAAAGAATGAGAATTATCATCCACGACCGGCATACGGTCATCCCGAAAAATGAAAAAGTCGAAAATGTCGTTGTGATCGGGAATAACGCGACCGTCAGCGGATATGTCAAAACAGCCGTCATTGTGATCAATGGGAATTTGAATATTCGTAAGTCAGCGGATATCCGCGGCTCTGTATTTGTGCTCGGTGGAAATATCAAACAGCAGCCGGGTGCCCGTGTAACGGAACATGTCCTATCTATAAATATGAACAATAAAACGCTTGACAGTATGATTTTTGCCGCTGTCATGCTTCTTGCCCTCTGGTTTTTCCGGCTTTCCGCAAGCCTACTGTTGATTGTGTGCACTGTTTTGTTCGGCTTAGTCGCGAAAAAACCGTTTTTTTCTGGGATTCGGTCCTTCTACACGCGGCCCGGAAGGATGATCATTACCGGCTGCCTGCTGTCGCTTGTCGTCCTTGCGCTCAGCCTGTTTTTGACGATTACAGTGGTATTAATACCGGTTGTCCTTCTGTTATGCCTTGCTGTTTTTGTATCCCTCCTGGCAGGACTCGTGTTTCTTGGCCGGGAAATCGGTAGCACCTTTGCCGTTTTAAACGGCAGGCAGGAATGGCTGAAACTGTTAACGGGTGTGACGATCCTGATTGCCCTTTGCAGCATCCCACTCGTCGGGGAAGTCATTTTCCTGATTTTGTTCTGGTACTCGCTCGGGCTTTCGGTCACATGGCTATTTCAAAAATGGAGAAACAGGAAAAAACATGCGGCCGCAAAATAAGGAGCCGCATGTTTTTTTGTGAGTACCCGGTTGCGTTTTTTTGCCTGTCCTTGTTGAAAAAAAATTCCAAACGGGGTTTTTGTTTCCGAAAAAAGCCTTGCCTGTTTCTTTTTTTCGAAGCAAATTTTTACAGTGTTTTCCATAATTCGTTTAAATGGAAGAGTAGGAAAACAATGACCGCAAATTTTTATCGCCTATAAATGAACTTTTCTTTTACCCTCAAAGTCTATTGTATTGTATCGAAAGAGGCCGCATGAGAAGGAGAAGCGGCGCGTTTTCTGTAAACAGACCGAAAAGCAGGGGGGAAAAGAGAATGGCCAACAAGAAAAAAGACAAAGTGTTGATATTAACAGGCGCTTTTGGGGAAGGGCATTTGCAGGCCGCCCGGGCAATTGAACAGGCGATGAAAATTCGTTCCCCAAAAGCAGACCCGGTTGTCGTCGATTTCATGGAATGGGTCCATCCCACCTTATTCCCGGTCAGCCACTATGTTTATATGAAAGGTATTGAAAAGTTCCCGAATCTTTACGGGTATTTGTACCGTAAAACGTATGGAAGGAATGCCCTGTCAAAAACATTGACCGGCTTATTTTCAACGGGGATGAGAAAGACGCTGCGGATGCTCGAAACGATACGCCCATCCGTTATTGTCAGCACCTATCCTTTTGCGTCTTCTATGATTTCAAAATTAAAGGAATACGGGCTTACGGATATTCCGCTCGTTACCGTCATTACCGACCATACGCACCACAGTTCATGGCTGCACCCGTACACAGATCACTATGTCGTTGGTTCGCATATGTTGCGCCGGCAGTTGATCAGGCTCGGCATTCCCGGCCGAAAAATTTCCTGTACAGGGATCCCGATTAAACCGAGTTTCCTGAAACCGGTGAACAAGCAGGCTTTGTACAAAAAATACGGCCTCGATCCGGCGTTGCCGGCCGTGCTTGTCATGGGCGGCGGGGAAGGCCTGTTCGGGGACGGGCTGTTCACGGCTGAAAAACTGGACGAGGTACCTTTCCGCATGCAGCTGTTGATCGTGTGCGGGCATAATGAAAAACTACGCGCCCGCCTGATGGATGATCTGAAAGGGACGAAACACAAGGTTTTCGTGCTCGGCTATATTGATTATGTGCGTGATTTAATGGCTGTCTCGGACGTGATGATTACGAAACCGGGCGGCGTGACAACAGCGGAAGCATTGGCCATGGAACTGCCGATGATTTTATACAAAGCGCTGCCGGGCCAGGAAGAAGATAACGCAGCCTTTTTAACACAAGCGGGCGCAGCAGTTGAGGCAGCAGATGAAGGCACGTTAATCCGGTGTTTAGCCCGCCTGAATGAAAACAGGGCACAGCTTGCGAAGATGAAAAGAAACACGCTATCGATTCAAAACAGAGAGGCCGCTTTTCGGGTGCTTTCCGTTATTGACCAGGCGAAATATGCACGGCTCATTCATGCGTCTGATCCGGAAATGCCGGATACCGCGCACGGAAAGTATGCAAGGATGCGAAAAAAGGCTTTGCTTGTGCATCACCCGCATGAATCTTTGGATGAAAGGAGCGGCACGGTTTGGAAGTCATCATCTGGGTATTGATTTTATTCATTCTCATATATGCTATTATTCCATATGTTTTAGCGGCCAAACTCGGTTTTTGGGTATGTTGGAAAGGAAAAAAAGATGCGGAGATTGCGCTCACCTTTGATGACGGGCCGGACCCGGTCTATACGCCGGTACTGCTTGATCTTTTAAAGCGGGAAAGAATTAAGGCCACTTTCTTTCTCGTCGGGGAAAGGGCGGCCCGGTATCCGGAACTCGTTTTGCGCATGTCGCGTGAAGGGCATTGTATCGGCCTTCATAATTATAAGCACCAGTGCAACTGGCTGATCAGCCCTTGGAAAAATGCGCGCACGCTTGAGCAGTCGGCACGGATTATTGAAAACATCACCGGCGAGAGACCGGTTTTTTACCGCCCGCCGTGGGGAATGATGCATCTGCTGGACTTTTTTCTGCACAAGCAGTTCCGCATGGTGCACTGGTCGAAAATGTTCCGCGATTGGAAGAGAAAAGGCGGTTCGAAAAAGGTTTCAAACGGCCTGATCACCCGGGTGGAAAGCGGCGATGTGATTTTGCTGCATGATTGCGGCGTCACGCCGGGCGCAGATGAGGATGCCCCGCAGTATACAATTGAAGGTTTGCGGGTTGCGATTCCGGCATTAAAAGCGCGCGGCTTCCGGTTCGTGCGGATGGACGAGATGTTTGACAAACATTTTTCTATCAAAACCAGCCATAGAAGAAAGGAAATAGAGCCATGAATGAGAACGCCAGATTGTTTTTTATGGTCCACAACTTGTCAGGGCATGAAAAATTACTGGATGACATCATGATTTTTTTTACACAGGATGCCTTGCCGCTTTTTGCCGCTGTTTTATTGATTGTGTGGTTTTTAGGCAATGATAAAATGAAAAACATGGTGCTTTATGCCGGCATTGCCGGTGTTGCCGCTTTGCTGGTCAATTATGTGATTACGCTTGTTTATTATGAACCGCGGCCATTTGTCACGTATCATACCAGCATTTTAATTCCGCATGCGGCCGACGACTCATTTCCGAGCGACCATGCGACAGGCACGTTTGCCATGGCTTTCGCCTTATGGGTGCGGAACCGGAAACTCGGATTAGCGATGATGCTCTGTGCCGTTTTGACCGGCATTTCCCGTGTATGGGTCGGGCACCATTATCCGGGGGATATTGCGGCAAGCATTATTGTTGCCTTGTTCACAGTATGGACCATCCAAAAAATGAAAGGGTTGTTTGACCCGGCTTTTAGCATGCTGATCGGCTGGTATCATGACATATGGGCGAAAATTACAAAAAAAGGATATAAATGAACGAGCAAAATCAATCGAAAAGAGGGCGGGACACCATCTAGCACTGTGCCCTGTCACTCTAAATCAATTTAAAAGACGTTGAGGCACAAATCGAAATGGTGCCTCAACGTCTTTTGTATTTTATATCTATATAGGGCTTGCTGAATAAGCGAAATTCCTAGATTTGGAAAGGATGCTGACAGCTTTGGCAACCATTTAAATGCAAAGGTTTTACAACAAATCCAGGGAAATGCCTGCACGCGAAAGCCGATTCAACGTATGGAGAAGACAAACTCACGCATTTTCGCATATATTTTGCGATGGAGTTTGCAGACAAATTGGGTACAAATTCAGAACCGGATTCGTTCAGCAAGCCCTATATAAAGTGAACAAAATGTTGCCGCTCTTTTGCCTGCCGCAAAAAGTCATCATCCGGCAAATTGGTGCGCGGGCTTGATGCAAAAACTGAAGAGCATTTTATAAATGTGCATTTAGCGGCACCGCAAACCTTCATCCGCCAGTTATTTCCTCGAAACAGCCGCCTCTACTTCGCTCATCGGAATGCCGAGTGCGCGCGCGACGCCCTCGCCGTATGCCGGATCTGCATAATAACAGTTCGTAATATGGCGGAGCTGGACTTCTCTTGTCGTTCCCTGCATATTGCGGGCGGTGTTTGCAAATAGTCGTTGCTGTTCTTCCGGCGCCATCAGCCTGAACAGTTTGCCGGGCTGTTCATAATAGTTGTCGTCATCTTCACGGAAATTGTGATAGTCAGCCGTACCTAAAATATCGAGTGCCGGTTCTGCGTGCTCCTTGCTGTCTTCCCATTCGCCGTAACTGTTCGGGCTGTATGAAACGGAGCCGCCTTCAGCCGGATTGAAAACCCGCATTGCGCCATCGCGGTGGTACGGATGGAAGTGTTCCGCTTTTTTCGGATAGTTGACAGGAATTTGCCAGTGGTTGACGCCTAACCGGTAACGCTGCGCATCGCCGTAAGAGAAAAGGCGGCCCTGCAGCATTTTATCCGGCGAGAACCCGATGCCCGGCACAATATTGGTCGGGGCGAACGCGGCCTGTTCGACTTCTGCAAAATAGTTTTCCGGGTTGCGGTTCAGTTCCACGATACCCACTTCAATCAGCGGAAAATCTTTATGGTACCATACCTTTGTTAAATCGAACGGATTATACGGAAGGTTTTTCGCCTCTTCTTCCGTCATCACCTGGATGTACATCGTCCAGCGCGGATAGTCGCCGCTTTCAATCGCTTCGTACAAATCGCGCTGATGGCTGTCGCGGTCGCGGCCGATGATTTCCTGTGCTTCTTCATCCGTCAGGTTTTTGATGCCCTGTTGTGTTTTAAAGTGGAATTTGACCCAGACGCGTTCATTGTTTGCGTTGAACATGCTGTACGTATGGCTGCCGAACATATGCATATTCCGGTAGCTTGCCGGAATGCCACGGTCGCTCATCGTAATCGTTACTTGGTGGAGCGCTTCAGGAAGCAGCGTCCAAAAATCCCAGTTTGCCTGTGCACTGTGCATATTGGTGCGCGGGTTGCGTTTGACGACATGGTTCAAATCCGGGAAACGTTTCGGGTCTCTGAGGAAAAATACAGGCGTGTTGTTCCCGACAAGGTCCCAATTGCCTTCTTCTGTGTAAAATTTCATGGCCGTTCCGCGGATATCGCGTTCGGCATCCGCCGCGCCGCGTTCGCCGGCAACGGTTGAGAAACGGATGAACATATCGGTTTTTTTGCCGACTTTTGAGAAAAGTTTTGCCTTCGTATATTTCGTTATATCGTTTGTCACCGTGAATGTCCCGTAGGCGCCGGAACCTTTTGCATGCATCCGCCGCTCCGGGATCACTTCTCGGTCGAAGTGGGCCAGCTTTTCAATAAACCAGACATCCTCCATCAATAACGGCCCTCTTTTGCCGGCAGTTTTTGAATCTGTGTCATTCGGAACCGGGGCACCGAATGCAGTTGTCATTTTTTTGTTGTCTTTTTGATCACTCATCATTTTCCCACCTTTTGCTATTTTGATGTCTATATTATAACTGATTCATTATAAAAATCAATATTTATTTATAATAAATTTAAAGTAAAGTTTTTTATATCAAAAGAAAAGGGGTGGAAATAGAAGTGAGATAGAAATTTTCTATTTTCATTTTCGATATTTAATTCTCAATTGCGGAATAGGAAAGGGAGAAAAAGCGCTTTTGGACGATTTTTCCGGCCGGGATGATGCCGCCTGCTTTTAATAGTGGCTTTGCCGGGCATTTTTTGGTATAAATAAGTTAAACGACTGGATAAGGATGAATCATATGCTGAATGAGAAGCCAAACCTGGAGAACGATGCATCTTTTTATATTCCGGAAAGCGGTTTATTATACATACAAAAAACACAGGCTGTCATTGAATATATGACGCAGAAATCCTGTGTATACGAAGTCCTTTCCGAGCATTTAATGGTTCCGTTTGAAGAAAAGGATACTTTATTTGATATCATAAAAGATATGCCCGAAACGGTTGATCTGTTCACCAGTGTCCATCCGTCCGGGTCCGGATTTTCGGTGCTCTCCCTGCCGCTTTCTCAATTAAAAGAGCGCATCCGCTATGAGATGCTTGTAAAAGTAATTATTTCCGGCAGCCTGACGAGTTATTTTCAGCCGATCATCCGCATTCAGGACAACCAAATATACGGCTATGAATCTTTGCTGCGCACCCGTTTGCCGAACCGGAACATTCCCCCGGGCCTATTATTTGATGTCGCCCATAAAACCGGACTGCATTCGTTATTGGATTTGCGCGCCAGGGAAGCGGCACTGAAAGCCCGTGCTGAGAAACTGCCCCGCGGCGTGAAGAGCTTTATCAATTTTTTGCCCGCTTCGATTTATGATTACAAGTTTTGCTTGCGGCATACGTTTACTTTGATCGAACAGTACGATATTTCCCCGGAGGACCTTGTCTTTGAGGTTGTGGAAACCGAGAAGATCAATGATGTCCACTTTTTAAAAAAGATACTCGGGATCTACCGTGATCTTGGCGTCGGCGTGGCGCTTGATGATCTCGGTTCAGGGTACGCAACGCTTGAAACTTTGAAAATTTTAAATCCGAACTATGTGAAAATCGACCGTTTTTTCATTTCCCATTGCGACGAGAATAAGGTCAAACAGCGCTTTTTGCAGGAAGTCATGGAAATTGCGGGAGAAACCGGTATTTATGTGCTAGCGGAAGGAATTGAACGCGAAGAAGAACTGCTCTATTGCAAATCGATCGGCATGCATTTGGCGCAAGGGTACTATATTGGAAAACCCGCTCCCGAACCCGCTGCGATCATTCTTGGGGGAAATTAGGGGCTTTCGGGTTTTGCAATGGCCGTTTTTGTAGCGTTTGCTAAAAAATGAATCTTCATTGCGTTTACGAGGCTGGACCTGAAAGATAGGTCGGCTTTTTTAATTTCTTCAGCAAGGATGCGAATCAGCGGACCTGGCAAAAAAAGAGAAACTAGCCGTACAGTGAGGTCAAATTGTTCTTTTGCGTGATGTAAAAGGACCAAAAGGAGTCGCGTTTGGGTCCGAAATGTCTTTTTGAAGCTGTCAAAAGGACAAAACACGTTGCATCCGAGCCCGAAATGTCCTTTTGAATCTGCCAAAAGGACAAAAGGAGCTGCATCCTGGCTCGAAATGTCCTACTTGGGGCTTGGTGAACGAATCCGATTCTGAATTTGTACCCAATTTGTCAGCAAGCTCTTTTTCAAAATATAGAAGAATCCATCTTTAACCCTTGCACATTGTATTAAGTTTTTCCAAATCTAGGAAGTTTGGTGATTCAGCAAGCCCTATGTTAAGGAAGCGTGGAAAAAAGAAGACCTTCCTTCACATAGAGCACGTCTACGTTAAGGAAGCGTGGAAAAAAGAAGACCTTCCTTCACATAGAGCGCGTCTACGTTAAGGAAGCAAGCAAAAACGAGGGTCTTCCTTAACATAGGGCACGTCTACGTTAAGGAAGCATGGAAAAAAGAAGGCGTTCCTTCACATAGAGCGCGTCTACGTTAAGGAAGCGTGGAAAAACGAAGTCCTTCCTTCACATAGAGCGCGTCTACGTTAAGGAAGCGTGGAAAAACGAAGTCCTTCCTCAACATAGACCCCGTCTACGTTAAGGAAGCATGGAAAAACGAAGACCTTCCTTAACATAGACCCCGTCTACGTTAAGGAAGCAAGCAAAAACGAGGGTCTTCCTTCACATAGAGCGCGTCTACGTTAAAGAAGCACGAAAAAAACCGGCCTCCAGCATTCTTACCAAATTTAAGAATTTTGCTTATTCATCCCTACTTGAAAGAAGCTAAATCGAACAGGAACTGGGGTTTGCAGGTAAATCCCGGCTTTCCCAAGTTTTACCTCTCCGACGCAAGCGCTGGTGATGCTTCCACATGCAGAAAAAAGAGGTTGCCCCTGGGCAACCTCTTTTTTCATACTTCTTCCGGATGTTTTTCTTTTTTCCTAAACTTCATTAAAAATTCGTAAACAACCGGAACGATGATAAGTGTCAGTAAAGTGGAGCTGGTCAAGCCGCCGATTACTGTGATGCCGACCCCTTTCGAAATGAGCCCGCCGCCGCCGTAGCCCAGAGCAAGCGGGATCAGTGCAAAGATTGTTGCAAAAGCGGTCATTAAAATCGGACGCAGCCTTGTCGCGCCTGCTTCAAGCAATGCTTCGCGTGTGGACAGCCCCGCCTTTTCTTTATGCACCACCCGGTCGATTAGCACAATGGCATTCGTCACCACGATGCCGATCAGCATCAGGGCGCCGATCATGGCGGTGACGCTGATCGTTTCATGCGCCAGGTACAGGGCGACCAGTGCACCAATTACGGCAAATGGCAGTGAGAAAAGAATGGTAAACGGCGCGAGGGCCCCGCCGAATGTAATCACGAGCACAAGATAAACGATCGCAACAGCAGCCAGCATCGCATAACCGAGCTTTGTAAACGAGTCATTGATGTCTTCCGTTACGCCGCCGGTTTCGACATGGATGTATTTTGGAATATCGAGTTTATCCACTTTGTTTTGAACTTGTTGTGTCACTTTCGCAACGTCAGCTGTCTTGATCTTGCCGGTTACACTGGCATAGATTTTGCCGTCCCGTTTCGAGACTGCATCCGGTGTTTCGCCTTTTTTCACGTCCACGACATCTTTTAGCGCTACTTTTGTGCCGAGGGGCGACGTGACTTTTTGATTGGTCAGATCGCCAATATTGTCGTAATGCCCGGTTTTGTTCTGTTCGTAAACATTTAATTCTTCTCCGCCTTTTTCAACGGTTGTAAGCACGGTCCGGTTGCCGGTTTGCGCAAGGCCGGTTCCGAGCTGGCCGGCTGTTAACCCGAGAGCAGCCAGTTTGTTCTGGTTGGCGACAAGCGTGTATTGCTGATAAGTTTCGGAAAGGCTGGTTTCAACATTTTTCAAGTTGTCGTTGTTTTTCATGACTTTTTCAATTTTATGGATGACCGGTTTGATTTCATCCAGATTGTTGCCATAGACATACATCGTTAAATCATCATTCGACATAGATGCGAAGTCCTGTGATTTCCATGTACCCTGGTCCGTCCTTTGTTGCAGGGCTTTAATGACTTTTTCCGGTTCGCGGTCGAAATTTTTGGTATCCTGGTCATATTCGACAACAAAGATGGCGGAGTTGCTGTTGGTGCTGAAAGCCGACTCCCCAATGGAATATTGCACATTTTTTACATTTTTACGGTGGATTAAGTAATCCTCCGCTTTTCCTGCTATCTTCTTCACATCGGAAAGGGTTTCCCCTGGTTCCGGCGCATAGGTGGCATACACGACTTTCTGGCCTTCGTTTTCAATAAAGCTGACGCCGATAAGCGGGATTAAAAACAAACTACCGATAAGAAGCAGGCATGCGATGCCGAACGTGACCAGCTTATGGTTGAGCGACCAGTTCAGAATCTTTTTGTAAAATAAAGCGATCCGGCCGTGCCCTTCGTTCGTAGTCCGCGTGTTTTTCTTCAACCCGTTCTTAAATAACGAATGGGCAAACATCGGCACCACCGTGATCGCCACAAGAAGCGATGCTAGCAAGGCAAAAATTAGCGTCAGGGCAAACGGCATGAACAGTTCCCCGACCATCCCTCTCACAAGTGCAAGCGGGACAAAGACGATGACGGTTACGATCGTGGAAGACATAACCGGTTTAAAAACTTCAACCGTCGCTTCACGAATCAGCGCTTTTCCGCGCAGTTTTTCTTCCCGCAACGTCAGGCGTCTGTAGATATTTTCAATGACGACAATCGAGTCATCAATAACGCGCCCGATTGCCACCGTCATGGCTCCGAGTGTCATCACGTTTAATGTGATGTCAAGCTGGTGCAAAATAATAAAAGCAATCAGCACCGAGAGCGGGATCGAGATGACCGCGATAATGGTGGAACGCACATTCCGCAAAGACAGCAGGATGACCACAATCGCAAATACGGCCCCGATGATTGCTTTTTCGAACATCGTTTTGACGGAGTCTTTGATAGGTGTTGCCTGGTCCAGAATGGTGGAAATTTGTGTGCCTTTATAGTCCGCTTTAAACTGTGCGGCTTTTTTATTTACTGCATCGGCAACATCCACCGTGTTTGCATCCGGAGCTTTTGTAATTTGGATGCCGATTGAATCTTTCCCGTTCGTTTTAGAAATCGATTCATGCTTGCCGACAACTTTGATATCGGCAATCTCTTTTAACGCAACGGTTGGCATACCGACGTTGGCTTGCGTCGCTTGCGTTCCTGCATTCGCCGGTTGCTGCGCCCCTGAAGCGTGCGCACCCGAGGCCTGCGTTCCTGAAGTCTGCGCCGCATTTGGGGATTGTGCCCCTGAAGCCTGCGCGGCTGCGGACGAAGCGGAAGCTGCACCCGTTTTCGGGGTGTACGGGATTTTCAGATTCTCAAAATGCTTCAGCGATTTCACGTTTCCATCGATTTCTACCGATTTGTTTTCTTTTCCGAAGTTGATGAGGCCGAGCGGTACCGAAACGTTTGCGCCCTGGATCGCTTTTTTGACAGTGTCCTCATCGAGCCCCAGTGCATTCAACTTGTCCTGTTTAAAGGTCAGCTGGACTTCCTGCACGTACTGGCCGGAAGCCTGCACATCGGACACGCCGTCAATGCTCTGCAGTTTTGGAACAAGATCCTCTTCGACAATTTTCGTTAAGTGCTGAAAAGACCGGCTTTTATCCGACACACTTAAAGACAGGATCGGAAAATCATTGATGCTGATCCTTGTTACGGACGGCTTGTCAATATTATCCGGCAGGTCCACTTTTTCGAGCGCATCCTGGATGTCTTTTTTCGCTTGATCCATATCCGTGCCATATTTATACTCAAGCTGGATCTGGGAATTGCTTTCCGTCGAGGAAGTGGAGACCGTATTGACGCCGGTGAGGTTTTTCAGCCGTTGTTCGATCGGTTGCGTAATTTTATTTTCGACTTCTTCCGGTGTGGCACCCGGATCAGAGGCTGTCACCAGCATGTATGGCGCGTCGATATTCGGAATGGTTTCCATTTTCATATTCATGCCGGCATAAATCCCAGCACCCGCCACAATGAGGGTCATCAGCCAAATGGCAAATTTGTTGTTTAGGCAAAACTGGATGATTTTCTTCACAGTGTTTACAACACTCCTTTGTCTTTTCGTTCTAGAGCCGGATAGAAATGGGCTAGCCTATCTCCATTATAGTTATACCTTTAAACCCGGAAATGCGCCAGTATTTTCCGGCATCTTCTATAGATACAGGATAGAATTGCAGTACTTGATGCATCGCTTGGAAAAAGAGCGGAGCTTTCGGAAGGAAGGAATATTGGATAAAGAAAGGGTTGCCTAAAAAAAGAAGGTTAAAGCCTTTGGTGCGGCTCAACCTTCTATATAAAATGAACAAAATTTCTTTAGCTCTGTTGCCTACTGTAAAAAGTAGTCATGATGCAAATTGGTGCTCGGGCTTGATGTAAAAACTTATGTTTATTTTATATATCTATACCCTCAGCCTCTATCGGCTGTTATTTCCGCGCATGCCTGAAAAAATTTTAAACAGCAGCACAATGGCGGCGATGACAAGCAGAAGGTGCACAAAAGCGCCGGCGATGTGAAAAACAATGCCTAAAATCCAAAGTACGAGCAAAATCCCAATAATTGTCCAGATCATATAGCCTTTTCCTTTCTAAATTAAAGTACTTTTATGTTACCCGTTCCGTTGCTTTTCAAACGCTTGCCTGCATGTTTGCCAGGCGTGGTGTAAGGGAAAGATACAGGAAAACGGGAGGGTTATAATGAAAAAAAGCGGAAAGAAATGGCTGTCTTATGGGTTGCTTGTCTTAATTGCCATTTATGCGGCTGTCATGCTGTACCATACATATAAGCCGCTGCCAAAAGGGATTTCCTATGAAGGCAGAACATATAACGTTCACGATCAAGACATCCGTTTTCTTTCGGATTTAACATACCGGGAAAAGGGGACAGGAAAAAGAAAGGTGGAGCAGACCGTCTATCCTGAAATTTACCGGATGATTGACCAAGCCCATCAATATATCGTCGCCGATCTCTTCCTTTTTAACGGCTACCATGATCAAAAGATGAAAGTGCCGCCGCTTGCTGAGAGGCTCGTGGACAGGCTGATTGCCAAAAAAGAAAAAGAACCTGGTATCCGCATCATCGTCATCACCGATCCGATCAATACTTCTTACGGGTCCCATGAAGCTGGCATTTTAAAACGGCTAAAGGAACATGGCATCCGTGTGGTCTTTACGCATTTGGACTCGCTGCGTGACCCGACGCCGCTTTATTCCGGGATTTGGCATATGTTTTTCCAGTGGTTCGGCCAGGGCGGGACCGGCTGGCTGCCAAATGCTTTCGGGGACAATGCGCCGAAGATGACGCTCCGCTCGTATCTTGAACTTTTTAATATTAAAGCGAACCACCGCAAAACGTTTACGACTGAAAACGGCACGGTCATTGCATCCGGCAACCCGCATGACGCAAGCGGCTGGCATTCCAATATCGCTTTTCTTGTAAAAGGGCCGGTCATTCGGGATGTTCTGGAATCGGAGCAGGCGGCTTCCGATATGTCGGACGGCCCGGAGCTGCCGCAATACAAAGGGAAAGAGAGGGGAAAAGGCAGGATTGCCGTCCAGCTGTTAACGGAGGGGAAAGTTTACGACCGGATGATGAAAGAAATCAAGGCGACAAAAAAAGGCGATTCGATTTCGATGGCGATGTTTTATTTGGCTGACCGGAAAGTGGTCCGTGCGCTTGAGAAGGCATCTTCCCGCGGCGTCCGCATCCGGCTTATCCTCGACCCGAATTTAAACGCGTTCGGGCATAAAAAAATCGGGCTTCCCAACCAGCCTGTTGCACAGGAACTCGTAAAGAAAACGGATGGAAAGATCAAAATCCGCTGGTATAATACCGGGCTCGAGCAATTCCATCCGAAGCTGGTCTGGATTGAAAAGCCCGGCCGCTCGCTCTTTTTCGGCGGGTCGACCAATTTAACGCTTCGCAACCTGGACGATTATAATTTGGAGACCGATTTATTTGTGAAGGCACCGAATGATGCGGCCATCACAAAAGAGATCCGCCGGTACTTCGGGCGGCTGTGGAACAATGAAGACGGCGCTTTTACCGTCCCGTACAAAAAACACGAAGGCTTCTCCACTTATTTGTTAAAAGTCCTTTACCGCCTCCAGGAAGTGCTGAAACTGACAACGTATTAAAAAAGACCCGGAACGCCTTCCCCGGCTCCGGGTCCTTTTTTTACAATACGACATGATTTAAAAATTCGCGTACTTCTTCCGGCGACTTTGCATTTGCACTGTGCAGATGCGCTTTTTTCTCGCCGTTTTGGAAAACGAGCAGGCTCGGAATCCCCATCACCTGGTTTTCATCCGCAATCGCTTGGAACGCGTCGCTGTTGATTTCATACCATTTATATTGCGGATAGTCCTTGATCACATCACCAATAAACATATTCATCACTTTGCAATCCGGACACCAATCTGCATAAAATTTCACGATAACCGGTGCTTCTCCTCCCGTTACCGTTTTAAATTCTTCCGCACTTTTAATCGCTTCCACTCCAGACCATCTCCATCCTTTCATCATTCTTTCTTATTGTATATAGAGCAGCAGAGGAATTTCAACATTTTTCAACCTGCCAAAGAAATATTTCCAAAACGAAAAGGATTGTGCTTCTTCACGTATGATGTATAATAAAGCTTGTATGAAAAAATGATGGGGGTCAGTTGTTTTGAAGGATCCGTATCATTTATTTTATTTTACGGCCGGCGGTTCCGGCATTGAGAAGTCAGGTGATGGAATTGTCTTCGCGGGATGAAGGTTCTAAAATTGATTACGGGCTGGTTTTAACGCTGATGTTGTTCTGCATTGTCAGCCTTGTTGCCATTTATACGGCTGACAGCAGCTTTCTGATAAAACAAGTCATCAACTATGTGGTCGGCGCGATCATTATCGCATTGGTGATCCGCCTTGACTCCGACCAGCTGAAAAAAATATCGTGGTACGGTTACGGGTTCGGGATTTTGCTGTTGATTTTGCTGATCCTGGCACCAGCCAGCATTGCCCCGGAGCGTAATGGGGCGAAAAACTGGTTTGTGTTTCCGGTAATTGGGACATTCCAGCCTTCTGAAATCATGAAGCCATTTTTAATTTTAGCAATGGCGCGCCTTATTTCCGATCATAATGAAAAAGTGCTGAACCGGTCAGTAAAATCGGATTTCTGGCTGTTTGTGAAACTCGGCATCTGCTTGTTTGTGCCGCTCATGTTGACCATTGGGCAGGATTTGGGAACGTCACTTGTGTTTATTGCGATATTTTTCGGGCTTGTATTTGTGTCAGGCATCACATGGAAACTATTGCTTCCGATTTTTAGCAGCGGCGCGGCACTGGCAGGATTGATTTTTTATCTCGTCCTCTGGCAGCCGGCACTTCTCGAAAAATATCTTGGCGTCCGTTCGTACCAGTTTGGCCGGATCTATGCCTGGATTGATCCTTATAACTATTCCAATACAGACGGCTACCACCTGATTCAGTCCCTTTTGGCCATTGGTTCCGGCCAGACGTTTGGAAAGGGGCTTGGCACAACTGAAGTGAGCCTTCCGGAAAACCAGACGGACTTTATTTTCAGCGTGATCGGCGAGCAGTTCGGCTTTATCGGCGGGAGCATTGTTATTGGCCTGTTTTTTATGCTTATTTACCATATTATAAAAGCAGGGCTTGAGACGAAAAATGATTTTTATTCCTACATTTGCGCAGGCGTCATTGCGATGATTACGTTCCATGTGTTTGAAAATATCGGCATGACGATCCAGGTGCTGCCGATTACCGGGATCCCGCTGCCGTTTATCAGCTACGGTGGGAGTTCGCTGATGGGGAATATGCTTGCGGTCGGATTTATTTTTTCAATCCGTTACCATTACAGAAAATATATGTTTTCTAACGAAAAATAAAAAACAGGCGGCATCGTGCCGCCTGTTTTTTGCGGCTATTGCACCTGCCCGCCGTACGGGAATTGCGAAGCGTAGCCTTGGTGCTGCTGGAAAGACTGTTGCAGTTTTTGCTGTTCTGCCGCTTCCATACTGTACCAGCCTTTTTGGAACATCGTCTCATACAATTTGCGCTGCTCATTCTGCGTTTCCGTAAAAATGGTCAGAAGATCGCGATACAGTTTTTCGTGGCTCGCTTCGTTCATAGCAGTATTATAAGAAGCGGTCATATATTTTTCCATCGAAAGCAGGTCATTGGCAAGATCGCGGTCGTTCATTTCTGGTGTTTCAGGAAATTGTGTCTTCGGGTTTTGAATTTTTTGCTGCTGCTGTTGTTGGGAATCCAAATGTTGTACCTCCTTTTTTAAAATGGTCGTATTATGCGCGTTCCGCATTTAGGTATCTCTGCCGCGAGACACGTGCAGATTCGCCTGCCAGGGCTCGGACGGGGCAGCGCCCGTTTTCCGTTAATCACGGTTGCCGGGGCGGCCAATTCAGGCCGGGAAGTGCGGTTGCCCCGGACGGACAGCCTGCTTTTTTCTTTGGCCCGAGCTGTGCGCGCATTCCGGAGCGGGGTACCTGCCCCTTTCCGGCTGCGAACGCATGCCCTTTATGAACGGGAAAAGCAGGGTTCGCTTTTTGTGGCGGGCTGGCATTCGTTTTTGTTATTGCAAGTGGCTTTTCAAATGACCCAAAATCTGGTTGTAGTGGCGCTGGTGCATTTGCCCGCATGCTTCAAAAACAGCTTTCAATTCATTGTCCTGGCAGCGCGTTGCCGCATCATGCGCTTTTTTCATCGCCAGCAGATTCCAGGCCAGCATATCATCCACATAGGCCAAATCTTTTGTTGACATGACATCGGGTGGGGCGTTGTAAACCGTTTGCCCGTTTTGCTGCTGTGAAAAAGGCTGTTGTTGCATTCCATTTCCTCCTTTATCCAAGTCTTCCTTTATTGTTTGAATGAGCTGCGGATCCTATGCAGCCGCCTGCTTATTTTTTGTACTGGTTGTTTTGGCTGTTTACTTTTCCGCCGCCGTCACGCTCCACTGTCGGGCCGGCATTGCCTTTTACGCTTGCCGCGCTCACACCCGCTTTTGACGGATTTTTCTTTAGCTTTGCCATTGGTTCACCTCCCCACGCTTTTCGTTTAGCTTGCCCAAAACGGCTAGACATATAAAAAATTTTAAAAAATGGCGATTTTTTGAGATGAAGTGATTGATAGAATGAAAAAATTCGTATATATTATTATTAAAGATGAAAGCGTTATTTTTTTAAGCGCTTAATGAATGAGCATTCATTCAAAAAGAAAGGGGATGCACTATGCGGTATACCATTCAAAAAGCGGCTGTCATCGGTTCCGGTGTAATGGGATCGGGCATCGCCGCACATCTGGCAAACATCGGGATTCCGGTACTTTTGCTCGACATTGTCCCGAACGCACTCACGGAAGCGGAGAAAGCAAAGGGGTACACATTGGAGGACAAAGCCGTCCGAAACCGCTTCAGCCAGTCTGCGCTCAAGAAGCTGTTAAAACAAAAACCGGCCCCGCTCACATCGAAAAAAAGCCTCGCGCTCATCGAAGCGGGCAACCTGGAAGACGACCTTGAACGGCTGAAAGAAGCAGACTGGATAATTGAAGTGGTCACAGAACGTTTGGATATTAAAAAATCAGTATTTGAAAAAGTGGAACGCTTCCGCCGGCCGGGGACCATTGTAAGTTCAAACACATCCGGCATTTCGATCGAAGCGATGGCAGAAGGGCGGAGCGAAGATTTCAGAAAGCATTTTCTCGGGACCCACTTTTTTAACCCGCCGCGCTATTTGAAACTGCTCGAAGTGATCCCGACCGCTGACACCGACCCGGACGTCACTTCATTTATGAAGCAGTTCGGCGAGGACGTGCTCGGAAAAGGCGTCGTGCTTGCAAAAGATACGCCAAACTTTATTGGCAACCGCATCGGTACATACGGCCTGCTTGTCACCGTGCGGGAGATGATGAAAGGCGGCTACACGGTCGGCGAAGTCGATTCCGTGACAGGCCCGGTGATCGGCCGGCCAAAAAGCGCAACATTTCGGACGCTCGATGTGGTCGGGATCGATACGTTCGTCCATGTTGCGAATAACGTGTATGAAAAAACGGAAGGCGAAGAAAAAGAAGTTTTTAAAGTGCCGGCATTCATGCACAAACTCGTTGAAAATGGCTGGCTTGGCAGCAAAACCGGCAAAGGCTTTTATGAAAAAAAAGGAAAAGAAATCTATGAATTAAATCCGGAAACACTGGAATACGGCGAACGCACGAAAATGAAAGCGGCTTCTTTGGAAGCGGCCCGGCAGGCAAAAGGAACCGCCAATAAAATCAAAACGATTGTGTATGCGGATGACCGTGCCGGACAGCTGCTCTGGAATATTCTCGCGCCTTGCCTTGTGTATTCGGCAGAACTTTCAGGCGTGATTGCCGACGATATTCTCGCCATCGACCAGGCGATGAAATGGGGCTTCGGCTGGAAATTCGGCCCGTTTGAAACATGGGATGCAATCGGCGTTGAAAAATCCGTGCAAAAAATGGAGCAGGACGGCCTTCAAGTGCCCGGCTGGGTGAAAGGCATGCTGGAAAAAGGCTTTACGTCTTTTTACAAAGAAGAAAACGGCGCTGTCTCGTACTATGACAACGGAGCATACAAGCCGGTTCCAGCCAATCCGAAAGAAGTCAATCTCAAAACTTTGAAAACGCAGGGCAAAGTGCTGAAAGAAAATGCCGGCGCAAGCTTAATCGACATCGGCGACGGGGTGCTGCTGCTTGAATTCCATTCAAAAAGCAACGCAATCGGGCTCGACATTTTGCAAATGATCAATTATGCCGTGGACGAAGCAGAGAATCATTACAAAGGGATTGTGATCGGCAACCAGGGCAAAAACTTCTGTGTCGGCGCAAACCTTGCTTTGATGCTGATGGAAGCGCAGGATGACAATATCTTTGAACTTGACATGGTCGTCCGCCAGTTCCAGAACACGATGATGAAGATCAAATACAGCCAAAAACCGGTTGTTGCAGCACCGTTTGCGATGACTTTGGGCGGCGGCGCGGAGGTGTGCCTGCATACGGCGCATATCCAGGCGGCAAGCGAAACGTATATGGGCCTTGTCGAAACCGGTGTCGGCCTGCTTCCGGGCGGCGGCGGTAACAAAGAGCTGTACATCAAGCATTTGAAAAACATTCCGGAAGGCGTACAGTTTGACTTGCAAAATGTCGTGAACAAGGTATTTGAAACGATTGCAATGGCGAAAGTGTCCACTTCTGCTGAAGAAGCGCGCGAGTCCGGCTTCCTTGACCGGACGGACGGCGTCAGCTTTAACCAGGACCATCTGATTTATGATGCAAAACAGGCTGTGCTACGCCTTGCTGACGCAGGGTACAAACCGTCTGTCCGCGAAAAAGTGCCGGTCACAGGTGAATCCGGTTATGCGGCGCTGTTGCTCGGGGCACAGCAAATGCATCTGTCGGGCTATATTTCCGACTATGACCTTGAAATCGCGAAAAAGATCGCCTTTGTGCTTTCAGGCGGGAAAGTGCCGTTCGGGACAAAAGTGGATGAACAATACTTGCTCGATTTGGAAAGGGAAGCGTTCCTGAGCCTGATTGCACAGCCGAAAACACAGCAGCGGATGCAACACATGCTGTTAAAAGGAAAACCGTTACGGAATTAAAGCCACACGGATTGGCGAATGCCGATCCTCTGGCAGGAAAAGATTCCGTCCAAATTTTTCGCATACAACATAAAGGGGTTCTCCCAAGGAAAGCGGCTGTATATGGGAAAACCCCGATTCATCACCCCATGCGGTGATGAAGGGGCCTTTTACAAAAACACGGAAAGAGGGGAATGTGATGAGGGAAGCTGTCATTGTTGCAGGGGCGAGAACACCGGTCGGCAAAGCAAAAAAAGGGACGCTCGCACAAACACGGCCGGATGATTTAGGTGCACTTGTCGTAAAAGAAACGTTAAAACGCGCCGGCAACTATGAAGGAAATATTGATGATTTGATTATCGGCTGCGCCATGCCGGAAGCGGAACAGGGGCTCAATATGGCACGCAATATCGGGGCCCTAGCAGGATTGCCGGATACGGTGCCGGCGATTACGATCAACCGCTACTGCTCATCCGGGCTGCAGGCGATTGCTTACGGCGCCGAAAGGATCATGCTCGGCCACGCTGACACGATCATTGCCGGCGGTGCGGAATCGATGAGCCTTGTCCCGATGATGGGGCATGTCGTCCGCCCGAATGTACGACTTGCAGAAACTGCGCCGGAATATTATATGGGCATGGGGCATACGGCCGAAGAAGTCGCCAAAAAATTCGGCGTCAGCCGCGAAGACCAGGATGCCTTCAGCGTGCGCAGCCACCAAAAAGCGGCAAAAGCGATTGCAGAAGGCAAATTCAAAGACGAAATTGTGCCGGTTGAGGTCACATTACGTTCGGTCGGCGAAGACAACAAACTTGTTGAAAAGAAAGTCGTCTTTTCGCAGGATGAAGGGGTCCGGCCGGATACAAATGTAGAAACGCTCGGAAAACTGCGCCCGGCATTCTCGGTAACCGGAACCGTAACGGCCGGGAACTCGTCGCAAACAAGCGACGGCGCGGCTGCAGTAATGCTCATGGATAAAGAAAAGGCTGAATCACTCGGGCTTAAGCCGCTGTTGAAATTCCGCTCGTTCGCCGTTGCCGGGGTGCCGCCTGAAATCATGGGGATCGGCCCGGTGGAAGCCGTGCCGAAAGCTTTGAAACTGGCAGGGTTGAGCCTTGAGGATATCGGGTTGTTCGAACTGAATGAAGCTTTTGCTTCCCAGTCCATCCAGGTTATCCGCCAGCTCGGCCTTAATGAAGACATCGTCAATGTTAACGGCGGCGCAATTGCCCTCGGCCATCCGCTCGGCTGCACAGGCGCCAAGCTGACTTTGACGCTTGCCCATGAAATGAAGCGCAGAAACGTGCAGTTCGGCGTCGTCACGATGTGTATCGGCGGCGGCATGGGTGCAGCAGGTGTGTTTGAGCTCGTGTCCTGATTGCAGTGAGCCGAACCAGGCGGCTAGCCGGTTTCAAATAGCAACGTCAGATACCGGATCATGAAATGGATAGATGCCGGGGCCAAAAGCAGAGCAGCCGGTTCCGAACGGCAAAACACCGGACCATGGTAAAAAGCGGATCAGCTGTTTCTAAAGGCAAAACGCCGGAGCCGGATCCGCCTGTTGAATCGTTATTAATGGAAATAAGAGCCGCGGAGCACATCTGCGGCCGATCATTATAGATAAAAAGGAGAGGAATTGTAAATGGCAAACAAAACGGATGCATTTGTAAAAGGCGGCAGTTTTTTAATTGAGGACATCACACCGGACCAAGTGTTTACGCTGGAAGAGCTGACAGAAGAACAAAAAATGATCGCCAAAACGGCGGAAGACTATACGAACAATGAAGTGGTCCCGCAAATTGAATATCTGGAAAACCATGAATTTGACCGCTCTGTCAAATTGTTGAAAAAAGCAGGCGAACTCGGGCTTTTGAGCGCCGATGTCCCGGAAGAATACGGCGGTCTCGCCCTTGATAAAGTAAGCTCCGCCCTGATTTCCGAAAAGCTCGCAAAAGTCGGCGGTTTTGCCATTTCCCACGGCGCGCACGTCGGCATCGGTTCGCTTCCGATCGTTTTGTTCGGCAACGAGGAACAAAAGAAAAAATATTTGCCGAAACTCGCAACCGGCGAATGGCTTGCGGCTTATGCCTTAACGGAACCAAGCTCGGGCTCGGACGCACGGAGCGCCAAAACGGTTGCAAGATTAAACGAAGCCGGCACGCATTATATTTTAAACGGAGAAAAACAGTGGATCACGAACGCCGGATTTGCTGATGTTTTCACCGTGTATGCGCAGGTTGACGGCGACAAGTTCACGGCCTTTATCGTGGAACGCACATTCCCGGGCGTTTCAACGGGAGCGGAAGAAAAGAAAATGGGGATCAAATCTTCTTCCACAAGAACGCTTATCCTGGAAGACGTACCGGTTCCGGTTGAAAACGTGCTTGGGGAAATCGGCAAAGGGCATAAAATCGCGTTTAACATTTTAAACATCGGTCGTTATAAATTAGGCGTCGGCGCGGTCGGCTCCAGCAAACACGTGCTTGAAATCGCCTTAAAATATGCGAACGGCCGCCAGCAGTTCAAAACACCGATCTCGCAGTTTAACCTGACAAAAGAAAAATTCGGCACGATGGCATCGAAACTGTATGCAGCCGAAAGCTCCGTCTACCGGACAGTCGGATTGTTCGATGAAAGAATGAGCCACTTTACACCGGAAGAAGAAAAAGACGGGCGGGCAGTGGCCAATGCGATCGCCGAATATGCGATTGAATGCTCGCTGAACAAATTCTTCGCTTCTGAAGTGCTCGATTATGTTGTTGATGAAGCGGTGCAAATCCACGGTGGTTACGGCTTTATGGACGAATACGAAGTCTCGCGTGCCTATCGCGATTCCCGGATTAACCGCATTTTTGAAGGAACAAACGAAATCAACCGCCTGATCGTACCGGGCACATACGTGAAAAAAGCGTTCAGCGGGGAACTGCCGCTGTTACAAAAAGCGCAAAGCCTGCAGGAAGAACTCATGATGATGATGCCGGAACAAGTCGGCGACGCGCCGCTTGAACAGGAAAAATACCTCGTCCGCAACATGAAGAAGATCGCCCTGCTCGTCGCAGGCACTGCGTTGCAAACGTACGGCAAAAAATTCGAAAACGAACAGGAACTGCTTGCCAACGTGGCAGATCTCGTTTCGAATATATATGCGGCAGAATCGTGCGTGCTTCGGACGGAAAAAGCAATCAACAAAGATGGTGCCGAAAAACAGAACCAAAAACTGCTGTATACCCAAATTTTCACACAGGAAGCGTTCAATCAATGCGAACAAATTGCAAAAGAATCGCTCGCAGCCTGCCTTGAAGGCGACCAGCTGCAAATGACGCTTTCCGCCCTCCGCAAGCTGACGCGCCATACGCCAACCAATGTCATTGCGAAAAAACGCGAAGCCGCGGATAAATTGATCGATGCAGAACGCTATGTGCTGTAATAAAAGAAGGGATTTCCGGCCCGGCCGGAGTCCCTTTTCTTTTGCATCGCCGGGAAAAATCAGCTAACATACAGATAAGACAAGATGACAGGAGTGGACAAAAATGGCCCTTACTTTCTATTGGTATCCGAAATGCGGGACTTGCCGGAAAGCGAAAAAATGGTTGGACGAACATGACGTTGCCTATGAAGCGGTGCACATTGTCGAAAATCCCCCTTCAAAAGCACTTCTTAAGGACTTTTATGAAAAAAGCGGGCTGCCGATCAAAAGGCTGTTCAACACGAGCGGGCAGAAGTACCGCGAACTCGGTTTGAAAGACAAGATCCCGGAAATGAGCGAAGAAGAAGCGCTTGAACTGCTGGCTTCCGACGGCATGCTGATCAAACGGCCGATTCTTGCAGGCGATGCCTTTGCCGTGTTCGGATTTAAAGAGGATGCGTATGAAAAATTGCTGAAAAAGTGATTGATTTAAGCGCTGTTTTTCGGTAATTTAAAACTGAAGGCTATTACGGATACATAACGGAGGGATTGAGATGGCGGTACCTGAAGAACTGCGGTATACGGATGATCATGAGTGGGTGAAAGAAGAAGACGGCCATGTCCGGATCGGCATCACTGATTTTGCCCAGGCCGAACTCGGCGATATCGTATTTGTTGAACTGCCAGAAGAAGGCGATGAAGTTTCGGCGAAAGAACCGTTTGGCAGTGTCGAATCCGTGAAGACGGTGTCGGAACTGTACGCGCCGGTCAGCGGCAAAGTCGTTGCGGTTAATGCCGACTTGAGCGATAACCCGGAATTCGTCAACGAATCCCCGTATGAAAAAGCGTGGATGATTGTCGTTGAACCGGCCGACTCTGCTGAACTGGATGATTTGCTGACGGCGGAACAGTACGAGGAAATGATCAACGAAGCATAAAATAACTGGCACTGCACTCCAAGCTGCGGTGCCTTTTTGTGTAAAGGATGGATTGCCATGCAGGACTGGACAAGGGAAAAACAACTGGAGGAACGGATTTTGCAGGAAGAAAAACTCGCCCTGTACTTTTACACGCCATTATGTGGCACATGCCAGCTGGCGGGGAGGATGCTGGAGATTGCAGAACAGGCCGTCACCCGCTTTCCTTATGCCAAAGCCAATCTGAATTACGTGCCACAAATGGCGGAAAAATACAAGATCGAAAGCGTGCCGTGCCTGCTCCTCCTTGAAAACGGGAAAGCAATAGACAAAGTGTACGCTTTTCAATCCGTCCCGGCATTATTTGAAAAATTGTCTTCTTTTTAATGAGAAAACGGCGGAACATCCGATTTGGGCATTCATAAACGGAAACACCGCTTGCATGGCGGAAAAAAACGGGCAGGCTTTTGCGCAAAAACGCCGTTCAAACCGCAGAAAAAACTTTTTTCAGACACTGTTCGAGCATTGCCGCCAAAACCGGCCGGAAAAGCGCGCGATTTGTTGAACGATTCCGGCAGGATCAGCGCTACCCGTGCAGAATAGGTAAAGGAAATGAGGATTGGAGCGTGTTGCCATGAAACGGACCATCCAGTTTTTCCTGAACAGCCTGGCACGGAAAAAACAATTGCGGATGCTGCTGCCGGCGGTGCCTGTTACCGTATCGTTCCGCACAGGGGAAGAATGCTTGCTCGTTGCTTTTTCCAAGGAGTGTTGCGTGCAGCTTGAAACCGGCAAAGCGGATTTTGAACTGGAAATGGCGCTCCGGCAATTCGAACAGCTTCTGTCCCGCCGTGCGCGCCTCGGGACATTTCTGAAAATGGGCGAACTCCGGTACAGGGGAACGTATCGCCATTTTTTATTGCTGGAATCTTTATTCTGGCTTGCGGGAGCTCCGCAACCTGTGCCAAAAAGCAAAGCCAGATCCGCCTGATTATCAAATAACAGACTGAAAATGAGAATCACAGCATAACCGGGATTGCAAAACAAATCCCGGCTTTTTTTATGCCGTTTCAGGCGGCTGCCTGGATTCCCAATGCGCAATCCAGGGAAATTCAAGAAATCTGTATCAGGAATTTTATACCGGCTCTATTTTGTGCTATTATTAATGAATAAGCAAGACCGGAAAACCGCGGAAAAAAGATGGCATGCCATGGTTATCCACAGGTTTTTACTAGTTGCGCATAGTTTTCATTTGTTATAAAATAATAATGAGAATAAATTGAGAATAAATTGGATCTGAATATTAACAACGGAGGAATTTTTTATGGCAGGATCAAAACTCGTAATAAAAGATCTTCACGTCGAAGTAGAGGGAAAAGAAATTTTAAAAGGGGTCAATCTGGAAGTAAACAGCGGTGAATTTCATGCGATCATGGGCCCGAACGGAACAGGGAAATCGACGCTGTCTTCAGCGATTATGGGGCACCCGAAATACATCGTTACCCAAGGGACCATCACGCTTGACGGAAAAAATGTGCTGGAAATGGAAGTCGATGAACGTGCGAAAGCCGGCCTGTTTCTCGCGATGCAATATCCAAGCGAAATCAGCGGCGTGACAAATGCGGAATTTTTGCGCTCGGCGGTCAATGCGCGCCGCGGCGAAGGCAATGAAATCCCGCTGATGAAATTTATCCGCGAGCTCGACAAAAAGATGGAATTTCTTGAAATGGATACAAATATGGCGCAACGCTATTTGAATGAAGGCTTTTCCGGCGGCGAGAAAAAACGGAACGAGATTTTGCAGCTTATGATGATTGAACCGAAAATTGCGATTCTCGATGAAATCGACTCCGGCCTTGACATCGATGCATTGAAAGTTGTCGCAAAAGGCATCAACTCGATGCGCAGCGAAGATTTCGGATGCATCATCATTACTCACTATCAACGTTTGTTAGACTATATTACACCGGATGCTGTCCACATCATGATGCAAGGGCGCATCGTCAAATCGGGCGGCCCTGAACTGGCAAACCGCCTTGAAGCGGAAGGCTACGAATGGATTAAACAGGAACTTGGCATCGAAGACGAAACGGTCGGCCAGGAAGCTTAAGCAGGGGGCGAGAGACTTGATGACAGAAACGAAATTAGCAATGAACGAGCAAGATGTCCGCACCTTTTCCGAACAAAACGGTGAACCGGAATGGCTGAAGGAGTTCCGCCTCCAGGCATTCGCCCGGGCCCAGGTCCTGCCGCTTCCGGAAGTGGACAAGACAAAACTGAACAAGTGGAACTTTACACAATTTACCGATTTTAGCGTGGAAAGCACAACCTACAGCGCTTTGAACGAATTGCCGGAAAAAGTGAAGGCGCTCGTGGATCTCGAAAACGCGAAGCAAAATTTGTATATCCAGCATAACCAGACACCGGCTTATCTGTCCTTGTCGGAAAGCGCAAAAGCACAAGGCGTCATTTTGACCGATATATTGACAGCGGTCAAAGTACATCCGGAGCTTGTCCAAAAATTTTTCATGACAGAGGCGGTTAAAGTCGATGAACACCGTTTGACGGCACTACATGCTGCACTCATGAACGGCGGGACATTCTTATATGTGCCAAAAAATGTTGTGCTTGAAGAACCGGTTCAGGCCATTTATGTGCACGACCATGAAACGGCACCGCTTTTCAACCATGTGCTGGTGGTTGCCGAAGAAAACAGTGCCGTCACCTATGTGGAGAACTATATTTCGGCAAACGATGGCGCGAAAGGCATTGTGAACATCATAACGGAAGTCATTGCCGGCGCCAATGCAAAGATCGAATACGGCGCGGTTGATACGCTTGCAAAAGGGGTCACCACATATGTGAACCGCCGCGGTTACACCGGGCGCGATGCCCAAATTGAATGGGCGCTCGGCATGATGAACGACGGCAATACGATTTCAGATAATACGACCAACCTTGTG
Organism: Weizmannia sp. WK01; assembly: GCF_025905465.1. Taxonomy (NCBI): domain Bacteria; kingdom Bacillati; phylum Bacillota; class Bacilli; order Caryophanales; family Bacillaceae; genus Heyndrickxia; species Weizmannia sp. WK01. Next base: position 2,621,064 of record NZ_CP109616.1, on the reverse strand, counting down.
GGCGACGGATCCGTTTCCCATTCCAAAACGGTTGTGGTCAGCCGCGGCAAGCAGACGCAAAACTTTACGACGCGCATTACCCACTTCGGGAAAAATACAGAAAGCTTTATTTTAAAACACGGCGTTGTCAAAGACGCGTCGACGATGATTTTTAACGGGATCGGCAAAATCGAGCACGGCGCGAGCAAATCGGACGCTGAGCAGGAATCGCGCGTGCTCATGCTAAGCGAAAAAGCGCGCGGCGATGCAAACCCGATGTTGCTCATTGATGAAGATGATGTGATGGCCGGTCACGCCGCATCTGTCGGCCGTGTCGATCCGGTTCAGCTTTACTATTTGATGAGCCGCGGGATTTCGAAAAATGAAGCGGAAAGGCTGATCATCCACGGCTTTCTTGCACCGGTTGTCACACAGCTCCCGATCGAAAGTGTAAAAAAACAATTGACGGAAGTCATTGAAAGGAAAGTCAGATAATGGATATCAATGAAGTTCGCCGGCAGTTTCCCATATTGGACCAGGAAGTAAACGGCCACCCGCTTGTTTATTTAGACAGTGCTGCGACTTCACAAAAGCCGCTCCGTGTCATTGAAGCCGTCAACCAATACTACCGTGAATATAATTCGAACGTTCACCGCGGCGTCCATACGCTTGGGACAAAAGCGACTGACCATTACGAAGGCGCGCGCGAAAAAGTCCGCAAATTTATCGGTGCCGAATCAACGGAAGAAATCATTTTTACAAAAGGGACGACAGCCGGGCTGAACCTTGTTGCCCACAGTTTCGGCGATGCACAAGTGCAGGAAGGCGATGAGATCGTCATTACCTACATGGAGCATCACAGCAACCTCATCCCGTGGCAGCAGCTCGCCAAAAGAAAAGGCGCCGTTTTGAAATATGTGCCGATGCAAAAAAACGGTACGCTGCGACTTGAAGATGTGGAAAAAACGGTTACGGAGCGGACGAAAATCGTGGCTGCAGCGCTTGTCTCAAACGTGCTTGGCACCATTAACCCGGTAAAAGACATAGCGAAAATCGCACACAGCCATGGTGCTTACATGGTCGTCGATGCCGCCCAAGGTGCGCCGCATATGCAAGTGGACGTAAGGGATCTTGACTGCGACTTTCTTGCTTTCTCCGGTCACAAAATGTGCGGTCCGACCGGCATCGGCGTCCTGTACGGCAAAAAGGCGCTGCTTGAAGAGATGGAACCGCTTGAATACGGCGGCGAAATGATTGATTTTGTCGGCCTGTACGATTCCACCTGGAAAGAACTTCCGTGGAAGTTTGAAGGCGGCACTCCGGTGATTGCCGGTGCAATCGGGCTCGGGGAAGCCATCGATTTTCTCGAAGAAATCGGGCTTGATGAAATTACGGCGCATGAACAGGATTTAAGTGCCTATTGCCTCAGTCAGTTTTCTGAAATAGAAGGGATTACGGTGTACGGCCCGGAAAGCGCAGACGAACGCGCCGGCCTTGTGACGTTTAATTTAGAAAACGTGCATCCGCATGATGCCGCGACCATCCTCGATGCGGAAGGCATTGCGATCCGCGCGGGCCACCATTGCGCACAGCCGTTGATGAAATGGCTGGACGTGACAGCGACCGCACGTGCAAGCTTTTATTTATACAATACGAAAGAAGATATTGACAAACTTGTTGCCGGTATCGTGAAAGCAAAGGAGTATTTTACAAATGTCTTCTAATCTTGATGCGCTTTACCGCAGTGTGATTATGGACCATTATAAAAATCCGCGGAATAGGGGCAGTTTGGAAGATGGAAGCCTGACAGTCGATATGAATAACCCAACTTGCGGCGACCGGATTCATTTGACATTGAAAGTGGAGGGCGGCCTCATCCAAGATGCGAAATTTACTGGTGAAGGTTGTTCCATCTCGATGGCATCGGCCTCCATGATGACGCAGGCCGTAAAGGGAAAAACAGTAGACGAAGCGCTGAAACTTTCCCACATTTTCTCGGAAATGGTGCAGGGAAAAGACTATGAAGAGGCTGAAGATCTTGGCGATATTGAAGCGTTACACGGCGTATCCAAATTCCCTGCCCGGATCAAATGTGCAACTTTGGCATGGAAAGCAATGGAAAAAGGGGTAAGAAGCGAAAAAGGATTGGAGGAATGATGGCTGATGGCTAAAAAAATGCCGGAAATCGGTGATTACAAGTACGGCTTTCATGATAAAGACGTTTCCATTTTCCGTGCAAAACGCGGATTGACGAAAGAAATTGTGGAAGAAATTTCAAAAATGAAAGAAGAACCGCAATGGATGCTTGATTTTCGTCTGAAGTCTCTTGAACACTTTTACAATAAACCGATGCCGCAATGGGGCGGCGATCTCTCCGCGTTAAATTTCGACGACATTACGTATTACGTCAAACCGACGGAACATGCCGGCCGTTCGTGGGATGAAGTACCACAGGAAATCAAAAATACATTTGATAAACTTGGCATTCCGGAAGCGGAACAAAAATACCTGGCCGGCGTTTCCGCACAGTATGAATCGGAAGTCGTTTATCATAACATGAAGCAGGATTTCGAAAAACTCGGGATTGTGTTCAAAGACACGGACTCCGCTTTAAAAGAAAATGAAGATATTTTCCGCAAATACTGGGCAACCGTCATTCCGCCGACGGACAATAAATTTGCGGCTTTAAACTCGGCTGTCTGGTCGGGAGGATCTTTCATTTACGTTCCGCCGGGTGTAAAAGTGGATACCCCGCTGCAAGCTTATTTCCGGATCAATTCGGAAAATATGGGGCAGTTTGAACGGACCCTTATCATCGTTGACGAAGGTGCCTCCGTCCACTATGTCGAAGGTTGCACGGCGCCGGTTTACTCGACAAACTCGCTCCACAGCGCAGTCGTTGAAATCATCGTTAAGAAAAATGCGTATTGCCGTTATACGACGATCCAAAACTGGGCGAACAACGTTTATAATCTTGTAACGAAACGCGCCGTATGTGAAGAGAATGCGACAATGGAATGGATTGACGGCAACATCGGTTCAAAACTGACGATGAAGTATCCTTCCGTGCTGCTGAAAGGCGAAGGGGCGCGCGGTATGACGCTGTCGATCGCGATCGCCGGAAAAGGCCAGCACCAGGATGCCGGCGCGAAAATGTACCATCTTGCGCCGAATACGTCGTCCACGATCGTATCCAAATCGATTTCAAAACACGGCGGAAAAGTCACGTACCGCGGCATGGTGCATTTCGGCCGGAAAGCGGACGGCGCGCGTTCCAATGTCGAATGCGACACGCTGATTATGGATCACCTGTCCACATCAGATACCGTGCCTTACAACGAAATTTTAAACAACAATATTTCTTTGGAGCACGAAGCAAAAGTATCAAAAGTGTCGGAAGAACAGCTCTTTTACTTGATGAGCCGCGGCATTTCCGAACAGGAAGCAACGGAAATGATCGTTATGGGCTTCATCGAACCGTTCACAAAAGAACTCCCAATGGAATACGCCGTCGAAATGAACCGTTTGATCAAGTTTGAAATGGAAGGTTCGATTGGATAACCTTGATATATCAACGGTTATAGAGAGTTTTTGAACGTAGGGGTGCGATTTACCCACAAATCACCCCTCATATATTGCTGTAAAGCCTAGTTTTAGACGGTGATGGCAGAAAAAACAGCCGCTTGCGGATTCCGCACGGCTGTTTTTTCATGGGGCGCCAATTTGAAAATCGTGGTAAAATAAACTGCATAAGCATAAAGGATAAAAAGCGGCCGTATGAAACCGCATGACGAGATTACCCTCATGATGATAAGGGGACCAAATATGAACGAAATTTTACATATATACCATACAAATGATATCCACAGCCATTTTGAAAACTGGCCGAAAATCCGGCATTTTCTTGAGCGGAAACAGGCGCAGCATGCCCGGCAAAATGAAGAGATGCTGCTGTTTGACCTCGGCGACCATGTCGACAGATGGCATCCGTATACAGAAGGGACCATGGGCAAGGCAAATGTCCGGCTTTTAAATCAACTGGGGTACTTGGCTGCGACCATTGGAAATAATGAAGGGATTACGATGCCGCACGAGGCGCTAGACACATTGTATGAGGAAGCACAATTTGACGTGATTCTTGCCAACCTGTTCGATGAAAACGGGAAACGGCCGCAGTGGGCAGTGCCGCGGAAACTGTACACGACAAAAAGCGGTGTCAAAATCGGGGTAACCGGTGTGACAGCAGGATTTTATAAACTGTACCGGCTGCTGGGTTGGCAGCTTTCTAATCCACTGGAAGAACTAGGGAAACAAATGAATATTTTAAAAAAAGAGGCGGATATCCTCATCGTCTTATCGCATCTCGGCATTCATGAAGACCGCCTTATTGCAAAGCTGTACCCGGAAGTGGACCTTGTGTTGGGCGGGCATACGCACCATGTGTTGGCAAAAGGTGAACTGGACGGGCGGACGCTTCTTGCGGCAGCCGGCAAATACGGCTATTATATCGGGCATGTCAAGCTTGAAATCGATCCGGCTGCCAAAAAAATCGTCTATCAGTCAGCCCGTGCTTTACCGACCGGGAACTTCCAGGAACCGCCCGGAGAAGCGGCCGAGATTGAACATTATTATTTTGAAGGAAAAAAATTATTGAATCAAAAACTCGTGTATTTACCGGAAAAACTGGAATCGGACTGGTTCAAGGAAAACCGGCTTACGGGCCTGCTTTGTGATGCGGTCATGGAATGGTGCGATGCCGATTGCGCATTTTTGAATGCCGGCCTTGTGCTTGACAGTCTGGAACACGGGCCGGTCACGAAATTTGATCTCCACCGGATTCTCCCGCATCCGATTAACCCGTGTCTGATCGAGCTGACGGGCGAAAAACTTCAGGAAGTACTTCTTTCAACGCTCGACCCGAAATGGCCGCATCTGGAGCTGAAGGGGCTCGGCTTCCGCGGGAAAATCATGGGCCGGTTTATTTACCGGAATATCGGTTTCAATCATGCTTTGCGGAAAATAGAGGTGGGGGGCAGGCCGCTGGAACCGGATCGTATCTACAGGCTTGGTACGATTGATATGTATACATTTGGCGACTTTTTCCCGCATATCCGGGAGGCGAAAATCCATTATTTTATGCCGGAATTTTTGCGTGATGTGATGGAATGGAAGTTATTGCAGGAATATGGTCAGTAGGATGAAATGCCCATGTGCAAAGCAATGTAGCAATGAATCAATGGCAGTTTCCTGGCTTCTTAGAAGCAGCGACGGTCAATGGAGTTTCCAAAGATCGAATTTGGGATGTAATATGGCAGCACATTGGCTGGCAGGCACTTTTCACCGCTCTTTTCATAAAATATGAAAGAAAGGGGCGGATGGAAATGGTAACCGTAACACCTGTTGAGATCGGAGGGCATACGTTTATCGCGACAACTGTCCGGCTGCCGAAAACAACCTTGCTGGCCGTATCGTGCGACAAAGGCTATATTATGTGCGGCGCGCTCGATGTGGGCTTGTTGAATGATCAACTAAAGGACCGCCATATTATCGCCGGCAGGGCAGTCGGTGTGAAGACGATCGAACAATTGCTGGAAGCACCGCTCGAGTCGGTCACCCATGAAGCGGAAAAGATCGGGGTTACCGCCGGCATGATCGGGAAACAAGCATTGTTAAAAATGATTTAAACGTTCGATTAGGTTGAAACACTAAAGATGATGTTGCATTCGTCCTTCCCGTGTGATGAAGGACAAAACGGAGTGCGAGGAGTGGCGAAATGTCCTTCATCAGGGCGATGAAAGACAAAACATGAGCCGAGAACCAGCGAAATGTCCTTCATCCAGATCATGAAAGACAAACCACTGTGCCTGAAAGCATAAAATGTCCTTCAGCACAACAATCCGGACCCACGCTTTTTAATATGATCATAATCCCCCTTATGCAGACATACATTTGCTTGCAGGGGGGATTTTTTATGCGAAAATTCCGCACCTCAAAACGGCGGGGACCCTTGCCGACGCGGTACGTGCTTTTGCTTTCCATCGCATTTTTTACGGTTACCACCATTATCAGCATTGTTATTATTGATGAAGGCATAAAACCTACTTTAATGCGGTACGCCGAGTCAGAAATGAAAAAAATCGCCTCATATGTCACGAACGAAGCGATCAAAGACCATGTGAGCGGCGGAAAAAACAGCAAGTTGGATACGATTGACCCGCGGGAATTGGCCGCCACCCAGTCTGAAATTGAAAACCAGATTACCCGCCAGTTTAAAGAAGTGGAAGAAGGAGACATTACGTCTCTTGAAGAAATATCAAACGACGGCATGCTCGGGAAAAAGAAAAAATCAGAACCTGAAATTTTTTCCGTTCCGCTTGGGAAAGTGACCGATATTGCTCTGCTCGGAAACATGGGTCCGGATATTCCCGTGACCTTTCAAATGGTGGGGGATGTTGAAAGCTCCAATATTAAAGTGAAAAAAGAAGAATATGGCATTAACAACGCATTTTTTTATATTTATGTTGAAATCAAAATCAAAATGCAGGTCATTATCCCGTTTGCATCGGATGTCATCACCTATACACATGATGTCCCGCTTGCAATGGGTAACTATAATGGCGATGTCCCGCAATTTTATAATGGAAACGGTGGCGGAGCGCAGCCGCTCATCGAACTGCCAAAAAACACGAAATAAAAAGCGCTGCGCTCGCTCCAGCGTTCCTTATTTCCGCTGTTTCTCAAGTAATTCCCATCTCTTTAAGGACGGGTAAGGATCAAAAGACCATTCGCTTCGGCCGTTGTCTTTGTATATGCCATAATGCAAATGCGGCGGAAATTTTCCGGATGTGCCGGGCGGGCCGTAACCGGTGCTGCCAACGCTGCCGATCAACATGCCCGGTTTGACGACTTGGCCGACATGTAAATTTTTTGCATAACCGCTTAAATGGGCAAAATAATGATACGAATTGTTTAAATCACGAATGCCAATGCGCCAGCCGCCGTACTTGTTCCACCCTTTCAATTCAATCACCCCGTAACAAGTCGCGCGTACCGGGACGCCATAATCGGCAAAAATATCCGTCCCTTCGTGGATACGGCGGCCACCCCAGCCGCGCCGGTCGCCCCATGTGCTCCGGTAGCTGTAATTGTATCCGGGCGGGATCGGGAACGCCTTGTCTGTCAGCTGAATGGTGCCGAATGTCTTGTAAATCTTCGCCTTTTCCGTGATCAGCTGTACGGCTTTATCCCGTTTGTAATAATGCCACAGCGCAATTTCAAAGTCATCATCATCCGTTCCATACCGCAACAAATACTCGCTCAGTGTAAAAAGCACGTCAAGATCATCGTTGCGGTCAGCTTTCCCATCCCCGTTCCCGTCCTTTCCGATCCCGCCGAAAAACGCAATCGAAAGCGGATGGGTATCATTGTGGTTCGGATTGGCAAGCCCGGACCATTTTTCAGGGGGAAAATAAATGGAAATAAGGCCGGCTGGTTTCGGTAGGTCGGAACGGACAAACCGGATGCTCCGTTCATACTGGTCGATGGCTGCCAAATTGTACCACGGAATCTGGGTAAATGCCTCCATATGCTGATAAAGTTCCATCCGTTTTTTGTACATTTCTTTATCGGATATTTCTTTTGCTTGGGCATGAAGGGCAGAAAATGAAAGCCCTGTTACAAGGCAGAAAAGCAAAACAAACCGCAATGCGAAAACCCTCTTTCTATCAATGTTGTCGAAACAGAAAAACCGCAATATGAAAATCCTCTTACGCTTATTGTGGAAAGAGAAGCGGATTTTCATCAATATTAAATATTGGAAAAACCGGTGGCGTTTTCTTTTCAAAAAAGGGACGAATGTGGTAAAGTGAGAGAGAACGAACCCGGTGGGAGAGATGGAAAATGAACAAACAGGAAGAGATTTTGCGGAAACCCGAATGGCTGAAAATCAAGCTCAATACGAATGAAAATTATACCGGACTGAAGAAATTAATGCGTACGGAAAACTTACATACGGTTTGCGAAGAAGCGAGATGCCCGAATATCCATGAATGCTGGGGAACAAGGCGGACTGCGACTTTCATGATTCTGGGCGATACGTGCACACGCGCCTGCCGTTTTTGCGCCGTAAAAACCGGGCTGCCGTCCGAACTCGACTGGCAGGAACCGGAACGGGTTGCTGAATCGGTGAAAAAAATGAACTTAAAGCATGTGGTTGTGACGATGGTGGCCCGTGATGATTTGAAAGACGGCGGTGCAGCGGTGATGGCTGAAACGATCCGAGCGATCCGCCGCATGAACCCGTTTACCACCATTGAAGTGCTGCCTTCCGATTTGCAGGGCCGGTACGAAAGTTTAAAAACATTGATGGATGCAAAACCGGATATTTTAAACCACAATATTGAAACCGTCCGGAGGCTGACAAGAAGGGTCCGCGCCCGCGCCACGTACGACAGGTCGCTTGAATTTTTGCGGCGGGCAAAGGAAATGCAGCCGGAGATTCCGACTAAATCAAGCATTATGGTCGGCCTCGGCGAAACGATGGAAGAATTGGCGGAAGCGATGGATGACCTGCGCGCCAACGATGTGGACATCGTGACGTTCGGGCAATATTTACAGCCGACGAAAAAACATATGAAAGTGGTCAAATATTACCATCCAGATGAATTTGCCGAATTAAAAAGAATTGCACTTGAAAAAGGATTCAGCCACTGCGAATCCGGTCCGCTTGTCCGCTCTTCATACCATGCGGATGAACAGGTCAGTGCCGCTGCAAAAGCAAAGCATATTTTAGGGAACGTGGAACAGACGCAAAAAATTTGAGAAACGGGCTGCGCACTTTAATGGGCGCAGTTTTTCCGTTCAATGGGGCTGAAAAAATTTTTCGCGTTCCGCTTAGAATTTGGGCGGTTTTTCGTTATAATAAAATAAGGCAGGAAGGCACACGGGGAAAATGGAGGAATTGAAATTGGTCACCATCCACCGCCATACGTACGAGATTATTGCCAATTACCGGAATGGCTACAATGAAGAAGCATTCCGAAGCAGATATAGTGAAATACTGGAAAAGTACGACTATATTGTCGGCGACTGGGGTTACGGACAGCTGCGGCTGCGCGGTTTTTTTGATGACCGAAATCCGAAATCCACTTTTGACACCAGAATCAGTACACTCACGGAATATCTTTATGAATACTGCAATTTCGGCTGTGCCTATTTTGTCGCAAAGAAAATCGTTGCCAAATAAGTTTTGCCCGGCACCGCCATTTGATAAACTTTAGGCAGAAGGTGACAGGATGTATTTTGTCGATCGTGAAAAAATAAACGGGATATTGTCATTTATGGAAAAACGGCTTGCCTCGTTTCAAGCGCAGCCGGCCTGGCAGACGGAAATCGAAAAGGCTGCTTTGGAAAGAATTGCAGAAACCGTCATCGAATCGGTTCTGGATGTCGGAAACGCGATCATTGACGGGTTTATTATGCGCGATCCGGGGAGCTACGAAGACATCATTGACATTTTGGAAGATGAAAATGTGGTTTCCGCTGAATCGGCAAAGCAGCTGACGGCTGTCATCGCGCTCAGGAAGCAGCTTGTCCGGGGGTATATGGATCTGGATTACGGCACCCTTCAGGAAGTGCTTGCGGCTAATTTCAAGGCGCTTGAACGGTTTCCGGAAGATGTGCGCACTTACCTGGCAAACGAACTCGGCCCGGTCAACGCTTTTAAAGGGGAATAAGCAACGAAACAGAGAGGAATTTCAGCATGAAAAAGTATAAAGCCTATTTGATTGATTTGGACGGTACCATGTATCGCGGAACGGAAAAAATAGAAGAAGCCGGCGATTTTGTCAGCCGGTTGCAGGAAAAAGGGATTCCGTATTTATTTGTTACAAACAATTCTTCGAGAACACCGGCACAGGTTGCCGAAAAACTGCGCGGATTCGATATCCCGGCAAAAACGGAGCAGGTCTTTACGACATCCATGGCGACCGCCCGGTTTATTTATGATGAAAAGCCGGATGCTTCTGTATATGTGATTGGCGAAGAAGGCATCAAAACGGCCATCAAAGAAAAAGGTTTTACGATCACATCCGATCACCCCGATTATGTCGTGCTCGGCATTGACCGGGAGATTACTTACGAAAAGCTCGCCCTCGGCGCCATTGCGATCCGGAACGGGGCCAAATTTATTTCCACTAACGCCGATATTGCGCTTCCGACTGAACGCGGTCTGCTACCAGGAAACGGGGCTTTAACCTCGGTGCTTGCGGTTGCGACCCAAACCAAGCCGGTCTTTATCGGCAAACCGGAACCGATCATTACCGAGCAGGCGCTTGAATACCTCGGTTCGAAAAAGAAGAGACGATCATGGTTGGGGACAATTACGATACCGATATTCTGGCGGGCATCCGCACGGGCATTGACACCCTGCTCGTCCATACCGGCATAACGACGAAGGAAATGTTGAAGACAAAAGAAATCCTGCCGACCTATACGGTTGATTCCCTTGACCAGTGGGAAGTGTGACAAGCGCGGGTGCAAATCAGGAAGGCTCCATATGCCCGCCTGTTGTAAAGTCCGATTTGTTTGGAAAACGAATATCGAAAAAAGGCAAGATACAAAAACGTATCTTGCCTTTTTTTCGTGTTTTTACGGCTGCACGTGCGCCACTCTGTGTGCGTGGCGGCTTGCGGCTGCAGCGGCAATGGCCCCGACAATATCATCGAGAAACGTGTTGCATGAGCCGTCGGAATGGTCGTTGAGCTTTGCCAAAATGCCCGGTTTTTGTTTGTCAATATAACCGTAGTTGGTAAAACCGATCGAACCGTACACGTTTACAATCGACAAAGCCATAATTTCATCAATACCATAAAGGGATTCATCGACCGCAATCGTGCTTTGCAGCGGTTCATCAAGCATCCCTTTTTCCGCCAGCACATCCAGCTGGATCCCGGTTAAAATGGCGTTTTGCACTTCTCGTTTGGAAAGAACGGCGTTGACACTTTCCATGCAATCCTCAAGCGTCATTTCCGGAAAGTATTTCTCTTGCAAATACAGGACGAGTTTCGCAATATCTTCCAATTCTACGCCCCGTTCTTTCAGCCGCTGCCTTGCAATTTGTTCTGACACATCCATATTTTTCTTGTTTTCCATGTTCTCACCTCAATTATTCGACATTTTCTTTAGCATGATCATTCTAATGGATTTTATGAGATCAAGCAAGAATACACGTTCCTTCACATATAATGTAGAAAGTGCAATGCATTTTTTGGGGAGGGAAGATGATGGCACAAGCCATTTTGAAAAAATATTACGGCATTGACGCCGGGCAGTCTTTTTTTGACGGAAAACAGGTCCGCTATGAAGCAAACGGTAATCTTTATACGCTCGTTCCCGTGACAAATGTTTCAGAAAATGTGCTTGTTGAATTATATGAAATGTCCCGGCACCTCGTGACGAATGGCGACCGCTATGCTTCCGCCTTTTATCCATCTAAAGAAAAGAAATTTCTCGTAACAGACGGGGATAGCGATTATGTTTTACTGGAAAACCGTTATAAAAAAGCGCCCGGAAATATGCGCACGGGCAGGAAACTTGCGAAATTCCACCTGCGCGGCCGCACGCTTTCCGCCACGATAACGGAAACAAACCGGATGGGCGAATGGAAAAATTACTGGGAAATGCGCCTTGAACAAATGGAAAAGGCATGGTACCGAACAGTAGAAGAGCACCCCGACCACCCGTTTGAACGCCTGTTTGCCGAAACGTTTCCCTATTACATGGGGCTTTGTGAAAATGCGATCCAGTATGTCGTCGATACGGAAATGGATGAGGCGCCTGGCCCGGGAGATGCCGGCACCATTTGCCATGAACGGTTTTCAAACGAAACGTGGGGCCGGAAATTTATCATCCACCACCCGTTTGACTGGGTGTTTGACCACGCAGGCAGGGATATTGCCGAGTGGATCCGCGCGCAGTATTTTAAGAAAACACACACGTTCCGCCCTGATGTCCGCGCGTTTTTGCAGCAATATGTTTCGCTTTCGCCGCTTTCGCCTTTTTCGTGGCGGCTCATTTTCGCGCGCCTGCTGTTTCCCCTTCACTATTTTGAATGTGTAGAAACCTATTTTCTCACCCGGTCCGAAAAAGAACAAAAAATGCATGAGGAACAGCTTTGGAAAATTGTACGGGGGGCAGAAGCATACGAAGCATTTCTGGCTGAATTTTATGAGCTCTCGGAAGTTCCGATAAGAAAATACAATATTCCCAGGGTGGCATGGCTCAAAGCCCGATAAAAAAGCGGCTCCTTGTAGAAAAGGCCGGCTAGTTTAAAACGCATCTCCGGTCAGGTTTCCGAATGAAGCCCGGCCCGTAGTGAAGGCAAGTGTGGATGTCAGGCATGGTGAGCATTTCAGAAAACCATTCACCATGCAGATATTCAATAAAAATGTGGCTCCTTGTAGAAAAGGACAGCAAGCACTTGAAACACATCTCGGGCCAGGTTTCGAATGCCGGGCCGGACCGTAGTGAAGGCAAGCACGGATGCGTGAATAACCAGAGAATCATCCCGTCCAAGTAAAATTTATTCCAGTAAAAAAGCGGTTCCTTGATAGGAAACCGCGTACTGCCCGTTAAAAAACCTGTTCTACTTCCATAACGCCGGGAACCTCTTCAAACAATGCGCGTTCTATCCCGGCTTTCAACGTGATCGTGGAACTCGGGCAGCTGCCGCATGCCCCTAAAAGGCGGAGTTTAACAATGCCGTCTTCCACGTCGATCAGCTCGCAATCGCCGCCATCACGGAGCAAAAACGGGCGCAATTTATCCAATACTTCCTGAACTTGTTCTGTAATTGTATCTGCAGGCATATGATCGCTCCTTTCTTACTTCTCATTATAAACAGGATTACAAGAAAAATCTATCATAAAAAAACGGGATATAGTGTTTTCCTTTTTGCAAGCTGTTGTGTACAATATGAATAAGAAATCCCCGGAAGAGGTGCGGGTTTGATGGAGAAAAAAGTGACGATTCAAGTTTACGGGGCGGAGCAAATATGCGCAAGCTGCGTCGGTGCGCCGTCTTCTAAAGATACATTTGAATGGCTCAAAGCAGCACTTTCGCGGAAATACCCGGGCCAGCCGTTTGACATCCAGTATATCGATATTTTTGCACCCGGTGATGATCAAAAAGTGCGTGCTTTTGCGCAAAAAGTGATGGATGAAGATCTGTTTTACCCGGTTGTTGTCATTGAAGGCGAGCCGGTGGCAGAAGGCAATCCAAGGCTAAAGAAAATTTATGCGGTCATGGAGCAATACGGCTATATCCCGGAAAATGCGTTTGCAGCGCACGATTAAAAATTTTTCATTAAAAAACGTTTACAGCAGCGACTTTGTTGAATTTTTCGAGTTGCAATGCAATTTTAAAATAAAGCAGCCCGCATTTTAAGACTGCCCGGCGCCCGGGAGATACGCAATCATTGTTTTGCACGGTGTAAATGGTTATAATCAAGGAAAGGAGGTTCGGAAAATGAGTGAAGTGATTCATCTTACAGAAGCAGCTGCGTTTCAAATTAAAGACATGATGGAGCAAAACGATGAGCAGGACGCATATTTTCGTGTGTCTGTAAACGGCGGGGGCTGCAGCGGCCTGTCGTACGGCCTGTCGCTTGACCACGAAATCAAAGAAGGCGATGCGGTCGGCGAACAGCACGGCATCCGGATTCTCGTCGATCATGAGAGCGCCCCGATTTTAACCGGCACGGTCATCGATTATAAGCAGTCGCTTTTAGGGGGCGGGTTCACGATCGATAATCCGAATGCGATTGTCACCTGCGGATGCGGCTCCTCATTTAAAACTAAAACAAAAGCCGGCACACCGGAAAAATGCTGAAGCATTTAAAGTGATGCTGCAAAAACAGGATATTTATACGCCAGCAAGGTTCCCATTTCATTGCAGCAGCGCAGGATATCCCGCCAATGACAGGCGGGGCTTTTGCGCTGCTGAATTGATTTAAGCTCCTTTTTGGCAAAGTCCCTTTCATTCGCAAGCCTCACAAAAATCTTTTCAAAAAATCCAGCCAGCGCCTGTCTTCCGGTTTTCTTCCTGTCCGGGCACGCCAATTTCCTTCGCTGTTTGTACATCCGCATTTATAAACGCCTTCCTTGCGCTAAAAAGCCACAACTTTTTACAAAGTCATTAAAAATAAAATACTTTTTCGTAAATATGTTTATTCATGGAAAAAAGGGTAGATATACCTTAGCTGCTCATTTGCCCGGATTTTTCGGAAAAAGGGGAAGGGAACTTGGTCCTTGCATAATGGGGGAGAAAGGAATGTCGAGGGGGAAGCTGCGTTATGTATTCCTTTACCCGCATTATACATAAAAAAACCGTACCCCGGGTTCGATAAAAAGTTAAGGAAATTCTGCGATTTATCAGCTGCAGAATGAAGATTGGAAAGGGGAAACTGCAGTGAAAAAATGGCATGTGCTGCTTGTTGTTCTGGCATTGGTATGGGGATTGGCTGCTTGCGGGAAATCAGATAAAAAAGCAGAAGCGGAAGGGGGATCTTCCAATAAAAACAAGTTAATTGAAGCTTCAATTACAGACGCGTCCTATGCCCTGTTGAAGGATGACGATGCGGATGTTTCGGAAGACGGTGAGAAAGACCTCCTGGCCGTTGACTTAAAGATCAAAAATGTGTCTTCGGATACGGTCCATATCTCTCCATATAGCAATATTAAATTATACGATGGCAACGAAGAAGTGAACATAGAAGACGACATATACAGCACCCGGCTCGATATGGGCACTTCACGCGGCGGCAGTATCGGGGCGGGCAATACAAAAAAAGATGACCGTACTGGTAAAAGTAAAAAAAGGCAAAACATATACATTGGGCATCCAGCCGTTTACGGAAAAAAGCGGGGATGACAGTGACGAGTTGAAACTTGCGCTGGATACCAAAAAATACAGTAAATCGTACGATTCCCTGCAGGACCAGGCAAAAGCGTTAAAGGCATATATAGACACCATTTATTTAAACAAGGACAATGCCGATTATGAAAAATATGTTTCAGAGAATAAGGAAGCTGTCCAGACAGATGCGTATAAAACCTTTAAAAAAGCCTTTAACGACAATATTACCGATGATATATCAGATGCAGATATGAAAAAGTATTATGAAGCCTACAAATCGGCCGCTGCCGAAAAAGCGAAACTGGATGCGGAAGCCGTTGCGAGCTACAAAAATAAAGCGGTCGTAAAGTTGACCTATTCCACCATTTCTATGGACGATATTTCTGAAAAAGTGGAAAAATATGCAGATGAATATTTGGATAACAGCGAAAATTACGATTCAGAAAAAGCAAAAAAATATGCCCTCTCCAAATTCGATTCCATTGTCAGTTCCATGGAACCAAAAGAAGCTGAAGACCCGGCAGAAGTTTCCATGGTGAAAAAAGACGGAAAATGGACGGTTTGGCAGGAGAATGACTATACAAATGAGCTGGAAGAAGCTTTTGCAGGCGGAGAGGTGTATTAACCTATGGCGCAACTCACGAAACATAAATGGCTGATTGCCATAGCTGCAGCCGTGATTGTTGTACTTGCGGTTATATGGATCGCGCTCTCCCAGGCTTCAAAACCTGACCGGGTACTGGAAAAGTTCGAGAATGCGGTCAAAACAAAGGATACGAAGCAGCTGGAAGGGCTGATTGTTGCCGACAATCCGAATGCATTGGTGAACAATACTTCCCTTCAGGCCATGATCCGGTATTTAAAAACCAATGCAAACAGTTATCAGGTGATAAGAGATGGCATTCATAACCAAATAAAGGACGAAAATTACGCGGAAACGAACCAGCAGATCAGCCTCGTTCAAGACGGAAAGAAATGGGGATTTTTCCCCGACTATAAGCTGAAAGTGAAGACCGTCCACTTAAAAGTGACCGGGCAAAGCGACAACGACCAGCTTAATGTGTCAATCGGAAATATGAAAGTTCCGGAAAAAAAAGAAAGTCATACTTACGGCCCACTTTTGCCCGGAACTTACCAAACGAATGTAACGGTAAAAAACAGTTTGGGAACCTTTTTCCAAAAAGAGAAAAAGGATTTATGGGGAAATTCCGAAGTCAGCATGATTGTTGATGACAGCCGCCTTGCCCAAAAAAGCGAAAACGTACAAAAAGGGATTTTGGAGGCGATCCGCAAGTTCAACGAGGATCTAAGCGTATATACGACTTCCGGACTGGATGCCAATAAGCTTTCAAACGCGACCGATTCTTTTAAGGAAGACTTTTCACTTGAACAGGCGCAGTTTGAAGCCATTAAAGATTATGTAAAGAAGTGACTTCCCAGTATTTGGGTTCCGTCGTAAATATGGATGAACTGAGCATCAACCATTTTGATGCAGACTGGAAAGCGGAAATTGAAGCACTCGTTTCCTATAACGAAAAGATCAAATATACGGGAGAAAAAAATTATGAGGACTATTCCTACAAGACCCTCCGCAAATATACGCTTAAATATGACAAGAATTCAAAAAAATGGCTCGTGGATGATGCGGCAGACGCCAAAGCGGATGGATCAGAAAGCAGTGCATGGGAGAACAAAAAAGAACTGAAACAAAAAAATGCCCCCGTCCTGAAATGGGTCCGGAGCGGCGATAAGAGCAATATTTAATCAAAAATCCCGGTTGGGCAGCCATCCGGGATTTTGATTTTTCCTTATTCAAACAGCGAAGTGCTGTGCATCGGCTGGACGCGGGCTTTCGGGTCAAGATACGTTTTCGCGTTGCTGACCGCTGTGGTGGCTTCCCCGAACCCCGTTACGATTAACTTCACTTTACCTTCAAACGTGCAAACATCGCCGGCTGCGTAAACGCCTGGGATATTTGTTTCCATTTTGGAGTTGACGACAATGGAATTTTTTTGAATCTCAAGGCCCCAGTTTTTAATCGAGCCGAGTGACGAAATAAAGCCATAATTGCAGATAAGGGCATCAATATCAAGCGCTTCTTTCGCATCGCCTTTTACTTCTTCAATCATAAGCCGGGAGATATTTTCCCCATCACCCATCACTTCGCTCGCGACAAACGGTGTTTTAATCTCAACGCGCGATTGCTTCAATTGTTCCACCGTACGTTCATGGGCACGAAATTTGTCCCGGCGGTGGATGAGCGTCACTTTTTCGGCAACCGGTTCCAGCATAAGCGCCCAGTCAACCGCGGAATCGCCGCCGCCAAGGATGGCAACACTTTTGCCGGCAAACTGGTCCATATCATTCACAAAATAAAACAGATTCTTTCCTTCGTATTGTGCAGCATTTTCAACTTCGAGGCGGCGCGGCTGGAATGCACCAACACCGGCAGTGATGATGACCGCTTTGGAATGGTGGATTTCTTTATCAGTTGTTAGCGTAAAAATGCCGTCTTCATTCTTTTCAAGCTTTTCTGCGGACTGGCCCGTGCAGATCACCGGCTGGAACATGGAGGCCTGCTCTTCTAATTGATTTACAAGATCAGCCGCCTTCACTTTCGGAAAACCGGCGACATCGTATATATACTTTTCAGGGTAAAGCGCAGCCAGCTGCCCGCCAAGCTGTGGCAGGCTTTCAATGATTTTTACGGACATTTTCCGTAATCCGGCGTAAAATGCTGTAAACAAGCCGGTCGGCCCGCCCCCGATAACGGTTATATCATAAACGGTTTGATCTTCCTTCAACGAAACCCCTCCAATACGCTTCATTCTCCTTCATCATAGCACATTTTGGGACAGGCGCACAGGCAAAAAAACTCTATGAGGCAAGGAGGTAGGTATTCATGCGTCCGGAAAAATTTCGTGGTGCGATGTGATATATTAGAATATTTTTATTATTATTTTAGTACAGTTTTCAATTGAAAATAGCGGGTAAAAAGCATATGATTGAAGTGGAGAATATGTATTTTTTGTGACAATTTGATGGAAATCATGTGACAAATTTGACGTGTCAATTATCGTGAATAAAATCACAAATAATGGATGATGTTGTCATACAGGCACCGGCCTGTCCAAAATAAAGAGATGGAAGTGAGAAAAATGGAGAAACCGAAAGTGGTGATACTAGGTGCCGGCTACGGCGGGCTCATGACCGTGACGCGGCTGCAAAAACAGCTTGTAAAAGGGGAAGCGGACATCACACTTGTGAACAAAAATGATTACCATTACGAAACAACATGGCTTCATGAAGCTTCCGCCGGCACATTGCACCATGACCGGGTCCACTACCCGATTCAAAACGTCTTAAATAAGAATAAAGTGCAATTTAAGCAGGCGGAAGTCAAGCGGATAAAAAAAGACGCGAACACAGTTGAGTTAAAAGGCGGGGAAGTGTTACCATATGATTATCTCGTCATTGCACTTGGATCCAACGCGGAAACATTCGGAATCGAAGGCTTGAAAGAGCATACTTTTTCGATTACAGATGTAAGCGCTGCCCAAAAAATACGGGAACATATTGAGCGCCAGTTCGATGCCTATCGAAGGGAACTCGATAAAGATGACAACCGTCTCACCATTGTAGTCGGCGGTGCGGGTTTTACCGGCATCGAGTTTCTTGGCGAACTGGTGAACCGGATTCCGGCGCTTTGCAAAGAATACGGGATCCAGCGGGATAAAGTGCGGATCGTTTCGATTGAATCCAATCCTGTCGTCCTCCCGCAATTTGACCGCGAACTTGTCGATTATGCCCTTTCGTATTTGGAAAGCAAAGGTGTCGAGTTCCATATTGGTACGGCGGTTAAAAAAGCAACAAAAGACGGGGTATGGGCCTGCAAAAAAGGCGGAGAGCCGTACGAAATCAAGTCTGGCACCGTCATCTGGTCCGCGGGTGTGCGCGGGAATAGCGTGATTGATGCGTCCGGGTTTGAAACGGTGCGCGGCCGGGTGAAAGTCAAACCGGATTTGACCGTTCCGGGGCATGAAAATGTTTTTGTAATTGGGGACTGTGCGCTGATCATCAATAAGGACACAAACCGCCCGTACCCGCCGACAGCGCAGATGGCGATGCAGCATGGGGAAGTATGCGCACGGAACCTCCTGAAAAAGATCCACGGTGAAGAAAGCCTGGAAGCTTTCACTTTTAATGACAAAGGCACCGTCTGCTCCCTTGGGGAAGACAATGCGATCGGCATTGTGTTTGGCAAAAAGCTGAAAGGCACTTCTGCTTCTGTTATGAAAAAAGTCGTGGATGACCGTGCCCTGTTTATGATCGGCGGCACGAGGCTTGTTTTAAAGAAAGGAAAATTTAATTTTATATAGCAAAAATATTATCGCGTTACTTTTGACGAAATTCGGTTTTTTCAGTAAACTGGATGTACAACGGGGATGCGGAGGGGCTTATGAGTATACCGGTATTGATTATTTCGATGGTCCTTTTTCTTGTTTTGTTTTTCGGTATCGGTTTTATTGCCAATATGCTTTTGCGGATGACCTGGATTCTCTGTTTTATTTACCCGGTCATTGCGCTTTCGATGATTGACCGGATCGCTTTTTCCCGGTATTTTACCGATCCCGGGACGGCTTTCCGGCAACTTGGGGAGCATCTTAGCTCCATCCATTTATCTGATGCCCTCGTGTTATCGAGCGGCCTTGCGGGGGCACTTTTGGCTGGTGTTGCGATAAAAGCGCTCCGGAAAAACGGATACCGGATGTTTTAAAACTGCCTTGAGGGCAGCTTTTTTTTGCCTTCAAATTGGAGGCGGACCGGCAAAAGCCGGCACAAATATTCCCGGATAAAGCGTTTAAAAAATGCACATCAACCAGCGCTTTTTGGAAGAGCCATTTTCAGAACAGAGAGTGGGCGGAATAAGTTGTCGCGAAAAAATGGCAGGCGGATCAGTCGTTTTTTTGCCAATATGCCCGCATATTTTGTAACGGCATGGGAAACAATAGCCCTAAGAGGAGTGAAACCAATTGAACATGAAAAAATGGATGATCCGCTTATTGATGGCCATTTTGTTCATATGGGCAATGATTTCCACTTTCCAGGCCATTTCGGGGATAAAAGCAGCAGCTGCAAAAGCGGCACCTGCCCGGGCATTGGAAAAAGGATTGGCCGCCATTGCCGCGAGCCAGCCGCAGCCATCCCTTGATGCCTATGACTGGAGCAATTACCCGAAAAAGAAAGTGACAGCAACGGGGTATACGGCAGGGGCCGAATCGACCGGGAAAAGTCCCGACCATCCCGGCTACGGCATCACCTATTCCGGGGTGAAAGTGAAACGGGATTTATATTCAACGATTGCTGCCGATACATCCATTTTTCCAATCGGGACGGTCCTTTATATCCCAGGCTACGATTTCGGTGTTGTGGCCGATACAGGATCCGCCATAAAAGGGAACCGGCTCGATCTGTATTTTGAAACGGTTTCGGATGTTTACAAGAAATGGGGAAAACAGACGCTTGATGTGTATATTATTAAAATGGGGGACGGGTCCCTGACTGAAAAGGAACTGGCTGAACTGAACGAAAACAAAACGATGCAAGTGTTCCGGCAGCAATATATTAGACCGGAAACGGAAGAATAGCGCAAAATGCCGGTTGCGCTTTTTTTTGTGCGTTTTTTTCAAGCGGACGGCTATAATGGAACAGAGGTGGTTGTATGTTTGAAATTTGTACAGGGGATCCGTTTGAATGCCGGGAAGACTGCCTTGTAATCGGCTTGCAGCAAGTTCCAAAAAAGTTTGACGGCTTGCTGGAAAAACTCGACAACCGTTTCGACGGGGAACTGACGGAACTGGTAAAATCCGGCGATCTATCCGCGCACGCCGGCAGCCTTTCTGTCATTCATACCCTCGGAAAACTGCCTGTAAAACGGCTTTTGTTTATCGGGCTTGGCAACCCGAAAAAAATCAGAAAAGAACATTTGAAAAGGATGTTTGGAAAAGCAGTGAAACACATCCTGAAAATGAGATGGGCTACGGCAGCGGTTTTTCTCGATACGTTTTGCGCCGGCACAATCAACGGGGAGGAAGCCGCGCAGTTGCTCGGTGAAGCCGCTCCCATGGCCGCATACCAGTTTGCCGGTTACAAAAGACAGCCGAATATTCCGGAAGTGCAGCTCGAAAAAGTAGCGGTTTACATCCGGGCTGCCGGGAAAAAACCGGAACCGGTGGAAAACGTCACAAATGTTCATTCCAGGGTTGCCGGGAAGGCTGAAACCCAACTGGAAAACGCAGATCATGTTAGTGGCCCCGGGAGACCGGAAAACGTCGAACATGTTAGTACCAACGGAAAAGCCGAGGCCCGACTGGAAAACGCCGAACACGTTCGTGTCAACGGAAAAGCAGGTGCACAACCGATTCAAAACGCCAATCCTCATTGGGGTGCTGCCGGGAAAGCAGAAGGCAGGTTGAGGAACGCCGAACAAGCGAGTGCTGCCAGAAAAACAGAAGGCCGGCTGGGAAATGCCAAGCATGTTAATGCCCCCAGGAAAGCAAAAGGCCGGCCGGGAAACGCAGAGCATGTTAATGTCGCTGGGGAAGCAGAGATCCGACCGGAGAACATTGGACATGCTGGTGCCGCCGGAAAAGCAAAAGGCCGGCCGGTTAAAAACGCCAGTCTTCAAACGGGTACATACCGTAATACCGATCTCCCCGGGGAAACAGTGGGCACTGCCCTGCACCGTGGGTACGTTTTTGGCAAAGGCGTGAATACGGCACGAACGCTTGTCAATACGCCGGTGAATATTTGGACACCGGTCCGTCTCGCGGAATACGCCGCATCACTTGCTGAAAAATACGCTTTTGAAGTGGAAATCCTTAAAAAAACGGAGATGGAAAAGCTTGGAATGGGGGCGATTTTGGCTGCGGCCGGGGAATCAAAAGAGCCGCCGAACATGATCGTGCTGAGATATGCGGGCGAACGAGAATGGGGCAATGTGCTTGCACTTGTCGGAACCGGCGCCGTGATCGATGGTTGCACACCCGGTGCAAATGTAGGCATGGCAGGGGCAGCAGCTATTCTGGGTGCCATGGAAGTGGTCGGGGAACGGAAACCGGCAAAAAACGTGGTGGCGGTACTTCCCGTAACCGGTAATCGCATAAACGGTACCACAGGGGGCGTTCCTGCAAACGATGGACAGGGTAAAATGCCTGTTGAAACGGGCACTGTCATCACGAGCATGAATGGCAAAACGATTGAAGTGCGGGATAACGGTGCCAGTGGGTTGCTGATGCTTGCAGATGCCGTAACGTATGCGAAACAATATGGTGCAAGTCAAATTGTGGATGTTGCCACCTTGACAATGGACGTGGTCTCGGCGCTCGGCCGTGATAAAACGGGCGCTGTTGCCAATTGCGATACTTTTTTTGAACGAGTACTGGAATCTGCAAAGGAAGCAGGCGAATTCATCTGGCGCTTCCCTGTAACGGAAGCGGACATAGAGAACGTACGAAGCAGCAAAATTGCCGATTTGAACGGTTGGCCGGGCAGCGAAGGCCGCGTGATCGAAAACGGGGCTTTTATCGGGGCGTTTGCGGAAGACACCCCGTGGGTCCATCTGGAAATGTCAGGAACCGCCTTAACAGGGAAAGAAACCGATCTTGGCCCGGCCGGCGCAACCGGTGTAATGGTACGGACACTGGCCGTGCTGGCTGAGAAGATGGCAGAACAGGATTAAAATCGAGTAGGAGGCTAATGAATCATGATTAGCCTCCTACTCGATTCTTCATTTTTGCAGCCGTTCTTTCTGTTTCAACACACCGATTGTGATTTTAAATATGAGCGCCATGATGCATAACATCAGCACGCCTTTTTCAATAGGATAAAAAGTATCGAAGGTACCGATCGGATGGTAGATAGAGCTAATAAGGTCCCTCGTCATATAAAAATCAATGCCAGCGATGAAGACATAGAGGACCAGTGCGACAATCCCGGTCAGGAAAGCGATTTTCATGCATGCTAATTCCTTTCATATTTTTTTCGAATCGAAACATACTAACAACAAGATATCTTCATCAGTAGTTTGTGCTCCGTTGCAAACAGTCATGCACGGGCGAAAAGGAGGATCGGTATGCCATATTGGTGGAAAAAACAGAGAAGCGCTGCAAAAAATAAAAACAAAAGTGCAAAGAAAAGCGGGGATGTGCAGAAAACACCTGTGCGCGGGAATGATACGAGCGGGACTGTAACGGATATCCCGTGTTTGACCATGGGCACCGATTTAAAAACGCGCATCCAACAGTTGAAAAAAACAACCGGGAACAGTTCTGATATTGTGATTCATGAAATCATGCTTGGAAGTGGCAATGATTTACCGGCTGCCGTTATATCCGTTGATGGCCTGGATGATCCGAAAATGATCAATGAAAACCTGCTTGAAATCTTGATGGGTAATCCGGAAATCGACGGGTATTTGGACGGTGAAAATATACTCGACAGCATCATAAAGCATGTCATTAAAATTGGCGGCGTAAAAAAGGTCATGAATTGGAATGACTTGTTTGCGGAGCTGTTGAGCGGAGAGACCATTTTACTGATTGACGGCGTATACGGCGGAATAAGCATCAGCACAAGGGGCGGGAAACAGCGGGCGATTGAAGAGCCTTTAACCGAAGTAACTGTACGCGGCCCGCGTGAAGGCTTTACTGAATCTTTACGTGTGAACACCTCATTGATCCGCAAACGGATTAAAGACCCGAATTTGTGGATTGAGAACTTTAAAATCGGGGAAGTGACTCAGACCGATGTTGCGCTCATGTACATAAAAGGAATTGTAAACGATAAAATCCTTGAAGAAGCCCGTAAACGGTTAAACACGATTAAAATCGATGCCATTCTGGAATCGGGATATATTGAACAGCTCATTGAAGATAGAACGTATACCATTTTCCCGACAATGTACCATTCGGAAAGGCCGGATGTGGTGGCGGCCAATTTATTGGAAGGCCGTTTCGCCATCATTGTGGACGGCACGCCGTTCGTTTTGCTCGCACCTGCTGTTTTTATCCAATTTTTCCAGTCGGCAGATGACTATTATACACGGTTTGACATTGCGACAGCGCTCCGCTTTTTGCGGGTGCTCAGCTACTTAATCTCACTTGTTGGGCCTGCTGTCTATGTCGCCGTGACAACCTATCATCAGGAACTTATCCCAACACAGCTTGTTTTCACGCTCGCGGCGCAGCGGGAGACGATTCCTTTCCCGGCTGTTGTCGAGGCAATTGGGATGGAGATTGTATTTGAAATCCTCCGGGAAGCCGGACTTCGTCTGCCGCGTCCGATCGGCCAGACCGTCTCGATTGTCGGGGCGCTTGTCATCGGGCAAGCGGCAGTGCAGGCCGGGCTTGTTTCTCCCGCAATGGTCATTGTGGTATCTATCACGGCCATCGCCAGTTTTTCTACCCCTTCTTATTTCATTGCTGTTTCAGCCAGATTGTATCGTTTTGTTTTTATGCTTCTGGCGGCTACTTTCGGTTTTTACGGCATCATTATTGGGATGATTGCGCTTGTTGTCCATTTGACCAGCTTGCGGTCTTTCGGCGTGCCATACACGGCGCCGATTGCCCCTTTCATTCGTTCCAACTCCGGTGATACGGTGATCCGCGTGCCAATGTGGTCGATGAGAGCCAGGCCGCGTCTCTTCAGCCAGAAAAATATCGTCCGCCAGGCAGAAAATCAAAAGCCAATGCCGCCGAAACAAAAAAATGCTGCGAATGGGGAGCAACCATGATGAGCAGTCGATGGAAAACGGCCGTTGCCCTTTTTATGGCTTCTTTTTTGCTGACAGGCTGCTGGAGCCATAAAGAGTTAACGGATATTGCCTTTGTAAGCACCATTGGCATTGACCAGCTTGAGAACGGGCATTATTTGCTGACCTATCAAATTGTTAATTACTTAAACATTCCAAGCGGCATGCAAATCGGCGGCGGGCAGGGTCCTCCTGTTACCATCTATCAGACGGAAGGCAAAACGATTGAGGAAGCCATTCTCGCTTCAGACCAGGAAATTTCCAGGAGACTATATTTTTCTCATACAAACGTTCTCTTGATTGGCAGAAACTTGGCGGAAAATGGCATCTATCCGGTTATTGATACTTTTGACAGGCATAAAGAATTCCGCAATACTGCTTCCGTTCTGATTGCCCGCAAAGGTAAGGCGGAAGATATCCTTCAGGTGCTGACGCCGATTGACCGTATTCCGACCAATAAAATCAATAAAACATTGGAAGATGCGGAAGAAAATGTCGGTGGGCGAATAAAAACAGATGTTTCCGATATCTTATATGACTTTACAACGGAAGGAAAAGAAGCGGTAGTGGGAAGCTTCAAGCTGATAGGGGATCCGAAAAAAGGAGGGAAGCAGGACAGCCAGAATCAAACAAAACTGGACGCATACTTAACGAGCGGAGGGATCGGGATCTTAAAACATGGAAAATTGATTGATTGGGTAGGCGGACAGGATGCCCGTACGATTACATGGCTATTGAAAAAAACAAAGATGTCTTCGCTAGAAATAGACTGGGCTCATCATCCAAATGCGCTCGGGCTGCGGGTAAGAAAAACGATTATCGGAATGAAACCGGTTATGAAAAACGGGAAGCCGGAAATGCATATTCACATTCGCCTTGCAGGTCAGCTACAAGAAGTCGATGTGCCGCTTGATGTAATGGATTCCAAGGAAATGGTCCGGATTGAAAAAGCATACGAAAAAAATGTGGAGCAGCAAATCAACAAAGGCATCCGACATATGCAGCGCGAGCAATGTGATGTGTTCGGCTTCGGGGAAATGATTTACCGCCAGTACCCGAAAGAGTGGCACAGTTTAAAGCATCATTGGAATGAAAATGGTTTTGCCCATTTAAAAGTGAAAGTACATGCAGATGTCGTCATCGCCAATTCTGAACTACGGACAAATCCATTCCTTTCAAATTTAAAATAATAGGGCCTGGTGATATATGGAAAAGGCGAAGATTTCCTCATACCAATTATTTGTGTTAATTTGTATGTTTGAACTAGGCAGTGCCCTTTTGCTGGGGATCGGAAAGGACGCAAAGCAGGATGCATGGCTTGCGGTTTTAAGCGGCTTGAGCGTTGGGTTTTTCTTGTTTTACGTTTATTACAAAATATTTTCCTTCTATCCTGGCATTTCGCCGGTCGAATGGTTGCGGGCGATTTACGGAAAAGTCATTGGCTGGTTTTTCGGCTTTGCCATGGGCATTTACTTTTTGTATCTTTCTGCCAGGGTGCTGCGCGACTTTGGAGAAATGCTGATTATATCGGCTTATCCGGAAACACCGCGATTTATTATCACAGTGATCATGGCTTTTTGCGTCATGTATGCAGTGAAAAAAGGAATGGAAGTGATGGCCAGAACCGGGGAGATCTTTTTCATCTTTATTTATTTTTTGGCAATTACGAGTTTCGTATTGATTACTTCATTGGGGCTCATTAACGTTAATTATTTGAAACCCATACTGGAAAACGGACCCATGCCTATTATGAAAACAATGGCGACAGAGACGATTTATATTCCTTTCGGCGAAACGATTGCGTTTTTGTCCATTTTTCCGCTTGTAGACAAGATAAAGGGTGTAAAGGTAGCCGGGCTGTCCGCCATGTGGTTAAGCGGTACAAATTTGGCGATCTCGATGCTGATCAATACCTGTGTACTTGGCGTGGATGTAATGATGCGTTCCCCGTTTCCGCTGCTTACGACCATCCAGGAAATTCAAATCGCCCATTTTCTGGAGCGGTTGGATGTATTTTTTATGTTGGCTTTAATCGTTGGCGGCTTTTTTAAAGTAGGGATTTTCTTATATGCGGCTTGCATAATGTTTACGGAGCTGTTTCATGTGAGCAGCTATAAGAGAACAGTTTATCCGCTCGGCCTGATCATGTTGTGCGCATCGGTGATGATTGCGTCAACGTATGCGGAACATATTGATGAGGGCATCAAAGTGGTGCCTGTTCTGCTTCACCTCCCTATGCAAGTGGTTTTTCCGATGATAACGCTTCTTCTGATTTTGTGGAAAGAGAGGCGCAAAAAAAAGAGCCAGCAAAAGTCAGCGTCTGCGTAACGCCCAATCCGGTAGTGCCGGGATGCATACACTAAAAATAGAAGGAGAGGAGGTCATTTGATGTATCCGCATGCGCATTACCCGGCACGTTCCCCGTTTTTCGCAGGACCGCTTCTGGGTGGTTTTCTCGGCGGTTTGCTTGGCGGCGCACTGGTAAGGCCGCGCCCGTATTTTCCATACCCTCCGGTGCCATATCCACCGGTTCCGTACGGGGGATATCCGCCATTCCCGTATTATTAAAAATAACCCTCGCTTCTCAAGCGGGGGTTATTTTTTCGGAAAGATACCCGGCTCCTTTGGTTGCAAGAAGTTCCGAAACAAGGATTTTGTTGGAACGGCTTCAAATGATAAAACATGAAGGACAATTTGGGGAGCGGCGCCCACGTTTTTGTCTTTCATACAAACGATGAAGGACAATTTGGGGTAAGGAGTCCTTGATTTTATCCTTCATTCAGTTTATGAAAGACATTTCGCCGTTCTGGGTTTTGAAATTTGTCCTTCATCGGGTTGATGAAGGACAATTCGGAGCACGGAGCCTTTGTTTTTGTCTTTCATACAGCTTATGAAGGACAATTTGGGGTAAGGAGTCCTTGATTTTGTCCTTCATTCAGTTTATGAAAGACATTTCGCCGTCCTGGGATCTGAAATTTGTCTTTCATCGGGTTGATGCAGGACAAATCGTGGTATGGAGCCATTGATTTTGTCTTTCATACAGCTTATGAAGGACAATTCTGGGTACGGATCCATTGATTTTGTCCTTCATTCAGTCTATGAAGGACATTTCGCCGTTCTGGGATTTGAAATTTGTCTTTCATCGGATTGATGAAGGACAATTCGGAGCACGGAGCCATTGATTTTGTCTTTCATACAGCCGATGAAGGACAAATCAGAGAGCCGCGTCTTTGGTTTCGTCCTTCATACAGCTTATAAAAAACAATTCGGGGGGCAGGATCCCAGAGCTATGGACAAGCCGCAAGTTATGACCAGCGCATTTTCATCCGGAGCTCACAGCAAGGTTCCTGGTTGCCCGCGGCCTGGTGGACAAACTGCAATACAAGGCCGTCCGGTGTATAAAACACGCGCGGTATATGCTGGATACCGGTACCCGTCAGCATGCGACCGACATCGGTCGAATCTGATTTTTGTGCAGCAGACATCAGTTGCCCGGCAAAAGCCGTAGAGCGGGAAATGCGGTTAAGCAAAAGCTGTGCATCTGCCAAGAGCGCGTGCGTGCGCATGGCCGAATCCATAAATTTTTTCGGGTGGACGGCAGGATATTGGCGGTAAGGCATGGAATAGTATGGAAAGGAAGGAACAACATAATACGGATTGTAGTACAATATTCTCACCTTCTTTCTCAGGCGGGGATCATCATTTTTTACATCGTATGAAAGAAAGGCTTGAAAGATGTATGGACAATCCGAACCGGGGGGAAAGAGATGGAATTGGAACATACAATGATCGGCGCGCTGGGCATAAAACTTGTCCAAATGGAGCCCGGGAAAGTAGTGGCGACCATGCCTGTGAATGAAAAAACGATACAGCCGCTCGGATACCTGCACGGCGGGGCATCCGTTGCACTCGCGGAAACCGCAGCAAGCCTCGGGGCTGCGATGCTGATCGATTTAGAAAAAGAAGTCTGTTTCGGACTTGAAATCAATGCCAACCATATCCGCTCAAAACGAAACGGCACCGTAACCGCAGTTGCCGAGGCCGTGCACCGGGGCAAAAGCACCCAGGTTTGGGAAATCAAAATCAAAGACGAAGACGAAAACTTAATTTGCCTGTCGCGCTGTACCATTGCGGTCGTGCCAAAAAAAAGCTAAAAGTTTCGCGACCTGGCAAGGAAAAATAAAAAAACGGCAAGATACCATCAAAAGGGTATCTTGCCGTTTTAGCTTTCCCGGACGGTGCGGCGCTGTTCTGATTTTACACTGTAAAGAAGGAGCGCAAATGCGAACAGGAACAAAACCCCGGTTACATAAAACACAGATGAAATGCCGGAGATCACGGATACGTAACCGCCAATCAGCGGCCCTGTTACATTCCCGAGAAACCGGAAACTTTGGTTATAACCGAGCACTTCACCTTGCATGCTGAGCGGCGCTTCGAGACGAATAAACGCCACAATGCTCGGGTTCATTCCGCCGATCACCATGCCAAACAGGAACCGTAAAATAATCAGTTGCCATAAATGGCTTACGAGTGCTTGCGGCACCATGAAGGCACAGGCAAGCACAAGCAAAATCAAGAGAATCCTTGCATGCCCGTATTTGTCGCCGAGCATGCCCCACTGCCTTGTCAAAAGCAGGTTGCCGAACCCGGTGGCGGAAAAAGCAAGCCCGGATAGGAACGCAATATTGCCGGAACTTGTCAAATGGCTGACATACAGCGCCAATAGCGGCTGGACGCAGAAGTTCGCCATTTGGATCAAAAGCGCAATCACCATGACGGTAATCAAAATCCGGCGGCTGACAATTTGTTTTATAACAGCAAGGGGAGAAACGGGTTTCTCTTTTCGCCGGGCCGGATCGGAACGTTTTTCTTTAATGCCGAAAACAACGCCAAGTGCGGCAATCGAAATGGCAACGGCTGTAATCATAAAAGTGTATTTAAAACCAAAATTGTCTGCAATCGACCCGCCAATCAGCGGCCCAAATAAGTTTCCGGAAACATTTCCCATTTGCAAAGTGCCGAGCACCTTGCCGGCTTCTTCCTTAGAGGTCTGCTTTGAAATGAGCGCCATAGAAGTCGGGATAAACCCGGTCACGATCCCCATGAAAATCCGGGTCGTAAATAAAGTGGCGACATTGTTTGCAAGCCCCATAAAAAACAGACTCGCGGCGATACCGAACCCGGTAATAATAAGCGTCGGTTTAAAGCCGTATTTGTCGCCGATACGTCCCCAGATTGGCGACATAAAAAAAGCAACCAAAAAGGTCACGCCAAAAATATATCCGGCCCAGCGCTGGACATAGTTATCGCTGAAATGGCCGAATGTTTGAATATATAGCGATAAAAATGGAACGATCATCGTTAAGCTTGCACCCACTAAAAAGTTACAGACAAACATAATATACAAATTGCGTTTTTCCTGGCTCATTAGATGAGAAAATCGCCTCCTTGCGCAATGAAAACAAAAGTATACGGAGTAAATATTTCGTTGAACTAAATATTATTATAAAACTTATCACCGAAACTTCAACAAAACCGGCTTGTAAAAAAGTGTCCGTTTTTTGACAGAGAATTTTCCCCTTGTATCGTATGCTTGAAACGCACTCTCGTATAGGACGCCTGCACATCTATTATATGTTTGAAACGTAAATCCCATTTTGGAAAAGATTGGTTTCCATCTACAAACTGTTCCGGCCAAGCTATGATATGCCGCTGCTTTAGGAGAGATTTTAGCCCTCATGGAAAAAAACGCGGCCTGCCAAAAAGTCGGGAAGAAGATGAAGCAAAAAAGTGATTTTTCAGCAAGTCCGCTCAGGTATATCTTCATATGTGGAAAGGTGGAAAATCTGTTTTTTCAATTCATAATAGTCGCGTTGTGATCGATGGGGACGTTATTGTGGGCTCGAGTTGCTGGCGCTTGCAGATGAAATGCGATAAGGAAAAAACCGGTTATCAGGAGGGGCTGGTCGGCGGCAGGTTTGTAGCGGATATCAAGAACGGTTGATTTATAGAATCTGTGGCGTTTGCAGGGTATTGGTCTACTTTCACGGACATCAGCGGAGACATCTGAAATATAGTCGGCGTTTTCACACCCATCTACGTTTCGGATCAAAAGACGAAAAATTTTGAAATCAACATTTTTGTCGAATTGGTGTTCCCTTCATTTCAAAAATGTTGTATAATAAAAACGGAATAGTTTTAATACTTGAAAAGGGGGAATGGGATGGATAAGCGGACTGGGCGCAATGAATATGACCGTCATTGGAAGCGGGTTATTCATTCGCTGTTTGAAGATTTTGTTGCGTTTTTTTCACCAGGCTTGTATGAGATGATTGATTGGGACAAGCTACCTGACGACCTGGATAAGGAGTTCCAAAAGCTGAATCCGGACGGCAAAAGCCGTGACCGGGAAGCAGACGGGCTTTTTAAAGTGTATTTGAAAGATGGTAGCGAACAGTGGATACTTGTCCATATCGAAGTGCAGGGGTGGAAAGATACTGGTTTTGCAGAAAGAATGTTTCAATACTTCTACCGGATTTTTGATGCGTATGATAAAAAGATATTTGCGCTTGTGATTTACACCGAAGATTACTCCGAAACGTATACCCCACCTCGTTATGAACACAACTTTTTCGGGACAAAATTGAGTTATGAATACAATGTGTATAAAATAGCGGAACAAGATGAAAATGAATTGTTGCAATCGACTAATCCATTTGCTTTTGTAATCCTTGCGGCAAAAAAAGCCCTGTATGGAAAAACAGCTGCACAGCCAACCAAATTAGAATTGAAAAAGCAGTTGCTCCGGGTTTTAACTGTTATGAAAGATCGCTTGCAGCTCGATAAAAAGGATTTACTGACACTTTTCATTTTCATGGACCACATGATAAAACTCGAAAGTCATTACTCAACTTTCGCACCTAGAAAATCATAATAAATTCAGTGCTGGCTAATGTCTATTACGTCTCAGATACAGCACTTGACAGTAAAATTAATATATGAAAAAACACCTCTACTTTTGGTATAGTTGATTTATCGAAAATCACTACCAAATAGAAGAGGTGTCTCCTACTATGATAGCGAAAAACAGCCTGAATAATCAACTACCAAATGAAATAAAATCAACATTTAAAGAGTTGAATATGTTGAAACACTTGCGAATCGCCGGTATTACGAAGTCCTTTGGTTTTTCTTGTGCCTACATTTTTCAATTGATTTTTTGTATGATCTTTGAAAACAAAAACTGGTTCAGGATGTTGGAAAGTAAGAAAGCTACAGACATTCCAGCCAAAGATACCGTTTATCGGTTTCTCAACCAATCAACGTTCAACTGGCGTCGTTTCCTCCTTTCACTGGTTGCCTCAGTGATTGGAAAAGTTTCGAAATTGACACGTCATGACCGTCCGAAAGTATTGATTTTAGATGATTCATCTTATGACCGGAACCGAAGCAAACACGTTGAGCTTCTGGCTCGCTGCTTTGATCATGCATCTCAAAAAATGCGTTTTTACAAAGGATTCCGCATGTTGACATTAGGATGGTCTGATGGCGCAACATTCCTACCCGTTGACTTCTCATTATTGAGTTCGAAAAAGAGCCAGATCAACGGCATATCCGAAAATATCGATAAACGCAGCTCCGGTTATAAGCGCCGAAAAGAAGCATTACAAACGGCACCAGAACAGATTCCTGGCATGATTGCCCGGGCGATGAATTCTGGTATCGATGCTTCCTATGTTCTAATGGATTCGTGGTTCACCCAACAACCTCTCATCAAGGAGATTACAGAACAAGGTCTTGACGTAATTGGTATGGTCAAAAAATTAAAACAACGCTATTTTGTCGATGGTAAGCGTGTTAGCCTAGATGAATTGTATCGTCTAGCTAAACCGACTAGTGGAAAGAAAGGAATCTTGCGTTCCATCCATACAACGCAGGCCAATGGCGTGCCAATTAAAGTTGTCTTTGTTCGCAACCGCAACAAGAAAAGCGACTGGTTGGCGATTTTGAGTACAGACTGTACACTGAGTGACCAGGAAATCATCCGTATTTACGGGATGCGTTGGGATATTGAGGTTTTCTTCAAAACAACAAAGTCCCTATTAAAACTACAAAAGGAATTCCAGAGTCGTTCATATGACGCGCTTATCAGCCACACGACCATTGTGTTTGCAAGGTATATTGTCTTGTCATGGCAAAACCGTTGCAGTGTAGATGACAGAACATTAGGTGGCATGTTTTATGAATTATGTGATGAAATAGATGACCTTGATTGGGCTGTTGCATTGCAGCAGTTAGTCGAGATTCTTGAAGATACTCTGGATAAAAGTAATAAGAAAATTCAACAACTGATCAAAAGTCAACTACAACAATGGATTGCGGGTCTGCCGAATTATATCAAGGTATACCTACCTGTTTCAGTCTGCGAAAGTTGAGTCATTACCAAAAGGAATTTGACCAGGAAATCAAAAATTGGGAGGGCGGCACGATGATAACGTATGAAGATGAACTAAAACAAGAAGCAAGAGAAGAAGGGAGAAAAGAAGGGAGACAAGAAGAAAAAATTGAAATTACCCGAAACCTTATTAAACTTGGGATACCACTCGATTCTATCAAAAAAGCAACAGGTCTCTCCGAAAAAAAGATCCTTGAAATAAAGGAGAAGTTGGAAAAGGAATAAGGGCTGATGGCTTTGAATTGGGAGGGCGGCACGATGATAACGTATGAAGATGAACTAAAGCAAGGAGCAAGAAAAGAAGGAAGAGAAGAAGGAAGAAAAGAAGGAAGGGAAGAAGGACTACAAGAAGGTAAACGAGAAGGAAGACAAGAAGGGCTACGAGAAGGAAAAATAGAAATCACACGAAACCTCATTAAACTAGGGTCATCCCTCGATTTTATCAAAAAAGCAACTGGTCTTTCCGAAAAAAAGATCCTTGAAATAAAGGAGAAGCTAGAAAAAGAATAAGGGCTGATGGCTTTGAAACGGGAGGGTGGCACGATAGCACAAATGGTTTTGAAATGGGTGTATATAGTAATTTAATTGATCGGTCACCCTGTTGCAATTAAATTCCATTTTTTAAGAGCAATTACAAAACCCGTTGGAAAAATCATCCAACGGGTGATATGCCGTATTCTTTCATCAGACTTTTTAACGCGGCGATGCTTTTCCGGCTGTAAAGTGTGTCTTCTTTTTCAAGCTTTTCCATCAGTTCGCGGACAGCGGTTTTTAGCGACGCCTCGTAATCCGGAATCTCGCCGTTGTACGGTTTGACCGTTTTCCGCGGGATATTCGCTTGTTCTCCGAAGGCCAAAGCTTTCCGCTCATGGAAAAACGGTACATCCCCTTCATTCGGGTGGTGCAAATCCCCCTGGGCGGGATGCTTTAACACGGCCAGTACCTTAAATACATAATGGTCGGGAAACACTTGCGTAATTTCTCCAATATATTTCCCGGTTTTTTTCGTTGTCACAATCTTATCTCCAACTTCCAAGCTGATTCCCCCTTGCGCTTTTACTACCATTATGGTGAAAAAGCCGGAAAGAAGCAAAAGAAAACGTTTGGACTTTTTGCCCGGATTTTAGTAAAGTAGACAAGAATAGTGAAACAAATGGAGGTTTTAAACATATGGCAGACGAAACCATGTATCCGCAACTTCAAGCGGGCGTGCGCGAAAACGAAACGGTCGCAGACATGCAGACCAATATGGGAACGATCACGATCAAGCTGTTTCCAGCGTTTGCGCCGAAAACGGTCGAGAATTTTGTCACGCACAGCAAAAACGGTTACTATGACGGCTTGACGTTCCACCGTGTGATCGATGGGTTCATGATCCAGGGCGGGGACCCGAGCGGAAACGGGACCGGCGGCGAAAGCATCTACGGCGCCCCGTTCGAAGACGAATTTTCAGAACGGCTTTTCAATTTCCGCGGTGCCTTGTCCATGGCCAACGGCGGCCCGAACACAAACGGCAGCCAGTTTTTCATCGTCCAAAGCAAAACGGTTGATCCCAGCATGAAAGGGCAAATGGAACAGGCGGGTTACCCGGCTGAAGTCGTAGAAGCTTATATGGAAAAAGGCGGGACACCGTGGCTTGATTTCCGTCACACCGTATTCGGCCAGGTCATGGAAGGCATGGAGGTTGTCGATGAAATCGCCGGCGTCCGTACAGGTCTGCAGGATAAACCGGTGCACGATGTCATCATCGAAAAAATCACCATACGTTAATCGCGAGTTACCATGCCGGCCTGCCCTGCGGCTTTTTTCGGAAACCTGTTCAACAGCACCGCATGAAAAATGCGGTGCTGTAACCGTTTCATTTGCGGCCCCTGGCTGTTATAATGGTTGAAAAGGGGGAAGTGCCATTGTTTCCATATCTCATCGGATTTCTTGTTCAATTTCCGCAGGAGAAAAAATATTATATCCCGGCGTTGATCTCACTTTCCTTTTTTGTGCTGCTTGCGGTGCTCGTGTTTTTCATTTTCCGGAAAATCAATGAAAAGCAGGTGAAGCAGGCAAAAAAACTGGAAGAAGAAATCATGAAGAAAAATCGCTTTCCGCATGCGGATTAGCGTTTTCTTTTTTATAGGAGGTGGCAGATGTGGTTACGGCATGCCATTACAAAAGCGCTTATTGTGTTTTCTTTTTTATAGGAGCAGGCAGATGAGATGTCAGACTAAAACACCGCTGTTTCCGGGGGAAAAAGCAGGGGATGGCGTCATGCGCTTCCCAAAGATTTGTGAACGTTGGATGAAATGGAATAAATGACTTGTATAACCGGACTGATTCATATATCTTATATGTAAATGATGTAATCTTTTTGTAACATAAACTACTTTATTGGGGTGATCGGCCATAACCAGGAAGAAAAGTCTTCTTATTGGCATCATTGCGGCAGTTGTCATCATTCTTTTAGGCGGTGCCGGCTATTACCAGGCTACCCGTTTTAACCCGCATGTCAAAATCAACAACGTCAAAGTCGGCGGCATGACCACTGAACAGGCGATGAAAAAATTAAAGTCTATGACATTAACAAATAAAGTATATGTCGGGAACAAAGTTTTGGTGGACGGGAAAGATACAAAGGTCCGTTTTACAGACGGTGATATGGCGAAGGTAAAACGCGTTTTCAAAACCCAGCGCACATGGATTCCGTCTTTTAAAGAGAAAAATTATATGGTCATGCCGGGGCGGACGGATCACTACCGCAATGTGACACTGAAGCAGGAAGTTTCCAAAAAACTGGAACAGCAAAATCAACATCTGCAGGCACCAAAAGATGCACAGGCTTATCTGAAGGACGGAAAAATTGGTGTATCGAAAAGCGAAAACGGCAATCAATACGACATTTCCGCCATGTTAAAGGCATATGACACACAAAAATACAACAGTGAAATTCATTTGCGCCCGGTAAAACTTCAACCGGTCCGCGAAAACAGCAAAATTGTAAAGCAGGAAAAGCAAAAGCTTGAGGAACTCTCGAACAAGACTGTCAACTATATCCTGCAGGAAAAGAAATATCCGTTCAAGGCAAGTGAACTAATTCAAAATGCATCCGTCTCAAAAGATATGAAACTAGCAATTGACCCGTCCGGCATCCAGTCGCGGCTGGATGCGTTGAACAAGGAGAAATCGACGCTCCATAAAAACTTCAGTTTCAAAACGCATGCGGGCTCCGTCATTTCCGTAAAAGGCCAGTCGTACGGCTGGGCGATTGATACGAAAGCGGAAGCGAAACGGATTGCGGACGCCTTTCAAAACGGCAAGGATACCGTCAAGGCTTACAATATTTACGGCGAAGGGTACAGCACGATCGGCGTCGGCTACCATGTCCTGGCCGAAAACGGGATTGGCGATACGTATGCGGAAGTGTCGATTTCCGACCAGCGCATCTGGATTTATAAGGACGGCAAGCTGAAAGTCACGACCCGGGTTGTAACGGGAAGGCATGATA
This sequence comes from Weizmannia sp. WK01, assembly GCF_025905465.1. Classification (NCBI taxonomy): domain Bacteria; kingdom Bacillati; phylum Bacillota; class Bacilli; order Caryophanales; family Bacillaceae; genus Heyndrickxia; species Weizmannia sp. WK01. The sequence continues at coordinate 2,584,407 of NZ_CP109616.1, read as the reverse complement.
CACACGAAGATACGCCAAAAGGGGTTTGGTACATCGAATATAAAGAGTCCCCGTCTGTATTGGAGGGCAGTGAAGCGGGCAACCCGAATTATTCCGTTAAGGTAAAATATTGGGCGCCTTTCACGCTCGGCGGTGTTGGCTTCCATGATGCGAGCTGGCGGAAGAACTGGGCCATGGACGCCTATGTCCACCACGGCTCCGGCGGATGTGTGAACACGCCGCCAAGTGTCATGAAAACCGTCTATGACAACCTGGAACAAAACGAACCGGTCATCGTTTATTAATGGCCGGAACCGGCTTCTATCCGGGCCGGTTCTTGTTTTAAAAAAGGGGCAGTCCCATTGGCTCTTGAACAGATAATTGTGAGATTCATGAACCGCTTGTGGGCATCGTGACGGAAACCGTACAACCAATTGTATCGTGCTTATAAAAAAAGGGGCTGTCCCATTTGGCTCCTGAACAGATAATTGTGAGATTCATGAACCGCTTGTGGGCATCGTGACGGAAACCGTACAACCAATTGTATCGTGCTTATAAAAAAAGGAGCAGTCCCATTTGGCTCCTGAACAGATGATTGTGAGATTCATGAAACGTTTGTGGTCATCGTGACGGAAACGAACACCCAACTGTCTCATGCTTACAAAAAAGGGGCTCCCATCAGCCGTTTAACGACTATTGGGATAGCCCCTTTTTTTACATGGCTTTAAAATTTTTCATAGATTGCCGGAACCTTCTCAAAATACGTATCTGCATCGTTCACCAAATACGTCTTTAAAATTCTTCATACGTTGCTGGATCCTGGCCGAAAGTCCTGCCGTCCGGGCGGCTTAATCCGGATATGGTGCGCATCTCTTCTTCAGAAAGCGAAAAATCAAAGATAGACAAGTTTTCCAGCTGCCTTTCCGGTGAAGCCGATTTCGGGAGCGGAATGGCGCCAAGCTGCGTATGCCAGCGCAAAATCACTTGCGGGACAGATTTCTGATGGTCCGCAGCAATTTTTTGAATCGCCGGATCTTCAAGCAGATGGTTCGCTCTTCCAAGCGGGCTCCATGATTCCGTCACGATCCCATGTTCCTCATGCCAGGCGCGCTGCTCCTCCTGTGCAAAATAAGGGTGGAGTTCCACCTGGTTTATGCTCGGCGCAACCCCGGTTTCTTTTATGATCCGTTGCAAATGCTCCGGCAAAAAATTGGAAACGCCGATCGAGCGGACAAGCCCCCATTTTTGCGCGTCGATAAGCGCCTGCCATGCTTCCACATATAAATCTTTGCTCGGGTTCGGCCAGTGGATGAGGTAAAGGTCAAAGTAATCGAGGCCGGCCCTGTACAATGATTCCTGAATGGTTTGGACCGCTTCTTTATAAGCATGGTGCCGCCCCGGGAGTTTCGAAGTGATGCGCAGCTGTTCGCGCGGAACAGAAGAGCGCCGGACCGCCTCGCCGACTGCCCCTTCATTTTCATAATTAAACGCCGAATCAATCAGGCGGTAACCCGCGTCAATCGCGCTTACGATCGCCTGGACGCCTGCCGCCCCGTTCAGTTTGTACGTGCCGAATCCGACAGCCGGAACGGTCATCCCGTCGTTCAGTTTGATTTCAGGAATGGAAATAGACAATTTCTATCGCTCCTTTCGTATTTTGTAACCAGTATACCAATGACTGGAAAATGCGTCTATTTTGATGATTGATCTTGCTGCCTTGGGTCAGCGGGAGGCAAATCAGGAAAAACTGCCATCATTTCCGGAAAAGCAAATAACAAAGCAGCTGCCCAGAGGACAGCTGCCCATCTTTATTCCGGCCTTACGGAAGTTTGTGCTAAAAATTCTTCGTCATCCGGATTCCTTCCGTACCGTTTCCCGGTGTTCAATGAAGCAATTTTTTCCATATCTTCCGGCGTTAACGAGAAATCGAAAATCTCGCTGTTTTCTTTAATCCGGCTCGGGGTCACCGATTTTGGAATGACGACAATACCGCGTTCCACGTGCCAGCGCAACACAATTTGCGCCGGGGTTTTCCCGTATTTTTTCCCAAGCTCAACCAAAACAGGCTGCTCAAGCAGGTTGTTCTTGCCCTGGCCGAGCGGGCCCCATGCTTCATGTAAAATATTGTGTTGCTTTAGAAATTCATGCAGTTCATTTTGCGGAAACTCCGGATGTGTCTCAATTTGGTTGATCACCGGTACCACTTCGCTATGGGCCAGCAAATCTTCCAAATGGTGGATTTGGAAATTCGATACGCCGATCGCTTTAATTTTGCCTTCATGGTAAAGTTCTTCCATTGCTTTCCATGTTTCAATATATTTCGGTGACGGCCAGTGGATCAAATAAAGATCCAAATAATCGGTGCCAAGACGGTCAAGGCTCGCCTGGAAAGCGGCTTTTGTTTCCTCATAGCCATGGTCGTAGTTCCACACTTTCGACGTAATGAAGATTTCTTTCCGGTCTACGCCGCTTTCCCGGATTGCTTCGCCGACATATGTTTCATTCCCGTAAATCATCGCGGTATCAATATGGCGGTAGCCGGTTTCCAGCGCGGCTTTCACAGCGTTTTTCAACTCATTTTCTTCTTTTACAAGAAAAACACCGAGACCGAGTTGCGGGATTTCAACGCCGTTATTGAATTTTAAATTTGGAATCGTTTGAGCCATCCTTCATTCCCTCTTTCATTTAGATATGTAAGTGTACGATGATTTTAACACAATCAAGCAGCTTTGTGCCACGCACAAGACTGTGAGCGCAAATTTTGACGGTTGGAACATCGGTTTGTTATATTTGGAACGAACTTTTCCGCCAATTTACATAGCGGTTCAGGTGCAAAAATAACAGCCGTAAGGAGTGGTTTTGCAATGAATGATTTATTTACCCCGTACAAGCTGAAATCGCTTGAAGTGAAAAACCGTATTGTCATGCCTCCCATGTGCCAATATTCCGTTGAGAAAAAAGACGGCGTTGCCACTGACTGGCATTATGTCCATTACGTCAGCCGTGCCATCGGGGGCACCGGCCTGATCATTATGGAGATGACCGATGTGGAGCCGGACGGCAGAATTACCGACAACGATCTCGGCTTATGGTCTGATGAGCAGATCGCGCCGCTTGCCAAAATTGTGGAAGCGTGCCACCAGTACGGCGCCAAAGTCGGGATTCAAATCGGACATGCCGGCAGAAAAGCACAGGATGCAAAACAACCAGTTGCCCCTTCCCCCATCCCTTTTGATGACCATGCAAAAACACCGAAGGCATTAACGAAGGAAGAAATCAAAGAAATCGTCCGCAAATTTGGCGAATCTGTCCGCCGCGCTGTCCAGGCCGGTTTTGACACGATCGAACTGCACGGCGCACACGGTTATCTGATCCATGAATTCCAGTCGCGCTATACAAACAAACGGTCAGATGAATACGGACAGGATTTGGCATTATTTGGAAAAGAAGTCATTGCCGCTGCCAAAAGCGAAATGCCTGCCGACATGCCACTTATTATGCGCATTTCAGCCCGTGAATATGTCGATGGCGGGTATGGCATTGAAGAAAGTATTGCGCTTTCGAAGGCGTATAAAGAAGCCGGTGTTGACCTGTTTCATATTAGTTCCGGAGGCGAGGGCCATATCGGTGCGGCCGGCCGCCCGGGGACGCACGCCGCTTATCAGGTGCCGCTTGCACGCCAGATCAAAGAGGCTTTAAACGTTCCGGTCATTGCAGTCGGCCGGCTGGAAGACCCGGTTCTTGCCAATGCGGTAATCGGAAACGAAGAAGCAGATCTTGTTGCGGTCGGCAGAGGCATGCTCCGCAACCCTTATTGGGCGCTCAATGCAGGGATCGCGCTCGGCAAAGACGCAGGTGTGCCGATCCAATATACAAGAGGGTTTCCAAAAAGGTAAGGAAGGCTGTTTGCAGCGGCCATCCGTGAAAGTTCCCGAATCGACCACTCGAAGCCGGTATCGCGCCCTGTAAAGACGCAGGTGTGCCGGTCCAAGACACAAGAGGGTTCTCAAAAAGGTAAGGAAGGCTGTTTGCAGCGGCCGTCCGTGGAAGTTCCTGAATCAACCACTCGAAACCGGTATCGCGTTGGAAAAACGGTCCAATAAACAAGAGAATTTCCAAAAAAATAAGGAAGGCCGTTTGCAGCGGCCGTCCGCGCATCCCGGACCGGGCAACTTGGCCTGCAATGAAGCGAATCCAAAAACAGGAAAACAGCACACTGAACGGGGCGCTGTTTTCTTCTTTTACAGCATACAAAAAACGGGGCCGGAAAACCGGACCCGCAAAATAAAAAAAGGGGGAATACTTATGATAGTGCGGCTTCCCGAAAGTCGCCCTCACTAAAGAAAGCATTGTAGTATTAGGATAGCCGTTGTGAAGTGAATTTAAACCTCTTATACAATTATTTTTTTCCGAGCGCTTCCAAAAATACGGAAGCGGCTACATCAAGAACAGTGGAGAGTTTTAATATCGTCTGTGTGGTCGGAATTTGCTCCCCGGTTTCGTACTGCTCGAGTGTATGCTTGCCAATCCGGGCTTTCACGGCCAGTTCTTCAATGCTCATCCCGCTTAATTCACGGTAAAATTTCAACTTCTCGCCAAAGCTATTCATGAGACGCCCTCCCTTAACGATTATTTTGAATAAAAATACTTCCTTTCCATTTCATTTCTTTATTTTATTGTAGCATATAGGCGGGTGGCAGGCTGAAGCAATTTTTTGAACTTTTTTAAACACGGGCACGATAAAAATGTTAAATAATGTCTGGGTGCCAGCCGGGGCCAGGCCTGAAAAATATTTTGGGAATGACAGGCACCCGTGACTATGATATAATATTTTATTGTGTATAACAGGAAAAAACAATACTAGGAGTGTTTTCATGTCAAATTATGAAGCAGGAAATGTATATACCGGAAAAGTGACCGGAATTAAGCCGTTTGGCGCGTTTGTAGCGCTTGATGAAGAGACACAAGGCCTTGTCCATATTTCCGAAATTAAACACGGATATGTCAAAGATATTCACGATCATGTCCACATCGGGAATGAAGTCAAAGTAAAAGTGTTGTCGGTAGACGAAGAAAACGGCAAAATCAGCCTTTCCATTAAAGCCACGGAAGAAGCACCGCACCAGGACACAAGGAAACCGCGCCGGCGTCAGGGTGCCGTGAAGGCCGCTGAAGAGTCCGGGGAAGGGTTCAACACGCTGCGCGATAAGTTAAAAGAGTGGATTGAAAAATCAAAACGTGAAGATTTAATTAAAAAATAATCGGGCGATTCCGGGCATATAGATTGTCCGGATTTTTTTATCCGAAAAAAGCCGGGCATACCGCAGTCTGCGCGGACCATTCAGTTTACGGATCATAGTGCCGTGCCGCCAAGATCAGGCCGAAAATCCCGCTACTGTCACACAGCATGAAGCGGGAAGAATGGCCAATAACGGAAAACTTGTCAGCGCCGCCGCATGAAAAGCGTGATGCAGATCGCTTGTACGCACAGGTCACCGTTAGACCAATTGGCTGATTTTCGTCCCTTTCGTCAAGCGGGTCCCTATTAGGTATAAACATCGATATATTTTTTCATGTTAGTTTCCATCGCCATCATTTCTTTGGAGAGGAATAAAGTCATCTGGAATGTCCCAGTCAGGTTCGTTTTGTTCCTCCCAATTCTGTATACCAATGTTGAAAACGAAGCCAGAAAAATCACCGTTATCTCCATGTTTATGCAATTTAGCATAAACATCAGTAGCTGCTTTTTCCTCCCCTTTCACATCGAGGGCCATATCATAAATCTCAAACTTTTTCCTTTAAAGGAATATTGTGAAAGAAATTCCACAGATTCCGTGTATTGGGCATAATCTTTAACGTTTTCAAAATCCGTTCTTTTTTTAAGCATAGAACCCACCTCCACCTATTATTTATATTTAAATCAATTTTGAAACCCATGATGATCCTGCACTGTTCTTCTTTTTAGTTGAACGAAACATGACTACATGTGTTGCAAGAAGCAATGTCGGTTGATTTTGACGCGAAAAATTTAAGTTCATTTTATATCGTATGCTGAATGCGCTTTACCAGTTGCATCTGTCTGAAACCATGTGCCATGCAGAATCGTTTGCCTAACGCGGGAAAACTCACCCGTGTATTATTCGATATATAGCGGGATATAAAGGGTCAATTCGGGTTCATCGATTAAAGGTTCGTATGATGTCGGATAATCTTCACGATGCTCAAGCTGCCCCTGAAAGACGGTGTAGCCGTTTTTCCTGATCCATTTATACAACTCGGCATACGCTTTTTGCACGTCTTCGCCTTTATATTTCGCAGCCGCAAATGTATAGGAAGGAACAGTCAGAGCTGTCATGCCTTCCGGAACCGCTTCTATGTAGGCCACTTCACGGACAAGATAAAAGGAAAACAAACCTTCATCATCCTGCGAGTGGTAGGAAAGCCCGATCACAACACTGGGATCCGTGCAATGACGGATTTTCCCCATTTTTTGCTTAAATTGATGGAAAAATCTTTTGATCTCCCCGTTTGCTGCCTGTTCGAAGGTACCGGTCCATTTGCTCCCGACTGCGTTAAATGCATGTTTCTGAACAATTTGAATTTCCAAGCTGCACACTTCCCCGCTCATCTTTATAGCTTCATTTTAAATGAAAAAAGAAGCGGGCGTAAAGGAAAATAAGATAAAAAAACACAAAAAAAGGCAGGCATGCTGCACTGCCTTTGTTACAATGAAAACACGGTTTCCCAAGGCTGTATCTCTTATCTCGTCGGTTTTGCCTGGGTGGACCGCTCCACTTCGGCATCCGGTTTGAAAAGCAGGCCGAGGTTAATCAGGCCGCAAATGCCGACAATGCCATAAATGACCCGGGAGATCGCGGAATTGTCGCCAAAAATGGCCGCTACCAGATCAAAGTTGAAAAAACCGATAAGGCCCCAATTGATCGCGCCAATAATCGTGAAAATTAACGCAATTCTTTGTACAATGCTCATTTCTCTACCTCCTTGTTCAATGTACAGGAATAGCATGGCAAGAATCTGCAAACATTATGCATGCAGGAAATGTGAGAAATTCGTTACATTCCTTGCGAAAAGGGTAAAGATTCGGTAAAGTGGAGATGGTAAATCGATAACAGGAGGATCTGGACAATGACGCATATTCAGTTTGATTATTCAAAAGCGCTCGCGTTTTTTAACGAACATGAAATTACATACTTAAGCGAACCGATTCGATTGGCCCACAAACTTTTACATGAAAAAACCGGTGTCGGCAATGATTTTACCGGCTGGCTGACATTGCCGAAAGACTATGACAAAGAGGAATTCGCCCGTATCCAAAAAGCAGCAGCAAAAATCCAAAATGATTCCGACGTGCTACTTGTGATCGGGATCGGCGGTTCTTATCTCGGTGCCCGTGCTGCCATTGAAATGCTCAACCACAGCTTTATGAACGTGCTGCCGAAGGAAAAACGCAAAAATCCGCAAATTTTCTTCGTCGGCAACAGCATCAGCTCCACCTATATGAAAGATTTAATGGACGTTCTGGAAGGAAAAGATTTCTCCATCAATGTCATTTCCAAATCCGGAACAACGACAGAACCGGCGATTGCTTTCCGTATTTTCAACAAACTGCTCATTGAAAAATACGGCGAAAAAGAAGCAAAAGGCCGCGTCTATGCGACAACAGACCGCGCAAAAGGGGCATTGAAAACGCTGGCTGATGCGGAAGGCTACGAAACATTCGTGATTCCGGATGATGTCGGCGGCCGTTACTCTGTGTTAACGCCTGTCGGTCTGCTTCCGATCGCAGTAAGCGGCGTTGATATCCAAGCGATGATGGACGGAGCAGCAAAAGCCGTTGATGATTTCTCAAACCCTGAAGTAGCGGAAAACATTGCCTATCAATATGCGGCTGTCCGCAATATTCTGTACCGCAAAGGCAAAACGATCGAAATGTTGATTAACTACGAACCGGGACTGCAATATTTCTCTGAATGGTGGAAACAATTATTCGGTGAAAGTGAAGGGAAAGACCAAAAAGGCATCTATCCTTCTTCCGCAAACTTCTCGACCGACTTGCATTCCCTTGGCCAGTATGTACAGGAAGGCCGTCGCGATTTGTTTGAAACGGTCGTAAAAGTCGAGCAGGCGCGCGAAGAACTGACAATTGAAAAAGAAGAAAACGATTTGGACGGTTTGAACTACCTGGCCGGCCGCACCGTTGACTTTGTGAATAACAAAGCATTTGAAGGCACATTGCTTGCCCATACAGACGGCGGCGTACCGAACCTGGTCGTCTCGATTCCGAAAACCGATGCCTACACATTTGGCTACCTCGTTTACTTCTTTGAAAAAGCCTGCGCGGTAAGCGGCTATTTAAATGGCGTCAATCCGTTTGACCAGCCTGGTGTTGAAGCATACAAGAAAAACATGTTCGCACTCCTCGGCAAACCGGGCTATGAAGATTTAAAAGCAGCACTCGAAAAACGTTTGAAATAATGCAGAAAAAAGCAGGGCAATGGGCAGCCCTGCTTTTTTTCATTTGAGGAAAGCGCCAAGGATCGACTGTAAGCCAAAACTTTCGGCTGATCAAAAGGGGATTCTGCATTTGCATTGTTACTTGTCTTTTTCCAAAACGACAAACAAATGCTCTTCATCCGTAATGGTATAATCCAAGGGCGGATTGATCATGGTGTCATCCCCCGATTGGATGCCGATTAAAATTTTCCGCTCTTTTTGCAGCTGCCGGCTCAAATCTTTTACCGTCAAGTTTCGCCACTTCGGCTTCACCGGAATAAAGTCAAGGTGATTTTTTTCCTGCTGGTTCAATAACGACAAAAGCGTATCGGACATTCCGTTTGAAATCAGGCTGTTCAGCATGACAAAGCTTGCCTGTGTATTTGCCTGGATCACTTCATCCGCGCCCGCCCGCTTGGCATTTACAACCTGGTCGGCTGTCTGGATCTCCACAATACAATATGCATCCGGATTCAAGCCTTTGACGGCAAGCAGTGTCAGGACTGCGCCCATGTCTGCTTCCGTCTCCGTTTTATGCTGGTCGGACGTGATCAGCACCGCCTTCGCTGCCTTGACATTTGCTTTTTTCAGCGTCTCGTCCTGATACGGCTTTCCTTTTATAAAATAAACATTGTCATAAGGGTAAGGGTTGGATTCAAGTGTTTCATCCACCAATACAACGGGCTGCCGCTCTTTTAATTCCATGAGCTGCCCGATCACTTTTCTGGCGCGTTCGTTCCAGCCGATAATGACCATTTGTTTCCCTCCCGTAAACGCCGCTTTTCCTTCCAAAAAAGCGTTTTGCCGTGTAGCCGTTGCACCGGCCAGCGCCACGAAATAGGCAGACAGAATGCCGGCACCCGATAAAATGAGGATGATGCCGATCACCCGGCCCGCAAAAGTGACCGGGTACAAATCCCCGTAACCGACTGTTGCTGTCGTGATGACTGCCCACCAAACACCATCAAACACCGTCGGGAAAGTTTTCGGTTCGACAAAATGGATGGCCAGCCCGAATACAAAGATCACAGCAAGGGCCAGGTTCAATATCCGGACAATGATCGGCCAGCGTAAAAAACGGTAATAAAAGAAATGAAACATACCGTCCACTTCCTTTTTTGGTATCTTCATTAGTATTCCCCGGCCGCAATGCGAAAAAACAAGGCGGCAAACGGGAAACTATTTTTTTAAAAAAATAGTTGCACAATCATTTTTTGCATTGTATAATAACATTGTCGCTGATGAAAAACGGTGATCATGACAAAACGGGGCATTAGCTCAGTTGGGAGAGCGCTACATTCGCATTGTAGAGGTCGGCGGTTCGAATCCGCTATGCTCCATTCCCAACTTTATATCACGGGGCATTAGCTCAGCTGGGAGAGCGCTTGCATGGCATGCAAGAGGTCAGCGGTTCGAACCCGCTATGCTCCATCACACAAAACGTCCACCCTGTTACAGGTTTGGGCGTTTTTCCGTATATGCGCCCCTGAGGAAAAATAAAATTAACCCCTGTGAAACTGTCCCGTTGGTGTACGCCATCAGTCAAAAGCGTTGAACTTCCACGGAGGACTGTCCCGATAGCGCGTCCAATTAGACACAAGCCCCAGGTAGAATTGATCCTTCATAAGGCTGATGAAAGACAAAACAACACAGGACCATAAACGGCGAATTGTCCTTCATAGGGCTGATGAAAGACAAAACACGGGTCCATGAACGGCAAATTGTCCTTCATAAGGCCGATGAAAGACAAAACCCAGGCCGGGGAACGGCGAATTGTCCTTCGTAGAGCCGATGAAAGACAAAACTCAGAGCCATGAACGGCAAATTGTCCTTCACAAGGCTGATGAAAGACAAAACACCGGGACATGAACGCCAAACTGTCTTTCATCGGGTGGATGAAGGACAAAATGTGGGGCCGGAAACCAAGGAACTGTCCCGTTATAGCCCCCAATCCGACAAAGCTGCAGGTCCGGGTCCCAAAGCTGCTTCCCCGGCTGCCAAATCCTTTTTTATCATGATCCTGCTTTGCCTCACATATATTTTTACCAAATCCCTGAAGTAAGGAGGTGCGGCCTTGCTTGTCCTTAACGGAAGTGATGTCCTCAAATCGGCCTCCATGCAGGAAATGGTTGCAGCTGTAGAAGAAGCATACCACATCTATGAAGAAAACGGTTATCAAATGCCGCTGCGCACGCATTTTACCATCCGGAACCACTCCGTCCTTTTCATGCCGTGCAGCACAAATGAGGCAGCCGGCGCAAAAATCGTCTCCGTTTTCCCGGACAACAAGGACCGGCCGGTGACCCAGGGTGCTGTGCTGCTCGTCGACAGCAGGAATGGATCCATGAAAACGCTCATGGACGGAACGGTTTTAACCGGGCTCCGGACCGGGGCAATCGGCGGGGCGGCGGCAAAATATCTTGCGCCAAGCGATGCCAAAACAGCCGGGCTTATCGGAACGGGTTACCAAGGGCTGTATCAGCTTGCCGGTGTTTGCACCGCACGCAACATCGAAAACATTTTTTTATTCAACCGGACACCTTCTAACATTCCTCCGTTTATTCGCCGGTTCAAAACGCTCATTCCAAATATCCCGGTTCATATTGCCAAATCCGCCCGTGAACTTGCCGAAAAGGCCGATATCCTCATTACGGCAACATCATCTGCCACACCTGTACTGCCGGAAGAAGACCTTTACGACGGAAAGCTTGTCATTGGCATTGGCTCATACCAGCCGCATATGCGCGAATTTCCTGATGCGCTTCTGAAAAACTTGAAATCGATATATATCGACTCGCACGATGCCGCAAAGGAAAGCGGGGATGTAGACAGCCGGCTTAAAACCATTCCGTTTTCCAAAATTGTCACGCAAAAAGTAAAACCGGATCCAAACACGCTACAGGTTTTTAAATCAACAGGCATGGCCCTGTTTGACCTGGTGGCTGCAGAAACGGTTTATAAAAAAGCCATTCAGCTTGGAATCGGGCAAATGCTCGATTTTTAAAGGGGGAACAACACATGGAAAAATATTTGAATTACATTGATGGCGAGTGGTGCGAACCGTCAACGGGAAAATTTGCCCCGGTTGTAAATCCTGCAAACGGGAAAACATTGGGCGAAGTGGCGCAATCCGCCGAACCGGACCTTGACCGTGCCGTCCAGGCTGCCAAAAGCGCGCAAAGCGTGTGGCGGCTCGTCCCGGCACCTGAGCGCGCAAACTATTTATACAAAGTCGGGGAACTGTTAAAACAAAGAAAAGAACAGATCGCGCGCACGCTTACAAGCGAAATGGGCAAGGTGATCGATGAAGCGCGCGGGGAAGTACAGGAAGCGATTGACATGGCCTTTTATATGGCAGGGGAAGGGAGACGCCAATTTGGTGATACCGTACCCTCTGAGCTGCAAAATAAATTTGCGATGAGCATCCGTGTGCCGGTCGGCATTGCCGGGCTGATCACGCCGTGGAATTTTCCGATCGCCATTGCTTCCTGGAAGTCACTGCCGGCGCTTGTAACCGGGAATGCGGTGATTTGGAAGCCAGCCACGGAAACGCCGGCAACAGCGTGCGCATTTGTGAAAATTTATGAAGAAGCGGGGCTCCCAAAAGGGCTTGTCAATCTTGTCCATGGCTCCGGTTCCGTGATTGGTGAAGCGATGGTGGAACATCCGGGCATCGGTCTCATCTCTTTTACCGGATCAAATGAAGTCGGGCGTAAAATTAACGAACGGGCGGGCGGCCTTCTGAAACGGACTTCGCTTGAAATGGGCGGGAAGAACGCCGTGATTGTCATGGATGATGCGGATCTCGATCTTGCAGTGGACGGCATTCTTTGGGGCGCATTCGGCACGAGCGGGCAAAGATGCACGGCCACAAGCCGGGTCATCGTCCATAAAAAGATCAAAGATGCACTGGAGGAAAAACTGATTCGGCGAACGGCGGAATTGAAAATTGGCGACGGCCTTGATGAAACGGTGGCAGTCGGCCCGGTTATCAATACAGAAGCGCTCAACCGCATCCACCAGTATGTCGAAACAGGTAAAAAAGAGGGGGCAAGGCTGCTTACGGGCGGGCGCATTTTGCCGGGAAAAGGATACTACTATGCGCCGACTGTTTTTACGGATGTCAGCCCAGAAATGGTCATTGCGCAGGAAGAAATTTTCGGCCCGGTTGTTTCGATCATTCCAGTGGCAAGCCTTGAAGAAGCGATTGTCGTTAACAACAGCGTCACTTTTGGGCTGTCGAGCGGTATTTTTACAAAAGATGTGAATAAAGCTTTTCAGGCGATGCGTGATCTGGATACCGGGATTGTCTACATCAATGCCGGGACGACAGGGGCTGAAATCCATCTGCCGTTCGGCGGGACAAAAGGAACGGGCAACGGGCACCGTGACTCAGGGCCGGCAGCACTTGATGTATACACGGAATGGAAGGCCGTGTATGTCGATTTCAGCGGGAAACTGCAGCGCGCCCAGATCGACAACAATTAGGCTCCTCTGCCGCACGGGCAGCAGGGTGAAAACGGATCAGCACATCATTACATGTTTGGCAGGTAAAAAGTGCCATGCTTTATCTTCGCGCCAATAGGAACAGGGGCAAAATGATCAGCATGAATGTTTAAGATTTTCCAAACCACAAGTTGAAAGTGGAATCAGGCGTACGCGATATCAAAATCGACAACAATTAGCGCCCATGCATGCAGCGCCATCAGTGGATTGGCAAAGACAAAAAAGAGAGGTCGACAACAATTAGACGCCCATGCCGCACTGAACGCGGCACTAGCAAAAGAATGAAAATCAGCCGGCACATATTTTTAGGATAGAGGCCCATGCTTATGGGCCAACGGGAGAATAAAAATCAGCGATGCATATTTTCAGGGTAGACGCCCATGCCGCACTGAACGCGGCTCTAGCAAAAGAATGAAAGTTAGCCGGCACATATTTTCAGGATAGAGGCCCGTGCATACGGCGCCAGCGGAAGAATGAGGCGACTATTTTTAGAATAGAGGCGGGATGGGATGAAAAACAAAGCGGATGTGATCATTGTTGGCGGCGGGATTATCGGTTCGAGTGTGGCGTACCATTTGCTCGCGGATGGATTTGCCGGCAGAATCATTGTATTTGAAAAGGATCCTTCGTATGCATATGCCTCAACCCCGCGGAGCGCAGGCGGCATCCGGCAGCTTTTTACAACGGCGGTCAATATTCAAATGAGCCGGTACAGCCTGCAAGTTTACCGAAACTTTTCCAAATCAATGACAATCGGCAGCGAAACGTTTGAAGTTGATTTGAAACAGCGGGGCTACTTGTTTTTGGCAACACCAAGTATGATGCCGCATTTTAAAAAGCATTTGAAACTCCAGCACCAAAACGGCGTCTCACCTGAATGGCTCGGAAAAAAAGAACTGCTGGGGCTCATTCCCGAACTCGACACGCGTGATCTTGCAGGCGGGCTGTATTGTGCGGAAAGCGGGTATTTGGACCCGTACACGGCGATGCAAGGGTTTATAAAAAATGCGAAACATCTCGGCGCGGAGTATATGTATGAAGAAGTGGACCGCTTTTTAGCGGAAGAGGGCCGGATAAAAGGTGTGCAGCTCAAGGATGGCCGGGCGTTTTTTGCGCCTGTTGTCGTGAACTGTGCGGGCGCCTGGGCTTCCGGACTGAGCAGCAAAGCCGGATTGCCGCTTCCGGTTATACCGGTACCGCGGCGGATTTTTATGTTTGATGTGGAAAAACCCCTCGCAAAACCGTTGCCGCTGACGATGGATCCGACCGGTGTCTATTTTAGGCACGAGGGGCGCAAAATTATTGCCGGATACGGGGAAGAGGAGAAGCCGGCGATCGACTTCAGCTGGAAACGGTCCGAATTTGAGGAGCAGATTTGGCCTGTTCTCGCTGGCCGCATCCCGAATTTTGAAAAGGTAAAAGTCGAACGCGGCTGGGCCGGCCTTTATGACTACAATACGGCCGACCATAATGCCATCATCGGCGAGCATCCGGAAATGAAAGGGTATTTTGTCGCATTCGGGTTCAGCGGGCACGGCATGCAGCAGGCACCGGCCGTCGGAAAGGGGCTGTCGGACCTGATCCGGACCGGAAAGTATGAAACCATTGATCTTACACCGCTCCGGGTCGAACGGTTTGCAGAAAACGACCTTGTTACAGAAGATGCCATTTATTAAAAGGGCATCTTCTGTTTTTGCCTCATTTTCCAAACTACATGGTATAGTTATAATAACGGAAAGTCCTACGGTGTGATGTCAAGGGTTAAAAACAAGTGAATTGGAAATTTTGTTGGCTCTATGTCGTAAAAATGGCAATACTGAACTAAGCCTCCAGATAATTGGAATAATCTGGAAGTTTTCAAGTTCAGGCTATCGATGATGGTTACCTGGTTACCTCATCGCGTCACCTTCTTTTTCGGCGCATAAATTTGATCGTTGCGGAGCAGCGCATCGATCAGGCGCACCAGTTTTCTTGCCGTTAAGACGAGGGCGCGTTTGTGTGAGTGCTTATGCACCTCACGATATTTCTTTTGGTAAAAGGCGCGGTACTCAGGTTCGTGTCGCCGGACCAGATTGGCAGCCTCAACCAGGTAATACCGGAGATAACGATTGCCTGTACGCGCAAGCATTTTGTCATCAGCCTCAAAATCACCCGATTGGTGGCGGGGCCAGAACAATCCAGCAAATTTTGCGATCGCGGCTTGGTCGTCAAAGCGCTCAATGTCGCCGATTTCAGCGAGAATCCCAGCACAGCTCACCGGGCCTATTCCCGGAATGGTCTGGAGGGTATTCGGGATTCCATCAAGAACGCGGGCAATCGCCTTATCCAAATCCTTGATTTGGCGTTTAAGATGCCGGATGATCTCAATAGAACTGCCCAGGACCAAGTCAATCGAATCCTCCACACATTTAGAAAGCCGGTAAGAGGACCGGGCAGCTTTTTGGATGGATGCGGCCAAATCCTCGGGATCGCTAAAGCGGCCATGGCCTTTGGTCTGGAGATACATCGCTAAGTCCTCTAGAGGCATTTGGGCAATTTCATCGAGGCTATAGGCCTCAAGCAAAAATTCCGTTATGGCATGGCCGAAGACCGGTGTATCCACTTCAAGGTTAAAGGCACTGAATTTGAAAAACAGATGATTCAAAAATACCTGTTGTTCCCGGGTTAAACTTTGAATCAGGTGATAGCGCATCCGTGTTAACCGTTGAAGGGCAAGGTATTGTTCTGACTGAATCACGGATTTCGGCAATCTCCCGAAACGCAAGCGGTCCGCAATTACCCAGGCATCTTTGGGATCGGTCTTGTCCATCTCGGCATAAGCCTTTTTGAAATTTCTCACCAGCTTCGGATTCAGGGTAAACACCTTTGTACGACGCTGTTTCAGCTCGGGATCTTCATGGAAAAACATTGCCGGGTGCCAACTATACACAGATGTGGCCTCCATGGCGATCTGGATGGTGTCATCCGCCTCCGCATGTTGGAGGATGGCGTCTCTTAACTCAGAGGCACCGGGAAGATTGTTTGTCACCGTTTGGGTGGCCAACGTTTCCCCCATTCCATCCATCAGGCAGGCATCGAGGTTTTTGGAGCTCACGTCAATACCGACAAATAAGGGCATATGATTTCCTCCTCTCTGTATTGGGATCGATGGAATCGGACGCTTCGGGATATCCCCAGATGGCTTGCCGATCTGTCAGCCTCGCGTATGAGAACTCATCCGGGCCGTGGGCTGCCTGGAACTGCTCATTTCCAGCACGGAGATCCGGAGGAACGGCCTACGGGTTAGACGTTCAAGCAAGAACCTGGGGATGCAGACTTTTCGAGTAGTCAGGCTACAAGGAGGGGAAGCATTGACCCAAACGATCCTAAGACCATTATCCGGGAACATCGCGAAGCGTCCAAGTCCGAACTTGTATTCCGGGCGAGCCCGGAATACAAAATCTTATATTCACTTGTCAATGAGCAGCAGAATGAACTGGAAATTGACATCCACTTTGGATTTAAACTTATTATACGAGGGAGGGAATACAATGGAGAAACATTACGATGTTATTGTCGTTGGTGCCGGTTCAATGGGAATGGCAGCCGGTTATTTTCTGGCAAGGCAAGGTGTAAAAACGCTTTTGCTGGATGCTTTTGACCCGCCGCATACATCCGGCAGCCACCACGGCGAAACGAGAATCATCCGCCATGCCTACGGGGAAGGACGGGATTACGTGCCGCTCGTGTTGCGGGCGCAAACGCTTTGGGATGAACTGGAAAAGGCCTCCGGAGAAAAGATTTTTGCCAAAACCGGCGTCCTCAGTTTCAGCCCGGAGGATCATGCGGCCTTTTTAAACGAAGCAATCGAAAGCGCAAATACATACAACCTCCCGATTGAAACGATGGCAGGAGTGGAAGTGGAAAAACGCTGGCCCGGCAGGGCTACCGTGCCATTTATGAACCGGATGCCGGCGTCCTGTTTCCGGAAAACTGCATCCGCGCCTGCCGTAAACTGGCGGAAGCAAAGGGTGCGCGCCTGCTTGCCAATACCCAGGTTACAGATCTGAAAACCGACGGCCGGACTGTCACTGTTGTAACAGAAAGCGGCACATTCACCGCTGAAAAATGCATTGTCAGCGGCGGTGCGTGGAACGGGAAACTGCTTGAAAACTTAGGGCTCAATTTGCCGCTTCAGCCGGTCCGGAAAACGGTCGGCTGGTTTGAAGCGGACGAAGCGCTGTTCAATGCAGATGTGTTTCCGGCTTTTACAATGGACGGATACGAAGGAACATACTACGGTTTTCCAAGTTTTAATGGAAGCGGCGTGAAAGTCGGGCGCCATGACGGCGGGCAGGCGGCAGACCCTGATACAATGAACCGGGAATTTGGCGCATACCGTGAAGACGAAGGAGATATCCGGGCCTTTTTGAAAACATACATGCGGGGGGCATCCGGCCGCTTAAAAAAGGGAAAAGTATGCTTGTACACCAATACGCCGGATGAACATTTCATCATCGATACCCATCCTGTATATCCCAATGTGGCCATAGCCGCAGGATTTTCAGGACACGGCTTTAAATTTGCAAGCAGTGTCGGAGAGATGCTCAGCCAAATGGTGTTAAAAGAAAATGCCGAATGCCCATTGCCGCTTTTTTCAATTAACCGGGCGGCTCTTGCATGATCATCATCGCAGCGTACACAGCCGGACAGAAAAAAATAGTTTTTTTCATGAAGGAGGAAAAATGTTTTTATCGTATCCGATTTTATCCGCTTTACTTGGAATGCTTGTAGCACAAATCATAAAAGTGCCCATTCATTTCATCACATCAGGGAAATTTGACTGGAGAATGGCGTTCAGTACAGGCGGAATGCCCAGTTCGCATACCTCGATGGTCATTGCCCTTACAACGGCGATCGGGCTGACTTCCGGATTCGGTTCCAATGCCTTTGCCATCAGCATCGTGTTTTCATCCATTGTCATTTACGATGCCACCGGTGTGCGCAGGCAGGCCGGCTTCCATGCAGAAGTGCTGAACCGCCTGCTCGCCGACTTTAACCGCCTCATGGAGACAATGAAAGATCCGGAGACAACAAATGCGGAATCCCGGCAGAAACTGAAAGAACTTTTAGGGCATAAACCGGCAGAAGTATTTTTCGGGATCATTACGGGCATCCTCACTGCCGTGTTGGCATTCATATTTTATCCGTTTTAAAATCGCAAAAAAAGAAAGGCGGCGAAAAGAGACAACGCCATTAAAAAAGTGATTTTGTATTACCGTGCATACAACATATAGAATGCAAAAAGACGTTGAAACACAAATAGCAGGAGTGTGTCAACGTCTTTTTTATTTTTGCAGTGCTTTTTCAGTGGCTTCAAAGAGACAACGCCGCCTTTTAAATTGGGCTTGGAAAGGATGCCAAACATGATTTTAGGAAAAGCTCTGCGCACCTTCAACATGCGGATGGCCGGGGCCGGATGCGTCAATAAACGTTATCCCCGCAGCAGCGATTCCGTCCCGTCGATATAGATGTCTGTGCCGCTAATATGGCTGGAATCGTCCGATGCAAGGAACAAAACGAGATCGGCAACTTGTTCCGGTTTTCCCGGCCCTTCGGAAAGCGGCTGGTCGCCCTCCGGAAATTCAACCGGAATTTGCACTTTCTCGAGCGCTTCCGTACGGTTCGTGTTTTGCTCGATTTTTGTTTCAATCGCTCCTGGGCAAACGGCATTGACCCGGATTTTATAGCGGGCAAGTTCCAAAGCCGCCATTTTCATAAACGCTACCTGCCCGGCTTTTGAACTGCTGTAAGCGGACATGCCGATGTTCGAAAAAATGCGGTTGCCGTTGATCGAACTCGTGATGATGATGCTGCCACCCCTATTTTTCATATGCGGGATTGCATATTTTGTGAGGAGAAATGTCCCTTTTAAATTGGTTGTCAATGTTTGATCCCAGTCATCCGGGGACAAGTCTTCAATCGGTGCCACGGTCCCGTTAATGCCGGCATTCGAGAATACGATATCAAGCCGGTCCCATTCCCTGACTGTCTTGTCAACAGCCGTTTTCACCTGTTCCGGATCAGTGACATCGACTTCCAAAGCCATCGCTTCCCCGCCATTTTGTTCAATCCGTCTTTTGACCTCATCCGCCCGTTTCTGTTCAATATCCATTACGCAAACTTTTGCGCCTTCTGCAGCAAGTTTCAAGGCGGACGCTTCCCCGATGCCGGACCCGCCGCCGGTTACAATCGCTACTTTATCTTTCAATCTCATCTTCATTTACTCCTCTCCGATGGAATACGACAGTAGTTTACCCGTTCTTCAACCGTTTGTAACAAACAGGCGGGGGGAAAACACTCGCCGGGAAGTTACTGAAAAAGAGCACCTGGACTTTGTCGGAAAAGCATTTGCGAATGGAGTAAAAAGGAAGCCGGGGACCATTCGATTGAGCATTTTCCCGGGGCAAATGGGCACGCGCTGCCGTTTAAGAGTAAGGCATTGGCGTTCGGAAAAACGGCCGTTTCCCTGCACCGGAACAATGCCGGTTCTTTGTTTTTCTCCTCTTTTCCATGTAATATGAAAATAGGATATTTTTCTAGACAGATTGGTTTAAAAGGGGGTTGGATGATATGATCGGAAATGTCGCAGTTGTCATTCCGGCACTGAATCCGGAAGCGCAGCTCGTCCATTATGCCGATCGCCTGTTGGCAAAAGGAGCGGCGCGGATTATTGTCGTGGACGATGGAAGCAGCCCGGCATGTGCGCCGATTTTTCAGATGCTGTCGCAAAAAGAGAGATGCACCGTGCTCCATCATCCGGCGAACCGCGGGAAGGGGCGTGCGCTGAAAACAGCTTTTGCCCATATTTTGGCGCATCACGGCAGCCTTTCCGGTGTGGTCACAGCAGATTGTGACGGCCAGCACAGTCCGGAAGATGTTGAAAAAATGGCAGCAAGCCTCCGGCAACATCCGCACAGCATCATTCTCGGCGCACGGGATTTTAGCCTGGAGCATGTCCCGCCCAAAAGCCGGTTCGGCAATCGTTTGACAAGCTTTCTCTTTAAAGCCCTGTACGGCGCAGAGATCGGCGATACGCAGACAGGCTTGCGCGGCATCCCGAAGCAGGAGCTCGGCTGGCTGCTGGCGCTGAAAGGCGAACGGTTTGAGTATGAAATGAACATGCTCATTTATGCAAGAAAAATGAACGTAAAAATCCGGGAAGTGCCGATCCGCACCATTTATTTTAACCGCAACGAAGGTACCCATTACCGGCCGGTTAAAGATTCGTTGAAAATCTTCCGTAAAATCATATCCGGGCTTTTTTATTATGCTTTTCCCGCACTGATCTTTTTAATCGCAGATATGCTCAGTTTCTCGCTTTTATACCGGTATGTCCTGGCAGGGATTCCGCATGTATGGAAAGTGCTCGCGGCCACTGCTGCCTCACAGGTGGTTGCCTTTGCCGCCTTTCTTATGGTCAAATACAGGCTTTTAAAATGGAAACGATTTTTAGTCCGGTACTTGATGGCATGCCTGTTGTTCATCGTGGTCTCTTTCTTATTAATCGAAGCCGGATCCGGTCTGCTTCAATTTGATCCCGTGCTGGCAAAAACGATTGCAAGCCTTTTTCTTGCCCTTTTCTTCTACCAGCTCCAGCTTCATTGGGGAATTTTTTCCGGCTACCCGGAATATGGGCAACTGGCAGGGGAGAGGCGCCATGGCTAAAGGTTACGGACTATTTTTTAAATCAGTGCGCCAACTTGTGCGTTTCGTTTATCCGTCTTACAAAGCGCAAATTTCCGGGGAAATTGCCGGACCTGCCGTTTATGTTTCACACCATCGCAATTTATTCGGCCCGTTTGTTATATTGCTTTGGTATCCGGAATTTATCCGCACCTGGATTTTGCACGTTTTTCTTGACCGCAAATCTTGCAGCAGGCAATACGCCGATTACACGTTCACAAAAAGATTCGGCTTTCCGCGGGCTTTGGCGAACCCGGCCGCCTTTTTTCTCTCATTCATGATCACAAAGCTGCTGAAATCCGGGAGAGGCATTCCCGTTTTCCGGAGCTCGCGCAAAATCATCCGGACGTTTCAGGAAAGCGTCGAAGCGTTAAAGAACGGGGAGAGCATCGCCATTTATCCCGATATTGACTACACAGACAACGCGGCGGGTGTAAAAGGGATGTACGAGGGTTTCCTGTATTTGGAAAAATATTTTTACAAAGAAACCGGCCGCCACGTCCAGTTTGTCCCTTTGTACGCCAGCAAGACGAAACGATTGCTTGTTACAGGCACGCCGGTTTTTTTCCGGGAAGGGGAAGATTTCCGGACGGAGAAGGAAGTGGTATATGAAAAATTGCACAAGGCATTGAACCGGCTCGCAGCGCAGTACGGCGAATAGCAGGCGAAAAAACGGCAGGGGCATGCTCCGCCGTTTTTTTGCTGCAAAATGAATCCCACTCCGTCGCTATAGATGCCTTCCGTTTTGGCTTTGGTCCTGAAGCCGGGCCCCCAATATCAAAAACTTTCAAAAACAACGAATTCAAGCCCTTGCCTAAAGCTTTTGCGGGATGGTTCCGATACCTAATAAGTGAGAACGTACAACGAAGGGGAGACAGCATTGAAAAAGCAAAAGAAATTCATTCCGCTTACCGTCAAATGGGGTGGTCTGATTTGCGCCGCCATGTTGATATCCATTTTGGCGACGGTCGGACTGGAATATGCCACTACAAGCCATCTGTTAAAAACGAAAAACCGCGATGTTAATCAAATGGTTGCAAACGAAGCGGCATCGCAGGTGGAAGCAGGACTTGCAAAATACGAAACCTCGCTTGACGAGCTCGCCGGCCTTGTCGGAACGGATCTCCAGCGGAAAAACAAGATGCAGGATATTGAAGCCAAAATCAAATCGGTCCAGACACGGAACAAGCAACTCGTTTCCGCTTATTATATGGATTTCCGGACGGGAAAACTCCATATTTCCCCGGATGCGAAGCTTGATCTGGACGTGCGCAATACGAATACATACCGCTATTTGCAGAAAAAGCCGCAACTGCAGTGGATGGATATTTACAAAGACAAGGTGACAGGCGCCATTATGACGTCCGTTGTCGCGCCGGTTTTTTCGGGCGGAAAGATGGCAGGCGCCGTCGGATATGACATCAATTTATCCGAAATGGGCAAGATCCGGACAAACATCGAACGCGATTCAAACAACAAACTTGCGATTTTCGATGCAAAGGGCGTGATCGTGACGTCGTTTTTAAAAAACGGCGACGGGAAAAATGCCAAGCCGGCAAATAGCGGAAAAGTAGAAGGGGTAAAAGATTTTGAAAGCAGCACCCGGCTTGACAAAGATTTTGTTTTTGTCGAAAAGATTTATCGTCAAAAGACAGCGACCGCAACTTTTCACTGGAACGGGGAAGGGTATGATGTCTATGCCACAACGATCCCGAAAACTGGCTGGAAAGTAGCCTCGTTTAACCCGCAGTCCGAGTTCAGCGCTCAGATTGGAAAAATAAAGGAAATGGGCCTCCTTTCCATCGGGATCGGGCTTTTGATCGGCATTGTTTTTGCTGTGTTGATTTCCGGCCGGCTCGTGAAGATTATCAAAAACCTGCAGCAAGTGCTGGCAAAAACGGCGGAAGGGGATCTGGTTACAGCGTTTGCGTTCCGCTCCAATGATGAAATCGGGGAACTGGCTAAAAGTTACAATGCCATGCTTCACAATATGCGCAGCCTGATTGCAAAAGTAAGCGACAGTGTCGATAACGTCAACAAAGCGGCTGCCGGCCTTCGTACGGTAACAAAAGAAAATGAAGCGGCTGTGACGGATGTTTCTAAGGCAGTGGAAGAAATTGCGGCAGGCGCAGCCAACCAGTCCGATCATATTGAAACCGGATCAAATGCAATGCGCGATTTGGGCGGCGAAATCGAAAAGCTTGCCGCACAATCGCAGGTCATTGAAAATGCGGTGGATCAAGCAGGAACAGAGATCCAATCCGGTACGAAACAGGTCGATAATCTTGAAGCCTCTTATCAAAAACTGGAACAGGCTTTTGAAAGAGTCACATCGATGATGGCCGGGCTGAATGAAAAATCGAAATCAATCGCACAAGTCGCGGATGTGATCACGCAAATCGCTGAACAGACGAATTTATTGTCATTAAATGCCTCGATTGAAGCGGCGCGCGCCGGTGAAAACGGGAAAGGCTTTGCCGTTGTCGCCAATGAAGTGCGAAGCCTGGCCGAGCAGTCGAAACAGTCGGCAAAAGATATCCGGGCGACGATTGCGGACGTGCTCCAAGACATGAAAGAACTGGTGGACGTCATGGAGGAAACGAATGAAATCAGTACCGGGCAGAGAAAAGCGGTCAACTCCGTGAGCACTTCAATTGCCGTTTTGGCCGAAGGATTGGAGAAGATGCTCAGCTCAATCAAACAGGAAGCTGCATCGATCCGCTCGATCGGGGAACAAAAAGATGCCGTTGTCCAAATGATTGAAGACCTCTCCGCTGTTTCCCAGCAAACCGCTGCCGCTTCAGAAGAAATCTCATCTTCCATGGAAGAACAAGCCGCCTCAGCCGGCGAACTCTCCCGCTACACAGAAAAACTGTTCACCCTCACGGAGGAACTGGAGAGGGAGATTGGGGAGTTTACAATTAAAAAATGATACAGGAGGGGAGTGAAAGCCGTGCTTGCACTCCCTGATTTTTGCCTGCTGCATCCAGATGAATAAAATACATTACGGGAATAACAGACGGTTTTTTAGTCCTCTTCCTGTGCAAGGGCATTCGTGTTATAATGATACGTACAAATATCGAAAGGAAACTGGATTACGCCACCGTGGCCACCCAGATCACAAATTTTATTTTTTTGCCGGATATGTACGTAACAATCATTGCTGATTTGCTAAGTTCTTCAATACTAGAAAAGGAAACTTACATGAATATGAGCAAAAAATACGAAAAAATTAAGCAGGATATTAGAGAAAAAATTTTAACGGAAGAGTACAAAGTAAGTGAAAAATTGCCAACCGAATCAGAACTAATGGAAATGTACCAGGTAAGCCGGTTTACAGTAAGGCGTGCAATTGATGAGCTGGAGAAAGAAAATTTCGTTTACCGTATTCAGGGCGGGGGGATTTTTGTTGACGATTGGAAAGGCAAACCCCAAACCGTCATGAAAAATAAAACAATCGGTTTGATTACAACTTATATATCCGATTATATTTTTCCAAATATCATCACGGGAATTGATAACTATGTATCAAACTATGGATATTCCATCTTGATTACCAACACACAAAACAATCCGGAGAAAGAGCGGAAAAGTTTGTCCAATTTATTGTCAAATAAAATTTCCGGATTAATCATTGAACCGACAAAAAGCGCATTGAGCAATACCAATAAAAGCATTTACGACAACATCAAATCACTGGGCATTCCAATGCTGTTTATTAATGCGGTTTACGATGACATGAATATCCCGTACTTGGTCATGGATGATCTAAAAACCGGCGAAATGGTCACAGATTATTTAATCTCCCTGGGGCATAAAAAAATTGTCGGGATTTTTAAAGTGGACGATAAGCAAGGTATACATCGAATGAACGGTTACATCAAAGCTTTTCAGAAGCACCCTGAGATTTCGAATATGGGTGAAATCATGATGTACCAGACAGAGGAAAACAAAATCAATCTGTTTAAAAAACTTCATACAATACTGTCGCGCCCTGAGTTTGCTCCGACTGCAATTGTTTGCTACAACGATCAACTGGCCATTCAAGTCATGAATTTTGTCAAAGAAATCGGTCTGAACGTACCAAAAGATCTCTCCGTTATTGGAGTTGATGATTACCAGTTTTCAAAGTTTATCAATCCGGCATTGACGACTGTTCGCCATCCGCAGGAAAAGATGGGGCTTGATGCTGGTAAAATGATCATTGATATGCTTAATAAGCAACCAGTCACCTCAAAAATATATGAACCAGAATTGGTAAAAAGGGATTCAGTAAAGCCGCTTGATCATTCAAATGACAATTGGACGGAAAAAAATAGGGAGGAGAAAGCAATCTGTGATAACGATGAGTAATATCATGGATTCTGCCTTTTTTCGAAAACAACTTATGAATAGGCCAAAAGTTTTTGTAATGATATCTGCCTTTAATAGATCATGATTCCGGTAGTCAGATATTCTGAAGCAGCCGGATCCGGTATAAAGTCAACAGGGCTTGCTAAATGGCAAGCCCTGTTGGTTATGCTTCTATTGTATGCCGTCGCCTTCTGCTATCCAATCGACTTTACAGCCATCGACTCAACCGGCAAGCCCGCCTCATATCTTTTTATAAAGGCTTCGTACCCTGAAACGCCTTCAGGTTCCGGGCTTAGCGTCATGCTTTCGGGATGGGTGAACACGTTTTGGTCCAAAAAGTCTTCCAGGCTTTGCTTCCCGTTTCCGGATTTTGCATAAACCGCGAGCACGGCCATCCCCCAGGCGCCGCCTTCACCGGCAGTGCTCATCACCGTAATCGGCGTATTTAATGCATTCGCCAATACTTGCTGGCCAATGACCGGCGTTTTAAACAGGCCGCCCTGGGCAATCAGGACATCCGTTTTGATTCCTTCTTCATTCTTCAAAATATCCATCCCGATTTTAAGCGGTGCAAATGCCGCATACAACTGGGCCTGGACAAAATTTGCCAATGTAAAGGCACTGTCCGGTTTCCTGACAAACAGCGGGCGCCCGGCCGGCATTTTTGTAATGTTTTCACCTGACAAATAACTGTAATTGAGCAAGCCACCTGCATCCGGATCCGCTTTTGCGGCCACCAAAAACAAAGTTTCATATAAACGATCCGCCGGCAAGTCAACACCGAGCCGTTCAGCAAATTGTTTAAACAGGTTTGCCCATGCATTAATGTCAGACGAGCAGTTGTTGATATGGACCATTGCCACGGGCGCCCCGCTCGGCGTTGTGACAATATCAATATCGCGGTACACTTTTTCAAGCGGCTGATCCAGCACGATCATCGAAAATGCCGAGGTACCGACGGATATATTTCCGGTCCGTTTGCGCACACTGTTTGTGCACACCATCCCGGTGCCGGCATCCCCCTCAGGCGGAGCCATCAAACTGCCTGCCTGAAGATTTCCGTTTACATCCAATAAGGCCGCGCCTTCGGGTGTTAAAGTGCCCGCATATTCGCCGGCTTTTAATACTTTTGGCAAGATTTCGCTGATATGCCATGGATAGGGCGCCACATTTTCAAGCTGGTCAAACGTATCAAGAAAATCTTCCCGATAGGTGCCGGTCTCTTCATCCACCGGAAAAACACCGGAAGCATCGCCAATTCCTAACACCTTTTCTCCGGATAATTTCCAGTGCACATAACCGGCCAACGTGGTGATAAAGCGAATATCCTTTACATGGGGCTCCTGGTTTAAAATCGCCTGGTAAAGGTGGGCAATGCTCCATCGTTGCGGAATATTAAATTGAAATCGTTCAGTCAATTCATCCGCCGCTTGTTCGGTGATGTTATTACGCCATGTCCTGAAAGGCACGAGCAGCTCTCCGTTTTCTGCAAAAGCCAAATACCCGTGCATCATAGCGCTTACACCAATGGCACTGATTTTTGTCAAAGTGGTATGGTATTTCCCCTGGACGTCTGCCGCAATTTGGGCATAGCTTCTTTGAATCCCTTCCCACACTTCTTCCAACGAATACGTCCAGATGCCGTTTTCAAATTTGTTTTCCCAAACATAGCCGCCGGATGCGATCGTTTCAAAATCGTCCGTGACAAGTACGGCCTTTATCCGGGTTGAGCCCAGTTCGATGCCGAGAGAAACATTTCCCTGCTGAATTGCCTGTGAAGTTTCGATTAAATTCATTTTTTTCACTTCCCAAGTCTTAAAATCATTACCTCTTCCTAGCCCTGGCTCTGCCGGACACCGGTACTGCGGATTATTTTTTTCCGGCCAGCCTAATCGTTGTGGCAAATTGTTAAAGAAGTGTATCTTTTTATTTGTTTACTGCTAAATTCAAATTTTTACAGTTTTAAGGCCAACCATTTTCGCAAAATCTTCAATTTGCTCAGCAGTGACTGCGAACGACAGGACAGTATGATGTCCGCCGCCGCTTTCAATCCATTTTTGGACCCCTTCATAAAAACCTGGTTTCGGTGTCCAAAGCTGGCGTGCGACAGGCAGTTTCGGCGCTGCTTCAGCTGGTTTTTTCCCATCCACTTCATACATAACGAGTTTAAACTGGTCACCAAAATCAGAAACCGTGAGATTTACAGCATCTCCATCCGTGCCATCGAAGACGAGCCGTGCAGGGTCTTCGCGGTCCCCGATGCCTAATGGATGGACTTCTACCCTGATTTTGCCGCTTGCCAAAGTCGGATCTACTTCAAGCATGTGGGAACCCAGTATTTCTTCATGGCCCTTTACCAGGTTGTACGTATAATCTTCCATAAAACCGGTTTTTTCGTTATGTGCCATAATTTTCACCAACCGGTCGAGTGCGGCTGTTTTCCAGTCCCCTTCACCGGCAAACCCGTAACCTTCCGCATTCAGCCGTTGGACCGCCATGCCCGGAAGCTGTTTCATGCCCCACAAATCTTCAAAGTTTGTAGTGAATGCTGTGTACCCGCCCCTATCGAGGAATTTGCGCAAGGCAATTTCAATCCGGATTTGCTCTTTCACATGGTCTTCAAAATAGGCCGGGTCATTGTTTCCAACCACCAATTCATATTTTTCCTGGCATTCCGCACAAACGGCCTCTATTTCCTGATCAGTGACTTCTTTCATTTCCGCAACAAGGTCACCAATGCCGTAATAGTCCACCGTCCAGCCGAACTGAATTTGTGCTTCGATTTTATCGCCGTCCGTGACTGCGACATTGCGCATGTTGTCGCCGAATCTCGCTACTTTAATGTTAAAGCTTTCATTGAAAGCAACAGCAACATCCATCCATTGCCCGATTTGGGTTTGGACCTTTTCATCTTTCCAGTGGCCGACAACGATTTTGTTATTTTTGTTCAGTCTCGCATTGATAAATCCGTATTCCCGGTCGCCATGAGCACTTTGATGCAGGTTCATGTAATCCATGTCGATCGTTTCCCACGGGATATGGTCCAGAAATTGTGTAGCCAGATGAAGCAAAGGTTTTTGCAACAGTTTCGTTCCCCTGATCCAGTTTTTCGCAGGCGAGAATGTGTGCATCCAGGTGATGACACCGGCAACATTGTCGTTATAGTTGACTTCTTTCATAACCTGCGTGATACTGTCGGCTGTTGTGGCAACCGTTTTAAATACGATCGGGTATGGTAGCTTGCCGCTTGCATTGATTTCATTAATGATTTTTTCCGCATCTTCCTTTACAGCATCCAGCGTTTCTTTGCCGTATAAATGCTGGCTTCCGACGATAAACCAAAACTCGTAATCTTTTATTTTCAACATGCTGTTTTCCTCCCTGGAATGTACAAGACATTTATTTTGTTTGTGCTTAATAGGCATTTACGTACTTAAAGGTACATAATTGAGGCAAGGCAAACTTGCACAGCCTTGCGCCAATTTCTTTTTAAACCGCTTTATTTTTGTTATAAACATCAAACGCAACAGCAAGAAGCAAGACAAGGCCCTTAATCGTTTGTTGCCAATCTATGCCAAGGCCAAGAATGGACATACCATTGTTCATCACTCCCATTACGAGCGCACCTACGATTGCTCCGCCGACTGTGCCAATTCCTCCATAAGCAGAAGCTCCGCCGATAAAACAGGCTGCAATGGCATCAAGTTCAAAGTTCGTTCCCGCTTTTGGCGTTGCTGCATTTAGACGGGCTGCAACAATTAATCCCGTCAATGCGGCAAGCACGCCCATATTTACAAAAATCCAAAATGTTACGCGTGGTGTTTTGATCCCTGATAAACTCGCTGCATTTGCATTACCGCCAATTGCATATACCTGTCTACCCATTGTTGTTCTTTTCATAACAAATGAGTAAGCAAGAATTAAGGCTATTAAGATTACCAAAATGTAAGGGATTCCTTCGTACGTCGCAAAAATGTACGAAAATACATTAATCAAACATGCAATAACAATAATTCTAGCAACGAACAACGGTCCCGATGTTGTTTGCAACTGATATTTTTTCTGCTTTTTTCTTCCATTTAATTCAATGAAGATATAGGCAACTGTACATAACAGCCCGACCGCGATGGTCAAAATATTTAAGGAGCTTCCTTTAAAAACATCCGGGATAAAACCAGAACTGACAAGTTGGAAGTTTCTCGGAAAAGGGGCTAGTGATTCGCCTTTAAGAATCAGCATCGTCAGGCCCCGAAAAACGAGCATTCCAGCTAACGTCACAATAAATGCCGGAATTTTTACGTAGGCAACCCAAAATCCCTGCCAGGCACCAATGCATGCACCAATTGCTAAAGAAATGACAAAAACAACAATTGTCGGCAGATGCATGTGTATGGACAGGACAGCAGATATTGCTCCGATGAAAGCTACAACGGAACCGACAGATAAATCAATATGGCCGGCAATAATGATGAGGACCATACCAATGGCCAGTATCAATACATAACTGTTCTGCATAACAAGATTGGTAATGTTTAACGGCCTTAACAAGATCCCGTCCGTAATTACTTGAAAAAGAACCATAATCAGAACAAGCGCAATAAACATGCCATACTGTCTCATGTTTTTTTTCATCATTTGAAGGATAGAATCCATTTGAGGTCACCCAACTTTCGTCATATATTTCATTAAAATTTCCTGATTTGCCTCTTCTTTTAAGACTTCCCCGGTAATTTTTCCTTTGTTCATGGTGTAAATCCGGTCGGCCATTCCCAGTAACTCCGGAAGTTCTGATGAAATGAGAATGATGCCTTTCCCCTGATCAGCCAGTTGATGAATAATGGTGTAGATTTCATATTTCGCACCGACATCAATACCCCTGGTTGGTTCATCTAAAATCAAGATGTCCGGTTCGGTAAAGACCCATTTACTCAGCAAAACCTTCTGTTGATTGCCACCGCTCAAATTCCCAACCAGTTGCATCACATTGGAAGACTTGATCCTCAGCTTTTTACGTAGCTCCTCAACACTTACAATCTCTTTTCCCTCGTCGATTACCGATTTGTTGGAAATTTTTCTTAGATTCGCCAGCGTCATATTTTCTTTCAAGCTTGAGATCAAGTTAAGACCAAGATTTTTCCGGTCTTCCGTTACATAGGCAAAACCATGGCGTATTGCTTCCTGAACCGACTTGATTTCAATCGGTTTGTTATCTTTGATTATTTGTCCTTCCATTTTCTTTCCATATGACCGTCCAAAAATACTCATCGCCATCTCGGTTCTGCCAGCTCCCATTAAACCCGCAATTCCTACAATCTCTCCTCTTCTTACTGTAATATTTGCATGATCAACAACTTTTTGTTCCGGGTTGGCAGGGTTCCAAACGGTCCAATCTTTAATTTCCAAAATGGTTTCAGCTATTTTTGGTGTATGATCAGGAAAGCGATGCGTTAAATCTCTTCCCACCATTCCGCGAATGAGCCGATCTTCCGTTACGTTATCTTTTTTTACATTCAGCGTTTCAATGGTTTTGCCATCCCGCAATATCGTAATTGAATCAGCAATTTTCATAATTTCATTTAATTTATGTGAGATAATAATAGAAGTAATGCCTTGTTCCTTAAACTCCAAAATAAGGGAAAGCAAGTTTTCACTTTCCGTTTCGTTTAAAGCGGAGGTAGGTTCGTCTAAAATCAGTAGTTTTACTTCTTTTGACAAAGCTTTTGCGATTTCAACCAACTGCTGTTTTCCGACGCTAATGTTGCGGATTAATGTATCTGGTGATTCATTCAGACCGACTTTTTTCAATAACGTTTCAGTTTGAATAAATGTTTCTGCCCAATTAATCACGCCATTTTTTGCCCTTTCATTGCCCAAAAAAATGTTTTCAGCAATTGAAAGATCGGGGATAAGCGCTAATTCCTGATGAATAATGACAATTCCCAGAGCCTCACTTTGCTTTATATCCTTAAATTGGCAAATTTCTCCATTAAATAAGATGTCTCCCGAATACGTTCCATAAGGGTAAACACCGCTTAATACTTTCATGAGGGTTGATTTTCCTGCGCCATTTTCACCGCACAGGGCATGAATTTCGCCTTTTTTTACTTTTAAATTCACATTATCAAGTACTTTAACCCCAGGAAATTCTTTTGTAATGTCGTTCATTTCCAATATATATTCAGCCAATTGATTCACCCCCGTTATACAGAAAAGGGCATTCCAAAAAGAAAACCGTACCTGTTATCACGACTGTTTGATCCGCCTGTTCCAGGACGTCATTCTAAATGGAAAGCCCATTGCCAAATATTATTTCAATTCGCTTGTTTTATAGTAACCGCTGTCAACCAACACCTTTTTATAATTCGATTTATCAACAGAAACAGGATCCAAAAGATAAGACGGAACAACTTTTACGCCATTGTCATATGTTTTTGTATCATTGACATCCACTTTCTTGTCATTCAGCATCTGATCAACCATTTTCACTGTCTGTTTTGCCAATTTTCTTGTATCTTTAAATACGGTTTGGGTTTGTTCACCCTTGATGATCGATTTTACAGAAGCCAACTCTGCATCCTGCCCAGTAATCACAGGCATCGGTTTGTCTTTTGAGCCATAGCCGACACTCTTCAAGGATGAAATCACGCCAATGCTGATGCCATCATATGGAGAGAGCACTGCATCTACTTTTGCATTTGTATATTTGGCACTTAAAATATTATCCATCCGGGATTGTGCCGTTGCCCCATCCCACCGAAGCGTTGCAATTTGGTTGAACTTCGTCTGGCCGCTTAACACTTTAAGTTTTCCGGACTTTATATACGGATTCAGAACGGACATCGCCCCGTTATAAAAAAAGAGCGAGTTGTTATCGTCCGGAGATCCCCCGAATAATTCAATATTAAATGGCCCTTTATTTTGTTTTAAGCCGAGTTTATCTTCAATATATTTTGCTTGAATAACGCCGACTTTGTAATTATCAAAAGTAGCATAATAGTTTACGTACTTCGTATTCCGGATTAACCGGTCGTATGCAATTACTTTAATTTTTTGGTCATGCGCTTTTTTCAGAACATCGGTTAGTGCTTCTCCGTCAATAGCACCAATAACAAGGACGTTCGCCCCTTTAGTGATCATGTTTTCAATCTGTGATACTTGATTTTGCACATCATCTTCGGCGTATTGCAGATCGACTTTATAGCCCATCTTTTCAAACTGCTTTTTCATATTGTTTCCATCTTTAATCCAGCGTTCCGATGATTTCGTCGGCATTGCTATTCCTACATACCCTTTTTTTCCAGAGCTTGCCCCCGAACTGCCACAGGCACTTAGGACGAAAACAAGAATCAGTGCACAGGCCGTTATAAACCATTTTTTCACAATGTTTCCCCCTCGTATAGTTAGATTAGAAAACCAAATTTTCAATTTTGTCAACGCTTACATTTTTTTGGTATGTAACCCACTCCTTCCTCTAGGTTCAGTAAATACGCATTTTGTAAGCGCATTCTTATTTGTCCCTAGTGTATTATAGTCATCCGTACATGTCAACATTATATTTCAAAAATTTGTACGAACAAATAAACGGTCATTCCATAAAGTTGAACAGTATGGATTGTTACGCAGAATAAATGCTTCCGAATGCAGAACAGATATTTCCTTCACCGCGGAACAAGATCTCTGCAAGAGCACCGGAGCATTCCTTTAAAGATAATAGATAATCAGGCCGGCATCTGTTATAGTAAAGTAAGACACTTGTATTCAAGTCCAGAAAAATAACGACAATAAGGGTGAAACGTATGGCAGAATCACCAAAATATGTTGTAGTACAAGAAAAAATTAAAGAATGGATCTTGAACGGACAAGTTAAACCGGGAGAAAAAATATATTCAGAAAATGAGTTGGTTAAACTGTTTCGTGTCAGCCGCCACACTGTCCGCCAAGCCATCAGGCAGCTCGTAAACGAGGGGTGGTTATATACGGAGCAGGGATCCGGAACATTTTGTGCGGATAGAAACTTTCATGAAATCCGTCAAAAACCTTCATCCGGAAATACAAAAACAATCGGCGTCATCACAACCTACATTTCCGATTATATTTTCCCTTCAATTTTGAATGGGATCGAATCCTATTTGACAGAAAAGGGATACTCTCTTGTTTTAGCAAGTACCGATAACGATCCAAAAAAAGAAAAACAATGTTTAGAAACGTTGATGAGTAGGGAAATTGACGGACTCATTGTAGAGCCGACAAAAAGCAGCGGGTTTAATCCAAATGTTTGCTTTTATACAGAACTGGAAAGGCTACACATTCCCTATATTATGATCAATCAATTTTATCAGCAGCTGAATCCGCCTCATTTGATCGTTGACGATGAACGAGGCACCTACATGGTGACTGAACATTTGATCAGGCTAGGCCACAGTAAAATCGCCGGGTTGTTTAAAACAGACGACCTTCAGGGTGTGTACCGGATGAAAGGCTATTTAAATGCGCTCAGAGAAAACCATGTGCCTTTTTTTCAAAACATGGTGAAAACGTATTCAACAGAAAATATGAATCAAATGATTGAGGATTATAAAGTGTTTTTAAAGAACACAAAGGAACGACCATCTGCAATTGTCTGTTACAATGATCAGATGGCAATCGAAGTGATCCGAGTGCTAAGAGAATTAGACATCAAAATTCCGCAAGATATTTCTATCACAGGGTTTGATGACTCTAATCTTGCGGTTGCCTCGGAAATTAAACTAACTACCGTTACACATCCTAAAACCCAGATGGGGATCGATGCTGCAAAATGGATCGTCGCAGCAGTTGAAAAAGCAGAAAACCATTATGAAAAAAGCCGTAACTCCATTATTTATGAACCGGTTTTAATTGTCAGAAATTCTACCTTGGATAAAAAAGACGCTGCAGAGAAATCAAATATACATTAAACAAAAATCGTGACTCCTTCGCACCATTCAGATAAACAAAATCAACTTTTGCTCATGAAGATAACGAGTGACCCAAGTAAATCGGTCTCATTGATACAAAAAAGCATCCTTCAGCTAAAATAATTTGGAGGATGCTTTTTCATGTTCAAAGAATCAGTAAACAGGAATCAACTTATTTTATATTCACAACTTCAATACCGGCCATTTTTGCAAAATCCTCAATTTGTTCCGCTGTTACGGCAAAGGAGAATACTGTATGGTGGCCGCCACCGTTTTCAATCCATTTTTGGACCCCTTCATAGAAACCTGCTTTTGGTGTCCAAAGCTGGCGTGCGACAGGCAGTTTCGGCGCTGCTTCAGCCGGTTTCTTTCCTTCTACTTCATACATCACCATTTTGAATTTGTCGCCAAAGTCGGAAATCGTTAAGTCAACCGCATCTCCATCTGATCCGTCAAAAACAAGCCGTGCAGGGTCTTCGCGGTCCCCGATGCCTAATGGATGGACTTCTACCCTGATTTTGCCGCTTGCCAAAGTTGGGTCTACTTCAAGCATGTGGGAACCCAGTATTTCTTCATGGCCCTTTACCAGGTTGTACGTATAATCTTCCATAAAACCGGTTTTTTCGTTATGTGCCATGATTTTCACCAACCGGTCGAGTGCGGCTGTCTTCCAGTCCCCTTCACCGGCAAACCCGTAACCTTCCGCATTCAGCCGTTGGACCGCCATGCCCGGAAGCTGTTTCATGCCCCACAAATCTTCAAAGTTTGTAGTAAAGGCTGTGTACCCACCACGGTCGAGGAATTTGCGCAAGGCAATTTCAATCCGGATTTGCTCTTTCACATGGTCTTCAAAATAGGCCGGGTCATTGTTCCCAACCACCAATTCATATTTTTCCTGGCATTCCGCATAAACGGCTTCTATTTCCTGATCAGTGACTTCTTTCATTTCCGCAACAAGGTCGCCGATGCCGTAATAGTCGACTGTCCAGCCGAACTGAATTTGTGCTTCGATTTTATCGCCGTCCGTGACTGCGACATTGCGCATGTTGTCACCGAATCTCGCTACTTTAATGTTAAAGCTTTCATTATAAGCAACGGCAACATCCATCCAGCGTCCGATTTGGGTTTGGACCTTTTCATCTTTCCAATGGCCGACAACGACTTTGTTATTTTTGTTCAGTCTCGCATTGATAAATCCGTATTCCCGGTCGCCGTGGGCGCTTTGATGCAGGTTCATATAATCCATGTCGATCGTTTCCCACGGAATATGGTCGAGAAATTGTGTAGCCAGATGAAGCAAAGGTTTTTGTAACAGTTTCGTTCCCCTGATCCAGTTTTTCGCAGGCGAGAATGTGTGCATCCAGGTGATGACACCGGCGACGTTATCGTTATAGTTGACTTCTTTCATGACCTTTGTAATACTGTCGGCTGTTGTGGCAACCGTTTTAAATACGATCGGGTACGGTAGCTTGCCGCTTGCGTTGATTTCATCAATGATTTTTTCCGCATCTTCCTTTACAGCATCCAGTGTTTCTTTGCCGTATAAATGCTGGCTTCCGACGATAAACCAAAACTCGTAATCTTTTATTTTCAACATGCTGTTTTCCTCCCCGGAATGTACAAGACATTTATTTTTTTTGCCCATAATAGGCATTTTTTCCGTGCTTGCGTAAATAGTGTTTATCCAAAAGAAATTGATCCATGTTGATTTGATGCGGATTCAGCTGTAGCGAGTGGTAGGTCATCTTCGCTACTTCTTCGAGCACAACGGCATTGTGCACGGCATCATGGGCGGATGTTCCCCACGTAAAAGGGCCGTGATCATTTACCAGAACAGCCGGAACCTGGTCCGGATCAATATGCCGCTTTTCAAAAGTCTCAACAATCACATCACCGGTCTGTTTTTCATATTCCGTCACGACTTCTTCTTTCTCCATGGCCCTTGTGACCGGAACCGGCCCGTAAAATGTATCGGCATGTGTCGTTCCTGCCGCTGGAATATCAATGCCGGCCTGCGCAAATGAAACCGCCCAGGGTGAATGCGTATGGACAATTCCTTTAATATTCGGGAAGTGGCGATAAAGCACACAATGTGTTGCGGTATCGCTTGATGGATTTAATTCGCCTTCCACCACATTTCCATCAAGATCAACGACGACCATTTTTTCTGGTGACAATGCTTCATACTCGACACCGCTCGGCTTAATGACCACAAGATTCTTTTCACGGTCGATTGCGCTTACATTTCCCCATGTAAAGGTGACCAGATTATATTCCGGCAGCAGCATGTTTGCTTCATAGACTTCTTTCTTGAGTTCTTCTAGCATTCATTGATCATCCCTTTGAAATTGATCATTCTTTAAAAGTTTTTGACATGTCATTTGGATTCTGCGATTAACCGCTTACAAATAGAATGCTATATCAATTATCAGTATAAGTCAACAAAAAAATATTTATATGCATAAATGTGTTTTTCACTGGATGGAAAAGAGTGGTTTATGTCACAGCTTCCGTAGCTTTTTCACTATAGCTACAGACACAAAAAATACACAATTGGGTACCCTTACCTGCTATCCTTTCATCTATATAAGTAGCATAATGATGGGTAAGAAAGCGGTTAAGAAAAACGCAGGAAAACGTTATTTTTCCTCAGTTATCAGTACAAATATTTTTGTCGTTGATTTATAGGTATAAATGTGCTAGCATGTACTTGCAGCATGAAAACGCTTTTTTCTAAAATGATACCGCTCACAAAGAAAGAAGCCATCAGCAAGAAGAAAATAAGGCTGAAACATCAAGGAGGGAACTTTAATGGTTGGTGAAAAGAAAATCTCAAGTGGATTCATTTACTTTTTCGGGGCTTTTGGCGGCATTCTATTTGGCTATGATATTGGGGTAATGACAGGCGCTTTGCCATTCCTTGAACATGACTGGAACCTTCAAAACAGTGCAGGCGTTATTGGATGGATTACCTCTGCTGTAATGTTCGGTGCTATATTCGGCGGCGCTTTGGCGGGGCAACTTTCCGACCGTTTGGGCCGGCGAAAAATGATTTTAATTTCAGCTTTTATTTTTGTTGTTGGATCGGTTTTATCTGGCATATCCCCTCATAACGGGCAATACTTTTTAATCATCGTCCGGATGTTATTAGGATTAGCGGTTGGCGCTGCTTCTGCACTGGTCCCGGCTTATATGTCCGAAATGGCGCCTGCACGTTTGCGCGGACGTCTGTCAGGGATTAACCAAACCATGATTGTATCGGGAATGTTACTTTCTTACATTGTCGATTATTTATTAAAAGGTTTGCCGGAAACATTGGCTTGGCGGTTGATGCTTAGTTTGGCAGCGGTACCAGCATTGATCTTATTCTTTGGTGTGTTAAAGTTGCCGGAATCACCGCGCTTTTTAATAAAGAACAATAAACTTGAGGAAGCACGCAAGGTTTTGAGCTATATTCGCGCTAAAAAAGAGGCAATTGATGCTGAAATCAAACAAATTCAAGAGACTGCCAGAGAAGAAAAACAGGCAAATCAAAAAGCATCATGGGGTACTTTATTTAGCGGCAAATACCGTTATTTAGTCATTGCCGGTGTGGGCGTTGCGGCTTTCCAACAATTTCAAGGCGCAAATGCTATTTTTTACTATATTCCTTTAATTGTAGAAAAAGCAACAGGGCATGCTGCTAGTTCTGCATTGATGTGGCCGATTATTCAAGGGATCATTCTCGTATTGGGTTCACTTGTCTTCTTATGGATTGCTGATAAATTTAAACGCCGCACTTTGTTGACAGTAGGCGGAACGATTATGGGCCTGTCCTTTATTTTGCCAGCCATTTTGAATTTGCTCATTCCAAATGCAAACCCGATGATGATCGTTGCGTTTTTAAGCATTTATGTAGCTCTTTATTCCTTCACTTGGGCTCCTTTAACCTGGGTCATCGTTGGGGAAATTTTCCCGCTTGTCATTCGTGGACGCGCATCAGGATTGGCTTCCTCTTTTAACTGGATTGGTTCTTTCCTGGTTGGGCTGCTGTTCCCAATCATGACTGCTTCCATGTCCCAAGAAGCTGTTTTTGCAATTTTCGGCGTGATATGTTTGCTTGGTGTTTTGTTTATCCGGACCCGCGTACCTGAAACCCAGGGACATACGTTGGAAGAAATTGAAAAATTTGGGGAAGAAAAAGCTGTTGAAAAAAAAGGTGCCCACTTACACATATGAGACGGAGGTAAATAAAAATGAATTTAGTGGATACTTCTAAAGCGATTAAACAAGGAAATGTCTCATTAGGCATTGAACTGGGGTCAACCCGGATAAAGGCCGTACTTGTCACGGACGATTTTGAAACAATCGCATCCGGCGGCTATGTTTGGGAAAACAAATTTGAAAACGGCATCTGGACGTATTCGTTGGAAGAAGTGTGGGAAGGGATTCAAAGAAGCTATGCCCAAATTGCGGCGGACATCCAGGGGAAATACCATACCACTTTGACAAAAATCAGTGCCATCGGTGTAAGCGCTATGATGCACGGGTATTTGGCTTTCGCAGAAAACGGAGAGCTGCTCGTTCCTTTCCGGACATGGCGTAATAACATCACCGAACAAGCGGCGGATGAATTGACTGAACGATTTCAATTTAATATTCCGCAACGATGGAGCATTGCCCACCTTTACCAGGCGATTTTAAACCAGGAGCCCCATGTAAAGGATATTCGCTTTATCACCACGTTGGCCGGTTATGTACACTGGAAATTATCCGGAGAAAAGGTGTTAGGGATTGGCGATGCATCCGGTGTTTTTCCGGTGGATGAAGAGACAGGCACATATCGGAAAGATTTTCTTGATACGTTTGACCGGCTTGAAAATGTGGCGCCCTATCCATGGCATATCAGGAAAGTGCTGCCAAAAGTATTAAAAGCCGGCGAATATGCGGGTACTTTAACAACCGAAGGGGCGGCATTATTGGATATAAACGGAAATCTTCAGGCAGGCAGTTTGATGGCTCCGCCTGAGGGGGATGCCGGAACCGGGATGGTGTGCACAAACAGTGTGCGCAAACGGACCGGAAATATATCCGTCGGCACCTCGGCATTTTCGATGATCGTGCTGGATCAGCCGCTTGAAAAAGTGTACCGGGATATTGATATTGTCACAACGCCGAGCGGGGCGCCCGTGGCGATGGTCCATATCAACAACTGCTCGTCTGACATTAATGCATGGGCAAACCTGTTTAAACAATTTGCTGAACGACTCGGTGTTGACTTGCCGGCGGACCGTTTATATGAAACGCTATTTTTGGTGGCTGCAAAAGCGGATCCGGATGCAGGCGGCTTGCTCAATTACAGTTATTTGTCAGGTGAAAACATTACAAAAATGCCGGCCGGGCGCCCGCTGTTTGTCAGGAAACCGGACAGTGCCTTTACATTGGCAAATTTTGTCCAGGCCCAGTTATATGCAGCATTTGCGCCGCTTAAAATCGGGATGGATATTTTGAAAAATGAAGAAGGAATCAAAACGGATGTCCTGATTGCCCAAGGCGGCCTGTTTAAAACGCCGGTCATTGGCCAGCAAGTATTGGCGAATGCATTAAATACGCCGATTACGGTGATGAGCACTGCCGGTGAAGGAGGCGCCTGGGGGATGGCCGTGCTCGCGGTTTATGCAAAATCCGGAAACGGGAAGCAAAGCCTGGAAGACTTTTTGGACCAAAACGTGTTCACCCATCCCGAAAGCATGACGCTAAGCCCGGAACCTGAAGGCGTTTCAGGGTACGAAGCCTTTATAAAAAGATATGAGGCGGGCTTGCCGGTTGAGTCGATGGCTGTCCAGTCGATTTTTTAACGGGAACGGAAAAATCGTCAAAACAGCTGTATGGACATACGATAGCTTCCCGGTATAACCAACCCTTAGTTATTCCGTCAAACAAACGTGATGCTAGCATTGCCGGTGTGACACAACAGCTTCCTAGTATAAACCTTTGGTTGCTCGAGAAGCACAATCGCGCTGATAAACGAAGTGAAATGACACGACAGCTTCCCGGTATAACCCTTAGTCTCCAGTTTCTATGCACGCAGCATCCGCAAACGCTCCGTTCATATCCCAACGGAGACGCTGCTCGACAATTGCATACATTTTGGGGAGCCATGCAGTCCGGCCCGCCAGTGAGTACAGATAATAAATCCGGCATTTTCCATGAAAACTGCCGGATTTTTTTCATACATGTTAAAATAGAAGATGTATTTAGTTGAAAACAAGGCAGGTGTCCGTTTTGTTTCCATTTTTCCACCGAAAAAGAAAGGAAGAGCATATTTTTGCGCCAACGGGGGGAGAGGTGACGCCGATTGAGGAAGTGCCTGATCCCATCTTTTCCGAAAAAATGATTGGGGACGGCGTGGCAATCAGGCCGATTGAGGGCCGGGTCGTTTCCCCGTTTGACGGCGAGGTGATCCAGATATTTCCGACAAAGCATGCGATCGGGTTGCGCGGCGAATCAGGGCTGGAAGTTTTGATTCATATCGGACTGGAAACGGTTTCACTCGATGGGAAGGGGTTTGAAACGGTTGTGCAGGCCGGGGACAAAGTGGAAAAAGGCGACCCGCTGATTCGCTTTAACCTGGAATTTATTAAAGCCAATGCAGCGGACACGATTACAGCGATCATCATTACAAACGGGGAGCTTGTAAAATCGCTCGAAAAAAGCACCGGCGTTGAGGCAGTTGCCGGGCAGACGGAAATCATGCGGGCTTGTCTGTGAAACCAAAAAACAGGCTTGAAGCAAGCGACGGGGAAGGGTGGCACGAGCCGGGGTACCCTGCACCAGAAAAAGAAAAAACAGGCTTGAGTGCAAGCCTGCTTCTTACTTGTATGGTTCGCATGCGTATCCATCCTTGTCGCCGTCCATATAGGAACGGTAGGCAGGATTTGAACGCGGCACGCCGTTTGGATATTTTTTGCGCAGTTCCGTACAGTTTTGGAAACTGCTGCTCCCGTTGCTGGAACGGCTCTCCCCGCCGGAAGCATTGGAATCGGATGCGGAACTGCCTTTTTCGCACCCGTTAAAACCGCGGTCTGTTGCATACCCGGGTTGCGACCAGACCCTGCGTTTTTCGTTTTTAGCCCGCTGTTCGGCTTTTTTGAAAGTGTCCAAATATTGATAGGGCGGTTCATACACATAGGCCACGCGCGCGTACCCTTCTTTCAGCAGCTTTTCCTGCACGGACTTGCCGTTTACGAATACATAAGCGAGGAGCCGTCCGTATTTGTCGCGTTTGGCCCCGTGATCAAATTCGATCGTCAGTTTGCCGCTTGAAACGAGCTGCTTGTTCCGGTAATAGGCCGCTTTTGCATACGGCTGCACACACATATTCGGTTTTTTTGATTCCGGCGTGTCAACGAGCAAATAGCGGACCGTCTCTTCTTTTCCATTATTATAAATTTTAATCGTGTCTCCATCGGTTACATCGGCGAGTTTAACAGCAATTTGCTTGCCTGTCGTTTGCCGGTTTTCTCCTGGCCCGGTATTTGTTTGTTGCGCTGTTTTTTGTTCTGTACTCGTTTTTGTGCTGTTTTGATGCCCTTCACACCCTGCAACGGCGAGCATCATAGCCAAAAAGAGCGTGAACCAGCTTGCTGTTTTTGTCTTCATTTCCCCTTCTCCTTGCTTTTAAAAAATGTATATAAAATGAACAAAATATCGCAGCTCTGTTGCCAAGTCATCATGCAAATTGGTGCTCGAGCTTGTTGTAAAAACTTAAGTTCATTTTATATAGCTCCATTATTTTACCATTTTAAGCGGGTTTCTTTAAGCCATCCATTTGACAATAATACCGCCTGGGGTATATGATGGGGGTTGTAACCGAACTTCGGGCAGGAGGTCATCCGTATAAATGTATATTGTTTTGCTCGTTCTTGCGCTCATTCTCGCGAAAACCGGCTATACACGTTACGTTCCCGTTCGCGGTGCTGTGCGGGCGGATTTAAGAAAAGATGTGCTTGAACATAAAGTGGTGGTCGATGTGAGGGATTACCAGCATGTGGGAAGCGGTACCGCGGATGCCATTGTGATTCCGACGGCTTATTTAAAGCGGTTTTCCGGCGAAATTCCAAAAGGCAGTCTTCACCTTATTGTTTCCAGCCGGCTTGAAGCCAATTTCAGCATCCGTTTATTACGCAGAAAAGGATTTCATATTTATTCTTATACGATCTTGGAACCGGGGAGGGAAAAAGGTGGAATACGATGCGAAAATCAAAAACCGTGTCAAAAGAATCGAAGGGCAATTGCGGGGAGTACTGCGGATGATGGAAGAAAAGGACAATTGCAAAGAGGTCATTGCCCAGTTGTCTGCCGCCCGGACGGCAATTGACCGCACGATCGGCGTCATTGTCAGTGCCAATCTGGTGGAATGTGTGAAAAATGCGGAACAAAACGGGGAAGACGCGGGAAGCCTTGTAAAAGAAGCGGTCAACCTGCTTGTGAAAAGCCGCTGACCCTTTTCACAAAATTGCTGCTGGCAAGGCCGAACTTTTCGCAAAAATCGGGGGATTTTGTTTTACGAGGGAGGAATTTTGATGAAAGAAATTTCTGCGATGGAAGTCGAGGAAAAACTGAACAAGGGTGAAAAACTCAATATTATCGATGTGCGCGAAACGGAGGAAGTGGCGGAAGGGAAAATTCCGGGCGCGCTGCATATTCCGCTCGGTTTGCTGGGATTCCGCCTAGAGGATCTTGACCGTTCCAAAGACTATATTGTCGTTTGCCATTCCGGCGGGCGGAGCTATATGGCATGCCAGTTTCTCGAAAGCCAGGGTTTTGATGTCACAAACCTGGAAGGCGGCATGATGGCCTGGACCGGTGAAACGGAATGAAAAATTTTCCTCTTGATCTTACGGCGCATAAAGCGTAGTATAAGAGTACAAGCTGCGTTGTACGTAACTCAACTTTCGCACCTAGAAAATCATAATAAATTCAGTGCTGGCTAATGTCTATTACGTCTCAGATACAGCACTTGACAGTAAAATTAATATATGAAAAAACACCTCTACTTTTGGTATAGTTGATTTATCGAAAATCACTACCAAATAGAAGAGGTGTCTCCTACTATGATAGCGAAAAACAGCCTGAATAATCAACTACCAAATGAAATAAAATCAACATTTAAAGAGTTGAATATGTTGAAACACTTGCGAATCGCCGGTATTACGAAGTCCTTTGGTTTTTCTTGTGCCTACATTTTTCAATTGATTTTTTGTATGATCTTTGAAAACAAAAACTGGTTCAGGATGTTGGAAAGTAAGAAAGCTACAGACATTCCAGCCAAAGATACCGTTTATCGGTTTCTCAACCAATCAACGTTCAACTGGCGTCGTTTCCTCCTTTCACTGGTTGCCTCAGTGATTGGAAAAGTTTCGAAATTGACACGTCATGACCGTCCGAAAGTATTGATTTTAGATGATTCATCTTATGACCGGAACCGAAGCAAACACGTTGAGCTTCTGGCTCGCTGCTTTGATCATGCATCTCAAAAAATGCGTTTTTACAAAGGATTCCGCATGTTGACATTAGGATGGTCTGATGGCGCAACATTCCTACCCGTTGACTTCTCATTATTGAGTTCGAAAAAGAGCCAGATCAACGGCATATCCGAAAATATCGATAAACGCAGCTCCGGTTATAAGCGCCGAAAAGAAGCATTACAAACGGCACCAGAACAGATTCCTGGCATGATTGCCCGGGCGATGAATTCTGGTATCGATGCTTCCTATGTTCTAATGGATTCGTGGTTCACCCAACAACCTCTCATCAAGGAGATTACAGAACAAGGTCTTGACGTAATTGGTATGGTCAAAAAATTAAAACAACGCTATTTTGTCGATGGTAAGCGTGTTAGCCTAGATGAATTGTATCGTCTAGCTAAACCGACTAGTGGAAAGAAAGGAATCTTGCGTTCCATCCATACAACGCAGGCCAATGGCGTGCCAATTAAAGTTGTCTTTGTTCGCAACCGCAACAAGAAAAGCGACTGGTTGGCGATTTTGAGTACAGACTGTACACTGAGTGACCAGGAAATCATCCGTATTTACGGGATGCGTTGGGATATTGAGGTTTTCTTCAAAACAACAAAGTCCCTATTAAAACTACAAAAGGAATTCCAGAGTCGTTCATATGACGCGCTTATCAGCCACACGACCATTGTGTTTGCAAGGTATATTGTCTTGTCATGGCAAAACCGTTGCAGTGTAGATGACAGAACATTAGGTGGCATGTTTTATGAATTATGTGATGAAATAGATGACCTTGATTGGGCTGTTGCATTGCAGCAGTTAGTCGAGATTCTTGAAGATACTCTGGATAAAAGTAATAAGAAAATTCAACAACTGATCAAAAGTCAACTACAACAATGGATTGCGGGTCTGCCGAATTATATCAAGGTATACCTACCTGTTTCAGTCTGCGAAAGTTGAGTACGTAATATTAATAAAGTTTTAACCTTTAAACTGTTATAGGGAGTTTAACATTATTGCGGGAATGCCGAGCCTTTTGCCGTTTGGCAGGGAGGATGGCAGGAACGCTTTTGCGGACACCCACTTTGAGGAGTGTGGTTCTAAAACTTTCTTAGTTTGATTACGGCAACTGCGGCACATACATAATCTGTTAAACCCCGTCCTTCTTAGAAGGGCGGGGTTTTTCACAATCAAGAACCTAGACCGAAGGCATTAGCTGAGCCTGTTAACCCTGCGGCCCGGATGCAGTGCCCGGCCCATTTTTTCGCGCGGTATAAAGAGCCCGCTCTGTCCGTTTGTGTTAGCCCTCG
Source organism: Weizmannia sp. WK01 (assembly GCF_025905465.1). Classification (NCBI taxonomy): domain Bacteria; kingdom Bacillati; phylum Bacillota; class Bacilli; order Caryophanales; family Bacillaceae; genus Heyndrickxia; species Weizmannia sp. WK01. Next base: position 2,539,587 of record NZ_CP109616.1, on the reverse strand, counting down.
ATATTACTGGGTGTATAATAAAACTAACAATGTTTTGACATGCAGGAGTGGGAAAACGTGAACCAAATGAAATACATTGAGCCTGCCGTGATGTTTATTACCATGATCGTCTATGTCGCTATAGCCGTACTGATTGGCATTGTGGCCGGAACCACGGTCGGTTTGTTTTTGAAAGCTTTAAATTTTTTAAGCGGAAAAACAGGTGCGCTGCCCGTGCCTTATAAGATGCTGCTGCTTCCGGTCGGCGGCCTGTTGAACGGCCTGTTGTTGTATAAAATGAAACCGGGGGCGCCTTCTGCCATTGCTGCTGTGCACTCGGAAGGGGAACCGCCCTTTGACAGAAGCTTCCCGGCCAAGTATCTGGCTGCCCTCATTACACTTGTATCCGGCGGTTCAGCTGGAAAATTCGGGCCGAGCGCCCACTTTGCCGGTTCACTTGCCGCATGGATCGGGAAAATTTTTCATATTCAGCCGTTTCTTCGGGCCCAGCTGATCGTATGCGGAATCAGTGCTGCTTTTGCCAGCCTGTTTGGCGCGCCCGTTACAGCAGCCGTGTTTGGTTTGGAAGTATTGGCTATCGGGTCAATCCGGCACCAGTTTCTTTTCCCTTCGGCGGTTTCCGGCATAGCCGCTTTTGAAGTCAATAAAAGGCTGTTGCATACGCCTTATGAATATTTCATGATCCATGCCATGCCGTCTTTTTCTGTTCTGCTGCTTTTAAAAGTGGCTGCCCTTGGCATGATTTGCGGCCTGGCTGGATGGCTGTTTGTTGAATCTATTGAGCAGGGGGGCCGCTTATTTTCGGTTGTCCGGGAAAAATTGCATCTTCCTCCCTTCCTGATGCCCTGTGTTGGGGGTATGCTCATTGCTGCCGCATTATTCATTTTTCCCGCCGACTTTTTGGGGCTGAGCTTGCCGCTTTTGGACAAAGCGATGCACGGGGGCCATGTCGGCTTTTTCGCATTTCTGTGGAAAATCCTGTTTGTGGCGGTTACCCTTGGTTCCGGCTTTTACGGAGGAACATTCACCCCACAGCTCGTCATCGGGTCTGCCGCCGGAAATGCATTTGCCGCTTTGCTCGGGATAAATCCTGTATTAGGGGCGGCTGCGGGCATGCTGGCGGTGGTTTCAGCTGCATCCAATACGCCGGTTTCCGCTGTGCTGCTTGGATATGAGCTGTACGGTCATGTTACGGGGATGTATATGTTGGCCGCCTGTATCGCCGGGTATTTGATCATCGGGCACCGCAGCGTTTATCGCGACCAGCTTGTGTACGATCCAAAGTCTTTATGGGTGCAGCTGGAACCGGGAGTCGAACTGAGGAAAGAATCTATCCGCCTTTCAAGCGGTACTTCAAATCAGACTGGACGGTTCCATCTTCCGTGGTAGTGGGAAAAGCCGTTTATGATCAGGCTTATGTTAAGCACTCCTGTTAAAAATGGATCTATCTTAGCATAGGGCGGGCCGCTCTACGTAAAGGAAGCCGGTCAGAAGATGTGCCTATCTTACATAGAGGTGTTCTAAGTAAAGGAAGACCGGCAAAAAGCGTGCCTATCTTAACATAGAGGCGTTCTAAGTAAAGGAAGGCCGCCCAAAAGTGTGCTTATCTTAACGTAGAGGTTTTCTACGTAAAGAAAGGCCTTCAAATTTTGCGTCTATCTTAACATAGGGGCGTTCTACGTAAAGGAAGGCCGCCCAAAAGTGTGCTTATCTTAACGTAGAGGCTTTCTACGTTAAGAAAGGCCTTCAAATTTTGCGTCTATCTTAACATAGAGGTGTTCTAAGTAAAGGAAGGCCGGCAAAATCTGCGTCTATCTTAACATAGGGCAGTCAAGTCCAGGTTATTGTGTAAATTTATGGGCAAATGTTTTCAACCACCCCTTCATTTTTTCGGCTTAACTTCCATGGATTTTTTTCTTCATCTCCGGGAAGGGATGTCAAATGCCTTTCAATTTGACATCCCTTCCCGGAGATGAAATCATCCATGATGGAAGTTAAGCTGAAAATGCTGCTAACTATTCTTTCCCATAAGTGACTTCCTCTTCGAGTATTCTGTATCTTGATACTGCATTAAAACGGCACCAACCAAACGAAAAGCAGATTGGGTATTAGGAAAAATGCGAATGACCCTTTCCCTTCTACGAACCTCTTGGTTAAGCCGCTCGAGGGAATTAGTACTCCGTATGTGCATACGAATATTCTCAGGAAAGTTCATGTATTGGATAGTATCTTCAAAACCTTCATCTAAAATGGCCAGGGCTTTTTCAAATCTTGCTTCTGTACCAAATTTGTTTATTAATTCATCTTTAAACTTGCGTATGTCCTCAATCGTAACGGCCTCAAACACGCGCTTAATCATCACCCGGATTTCTGCAGTATCTTTTTTGGGCAGTTTTTCAATGATATTGCGTTTAAAATGAACATTGCACCTTTGCCAAGCAGTGCCAATGAATTCCCGTTGTATTGCTTTCTGAAGGCCCATGTGAGCATCGGAAATAACGAGTTTTGGTGATTGGAGTCCACGTGATTTAAGTTGTTTAAAAAATGAACTCCAACTCTCCAAACTTTCTGCATGGTCAACGCTTAAACCCAGTATTTCACGTGTATTCTTCTCTGTAATGGCAGTCGCAATATAAACAGCCTTTGATATGACCTTATGGTGCTCCCGTACTTTTATATACATGGCGTCCACAAACACATAAGGGTAGTAGGTTGTATTCAACGGTCTCTCGGCCCAAGCATTCACAATGGGATCCAGTTTTTGCGTAAGGGAAGAGACAAACGACTTGGATACATTCTTACCGCAAAGCTGTTCTACGACATTTGTGACCTTACGGGTAGAGACGCCATTGATGACCATCTCCAACATAGAAAGGACGAAAGCTTGGTCACATCTGGCATACTTTTCAAATAAGGTAGTTGAGAATTCGCCATTACGTGTCCGGGGAACTTTTAATGTAACATTGCCGATGCTCATCAACAGCTCGCGTTCATAGTAACCGTTCCGGTAATCCCGGCGTTCAACAGCGCGTTCATAAGGGCTCGTTTTTAAATAGTCATCCCTTTCCTTTTCCATAAACTCGTTTAACACGAGGACAACCGCTGATTTAATTACCGCGTCAAGATCGGAAGTCATGATGGCTTCTTTTAAAACATCCAAATTTAAGTTAAACTGTAAGTGAGTCATTTTATCTCCTCTTTTCATTAGTTTATCGTCGTTGAAAACAGTGTTGCCAAGAGTTGATAAAATGACTCCTTCTTTTTACACAATTATACGGACTTAATCCATAGGGCCGCTCTAAGTAAAGGAAGCCGGTCAGAAGATGTGCCTATCTTAACGTAGGGGCGTTCTATGTAAAGGAAGACCGGCAAAAAGCGAGTCTAACTTAACGTAGAGGCGCTCTAAGTAAAGGAAGCCCGGCAAAGAACGTGCCTATCTTAACATAGAGGCGCTCTAAGTAAAGGAAGCCCGGCAAAAAATGTGTCTAACTTAACGTAGAGGCGCTCTATGTAAAGGAAGGCCTTCAAATTTTGCGTCTAACTTAACATAGGGGCGTTCTAAGTAAAGGAAGACCGGCCGAAAGCGAGTCTATCTTAACATAGAGGTGCTCTAAGTAAAGGAAGGCCACCCAAAAGCGTGCCTAACTTAACGTAGGGGCGTTCTATGTAAAGGAAGACCGGCCAAAAGCGTGCCTATCTTAACATAGAGGCGTTCTACGTAAAGGAAGCCCGGCAAAATCTGCGTCTATCTTAACATAGGGCCGCTCTATGTAAAGGAAGGTCGCCCAAAAGTGTGTCTACCTTAACGTAGGAGTATTCTAAGTAAAGAAGGGCCGCCCTAACTAAAAAAAGGACGCTGAAATGCGCGTCTGTCTTAACATATTCCTGTGTAAAAGAAGCGTGCCAAAATCTCGCCAATCTTAATGTTGGGCCGTTCTGAGTAAAGTAACTTTGCGGACCGGGCCGATTTTTTTGCAAGAAGCGTTCAAAAAACCGTTGAGAATCGTCTCAACGGTTTTTTGCGGCAGCCTTCTCGCTTTACTCGGTTTCCCCGAGTCCGGTAACTTTGTTAATTACATTTTGGATTGTATCAGCCAGCCCTTCTTCCTCTTCGCTGCCGGTATTTTGCGACTGAACATTTCCTTCGAGCTGATTATTGTACGAGTAAGTATTGGATTTGTAACTACTTTCTTCTTCCATTTTTATCACCTCCAAAACATAGGGTGTGTTAATCGGAAGTTTTTAAACCAATCTAAGGCTTCCCCTTTTTTCTATAGACGGAACATGTATTCACTCAAAATACGCAGACCATTCCATCCTTGTTCCAATCGACTCTGCTCCGAAAAATTGCGCCAACTGCTTTTCATCCTTTTGTGGTTGCTTTCATCATGACATGGACCTCTCTGTTCAATGACAAAGTGAATAAAAAAAGAAGCGTAATGATACGCTTCAGAATGGGGGCTATTGGGTGGAGACGAAACTTTTTTCTCTCTCGTTTGTTGATTCTGCTTAATATCCGGAGCCACCCATATAAAACGCTCCTACAATAATAAGCAGGATGAAGAGAACGACAATCAGGGCAAAAGATGAGCCCATGCTGTAACCGCCATCTGTCATTGACTTTCACCTCCTTTCCTTAAGATATCTTGCATTTTAAAATATGCTGTTTCAAAGAAAGGCGTAAAGGACAAACGTGAAAGGGATGAAGAAAAGGCGAAGTGGTTATTGTTTCTGGCACTACCAAAAATGCCGGCGTGGAAAAGGACAATTGTGATAAACCACTTCATTTTTCCTGATCGGCTTCATAATATGCCTCGGAACTGTAACGACATTTGTACGGTTCACTTCCACAAGTGGATGGATGATTGGCTGGAAACGCGGGACAACACGATTACGAACTACATATCTTGGTGCAGCAACCATTGGTCTGCAATGCAATTTACACACCTCCTCATCATGAACTCTCTACATTAAATGAAGGAATAGCTGGATAGGAATGGACAAACATCTTAATGAAAAAGAAATATACGTTTAGGGATGTATGGAAGGACAGAGACAGGGGACATTCCATCCGGACAAGCAGCAAGAGCAGTTAACACGCATAGAGCATGAAGGAATGATGTACTATAATGGGTGAAAAAATGGTTTTTTCATCACCATTGAAATTCTAATCATAATGGCTCTCTTTTTTTAATCCTGGCTTGTTAACGAACTGGTGACGGGAATGCGCTAACAACGGCAACTCACACCAAAAATCACCCGGCTGAAAACGAAAAAAACCTTGATGCATCCGCGATACATCAAGGTTTTTAGAGTCGGGAAGACAGGATTTGAACCTGCGACCCCTACGTCCCGAACGTAGTGCTCTACCAAGCTGAGCTACTTCCCGGTTATTTTATTTTTGCTTGCCAACTCCTTAGCTCTTGCTGACAAATATTATTCTACGACAATAAATTTCGTTTGTCAAAGCCTTTTTTTATTTTTTTTAAAGAAATTTTTTCTGGTCTGGTTTCGAGACGGCAGCCATTCCTTTTTCAACTGGAAAATAAGAAGGTTTGGCGGCTTGGAAAAAACTTAGAGGTATGTTATTTCCAGGAAAAAGGAATATCACCGGGAATCACCGCCGCCGGCATGATGTCGACTCCCGTATTTTCCAGCGAAGCTAGCATTGCTTCTTTCATCGGCATTTCTTTATGTTGGATGAAGCGGTCCATTGAAAATAATGCAGCTAACGCCGGGCAATCCTGAAACTGAAAGGCCATAAAAATCATGCTTTTAAAATGGCCTTCATTTCATCACCTTCAGCTTTATCATTCGCCATGAGCGGGTTGCGCTGCCTTTTACAAACAGGCAGGGGGAAAGGCGGGAGGGTTCAGGAATAAGGGAAGGTGCTTAGAGTGGAACGTTTTTTCAAAAATTCTAAGGGAATAAAAACAAAAAAACGGCCGCAGCAGGCGATAAGCAAGAGCAGTGATATGACCATGCGTGTTTGAATCTGTCGAAATTTGTATGCAGCAAGATGTAGAATAAAATGATCAAACAATTAAGATTTTGTAGAGTATGGTAAAATTGTGGATATTCATGTATACTGAATCATATATGTTTGGTAGTTTTTGCGGATGATGTCGGAAGATGGCAGCGAATGAAAAATACGGTGAGCCTTTGAGCAGGGGAGAGAGATATGCGCGGCAGGAAATTAAATTTCAAGGGAAAAGTTGTGTTGGCGCTCTTATTTACGTTGATTGTTGTTGTTTTGGCCGGACTCGTTGGCAAAGGGGAAAAGATGTCAGCGAAAGACAAAGGAAAAGATGCACATGCTGTCTCACTGCGCACTTTATCTTTTTCGCCTGCGCCGATGACAGCGTTTGCGGGTTCTCCTTTATACAAATCGATGATCGGGCAACAGCGGCAGAAAAAAGAAGCGGAGAGACAAAAAGAAGTTGCGAAGCAAAACGAGAAAGATCTGAAAGAAAATGCCATTTACTTAACATTTGATGACGGCCCGTCGAGTGCGGCCAACCAGTTATTGGATCTGTTGGAAACTTATCAGATGAAAGCTACCTTTTTCATGCTCGGGCCGAGGATGAAAGAGCATCCGGCAGTCGTAAAACGCATGCTAAAAGATGGAAACGGGCTTGCACTGCACGGGATCACACATAAAGCAAGAACAATTTACAGCAGTACGTCCGCGCCATTAAACGAAATGGCTGAGGATCAAAGAATATTGGAAAACGTGGCGGGTGTAAAATCTTATATGGTACGCCTCCCGTATGGAAGTATTCCGTATTTAACAGATGAAATGCGCGATTTACTGGATAAAAGTGGTTTCCACATTTGGGATTGGAACGTGGACAGCAGTGACTGGGAATTAAAAAATGGACGCTATGTCCAGTATACGATTCAGCAAATCCGGCAAAAAAAACAAGCGGGGGAAACGCCGGTCATCCTTTTGCATGACAAACCGGAAACCGTTAAATATTTGCCGAAGTTGCTAAAGTTTATCAAAAAGCAGGGCTATAAAACAAAAGTATTGACCAATGAAACGCCCCCGGTAACGTTTCCGTGTGAAGGCCGCTGTCACCCAATCCACCATCCAGTTGAAACGGGGAGAAGATGAGGGTGAAAAGATTTATTGTATTGGGAATGATGTTGCCGGGGCTTCTTTTGCTTCTTGCCGGCTGCCATTCAGACAAAAAACAAGCGGACAGCATATACGAAAAATTAAAGAAATCCGCCTCGTATGAAAAAGATTTTGTTGCGAACCAGGAGAAGCTGGACGAATACAAAGAAAAAGTGGCATCCATTTATGCTGATCTAAACCAGCTTGAACTGAATGACGAAAACCGCCCGGAAGTGAAGCAGAAATTAAAAAAGGCGGACAACTATACCGAAAAGCAGCAGAAAGAGCTGCGGGAATCCAAAAAGAATTTTCAAAAGGCATATGAACAATCGGCATCTATAAAAGAGAACGTGGAGCAAATTAAAGATAGCGGGCAGCAGAAACAAGCACGGAAGCTGCTCACCATCATGGATGAACGTAAAAAATATATGAACACTTTTTTTGATGATTATAAAAAACAATTGGCGTTACAAGGCACCTTTTATGAAAATCTGGAGAAGTTCAGCCCGGATGAGTTAGACGAACAAATTAAAAAAATAAATGAATACAATGGGAAAATGGAAGAAACGATTCGCCAATTCAACCAGGATACGAAACGGTATAATCGCGAAAAAGATAAGTATTTTAAAAAAGCAGGACTTTATTAAATTGGACGCTTTTTTAAAAAGCCCGAGATCGGCTTATGCCGGTTCTCGGGCTTCTTTTTCGGGACAGGAAAACGACTGTGAAATTGGATGATACAGATTGATCGTTTTCGATTTGGAGTAGAATCCTATATATTTTAAAAGAAATCTGCTTTATCGGTCTTTAATTAAGCGAAAATAATCATACATAAATAAGAAAATGTGCAGAAATGGTGCAGTTTGGATGTTAAACAGAACGGGCAAAAATAGGGGAAGACAATTTGGAGGTGGATACAAATGGACACGTCCTATGAAGAGTGCATCAAAGCCTGCCAGGAGTGTATGGAAGCCTGTAATCAGTGCTACAGTGCCTGTTTAAAGGAAGACAATGTGAAAATGATGGCTGGCTGTATCCGCATGGACAGAGAATGCGCAAATATTTGTGCTTTGGCATTGCAAGCGATGCAAAGCAACAGCCCGTTTGTGAAGCAAATTTGCAATTTGTGTGCGGAAATTTGCGAAGCATGTGGGGAGGAATGCAGGAAATACAGCCATGACCATTGTCAAAAGTGCGCCGAAGCATGCTTGCGCTGTGCGGAAGCTTGCCGGAAAATGGCCTGACACAAAGCCGGTTCCCTTATCAAAAAGGAAACCGGCTTTTAGCAAAATCAATAAAACGGGAATGATGTGTTTAAGCTTAAGCAAACGGAAGAAAATAAAAATTGGATCGCCGGTTTAAATCAAGGTGAAAACCAATTTTTCTCATGGCGCTCTCATATCATGAAATGGATGGCCGGCAGAAAACAATTCGATGTATTTGTTTTATATTTCTTGGTCTCCAGAACATGCGGCAGGAAATTTAATATCAAAATAAAAAAGCAAGGATCCCAGCCATAAACTGAAATCCTTGCTTTTTGTGATGCGGATGAAGGGACTTGAACCCATACGGTGTTTCCACCACTAGAACCTGAATCTAGCGCGTCTGCCGATTCCGCCACATCCGCATTGTTTTGTTTTTGTTCGCCTCATCAGCGACAAATTTATTATATAATGCCCGGTTGAAAAAAGCAATACCTTTTTTTAAATTTTTTTGGATCCCTGGAAAGCTTGTTAAAAAAGGAGCCGTGCATGCACGGCTCCTTTTTGGGAAATAGTTTACGCAGCCATTTCAACGCTTTTTTGTCTGTCTCTTGTAAAAGCACTCACGGCAAAGGTTACAATCAGGTTCAAAACCATGGCGATGATCCCGGTATTTAAGTCTTTGACTGCTTGCGGCATAAACGGCAACAGCGTCGCAACCGTCTGATTCGTGATCGTCACATAGGAAACGACAAGTTCGCCCGCAACAATTCCGGCAAATGCTCCCGCTTTTGAAATCGGGTTATTTTTCATAAAGCTAAATACGATCGCCGGGAAAAATTGTGTGACCATGCTGTACCCCATCAACAGCAGGGCAACAATGGTTTGCCCACCGTTAAATGTGAAGTAGAGGGCAATTAAAGATACGACCGGAACCAAGTATTTGGCAACATTGGCCACTTGTGTTTCATTGGCGTCCGGCTTAAATACTTTAAACAAGTTTTTCGAAATCATCGTGGATGCGCTCATCAACAGCAGCGACCCCGGTACCAGCGCACATAACAGACCGGCAGCGCCGATGACGCCGACAAACCAGTGCGGAAAGCTTTCAATAGAAAGAACGAGCAGCGCATTATCGGTTGCTGCTCCTTCAAGTGCCGGCTTCACAGTCAGAATCGCCGCAAAACCGGCAAAGAATACGAACAACAGGATCAACTGATACAGCGGAAAAATCACCGCATTGCGGCGGAACGTTTTTTCATTTTTCGCTGTAAAGGAGGCGGCAAAAGAATGCGGCCACGTGTAAAAACCAAGTGCCGTCAGCAAAACGGTCGAAATGAACCAATATACACTCATCCCTTGGTGCGGGAGCGCAAGAAAGCCGGGTTTTGCCTGGTCAATGGCATGAAACATATCTGAAAAGCCGCCAAAATAATGAACGGGGAGATAAATGCCGAGAAAAACGACGACGGCCAAAACCAATGCATCTTTCATGACGGATGTCCAGGCTGTTCCGTGTACGCCTGAAATCGTCGTATAAATGGTTACCGCAATCACGCCGATCCAAATGGCAACGCCGGAAGAAATTGAGCCGTAAGAAGCAATGCTGACGATACTGCCGAGCCCTTTTAACTGCAAAACAAGGTACGGGATCATGGCAACGATGCCGATAATCGAAACAAGGACACCGAGTGCGGGGCTATTGTATTTTTTCGCGAAAAAATCGGATTGGGACAACAGCTTATGTTCTTTTGCATAACGCCAAATGGCCGGAAGCAGCCAATAGGAAAGAACATAGGCCAATGAGCCGTACCAGAGTATATAAAGCGTTGGCCCTCCTTTGCCGTAAGCCCATCCGCTGCCGCCGAGAAAAGTGAAAGTCGTGTAAATTTCACCGGCACTTAGCAAGAATACAAACAGTGTTCCAAAACTTCTGCCGCCGGTTGCCCACTGTTCAAGGTTCATTTGCTTGCCCCGACGGGCCCGGATGCCAAGATAGAGTGACACTAGCAAAAATACGAGGATAACAAGGAGTGCGCTGTTCATTCGGCATCCCCCCTTTGGTTTTTCGGATCGGTTTTATAGATAATGAACATCACAACCGTCGATAAAACAACCCACAACACGGTCCAGAACATGATAAAAGGCATTCCGAGAATCATCGGATCGGTACGGTTGGCAAAAAACATGCCAATGATTAAAGCAAGAAATGGGAGTGATGCAAGGACAAATTTCATTTGAAAACCTCACTTTTTTTAGTGTAAAAGGCCAACCTGAAGGAAGCGGCTGATCCTTTTCAGGCAGTTAACGTCAGGCTGGCGGCGACGAACGCTTTCACCCCGTAAGGCAATACATCCTCATCCACAGTAAAGCGAGCGTGATGGTGGGGATAAACGATGCCTTTGTCCGCATTTCCGGCCCCGATAAAAAAGAATGTGCCAGGCGCCTTTTGCTGGAATCCGGAAAAATCTTCCCCACCCATTGTTGGAACGCCGTCTTGAATGGCATCTTCGCCAAACGCCTCAACCAGTACTTCACGCAGCTTTGCCGTGACTTCCGGATCGTTGATAACGGGACGATAACCTTTCACGTATTGAAAATCATAAGCCGCTCCGTGCGCTTCTGTTACGCCTTTCACGACGCGTTCCATCAGCCGGATCACTTCTTCCTGCAACGCCGGCTTAAACGTCCGGACGGTGCCGCTGATGAAAACCGAACCGGGAATGACGTTATGCGCAGTACCGGCTATAAACTGGGTCACGGAAAGAACAACGGGATCTAAGGGATCAATATTTCTTGAAACAATATGTTGAAGGTTTGTTACAACTTGTGCGCCAATTGCAATGCTGTCGATTGCCAAATGCGGCTGTGCCCCGTGTCCGCCTTTTCCGTTAATCGTGATGTAGAAAGCATCCGGTGCCGCCATCATCGGTCCTGACACCAACTCGATTTTTCCAGCTTCAAGCGGTGACCATAAATGAGCGCCAATCACCTGGTCCACACCGTCCATGACACCGGCTTGGACCATTTCTTCAGCCCCGCCCGGCAATTGTTCTTCGGCATGTTGGAACAGAAAACGGATTTCACCGGCGATTTGGTCTTTTAAGCCGGCCAGAATTTTCGCGGCTCCAAGCAGCATCGCGGTATGCCCGTCATGGCCGCAAGCATGCATCACACCGTCATGCTTTGAGACAAAATCAAATGCATTTTCTTCTTGAATGGGGAGCGCGTCCATATCGGCGCGAATCGCTAAAACTCGGCCGGGCTTTGCTCCTTTCAGCCGGGCTACCACACTCGTTTTTGTCGGGCGGGACAACACCAAACCCCCGAAAGATGCAAGCGTATCGTATATAAATTGTGATGTTTCGACTTCCTTGAAGGAAAGCTCCGGGTTTTGGTGCAAATGCCTCCGCCAATGGATTACATCTTCCTTGACTTGTTCGACCAATGCATCGATTTTTTCGGCTTCCAAAGATAATGCCATATCAAAATCCCTTTCTTATTCTATATTTCTATTTTCTTTATTGATTTAAAGAATTTAGAGTATTATAACATCAAATACTTTTATATTGCAATAACAATTTGGTTTTACGTTTAGCTTTCTTGAAAAAAAGGGGGACTTTCTGCAGAGGAGAGAAATAGGCATCAAACCATCTCCATTGGTTTCCATCAGTGGATAAACACCACTGATGGAAGTTTCACTTATCTTTGTTGCTCCCCCAGTTGCATGAGGGCGCCAAAATATTGTGATGCTGTTGTGAAGCAAATGAAAGCAATCAGCTCACTGATCTCCGCATCTGTTAAATACTCTTTTAAAACCGCTGTTACATTTGGAGATGTTTGCCCTTTGCCCGCAAGAAAAGCTTCAGCAAATCCGGTACATACCGCTGTTTTTTCATCGTAATCAACGGGGTTTGGTTTGCCTTTTGCCTTACAATACAGGCAGCCATTTTTTTGTGCAAGTGTACGCCGGACTTCTTCTTTTAACTTCGCTGATAACCGGCCATCCTTTTCAAATTCATCACTGAGTTTGTTCCAGTATTTCAGAATGGACGCGTTATATCCCAGCAATTGTTGAAATGGCGTATTTCCTCTTTCATGTAATGGTATCAGTGTCATGCTCATCCCTCCCAAAAATAGTGTAAAATAAAGTGTGCGGCTTTTACATACCGGTTAAAAGGCATTTGATTGATTTGAATTTCAAATTGGAAAGGAATTTGAAGAAATGGATTTCATTGATGAACAAATTATACATGAATTGAAAGAAGATAGCCGGTTATCAATGAGCGAGCTAAGCAGGCGTATTCATCTATCTGCCCCGGCTGTGAGAGAGCGGGTACGACAATTAGAAGAACAGGATATCATTAAACGCTATACCATTGAACTGAACCAAAAAAAATTGGGATATCCGATAGAAGCCATCATTGAAGCGACAATTAAAAATAATCGTTATGACGATTTTAAAAAGCAAATATGCCAGTATTCGAATGTTGATTTTTGTTATCGTATTGCTGGTGAAGCATGCTTTATGTTAAAAGCCCGCTTCCACTCATTTGAAGACGCGGAACAATTTATTGATGAACTGCAGTTATTTGCACATTCTAAAACGAACTTTATTTTTTCAAAAGTAATTTAGGATTTGCTGAACGAATCCGATTCTGAGTAAGCTCTAGAAGAATCCATCTTTAAAAATGCGATTTTGTTTTCTCTATAATTGAATCAGCTTCAAGTGCAAATTTTATAACACCCTTGCATTTAAATTTTTGCCAAGGCTGTCAGCATCCTTGCAGTGTTTTGTCTTAAAAGGACATTTCGGGTTCGGATGCCGCGTGTTTTGTCCTTTTGGCATGTTCGGGACCACTGAAAAAGTCAATCTGAAAATTCAAAATAATTATATGTACAATAAATTGAAAAAAAATGCCCCCAGTATTTGGTATAATAAAGTTATACTACAAACCAAAACCAAACTGGGGGTATCTATCATGCTTAAAGAAAAAGATAATCAATTAAGCATCTATTCCATATTATACGATAAAATTCCTGAAAATCATACACTTAAATTATTAAGAGATGAAGTGGATTTTAGTTTTATCAATAAAATGCTTGAAAAAACTTACTGTAAAGAATATGGAAGGCCAGCAAAAGAGCCCGAACTTATGGTTAAAATCTTGGTGTTACAAAAACTCTATGACTTATCTGATGAGAAAGTTATAGAAAATTGCTCATTAAACCTTGCATATATGTATTTTTTAGGAATCAATCCGGAAGACGACCTCCCTCACCCAAGTCTTTTGGCAAAATTTCGTAAAAGTAGATTAGAAGGCAATCTCACTATAGATGAAATTATTATTGAAATCATAAACCAATGCATTGAAAAAGGAATTTTACAAAAGGTTTCTGGTATAACGATTGATTCCACTCATACAGAAGCCAACACCAAAAAATATAGACCGGAACGAGTCATGAAACAATTAGCGAAAAAAATCTTTAAAACCGTTAAAGAAGAAAACGGAGAAATACCAAGTGAAATCAACCAAGAAATCCCTGATTATAAAGAAATAGAAAACCATGATGAAGCTAGAAAAACAATGAAGTCCTATCTTGAAGAAACGGTATCAAAGGTAGAAGAACTAGTTGAACTGGAGAAAGCACCTGAAACAAAAGCACTCGTTAATAATGCGAAAGAAATTTTAGCAGACCCGAAGTTTATGGAGCAAAAAGGGGTACGATCGATTGTCGACCAAGAAGCGAGAATAGGGTATAAAAGCAAAAATGATCCTTTCTTTGGTTATAAAACGGAATTTATGATGACAACAGAAGATCGAATGATTACAGCTGTTCATACTGGTAATGGAGCTTATGTGGATGGAACGAAGTTTGATGAATTATTAGAGTTAACCAAGAAAACGAGAATAAAAATGCCAGAAGTATATGGTGATAAAGCCTATTTTAAAAAGCCAATCTTAGACAAAATCTCTGAACTTAAAGCAAAGGCATACATCCCTGTAAGTGAAGCTGCATATCGCATAGACGAAGAAAGATTCAGTTATAACAAAGATTCTGACGAGTGGTTCTGTAGTCAAGGAAACAAAACAATCAAAAAGAAACACTATATAAGAAAATGTGGAAAAGAAACGTATAATTACTATTTTGACAGAGAACAATGTAGAAATTGCCCAATGCGAGAAGTTTGCATAACCGGAAAAACAGTCGGAAAAGTATTAGGGATCGGAATCAACACCCCAGAATTTTATGAGTATAGTCAACAACAGAAATCGGAGGGATTTAAAGAGAAGTATAAAAAAAGAGCATGCCAAGAAGGGAAAAATGGCGAAATGAAGAATTTCCACGGGTTAGATCGTGCCAAATGGTACGGTCTAAAAAGCATGGGCTTACAAGCCAAGCTAACAGCCTTGGCAGTAAATTTAAAGAGGATAGCCGCCATACTATCCTCTAAAAAGGCGAATTATAGCCAAACATTTGTCATTTTTACTAATTTCTATGGTAAAGAGTACCATTTACAGAAAATTTCTTACACTACACAGCAAATTTTACATAAAAAAATGGCTTTTTTCAGTGGTCACGGCATGTTCAAAAAGACATTTCGAGCTCGGATGCAACGTGTTTTGTCTTTTTGGCAGGTTCAAAAGGACATTTCGAGCCTAGGTGCGGCTTGTTTTGTCCTTTTGGCAGGTTCAAAAAGACATTTTGGGTTCGGATGCAACGTGTTTTGTCTTTTTGGCAGGTTCAAAAAGACATTTCGGGATCGAATGCCGCGTGTTTTGTCCTTTTGACGGCTTCAAAAAGACATTTTGGGATCAGTCGCGATTCCTTAGAGGGGCTCTACGTTAAGAAAGCACGGAAAATTGACGGTCTTTCTTCATGTAGAGCCCGTCTACGTTAAGGAAGCACGCAAAAACGAAGACCTTCCTTCACATAGGGTACGTCTACGTTAAGGAAGTACGGAAAAACGAGGCTCTTTCTTAACATAGGGTGCGTCTACGTTAAAAAGAAGGTCTTCCTTCACTAGGGCACGTTTCGAGTGCAAGCTTTTCCCTGCATTTTTAAAAAACTTGCATTAAATTGATGCCAAAGCTGTCAGCATCCTTGCCAAATTTAGGAATTTGGCTTATTCAGCAAGTTCCAATTTAAAACAAGATCGCTTATTTGAAAAGGTGATCAACATTTCCGGGCCATTTGACGTACGCTTCAGAAATAGGAGCATCTCTATTGACATAGTATACCGGGGAGAGGTATATTTTACATATACGAGGAGGCCAGGATATGGAGGAATTGGATATCATGATGGATGCCCGGAATGAAGCTTCCGTTTGCCCCGCCCACAGTGAACGTAAAAGCCACCATTCGGAAAAAGTGAAAAGGAACCTGGTCAGCAGGTTGAACCGTATTGAAGGGCAGGTAAGAGGGGTAAAGGGCCTTATCGAAAAAGATACCTATTGCGATGATGTCATTACCCAAATCGCTGCCATCCAATCTGCCTTAAACGGCGTGTCGAAGATCTTGCTCGAGGGCCACTTGAAAAATTGTGTCTTGGAACGGATTCAAGAAGGGGACCTTGATGTGCTGGATGAATTTTTAGTAACCATACAAAAAACAATGCGAAAATAAAGGAGCGAATGGATCATGGAAAAAGTAACCTTAAATGTACAAGGCATGTCGTGCGAACATTGTGTAAAAGCGGTTAAAGGAAGCGTCGGCGAATTGTCAGGCGTGAAAAATGTAGACGTTCATTTGGCAGAAGGAAAAGTGGATGTTGAATTCGATCCGAATAAAGTTACGCTTGATAAGGTAAAAGAAGCCATTGAAGACCAAGGCTATGAAGTAGCGTAAATCCGGACAAAACGGGCTGTGCTTTCGGGCACGCTCTCTTTTTTCAAAAAAATATACCTATAGAGGGTATAAAAGGCGTCAGGAGGAATGGATATGGCCGCATCACTACAGGAAAAAAAGGACGCCAGCGTCACGCTTGGCATTACCGGCATGACGTGTGCAGCTTGCGCCAACCGGATTGAAAAGAATTTATCGAAAGTGGAAGGCGTCAAAAAAGTAAGTGTGAACCTGGCAACAGAAAAAGCTGCCATTCAATACGATACGAAACAGGCGACCGTCGAAAATTTGATCGAAAAAGTGGAGAAAACGGGTTATGGCGTATTAGAAGAAAAAGCGCAGCTCAATATTATAGGCATGACATGTGCGGCATGCGCCAACCGCGTGGAGCGGGCGCTGAAAAAAACCCCCGGTGTTGTGAGTGCCGCCGTCAACCTGGCAACGGAAACGGCAAGTGTTACATACCTGCCGGGGCAGGCAAGCGCTGAACAAATGATTGCCGCTGTAAAAAAGGCCGGCTATGACGCAAAAGTAAAAGGCGAACTCGATCCGGACTATGAAAAGAAGATGCGTGAGAAAGCATACAAAAAGCAAAAAATAAAATTTGCAGTTGGTGCTGTCATCTCAGTCTTTTTCCTGTTGCAAATGATTTCGGATATCGCTATGCATTACGGCGGCAGTTTTTCATTCCATATGAACCCGTGGCTGCAGCTTTTGCTTGCTACAATCGTGCAAATCTTTGTCGGCGGCCATTACTACCGAGATGCTTACCATGCAATCCGGGGCGGGAGTGCCAATATGGCCGTTTTGGTTGTGCTTGGGACATCCACGGCCTATTTATACAGCCTTGTTCTCACCATCCTCGGTTCCGAGCGCATGCTTTACTTTGAGGCATCCGCCATTGTGATGACGCTGATCGTTCTTGGCAAACTGATGGAAACGAGGGCAAAAGGCCAAACATCAGAAGCGATGAAAAAACTGATCGGCCTGCAGGCAAAAACGGCCCGCGTCAACCGGGGCGGAAAAGAAATTGAAGTGCCGGTTGAAGAAGTCGTCTCCGGCGATATACTTTTTGTCCGCGCCGGGGAAAAAATTCCGGTTGACGGCGTCATCACAGAAGGGGCTTCTTCTGTCGATGAGTCCATGCTGACCGGCGAAAGCATGCCTGTTTCAAAAAAAGCGGGCGATGCCGTCATCGGTGCGACATTGAATAAAACCGGTTCGTTCCGTTTTAAAGCTACGAAAGTCGGGAAAGATACGGCACTCAGCCAGATCATTAAACTCGTGGAAGAGGCGCAAGGGTCGAAAGCGCCGATCCAGCATCTGGCTGACCAGATTTCGGGTATTTTCGTACCGATCGTCATATTGATTGCATTGGTGACATTTGCGGTGACGTATTTTGCGGCCGGATTCACCCCTGCGATGGTCAGCATGGTTGCTGTGCTCGTCATCGCCTGCCCTTGCGCCCTCGGGCTTGCTACCCCGACAGCAGTCATGGTGGGAACCGGCCTCGGTGCTGAAAACGGCGTGCTGATCAAAAGCGCGGAGCATTTGCAAAGCGCCCATCGCATTACGACTGTTGTACTCGATAAAACCGGTACGATTACAAAAGGAGAGCCGGAAGTAACAGATCTCATTCCATACGGCGGTTTTTCAGAGGATGATTTGCTTGCCATTTCCGCCGCAGCCGAAAAAGGATCGGAACACCCGCTTGGTGCAGCCATTGTAAAAAAAGCGGCTGAAAAGGGCCTGCAACTGCCAAATGTTATGGAATTCGAAGCAGTCCCGGGCCGTGGTATCCGGGTTAAAATAGAGGAAAGAGAAGTTTTGATCGGGAATAAAAAAATGATGGAGGATGCGCATATCCGGATTGACGATGTGATCAGCCAAATGGAAAAGCTTGAGGAAGACGGCAAAACGGCCATGCTGGTTGCAATGGATGGCGCGCTTTCCGGACTGATTGCTGTTGCAGACACGGTAAAAGAAACATCGGCAAAAGCGATCCGCATGTTGAAAGAAATGGGCATTGAAACGGTCATGATGACAGGCGATAACCGCCGCACTGCCGAAGCGATTGCCCGGCAAGTTGGCGTGGATCGTGTGCTTGCGGAAGTGTTGCCGGAAGATAAATCCAAAGAGATTGAAAAATTAAAGCGTGCCGGCAACATCACCGCAATGGTCGGCGACGGGATCAATGATGCCCCGGCTCTTGCTGCAGCCGATGTCGGGATTGCGATTGGAACCGGGACAGATGTTGCGATGGAGGCCGCTGATATTACATTAATGCGCGGCGACTTGATGGGGATTGTCAACACAATCCGCTTGTCGAAAGCAACGATGCGGAAAATCCGCCAGAACCTGTTCTGGGCTTTTGCTTACAATGTGGTTCTGATCCCGGTTGCAGCATTCGGGTTGTTAAATCCGATTCTGGCCGGAGCAGCCATGGCCTTCAGTTCTGTGTCAGTTGTGGGCAATACCCTGTTCTTGCGCAAATGGCAGCCGGTATCATGACATATAGAAAATAAAAACCGTTATTTT
This sequence comes from Weizmannia sp. WK01, assembly GCF_025905465.1. Classification (NCBI taxonomy): domain Bacteria; kingdom Bacillati; phylum Bacillota; class Bacilli; order Caryophanales; family Bacillaceae; genus Heyndrickxia; species Weizmannia sp. WK01. The sequence goes on along the minus strand of NZ_CP109616.1, from coordinate 2,520,879 downwards.
GCTCGATCAAAATAACGGTTTTTTGTTTCATTTTTTTGAATGGAGACATCAAATCCGTACGCCATATGCTATAATATATCAGATCAGTTTGTTTTCAAAGACGATTTGAAATTTGCTGATAACGAAATCAGGCATGTTTAAGGGCGCTTTAAAAAGTAGTCTCATTCACGATGTCTGTTTTAACCATGGCCTCTTTGCTGGGGGGATACATAGGGCTTGCTGAATAAGCAAAATTACTGGATTTGGCAAGGATGCTAACAGGTTCGGCAAAAAATTAGATGCAAGGATTTTATAAAAAATCCAGGGAAAAGCTTGCACTTGAGAAGAAAAAATCGCCTTTTCAAAGATGGATCCTTCTATATTTTTTGAGACAAATCCTTGCTGACAAATTGTGTACAAACTCAGAATTGGATTCCTTCAGCAAGTCCTCCATACAGGTAAGCAATCATAGCAGGCCTCGGCAGTTTTTCATATCTCAAGTTTCGGACTTGAATAATGAGCATAATCCCTTGATACAAAAGGAATCGCCATGCTTTTATTATCATGCTGCTTCCGATTTTAGTAGTGGCTTTTGTAAAAAGCTCGGCAATTTGTTGATAAAGCAATCCAAAAAGTCCTGAATTTTTTCATCTGTAAGCAGAAAGCTTTCTGCCAATGTTTGACCTAAAGCTTCTATAATTGTCAAAAGTGCTTCAGCAAATTGGATATCATCTATTTCTTCACAATACATGTAAAATAATTGTCCGAGTGTTCGAGGATCCTCTTCCTCTCTAGCGCGTAAGGATAGCATCAAATACCTTAGAAATACAATGGTCGTATGAGCAAACATTGAGTCATAGCTCTGACATTGAAATTCTTTACCTAGTTTTAGATATTTTGGTGGTTTGGTTACCTTAATTTTACCAAGAAATGGGTGTCTTTTTTACACTTTTTAATAAAAAAATCAGTTTCAGGCTTGATTTTATAAGGGATTATGTCACTTTTTTTACTCCGAAACTTGAGTTATTGTGAATAAAGTATTGAAACGTCATGGACTTGCACAGGAAAAAAAGATCGTGCCATAAACAGGGCTTGCTGAATAAGCAAAGCAAGGGCTCTGACAGCTCTGGCCGAACTTTAACTCAAGGGTTTTTTAAAAATTGCAGGAAAAACCTTGCGCTCGAAAGCTGCTCAACAACAGCACGGATTTTCGCAAATATATTGTGGCAAAGCTTGCTCACAAATCGAATTCGTTCCGCAAACCCTAATGATTGGGGAATGAATCATTCATAAAATCAATCCGTTAAAAGGCAAAAGATGATCAAATTTTTGCAAATGATGGGATGGTGTAAAATCGAAGGCTAAGGATTGCTCACGGAGAGAAAAAATTTATAATAAAGGAAAAAGAAAATAAAGTTTTAAAGAAAAAGTTTTTTTTATCACAAGGGGGGCATAACTTATGGTAATGATTAGAGATGGGGAGAAAAAAACATGAGTGCGTTAAATTGGAAACTCAAACGGCGCATAAAAATATCGAAACAGCGTCAAATCAACATTCCCAAATATTTTTAGAATATTTTAAATTTTTATGATGAAACTTTTGTCGAATACAACGTAAAAGAAATTGTCATCCGTTCAGCCCGAAATGAAGTGGTGGATTTTTTTGGAGGATATTTTGCAGGATTTAATTGCGAAAGGATTGAGTGGGGAAGAGCTGCTTGAACAATCCAGAGTCATGAAAAGTGAAATTCCGCATGCTAGAGTATTTAAAAAGTGATTACCGAAGAAAAACGGAAATCTTCCTGGGTCGGATGAATTAAAATGGTTGCAAAAACGTGTAGGAAGTTCTTCAACATAAAACCCCCACTTCAAAAGTGGGGGCATCTAATGGGAACCTTGTGTTGTAATGATCCATTATGGAATCATTACCCGTGAAAATCACCGGTCTTTTGATTGACCGTTACATCAGGGTATTTACCAGTATCACGTTCTTACACCCAGACCTCCCAGTAGCCGTTACCAATATACTTGTAGTGGTCAGGTGTAAGATGATAATTCTTATATAGGTCTTTTTCAAAAGTATCTACCCAGGCACCTTTCGGCCGAGTTACAACCTGATTAATCTTATACGGACTGGAACTGGAGCTTGTGTTTTTATTTGATGTTCCTTCATTATTCGATGTTGTATTTCCTGATGTCGATGAATTTCCTGATGCTGGTTGATCTGACTTTGAATCATCAGACTGGGTTGATGTTGATTGGTCTGATTTTGAACCGTCAGACTGGGTTGATGCTGATGATCTGCTTTCTCCTGATTGTCCCTTAGAACTTTTCTGATCATTTTCCGTTGTTGAGCCTGAACTGTCTGCTTCATTCTTTGAACCGGAAGTTGAACTGGTTGCTTCATTCTTACTTGTGTCCTTTTTTTGTGCTTTGTCCTTATGCTGCGGAGAGGAGTTTGTTTCAGAATGACTTTGATCACTTGATGCGTTTTGGTTTTGATTGTGATGATATATAAAGAAACCACCAATCGCAATCAGAACAACAACCAATACGAGTAAACCAACTTTTTTCATTTTGATGTCTCCTCTTCCAACATATTAACACACTTGTATAGTATTAAACCTCAAGTACTTGCCCAGCGTAGATTTTATTTGGGTCAGCAATATTGTTCCAAGACTGGAGTTGTGAAACGGATACCTGCAATGCCACTAAGCGTATCGCCTGATTTCACCACATAGGTCAAATATGGATACTGACATGTCAGAGCGTGAGGATGCTCATTGGGGGCAGCTAGTGGACAGTACACATTTTTTGGAGTGATTCATTTTGCTTTATTTTTCCTTCTCCGGGGTTGGTATGTCAAGGGTACGGTAAAGCCCTCGGTTGATGGTATGTGTAAAATTTTACTCGACGGGGCAGATGAGTGGAAAAAAATGGGAAGACGCTCTATCATCTAATTGTACACTTCAAGATGAACATCTAGAGAGAGAGGTCTTCCCATGGATATTATATCAATAATTGCTGGATTATTAAAGGATACAAAGAGTCTTATCGAATTTGAAGAACAGCTTAAACTTCTGATGCAGAAGGCTTTTACACAATGGGTTGGGGAAATATTTGAAGAGTTAGATAAAACAATTAAACAAAAGAAGTTGGAGGAAGGCTGGGAGTACTGCCGTAGTGATAACAGAAGCGTTCAGTTTCTATTTGGAAGTGTGACTTTTAAACGTTCATTAATGCGTGATAAGAGAGGGAACTCACATTATCCCTTGGATGAATGCTTGGGGCTGGTACCCCACCAGAGATATAGCCCGTTAGTGGAATTAAAGGTGGCAGAGTTGGCAAGTGAGAACACCTATCGGGAAGTAGCTGATATTTTAAAAGAGTGGACAGCAGTGAGTCTTAGTCACACAACTGTAGGGAACATGGTAAAATACGTAGGGAAAACTCAGGCGGAAGCCGATAAGGCACTTGTAGAAGAGCTAGAAATAGCTGTTTCCCTGCCTGAGGGGAAGAAGGTAGACTACCTGTTTTCTGAAGCAGATGGTGTATTCGTTCGGGGACTAAAAAAGAAACAGAGTATGGAAGTCCACCACGCCATTCTCTATGAGGGATGGGAAACCAATGGTAAAAGGGTCTCCCTGCGTCAGCCCACAGTCATCATGACAACGGAAGCCATCCAGACATTTTGGGATGAAGTCCAAGCCACAGCTGCCAACACCTACTCCCTCGAAAAAACGCATGTCATTACAAACAGTGATGGAGGTGCGGGATACACAGCTGAACGGTTTCAAACAGCTTTCTCACAGTCGGAATTTCCGGTGCTCAACCAGCTGGATACCTACCACGTTGCACAAGCCATCATAAGGACATTTGGGGGCGGAAAGAGCGAGATCAAGGAGCAAATTAGAAAAGCGATTAGAACGCATGACCTGGACCAATTCACGTTATATTTGGATACGCACGAAAGCACCTTGACGGATAAAAAGGCTCTCAAGAAAATCAAGGAATTCCGTTCGTATATCTTGAAAAACTGGGACCGCATTTTTGACTGGAGGGACAGGGTGAAAAACGTGCCGGAAGGTGCGAGAGGCCTAGGAGCGATGGAATCGAATCAAAGGCATATCTCCTTCAGGATGAAAAAAAGGGGCATGCATTGGAGTGAACTTGGCGCAGAAGCCATGGTGAAAATCAAACAAGGCATACTCAATGGGACATTGAGAGAAGCCTATCTGAAACACCGTTCAAGAAGCGAGAGAAAGCAACGGAACTTGAAACAATCCATCAGGATGTCTCAACTACTCAAGCAGCCTGTACGCCCGTCAGTGGGCGTAAAGCACGGATCAGTTGCCCTGCATTCAAGCAGTTCATCGGCAATGGGACATTTAAGCAAAATATTAGAGCTTTCGTTTTAAGCCTGGCTCAGTGGGGACTGATCGTTGAGGCGCGCGAAATTTACGAGACTCCTGCGGGAAAAGCGAGCCAGGAGAGACCCCGCAGCGAGGTACAAGCGAGGAGGCTCGCCGGCCGCCCGCGGAAAGCGAGTGGATTTCGCGCGCCTCAACATCCCCGTTATCCATCTTTATACGGAAATATTACATCTTTTCCGAAAATTACACCGAGCAAGTAAAACACGGTAGCCGAAAGTGTACAAAAAGAGTGTCTTGGAATACCCGATATTTAAACCTTGTCGAGAAAAACTTGACACATACCGGTTGATGTACACCATTGCGCCAATGCGCGGTAGATGTTATGATAGATAGAGCATTACTGTGAAACGCAGATGGTTTTGACAATGGAATAGAGCATTTTTTAAAGGAGGAGCCTGTCACCAAGGGATACGTATGTCCCGCGGTGGCAGGCTTTTTTGCTTTCCAGAGAAAAGAAAGGGAGTGGTTTGATGGTAATGGGATTGTCGGTTATTTTGTTATTGGTCCTGTGCCTGCCGTTTACAAAAATAGTGGAAAGGAATCTGGAAGCTTTTTTGTTTGTAATGGGCGTGGCAGCTTGTATTGTCAGCCGGTCATTTTCCTGGCATCTTGTGCAGGAAGCGCTACTGCACCCGCTCAACATTACGATTGCTGTGCTTGCGATGGGGCTTTTGTTCCGCTGGTTTGAGAAACCGATCGAAAAAGGAATCAGTCGGATCAGCCATGCGATGCCGTTTCGTTTGTTTATTGCGCTCTTTGTCATCATACTCGGTTTGCTGTCGAGCGTCATCACCGCCATTGTTGCCGCCATCGTTCTTGTCGCGGTCATTCGTTTTTTGCGGCTTGACCGAAAGACGGAAGTTCGTTTGGTTGTTCTCGCCTGTTTCGCCATTGGCCTTGGGGCTGTGCTCACGCCGATCGGGGAGCCGCTTTCCACCATTGTCGTGAGCAAACTGGATGCGGACTTTTTTTACTTGCTGAGACTTACCGGTACTTCAGTGATTCCAGCTGTCATTCTTTTCGGCGTACTGGCTGCTTTGATCGTCAAACCGGGGCAGTATGCAAGCGCCATGGAAACCGCGGCAGGAAAAGAACCGGGCATAGTCGCGAAGGAAGATGAAGGGCTAAAAACTGAATCGGCTTCAGAATCATACAAGGAAATTGTCATCCGAAGTTCCAAGATTTACTTGTTTGTCATGGCGCTCACTTTGCTCGGGGCAGGATTTGAACCGTTTATTGAAGCCTATTTGCTGGATCTCAGCCCGCTTGTCCTGTATTGGATCAATATGGTTTCTGCTGTTTTGGATAACGCCACCCTTGCCGCGGCCGAAATCAGCCCGGCGATGGGTGATAAGGCGATTCAAGATATTTTGATGGGCCTGCTGATTAGCGGCGGAATGCTCGTGCCGGGGAATATTCCGAATATCATTGCCGCGGGAAAATTAAAAATCTCAAGCATGGAATATGCGCGCTTTGCATTCCCACTCGGCCTGGCAGCAATGGTCGTTTATTTTGCGATCATCCTTTTCCTGGTTTAAAATAAGCGCTTCGTAACGACGTCCTTACTTGCCGGCGGGTGCGAGCAAAGATGGAGAAAATCCGGCTGCTGCTGAATATCCGGAACCCTTGGGCCTGGCCGGGAAAAGCAAGCGGTTTTTGCCCAGTAAAAAGCTCAATTCAGCTCTCTACTTCTGCAGCCGCAACTTCATCCATGCCGGAAATATGGCGGTATACATCCACCGTTGTATGTTTGTAGCTCGCCCGCGCCTTTAAATCGACTAAATGGGTTTGATCTTTTAAATCTTTGATCCGGATATTTTCAATTGTAATTTGCTGCTTCTCAATCGCATCGAGGACGCATGGTATGGCATCCCTGTTGCGGACGATCACTTTTATAATCAGGTCTTTATTGCGCAACTTTGTTTGCGCTGCTTTGCCCATTAAATAAGGGATGATTTCCACGCTGATGATAATGAGCACGACGCCGGCAATCGCCTCCATATAAAAACCGGCCCCGACAGCAATCCCGATGCCGCTCGCTCCCCAAATCATGGCGGCGGTGGTCAGGCCTGTAATGGTGTCATTGTCTTTTTTTAAAATCACCCCTGCCCCGAGAAAACCGATCCCGGAAACGATTTGTGCGGCAAGCCGGAGCGGGTCCATTGTAATCTGCACACTATGGGCATGGTTGAAAAGATAGGCAGACTGGATGGAAACAATGGTAAGGAGGCAACTGATAATTGAGATGACAAGGCTGGTTTTCAGTCCAAGCGGTTTCCGTTTTAATTCTCTTTCCAGCCCGATAATCAGCCCCAGCACGGCTGTAATTCCCAGTTTATATAAAATTTCCAAATCCCCAAAAACCATCCGGCTTCCCCCCTTGTAAAAAATACTGTTCAATGCTGCTTCTGCGCTATAAAATAAAAGTAAATAATCAAAAAAAGGAGAATTCGCAATTTGAATCCTTATATTGCTTTAATCGCGGGCGTACTTGCTGTCACATCCTCCGCCATTTTGGTAAAATACAGCACGGCGGATGCCGGTGTGATTGCTTTTTACCGGTTATTCTTTACCACCATCATCATGCTGCCAATCTTTCTGGCAGCCAGAAAGAAAGCGAAAATGCGCATGCTGAAAAAAGATTTGCTCTTTTCCATCAGTTCCGGGGCATTGCTCGCTTTCCATTTTATTTTATGGTTTGAATCGCTGAACTTGACATCGGTTGCCAGCTCGACTGTCCTTGTAACATTGCAACCGGTTTTTGCATTTGCCGGCAGCTATTTTATTTTTCGGGAACCGCTCTCTCTTAAGGCGATTGTTTGTGCTGCATTTTCCATTTTCGGGAGCATCCTGATCAGCTGGGGCGATTTTTTTATCAGCGGAAAAGCACTCTACGGCGATGTTCTGGCGCTCATCTCCTGCCTTTTTGTTACAGCTTATATGATGATCGGCCAGTACGTGCGGAAAAGGGCGGATGTGGTTCCATATACATTTATCGTCTACCTCGCGTCAACGGTTGTACTGTTTTTCTATGTGCTTTTTGCCGGAGAAGCTTTTTACCCGTATTCCGCCCGCAACTGGATCTGTTTTCTCCTCCTGGCCGTCTTGCCAACGAATTTCAAAAAAACTATTGCACAAATGCTCACGACATGATATATTAATACTCGTCCGATAGCGAGCAAGCAACATAACGTTGACAAGCTATCCGGCATTTGATATAATAGAAAAGTCACAGTCATAAAGATGCGACACAGATTGTTCCTTGAAAACTGGACAAAACGAAACGTCAAATTCTTTTTGAGCTTTTATCAAACATCTTTACTGAGAGTTTGATCCTGGCTCAGGACGAACGCTGGCGGCGTGCCTAATACATGCAAGTCGTGCGGACTTTTTAAAAGCTTGCTTCTAAAAAGTTAGCGGCGGACGGGTGAGTAACACGTGGGCAACCTGCCTGTAAGATCGGGATAACGCCGGGAAACCGGGGCTAATACCGGATAGTTTTTTCCTCCGCATGGAGGAAAAAGGAAAGACGGCTTTTGCTGTCACTTACAGATGGGCCCGCGGCGCATTAGCTAGTTGGTGGGGTAACGGCTCACCAAGGCCACGATGCGTAGCCGACCTGAGAGGGTGATCGGCCACATTGGGACTGAGACACGGCCCAAACTCCTACGGGAGGCAGCAGTAGGGAATCTTCCGCAATGGACGAAAGTCTGACGGAGCAACGCCGCGTGAGTGAAGAAGGCCTTCGGGTCGTAAAACTCTGTTGCCGGGGAAGAACAAGTGCCGTTCGAACAGGGCGGCGCCTTGACGGTACCCGGCCAGAAAGCCACGGCTAACTACGTGCCAGCAGCCGCGGTAATACGTAGGTGGCAAGCGTTGTCCGGAATTATTGGGCGTAAAGCGCGCGCAGGCGGCTTCTTAAGTCTGATGTGAAATCTTGCGGCTCAACCGCAAGCGGTCATTGGAAACTGGGAGGCTTGAGTGCAGAAGAGGAGAGTGGAATTCCACGTGTAGCGGTGAAATGCGTAGAGATGTGGAGGAACACCAGTGGCGAAGGCGGCTCTCTGGTCTGTAACTGACGCTGAGGCGCGAAAGCGTGGGGAGCAAACAGGATTAGATACCCTGGTAGTCCACGCCGTAAACGATGAGTGCTAAGTGTTAGAGGGTTTCCGCCCTTTAGTGCTGCAGCTAACGCATTAAGCACTCCGCCTGGGGAGTACGGCCGCAAGGCTGAAACTCAAAGGAATTGACGGGGCCCGCACAAGCGGTGGAGCATGTGGTTTAATTCGAAGCAACGCGAAGAACCTTACCAGGTCTTGACATCCTCTGACCTCCCTGGAGACAGGGCCTTCCCCTTCGGGGGACAGAGTGACAGGTGGTGCATGGTTGTCGTCAGCTCGTGTCGTGAGATGTTGGGTTAAGTCCCGCAACGAGCGCAACCCTTGACCTTAGTTGCCAGCATTCAGTTGGGCACTCTAAGGTGACTGCCGGTGACAAACCGGAGGAAGGTGGGGATGACGTCAAATCATCATGCCCCTTATGACCTGGGCTACACACGTGCTACAATGGATGGTACAAAGGGCTGCGAGACCGCGAGGTTAAGCCAATCCCAGAAAACCATTCCCAGTTCGGATTGCAGGCTGCAACCCGCCTGCATGAAGCCGGAATCGCTAGTAATCGCGGATCAGCATGCCGCGGTGAATACGTTCCCGGGCCTTGTACACACCGCCCGTCACACCACGAGAGTTTGTAACACCCGAAGTCGGTGAGGTAACCTTTACGGAGCCAGCCGCCGAAGGTGGGACAGATGATTGGGGTGAAGTCGTAACAAGGTAGCCGTATCGGAAGGTGCGGCTGGATCACCTCCTTTCTAAGGAAATTAAGGAAAACTTCGTTTTCCACAATTAAGTTTGACGTTTCCGTTTTGTTCAGTTTTGAAGGTTCAATACTTCAACATGTGTTCTTTGAAAACCGGATAGGAGAAACAAACCAAGTAAACCGAGAATCGCTTATTTTTGGATTTAAACCTTTTTATGGTTAAGTTAGAAAGGGCGCACGGTGGATGCCTTGGCACTAGGAGCCGATGAAGGACGGTACAAACACCGATATGCTCCGGGGAGCTGTACGTAAGCTTTGATCCGGAGATTTCCGAATGGGGAAACCCCCTGTCTTTAATCGGACAGGATTCCTGCCTGAATCCATAGGGCAGGAAGGGCACACCCGGGGAACTGAAACATCTCAGTACCCGGAGGAAGAGAAAGCAATTGCGATTTCCCAAGTAGCGGCGAGCGAACAGGAAACAGCCCAAACCGGAAGGCTTGCCTTCCGGGGTTGTAGGACACTCATATGGGAGTTACAAAAGAACGGGGTAAGTGAAGCGGCCTGGAAAGGCCTGCCGGAGAAGGTAAAAGCCCTGTAACTGACACTTCGTTCTCTCCCGAGTGGATCCTGAGTACGGCGGGACACGAGGAATCCCGCCGGAATCCGGGAGGACCATCTCCCAAGGCTAAATACTCCCTAGTGACCGATAGTGAACCAGTACCGTGAGGGAAAGGTGAAAAGCACCCCGGGAGGGGAGTGAAAGAGATCCTGAAACCGTGTGCCTACAAGTAGTCAGAGCCCGTTAACGGGTGATGGCGTGCCTTTTGTAGAATGAACCGGCGAGTTACGGTCTCATGCAAGGTTAAGCTGAAGAAGCGGAGCCGCAGCGAAAGCGAGTCTGAACAGGGCGAAAGAGTATGAGGCCGCAGACCCGAAACCAGGTGATCTACCCATGTCCAGGGTGAAGGCAAGGTAACACTTGCTGGAGGCCCGAACCCACGCACGTTGAAAAGTGCGGGGATGAGGTGTGGGTAGCGGAGAAATTCCAATCGAACTTGGAGATAGCTGGTTCTCTCCGAAATAGCTTTAGGGCTAGCCTCAAGCGAAGAGTTTTGGAGGTAGAGCACTGTTTGGACGAGGGGCCCTCATCGGGTTACCGAATTCAGACAAACTCCGAATGCCAAAAACTTATGCTTGGGAGTCAGACTGTGAGTGATAAGATCCATGGTCGAAAGGGAAACAGCCCAGACCGCCAGCTAAGGTCCCAAAGTATACGTTAAGTGGAAAAGGATGTGGCGTTGCTTAGACAACCAGGATGTTGGCTTAGAAGCAGCCATCATTCAAAGAGTGCGTAATAGCTCACTGGTCGAGTGACGCTGCGCCGAAAATGTACCGGGGCTAAACGTATCACCGAAGCTGCGGATGGACACCATTTGGTGTCCGTGGTAGGAGAGCGTTCTAAGGGCGTTGAAGCCGGACCGGAAGGACCGGTGGAGCGCTTAGAAGTGAGAATGCCGGTATGAGTAGCGAAAGAAGGGTGAGAATCCCTTCCACCGAATGCCTAAGGTTTCCTGAGGAAGGCTCGTCCGCTCAGGGTTAGTCGGGGCCTAAGCCGAGGCCGAAAGGCGTAGGCGATGGACAACAGGTTGATATTCCTGTACCGCCTCTTCACCGTTTGAACGATGGGGGGACGCAGGAGGATAGGGCAAGCGCGACACTGGTTGATCGCGTCCAAGCAGTTAGGCCGGTGCGGAGGCAAATCCTTCGCGCCAAGGCGGAGCTGTGATGGCGAGGGAAATTTTAGTACCGAAGTTCCTGATTCCACACTGCCAAGAAAAGCCTCTAGTGAGGTGAAAGGCGCCCGTACCGCAAACCGACACAGGTAGGCGAGGAGAGAATCCTAAGGTGAGCGAGAGAACTCTCGTTAAGGAACTCGGCAAAATGACCCCGTAACTTCGGGAGAAGGGGTGCTTTTTGGGGTGTATGCCCCGGGAAGCCGCAGTGAATAGGCCCAGGCGACTGTTTAGCAAAAACACAGGTCTCTGCGAAGCCGCAAGGCGAAGTATAGGGGCTGACACCTGCCCGGTGCTGGAAGGTTAAGGAGAGGGGTTAGCCGTAAGGCGAAGCTCTGAACTGAAGCCCCAGTAAACGGCGGCCGTAACTATAACGGTCCTAAGGTAGCGAAATTCCTTGTCAGGTAAGTTCTGACCCGCACGAAAGGTGTAACGATCTGGGCACTGTCTCAACGAGAGACTCGGTGAAATTATAGTACCTGTGAAGATGCAGGTTACCCGCGACAGGACGGAAAGACCCCATGGAGCTTTACTGCAGCCTGATATTGAATTTTGGTACAGCTTGTACAGGATAGGTAGGAGCCTTGGAAACCGGAGCGCCAGCTTCGGCGGAGGCATCGGTGGGATACTACCCTGGCTGTATTGAAATTCTAACCCGCACCCCTTACCGGGGTGGGAGACAGTGTCAGGCAGGCAGTTTGACTGGGGCGGTCGCCTCCTAAAAGGTAACGGAGGCGCCCAAAGGTTCCCTCAGAATGGTTGGAAATCATTCGCAGAGTGTAAAGGCATAAGGGAGCTTGACTGCGAGACTTACAAGTCGAGCAGGGACGAAAGTCGGGCTTAGTGATCCGGTGGTTCCGCATGGAAGGGCCATCGCTCAACGGATAAAAGCTACCCTGGGGATAACAGGCTGATCTCCCCCAAGAGTCCACATCGACGGGGAGGTTTGGCACCTCGATGTCGGCTCATCGCATCCTGGGGCTGTAGTCGGTCCCAAGGGTTGGGCTGTTCGCCCATTAAAGCGGTACGCGAGCTGGGTTCAGAACGTCGTGAGACAGTTCGGTCCCTATCCGTCGCGGGCGCAGGAAATTTGAGAGGAGCTGTCCTTAGTACGAGAGGACCGGGATGGACGCACCGCTGGTGTACCAGTTGTCTTGCCAAAGGCATCGCTGGGTAGCTATGTGCGGAAGGGATAAGTGCTGAAAGCATCTAAGCATGAAGCCCCCCTCAAGATGAGATTTCCCACAGTTTATACTGGTAAGATCCCTGAAAGATGATCAGGTTGATAGGTCCGGGGTGGAAGCGCGGCGACGCGTGGAGCTGACGGATACTAATCGATCGAGGACTTAACCACGAAAAGCGGAAGCGCCTTGCTCATCGGTGTACGGATTTCGGAGCTTTCGACTGAAATAAAGGAAACACGGCGAGGTATCGAGCCGATGCCTGCTTATCGTAGGGAGAAAGCGTAGAAATACGCTAGCCGATAGGCGCTGGAGCTGGACAACAGAAAAGCGGAGGTGCCTTACTAAAGGCACTGGCGCTAGATCATTTTCAAAGTTAAAAACGCATTCTCCGTTTACAGTTTCTTCTCCCATCCGGTTTTCAGGGAACACATCCCAAAATTATACAGGTCCGGTGATAATGGCGGAAAGGTCACACCCGAACACATCCCGAACTCGGAAGTTAAGCTTTCCAGCGCCGATGGTAGTTGGGGGTCTCCCCCTGCGAGAGTAGGACGTTGCCGGGCCATAATACGGAGGATTAGCTCAGCTGGGAGAGCGTCTGCCTTACAAGCAGAGGGTCGGCGGTTCGATCCCGTCATCCTCCATTTTTATGCCGTTCCGATTCAGGTGCAACCGGCTTCCATCGGAAGGTTGGGGATACTGGCTTGTGACCGGCATCATACTTCCCGGGAATCCTAAAAATAGATATGTACATATTTAACCCAATATAGTATAATTCTCTTTGTGACAAGTAATGTCATTATCGGATATGAGCCATTAGCTCAGTTGGTAGAGCATCTGACTTTTAATCAGAGGGTCGCAGGTTCGAATCCTGCATGGCTCACCATTTATCGCGGGTGTGGCGGAATTGGCAGACGCACCAGACTTAGGATCTGGCGCCGTAAGGCGTGGGGGTTCGACTCCCTTCACCCGCACTGTTTACATGATATGCGGAAGTAGTTCAGTGGTAGAACATCACCTTGCCAAGGTGGGGGTCGCGGGTTCGAATCCCGTCTTCCGCTCCATTTTATCCCGCCGGGGTGGCGGAATTGGCAGACGCACAGGACTTAAAATCCTGCGGTAGGTGACTACCGTACCGGTTCGACTCCGGTCCTCGGCATCAGTACCATGACAAATGCGCCCATAGCTCAATTGGATAGAGCGTTTGACTACGGATCAAAAGGTTAGGGGTTCGACTCCTCTTGGGCGCGCTTATTCCTGTTTCGGGAAGTAGCTCAGCTTGGCAGAGCACATGGTTAGGGACCATGGGGTCGCAGGTTCAAATCCTGTCTTCCCGACCATGAAGATCATAACGGGGCCTTAGCTCAGCTGGGAGAGCGCCTGCTTTGCACGCAGGAGGTCAGCGGTTCGATCCCGCTAGGCTCCACCAATCCACCAAACAGAGTCAAATAACGGCGGCGTAGCTCAGCTGGCTAGAGCGTACGGTTCATACCCGTGAGGTCGGGGGTTCGATCCCCTCCGCCGCTATATTTTGTATATATCGGACCTTTAGCTCAGCTGGTTAGAGCAGACGGCTCATAACCGTCCGGTCGTAGGTTCGAGTCCTACAAGGTCCACCATTTTTTATTTTTTCATACGGAGGAATACCCAAGTCTGGCTGAAGGGATCGGTCTTGAAAACCGACAGGCGGGTTACACCGCGCGGGGGTTCGAATCCCTCTTCCTCCGCCATTTCATTATTTTATCATCGCGGGGTGGAGCAGTCTGGTAGCTCGTCGGGCTCATAACCCGAAGGTCGCAGGTTCAAATCCTGCCCCCGCAATTGGTCCCGTGGTGTAGCGGTTATCACGCCTGCCTGTCACGCAGGAGATCGCGGGTTCGATTCCCGTCGGGACCGCTTGTTTTGGCTCGGTAGCTCAGTCGGTAGAGCAAAGGACTGAAAATCCTTGTGTCGGCGGTTCGATTCCGTCCCGAGTCACCATTGGTTTCAATGAAAAATATATGGCGGTTGTGGCGAAGTGGTTAACGCACCGGATTGTGGCTCCGGCATTCATGGGTTCGATTCCCATCATCCGCCCTTTGCTGCGGGTGTAGTTTAGTGGTAAAACCACAGCCTTCCAAGCTGTTGTCGTGGGTTCGATTCCCATCACCCGCTCCACTTTGGGCCTATAGCTCAGCTGGTTAGAGCGCACGCCTGATAAGCGTGAGGTCGATGGTTCAAGTCCATTTAGGCCCATATATTCCGCAGTAGCTCAGTGGTAGAGCAATCGGCTGTTAACCGATCGGTCGTAGGTTCGAATCCTACCTGCGGAGCCATATGGAGAAGTACTCAAGTGGCTGAAGAGGCGCCCCTGCTAAGGGTGTAGGTCGCGATTAGCGGCGCGAGGGTTCAAATCCCTCCTTCTCCGCCATTTTTGGCCCGTTGGTCAAGCGGTTAAGACACCGCCCTTTCACGGCGGTAACACGGGTTCGAATCCCGTACGGGTCATACTGGTCACGAAGCTGTTCCGGAAACTGCCGGAGCAGCTTTTTTTGCGCGTTTTTTCACTTCTGCAAACCTCTTCAGGACTTCACCCAGGCTACGGGTCCGGTAAAGTATGATAGAAAAAACGCAAAAACAAACGGCGGAGTGTTACACTCCGCCGTTTGTTTTTAAATAAAATGATCGATCAAAAAGCTGATGGATAAAAGCACCCCGAAAATGGTGTTTGTCTGTGCGGTTGCTTTCATGGCAGGCAGCATTTGCAACGGTTCACTTTTTCCAATAAAGCCTTTAATGGCCCGGACCGGTTTCGGTGTGCTGACGAAAACGAGCAATACCCACGGGGTTACAACACCGAACAAAACGAGCCCGGCCATCCAGAGATAGGAAAGGGCAAACATTGCGGCCAGAAGCAGGATGGCTCCTTTCCGGCCGAGCAGAATGGCGATCGTTTTTCTGCCATTTGCTTTATCGCCGTCCAGATCGCGGATATTATTCGACAGCATAATGGCACCGATTAAAATCATAATCGGAATCGAAATAAATACAATCGGCCATGTGATCGTTTTTGTCTGGATAAAAAACGATATTAATATAATAATTACACCCATAAAAAAGCCGGAAATCAGTTCGCCAAGCGGCGTTGATGAAATTGGAAAAGGCCCTGCAGTGTAAAGATAAGCAACAAGCATGCAGACAGTGCCGATTACAGCAATCCACCAGGAACTTTGCGAGCAAATGTAAACGCCGATCAGCATGGCTGCACCGAAAAAAGCAAAGGCGAGGTGGAGCACCGTTTTCGGTTTGATGCCGTTTCTGACAATTGCCCCGCCGATCCCGACGGAATGCTCGGTATCAAGGCCGCGTTTGTAATCGTAATATTCATTAAACATATTGGTTGCTGCCTGAATTAACAGGGTTGCAACCAGCATTGCAGCAAACAGCAGCAGATTGATGCGGGCAATGCCCAAAGCCAGTACTGTCCCGAGAATGACAGGCACAAAACCGGCCGTTAAAGTATGGGGCCGTGTTAATTGCCACCAGATCCGCCAGCCTTTGTCAGGGCCGATTGCTGGAGAAGATTGCGCATTCATCTTCTTACTCTCCTTTTATGCTATTCTTATATAAATATGGCGAAATTAGTACATTTAAAGTTTAGGGAAATCAGGCCCATGTGTCAATGTATTTGGTTGGCAATCTTATTTTAAGCCGTTTTGCTGAATTTAACCGGCAAATTTTATATAATAGATGAGGTATGTTCATAAAAATGTTAAGTTTTCATATGAAAACTGTGATAGATGGCCCGGCAAAAAGTAAGAGAGGTTTGGAGGAGATCTTTTGGCTAATGAGGATATATTAATGAAAGAAAAAACGGCGCCGGCATTAAAACTGGTAAGCAAAGTCATAAAATGCCGCACTGCACCGGATCCGCTCCGCCTTTTTACAGCGGGTGCCGCGCATTTTTACGGCAGCCGGTTTTTCTGGCAGGATGCCGATCGCGAAACCGTATTTGTCGGTTTTGGCTGCGTATGGTCATGTACGGTCACAGCCTCTGACGGTTTTGCCCAAATGGAAGACGAATGGCGAAATTTGAAGGGGGCGGGCGAAGTTTATTCGGGAACCGGTGAAACGGGAACAGGGCCTGTGCTTTTCGGCGGTTTTGCGTTTGACGGGACGGTTGCAAAGCAGAAATGGAAAACATTTGGTCAAGGCATTTTCCGCGTGCCGCAAATTCTTTTCACTTTTAAAAAAGATGCCGTCTTTCTCACGGTAAATGGATGCGGCGGAACAGAGAGCGTGCAGGAAGCGGAGGAAACCGTACGAAGCCTTTTAAACGGCAGTACAGCTTTCCCTGCACTTCCGCTTTTAAAAGCTGTAAAGGAAATCGGTTCGGACGAATGGAAAAAAAGTGTCGCAACAGCCGTGGAGTTTATCCGGGAAGGGAGAATGGACAAAGTTGTCCTGGCAAGAAAACTGGAACTTGCTTTTGACGGTGTGGTGAGCCCGGATGCGGTGCTTGCAGCGCTTTCCGTCCAGCAGCATGACAGCTATTTATTTGTGCTGGAAGAAGGCAGTGAAAGTTTTATCGGGGCTTCGCCGGAAAGGCTGGTGAAAAAAACGGGCCGGCATATTTTATCGACGTGTCTTGCCGGTTCGATCAAACGCGGCCGCAATGAGGCGGAGGATTTGGAACTTGGAAAAGCGCTGCTTTCGGATCAGAAAAATTTAAGCGAGCATGGTTTTGTCGTATCCATGATTCGGCAGGTGCTTGAACCTTTTTGCAATGGGCTGAATGTGCCGGATGAGCCTGTGTTGATGCGGATGCGCGATATCCAGCATCTTTACACCCCGGTTACCGGGACAGTGAAGGACAAGGACACCACCCTTTTTCAATTGGTCAAAGCGCTCCATCCGACGCCAGCACTTGGCGGTATTCCGCGGCAGCCGGCCATGGAAGCAATCCGGCTTCTTGAAAAAATGGACCGCGGTTTATACGGCGCGCCGATCGGCTGGGTGGATTACAGGGGAAGCGGCGAATTTTGCGTCGGCATCCGCTCCGGGCTGTTAAAGGAGGATCGTGCATCCCTTTATGCCGGATGCGGTGTCGTCAAGGAATCGGAACCTGAAGAAGAATATAAAGAAACAAGCGTCAAATTTACCCCGATGCTGCGCGCTTTAGGAGGCAAATAGAGTGGAACACCAGGAGATCATGACAACTTATTTGGCAGCTTTTATCCGGCAGTTGTCCGCGATGGGGATCCGCTATGCGGTGGTAAGCCCCGGGTCAAGGTCGACGCCGATTGCGATGTTGTTAGCGGAACATCCGGATTTTCAAATTTACATGGATATTGATGAACGGTCAGCCGCTTTTTTTGCGCTCGGGCTTGCAAAAGAAAAACGCAAACCGGTTGTGCTTTTATGTACGTCTGGCACAGCTGCCGCCAACTATTATCCGGCGGTTGCGGAAGCCAATATTTCACGCGTGCCGCTTATTGTGCTGACGGCAGACCGGCCGCATGAACTGCGCAATGTCGGTGCCCCGCAGGCCATTGACCAGATCCGGCTGTACGGCACCCATGTCAAATGGTTTGAGGAGATGCCGCTTCCGGAAGCAGAAGAAGAAGTGCTTCAATTTGTTCGGCAGACGGCGGCCAGGGCAGTTGTGACGGCGCTTCAGCAGCCAGCGGGTCCCGTGCATCTTAATTTTCCGTTGCGCGAGCCGCTTGTTCCGGTTCTTAAGCCGTCTCCTTTTGCCGGCGAAGTACCGGTGCCGGCCATTGAAAATTTTTCCGGCACCCTGCGACTTTCAGAAGAAACGGTTGAAATTGTGGCAAAAGAGATCCGGGAAAAGGACCGCGGCCTGATCATTTGCGGGCCGATTGATATTCCCGGCTTTGCGGAGGCGGTTGTGGCGCTCAGCGAAAAAACGGGTTACCCGGTGCTGGCCGATCCACTGTCACAACTGCGAAGCGGCCGGCACGGGAAAGAAAGGATCATTGAAAATTATGATTCCTTACTAAAAGATCCGAAATGGGCCGGCCGCCTTGCACCGAATGTTGTGATTCGCTTCGGTGCCATGCCCGTTTCCAAACCGCTGACCCTATTGCTAAAAAAAGTAAAAACAGCTGCCCATTATATCGTTGACGGCGGAAACGGCTGGCGCGATCCCGTGAAGCGGGGGACAACGGTTGTTTATTCGGATGAAATTGATTTCTGTAAAAAATTGTCAAATATAATTGTAATGAACCCGGTTTCGGAATGGTTCACCATGTGGGAAAAATTGAATCAACAGGCGCGGCAGATTGTTACGGCTTCGCTGGAGGTGGAAAAAACCTTTGATGAAGGAAAAACGGTAACCGAACTTGCTGCTGCTTTGCCGGACGGCAGCACCCTTTTTGTCGGCAACAGCATGCCGATCCGGGATGTCGATACATTTTTTCAGGCAACAGATAAAAAGATCCGCATTCTGGCAAACCGGGGCGCGAACGGCATTGACGGCGTTGTGTCCAGTGCAACCGGCGTGAGCGCGGGATGCGGCAAAGCCTTTTTGCTGATCGGCGACTTGTCCTTTTTCCATGATTTAAACGGCCTGCTGATGACGAAAATGCATAAGCTCAATCTTTGTGTGATTTTGATCAATAATAATGGTGGGGGCATTTTTTCTTTCCTGCCCCAGGCGGATGAACCGGAAAAATTTGAGCAGCTGTTCGGCACGCCGACGGACCTCGCGTTTGAATATGCGGTTAAAATGTATGGCGGGAGCTACATCCAGCCGCAAAACTGGGATCAATTCCGGGCGGCGCTTTCCGAATATAAAGGCGGGCTACAGGTGATTGAAGTGCGGACAAACCGGGCGAAAAATGTCGAAACCCACCGGAAAATCTGGTCACAAGTTTCCCGGGAAATGGAACGTTATTTTCAAGGTGAGCAACAATGAGAATTAACGGATTGGAATATCATGTAGAAACGGCGGGTGACGGGGAACCGTTGCTGTTGCTTCACGGTTTTACAGGAAATGGTAATACCTGGAATGATACGGTTTCCATACTTCGGGACGAATTCCGCTGCATTGTGGTGGATATCATCGGCCACGGCAAAACCGAAAAACCAGATGATCCCGGCCGCTATGACATTACAAAAGCCGCCGCTGATTTGCGTGCGGTGCTTCTGGCGCTTGGCATCCGGCGGGCGTCTGTTCTCGGCTATTCGATGGGCGGGAGGCTGGCGCTTACGTTTGCCGTCCAGTACCCGCAAATGGTGGACAAACTTGTACTGGAAAGCGCGTCTCCCGGTTTGAAAACGGAAGCGGAACGGCTGGCGCGGCGAGAACGGGATGAACAGCTGGCGGAACGGATTTTGACCGGATGCATGGAAGCATTTGTCAGCCATTGGGAAAATCTACCGCTGTTTGCATCACAAAAACAGCTGCCGGCTGAAGTAAGAGAAAAAATTCGCAAACAGCGCCTCGAAAATGACCCGGCTGGTTTGGCGAACAGCCTCCGCGGCATGGGGACAGGCGCGCAGCCATCATGGTGGGGAAGACTTTCTGAACTTCATTTCCCCGTCTTACTTGCAGCTGGCGAATGGGATGCCAAGTTTTGCCGGATTGCCGGAGAGATGGAGGAGCAGCTCCCGCATGCCAAAAAAATCATTTTTTCGCATGCCGGCCATGCAATTCATGTGGAAGATCCGAAAAAGTTTGGTACAATGATAAAGGGATTTTTAAAAAATTGTTGATAAATTGTCATAAAATGTACATAAAAAGGAGGAATCATCATGGCAGTTGAATGGAAGACTGAGCATGAGTATGAAGATATTTTATACGAATCCTATAATGGCATTGCCAAGATTACGATTAACCGTCCCCATGTGCGCAATGCTTTCCGGCCGGAAACGGTAACCGAGATGTATGATGCGTTTTCCCGGGCGCGCGATGACGCCAACATCGGAGTCATTATTTTAACCGGTATGGGGGAAAAGGCATTTTGTTCCGGCGGCGATCAAAAAGTGCGCGGCAATGGCGGTTATGTTGGCAGCGACAATATTCCGCGCCTGAACGTGCTTGATCTGCAGCATTTGATCCGTGTGATCCCGAAACCGGTCATCGCCATGGTAGCAGGCTATGCGATCGGCGGCGGGCATGTGCTGCATGTGGTTTGTGATTTGACGATTGCGGCCGACAATGCCATTTTCGGCCAGACCGGTCCTAAAGTTGGCAGCTTCGACGGTGGTTATGGCGCAGGTTATCTTGCAAGGATCGTCGGTCATAAAAAAGCGCGTGAAATCTGGTATCTGTGTCGCCAGTACAATGCGCAGGAAGCGTTAGAAATGGGGCTTGTCAACGCAGTCGTGCCGTACGAAAAATTGGAAGAAGAAACGATCAAATGGGCGGAGGAAATCCTTGAGAAAAGCCCAATGGCGATCCGTTTCCTGAAAGCCGCGTTTAATGCTGATACGGACGGGCTTGCCGGCCTCCAGCAATTTGCGGGCGATGCAACCCTTTTGTATTACACAACGGACGAAGCAAAAGAAGGCCGCGATGCATTCAAGGAAAAACGCAAACCGGACTTCGGCCAATTCCCGCGTTTCCCGTGATTGGAAAATGGGCTGTCTCAACTGAGGCAGCCTGAATTTTTTCACGGGGAAATTTTTGCTATGTGGTCCATGATTCAAAAAGGCAATTCTGCAAGTGGCTGAGATGTTCCTTAGCGTGGTTCAAAAAGACGTTTTGACTAATGACAAAGCACAAATTGTCCTTTAAAGAGGTTCAAAAGGACAATTCCGCAAGTAAAGAAGCCCGTAATGTCCTTTAAGGCGCTTTTAAAAGACGATTTTGCATTGGACAGGGATAACCTGTCCTGTTGAAAAAGCAAAAGTGGCATGTTCAAAATAGATTTTTATCAGGTGATGTTATGCTACCCAATTTTTTAAAACAGCGTGCGTATTTAACGCCGAACCGGATTGCGCTCATCAGTCAAGGTACAAGCCTGACGTTTGCCGGGCTGTACGAAAAGGCGAAAGAAACGGCGCGGAAGCTGTCCAGCTGCGGCTTGCAGGCGGAAGATACGGCAGCGGTCCTTTTAAACAGCCGCGCGGAAACGGTGATCATTCTCCATGCGCTGCAGCAGCTCCGTGTCCGCACCCTTTTTCTTAACCACCGTTTAACGCCGGCGGAAATGCAGTACCAGCTCACCGACAGCGGGGCGAAATGGCTGATTACGGAAAAATCGTTCCGGGAAAAAGCAGAAGTGTTAAACGAAACAGCAACAGTGATCCAAAGCGAAGCGCTTGACGATTTGCCGGCTGCAGGATACGAAGAACGTGCGGAGTTTGCATTCGAGGATGTCTGCTCGATCATGTACACATCCGGCACAACCGGCAAACCAAAAGGCGTCCTGCAAACATACGGCAACCACTGGTGGAGCGCCGCCGGTTCTGCACTCAATCTCGGCGTGCGGGAGGACGATACGTGGCTGTGCGCAGTGCCGCTTTTTCATATCAGCGGTTTTTCGATCCTGATGCGCTCTGTTTTTTATGGTATGACGGTTTATTTAATGGAAAAATTCGATGAAAAAGAGACGGCCAAACTGCTGAAGTCCGGCCGCATTACAACGATGTCGGTTGTGACCAACATGCTGCAGCGTTTGCTTCGTGAACTCGGACAAGAGCGCCTTCATCCGAACTTCCGCTGCCTCCTGCTTGGCGGGGGGCCGGCGCCGCGCCCGCTGCTTGAAGCGTGTGCCGAAAAGAATATTCCGGTTTTCCAGTCATACGGCATGACCGAAACGGCTTCACAAACCGTGACACTTGCGCCGGAAGACAGCCTGCGAAAAATCGGGTCAGCGGGGAAACCGTTATTCCCGGCGCAAATCCGGATCGTTTCCGATGGCAAAGTGTGCGGTCCGTTTGAGCACGGAGAAATTGCTGTAAAAGGGCCGAACGTGACAATCGGTTATCTGAACCGCCCGGATGCAAACCAGAAAAGTTTCCGGGACGGCTGGTTTTTCACCGGCGATATCGGTTATCTGGATGATGAAGGCTTTTTATACGTACTGGACCGGCGCTCCGATCTGATCATCTCCGGCGGCGAAAATATTTATCCCGCTGAAATTGAAGAGGTGCTCCTTGCCCATCCGGATATTCTTGAAGCCGGGGTTATCGGCGTGGAGGATGAGAAATGGGGCCAGGTGCCGGCTGCGTTTATTGTCACAAAAAGGGCAGTCCAGGAAAGGGAGCTGCAGGCTTTTTGCGAAACGCGGCTCGCAAAATTTAAAATCCCGAAAAAAGTGTATGCCGTTCCCGCGCTGCCGCGGAATGCATCGAATAAGTTGGTGCGCAGGAAACTGCTGGAGCTGCTGCCGTCATGATCGGGATTGAAAAAGTAACGCTTTCTGTGATCAAAATGCCGCTTAAGTCTCCATTTGAAAATGCGCTCGAAAAAGTAACGGAGCGGGAAGCGATCCTGCTTGAGGTGACAGACAATGACGGGGTGACCGGTTTCGGGGAAGCTGTTGCATTTTCAACCCCCTGGTATACAGAAGAGACGGTGCAGACATGCTTTCACATGCTGAAAGATGTACTCGTCCCGCTTCTTCGGGAAAAGCCGGTTGCACACCCAAAAGAAGTGAGCGGCCGGTTCCAATCCGTCCGGCGCAATCATATGGCAAAAGCAGCAATCGAAACGGCTATATGGGATTTGTATGCGAAAAAGAAGCAAAAGCCGCTTTGGCAGTTAATCGGGGGTGCGCGGGACCATGTGGATGCCGGCGTTGCGGTCGGCAGCCATGATACAGCGGAAGCGCTCCGGCAAATCGCGGCATTTGTTGATGAAGGCTATAAAAGGGTGAAAGTCAAAATCAAGCCCGGCCATGATGAAGCGTTTATCCGCGAAATCCGGCATGCATTTCCTGATCTCGCACTAATGGCAGATGCGAACTCCGCTTACACGCTGGCGGATGCGCCGCGTTTGAAAAGGCTCGACCGGTACGGGCTCCTGATGATTGAGCAGCCACTTGCCGCCGATGATATTGTGGAGCACGCGGCCTTGCAAAAGCAGCTGGAGACGCCGGTTTGTCTGGATGAAAGCATCGTAACGTACCATGATGCGGAAAGCGCGCTCCGGCTCGGCAGCTTCCGGGTGCTCAATATTAAAATCGGGCGGGTCGGCGGGCTTTATCCGGCGATCCGGCTGCATGACCTTTGTGCATCCCGCGGCATTCCGGTCTGGTGCGGCGGCATGATTGAATTTGGCGTATCGCGCGCCTTTAACCTCGCACTCGCCTCTTTGCCGGGCTTTACGATTCCGGGCGATATTTCTTCATCCAGCCGGTTCTGGGAAAAAGATATTATTGAGCCGGAAATCACGGTGGAAAACGGACAAATCCGCCTGCCGGACAGACCGGGAACCGGGTTTGAGATCGACCGCGCCTATGTGGAAAAAATCCGGACATATACCGAAACGATATGAAAAAACTGCCGCACAAGACGGCAGTTTTTTCATGAAAACATCGAATCAAATGTCTTATAAGTGAAATCCCGCTCGAGTTTCGATTTTACATATGAAATCGATCTTCACGCCGGGACAAACGATGTTTTTTGTGAAATCACGCTTGATTTTTTCATAAAACATGGATTTTAGTTTTCACACCTGGACAATCGATGTTTTTTCGTGAAAACATCGATTCAAACGTCACTTGAGTTTCGATTTCACAAATGAAATTAGCCCACACGGCTGACGCTCGAGGCTTTTTTTCATTCAAATGTTTTATAAATGGAATGACCCTTCACGCCAATTTTCATGAAAACATCGATTCAAACGTTTTACAATCGGTTTCCCGCTGGTTTTCAGCCTGGGTTCCTGTATGGCTCACGATGTAAATTTCTTCGGCAGAACAAAGATTGCCTTCCTCCCAGAACACACAGTTCCTGACTTCGCATAACACATCTTTTGCCATCCGGACACCCTCCCTTAAAACATGTCGTACGTTTCTAGTTTTTGCAGCGTGCGGCAAACCATTACTGTAAAGCTTTTTCCAATGCTTTTAAATTGTCGTCCATCAAAGTAAAGTAATCTTTATGCGCTTTGATTTCTGCGTTCGTTCGGACGCCGAGATGGTGGATGTAAACCGCTTTTGTATTCGTTTCCTGTTGAACCACTTCCGCAATTTTGGAAGGCACATTTTTTTCAAATACGATGTAGGAAATATGGTCTTGTTTTACTTTCTGGATGATGTTTTCCAGCTGTTTTTGTGACGGTTCATCCGAAGTGGAGAGCCCGGCAATCGGAATTTGTTTGATGCCATATCGTTTTACCCAGTAGCCGTATGCCGCATGGGAAACGACAAGTTCTTTGTTGTCTGACTTTTCAACTGCCTGTTTGTATGCCGCATTGACCCGGTCCAGTTTCTTTGCCAGCTGGTCATAATTTTTCTTGAAATACGTTTTTTGCTTCGGCATTTTTTTCGAAAGTTGTGTTGTAATCATGCCGGCCATTTGCTTGACGTAAATTGGGTCGAGCCAGACATGCGGATCGGCCTTCGCACTTGTTTTATCCGGAACAGGAAGCCGGTCCCCGAGCGCCATCATTTTCACATTTTGGCCTTCAAGCACTTGTTTTGCCTTGTTCGCAAAACCTTCAAGCCCGAGCCCGATGTAAAAGAAAAAGTCGGAATCGGCGAGCTTCAGGATATCTTTCTGTGACGGTTCGTATGTATGTTCATCCGTGCCTGGCGGATAAATCGTTTTAACCGACACATACTTCCCGCCGATTTGCTGTGTAACGTATTCCAGTGGATAGACGGTGGTATAGACCGAAATTTTATGATCCTGCTTGCTTTCCTGTTTGTTTGCACATGCCGTAACAAATAGCATGGTAAAAGCGAGCAGTACGGGAAAAAGTTTTTTCAAAGCGGACGATTCCTTTCTTTTTTAATTCGTAATGATTACGATTTACTCACAAAAAATATATTACTAAACTCCGCTTCATATGGCAAGAAAAATTTTTAAGGGACAGCAAATGCTGCCCCTTAATCTTTTTTGTCTTCTTCTTCGGTTTCAAGCATACCGTAATCGCCGTTTATGGCCTGTTCGTCGGGATCAGCGCCGAAATCGCCGCTCTTTTTTTGCTGCTCTTTTTTCTCTTCCATAAAAAACACCTCCACCTGTAGCGTTTTCCGGAAATGGGAAACGTATACGGGGGAGGGGTTGTTTTTTCACCGGTACGGCGGAAAAGAAACCGAATGGTGTTCAATGTTTTTTCACCGGCCACTGGTCCGGAACGGGGTCATACCCGCCGGCGTGGAATGGGTGGCATTTTAAAATTCTTCTGATTGCCAGGTAGCCGCCGCGAAGTGCGCCGAACCGTTTTACCGCTTCAAGCCCGTAATTCGAGCAGGTCGGCTGAAACCGGCAGCTTGGCGGGAACAGTGGGGAAATCGCAAGTTGATAAAAACGGATCAATTTAATAAAAATGAACTTCAGCATCGATCTGCCCCTTTCTTCGTTTATTTTAGCATGTTTTCAAAAAAGATGTGCAACATATGATTGGGTGTTTGAAGGCCCGGGAAAAGGGTACAAACAAAGCAGGAGGTTGATGAAACATGGCAGAAAACGAACAATTGATGGAAATCTTAAATAAGCAGGTTGCCAACTGGACAGTGCTTTATACAAAATTGCACAACTACCATTGGTATGTGAAGGGACCGAATTTTTTAAGCCTTCACGCCAAATTTGAGGAATTGTACAATCTTGCAAATGACTATCTCGATGAACTGGCTGAACGTCTTCTCGCTTTAAACGGCAATCCGGTAGCGACATTGAAAGGAAGCCTTGAATTGTCATCGGTACAGGAAGCAAGCGGCAATGAGAGCACGGAGGAAATGGTACAGGGGACTGCCAATGACTTTGCGATGATCGCGAAAGAATTGGAGGAAGCGATCGGGCTTGCCAACAGGATTGGCGATGACGCAACCGCCGACATGTTTATCAACATCCAGGAAACGCTCGATAAAAACATTTGGATGCTGAACGCCTTTCTTGGAAGACGGTAACGCAAAAGTGGGAGGTCAAATGGAGCCGGCCCCCGCTATAAAGGCTGTCCCGCCAAAGCGGAACAGCCTTTATTACTGCAAATATTTTGTTGTCGGGTAAGCATCAAAGCCTGCGTAATCGGAAAATTTATCTTTCAGTGTCTCCAGTATGTATAATCCGATAAAATGTTCCAGTTCGGCCGTGCTCATTTCGCGCACAATCCCAAGCAGGTCTTTCCGGTTGTAATTTTCGACGACCGCTGCAGAAATGGCGTCCAAATCTTCTTCATCCCCCGTCAGCCGGTCCCGGTACAGCTCAAACAATTCATCGACTAGCCTCATGCCGTCTCCTCCTTTATTCATTTCTTATTCACTATCCGCAATGGGGCCCTTTTAAACATTTTATGATTATTTTCACGCGATGTACCTCGAAAAATGCAACGGGTTTCAAGAAAAATTTCGCCAATTTTTGCACCCGGTTGCCGTATAATGAAGAACAGGAGGGATTTGATGTATCGGTTTACAGATTTGAACGGCAATCCAGTTACATTTATTTTTGAAAAAAATGCTTTTCCTATAGAGCCGCAGCATGTGCTTGTGCTCGCCCGGTACCGTGGAAACTGGCTTTTGACAAGGCATCCGAAGCGGGGGCTCGAATTTCCGGGCGGAAAAAGGGAAGCGGGCGAGACGGTCCGAGAAGCGGCTGAACGCGAGCTGTATGAAGAAACGGGCGGCATTCCGGAAAACCTTCAATATATCGGGGAATACTGCGTCGATGATCAGGTGCGCGGGCCGTTTGTGAAGGCGGTTTTTTACGCGGACATCGGCCGGCTTGAAACCAAACACGACTATTTGGAAACGGATGGACCTGTGCTTGTGGAAGGCGATCTTGTTGAAAAATTGCAGTCCTCGTCATTCAGTTTTCTCATGAAAGACGGGGTTGTCGAAACAGCGCTCAGACACGTCGAATAATAAGAAAAAGCAGCAGGAAGTTTCTCGGGTTAAACGGAAATCTCGCAAACGTTAAGATTTCGGGGTGATTGGGGCCTTTTTTAACATAGCGTGAATCTCGGTGAAGGTATCCGTATCTTCACATAAGGCGCGTCTATGTTAAGGAAGCGTGAAAAAAAGAAGATGTTCCTTAACATAGGGCACGTTTATGTTAAGGAAGCGTGAAAAAAAGAAGATGTTCCTTCACATAGGGCGCGTCTATGTTAAGGAAGCGAGCAAAAAAGACATTGTTTTTTTACATAGGGCGTGTCTACGTTAAGGAAGCGTGAAAAAAAGAAAATGTTTCTTAACATAGGATGCGTCTACGTTAAGGAAGCGTGAAAAAAAGAAGATGTTCCTTAACATAGAGCACGTCTACATTAAGGAAGCATGGAAAAAAGAAGGCGTATCTTAACATAGGGTGCGTCTACGTTAAGGAAGCAAACAAAAAAGAAGGAGTTCCTTAACATAGAGCGCGTCTACATTAAGATACGTCGGCAAAAACGGCCGCTTCCTTCATATAGAGCGCGTCTACGCTAAGATGCTATACCAGAACAGCTTACCGGCCTATCTGTCTTTTACCAGCTTTTTCTCCAGCCACCCGACAAGCTGGTACATAATGGTTGCCACAATGGCAATCAGGATCATCGAAAGCATGACGAGCGTAAAATTAAACACCTGGAAACCATAGATGATCATGTAGCCGAGCCCTTTTGAAGATACGAGATACTCGCCGACAATGACTCCAACCCATGCAAGCCCGACATTGACTTTCAACGTGGAAATGATCACAGGAATCGATGCCGGAAAAATGGCTTCCCGGAACACTTGCAAGCGGGAGGCGCCGAACGAGTGCAGCACTTTCGTGTAATTTGGGTCGACATCCCGGAACGCCGTATAAATCACAATCGTCGTCACAATGACGGAAATAATGACACCCATGGCAACAATAGAAGAAAATCCCGGGCCCATGCTGACAATTAAAATCGGCCCGAGCGCTACTTTCGGCATGGCGTTCAGGACGACGAGATACGGGTCAAGAATCTTCGATAAAAACGGCGACCACCAAAGAACGGCGGCAAGTGCCGCGCCGAGCACAGTCCCGAGGATAAAGCCCATGACGGTTTCAAAAACGGTGATTCCCAAATGGACGTAAAGCGAGCCGTCTTCCAACTTTGCCACCAATAACGCCCACACTTTGGATGGGGAGCTGAAAATCAACGGGTCAATCCAATGCAGGCGGCTCGCCACTTCCCATAGGCAGAAAAAGACAATTAAAATGAAAAGCTGGAAAAAGCGAACCCGGCGTTTTTCTTTGCGCATTGCGGCGAGGTAATCTTCATGTCGGAGCGCCGTATTTTCAGCTGTTTTCAAGGGACTCCAGCTCCTTCCATATGTCATTAAAAAGTTCGGAATAAATTTTTTGGCTTCGCGCTTCAAACGGGCGGAGGCGGCGCAGCTCTGTTGGCACGTCAAAAATTTTATAGAGCCTGCCGGGTTTTGATGCCAACAGCAGGATCCGGTCGCTCATCGCAATCGCTTCGCCGATATCGTGCGTGACAAGCACCGCTGTTTTATGGAATTGCTTCAGTGTGTCAAATACCAGGTCCTCCAGTTTTAACTTCGTCTGAAAATCAAGGGCGGAAAACGGTTCATCCAGCAGCAGGATTTTCGGATCGACCGCGAGCGTCCGCACAAGTGCCGCCCGCT
This sequence comes from Weizmannia sp. WK01, assembly GCF_025905465.1. NCBI lineage: Bacteria > Bacillati > Bacillota > Bacilli > Caryophanales > Bacillaceae > Heyndrickxia > Weizmannia sp. WK01. Next base: position 2,491,960 of record NZ_CP109616.1, on the reverse strand, counting down.
GCCGCATTCCTCCCGAAAGTTGGCGCGGGTATTGCTTTTCGGTGCCGGCAAGGCCAATCGTTTGTAAAAGCCCGAGAGCATGTTTTCTTGACTCCGGATTCAGCCGTTTTTCCAATTTCAGCCCGATCATGATGTTTTCTTCAATTGTTTTCCACGGAAACAAATAGTCCTGCTGCAGCATATAGCCGATGGAAGATTGCCGGGAACCTGGTAATTTGCCGTCAATCTGCACAATCCCCGCAGTCGGTTGCAGAAGCCCTGCAAGAATCGAAAGCAGCGTTGTTTTTCCGCAGCCGCTCGGGCCCAAAAGCGAGACAAACTCGCCTTCTTCCATTTGAAACGAAATGTTTTCAAGCGCCTTTGTGGCCTGTTTTGCCGTAAAATAGGTGTGATTGACGTTTTGTACGGTCAAAAAATGCATTTGTGCTGCCCGCCTGAAGAGGGGCGCACCCCCTTTCCGTTATTTTGCCTTTTTCACAATCGATGCGTTGACGAGTTTGTCGTACGGCACAGTATGGTCGAGTTCTCCGGCTTCTTTCATGATGTCCTGGATCGTGTTCCAGCCGCTTTTGGTTAAAATCATATCGCTACTGAACGAGCCCTGGCTGCGGTACCGTTCAATGGAGGAGGCGAGCATATCAGTTTTCGTGTCTTTAAAATAAGGCTGAACCGTTTTTGCGACCGTTTCCGCATCGGTTTCTTGCACCCATTTTCCGGCCTTTAGCAGGGCGCGGACAAATTTCACCGCTGTTTTTTCATGCTCTTTCAAATAGCTTTGTTTTGCCATGAAGGTCGTGTACGGCACTTCGCCGGACTCTTTGCCGAAAGAAGCCACAATATAACCCTTTCCTTCTTTTTCCATTGTGGATGCGGTCGGTTCAAACAGCTGGACAAAATCCTCCGTTCCGGATGCATAAGCATTAGCGACATTGGCAAAATCGATGTTTTGGATCAGCTTCGTGTCTTTGTGCGGGTCAATACCGTGCTTTTTCAGGACAAACTCGCCGACCATTTGCGGCATTCCGCCTTTCCTTTGGCCGAGAAAAGTGGTGCCTTTCAGCATATCCCACGAAAAATGGTCGATTTTTTTGCGCGAGACGAGAAATGTTCCGTCTGTCGCCGTCAGCTGTGCGAAATTGATAACCGGGTCTGCCGCTTTTTGTTTGTATACATAGATGGACGTTTCCGATCCAACGAGCGCAATATCGGTTCCCCCTGAAAGCAGGGCAGTCATCGTTTTATCCCCGCCCCATGTGGTGGTCAGCTTAATATCAAGCCCTTCCTCTTTGAAATATCCTTTTTCAAGCGCGACATAAAGCGGAGTGTAAAAGACGGAGCGTGTCACTTCGGCAACCCGTACTTTCTGCAATGCTTTTTTCTTTGAACCGATACTGCCGCACGCGCTTAAACTGAATGCAAGCAATGCGGCAAGCAGAAGCGTGCATCCGGATTTGAGCCACTTTTTCATCATGCAACCTCCTCATTGGGCTTTTTTACAGCCTATGCCGCGGGCGCTGATTGTGTGAACGCCTAATCAATTAAAAATTTATTTTGCCGGGTTAGGGGAAGAGAAGAGAGCTTATGATAAAAACGATGACAGTACTGGAGACCAGCCGGATGCCGGGGCATAGAGGGCGTCTAGGTTAAGAAAGCGAGGAAAATTGACGTCCTTTCTTCACATAGAGTGTATCTACGTTAAGGAAGCGTGGAAAAACGAGGCGCTTCCTTCACATAGAGAGCGTCTACGTTAAGGAAGCACGGAAAAACGAAGGCCTTTCTTCACATAGAGAGCTTCTACGTTAAGGAAGAAAGCAAAAACGAGTCTCTTTCTTCACATAGAGAGCGTCTACGTTAAGAAAGTGCGTAAAATTGACGGCCTTCCTTCACATAGGGCGCGTTTCAGGTGCAAGCTTTTCCCTGCATTTTTTATAAATGCCAAAGCTGTCAGCATTCTTGCTAAATCTAGGAATTTTGCTTATTCAGCAATCCCTATTTGCAACCCAGGTCCTTCGCAAATTTTAAAGCGGAATGGTTGTCTTCCATACATTCCCGCACTGTGTCTTTCTAAAGGCAAAGCGGACGAACTGTTTTTGCGAAAACACCACCATTTGCGAATTGGATCTCGCAAAGTGGGCGGCCTAGTTTTACAAAAAACGCCGCCATTTGCAGAATGAACAAAAGCAAATGGCGGCCCTATCAAATCCATGCGTGTCTGTTGTTTTCACCATTACGCGTGCGTTATTTTACCCATTTTCGCTGAAAAGCGGAAATGTTGGTGTATTCCCCTTCAAGCAGGCGGGAGATCCGGATATAAATCGGAAGGATCTCTTCGTATACCGCAGTGTTTTCCGGAATCGGGCGATGGGTGTGTGTGGCGCCGATCCAGTCGGAGACAACCGAGAAGTCATCTATTTCGTCGAGCGCGTACATGCCGAGGACGATCGCCCCGAGGCAGGAGCTTTCAAAACTTTCCGGCACGACGACTTCCTGGTTGAAAATATCAGCGAGCATTTGCCGCCACAAATCGGAGCGGGCAAAGCCACCGGTCGCCTGGATTTTTTTCGGGATGCCGATCATTTCCTGAAGCGCCAGCATGACCGTATAGAGATTATAAATTACGCCTTCCAGCACGGCGCGGACCATATGCTCGCGTTTATGGTGCAGGCCAAGGCCGAAAAACGAGCCCCTTGCATCCGCGTTCCAAATCGGCGCGCGCTCGCCGGCCAGGTACGGATGAAAGATGAGTCCGTCCGATCCCGGGGCAACACGGGCGGCAATTTTCGTCAGCACTTCATACGGATCAATGCCGAGCCGTTTTGCCGTCTCGACTTCGGCTGCGGCCAGTTCATCGCGCACCCACCGGAACGTCATGCCGCCGTTATTGACCGGCCCGCCGACGACCCAGTGGTTTTCCGTTAATGCATAGCAGAAAATCCTTCCCTTTGGATCGGTCACAGGTTTGTCGGTAACGGTCCGGATCGCGCCGCTTGTCCCGATCGTGATCGCGACAACACCGGGGTCGATTGCATTCACACCGAGATTTGAAAGCACCCCGTCACTTGCGCCGACAACAAACGGCGTGTCTTGCGGAATGCCAGTTTCGACCGCATATTCCGGCGCAAGCCCGGTGAGGGAAAAGGTCGTCGGCACAGGTTTTGACAGCTCGTCCGCTGTAATGCCGGCCACATGCAGTGCCTCTTTGTCCCAGTCCAGGTCGTGAAGGTTAAAAAGGCCGGTCGCAGAGGCAAGCGAATAATCGATGACATACTGCCCGAAAAGGTGGTAAAAAATATACTCTTTAATGCCGATAAACTTGAACGTTTTTTTGAACAGCTCCGGTTCCTCGTGGCGGAGCCATGTGATTTTGGAAAGGGGGGACATCGGATGGATAGGGGTGCCGGTCCGCCTGTAAATGTCTTGGCCGTGCCATTCATTCTTTATCTTTTCAGCCCATTTTCTAGCGCGCGCGTCCGCCCAAGTAATGCAGTTGGTTAGCGGTTTTCCGTCTTTGTCCACTGCAATCAAGCTGTGCATCGCGGAACTGAACGAAACAAGTTTTATTTCGGAAGGATCGATGTCGCTTTTTACGATCGCTGTTTTCATCGAGTCAATGACAGCACGGAAAATTTCATCCGGATTTTGCTCGGCGACCTGAGGGGATGGGCTGTAAAGCGGATAGCCTGCATGGTGCATGCTGATGACTTTCCCTTTTTCGCCGAATAAAACAGATTTTGTTGTTGTTGTACCGATATCTACGCCTAAATAATAGGTCATTGAAAGTCAATCTCCTTTATGAACCTGTTGCTTCAAAATGGTTTACAGTTCAGCGTTTTTTTAATTTTTTCCAATACCTTTATTTTAACTGAAACTGGACGATTTTTAAAAGTTTTTTGGAAAACCGCTGGAATCCGAATTGCTTGACAGACGAAGGCTGCGGCCGACATACTAACATAGAAAGTAAAAGTAAATGGATAAAAGAGGGTACAGCCATGACGATTGCAGTGATTTACGGAAGTTCGCGCCCGCGCGGCAATACAGAGATGCTGACAGAGCGGGCAGTGGAAGGCATGCATGTGGAGCGCTTCTATTTGAAAGATGCGCATATTCTTCCAATTGAAGACAAACGCCATACGGATTCAGGGTTTTCAAAAGTGGAGGATGATTATAGCATTCTCATCCAGCATATTTTCATGTGCGATACGATTATCTTTGCAACGCCGATTTACTGGTACGGGATGTCGGGGCTGATGAAAACCTTCATCGATCGCTGGTCGCAAACATTGCGGGATCCGCAGTTTCCGGATTTTAAAAAAAGAATGGCGGAGAAAAAAATTTATGTGATTGCAGTCGGCGGGGATATGCCACGTGTCAAAGGGCTGCCGCTGATCCAGCAGTTTGCGTATATTTTTGACTTTTTAGGCATGCGTTTTGACGGTTACATTCTTGGAGAGGGCAATAAACCCGGCGATATTGTACAAGATAAAGAGGCAATCTTTGCAGCGGATCAATTAAACGAAACACTGAAAAGGTGATGCAATTTGAAGATCGTGATCGAAAAGCAGCTTTTTCCGTCCCCAAATCCGCGTGTGCGCATGTATCTTGTGACATACTGGTCGGACGGCTTGAAAGTGAAAGGGTTGCTGGCAGAGCCGGATGACGGGCGCGTTTATGACGGGTTTTTATATTTACGCGGCGGCATCAAAAGCGTCGGGATGGTGCGGCCGGCGCGGATCGGCGAGTTTTCGTCGGAAGGGTTTATCGTTTTCGCGCCTTTTTACCGCGGCAACTGGGGCGGGGAAGGCGATGAAGACTTTGGCGGAGACGATATGCATGATGCGTATTTTGGTTTTGACGTATTGATGGAGAATGAGCGGGTGAGCGGGCGTGTCCACGTTTTCGGATTTTCCCGCGGCGGCATCATGGCACTCGGCACCGCGGAAGCACGGCCGGCCGCGTCTATTGTCACATGGGGCGGCGTTTCGGATGTTGCGCTCTGTTATGCGGAACGGGTCGATTTAAGAAAAATGATGAAGCGCGTGATCGGGGGCACGCCGGAAAAATATCCGGAACGGTACCGGGTGCGGACGCCACTGTATAAGCTCGGGCAAATTGGTTGCCCCGTTCTCGTTATCCACGGGGAGAAGGATCAAAATGTGTCCGTGGAACACGCCATTCGTCTCGAACACGGTCTCAAACAGCTTGGAAAATCGGTTGAAACATGGTATTTCCCGGAACTTGGCCACCATTTCCCGCCGCCTGTAAACCGGCGGGTTGTCCATGCTGCCAGCGTTTGGATGAAAAGGCATTCCGCACATGATACAATAGAAGCAACGACGGAGGTGAGCCGAATGGGAATGCCGATGGAACTCGATACGATGCTCGTGACGAACGGAAAAGAAGAGCGTATTGAGCAAAACCTCTTTTTGCTAAAACAACCGGGATACTGCGTGTATCCGCTTGATACGCCGGTTGAAATCCGGAAAAAGAAGGAACACGGGCCGAGCGGAAGCGCTGTCATCCGCAAACTGGAATGGGAAAACAATACAACGATCGTTCACTATGAATTGGTTTCTTTGAACACGCCGAATTAAACAGGCGCCGCACCATGGTCCGCGGCGCCTGTTTAGTTTATCAGGACGGGCGGAAGGGAATTTTACAAGTGTAATGCCTGGCTGGTCTTGCGGAGAACGCCGGAATTCGGCCAAAGGGCAATGCCTTGTGAATGGTGAACCAGCTTGCGGGTAGCGCGGAGAAAGAACGGATCCGGCGGGAGTGGTGCCGGAGTATTGGTGAATGGAACTGCTAAAATTTTTCAACTGGGCCTAGACCGGTGTGGACAGGAATATTGGCGAACGCAACACGTCTTGCAAGTGTGCCGCCAGCCTGGTTCTTCGGGATGAAATGGGCAGGATTGAAAATACTAATCGGAAGAGAGGCCGGCTTCTAAAACTGGAAAAGAGAACTGGTCGCAGCGATTTAAAAAGGCTGGCAGCTACTCCCGCCAGAATCGAATACTTGAGGTAAAGGGCCGGCCTTCCGCATTTGCTTGAAAAAGGAGGAGAAGTCCAAAGATGGAAACGGACTACAAAAAAGCTTGCGGCGCATATGCCGTCATTTTTGATGCGAAAAAAGAAAAAGTCGGGGTGGTGCCATCGGGCAGCGGCTACAGGCTGCCGGGTGGGGAAATCAGCCGCGGGGAGTCTGAACTTGCCTGCCTGATGCGGACAGTCGGCGCGGAACTTGAAATCGCGGGCTTTTTAGGCAAAGCGGCACAGGAAACGGGCGCGCGGTCCATGGATGAAGGCCTGTTTTATTTAGGAAAATGGGAACAGCCCCGCAAAGGAAGCCATAACTTGGAATGGCTCAACCTTCACGAGGCTGTGGAAAAAATGGCCGGTGCCCACCATCAATGGGCAGTGCAGGAAGGAATCAGCGCCGTCCAGACAAGCACCTGGTTTTAACTGGGTTTCCGCTTTTGCTTAAATGAGCAGACCCTTGGTACTCGCCGTAACCTTTTGGGTTGCTGCAGCGTTTCCGCTTTTACAGAAATGAGCATACCACAATTTAATTGGAGTCTCATTTTAATTTAAAATGCGGGCTCCCGTTTATGCTTATATAAGCGGGCCGCCGAGTTTTTCAATGTCATCCGGCACCGAAAATTGCCGGAAATTTTCTTTGAACCGGGCTGCAAGTTCGAACGCTTTTTCACGGTAAGCCTGCTTGTCCGTCCATGTATCTGCCGGATAAAGGACGTCATCTGACACCCCTTCAATATGAACCGGGATGTGTAGCCCGAAAATATCATCCTGCCGTGTTTCGGTATCTTTCAGTTTGCCGTTTATCGCAGCCCGGACCATGGCCCGCGTATCGCTTAATTTCATGCGGGAACCGGTTCCGTACGGGCCGCCTGTCCAGCCGGTATTGACAAGAAATACCTGGACGTTGTGCCTGTCAACTTTCTCGCCGAGCATTTCCGCATAAACGGCGGGCTCAAGCGGCAAAAACGGCGCGCCGAAGCAAGTGGAGAACACGGCTTCCGGGCGCGTGACGCCGCGTTCGGTACCGGCCAGTTTAGAAGTGTAACCGCTTAAGAAATGGTACATGGCCTGCTCTTTTGTCAGCCTGCTGATCGGCGGCAGGACACCGGATGCATCGGCCGTCAGGAATATAATGGTTGACGGATGGCCGGCCATGCCGGAGCGGGCAATATTGCCGATGTTTTCAATCGGGTAAGCAGCCCTTGTATTTTCCGTCAGTGCATTGTTGTCATATTGCGGTTTGCGGGACACCGGATCTACGACCACATTTTCAAGTACGGTCCCAAAACGGATCGCCTGGTAAATTTGTGGTTCTTTTTCTTCCGTAAGCCCGATGCACTTTGCATAGCATCCGCCTTCAATATTGAAGACACCGCTGTCGGACCAGCCGTGCTCATCGTCCCCTATAAGTGCGCGCTCCGGATCGGCGGAAAGCGTCGTTTTCCCGGTCCCGGACAAGCCGAAAAACAGGGCCGTATCGCCGTTTTTCCCAGTATTGGCGGAGCAGTGCATGGGAAGGATGCCTTTTTGCGGCAGCAAGTAATTCATGATGGAAAAAATGCTTTTTTTCATTTCGCCTGCATATTCCGTCCCGCCGATCAAAATTATCCGGCGTTCAAGTGAAATCATGATGAACGCTTCGGAATGCGTGCCGTCAAGCGCCGGGTCTGCCTTAAACAGCGGCGCGGAAAGAATCGTAAATTGCGCATCGTGTTGATAGAGCTCCTCCGCATCCGGCCGGATAAACAATTGATGCGCGAATAAATTATGCCAGGCGAACTCATTCACGGTCTGGATCGGAAGGCGGCTTTTTGGATCGGCACCCGCAAAACCTTTAAACACAAAAATTTCGTCTTTCCCTTTTAAATGCCGGACCATTTTTTCATAAAGCCTGTTGAACACGCCGGGAGAAACCGGCTGGTTGATTTTGCCCCAGTCGACACGGTCTTTTGATTCGGAGTCGACGACAATAAATTTATCTTTCGGTGACCTTCCTGTATATTTTCCTGTTGCAGCAGAAATGGCCCCTTCCGTTGTCAGTACAGCTTCTTTCCGTTCGATAATTTTTTCCATTAATTGTGGCACGGAAAGCTGCATGCGTACGTTTTCCCCCGACAACAAAAACTTTAAATCGTCAGAAGCGCCAATCAGATCCATTTTCATAAACCGCCCCTTTGAATAACTTATTTCACTTTAAACGATATCAGTATAACATATTCATCCGTTTATTACATACTTTTTTCCGGGAAAAATGCAGAGGACAAAGGGGAGAAGGGCGAAAAAATCATTGACAGCGCCTGCTAAATTGCGTATGATTTTACTTTGAACGGATACTCTTATCCCGAGCTGGTGGAGGGACGGGCCCGATGAAACCCAGCAACCCGCCTCTGGAACAGGCAATGCGCTCGCAACGCAGCTGCCGCTTGACTTCCAGGCAAAGGTGCTAACCTGCAGCAAGGAATGTTTCCTTGAACGATAAGAGTGAAAGGCGCGATTGATTGAAGTCAAAACCTTTCCACTCATGATGAATGGGGAAGGTTTTTATTTTTGGCTTTGTACATGAAATGAATCGAGTTTAGGGTATGAGTACCGTTTCCAATATGTAACCATATAAGGAGGAAAAGCGGATGTTAAAAGGACGGCATTTGTTCACATCGGAATCGGTGACGGAAGGCCATCCGGACAAAATTTGCGACCAGATTTCCGATGCCATTTTGGATGCCATTTTAGAAAAAGACCCGAATGCCCGCGTTGCCTGTGAAACTTCCGTCACGACAGGGCTTGTGCTCGTCACGGGGGAAATTTCCACCAATACATATGTGGATATTCCGAAAGTGGTGCGCAAGACCATTAAAGAGATCGGCTATACGCGCGCGAAATACGGGTTTGATGCGGAAACATGCGCTGTGCTGACATCGATTGACGAACAGTCCGAAGATATTGCGCGCGGCGTTAACCAGGCTTTGGAAGCCCGCGAAGGCGGGATGAGCGACGAAGAGATTGAGGCAATCGGAGCCGGCGACCAGGGCCTGATGTTCGGGTTTGCCTGCAATGAGACAGAAGAGCTGATGCCGCTTCCCATTTCGCTTGCCCACAAGCTTGCCCGCCGTCTTGCTGAACTCCGCAAACAAGAAGTGATCCCGTATTTGCGCCCGGATGCGAAGACACAGGTGACAGTTGAATATGACGAGAACAACCAGCCTGCCCGCATTGATACGATTGTCATTTCAACGCAGCATGATCCTGACACAAGCGCCGGACAAATCCAGGAAGATATGAAAAAATACGTCATTGAACCGGTTGTGCCGGCACACTTGCTCGATGCGGATACAAAGTATTTGATTAATCCGACCGGCCGCTTTGTTATCGGCGGCCCTCAAGGGGATGCGGGGCTGACCGGCCGCAAAATCATTGTCGACACGTACGGCGGCTATGCACGTCACGGCGGCGGCGCATTTTCCGGGAAAGACCCGACGAAAGTGGACCGTTCCGCTGCTTATGCCGCCCGCTATGTTGCGAAAAATATTGTTGCGGCAGGCCTTGCGGAAAAATGCGAGGTACAGCTTGCGTATGCGATCGGGGTGGCGAAGCCCGTTTCTATTTCCATCGATACGTTTGGGACCGGAAAAGTGCCGGAAAAAGTGCTGATCGAGGCGGTCGAAGCTCATTTTGACCTGCGCCCGGCCGGCATTATCAAAATGCTCGACTTGCGCCGTCCGATTTACAGGCAGATCGCTGCGTACGGGCATTTCGGCCGCGATGATTTGGATGTGCCTTGGGAAAAAACGGACAAAGCCGGGGCGTTGAACGAATTCGCCCGCAATCATATCGGAAAATAATAGGAAAAAGAGCGCGCCTGGTATACAGGCCGCTCTTTTTCATAAAACGGCGGGAATAAGGAATCCTGTTTGCCTCATTTTTAACAAAAACCCTGCAAACTGGCGGAAAACATGCTAAACTATATTACATGTGCAGAATTTGGCCGTCAAATTTTGGCGGAAATACATTTGTTTTTTAAAGAAATAAATTTACAATAGAGTATATCGAAATGAAGTAGGTGACTTTTTACATGTGCGGATTTATTGGCTGCGTCCATGACCATCCCGTTACATTATCAGACGAAGACAGGCAACAGTTTAAACAGATGAATCATATGATTGAGCACCGCGGCCCGGATGATGAAGGCTTTTATGAAGACGAGCATATCCAGTTCGGTTTCAGGCGCCTGAGCATTATCGATATCGAGGCGGGGCACCAGCCTTTAACATACGAAAACGAACGGTACTGGATTATTTTTAATGGCGAAATTTATAACTATGTGGAATTGCGTGAAGAACTGCTAAAAGAAGGGATGACATTCGAAACGAATTCGGATACGGAAGTCATTCTTGCCATGTACAGCCGTTACGGCGAAAAAGCGATCGGACGTCTGCGCGGGATGTTCGGGTTTGCGATCTGGGATAAGCAGGAACAAACGCTGTGCGGCGCGCGTGACCCGTTCGGCATTAAACCGTTCTTCTATTATGAAGACGGCGATAAAATGTATTTCGGTTCTGAAAAGAAAAGCATTTTGCTTGCCATGGAAAAACCAGAACTGAATTATGATGCTGTCCAATATTATTTAACCTACCAATTTGTGCCCGAACCTTTCACCATGACAAAAGACATCCGGAAACTTGAACCGGGCCATTATTTTGTGAAAAAAATTGGCAAACCGATGGAAATCAAACGATATTGGAAAGCATCCTTCCACCCGGTTCATAAAAGCGAGGACGAATTTATTCAAGAAGTGCGTGACGTAATGATTGATTCGGTGAAAGTCCATATGCGCAGCGATGTACCGGTTGGCGCATTCCTGTCGGGTGGGATCGATTCCTCGATTACGGCATCGATTGCAAAACAGTTCCATCCGGGCATTAAAACATTCTCCGTCGGCTTCGAACGCGACGGCTACAGTGAAATTGATGTGGCCAAAGAAACGGCGGAAAAACTCGGGGTTGAAAATATCAGCTATGTGATCACGCCGGAAGAATACATGAAAGAACTGCCAAAAATCATTTGGCATATGGACGATCCACTCGCAGATCCTGCTTGTGTGCCCCTTTATTTTGTGGCGCGTGAAGCAAGAAAGTATGTGACCGTTGTTCTGTCTGGCGAAGGCGCGGATGAATTGTTCGGCGGCTATAATATTTACCGTGAACCGCAGTCGCTTGAAGTTTTTGAAAAAATTCCGGCTGCCGGAAAATCTATTTTGAAAGCTTTGGCGAAAGTGTTGCCGGAAGGGGTAAAAGGAAAAAGCTTTATCGAACGCGGCGTCACACCGATGGAAGACCGTTATATTGGCAATGCGAAAATGTACACCGAAGAAGAAAAACGCGACTTGCTGTTGACTTATAACAACAGCCTTGACTACCGTGACATCACAAAGCCGCTGTACAATGAAACAAAAGGCTATGATCCGGTTAACCGGATGCAATATATCGATATCCATACGTGGATGCGCGGCGATATTTTGCTGAAGGCGGACCGGATGACGATGGCCCATTCACTTGAACTGCGTGTGCCGTTTTTGGATAAAGAAGTGTTCCGGGTCGCTTCGCAAATTCCGGCGAGCTTAAAAACGTCTCATAACACAACGAAGTATGTTTTGCGCAAAGCGGCAGAAGGCATTGTGCCGGAACATGTGCTGAATCGGAAAAAACTCGGGTTCCCGGTCCCGATCCGCCACTGGCTGAAAGATGAAATGCATGATTGGGCGGCAGAGATCATCAAAACGAGCCCGACCGATGACATCATCAACAAACAATATGTACTGAAGCTCTTGGAAGACCATTGTGCAGGCAAGCTCGATTACAGCCGGAAAATCTGGACCGTGCTCATTTTCATGCTCTGGCATGCCGTGTATATGGAAGACAAGTACGATTTCCAAAAAGGAGCACAAGGGGGGCTTGCCGGCGCTTCGCTGTAATCTCCAAAAAATCGATTCACAATCGGGAAAATAACCGGGTAAAGTTGTCCGCAAAATGAGCGGACAGGAGGTTTTTCCGTCTTCAAAAGGGGATGGAATTGTGAAATGGTCCGGTGTTCGTTCAGCGTTTCACAGTAAGAAAGCTGGGACAAAAAAGGGGGGTCTGGCCCCGCTTCCGTGTAATCGGAAACGGGGGCAGGCCCCTTTATCGTATAACGCTTTTTTCGTATATGCCTGGTAAGCTTTGCATTTATCCCGGTTCGCAGCATGGCTTTTTTTGTTCATTTTTTCGCTTGTTTGCGGCTTAAAACAGTGCGGCTGCCGATGCTTTTAAAGAAGGCGTTATTTTTGTCCCCGCCGGTAACCTTTGTCAGCGCCCGACGGAATTTTTATAGTACTGTGCTTTTTCGGCATATTCGCGGACGATGCGGCGCATGTCCTGGATATCTTTTTCGGTAAGTTCACGGATCACTTTTGCCGGGCGGCCGAACGCAAGCGTATGCGGAGGAATCTTTTTCCCGGGCGTTACAAGGCTGCCGGCGCCAATAAAAGCGCCTTCCCCGATTTCGGCGCCGTCAAGAATAATTGAACCCATGCCGATCAAAGCTTTTGTCCGAACATGGCAGCTATGTAAAATTACCTGGTGGCCGACCGTCACTTCATCTTCCAGTATGAGCGGTGTTTGCGGGCTTTCGTGCAGGACGCAGTTATCCTGGACATTTACCTTTTGTCCGATTTTTACCGGTGCGACATCGCCGCGGATAACGGTTCCAAACCAGATGCCGGATTCATCGCCGATTTCAACGTCCCCCGTAACGGTCACATTGTCAGCAATATAAGCAGTTGGCGCAATCAAAGGGGTTTTTCCATTGTAAGCATAAATCATATTCATACCCTCCTGTTTTGATCTTTTCTTTTATCTTAAAGAATTGGGAACAAATTGTGAATAAATCGGGTTAAAAATGGCATATGTTTTTCAGAACAGAAGGATTATGGGTAAAATAAAAGCAGGATGGTTTCGCAGGTTTTGAAGGAGGCAGGAACATGTGGAAATGGGAAGCAGATGAAAACCCAAAAGCAGTCATCGTCATGGTCCATGGCGCGATGGAGCATCACCGCCGCTACAGCTGGCTGATTGAGATGTGGAGATCAAGCGGCTATCATGTCGTGATGGGCGATCTTCCCGGTCATGGGATGACATCAAGAGCAAAAAGGGGGCATATTGATTCCTTTGATGAATATACAACAGAGATAAAAGAGTGGGTGACGGCAGCCTATCAGTTCGACCTCCCGATTTTTCTCCTCGGTCACAGCATGGGCGGGCTGGCGGTCATCCGGCTGCTTGAGCAGGAACATCTGAAAATCGCGGGGGTTATTCTTTCCTCGCCGTGCCTTGGGCTTGTCCAGTATCCTTCAAAGCTGCTCGGCCTGCTTTCAATCGGGTTAAACCGGATTGCCCCGGGCCTCCGCTTTAACAGCCCGCTGACCGTGCAAATGGCAACGCGGAATAAGGATATTCAAATGCAGGCGGTCAACGATTCATTGATGCTGACAAAAGTATCTGTCCGCTGGTACCGTGAGCTGCTCGCAGCGATGCGGCAGGCACAGATGGATACCGTACGGCTGCCGGACGTCCCGTTTCTTGTCATGCAGGCCGGGAATGACAAAATTGTGGACAAGGGGGCTGTCGTAAATTGGTTTAACCAAACTTCCGTGTCCGAAAAATTATACAAAGAATGGCCGAAATGCTACCATGAAATTTTCAATGAACCGGAAAGGGAAGATGTTTTCCTTTATGCGAAAAATTTTGTGGAAAACCGGCTCCGCACGTTAGGCTATATATTAGAATGAGGTGACGCTTGTGACAATTCCATCCTATCCGATCTCATTAATGGCGCAAGTTTACCGCCGGGTGATGCCGGCTGTCCACCGTGAACTCCATTACTGGCGGGAAATGGCACGCCGGATTCCCAATGATGAATTAAAGACACAGGCGCTCGCCAGCATTCAGCATAAAACGTTTCACTGCGAAGGCGGATCGATCCTCGGCCTTTTGGCAATGGAAGAGCGGACAGCGGCTTTTCGGTTTATTGTCGCTTACCAGACGATCAGCGACTATCTTGATAATCTATGCGACCGCAGCACGTCGCTTGACCCGGTTGATTTCCGAGCACTGCACGAGTCCATGTCCGATGCGCTTACGGTCGGCGCACCGTTGAAAAATTATTACCGTTACCGACTGGACCAGGATGACGGCGGTTATTTGCATGAACTCGTGCGGACATGCCAGGTTGTGTTGAGCCGCATCCCCCAATATAAAGCCATTCAACCTTATTTGCTGGAACTTTGCCGTTATTATTCGGATCTGCAAGTACATAAACATGTGCGCGTAGAGGAACGGGTGCCGCGGCTAAAGGAATGGTTTTTGCGCTATAAGGCGGATTTTCCAGATATGGAATGGTATGAGTTTTCCGCCTGTTCCGGCTCGACCCTCGGGATTTTCTGCCTTGTTTCCTACGCGCTCCGGGACGATTTCCGCCCTGAATATGCGAAAATCATCCGTGACGGGTATTTTCCTTATATTCAGGGGTTGCATATTCTGCTGGATTATTTTATCGACCAGGACGAAGACAAAAAAGGTGGGGACTTGAATTTTTGTTTTTATTACCCGAGCGAAGAAGAATTGTTTAAACGGCTGAAGCATTTCTTGCAGGAGGCGGATAAACATACGGCCCGACTCCCAAATGAAAAATTTCATAAACTGATTAACCGGGGGCTTTTGGCTGTTTATTTGTCAGACGAAAAGGTGAGAAAGCAGCGGAGCGTTCAGAAATTGTCGCGGAAAATGATCAAATTTGCCGGCTCGATCAGTTTATTCTTTTATTTTAACGGAAAAATGTACCGCGCCATCAAAAACATGATCCCGGCCAGCCTGGCAAAAACAATAGTAAAATGAGCCGGCTGGTGGCAACGGGAAAGGGCAGATTTTATCGGCCCCTTTGTTACCGTTTTTCGAAAAGGCGAATGGCTGTCTGGTGGAGGAAACCGGAGCCCATACGCCTTTTTCCCTCCGGCTTTTTTTCATCATTCAGGAGCCGGCCGTGTTCATATGCGATTGAAAAAGGCGGCCGTTCATAGTCGGAAGATGCGTTACCCTTTTTCAATGGCAATGAGAAAAGGCGTGCTTTTCGTACCCGGTCCTTTTGTTATCGCTTTTTGAATGGCATGAAAAAAGGCGTGCTTTGCATAATCCAGAATCCGGTCAGATTCATATGCGATTGAAAAAGGCAGCTGTTCGTAGCCGCCCCTATGTTATCGCTTTTGGGAATGACATGAAAAAGCCAGGTTCCCGTTATGTTTTGAATCGGAACCAATCGATCCTTCGTTATCGTTTTTCAATAGCAATAAGAAAAGGCGGATGGTTTGCCTGGTTAAGAAATTCATACCGGAGCACATGCGCCTTTTTCTGGTCGAGCTGTTTTACATAATCTAGGAGCCGGTCACGTTCATATGCGCCGCCTTCATGCCCGTGGTAAACCACCACTGCGATGATCCCGCCAGTTTCAAGCATGGAAAAAATCTGCTCGAGTGCGGCAATGGTTGACTCCGGCCGGGTAATGACCGTTTTGTCGCTGTCCGGCAAATAGCCCAAATTGAAAACCGCTCCGCTGATCTTGCCATGCAGCGCTGCCGGGATGCATTCGCTGGCATGTTCATGGCCGGTGCAGAAAAGTTCGGCGCGCGTAACGAGGCCTTCTTTCTCCAGGCGTTCCTTTGTCCGCCTCACCGCTTCCGGCTGGATATCAAAAGCAAACACTTTTCCACCTTCTCCAACCCGTTTGGCGAGAAATACAGTATCATGCCCGTTCCCGGCTGTTGCGTCAATGGCAAAACCGCCGCTCTTTACAGCTTTTTCTAAAAGTAAATGAGCAAATGAGAGAACAGGAAGCATATTCATCTTTGCAGCATCTCCATTTATTGATTGGTCTACAGGTGAAAGTTGAACGCCTGTTTTTTTACTGTGAAAAGGCAAATGTGCCCCATGTAAATCATATTTTTCAGCGCTTTCCATTCGAATACCGGAATGGACACGGCAAAATCGTTCTTATTCTTCAGACATACAGGCTCGCGCCCCAAAATGGTAAAAAACCGTCTTTATGCAGCGCACTCCTTTTGCATTTTACCATGAACGGGTGCGGGTGCAAAGGCGGCTCGGATTCTAAATCGAGCTGTCGGGAAGAAACTCCCAATGCGCTGGGGAAACATTTTTTCTGCACGGGGCATTATACAAATGAAGCCTGCACGCTTCAAAGCATAAAGGGGGGAATCGTGATGGCCACACGGGAAGCAGTCGAAAATTGTATCAACCGTTGCGAGCAAGCCGTTCAATCGGCGCGTGAGCAATTTGCGGAAGGCAACCGCCAGGAAAACTACGGCTATTATGATTTTTCGGAACCGTTAACAGAGCTGGAAGAAGCCTATAATGAACTTTGCAAATTGGCGATCAGTGCCAACTCCCAGCAGCGTGAGCGCCTCCACCGTATGCGCCTTGTGATTCAGCAGCTGCAAAACGAGATGATTTTACAGGAACATGAACCGACCATGTGATAAAACCGTAAGCCGGAAAAAACGAAGCTTGCTGGGGCAAAATGGGTCAATAAGCAAATTGGGAAAACGGAAAAGCCAGGCAAACATCACGGCGAAAAATCCGACGGGAACAACGGACATGTAGGAGCGGTTTCGGCACAGAAAATTTAGGAAAAACAACAAGAAAAGCCGGGCGGATTCATGAAAGCGGGATAGGGCACGGGCCTTATCCCGCTTTTAATGCAAATGTTGGATCAAGTAGAGGACGGGGAATTGCCATAATATTTATATTTTGCAAGAATGCTTGTAACTGTCGGGAAAAACCCCTACAATTTCCTTTGATCGATTCATTAGCAGGGGGGCATTCATTTTGCCAAAAACTGTGTGGCTGCTTGTCATTGGCATGGCTGTCAACATGACTGGCGCTTCTTTTTTATGGCCGTTAAATTCAATCTATATCCACGATCATCTCGGTAAATCGCTGTTTATCGCCGGGCTTGTGCTCATGCTGAATAATTTTACAAGCGTCATCGGCAGTCTTTTGGGTGGATATTTGCATGATAAAATCGGAGGTTACCGTTCCGTAATACTGGGTGGCTTGATCTCTGCCGGGGCGCTTGCCGGCTTGACATGGAACCACGCTTGGCCGGATTATGTATTTTTCCTCGGTGCCATCGGGCTCGGTTCCGGCATGATCGGCCCGGCGATCCTTGCAATGGCGGGCGCGGCTTGGAAAGGCGGAGGGAGAAAAGCGTTCAATGCCATCTATATCTATGTCGCCAACAACATCGGGGTTGCACTCGGTGCCGCGCTGGGCGGTGTGATTGCCTCTTATTCCATTGACCTTATTTTTGCAGCGAATCTTGCACTTTTTCTCGTTTTTATGGCGATTGCTATCTTCGGTTACCGGAATATTGCCGAAAAACATGCCGGATATGCGGGCACAGCCGCTGCTTCTGCCAAACGTGCAGGACGGGCGCAAGTGGCATCACTCATCCTGTTATGCTTTGCTTATTTCCTGGCATGGACGGCGTACACGCAATGGACGGCCACGATTTCCACTTATACGCAGACGCTTCATATATCGCTGAACAAATACAGCTTTCTTTGGACATTGAATGGCGCGATCATCGTGCTCGGCCAGCCGCTCCTTTTGCCGTTTTTAAAGCGGTTCTTGCCGGAAGTCAAACAGCAAATTGTTGTTGGGACGGCCATTTTTATGCTGTCATTCGCTGTCGTTGCCTTTGCCGGGCATTTTGCCGGCTTTTTAGTGGCAATGGCCATTTTAACGGTTGGGGAAATGCTTGTCTGGCCGGCTGTGCCCGCAGTTGCCAATACGCTTTCGCCGAAAGGGCGGGAAGGGTTTTACCAGGGCATCATCAACAGTGTCGCAACATGCGGCAGAATGATTGGCCCTGTTGTTGGCGGGTTTGTCGCAGATGCATTCGGCATGAAGGCATTGTTCGGATTGCTCATTATTTTTCTCGCTATTTCCCTTTTATTGGCCTTGCTGTATGACCGCCCACTCGCAGAAAAACCGCATTCTGAGGCGGCAGGAAAATAATGTTGAAACCGAGAATGAATTTCTGTAAAATAGGTTATAAATTGAATAAATGATAGAAGAACGTTGACAAGGAGTAGTAACGGCGGCGCTGAAACAAGAGAATTGGCGGAAGGTGCAAGCCAATCAGAGAACCCCGTGAACTCGCCTTTGAGTTGCAAATATGACCCGTTTTAGTATTTGCCGTATTCCGCGTTAAGGACTTAAAGTGAGTGCTTGCACTAATTTGGGTGGTACCGCGGGAGAACCCTCTCGTCCCTTTTTCTTGGGATGGGAGGTTTTTTGCGTCCTATATTGTCAATGTCGATACATAAAAAAGGAGGAGTCTGTCATGAGTTTTGACCACCGGAAAATCGAAAAGAAATGGCAGCAGTACTGGGAAGAGCATCACACGTTCCGTACCGGTGAAGACGAAAATAAACCGAAATTTTATTGCCTGGATATGTTTCCGTATCCGTCGGGGGCAGGCCTTCACGTCGGGCACCCGGAAGGCTATACGGCGACCGACATCGTGTCGCGGACGAAACGGATGCAAGGATATAATGTCCTCCATCCGATGGGGTGGGATGCATTCGGGCTTCCAGCTGAGCAGTATGCGATTGATACCGGCAATGATCCGGCTGTTTTCACAATTCAAAATATCAATACGTTCCGCCGCCAGATGAAATCGATCGGGTTTTCTTATGATTGGGATAGGGAAATCAACACATCTGATCCGGAATATTATAAATGGACGCAGTGGATTTTTCTGCAGCTGTGGAAAAAGGGACTGGCTTATATTGATGAAGTGCCAGTCAACTGGTGCCCTGCGCTCGGAACCGTGCTGGCAAACGAAGAAGTCATTGACGGCAAGAGCGAACGCGGCGGGCATCCGGTCATCCGCAAACCGATGCGCCAGTGGATGTTGAAAATTACCGCCTATGCAGACCGCCTTCTTGAAGACCTTGAGGAGCTGGATTGGCCGGAAAACATTAAGGATATGCAGCGCAACTGGATTGGCCGTTCGGAAGGGGCGGAAGTGACATTCCAGGTTGAAGGCACAAATGAAACGTTTACCGTTTTCACGACCCGCCCGGATACGCTGTTCGGGGCGACCTATGCCGTGCTTGCGCCGGAACACCCGCTTGTGGATAAAATCAAAACAGATGAGCAGGCCGATGCAGTTCAGGCTTACATTGCCGAGGTGCAATTAAAAAGCGACCTTGAACGGACGGACCTTGCGAAAGACAAAACCGGCGTATTTACGGGGGCGTATGCCGTGAACCCGGCGAACGGCGAAAAAATGCCAATCTGGATTGCCGATTATGTATTAATGAGCTACGGGACAGGCGCAATCATGGCGGTGCCGGCCCATGACGAACGCGACTATGAATTTGCCCGCAAATTCGATTTGCCGATTAAAGAAGTCGTCGCAGGCGGCAACGTTGAAAAAGAAGCCTATACCGGTGACGGCGAACACGTCCATTCCGGATTTTTAAACGGGCTGGATAAACAGGCAGCGATTAAACGCATGATCGAGTGGCTCGAAGAAAAAGGGATCGGACAGAAGAAAGTGACATACCGCCTGCGTGACTGGCTGTTCAGCCGCCAACGTTACTGGGGCGAGCCGATCCCGGTTATCCACTGGGAAGACGGGACCATAACGGCCGTGCCGGAAGAAGAGCTGCCACTCATGCTTCCGAAAATGAAGGAAATCAAACCGAGCGGAACAGGTGAATCACCGCTTGCGAATGTGGAAGACTGGGTCAATGTTGTCGATCCGAAAACAGGGAAAAAAGGCCGGCGCGAAACAAACACAATGCCGCAATGGGCGGGAAGCTGCTGGTACTTCCTCCGTTTCATCGATCCGAAAAATCATAAAGCGATTGCCGATCCGGAAAAGCTGAAAAAATGGCTGCCGGTTGACCTGTACATCGGCGGAACCGAGCATGCGGTGCTGCACTTGCTGTATGCCCGTTTCTGGCATAAATTTTTGTACGATATCGGGGTGGTGTCAACGAAAGAACCATTCCAAAGATTGTTCAACCAAGGCATGATCCTGGGCGCGAACCATGAAAAGATGAGCAAATCGCGCGGCAATGTCGTTAATCCGGATGACATTCTTGAGTCACACGGGGCCGATACGCTCCGGCTGTACGAAATGTTCATGGGCCCTTTGGATGCATCGATCCCGTGGTCGACGAACGGCCTTGACGGTTCCCGCCGCTTCCTTGACCGGATTTGGCGCCTGTTTGTGAATGAAGACGGCAGCCTGTCAGAAAAAATCCAGGACAAGGCCAATCCGGCACTGGAAAAAACGTATCATCTGACGGTCAAAAAAGTGACAGAAGATATCGATGCCCTTCATTTTAACACGGCCATTTCGCAATTAATGGTGTTTATCAACGATGCCTATAAAGTGGAAGTGATACCGAAAACGTATGTGGAAGGCTTCGTCAAACTGCTGTCGCCGTTTTGCCCGCATATTGCCGAAGAACTGTGGGAAAAACTTGGCCACAGCGGGACGATCACATATGAAGCATGGCCTGCTTTTGATGCTTCAAAACTCATCGAAAATGAAGTGGAAATTGTCCTTCAGGTAAATGGCAAAGTGCGCAACAAAGTAAAGATCGACCGCAATATGAGCCGCGAGGACATGGAAAAACTCGCGCTTGCGGATGAAAAAATCAAGGAATTTACGGAAGGAAAAACGATTCGCAAAATCATTGCCGTACCGGGCAAACTCGTCAACATTGTGGCAAACTGATGGATTTCCGGAAAACGGGGTTTTACGGTGAAATGGCCGTAAGCCCCGTTTTTTATGCGTGAAATTCATAATTTGTTTGTGAAATGGCAAACTAGGACTATCAACCACAAAAAAGGGGAAAAAAGATGGTTCTTTTATTTTCACTTTTGGCAGGGGCAGGGCTGGCCTATTTGTCCCGCGCGCTGTTTGAGGCAGAAAAAATGAAATCATTGCTGCTTTACTTATGGCTATACTACTGGACAATCAATTTTTTAAGGATACTGGAAATGAACCTGCACTTTGTTCATGATCACCATACCCCGATTTTTTATATTTCCAGACAGCTTGTGTTGTTTGAGGTGCCCCTTTTGTTTCTGCTGTATTTGCACGTGTTTCACCTGTCACGGACGTCGGGCTGGAAAACATTGGCTGCAGTGTGCTTTTTCCTTGTTTTTACAGGTTATGTCGCCATCCTCCATTTTTTGCAAATTTTGTATACCTACGGATGGTCATGGCGGTATGTCCTTGCTTTCTTCTTCACTGATCTTGCGGTTTTACACGTAGGCGATGCGCTCTATAGATGGTTGGACAGGAAAAAGGAGGTACACCGGCATGCTTCCGAAAAAATTTGACGAGAATGAAATCTTTACCCTTGCCGCTTTGGCAGGGTTGATACTGGCGCTGTATCTCCTGCCAAAAGCTGTTTCATGGAAAGCAGGGCTTGCGAACGGGCTGTTTTTTACAGCAATGGCCTGCTTTGCGGATGAAGTGCTTAGCGCGATGCACCCTTTAAACTTATACAACACGTTTGATTCGCCTGATCTCGAGCTTTTTGACTTCATTATTTATATACCTGTCTTTACCTTGTATGGCTATTTGTTTATTACGGTGCAGCGTTTATCCTGGGCGCGGATCCGCTCTGTACGCCACGTGCTTTTTTATTTACTCATCTGGATCGCATTCACGTCTCTGATGGAAATGATGGCTGTTAAGTTCAGGGTGTTCCACTATTTGGAAGGATGGGACAATCTCCATTCGCTTGTTGCCTATTGCGTCCTTTTCCCGATATTTTATACTTATGCCAATTGGATTTTAAAAATTGATGCGTCTGATTAAAATGTTCTGAAATTGGAGATAATAGAAATAAATAAAACGGGGAGGGTTACAAATGGTACAGGTCAAACTTTTTGATTGTGAACATGAAAAGGATCTTGAGGAAAGCATGAATACGTTTTTGGAAAAAATCGGAGAGGACCAACTCATTGATATCAAATATAATATTGCCGCCATGGTGGAGCCCGAGGAAGATGACCAGATTTACTGTTTTTCGGCGATGATTTTGTACCATAAATAAAGCGGGGGTTGCCCGGCCCGACTTTTTCTGTCCACACGATTGTAAAAGATGATCCAGGGTAGCTGCAGCCTCAACTGCCATCCATCCCGCCGTCTATCCGCGAAAAAAATTCTTCATAAAAAAATTGTCAAGCGGGTATGTTCGCGGTACACTACATTATAGTGTGTGAAAAAAGGCCCGTCCGCATCAGGGGCGGCCGGAAGATCATTTCGGGCGGGAAGGGATTTTATGTCTTCAAAATTATTGCGCGGCACGTTTATTTTAACACTTGGGACGATCATCTCGAAAATTCTCGGGGTGTTCTATGTGATTCCGTTTGATGCGATTATCGGCGGATCAGGACCGGAGGCACTCTACCAGTTCGGGTATGTCCCTTACAATATTTTTATTAGCATTTCCACGGCAGGCGTCCCGCTTGCTGTCGCAAAATATGTGGCAAAATATAATGCGCTGGAAGAATATGCGGTCAGCCGGAAGCTGTTCAGGTCGAGCATGTATTTAATGATTGGGACAGGTATTGCCGGCTTTCTTGTGATGTATGTTTTTGCCCCGTATTTTACGGATTTGGCGATGGCCGGCAAGCAGGAAGCCCAGGTTTTCTCAAAAGCCGACGTGACAGTGGTGATCCGGGCGGTCAGTTTTGCGCTGATCATCATTCCGGTGATGAGCCTGATTCGCGGTTTTTTCCAGGGGCACCAGTCAATGGGGCCTTCTGCTGTTTCCCAGGTTGTGGAGCAGGTTGTCCGGATTTTATTTATGCTGATCGGTGCTTACGTGATTTTACATATGCTCCACGGCAGCATCGTGTCCGCCATCAGCGCGGCGACATTTGCCGCATTTGTCGGTGGGATGGCGAGCCTGTTTGTGCTCATTTGGTACTGGTTCAAACGAAAACCGCATCTTGACCGGCTGCTTGAACAGGATAAAGGCACAATGCATGTTTCGATTCCCACGTTGTATAAAGAAATCATCCTTTCTGCTTTGCCGTTTGTATTTGTTGGGATCGCCAATTCGCTTTACCAGATGGTTGACCAGCTGACAGTGAAGCGCGGTATGGAAGCGGTCGGGCTCGGGAAAATGTGGCAGACGCAGCTCGGGATATTGAATTTCCAGTCGCACAAGCTTGTCATTATTCCGGTCTCCCTAGCGACCGCCTTCTCCATGACGCTTGTTCCAATGATTACGGAAGCTTTCGCGAAAAGGGAGCGCGATATGCTCGTCCGATCTGTTGACCAGACATTGCAGGTGCTGCTTTTTATTACGGTGCCGGCTGCGCTTGGGATGTCGCTTTTGGCCAAGCCTATTTTTGCGATTTTTTATAATACGGATAACGCCGTCTCGGTCAGCGTGCTGATGCATTATGCACCGGTTGCCATTTTGTTCTCGCTTTATTCCGTGACAGCGGCGATCATGCAGGGGGTCAATGAGCAGCGCTGGACGATTTTAAGCTTGCTCGTCGGGCTATTGTTAAAATTAAGCCTGAATATCCCGCTGATCAAAATGTTTGGGATTCTCGGCGCGGTCTACGCCACGGCAATCGGGTATACAGCGTCGATTCTGATCAGCTTTATTGTGATCAAAATTTTCGCTGCCTATCCGTATCGGACGGTGATCCGGCGCACGATCCTGATTTTGATTTTTAATGCTGTCATGCTGGCGGTGGTCGGTGCTGTTTATAAAGGGCTCACACTTGTGCTTTCTCCTTCTTCGAGGTGGCAGGCATTGCTGATTGTTGTGATTTGCGCCGCGGCCGGTGCGGTTGTTTATGCCTACCTTGGCCTGAAATCGAAACTTGCGGACAAGCTGTTCGGCGTAAGGATTCAACGCGTGAAGGCAAGGTTGCATATGCGGTAAGCAGACGGGATGATTTGTGTAACAGGAAGCGCAATGTAAGGCTTGCGGGCAAGATGCGGGATAAAGTTGTGTATGGCTGACGGGATTGCAAGTGGCGGTAAAACGCTGAACTTCCTGGCGTTTTCGGTTGTTCAGCCGTTTAGCCATGGGTTGTAAGCAGGAGAAAAAAGCTGGATCCCATTTTAGCGGATAGTTTTCCGGCGGTGGGGTTCAACGCGTGAAAGCGGCATTGTGAGCGAGAGTAAAAGCTGAACCCTCTTAAGCAGCGGATAGTTGACCTGTATCAGGGTTTAACGCGTGAAAGCAGGGATTGAAATCGTGGGTAAAAAGTTGAACCACTTTAACCGGATAGTTTTTTTATGTCAGATTTCAACGTGTATGAGCAGAGATTGCAAGCGGGAGAAAAAGGCTGCACTCCATTTTAGTGGATAAACTTTCCGGGTTAGTTGTCAACACCTGAAGGAGGGGTTGCCTATTTGGGTGCAGGGTAAGCGAAACTGATGAGCAGGTGAGGAGTATTGAACCTGCGGGAATAGGTTGTAAATGGCAGGGATAAACGGCCCTTAAACATGCCAAAAGCGGCACTGCATGTCTCCGCTGCCGCTTTCCAAAAAAACAATTTGTTTCTTTCTCTAAGATGACATCTTAACTTTTTTGCTTGTTGTTGTCCAAATCCCCCTGTGTGTGCTTTTGACCAAGTCGTTGTATGCCAGCACATTCAAATCTCTTTGAATGGTGCGAGGAGTGATGCCGAACTCATCTACCAGTTCCTGGGTTGTCACAGTCCCTTTCTCTTTAATAAATACATAAATCGACTTAATACGAGTAAGCATACGGTCTGTTGATGGTTTCAAAATACCACTCCCTCATCTTTTTTCCAAAGACAAAGACGACAAACAGCTTTACAACATGTTTAGCTTACAGGAATATGCGTGCCGTTCGGACAACTCCTTTTTCTAAAATTTTTTTCTAAGATGTCAGACAATTATATTGTACATCTTTTTGCCTGAATTGACAAATATATCAGCTCTTGTTTACACCATATGTTGTGCCCGTTAAGTTTATAACCACTATTGGTAGCGATTTCTTTTTACCGGCTTTTTCCTAGGTTGCCGCTATCCGACTGGGTATGCCTTTACCAGCCCGATGGAGGACATTTCAACGGTCCCAGCACCACGTTCTGTCTTTCATCACCCTGATGAAGAACATTTAGCTGTTTCCCGGCATCCGTTTTGTCCTTCATCATAGTTATGAAGGACAATTCACCGTTTGCCAACCCATGTTTTGTCTTTCATCCCGCTGATGAAGGACAAAACGCCGTTTGCTGACCCGTGATTTGTCTTTCATCCCGCCTATAAAGGACAATTCGCCGTTTGCCGGCCCGTGTTTTGTCCTTCATCCCTCTGTTGAAAGACAATATGCTGTTTCCCGTTCTGTCTTTCATCCCCCGGCCGGCAAAAAATATCAATTCATTTTATAATCAATGGAAAAAGAAGTAAAATAAAGAATGAATGACAACATAAAGGAGCGACAAAAATGGCCGATATCCACTGGATGGAAGAAGTATTAAAAAGGAAAGAGGATTTGATCCGCGATCTTCAAGGGATTTTGCAGATCAGAAGTGTCCTCGATGAAGCAAATACAACGGAAGAAGCACCACTCGGGCAAGGCGTCAGGGAGGCGCTCCAATATATGCTCGATCTCGGTGAAAAAGACGGGTTCAAAACGAAAAATGTGCAAAATCTCGCCGGGCACCTTGAAATGGGGGAAGGAGAAGACATTCTCGGGATCCTCGGGCATGTCGATGTGGTGCCGGAGGGGGACGGCTGGACAGTTGATCCGTACAGCGGCACAGTCAAAGACGGGAAAATTTATGCGCGCGGCTCAAGCGACGACAAAGGCCCGACAATGGCAGCTTATTACGGCATGAAAATTGTAAACGAACTCGGGGTGCCACTTGAAAAAAGGGTGCGCCTCATTGTCGGCACAGATGAAGAAAGCAACTGGAGATGCATGGACGCCTATTTTGCAAACGAGGAAATGCCGGCCATCGGGTTTTCGCCGGATGCCGACTTCCCGATCATTTATGCGGAAAAAGGAATTGCCGATTTTGACATTATCCAGGATCCGGAAAAAACGGAAAATACGGGGCAGGGGCAGGCGGAACTGCTTTCTTTTGAATCGGGGCGCCGCTACAATATGGTGCCGGATTATGCGGAGGCACGCATTGTCACGCACGGCGAGCAGACGGAACTTTTGCAAAAATTCCAGGATTTTCAAAAGGAAACCGGGCTTCGCGGGCAGGATGTCGTGGACGACGGCGTTTTGATTTTAAAGCTTGAAGGCGTTTCGGCCCATGGTGCGGAACCGGAAAACGGAAAAAGCGCGGGGCTTTATTTGGCAAAATTTTTAAATAATGTGGCGCTTGACCGTGCCGGGGCAAAATTTATCAAAACGCTCAACCAGTTCTTCGGCCGTTCACGCGGTGAATATTTCGGCATCGGGTACAAAGATGAAGTTTCAGGGGAATTGACGATCAATATCGGGATCATGTCCTATCATCAGGAAAAAGGCGGCCGCATAGGATTAAATATGCGTTATCCCGTTACTTTCGATCTCGAAGCAGGAAAAACAAAAATTGTGTCGAAATTAAAAGAAGACGGCTTGCGTTTTGATCATTTTTCCGATCAGAAACCGCATTATGTTGACAAAAATGACCCGCTGATTACGACGCTTGCGAAAGTGTATGAGGAGCAGACCGGAGAGGAAGCGAAGCTGTTGGCAATCGGCGGCGGTACATATGCACGTACCCTTAAAAAAGGTGTGGCATTTGGGGCGCTTTTCCCGGGCCGCGAAGATGTCATGCACCAGAAAGATGAGTACATGTATGTGGAAGATTTGCTTAAAGCAACGGCTATTTATGCACAGTCCATTTATGAACTGGCCGGGAAGCACGCGTGACTTTAGCTGCGTCAATGCCGGCGGGCCGCAAGCAAGCAGAAGAACGAGCGGGAAAGCCGCAATAAAATGAAAAAAGGCAAAGGGGTTGCATCATGGAGAAACTGGTTTTAAACGGCACCCTGATCGACAGGGGAGAAGCAAGCGTTGATATTGAAGACCGTGGTTATCAGTTCGGGGATGGCATTTACGAAGTGGTCCGCGTATACGGGGGCAGGCTTTTTACAAGCGAAATGCATTTAAAGCGGCTCTATCAAAGCGCGGAAAAACTTTCGCTCCACATTCCGTATACAATGGAGCAGCTCACGGCACAACTGGAAGCACTGGTTGCAGCAAACCGCCTCGATACAGGCATTGTCTATTTGCAATTTACGCGCGGCGTTGCCAAGCGGAAACACCATTTTCCGGAAACAAGCGAAACGACGTTTGTTGCATACACGAGTGAAATGGAACGGCCGCTTGAAAAAATGAGAAAAGGCGTAAAAGCGGTGCTTGCGGAAGACATCCGCTGGCTGCGCTGCGACATCAAAAGCCTGAACCTGCTCGGCAATGTGCTCGCCAAACAAAAAGCTGTGGAAAACGGCGCTTATGAGGCAATCCAGCACCGCGGCGAAACAGTGACAGAAGGCTCGTCGTCGAATGTATTTATCGTAAAAGACGGCGTGCTCTTGACACATCCGGCAACGAACCTCATTTTAAACGGGATTACAAGACAAGTGGTCTTTGGCATTTGCGGGAAAGAAGGCATTCCTTTCCGGGAAGAGCCGTTTACGGTAGCGGATTTGCGCGCGGCGGATGAAGTCTTGATGACAAGCACGACATCCGAAATCATGCCGATTGTGGACATTGACGGTAAACCCGTTGCAGACGGCACACCAGGCGCAATAACGTTAAAACTGCAGCAAGCTTTTGACAGGGAGATTCATGCTCTTTCGGCAGCGGTGCCGGGCGCGCCAAAATAAAAGAAGGGGCATTCCTTTAGCCGGAGGAACGGTTAAAGGAATGCCCCTTGCTATTTTTGGAGCCTGGCTTCTTCTTCTCCTGCCGGTTCAAGCTCCGACATGTGGGCAAGCACAATTTGATGAAGAAATGGCTTCTTCAGTTCACAATACCCGCTTTTGTAAATAAATACGATTTCACAATTCTCACCTTTGTACATGACATGGTCGCCAATCTTCACTCCAGCTCTCCCCCCTTAACATATTTATATACCCTATTCGGAAAAATGAAAACATCGGAAATGCCGGAAACCAGATTTTGCACAGTATACCTGCAGGGCAGTTTTTGTTAAAATAAACACAAAACCACGATGGACAGGGGCGAAAAAAGCGATGGCAAACCATTATTTTTATGCCGTCTTGCTGCCGGAAGCGTTCAAACAAAAATTGCAGCAGGCAACGGCCGGCTTGAAAGGGAGCCTGCCGTTTAAGCGATGGGTGCACCGCGATGATCTTCATATTACCCTTGCCTTTTTGGGAGCGGCAGAAGAGGCGCAATTGGAAAAAGCGAACCGGCTGATTGCAGATCAAATCGGTGCAT
Organism: Weizmannia sp. WK01; assembly: GCF_025905465.1. Taxonomy (NCBI): domain Bacteria; kingdom Bacillati; phylum Bacillota; class Bacilli; order Caryophanales; family Bacillaceae; genus Heyndrickxia; species Weizmannia sp. WK01. Next base: position 2,463,376 of record NZ_CP109616.1, on the reverse strand, counting down.
TCCACGTGCTGCCGCTTGTGTTCGACCACTTCGGTACTTTTGGGAAAAAAGACGAACCGCGTGTACTCTTTGCAGGCATACAGGAATCACCGCCGCTTTCTGATCTTGAGACAATGGTGGCCGGCTGCTGCCTTGAAGCAGGTTTTTCACTTGATCGAAGACCGTTTCACCCGCATATGACGCTGGCGCGGAAATGGGACGGTGACAGACCATTTGCTGACGGCATGCTGGATGCGTTTTCGCCTGAACCGGTGCCTTTTTCGGCAGACCGGATCGTGCTCTACCGGACGAATCTCCATCAAACGCCAAAATACGAAATCGTGCAGTCTTTCAGGCTAGCTGATGCACAGAATTTGAAGTAAGGGAAAAGGAAAATGGGACAGTTATTAAAAATGCAAGACTTTGTATCACGTTATGAAACAGACTTAATCCGCTACACCAACCAGTTTATCCGGCTGAAAAAACAACAGTGGGAAAAATTCCGGGAAAACTGGGAAAACGGGCCGGAGGAAGAAGAGGAAGCGCCTGCGCAGGAAGAATCGCGCCAGGTCCTTTCCCGCATGAAACACTGGTTAAAAAGAAAAGATACGGCCGAAATAGAGGAGCCGGACGCGCCGGTTTTCCACGCGCCACCCGGGGAATTGGATTTTGCCCCGCAGCTTGCCTTTTTGCCGGAGACGGAAGACCAGTTAAAAAAATTATTTCTCGACCAGCTGTTCCGGTTCCAGCTGAAATGGGCCAGTTCCACTTTGCTGCAACAGTCCGAAATCCCAGCCGTCCTTTATTTTGACCCGGACTTAAAATATTTTTTGCAAAGATTTCCGGATACATTTTTATTGATGTACCGGCCGGTTTTTTCATTCAAAAAAGCCGTTTTGGAAATGGAACATCTTTTGATTTCGCCAATGGCGGTATGGTGTATTGCCTTTGTGGAAAAAGAAAAGGATGCCGTCTTTTTCGGGTCGAACGGCCGTTTCTGGAAGAAGCGGACAGCCAGGAACGAAGAAAATATTTTAAATCCGGCCATTGCCCTCGCGCGGACGGAAAAAATCGTGCGCAGCATTCTGAAACGGCATGATATCACCTTTCCGGTCGAAAGGGCGCTCATTTGCCGGAACGGGTTTATTCAATGGCCGGATGCGCCGGATGGCCTCCATATTCTTGACAAACGCCCGCATGTCGAATGGTTCCGGCAACAGCGAAATTTGCGCTCACCGTTTAAATATATGCAACTGAAGTCGGCCCAAGTGCTGCTTAACGAATGCCTGGACAAAAAAAGTGCCGGAACGAACGAGGCTGCTCGTCACGGCGGCGGGGAATAGAGCGGAGATTTTTCTTGCAAACATTGGAAAATTTTTGGGACAAACAGCTGCCTTCCCGGTATTTCAATATTTCGGGGAAAACCGGCCCCGCGGCAAACCAAAATTACGCTTGACGAAAAAAGTCAAAAAGCGATAAAATTTATTGAAAGGTGGCTATTGTGAATGATACTTGCCAATAGCTGTCTTTTTTTGTTTTTGTCTCCGTTTGCCGAGTGAAAAAACCGGCAGCTGCGGATTTTTCAGCAAACAGGAAGAATCCGCGCCAATGTTTTGTGTAAAATGGAATGGCATTTTTACTTTTTTACAAATCCTACTTTTCCTGGCTTTATAACAGGGATATCGCTGTTTTTTCATCGGTGTGAGGTTGACTTACTGAATTTGAAGGTGAACATGTTGGAAGATATATTAGGAAAAGGCTGGGAGATCATGCCGGCAGGGGGGGCGACAGGAGAAGCCTTCTATGCCAAATACCAGGAACAATCCCTCTTTTTAAAACGGAATTCATCGCCGTTTCTGGCCGTGTTATCCGCTGAAGGCATTGTCCCGAAGCTTGTCTGGACGAAAAGGCTAGAAAACGGCGACACCATCACGGCCCAGCAGTGGGTGGAGGGCAGGGAACTAAAGCCTTACGAAATGGAAGAAGAACGCGTTGCCAAGATGCTGAAAAAAATTCACGATTCAAAACCGCTTTTAACGATGCTGCAAAGGCTCGGGCTGGAATCGATGAAGCCTGAAAACATGCTGCATGATCTCAAATCCGGCGCAAAAGGGGAATGGCCCGATGCACCAGGTGTTCTGGATGCCCTTGAATTTCTCGAACGCGAACAGCCGAACGTTGCATACGGGGATTGTGTCGTCTGCCACGGCGATATCAATCATAACAACTGGCTTTTATCAAACGAAAATGAATTGTTTCTGATCGATTGGGACGGCCCGCTGATCGGCGATCCGGCGATGGACATCGGCATGCTCCTGTACGCCTACATTCCGCCCGAAAATTGGGAAAGGTGGTTGCTGCAATACGGTACGAAAATGACCGCAAGCCTTTCGCTCCGGATGAAATGGCACACCATTTACCAAGCGATTGTGATGATTTGCTGGCATAAAGAAAAAGGCCGGTACGAAGAAATGCAACGCTGGCTTGATTTTTTGCAGAACGTGCATGGCGGCGTGAAAAAATAAGAGAAGGCTGCATCCCGCGTTTGCCCGGGCCTTCTTTTTTAGAGAAACTGCCAGTTGCGGGCTTGTAGCGAAAAAAGTGTTCCGGTTTCGAACGAAAAAGAAGAGAAACCGGGTGATGGTTCCTCTTCTTTTTGCCGCTCTTCATTCTTTAAAAATAGGTGTTCAGCTGGTCAACCCATTCCCCGAGCTTGTTTTGGTGGGCTTCAATATGGTCGTCCAAATGCTGGGCATATTTTCCCGCCTGGCTGTAGTTGTACACATCTGTCAGCGTTTGTTTCATATCATTTGCGACAGCCGGATTGACGAGCAATGATTTGACCAGCCTTTCCAATTGTTCACATTCTGAAACAGATCCGCAGCAGTCTGTTTGATGATCGTACAAAATATCCGTTAATAAGGTTAACTGGTCGCGATGGCTGAGTGCCAAGTGGAACACATCCTTCACTAGAGATATGCAGCTGTTGACATGTGCATGAAGGTCTTGCGCCGGTACCTCCATACATACTCTATTGTTTAACCTGCCTCTTTTTTTATGCAGATAGGCCAGGCTTTTGCCAAAAAATATAAGTTGGGGTGTTTTTATGAGATTACGGAATAAGCCATGGGCGGAAGAAAAATTAAAAAAGTACCCGCAATTCGTCGTACCGGACCCGGAAAAATGGCGCGGCCATTGGCAGGCACTGTTTGGAAACAGCAACCCGCTCCATATTGAAATCGGAACAGGGAAAGGCCGGTTTATTTCCGAAATGGCGGAACAGCATCCCGAAATCAATTTTCTCGGGATCGAAAAACAGCCGAGCGTGATCGTGTCTGCGCTCGATAAGCTGATTGAAAAGAACCGCCCGAATGTAAAATTGTTAAATGCAGACGGTGCAAAGCTGCGGGAATTTTTTGCAAAAGGCGATGTCGAACGGATTTATTTGAATTTTTCCGACCCGTGGCCAAAAAAACGCCATGAAAAACGGCGGCTTACATACCGTACTTTTTTGCAGCTGTATGAAGACATTTTGGCGGATGGCGGGGAAATTCATTTAAAAACGGACAACCAAGGCCTGTTTGAATACTCGCTGCAAAGTTTTTCGGAATATGGCCTGCTGTTAAAAAATATCAGTCTTGATTTGCATCGCAGTGATTTTTCCGGCAATGTCATGACGGAATATGAAGAAAAGTTTTCCGCACAAGGACAGCGCATTTACCGCTGTGAGGCAAAATATCTTAACGCGCCCGGCGCACTGCAAGGATAATGGCAGTGCGCCGGGCGCTTTTTTTTGCAACGTGGCATAGACAGGAAAAACAGGAACGGTATTTTGATTTTTTGCAACGCGGAACAGACAGGAAAAAATGGGAACGGCATTTTCAGTTTTTTGCATTGTGGTACAGACAGGAAAAAACGGGAACCGGCATTTTCAATTTTTTTGCAACGCGGAACAGGCTGGGGAAACAGGACCGATATTTTCGTTTTTTGCAAAGCGAAGCAGGCAGGGAAAATGGGAGTGGCATTTTCCTTTTTTTCAAGTCGGAACAGCTGGGGAAAAAAGGGGTCGGCATTTTCAATTTTTGCAAAGCGGAACAGGCTGGGAAAAACAGGAACAGCATTTTCAGTTTTTTGCATTACGGAACTGGCGGGGGAAAAACCACAGGGCAAAGCGGACAGGCAGGATCGCCTTTTTGTATTGCGGCACAGGCAGGAAAATGGGAAATGGTGGCGAATAATATTAAGTGAAACCGATTACAGGAGGGAAAATGATGGAACATGTAACAGTCGGTGAAATGACGCTTTACTGGCTCGATGGTGGCGTCACGCATCTGGATGGCGGTGCCATGTTTGGCGTTGTCCCGAAACCGCTCTGGTCGCGGAAATATCCATATAATGAAAAAAACCAGATTGAACTTCGGACAGACCCGATCTTTTTTCAGCTGTACGGGAAAAACATTCTCATTGAGTCCGGGATTGGCAACGGAAAACTGACAGACAAGCAGAAGCGGAATTACGGCGTCACAGAGGAGTCACGGATCGACCGTTCATTAAGCGTATTCGGGCTGACACGTGAGGATATCGATATTGTGCTGATGACACATTTGCATTTTGACCATGCATGCGGCCTGACCATGCCGGATGATACAAATGGATATGTCCCTTCATTCCCAAATGCGGCCATCTATGTATCTGAAACGGAATGGGACGAAATGCGCCACCCGAATATCCGTTCAAAAAGCACATATTGGAAGGAAAACTGGGAAGCAATCCAGCATCAGGTGCAAACGTTTAAAGAAGAGGTTACCATTGAAGGCAAAGTCCGGATGGTACATACAGGCGGGCACAGTGACGGGCATGCGATTATCATGGCGGAGTCCGGCGGCGAAAAATGGATCCATATGGCAGATCTTTTGCCGACGCACGCGCATCGCAACCCGCTTTGGGTGATGGCTTATGATGATTACCCGATGACTTCCATTTTTCAAAAACAGAAATGGATTGAAGAGGCGATCCGGGACAATGCCTGGTTTGTATTTTACCACGACGCTGTCTACCGGGCGCTGAAGTGGGATACGGACGGGAATATGATAGAAAAAGTGGAACGTGAAAAAATGCCCGTATAAAGTGGTAAAAAACGGTGAACAAAAGGTCCACCGTTTTTTACTGCCGCGTATGGGAAAAGATCCGTGCCGATTTTTGCATGGCATAAACCCCTGCGGCTTGCTAAACCGACCGAAATCAAGCGCGGTGCCGTTTTGAAATTTCAGACTGAAACGGACCTCTGTCCTGTTAAATGAACAACCCTCCGGCAAAGAGCCGGCTTAAAAATGTGAGGAAGCGCGAGATTTACATGGAGTGCGTCTACGTTAAGGAAGCACGGAAAAAAGATGGCCTTTCTTCACATAGGGCGCGTCTACGTTAAGGAAGCGCGGAAAAAAGACGGCCTTTCTTTACATAGAGTGCGTCTACGTTAAGGAAGCAAGCAAAAACGAGGCTCTTGCTTTACATAGAGTGCGTCTACGTTAAGGAAGCACGGAAAAAAGATGGCCTTTCTTTACATAGATCCTGTCTACATTAAGAAAGCAAGAAAAAACAAGGCGCTTTCTTAATCTAGAGCCCGTCTACGTTAAGGAAGCACGGAAAAAAGATGGCCTTTCTTCACATAGGGCGCGTCTACGTTAAGGAAGCGCGGAAAAAAGACGGCCTTTCTTTACATAGAGGGCGTTTACGTTAAGGAAGCAAGCAAAAACGAGGCTCTTGCTTTACATAGAGTGCGTCTACATTAAGGAAGGATGGAAAAACGAAGGCCTTTCTTAACATAGAACCCGTCTATGTTAAGGAAGCGCGGAAAAACGAAGGTCTTTCTTCACATAGAGGGCGTCTACGTTAAGGAAGCATGGAAAAAAGATGGCCTTTCTTTACATAGATCCTGTCTACATTAAGAAAGCAAGCAAAAACAAGGCGCTTTCTTAATCTAGAGCCCGTCTACGTTAAGGAAGCACGGAAAAACGAAGGTCTTTCTTCACATAGAGCCCGTCTACGTTAAGGAAGCGCGGAAAATTGAGGGTCTTCCTTAACCTAGAGTGCGTCTACGTTAAGAAAGCGCGGAAAAAAGACGGCCTTCCTTAACATAGAACCCGTCTACGTTAAGGAAACGCGAAAAATTGACGGCCTTCCTTCACATAGAGCCTGTCTATGTTAAGAAAACGTTGAAAAATGAAGGCCTTCCTTCACATAGGGCACGTCTGCTTTCCAATAAAATATTCCGAACGGTGCCAGTTTAAAAATAGCAGTAGCTTATCCTGCTTTCCCGCATAGAGCCGGCAAGAAAAGCCAGCTCTAAGCCGGGATCTCCGGAACAGGGCCGGTTACCATTCAGCAAAATCCTGATAGAGCTGGCATGAGAAGCCAGCCTTAAAGGATTCCAACCATCCGGCACAAGCCGGTTTAAAACGGATCTGCTTTTCTGTTAAATCGGATAGACATCAAGGACGGTTCCGGTTTTGGCGTCGGCAATAAACTCATACTGCTTCTTCTCTCCGTCTTTTGTAAGCGAAACCCCGCCCTTATAGACCCTCGTTTTAAACGGGTACTTTTCATAATCTTCCTCTGTCATTTGAATCCAGGAACCATCAATCGGACCGTTTTCTTTAAACGCTTTCTTAACTTTTGCAAGAACGGTTTCGGCGGATACGCTAACAGTACGGTGCAATGTTTCATTGACGGCATACCCGGCGGCTGCACCCACAGCGATACCGGCGATAAAAGTTTTCCAATTCATCTTTCTCCTATCCTTTCCTCTGCAATTAATCAGAATAAATCGGTGCTCCCCCTCATTATATACTTTCAAGGCGGTAACCGAAAATGAATTCAATTACAAAAGTACAAAATGAAGTGAAAATCTGGCAAGAAAACCACCCATTATGTAAAATAAACCTTGTACATACGGTATGATAAAAAAATACAGAAACGAGGAGTAAAAAGCATGGAACAAGAAACGCTCGATTTATTTAAAACGCTGACTGAACTGCCAGGCGCACCGGGTAACGAGTCGGCCGTCCGCGCGTTTATGAAGCAGGAGCTTCAAAAATATTCAGATGAACTCATACAAGATCATCTCGGCAGCGTCTTTGGCGTAAGACGTGATCAGGAAGACGGGCCAACCGTGATGGTGGCAGGGCATATGGATGAAGTTGGATTTATGGTTACATCCATCACTGAAAATGGCATGATCCGCTTTCAAACACTAGGGGGCTGGTGGAGCCAGGTGCTGCTGGCTCAACGCGTACAAATTTATACGGATAACGGACCTGTCATCGGTGTTGTTGGTTCAATTCCGCCACATTTATTGGATGAAAATCAGAAATCCAAACCAATGGACATTAAAAATATGCTGATTGATATCGGCGCAGATGACCGTGAAGATGCTGAAAAAATCGGGATTCGCCCGGGCCAGCCCATCTTACCGGTTTGCCCGTTCACCCCAATGGCCAATCAAAAGAAAATTCTTGCTAAAGCTTGGGATAACCGCTACGGCTGCGGCCTCTCCATCGAATTGTTAAAAGAACTGCAGGGTGTAAAACTTCCGAACACGCTTTATTCAGGCGCTACGGTTATGGAGGAAGTCGGGACGCGCGGTGCACAGACAGCAGCCAATATGATTAAGCCGGATATTTTCTTTGCCCTGGATGCTAGTCCCGCCAATGATGCGTCCGGCGATAAAGAACAATTCGGGCAGCTTGGAAAAGGCGCATTGCTGCGGATTTACGACCGGACGATGGTGACGCATAAAGGCATGCGCGAGTTTGTTCTCGACACAGCCGAGAGCAATGATATCCGCTACCAGTATTTCGTAGCCCCGAATGGCGGGACAGATGCCGGCCGCGTTCATACTACCAATGAAGGGATCCCGAGTGCTGTGATTGGGGTTTGCGCCCGCTATATCCATACGCATGCCGCGATCCTTCATGTCGATGACTATGCGGCAGCCAAGGCCTTGATCGTGAAATTGGTACAGGCCTGTGACCGTTCAACCGTTGATGCGATCCGCAGTAAATAATAAAGAAATATTCGATTTTCCTGAGGCAAAAATGCCCGAAATACAGAGGTGAAAGAATTTGATAATTGCAATTGGTTCGACCAATCCGGCAAAAGTGTCGGCTGTCCGGAAAGCCTTTGAAGTGCTTGACGGGCAGAAAATGGAATTTGTGGCTGCAGGTGTGCCATCCGGCGTAAAAGAACAGCCTTTTTCCGACGAAGAAACGCTGCAAGGGGCCATTAACCGCTCGAGGGCGGTCCTGGCAGCAAAAAATGCGGATATTGGTATTGGTCTTGAAGGTGGCGTGGTGGAAACCCCGCATGGCTTGTTTCTCTGCAACTGGGGTGCACTTGTCGTGGAAGGAGAAGAACCCTTCATCGCCGGCGGAGCAAGGATTCCGCTTCCGGAAGAAATCGCGGTTCGTTTGCGGGCAGGCGAAGAACTCGGACCTGTAATGGAAAACTATGCAAAAAAAGAAAACGTCCGCAAAAAAGAAGGCGCAATCGGTGTCTTCACCAATGAACTCGTCACGCGCGGCGACATGTTCACCCATATTACAAAGATGCTTTTGGGACAGTTTCTGTATCAGAAAAGAGTTGAAAAATGAATCAATTTCATAATTGCTCTTTTTAAAAAGACGGAGACCCGCAGAATTCTCAACTTGTAAAAATTTTTAATGCTTATGCAGCTTGTTGTGTTTGTTTTATCATGGCATTTATGCGGTCTGCGGCTAACTTTGATGCGTTATAAATTAGACCTGAATCCGTGACGAAATTTTCACTTAACGTTAACCCATTCGCATGAAATCTAGTATAATACGCATATCTATTAAATTTAACTCATTCCACATTCAGGTGATATAATGAAAAAGTTAGTGATAGAAGCCACGAAAGAACGAATTGTTGCCCAAAGCGGTTTAGCGATAGTAGGAAATTTACTAAATCTAACGAATTTAGCTTCCAGGTTAAATGCCTATCGACTCCCTGATATTTCCCGAAATCCCGTCTGTTCCAATGCTGATGTAGCCAAATCCTATATTGGCCTGCTTTGCCAAGGAAAAAGTGATTATGACAATATTGAAACCTTCCGCGAAGATGCCTTTTTTGCACTGGCTTTGGATATCCAAAGGGTTCCTTCCAGCCCGACTTTAAGGCAGCGACTGGACCAAGCTGCCTTGACGGAAAAATGGAAAGCGATCTTGCATGAAGAATCGCTGAATCTGATCCGCAATACAAATGCGGAAATTAGCCCAGTTTACGCCAAAGACAAGCCGTATATCCCGGTTGATCTGGATGTCTCCCCTTTTGATAACTCCAAAACAAAAAAAGAAGGAGTGGAAAGAACCTATAAAGGCTGCGACGGTTATGCACCTATGTTCGGTTACATTGGGCAGGAAGGCTACTGCCTGCATGTTGAGATGCGAAAGGGAAATAACCACTGCCAAAAAGGTACGCCGAATTTTATCAAGGAAACCATCCAATCTGCCAGGAGATTAACGGATCAGCCATTGCTTTTCAGGCTTGATTCCGGAAATGACAGCCGGGATAATCTCATCATTTTCTTGGAAGAACATGCAAGCTTTGTTATCAAACGCAATCCTCGTAAGGAAAAAGCAGAAGACTGGCTTCATATTGCCCAAAAATATGGGATCTGCTGTGAAGAACGGGAAGGAAAGAAGGTTTACCTTGGATCCATCCCCGAAACCATTCAATTAAAAGACCAGATACGAACCATCCGAAAAGTCTTTAAAGTGATCGAAAGAACCATCTCAAGAGACGGCCAGATTTTTTTGATTCCCGAATATGAATTTGAAACCTACTGGACAGATCTTGAAGTGCCGCCTCATGTGGTGATCTCTCTCTATCATGACCATGGCACATGCGAACAGTTTCACAGTGAAATTAAATCAGAACTGGATCTGGAACGGTTGCCATCGGGCAAATATGAAACGAATGGCCTTGTGCTCCATTTTGGTGTATTTGCGTATAATTTACTTCGTTTGATCGGACAAGAAAGCTTGAAAAAACAAGATGCACCATTGAAAAAGAAAGCAACACGAAGAAGAATCCGAACTGTCATCCAGAATATGATTACACTGGCTTCAAAGCTTGTTTACCAAGGTCGGCAATGGAAATTAAAAGTGACGGCGACCAACAAATGGTTGCCGACTTTTGCTCGCTTATACGATGCCTTTTACTAGACAACCAGGGTAATAAGCGATAAGAAGAAAAGCCGAAACAAACCAGAAAACTTGCAAAAAATGGAAATTTGCAGGTTTATTTGTCATGCCCTAAAATAAATGAAATAGGGAAATATTTACCTACTAAAACTACAAAAGTATATTTATTGAGTATTGAGATACATCTAGATATCCCCTCTTGGGAAAACTGCCTATTACCGACGTTTGTTAGATTTTCGTCACGGATTCAGGTATTAATAAATAGCCGAATTCTTTTATCTATCTCCATATCTACGGCTATTTTAAATTTTTGCAGAACTGCTTTTGAAACCATTTACATACTATACATAGTAAGGAATGTTGGAATGCACGCATCGCAAATTGGATTAATCTATGGGTTAGGAAGTATTGGAGGGATAATAGGGGCTTACTTTTCTGAATTTATTTCAAAAAAGATGGGTATTGGGATATCGATCATTGGTGCTACCGTTTTAATCGGAGTTGGGGGAATCATTGTTTTTACACCCTACTTTCACTCTAAAACCATCGCTTTAATCTTACTTACTTTAGGACAGATGCTATCCGGATTTGGAAACATGCTCTATTTTGTAAGCCAGGTCAGTTTAAGACAGGCTATTACGCCATTAAAAATTTTAGGTAGCGTAAATGCAAGTAATCGGTTTATAACAAGGGGAGCGATGCCACTGGGGGCGTCATTGGAGGCGTTCTTGGCTCGTATTTAGGTTTGAAAATGTCGTTATTTATTTTTGCAGCGGGATTTTTTCTTTCAACCGTAATATTATGTATCACCTCAATTTACAAGATAAGGAGTCTTAATATTAATCTAAACCTATAGAAAATCTATCATTTAAATTCATAAAATTCATTCGTCTCAACTCGATTGCTTGATTGGGGAGCCTGTTACCAAGGGATACATCGTCCTGCGGTTGCAAGGCCTTTTTTGATTTTAGGAAAAGTAAAAACGGGGCGGTTTGATGGTAAATACGCATCATCATCCTCTCCCCCCCTTTAGCCTTGTAAAAAAACTTGATTCCTGCTACGAAATGTAACAAATTTGTCACAGATTGATGGTATAATATGTTGAAAAATCGGGAATAAAGTATAAGCTTCAATGGCTTTATCACTTGTCTTAGAAGTATCGATATATCCGGCAGATGGAAAAACAGGGGGAAGAAAGCATGGGCTTTAAGAAAAAACAATATGCAGGGTTCGGCGTGATCCTCGCTTTTATGCTTGTTACGGCTGTGGTCATGCTCGTTTCCATGAATCATATGAAAAAAAACATGTCTGAAATCGTGCAGGACCGCTATGTGAAAGTAAAAATGGCAACGGAGATCCAGCTGCTGTTTTCGCAGTCCGACCGGGAACTTTTGGCCATTATTAATGATGAAAAAGCAAGCGGCACGGAAACCGCTATTCAAAATATTACGGATAACCGTGCAAAAATCGAATCAAGGCTGAACCAGCTAGACAATATATTAAACCATAACCAGGCAAAGGATATTTTGGCAAAGCTCCAAAATGAATTTGCTTCCTACACGGAAACGGAAGAAACGATTATCAATGACGCCAGGCACAATAAAACGGTGCCGTCCGGAGTGATTTCCGACTATCAAACGAAACGGAGCCACTTAACGGGATATATTACCGATTTTAAAAATTTCCAGGAAAACTTAATGTCGAAAGCAATGAAAAATGCCAGCCAGCTGGAAAAAAACTTGCTGCAGATGATTGTGGTTTCTTCCGGGCTGATGATTGCCGTGATGCTGTTTATTGCTTACTGGATTGTATCGGGAACGGCGAAAAGCTTAAACAACATTTCCAAAGTAATGACGCATATCAATTACGATGACCTTACGTCACTGCCGCGGGTGGATGTGAAGACAGAGGATGAAATCGGGGAAATCGGTGCAGCTTTTAACCGGATGGCCGCATCGCTTGAGCAGGCAAGCCAGAAAGAAAAAAATTATATTGAACAAATATCGGAAAGAAACTGGATGCAGACGACGCTTGCCGAAATGGCGACGATGTATCAGAATATCACCCATATCAACACGCTGGCGGAACGGTTTATTCAAAAAGCCGTACCGGTTATGGCAGCCTCGATGGGTGCCTTTTATTTGAAAAGAGGAGAAAAAACAAAAGCCGAGTTTGTCAAAATTGCTGCTTATGCGGAAGACCGCGGGAATCCGGGCCGCGAAAAATTTTCATACGGGGAGGGGCTGGCCGGCCAGTGTGCGTTAGAAAAAGAGAGCCGGATCATTACCGATGTTCCCGAAAATTATTCGCTAATTTCGACCGGTTTGGATGAAGCGAAACCGCGTAGCATTCTGATTGCGCCTGTCATTTATGAAGAGGAAGTACTGGCGGTTTTGGAACTGGCAAGCCTGGAGGAGTTCACGCCGGCGCGGCTTGAGCTCATCAAGCAAATCAACCATACACTCGGGATGGCAATCAACAGTGTCCTGAGCAGAATGGAGGTTGAGCGGCTTTTGAAAGAATCGCAAATGATGACGGAAGAGTTGCAGGCCCAGTCGGAGGAGTTGCAATCGCAATCGGAAGAACTGCAAGCCCAGTCGGAGGAATTGCAGTCGCAGTCTGAAGAATTGCGCATGATCAATGAACAGCTTGAGGAACGGACGAAAGAAGCGGAAAAAAGAGCGCAGGAACTGGAAAAAACAAAGCATCAGTTGGAAGAAAAAGCAGAGCAGCTTATCCAGAGCTCGCAGTATAAATCTGAATTTCTTGCAAATATGTCGCATGAACTGCGGACGCCGCTCAACAGCATTCTGCTTCTTTCCGAAATGCTGGCGGATGAATCGGAAGAGGGCAATCTGACCGAAGAACAAAAAGAATTCGCCCGTGTGATCCATTCATCCGGCAGTGACTTGCTCAATTTAATTAACGATATACTTGACTTGTCCAAAGTAGAAGCCGGCAAGATGGAAATTGTCATTGAAGAGACGAACACCCGTGAATTGCCAGTGTATGTCGGCAACCAGTTTGCTTATTTGGCAGAACAAAAAGGGCTTGAACTGAAGATTGATGTCGATGAGAATGTGCCGGATTTGATTTATACCGACCAGCGGCGTTTCCAACAGATCGTGAAGAACCTGCTTTCAAATGCCGTCAAATTTACGGAAAATGGTTCGGTGACGTTCCGGATGCGCAAAGTGAGCGCAGAAACAGCCGGAAAATACGTGAAAACGGAAGACGCAGATTTTTGGCTGGAAGTGGCTGTGCAAGACACGGGGATCGGGATTCCGGAAAAGAAACAGGATCTCATTTTCGAAGCCTTCCAGCAAGGGGACGGTGCAACCGGCCGCAAATACGGCGGTACGGGACTCGGTTTGTCCATTTGCCGCGAGTTTGCCCGTTTGCTCGGCGGCACAATCTGTCTCGACAGCACTGTCGGAAAAGGGAGCACCTTCATTTTGTATATTCCAAGCTTGCCGAACGGGATGACCGCTACGGAAGAAGTGTCCGCGCCGGAAAGCGAAGTAGCGCCGGCATTGCTGCATGAAGAAGATCAGCAGCCGGGCGAAGAAGCATCAGCCGATCAGGCGCTCCGAAATAAAACGGTGCTGATTTGTGACGATGACAACCGGAACATTTATGCACTGAAAAAGGCGCTGTCGAAAGAAGGCATGAAAGTGCTTGTGTCGCAAAACGGTTTCGAATGCCTGGATATGCTGGACCTTCACAAAGAGGTCGACATCGTCCTCATGGATATTATGATGCCGGGCATGGACGGTTATGAAACGATGCAAAGAATTCGGAAGAACGATGCATTTGCGGATTTGCCCATTATCGCTCTGACAGCAAAAGCGATGAAAGGCGACCGGCAAAAGTGTCTGGGCGCCGGCGCAACAGATTACATCAGCAAACCGCTGAAGATGGACCAGCTGTTATCTGTCATGCGGGTATGGCTGCCGCTAGAATAAAGGCAGGCTGAGGGAAGGAAGCCCGTGAAAAAGCGGAGAGAGGGGTACGGGGTGAAGGAAGGCTGTACATTTTGCTTGCTTTCTTCACGCAGGGAAGTCCGAAAAAAATTCGTTACAGGAATTTCTTTGTAAAAAAGGCCGCAAATTTAGCCCGCTATCTTCACATAGGCATGCTTCAAGTAAAGGAAGCACGGGAAATTTTGTTGCTTTTTAGCGGCCGTTGCGAAATGAATGCCATTTCCGCAATTTCAACAAGCCCAAACTTTAGAATGATGGAGTGCAAAAAGCGTGAAAAAAAACCAACTAACGGATGAGGACATCAAAAAGCTCGAACTGGATATGCTGCTATTTGCCATTTACCGGATATCTGGCTACGACTTCCGCCAGTATGCCCGTTCTTCCATTGAAAGGCGGGTTACGCACCGGATGCGGCTCGAAAACCTGCCGAGCATCAGCGCGCTAATCGAAAGGGTGATCCATGAACCCGAATTCCTTGAAGTGCTGTTAAATGATTTGTCCATTCAAGTGACAGAAATGTTCCGGGATCCGGACTTTTTTGTCGCCTTTCGCGAAAAAGTCGTCCCGGAATTAAGGCAGTACCCGGAAATCCGGATCTGGCATGCAGGCTGCTCCTCGGGTGAAGAAGCCTATTCGATGGCCATTCTATTGGACGAAGAGGGGCTGCGCGAAAAAACGAGAATTTATGCAACTGATATGAATGAACGAGTGTTGCGCCAGGCGGAAAGCGGCGCCTTTTCGCTTCATAAAATGCAGACGTATACGAAAAATTATTTCCAAGCAGGTGGGAAACGCGAATTTTCCTATTATTACACGGCCGATGCCCAGCATGCCTATTTCAATAAGAGCCTTGCGGAAAATATCGTATTTGCCCAGCACAATCTTGTCACGGACGGTTCGTTTAATGAGTTCCATGCGATTATTTGCCGGAACGTTATGATCTATTTTGACCAAAACCTTCAGAAAAAAGTTTTGCGATTATTTGATGAAAGTTTAACGAACCGGGGATTTTTAGGGCTCGGCCATAAAGAAACCGTGCGGACAATTGATACGGAAGGAAAGTATGAGGTTTTTGACAGAGAAGAAAAAATTTACCGAAAAAAAGCATAACCATTTAAAAAACGGCGAGACACTGCGATCTCGCCGTTTTTTACTGTATTTTCGCCGGACAACCCCTATATCCCGCTTAGTAAGCCCTAGCACTTATTTTGCCTGCACGAGCACAACACACATATCATCCGGCTGTTGTTCCTGCAGTTCTTTGGCAAGGACGGTATCCAAGGGGGAAGCGGCCTTTTCTGGAGACCAAGTGGATGAAGCGAGCTGCTGCAGGATTTTCAAGCCGTCGTGGCTGTCCGAATCGAGTGCTTCCATTACGCCATCTGTAAATAAAAGGAGTTGCAGGCTCTCATGGTAACGGAGCACCTGCTTTTCCACTTTCAATTGCGGGAAGAAGCCGACAGCACATCCGCCTTCCGAAAGCGACACGACTTCCTTTTCATCCACGAGGGCAAAAGCGGGCGGGTGGCCGGCATTCACATATTCGATCGTTTTGCTGGCACAGTCGAGCACAAGGTAGATGGCTGTAAAATAATCCTGCAACCCGCCATTTTTATTCAGGTAAAGCATCAGTTCGTTTAATTTCTGCATCACCGTTTCAGGGTCTGCCTTGCTTTGCATTAAATCCCTTAATTTGGAAGAAATAAACATGCAGACGAGCGATGCCGAAATCCCGTGCCCCATCACATCGAGCAGCATGAGGCTGTAACGGTGATCATCCATTTTATACCAGTAATAAAGATCACCGGCCAGTTGATGAGCCGGTTTGTACGAAGATGTAATGGAAAGACAGTTTTCTTTTATCGGTTCGCTCAAAAGTGTGCGCTGAACCTGCATTGCAAGATCGAGCTCGTCTTTTAAATGCCTTTCCTGTTCCGCATGCCATTCTTTCTCTTCTTTCAGGCGCAGTGCTACTTTAAGGCGGGCGATCAGCTCGACTTTGTTGATCGGCTTAGTAATATAATCGATTCCCCCGGCGTTCAGTGCTTCCGCCAGCTTCCGGGCATCATCAAGCGCAGTCAGGAAAATGACGGGAATATCACGAAAAAGCTGTGACTGCTGCAGCATCCGGCACGCTTCAATACCATCGATTTCGGGCATCATAATATCCATCAAAATGCAGTCGGCAGGCGGTTTTGGCGCGTGTTCCTCATTTAGATGCAAATAAGCGAATAATGCTTTCGCCGAAGTGAAAGATACATACTGATTATATCCGGCATTTTTTAAAGTTTTTTCTATGACAAATAAATTTACTTTATGGTCATCTACAATTAAAATGGTCATGAAGTCTACCCCTTATGTAAAAAGTCCATTTCCCGCAAACTGCTTAATTTTCATTATACCGGGAAAGCCGGGTGATGAAAAATGAAACAGCTCTGCCGTTACGGTATAATAAAAAGAAGACACAGAAACTGGAGGGTTTAACCATGCAGGAATTGCAATCAATGGAAGATTTTAAAAACTTGAAAGAAAACGGGACACATATTTTTTTGTTCTCAGCGGACTGGTGCCCGGACTGCCGCTTCTTAGACCCGTTTATGCCGGAAATTGAAAAAGAATACAGCGATTATACTTTTGTCCATGTTGACCGCGATAAATTTTTGGATTTATGTGCGGATCTTGATGTATACGGGATCCCGAGTTTTGTCGCATTCCGGGACGGCAAGGAAATCGGCCGTTTCGTCAGCAAAGACCGGAAAACAAAAGAAGAAGTCGAAAAATTTATCGAAAGCCTTGCCTGAATCATAGATGATCAAGCCGCATTGAACGCGGCACCATCCGAATGCATACGCATATTTTCAGGAAAGACAAAAAGCAGGCCGAAATCCCCCTCTTTGCGGACGGGGGATTTTTCCTAAGCTGGGGGATAAAGGAGGTGCCAACCGGAAAATGGATACGAAACAATTAAGACGGGAGCTGGAAAAAAGGCTGGAGAAAAAAGGACGGATTTTTTCCTATGACCGTGAAAAAGATGTACTTCGGGTCGAAAATGAAGACACACACCAGGGACTCAATATTTCCCTGCCGGAGATTGCCGCCAAATGGGCTACCCAAAAAGAAGAAGCGATTAAAGAAGTTGTCTATTATGCGGAAGCAGCGCTCGGTGTAATGGGGAAAAACCATTCGCTTAATGGCCGGGAAAAAAGTATTTTTCCTGTGATCCGGTCCACTTCTTTTCCAGAAGAAGCTCCAGGAGGCATCCCGTTTTTAACCGATGCGCACACGGCCGAGACGCGCATTTATTACGCGCTTGATCTGGGGAATACGTACCGGTTGATCGATCTTCAAATGCTGGAGCGGGAAGAGTGGAGCCCGGAACAAATTCGGGAAACGGCGCGGTTTAATTTACGGTCGCTTTCCACGAAAATGAAAAAAGACACTGTCGCAGGGAATGATTTTTATTTCTTGAACACGAATGATGGCTATGATGCAAGCCGGATTTTAAATGAAAAGTTATTGCAGGAAATGTCCGAGAAAACGGAAGGGGAAATGGTTCTTGCTGTTCCCCATCAGGATGTTTTAATTATAGGTGACATCCGCAATGAAACAGGTTATGATATAATCGCGCAAATGGCGATGAATTTTTTTGCAAACGGCCATGTGCCGATTACTGCCCTCTCATTTTTATATCAGGACGGCGAATTGGAGCCGGTCTTTATTTTGGGCAAAAACCGGAAGTCTTGAAAGGAGTACGTTTCGTTTATGAATGTTTTTTACAACCGCGAAGGCATCGGCGATACATTGATTGTTATGATCAAAGACGCGGAGCATGCCGCTTATGAAAAGAGAGGCACGGTTGCCCGCATTTATGATGAAAAGACAAAAGAAACAGCCGGGTTCAATATTTTTGAAGCATCCCGGTACGGCGCGTTTGAAGGAAGCGGCCCCGTGAAACTGACGGAAGCTTTACTCGACAAGCTGAACGGAATACTCGCCGAAAACGGGTTCGATGAAAAACTGGACGCCGACTTGTCCCCGAAATTCGTTGTCGGGTATGTAAAAGAAAAGGAAAAGCACCCGGATTCTGATCATTTAAGCATCTGCCAGGTTGACACCGGTGCTGAGACATTGCAAATTGTCTGCGGCGCGCCGAATGTGGAAGCCGGGCAAAAAGTTGTGGTTGCAAAAACAGGCGCTGTTATGCCGAACGGGATGATCATCAAAGATGCCGTGCTGCGCGGCGTGGCTTCAAGCGGCATGATCTGCTCGGCGCGTGAACTCGGGCTCCCGAATGCACCGCAGAAAAAAGGCATCCTTGTGCTGGACGGGCAATACGAAGTCGGAAGCGAATTTCCGCTGCCGGAATAAAAAGCCGGATGCCAAAAAAAGGGCTGCATCACGCGGGATGCGGCCCTTTTTCGCTTATCTTGATCCGTTCGGAAAGACACGCTGAATGATATCGTTAAACTGGTTAAAAAATCCTGAAATCGGGCGGCCGTTTCGGATGTCATTGACGTAATCACTCATCTGGTCAAAGAAATCCGGATTTTCGGAAATGTACACATCATTGATCGATGGATCGGTTTGCTTGACAACTTTCGAAATTTTGTTTTTCAGTTTTTTGTCAAGTTTGTCGTTGTTTTGGTTCCTTTCCAGTAAGACAGCCACATAAGCATTGTCATTCGTGGCGATGACACGCGCTTGTGCTACCTCTTTTAAATTCTCAATGCTGCGCGCAATACGGTTGGCCACCCGGACGTTATTGTTGTTATTATTGTTGTTGTTGCCGTTGCCGTTATTGTTCGTCAAATTGGCGTTGTTGATCCCTTGTGTACCCCGTGTATTATTTGTCAAATCAGCGCCATTATTGCCGTTTGTTCTTCCTGTATTGTAACGGACATTATTGTAACGCACATCATTATTGTCGGCTGTGTCGTTATAGCGTACAGGCCGTGCATTGTTGCGGTTGCCATTATTGTCGCCAGCACCGTTATTGTTTCCGCATCCCATCAACAGCCCGGATGCAAGCCCGATGCCGAGCAATGCTTTTGCGATCTTCAATCCATTCCCTCCTTCAAAAAAATAGTATCACTCATAATGTGCCTAACCCCGATTTTTTTATGCCGGCATGCCTGTGTTAAAAAATCCCTCGAAAAACATGTGTTTCCTTTGTATAATGGAAGGTGAGAAGAATTTTTGAAAGGCTCTTCGGACGCATGAGCAAAGGAAAGAGTGATGAATTTGAGCTGGATTAAAAAAATGGCAAAATATTTTAAGGATGAAAACGTGCACGAAGAGGCCCCGGAACAACCCGGGCTTTACCAGGCACGCCCGGACAAAATAGATACCCGTGTGGCTTATCATTATCCGAAAAAACAGTTTCGTTTTCCTGTAATTCCGGATCAGGAAGGGGCGCGCCGGAAGACGGCTGAAAAACCGGAAAAGCAGCGGCCACGGGCAAAAAAACATCGTCCCGAGCCACAGTCTGAACGGAGCGAAAAAGTGCAAAAAGGCCATCCTTTCCGGCCGACGGATATCCCGTCCCCGGTCTTTGGATTTAAACGGCCGACAAATGATTCTGCGCAGGAAGAAACAACAGTGTTGGAATACGAGCTGGAAGATCATTACAAAAAGGATATCCGTCTCTTGGATATGGCGAAACTGCAGCAATTGCTTGATTTTGCAGAAAATCCGGGCACGGACGGCGAACGGAACCTGACAACACCTGAACACGGCATGGCGGATCAATTGTTCGAAGAGAAAAAAATGGATTTACCGGCAGATCAAGCCGGGCGCGCAACAGCGGATCAGGCGGAAAAGGGCGAACCTGTCCAAACGGAAACAGGGCATGGCGAAGATTCACCAGGTGCGGCAGATGAAGCCGAAGCGACATACAAGCTTGAGAAAACCGGCACAATTCCGTCTGATGAATCGGAACAGCCGAAAGCGGAAATGCCGGAATCTGGCCCGGTAAGTGAACTGCCAAAAGAGGATGCGGCGGCCATTTCTCTGGAAGCAAGTACGGCGGGCCTTGCAAATGAACCGGAAACCTCTTCGTCATATACTTCGGAAAAAGCCGAAGCCATCCAGGTAAACGAACCAGACCAGCAAAACGCAGGAACACTGGGATCCGACCCGGCAAGTGACCCGGCAAAATCGGAAGAGACTCCGGCATCCGCTTTGGAGAACATGGAGCCAGAACAACATAGCATGGGCACGCCGGAATCTTTAGCAGCAGGCATGCTGGAGAAATCCGGCATAAGCCTGGCAGATGAGCCGGAAACAGAGAAAGCTGCTTCGGCAAGTGAACCGGAAAAAGCCGAAACCGATCCGGCAAACGAACCGGAAAAAGGGAATGCCACGGCCATTTCTCCGGAAGAACCCGGCACAAACCCGGCAGATGAATCGGAACAGCTAAAAGCGAAAACGCCGGGATCCGATTCGGCAAGTGTGCTGCCAAAAGAGGATGCAGCGGCTGTTTCTCCGGAAGCAAGTACGGCGGCCATTGCAAGTGAACCGGAAAAAGCTTCCTCGGCATATGCTTCGGAAAAAACCGAAGCCATCCTGGTAAATGAACCAGACCAGCAAAACGCAGGAACACTGGGATTCAATCCGGCAAGTGAATTGTCAAAAGAGGATGCCGCCGTTTCTCAAGAGGCAAGCATGGCGGACCTTGCAAATGAGCCGGAAACCCCTTCGGCATATGCTTCGGAAAAAACCGAAAAAAATGCAGGAAATGAACCGGAACAGCGGCATACGGAGATGGCGGGCACTTCTCCGTCATCCGGCGAAGCAACAAAAACGGAAAGACGCCCGCGAAAGCATCTGCCGTTTAACGTGCTGATGCTGAAACAGGACCGCCGGAGGATCACAGAAAAGAAAGAGGCCCCGGGTCCCCGGCCGGAACAAGAAAATCCGGCCGAAAACAGCGGTGAAAAACCGTTTTCTTTCCCGCCGCTTTCGTTGCTGGAGCCGCCGGTGAAGCAGACCCGGGATGAGGAGTGGATCAAAGAACAAAGCTATACGCTGGATGAGGCACTTGAAAATTTCAATGTCCGCGCGAAAGTGGTAAACGCAAGCCAGGGGCCTTCCGTCACCCGGTTTGAAGTCCAGCCTGAACCGGGCGTAAAAGTCAATAAAATCACCAATCTGAACGACGACTTAAAATTAAGCCTCGCTGCGAAAGATATCAGGATCGAAGCGCCGATTCCGGGCAAGCATACGGTCGGCATTGAAATCCCGAACTTGAAAAGCCGCCCTGTCCGTTTGCGTGAGATCATCGGTGATCCCGTATTTCAAAACAGCAAATCTCCGTTGACGGTTGCGATGGGCCTGGATATTTCGGGGAAACCGGTTGTAACCGACCTGCAAAAAATGCCGCACGGGCTGATTGCAGGCGCCACCGGATCGGGAAAAAGCGTCTGTATCAATTCGGTGCTTGTTTCGCTCCTGTATAAAGCGGCGCCGCAGGATTTGAAACTGCTCCTGATCGACCCGAAAATGGTGGAGCTTGCGCCATATAATCAAATTCCGCATCTCGTCAGCCCTGTCATTACAGATGTCAAAATGGCAACAGCGGCATTAAAGTGGGCGGTTGAAGAAATGGAAAGGCGTTATGAATTGTTTGCCCATGAAAGTGTGCGCGATATTCACCGTTATAATGAAATGGCCGTCCGTACCCGCAGGTTTTCCGAAAAGCTGCCGTATATTGTCATTGTCATCGATGAGCTCGCTGATTTAATGATGACCTCACCGGGGGATGTCGAAGATGCCATCTGCCGGATTGCACAAAAAGCGCGCGCCTGCGGGATTCACCTGATTCTGGCGACACAGCGGCCGAGCGTGGATGTCATTACCGGCTTAATCAAGGCCAATATCCCGACGCGCATTGCTTTTTCCGTCTCTTCACATGTCGATTCGCGCACCATTATTGATATGAGTGGGGCGGAAAAACTGCTAGGCAAAGGGGACATGCTGTTTTTGGAAAACGGCACTTCCAAACCGGTCCGGCTGCAGGGCACTTTTGTGAGCGACCGTGAAATCGACGATGTTGTGTCATCTGTAAGGGAAACCGCAGAGCCGGAATATTTGTTCCAGCCTGAAGAATTGCTGAGACAAACGGAAACGGGCGAAGAAGAAGACGAGCTTTTTCCCGACGCCTGCGAATTTGTCATTCACCAGGGCGGGGCGTCCACGTCACTTTTGCAGCGCAATTTTCGGATCGGCTATAACCGGGCCGCCCGTCTGATTGATATGATGGAGCAGCAGGGGATTATTTCCGGGGCGAAAGGAAGCAAGCCGCGGGATGTTTTAATAACGAAAAGCGAATTTATGCAAATGCAGGAAGCAGAAAGCAGAGAGTGATCGTTTTTCCTTATAGCCGGCAGCTGTTTTGGCAAGGATAGAGGAAAAAGGGCATGCGGAATGCGGATGTGCGCTGCCCTTTCCGGCTTCCGGCGGGCTGCGGGCAAAATTCCGTTTTTTCATGTTCACGGCTGCCTGGAAATGATATAATGATGGAGTATGAATTTTTTATGATGGGCATGAAGGCAGCCGTATAAAGCCTGTACAGCTGCTATGGAAACATGCCTTATCGCACATGGCGGGTTTTTATCATATACTGCATACATATAGACAGTGTTGGAGGTTCTATTATGACTGTATACCATTTCGTAGGGATTAAAGGATCGGGCATGAGCGCACTGGCACAGATCCTGCATGACATCGGATACGAAGTGCAGGGGTCTGACGTGGAAAAGCGCTTTTTTACCCAGCAGGCATTAGAAGATGCTGGCATTAAGATCCTGCCTTTCAACCGGGAAAATATTCACCCCGGCCTGACGGTGATTGCCGGCAATGCTTTTCCCGATACGCACGAAGAAATTGATGAAGCGATGAAACGCGGTATTCCTGTGATCCGTTACCATAAATTTCTCGGTGAGTTTTTGAAAAATTTTACGAGCGTTGCTGTAACAGGCGCGCACGGTAAAACATCGACTACCGGGCTGCTTGCCCATGTCATGCATGAGATCAAGCCCACTTCCTATTTGATCGGGGACGGAACGGGAAAAGGGGTTCCGGGAGCGGAATATTTTGTATTTGAGGCGTGTGAATACCGGCGCCACTTTCTTTCCTACCATCCGGATTATGCGATTATGACCAATATTGACTTCGACCATCCGGATTATTATGCGAACATTGACGATGTCTTTTCCGCCTTTCAAGAAATGGCACTGCAAGTCAAAAAAGGCATCATCGCTTACGGGGACGACGAGCAGCTGCAAAAAATCCAGGCGAAAGTGCCGGTTGTTTTTTATGGCTTTGAAGAAGGCAACGATTTTCAGGCAAGAAATATTGTGACGGAGCCGCAAGGAACGAAATTCGATGTGGTGGTCCGCAATAATTTTTATGGGACGTTCGAAATTCCCTCTTTCGGGAACCACAACGTGCTGAATGCGCTTGGGGTCATCGCCCTCTGCCAATACGAAGGCATCGAAAAAGAAGCGGTTGAAACGCATTTAAAAACATTTCACGGGGTCAAACGCCGCTTTACGGAAAAAGAAATCGGCACGCAAATCATCATTGATGACTATGCCCACCATCCGACTGAGATCAAGGCAACCATTGATGCCGCGCGGAAAAAATATCCGGAAAGAGAGCTTGTCGCCGTATTCCAGCCGCATACTTTTAGCCGCACGCAGGCATTTCTTACAGAGTTTGCGGAAAGCTTAAACCTTGCAGACCGGGTTTTTCTGTGCGATATTTTTGGCTCGGCGCGCGAACACCACGGGAAGCTTTCTATTTACGATTTGCAGGAAAAAGTCAGCGGATCTCAAATTATCAAGGAAGAGGACATGTCCCCGCTTCTTGGCATTGAAAACAGTGTCATTCTCTTTATGGGTGCCGGGGACATCCAAAAGTACCAAAAGGCATACGAAACATTGCTGCAAAAGCATGTAAGCCGGTAAGGCAAAGGCATTGTCCGAAAAACAGGCGGGCAATGTCTTTTTTTGTTATAAGATTTGTCAAGCAGAAAATGTTTCCATTTTTGTTGGCACAAGGCGGCCGTTATGCGAAAATAAGGATGGTACCCGCAAAGATTTCAACCCCATAGTTTAAGGAAGGCGATTTGGGGTAATTTTATTGTACATGGAGGTGGTAACGAAAGATGAAAATCATCCTGTATTTAAGCGTGGCGCTGATTGCTGTTGCATTCCTTATTCTGGTCATCGCCCTGACGAGGACATTGAAATCATTAAGCAAAACATTGGACAACTTGTCGGATACGGTAAAGGGCCTTGAAGGGCAGATGCACGGCATTACAGAGGAATCAACAAAATTACTGGAAAAAACGAATGTGTTGGTTGAAGACATCGAGCATAAATCGGAAAGGCTGAACAGTGTCGTCTATGCCGTGGAAGATATCGGTGTTTCCGCCCAGCAACTGAGTCAGGCGCTGCGTAAAGTCACAACATCGATTGCTTCGGCCGTCAGCAAAAGGCAGGACAAAATTGCACAGGCCGTGCAATGGGGCGCTGCGCTGAAGGAAATAAAAGATAGATGGTCGGGTAAAAAAGGTACAGGCACAGGCACGAATGAAACCCATCCTGTCCATGCCAAAGACCCTGTCCCGAAACACCTTCTTGAAGAACCGGCCCGCAATGATGAAAGGCTGCTCCAACGGGTAAGAAATTCATAAACTGAAGGAGGAATTTACATGTCTGAAGAACAAATGTCCACGAAAGATTTTTTGACTGGTGCAATTGTCGGTGGTGTTGTCGGTGCTGCAGTAGCGCTTATGCTGGCGCCGAAATCGGGGAAAGAACTTCGGGAAGACTTAAGCGGCCAGGTGGAAACCATTAAAGGAAAAACAGACGGCTGGCGCGAATTTGCGACCGAAAAAGGGACCCAGCTCGCTTCGCAGGCTGCTGAAAAAACAAAACAAGTCCGCGATTTTGCCGTGCAGAAAGGCAGCCAGCTGAAAGACAGCGCCGTTCAGACCGCGCAGCAGGCAAAAGATAAAGCACAAACGGATATGGAAAATGTGAATCAACAAAGTTCAAATTCAGGCAGTTCCTCATCGGTTGGTGAGTAAGCGCAAAAAAAGCGGCATATCAGCCGCTTTTTTTGTGCTTTTCAGACGGGAAAACAGAACAAGACGGATGATACGCGCCAAACGACAGCCGCTCTTTGTGCGTTTTTTTCAGATGGAGCGGTATAATATGAATTGAAGTTTTTCGCGACATAATCAATTACGATCAGGATGGACATGGCGACTGGCAAAACGAAAAGAAAGAGGGAACCTTTTTCCGAGAAAAACATATAAAACTATAACAGGACGGGTATTGCTTTAGCACATAAAAGCGTTTATCCGATAAAGAATTTTTTCGTGACTTTTTAAAAAGAATCGATTATAATAAGTGCTAATCACTTGTAAGCTTCTATGGTAATAGACGCCGGCAACAAAATGAGATAAGGATATTGACAGAGAGGATGAGAGGTTCGTGGGGAACAGAGAGCTTGAACAATTGCGGAAAGAAGTTGAAGAAGTAAACTTAAAGCTGCTGGAGCTGATCAACAAGCGGGGTGAGCTCGTCCAGGAAATCGGGAAACTGAAAGAAGCTCAGGGTGTAAACCGCTATGATCCAGTCCGGGAACGCGAAATGCTGAATGCCATTAAAGAACATCACGATGGCCCGTTTGAAATGTCTACCATTGAACATTTATTTAAAGAGATCTTTAAAGCGGCCCTTGAACTGCAGGAAGATGACCATCGGAAAGCATTGCTCGTTTCGCGGAAGAAACAGCCAGAAAATACAATTGTTGATATTAAAGGCGAAAAAGTGGGCGACGGCAACCCGTATTTTGTATTCGGCCCGTGTTCGGTTGAATCGTACGACCAGGTTGCGGCTGTTGCGGCATCCGTAAAAGCGAAGGGGCTGAAACTGCTTCGCGGCGGCGCTTACAAACCGCGCACCTCTCCGTATGATTTTCAGGGGCTTGGACTTGAAGGCCTGAAAATTTTAAAACAGATTGCCGATGAATATGATCTCGCTGTTATCAGTGAAATCGTGACACCTGCTGATCTCGAAAAAGCGGTCGATTACCTCGATGTCATCCAAATCGGCGCGCGCAATATGCAGAATTTCGAGCTGTTGAAAGCGGCAGGTTCCATCCAAAAGCCGATTCTCTTAAAACGCGGACTCGCGGCAACGATTGAAGAATTTATGAATGCCGCTGAATATATTATGTCAAGAGGAAACGGACAGATTATACTTTGCGAACGGGGCATCCGGACGTACGAACGGGCGACCCGCAATACGCTCGATATTACGTCGGTGCCGATTTTAAAACAGGAAACGCATTTGCCAGTATTTGTGGATGTGACCCATTCGACAGGGAGAAGGGATTTGCTCCTTCCAGCTGCCAAAGCGGCGTTTGCGATCGGAGCGGACGGTGTCATGGCGGAAGTGCACCCGGATCCGGCAGTCGCACTTTCGGACGCAGCTCAGCAAATGGATTTGAAACAGTTCGATGCATTTTATCAGGAAATCCAATCCGCTTTGCCGGCGAAAATATAAGGATCAGCATCCGGCCTTCTGCCTTGCAGAAGGTTTTTCTTTGTGGGGGATTTTTCCGGCCGTGTGGTGGCGTCGTCCTATCATTTTTAAACGCAAGAACATCGAATGGCGGATAAACTAGGGATTGTTGAATAAGCGAAATTCCTTCACGTAGACGGTCTCTAGGTAAAGGAATGCCATCGTTTTTCGCGCCTTCTTAACATAGACGGGTTCTAAGTGAAGGAATGTCTTCATATTAGCTTGCTTTCTTAACGTAGACGCGCTCTAAGTAAAGGAATCCATCCAAAGTTCAGGCAGCCACGGCTAAGGAAGCGGGCAATATTCCAGCAAAAGCTCAAATTGGACAAAATTCCGCTGTCATGTTGCTGCATACGGCACGAAAGAAGCGGCGCCAACGTCCAGACGTCGTCTTTACCCCTAAAATTCTTTGTGAAGAATGTGGCAATTTTGTGTCAAACCTTGCAGGAAGTTTTTGCCTGGCTTATCATATATGGTATAATGAGAAGTCTAATGAACCGATAGAAGTGTCGAACGCGATCGTGTTTGGGCATTTTTTTGTACGATACACCAGAGGAAAAAACCTTACATTTCTATGTTTAAGACAGGCTGAATGGTGAAAACTATGAACAGGACTTGTATATTGGAGAGTGATTGAAAGATGAATATTACGATTTATGATGTTGCCCGTGAAGCCAACGTTTCCATGGCAACGGTGTCGCGGGTTGTTAACGGAAACCCGAATGTGAAACCGACAACAAGGAAGAAAGTGCTCGAAGTGATCGACCGGCTCGGCTATCGCCCGAATGCGGTTGCACGCGGCCTCGCCAGCAAAAAGACGACAACCGTAGGCGTCATTATCCCGGATGTGTCGAATATGCTGTATGCGGAACTTGCCCGCGGGATTGAAGATATCGCAACGATGTACAAATACAATATTATTCTAAGCAATTCCGACCAGAATAAGGAAAAGGAACTGCGCCTTTTGAACACGATGCTCGGCAAACAAGTGGACGGCATTGTGTTTATGAGCGGGAATATTACGGAAGAGCATATTGAGGAATTTGAAAAATCTTCTGTTCCGATCGTACTCGCCGGGTCGATTGAACCTACGGGAAAAATTCCGTCCGTTAATATCGATTATAAAAAAGCGACAATTGAAGTGATCAGCGAATTTGTCAAAAAGGGACATAAGGAAATTGCATTGGTAATCGGGCCGCTGCATGATGCGGTCAACCGCGAATTGCGCCTGGAAGGATACAAAGAAGCGCTCCGTAATGCGGGCATCGAATTCGATGAGGATTATGTTCTGGAAGGGGACTATACATATGATTCCGGCATAGAAGCATGGCAACGGCTTCAGGAATTGGACAAGACCCCTACTGCCGTGTTTGTCGGAAACGATGAAATGGCACTCGGCGTAATCCACGGCGCCCTTGATGCCGGTGTTAACATTCCGGAACAGCTGGAAGTCGTTTCTTCCGATAATACGCGTCTCGCTGAAATGGTGCGCCCGCAGCTGACTTCCGTTGTCCAGCCGTTGTATGATATCGGTGCTGTTTCAATGCGGCTTTTGACGAAATACATGAACAAAGAAACCGTAACGGAAAACCAGGTCATCCTGCCGCACCGTGTGGAATACCGGAATTCGACAAAATAAAAAAGCAGCATGGGCGTAAACGGTAACGCTCACCATTGAAACGAATAGAATGAATAAGGCCGGTGCTGCCAGAATGATCTGGCAGGGCCGGCTTTTTATTTTGTCTGTTTAATGAATTGCAGCAACCGGTTCAGCACAAGCCGGTTTTTTTCTTCAATTTCCGGTTTGCGCGGGATCGGGCGGTATAAACCTACCGGGTCGTCCCATCTTTCAGGCAGGGGGTAGGGGGAGATTTTTTGCCATTTTTCAAGCCATGCAGTAGGGATCTCTCCGCTTCCGCCTTCCCTTTCCGCCATTTCCAGCCAAATGAGCGACCAGGCCCGCGGCACGACCCGCCAAATGTCATAGCCGCCCCCGCCAGTTGCAATCCACCGGCCTTCACAATATTCGTGCGCCATTTTGTGGGCCAGTTTCGGAATTTCGCGGTAAATGTTCATCGTCGCGGACAAATGGGTGAGCGGGTCATAATAATGGGCATCCGCCCCGTTTTGCGTGACCAGTACATCCGGCTTGAAGTATGCTGCGATTTCTTCCAATGCTTTTGCATAACATTCCAGCCATGATTCGTCTTCTGTAAACGCATCCAAAGGAATATTGAAAGAATAGCCATATCCTTTTCCCGTTCCCCATTCGTTAACATTGCCGGTGCCAGGGAAAAGGTAACGGCCCGTTTCGTGGATGGAAAACGTACAAACATTTTCATCATCGTAAAAAGCCCACTGCACGCCGTCACCGTGGTGGGCATCCGTGTCCACATAAAGAACGCGCGCGCCGTATTGTTTGCGCAAATATTTAATGGCAATTGCCGTATCGTTGTAGATGCAAAATCCGGAAGCTTTGCCGCGGAATCCGTGATGCAGCCCGCCGCCAAGGTGCAGAGCATGCCGCGCCCTCCCCGACATCACTTCTTCGGCTGCCTGCAATGTACCGCCGGCGATTAAAGCGCTCGCTTCGTGCATATTCGGAAAAACGGGGGTGTCTTCTGTCCCGAGCCCGTAATTCTCTGCTTTGACCGGATCAAGTTTTCCATGCCCGGCCAGTTTTACGGCTTCCACATATGACGGGTCATGGATGAGCAACAGTTCCTCATCAGTAGCTTTCCGTGGTTTGACAATATCCTCCCCACTCAAAGCCCCGATCGCTTCGAGCAGTTCTTTAACCAATTGGAGCCGCATCTGGTTAAACGGGTGGTCATCGCGGAAACGATAAGCCAGCAAATCGGTGGAATAGACGAAAACAGCATCTTTCATCGCGGCATCCCCGGCATATTTGGCCAGAGTACTTCATAGCCGGCCTCCTTCAAATGCGTAATGAGGGACACCGGGTTCATCGTGCTGACCCGGAACACGAGCACACGGTTTTCCTCATTTTTACGGTCGGGGTAAATCAGCACACTTAAAATATTCAGATGATGTTCGTATATGATTTCGGTGATATCGCGCAGGATGCCGGTCCGGTTGCGGGCGCGGATTTCAATCTGCGAACTCGGATGTCCTGCGCCGGTCAGATCTACAAAAGTCTGAAGCAGATCGGTCCCTGTCACAATTCCGACCAGCTGCCCGTTTTCAAGAATCGGCAGGCAGCCGATCCGGTTGTCATTCATGAGCGCGGCAATGTCTTCGATAAAATCGAGCGGATGCCCTGTCAAAAGGTCCGTTTTCATAATTTTTTCAAGCGGCAGCGAAAGTTTTTCCAGCTGCTCGCCTGGGAAAAACGGATTGGGCGCCACTTCCTTGATGTCCCGTTCGGTGACGACGCCGCACAGTTTGCCGTTTTGATCGAGTAGCGGGATATGGCGGATCTGCTCCTTCTGCATCAATTTTAGCGCGTCTTGTACGGTATGCCGGGGTGACAGCGTCTTGACGTCTTTTTGCATGATTTCTTCCACAATCATCTTTACCCATCCCCTTTTTGCCGAAGTTTTAGTACATATACCGGTTTTTAAAGCGGATCCGGTCAAATTTTTCAATCGATTCCTGATCGACTCTTTTTCCGATCCGCACCATTAGGCAGTTTGCCGGATGTGAACAAATTTCGGGATCATCCGTTGCGAACCATTTCAAGCCACCTGCTGCCATCATTTTTTCCATCATCTTCCGGTATTCCCACACGTTCAGGCCGGTCCCTTTCATATCCCAGTGCCAGTAATATTCGGTTGTAATAATAATGTAATCTTCCATCGCGTCGTCCATCATGGAGACTTTCAGCAAATGCTTGCCGACAGCGCATCCCCGGTATTTCGGAATGACTTCGATCGCGCCAAGTTCGAGAAGATTATCCATATGACCCTCTGACCAGCGTTCGAGCGGGTCCGGGAAAAGAAACGTGACATAGCCGACGACTGTATTGCCGCTGCGTGCCAGAATGATCCTTCCCTCCGGCAGGTCGGCAATTTCAATCAGGGCAGCATGCTGTTTCGGCGCGGGGCGGAAAGCTTTTAAGTCTTCATGGAATGCCATTTCCGCAAGCCTTTTCCCGGGAACCGGCCCTTCAATCACAAGTGGCCCTGCTTTTGTGGGCAATTCGATAGAGTAGTATGTTTTCTTATGTTCCATTTTTCCACCATCCCTTGAACAAATCAAAAGAAAAACGTAAGATGAATGACCGTTCATTTCACAATTTCATCATCTCATGTTTACAGAACAAAAACAATATGGAAAGAGGGAAATTCCAGAATTGTTCACAATGGTGGCATTTGCGGAAAGAAGTTTTAAATTGTGAATAAAACAGTTTTCATATATAATAAATATGTGAATCTAAACAAAGGGGGACATTACATGCAACTGGAAGCGTTACCAACCGTACAAGGGGATTTCAATCTGAAAAACTATGAAGAAGCCCGTAAAACGTTCAGCTGGAAAGACGCCGAGAAAAATTTTTCGTGGTATGAAACCGGGCGTGTCAACCTGGCGTATGAAGCCATTGACAAACACGCGGAAAGCTCCCGCAAAAATAAAGTAGCGCTCATGTATTTAAGTGATTCACGCAACGAGAAATATACTTACTATGAAATGAAAAGGCTGACAAATAAGGCGGCAAATGTTTTAAAAGAAAAAGCAGGCGTCAAAAAAGGTGACCGCGTTTTCATCTTTATGCCGCGCTCGCCGGAACTGTATTTTGCCATGCTTGGCGCCATCAAGCTCGGTGCCATTGTCGGCCCGCTGTTTGAAGCGTTTATGGAAGGGGCCGTAAAAGACCGCCTTGAAGACAGTGAAGCGAAAGTGCTTGTGACAACCCCTGACCTTGTCGGACGCGTCCCGGCCGATCAACTTCCGGCATTGGAAACCATTTTTGTTGTCGGGGGAAATGTCAAAGAAGAAGGAAAGTACGCAGACTATCTGAAATATTTTAACGCAGCTTCCGATAAACTGGAAATCGAATGGGTTGACCGGGAAGACGGGCTGATCCTCCACTATACGTCCGGTTCGACCGGAAAGCCAAAAGGCGTCCTCCATGTCCACAATGCCATGATCCAGCATTACCAGACGGGAAAATGGGTGCTTGATTTAAAAGAAGACGATATTTACTGGTGCACAGCAGACCCGGGATGGGTAACGGGGACCTCTTACGGCGTGTTTGCGCCATGGTTAAACGGCGCAACAAACGTCGTTGTCGGCGGCCGCTTCAGCCCGGCAGCGTGGTACAATACGATTGAACGGTTCGGCGTCACTGTTTGGTACAGCGCCCCGACTTCGTTCCGGATGCTGATGGGGGCCGGCAATGAAATCATTAACCAATATGACCTCTCGACTTTGCGCCATATTTTAAGTGTCGGTGAACCGCTGAATCCGGAAGTTATCCGCTGGGGCAATGAAGTATTCGGACTCCGCATCCATGATACATGGTGGATGACGGAAACCGGCGCACAACTGATCTGCAACTATCCTTGCATGGATATCAAACCGGGATCGATGGGAAAACCGCTTCCTGGCATTGAAGCGGCCATTGTTGATGACCAGGGAAACCCGCTTCCGCCGAACCGGATGGGCAATCTCGCCATTAAAAAAGGCTGGCCTTCCATGATGCGCGCCATCTGGAACAACCCGCAAAAATATGAATCTTACTTTTTCCCGAACGGCTGGTACGTTTCCGGTGACTCGGCTTATATGGATGAAGATGGCTATTTCTGGTTCCAGGGCCGCGTGGACGATGTTATCATGACGTCCGGTGAGCGGGTCGGGCCGTTTGAAGTGGAAAGCAAACTGATCGAACATCCGGCCGTTGCGGAAGCCGGTGTCATCGGCAAGCCGGATCCGGTCCGCGGTGAAATCATTAAAGCCTTTATCGCTTTAAGGGACGGATACGAACCGTCAGATGAGCTGAAGGAAGAGATCCGTCAATTTGTGAAAAAAGGGCTGGCCGCCCATGCCGCGCCACGGGAAATCGAGTTTTGCGAAAAACTGCCGAAAACCCGGAGCGGGAAAATCATGCGCCGCGTCCTGAAAGCCTGGGAACTGGATCTGCCAACCGGCGACCTTTCGACAATGGAAGATTGAGTAAGCAACCGGACAGCTTTAGTGCTGCCCGGTTTTTCTGTCTAAAGGTTTCAGTGATAGAAAACAGTGGAAAAGTCCCCAGGTAAGTGAAAAAATTGAGAAAGAAAAAATATTCGGCTATCATAAAAACATATCCTTTTATAAAAGTGTAAGGTTGGTGTTCAATATGAAAAGGTTCGGTATGGTATTGCTTTGCCTTTTCCTGCTTGCGGGCTGTTCTGCACAAGGGAGTGCATCCGGCTCCGCCAAAAAGCAATCCAAACAAACAGAAATCAGTGTAGCGGCAGCTTCAGATTTGACAAAATCTTTCCAGCAAATTAGCAAACAGTTTGAAAAAAAGACCGGTATCAAGGTGAAACTTGTTTTTGCCGCATCGGGCGAACTGGAGCAGCAAATTGAAAATGGTGCGCCGTATGATGTGTTTGCGGCGGCGAACGCGGATTATGTCAACCAGTTGGCGGATAAAAACATGCTTGTTCCCGGCACGAAAACCGTCTACGCATACGGGAAAATCGGGATTGCTGCTAAACAAAGCAGCCATCTTTCCATCCACAGCCTTAAAGATTTAACCCGCCCTGAGGTGAAGAAAATCGCCATTGCCAACCCGGAAACTGCGCCATACGGATTGGCGGCAAAACAGGCGCTTCAAAAAGCGGGGATTTGGGATAAAGTGAAACCAAAATTGGTTTACGCCAAAAATATTGCAGATACCCTGACGTACGTGAAATCGGGGAATACAGAAGCTGGCATCGTTTCCCTCTCGCTTGCGCAAGGTGAAAAGCTGGATGTTGCCAACATTTCAAGCAGCCTGTACAATCCGCTAAAACAGATGGCAGCGGTTGTGAAAAGCTCGAAAAAGCAGGCAGCCGCAAAGAAATTTGTGCAATACTTAGCCAGCAAAGAAGCACAAAATACGATGAAAAAATACGGCTATGCAGTGTCTGCGGGGCAGTAACAAGTGGGACAGATCGATTTATTTCCCATTTATCTGTCTTTTAAAGTAGCATTGCTTTCAACCGTTTTTTCCCTTATCCCCGGACTGTTGGCAGCCTATCTATTAAGCCGGTCGGAGGGAAAAGCGGTGGATGTAGCAGACGCTTTGCTGACGCTTCCGATTGTACTGCCGCCGACCGTGCTCGGCTACTATCTACTCGTCATTCTCGGAAGGCAAAGTGTGCTCGGCCGGTTTCTTGAACAACAATTCGGCGTGACGATTGTGTTTACGCAGACAGGAGCGGTCATTGCGGCAATGTGCGTCTCCATTCCATTTTTCATCCAGTCGGCGCGCACGGCTTTTGCCGGTATTGATGAATCGCTCCTTCATGCTGCACGCCTTTTGGGGCGAACGGAATGGAATATCTTTTTTTCCGTCATGATCCCTTTGTCGTGGCGGGGGCTCACAAGTGGCGTCATGCTCGCATTTGCGCGCGCCCTTGGCGATTTCGGGGCAACATTAATGGTGGCCGGCAGTATTCCGGGAAAAACAGAAACGATGTCCATTGCCATTTACAATTGCCTGATGAACGGGGACGAACGGACGGCAGGGCTCCTCGTTGCGATCATGACGTTTTTATCGCTGGCCGTCCTGTACGGCATTAAGCGGATGGAAAAAAAGATGGGGAGGGGTGGCAGTAGGCATGCTTCGCGTAAACATCAAAAAAACATTTCCGGAATTTGAGCTGGATATCGCGTTTGAGGCGGGTCCCGGCATCACCGGCATTTTAGGACCGTCCGGAAGCGGCAAAAGCCTGACGCTGGAGTGCATTGCCGGGATCGACAAGCCCGATGAAGGAAAGATTGAACTAAACGGCCGGATATTATTTGATAAAGAAAAGCATATGGATATCAAGACGCGGCACCGCCATACGGGGTATATGTTCCAGCATTACGCCCTTTTTCCGCATTTAACGGTAAAACAAAATCTTGCATTTGGTTTAAAAGGGCGGCCAAAAAAGGAAATAGAAGAGAAGACGGCTGCTTTTCTGAAAAAAATCAAAATGGAAGGTTTTGAAAACCGCTACCCTGCTGAACTGTCCGGTGGGCAAAAGCAGCGGGTGGCACTTGCGAGGACGCTTATCACCGAGCCTTCCTGCCTGCTTTTGGATGAACCTTTTTCCGCATTGGACCCGGACACGAAGGAACTTGTGATGGAAGAATTTTTATCGTTTCTTCACGATCATTTTCACGGGGTCGTTTTACTGGTTACCCACAATATGGCAGAGGCTGATCTGCTTTGTGACAATGTCATTTTGTACAGAAATGGGAAAGTATTACAGCAGGACCCGAAAAAAGAGGTGCTGAAACACGCCGTCGCCCGGCAAGATGCCCGGAACCCTGCAGCTATCAGAATATGAAAGCCGGGGATCGAAGAAAGAGGTGTGCCACCCGGCAGATGCCCGGGTTCACGATGTATGACAAACCATGAACAGTGCGTGTGCCTCACAATTGGTAGTGGAACTTTGGCGTTAAGAATGGCAGCCGGGCGCCTGCAAACATTTGGTAAATGTCCATTTCTAACAGGAAAACAGAATTTAAAACGGAGATGATGGAGAACATGCTGACCGATATGCTGAACCGGCCGCTTTTGGATTTGCGAATTTCGGTAACGGACCGCTGCAATTTCCGTTGCACGTACTGCATGCCTGCCGATAACGGCCAGAAATATTGTTTTATGAACCGGTCCGAACTCATGACATTTGAAGAAATCACGCGCCTTGCGAGACTTTTTGTATCCCTTGGCGTCCGGAAAATCCGGCTGACGGGCGGGGAGCCTTTGCTGCGGAAAGACATCGATCAGCTTGTGGCCATGCTCCATCAAATCGACGGCCTTGAAGATTTATCGGTGACAACGAACGGCTTTCTGTTGAAAAGATATGCCGCACCGTTAAAAAAGGCCGGCCTTTCGCGCATCAATGTCAGCCTGGATGCCCTCGATCCGGAAATCTTTCCAGCCATCAACGGCGTTGGGGCAAAACCGGCAAGAATTTTGGAAGGGATAGAGGAAGCCATCCGCCAGGGCATCAAAGTCAAAGTGAATATGGTGGTCAAAAAAGGGATGAACGATTCGCAAATTTTACCGATGGCCGCCTATTTCAAGGAAAAAGGGATTTCCCTCCGTTTTATCGAATTTATGGATGTCGGCTCCCTGAACGGATGGAAGCTGGATGAAGTCGTGACCAGCAAAGAAATTCTCAACATGATTTCAAAAGAAATGCCGCTTGAACCGTTGAAAGAAAATTATTACGGGGAAGTTGCCAAACGGTACCGTTACAAAGGGACAGATACGGAAGTCGGCTTCATTTCATCCGTATCCCAGCCTTTTTGCGGCGACTGTACACGCTTGCGGCTGTCGGCAGACGGGAAAATATACACCTGTCTGTTTGCCGCACAAGGCACGGACCTGCTTGGGGCAATAAGAGAAGGCGCAAGCGATGAAATGCTGGCTGCCCGCATTGCAGGCGTATGGCAAAACCGGGTGGACCGCTATTCACAAGAACGGGGGAAAAACCCGACGATGAAAGGAAAACGAATCGAAATGTCGTATATTGGAGGGTAAAGGGTTGAGCACGAAAGAACATAAACAACTGGCCGATATTCCGGTGCTGTGCAAAGTGATCACCGTTTCCGATACCCGGACGGAAGAAACAGATAAAAGCGGCAGGCTAATCATAGATTTGTTAAAACAGGAAGGGACGGAAGCGGCGGAATACAGCATCGTAAAAGACGAAGCGGAACAAATCAGACAGGCGGTTTTACAGACGAAAGGAACCATCAATGCCATTTTGCTGAACGGCGGCACCGGCTTTACGAAACGGGATGTGACGGTTGAAACGGTCCGGCCGCTCCTCGATAAAGAAATGCCAGGTTTTGGCGAGCTGTTCCGCTATTTAAGTTATGAAGAAATCGGAAGCGCCTCGATGCTCAGCAAAGCGCTTGCCGGCACAATCGGGAAAAAAGCCGTATTTTCGATGCCGGGCTCCAGCAACGCCGTGTCCCTCGCCATGAAAAAACTCATTTTGCCGGAATTAAAGCATATCGTCTGGGAGCTCAACCGGCAATGAATACAGCCGGAATTGTGCTGGCCGGCGGGAAGTCGAGCCGGTTCGGCGGCGAAAAATCGCTTGCGAAAATCGGTGGCAAAGCCATGGTCGCACGCAGCGTGGATGCGCTCGCCGGAACTGACGCGATCGTTGTGGTGGCGCGGCCCGAGCTTGCGGAAAAAATCCCGCGCAACCGGCCGATTGCGGTGATTTGTGATCTCCCCCGATACCGGGGAAAAGGTCCGCTCGCCGGCATTTATTCGGCGATGATGGCAGTGGACGCCCGGTGGTACGCTGTGTTGCCGTGCGATACGCCGTGGATCGGAAAAAGAACGGTTGCCCGGCTGCTTCAAGAACGCGATCCGGCATATGACGCCATCGTGGCCCGGACAGAGGGGAGAATTCAGCCACTCGTTGCCGTTTTTCACAACAGCGTGAAAGAAAAAATAAGGGAGCAGCTGGAAACAGACCGCCTCAGCATGCGGGCACTTTTTGCACGCTGCCGCCTGAAATGTATCGATTTTGCGCAGGAAATGGTGTTTGCCAATATCAATACAAAAGAAGATTATATTTTACAACAAAAAGAAGCCGGTGATGTTGATGAGAAAACCAATCAAAGTGGCGGAGGCCATCCGCAAAGTGATGGCCCATCCGCTTACAGGCGAAAAGGAGCTTGTGCCGATTCAGACTAGTTTTAACCGAGTGCTTTCCGAAGATTTGGCTGCAACCCATGACGTGCCGTGGTTTAAACGGTCGCCATATGACGGGTATGCGATTTTTTCCGGATCTACGCTTGAAGCGGGCGCGGATCACCCTGTTCTCCTTGAAGTGGTCGCCACAATCGGGGCAGGTTTTACATGGGATGAAGGGATAAAGCCGAATCAAGCCGTGAAAATCATGACTGGCGCCGCTATCCCGGACGGGGCGGATGCCGTGATTATGGTGGAACTCACAAAAGAAGTAGTGCAAAATGGGAAAACATTTGTGCAGATAAAACGGAAAGTCCGGCCCGGTGAGAACATTGTCGGCATTGGCGAAGATATGAAAAAAGGCGAAGTGCTTGTCCCGAAAGGCACGATCGTTAATCCGGGCGTAATGGCGACCCTTGCAACTTTCGGGATGACAGAAGTACCGGTCACAAAAAAACCGAAAGCTGCTGTGATTGCGACGGGATCCGAACTGCTTGAAGTCGGTGAACCGCTCGAAAAAGGGAAAATCCGTAACAGCAATGCCTATATGCTCTGGGGGCAAATCATCCGCGCCGGGGGCGAACCGGTTTTTTACCGGCTTGTGAAAGATGATTTCGAGGAAACATATGAAGCGGTCAGGCAGGCGGTGAAGGAAGCGGATATCGTCATGACAACGGGCGGTGTTTCAGTCGGCGATTTTGACTATATTCCGAAAGTCTACGAAAAGCTGGGGGCAACGCTTTTATTCAATAAAGTGGCGATGCGCCCCGGCAGCGTGACATCGGCAGCCGAACTGGACGGGAAAATTCTTTTCGGCCTCTCCGGCAATCCGTCCGCCTGCTATGTCGGTTTTGAACTGTTTGTCCGCCCGTACTTAAAAACGATGCTTGGCGAACGAAATGTTTATTTGAAAAAAACGCAGGCCTTACTTGGGGAGGATTTCCCGAAACCAAACCCGTTTACCCGGTTTGTCCGCGCCAAACTTTCTTATCAGGAAGGCCTGCTGCACGCGCTTCCGGTAAGAAGGGATAAATCGAATATTGTTTCCTCTTTAATAGAGGCGGATGCTTTGATTGTGCTGCCGGGCGGGTCCCGCGGCTTTACAAAAGGGACGATGGTCGATGTGCTGATGCTGGAAGACGGGGAAGGGGCGCCGCTGTGGGATGAAAATATTACAGATCGCAGGCCGCAAAGACAGCGGTAAAACCGCCCTTGCCGAACTTTGGACACGGGTGTTGGCGGATAACGGATACCGGGTCGGCACACTAAAACACCACGGCCATGGCGGGAAGCCGTTGCTCGCCCCCGGCAAAGATTCCACGCGGCACTTTGAAGCGGGCGCCCAGGCAGCCGGGGTGGAAGGGGACGGCTTGTTTGTTCTCGCTGTGCATGTCGATCAAGGACTCGCACTGGAGCAGCTCATCGGCTGGTACGAGACATTGCCGCTTGATTTGCTGCTGATTGAAGGCTACAAATACGCGCCCTATCCGAAAGTGGTCTGCCTCCGTGATGAACAAGACAGGGATTTGCTCAGCCTGCCGAATGTGCGGGCCGCCTTCAGCCTGAATCCGGCGTTATCCGGCTGCATAAAACTTTTTGACCGGAAAAGCTGCATTGAATGGGTTGAAGCGTTTTTAAAGGAGTGAAAGTATGTTTGAAATTGTAAAAGAACCGGTGGACGTTTCCAAACTGATCGAGGCGGTTGCCGACCGGAATGCGGGCGCTATTGTCACTTTTATCGGCACTGTCCGGGAAATGACAAAAGGAAAGAAAACATTGTATCTGGAATATGAAGCATACGAACCAATGGCCCGGAAAAAATTGGAACAAATCGGTGCCGAAATCCGGCAGCAGTTCCCGGCAGCCAAAACGGCCATCGTGCACCGGATCGGACGCCTCGACATCTCCGACATTGCGGTTGCGATTGCGGTTTCCGCCCCGCACCGAGATGAGGCCTACCGGGCAAACCGGTACGCAATTGAAAGAATCAAAGAAATGGTGCCGATCTGGAAAAAAGAACATTGGGAAAACGGCGAAATGTGGGTTGGCAACCAAAAGGAAACGGTTTTTTACGAATCAGGGGCACCGGAGGCGTTTGAATGATGATTAAAGTATTGTTATTTGCTCATTTAAAAGAACAGGCTGGCCGTTCTGAAATGGAAATCAATGGCGAAAATATGACGGTCGGCGAACTGCGCGAGACGCTTGCGGAAAAAGGGATTTTGCAGCAGGACGCGGTGATGGTGGCCGTGAACGAAGAATTTGCCCGCGATGAGGAAATGGTCCATAGCGGCGATACCGTTGCCCTCATTCCGCCGGTCAGCGGAGGTTGAAAAATGGGAAACTTGACGCATATGAACGAACAGGGCCGCGTCAAAATGGTCGATGTAACGGCAAAACCGGAAACCTCCAGGACGGCGCGTGCAAAAAGCAGTGTGCTCGTTTCAAAGGAAGTCTATGAACAGATTACAAACTTTAAAATCAAAAAAGGGGACGTGCTTGCCGTCGCGCAGGTGGCCGGCATTATGGGCGCGAAAAAAACGGCGGATGTCATTCCGATGTGCCACCCGTTGCCTCTGACAGGCGTTGACATTTCGTTCAGCTGGCAAAAACGGGAAGACGGGTATCGCCTTGACATCGAAACAACGGCCAAAACGAAAGGGCAAACGGGCGTGGAAATGGAAGCTTTGACAGCGGCGTCCGTATGTGCGCTGACCGTCTATGATATGTGCAAGGCACTGGACAAAGGCATGGTCATCGGGCCGACCTATCTGATCGAAAAAACAGGCGGAAAAAGCGGGCATTTTATCAGGCAGGAGGAATGAGCATGGAACGGTATTCCCGGCAAATACTGTTTGCCCCGATCGGTGAAAACGGACAGCAAAACATTTCAAAAGGCCATGTGCTCATAATTGGCGCCGGCGCGCTCGGCTCCGCTGTTGCGGAAAGCTTGGCGCGGGCGGGGGTCGGAAAAATCACGATGGTGGACCGCGACTATGTCGATGAAACGAATTTGCAGCGGCAAAATTTGTACTGCGAAGAAGATGCGCGCAACCATTTGCCAAAAGCGATCGCTGCAAAAAACCGGCTTAAAGCCATCAACAGCACCATCCGTATCGAGGCGCATGTGATCGATGCATTTGATCCGAAATTGCTTTCTATTTTGGGAGAAGGCGTTGATGTGATCATTGACGGGACCGATAATTTTGAGACGCGCTTTTATGTGAATGACCTGGCGCAAAAATACCGGATCCCGTGGATTTACGGCTCCTGCGTCGGCAGCTGTGGTGTTTCGTTTCCGATCATTCCCGGAGAAACGCCTTGCCTCCGCTGCCTGATTGGCCATCTCCCCGCTTACCACGCGACGTGCGATACAGCAGGCATTATCGCGCCGGCTGTGCAAATGACTGCGGCTTACGAGACAACGGAAGCTTTAAAACTGCTTTCCGGGGAAAAGCCGCGCGATTCCGTTGCCGTTTTTGATATTTGGCAAGGTGAACATCATTTCATCAAAGCAGGAAAAATGAAAAATAAGGACTGTCCGTCATGCGGGGGGCATCCGGTCTATCCGGCCCTACAATCCCAATCATCGGCTGATGTGCTATGCGGGCGGGATACAGTACAAATCCGTCATCCGGGCGCGTTCGAGCTTGAAAACATGGCGCGGGAGATGAAAGCGGGCGGTGCTGCCGTAGAGTATAACGGCTACTTAATGATCACCGCGCTTGAAGGTCACCGGACGGTTTTATTTCCGGACGGCAGGATGCTCATTCACGGTACGAAAGATAAGAGAGAGGCCCGTTCGCTCTACCAAAAATATTTTCAATGAAAAAGGAAGCACGCATTTCCGTGCTTCCTTTTCGAATGGCGTTAAATATTTGCCAATGTTTCATTATCCACGTCTTCTTTTTTCGGCACCGGTTCCTGGAGCGCTTTTCCCATGCCCTTCAAAAAGGAAATGGCGAAACCGACTGCCCGGTTGACGTCCGGGTCGCTCAACGATTTCAGCAGCCCGAACAATGTCACTTTTTCTTCCGAGCCAATGAATTGTTTGCCTTCATCAAAGCCTGATGCTACACCGTTCATCAAGTGGATAATAAGGTCGTGGTCGGCTTTCATAAAGACGCCGGCCGTGCCGAGCAGCATGTTGATCAGGTTGACGACCTGTTCCCGGGATAATTGCTCAAGGACGATTTTTAAAATATCATTTTTTGCGAGAATCATTGCATTTGCGGCTTCCAGTGCGCCAGTATCATTGAAATCATCGATCAGCCGGATCAAATTTTCAAACGCATCTTTATGATCGGCAACCAGTTTTTCCAATTCCTCGAGCTTTTGCCGGGTGACTTCTTCTTCCGTCGGCTGCTGTCTTGCAATCTCTGTGATCGGAGCGGCCATCCTTTTTCCCCCTCTCTTAGTGTACGTCTGTTAATGGTTGATAGCCTTCGCGCTGCCATTTGCGTTCGACTTCCACGCCGCGTGTAGGATTTCGTTTCTTATCGCGGTGGTTTGATTTCGGCAGTGGTGACTCCCCACCTTTTCGGATCAGTTCCATCTTCACTTTCGTTTGTTTAAACGCCGGTGTGCTTTGCCGTTTATCGTAAATCGGCCCGGTTAAGAAGTTGATCGCCGATTCTTTTTCCGTCGAGTGCATCGGTAAGTATAGTTCTTTGCCCTGCACGCGATCTGTGACCAGCACATGCAGTTGCAGCGAGCCGAACGGGGAAGTGACGCGGACAAGGTCT
Source organism: Weizmannia sp. WK01 (assembly GCF_025905465.1). Lineage (NCBI taxonomy): Bacteria > Bacillati > Bacillota > Bacilli > Caryophanales > Bacillaceae > Heyndrickxia > Weizmannia sp. WK01. The sequence continues at coordinate 2,420,986 of NZ_CP109616.1, read as the reverse complement.
CCGGTGTCGAGATTGCGTTCTTTTGCAAGCTCCGGCGACACTTCAACGAATACGCCCGGGACTTTTGATTCGATGCCTTCCGATTTATTGGTCAGATTGCCTTCGTGGAACTGTTCCAGCATCCGGCCGTTATTAATATGCAAATCGTATTGTTCCGGAAATTCGGCCGGTTTTACCCAGTCTGTCAGGGCAAACCGCGCTTTGCCGTCCGGGAACGGGAAGCCGTCCTTGTAAAGAAGCGGGGTATTGGCACCATCGAGGCTTCCCCAAAGGAAACTGTTCCAGCCTTCCAATTTGTCGTAGTCTGCCTGTGCAAACAGCGGGGTCAGGCTGGCCATTTCGGCAAATATTTCGCCCGGGTGGCTGTAATTCCAGTCTGCGCCGAGTCGTTTTGCCACTTCCTGGATAATCCACCAGTCCGGTTTGGATTCGCCCAAAGCCGGGAGCGCCTGGTATAGCCGTTGCACACGGCGTTCCGTGTTTGTAAAGGTGCCTTCTTTTTCAAGCGACGGAGCTGCAGGCAAAATAACATCCGCATATTGGGCCGTTTTTGAGAAAAAGACATCCTGGACGACAAGAAAGTCAAGATTGGAAAGTTCCTCGCTTACATGGTTGGCGTCGGAGTCGACAAGCGCCATGTCTTCGCCGATGATATACATCGCTTTTAACTGCCCGGCTGCAATCGCATGCAGCATTTCAATATTGTTCAGTCCCGGTTTGTTGCTGATTTTGACGCCGTACGCTTTTTCAAATTTTTCGCGTGCCGCATCATCCTCCACATGCTGGTAGCCCGGCAGCCATCCCGGCAGCGTGCCCATATCGCATGCGCCTTGCACGTTGTTATGCCCGCGCAGTGGATAAGCGCCTGTACCCGGACGTGTATAGTTTCCGGTTGCAAGAAGCAGATTGGAAATAGCAGCGGACGTATCGGAACCACCTGTATTTTGCGTGACGCCCATGCCCCAGAGGATACATGTTCCGTCTGCCTGATGGATCATTTCGGCGATTTGGATCAGCGTTTCCTTCGGGATACCGGTCATCTTTTCAGCGTAGTCGAGCGTGTATTTTTCAAGCGTTTCTTTAAATTCATCAAAAAAGTTCACTTTTTCCGCAATGAAGTTTTCATCATGCCAGCCTTGGTCGATGATATATTTCGTCACCGCCATCAGCCATACCTGGTCTGTGCCCTGGTTCGGATGGATAAAAAGATCAGCGCGCTCTGCCATTTCGTTTTTGCGCATATCGGCAACAATCAGTTTCTGGCCGTGCAGTTTATGGGCCCGTTTGATGCGAGTTGCAAGGACCGGGTGGGCTTCCGCCGGGTTCGCGCCGACAATTATGACAAGACCGGCTGAGGCAATATCTTTAATCGTGCCGCTGTCGCCGCCCATGCCAACGGTTCTGAGCAGGCCGTCCGTTGCCGGCGACTGGCAATAGCGCGAACAGTTGTCGACATTGTTGGTTTCAAATACCTGGCGCGCCAGCTTTTGCATTAAATAGTTTTCTTCATTGGTGACTTTTGAAGAAGAAATAAAACCGACCGCATCTTTTCCGTATTGCGAATGGATTTCTTTCAGCCGGCTTGCCACCACGCTGAGCGCTTCATCCCATGATGTTTCTACAAATTTACCGTCTTTGCGGACAAGCGGTTTTGTCAGCCGTTTATCGGAATTGACAAAATCCCAGCCGAATTTTCCTTTGATGCAAGTGGAGATGGCGTTTACCGGGCCTTCATGCTTCGGTTCGATTTTTAAAATTTTCCGGCCCTTTGTCCATACTTCAAATGTGCAGCCGACACCGCAGAAGGTGCAAACGGTTTTCGTTTTTTTCGTGCGCTGTTCGCGCATCGAAGCTTCGATTTCGGATATGGCAAAAATGCTGCCGTAACCCGGTTCGACTTTTTTCACAAGATCAATCATCGGGTCGAGCAGATCCTCTTCAAGCCCGGTTAAATAGCCTGCCTCGCCGAGCATCGATTTTTCCATCAGTGCATTGCAAGGGCAGACGGTGACGCAATGCCCGCAGGAAACGCATGACGATTCATTGATCGGAACGCCGTTATCCCAAATGACGCGCGGGCGTTCTGCTTCCCAGTCAATGGAAAGCGTTTCGTTCACCTGCAGATTTTGGCAGGCTTCCACGCATCTCCCGCATGCGATGCACTGGTTCGGGTCGTACCGGTAAAACGGGTGCGAATAGTCGACCCCGCTTGCGTCCGTTTTTGGCGTAAACGGATATTTCTGGTGTTCGATGCCCATTTTTTCCGTTGTATTGTGGACGATGCAGTTGCCGTTGTTATTGTCGCACACCGTACAGTATAAAAGGTGGTTGGCGAGAATCCTGTCCATCGCGTCATGCCGGGCCGCTTCCGACTGGTCATCGCTGAGGCGGACCACCATGCCGTCCTCCGCCGCCGTCGAACAGGTGCGCATCAGTTCCCCGTTCACTTCCGCAATACACGTGTCGCAAGTTTGGATCGGATCTACTTCCGGGTAATAGCAAATTTGTGGATGAAAAATATCATTCCGGTTGATCACATCGATGATTTTCTCGCCGGGGCGGGCTTCATAATCCCGGCCATCAATCGTGATGTGAATCGATTTGGTTTCCATTTCTTTTCCTCCTTTTGCAAACAGTGAAGGCAGGCCTTCAGAAAAGAATACAAAAAACCGGCAACTCTGTTACTTATACCAAACCTTTGCAAAAATAAAACTATCATTCTCTTTTTTTATTCTAGCATCTGATGCAAAAATGAACAAACCATCAGAGTGTTTTGCCTATTTGAGCGGGCGGCTTTTGTTTTTAATCTGATTCCTTTAAAATAAAACATTATAGACAGGGGGCTGTTGAACCCATGAAAAATGTGGACACGCAGAGGGAAATTCTCCGTTTCAAGAACGGGAGGCTCGAACGGGCGCTGGATACAGTCGCAACGGAATTCCCGGTGACATTAAAAGTGAATGGGCAGGAATGGGTGACGATGGTGTGCACACCTGAATATATCGAGGACATGGCGGTCGGTTATCTTGTGTCGGAAAGGGTTGTCCGGCGCTATGAAGATATCCGCGACATCTGGACGGATGAAAAAGGAGGATTCGTCCATGTCCGGACCGATCATCTTAATCCTTATTACGAACAGCTGCAAAATAAACGTTATATCACCTCCTGCTGTGGAATGAGCAGGCAGGCGTTTGTTTTTGTCAATGATGCTCTGGCGGCGAAAAAAATGGACGGTGTGCACGTCCGGATTACAGTTGATGATTGTTTCCGGCTGATGGAAGCATTGCAGGAGAATGCCGAAGTGTTTAAAAAAACAGGGGGCGTCCATAATGCTGCGCTGTGCGATGCCGGCGGGATCCTTGTCAGCCGGATGGATATCGGCCGCCATAACGCGCTTGATAAAATTTACGGATATTGTTTGAAAAATCAGGTTTCCACAAAAGGGAAAATCCTTGCATTCAGCGGGCGCATTTCCTCGGAAATTTTATTGAAGACAGCCAAAATCGGCTGCGAGGTGATTTTATCGAAATCGGCACCCACCACACTCGCCCTGGAATCCGCCGAAGAACTCGGCATTACCACGATCGGCTTTATCCGCGGCGGGTCGATGAATATTTACACCTGCCCGGAACGGATTGCCGGTGTTGCCGCCCATGCCCGGTGATTGCCGGGTGTATACGATCGGAAAGGCACGGTTTGGGTTGGAAGAAAACGGGAAGACACGCTGGAAGGCGTGCTTCGGGACGGAACAGGGCCTTTGCCGGATGAGGAAAGGTTAAAATGGGCATTACCGGATTTGAAGAAAGCGCTGGTGCAGCCTGCTTGGCAAGGTTGACATTTCAAAATGTATATGGTAAAATAACTTACAATTTGATGAATGAAGCGTCGAAAGGATCAAGTAGCTTCCTGTTGCTGCATACAAGAGAGCCGGTGGTTGGTGCGAACCGGTACAGGCAGGCGGCGAATTACACCCCGGAGCTTTTGCCGGATACGGCAGACGGCCCCCAGCCGTTATCCAAATGAGTGGAGAAGCAATTCTCAAGTTGGGTGGTAACGCGATACAATCGTCCCTTCGTTTTGACGGAGGGGCGTTTTTATTGTTTACAGGAAAAAGAAGGCAGCATACAGGTTTCATGATCCCATCATCGTTAAGTAGGGCACTTGGAACCTGAAAGATGCCGGCACCAGAGGCTACATAAAAAAGGAGTGGGATTTTAAATGGATTTACTTGAAGATTTAAAATGGCGGGGGATCATTTACCAGCAAACAGACGAAGAAGGGCTCGCGGAGTTGCTTCAAAACCGGAAAGTGACCCTGTATTGCGGGATTGACCCGACAGGCGACAGCATGCATATCGGGCATCTTCTCCCGTACCTCACGCTGCGTCGCTTCCAGCAGGCGGGACACCGGCCGATTGTCGTGCTCGGCGGGGCAACCGGCATGATCGGCGACCCGAGCGGCAAGAAGGAAGAAAGAAAGCTGTTAACGGTTGAAAAGGTCAAGCAAAACGGCGAAGCATTGAGAAAACAGCTGGAACGATTTTTCGATTTTGACGGCGAGTCAGCCGCCATCATGGTCAATAACTATGACTGGCACGGCTCGATGGACCTTGTTACTTTCCTGCGTGATTACGGAAAGCATATCGGCATCAACTACATGCTTGCAAAAGATACGATCGCATCCCGGCTTGAAACTGGTATTTCGTTTACGGAATTTACATATACGATCCTCCAGGCCGTCGACTACTTTAACTTGTATAAACAATACAACTGCCGCCTGCAAATCGGCGGAAGTGACCAGTGGGGCAATATTACAAGCGGCCTTGAGCTGATCCGCAAGCTTGAACCGGAAGGCGAAAAAGCTTTCGGACTAACCATTCCGCTTGTCACAAAAGCGGACGGCACCAAATTCGGGAAAACAGAAAGCGGCGCAGTCTGGCTCGATGCCGAGAAAACATCGCCATATGAGTTTTACCAGTTCTGGGTCAACACGGCTGACCTCGATGTCGTAAAATACTTGAAGTACTTCACCTTCTTGCCAAAAGAAGAAATCGAAGAGCTGGAAAAATCGGTTGAAACCGAACCGCATCTCCGCAAAGCCCAAAAAGCGCTGGCCGCGGAAATGACAAAACTGATCCATGGGGAGGAAGCATTGCAGCAGGCTTTGAATATTACGGAAGCATTGTTCAGCGGCAATGTGAAGAAACTGTCGGCTGAAGAAATGAAGCAGGGATTTAAAGATGTTCCGTCATTCCAGCTTGAAAGCGAAGAACAAAAGCAGCTTGTGGAGTTGCTCGTTGCCGCCAAAATCTCCCCGTCAAAACGCCAGGCACGCGAAGATATCCAAAACGGTGCCATTTACGTAAACGGTGACCGCATAACGGATCTCGGCTATGCGTTAGGGGAACAGGATAAAATCGGCGGCGAATTTACCGTCATTAGAAGGGGAAAGAAAAAATACTTTTTAATTAAACATTGAGGATAAAGGGATGCACAATGGAGATGCCTAAAATGTGCATCCCTTTTTTATGGTTCCAATTGCGACTTGCCTTTCTCTTTTCGTTTTTCCCGCCGGAAGTCAGCTCCCAATTCCAAATTTTTTCAACTTCTGATACAAGGTGACCCTTGAAATGCCCAGTTCTTTTGCTGCGGCGGATTTGTTCCCGCCTGCTTTGCGCAATGCTTTTTCGATGAGCTGTTTTTCCATATTTTCTTTTTCCACAGGCAAAGTGCCGCTTTCCGGGAGGACGTGTTCGGACGCCCGCATTTCGGTTCCTTGGAAAAAGCGAAGAAGGGAAGTACGGTCAATAAACGGCTTTTCTGATAAAATCACCATCCGTTCCATTAAATTCCTGAGCTCCCGGACATTCCCCGGCCAATCGTACGTTTGCAGGAAAGAGAGGGCATCGGGGGCAAGCTCCGGTTCAGGCATTTTATACTGGACGGCAAATTGTTTTAGAAAGTAGCGGGCAAGGATCGGAATATCGTCTGGGCGCATCCTTAATGGCGGCATCGTAATTTGAATAACATTTAGCCGGTAATAAAGGTCCGACCTGAATGTCTTTTCTTTCATCATTTTTTCAATGTCCTGGTTTGTGGCGGCAATAAAGCGGACATTGATTTTCCTGCCCGAAGCGTCGCCAATGCGGTAAATCACTTTTTCCTGCAGCACGCGTAGCAATTTCACCTGCATATCGAGCGGCAGTTCGCCGATTTCGTCCAAAAACAGCGTACCTCCGTCCGCTTCTTCAATTTTTCCGGCTTTTCCTTTTTTCTCCGCACCCGTAAAGGTGCCTGGTTCATAGCCGAATAATTCGCTTTCAAACAAGGCAGAAGGAATCGAGCCGCAGTTCACCGGAATAAAAGGGCCGTTTTTCCGCGCACTTGCTTCATGGATGGCGCGCGCGCATATCTCTTTCCCTGTGCCGGACTCGCCGAGAATAAGCGTGACGGCATCCGTTTTCGCCGCTTTCGCCGCAATTTGGATCGTATTCCGGAGCACGCGGCTTTTCCCTTTTAATTTGGAAAAAGGCGTTTCTTCATAGCTTGTGTACATTTTTTGGCGCAATTCATTCAGCTCAATAGAAGTGGAGACGAGATTGTCGTTCAGCCTGACAATCTGGGTGATATCGCGTTCCACGGATACCGCGCCGATCAGACTGCCGCTGTTATCAAAAATGGGCCGGGCGTTCACAACAACATGCTTGTCAGGGCGGGGCCGGTGATACTGATCGGTAATACGGGCTTTTGTCCGCAACACTTTGAGCACCATTAAATCATCATCACGAAAAAAATCGGTAATTTTTTTGGTTAAGATCATTTCTTTTGGAATATTGTAAGTCCGGACGGCGGCATCGTTCCAATAAATGACTTCCTTTTTTTCGTTTACAATCGTAATCGCATCATTTTCCGCTGATAATACCGACTGCAAATAAGACAGTTCATTTGCCATTTCCCTCCTCCTCCCCTTTGTCGTGTAAAGGTATTGTACATTTGATTTACAATTATGTAAATATATTGTACATAGAAAACGGTTTATTTTTTTACAAATACAAAGCAAAAGGGGATGTTGCAGCAGTTGGCATGCTTTTTGCATGGTAATAAGTCAGAACGAGGATGAAGGAGGTTTTTTCATTGGTCTTGCCTTTTAAACATGAACCATTAACGGATTTTAACCAGCCTGAGAACGTACAGGCGTTTGAAGCGGCACTTGAAAAAGTGCGTGCGGAACTCGGAAAGGAGTACCCGCTTGTTATAAACGGAGAACGGATTTTTACGGAGGATAAGCTCGTATCCGTCAATCCTGCGAATAAAGAACAGGTTGTCGGGAAAGTTTCGAAAGCATCGAAAGCACTGGTTGACAAAGCTTTCGAAGGTGCCAATGAGGCATTTCGCAGCTGGCGGAAAATGGCACCTGAAACGCGGGCGAATGTGTTGTTCAAAGCCGCTGCGATTGCGCGCCGCCGCAAACATGAGCTGTCGGCGTGGCTTGTATTTGATGCCGGCAAGCCGTGGAGCCAGGCGGACGGGGATACGGCGGAAGGAATCGACTTTTTGGAATACTACGGCCGCCAGATGCTCGAGCTTGCAAAGGGGCAGGAAATGGCACAGCGTGAAAATGAGCACAATACTTATTTTTATCAGCCGATGGGACCGGGGGTAACGATTCCACCGTGGAATTTCGCTTTCGCCATTGTTTGCGGCACGACGGTTGCCCCGCTTGTTGCCGGGAACCCGGTTTTGCTGAAGCCTTCGGAAAGCACGCCTGTGATTGCATACAAACTCGTTGAAATTTTGGAAGAAGCGGGGGTTCCAAAGGGCGTGCTCCAGTTTGTGCCAGGCGATCCGGCGGAAATCGGCGATTATCTGGTGGATCATCCTTCCACCCATTGGATTAACTTTACGGGTTCCAAAGCAACGGGCCTGCGCATTTATGAACGGGCTGCGAAAGTGCAGAAGGGCCAGCACTTTTTAAAACGGGTTGTCGCTGAAATGGGCGGAAAGGATACGATTATTGTTGATAAAGAAGCGGATCTCGATCTTGCTGCAGATGCGATTGTCCAGTCGGCATTCGGTTTTTCCGGCCAGAAATGTTCAGCCTGCTCGCGGGCAGTCGTGCATGAAGACGTGTATGAAGAAGTGCTCGAAAAGGCGATTGCCCTTGCGAAAAACGTAACCGTCGGCGACCCGTCCGAAGAAAATGTGTATATGGGTGCAGTCATTAACGAAAAGCAGTTTAACAAGATTAAAAGTTATATAGAAATCGGCAAAGAAGAAGGCGAACTTGTCTTCGGTGGGGAAACGAATGGCGAAAAAGGATTTTTCGTTTACCCGACGATTTTTAAAGATGTATATCCAAAGGCACGGATCATGCAGGAAGAAATTTTCGGGCCGGTTGTCGCTTTTGCGAAAGGAAAAGATTTTGACGAACTGCTTGAAATTGCCAATAATACGGAATACGGACTGACAGGCGCCGTCATTTCGAAAAACAGGGAGCATTTGGAACGCGCCCGGTACGAATTCCATGTCGGCAACCTGTATTTTAACCGGGGATGCACGGCGGCCGTTGTCGGTTACCAGCCGTTCGGCGGTTTTAAAATGTCCGGCACCGATTCGAAAGCGGGCGGCCCGGATTATTTGAAGCTGTTTATGGAAGCAAAATCTGTATCGGAAATGTTTTAACGGGAGGAAAGGCGTATGGCGAATTTGACGAGAGATTTTTTCATCGGCCTTTCAAACAGCAGGTTTTTAAATAAAAGTGCACAAAAATGGGGTTTCCGGTTCGGTGCTGAAAAATTTGTGGCGGGGACGGATATTGATTCCGTCACCCGGACCATCCGGGAAATGAATGCCCGTGGAATCAGCTGTACCGTTGACAATCTGGGCGAATTCGTATCTGAAAAAGCGGAAGCGGAGTCGGCGAAACAGCGCATTCTGCAAATGCTGGACAGGATTCATGAGGAGAACCTGGATTGCCATATCTCGGTGAAACTGACCCAGCTCGGGCTTGATATTGACCGTGCGTTCTGCCTGCAAAATATGGAAGACATTTTGACGCGTGCAGCAGCATACGGGATTTTTATCAATATTGACATGGAAGATTATACCCATTTTCATGCTACAATAGAGGTGTTGAAAACCCTGCTTGAAACGTACCAAAATGTCGGGACAGTCATCCAGGCGTATTTGCGCAACGCCGAAGCGGTTATGGATGAACTGAAGGATGTCCGGCTCAGGATTGTAAAGGGCGCTTACAAAGAAAGCGAGACAGCCGCTTTTCAGTCAAAAGCGGAAATTGACCGGAACTATGTAAAGCTTGTAAAAAAACGGCTGCTCGGCGAGGCATATACGTCCATTGCCACCCATGACCACCACATCATTCGCGAACTGGAAGCATTTATTGAAGAAAACCAAATCCCGCACAGCCGGTTTGAGTTTCAGATGCTGTACGGATTTCGCCAGGAGATGCAGTATGAACTGGCGAAAAAATACCATTTCACGACGTACATGCCGTTCGGAAATGACTGGTTCGGCTATTATATGCGGCGCCTTGCCGAACGCCCGCAAAATGTGAACCTGATTGTAAAGGATGCACTGTATACAAAAGATAATAAATTGAAAAAAGAACCGCTTCTCACCGCTGCCCTGACCGCTTCGCTTTTCATGCTGTGGCGACGCAAAAGGAAGAGGTAAGAAAAAGGCCGCTCCGCAAAGCAACCGTGCCCCGGGCGGCCTTTTCTATTTCATTTTGTTGATTTGTATTTCTATCCCGGCCGCGCCGTGCCTAACCCGGCATGGGCAAGCTATCAGTAAATTGTGCCACAACGGTGAAAACCAATGGCACGGACTCCTCTTTTTTTATTTTCCCGCACGGTTAAGGACTTTCCAGTTTGGACCAACCCAATTATGCATATTGGACTTCTTTCGGTTCAATTTTTGTAATCGAAAACATGTTCATTGCTTCCATTACATCACGTATACGTTCAATCGTAGCGCCATAGTATTCATTTCTTTCATCCCTTGATACTTGAGACGGGGCCACTCCCAGTTTCTCTGTCAATTCGGCTTGGGACATGCCAATATATATTCTGTATGCAATTAAAGTTCTGCCGATGTTCCGTAAATTAATGACAGTGTCGAACTCTCCCCGCTTGATTCTTTCATAATAGTCCACTTCTTCTTTGAGTTGTTCGTGAAAAGACATATAAGGTTGGATGGCGAGATCAATTTGTTCTTGGGTGAGCCCCAAATCTTTAAATCTCAACTTCTCTGACTCAATAAATTCCCTGTCTTGTTTTAGCTTTTCTACAGCTTCTTTATAAGCACGCTCAGTTTTAATCATTGAATGACCCCTCACTTAAATTTATCTCTTCTTCTTTTTTGATATATTATTTTTGTAACGAGTTTGTCACTTTACAATTTTTACGATTCCTTTTGGCTTAAAAGTATTATTAATCTATATGTTAACTTCACATTAATGTTATATTTAATTTATCTCAAGATCCCTGTGAGATCAACTAAAACGTTGAAAAAATTTGATTTTTTGTAATCATTATGCCCCCGATGTATTGCTAATGATTGGTGCAGACTTATCCGTGGATTTTCCCGCTCGTCACTGGAATTCAGACACATAAAAGGCCCTGAAAAACTTGGTAAAACAAGTTTTTCAGGGCCTTATCACGGTTAGACAAACCGGTTAGATTGCCACCTATTATCTTGAATAGAACTCAACGATTAACGATTCGTTAATTTCAGCCGGCAGTTCCGAGCGTTCAGGGAGGCGGCTGTAAGTCCCTTCAAGCTTGTCTGCATCAAAAGAAAGGTAATCCGGAACGAATGTCGTTGTTTCGATCGCTTCTTTGATAACATCAAGGTTGCGGGATTTTTCGCGTACGCCGATCGTTTGCCCCGGTTCTACACGGTAAGACGGGATATCGACGCGTTTGCCGTCAACAAGAATATGCCCATGGTTTACGAGCTGGCGTGCTTGGCGGCGTGTGCGAGCCAAACCGAGACGGTAAACAAGGTTATCAAGGCGTGATTCCAAAAGAACCATGAAATTTTCACCGTGTTTCCCTTGCATTTTGCCAGCTTTCAGGAAAGTGTTGTGGAATTGGCGTTCATTTAAGCCGTACATATGGCGAAGCTTTTGTTTTTCCTGTAATTGCAAGCCATATTCAGACAATTTTCTGCGCTGATTCGGGCCGTGCTGTCCAGGTGCATAAGGACGCTTCTCCAATTCTTTTCCGGTACCGCTTAAAGAAATCCCGAGACGGCGGGACAATTTCCAGCTTGGACCTGTATAACGAGCCATGAAAGACTCCTCCTTTGTTTTTATTTTGTTGTAAAATAAAAACAGATATCATGGACACTTCTTCATGCGTATTTTGTTTTCATGTACCATCGCCCCAGCAGCAGAGGGTTACACGATACACCTTGCATTCAGGCAAGGAACAAAATACAAACACAAAGCCGTCCAATAAGGCTGCATTATTTTACACAACGTTGATTATATGTTTTCAAAGATAAAAAGTCAACAACAAATGCAAATTGGCAGTTCTGAAGAGTAAATTCATCAATTTTTAGATGTTTTATGATAAAATGACTTATCCACATTTAGAAAATTTTTCCATCTATTTTTTCTGCTTTCAAAGTCAAAAAGAGCCGAATTTGCAAATTTCTTTTTTAAAATTGTGGATAACTTCAAAAAAACCTTTTTTTACATCACATCCTTTGCTATAATATAACCATTAAGTAAACCTTACTTGTATTGGCTTACTTAAATGGGTGAAATCCTCGTCTGTTAAAATGCGTGTCCGAAACGATTCCAACAGATTTGAGGATTTTTCTTTTGCCGTTTTTTTGAGTGCTTTTAAGATTGACGAACCTTTTTCAAACAGCTGTCTAATAATATCTGTTATTTGAACTAATAAATAATGATTTTTCATGGCTGTGTAGTTTTGGCTATTGGCATGTTCTATATTGTAACGATTATTTTTTTGTTCGTTAAATCCTTGATTTTCAATCTTCCAGCGGCTTCTTCCTGCAGCGATGAGTCGTTCCACGTTCTTTTTCGTGATTTTAATATCCGTTATAAATACATACTCTTTCGATTTCCCATCCTCTGTTTTCATTGTGGCCTCCATCAGATTGACCGTTCTGTCTTTGTAGGCAATATCATTCACCCAAACTAATGAATTCTGATCCTTACTTTGTTCCAGCTCTTTTATTGCCTTAAACTCCGTCGAGATACTTTTAATTCTCCCTTCCTTAAATCTGCATATATATTTCCATTTGTGCGCCCTGCACAGATTAAATACCGTTTCACATGCATAGAGACTATCTCCCAAGATACAAATCGGTAGTCTTTTAAATATTTTTTTTATTTTCTTTGCCAGCCTGTCGAAGGCTTTTAATTCACAATCTTGCTTAGAAACATTTTCTGATTCATTTTCGATAAATTCGGAGGCAATACTGAAGACCATATCCCCCACGACAAGCTTGGCTTCAAGTACATGGTGCATATAAAGTACGTTCGTTTCTCCTGTTTCTTTATTTGTATATGCCCGTCTCAGGCAGTGTTTACAATGTTTCTTATGAAAGGTGTGTAATCCAGTTCCATCAATGATGACACCCCAGTACTTTCCTTCAATTCGATAAGACTCGAGAGACCTTTTTTTCAATAATTCTTTAATCATATACGTTCTAATTTTTTCTAATTCATTTACATCTAAGCCAGATAAAAAGTCGTTAATTGTATCATAATGTGGAAGTTCTTCAAGAGAATCTAAGCCTAACACCTTCCCTACATTTTTAATACATTCTTCTTTATTAAAACGCTCACTCATGTTTCTCATGGATTTTAGGCCGGTCATATTTTTCAACATCATCGTAAATAAAAGGACCTCTGGACCATAAGTGATATAGCTTTGATGTCGGTGGTCTGCTACCTTTTTTAGGTTATTCATCAGGTCTTTGAAAAAATGCTTCTGAATTTTAAGGAACTCGAAAAAATAATTTGCTTCTTTTTCACGATTTCTTTTTTCTTTTCTAGTAACCAAAATAAAAACCCCCTCAAAACAGCCAAGTTTAATTAGGGCTTGCTGAACGAATCAAATTTTAGCTTGTATTCGACTTGTCACTAAGCCATGCCAAAATATTCGTCCAGCAAGCTCTAATTATTTAAATTATTACATATTTAGCCGCATTTTTGGGGGGGGAATAGTTAAATTATCACGAAAAATTTTTACTCCTCAGAGCTGGCAAATTGGTCTGTGTTGCGACAAAAAATTTTCACATCCCGTTCGCACGGCTTCATAACAGGACTTAAGACACAATATATACAGTATATCGGTTAGGCAGACTGTACATTTATAGTTCTTTTGCATTATAATGGTATTAATTTGACCGGTTTTTAACATTTTTACGTCTCCCGTGCAGTTTTTTGTTTTAATATTCTTCATTTTCAAGGCTCGCGCTTTTTATGCGTTTTTCGCTTTTATACGGAAACAGGGTCAGGGTGATTAGGAAATGGAAAAGAAAGAAAATCATTTAATCCTATATTATAAGTCCCGTTTACTGGATTTAATGAATCTTGAGACAGCAAGTAGCCTGGATGACTGGGTGGCGGTCGTGGCAGAAGTGCTCAGCGCTGATCATATCGTGTATTATAAGCCGGACAGCGAGAACACAAAGTTTTACAAAATATGCGGCTTTTACAATCCTTTCCGGCATGACGTCGAACTTGTCGTGCCATCCGGAAAAATTAAAGCTTTAAAAACAGCCTCCCAGGTTGTCACAAATGGGAAACTGCAAAAGGATCCTTATTTAAAACAGTTTAACATTGCTTTTTTTATTCCGGAAAAAAACATGGAGGATGGCTGCCTGCTTCTTTCCATTCCAAACAGGATGTTCGGGGAGCTGTCTGACGCGGATTTGCAGGCGTTTGTCAGGGAAAGCCGGAACTTCCTGCAGCTGAAGTATGAGTTGTCTGTTGTCGAAGCCGACAGAAAGCGTTACATCGAATTATTCCAAGTGACCGGAAAATTCCATTCTTCCATGGATACGGATACGATCCTTGCAGAAATCATTTACACGCTGAAAAGGCTGTATCCGGTTTTTGAATACACCTTAATGCTGTCGGACGATTATCACCACAATCTTGATTTGCCGATCAAATCGCTGCAATATGATGCGGTCGACGAAATGGCGCTCGAATCATATGTAAACGGCCAGGTCCATCTTGCCACGGTATGGCGGACAAACGAAACGATGCTTTATGCGCCGCTAAGGGGAAAGCAGGGCGTGTACGGCGTGTTGCAGGTCATCACTTTTGCCAACTATGAATTTAACCGCAGCGATCTGGAATTTATCAGCCTGCTCGCCAATACGGCGGGAAGTGCGCTTGAGAATGCCAAGCTGTACCAGCAGTCGATGCAGTCCATTGAAGAACTCCGCCTGATCAATTCGGTTTCCCGCCAGTTAAATAAAAGCGCGAATTTAAAAGAAACCGTCGATTTTTTAATGGAGCAGATCTCCAGTTCATTTGATACCCAGGCAATCGGGTTCGTGATGATGGAGAATGGAAAAATGGACCTGCTTGAAGGCAGCAGCCCCATTTTTGAAGAAAAGGAAGGCATCCGGTATCTTGATTTTGCAAACCGTTCTTTTGCTGATACGAAAGAATCCCTGTTTATCAGCAACTTAAACCAGCGTTTTCCCGGCAGAAACTATTGCTTTTCTTCGCTGATGGCTGTCCCGATTATCCAGGAAGATGATTTAAAGGGGTTCTGCCTTGTTCTTCATGAAGCGCCTTACCATTTTTCTTTTGACAGGTTCAAACTTTTTCAGTCGCTTATTTATCAATCGGGCATGGCCTTAACCAACTCCATGCTTCGCGAGCGGCTTGAAAAAATGGTGATCACCGACCATCTTACCCAGCTGTTTGCCAAAAATTACTTGAACAGCCGGATGGAAACTTCTATCGGTGAAGATGAGCAGGGCACGCTGATTTTGCTCGATATTGACGACTTTAAAAAAGTCAATGACACATACGGCCATCAAGTCGGGGATGAAATTTTGATCCAGGTTGCAAAGCTGATCAAAGAAAACATTCGTTCAACCGATATCGGAGCAAGATGGGGCGGAGAGGAGATGGCGATTTATCTTCCCGGCGTGCCGCTTCAAACAGGGGTGCAGGTCGCCAAAAGGGTGCTTGCGGCTGTTGAGAAAAATACAAATCCTCCGGTTACCATTTCGTGCGGGGTGTCGTACTGGAATAAAGAGATGAATGAAACGGTGGAATCGCTTTTTAACAGGGCAGACGCCGGATTGTATCATGCGAAAAGCCTCGGAAAAAACCAGGTGGTCATCAGCGATATGGAAATGAAAGCCAATTAAGGGCGCACTGCAGCTGATTGCTTTTGTACAGCCGCCTTAAAAAACCCCCATTGCCTGATCCGGCAATGGGGGCATTTTTTATCCATTCGGTTATGGTTTTAATATCTGCTTCAGGCCGCTTAATCCTTGCTGCCTGCCAAGTTCGTCCGGCCTTTGGGACTCGGCATGCTTTTATCTCCTTATTTATCAACCTGCGAAACCGGCCTTACAGCACTTTTTCCAGCGCTGCGGCAAAAGCTGCCAGTCCCGCTTCATCTTCTGCATCAAATCGATTTTTTTCCGGGCTGTCGATATCCAAAACGCCGATCACTTCACCGTTTTTCATCAGCGGGACGACAATTTCGGATTGGGAAGCGGCGTCACAGGCAATATGGCCCGAAAACTGCTGCACATCGGCGACCCGGAGCACCCGTTTTTCTTTCCAGGCTGTCCCGCACACCCCTTTTCCATACGGAAGCCGTACACAAGCTGGCAAACCTTGGAACGGCCCGAGGACGAGTTCATCCCCGCTTGCGAAATAAAACCCGACCCAGTTCACCCGGTCAAGAAACTGGTTTAACAGCGCTGCAGCATTGCTTAAATTGGCAATTTTATCCGGTTCGTCTTCTGTGAGCGCGATCAGCTGTTTTACGACAAGATCATACTTTTCTTTCTTCGTTCCCTGGGGATTTTCTGCATGAAACATCGCCATCATCCTTACATCAGCAAATTTTTTAAAAACGGGGCGGGATTTTGTCGGAAAGTTTTTAAAGGAACCCCGGCCCGGCATATGGAATAGTACGGAATAGAATATTTTTAACACAAAAGGGGAAGCCCGGCAAGCAAAAAAGAGGAAAGGGTGGAACAAATGGACGGAAACAGCAGTGAAACAAAAGAAAAAATATTTAATACGGCGATTGCTTTATTTCATACGAAGGGCTATAAAGGAACAACAATCAGGGCGATTGCGGCTTCCGCAAAAGTCAATTCGGCCAATATTTCCTATTACTTTAACGGCAAACAGGGGCTATTGGAAGCGTGTTTTATCCGCTTTTTTGAACCGTATATTGCCTGCCTTGAAGAAGAAGTGCAAAATCTTTCGGAGGATGGATTAAAACGGGCGGCCTTCCGCATCCTGCACTTTCAAAGCGAAAACCACCTGCTGTCCAGATTTGTATGGCGGGAAGTCACCATTGATTCGCAAATTGTCCGCGAAATTTTGTCCACTTACTTCATGAAAGAGCGTTATTTATTAAAAAAGCTCGTCAAAGCCTGGTGCGGTCCCGGAATCCAGGCGGGCAAACTGAACTTTCTCATGATCCAGCTGAAAAGCATGCTGTCGATGCCGTATTTAAACAGCCAGTATATCCGCGAAGTATGGGGCATGCAGCCGGAAGAGCCGTATTTTGCCGAAAAATACGGCAAATCGGTTGCCGAATGGCTGGACAGCATCCGGCAAAACGCGGGGGCGCAGCCGGAACCGCTGCTGCTTGAAACCGCTTTTTAATGGCCGGAGCGGGCTGGCTGTTTTTAAAATGCCGGCAGCTTTCCGAAAAAGCCCGCCGACGTGCAAAAAATAAGCGCCGGCTTTTTTTATTGTGGGTACGGAAAAAACCTTCCCCAAAATGAATCGAAAAATCTCGAATTTCATAGTCAAATATTGTCATTACATGGTATCATAGAATAAAAATAAACATACATGCCTGTGGGTATCGGGAAGGATTGTTCCGGTATTCATACATACATAATGAGCGGATATTAAGGTTTGATTTGTGGACGAACGGGAGGCTTTCAAGTTTATGATGTATGGCATCATTGGCGCTATTCTTTTATTGCTGGTTTTATTGACTTGCGGTTTTTTTATCAGGAGGCAGTTTTACAAAGAGATTGACAAGCTTGAAGCATGGAAAATTGAAATCATGAACCGGCCTGTCACCGATGAGCTGGGAAAAGTCAAACGGCTCAATATGGGCGGGGAGGCGGAAAGTTTATTTGAAGGCTGGCGCAAAGACTGGGAGGACCTTTTAAACGAGGAACTGCCGGCAGTGGAAGATAAGCTCTTTGAAATCGAGGAGCACACTGACAAATACCGTTTCAAAAAGGCGAAGGCCGTACAGGCGGAAGCAGAGGCGATTCTTCAAACTGCGGAACAAAAAATAAAAGATATACTGGACGGCGTCAATGAACTGATGGATGCCGAGAAAGAATCCCGGAAAGAAGTGGAAGAACTCGGGAAAATCTTCAAAGACTTGAAGAAACAGCTTCTGACACGGCGCCATACATTCGGAAAAGCCATTAAAAGCCTCGACCTGAGAGTGGACAGCCTGGCGGAGAAATTTGTCCGTTACCATGAATTGACGGAAGCCGGGAACTATTTGGAGGCAAAGAAATTAGCCGATGAACTGAAAACTGAAACAGAAACATTGCAGGAGGATGCCGGAAAAATTCCGGATTTGCTGGCGGAAACGGAATCGCTTTTGCCGATGCAGTTTGCTGAATTGAAAGAGGGCTACAAAGAAATGGCTGCACAAGGCTTTGCGCTCGATCACCTGCAGTTTGATGAAGAAATGAAGGAGCTTACAGAAAAGCTATCGGCTTACCGGAAACAACTTGAACAGGCTGACACAGCGGATGTCGAGGAAGGCATCCGGGAAATCAAGGAAAGAATAGAAACGATTTACGATGTTTTAGAAAAAGAAGCGTACGCAAAAAACTATGTGCTCAAGCATTTCCGCGAAGTGAAGGATATGCTGGATGAAGTACGGGAAGAAAACAAGCGCCTCACAACAGAAACAGAATCCGTGCAAAAGACATACCAACTGCATGAGGAAAACATGGCCGTTCCTGCTGAACTCGATAAACAGTTGGAGAAACTGGCCGCGCGTTTGGCGGTCCTTGAAGTAAAAATTCCCGAAAACGAAACGATTTATACCGTGTTAAGCGAACAGCTCAAAGAAATGGAAGGGCAGATTGAAAAACTGCAGGATGACCAGAAGACGTTTAACGAATTTCTGCAGAACCTGCGGAAGGAAGAAATGGAGGCACGCGCGAAGATCGCGGGATTGAAGCGGAAAATCCAGGATATGCGCCGCCTTGTCGAAAGAAGCAATATCCCCGGGCTGCCGGACTCGTACCGCAGCCTGTATGAAGCGGCCTGGAACGCGATTCGTGATACTGCCGACAGCCTCCATGCCACGCCGCTAAACATGGAGAGGGTCAACCACCATCTGCTGGAGGCGGAACAGGCAGTCGGAAACTTTGAAAAAAGCACGAAAGCTTTATTGGAAAATGTTCAGCTTGCTGAAAAAGTGATTCAATACGGCAACCGTTACCGTGCTAAATATAAGAAAGTGGCGGACGGGCTGGAGCGCGCAGAAGTAGCTTTCCGGCGCTATGATTATGAGAAGGCGCTTGAAGAAGCCGCAACGACAGTGGAGGCGGTTGAGCCTGGTGCATTGAAAAAAATTGAAAAAATGCTGGAAACGGAAGAATTACTTTAAAGCAAACGGAAAAAATACGGAGCGCTCCCCGTTTTTTTCGTTTGCTTTTTTCCATGCCTTTCAGCCGGACGCACGCATTCGTTTTGACGCCGGGTTCTTTAGCCTGGTAAACAGGTACGGGTGAAGACCTTTGAGCCTTAAGCGACGCATTTCTGCCTGAACGGGTTAACCACGCACGGGCGGAAGGCGCAGGACCATTACCACCCCATTTTGAAGATTAAAGCCGGTGCCGCAAAAAAGCGGCAGGGAGACCGGAATGGGTGTTGCATAACGGGAGTATATCGGTTGTAGGTTCGGTATCCGGCATGGTATATTAAGCAATGATGCAGGTTTGGATCCAATTTTATGCCAACAGAGGGTGTTCAAATGATTTACTTTGACAACAGTGCCACAACGAAGCCTTATCCGGAAGTGCTGGATGCTTTTGTGAAAACATCGGAAAACTATTTTGCAAATCCCTCTTCCCTGCACAGCCTCGGCGCGCGTACAGAGAAACTTCTCACGCAGGCAAGACGGCAAATTGCAGGTATTCTCGGCGCAGACGAGAACGAAATTTTTTTCACATCCGGCGGCACGGAAGGCAATAATCTGGCCATTAAAGGGACAGCCCTCGCATACCGTTCAAGGGGGCGCCATATCATTACGACGGCTGTTGAACACGCATCTGTTTTTGAAACGTGCCGGCAGCTGGAAGAATGGGGCTTTCGCGTCACGTATTTGCCGGTTGACAAGAGCGGAAGGATCAAACTGGACGATTTAAAACAGGCCATCACGGATGAAACGATTCTTGTTTCCGTGATGCATGTGAATAACGAAGTCGGAACAGTGCAGCCGGTGGAAGAAATCGGACAGCTTCTGAAACATTACCCGAAAATCCTGTTCCATACAGACGATGTCCAGGGCTGCGGAAAAGTCCCGCTTTCCCTGCGTGAGGCCGGCATCGATCTTTGCACGGTTTCCGCGCATAAATGCCATGGCTTAAAGGGAACCGGGATATTATATAAACGGGCAAATCTCCGCCTGTCGCCGCTTTTAACCGGCGGGCACCAGGAGAGCGGCTTGCGCAGCGGCACCGAAAATACAGGCGGAATCGTTGCAGCCGGCAAAGCGCTCCGCCTGATCCATGAAAAATTTGAAGCAGGGGCGGCAGAAAGAACGGCCCGTATCCGGGATGCCCTGATCGAAAAACTTCAGGAGATGCCTGCTGTAACCGTCCATACCAATCCGGCTGTTTCAGCACCGCACATCCTGAATTTTTCCGTCCGCGGCATCCGCGGTGAAGTGCTCGTGCACGCGCTTGAAGAGGAAGGCATTTATATTTCAACAACAAGCGCCTGTTCTTCTAAAACGCGGGAACTGAGCCGCACGCTTCTTGCCATGGGGGTTTCCGAAGACGAAGCCGAATGGGCGGTGCGTGTGAGCCTTTCTTATGAAAATACAATGGAAGAAGCGGAACGTTTTATCCGCATATTAAGGCAAACAACCACAAATTTACAACAAGTGTTGGGGAGAAATCAATGAACTATGACCGCATTTTAATCCGTTACGGGGAACTTTCGACAAAAGGGCATAACCGCCAGTTTTTTATCCGCCATTTAAAAGACAATGTCAAAAAAGCGCTCAGGCCTTTTCCCGGCATTGAAGTTCAGGCACTGTACGACCGCATGTACGTGCTTTTACATGGCGCAGATGGCGGGCAAGTCATCGACATTTTAAAATCGATCTTCGGGATTCAGTCGTTCAGCCCGGCCGTCCGCACCCGGAAACAGCTCGAAGACATCGAGCAGGCGGGGCTCGAACTCGTCCGGCAAAATTTTGCGAAAGGCAAAACCTTCAAAGTGTCAGCCCGCCGCGGCGATAAAACATTTGAATACAATTCGAATGATTTGAACCATCTCGTCGGCGGCTATATTTTAAAGCAACTGGACGGCATTCAAGTCAATGTAAAACAGCCGGATATCGAGCTGCTTGTGGATGTCCGGAAAAACGGCGTTTATTTGTCCACTGAAGTGATAAAAGGATCCGGCGGGCTTCCGGTCGGTGCATCCGGCAAAGCGATGCTCATGCTTTCGGGTGGTATTGACAGCCCGGTTGCAGGATACCTCGCGATGAAACGCGGCGTGAAAGTGGAAGCGGTCCATTTCCACAGCCCGCCGTTTACAAGCCCGCGTGCAAAGCAAAAAGCGCTTGACCTTGCGCAAAAAATTTCCGCCTACAGCGGCTCCATGAAAGTGCATATTGTCCCCTTTACAAAAATCCAGGAAACGATCCATAAAGGGGTTCCGGAAGGCTATTCGATGACCGTGCAGAGAAGGGTGATGCTTGAGATTACCGACCGGCTCCGTAAAATTCATAACGGGCTTGCGATTGTAACCGGCGAAAGCCTCGGCCAGGTTGCCAGCCAGACGCTCGACAGCATGGTTGCAATCAATGATGTCACAACGACACCAGTGTTGCGGCCGCTTGTTTCGATGGATAAGCTGGACATTATTGATATTGCCCAAAAAATCGGCACATACGACATCTCAAGCCTTCCGTATGAAGACTGCTGCACGATTTTCACGCCGCCTTCGCCGAAAACACGGCCGAAACTCGAGCTTGCGCGTCTTTACGAAAGCCGCCTCGACCTGGAACCATTGATTGAAGAAGCGGTGCAAAATACGGAGGACGTCTTTATTACACCAAATGAAACGGCGCAGGAAGAAGATTTTTCTGAGCTGTTATAAAATCCAGTAATTGGCAGCACCGCCAATAAACTTACAACATGATGCCATGTGTTTATGCGCAATCTATACTCACAAGGAGGTGAGACACATGGCACAAAGCAACAACAGCAACCAATTGCTTGTAAGCGGTGCTGAACAAGCACTGGACCAAATGAAATACGAAATCGCTCAGGAATTTGGCGTAAACCTTGGTGCTGATACGACTTCCCGCGCAAACGGGTCTGTCGGCGGCGAAATCACGAAACGCCTTGTTTCGATGGCTGAACAACAATTAGGCGGTACTTCCCGATAACTGAATGAAGAATGGATAGAGAAGCGGGCCTGAATCGGGTCCGCTTCTACTTGTTTTTGGCGTAAATTTGTATCATATTTTTTTAATATCAGGTATAATAATGAGGTACTAAAAAATTCTGGAGGCGATTCGCTTGCGTCGTAGTGACCTGATTGCGCCACAAACATACAATATAGCCGAAGAAATTGAGAAATATGCCCGGGACCCGCACAAAGTTGCGCTGATTTGGGAAGACAAAGAAGGCATGCACAGAGAAGTCACATATAAAGAATTAATTGAAAATGCAAACCGGACCGGCCATGTCTTTTTGGAAAGCGGGCTGAAAAAGGGAGATACCATACTTGTCATGGTTCCGCGTATTGTAGAAGCATACGAAGTATATCTCGCTGCAATGAAATGCGGCATCGTTCTTTTGCCGGCATCGGAAATGCTGCGGACAAAAGACCTTGACTACCGGATCGAAGCAGGGGATGTAAAAGGCGTTGTCGCCCATTATTCATGCACTGCACAGTTTAGAGATGTACGTGGTATTGAAAATTTGGAAAAATTCGTGATTGGAGAACCGGAACAGGGATGGGCGTTCCTGGATGAAAAGAAAAAAGCAGCCCCTTGTGAACTGGAAATCTTCAAAACGTCAAAAGATGATATCGCCATTTTGTCCTATACTTCCGGGACAACCGGCAATCCGAAAGGCGTTATCCATACGCACAGCTGGGGATATGCCCATTTGCGCACGGCTGCCCCGAACTGGCTTGGCATTCAAGAAGGCGACCGTGTTTGGGCGACGGCCGCACCGGGATGGCAAAAATGGGTGTGGAGTCCGTTCCTTTCCGTTCTCGGTTCAGGCGCAATCGGGTTTGTTTACAACGGCCGTTTTGACCCTGAAAAATATTTGTCCCTTTTAGATGAATATGAAATCAATGTGCTCTGCTGCACACCGACTGAATACCGTTTAATGGCAAAAGTCGATGATTTGTCCCAGTATCATCTGAAAAGCTTAAGGAGCGCGGTCTCAGCCGGAGAACCGCTGAACCGCGAAGTCATCGATGTTTTCCAAAACCATTTCGGCATCACGATCCGCGACGGTTACGGCCAGACGGAAAGCACGCTGCTCGTCGGTTATTCCCTTGATACGCCGTTGCGCCCGGGTTCAATGGGCAAACCGTTTCCCGGGAATGAAGTCGAAATCGTAAATGATGACGGGAAGCCGTGCAAACCGGGTGAAACCGGCGATATTGCCGTCCATAGAGACACGCCTGCGCTTTTTAAAGGCTATTATAAAGAGCCAGAGCGCACGGCCAAGCAGTACCGCGGCGATTACTTCATTACAGGGGACAGGGCAAGAAAAGACGAGGACGGTTATTTCTGGTTTGAAGGCAGGCGGGATGATATCATTATTTCTTCCGGCTATACGATCGGACCGTTTGAAGTCGAAGATGCCCTTGTCAAGCATCCGTATGTGAAAGAATGTGCCGTTGTTGCAAGCCCGCACGAAATCCGCGGCAGCATTGTGAAAGCTTTTGTCGTTTTAAAAGACGGCATCAGCGAGAATGTGCCGGGTCTTGTAAAAGAACTGCAAAACCACGTCAAACAACTGACCGCGCCGTACAAATATCCGCGTGCAATTGAATTTATCAAGGAATTGCCAAAAACGGCCTCCGGCAAAATTCGCCGTGTCGAGCTCAGGCAGCAGGAATGGAATAGATAAGAAACGAAAAGCCGGGCATTTTTTTTCAAAAAATGCCCGGCTTTTTGTTTTAATGTCCCGGATCTTCAAGTAGAATAAAAGAAAAACCAAAAAAGTGGAAGGATGAAATGTTGGCATGAACAAAAAAAGATGGGGAGCGCTTGCTTTGGCAGGCGGGCTGTTCGTCGTTTCCATTATTGTGAACTTGGCGAGCATGGCGGCATCAACCAACTTTTCCAAAATCTTTAAAGAGACCGTGGAAGCTGGGGAAGGGGATGTTTCCGAAAATGTATTGCAGGATGGGAATGAGTCAAAGAAAATCGTCGTGCTGAATGTGAACGGGACAATTCAGGATACCGGCACGACACCATCACTGCTTGACACCGGTGAATATAACCACCAAAGTTTTTTGAAAGAACTGGATCAGGCGAAAAAAGACAGCGATGTAAAAGGGATCATTTTACATATTAATTCACCGGGCGGCGGGGTGGCCGAGTCGGCAGAAATCCATCACCATCTGATGGAAATTAAAAAAGATACGAAGAAGAAAATTTATGTGTCCATGGGGCCGACTTGCGCATCCGGCGCTTATTATATTTCAACGCCGGCCAATAAAATATTCGCAAGTCCGGAAACATTGACCGGATCGCTCGGGGTGATCATGGAAAGCGTGAATTACGGGAAGCTTGCCAAAAAATACGGCATTGATTTTCCTGTCATCAAAAGCGGGGAGTATAAAGACATTATGAGCCCTTACCGGGACATGACGAAGAGCGAAAAAGAAATGCTGCAGAAAATGGTGAACAATTCGTATAACGGTTTTGTCAAAGTCATCTCTGAAGGGCGCCACATTCCGAAAGAACAGGTGCGCAAAATTGCGGACGGGCGTGTATACGACGGCAAGCAGGCGCTGGATTTGCATCTGATTGACAAATACGGTTACCTGGATGACACCATTGCGGCGATGAAAAAAGATCTTCATCTCGGAAAAGCACAGGTTGTGGAATATGAATCAAGTGGCGGGTTTGGGTCGCTGTTTTCCGCCTCAGCGCAAAAAATGCTCGGCAAAGAAGCAGAAGCCTCGGGGCTTGCACGTTTATTGTCGCAATCGAACGCACCGCGCCTGATGTACCTGTATTCCGGGGCTGAGTAAGGGGGGAGCTTGAATGAATTCAAACGAAAACCAAATGCCTGAAACGGTGAATCCCGGGACGGAACAAAAACGCGAGGAGTTATTCGGGGCCCGTTATGCCGGGTTCTGGATGCGGTTTTGGGCCTATTTGCTTGATCTGCTTGTTGTAGTAAGTGTGAAGTGGCTGGTTATCCATCCCATTTTCCGGTTTTCCGGCTTGTCTCTCACAGAAGATAAAATTTATGCACCGATTACGGTGGCATCGGCCGTTGTATTTTACGGGTACTTTGTCCTGATGACGAAATTTTTCGGCCAGACGCTTGGAAAAATGGTATTTGGCCTCAGGGTTGTGCCGGTGAACCATCCCGGTCCGCTGAAATGGAGCACCGTTTTATTCCGGGAATGGATCGTCCGTTATGTTTGTGTCACCATTTCGGCCATCTATATTATCGTTGCATTTACGCCGAAAAAACAAGGGGTGCACGATTTGTTTGCCGATACGGTCGTCATTCATGAACGTTCCCAGGAACCGGTCTATCCTTATTATGAACCTGCTTAAAGGCAGGTTTATTTTTTTGCCCTGTTGGCGATAATGATGGCAAAAAAGGCTGATGATGGAAATGACATGGTGGCTGTCCGCGGCTCTCGGCATTGCCGCAATCGTTGCGGTTCTTTGGTTCTCTTCCCTGTCCGTCCTCATTGAATACGGGCACCGCCGGGATGATGATAAAATTTTTATTCAAATCAGGGTTTGGGGCATCATCCGCTATACCGTGAAAATCCCGGCAGTGAAAGTGGACAGGAAAAAACCCGGCGTCGTATATGAAAAAGAGACAAAACATGCAGAGTATGAAAGGAGCATTACGCCGGATGTGCTCGAACAGCGGATTGAAGATGTGAAACAAATTGCGGAGCGCGTCATCGGTTTAAAGGCGATTGTAGGCAAGTTCATCCGCAGTGTCCAGTTGAGAAAATTCGAATGGCATACAGCAATCGGGCTGCATGACGCCGCGTGGACGGGAATTGCCGCCGGAAGTATTTGGGCGGTAAAAGGGGGAATACTAAGCCTCATAACCACAAATCTGCGGGTAAAAACGGATCCTGTCCTCTCTGTTA
Organism: Weizmannia sp. WK01; assembly: GCF_025905465.1. Lineage (NCBI taxonomy): Bacteria > Bacillati > Bacillota > Bacilli > Caryophanales > Bacillaceae > Heyndrickxia > Weizmannia sp. WK01. The sequence goes on along the minus strand of NZ_CP109616.1, from coordinate 2,395,156 downwards.
CACCCTTTTTCCAAAATCCGGTTTCTGAAACGCAGTTAAAATGTATGGTGAAAATCCAGATTGGGAAAGCTATACTGGCCGCATTTAAAGTGTTGAAATACTGGCGGGGAGGAAAAGCGGAAATCGCGCTTAAACCGGTTTCCGAATCAGAAAACGGCCGGCATGCTTAAATCCCGGCAGAAACGAATGACAGGAGGAAACAACAATGGGTTCACATCCGATTGAAGGCCTGATGACGGCCGCAATGGAAAATTTAAAAGAAATGATTGACGTAAATACGATTATCGGGGATCCGGTGGAAACGCCGGATGGAAGCGTCATTTTAACCGTATCCAAAGTCGGTTTTGGGTTTGCGGCAGGCGGAAGCCAATTTAACGGGCCATCCGGATCCGGCGGCAGCGGTGAATCCCGTCCGGCAGAGCTGCCTTTCGGGGGCGGCAGCGGCGGCGGTGTCTCGATTATGCCGATTGCCTTTTTGGTTGTTGGCGCACAAGGCGTGAAAATGCTGCACCTGGACCAAAACACACATTTGATTGAAAAAATTATGGATGTCGCGCCGGGCGTTGTCGAAAAAATCCAGGGCATGCTGAAACAAAACGGCCAAAATGCAGGCGGCCAAAATGGCGGGCAACAGCCGGCCAACCAGCAAAAACAGGATCTTGATTTTTAACAACCCGCATGATTCGCGGGTTTTAAATTGGAAATTTTTTTCGTTGTCCATTATGATAGGGTATGAGCACAGTTGAAAAACGGGGGATTGAAAGCCCCGGTAAAAATAAGGAGGGTATCTCATGGCTTCGGTTACATTTAAAGGTAATCCAGTCACATTGGAAGGGACAGAAGTGAAAGTCGGCGATAAGGCACCGGACTTTACGGTTCTGGATAATGATTTGAATGAGGTGACATTTTCGGATACAAAAGGCGGCGTCCGCATCTTCAGCGTTGTCCCGTCGATTGATACCGGTGTTTGTGATGCACAGACGCGCCGTTTTAACGAAGAAGCGGCAAAACTCGGGAAAGAAGTCAACGTTTATACTTTTTCCTGTGACCTGCCTTTTGCGCAAAAAAGATGGTGTGCGGCATCCGGGCTTGACCATGTAAAAGTGTTGTCCGACCACCGCGACCTGTCATTCGGCAAAGCTTACGGGGTTGTGATGAAAGAACTTCGCCTGCTTGCCCGCGCCGTATTTGTCGTAGATTCCAATGATACGGTTACATATGTGGAATATGTAAGCGAAGGCACCAACCATCCTGACTACGAAAAAGCATTGCAAGCCGCAAAAGATGCAGAGTAAAACAGGTATTCGCGTCAAGAAAAGCGAAGAGCACTTGCTATACTGCGATAAAATCCCCGATCTCCATCGGGGATTTTATATGGAAGAAGAATACGAAGGAGGAGCATGAATGTCGGACTCTCCTGTTGAAACCCTTTTTAACGTTTTAAACGAATCCGCACACATTTTGGAAAACCGCCTCTCTGTTCCGTACCTGGAAGCTGTGGCGATGACCGGGGAAAACTTATTCAGCGGAAGCATCCGCCAAAATGGGATCGGTGCGCATGATGAAAACCGCCTTGAAAACCTATACGGAACGGTCCGCCTCGAGGATTTTACCCGCGAGCAGATCCGGAAAGCCTACCAGCTCGCCATTCTGAAGGGGATGAAAGCAAACGTCCAGGCAAACCATCAAATGACACCGGATTCGATCGGTCTATTGATGAGCTATTTTATCGGCAAGTTTACAGAAGATACCAGTGCGTTTTCAATTTTGGACCCTGCGGTGGGCACCGGCAATTTGCTTGCGACCATTTTGAACCAGCTCAGTGGGAAAAACATCACCGCTTACGGCGTGGATATCGATGATGTGCTGATCCGGCTCGCATACACGGGGGCAAACCTTCTGCACCATGAAATCGAACTGTTTACGCAGGATGCCCTGTCCCAATTGTTCATTGACCCTGTCGATGTTGTTGTTTGCGATTTGCCAGTCGGGTACTATCCGAATGATGCGGGCGCCGCGGATTACAAGCTGAAGGCAGATGAAGGGCATTCGTACGCCCATCATTTGTTTATCGAGCAGAGCCTGAGAGCGGCGCGCCCGGGCGGATTTTTGTTTTTTCTCATCCCAAACGGATTATTTGAAACAAAAGAAGCTCCGAAACTTCGCCAGTTTTTAAAAGAAGAAGCGGATATCCAGGCGATTTTGCAATTGCCGATGACCATCTTCAAAAACGAGCAGGCTGCCAAAAGCATTTTTGTCATCCGCAAGAAAGCGGAAGACGTAAAAGCACCGGAACAAGTGCTGCTGGCGTCGCTCCCGTCCCTGTCTAACGAAAGGTCGCTCAGGCAGCTGATGGCAAAGATTGACGTCTGGTGCAAAGAAAATATCCAAAGCGGCAAAATTTGACGAATTGGGAAAAATGGGGGCCGGAAAGCAGGAAATTGCGTTCCGGCCCCCATTTGTTTGCTTTTTTATGGTATCATTTTATATGTTCCCGGGAGACGGAACCAAAAACCGGTTGAAAAAAACCGGATAGAATGGCAAAATGAGAAAATGAGATCACTATTTTAAAAAAATAAAAGGGTTCATTTGATTTTGCGAAGGGAAGACGAGCAATGGCAAAAATTATGGCAATTAATGCGGGGAGCTCCTCCTTAAAATTTCAATTATTTGAGATGCCGAATGAAAGCGTTATAACGAAAGGCCTGATTGAACGGATCGGGTTAAACGATGCCTTGTTTTCCATTACGGTAAACGGGGACAGGGTGAAGGAAATTACCGATATTCCGAACCATGAAATTGCCGTGCAGTTTTTATTAAAAAAATTAACGGAAACCGGCATTATCCGGTCTTTGGATGAAATAGAAGGCGTGGGCCACCGGGTTGTGCACGGCGGCGAAATTTTCAATGATTCTGCTGTCGTCAATGACCAGGTGCTCGCGCAAATTGAAGATTTGGCGGAACTCGCGCCGCTTCATAACCGGGCGAACGCAACGGGGATCCGGGCGTTCCGTGCCGTGCTGCCGGATGTGGTTCAAGTGGCCGTGTTTGATACCGCTTTCCACCAAACGATGCCGGAAAGTGCTTTCTTATACAGCCTCCCCTATGCATACTACGAAAAATACCGGATCCGCAAATACGGGTTTCATGGCACTTCCCATAAATATGTGGCGATGCGTGCCGCTGAGCTGCTCGGCAGGCCAATTGAACAGCTGCGCCTGATTTCATGCCATTTGGGCAACGGGGCAAGCATTGCGGCGATCCAGGGCGGCCGGTCAATCGATACGTCCATGGGCTTTACGCCATTGGCCGGCGTGACGATGGGCACGCGCTCCGGCAATATCGACCCCGCACTGATCCCGTTTATTATGGAGAAGACAGGCAAAACGGCAGAAGAAGTGCTCGAAGTGTTAAACAAAGAATCCGGGCTTCTCGGCATTTCGGGCGTTTCCAGCGATTTGCGCGATATCCAGGTGGCGGCGGAACTCGAGCGGAACAAGCGGGCTGAACTGGCGCTTGACATTTTTGCAAGCCGCATCCATAAATACATCGGGTCGTATGCGGCGAAAATGGCCGGCGTCGATGCGATTATTTTCACGGCTGGCATCGGGGAAAACAGCGATGCCATCCGCGCAAGAATTTTAACGGGACTGGAATTTATGGGCATTTACTGGGACCCGACTTTGAACCAGATCCGCGGGACGGAAGCGTTTATCAATTATCCGCATTCCCCTGTAAAAGTACTCGTTATCCCGACAAACGAAGAGCTGATGATCGCACGCGATGTTGTCCGGCTCTCTTCATGACCGCGGAATCTTAACGGCTGGCGCCGACAGTTTGCTTTCCTGCTGCCCGTGCCCGAATAAATTGTTTCAGGGTCACTTTGGCATGGCATAAACGAACAGCCGTCCATGAACTTTATGATATAATGGCTGTAAAACAGCGTTAGGGAGCGGATTGAAAATGGCGGAATGGACAGGCAGGGAAAAAATTGTACTGGATGAAATCAACGACTGGGCGGAGAAGCTAAAAACGGCCGGAAAAGAAGGGGACGGGCGCAAGCAAAAACTGGATGCGCTCTTTGCCCATTTTCCGGATGAGGCGCTCGAAAATATTCATGAAAAAATAGATGCTGTTTTGTTTCAAATCTGTTCATTTGCCGATGAAAATCTGCCTTACGGGCATGAAATCGAAAAAATACTTGCTGCGGGGCGGCTTTTTGACAGTTCTGTTGCAACGATTCCCGATATGAGGAAGCTTACCATCGACCAGGCAGGGTTTATTGCGGCGCGGCAGCAGGCAAAATACCGCCGTTTCTCACTCTTCGAAGGAGCATTGAGCGGGACGGGGAAAGCTGTTTTTGCCGCGGCGGATCCGTTTTTCCTGCTGGCTGTGAATCTCCGGGCGGTCCAGCTCACCGGTGCAGCTTACGGATTTGAAACAAAAACGCCCGGCGAACTCGTGGCGGCGCTGAAAATGGTGCTGATGGCCGCTGCCCCGGACATGGTGAAATATGCGCTCTGGGAAGAATTGATGGATGAACTGGAAGCGCGCGAGACCGGCTTCTATGTGGGAAACGATAAGTTATTCCACCGGTATTTGTGGCCGGGGGCAATCGGGCATGCCGGCAAACTCGCTTTTCTGGCGCTGCTCCGGCCGAAAAAGCGGGGAGAAAACAGCTGGGCCGGGATGGCCATCGGGGCTCTTACAAACTACTATTTTTCTAAAAGGGTTTGTGAAATTGCGGAGAAATATTATCAATACCGGTTTTTAACAGAAAAAAGCGGCCGTTAAAAAACCAGCCCGTAAAAGGCTGGTTTTTGCTTAATTTTCCCCTTTGCCTTCTTCTTCCTTAGGCGTTCTCACGACAAGCACATCGCAGGGGGAAGTGCGGACAATATGTTCGGAAACGCTTCCGATCAGGAGCCTTTCCACCGCGTTTAAACCGGTTGCGCCGCACACAATTAAATCCGCATGCACTTTCGGCGCGACATTTTTTGTGATTTGAAGTTTTGGAGAGCCGAGCTGGATGATCGTCTGGACTTTGATCCCTTTTTCTGCGGCGCGGTCTTTATAATTGCTTAACAGTTCATCCCCAAATTTTTCGTTTTGCTCATAGAGCGTTGAATCAATCGGGGTCAAAGTGGCGAGTGCTCGGTTATCGACCACATGGACAACCGATAATTCGGCCCCATTCCGTTTGGCGATTTCAACCGCTTTCGTAAAAGCCCAGTCGGCTTCTTTGGAGCCATCTACCGCTACTAAAATATTCCGGTATTGTGTGCCCATCTTCTTTCATCTCCTTTATAAACTGCCTGCCTTTCATGTCTATTTTACTAGAATTTTCCGGGTTTGTGTGCGAAAAATGAAAAAACCTGGCGATCTATTTTTTAATCAAAAAGGGCGGAAGCCAGGAAAAATAAAAACGCTATCCCGTTCCCGGGCGCGAATAAGAAATTTGCAAAAAAAGCATAGGAAAAAGAGGGAATTTTTGCTACACTAAAGATGTTTAAGAAAGTTTTCAACCGTTTGATATGTTTTCTTACAATAATAAGAAAACGGATTGCAAAACACGAACAAGAGGAGGAACTTTCTATGCGAATTGGCGTACCAAAAGAAATTAAAAACAATGAAAGCCGTGTGGCCATGACCCCGGCCGGCGTTGTGACCCTGACCAAAGCGGGGCATGAAGTTTTTATTGAAAAGAATGCGGGCCTTGCATCGGGGTTTAGTGATGAAGAATATGTAAAAGCCGGTGCCCGGATCGTTGAGACCGCTCGTGAGGCGTGGTCTTTTGAAATGGTTATGAAAGTGAAGGAGCCGATCGAAAGCGAGTACCGCTATTTCCGTGAAGGCATGATTTTATTTACATATTTGCATCTTGCTGCAGCACCAAAGCTTACGGAAGAACTGCTGAAAAAGAAAGTGACCGGCATTGCTTATGAAACCGTGCAGCTTGCCAACCGTTCGCTGCCGCTTCTGACGCCGATGAGCGAGGTGGCGGGCAGAATGGCGCCGCAGATTGGCGCACAGTTTCTTGAAAAAAATAACGGTGGAAAAGGGATCCTGCTTTCCGGCGTACCGGGCGTCAAAAGAGGCAAGATTACGATTATCGGCGGCGGGGTTGCCGGAACGAATGCGGCAAAAGTCGCGATCGGCCTTGGGGCGGATGTGACCGTTGTCGAATTGAATCCGGATCGCTTGCGCCAGCTTGATGACATTTTCGGCAGCAAAATTACAACCTTGATGTCGAATCCATACAATATTGCGGAAGCAGTGCGTGATGCGGACCTTGTCATCGGATCCGTTCTGATCCCGGGTGCAAAAGCGCCAAAACTGGTAACGGAAGAGATGATCAAAGCGATGCAGCCGGGCTCTGTTGTCGTGGATATTGCGATTGACCAGGGTGGCAGTTTTGAAACGACAGACCGTGCCACGACACATGATGATCCGGTTTATATCAAGCATGATGTCGTCCATTATGCAGTCGCAAATATTCCGGGCGCGGTTGCCCGCACATCGACGATTGCCCTTACCAATGTGACGGTGCCGTACGCGGTGCAAATTGCCAATAAGGGGTATGAGAAAGCGGTTTTGGAAAATGAAGCGCTGTTAAAAGGGGTCAATACGCTGAACGGGCATGTGACGTATCAAGCGGTGGCCGATTCGATCGGGCTCTCCTATACCGATGTGAAAACGCTTTTAAAATAAGCTTTCAAAAGCCGGCTGCAAGAATTGCCGGAACAAAAAAAGAAGCACAAGCAGCATGAAAGCCGCTTGTGCTTCTTTTTTAAACATACTGCAAGGCTTTCGGGTACTTTGTCAGCACTTCGGCACCCGTTTTTGTAATGCAGACGTCATCTTCAATCCGGACGCCGGCAACCCCTGGCACGTATATCCCCGGTTCGATCGTGAAGACCATCCCTTCTTCAAGCACCAGCTCATTCGTATGGGTGACAGAAGGATATTCGTGGATGCTGATCCCGAGGCCGTGGCCGAGCCGGTGTGTAAAATATTCGCCGTATCCCGCGTCTTCAATGATGCGGCGTGCAATCAAGTCGAGCTCTTTTGCCTTTACCCCCGGTTTTGCTGCCGCAACGGCCGCTTCTTCCGCTTTTAATACCGTTTCGTAAATCCGGGTTTGCTCTTCGTTAAGCCCCCCGAATGCGACCGTCCTTGTAATATCGGAACAGTAGCCTTGATGCACAACGCCAAGGTCAAACAGGACAAAATTCCCTTTTTCGATCTTGTCAAGGCCGGGGACGCCGTGCGGGGAAGCCGCCTTCGCACCTGAGAGGACGGTGGTGGCGAAGCTCATTTCTGAAATCCCTTTTTCTTTCATTGCAAATTCAATGGCTGCCACGATTTCAAGTTCGGTTTTCCCTTCCTTAATTTCGCGGATGCCCGTTTCAACGGCCAGGTCGGCAAAAGCAGCCGCTTCCCTTAAAATCTTCCGTTCATGCTCATCTTTAATAAGGCGCATCATGCGCAGTTTTTCTTCAGCAGCGGTAAAGCGGGCGCCGCCAAACCGTTCTTTCAGCGCTTCGAACCGTTCCACGTTCAAATGCTCTTTTTCAATCGCTAACGTATGGACATCCCCGATTCGCCCGCGTATTTCTTCCGCAACCAAATCCCACGGGTTATCCGTATCCTGGACGCCGAGAATGTCATATTCCCAGCCAGCTTTTTTCGCGTCATATGCCTCCATTGCCGGGCAGACGAGAAACGGCTCTTTTTCTTGGAATACACAAATGCCGAGCAGCCTTTCGTGCGGGTCGCTGCGGTAACCGCTCAAATAAAAGACATTGTCGGGCGATGTAATAAAAGCAGCATCGGTCTTTTCCGCTTTCAGCCACGCCGCCACACTTGCTAAACGCTTATTCATTCCATTCATCTCCTTATCAGACGTTACTAGCATAGCAAAAAACAAGTTAAGATGCTACAGGTGAAGCGCGAGGCAGGATTACGGGGCAAAGAAATAATATAATGAAAGTGGCCCCTAAAAGCCGTACAAATTTTTAAAAGGAGTGATATGTTGATGAAAGTTTCTTTTCACGGCCATTCGATTGTAAAAGTGGAAACGGAGGGCAAAACGATACTCTTTGATCCATTTATTACCGGCAACAGCCAGACAGACCTGAAAGTGGAGGAAGAAAGCCCGGATGTGATTATTCTCACACATGGGCACGGCGATCATATCGGGGATACAGAAACGCTTGCCCGCAAAAAGAATGCGCTTATTATTGCCAATAATGAAATCGCAAATTACTTTGCCTGGAAAGGGTTGAATACGCATCCGCTCCATATCGGTGGCTCGTACCAGTTTGATTTCGGGAAAGTGAAGCTTACCCAGGCGTTCCACGGCTCGGCGGTTGTGGATGACGAAAAGAAAGAAATCGTTTATCTCGGGATGCCGACGGGCGTTTTGCTGATGGCGGAAGGGAAAACGATCTACCACGCCGGTGATACCGGGCTGTTCTCGGATATGAAATTAATCGGCGAACGCCATCCGATTGATCTTGCATTTCTTCCGATCGGCGACAACTTCACGATGGGACCGGAAGACGCAGCAGTGGCGGCAACATTTTTGCAGGCGAAAACGGTCGTGCCGATCCATTACAATACGTTCCCGCTCATTCAGCAGGATCCGCAGAAATTTATCGATTTGCTCGACGGCGTAAACGGTAAAATTATGAAAGCCGGAGATGCGATCGAATTGTAATAGACGCGCAAGATTGGCAAATACAGGGGTTCGCTTGCAGCCGGCATGTGCTGAAAAAGTGCCGGCCGCACTTCCCCTTTTCCATGATGGAAAGATAAAGGTGCCTGATTGCCCTTTCCCCCTTTTTCCATCTATAATAGAATTATACAGATGACTCCATACATATTCCTTGAAAGCGGATAAAAACGGAAAGAAGGTGAAAAAATGGCGACAAAGCACGAACAGATTTTACAATATATCAATGAGCTGCCAGTCGGGGAAAAAATATCCGTCCGCCAGATTGCAAAAGCGCTGAATGTCAGTGAAGGGACTGCCTACCGCGCCATTAAAGATGCTGAAATAAAAGGGTATGTCAGCACGATTGAACGGGTCGGCACCATCCGGATTGAGCAGAAGAAAAAAGAGAACATTGAAAAGCTGACCTTTTCGGAAGTCGTCAATATTATCGACGGCCAGGTGCTGGGCGGAAAATCCGGCCTGCATAAAACGCTTACAAAATTCGTGATCGGCGCCATGGAACTTGAGGCGATGTCGAAGTATACGGATCCGGGGAGCCTGCTCATTGTCGGAAACCGCACGGACGCGCATGAACTGGCGTTAAGGTCAGGAGCTGCCGTTTTGATCACCGGCGGATTTGATACGAAAGATTATGTAAAAAAAATTGCGGATGAAAAAGCGCTGCCGATCATCTCGACGAGCTACGACACGTTTACCGTTGCGACGATGATTAACCGTGCTGTCTATGACCAGCTGATCAAAAAAGAAATTATTCTCGTTGAAGATATTTTAACACCGATCGAAAAAACGGTTTATTTGAATACAACGGACATGGTCCAGGACTGGTACCGCAAAAAACGGGAAACAGGCCACTCGCGCTTTCCTGTTGTCGACCGCAATTTAAAGGTGGCGGGTATTATTACCTCAAAAGACGTGATGGAAACCGACACGCACTTAAGCATCGAGAAAGTGATGACGAAAAATCCGATTACGGTCAGCGAAAAAACAAGCGTTACATCTGTTGCCCATATGATGGTCTGGGAAGGGATCGAAATCTTGCCGGTGACCGACGATTTTAACCGGCTGAGGGGGATTGTCAGCCGCCAGGACGTCTTAAAGGAGCTGCAAATGACACAGCGCCAGCCGCAAGTCGGGGAAACGATCGACAATATCGTCACGACCCAGCTTGATGCATCATCGGCCAAAACGGAAGACCCGGATGATTACCAGTTTGAAGTGACGCCGCAAATGACCAACCCTTTAGGGACGATTTCATATGGTGTATTCACGACACTCGTGCACGAAACGACCAACCGCTTTTTGCGCTCCAGAAAAAAAGGCGAAATGATCATCGAAAGTTTAACGGTCTATTTTATCAAACCAGTCCAGCTCGAAAGTATGATCCGGATTGTACCGAAAATTCTCGATTCCGGCCGGAAGTTTGCCAAAATTGATGTCGAAGTCTTCAACCAGGGCAGCCTTGTCGGTAAAGCCCTGCTGATGTGCCAGCTGATTGAAAGATAAGGGAATGTGCCACCCCTTTTTACGGTGTACGCCGCAATTCGTTCCTTTCTTTTTGCATTTCGGGCCGGTAAAACCGCAGCCTTTTGAAACCGCCTGCGATATTGAAAAGCCCGAGCGCGATAAAAATGGCTGCAATCACAAAGGTGATGGCAGTGTGAAACAGAAACAATTCATTCACGCCGAACAAAAAAATAAACGAACCGAGCGCCATATTGGCTTTGGCAGAGAACACCTTTTTTTCCATCGCCAAAAGGCTGCGGATGTATTTTAGTTTAAAATATACATACGCGCAAAGGGATGCGAGAATCAAAACGGCAAGGATCGGCATCGTGCACCTCCAAATCGGGTTGTCAGTATTTTCTTCTATTTTACAAAATGAAAAAAGAACTTGCCAGAGAAACGGGGAGTAAGATGAAAACAAAAATTTTACAGACGATCAAGCTTTTTGACACGATCATCATCCACCGCCATGTCCGGCCTGATCCGGATGCATATGGATCGCAGGGGGGACTTGCGGAAATATTGAAGGCGTCTTTTCCGGATAAAAACATTTACATCGTGGGCGATGATGAACCGGACCTCGCCTACTTGAATAGGATGGACAGGATTTCCGATGAAACGTACCGCGGGGCGCTTGTCATCGTTTGTGATACCGCGAACCGCGAGCGGATCAGCGACCAGCGTTTCCATCTGGGGGAAAGGCTGATCAAAATCGACCATCACCCGAACCATGATGCTTACGGGGATTTGCAGTGGGTCGATGAAGACGCGTCCTCTGTCAGCGAAATGATTTATGAGTTTTACTTATCGGGGAAAGAAGAAGGGCTCAGGATGACAGATGCCGCGGCAAGGCTGCTGTTTGCCGGCATTGTCGGGGATACAGGCCGGTTTTTGTATCCGAGTGCGACGGAAAAAACATTTGACTATGCCGGAGAACTGATCCATTACCATTTTGACCGGACAGCGCTCTTTAACAAGATGTACGAGATTGAACCAAGTGTGGCCAGGCTGCAAGGGTATATATACCAGAACCTGGACATTCTTGAGCACGGGGCGGCCATCGTCGTGCTGAAAAAAGAACTGATTGAAAAATTCGGCGTAACGGTGCGCGAAGCCTCCCAGCTTGTCACCACGCTCGGCGATATTAAAGGGCTTAAAGCCTGGTGCTTCTTTATCGAAGAAGAAGGCCAAATCCGCCTCCGTTTCCGCTCCAAAGGCCCTGCCATCAATGAGCTGGCCCGCAAATACGGCGGCGGCGGGCATCCGCTTGCTGCCGGGGCCAACGCGTATTCGTGGGAAACGGCAGAGGCGGTAAAAAAGGAATTAATCGCGCTCTGCAAGGAAGGGTAAAAAAAGAAGGCAGAACCGCCGGAAAAGCGGATTTGCCTTCTTTTAGTCTGCCAGCTTTAAATTCAGGTGGACGCGGACAACAGAGTAAAACAAAATGTCCCGCACTTCGAAAGTATAGCGGCGGTGGTTGATTTTAATGACTTTGTTTTCAAGCATGCGGGTGATCAAGTCTTTGTTCAAATAAGCGGTTTTTAAATTTTTTGCAATCAAGGGGCTTAAGTCATGTTTAATATCCTCTTCTGCTTCAAAAATGCTTTGTGAATCGTGAATGTCATATTTTTCGTAGTTGCTGATTTTCACGTCAATACGCTGGATGGTCAGGAGCTTTTCATTTTTTTGATTGAGCTTTTTATAGTCTTCCTGCCAGATCGCCTTTTCCTGTTGCAAATCCTGGATCGTTTTTTCCTGCCGTTCAATCATTTGCGCCTGCCTTTCCTGCATGACACCGAACATGTACAGAAAAATCAGCCAGCAGATGCACCCGCCCACGATAAATCCGGCCATGAACCGCTGCCAGCCCGGTTTCCGGTAAAGCGGCGGGATTCTCATAGCACATTCTCCTGGGTTATCCATGAAATAATGAGCGCGGCCGTTTTGGCACCGCCCATGGCCGACAGAATTAAAAGCAGCTGCTTGAACAATACCATCGTCTCGCTTTCCAAAAATCCTTTTTCAAAGCTGTAAACGGTATCGAACGTCCCCCCGATGGCGGCAATGATCGCCCAGATGCGGAGGTCACGCGCAATCTTCGAAATTTCCGTCAAAAGCGGCTCGCCGGTAATGAACGAAGCGAGTCCCCCGATCAAGGCGCCGCCGAACATTACGCCGAATGCGATAAAATAGCTGTTGAAAAATGCGGGAAAAAATCCTTCGCTCAACCGAACCATCCCCATCTTTTCTTCATTACTAAACAATATATGGGACAATGTATGCCTGTATGAAATCGAACGTATCTTCTTTTTTGCTCGCGTGAAAACATGTATAATAAGAATCATGTACAGGTACGAATAGGAGGCAGTTTACCATGCGTTTTGTCCATTTACAGGTCCAAACGGCCTACAGCCTGTTGGAAAGTACGATCTCCATCCCTGAATGGGCGGCGTACGCAAAAGCGCTTCATTACGACACCCTTGCGATCACGGACCGCAATGTGATGTACGGGGCCTTTCCTTTTTACAAGGCTTGCCGCGAAAATGGCATTAAACCCATTATCGGCATGACAGCGGATATCATGAGTTCGTTTGAACCTGACACAGCCTATCCGGTTGTGTTGCTTGCCAAAAACGAAACCGGCTACCGGCATTTGATGAAAATCTCAAGTGCCATCCAGACGAGACCCGAACCCGGCATTTTTATCAAATGGCTGCGCGCCTACAGCGACGGCCTGATCGCCTTTACGCCGGGGCTTGAAGGGGAAATCGAACAGGCGCTACTTAGGGGAGATGAAGCGCGTGCAGAAGAGGTTGCAGTTTTATACCGGGACATTTTCGGGCCGAGCTTTTATCTTGCACTTGAAAACAACGGGACAGTGCAAGCTAAGAAAGTGCTTCCCGATATGCACGCGCTCTCGGAAAAACTGGGTATCCCAGAAGTGGCGGCCGCAAATGTGAAATACTTAAAAAAGGAAGATGCTTTTTCTCATGAAGTGTTGCGCGCGATCAAAGCCGGGGTGAAACTGACGGATGAAAACCGGCCGCGCCCGGAAAGCGGCACGCACGACTTTAAGCCGCAAGAGGAAATGGAACAGCTTTTTGCCGATTTCCCGGAAGCTTTGGCCAATACGGAAAAAATTGCAGATGCCTGCTCTGTGGAAATCAAAACGGGACAGCGGCTGCTGCCGGCATTTCCGGTTCCGGGCGGGCAGACGGCGGATGCCTTCTTAGAAGAAGTATGCCGAAAAGGCCTTGCAGCACGCGTTCCGAATCTGGAAGAACGGTATACAGACCGGCTGGAGTATGAATTAAAAATCATTCAGGAAATGCAGTTCAGCGACTATTTCCTTATTGTCTGGGATTTTATGAAATATGCGAGGGAGCACGGGATTCTTACCGGGCCGGGGCGCGGTTCCGCTGCCGGCTCCCTTGTCGCATACGCGCTTTATATTACCGACGTCGATCCGGTGCAATACGGGCTTTTGTTTGAACGGTTTTTAAATCCGGAGCGCATTTCCATGCCGGATATTGACAGCGATTTTCCGGATCACAAGCGGGACGAGATGATTCGCTACGTTGCGGAAAAATACGGCAGACAGCATGTCGCGCAGATCATCACATTCGGCACATTTGCTGCGAAAGCCGCAGCCCGGGATGTAGCCCGGATATTCGGTCTCAGCGCAAAAGAACTTGAACAGTTGTCGCGCTTCATCCCGTCACAGCCTGGCATGACGCTTAAAAAAGCGTATGAAGCATCAAGCGCCTTTCGGGAATGGATCGGCCAATCGGATCAGCACCGCAAGCTTTTTGAAACGGCCCTGCTTTTGGAAGGATTGCCGCGCCATGTTTCGACCCATGCAGCCGGCGTCATTATCAGTGGGGAACCGCTTACGGGAATCATCCCGGTGCAGGAAGGGCATGACGGCATCTTTTTAACCCAGTATCCGATGAACCATCTCGAAGAAATCGGGCTTTTGAAAATGGATTTTCTCGGCTTGCGGAATTTAACCATCCTTGAGCATATCCTCACGGGGATTGAAAAGGGGACGGGGAGAAAAATCCGCCTCCAGGATGTACCGCTCGATGATCCACAGACATTCCGCCTTTTTAGTTCGGGCAATACGACCGGGATCTTCCAGTTCGAGTCGGACGGCATGCGGAAAGTGCTCGAGCGGCTTAAACCGACTGAATTTGAAGACATTGTCGCGGTCAATGCGCTGTACCGGCCCGGGCCGATGGAAAACATCCCGGCCTATATTGAGCGGAAACACGGGTTGAAACCGGTCGAATATCCGCATCCCGACCTCCAGCCGATTTTGGAAAAAACATACGGTGTGATTGTCTACCAGGAACAAATTATGCAGATCGCTTCAAAGATGGCGGGCTTTTCACTCGGGGAGGCGGATTTGCTCCGCCGTGCCGTCAGCAAAAAGAAAAGGGAAATCCTGGACGAACAGCGGCTGCATTTTATAAATGGCGCGCAAAAAAAAGGATATGAGAGAAAAACGGCGAATACTATTTATGATTTTATCGTCCGCTTCGCCAATTATGGTTTTAACCGCAGCCATGCCGTCGCTTACAGCATGCTCGCTTGCCGGCTCGCCTATTTAAAAGCCCATTACCCGCTCTATTTTATGGCAAGCCTTTTGACGAGCGTGATCGGCAACGAGGATAAAATTGCCCAGTATATTCGCGAAGCGCAGCAGATGGGGATCCGGGTTTTGCCGCCTTCCGTGCAGCACAGCCATTATCCGTTTACCGTGGAAAACGGCGCCATCCGTTATAGCCTTGCCGCGATAAAAGGGATCGGATACGCCTCCATCAAAGAGCTGCTTAAAGAAAGAAAACGGCGCCCGTTTAAAAGCCTGTTTGATCTTGTCCTGAGGGTGAAAGGGCTGAACCGGAAAATTTTAGAGGCGTTTGCATTCTCAGGCGCGATGGATGAGTTTGGAAAAGACAGGGCAGTTTTGCTTGCCAGCATTGATGTCGCCCTTGAGCACGCGGAGATTATGAAGCCGGATGACGGGCAGGCGGATCTGTTCTTTGAGGATGAAGCGTTCAGCATTGAACCAAATTATGTGGAAACCGAGCCGATTTCACTGATGGATAAGCTTGCCTTTGAAAAGCAATATTTGGGGCTCTATCTATCCGGGCATCCGGCCGGGCAGTACCGCCCGGGTTGGGACGAAGCCGGCGTGCTTGCAGTAAGCAAGCTTCAACCCGGCATGAGAAAAATCCGGTTTGGCGCCTGCATTACGGACACAAGAACGATCCGCACAAAACAAGGCAGCCTGATGGCATTTTTGCGCATGAGTGACGAAACGGATGAGATAGAATGTGTTGTTTTTCCGGATGTCTTTAAAAAATACAGCCCGTTATGCCAAAAAGGGTTGATTGTGGTCGTGGAAGGAAATGTTGAAAACAGGAACGGCAAAAAGCAGGTGATTGCCCGGGCGCTCGAAGATGCCAGCCCGTTCCGCAGCATGCCGACCGGTGCCACGTTATATTTAAAGATTCCGGCTGGAAAGGACCGCATGCTGCTTGTTCAAGTGAAGCAGGTGCTTGACGCTTTTCCGGGGGACTCGCCGGTCATTCTTCATTATGAAGCGGAACGGAAAACGATCCGGCTTCCGGAAAAAAACCGGGTCCGGGCGGAGGAAGCATGCCTCGGAAAGCTTACGGAACTGCTTGGTGAAGGAAATGTCATATTGAAATAAGTTTTTCTCTCTAGATTAAATATGTTATATTGTTTAATAGGCTTGTGAGTAAGAAACCGCATATCGTGCAGTGAAAACGGGGGAGTGAGGTTCATGTCATTGCGGGAAGAAGCGTTACATATGCACCGCGAACACAAAGGGAAATTGGAATCCAAGTCAAAAGTCACCGTCAAAAATGCAAAGGATCTGAGCCTGGCCTATTCGCCCGGTGTGGCTGAGCCTTGCAAAATGATCTACGACAAACCGGAAACGGTCTATGAATATACGATGAAAGGCAATATGGTCGCGGTCGTAACGGACGGCACCGCCGTTCTCGGGCTTGGAAATATCGGCCCTGAAGCCGCACTCCCGGTCATGGAAGGCAAGGCGATTTTGTTCAAAAGCTTTGCCGGCGTCGATGCCTTTCCCATTTGCCTCGATACGACAGATATTGATGAAATCGTGGAGACGGTGAAACGGCTGGAACCGGTTTTCGGCGGCGTGAATCTGGAGGACATCGCCGCGCCGAACTGCTTTGTCATTGAAGAAAAATTGAAGAAGGAAATGAATATTCCTGTTTTTCACGATGACCAGCACGGGACGGCGATTGTAACGGCTGCCGGGCTCGTGAACGCTTTAAAACTCGTTGGCAAAGAAATGTCTGAAATTAAAGTGGTAGCAAGCGGCGCGGGCGCTGCCGGCATCGCGATTATCAAACTGCTTTACAACTTTGGCGTCCGCGATATTATTATGTGCGACTCTAAAGGGGCGGTCTATGAAGGGCGCCCGTTCGGAATGAACAAGGTGAAATCCGAAGTGGCTAAATATACAAACCGTGATAAAGCAGCAGGCAGCCTGGCGGATGTAATCAAAGATGCGGATGTTTTTATCGGCGTTTCTGTAGAGGGGGCACTGACAAAAGAAATGGTGCAGTCGATGAAAAAAGACCCGATTATTTTTGCGATGGCCAATCCGAATCCGGAAATCATGCCGCAAGATGCCAAAGCGGCCGGCGCGAAAGTCATCGGCACAGGCCGCTCTGATTTTCCAAACCAGGTCAACAATGTCCTCGCCTTCCCGGGTATTTTCAGGGGGGCATTGGATGTGCGCGCCACGCATATTAATGAAAAGATGAAACAAGCCGCTGTCCACGCGATCGCCGGTTTAATTGATGAACATGAACTGAATGCGGATTATGTCATTCCGCGCCCGTTTGATCCGCGTGTTGCGCCGGCGGTTGCGGCAGCTGTTGCAAAAGCGGCGATGGAAACCGGTGTCGCCCGCATCCAGGTGAGCCCGGAAGAAATCCGCGAAAAAACGAAACAGCTTTCCGAAATTGGCAAATAAGCATCAGATGCCGGAAAAAAAGCCGCCTTTTTGCCGGTACGGGAAAACGCCATTTGCCGGTACTTCGGCAGAAAAACCGCCGGCTTGCCCGGTGGTTCCGGTGCCAGATACAGGAGGGGTAAGATTTGCTGAAAGATTTTTTTTCTAAACCGAAAAAGCGAAAATATGCGACTATCCCTTCAGACCATACAAAGCAGGAAGTTCCTGAAGGGATCATGTCAAAATGCCCGAAGTGCGGCAAAATTATGTATACAAAAGAACTGCAGAAGAATTTAAAAGTCTGCCTCCATTGCGGCTACCATTATCAAATGACCGCTTATGAAAGGGTGGAAAGCCTGCTGGATGAAGGAACGTTTGAAGAGTTCGACCGCGGGCTTGTTTCCAAAAACCCGCTTGCGTTTCCGGGTTACCTTGAAAAACTGGAAAAAGACCGCAAAAAAACAAACTTGAATGAAGCGGTACTGACAGGTAAGGGCAACATTCAGGAAAGGCCGGTCGTGCTTAGTGTCATGGATGCACAATTCCGGATGGGCAGCATGGGCTCGGTTGTCGGCGAAAAAATTACGCGCGCCATCGAAGAAGCAGACAGGCTCCATGTGCCGTTTATCATTTTCACGGCCTCAGGGGGCGCCCGCATGCAGGAAGGGATCTATTCTTTAATGCAGATGGCGAAAACGAGCGCGGCGCTCGAAAGGTTCAGCCGCCACGGCGGGTTAACGGTAACCGTGATGACTCATCCGACAACAGGCGGCGTGACCGCAAGCTTTGCATCGCTCGGGGATATCAATCTTGCGGAGCCCGGCGCGTTGATCGGTTTTGCCGGCCGCCGCATCATTGAACAGACGATCCGCGAAGAACTTCCTGAAGTTTTCCAGACTGCAGAATTTCTTCTTGAACACGGCCAGCTCGATGCGGTTGTGAAACGCCATGACCTGAAAAAAACATTGGCAGGCATTCTGGACATCCATCAACCAACAAACGCAGGTGAACTACAATGGTGAATGAACTTGAATTTGAAAAACCGGTCATTGAGCTGAAACGCAAAATTGCCGAGCTAAAGGAATTTACAAAACAGTCGGATGTCGATTTGTCAAGCGAGATTGAAAAACTGGAAGCAAGGCTTTCCCGGCTGGAAGAGGAAATTTACGAAAATATGGATCCGTGGGACAGAATCCAGATTGCGCGTTTTCCCGAACGGCCGACATCATTGGACTATATTCAATATCTTTTTACCGATTTTCTTGAGCTCCACGGCGACCGTGTATACGGCGACGACGGGGCGGTTGTCGGCGGGATCGCAAAATTTGAGGGCCTTCCTGTCACCGTGATCGGCCAGCAGCGGGGGAAAGACACAAAAGAAAACATCCGCCGCAATTTCGGCATGCCACACCCGGAAGGCTACCGGAAAGCAATGCGGCTAATGAAGCAGGCGGAAAAATTTAAACGCCCGATTATCAGCTTCATCGACACAAAAGGTGCGTATCCGGGAAAAGCAGCGGAAGAAAGGGGCATCGCTGAATCGATCGCGCGCAATCTGTTTGAAATGTCCGGGTTGAGCGTTCCGATCATCTGCCTGATTATCGGTGAAGGGGCCAGCGGCGGTGCGCTCGGCATTGGCGTCGGCGACCATATCCATGTCCTCGAAAATTCATGGTTCTCGGTCATTTCACCGGAATCCGCCGCGGCGCTTTTATGGAAAGATGCGTCGCAGGCAAAACGGGCCGTCGCCACCATGAAGATGACCGCGCCCGAGCTGAAAGAACTGGGTATTATCGATGAACTGATTCCGGAAGTAAAAGGCGGCGCACATAAAGATCCGAGAGCGCAGGCAGAGCTGATGCGCCCTGTGCTTGCCGCATCATTAAAGGAGCTGCGGGCATATGCCCCTGAAGAACTGGTGGAAAAAAGGTACGAAAAATACCGTAAAATTGGCGTATTTTCAACGCTCGAACAGTTTGCCCGCCAATAGCCGAAAAAAGCACCCAGGCAACCGGCACCCATCACCGGTTGCCTCGCTTTTTACATGGTGTAACGGATGCAGGCCAAAATTTTGGCGTTCTGCTTTCTAACTATATAAAATGAACTTAAGTTTTTCGTACCAAAATCAATGACGATCAGGATGGCAGCACATAAACAAGTAGTAATGTTTAGTTCAAGTTATATAGGATCCCCTTTCTTCTAAGTGGTTGAAAAGAAAATTCAGATCCTGGTTTACCGGCATGGAAACCGGGAAAAGAAAAAAGAACGCCGTTTGCATGGCAGGCAGGGAAGACAGGAGAATTGGTAACGTATTCATACTATTCCGACACAGTTTGTTCATAAACGCACATTTTTAAAATTTTTACTTTTTCATGATCGATTGTGAACATGCTTTTAAAGTGGTATTTTAGATATATTCGAAGGCAGACTTGGAGATACTATAATTACTTTGCTTGATTGAAATACCGGCCTGCCAAGAGAATTACATATACAGAGGTGAATAATATGAAGCGAATTGGAGTATTAACAAGCGGCGGCGATGCACCAGGGATGAATGCCGCAGTCCGCGCGATTACCCGTAAAGGGATTTATCACGGCCTGGAAGTTTACGGTATTCACCAGGGCTATAACGGGTTGATTCATGGTAACGTCCAAAAGCTTGAAGCAGGATCTGTCGGTGATATTCTCCAACGCGGCGGCACGGTTTTGCAGTCGGCAAGAAGCGAAGAATTCAAAACGCCGGAAGGGCAGCAAAAAGCGATCCGGCAGCTGAAAGACCATGGCATTGAAGCCCTCGTTGTGATCGGCGGGGACGGTTCCTATCAGGGAGCGAAAAAACTGACAGAACAAGGTTTCAACTGCATCGGTGTGCCGGGGACAATCGACAACGACATCCCAGGTACGGATTTTACAATTGGTTTTGATACAGCGCTGAACACTGTTCTGGATGCGATTGACAAAATTCGCGACACCGCTTCTTCCCACGAACGTACCTTTATTATTGAAGTCATGGGCAGAAATGCGGGGGATATCGCGCTTTGGTCCGGTCTTGCCGGCGGGGCTGAATCAATTATTGTGCCGGAAGAAAAGTTTGATTTGAAAGATGTCGTGGATCGCCTTGAACAAGGGAAAAAACGTGGCAAACGCCACAGCATTATCATCGTCGCGGAAGGCGTGATGAGTGGTAACGAGTTTGCGGAAAAATTGAAAAAAACTGGTGCGATCGGTGATACCCGCGTTTCCGTTCTCGGCCATATCCAGCGTGGCGGTTCTCCGACTGCATTTGACCGCGTGCTTGCAAGCCGCCTCGGCGCAAGGGCTGTTGAACTGCTGCTCGAAGGAAAAGGGGGCCGCGCTGTCGGTATTCAAAATAACCAGCTGGTTGACCATGACATCCTTGAGATTCTCGGGAAACCGCACGCCATTAATCAAAACATGTATAAGCTGTCGAAAGAATTGTCGATCTAACGTTGTTTAGGAGGAAATAGAATGAAAAAAACCAAAATTGTATGTACTATCGGGCCTGCCAGTGAAAGTGTGGAAATGCTTGAAAGATTAATGGCAAACGGGATGGATGTTTGCCGCCTGAACTTCTCGCACGGCAGCCACGAGGAACATCTTGCCCGGATTAAAAATATCCGCGAAGCTGCAAAAAACCAAAACAAAACGATCGGGCTTTTGCTTGATACAAAGGGACCGGAAATCCGCACCCACGATATGAAAGACGGCGGATTTGAGCTTGTTGAAGGCATGACGCCGGTCATTTCAATGACAGAAGTGCTCGGGACAACGGAAAAATTTTCGGTCACCTATGAAGGGCTGATTGATGATGTGCACGTTGGCTCTAAAATTCTGCTTGACGACGGTTTGATTGAACTAGAAGTGACGGCCATCGATAAAAACGCCGGTGAAATCCATACAAAAGTACTGAACCGCGGCGTTTTGAAAAACAAAAAAGGTGTCAACGTCCCGGGTGTTTCCGTGAACCTTCCGGGCATTACCGAAAAAGACGTGAGCGATATCCTGTTCGGGCTTGAACAAGGCATTGACTTCATTGCGGCTTCATTTGTACGCCGGCCGTCTGACGTTTTGGAAATTCGCCAGCTTCTTGAAGAACACGATGCTTTACATGTGAAAATTTTCCCTAAAATTGAAAACCAGGAAGGCGTCGACAACATCGATGAAATCCTTGCTGTATCGGACGGCTTAATGGTTGCCCGCGGTGATCTCGGTGTTGAAATTCCGACCGAAGCAGTGCCGCTCGTGCAAAAAGAACTGATCAGAAAGTGCAACACGCTCGGCAAACCGGTCATTACCGCAACGCAAATGCTGGATTCGATGCAGCGCAACCCGCGCCCGACCCGCGCAGAAGCAAGCGACGTGGCCAACGCCATTTTCGACGGTACAGATGCAATCATGCTTTCCGGCGAAACAGCAGCCGGAAAATATCCTGCTGAAGCGGTTAAGACGATGTACAATATCGCGGTCCATGTGGAAAAAGCGATTAACCACCGCGATATTCTGAACAAACGCAGCAAGAGCACGGACCATAATATGACAGACGCCATTTGCCAGTCCGTTGCCCATACGGCTTTAAATCTTGATGTGAATGCCATTATTGCGCCAACCGAAAGCGGCTATACGGCGCGCATGATCTCCAAATACCGCCCGGCAGCCCCGATTATTGCTGTCACGAGCGATCCGAAAGTGCAGCGCGGCTTAACCGTTGTGTCCGGCGTATACCCGCAATTGGGCACAAAGGCAAACAATACGGATGAAATGCTTGAAATCGCAGTGGATGAAGCATTGAAATCCGATATCGTCCATCACGGCGACCTTGTGATTATCACAGCCGGCGTCCCTGTTGGTGGGAAAGGCACAACCAACCTGATGAAAGTGCACCTGATCGGCGATATATTGGCAAAAGGCCAGGGAATCGGCAGAAAATCGGCATTTGGTCCGGTCGTTGTTGCTGAAAGCCCAGAAGAAGCAAACGCAAAAGCAACAGAAGGCTGTGTGCTCATCACGAGAACGACCGACAAAGAAATCATGCCGGCCATTGAAAAATGTGCCGCGCTCATTACGGAAGAAGGCGGCTTGACAAGCCATGCTGCAGTTGTTGGCATCAATGTCGGCATTCCGGTCATTGTCGGCGTTGAAAAAGCCGTTTCCATTTTTAAAGACGGGCAGGAAGTTACGGTAGATGCAGCAACCGGCTCGGTTTACAACGGCCATGCGACTGTATTGTAAATAAGCAAAAAAAACGCAGAGGCATCCGGCCTCTGCGTTTTTTATATTGTTTTTTTGCCCATAATATAGTTCCAAATGTCATGGAATACATGGGCGCGGATCAGCGCGGTCAGCAACACGAGTGTAATCGGCCCGAGAATCAAGCCAAGGAACCCGACTGTTTTAAAGCCAATAAACAGGGCGATAAGCGTCGCGAGTGGATTCATTCCGATGCTGGACGATAAAATTTTCGGCTCCATAATCTGCCTTTGCACGATCACGACAATGTAAAGGACGGTAAGCCCGATCGCAAGCGGCAGGCTGCCGGTAATGAATTCGTAAATGATCCAGGGGACAAACACAACGCCCGTTCCCAAATACGGCAAAATATCGACAATGCCGCAAACAAGGGCGATTGTAATCGCGTAATCCACGCGTAAAATCAAAAGCCCGATCAGCACAATGACAAGTGTCATGGAAATCAGTGTCAATTCAGCACGGACAAAACCGAAAAGCGCATTGCGGAGGTCGGCAAACACGGTGATCCCGCTTTTTCTTGCTTTTTTCGGCAGTAACAGCTTTCCTTTGCCTGTCAACTGGTTCCAGTCCTTGCTGATGAAAAACGTTGCAAGCAGGGCAAAAATCAGCACGGTTGCCGCATTTGGAATCCAGGAAACAAGCCCCGGCAGTTTTTTAAACAGCCCGGACAGGAAATCACCTGCTGAAGAAGCGATCTTTTGCCCGGCCGCCTGAATGTTTTGCACGATCGTTTCCTGCTGGCCTGCATCGAGATTTTTAAAGAGGCCCGCCAGCTGGTCGTACAGCGGTAAAACTTGGGCGGTGACAAGCGATTCCGAATAATTGACAAGCGTCTGGACATGCTCCGGCAAAACGTCAGCAAGGTAATTCGCCCCCGTTACGATCTCGGCAACAAGCAGCGTAATGATGCCGACAAAGACGCCAATGATCAGAATCAGGGATATCAAAACAGCAAGCGCCCGCGGAAGCCTTACCTTTCTGTCCAGAAAATTGACGAGCGGGTTGATCATAAGCGCGATCAACAGCGCAATAATAAACGGATAAGCGTATTTTACAGCCAGATAAACCGCAAAAAAGCCAACCAGGATGCACAGTGCAACAAAAAGGCCCCGCAGCGCGCGGTGTATGTAAACAGAATTCAAGTCTGACCCTCCTGTATTCGTTAATATGTTATTATTTTACACGGCGGGGGGCGTAAAACAAAGAAAAAGCCGTTTTTTTTGATAGATTTTCTATTTCTATCTTCGCCAAAAATTCAGAAAAAATACCCGGCACCAAAAGATTTTCAGCATGAAAGAAGGGATGCTTATGTACCAGCCGTATTTATTTTTGCTGCTGCTTTTAGCGATCGGATTTGCGGCAAAAAACCAATCGTTAATCATTTCTGTTATCGTGCTACTTGTCCTGAAAGTGGCAGGGCTGGATGCGAAAATTTTTTCAACCCTCCAGTCGAAAGGGATCAACTGGGGCGTCACCATTATTACGATCGCCGTCCTTGTGCCGATTGCAACCGGACAGATCGGCTTTAAAGATTTGTATGAATCGCTCAAATCGCCGTATGCATGGATTGCACTTGCATCCGGTATCATTGTCGCACTTCTGGCCAAAAACGGCATCACCCTGCTTGCGAGCGACCCGCAAATTACGACGGCGCTCGTGCTTGGCACCATTCTCGCCGTTTCTTTGTTTAAAGGGGTTGCGGTCGGGCCGCTGATCGGCGCCGGCATTGCCTGGATGGCCATGAAAATCGTCGAATGGGTGACAAACAGTTTTTAGCCGGGTGGAATTTGCTTAAACATGTAAAAACCGTTGAAAGAAAGATTTTTCAACGGTTTTTCTCCTGCTGCTACAGAAGGGCATATGCTAAAATCAAAATGATTGCCAGCACGGCTGCGAAAGCGCTATACTAAAAGAAGAAATTTGGCTTTTTTCTGTACCAATGTGTTTGAAAATTGTTTATAATGATTTATGTAAGCGGGCGCATGTACGTCAAAAAATAGACAAATATAATTATTATATTATAATAGAGTATGTGATCGCTTGCATATTGCCGGCCGGCAACCGTTATTTATTCCGCAGAAAAATATATACCCCGAAATCAACTTATCTACGTTTGAGATGGGGGAAACAACCTTAAGGAGAAGGAGAGATAAGCATGACAGCAACAAGAGGTCTAGAGGGGGTCGTTGCAAGTGAAACTTCAATCAGCTCGATCATCGATGACACGCTTACATATGTCGGCTACGGCATTGATGATTTAGCAGAAAAAGCCAGCTTTGAAGAAGTCGTCTACCTGCTGTGGCATTTAAAACTGCCGACAAAATCCGAGCTGGAAACATTTAAGCAGGAACTGGCGGATCATATGGAATTGCCGAAAGAAATTTTGGATAGCTTTAAAACTTACCCGATCGGGAAAGTGCACCCGATGGCCGCGCTCCGTACCGCTGTTTCCGCACTCGCGCTTTACGATGATGAAGCAGATGCAATGGACCGGGAAGCAAACTTGCGCAAAGCCATCCGGCTGCAGGCAAAAATACCGGCAATTGTTGCCGCTTTCGCAAGGGTCAGGAAAGGCCTAGAACCTGTCGCACCGCGCAGAGATCTCGGTTTTGCCGCAAACTTCCTGTACATGTTAAAAGAAAAGGAACCGGAACCGATTGAAGTGGAAGCCTTTAACAAAGCGCTTGTACTGCATGCGGACCATGAACTGAACGCATCCACTTTTACTGCACGCGTTTGTGTTGCGACGCTTTCCGACATCTATTCCGGCGTTACCGCTGCAATCGGCGCATTAAAAGGCCCGCTCCACGGCGGCGCAAATGAGCAGGTCATGAAAATGCTCACGGAAATCGGTTCGGTCGATAAAGTGGAAGATTACCTGCATGAAAAATTCATCAACAAAGAAAAAATTATGGGTTTTGGCCACCGCGTTTACAGAAAAGGCGATCCGCGCGCAAAACACCTGAAAAAAATGTCGGAAAAATTGACAGAGCTGACCGGGCAGCGTAAATATTATGATATGTCGGTAAAAATTGAGCAAATTGTCACGAGCGAAAAAGGCATTCCTGCCAATGTAGACTTTTATTCTGCATCTGTCTATCATTGCCTCGGCATTGACCATGACCTGTTTACGCCGATTTTTGCCGTCAGCCGCATTTCCGGATGGATCGCCCATATTTTGGAACAATACGCCAACAACCGGATTATCCGCCCACGCGCGGAATATATTGGCCCGGGCATGCGCCAGTACGTTCCGCTTGAAGACCGGTAACGGGACCTGGACGGGGAACCATCCCGGCTGAATGTATCCGTTATTTTCTTAAAACGCCTGCCCGTTCCTGGAAGACTTTTGAGGATGGGTAAGCGTGCATCTGGTGGGGAAGGACCGGCTCAGGACCATGCGCGGGGCCGGTTCATTCCGTGTACACCACAAGTATAAACTGATATTGGGACTGGAGGAGATTTTGAAATGGCACAAGGAGAAAAGATCACCGTAGAAAACGGCGTATTAAACACACCGAATCACCCGATTATTCCATTTATCGAAGGGGACGGCACCGGCCCTGATATTTGGGCGGCTGCACAGCGCGTATTGGATGCGGCTGTTGAGAAGGCCTATAAAGGCGAAAAGAAAATTGTCTGGAAAGAGGTCTATGCAGGGGAAAAAGCGTTCAATAAAACAGGGGAATGGCTGCCGCAGGAAACGCTTGACACGATCCGCGAATATTTCATTGCCATTAAAGGGCCATTAACCACTCCGGTCGGCGGCGGGATCCGTTCGCTGAATGTTGCGCTGCGCCAGGAACTCGACTTATTCGTCTGCCTGCGCCCTGTCCGTTATTTTGATGGCGTCCCTTCCCCGGTTAAACGCCCGCAGGATACCGATATGGTCATTTTCCGCGAAAACACGGAAGACATTTATGCCGGCATTGAATATCAAGAAGGTTCACCGGAAGTGAAAAAAGTCATTTCGTTTTTGCAAGATGAAATGGGCGTGAAAAAAATCCGCTTCCCGGAAACTTCCGGCATCGGCATCAAACCGGTATCGAAAGAAGGAACGGAACGGCTGGTGCGCGCTGCGATTAACTATGCGATCAAAGAAGGGCGCAAATCCGTTACGCTGGTACATAAAGGCAATATCATGAAATTTACGGAAGGCGCGTTTAAAAACTGGGGTTACGAACTGGCGGAAAGGGAATTCGGCGATAAAGTCTTCACCTGGTCCGAATACGACCGCATTAAAGAAGAAAAAGGCGCGGATGCTGCCAACCAGGCGCAGAAAGAAGCAGAAGCAAACGGCAAGATCATTATCAAAGATGCGATTGCCGATATCTTCCTGCAACAAATTTTGACCCGTCCGCGCGAATTTGACGTCGTCGCAACGATGAACTTAAACGGCGACTACATTTCGGATGCGCTCGCTGCACAAGTCGGCGGCATCGGGATTGCCCCTGGCGCGAACATCAACTACGAAACCGGCCATGCCATTTTCGAAGCGACGCACGGAACGGCACCGAAATATGCCGGCTTGGATAAAGTGAACCCTTCATCCGTTATTTTGTCGGGTGTTTTGATGCTTGAACATTTGGGCTGGAATGAAGCGGCAAAATTGATTATCGGTTCGATGGAAAAAACGATCGCATCCAAAGTGGTCACATACGACTTTGCCCGCCTGATGGATGGCGCAAGAGAAGTCAAATGCTCTGAATTTGGCGATGAACTGATTAAAAACATGGGGAAATAACGGACAAATGATTTACGGCAAGCCGGCTGCCTTTTTACAGCCGGCTGACATTTAAACAAAGGGGGCTCGTCATGCTGAAAAGGAAAAAAATATCGGTCATTGGCGGCGGTTTTACAGGGGCGACAACGGCGTTTCTGATTGTCCAAAAAGAACTGGGGGATGTGGTGCTCGTTGACATCCCGCAAATGGAAAACCCGGTAAAAGGGAAAGCCTTGGACATGTTTGAAGCATCCCCGGTACAGGGGTTTGATGCAAAGATCACCGGCACGTCCGATTATGCAGACACAAAGGATTCCGATATTGTCGTCATCACGGCGGGCGTTGCGCGCAAACCGGGGATGAGCCGGGACGACCTTGTGCAGACAAACCAAAAGATCATGGAAAACGTGACAAAGGAAATTGTGAAATACTCGCCAAACGCCGTGCTGATAGTACTGACGAACCCGGTTGATGCAATGACCTACACGGTTTATCAAACATCCGGTTTTCCGAAAAACCGCGTAATCGGCCAGTCGGGTGTGCTCGACACGGCAAGATTCCGCGCTTTCGTCGCAGAGGAACTGGACGTCTCCGTCAAAGACGTTACCGGTTTTGTGCTCGGCGGCCATGGCGATGAGATGGTGCCGCTCGTCCGTTACGCTTACGCAGGCGGCATTCCGCTCGAAACATTACTTCCCAAAGAGCGCCTCGATAAAATTGTGGAACGGACAAGAAAAGGCGGCGGGGAAATCGTGAACCTGCTTGGTAACGGCAGTGCTTATTATGCGCCCGCAGCAGCATTAACGGAAATGGTGGAAGCCATTGCCAAAGATCAGCGCCGCATCCTGCCTGCCGTTGCTTATCTCGAAGGCGAATACGGCTACAACGGCATTTATCTCGGCATTCCGGTCATTTTGGGCGGCAACGGCCTTGAAAAAATCATCGAACTCGATCTGACACCGGAAGAAAAAGCAGCGCTTGACAAATCCGCCGCCTCCGTCCGGAAAGTCATGGATGCCCTCGCATAAACAGAAAATCCTGCTCCAAATCCGCATGAAGGGTTTGGGGCTTTTTTTCGCGTCTGATCCTCTAAAAATTGCTGGAAAAGGTGATGATCGCGCCTTTTTTAGCGGCAATATTTCATTTATTTTTTTAAAAGCGCCGCGATTTTTCCTTTGCGCCGAATCATGGTAAAATGGGGAAAGGAATATGAACGGATATTCTCCATTTTTCCGGGAGGTTTTGGTTTTGAAAAAATTGATTTTAATTGATGGAAACAGCATTGCCTATAGGGCGTTTTTTGCTTTGCCGCTTTTGAACAATGACAAAGGCATACATACGAATGCGGTTTACGGCTTTACGATGATGCTTTCCAAAATATTGGAAGAGGAAAAGCCGACGCATATTTTGGTGGCGTTTGATGCCGGCAAAACGACCTTCCGCCACGAAACATACAGCGAATATAAAGGGACGCGCCAAAAAACCCCGCCGGAACTGTCCGAACAGTTCCCGCTGATCCGGGAACTGCTCGATGCCCACGGGATTGAACGGTACGAACTGGAAAATTACGAAGCGGATGACATTATCGGCACCCTGTCGAAAAAAGCGGAAGAAGAAGGGTTTATTGTGAAAGTCATCTCCGGCGACAAAGATATGACGCAGCTTGTTTCGCCGAAAACAACGGTAATGATTACGCGCAAAGGGATCACCGATATGGAAGCCTACACGCCTGCGCATGTCGAGGAAAAATACGGGTTAACGCCGCACCAGATCATCGACATGAAAGGGCTGATGGGCGATTCATCCGATAACATTCCCGGCGTGCCGGGCATCGGGGAAAAAACAGCCATTAAGCTGTTAAAACAGTTCCCGACGGTGGAAGAGCTGCTTGACCATATCGGGGAAGTATCCGGGAAAAAACTGCAGGAAAAATTGGAGGCACACAAAGAACAGGCGCTGATGAGCAAAGCACTCGCCACCATTCACCGCGACATTCCGCTTTCCATTTCCATTGAACAGGCGGCATACAGGCACGCCGACCCGGAAAAATTACGGCATTTGTATCAGGAATTGGGTTTTAAATCGATGCTTGAAAAAATGGGCGGGGACACCCTGACGGAAGAAAAACCGGCACTGGAAGCCATTTCTTTTTCCATTGCTGAAGACATTACGGACAACTTGTTTGCCGATGTTTCTTCTTTTTATGTGGAGATTCTCGATGAAAATTACCATACTGGCGAGATCATCGGGTTCGGTTTAAAAAACGAAAAAGGTCTCTTTTTCCTCCGGGCGGAAGACGCACTTTCTTCCGAAGCGTTCAAAAAATGGGTGGAAGATGAAAGCAAAATCAAGCATGTCTACGATGCAAAGCGTTCGATTGTCGCTTTGAGGCGGTACGGCATGGAACTGCGTGGGACCGACTTTGACTTGCTGCTCGTTTCCTATCTTTTGAATCCTTCCGATACGGTCGAAGATTTTGCCTCGGTGGCAAAAACGCATGATTATGGGAACGTGGAAACGGATGAGGCTGTCTACGGAAAAGGCGCGAAA
Organism: Weizmannia sp. WK01; assembly: GCF_025905465.1. NCBI lineage: Bacteria > Bacillati > Bacillota > Bacilli > Caryophanales > Bacillaceae > Heyndrickxia > Weizmannia sp. WK01. The sequence continues at coordinate 2,365,348 of NZ_CP109616.1, read as the reverse complement.
CGGAAGCTGCCCGAGGAAAAACGGTACGCCGAGCATATTTCCCGGAAAGCGGAAGCGATTGATGCCCTTTGCGAACCTTGCACAAAAACGCTCAAGGACAACGGCCAGCTTGAACTGTTTGAACAACTCGAACTCCCGCTTTCCCTTATTCTGGCGGATATGGAATACACCGGCGTGAAAGTCGATACCGACCGGTTAAAAGAAATGGGCGCAGAATTTAAACTCCGGCTTCATGAAATTGAGCAGCGGATTTACAGCATGGCCGGCACTGAATTCAATATCAATTCGCCGAAGCAGCTTGGCGTCATTCTTTTTGAAAAAATGGGGCTGCCTGTCATTAAAAAAACAAAAACGGGCTACTCCACGTCTGCCGATGTGCTTGAAAAACTGGAGCCTGCCCACGAAATCGTCAGGGAAATCCTTCATTACCGGCAGCTTGGGAAACTGCAGTCCACCTATATTGAGGGGCTCTTAAAAGTGGTCCACCAAGATGGCAAAGTCCATACGCGTTTTAACCAGGCATTGACGCAGACCGGTCGGCTCAGCTCGACGGATCCGAATTTGCAAAATATCCCGATCCGCATGGAAGAAGGCCGGAAAATCCGCCAGGCGTTTGTCCCGTCGGAAGAAGGCTGGCTCATTTTTTCATCGGATTACTCGCAGGTGGAGTTGCGGGTGCTCGCCCATATTTCCGGCGATGAAAAGCTGATTGAAGCGTTCCGCGAAGGCATGGATATCCACACGAAAACGGCGATGGAAGTTTTCCATGTAAAAGCGGAAGAAGTAACGTCTGAGATGCGGCGCCAAGCAAAAGCGGTCAACTTCGGAATCGTATACGGCATCAGCGACTACGGGCTATCGCAAAATCTCGGCATTACCCGCAAGGAAGCAGGCGAATTTATCAAACGGTATTTTGCGTCCTACCCGCGCGTTAAGGAATATATGGATGAAATTGTCAGGGAAGCCAAGCAAAAAGGCTATGTCTCCACCCTTTTAAAGCGGCGGCGTTACTTGCCGGAAATTTCAAGCCGGAATTTCAACTTGCGCAGTTTTGCTGAAAGGACGGCCATGAATACACCGATCCAGGGAAGCGCAGCCGATATTATTAAAAAAGCGATGATCGATATGGCAAAAAGGCTGAAAAAAGAAAAGCTGCGGGCGCGGCTGCTGCTGCAGGTCCATGACGAGCTGATTTTCGAAGCGCCGGAAGAAGAAATTGAAGTGCTGAAAGAAATTGTGCCAGAAGTGATGGAGCATGCCGTAGATCTCGCTGCTCCCCTGAAAGTGGATTCCGCATACGGGCCGACCTGGTTTGATGCAAAATAGCTGCAGGCAACAAAGAAAGGAAAGAGGAATCAAGCATGCCGGAATTACCGGAAGTGGAAACGATACGAAGAACGCTGGCACAGCTTGTTGCCGGTGAAACGATTGAAAGCGTAACGGTACTTTTGCCAAAAATGGTCAAAAAGCCGCTTCACACAGAGGCGTTTGCCGATGCTCTGGCCGGTGAAACGATCCGTTCGCTCGGGCGGCGCGGCAAATTTCTCATTTTTTACACGGACCATTACGCGCTTGTCTCCCATTTGCGCATGGAAGGGCGATACTGGGTTTATGACCAAAATGAACCGGTTGAAAAGCATACGCATATGATTTTTCATTTTCAATCCGGAAAGGAACTAAGGTACAAAGATGTCCGCAAATTTGGGACAATGCATTTGTTTTTAAAGGGGGAGGAATTGTCCTCTCTCCCGCTTTCAAAACTCGGCCCTGAGCCGCTATCCGATACGTTTACGGAAAAATATTTATACGGCCAACTAAAGAAAACGGAACGCAATATCAAAACCTGTTTGCTCGATCAGACGGTCATTTCCGGGCTCGGGAACATTTATGTGGACGAATCCTTGTTCCGTGCTCACATCTATCCGGAGCGAAAAGCAAAGTCACTGACAAAAAAAGACGTGCATCTTTTACACAGCGAGATCATTCAAACGTTGCAGGAAGCCGTTGAAAAAGGCGGCAGCACGGTCCGTTCCTATGTAAATTCGCAAGGACAGATGGGCATGTTCCAGCTCGAGCTGTATGTTTACGGCCGGAAAGGGGAGCCGTGCCGGAAATGCGGCACCCCGATTGAAAAGATGGTTACAGCAGGCCGCGGCACCCATTACTGCCCGAATTGCCAAAAGAAACGCAGATAACGGATTGAACATTGGCCAGGCCCCCTCCATACACTGATAGCAGCGATGCAAAACGGAAGGGGCGATGGCCGTGGGTTTCCGGCTTTCGATTTTGCTATTGGCATTGGCGGTTAGCATGGATAATTTCAGCACAGGTTTTACATACGGGCTGCGGAAGATGAAGATTCCGCTTAAGTCCCTCCTCATCATCGCCGTTTGTTCGGGGGCGTCTTTATTTCTTTCCGTGCTGTTCGGGAAGAGCCTGCTCCACTGGATTCGCCCGGAAACGGCAAACCGGATTGGCGGCGTGATTTTAATTTTGATCGGGGCATGGGTGATGGTCCAGTTTTTTCGGTCAAACGACGAAAAAGAAGAACCCGGGGAAAAAGTCGTGCTCAACTTTGAAATCCGCTCATTGGGCGTCGTCATCCATATTTTGAAAAAACCGACGAGCGCGGATTTTGACCGTTCTGGGGCCATTACCGGCATCGAAGCGGTTATGCTCGGGATTGCGCTCTCGCTCGATGCATTCGGTGCCGGGATCGGTGCGGGCATCATGGGCTACTCCCCGTTTCTGCTCAGTTTTCTTGTTGCCGGTATGAGCTTTTTGCTTGTCTCTTCCGGCATCCGGCTCGGCATGCTGTTTTCCCGGCTGCAATGGATCCGGAAAATTTCCTTTATACCAGGTGTTCTCCTCATTTTGATCGGTATATGCAAGTTTTAACAAGGCAGGTGGGAATATGGCAAAGATTATCGGCTTAACAGGCGGGATTGCAAGCGGCAAAAGCACGGTGTCCAATATGCTGAAAACAAAAGGGTTTACGATTGTCGATGCGGATATTGCCGCAAGAAAAGTGGTCGAACCCGGCGAACCGGCGTATGAACAAATCATTGAAGCGTTCGGCGAAGGGATTTTGCTGCAAGATCTCACGCTTGACCGGAAAAAACTCGGGGCACTCATTTTTGCGGATGAAGCACTCCGGATGAAACTAAACAGCATTGTCCACCCTGCAGTCCGGGCCTGGATGACGCGGGAAAAGGACCGGGCAATTGAAAATGGGAAAAAAACCGTCTTTCTGGATATCCCGCTTCTTTTTGAAAGCCGGCTTACCTATATGGTTGAACGCACCATCCTCGTTTACGTGGATGAAGAGACGCAGTTAAAGAGATTAATGGCCCGAAATGGCCTTTCAGAAAAAGAAGCGCAGATGCGGATCCGGGCGCAAATGCCGCTGAGCGAAAAAAAGGCACTGGCGGATGCGGTGCTCGACAACAATGGCAGCCTGGAGGAAACAAAACAGCAGCTTGAAAAAATCGTGTCAGAATGGAAGCTCGTTCCATGATGGGTACATCATGGTTTTTTTTATGCAAAAATAGGGGAATAACGCTACATAACTTTTAAAATATGATATACTAATTGATGAATAATGGATTAAAAGTATGTCATTTATTATTCGAAGGAGTTGTCTGCACTGTGGAAACAAAAATTGCGATTAATGGGTTCGGCCGCATCGGCAGAATGGTTTTCAGAAAAGCCATGATGGATGACGCTTTAAATATTGTGGCGGTGAATGCCTGCTATCCGGCGGAAACACTGGCACATTTGATTAAATATGACTCCATCCACGGCGTATTTCCCGGAGAAGTGGAAGTGGAAGAAGAGGAAGCACTCATTGTAAACGGCAAACGCATTCGGCTTTTGGCGGAACGCAATCCGGCCCAACTGCCGTGGGGAAAAATGGATATTGATGTGGTAATTGAAGCAACCGGAAAATTCAATGCAAGGGAAAAAGCCGCGCTCCATCTTCAGGCAGGCGCGAAAAAAGTATTGTTGACAGCACCCGGGAAGAATGAAGATGTCACGATTGTTTTAGGAGTAAATGAAAACGTTTTAGATATCGAGCGGCATCATATTATCTCGAACGCTTCCTGCACCACAAACTGCCTGGCACCAGTCGCGAAAGTGCTTGATGAACAATTCGGGATTGTAAACGGCCTGATGACAACGGTCCATTCTTATACGAATGACCAGAACAATATTGACAATCCGCATAAAGATTTAAGGCGTGCCCGGGCCTGTGGCAAATCGATCATTCCGACGACAACCGGGGCGGCAAAAGCGTTAGGCCTTGTTCTCCCGCAACTGAAAGGGAAACTACACGGCATGGCGCTGCGTGTTCCGACCCCGGATGTATCGCTAGTGGACCTTGTCGTCGATTTGAAAAAAGAAGTGACGGCGGAAGAAGTGAATGATGCATTTAAGGCGGCGGCGAAAGGCTCGCTGCAAGGCATTTTGGACTATACAGAAGTGCCGCTCGTTTCTTCGGATTATACGACAAATCCGTACTCGGCCATTGTCGACGGCTTATCCACGATGGTCATGGATGGAAGCAAAGTCAAGGTGCTGGCCTGGTACGATAATGAATGGGGCTATTCTTGCCGCGTCGTACAACTGGCACAGCTCGTCGCGGAAAAAATGGAAGAAACCGGGAAAATCAATATTGCCTAAGCCGAACGGAGCAGCACCAGCCTGCTCCGTTTTCGTTACCAGTTTTCAGAGCCGCGCCGGAGGATGACTTGTGCGGGACGCTGACGAAATAGAAGTGTAAACCTTTCTATTCTATTGATGGATAGATGAAAAGTGAGGACTTTTCCGGATATACAAACAGAAGATACATCCAATATGTTCTGCATGGATGAATTTCTTTCGGGAATAGGATGAACCTTTCTGTTGTCTATTCACCTTCTTTTATATATGATGGTAGTAAGAATGTATCAGAACGGGGGGTTCATATGAAATGTCCGTCTTGCCATAGCAACAATACGCGTGTGATCGATTCAAGGCCGGTGGACGAAGGCCGTTCCATCCGCAGAAGGCGTGAATGCGAAGACTGCTCGTACCGCTTCACCACGTTTGAAAAAGTGGAAGAAACCCCGCTCATTGTCGTGAAAAAAGACGGCAACCGCGAAGAATTTAACCGTGAGAAAATTTTGCGCGGGCTGATTAAAGCGTGTGAAAAACGGCCTGTGTCGCTGGACCAGCTTGAAAAAATCTCCATGGAGATCGAAAAAGAAATCCGCAGGCAAGGATATACAGAAGTCAGTTCCACCCTGATCGGGGAAATGGTGATGGACAGGCTGTCGAAAGTGGATGAAGTGGCCTATGTCCGCTTTGCTTCCGTTTACCGCCAATTTAAAGACTTGAATGTTTTTCTCGATGAACTGAAAGAATTGCTCAACAAGAATGCTTAAACGGAGTGCCTTTTATGAAACCGATTTGGAATGAAATACAGCCAGCTGACCGTTATCGTGCATCGTCAAACGGCCTGCTTCAGGACTACGATCAAAAGGTCATTTCGCTCCTGTACCAGCCGTTAATCGGGCCGCAATGTTACAGCCTGTATATGACATTATGGAATGAAGTGGAAGTCGGCCGGCTCTGGTCCGAAGACTGGAACCATTACCATCTGATGAGCTTTTTATCCATGAATTTGTCTGAAATTTACGAAGCCCGGCTGAAGCTTGAAGGCATTGGGCTTTTGAAAACATATATGAAACAAACGGACGACATCCGCATGTTTATATACGAACTGCAGCCGCCCCTGTCCCCGGAACAGTTTTTCAACGACGGTTTGTTAAATGTTTTCCTGTACCGGCAGCTCGGCAGAACACATTTCCAGCGGTTGAAACACTTCTTCTCCGACCGCGCCGTAGAACCGGGTGAGTACCGGGACATCACCCGCTCATTCCAGGATGTGTATGCCGCAAAAATCGGCCCCGAAGTGCTGAATGAGGCGGAAGCGCAGCAAATCAGCCGACTGGAAGAAAACCGCCGCTATATCGAAAAAACCGCCGCCCCGGTCATAAAAATCGAAAACACCCATTTTAATTTTGACCTTTTATATGCAAACTTACGTGATGAACTGATTCCGCTGCGTGCCATTACGCCGGAAGTCAGAGAAGCGATTGTGAAGCTTTCATTTTTATACGGTTTAAATGAACTGGACATAAAGAAAATTTTGCTCCAGGCATTGACGGCAGACTTGGAAATCCGGGTGGAAGATTTGCGGAAAATCGCGCGCAGCTGGTACCAGATTGAACATCATGATGAACTGCCGCGCCTTGTTGACCGCTTCCAGCCAGAAGCGGATGCGAAAGAACGAAAAGAGCCGGAAAACGATGAGGAGAAATTTCTCCGCTACCTGGAAACGACTTCTCCGAGACAAATGCTGATCGATTTTTCGGGCGGCAGCGAACCGGCGAAAGCAGATCTTGCCGCCATTGAAGAAGTCATGTTTGCCCAGCAGCTTCCCCTTGGCGTTGTAAATGTACTGATCCAATATGTTTTGTTTAAAACCGATATGAAGCTGTCGAAAAATTATTTAGAAAAAGTGGCTTCCCACTGGGCGCGCAAAAAACTGAAAACCGCCAAGGAAGCGATGGCGTTTGCCAAAAAAGAAGACCGCCAGTACAAACAATGGCTGAACAATAAAGAGAAGAACGGCACCGGACGGAGAAAGCCGGTCCGGGTTGAAAAGCTGCCGGACTGGTTTAAAAAAGAAGACCAAAAAACCGCTGCGGCCGCGGTCCAAGCCGATGGCGAGTCATTGGAAGAAAAAAGAAAAAGGCTTGAAAAAATACGTGAACAATACAAGAAAGGGTGAAGGCGGTGGAAAACATAAATGAGACACTCAAAAGGCTTTCATCCAATCCTAGTTTCCGCAAGCGTTATGAAGAAATGAAGCAGGAAATCATCACGCATCCCGACATCCGCGCTTTTTTGGATGCACACCGCGGGGAAGTCACAAGGTCGATGATTGAAAAAAGCTGGATGAAACTGTACGAATTCATTTCACAGGAAAAAAACTGCAGCCGGTGCAAAAGCCTTGGCGAATGCGTGAATATGATGAAAGGGTATGTGCCGGAACTCGTTATTGAACATGGCAATATTGAGATCCACTATAAAAGGTGCCAGAAGAAAATATTGGAGGATGAGCGCAATAAAACGCGCAGGCTGATCCAAAGCATGCACATGCCGAAAAAAATATTGGAGGCGTCCTTTGGTGATTTTTTCCTTGAACAAATGGGGCGTCTTGATGCATACGATTTTGCGCATCGCTTTGTCCGTGAATACGAGCCGGGCAAAAAAATGAAGGGACTATATTTATACGGCAATTTCGGCGTCGGCAAATCGTATTTGCTTGGTGCAATTGCGAACGAGCTGGCGGACCTGAAACAGGTCTCTTCTTTAATCGTGTACGTGCCTGAGTTTTTCCGCGAAATGAAGGACTCGATCGGCGACCACTCCACCGGGGAAAAGCTGGATACGGTGAAGCAAGTGCCCGTATTGATGCTGGATGATATCGGTGCGGAAACGAACTCGAGCTGGACGCGGGATGAAGTGCTCGGCCCGATTCTCCAATACAGGATGCAGGAAGACCTTCCCACTTTTTTTACATCCAATTTCAGCTATGAGGATTTAGAGTACCATTTCACTTATACCCAGCGCGGGGAAAAGGAAGAATTGAAAGCAGCGCGCATTCTCGAGCGCATCAAATATTTAAGCGCCCCTGTCCGAATGGAGGGGCCGAACCAGCGGGCCTGACCCTTGCATGAGGGGGCCCGCCTTTTTCATTTCGTAACGCTTTCCCGTCTTCTATTTGCTGATGCCACTTCATATACATAAGGTAAAGCAAACGAGAATGTTTTACCGTACAGGGGGGGCTTGGATTGGAATTCCTGATCAGGGACAAGGATGATGCATTATGGTTAAAAGCCTATTTTGCAAAGGAAAAACGGCGCACTGTGAAAATCCGGGAAGCAGTGCTGCATGGGAAAATACATTATGTTGTGGAAGCGGCCGGCAATAAACAGGAACTGCAGGCAGCCGTTGCAAATTTTATTATGAAGAAAAAAAGAAACGAGTGGATTTGTAACCAACTGAAACAAGCCTATTTTTTTCAGGCGGAAGAAGAGCAAAACCGGATACTCGAAATCGTAGACGGCATGCTGAAAGGAGAGCGGCCGGAGCTGACGGATCTGGCGGGTGAGATCGACGAACGCGCCGCTATTGAAGGAGCGGTCGCACCGCTGGTTGGCGAATCGTGCACATTGCCGCTCGCTTCCGTGCTGACGTTCCGCTTAAAAGGCTATTTTGACTGTCTTGACCGATACATCGGCATTGCGATTGACGAATACAAAATGGAACAGGAATACCAGATTTTTGTGCAAAGCCTTAGGGATTACTTAAAGCAAAAAGAACCAAAAAGGGAAAAAATAAAGCTTTGCCTCGGGGAACAGGTGAAATTTTACAACGGCCAATTCCGGGAAATGACGAGGGAAGAACTGAACGGATTGATTGACCGCAGGCTTCTGTCCAACCACCCTGTCTATATTGACTCAGTCACAATTGCACCGCTTTTATCGATTGCGCCCAGCCGGATTGAAATTTATACGGATACGCCGGACCAGGCTTTGATTCGTACGATATGCAATATTTTTGAAGAACGGGTGGCCGTGAAAAGCCGGATGCATTTTATGCACGATCAATTCGCCGCCAGTGAATAAAAAGGGGGCTTGAACCGGGGGCAAATGCAGCACGGCAACAAAATCAATCGCCATCCCTTGATTTTTTCATTGCAAACTTCTATAATTACTTACATAATCAATTGGAAATGAAAAAGTCAATGTGATGACGAGGACAACAGGATTCTGTTACCGCCTTTCAGAGAGGAAAGCCTCAGGCTGCAAGCTTTCCGGCACGGACAGGATGCTTACCGCCTCCGAACTTCAGTCGTGAACAAAATCAGTAGCGGCTGACGGATATTTCCGTTATCATACTCAAGCCGCGCGTAAAGACGTGCGGAAATGAGGGTGGAACCGCGTGTACAAAACTCGTCCCTTGCCGGGGGCGGGTTTTTTATTTTTTGGCTGTGTTTTCGTGCGGACGTGCTCGTACGGATGCCTGCAAAAAGCAGCCTCGTGCAGGCCGCCCGCGTGACAGCTTAATTTTTAAAGGAGTGGGACATATGGCAGAGATCGTAAAAATCACTTTTCCAGATGGTGCTTTAAAGGAATTTCCATTTGGAACAACAACGGAAGAGATTGCCCAATCGATCAGCCCGGGCCTCAGGAAAAAGGCGCTCGCCGGCAAACTGAACGGCAAACTGCTCGATTTGCGCACACCGATTGAAGAAGACGGCGCAATTGAAATCGTCACCCCTGAGCATGAAGATGCGCTCGGAATCTTGCGCCACAGCACGGCACATTTGATGGCACAGGCTGTCCGCCGCCTGTACGGCAATGTCAAGTTTGGTGTCGGCCCTGCAATTGAAAACGGATTTTACTACGACATGGATCTTGAAGTGTCACTCACGCCGGAAGACTTGCCGAAAATTGAAAAGGAAATGAAAAAAATTGTTGCGGAAAATCTTGAAATTGTCCGCAAAGTCGTATCCCGTGACGAAGCCAGAAAAATGTTTGCACATGATGAATACAAGCTTGAACTGATTGATGCGATTCCGGACGAAACGGTCACGGTTTATGAACAGGGCGAATTTGTTGACCTGTGCCGCGGCGTCCATGTGCCGTCAACCGGAAAAATTAAGGAATTCAAGTTATTAAACATTGCCGGTGCATACTGGCGCGGCGACAGCAACAACAAAATGATGCAGCGCATATACGGGACGGCTTTCTTCAAGAAAGAAGATCTTGAGGCCCATTTGAAATTCCTGGAAGAAGCAAAAGAACGCGACCACAGGAAAATCGGGAAAGAACTCGAACTTTTCACGAACTCGCAAAAAGTCGGACAAGGCCTGCCGCTCTGGCTGCCAAAAGGCGCAACGATCCGCCGCACCATTGAACGGTATATTGTCGACAAGGAAGTCAAACTTGGCTATGACCACGTCTATACCCCGGTGCTTGGCAGCGTGGACCTGTATAAAACGAGCGGCCACTGGGACCATTACCAGGAAGATATGTTCCCGGTCATGAAAATGGACAATGAAGAACTCGTGTTGCGTCCGATGAACTGCCCGCACCATATGATGGTGTATAAAAATACGATCCACAGCTACCGCGAATTGCCGATCCGGATTGCCGAACTCGGGCTCATGCACCGTTATGAAATGTCCGGTGCGCTCTCCGGCCTGCAACGGGTGCGCGGCATGACATTGAATGATGCCCATATTTTCGTGCGTCCGGACCAGATTAAGGAAGAATTCAAGCGCGTAGTCGAACTGATTCTTGAGGTATATAAAGATTTCAACATTACCGACTACTCGTTCCGCCTGTCGTACCGTGACCCGGAAAATACGGACAAGTATTATGATGATGATGAAATGTGGAACAAGGCACAGGCGATGCTGAAAGAAACGATGGATGATTTTGGTTTTGACTATTACGAAGCGGAAGGCGAAGCTGCATTTTACGGCCCGAAGCTCGACGTCCAGGTCCGCACGGCGCTTGGCAAAGACGAAACATTGTCAACCGTGCAGCTTGACTTCCTGCTCCCGGAACGGTTTGACCTGACGTATGTCGGGGAAGACGGTAAGCCGCACCGCCCGGTTGTCATCCATCGCGGCGTTGTCTCGACAATGGAACGGTTTGTCGCTTATTTAATCGAGGAATACAAAGGGGCGTTTCCGACATGGCTTGCGCCGATTCAAGTACAAGTGATCCCGGTATCACCGGATGCCCATTATGACTATGCGCGGAAAGTCCAAGAAGCGCTCAAGGCGGAAGGGGTCCGCGCTGAACTTGATGCCCGCGATGAAAAATTGGGCTACCGGATCCGTGAAGCCCAAGTGCAAAAAATCCCGTACGCGCTCGTTGTCGGCGACCAGGAAGCCACAGACAATGCGGTCAATGTTCGCAAATACGGCGAGAAACAAACGGAAACGGTGCCGGTGGACACATTCCTCAGCAAGATAAAAGAAGAAATAAAACGGTAAAACAGACAAGAAATCACGCACCCTAAAGGACCACAAAAAGGTTTGCAGGGTGCTTTTTATTATATAATAGAGGAAAAAATGGGTTGGCACAGGGGAAGGGGACGGAGCCCAATGCACTTATTTCGGAATCGTCATTTTAATGCGTTGTTTTTTGGCAGGCTGTTCACCAATATTGGGGATAGTGTTTATTATATTGCCATGATGTGGATGGTTTTAAAATTAGGGGGGAACTCGACGGTCTATACCGGATTTGCCGGATTCTTATTTTCGCTGACAGAGGTGCTGAGCTTATTTTACGGCCCGGTTCTTGACAAAATAAATGCAAAAAAATTGCTGGTTACAGCAAGCGTTTTACAAGCCGGCTTACTGCTTCTTCTTGTTGTTTTAAGCAAGTATGGAATCATGAATGTCTGGCTGCTGTTGCTTTCCATCCCGGTTCTTTCGTTTTTATCGGAACTGACTTACCCGTTAGAAAGCGTATTATTGCCGAAAGCCGTGGAAAAGAAAGATCTCGTCAAGGCCAATTCACTCATGTCCATTGCATATAAGGGTTCGGATTTTTTCTTTAATGGGATTGCCGGGTTTATCCTCGCCGCTTTCTCGATGTCGATGGTGCTCGGGATGAATTCGCTTCTTTTTATACTCTCATCCATTCTGTTTTTGTTTTTAAAAGTACAGGTAAAAAGAAGCAAGCAAACCGGGAGCGTACGGGAAGAATGGCAGGCGTACAAACGGGATTTTAAAGAAGGCCTATCGTTTGTCAAACAGCCTTTCATCTTGCAATTATTAATCCCCTTGCTGTTTTTAAACTTTTTTTTCGCAATTGTAATGGTCGTATTGCCTTCTTTCGCCAATACTGCGGGCGAAGGCGCTTCATCCTACGGCATCATGACAGCGGCTTTGGGTTTAGGGGCTTTGGCGGGAGCGGCAGGCGCGGATAAAATCAGCCGGATATTTCCGTTTGGCAAAATATTGGCTGCAGGCTTTTTGCTCTCCGGGTTGTCCTGGCTTTTCATGATTTTATTGAGCAATGTTTCGATATGGTATGTTTATACGCTTATGTTTATTTCCGAGTTATCTATTGGTGCCATCAATGTTTTGTTTTCTGCCATATTTCAGCAATTGCCTGATGAACAAATGTTAGGGCGGGTCAATACCATCAACGTGAGTTTGCTATCGCTTGCGATGCCGGCAGGATCATTGATCGGCGGCGTGATGGCCAAGATCACTTCTGTCCAGCTTACCATGAGCTTTTTTGGAATAGGGTTGTTTGTCCTGGCACTGTTTTATATGGGAAGCGGAAGAATGAGAAAACTGCCAAAAGTTGTGGAGATTGACCATACGTATGTGAAATTAAGTAGATAAAAAAGGAGATAAATGGAAGGTACAACCATCATTCAGAAAAATGGATTGAAACCGGTGGCATGGTTAGGAGGGGAAAATGAAAAATTGATTTACATTTGATCCAATTTCCGTTCATTTTATATAAAATGCCGCTCTCTTGCCTACCGAAAAAAGCATGTAAATAGATGCTCAGGCTTGATGTAAAAGCTTTATTTTTAGAAGCTTTTGTTTCAACAAAGACAAGCATTTTCATTAAGCACTTCAGAGAGGAGACCAAAAAAACACTTGCGATTTCTCTGCCGTTTTGATAAAATAACGCATGTTGAGCCAAAAAAAGTTAAACAGATTTTCCGGGATTCTTGCAAATTGACATGGATACGGTAAAGTGATACAATAATTGAGTGAAATTGAATATAAGTTTGTGAAAAGAAGGAGCAGCCCGCTTCTCACCTGTTGACGCAATGGTGCAGTTGTCAGGTATCTATCAATGATCGTGATCATAAGCGCGGGTGTGTTCCCTGCGCTTTTTTTCGTGTGCAGTACGTTCAGGGCTTTTTCGCAAGCGAAATATTCACACGTTTGTTTGAAATTATCTTGGAGGTGGCTCATTATTAGCAAAGACATGATGGTGAACGAAGGCATTCGTGCCCGCGAAGTCCGTTTAATCGGCCAAAACGGCGAACAGATGGGAGTTAAATCCCGGAACGAAGCATTGGAGATTGCGGCACGTGCCAACCTTGACCTTGTACTTGTTGCGCCAAACGCAAAACCGCCTGTTGCCCGCATCATGGACTACGGAAAATACCGTTTCGAGATGCAGAAAAAAGACAGGGAAGCACGGAAAAAGCAAAAAATCATTAACGTAAAAGAGGTTCGTTTGAGCCCGACCATCGAAGAACATGACTTTAATACAAAACTCCGCAATGCCATTAAGTTTTTGGAAAAAGGCGATAAGGTAAAAGCCTCGATCCGTTTTAAAGGCCGCGCCATTACCCATAAAGATATCGGGCAGCGCGTCCTCGACCGGTTTGCAGAAGCATGTGCCGAAGTCGCCACGGTCGAATCCAAACCGAAAATGGACGGACGGAGCATGTTCTTAGTGCTCGCACCAAAAACAGAGAAGAAGTAACGTCAACTTAAGGAGGACTAATCATGCCAAAAATGAAAACACACCGCGGCTCTGCCAAGCGTTTTAAGAAAACCGGCTCCGGCAGCCTGAAACGTTCCCACGCTTACAGAAGCCATTTGTTCGCAAATAAAGTGACAAAACAAAAACGCCAGCTGCGTAAATCAACGCTTGTATCCGAAAGCGACATGAAACGCATCCGCCAAATGCTCGACAATCTGTAAGAAAACAAAGCTTTCAATTAGGAGGAAAAGATTATGCCACGTGTAAAAGGCGGTACAGTTACCCGCAGACGACGCAAAAAAGTTCTGAAATTAGCCAAAGGTTATTATGGTTCAAAACATACATTATTTAAAGTTGCCAATCAGCAAGTGATGAAATCCTACATGTATGCGTATCGCGACCGTCGCCAGAAAAAACGCGATTTCCGCAAACTGTGGATTACCCGTATTAACGCTGCGGCAAGAATCAATGGCCTTTCCTACAGCCGTTTGATGCACGGTTTGAAACAGGCAGGCATTGAAGTGAACCGCAAAATGCTTGCCGACCTCGCTGTGAACGATGCACAAGCATTTGCCGAACTGGCAAACAAAGCAAAAGCAGCATTATAATCAAAAAACAGAGCTTCCGGCATGCCGGGGGCTCTGTTTTTTAAAAAAAGCATTATAAATTTTCCGTCTGCTGTCTGATTTCTTCCTGGTTCAAAGTTTCGTTTGCAGCTTCCAAATTGGCATGTTCGTCCACTGACTCGCCCGGCTGAAATTCTTTTTGGTCGGATGCGATTGTCATTTCAGGCTCTGCCGGAATTTTTGGCATCTTTTTCGTCATTTTAACCAAGAATAGTCCCCCTTCTGGTAAAAAATTTCCGGATTCCCCGGAAAAAAGTAAAAACCTGTTTTAGTTTGATATAATCATGGAAGAACTATACGAGGAGCGATTTCAATGGATGATGTCTTAAAAGTAAAATTATTGCATCCTGATGCACAACTGCCGCAAAGGGCCAATCCTGGAGATGCAGGGCTGGATTTATATTCCATCGAAGAAAAAAACATTGCGCCGGGGGAAGCGGAACTGATCCGTACCGGCATTGCCATCGAGCTGCCGCGCAGAACAGAGGCGCAGGTCAGGCCGAGAAGCGGGCTCGCTTTAAAACACAGGGTCACCGTTTTAAACAGCCCGGGTACGATTGATGAGGGGTACAGAGGAGAAATTAAAGTCATTTTAATCAACTTTGGAAAGACGCCATTCAAAGTTGAAAAAGGGATGCGAATCGCCCAAATGATTATCGCACCCGTTATGTCTGTCACCGTAAGCGTTACGGAACAGTTAGCAGAATCCGAAAGAGGGGAAGGCGGATTTGGGTCCACCGGGATTACCAAAATAAATGAAAAATAAAATTTCTTTTCGTGAGATTTTTTCAACGAAATTTAATCTGTGCATGGTATAGTGGTTCCTGAGCAATTAGATCCGAATAACGAGGAATCCTATGAACAGTTTAATACACTTTATAAAAGAGCATGCATTTGAACTGGCTGCAGTATTGTGTTTTGCGCTCCCGCCTGTTGGTCTGTTTATCATGCTTGTATTCAGCCTTTCGGAACTGTACAGGCATATCAAAAATAAACGGTTGTTTTCATCTTCCCCTGTCTCCTTTTTCTTTCTCTGTCTTTTGGTAGCAACCACCGGGGCGGCTGTGCAAATGGGAGAACCGCTCCTTCTTGCTGAAAGCTTAAGGATTTTGTTTTACTGGGGAATTTTCCTTAAAATTATGGGCAGCGGAACAAGAGGCAGATTCAAGCAATTCCGCTGGATCGTAATCGGCTGTGGCCTTTATGGTATTTTCATTGGCTGGCTTCCAAAAATGCTGTCGGATGATCCAGTACTGGCATTTCTGACCGGCACGGAGCTGTTCGGTTTTAAACATTACAACAGATTAATCGGCAGTACTTACAATCCGAATTTCACGATGTTCCTGCTACTGGTCGGGATTTCATTTCTGTTTGTGGAGATGCTGAAAGACGCGGGCAAGAAAGACTGGAAAAACATGAGCTGGAAATGTATCCCGCTTTTTTTCCTTAGTAAAGGCGTTTTTGATACTGGATCACGGGCCGGTTTTATTTCAATGATATGCATTTATTTTATTTTCTTTTTCAGATGGAATAAATGGATTTTTGGAGGCGGGCTTCTGTTTCTGGCGCTCGGAGCAGGCAAGCTTGCGGCGGTCATCCCGAGAGTTCATTCCATTGAAGGTTCTCTAACGGGCAGGGAAAAGATCTGGTATCATTCCTATAAAATTTTTGAAACCCACTTTTTGTTTGGCACAACACCACTTGGTTTCGGGAAAGTATATGCCAGCCTGTTCCATAAAAATATTTACCACGCCCATGATATTTTTATCGGTTTTTTTGTCGAATACGGGGCAATTGGCGGTATTGCTTTTCTTGCTGTATTAGTCATGGGGATGTTCAAATTGGGCAGATTATTTTTCATAAAAAGAAATTATCGTTACTTGAACATTTTTCTGCTCAGCCTGCCGGTAATCGTCCTGACCGGCTTTCTCGATGAACCAGTTTTCTCGCCCCAAATCGGGATGCTGGCAGTAGTGCTTTTATCCTACTGGGAGTGGTATTCAAAGCGAATGTTTCAGCCGCATGTCGCGTTTTTAAACAGGCTAAACGTCAAACGCAACGTATTAAAACGGCAGCTTCCCAAACCGGAACTGCAGTCTATCAGCCGGGCCATCACGGGAGAAATAAAAGCGATTGAATCCGTGGTCCATGAAACGGCAGAGCCATTTGAAATCTGCAAAAAAGAAGTCAGGAACAATCGGGGCAAACCGGACGAAAAAACGCCGGACAAAGAGCTGAGTGATAAAACACCGGATAAAGAAAACGAATAGAGGGACAAGCATATCTGTCGTGTGAAGTGGCACTGCATGATCAAACTTGCTTTCCAACAGGCAAAAAACGTCCCTACAGATGTTTTCAGGAGCGTTTGCAGATTTGCCGGCTAGCTGTTCAAGATAGGTTGAGGATGAGAAATCCGTTCAAAGTGGAAAAAAGGTTACGAATTGCCCAAATGACGATCGCGCCCTGGAAACGGTTAGCTGAATCCAAAAGAGGGAAAGGCGAATTCGGGTCCACAGAATAGGCTGCGGGAGAGGACATGGACCGAGCCATTTCTAAACGGATTGGAACCGGTAAAAGAATGAAAATGGGCCTGCGTAAATGTTCAAGAACAGGATCAAGAAAAAATGCGTCTCATTTTTAAAATGGATTGTCGCATACTATACTAGTATAGTAACCAAAAAAAGAGTGATAAAAAAATGACGTATCCACGATCTTTTTCACATATCGGCCTTTCCGTTCCTAATTTGGACAAAGCCGTTCAATTTTATACCGAGGTGATGGGCTGGTACGTGATCATGGAACCATCTGAAATTAAAGAAGACGACAGCGCCATTGGCATCATGTGCAAAGATGTTTTCGGCTCTGGCTGGGGGTCGTTCCGCATCGCACACTTGGCAATGGGCGACGGAACAGGTGTTGAAATGTTTGAGTTCAAAAACAATGAAACACCTGACAATAACTTCGAGTACTGGAAAACGGGCATTTTCCATTATGCCGTCCAGGATCCGGATGTAGAAGGCCTCGTGGAAAAAATAAAAGCGCACGGGGGTAAACAACGGATGCCGATCCGTGAATATTATCCGGGGAAAAAGCCTTACCGGATGGTTTACTGCGAAGATCCGTTCGGCAACTTAGTGGAAATTTACAGCCACAGTTATGAATTGACATATTCAGAAGGCGCTTATTAAGGAGGAACCGGAAATTGAAAGGATGGCTTATCGGGAAACCTGCAAGCATTGACGACCTCACATGGGGAGAAGTGCCGGATCCTCGTGCAGGTGAAGGACAGCTTGTTGTGAAAGTGATGAGCACCGCTTTAAACCCGGTTGACTACCAATTGATTGAATCCGGCAATCCGAACTGGGTGTATCCGCATATAACCGGTGTCGATCTTGCGGGGGAAGTTGTTGAAGTTGGCCCGGATACGTCTGGTTTTAAAACAGGTGACAGGGTGGCATGCCACACCGATTTGAACCGGAAAGGGGCATTTGCACAGTTTGCGGCCATTGATGCAAATGCAGCCGCAAAAATCCCTGATGGCGTTTCTTATGACGAAGCGGTAGCTGTGCTTTGTGCCGGGATGACCGCATATCAGGCAGTGGTGCAAAAATTAAACCATACTGACAAGCAAACGATTTTGATCCATGCCGGCGCCGGCGGAGTTGGCGGATTTGCCATTCAGCTCGCGAAAGAACTCGGGTTAAAAGTATTCACCACCGCTTCCGCCGCCAATCACGAATGGGTCAAATCGCTCGGTGCAGATACAGCGATAGACTATCATACAGAAGATGTCACAAAAAGAATCATGGAAGAGACGGACGGGGAAGGGGTGGACCTGATATTGAACACTGTCAGTTTCGCCGAAGCGACCGAAGATTTGAAGCGGCTCGCTTTTTCCGGCCAGCTCGCATATATTGCAGGCGCCCCGGACTTATCCGGCATAAAGCCGTTCACGCTTGCGCCATCGATTCATGAAGTCGCCCTCGGTGCAGCCCATGCGAGCGGCTCCGTCCGGGCAAAGCAAAACCTGGCTTTTATGGCGGATGAATTGATGCAGCGTGTGAAAAAAGGGACGCTGAATCCGATGGTCAACCAAGTGCTCCCGCGTGAGGAACTGCCGGCCGGTTTGAAAACCTTAAAAGGCCGCCACGTACGAGGAAAAATCATTGTCAGAATGCATGAAGCATGATTCTAAAAGCGCCCGCTGCCGGACTTGCGGGTACCCCAAGCGGGAACATTCCTGATTTTTGCCGGATTTGATCCATTCCCATTCAAATATGAACATCAAAACAGGCAGTGTGGTCACATCTTGCATGTTGATCACACTGCCTGTTTATCGTCAGCTGACTTTAAATTTATTCATTTCGGTATCCAGCTTGCCAGCCAGCTCTTGCAATTCTTTCGCTGATTGTGAAATAATCTCTGTAAAGGCCCGCTGTTCCTGGCCGGAAGCAGACATCTCTTCGGAACTTGCCGCAAAATTTTCAACTGTAGAAGTTATCTCCTGAATCCGCTTCGAAATTTGTTTTGATTTTTCGTTGATCGTTTCAATCCCTTCTGCGGTATGCTGAAAACTGCCAACAATGTTGCTGTAAGTATGTTGAATCTGATGAAAAGCAGCTTCCGTTTTGTGGAACGCATCTTTTTGTTCATGTATAAAGGCGTTTGCTTTGCTAATATTTTCAACAGCTGCATTCGACTTTTTCGTTGTCGTGGCGATCAGGTCTTTAATTTCCCGGGCTGCTTTTGATGATCCTTCCGCCAGTTTGCGAATTTCGCCGGCAACAACCGCAAAACCTCTTCCGGCATCCCCGGCCCGGCTCGCCTCAATGGAAGCATTCAATGCAAGCAGGTTCGTCTGTTCTGCAATGGAAGTGATAACATTGACAAATGCCTGGACCTGGTCGATCATCCCGCTCAGTTCTGTAATAGACTCGTTTGCCGTCGCTGTGATTTCAATATTTTGATCTATTTTTTTGAACTGATGGTCAATCGTATTCTGCCCTTCTTTTACGGCGTCAAGCGAAGCAGCTGCATGTTCTGCCCCGTTGGCAGCTTCCTGCGTAATGGTTTCAATGAGATTGACCACCTCGTTTAAAGTTTTATTGATGTCATGGACGGTTTCTGACAGCTGACTGTTCCCTTGCGCAAATTCATCAATGGAAGAGGCTACTTGATTGATAGATTGAAAACTTTCTTCCGTTCTTTTTGAGAGGGTATCCGTATGGGTAGCGACCTTTGATGAAAATTCCTTCAACCGTTTGGCCACTTCTCTTAAAGAGATTCTCGTTTGCCTGAGCGCCCTGGCAAGCTTGCCCGTTTCATCCTGAAAAGACTGAATTTTATCGAAAGACCCATTTTCTTCCCGTAAATCAAGTGCCGCTGTCTGTTCTGCCAGTTCGGCCGTTTGCAGGATCGGTTTTGAGATTACCCTACCCAGTATGTATGAAAGAATGATACCGATGATAAGGGAAATGAAAAGACCGATTAAAACATTTGTCGGTATGATTGCGATTCCGGCCGGGGGCACGTGGTTTCCGGTGCCGCTGTTTCCCTTGCCGATATTTCCGTAAACCGATGCCCCAATATTAATGGCAATCACAATCACAGAGTTGAGCACTGAGAGCATAATGATCTTGAATGAAATCTTTTTAACATTCTTTAACATAACGTTCCTCCACCATTTAAATCTGTATGTAGTATAGAAAAAAAGACTTAAAAAAGATTTAATCTTTTTGTTGCTTGCGGAATCCCTAATAAATTGATCGGCAAAAGGAGAAAAATTTTAATGGGGAAAATAAAATAAAGTAAAATTTCCCCCTGCTTTTAAACAATCAAGGAAAGGCCCAATGACGAAAAACAGCGGGAACCCTTTGGAAAAGGGATCCCGCTGTTTTTCAGCTTCCGATGGGTACATCAGCCTTTGTATTTTTTAATTAAATCAACAAATGCATCTGTAAATGATTGCAGGAACCGGACTGTGCCTTCATTCACAATTTTTCCGTTTTCATCAAACAGTGCAGTAACATTGCCGATATAAGCTTCAGGCTGCTGGAGGATTGGCATGTTCAGACAAACAAGCGACTGGCGCAGATGATGGTTGGCACCAAACCCGCTTAAGTTTCCAGGGGATTGGCTGATAATCGCCGCCGGTTTCCCATCCCATATACTTTGGCCGTACGGGCGCGAACCAACATCGATTGCATTTTTTAACACAGCCGGGATGGAGCGGTTGTATTCCGGTGTTACAAACAGCACCGCATCGAGCCCTTTTACTGTATCCCGGAATGTCGTATACTCGGCCGGAACCTGGTTATGGTCATCAAAATCCTGATTGTATAAAGGGAGCTTTCCAATCTCGACAAATTCCGTTTCATACCCTTCAGGAAAAAGGTTTGCTACATTTTCCGCAAGTTTTCTTGAAAAAGATGCTTTCCGCAAAGAACCGAGCAAAATTCCAACTTTTGTCATTCTATCGACCTGCTTCCATTTATATTTTATGCTAGATCATGATAAGAAAACCACTCCGGAAAGTCAAAATTTCTGCTTGCTATGTTGATATGTGCCATTCAAGCCAGCTGGCGGTTTCCGGATGTTCTTGGTGACAACCACAAGCAATCGAAGGTCAATGATTGTTCCCGGTTTTTTGTTCCCCGATTAAAGTATTGACCAGTCTTCCTTATGGTAATCAAAAATAAAGGACCGATTTTGCCCAAACATTTTCGGTTTTAACGGGATGGTCCACGAGGCAAATACAAAACGCCTTGCCCTTTAGGTTTCACGCATTCAATCAGCAGACGAAAGTAGTCACGCTTCATTCTTCTTGCGTACCGCGTTCTTTGCAGCAAGGACGACGAATGAAGGAAGACGGCAATTATCCATGGAACCTTCATGTAGCCGTGCGTGATTCTGGCAAGTCTCGTTGCCTTCTGCTAACGCCATGTTCTTTGCGGCATGGGCATCTACGTAAAGGAAGCGGGGGAAATTGAGGGTCTTTCTTCACATAGAGTGCGTCTACGTTAAGGAAGCGTGGAAAAAAGGCAGCCTTCCTTCACATAGGGCGCGTCTACGTTAAGGAAGCGAAGGAAAATGGTCCTCTTCTTTAACCTAGAGCCCGTCTACGTTAAGAAAGCGTGGAAAAAATGAGTCCTTTCTTTACATAGAGCGCGTCTATGTTAAGGAAGCGAAGGAAATTGAGGTTGTTCCTTAACATAGAGCATGTCTACGTTAAGGAAGCGCAGAAAAAAGAAGGCCTTTCTTAACATAGAGCCCGTCTACGTTAAGGAAGCGAGGAAAATTGGGATTGTTCTTTCACATAGAGCCCGTCTACGTTAAGGAAGCAAGCAAAAACGAGGCTCTTCCTTCACATAGAGGACCTCTAAGTTAAGGAAACGCAGAAAAAAGTTTCCTTTCTTCATATAGGGCGCTTCTATGACTGCCTTCCCTAGCCTCCATCTACAAACAGCAGGCAATTGTATGCCATACCAAAAAGGGAGCTTTCCTGAAAGCTCCCCTTTTTGGTGATCCGTGTCAATGTACTGCGGTATAAGTGCTTTCGATTTCCCGGATGCGCCGGTTCAGTTCCTCGTTAACCGGAACTTGAACGCCGTATTTTTTGCCGAGTTTGATGACGGTTCCGGAAAACAGGCCGACTTCGCTGTACCGTTTTGCCTCCACATCCTGCGCCATTGACGGCTTACCGGCAGGGCTCAGGTTTCCGACCACTTTCAGCCAGTAACGGAGATCTTCTTCCGTAAGCGGAAACCCTTCTTTTTCGGACAATGCCTCAACTTCCCGCATGGCGGCAATCATCATCTCGCGTGCAGGGCCGTCTTTTTGGATTTCGCCGTAATTGCTTTTGTAAACGGCGACGGTCTGGTTGACGCCGACATTGAGCATGAATTTGCCCCAAAGCCTTTTCATCATTTGGGTATCGGCTTCGTATGGCAAATCCGTTTGCTCAAAGAAGCGGGCCACTTTTTTCATTTTGTCCGAAAAAAGGCCCGGCTCTTTTTCGCCGAAGCAAAGCATGCCCATATGCGCATATGTCAGCTGGTTTCCGGTTTTGACGGCATCCATCCCCTGGGCGACACAGTATAACATTTTGTCCATTCCATATGTACGGCCAATGATTTCTTCGCTTGAGATCCCATTTAAGGCAGACAAAATCACCGTATCCGGCCCGACATGTTGTTTGACTGCTTCAACTGCCTCGTCCAGTCCGTTGAATTTGACCGTAAAAAGCACCAAATCTGCCGGCTCCACTGTTTCTTCCGGTGTGACATAATGAAAGTGGCATTTTTCGCCGTTACAATAAACGCCTTCCCGCTCATATCGTTCAATGCGCTGTTGGTCAGCGATGATCCGCAAGTTTTTCGCCGGCATTTTTTTCGATAAATGATGCCCGAATAAAATACCGAGCGCGCCTAACCCAATGATCGATACTGTTTTGATTTCAGCCATTCCCCCGCCTCCTTTTTTCATTATTTTACCACAATTCCAACGAAATCGTCATTCAGACTGCCCGTTCCGGATGGCCAGGTATTGCTCCAGCCCTCTTTTGCGCAATTTGCACGCCGGGCATTCCCCGCAGCCGTCAGCGATGATGCCATTATAGCAGGTCAGCGTCTTTTCACGGACAAAATCAAATGCCCCGAGTTCATCCGCGAGCGCCCATGTTTCTGCTTTGTTACGCCACATGAGCGGGGTATGAATGACAAACTGCTGGTCCATTGAAAGGTTCAAGGTGACGTTTAAAGATTTGATGAAAATATCGCGACAGTCCGGGTAACCGCTGAAGTCCGTTTCGCACACACCGGTTACGATATGCCTTGCGCCGATTTGGCTGGCAAGCACCCCGGCAAAAGAAAGAAACAGCAAATTCCGCCCGGGCACAAACGTATTCGGAAGCTCCCCGTCTGCCCCTGCTTTCACGGTAATGCTTTCCCTCGTCAGCGCGTTCGGGGCGAGTTGGTTCAACAGCTGCATATCCAGAATATGCTGCTTTACCCCGAGCTCTTCCGCTATATTCTTTGCACATTCTATTTCAAGACGGTGGCGCTGCCCGTAATCGAACGTAACGGCTTCCACTTCCTGAAACTTTTTCTTTGCCCAGAAAAGGCAGGTGGTGCTGTCCTGGCCGCCGCTGAAAACAACGACTGCTTTTTCTTTTTTCATTGATAATCGTCCTTTCACACAAAACAGCACCGAAAAGGGATGCTGTTTTCTTAGTTTTTTAGAGAGGGTTTTCTAAAAACCTCTTCCATAAATGAAGGATTCTTCCCAATTGATTATACCATGGAACAGGCGCCATCTTTTAAAGCATCCGTTCTTTTTCGGAGTACGGCATTTTTCACATAAATGCCATAAACAACCGGCTTTGCTATGATCCAGATCACAGTCATCGGCCGGACCGTTTTTTAAGATAATCATAGTGATTATCTTTATTTGGGAGGGACGGCTATGAAACGATATGTACAATTATTTTTCATGTTTGCGGTGACGGTGCTCATTGTAATGGGCATCCAGAAAGGGCTGAGCACACTGAATGTGTTGAACCTTGAAAACTTTTGGGCTAATTATGTCGTATTTTTGATTTTAGCCTATATGATTCTGTCCTTTTTCCTTCATTATTTTTCCAAGCGAAAAAAGCAATCATAAAATTTTTCCAGCGGTTAGCCTGCCGCTGGATTTTTTTATTGTTTTTTGCTATTTTGCATTGCAAAGTAGTTCATTTTTTGATAAACTAACTTGCATAACAAAGTAGTTGAAATGGGGGTGGAGGGATGTCCATTCGAAGCCAGTTACTGAAAGGCATTTTAGACGGCTGTGTGCTGGCTGTGATTGAAAAAGAACCGGTTTATGGCTACATTCTTTCAAAAAAACTTCAGCAATTAGGCCTCCAGGAAATTAGCGAGGGGACGCTCTATCCGGTTCTGTTACGCCTGCAAAAGAACGGCTGGATCCATGGAGAGATGCAGCCATCCGATTCCGGGCCGAGCCGCAAATATTATGAATTGACGGAAAAAGGAAAATCCGCGCTAGATGAGATTACAACAGAGTGGCAGCAAATCGCAGCCCCTGTAAATCTTTTATTGAAAGGAAGAAGTGAGGATGCTTAGTGTAAAACAGTTGATTGAGGAAAACAACCGTAAACGGCAGGAACTGGCACCTGAGAACAAAAAATTTTACAACGATATGCTTGACTACCTTCGCCTGCAAACCGTTTTGTCCGAGCAGCAAACAGAAGAAGTGCTGATGGAACTGCTTGACCATCTGCTCGAAGGCCAGAAAGAAAACAAGACAGCTGCGCAAATGTTCGGCGGTGACCCGAAAGCATTTGCCGACGAAATCATCAGGCAGCTGCCGAAAGAAAACAAACGCAATATGGTTTCTTTTACAATCAGGATAATGATCTTGCTTTTGGGGATTGATTTGGTCATTAATGGCATTACTGCTTTTGTTGTTGAACGGTTCTTTTCCAGACCTTTGCCGCCGTTTTATCCTGTATCCGCGGCCCTGAACTTTTTCATTGCCGGGCTATACGTGATCTTTGCCATTTGGTATATCTTTCGTATCTTGAAAAAAAGTTTGTTTAAGGAAGAGACAAAAAAGGTGCAAATCCTAACTTTTTTGAAAATAGATGCCGTAATCTTTGTTTTTCTGGGCGGCGTTATTTTGCTGGATAAATTCATGCCGAAAATCGGCCCGTCCTTTTCTTATCCGTGGTGGTTGCCGCTCGTTTTAGGTGTGGTGAGTTTAGGGGTTTACTATAGCTGGGAGAAAGCAGCAAAGTCCCGGGGGATATAGTTCTAGCGTGCAATAAATCTGTTGTTCAAAAGCCCGTGTGCGGTTTCGCCACGGGTTTTGCATGCGCCAACTATGTTGCACGCAATTGTGCGTAAAGGTATTGCAAAAAAACAGCGGGGACTGTGAAATATCTTCTTTCAGGGAGATGAAAGACAAAATGGTCGGCCAGGATTCTTGAACTGTCTTTCAGCGGGTGGATGAAAGACAGTTCGAGAGGCTGCGATCTTCTAAATGTTCTTCACCGGGTGGATGAAAGACAAAATGCTGGTGCGGCAACTAGCAAAATGTCCTTCATCAGATTAATGAAGGACAAAATGCGGGTCGGCCTATCTATTTGGCGTTCAGTCTCATTTTTTCTCCGTTCGGCTACTTGGGGCTCTGATTAGAATTGGTTCGCCAGCTTTTTATTAAAAGGGCTTACAGCCGGCCTTCCCTTTTCGCTCGAGTTTTTCACTCGGAAATTTCTGCTTTTCCTGCTGCTTTTTTCGCCGCTTTCACTTCATACATGCCGAGTTCCATATTGAGCATATAGTCCGGTTTTGACTTGCCGCGGTTTGCCCTATGTCCTGCGATATGGACATCGCTCTTTTCCCACTGTTTCCAGTGCGTTTCTGATTCCCATGTGATCATGACAATCACTTCTTCTTCGCCGCGCCCTTGTTTTTTCTGCATGATTTTTATATCAACAAAGCCTTCCTGTTGTTCGATGATTCCCGGTTTACTGAATCGTTCGATAACCTGATCTGCATGTCCTTTTGCTACCGTCATTCTTCGTAATTGTACAAACATAAAACCTTGTTCACCCCTCTTTTTCTTCTTTGTCCGGTTTTTCTTCGTTATCTGATTTTTCTTCCGCGCCGGCTGCTTTCTCTCTGATTTCCTCTTCGCGGATTTCAAACAGCTCTGTAAATTCGTTGATGACCATTTCGATTGCCTTTAACTCGCCGACAATCACCGGGTTAATGGATTGCAGTTCCGGTGTTGCAAGCTGCTCTTTCAATGTGTTCCGCTTGATGTTCAGCCTGTTTAGAAACTCGATTGCCCTTCCACGGCGGAATGTTTTCGCACCGTGATGATGGTGTTTTCTTCTGCCATGTTCCTCTTCACCCGGATGGCAAGGCCCTTCAAATTTTCCTCCCGGTCCAATTGATGATCTCATATATGTGCTCCTTTCTGTATACAGTTGTATACACAAGTAATTGTATACGGTTGTATACGTTTTGTCAAAGGTTGTTTTGCAAAAAATTATGTTTTTAAGTTGAATTTAAGAATATGGCACTATATTTTTGATATCAAATGTGCCGGGGTGGAGCTGAAGATGAAAAAAAATTATGCTAAATTTGCCATTGATTTGTTCATGGCGATCATGTTTGTTTTGTTCTTTAACAAAAATGTTTTAGGCGGACTTGCGTACCATGAAATTGCAGGGCTTGTGTTCGGCGTCGTGTTTTTGACGCATGTCTGCCTGAATTTAAACTGGGTAAAAAATGTTACGCTGAAAATGTTTGACAAAAGGTTACCGTGGAAAGCGCGCGGGAGTTACGCGCTCAATCTGTTGCTGCTGATTTCCATGTGTTTCATTATTATCAGCGGCATCATTATTTCACGCGTTGTTTTTCCGAACATCAACCTTGGAAATGAAGGCTGGTTCAAAACAACACATATTTCCGTTTCTTTCCTTGTGCTGATTCTTGTTGGCGTGCATGTCGGGCTGCATTGGCATTGGGTGGTCAATGTATTTAAAAGGATGGTCCATTTCAAGGCGAAAAACAAATGGGCAGGTTATGTTGCAAAAGTCGCCGCTACCCTGATTCTTGTGTTCAGCTCCTGCGAAATCATACAAACAGGGTTCCTGAACCGCATGGCAAGCGCCGCCTCTATTTTTGGCGGAAGCACGGGCAACAGTGAAATGGAAGGGCATCACGATTTTAATGGCAAAAGCGGCCAAAAATCGGATTTTACAAACGGGCAAAGGCTGGATTTCACGAACGGGCAGAAACCGGCTTTTGCAAATGGAAAGAAGCCAGATTTTGCAGACGGTGACCGCAGGGGAGGAGGGGATCATGACGGTGGCAGCGCGAATGTCTTGACTGTCCTTCTCACATATACAGGCATCATGTCCGCATTTGTTGTGCTCACTTATTATTTGAGAAAACTCACGGTAAGGAAGAAAAGAAGAAAAACGGCTTAACACGGAAACACCGCCGGTTTGCGCGCCGGCGGTGGAAATGTTTTACTGTGAAAGGGGAGCGGATAGTGGAAAAAGGTGATCTCATCCGCAAAATGGCAAAGATGGAACTTGAGGAAAGCCAAACAAGGCAGGCAGCCCTAGATTAGTATCCATTCCCGTTCCTGACTTGGACCGCTATATGAAAGCGCGGAAGCTTCACGGAAATTTGCAGACGAGTGGAATGAAAAACTCCATGCATTCGACCGAAAAGCCCTCCAACTCGTTGAAGAAAGCCGCCGCGATGTGACAGGGCGATGAAGAAGCTCATGGAAGCCGGGGACAGGAGTTTAACGGGTAGTTCTTCGCACAGGAATACCAATGCTGAATTTAGCAGGAATCATCAGGGGTGAGAGGGTAAAACCTTATTGTTTATAGTGCTGGCAAATGCTTGTAAAGGTTATAAGAGATCATCTGTTAACTCAAGGTTCCTAAACGATGCTATTATTTCCTCTATGTTTAACAAAAAGTTCTCTCACTCAAGTTTTATAATTCTTATAAAGGGAACTGATTTATAAGGAGCATTCCTGTTAGAAGGACTTTCGGGGACTTGAACAAAAAGAGCCCTCCTGGTATGATGCGGGGTGTCATCTCACAACGAATGACCCCTAATTTGTAACCAAGGAGGACTCCATAATGGATTTTAAACAAAATTAGAAAATTAATCAAGTCACCGAACAAACACTTGTAGTGGGAATTGATATTGCCAAGCGTACACACTACGCTTGCATTGTAGATGACCGTGGGCGAGTGCTCCAAAAATCATTTTCTGTGCCCCAAGCAGGAAATGGATTTGAACTGTTCTATCAGCGCGTTTTAGCCGCAATGAAAGAACACGAGAAATCGGAAGTCATTGTGGGAATTGAACCCACAGGGCATTACTGGCTCAATTTGGCCTACTTTCTTGAGGAAAGGGGTATTCCCTTGGTCATGGTAAACCCTATGCATGTAAAGCGATCAAAGGAGTTGGACGACAATTTGCCAACCAAGCATGACCGCAAAGATGCATTGGTTATTGCCCGTTTAGTTAAGGATGGACGTTTCAGTTACCCACGTATCTTAAAAGGCATGGAAGCCGAACTTCGCGTTGGGTCGACGTTCAGAAGTAAATTGACAGAGGAATTAGGGGCTGTCAAAAACATGATTATTCGTTGGTTAGATCGCTATTTCCCAGAGTTTGTACAGGTGTTTCCGTCTTTTGGGAAGATGGCTTTAGCTGCACTTGAATGCACACCATTTCCAAGTGATCTTTACCAGAAACAGCCCGATGAAGTTCTATCCCTTTTTCGTAAGGTTGAGGGGCTAAAATCCCCTCAAAGACCAAAAACAGTCCGTCTTATTGAAGTCGCGGCTGGCTCTATCGGAGTAACAGAAGGACTTGAGATGGCCCGTATTGAAATTGCCACACTTGTCCGCCGTTACCATCAGCTAGAACAAGATATCGAAAGTATTACAGGGCAGTTAATTGAACTTGTAAAAATATCTGCAGAGTACGAATGGCTATCAACGGTACCAGGGCTTGGAGATACAACGATTGTCGACTTATTAGCTGAAATCGGAAGCTTTTCACATTATCAAGATCCACGCCAATTAATTAAACTCGCGGGATTAACGTTACGTGAAAACTCCTCCGGTCTGCACAAAGGGCAAAAACGCATCTCCAAAAGAGGCAGAAGAAAACTGCGTGCCCTCCTTTTCCGGGTAATGATGCCGATGATTCGCCATAATGAAGCCTTTAGAAAGCTACATGAATACTACACATACACAAACCGTCAGGTTAATCCGTTACGCAAGAAACAATCCATTGTGGTTCTATGCGGTAAGCTATTAAAAGTGTTACACGGAATTAGCACGAAGCACAAACCGTTCGACGCACAGCGAATGATGAGGGATATTCCTGGTCTCGCAGAGGCTGAATAAGGCCTCACATCCTTAGTAAGAGCTAGACAACAGGATGACACGGAGAAGCTGGCACTATTTTTTCCATTCGACCTCGAGTCCCTAAAGGAGCTTCGCTAGCCTCTGCCTTATGACTAGACCGAACGAAGGAATGTAGGCACACAGATGCCCAGAGACATGGGAGGGTACGTCATCATAAGTTACGCAGAGATCCATTGTGCATCGTATAATTTCCTATCACTACTTCCCATTATTATCCAGTAGTGACCGCGTAGCGTACCCGTATGTTGGAATAGTTTCACATAATATAAAAATTTTGTTAGGAAGCGTGCCAAAAAATATTTTTTTGACACCCCACTAACGGCTTAAACCGTTGATACATCAACATTTATAGAGGGAGGAATTTTTCATGTTGAAACTCAACTTTCGCACCAATAAAATAAGTGCTAATCGTTGGCTGTATTGAACTTTAAGTCTATCCATTATGTTGTTTGACAAAATGAATATAAAATGAAAAACACCTCGTTCCTTGGTATAGTGAGATTGACAAAAAATCACTACCACATAGAAGAGGTGTCCTCTACATGATAGACCAAAATTGCCAATACAATCAACTACCAAAAGAACTTGATTCTGTTTTTTCTGAGCTTGAAATGAAGAAGCACTTACGCCATGCTGGCATAAAAAAATCCTTTGGTTTTAGTTGTTCTTATTTGTTTCAACTTGTTTTCTGCTTGATTTTCCAACACAAGAATTGGTTTTCTCTTCTTGAGTCAAAGAAAGCAGATCAATTCCCAGCCAAGGATGCCGTGTATCGTTTCTTAAACCAATCGACGTTCAACTGGCGGCAGTTTTTACTTCTTTTGAGCACATTTACTATTCGCAAAGTAGAACGCCTTACTGACAAAAGTCGTCCTAAAGTCTTCATTGTTGATGACTCATCGTTTTATCGAAATCGTAGTCAAAAAGTAGAACTGCTGGCTCGTTGCTTTGACCACGCTTCTCTTAAAATGCGTTTTTATAAAGGATTTCGCATGTTAACTTTAGGCTGGTCGGACGGCTACACCTTCATGCCCATTGACTTCTCTTTACTCAGTTCCAAGAAGGCTCAGATTAATGGAATCTCTGAACAAATTGATAAACGTACCTGTGGGTATAAACGCCGTAAAAATGCTTTACAGTCAGAACCCGAACAGATCCCTAGTATGCTCAAACGAGCGCTTGCCAGTGGAATAAATGCAAGCTATGTTCTAATGGATTCTTGGTTTACTTTGCCTCCACTTGTCAAAGCCATTGTGGAACAAGGTTTAGACGTGATTGGCATGGTCAAGGAAACAAAACAACGATATAACGTTGACGGAAAGCTGGTTTCGTTAAAGCAGCTCTATCGCCTGGCTCAACCCCTACAGTCGAAGAAGGGTATCCTTCGCTCTATCCGTACCGTTATGGCGAATGGAACTCCTGTAAAAGTTATATTCGTTCAAAACAGAAACAAGAAAAGTGAATGGCTTGCCCTCCTCAGTACGGACTGCACCCTTTCCGAACAGGAAATTGTTCGAATCTATGGGATGCGTTGGGATATTGAAGTGTTCTTTAAGACGACAAAATCGCTTTTAAAACTTGAAAAAGAGCTCCAAAGTCGCTCGTATGATGGGTTAATCAGCCATACCACTATTGTATTTGCACGTTTTATCGTGCTATCGTGGCAAAACCGCTGCAACACCGATCAAAGAACAATAGGCAGGCTGTTTTATGAACTTTGCGACGAAGTAAATGAACTTGATTGGGCTGTTGCATTGCAGCAGTTAATCGAGCTTCTTCAAGACGCACTAAAACAGACCAATAAAAGATTTAAAAAGTTAATTCAAAGTCAACTGGAACAGTGGATCTCTGGCCTACCTAGTTATATCAAAGCTTATTTGCCAATTTCACTCTGCGAAAGTTGAGTTGAAAGAAAAGGATTTTGTTGCTTTTTTAACAGAGGCTGGCAGATATGATAAAACAGCGGAGAAGTGTACGGTTTGCGGGATCATTTTGCCATCGTTTTCGGATTATTTGCTGAGAGGGCCGGCGGGAGCACTGGGGACAAAGTATAATGTGTTCAGCTATAGTGAACAAGGGCTGACCGTCATTCCAATCAATAATATTACGGGCAATATGTTACCGGACGAATCGGCATTTATTCCGGGAGAAAAGATCACAAGCATGAAAACTGTTTCGAAGCTGACTTACCACAGATTGTATGTTGGGACTTCGGATGGTACGGCTGTTTTCCGATTAAACAAAGTGCTGATTGGTTACGGGTGGCATAAAAGAAATTTGCCGTCATTCATTGCAACTGTAAACGGATTGGAAGAGCCGGTGCACATATAGAAGGAGCGGCTCTTTCCGCTCCCTTGTTACGCCTGGCTCAGCCCCTGCTCGAGCGTTTCCAGCATCATTTTTTGTTCCTGTGTATCCGCATGGTTCCAAATGACTTCAAAGAGGACGCCGAGCCCCGGGAGCATTTTTTCTTCGCCCCTTTGAATGGCATCGACAATCGTATCTTTTAACTGATCCTGCGTGTCCTCTTTTACATTGTGAATGACTGCTTTTCGCAAGTCCAAATCCATTTCGGTTCAGCTCCTTTGATCGCTTTCACTGCTAGCATTTCACATGGCCACAATTTTTATGTATACTATTCCAAGGAAAACTTAACGAAAAGGGAGCAAACACGTTGAAATACATACAATCCTTGCAAAATCCGCAAGTAAAGCATTGGAAAAAACTCGCCGCGAAAAAAGAACGCGAAAAAACATTTACTTATTTGCTGGAAGGGTTCCATCTCGTCGAAGAAGCGCTGAAAGAAGAAGTAGTGACAGAAATTATTGTTGAAGAAGGTGTGGACCTGCCAAACCGCTGGAATACGGAAGGGGTGCCGGTAACCACTGTCACGCATGAAATCAGCAAAACGCTTGCTGATACAGAAACGACGCAAGGCATTTTTGCTGTGTGCCGGATGAAAAAACAGCCGTCCAAAATCATCGGCAGGCGTTATCTTTTAATTGATGCCGTGCAGGATCCCGGCAATACAGGAACGATGATCCGGACGGCGGACGCAGCCGGGTTTGATGCCGTTATTTTCGGCAAGGGCACGGCGGATCCGTACAGCCCGAAAGTGTTGCGTGCGGCACAAGGAAGCCATCTCCACGTCGGGCTTTTAAAAGGCGATTTAAACATGTGGATTGAAAAACTGAACGAAGCGGCAGTGCCGGTTTACGGAACAGCGCTTGAAAACGGCGTAACGTTTCGCGAAGTAAATCCAGGTGATGCCTTTGCGATCCTTGTTGGCAATGAAGGAAGCGGCGTACACCCTGACTTGCTTGCGCAAACGGAACAAAATTTGTC
Source organism: Weizmannia sp. WK01 (assembly GCF_025905465.1). NCBI lineage: Bacteria > Bacillati > Bacillota > Bacilli > Caryophanales > Bacillaceae > Heyndrickxia > Weizmannia sp. WK01. Next base: position 2,332,802 of record NZ_CP109616.1, on the reverse strand, counting down.
CATCCCGATTTTCGGCAAAAGCGAGTCGCTAAATGTTGCGGTGGCAGCCGGCATTTTAATGTATGACTTTGCGATGCGGTCGTAATTTCGGCGGAAAAAGTGAATGTATCCATGTTTGAGGCAAAAAAGCAGACCTATAAAATGCATGAGGTGAAGCAGCGGCAGAAAGATGAAAAACAGCTGGGACAATTTTTCAGTATGGGTGCCAATAAGGAACGGGGGAGGGCGTTTTTGTGAGAGCGGGTGCACTGCTTGACCAGGATAAAAAGGTGACCCTCAGCACGTTCATTTATTGCGAAAAACGGGAAATATTCAGCGTGAAAACGGCCGCGCCTGTGACTAAAATGGGAAGGCACTTTATCCTCTAAGATAAACATCTAGAGAGAGGTCACTTTCCGTTTGAAATTGCGGGCATTTCCCGCTATAATAAAACATAATTGAAAAATGATAAAAACCATGACAGGGAAAAGTAGCTTGATCTTCGCCATGCAGGGAGAAAATGCCGTAGACTGGAAGCATTTTTATGGGGAAATGAAGCGAAGTTCACCCCTCGAGTTGCCGCTTGGACCATTGCCTGCAATGTAAAGGCGGGACGGTTAAAAGCCGTTATTGAAATGAAGCGAACATAATTTAATTATGTTAATTAGGGTGGTACCGCGAACCATTTGCCTCGTCCCTTTTCCAGGGCGGGGCTTTTTTAACGCCCAAAACTTAAAGGAGGTACAAGAAAATGGAAGAAACGTTGAAAGCACTGCAAACCGAAGCGCTTGCCAAAATTGAAGCGGCTACTGATTTAAAAACGCTGAACGAGATTCGTGTCGCCTATCTCGGCAAAAAAGGCCCGATTACGGAAGTTTTGCGCGGCATGGGAAAGCTGTCAGCGGAAGAACGGCCGAAAATGGGTGCGCTCGCCAATGAAGTGCGTGCCGCCATTCAAACAGGTATCGAAAAAAAGCAGGCGGCATTGGAAGCGGAAGCCGTCGAGCGACAATTGGCATCTGAAAAAATTGATGTCACGCTGCCGGGCCGCCCGGTAAAAGCAGGCAGCCACCATCCGCTTACAAAAGTCATTGAGGAAATTGAAGACTTGTTTATCGGGATGGGCTATACGATTGCCGAGGGGCCGGAAGTGGAAACCGATTACTACAATTTTGAAGCGCTGAACCTGCCGAAAGGGCATCCGGCACGCGATATGCAGGATACCTTTTACATAACCGATGAAATTTTGCTCAGGACCCATACTTCACCAAACCAAGCGCGGACAATGGAAAAACATCACGGCAAAGGGCCAGTCAAAATCATCTGCCCAGGGAAAGTATACCGCCGCGACAATGATGATGCGACCCATTCCCACCAGTTTATGCAGATTGAAGGGCTCGTTGTTGACGAAAACATTACGATGGCCGATTTAAAAGGGACGTTGGAAGTGTTTGCAAAAAAATTATTCGGCGAAGACCGTGAAATCCGGCTGCGCCCGAGCTTTTTCCCGTTCACCGAACCGAGTGTTGAAATGGATATTTCATGTAAAATGTGCGGTGGGCACGGTTGCCATGTTTGCAAAGGCACGGGCTGGATTGAAATTTTGGGCGCCGGCATGGTCCACCCGCGCGTATTACGGATGTCCGGCTTTGATCCGGAAAAATATACCGGTTTTGCATTTGGCATGGGGCCGGAGCGGATTGCGATGCTGAAATACGGCGTTGATGACATCCGCCACTTTTACACAAATGACATTCGTTTTTTACGGCAGTTTTCCGTACAAGAATAAGGAGGGTCAAACATGTTTGTTTCATATAAATGGCTGCAGGAATATGTAGATTTGGACGGCATTTCGCCGGAAGAACTGGCTGAAAAAATTACGCGGACCGGGATTGAAGTCGAAAGCGTGGCATTTAAGGGGGAAGGCATTAAAAATGTCGTTGTCGGGCATGTTTTGGAAAAAGAAAAGCATCCGAACGCCGATAAATTAAACAAATGCCTGGTTGATATCGGGGAAGGTGAGCCTGTCCAAATTATTTGCGGCGCGCCAAACGTCGATAAAGGGCAGAAAGTTGCCGTTGCCAAACCGGGCGCCTGGCTGCCGGGGCATGTAAAAATCAAACGCTCGAAACTGCGCGGCGAGGAGTCGAACGGGATGATCTGCTCACTGCAGGAACTCGGTGTTGAAAGCAAGCTCGTCCAAAAAGAGTATGCAAACGGCATTTATGTGTTCCCGGATGATGTGGAAGTGGGGAAGGATGTGCTGCCACTTTTAGGATTGGATGATACGATTATTGAACTGGGGCTTACTCCGAACCGGGCGGACTGCATGAGCATGCTTGGCGTTGCCTACGAAGTAGCAGCGATCCTTGGAAAAGACGTGAAATTGCCGGAAACAAAAGTGCAGGAAGCATCCGATAAAGCTGCTGATGCCATTTCGGTCCGTGTCGAGGCAAAAGAAGCAGCGCCGCTTTACACATTAAAAGTCATCCGCAACGTGAAAATCGGCCCGTCCCCGCTCTGGATGCAGGCGCGGCTCATGGCAGAAGGAATCCGCCCGCACAACAATGTGGTCGACATTACGAACTATATTTTGCTCGAATACGGCCAGCCACTCCATGCGTTTGACTATGACAAGCTCGGTTCCAAAGAAATTGTCGTCCGCATGGCGCGTGAAGGGGAAAAAATGGTCACGCTCGATGACCAGGAGCGCACGTTAAAAGATGTCCATCTTGTCATTACGAACGGCACTGAACCTGTCGCAATGGCCGGTGTCATGGGCGGCGCCAATTCGGAAGTATCCGAAACGACGACAAACGTACTTTTGGAATCCGCCTATTTTGACGCCGGAACAATTCGGACGGCTTCAAAAGACCACGGCCTGCGCAGCGAGGCAAGCAGCCGTTATGAAAGAGGGATTGATCCGAACCGCGTTGTGCCCGCAGCAGAACGGGCCGCAATGCTGATTGCCAAATATGCGGGTGGAGAAGTGCTTGCCGGAATGGTTGCCGAAAATCATTTGCATATTGAGCCGGCTGTTGTCACCATTACGCTGGAAAAAATCAACCGTGTGCTCGGAACGCAAATTTCAGCGGAAGAAGTGCTCCGTATTTTTAAACGTCTCCAGTTTGAAGCATCATGGGAAGACGGCCGTTTTACAGTGATTGTGCCAACCCGCCGCGGCGATATTACGATTGAGGAAGATCTGATTGAAGAAGTGGCGCGCCTGTACGGTTATGACCTGCTGCCAAAAACATTGCCGGCGGGCAGGGGAACGCGGGGCGGCTTGAACGTCATTCAGCAAAAACGCCGCGCCACGAAACGTTTTCTTGAAGGAACGGGGCTGTACCAGGCAACCACGTATTCTTTAACAAGCGAAGAAAAAGCACACCAGTACGCGCTTGAAAAACGCGAACCAGTCCGCGTTGCCATGCCCATGAGCGAAGAACGCAGTGTGCTGCGCTTAAGCCTTTTGCCGCATCTTTTGGAATCCGTCGCGTATAATGTCGCACGTAAAAACGAGTCGGTTGCCCTGTATGAAGTTGGCAATGTCTTTTTGAAAAAGGCAGACGGAGCGCAGCCGGAAGAACAGGAACACCTCGCCGGCGCCATCACCGGGCTTTGGGTTGCCAACTTGTGGCAAGGAGAAAAGAAAGCAGTAGATTTCTTTGTGGCAAAAGGGATTTTGGAAGGCCTGTTTGAAAAACTCGGAGTTTCCGGCGCTATTTCCTACCACGCGGCAACATTTGAAGGGCTGCATCCGGGAAGGACAGCGGAAATTTTACTTGACGGGGAAGCGATCGGTTTTGTCGGCCAGGTGCATCCGAACGTGCAAAAAGAACTCGATATCAAAGAAACATACGTGTTCGAACTGAAACTGGACCCGGTATACCATTATCCGGCTGAACCGGTCCAATACCGGCCGATCCCACGCTTCCCGGCCATCACCCGCGATATTGCGCTTGTTGTCGACCGTGATGTGGAAGCAGCCCGGCTGCAGGCAATCATTCAGGAGGCCGGCGGAACCCTTTTGAAATCTGTTTCGATTTTTGATTTATACGAAGGCGAGCATATGGAACCCGGCAAAAAATCAATTGCCTTCTCGCTTACTTATTTCGATCCGGAACGCACATTAACAGATGAAGAAGTCGTCGCCCAGCATGAGAAAGTACTTGCCGCCGTAAAAGAAAAAGCAGGCGCAGTACTACGGGGCTAATCCCAAGAAAAAAGAAGAGGCTTAAAGGCCTCTTCTTTTTTAGTGCAAAAATCAAAGCGCTGTCTATGTGAAGGAAGCGGTGGAAATTGACGATCTTCCTTTATATAGAGTGCGTCTACATGAAGAAAGCGCGGAAAAGAGGCGGCCTTTCTTCACATAGGGCGCCTCTAAGTTAAGGAAGCGCGGAAAAACGAAGGCGTTTCTTTACATAGAGCGCGTCTACGTTAAGGAAGCAAGCAAAAACGAAGTCCCTCCTTCCCATAGCCCCCGTCTACGTTAAGATGCACGGGAAAATTCATCCGTTTCCGTTTCCTTCGCTTAACGTTCCTCCTCGTTAGCCTTTCCTTCAAAATTTATCGCCTATCGTCACCCCATGTCTTTCCCACCATCCTTTATTTCACGCCCGCGATCCGCTTTGCTTTTTCCGTATTGGCAAAATGCAGTTTGACAAAATGTGGCAGCGCGGCCATGCCTTTTTCCTTGATGAGCCGTGCGGCAGCCCGGTCCACCTGTGCACCGGCGCCCCTTGGCAAAACAAATCCGGCTTCTTTGCTCAAGTTTTCAAACTCCCGGACAAAAGCATAGCGTGCGAGAATTGAAGCGGCCGCAACCGCAAGATGGACGCTTTCCCCTTTTGTGCTAAAATAGACGCCGTCACGCATGACGATTTTTTCGTTCTGCAAATACCGATAATAAGTGGACGCTTCTGCGAACTGATCAATTAAAATTGCATCCGGTTTTGCCGGCGCAATTTTTTGGGCGGTATTGTACAAAGCCCGGTTATGGAGCAATGCTTTGATTTTTCCTTGCGACATGCCCGATTGCTGGAGCCGGTTGTATTTTTCGTTCGGCAAAATGAGCAGGCTGTACGGAACAAAGGTGAGCAGTTCTTTCGCTAATCCGGCAATCTGACTGTCTGTTAATCCTTTTGAATCTTTTACGCCCAGTTCTTTTAAAAGCGGGAGCTGTTTCTTTTCAACGTAACAGCTGACGACCGTCATCGGCCCGAAAAAGTCGCCTGTTCCGACTTCATCCGATCCAATGACGGAAAGCTCTCCGATATCAGGAGGCAGCGGGTTGCCGGAAGATTTTGCGCTCCGGGCGGCATCCGGCTTCTTTTCCAGCGGCTGTCCCCATTTTGACGCTTCCGTTTCTGCGGCCGGCCCTTGAAATAAAACTTTTCCGGACTTATAGCCGGTAATGGAGCAGCCTGGTATTTTTGCGGCAAAAACGGCGCCGGACGGAACTTTTCCTGACAGGCTGTTTTGATAAGATTGTTTCATTTTTTGCATGGTTGAAGCTGAAACGAGAATGACAGTATTTGACATTTTGATTCCTCCGGCAGTTTCAGGATCTCCTTGAATTTGTTCGACATTGTTAGACAAAGGCTTTTCCGTCATGCTATGATAGAGAATAGGATTCTTACAAATGGGGAGGCAGGCAACATTGGAAAAAACCCGAATTACTGTTGGCATATACGGACAGCAATATACCATAATCGGAACGGATCCGGCAAGCCATATTCGCCTGGTTGCCTCGATGGTTGATGAAAGAATGCGGGAAATCAGCGCGAAGAATCCTTCATTAGATACTGGCAAAGTGGCTGTGCTGACAGCCGTAAATGCTGTCCATGATTATATAAAACTGAAAGAGCAGTATGAGCTGCTTGAACAGCACTATTTACAATTGTTGAAAAAGGATGAAGATGAAAATGGTTAATTTGATCATCATCATTTTGCTTATGCTTGGATTCCTGAACGGGAAGCGGAAAGGATTTATATTGCAGGCTGTCCACCTTACAGGGTTTGTAATTGCCTCCGCAGTTGCGTACATATTGTATGATGACCTGGCGGAAAAATTGAAGCTAATGATTCCGTATCCTTCTTTTAACAGCGACAGCTCATTTGCCCTTCTGATGCACGAGGGCAATATGGAAACGGCATTTTACCGGATCATTGCGTTTGCCATCCTTTTCTTTGCCGTTAGGATACTTCTAAATATTGTCGGGTCATCCCTTACCTTTTTGGCCCAGCTCCCGGTACTCAAACAAGTCAATGGATGGGCGGGCGGCATCCTCGGGTTTGCCGAGCTGTACTTGATCATTTTTATCGTTTTATATATTGGATCCTTGCTGCCGGTGGATGAGATCCAATCCGCGCTCAAGGCATCCGCAGTCGCAGAAGGCATGATTAAAAATACACCTTATATTTCAGCTCTTGTGGCGTCATGGTGGGTGAAATAGAAACCCGGGCGGCACGTTTACCATTTGCAAACGGGTTGAAAATGGGTTTTTCAAAACAGCACTTCTCGCGACGGGGGAGTGTTTCTTTATGGAGGGGATCGCCCGTGTACATGCTGGTTTTTTCCGGACGGGGCTTGAATGCCGGGCACGGATTCAAATACTTCCCATGCTGCTGGAAAAAATGTGCGGCCATTGGAAGGGCGCTTTCCCAATCATCGTAGCGGGAAAACGGTAAAAACCCGATCCTTCACTTAATAAGTTAAAAAGGGGGCAGGCGAATGCGGACAAATAAACGCAGTGTCATCCGGCTGCTGGAACAAATTGCGGTTTACTTGGAATTGAAAGGCGAAAACCATTTTAAAATCGCGGCTTACCGCAGGGCTGCATCTGCCTTGGAAGCGGATGGGCGTGACTTGTCAGAAATCAGCCGTTTTACGGATATTCCTCATATTGGAAAAACAACCGCTTCCGTCATCGAAGAGTTCGTGGAAACTGGGCGGTCCACCCTGCTTGAACAACTAAAAGACGAAGTTCCAAAAGGGCTGGTTCCGCTCATGCAGATACAGGGTCTTGGTGCCAGGAAAATATCAAGGCTTTACAGGGAACTTGGCATTACAGATGCGGATTCTTTAAGGAAAGCTTGTGAAGAAGGAAAAGTTGAAACGTTAAAAGGGTTTGGAAAAACGACGCAGTCCAATCTTTTGCACGCGCTTGACCAGCTTTCGGGGAAACCGGCTTATACCATCGGCCGGCTGCTGCCGGTACTTTTGCTGATCGAAGAAACGCTGTCCGGAAACAGGAAAATAGAAACCTATTCGCGTGCCGGCAGTATCCGGCGGTTTGAAGAAAGAATAGAAGAACTCGATTATGTCATCTCTACATTCGATCCAAAATCGGTTGCGGAGGACATTCTTCAAATGAACGAAGTCGTGGAAGCTGTTTCTATCCGGAGTATAAAAATAACGGCTAAATTAAAAGGGGAACCTGGCTTACGGATCAATTTCCGGATCGCGTTGCCTGACCTGTATGCGATGACGCTTTTTCTTTCAACAGGGCCGGAACCGCATCTGGAAAAAATGCAGCAGATTGCCGGTCTTCATGGCGAGCGGCTGACGCAATCCGGCGTCAAAATTCTGAAGACAGGCGAATTGCTCCGTTTTCCGAGTGAAGCTTCGTTTTATCATCATTACGGCCTGCCTTACATCCCTCCGGAAATCCGCGCTGACGGCAGCGAGGTGGAAACCTATAAGGGGACGCCTTTTGTCCAGATCGATGATGTAAAGGGCGACCTGCACATGCACACCGTCTGGTCGGACGGGAAAGATTCGCTTGAAGACATGGTCAATGCATGCAGAAAAAGAGGGTACGAATATATCGCAATCACGGACCACTCTAAATATTTAAAAGTCGCCGGCGGGCTTTCACGTGAACGTTTGATCAGGCAAATGAATGAAATCCGCCGGTTAAATGAAAAATATCCGGATATCTTGATTTTGTCCGGTATTGAGATGGACATTTTGCCGGACGGGACTTTGGATTTTGATGATGATGTGCTGTCAGGCCTTGATTTCGTCATTGCTTCCATCCATTCGGGGTTCGGGAATAGCCGCGCGCAGATCATGAAACGGCTGCGCAACGCTTTATTCAACCCGCATGTGGACATGATTGCCCATCCGACCGGAAGATTAATCGAAAAAAGGCAGGGGTACGATGTCGATTTTGATTTGCTTTTCCAATGGGCAAAGGAAACCGGCACGATCCTTGAATTAAGCGGCGACCCCGCCAGATTGGACCTTTCAGCGGCCCGTGCAAGAGAAGCGCAGGCAGCCGGTGTGAAAATCGCGATTAACACCGATGCACACGCAACTGCGGAACTGGGCAATATCGCTTTCGGTGTCGGCACCGCGAGAAAAGGCTGGATTGAAAGGAAAAATGTGGTCAATACGTATACGAAAGAACAACTCCTTGAGTTTTTAAAACAGAAACATCAGCACTGATCCATTCCCTTTCTGCAATGAATAGAGGGCAGTTTTCCGGAACGCTGGAATCCGGAATGCATGGAGGACGAATAGATGCAACATAAAATCATCAAAACACTCGAGTTTGATAAAATTAAAAATCTGCTGCTTGAGCACGCTTCTTCTCCGCTTGGGGCCGAAAAAATTGAAGCCCTTTTTCCCTCCTCTTCCTATGAAGAAGTGGTCCGGATGCAGGAGGAGACGGATGAAGCGGCGCAAGTGCTGCGTTTAAAAGGGCATGTGCCGCTTTTCGGCATTTATGACATCCGCCGTCATCTGAAAAGAGCGGCGATCGGCGGCAGGCTGAACCCGCAGGAACTGGTGCAGATTGCCAGCACCATCCATGTCAGCCGAACGATGAAACGGTTTATTGAAGGAATCACGGAAGAAGAAACAGAACTGCCGATCTTAACAAGCATGGTGGACAGGATTGCGGTCCTTACGCCGCTCGAACATGAAATCCGGAATGCGGTGGATGAAAACGGGGAAATTCTGGACTCGGCAAGCGAAACGCTGCGCCAAATCCGGCACGGGCTGCGCGGTACGGAACGGCGCATTCGTGAAAAACTGGAAGGCTATATCCGCGGCAAAAATGCGGCGAAAATGCTGTCGGATGCGATTATTACGATCCGGAATGACCGCTATTGTATCCCGGTAAAACAGGAATACCGGGCAAATTACGGGGGAATCGTCCATGACCAGTCTTCTTCCGGACAGACTTTGTTCATTGAGCCGCAATCGGTGGTGGACTTGAATAACCAGCTGCGTGAATGGCATTTAAAAGAGCAGCAGGAGGTTGAAAGGATTTTAAGCGAATTGTCCGCCGCAGTGGCAGCAGCCGGCGGGGAGCTTGAAACCATCGTTGAAATTCTCGCTGATTTTGACTTTATGTTTGCCAAAGCTTTATACGGCCGGTCCATTAAAGGTTCGAAACCGGTGATCAACAATCATGGCGCCATCCGTATGTTCAAAGCGCGTCATCCGTTGCTTCCAGCCGATAAAGTGGTGCCAAATGATATTACGATCGGGCAGGAATATACGACCATTGTGATAACCGGGCCGAATACAGGCGGAAAAACGATTACGCTGAAAACAATCGGGCTGTGCACGCTCATGGCGCAGGCCGGGCTGCAAATTCCCGCTTTGGACGGTTCGGAAATGGCTGTTTTTAAAGAAGTATTTGCCGATATCGGTGATGAACAGTCGATTGAGCAAAGCCTTAGCACCTTCTCCTCCCATATGACAAATATCGTTGAAATCCTGAAACGGGTCGACGATCAGTCGCTCGTCCTGTTTGATGAGCTCGGCGCCGGTACCGACCCGCAGGAAGGGGCTGCCCTTGCGATTTCAATTTTGGACGAAGTGTACAAAAGGGAGGCCCGCGTTGTCGCCACCACCCACTACCCGGAACTGAAGGCATACGCTTATAACCGTGAAGGGGTCGTCAATGCAAGCGTCGAGTTTGATGTGGAAACATTAAGCCCAACATACCGGCTTTTAATCGGCGTTCCCGGCCGGAGTAATGCGTTTGAAATCTCAAGGCGCCTCGGGCTCTCCCCGTCCATTATTGAACACGCCCAATCACTAATCGGCGCGGACACAAACGAGGTCGAAAATATGATTGCCGCGCTCGAATCGGCTAGGCGCGAGGCGGAAAAAGAACGGCAGGAAGCGCAGGAACTGTTGAAGGATGCCGAGGAACTGCACCGTGATTTGCAAAAACAAATGGCGGCGTTTTATGCCCGCCGCGATGAGCTGTACGGAAAAGCGGAGAAAAAAGCGGCAAAAGTGGTGGAAGAGGCAAAGGAAAAAGCGGAAGAGATCATCCGCGACTTGCGGAAAATGCAGCTTGAATCCAAAGCCAATGTGAAAGAACATGAACTGATTGATGCAAGAAAACAGCTGGAGGAACTGGCGCCGAAACTGGACCGCAAACCGGCGGCAAAAGCAAAAAAACAGCATATCTACCAGCCGGGCGACGAAGTCAAAGTGCTCAGCTTCAACCAGAAAGGCACGCTGCTTGAACAAACGGCAGGCGGCGAGTGGCTCGTGCAAATGGGTATTTTGAAAATGAAAGTAAAAGAATCCGACATGGAATATATCCGGCCGCCGCAACAAAAACAGCCGGAGAAGCACCTGGCAACGGTCAGGGGGCGCGATTCCCATGTCAGCCTGGAACTCGATTTGCGCGGGGAGCGTTATGAAGATGCGCTCTTAAAAGTTGAAAAATATATTGACGATGCGCTTTTAGCCGGGTATCCGCGCGTTTCGATCATCCACGGGAAAGGAACAGGTGCGCTCCGGAACGGGGTGCAGGAATTTTTAAAACATCACCGCGCCGTAAAACGAATCCGCCTCGGGGAACCAGGCGAAGGTGGCAGCGGCGTTACGATTGTAGAATTCAAGTAATTTTCAAGGGCAAGGGGGAGGGCCTTTTGTTTCTCGAAAAGCTGGCAAAAATTTTGTTTGTTTGCTGTGCCGTTTTTGCATTGCTTGGCGTCATTTATTTGATTGTTGCAGATTAGCCCGTGACAAGGAGAAGGAGCGCATCCTTCTCCTGTTTCGGCTGCAAATAATTGTCAACGCTTTCAATTTTCGTTATAATAAAATAAGTCAATAAAAAATGCAAAATGGAGTTGATGCAAATGACAGACAGGCCATGGCTGTCCCAGTATCCGCCGGAAATACCCGTTTCCCTTACGTATCCGCGAAAACCGGTTTGTGCATTTTTAACCGAAGCAGCTGAACAGTATCCTGACAAAAAAGCGCTCCATTTTATGGGGAAAGAAATGACATACCGTGAAGTGTATGAAGCGGCGCTCAAATTTGCCGGGTATTTAAAAAAACTCGGAGTGGAAAAAGGCGATAGGGTTGCCGTGCTGCTCCCGAATTCCCCGCAGGCCGTCATCGGTTTTTACGGCATCCTTTACACGGGCGGGATAGCCGTCATGACGAATCCGCTATATACGGAAAGGGAACTGGAATATCAGCTGAAAGACTCCGGCGCGAAGGCCATCCTGACAGTTGATTTCCTGTACCCGACAGTGGCAAAAGTATTTGAGAAAACCGATCTCGAACATATTATTGTAACCGCCATCAGCGAGTATTTGCCTTTTCCCAAAAACGTCATCTACCCGTTTCTGCAGAAAAAGCAAACGGGCGTTACTGTCCGGGTCGAGCACGGCGGGCACCATCACTTGCTAAAGAACATCATGAAGGAAGAAATTCCGGAACCGCTTGACACGCCGTTCGATATCGAAGAGGACCTTGCGATTCTTCAGTACACCGGTGGCACAACCGGCGTGCCAAAAGGCGTCATGCTGACACATCTCAATTTGATTGCAAACGCGACAATGTGTGATGCCTGGATGTACAGGGCCAAAAAAGGGGAAGAAGTGGTGCTCGGCATGCTTCCGTTTTTCCATGTGTACGGCATGACGACCGTGCTGATTCTTTCTGTGATGCAGGGCTTTAAAATGATTTTAATTCCGCGCTTTGATGCGGAGTCACTGCTGAAGACAATTGAAAAACAGCGGCCAACTTTGTTTCCGGGTGCGCCAACCATTTATATCGGGCTTTTAAACCACCCGAAAATTAAGGAATATGATTTGTCATCGATTGAAGCATGCATCAGCGGTTCTGCCCCGCTGCCGGTAGAAGTTCAGCAGAAATTTGAAGGGGTGACCGGCGGCAAGCTTGTGGAAGGGTATGGCCTCAGTGAATCTTCTCCTGTCACCCATGCCAATTTTGTATGGGGAAAACGCGTCAAGGGCAGTATCGGCGTGCCATGGCCAGATACGGACTGCGAAATCCGCTCGCTCGAAGACGGAGGCCGTTACCGCCCGGTGAAGTCGGCGAGCTGGCGGTAAAAGGGCCGCAAGTGATGAAAGGTTACTGGAACCGCCCGGAAGAAACGAAGGAAGTGCTAAAAGACGGGTGGCTATTTACGGGGGATTTGGCTTATATGGATGAAGAAGGTTATTTTTATATTGTCGACCGGAAAAAAGACATCATTATTGCAGGCGGCTATAATATTTATCCGCGTGAAGTCGAAGAAGTGCTGTATGAGCACCCTGCCGTTCAGGAAGCCGTGGTTGCCGGCGTGCCACACCCGTACCGCGGGGAAACCGTCAAAGCCTATATTGTGCTGAAAGACAATATGACAGTAACGGAAGAAGAACTGGACCGGTTTGCACGCCAATATCTGGCGGCATATAAAGTCCCGCGCATTTACGAATTCCGGGATGAACTGCCGAAAACGGCCGTTGGGAAAATTTTGCGGCGCTCATTGGTTGCAGAAGAAAAAGAAAAGATGGAAAATGGAGGAGAGAAGATCGGGTAAGGAAATTTTTTTATAAACAGGACTTGACAAATGCTGCATTCTTGTATAATATGAAAATATGAATGAATGGTCATTCATTTTCTGGCCGCCATTAAACCGGTCGGCCAAATTGACAGATCATGAGATTGAAAGGTGATAGCCCGTGAGGAAAAACAGGCCAAAGTACAAACAAATTATTGATGCAGCAGTGGTGGTTATCGCACAACACGGCTATCATCAGGCACAGGTTTCAAAAATTGCAAAACAGGCGGGCGTAGCGGACGGCACGATTTATTTGTATTTTAAAAACAAAGAAGATATCCTGATTTCTTTGTTTGAAGAAAAGATGCAGCTGTTTATCGAAAAGGTTTCCGAATATATTGCAGGGGACCTTTCCCCTTCCGAAAAGTTGCTCAAGATGATCGAAAACCACTTCAAAGTCCTTGCCGCCGATCACCATTTGGCGGTCGTGACCCAGCTGGAACTGCGGCAGACCAATTTAGATCTGCGGCTTAAAATCAACAGCGTACTGAAAGAATATTTGACGCTCGTTGACCAAATCATCCGCGAAGGCATGGAAAAAGGCGAATTCGATTCCGGGCTTGACGTCCGGCTCGTCCGGCAGATGATTTTCGGGACAGTCGATGAAACGGTAACGACATGGGTGATGAATAAAGAAAAATACGACCTCGTTTCACTGGCTGCTCCCGTCCATCAATTGATCATTAACGGCTGCGGCAAAAAAACGGCGGTTTAATGCCGCAGCTTTCACAAGGGGGTTTGAGACGGGATGGAATTTATTACGATCAAACGGGAAAATGCGGTCGCCTGCATTGAAATGAACAGGCCACCTGCCAATGCGCTTGCGCAGGCTCTTTTAAAAGAACTTGCGCAAGCGTTTGGCCAACTTGAAAACGATCCTGAAACCCGGGTCGTGCTCCTTTACGGGAAAGGAAGATTTTTCTCGGCAGGAGCGGATATTAAAGAATTTGTCCAATTAAGGAAATCCGGCGGCTCCGATGCGCTGGCGGTTTCCGGTCAGGAATTGTTCGAAAAAGTGGAAGCGTTCCCGAAACCGGTCATCGCCGCGATCCATGGCGCGGCACTTGGCGGTGGGCTCGAACTTGCGATGGCATGCCATATCCGCCTTGTCACAGAAAATGCAAAACTCGGCCTCCCGGAACTGAGCCTCGGACTCGTGCCGGGTTTTGCCGGAACGCAGCGGCTGCCAAGGTATGTCGGACGCGGCAAAGCATTTGAAATGCTGTGGACAAGCGAACCGCTGACCGGAACGGAGGCCGTGCAGCACGGGCTTGCAAACCATGCTTATAAAGAAGAGGAACTGCTCCCGAAAGCAAGGGCGCTGGCTGAAAAAATTGCAAAGAAAAGCCCGCTGGCCCTGAAAGCCTCTATTGAACTCGTCAATTATGCAAAAACAAACGATTACGAAAAAGGCTTGGAGCAGGAATCCGCACGTTTTCTTGAGCTGTTCGGCTCAAAAGATGCAGAGGAAGGCATCAAAGCTTTTATTGAAAAAAGGGAACCGCGTTTTACAGGGGCCTAACATTTTTTGCTTTGTATGCGCTTAAATAATTTTATTTTTTAACGATTCAGGGAGGGAACGGCATGAATATCTTCGTATTATTAAAACGGACTTTTGACACAGAAGAAAAGATTGCGATTGCAAACGGCCGCATACAGGATGACGGGGCAGAATATATCATCAACCCGTACGATGAATACGCCGTTGAAGAGGCCATCCAGGTGCGCGATGCCCAGGGCGGCGAAGTCACGGTTGTCACAGTCGGCAATGAAGATGCGGAAAAGCAATTGCGGACGGCCCTTGCGATGGGTGCGGATAAAGCAGTCCTCATTAATATTGAAGACGATGTGGAAGCAAGCGACCAGGTCACAACGGCAAAAGTGCTCGCCGCTTATTTAAAAGAGCAGGAACCGGATCTCATTATCGGCGGGAATGTCGCCATTGACAACGCTTCCGGACAGGTCGGCCCGCGGGTGGCGGAGTTGCTCGGCATCCCGTATGTAACGACGATTACCAATCTGGAAATTGACGGCGACAAAGCGACGGTCACAAGAGATGTCGAAGGAGATTCCGAAATCATTGAAACGACCCTTCCGCTGCTCGTTACAGCGCAGCAAGGCTTAAATGAGCCGCGGTATCCTTCGCTCCCGGGGATCATGAAAGCGAAGAAAAAACCGCTTGAAGAGCTGGAACTGGATGACCTTGACCTTGAAGAAGAAGACGTGGAGCCAAAAACCAAAACGATCGAGGTTTACCTGCCGCCGAAAAAAGAAGCAGGAAAAGTGCTTGAAGGCGAAATCACCGACCAGGTAAAAGAACTTGTCCAATTATTGCATAATGAAGCAAAAGTGATTTAAGCGAAGAAACCGGAAATGGAGGGGATCAGCATGAGTCGAAAAGTATTAGTAGTGGGGGAAGTCCGTGACGGATCGCTCCGCAATGTATCATATGAAACCATTGCCGCCGGAAAAACGGTAGCAGAAGGCGGGGAAGTGGTCGGCGTTTTGATCGGGGACGCTGTGAAAGATTTGGGGAAAGACATGATTCAATACGGCGCTGACCGTGTTGCCGTGGTGGAAGACGAGAAGCTGAAAAGCTATTCTTCAGACGGTTTTTCCCAAGCATTGCTTGCGGTGATCGAATCTGAAAAGCCGGATGGCATCTTAATCGGCCATACGGCGCTTGGCAAAGACCTGGCCCCGAAAGTAGCGGCTAAATTGGATGCCGGTCTGATTTCGGACGCAACCGCAGTGGAATCAGCCGGGGAACATGTCGTCTTTACCCGCCCGATATACTCCGGCAAAGCGTTTGAGAAAAAGATCATAACAGACGGGATCATCTTTGCAACCATCCGGCCGAACAACATCAGCCCACTTGAAAAAGATGAATCACGCACAGGGGATATCGAAACCGTTGACGCGGGAATTAAAGATTTACGCGCGATCATCAAAGAAGTGGTTCGGAAAGTAAGTGAAGGGGTTGACCTTTCGGAAGCGAAAGTCATCGTTTCAGGCGGCCGCGGCGTGAAAAGCGCGGATGGCTTCAAACCGCTGAAAGAACTTGCCGATGTGCTCGGCGGCGCGGTTGGGGCTTCGCGCGGCGCATGTGACGCTGGCTATTGCGATTATTCTCTGCAAATCGGGCAGACGGGCAAAGTGGTTACACCGGATTTGTATATCGCATGCGGTATTTCCGGTGCCATCCAGCATTTGGCCGGCATGTCCAACTCGAAAGTGATTGTGGCCATTAACAAAGACCCGGAAGCGAACATCTTCAACGTGGCGGATTACGGCATTGTCGGCGACCTGTTCGAAGTGGTCCCGCTTCTCACAGAGGAAATCAAAAAACTGAAAGTCACATCGGCGTAATCCCGGGCCCGGACGAAAAAATTCGTTCCGGGCCTGTTTTCTGTTGGATATTCGTGAAAAAAGGGTATAAAATAATAAAATCATTACTGCTTTTTCCGGACCGGACGTATGTGTAAAATTTTACTCGACGGGGCATATGAGTGGAAAAAAATGGGAAGACGCTCTATCATCTAATTGTACACTTCAAGATGAACATCTAGAGAGAGAGGTCTTCCCATGGATATTATATCAATAATTGCTGGATTATTAAAGGATACAAAGAGTCTTATCGAATTTGAAGAACAGCTTAAACTTCTGATGCAGAAGGCTTTTACACAATGGGTTGGGGAAATATTTGAAGAGTTAGATAAAATAATTAAACAGGAGAAGTTAGAGGAGGGCTGGGTGTACTGCCGGAGTGATAACAGAAACATTCAGTTTCTATTTGGAAGTGTGACCTTTAAACGTTCATTAATGCATGACAAGAGAGGAAATTCCCATTATCCTCTGGATGAATGGTTAGGGCTGGTACCACACCAACGATACAGCCCGTTAGTGGAATTAAAGGTGGCAGAGTTGGCAAGTGAGAACACCTATCGGGAAGTAGCTGATATTTTAAAAGAGTGGACAGCAGTGAGTCTTAGTCACACAACTGTAGGGAACATGGTAAAACACGTAGGGAAAACTCAGGCGGAAGCCGATAAGGCACTTGTAGAAGAGCTAGAAATAGCTGTTTCCCTGCCTGAGGGGAAGAAGGTAGACTACCTGTTTTCTGAAGCAGATGGTGTATTCGTTCGGGGACTAAAAAAGAAACAGAGTATGGAAGTCCACCACGCCATTCTCTATGAGGGATGGCAAACCAATGGTAAAAGGGTCTCCCTGCGTCAGCCCACAGTCATCATGACAACGGAAGCCATCCAGACATTTTGGGATGAAGTCCAAGCCACAGCTGCCAACACCTACTCCCTCGAAAAAACGCATGTCATTACAAACAGTGATGGAGGTGCGGGATACACAGCTGAACGGTTTCAAACAGCTTTCTCACAGTCGGAATTTCCGGTGCTCAACCAGCTGGATACCTACCACGTTGCACAAGCCATCATAAGGACATTTGGGGGCGGAAAGAGCGAGATCAAGGAGCAAATTAGAAAAGCGATTAGAACGCATGACCTGGACCAACTCACGTTATATTTGGATACGCACGAAAGCACCTTGACGGATAAAAAGGCTCTCAAGAAAATCAAGGAATTCCGTTCGTATATCTTGAAAAACTGGGACCGCATTTTTGACTGGAGAGACAGGGTGAAAAACGTGCCGGAAGGTGCGAGAGGCCTAGGAGCGATGGAATCGAATCAAAGGCATATCTCCTTCAGGATGAAAAAAAGGGGCATGCATTGGAGTGAACTTGGCGCAGAAGCCATGGTGAAAATCAAACAAGGCATACTCAATGGGACATTGAGAGAAGTCTATCTGAAACACCGTTCAAGAAGCGAGAGAAAGCAACGGAACTTGAAACAATTCATCAGGATGTCTCAACTGCTCAAGCAGCCTGTACGCCCGTCAGTGGGCGTAAAGCACGGATCAGTTGCCCTGCATTCAAGCAGTTCATCGGCAATGGGACATTTAAGCAAAATATTAGAGCTTTCGTTTTAAGCCTGGCTCAGTGGGGACTGATCGTTGAGGCGCGCGAAATTTACGAGACTCCTGCGGGAAAAGCGAGCCAGGAGAGACCCCGCAGCGAGGTACGAGCGAGGAGGCTCGCCGGCCGACCGCGGAAAGCGAGTGAATTTCGCGCGCCTCAACATCCCCGTTATCCATCTTTATACGGAAATATTACATCTTTTCCGAAAATTACACCGAGCAAGTAAAGCACGGTAGCCGAAAGTGTACAAAAAGAGTGTCTTGGAATACCCGATATTTAAACCTTGTCGAGAAAAACTTGACACATACGGACCGGACAAATTGTTCGCAACATATGATAAAGGATGATATACTTATCCCAAGCAGTAATAGTTTGATTTAGGAGGGTTCTTTCAATATGGCAATTACACATGCTACCGACGCGACTTTCGAGCAGGAAGTCAGCCAAGGTTTGGTATTAACGGATTTTTGGGCAACATGGTGTGGTCCGTGCAAAATGATTGCACCGGTACTTGAAGAAATCGATGCTGAAATGGGCGACAAGGTGAAAATCGTCAAAGTAGACGTGGATGAGAATCAGGAAACGACCAGCAAATTCGGCGTCATGAGCATTCCGACCCTTGTTCTCATGAAAGATGGCAAACCGGTCGACAAAGTGATCGGTTACCAGCCGAAAGAAGCTTTGCAAGAATTAGTGAACAAACATTTATAATACAATAAACGCTCGGCTTCAAGCCGTGCGCAAATGCATTTTAAAATCCGGGCCGGCTGTGGTCCGGGTTTTTTACAGAACGCAGGATTTTGAGGTGAAGAGAAATTGAACGAGACGATCCGCAATAAACTTGCCCTCCTGCCCGCCCAACCCGGCTGCTATTTAATGAAAGACAGACAGGGGACCATCATTTATGTCGGGAAGGCCAAAATTTTAAAAAACCGTGTCCGCTCTTACTTTTCCGGTTCGCATGACGCAAAAACGCAGCGGCTTGTCAGCGAGATCGAAGACTTTGAGTATATTGTCACTTCTTCCAATATTGAAGCCCTTATTCTTGAAATTAATTTAATCAAAAAGCATGACCCGAAATACAACATCATGCTGAAAGATGATAAAACATACCCGTATATTAAGCTGACCCATGAACGCCACCCGCGTCTGATCACCACCCGGAAAGTGAAAAAAGATAAAGGCAAATATTTCGGCCCGTATCCGAACGTGCAGGCGGCTAATGAAACAAAAAAGCTGCTGGACCGGTTGTATCCTTTGCGGAAATGCACCAATATGCCGGACCGCGTCTGCCTTTATTACCATTTAGGCCAGTGTCTTGCGCCGTGTGTCAATGAGGTGAAAGAAGAAACATACAAAGAGATCACCGATCAAATTACCCGCTTTTTGAACGGGGGTTACACGGAAATCAAAAAAGAACTGGAAGAAAAAATGCATGAGGCTGCAGAAAAGCTTGAATTTGAGCGGGCAAAAGAATACCGCGACCAGATCGCCAATATTGAAATGACGATGGAAAAACAGAAAATTACAATGACAGATTTTACGGACCGCGACATTTTCGGCTACGCAGTGGATAAAGGCTGGATGTGCGTCCAGGTCTTTTTCATGCGCCAAGGAAAGCTGATCGAACGGGATGTCTCGCTTTTTCCGTCTTACGATGAGCCGGAGGAGGAATTTTTGAGCTATTTGGGGCAGTTTTATGCCAAACCGGAGCATATTAAGCCGAAAGAAGTGCTGATTACGGAAAAAGCAGACCGGGAACTGGCGGAACAACTGCTCGAAATCAAAGTACTCCAGCCGAAAAAAGGCCAGAAACGGGAACTCGTGTTAATGGCCGAGAAAAACGCAAAGATTGCATTGAAGGAAAAATTCGCGTTGATTGAACGGGACGAGGAACGGACGATCAAAGCCGTTGAAAATCTTGGCGAAAAGCTTGGCATCTACACACCGCATCGGATTGAAGCGTTCGATAATTCGAATATCCAGGGGACAAACCCGGTTTCGGCGATGGTCGTGTTTGTGGACGGTAAGCCGGCAAAAAAAGAATACCGCAAATATAAAATCAAAACAGTGGAAGGACCGGATGATTATGAATCGATGCGCGAAGTGATCCGCCGCCGTTACATCCGTGCCCTAAGGGAAAACTTACCGCTTCCGGATCTCATCATCATTGACGGCGGAAAAGGGCAAATTGACGCGGCAAGGGATGTGCTTGAAAATGAGCTCGGGCTTGAGATCCCGATCGGCGGCCTGGCAAAGGATGAGAAGCACAATACATCGCAGCTTTTGTTCGGCAACCCGCTGGAAGTTGTGCCGCTCGGGCGGAACAGCCAGGAATTTTACCTGCTTCAGCGCATCCAGGATGAAGTGCACCGGTTTGCGATTACCTTCCACAGGGAATTGCGTGGAAAATCCGCTTTTCAATCGGCGCTTGACGATATTCCGGGCATCGGGCCGAAACGGAAAAAACAACTGCTCCGCCACTTTGGCTCCTTGAAGAAAATGAAACAAGCAAAGCTGGAAGAATTTGTGGAAGCGGGCATCCCGCGTCCGGTATCCGAAACATTAATCAAAAAATTACAAGAATAACCTGGCAGGGTTTTTCCGTATATGGTATAATCATGATAATTTCATATGGCAGGCTTTGTTTCAGACTTTCGGGTGCGATCATCCCGGCGTCCGGCAAAGCCGTTACATGATAGAGGCGCAAAACTTAAGAGTAAGAAGCGGGAGAAGATTGGGCTTCCGGGATCGTTTCTGAAAGGAAGTTTTGCCGAAGTGAAAATGGCCTCAATGCCGTTTTTGCTGGTTCTGTACTGAAAAAGTCCGGAACTGTCAGGATGAAATGTCTTGGAGCGCTATCTCACAGGAATGACTGCGTACCCGCGTATGCAAAAGCGATGAGATATCCGTTCTCATTGCTTTTTTTAAATGGGCGCCAAGTTGCTTTGCCTTTCACTCTGACAGCCTCATCTTACTTATAAACTGCAGAAGGTGGCGGAGTTATTGGGAATCATTGTTCAGAAATTCGGGGGAACTTCGGTTGGAAATGTGGAAAGGATCCGGAATACGGTCAACCGGATTATTGAAGAAAAGGAAAAGGGCCATGATGTTGTCGTCGTTGTTTCCGCGATGGGCAAAACAACGGACCAGCTTGTCGGGCTTGCAAATGAACTTTCTGCGTATCCTGCAAAACGCGAAATGGATATGCTGCTTTCAACCGGCGAACAGGTGACGATTTCGCTTGTCGCCATGGCACTGATCGCTCGCGGCTACGATGCCGTTTCTTATACCGGATGGCAGGCCGGCATTATAACGGAACCCGTACACGGAAACGCCCGGATCACGGAAATCCGGACTGAAAAAATCAAATCCCGTCTGGCAGCCGGGCAAATTGTAATCGTCGCCGGGTTTCAGGGCATCACCCCGGCAGGCGAAATTGCGACACTCGGCAGGGGCGGCTCGGATACAACGGCAGTGGCGCTTGCAGCAGCGCTTCATGCGGACCGCTGCCTGATCTATACGGATGTCACCGGCGTGTTTACGTCCGACCCACGCTATATTCCGAATGCCCGGAAGCTTAAGGCTGTATCCTATGATGAGATGCTTGAACTGGCGAGTCTCGGGGCGGGCGTTTTGCATGCAAGGGCAGTGGAGTTTGCCAAAAATGCGGCTGTGCCGCTGATCGTTTGTTCGAGCCTTGAAAGGGAGGAAGGCACGTTAATAGAGGAGGAAGTTTCGGTGGAAAAAAATTTAATTGTCCGCGGCGTTGCATTTGAAGATGGCATTACAAGGGTGACCATTTTCGGACTGGAAAACGGCTTCCGCAATTTGCCGGATATTTTTACGACACTGGCGGAACACCATATTGATGTCGATATCATTATCCAGAACCAGACAGCGGACCATAAAACGTATTTATCTTTTTCGATAAAAGATAAAGATTTAAAAGAAACGGCCGATCTTTTGGAAGCCGGGAAAGAAGCCCTCAGTATTGACCATTTTGAAACGGAAACCGGCCTCGCAAAAGTGTCCATCATCGGATCGGGCATGGTTTCCAACCCGGGCGTTGCGGCAAAAATGTTCCAGGTGCTGGCAGATCACGGCATTGCCATTAAAATGATCAGCACGTCCGAAATCAAAGTGTCCACCGTTGTCGATGCAAAAGAAATGGTCCGGGCCGCCCGGTGCCTGCACGAAGCATTTGAACTGGATGCAGTGGAACAAAATATATGAAAATATGAAAAAGCAGGGGAGCCCCCTGCTTTTTCATATTGATTCTCCGGCCGGGTCTTTCGCATCCCACTGCACGGTGATCCGGACTTTTTTTGCTTTTTTCGCAACTTCCTCAACAGCTTCCGTGATCAGTTTTTTCTGCATCTGGTACTGCTCGGCTAAAAAACCGGCTTCAAGCTTGAATGTCGGCTCTTGACCTGCGCCCATATCCAGCTGCCGTTCAATCATCGGCCCGGATAACTCAAATTCGATATGATATTTCTCTTCTTTTTTGATCGATAACGTTCCCCAGCCGGCTTCTTTGAAAAAAGAAACCATTTCTTCATAGGTAA
Source organism: Weizmannia sp. WK01 (assembly GCF_025905465.1). Classification (NCBI taxonomy): domain Bacteria; kingdom Bacillati; phylum Bacillota; class Bacilli; order Caryophanales; family Bacillaceae; genus Heyndrickxia; species Weizmannia sp. WK01. Next base: position 2,310,426 of record NZ_CP109616.1, on the reverse strand, counting down.
GCAGCTGGAATTTTCTTGCCAAATGTTTTCCGGCCCAGTATAGAATATCCGGTGTTTCCTTGCCGAGTATATCCGGAATTAATATATTACGCAACAGCTCATATCCGAATGCGGGCACCATTAGCTGTTCCGCAACGGTTTGTTCATTTCCGCCAGAAGATTTCACGCAATTCCCCTCTTTCTATATGCTATATTATATACAAAATAAAACCGGACTTAAAAGCATTTTTTGAGTGTACACAAAAATAATGGGAACTTTTTTTCGCCGGCTTCCGCGTCACATGGGGAAATTATGCCGGTTGCGGTAAAATCCGATGAAAAAAGACAAGCCTTGGATAAAAATTCCTTTTTTATGCAAAAGCATATGGCAAAAGAGCTATACTGAAAAAATTTTAAAAAATGGGAGAAAGACTGACAAATATGACAAATAAACGGTATTTTCAGCGCAAATTCATGAATGCGTTTCCTTGACGCGCCCATTTGTCGGGAGTACAATAAAACTGTCACATAATTGTTATAAAATATTTATGCGGGAGGAAGCAATGCAAAATTTGTCTTCTTTGCATAAATTCACACTACAAAGGGGGATACAATGTGGCTGGAAATCGAGAGTTTTATAACCGCAAACTGCATTCTTTGCTGGGTGTTATACCCATCGGCTTATTTTTAGTCATCCACTTGACCGTGAACCACTATGCGGTAAACGGTGCTGCTGCCTTCAATAAAGCAGCCGGTTTTATGGAAAACCTGCCGTTTCTGCTTTTTGTGGAAGTAGTGTTCATTTATTTGCCGCTTTTGTTCCATGCAATTTACGGCTTATATATTTCGTTTACGGCATCGAGCAATGTCGGCACGATGGGCTACTTCCGGAACTGGATGTACCTTTTGCAAAGAATCAGCGGTGTGTTGGTCCTGATCTTTCTCGTATTTCACATCTATGAAACACGCATTCAAATGGCGTTTGGCAAGGAATTGAACTTTGATCTGATGGCAAATCTATTAGCAAATCGTTGGATGCTCGCCTGGTACATAATTGGGACAGTGGCTGCCGTTTTCCACTTTGCCAACGGTCTCTGGTCGTTCCTGGTCAGCTGGGGCATTACACAGTCACGCCGGTCACAGCAAATTTCCACATATGTGATGGTTGTGGTCTTTGTGCTGCTTTCTGTTGTCGGCGTCAGGGCTTTATTAGCATTTGCATAATGAAAAGATTCGAAAAATAGCAGTTTACTGGTTTGTAAGAGGCATCAAGTATGAAGAGGGAGTGAATCAAGTTGGCTAATGGCAAAATCATTGTTGTCGGCGGAGGGCTTGCCGGTTTGATGGCGACTGTAAAAATTGCAGAAGCAGGCCGGCAGGTTGATCTGTTTTCGCTAGTGCCGGTAAAAAGGTCGCACTCTGTTTGCGCACAGGGCGGCATTAACGGCGCTGTCAATACAAAAGGGGAAGGGGATTCGCCATGGATCCACTTTGACGATACGGTATACGGGGGCGACTTCCTTGCCAACCAGCCGCCGGTAAAAGCGATGTGCGAAGCGGCGCCGGGGATTATCCACCTGTTTGACCGGATGGGCGTCATGTTCAACCGCACGCCGGAAGGGCTTTTGGACTTCAGGCGTTTCGGCGGCACCCAGCACCACCGGACAGCATTTGCAGGCGCAACAACCGGTCAGCAGCTTTTATACGCATTGGATGAACAGGTAAGGCGCCATGAAGTGAACGGGCTTGTCACGAAATACGAAGGCTGGGAATTTCTTGGCATTATCAAAGACGATGAAGGCATTTGCCGCGGCATCGTTTCGCAAAACCTGACAACAATGGAAATCAAAGCTTTTCCTGCGGATGCCGTCATTATGGCATCGGGCGGCCTTGGCATTATTTTCGGGAAATCAACCAACTCGATGATCAATACCGGCTCGGCGGCTTCCATTGTATACCAGCAAGGCGCAACGTATGCGAACGGCGAATTTATCCAAATTCACCCGACTGCCATCCCGGGCGATGACAAACTGCGGCTGATGAGTGAATCCGCACGCGGGGAAGGCGGGCGCATCTGGACGTACAAAGACGGCAAACCGTGGTATTTCCTGGAAGAAAAATATCCGGCATACGGGAACCTCGTGCCGCGCGACATTGCAACCCGTGAAATTTTCCATGTCTGCGTGGACTTGAAACTCGGCATTAACGGCGAGAACATGGTTTATCTCGATTTGTCGCACAAAGACCCGCATGAACTGGACGTAAAACTGGGCGGGATTATTGAAATCTATGAAAAATTCGTCGGCGATGACCCGCATAAAGTGCCGATGAAAGTGTTCCCGGCCGTCCACTATTCCATGGGCGGATTATGGGTGGACTATAAACAGCATACGAGCATTCCGGGGCTGTTCGCAGCAGGCGAATGCGACTACTCGATGCACGGCGCGAACCGCTTAGGGGCAAACTCCCTGCTTTCTGCCATTTACGGCGGGATGGTAGCCGGCCCTGAAGCTGTCAACTACATCGACGGGCTTGAAAAGAGCACGGATGCACTGCCGTCAACCGTCTTTGAACGTGCTGTCCAAGAACAGGAGAAAAAATGGAACGATATTTTGTCGCTTGACGGAACCGAAAATGCCTATGTGCTGCATAAAGAACTGGGCGAATGGATGACAGACAATGTGACGGTTGTCCGTTACAATGACCGTCTGAAGAAAACGGACGAAAAGATTCAGGAATTAATGGAAAGATGGAAAAATATTAATGTTGTAGATACATCGAAATGGAGCAACCAGGCGGCTTCGTTTACACGGCAGCTGTATAACATGCTGCAGCTGGCGCGCGTCATCACGATCGGCGCTCTGAACCGCAATGAAAGCCGCGGTGCCCACTATAAACCTGATTTTCCGGACCGCAACGACGAAGAATGGCTGAAAACGACGATGGCAAATTATGACCCTGTGAACAATGAACCGGTCTTCAGCTATGAAGATGTAGATGTATCGCTGATCAAACCGCGCGTACGCGACTACACGAAGAAGCACTGATTCGGATCGGGCAAAAACGGATTTTTTCCGGCTTTTGCCCGGGTGATTTCATAAGGAAAGAGGAGAATAAGGATGGGTGAACAAAAAACCGTTACATTTATCATACAACGCCAGGATAATCCGGAATCAGAACCATATGACGAAACGTTTGAAGTTCCGTACCGGCCGAATATGAATGTCATTTCGGCCCTGATGGAAATCCGCCGGAATCCGGTCAATGCCAAAGGGGAAAAAACAACACCTGTTGTTTGGGAAATGAACTGTTTGGAAGAAGTTTGCGGTGCCTGTTCCATGGTGATTAACGGCAAACCACGCCAGGCTTGTTCAGCGCTTGTGGACAAACTGCAGCAGCCGATCCGCCTTGCCCCAATGCGGACATTCCCGGTTGTCAGAGATTTGCAAATTGACCGCGGCCGCATGTTTGACTCGCTGAAAAAAGTGAAAGCTTGGATTCCGATTGACGGCACTTACGACTTAGGGGAAGGGCCGCGCATGCCGGAGAAAAAAAGGCAGTGGGCTTATGAACTGGCAAAATGCATGACTTGCGGCGTATGTTTGGAAGCCTGCCCGAATGTCAACAGCCGTTCAAACTTTATCGGGCCAGCGCCGCTTTCGCAAGTACGGTTATTTAATGCGCACCCGACCGGCCATATGAACCGCGATGAACGACTTGAAGCGATCATGGGTGACGGCGGTCTTGCCAATTGCGGCAACTCGCAAAACTGTGTACAAGCCTGCCCGAAAGGTATCCCGCTGACAACATCCATCGCAGCATTAAACCGTGAAACAACCATCTATATGTTTAAAAAATTCTTTGGCAGTGACCATACGGTTGACTAATGCCAAAAGTGCCACATCAAAGCGGAAACAGTAGATGTGGCACTTCTTTTCAAATAAAAAATGAATGGTTGTTCACTCATTAAAAGGAGGTATCCCATTGAAAAAGCACATCTCTTATATTGATGACTGGAACGCCTGGGAAGAAGGATTTTCCTATTATCTCCCGGTCACGGTCCGTTTTTCTGAAACCGATATGTTTGGTCACATGAACAATACGGTTCCGTTTATTTATTTTGAACAAGCGCGGATTGAATTTCTCCAGCAACTCGGGTTTATGGGCGACTGGGCAAAAAAAGGCACCGGCTCCATCCCGGTCGTGGCGGATTTGCAGTGTGATTTTTTACAACAGGTTTTTTTCAATGACAAACTCCGCATTTATGTAAAAGTTTCAAAAATCGGCAACTCGTCCGTCGACTTGCACTACATGGCGAAAAATGAAGCGAATGAAATCTGTTTTACCGGGCGCGGGACAATGGTGCAGATCTCGGTCACAACCGGAAAAGGAATACCGTGGACTGCGGAAGAAAGAGCGAGGTTCGCCGACCCGCAAGCCGCCGTCTCATCCGTCAACTGAATGAAAGTAACCCGCCATAAAAAATAAGCTTAAGTGTTTACGTTGAGGACTGTTTTTTAGCGGAGAAAAGAGCGGCAATACTTGGTATATTTTATTGCTTTTACAACACTTGTTTGCCTGTTTTGCCATCTCCGGCCAGGACATAAATAGAATCTATATCTGCCAGTTTACAATGCCGGATAATGTTTCGTTTGCCTTTCATACAGAAAGGGTTCCGGCATCCGCCCTTTTTTTCGGATTTGTGCTGTTCCTTGCCTCGTCAAGTCACTCCCGGCCGCGCAAGAACATAAGATATCGTGACAACCAAAATACCCATCCCCGCGGTTTAGAGCTGGCGAAGGCAAGGAGGGTTATCATAGTTGAAGGACAACGATTTCACACATAAACCGCTGCTGACAAAAAGAGAAAAAGAAGTATTCGAGCTGTTAGTACAAGACAAGACAACAAAAGAAATCGCGAGCGAATTGTTTATCAGCGAAAAAACAGTTCGAAATCATATTTCCAACGCCATGCAGAAATTGGGAGTCAAGGGGCGCTCGCAAGCTGTTGTTGAATTACTCCGCATGGGGGAATTAAAGCTTTGAAACAAAATCGGCTGCAATGTTGCAGTCGATTTTGTGGTTTAAAGAAGGGATAGAAACGGGATGATTTTTGGACAAAGCGTTTACCCTTTCTGATTCCGTTTTTTACATTGATTGCATATTTTTAGATGAACCTGGAAATCTGCCGGCGGTTTTAGTAAAATGACCACAAGTGCACGTAGCGGAATCGTTTTCAATGGACGTTTGAATGAAGTTCCGATCGAAAATGGATCATGTTAAAAAGGCGGGCCGTTTAAACGCTGGATACCGTATAAGGAAATCACGAGGATGGAGAAACAAATGATGTTTTTACAGGTTTCCGGATGTTATCTTTTTTACAAGCCCGCCTCAATGAGACAGTGTGAAGATTTCTCCAAAGATGCCGGACGATTTGGGCTAAAATCAAACGCCGCTGTGCCCAATTTGCAAATAGACGCCCATACCGCAATGGATGCGCCACAAGCAGAAGAATGAAAGCCAGCCGGCACATATTTTCAGGATATATAGTTGAACTAAACATTACTACTTCTTTATACGTTGCCAGAAGCAATGTCTGTCCTGAACGTCATTGATTTTGGCACGTTTTATGTAGATTAATAAATTTATAGCTGCAAGCATCGCAATTTAACATACGGGCGAATGATATTTTGCCGGCATTTTGTTTCCGGCTTTTCCCGCCTGGAAAAATGATATGAACATTCGCCAAAATACAGTACAATAGCATGAAAGGATGTGAGTTTATGCGGTTTTTTCTCAAAGTGACGGATCCGGCATTTTTGCTTATTTTGATACTGGTTGCCGCGCTTGTATCCCTGATCGGGTTTGCATTTGCACCGGCGATCATTCCGTTCCATTTTAACGGATATTTACGGCCGGACGGATTTATAAATAAGTGGGCCGGTTTTTCCATTTTGCCTGTCGTGATGTGGCTTATCTGGCTACTCTCAAGGAAAGGAGTGTCATACAAAGCGTCACTGTGCATTCTATTTTTATTTATCATCCATGTCTTGCTTGTTCTGTATGCGCTTTTTTCAAAATGAGGGGGAGTCAAAATGAAAAGAAAGATTGGCAGAAAAAACTATGCATGGATGAAAAGCGAGCTTGCTTTTTTTGAAGAAGAAGGGACCATTACGCATACGCAAAAAGACGAGATGCTTGCACAGTATGAGGTTTCCCGGGGGGTGAGCCTTGTCCGCATTCTTGTCATGGTCGGGGCCCTTTTGCTTGGGGCGGGCATTTTCAGCTTTATTGCCAGCAATTGGGTCTATCTTGGCAAAACGGTCAAATTTCTCATCATCCTTGCTGCGATTGCAGGCGTGAACGGAGCGGCTATCAAACTGGAGAACAGCCATCCGAAAACAGCACGCGGCTTGTACTTTCTTGGTGTCCTGTTTTTCGGGGCGGGCATTTTTCTCACCGGGCAAATTTTTAACCTTGGCGGCTCATTCGGCCAGGCATTTTTATGGTGGGGGATTGGATCGCTGCCAATGGCCTATGTGCTGAAAGACAAATGGCTCTCCATTTTTGCCACAGTGCTTTTCCTTTTGTATTTGGATGCTGAAAATACCGGCATCGGGTACTTCGCTGTTCTCATTACCGCACTTTTAGCAGGATTACTTTACTGGATAAATGAAAAAACGGTTGCTTCCCGCCTGCTTCTGTTTTTCGTAAACGCGCTTTCGATTGCCGTGCTGTCCGTATTTCTGTTTAAACTCAGTGCATTCTTTCCCGCATACGGACATTTGGCTGCCTTTCTGCTTCTCTTTGTTGCCGGCTTCGTGATGCTGCGATTGCCGGTTCAGGAAGCGTACAGAGAAGTGATGCGGCTGGAAGGCCATTTACTTCACGGTTTGATGGGCATCCTGCTTACTTTTTCGTCTGTTTGGGAAGGTACGGTTTTTGGCAGCCACTTCAATTTAGCATTTTCAGTTGTGTACTTTCTGCTTGTCCTGTATTTTATCAAAACCGGCAGCCTTACCAATATCTTCATTCTCTGCATTTTTGTGCTGCGTTTTTACCTTGACTTTTCCTACGACTTTTTGCCGAAATCCATTGTTTTCATCATTGGCGGCCTAATTTTTATCGGTTTTGGCTTTTATTTTGAAAAGCAGCGGAAAGAAGGGGGAAACGGCCATGCATGATCTGGTGAAAAGAGGGCTTGCTGCGTTTGTTCCGATTGCCATTTTACTCGGGATGATTGTTTTGCCGTTATATACGGTTGCGGTGGGGGAACCGGTCAAACTGCAAATGGAACCGGTGGACCCGACGGATGCCTTCAGGGGCGATTATATACAGGTGAATCTTGAAGCGGAAACGGTACCGGCCAGCCGTCTGGACCGCAGTGCCATCGAGTATTTTGCGGGCCATAAAGGCGGGGAACTGACCGTGTATGCCCTGCTTAAAAAAGATGAAAAGGGCATTTGCCATGTGAAAAGTGTATCCGCCGAAAATCCGCGGGGCGGAATATATTTAAAAGGGAAGGCTTACGAGTGGGAAGACGATGAGCAAAAAGTGTATATTGATTATCATCTTGATAAATTTTTTGTGCCTCAACATAGCGGGAAAGAAATCGAGCAGGCGGCAACAAAAGGGCGCGCTGCAGCAGTGGTAAAAATTTACCGCGGCCGTGCCGTTATCACGAATCTCGTAACTGAGTGACGGCCTACCCGACCGAATTTCTCTTGCACGTTTTTTCACGCATATAGAAATCCGGTTGGGAAATGCCGGGCAAAAAATCCCCCTGCATCCCGCACCCGGTGCACGTTCGCAACAGCGCCATATGGTTTGAAACGGTGTTGCTTATGCAAGTCTACACCCACATAAATGTCGTTCGCAACAGCGCCATATGGTTTGAAACCGCACCGGGCCGTTTTCTTTTTCAAAAAATAGCGGACCGGAAGCTTGTTCAATATGCAAATTTTACCCGGACAGTGTTTTCACAACCCTATACCGGGCCGCTTTTCCTTCCACAGCTTTACTTGGAAAGCAATGGAACGAAACTATGTAAAAATCTGTCTTGAAATTTCGGGTGAAAAGGGTCAAAATAGCTTATAGTAAAACAGTCATCACCGTATTTTTGAGAGAGGGGCCGCTTTGGACATGGAACAGCAACCATACATACATGATCCGGAAGTTGTAGCACAAATTGAAAAAGATTTGCGTTACATATCCGGCATTGTCAAGCAAAAGGGCCGTGAATTATTAAGCGATTATAAAATCACGCCGCCACAGTTTCTGGCGCTTCAATGGCTTTTTGAGGAAGGCGATATGACGATCGGGGAACTGTCGAACCGAATGTACCTGGCTTTCAGTACAACGACAGACCTGATTGACCGGATGGAAAAAAATGAACTCGTCAGGCGCGTAAAAGATCCGCATGACAGGCGGGTTGTCCGCATCCATTTACTGGAAAAGGGACGAGTATTGATCGACGAAGTGATCCGAAAACGGCAAGCTTACTTGCAGGGTGTGCTGAGCCATTTTTCACCGGATGAACTGGTCAAATTAAAAAACAACTTACTGCAATTGCATCAGGAAATGAAGACAGAATGAGGCGAGAAGTTTGAATGCACCAATAGGCGTGATTGATTCGGGGGTTGGCGGCCTGACCGTCGCAAAGGAAATGATGCGCCAGCTTCCGAATGAGACCATTTATTATGTGGGCGATACAGCACGATGCCCGTATGGACCGCGGCCGGTGGAAGAAGTCAAAAAATTCACTTGGCAGATGATCCGATTTCTGATGGACAAACAAATAAAAATGCTGGTCATCGCCTGCAATACGGCTACGGCAGTGATTTTGGACGAAGTCAGAGAAGAGCTGAAGATTCCGGTGCTCGGCGTCATTTATCCCGGCGCGCGGGCCGCTTTAAAACATACAAAAAATTTCCGGATCGGCGTGCTCGGCACGATCGGCACGATTAAAAGCCAGGCGTATGAACGGGCGTTAAAAAGCATCAATAAAAAAGTCAAGATTACGGCGCTTGCCTGCCCGAAATTTGTCCCGCTTGTGGAAAGCGGCCAGTACAACAGTCCGATTGCCAAAAAAATTGTTGCCGAAACTTTGTATCCAATCCAAAATTGCGGCATTGACACCGTCATTCTCGGATGTACCCATTATCCGCTCCTCGGGCCGATTATCCAAAACGTGATGGGCGCGGGCGTTTCGGTCATCAGTTCCGGGGAGGAAACCGCGCGAGAAGTGAGCACGCTTCTTTACTTCCATGACCTTTTTAATATGGAAGACACGCGGCAGAAGCACCGCTTTTACACTACCGGCTCGAGCAAAATATTTGCCGCACTTGCATCAGACTGGCTTGAACAGGATATTACTGGTGTGGAAACCATTCAATTGGGGGAGACGCTCTCCTGATTGGGTGGTTTTTTTGTTTTGCCTTCATCCAAGCCCGCATAGAAACGGCTGTGAATAGGCACAATAGCTTTTGAAAAACGGAGGTGGATATATGGAAAACAATGGTTTGGCTTACCACGAAACAAGGGAGCTCCATGAAATGCTCAATTTCAAAACCATTTGTTTATTAAAATCGAAAATGATGTCCGGCCTGGTATTCGACCAGGATTTGAAGGCATTGATGGAAAAAGATGTGCAGCAGGCAGAAGCAGCCATTCAAGAAATGAAAGCTTTATACAAGCTGAATCCGGGAGGGATGCTGCAATGATTCATGATTACTTGGAAATCGAAAACGCGGAAGGCATGCCAGAAATGGCGGATTCAGCGGTTGCACTTGAATTTTTGATGAGTATTAAAACCGGGATCCGGAATGCAGCGGCAGCCATTACGGAATCAAGAACGCCTGCGGTGAGGGCCGCATTCCAGAAACAGCTTGCAGAGGGCCTTTCCCTTCATGAAGAGGTTTCAAATTTCATGATGCAAAAAGGCTGGCTCCACCCGTATAACGTAGATGACCAGTACAAACTGGATATGAAATCCGCTGACATGGCGTTGATGATCGGCAAACTGAACCTGTTTCCCGGCAATACATCGCGCATGGGCATGATGGCGCAGATTGATGCGGACGAATAGGAGGAAAACATGAAAGCAGTCACTTTCCAGGGAATCAAAGATGTCAGAGTAAAAGATGTGCCGGAACCGAAAATAGAGAAAAAAGATGATATTATTGTGAAAATTACGTCATCGGCCATTTGCGGCTCCGATTTGCATCTCATCCACGGCATGATACCGAATTTTCCGGAAGACTATATCATCGGGCATGAGCCGCTCGGGATTGTCGAAGAAACCGGACCGGATGTCACGAAAGTCAAAAAAGGGGATAGGGTGATTATACCGTTCACTGTCGCCTGCGGGGAATGCTGGTATTGCACACACCATCTGGAAAGCCAGTGTGACAATGCGAATGCGAACGGCGAGATGGGCGGCTATTTTGGATATTCCCATCTGACAGGCGGCTATCCGGGGGGCCAGGCGGAATATTTACGCGTCCCGTATGCGAATTTTACACCGTTTAAAATTCCGGAAAACAGCGAAGTCAAAGATGAAGAACTCGTGTTGCTTTCAGATGCCGCTTCCACTGCGTTCTGGTCGGTGGACAATGCGGGTGTAAAAGACGGTGACACGGTTGTCGTGCTCGGCTGTGGACCGGTCGGCCTGCTTGCGCAAAAATTTGCATGGCTGAAAGGGGCGAAACGTGTCATTGCCGTTGATTATCTGGATTACCGGTTGCAGCATGCCAAGAAGTATAACAAAGTGGAAACCGTCAACTTTGAACAGCACGACAATACCGGCGAATATTTGAAAGAACTCACTAAAGGCGGTGCGGATGTTGTCATTGATGCAGTTGGCATGGACGGAAAAATGACACCGATGGAATATTTGACATCCGGGCTGAAACTCCAGGGCGGGGCGATGAGTGCGCTTGTCATCGCGTCACAGGCGGTGAGAAAAGGCGGCACCATCCAGGTAACAGGTGTTTACGGCGGCCGTTACAACGCATTTCCGCTCGGCGATATTTTCCAGCGCAATGTCAGCCTTCGCACGGGACAGGCGCCGGTCATTCATTATATGCCGTTTCTGTATGACCTTGTGGCGCAGGAAAAAGTCACACTCAGCGACATCGTGACGCATGTATTGCCGCTTGACCAGGCTGAAAAAGGATACGAAGTGTTTGATACAAGAACGGACAATTGCATAAAAGTGGTCCTCAAGCCGTAAAAAAAGCCCGGCGCTGCTTTTTTTAAAAGCAGGCCGGGTTTTTCGTGCCTGTCCTCTTCAAATGTGTAAAGCGAAAGCCAGCAGATAAGAGGGAGAAGGCCGGCTGCGCTTTAAACTGACGTAAAGTAAAGCAGTGGGTACGCCGTTTAATCGGGAAGGGGGATTTGTAAGGCGGTCCGGGCTGCCTGCATGTCGACATGCAACTGGTCCTCTATATGATAAGGGTGATAGTAACCCTTTTCAATCATAAAGTCCATGATCTTATCATGCATGTCAATGGCCGCCAGAAGCTGTGCGGAAAGAGCGGCTCTGGCTTCCGCTGTTGCCGCCTCGGTTACCGCAAACGCGAGCATCTTCACACCGGACTTTGTTGAAATGAGCAAGTCAGATGCAATGATGCTGTCTGACATGTCCCCCATCCCGATGATGTTTTGGAGAAAGCCGTTCATTTTTCTTCCCTCCCCAAAAGCGACATGAGTTGTTCGATATCCTGCTTCGCCTGCTTTGCATTCTGCCCGAGCAGTTCTTTTAAAGCCGGATCCTGTGCAATGGCCGACATGGTTGCGGATTTTGTTAAGCAGATGTTTTTAAACATTAATATTTCGTGCATATCAAGCGTTTCATGAACGCCCAGTGTCTGGTCCAAATCAATCCCTCCTGTTCAGCTGTATTTTTATTATGGAAAAGCGTGCCGTTTTTATTCTGCCCCGAAATTTTTGCATGTCCGGTCTAATTTTTCGGAATGCCAGTATACATAGTAGTACAAACAGTCTTCGGGAGGGGAAAGGGATGGTAAAAAAAGCAAAGGCAGCCGGCAAACTTGCCCTGGCGTTTGCGGCATGCAGCATCTGGATCTCGGGTTGCAGCCTGCTACCTGAGAAGCAGCCGGAAAAAATTGATCCACATCAAAGTGTTTCTGTAAAAGACGGAGCGAAACAAACCGCAAAAGCAAAGAAAGGGCAGGTGCTAACAGAGCTGTATTTGATTGATAAATACGGTTATGTCGTTCCACAAACGATCGCCTTGCCCGAAAGCAAAAGCATTGCAAAACAGGCACTGGAATACCTCGTGCAGGACGGCCCGGTTTCCAATTTGCTGCCGAACGGCTTCCGCGCGGTCCTTCCCGCGAATACGCAGTTGTCGGTAGATGTGAAAGACGGTTTGGCGACGGTCGACTTTTCGGGGGATTTCAAAGACTATCAAGCGCACGATGAACAAAAAATATTGGAATCGGTCACATGGACGCTGACCCAGTTCGACTCCATTCAAAAGGTCTCGCTTAAAATGAATGGCAAAAAACTGAAGGCGATGCCGGTTGCGGGGACACCCGTAAGCCCGGATGGTTTGACAAGGGAGGCAGGCATCAATACGGATACAAAGTATGTTGCCGATATTACAAATACCCATCCGGTCACCGTTTATTATTTGGCGGAAACAGGGGAGCAAAGCTATTATGTGCCGGTAACGAAGCGCGTTGCGGACAGTAACAAGGACGATGTCGCAGCAGCGGTTGAAGAACTGGTTAAAGGTCCTTCCCCGGGTTCCCATCTTGTGTCCGGATTCATGGACGATGTCAAACTGAAGAAACAGCCGGAAGTGGCAAACGGGAAAGTGACGGTTGATTTTAATAAAGAAATTTTAGGGAGCCTCGATAAAAAGATGATCTCAAACGAAGTGCTCGATCCGCTCGTCCTGACGCTGACCGAGCAAAAAGGGATTAAAAGCGTTGCAGTCGAAGTGGACGGCAGTACAAAGCTTGTTACAGAAGACGGAAAATCGGTTTCAGAACCGGTGACAAGGCCGGAAAAAGTCAACACGGGTAGTTTTTAGCGTGGTTTTTTTGTTATACTATAGAATATGGGACAAAAGGGGTAGCCAGACTACCTCTTATTTGTATCGTGCATACATAATACATTTCCTTTAAAAGGGGGAGAAAATTGGCGGCTGTTTTGATTGCAACAAAAAACAAAGGTAAAGCAAAAGAATTTGCAGCTTTATTTTCCCGGTTCGAGCTCGAGGTGAAAACGTTTTTGGATATGGAAGGCGCACCGGACGTAGAGGAAACGGGGAAAACGTTTGAAGAAAATGCGATTTTAAAAGCGGAAGCGGCGGCCAATGCATACGGCATGATGGCAATTGCCGATGATTCGGGGCTTATGATCGATGCGCTTGGCGGCAGGCCGGGGGTTTATTCTGCACGCTATGCAGGGAAAGAGAAAAATGATGAGGCAAACATCGATAAGGTGCTTTCCGAGCTTGAAGGGGTACCGGATGAAAAACGTACAGCTTCTTTTTATTGTGCACTTGCGGTTGCCCGCCCTGGAAAAGAAACATTTACGGTGTCCGGGACGCTTCAGGGAAGGATCACGCGGGAAAGGATCGGAGAGAACGGATTCGGGTACGATCCCATTTTTATGCTTCCGTCCGGCAAAACGCTTGCCCAGCTTTCTGCCGAAGAAAAAAATAAAATCAGCCACCGTGCCCATGCACTGGCAAAACTTTCGGATGCACTGTATTCGATTTTAGGGGAGGAAGGCAAAAAATGAAACTGCTGATTGCAAGTGACAGCCACGGACTTACGGAAGAGCTGATCGAGCTTAAACGGCGGTACGGCGGGGAAATGGACGCGATGATCCATTGCGGCGATTCGGAGTTGCGAGCGGACGAGGAGGCCATCCGGGACTTTTTAACCGTGCGCGGCAATTGCGATTATGAGCGGAAATTTCCGCTTGATATCACGAAAGAAATTGGGGACAGCAAAATATTTGTCACCCACGGCCACCATTATAATGTAAAAATGACCCTGTTGAATTTGTCTTATAAAGCAAAAGAAGTGGGGGCGGATTTTGTTTTTTTCGGGCACTCCCATATTCTCGGTGCCGAGCTGATTGAAAATACTCTTTTCCTGAATCCCGGCAGCCTTTTGATGCCAAGGGGCAGGACGGAACGGACGTATGCGGTTGTGGAGAAAAACGGAAATACGATCCGTGTTTCATTTTATACGGACAAGCACCGCGAACTTGAGGATTTACGCCAGGAATTCTCGTTATGACGCCGGGAACTCCGGCTGCAGAGCAAGGCGGGTACGAAGCCGGGCCAATCCGGTTGCGGAAACCGCTGCCTGCTGCTGCACCCGCCCGTTGCAGGAAAAAATCGTGTTTTTTTCAAATTCATGATTGACATTTGCCCGCCTGCTGATTAAAATGATATATGTTCGTAACAAACCATTTTAAAATGTCCCAGTAGCTCAGCAGGATAGAGCATCGGCCTTCTAAGCCGCAGGTCGGGGGTTCGAATCCCTCCTGGGACGTATGCACGTCCAGTTAGGACAAATAGAGGTCTTAAAGATGCTTGAAAATGCTGTTATATCAACTTTTTCAAGCGTTTTTAATTTTTCTGAGAAAAGTTCAAAAAGGTGGGTTTTGATTTCGTTTTACACATTTTTTACACAAGCCGCATCGCCTTTCTGAATGCTTGCTGAACCGGAAAGGGCAGGACAGAATGAGGGTTGTCCACTATGAGAACACCAAACGGATCAAACCTTACCTGGAATGGCAAAACAGGCCTGCTTGATGTCCAACCACGAAAGAATATGCTGGAATCCGGCGCGAAGAAGGGAAAGACTCAAAGAAGAAAGGATACAAAAAGAACGTAATCCACTCCATCAAAATGTTTAGGGAAGCTACAGAATCCGAACCGATCGCTAGAATGCCCGATGATCTATTTGAAAAAATCAAAAGAATCCTGCGGAAAATAGAGCAAGGGTATGAATGTTTCCAAATCGGAGAAGGGAAGAGGTGAATAAAGCTGATTAGCTATAGAAGAGAGGTTAGATTAAGGGATTTGGAAATATATATGCTATATAATGACAATGTTTCTATGGGATATTTAATTATCGAGGATTTAAGAAGGCCACTAAACGAAAGCGAGCTTCAACTCTTGCCATTTCGTACAATGGATGAAGAGGATATTGACGATGTCAAGAATACAATTAAAATAGATATCGTATTAGATGGGGATGATTATAGTAGTGAAGAGCGGGGGATCTTTGAAGAATTTGCAATGGATTTAGTAGACGGGAAGCCCCATTGTGCTTACTTATGTAAAACACATGTCAATGAAAAATTTTTCTATGAACGTCCTGTGGACCCTGGCCCTGCAGATTGTCAGAAATTATTGGAGTTAGTGGAATCTGGTTTTAATATTTCTGATCATATTTTTGATCACGAGCATTTGATGCATTTATCTCAAGATTGAAATAAGACGACGGCGGCAAAAAGGCCGTCTTTATTTTTATTGCGATGCATGTGGGATACTCTCGGTGTGGACATCTGTTTGTAAGGGGGACAGTCAAGAGCAAGGGTGTCTATTGGGAGATGGGAGTTGAAGGAAGCGAAGGGGTCGCCTGGGACGTAGCACATAACCGCAAAAAGGCCGGGCAGCAAGGAAAAACCTTGTGACCCGTCCTTTTGTGTAAAAAGGGTGTAAAGAGCCGTTATGATTTTTTCCCTTCTTTTTCCAGTTCTTTCATTTCTTTATGGGTTTGCGGAAATCCGTTTGCGATCCATTCGGAACGGTATGTGGAGTCCAGCTGTGTGAGCCCTTTTTCTTCCGGTACTTTGTCCGCATCCACACTTTCCATTTGGTCGATTTTTTTGCTGTTTCTCATATCCGTATCTTCCCACGTTTCAGCCGAATCTTTTTGCCGTTTATTGCAAGCGGCCATGACCAGCACGGCTCCCCCGGCGGAAAGCAAAGTGCCTGAAATCAGATTCATCATTGACCTTTTCATCGAATCCCTCCGTCATGTGTAGACTTGTTATTCATTACCCCTTTTTTCTTCTTTTAAATCATCCCATCATGTTTCAATCCTTTTTCATTTGGACAAACTATAAGTAAAACTGCCTGTTTAAGGGAGGAATTGAAATGCGAAATGCAATCGTTTTACTGGCAAAATTTATCACGTGCATTGTCGCTTTTGCGGTTGCGCTTGATCTCTTTTTCGATGCGACGATCACAGACATTTTATCGTTCAGCCTGCTTGTCACAATAGTGTCTTATGTTGTTGGAGATGTGCTCCTTTTGCCACGCATTGGGAATTGGAAAGCAACCGTTGTTGATTTTTTGCTTGTTTATGCCAGTGTCTGGATTTTCGGGAACGTCGTGCTTGACAATTATTTGCAAATTGCATGGGGCAGCTTCATTGCCGCCTGCCTGATTTCGGCTGCGGAAGTGCTCGTGCACAGGTTTTTGCATCATGATGCCCCAAGCGCTGAAAACACGGCAAAAAGGCAAAATCAACGCCTTGCTTATGGCACGGAAATGGCTGAGGAAGAGGACATTCACGATATCAGACCGGACAAGAAATAAGCAAGCCGGACACGGAAGCTTTATGGCTTTCTGTGTTTGGCTTTTTTCAGTGCGCCGTGCATGGCGATTCGCTAGGCGGTGTAAGTCCGCTATGGGGGTAGGTAGCGACCAACCATTAGCCAAGAGCAAGGGTGTCCATCGTGAGATGGAATCTGAAGGAAGCTGGAGGCAAAATTCTGACCCGAGGAACACGAACATCATTAGGCGTACTCTCACAGGGTAAGGCTGCTGAACAAGTCAAAGCCCAAAAGCTATCCGGATGTGGAAACGTAAATGGTGCGGGTACATGGAATGAAAGTGAATCACCTTACCACGGGAGGTCTCACGGACAGGTGGAAACAGAGTATGAAACCTGGTTGAAACAAGATTTGCCGTGAGAAGTCAGCAGAGGCCATAGTACGGAGATGCCTGGAGCATCGAAGGAAGGGCTGAACTAAAGGAAGTGGAAGTCAATGAAAGTTACCGAAGAAACGAACAAATGCAGAAAACAGGAAGAAACCTGCTGTCAAAAAGATACTGCGGAACAGGAAGGATATGACAGAGGGCATAGTTTCAAGAGGATAACTGAAAACAACACCACTAACACCAACAGACAGAACGAATGGATGCTCGAACGAATCCTTTCAAGTAATAACCTGCACCGTGCCTATAAAAAGGTAAAGAAAAACAAAGGTGCGGGCGGTGTCGATGGAATGAAAACAGGTGAACTTTTGGCATACCTAACTGAACATCAGAGGGAGCTCGTCCTCTCCATTCGAAATGGGACATACAAGCCCCAACCCGTTAGAAGGGTAGAAATACCAAAAGACAACGGGAAAACAAGGAAACTTGGAATACCAACGGTAGTAGACCGAGTCATCCAACAAGCCATTTCGCAGGTCCTAGTCCCTATATATGAAAGAAAGTTCTCAGACAATAGCTATGGTTTCCGACCACATAGAAGTACAAATCAGGCACTTCTCAAGTGCCAAAAGAATGTAAATGAAGGATACCAGTATGTAGTAGACCTGGACTTAGAACAGTACTTTGACACGGTAAACCATAGTAAGCTTATCCAGATATTGAGTGAAACAATTCACGACGGACGTGTAATCTCCTTAATCCATAAATTCCTAAATGCAGGTGTTATGATCAAAGGAATAAGGACAACAAATGATTTCGGTGTTCCACAAGGAGGACCACTAAGTCCGCTTCTTGCCAATGTAATGTTAAACGAATTGGATAAAGAAATGGAAGCAAGAAATCACCGATTTGTCCGTTACGCTGATGATGTGATCATATTCTGTAAAAGCCGAAGAAGCTGCGAAAGAACATACCATAACATTCTCCCATTCATTGAGAGGAAATTGCGACTCAAAGTGAACCGAGAGAAGACGATGATCACACATATTAGAAACATCAAGTTCCTGAGTTATGGATTCTACCTTTATGAAGGAAAATGCAAATTCCGGGTACACCCGAAGGGTGTTCAAAAATTAAAGGAGAAAATTCGCAGAATCACAGGAAGAAGCAACGGATTAAGCGTAGAGGAAAGAAAGAAAAGGCTAAACGACACTGTCCGAGGATGGGTAAATTACTACAAGCTAGCGGATATGAAAAGTCTGGTAACCAGACTGGACCAATGGACACGAAGAAGAATGCGAATGGTAACTTGGAAAAGATGGAAGAGAGTACGCACAAGATTTTATTGGCTCAAGAAATTAGGGATCAATAAAAGAAAGGCGTGGGAATGGGCTAACACAAGAAAAGGCTACTGGAGAATCTCCGGCAGCCATATCTTAGCTAGAACCCTTACAAACGAACTCTTCCGAAGAGCAAGGTATATAAGTTTTCTGGATTACTATCTGTCTGTACGGTCGTAAACTTTAGAACCGCCGTGTACGGAACCGTACGCACGGTGGTGTGAGAGGTCGGCTAATCAAATAATGATTAGCCTCCTACTCGATTAATAGAAAGCCCCCTGGCAGTATAAACCCTTTGCAAAAAAACCGGTTCATGCTACACTAGTGACGATCTAAAAAAAGGCGGAATGGACAATGAAAAACGGAAAAAGCAATGTGGTGCCGTTCCCCCGTCTGAAAGAACGCCTCTTGGAGCGGGGACTCGAATCCATCAGCCAAAAAGAATATAAAGAAGCTGCCGCGCTGCTTCGCCAGGCACGCCGGCTTGACCATGACGATGGGGAAATCGGGACCGCCTACATGATTGCGCTCTATGAAGCCGGCGATTATGAAGGGGCGAAAGAACAAGGCAGACAAATGCTTCGTGAAGGAAACGGTGACTACTTCGAAATCCTCGATCTGTTTCTCATGATTCTTGTCCAGCTCGGTGAACATGAAGAAATCAGCAGTACCTTGCGCGCTCTGCTGGAAGAAAAAGAAGCCCCACCGGACAAGCTGGATCATTATGAAAAACTGCTCGCTTTCAGTGAAAAGCGGATGCAAATGCCAAAACCAGAACGGGAGCCCGAGCATACGGGCCGTAAGCTTTTTGAAACCGGGGACCAGGAAGAACAAATCTTGCGGGTTTCGCATCTTGTGCATGAAAATATCCGGCCGTATCTCGATGAAATCCGGGCATATATCCGGGATCCGGACAAACATCCGTTTATCCAGACCCTTTTGCTGAACGTTTTAAAAGAACAGGGGATCACGGATGAATTCGAGGTGCAAAAACTCGGCAAGGCTGGCGCCGTAAATCCCGCGCATCTTTTGCCGATTTTTGAAACGCAGCTGTATAATCTTTTGATTACGCGGCTTTCAAGGGATGTCGAACAAAAAAATCCGACACTTTTTGCTCAGATTAAAACGGTTTTGGACCGGCATTTTTTCCTGCTGTACCCGTTTGAACCGGAGCCGGAAGATCCCGCGCTGTGGACGGCTGCCTACTACAGCATGGGCCTGAAGCTTTTCGGGCAGGAAGCGTATTTTGATAAAATCGCGATGTACTATTCGGTGGAGCCGGATACCTTGCTTGAGGCCGTCCGCTATCTCGAAAGCCTTGAGGAAATTTCTTTGCCGAATCTGTAGGCTCATCATTGAAAGACAAAAAAGCTATGTTATAATTAAATGGTTGTAAACTGTCTTTTTTCAATCCGTATTTGAAAAAAGCAATAGACAAGGGAATCAGGAAACAGACCCGGTCTATTTCCTATTATTACATTATTATTTATAGATTGTTGGAGGGAAAGGTATGTCAGCAAAATGGGAAAAAACTGAAGGAAACCAGGGGATCCTGACAGTTGAAGTAGATGCTGAAACGGTTGATAAAAGTCTGGATAAAGCCTTCAAAAAAGTAGTGAAACAAATCAATGTCCCGGGTTTCCGGAAGGGCAAAATCCCGCGTCCTTTATTTGAAAAACGTTTCGGTGTAGAATCTCTTTACCAGGATGCACTGGATATGATCGTGCCTGGCGAATACGAAAAAGCGATCGAAGAAACCGGTATTGAACCGGTTGATACGCCGAATATCGATGTCGAACAAATGGAAAAAGGTAAACCGCTAATCTTTAAAGCGACTGTTACCGTGAAACCGGAAGTGAAACTTGGCGAATACAAAGGCCTTGAAGTCGAAAAACCGGATACAGACGTAACGGACGAAGACGTGGAAGAAGAATTGAAGAAATTGCAGGAACGCCTTGCCGAACTCGTGATCAAAGAAGACGGCGAAGCGGAAATGGGCGACACGGTTGTCATCGACTTCGAAGGATTCGTTGACGGCGAAGCGTTTGAAGGCGGATCTGCGGAAAACTATTCGCTTGAACTTGGTTCGGGCAACTTTATCCCAGGTTTTGAAGAACAATTAGCAGGCGTAAAAACCGGCGATGAAAAAGAAATTGAAGTTACTTTCCCGGAAGAATACCACGCTAGTGAACTTGCAGGCAAAAAAGCTACTTTCAAGGTGAAAGTCCATGAAATCAAAGCGAAACACCTGCCTGAACTGGACGATGAATTCGCGCAGGATGCGGATGACGAAGTGGAAACGCTGGATGCATTAAAAGAAAAAATCCAAAAAGATTTAAAAGAATCGAAAGAACATGCAGCAAAACACGCGGTTGAAGATGCAGTGGTCGAAAAAGCTGCGGAAAATGCAGAAATGGACATTCCAGAAGCGATGATCAATACGGAATTAAACCGCATGCTGCAAGAATTCGAACAAAACTTGAGTGCCCAGGGGCTGAACCTCGAACTTTACTATCAGTTCTCCGGCCAGAATGAAGAAGCGCTCCGCAATCAGATGAAAGAAGATGCGGAAAAACGCGTCCGCTTTAATCTGACGCTTGAAGCGATTGCCAATGCGGAAAACCTTGAAGTATCCGATGAAGAAGTGGATGAAGAACTGAAGCGCATGTCCGAAATGTACGGCATGTCCGTTGACGATATCAGGCGGGTGCTCGGTTCTACGGACGGCATTAAAGCCGATCTGAAAGCGCGCAAAGCGATCGATTTTCTTGTGCAAAACAGCAAAACTGTTGCATAATATAAATAGAAATACAAGGCACGGCACTGGCTCGTGTCTTGTTTTCTAACCTGCGGGCTGTGCCAAAAAATACATAGAAGCCCATACTGTAAGATAAGCGCACCAGAAACTTAGCCGATGCAATTTTTCAGGATGGAGAAGCATATTCGTCTGGTTTTTGGGAAAATCTGGAGTAGACAGGAATTTTACATATGCATGGAGAATGGTATAAGCAGTTTATTTCCTGCCGGCATCGTTTTGTGATACAATCCATATACAAATCACAGCAAAAGGGGTTTGTATAATGGTAAGCGGGAGTCATGAAGGGTCCCTGTTATTTCGGGAACTGCCAATGGAATGGAAGAAGTACAATATAAGGGGTGAATGGAATGTTCAAATTCAGCGATGAAAAACAGCAGTTAAAATGTTCTTTCTGCGGAAAATCGCAGGACCAGGTGCGAAAATTGGTCGCTGGTCCGGGTGTGTATATATGTGATGAATGTATTGAATTGTGCACGGAAATTGTTGAAGAAGAATTTGGCACAGAAGAAGAAGTAGAATTCAAAGACATTCCGAAGCCGCATGAAATCCGTGAAATTCTTGCGGAATACGTGATCGGCCAGGAACAGGCGAAAAAATCGCTTGCGGTTGCCGTATATAACCATTATAAACGGATTAATTCCAACAGCAAAATCGATGAAGTCGAACTGGCAAAAAGCAATATTTGCTTAATCGGGCCGACAGGGAGCGGGAAAACGCTGCTTGCGCAAACGCTGGCACGTATTTTAAATGTGCCGTTTGCGATTGCCGATGCCACATCGTTGACGGAAGCCGGTTATGTCGGGGAAGACGTCGAAAATATTTTGTTAAAGCTGATTCAAGCAGCTGATTATGATGTGGAAAAAGCGGAAAAAGGCATCATCTACATTGATGAGATTGATAAAATTGCCCGTAAATCGGAAAACCCTTCGATTACACGCGATGTTTCCGGCGAAGGCGTGCAGCAGGCGCTCCTGAAAATTCTGGAAGGCACGGTTGCGAGCGTTCCGCCTCAAGGAGGGCGCAAACATCCGCACCAGGAATTTATCCAGATTGACACAACCAATATTCTGTTTATTTGCGGCGGTGCGTTTGACGGCATCGACCAGATCATTAAACGCCGCCTCGGCAAAAAAGTGATCGGTTTCGGCACCGATTTAAAAAATGACGAACTCGATGAACAATCGCTCCTGAAGCACGTACTGCCGGAAGATTTGCTTTCTTTCGGGCTGATTCCAGAATTCATCGGCCGTCTTCCGGTTATTGCCACTTTGGAACAATTGGATGAAGAAGCATTGATTAAGATTTTGACCGAACCGAAAAATGCGCTGGTCAAGCAGTACAAAAAAATGTTGGAACTCGACCATGTAGAATTGGAATTTGAACAGGATGCGCTGAAGGAAATCGCGAAAAAAGCGATCGAAAGAAAAACGGGTGCACGCGGCTTGCGTTCCATTATTGAAGGCATTATGCTCGATGTCATGTTTGACTTGCCGTCCCGGGAAGATATTGAAAAATGTATTGTTACAAAAGAATCCGTCCTGGACAAAGAATTCCCGAGGCTCGTGCTGAAAGACGGCACAGTCATTGAAGGCAGCGACCAGACAAAATCGGCATAAATAAGCGGAGCCGGGCTGCCCGCCGGCAATCCGGCGTGAACATTCTTTTTTGAACAGGAACCGGTCTAAGGCAGCAGGGCTAAATTCCTGGTATTGGCACAGCGCCGGAAAAATGAGAGGCGAAGCAGAATAAAGAAGCAATGGGCGAGCGGTGCGCTTGCCCTTTTTTCTTCCGCCCAGCCGTTCCTGGTTTTCAGAAATCCCCGTTTATTCCCTCCGGCAGCCGGAGATACTAGGTAAATAAGGAAGCGGCATGATCAGGCTGCAACTGAAATGCTTGGAGGGAACAGGATGAATTGGACGGGGATTGCCTTATTGATCCAGCTATTTTTCGGGATCATTATCGGGCTTTACTTTTGGAACTTGCTAAAAAGCCAAAAAACACAAAAAATTACGATAGACCGCGAATCAAAAAAAGAAATGGAACAGTTGCGGAAACTACGGGAAATTTCTTTATCTGTGCCGCTTTCGGAACGCGTCCGCCCGGCAGCATTCGCGGATATTGTGGGCCAGGAAGACGGCATTAAAGCACTGCGGGCGGCACTTTGCGGCCCAAACCCGCAGCACTGTATCATTTACGGGCCGCCCGGTGTCGGCAAAACGGCAGCGGCCCGGCTTGTGCTTGAGGAAGCTAAAAAAAATCCGAAATCCCCTTTTCAACGTGACGCTGTTTTTGTTGAACTGGATGCCACAACAGCCCGCTTTGATGAGAGGGGCATTGCCGATCCTTTAATCGGTTCCGTGCACGACCCGATCTACCAGGGGGCGGGCGCCATGGGGCAGGCCGGCATCCCGCAGCCGAAACAGGGTGCGGTCACCTCTGCCCACGGCGGCGTCTTGTTTATTGATGAAATCGGGGAATTGCATCCGATCCAAATGAATAAATTATTGAAAGTACTAGAAGACAGGAAAGTTTTTTTGGAAAGTGCGTATTACAATCCCGAAAACCGGGAAATTCCACATCATATCCATGATATTTTTCAAAATGGACTACCTGCAGATTTCCGGCTGATCGGCGCAACGACCAGAACGCCGAAAGAAATTCCGGCTGCCATCCGTTCGCGCTGCATGGAAGTGTTTTTTCGCGAACTTGACCGTGGTGAAATTAAACAGGTTGCAAAAAAAGCAGCTGATAAAATCCATATGGCAATCAGCGAAAATGGCCTGGACATTTTGGCGCAATATACGCAAAATGGCAGGGAAGCGGTCAATATGGTGCAAATTGCTGCAGGGCTTGCAATCCAGGAAGGACAGGATTTTATCCGGGAGGAGGACCTGGAATGGGTGGCAACAGCCAGCCAGTTGTCGCCGCGCTATGAGAAAAAGGCCCCTGAACAGCCGGCTGCAGGGCTTGTTAACGGGCTTGCCGTAACCGGTCCGAACACAGGGATGCTGCTTGAAATTGAAGTAGCGGCCATTCCGGCAAAAGAAAGGGGCAGCGTCAACATTACCGGGATTGTGGACGAAGAGAGTATCGGCGGCGAAGGGAAATCGGTCCGCAGAAAAAGCATGGCGAGAGGTTCCGCCGAAAACGTCATTACCGTTTTACGGACGATGGGTGTACCCGCTGACCAGTATGACCTCCATGTTAATTTTCCGGGTGGGATTCCGGTTGACGGCCCTTCCGCCGGGATTGCGATGGCATGCGGCATTTATTCCGCCATTTATAAAATTCCTGTTGACCAGACAGTAGCCATGACAGGGGAAATCAGCCTGCACGGCAAGGTCAAACCGGTCGGCGGCGTGTATGCCAAAATAAAAGCAGCAAAACAGGCAGGAGCCAAAACGGTGATCATTCCTGCCGAAAACATGCAGGCCTCGTTCAAGGAAATCACAGGCATTGCGATCGTTCCGGTCCGGCAGCTGGAAGAAGTCCTGGATATCGCATTAAAGAAACATTTTAACGACAATGCGCTCATAGGGGGTTAATGGACAGGCCCCCTAAAAGACGTATCAAGATAGGGGTGCTGAGATGACAACACAATCCGCATACACAATTCCTTTGCTTCCTTTACGGGGGATTCTTGTGTATCCATCGATGGTTTTGCACTTGGACGTCGGCCGGGACTACTCTGTCCAGGCCCTTGAAAACGCCATGATGCATGGCAGCGAAGTTTTCATGACGACACAAAAAGACGTTTCCATCGAAGAACCAAAACAGGAAGATTTATACCAAACCGGAACGCTCACAAAAGTGAACCAGATGATGAAACTGCAGAACGGGACGATCCGGGTGCTCGTGGAAGGCGTGCGGCGCGCAAAAATCGTCTCTTTTGAAGATGAAGGCACCTTTTATTCCGTCGAAGTCGAAACATTTGATGAGCAGTTTCGGCCGGATGCTGAAACGGAAGCGTTGATGCGCACGATGCTCGAATTTTTCGATCAGTACATCAGCCAGTCGAAAAAAATTTCGGGTGAAACCTTCCAGGCGGTCTCCGATATGGAAGACGGGGGCAAGGCGGCCGATATTATCGCATCCCATTTGCCGCTCCGCCTTCCGCAAAAGCAGGACATTCTCGAAACGATTGATATAAAAGAAAGAATACGAAAGCTGATCGGGCTGATCAAAAATGAACAGGAAATTTTGCAACTTGAAAAAGAAATCAGCCAACAAGTGAAAAAGTCGATGGAGCGGACGCAAAAAGAATATTATTTGCGGGAACAAATGAAAGCCATCCAGAAAGAACTCGGTGATAAAGAAGGCAAAACGGCGGAAGTGCATGAGCTGCGCGAAAAAATTTTAAATGCTGGCATGCCCGAGCATGTGGCCAATACCGCGTTCAAAGAATTGGACCGGTATGAAAAAATCCCGGCTGCCTCGTCTGAAAGCGCGGTGATCCGCAATTATTTGGACTGGCTGATCACGCTCCCGTGGTCGAACGCTACGGAAGATGATCTCAACGTCGCGAAAGCGGAAAAGATTTTGAACGAAGACCACTACGGCCTTGAAAAAGTAAAGGAGCGCGTCCTTGAATACTTGGCGGTGCAGCAGCTGACCCGGTCGATCAAGGGGCCGATCCTTTGCCTTGCCGGGCCTCCGGGTGTCGGGAAAACGAGCCTGGCACGGTCAATCGCAAAATCTTTGGGCAGAAAATTTGTCCGCGTTTCGCTCGGCGGTGTAAGGGACGAATCGGAAATCCGTGGCCACCGGAGAACGTATGTCGGCGCGATGCCGGGGCGGATCATCCAGGGCATGAAAAAAGCCGGCACGATAAATCCGGTTTTTTTGCTCGATGAAATCGATAAAATGGCCAGCGACTTTCGCGGCGACCCCTCAGCCGCAATGCTTGAGGTGCTCGATCCGGAACAGAACCATGCGTTCAGCGACCATTTTATTGAAGAGCCGTATGATTTGTCGAAAGTGATGTTTATTGCAACGGCCAACGATCTGTCTGGGGTTCCCGGCCCTTTGCGCGACCGGATGGAAATCATTTCGATCTCCGGATATACGGAATTGGAAAAAATTGAAATTGCCAAGACCCATCTGCTCCCTAAGCAAATAAAAGAAAACGGGCTTGCTCGCAATCAGCTGAGGATGGATGCGGAAGCCCTCCGCCTGATCGTGCGCCGCTATACACGCGAAGCAGGCGTGCGCGGCCTGGAACGGAGATTGGCCGAAATTTGCAGGAAAACGGCGAAAATCATAGTATCAGGGAAAAGGAAACGGGTCACGGTCTCAGCAAAAAATATCGTTGACTTTCTCGGGAAGCCGCTTTTCCATTACGGGCAGGCCGAGATGGAAGACCAGATTGGCGTAGCGACCGGGCTTGCCTACACGACCGTCGGTGGCGATACGCTTCAGATCGAAGTGTCGCTTTCACCGGGGAAAGGAAAGCTGGTCCTGACCGGAAAACTCGGTGATGTGATGAAAGAGTCCGCTCAGACCGCCTTCAGTTTTGTCCGCTCCAAAGCGGAAGCACTCGGGCTTGCGCCTGATTTCCATGAAAAGTATGATATTCATATCCACGTTCCGGAAGGCGCTGTGCCGAAAGACGGCCCTTCTGCCGGGATCACGATTGCGACCGCCCTGATTTCCGCACTGACGAAGCATGCCGTGCATAAGGAAGTCGGGATGACAGGCGAAATCACCCTGCGCGGCAGAGTACTCCCGATCGGCGGATTGAAGGAAAAGTCGCTCGGCGCACATAGAGCGGGGCTGAAGAAAATTATTATTCCGAAAGAAAATGAGAGAGATTTGGATGACATTCCGGAAAGCGTGCGTGGGGATCTCCATTTTTACCCGGTCACGCATATGGATGAAGTCATTGAAATTGCCATTGCAGGTGAGGAGAAATGAAAGTAACGGAGGCAGAACTGGTCATCAGCGCGGTGCGGCAGGAGCAATATCCGGAAGGGCATTTGCCGGAAATTGCGCTTGCCGGACGGTCAAATGTGGGAAAGTCTTCCTTTATCAATAAAATGATCAACCGCAAAGCCCTTGCCAGAACCTCTTCCAAGCCGGGGAAAACCCAGACGCTGAACTTTTACAAAATCGAAAACAAATTATACTTTGTCGACGTTCCCGGCTACGGGTTTGCGAAGGTGTCGAAAAAAGAACGGGAAAAATGGGGCCGGATGATTGAGACGTACATGACGTCAAGAAAACAGCTGAAGACGGTCGTGCTCATTGTCGATGTCCGGCATCCGCCGACAAACGATGACTGTTTGATGTACAATTTTTTAAAGTACTATAAAATCCCGTGTATCGTCGTTGCCACAAAAGCTGACAAAATCCCGAAAGGCAAATGGGCATCTCATTTGAAAACAGCAAAAGAAACGCTGAATCTGGAAAAAGAAGACGAAATCATTTTATTTTCATCTGAAACAGGAGAGGGAAAGGACAAAGTGTGGGCTTCCCTGATGGAAAGAATTAAGTGAATAAAGCCCGGGGCCAGCATGCGGGCACCGGGCTTTTCTGCAGGATCCGGATCTAAAATCGTATTTTTTAGCGGTCCGGCCCCGGAAAATGCCGGTAATGAGCGCCTGGTTGTTTTTTTGGGCGCGCGGGGCTGTTTGGGTACTTGGCTTTTCATGCCGGACTGCACGGGCGGGTGTTATTTCCGCCCCCTTCTTTTCGCAAACAGCAGGTAGACGCCGATTACGACAAGCACGGCCGGCCAGAAATTGATCAGGGAAGAAACATTGTTTTCGACAAGGCCGAACCATCCCATTACTTTATCGGAAAACAGGAGCAATATGGATAGCACGAGAAACAACAGCCCGTAAAACGTGCCGTCCCCGGTTTTTTGCGAACGGAGCAAAAAGCCGATGGCAATAATGAGAACAAAGACCCCGATATTATCCGGCCAAATGGCGATTTTGCCGGCAAGGTGGAAGTGGAGGCCGAACCCGACGAGAATGACCCCCGGCAAAATTGATTCCCCGTCTCGGCCCCAGTAGCCTTCGCCTAAAAAAGCGAGCCCGACAATGATCAACAGCGTCGGCCATGTAAAGTAGTCCTTCATGCCGGTGAGGTCAAAACGCTGCAAATAAAAATACAGCCCGAACCCGATCAGGATAATCGCGGAAAAAATTTTGCGGCTTTTCAATGGGACACACTTCTTTCCTTCAATCTAGATGCTTGAAACCATCGCCTGTTTCTGCTATTTTACAGGTAGGAATGGTATTATTTCAAAAGAGAAAAACGAGCTTTTTTCTTCTATTCATCTTAACATAGATCAACATTCAATCCTATGCATTTGGCAAGATAAAATGGGGGTGCCGGAGGGCAACAATGAGAATACTTACTGTCGGATTAAATTATAAATCTGCGCCGGTTGAAATCCGCGAACAGCTGTCGTTTGATGAGGCGGAACTCGCGGATGCGATGGCGGCGCTGCAAAAGAAAAAGAGCATTTTGGAAAATGTCATCGTGTCTACATGCAATCGTACGGAAATTTATGCGGTTGCCGACCAGGCACACACCGGGCGTTATTATATTAAAGATTTTCTGTCAGAATGGTTCGGAATAGATAAGGAAGCATTTGCCCCCTATCTGTTTATTTACGAAGACAACGAAGCCATTGCGCATTTGTTTAAAGTGATTTGCGGGCTTGACTCGATGGTGCTCGGTGAAACGCAAATTCTCGGGCAGGTGAGGGACAGTTTTCTGCTGGCCCAAGCATCCGGTTCAACCGGCACCATTTTTAACCGCCTGTTCAAAGATGCGGTCACACTAGCGAAAAAAGCCCATACGGAAACGGAAATTGCTTCCAATGCTGTTTCGGTCAGTTATGCGGCTGTGGAGCTTGCGAAGAAAATTTTTGGCGATATGGCTGATAAAAAAGTGGTCATCATCGGCGCCGGCAAGATGGGCGAACTGGCTGCGGAAAACATTCACGGCAGCGGTGCCACCCGGATTACCGTCATCAACCGGACGCCGGAAAAAGCCGGGCTTCTTGCCGCACGCTTCGATGGCGAGGCACTCGGGCTGGCATCTTTGGAAACGGCGCTTTTGGATGCGGATATCGCGATTACCTCCACTTCGGCAAAAGGGTACATCCTTACAGCAGACAAGTTAAAACCCATTGAAAAGAAACGGAACGGGCGCCCACTGCTGCTTGTCGATATTGCCGTGCCGCGCGATATTGATCCGGAAGCCGCGTCCCTTGAATCCGTTTTCTTGTATGATATTGACGACCTGGAAGGCATCGTGGAAGCCAACTTGAAAGAACGCGAAAAAGCCGCCCGGCAGATTGCGGACATGATTTCCGATGCCGTTTGCGCATTCAATGAATGGGTCCATACACTCGGGGTGGTGCCGGTGATCACGGCGCTCAGGGAAAAAGCGCTCGCGATCCAGGCGGAAACGATGAAAAGCATTGAACGGAAGCTGCCGGACTTAACAGAACGCGAACGGAAAGTCATCAGCAAACATACAAAAAGCATTATTAACCAGATGCTGAAAGATCCGATTCTGCAGGCAAAAGAAATGGCGGGTTCGCCGGATGCAGCCCGGAATCTAGAACTGTTCCGCCAAATTTTTAATTTAGAAACAGAAACGGGACAAGCGGAACCGGCAGCCGAAATGGCGCGGCATGCAGTCCGCCCGTCCTATTCGGGTTAACCGGGGAGCCCGGCAATGTATGCCGTATGGACGGACAGACTGCATGAAGGCATGATTTTGCTTTATGCAGCCAGTATTTTGCTTTATTTTCTTGACTTTCTCCACCGGAACCGGAAGGCTAACAAGGCTGCCTTCCGTTTTCTTTCCGTTGTCTGGGCATTGCAGACGGTTATATTTATTTTGTACATGGCTCACACCAGACGGTTCCCGGTCTTGACATTGTCTGAGGGGCTTTATTTTTATGCATGGGCATTGCTGACGCTGTCTCTGGCCCTGAACCGCCTGCTGCGCGTTGACTTTACCGTGTTTTTTACAAATGTCATCGGCTTTTTTATCATGACGGTCCACGCTTTTGCCCCGGAGAAGGTCTCACAAGGGGCAGGAAGAATGGTATCGGAACTTTTGCTCATGCATATTACGATGACGCTGATTGCTTATGTGCTGTTTTCCCTGTCCTTTGTCTTTTCCGTTCTGTATTTATTACAATATAAGTGGCTGAAGGAAAAGAAATGGAGCCACAGAATCTGGCGCCTGAATGACCTTGCAAAACTGGAGCGGCTTTCGAAATGGATGAATGCCATTGCGGTCCCGGTCCTTTTGCTCGGGCTGATTCTCGGGCTATGGTGGGCATACTTGCGGCTTCCGGCCATTCACTGGCTTGATCCGAAAATTGTCGGGTCGTTTGTCGTGCTGCTTGTATACAGTTTTCTCCTGTATGGGGGCGAACGCCGCCACATGTTCGGAAAAACACTGGCTTATTGGAATATGGCTGCTTTTTTAATCATTTTGATTAACTTTTTTCTAATTACAGGATTATCGGATTTTCATTTGTATTATTAGGAGGATTGCCGGATGAGAACAATTGTCGTAGGGTCGAGGCGGAGCAAACTTGCCCTGACGCAGACGAAATGGGTGGTGGCGAAGCTTGAACAGCTCGGACTGCCTTTTCGTTTTGAAATCAGGGAAATCACCACAAAAGGCGATAAAGTGCTCGATGTCACCCTGTCCAAAGTCGGCGGGAAAGGCCTGTTTGTGAAAGAAATTGAAGATGCCATGTTGAATCATGAAATTGACATGGCTGTACATAGCATGAAGGACGTGCCGGCTGTGCTTCCGGACGGGCTTGTGATCGGCTGCATTCCGGAACGTGAAGATGTCCGGGATGCCTTGATTTCCAAAAACGGCACCCCTTTTTCCAGCCTTAAGGAAGGGGCGGTTGTCGGGACAAGCAGCCTCCGCCGCGGCGCCCAGCTGCTTGCTGTAAGAAGCGATATCCGCATTAAGTCTGTTCGCGGCAATATTGATACAAGGCTGGAAAAATTAAAAAACGGGGATTACGATGCGATCGTCCTCGCGGCAGCCGGTTTAAAACGGATGGGCTGGAGTGCGGATACCGTCACCGAATTTTTTGATCCGGATATTTGCCTGCCTGCAATCGGGCAGGGCGCGCTCGCTGTCGAATGCCGCGCCGATGACGGGGAACTGCTCGATGCGCTCCGGAAGCTCGACAGCGCAGAAACGGCGGAAACGGTAAAGGCGGAGCGCGTCTTCCTTGATAAAATGGAAGGCGGCTGCCAGGTACCGATTGCCGGCCTTGCGAAGAAAACGGCAGAAGGCATTTCCCTCACTGCCCTTGTCGCTTCCCCTGATGGCAAAACGGTATATAAAGAAACGGTTGTCTCCCACAACCCGGTAACGGCCGGAGAAAAGGCGGCAGATATTTTAAGCCGGCAAGGGGCAAAGGCGCTGATTGAACAAGTGAAAGCGGAGCTCGGGCAGTCATGACGGCAAATGGGCCTTTAAGCGGGAAAAATATCCTGATCACAAGAGGCGGAAAAGACGGCGAAAAGCTCGCCGCACAAATTGAAGCGCTCGGCGGCACCCCTTTTGTCGTCCCGATGGTTTCCTTCCGTGCATATGCCGACCTGTCCGCATCTGTATTTTTGCGAAAACTCTCGGCATACGACTGGGTTGTGTTTACAAGCAAAAACGGGGTCCGTTATTTTTTGGAAGCATGCAGCCGTGCGGGTATAGCATGTGAGCATTTGAACATAAACTGGGCAGCTGTGGGAAAAAAGACGGCTGCCTGTATGGAACAGTCCGGTTTAAAGGTTTCTTTTGCGCCCCGGAAGTTTACGGCAAAAGATTTTGCCCGGGAATTTTTGCGGAGCGGACACCGGGCAAGCCGCGTCCTTCTCCCGAAAGGAAACTTGGCCGGGACAGAAATTGCGGATTTTCTAAGAAAAAGCGGTATAATAGCAGAGGAATGGATTGTCTATGAGACGTATATGCCGGAGGGGGCAAAAGAAAAGCTTACCCGTTTGCTCGGGCGGGAGCACATCGATTTTGCTCTGTTTTTAAGCCCGTCCGCCTTCCGCCATTTTAAAGGCGCGCTTGAAGAAAGCGGCATGGATATCGCTGGGCTTTCAACCCGGATCGCAGTCATCGGCCCTTCAACCAGGCAGGCAGTGGAAAAAGCCGGCAGCCGTGCAGCGGTTTGCCCGGATGAATACACCGTCGAGGCCATGCTTGGGGCATTATGCGATTTTGTCCGTTTAGAAGAAAAATAGATAGAAACCGGCACGAACCCGGGATTGAAGCGGCCGGCCTAACAAACCGGCTGCCATGTACGGTTTTCTCCGAGAGATTACCAGCCGGGCGATGTTCGACACGAAGAAAACAAAATAGAAAAAGCGGGATTTGCCCGCGACCGTCGCAATCATTCCCAACAAGCCGGCAGCTGTGCATACTTCCCGGATAAATATGCAATACATTGCGGCATTCTACCAGTTTAGGAGGAAATAAAATGAAAGATTTACAGTTTGCCCGTCACCGTAGACTTCGCCAAAGTGCCAATATGCGGGCTTTGGTGCGCGAAACGAATTTAACAGTGAACGACTTGATTTATCCGATTTTTGCAGTTGAAGGCGAAAATATTAAAAATGAAATTGCTTCGATGCCGGGTGTGTATCACTGGTCGCTGGACCGGCTCCATGAAATCATGGATGAAGTCGTTTCCCTTGGCATTAAATCCGTCATTTTATTCGGCGTACCGAACCATAAAGATGCAACCGGAACGGAAGCGTACCACGATCACGGCATCGTTCAGGAAGCCATCCGTTTCATCAAGAAAAATTACCCGGATATCATTGTGATCGCGGATACCTGCCTGTGCGAGTACACTGATCACGGCCATTGCGGCGTTGTGGAAGATGGGAAAATTTTAAACGACCCAAGCCTTGACCTGCTTGCGAAAACGGCGGTCAGCCAGGCAAAAGCAGGCGCTGATATCATTGCTCCTTCGAATATGATGGACGGGTTTGTCACCGCGATTCGCAAAGGGCTTGATGAAGCAGGCTTTGAAGATGTGCCGATCATGAGTTATGCGGTCAAATATGCATCCGCGTTTTACGGTCCGTTCCGCGAAGCTGCTGACAGCACACCCGCTTTCGGGGACCGGAAAACGTACCAGATGGATCCGGCCAACCGGCTCGAAGCATTGCGTGAAGCACAGTCGGATGTGGAAGAAGGGGCAGATTTTCTAATCGTAAAACCGACGCTTTCTTATCTTGATATCGTCCGTGATGTGCGCAATGAATTCCGCCTCCCGGTTGTCGGGTATAATGTGAGCGGGGAGTATTCCATGGTAAAAGGCGCCGCACAAAACGGCTGGATTGATGAAAAGGCGATTGTTCTTGAAATGATCACAAGCATGAAGCGTGCCGGCTGCGATCTCATCATTACCTATTTTTCACTCGATATTGCTCGCTGGCTTGCGGAATAAACGGGAGGTTGAAAGATGCGCTCATATGAAAATTCAATCGAAGCATACAAAGAAGCGGTCACATTAATGCCGGGCGGGGTGAACAGCCCTGTCCGTGCCTTTAAAGCGGTCGGCATGAACCCGATTTTTATGGACCACGGCAAAGGCGCAAAAATTTATGATATTGACGGAAACGAATATATTGATTACGTGCTGTCATGGGGGCCGCTCATCCTTGGCCATGCCAATCCTGGGGTCGTGGATGCGCTGAAAAAAACGGCCGAAAAAGGGACGAGTTTCGGCACGCCGACGATCATGGAAAATAAACTGGCGTCACTCGTGAAAGAACGCGTACCGTCGATTGAAATCGTCCGCATGGTCTCATCCGGCACGGAAGCCACAATGAGTGCTCTGCGCCTAGCAAGAGGTTATACAGGCCGGAATAAAATTTTAAAATTCGAAGGCAGCTACCACGGCCATGGCGATTCGCTCCTGATCAAAGCAGGGTCGGGCGTTGCCACACTCGGTCTGCCGGATAGCCCCGGCGTGCCACTCGGAATCGCGCAAAATACCATTGCCGTCCCGTACAATGATCTGGAAGCCGTCCGATCGGCATTCGAGCAGTACGGAGAAGATATTGCCTGCATCATCGTCGAACCGGTTGCCGGCAATATGGGCGTTGTTCCGCCGAAGCCCGGCTTTTTGCAAGGGTTGCGCGAAGTCACATCAGCATACGGCGCCCTCCTGATCTTTGATGAAGTGATGACCGGTTTCCGTGTCGACTATCACTGTGCACAAGGCTACTTTGATGTAACGCCTGATTTGACCTGCCTCGGCAAAGTAATCGGCGGCGGCCTTCCTGTCGGCGCATTTGGCGGACGGGCCGACATTATGGAAAAAATCGCACCGACCGGCCCTGTTTACCAGGCAGGAACTTTGTCCGGCAATCCGCTTGCGATGACGGCCGGATATGAAACATTGCGGCAGTTAACACCTGAAACGTATGCGGAATTCAGGCGAAAAGCCGACCGCCTCGAACAAGGTTTTCATGAGGCAGCGGTGAAATACGATATCCCGCATACCATTAACCGGGCAGGATCGATGATTGGCATCTTTTTCACCAATGAAGAAGTCAATAATTTTGCATCAGCAAGCACTTCGGATTTGGATCTGTTTGCCCGCTACTACCGCGGCATGGCGGAAAACGGCATTTTCCTCCCGCCGTCCCAATTCGAAGGCATCTTCTTGTCCGCCGCGCATACGGACGAGGATATTGACCGTACCGTTGAAGCAGCAGAAAAAACATTTAAGGCAATCCGCGGGTAATCCTGCGGCTATGAACCGGCAAGTCCAAAAATGGATGAGCCGGTTTTTTTTGCGTTCTGTCCGCTGCGGGCGAGAGAGAAGTAGCAGTAGGGAAAATTTCACGCTCTGTGGGTGGCCCGATGGTTTTTGAACGGATCACTCCGAAAACGGATGGCCGAATCAGTTCGCCTAGCTCGACCAAATCTAAGTTTTTGAACGGGTAACCTGAAAACAGATGAGCCGGTTTTTATCGATTTCTCTCCCCGTCCAATATTGTTGCGAAAAAGCCATTCAAGTGATTTACGGATGCTGCGGTTTATTTGCGATCATAAAAACCCCGATTGCTTCATACAGTGTAAATGACATATTCATTGGGATTTGGAGGAATTGAAGGGAGGAACCCGCTTTGCCGCAAAATCAATCGTCCATACGATTTTCATTAGAAGAATTGATTTGGTTTAAAAAAGGACAGGAAGTTGAAGAACTTTTATCAATATCATTGGATCCCCATATCACCATACAGGAATTGGAGCAGTATGTCGTGATCAAAGGCAATCTCTATTTGGCCGGGGAGTATATCGGTTGCGGGGAAGAAGAAGGGGAAGATGTGCTGTTCAGGAAGTATGTGCAGGCGGTCCAGTACCGGGAAGAAGACGGCATATTTGAATTTTACCAATCTTTCCCGGTAGACGTTACCATTCCGAAGACAAGAATTGCGGATATTGAGGAACTGGACGTCAATATAGAAGGATTTGACTATCAATTTCACGGAACCGATTGTTTAAAAATCAATGCGGATATTGCGATTGAGGGAATATTGCAAGACGGGGATGAGGAAGAGGACGAAGCCGAAACAGCACCATACCCGGATTTGAACGGCCGGGAAACCTATTTGGATGAGCCGGACGCAGCATATCAGGCGCCTTTTAGCCATTCCGAGTGGAGTTTATCGGAACAAGAAGAAGAGAGCACCGAACCGCCCCGCCATTTTATGGAAGAAGCGGAAAGCTTTGAAGAAGTGCCTTTGCGTGCAGATGAGGAAAAAGAAGAAGAGGATGAATCTCACGCTGACCCGGAATTGTATACACCTTTTACGATCGAATCGCGCGTGGTGCCGGAAGAATCGGTTGCTCAGCCGGAACCGTACACAAACGAACTGAATGTGCTAGCACCGGTCGAACTGCCGGAAGAAGAAGAGGAGAGTCTCTTGCCGGAAGCAGGCGGAAAAGTGCCGGAAAGTGCTTCATGGCAGGCGGAAACAGCCGCGCCGGTACGGGATGAATGGCATGCGGAACCGGAGTTTTCCGGAAAAAATGAGTCTGCATCGTTGGCAGAAAGCGAACTGGTACAGAATGAGTGGCATCCTGGGCCGGAGTTTCCAGGAAAAAATGAGTCTGCATCGTTGGCAGAGAGCGGAGTGGTGCAGAACGAATGGCATGCTGAAGCGGATCTTTCAGGCAAAAATGTGTCTGCATCCATAGCGGAAAGTGAACCGGTGCGGGATGAGTGGCACGCTGAGCCGGGGTTTTCCGGCAAAAACGAATCCGCATCCATAGCGGAGAGCGGAGTGGTGCAGAACGAATGGCATGCAGAACCGGAGTTTTCAGGCAAAAACGAGTCTGCATCCATAGCGGAAAGCGTACCGGTGCGGAACGAATGGCAGGCCGACCCAGTGCGGGATGAAGGGCATCCTGAACAGGAATTGTCCGGAAAAACCGCATCCGCGTTCCGGACGGAGAGCAAAACGGCTCTGAACGAAGAATCTCTTGAGCCGGATGACGCCGGGAAGACGGAGCCCGTTTTCCGGATCGAGAGCAAGGCAATGGAAGATGAATCTTCTGCTTATCTCAAGCAAGAATCGCCTGAAAAAGATGAATCTTCTTCTGTGGCGAGCAGCGAAACGATTGTGGAAGAGTCGCCGGAAAGCGGGGAGAAAATAGAGGAAGTGCCGGAAGAAAAGGATTCGGCTGCCAAGAAGAAAAAGAAGCAAAAATACGAATCTATTTCGCTTGCCGACTTTTTTGCCCGGAGAGATGAAGAAAAGCCTGCCAAGTTAAAGGTTTGCATCGTCCAAAGCGGGGAGACGCTCGACCAGCTTGCTGAAAAATACAATATCAATGTCCAGCAGATTTTAAGGATGAACCATTTGGAAGTGAACCAGGATGTATATGAGGGGCAAGTGCTGTACGTTCCCGCAAACGCGCGCGCCGAAAAAAATCACTGAGCCGGAGCATTCACAGGCACGGGCGTCTAGGTGAAGGATGCATCTGAAATTCAGGGGCTAAGCGCCTGCGTAAGGAAGCGTGCAAAACGAGCTATTCTTAACCTAGATTGCGCCTATGTTCAAGCCGCGGCGAATGCGGCGCAGCGGGGGAATGAAAATGAGCAAGCGCCTATTTTTCAGGAGAAGCGCTCTAAGAAGGTGAAACGGGTGACTGACCTTTCGCAGCAGGACATCAATCGGATTGTAAAGCATTACGGCCTGAACGCTGAATATGTCGGGCGGTACGGAAAAGTGTATAAAATTTATACCGGCCAGGGCATCTTTGCTTTAAAAAAAATTGCACCGCAAAACGGGATGGGATTTATCCGGCATGTCCAGTCTCTGTACCAGCGGGGATACAACCGTATTGTCCCGGTCTATCCCGCGTTGGACGGCCGTTACGGGGTGCTGTATAACGGGGCATTATACTATTTAATGCCCTGGCTGCCAAACGAAGAAAAAGAAGCACGCGGCGAGAAACATCAAAAAATGTTCAGGGAACTCGCACGCCTGCACAGCTTGTCCGTCAAAGATACGGAGATCTCAATAGAAAAACGGCGGGAATACTATGAAGAAACCCTTTCCCGCTGGTACGGGCAGCAGGATTTTTTGGAAGAGTTCCTTGAACGGTGTGAAGAGCAGGTCTATATGTCCCCGTTTGCCCTGTTGTACTGCACCTTTTACAATGAAACGAACCAGGCGCTCAAATTTTCGATCCGGCAGCTGGAAAACTGGTATGAACAATCAAAAGAGATGGAGAAAGCGAGAACGGTGACCATCCACGGAAAAATTTCAACGGAGCATTTTTTGTACGATGAACGCGGGCTCGGGTACTTTACCAATTTCGAACTGGCGAAAAACGCTGCGCCTTTTTATGACTTGCTTCCCTTCTTGTCGCGGACGCTCGATTCCTATCCGAGCCGGTTTGACGACTGCGTGGATTGGGTGAAGACCTATTTCAGCTATTTTCCGCTGAAAGAAGATGAAAAAAGCTTATTTTTCAGCTATCTCGCTTATCCCGCACCGATCATCCAAACCGTGGAGGAATACTTTGCAAATGAAGGAAAACGCCATGAAGCGAGAGCAGTCGCGAAACTGCAGGAAAAGTACTGGCGAATGAAAAATACCGAGTATGTCGTCATGCAGTTGTCACAAGGGGCCGCCCCCGCGTCATGAAAAGCAGGAACGGCCACTAAAACCATTCATACTGAAACCCGAGATAAATGAGAATAAATATGGCAAGCAGCAAAACGTCAAACGTCGTCGGAAAAATAATCGTACGGATGGCCTGAAAGACGGAGAACGGAAGAATCAGCTGCTTGCACACTTTTTTTGCATTCCGCGCCCATGTACGGACGGCCTGTTTGTCAATTTTTTTCTTCATCATCATCCACCTATCCCTCAAAAATAATGTATGAAAAGCGGGCGGATCAGTGCATCCGCCGCATATTTTTTCTAAAAATGGGCAATGCTATTGACGATTTTCACAAAAACCGATACCATAAACTATAGTCAATTTCAAAAATCAAAGTACAATGAACGGGAAGAGTACAGATTTTGTTTCCATGCAGAGAGGGAAATCAGCTGCTGAAAGATTTCCTATGCGAAACAGGCTGGAAGGTCGCCCGGGAGTAGCTTTTGTGAAACCGAAAGTAGCAAAAGCCGGCGAAGTGCCGTTACTGACCCGAGAGTGCCGGGCATCCGTTTGCCCGTGAAAAAAGGTGGTACCGCGAACAGACTCCTTTCGTCCTTTTATGGCGAAGGGAGTTTTTGTGTTTATCCGTAAAAGACGCAGAAAGGAATGATGCAAATGGAACAGCAGGACATCAGCATGCCGACCAAATATGATCCGCAGGCTGTTGAAAAAGGACGCTATGAATGGTGGGTGAACGGCAAATTTTTCGAAGCAAAAGGCGACCCGGAAAAGAAACCGTACACGATTGTGATTCCGCCGCCGAACGTAACCGGGAAGCTCCACCTCGGCCATGCCTGGGATACGGCTTTACAGGATATTTTAACCCGGATGAAACGGATGCAGGGCTATGATGTGCTCTGGCTGCCGGGGATGGACCACGCCGGGATTGCAACGCAGGCAAAGGTGGAAGCCAAACTGCGTGAAGAAGGCAAATCCCGCTATGACCTCGGCCGCGAAAAGTTTACGGAAGAAGCATGGAAGTGGAAAGCGGAATACGCTCAATTTATCCGCAAACAATGGGCAAAACTTGGCCTTGGGCTCGATTATTCGCGCGAACGTTTTACGCTCGATGAAGGGCTGTCAAAAGCTGTAAAAGAAGTATTTGTTTCGCTTTATAAAAAAGGCTTGATTTACCGTGGCGAGTACATCATCAACTGGGACCCGGAAACGAAAACGGCGCTTTCCGATATTGAAGTCGTCTACAAAGAGGTGCAGGGCGCATTTTACCATCTGGCATACCCGTTAAGCGACGGTTCCGGCACGATCGAAATCGCAACAACGCGCCCGGAAACGATGCTCGGTGATACGGCGGTCGCTGTCCACCCGGATGATGAACGCTACAAACATTTAATCGGGAAAACGATTGTATTGCCGATCGTCGGCCGCGAAATTCCGATTATCGCAGACGAGTATGTGGACATGACATTTGGTTCCGGTGCCGTAAAAATTACGCCGGCCCATGACCCGAACGACTTCGAAGTCGGGAACCGCCACAATCTCGAACGCATCCTTGTGATGAACGAGGACGGCACAATGAATGAAAATGCCGGAAAATACAAAGGGATGGACCGGTTTGCATGCCGCAAACAGATTGTGGAGGACTTGAAAGCACTCGGCGTTCTTGTCAAAGTGGAAGACCATCTCCATTCGGTCGGCCATTCCGAACGGAGCGGCGCGGTTGTCGAACCGTATTTGTCGACGCAATGGTTTGTGAAAATGCAGCCGCTCGCTGATGCCGCAGTAAAACTGCAGGCGTCGGAAGGAAAAGTCCATTTTGTGCCGGAACGCTTCGAAAAAACGTACTTGCACTGGATGGAAAATATCCGCGACTGGTGCATTTCGCGCCAGCTCTGGTGGGGCCACCGGATTCCGGCCTGGTACCATAAAGAAACCGGCGAAGTGTATGTTGACACCGAGCCGCCCCGCGATATTGAAAACTGGGAACAGGATCCGGACGTGCTCGATACGTGGTTCAGCTCGGCGCTCTGGCCGTTTTCGACAATGGGCTGGCCGGATGAAGAAGCGGAAGACTACAAGCGTTATTATCCGACCGATACGCTTGTGACCGGCTATGACATCATTTTCTTCTGGGTATCGCGGATGATTTTCCAGGGGCTTGCGTTTACCGGCAAACGCCCGTTCAAAGACGTCCTGATCCACGGTCTTGTCCGCGACGAGCAGGGGCGGAAAATGAGCAAATCGCTCGGCAACGGTGTCGACCCGATGGAAGTCATCGACAAATACGGCGCGGACTCGCTCCGCTATTTCCTTACCACCGGTAGCGCACCGGGCCAGGATTTGCGTTTCAGTTACGAAAAAGTTGAAGCGGTCTGGAATTTCGCCAATAAAATTTGGAACGCCTCCCGTTTTGCACTCATGAACATGAACGGGCTGAAATACGAAGAAATGGATCTGTCCGGTGAAAAATCAGTCGCTGACAAATGGATTTTAACGCGTTTGAACGAAACGATCGAAACCGTTACAAAACTGGCGGACAAATACGAATTTGGCGAAGCTGGGCGCGCACTTTACAATTTTATCTGGGACGATTTCTGCGACTGGTACATCGAAATGGCAAAACTGCCGCTCTACAGCGAAGATGAAGCAGCGAAGAAAACGACACGCTCGGTCCTTGCGTATGTGCTCGACAATACGATGCGGCTTTTGCACCCGTTCATGCCGTTTATTACCGAGGAAATTTGGCAAAACCTTCCGCATCAGGGGGAATCGATCACAACAGCCGCTTGGCCGGAGGTGGACGAAAGCCTTACAGATGCAGCGGCTAGCGAAGAAATGAAACTGCTTGTCGACATCATCCGTTCCGTCCGCAATATCCGCGCGGAAGTGAATACGCCGTTAAGCAAAAAAATCAAACTGCATTTGAAAGCGAAAGACGAAACGGTCTTAGCGGCTTTAAAACGAAACGAAGCGTACATTACCCGTTTCTGCAACCCGGATGAATTGAAAATGGGGCTTGACCTCGAGGCACCGGACAAAGCCATGACTGCAGTCGTTTCCGGCGTTGAACTGTTCCTGCCGCTTGAAGGACTCATTAATTTTGAAGAAGAACTGGCCCGGCTCCGGAAAGAGTTGGCGAAATGGAATAAAGAAGTCGAACGCGTCCAGAAAAAACTGTCCAATCAAGGGTTCCTGAAAAAAGCGCCGGAAAATGTCGTTGCCGAAGAACGGGCAAAAGAAAAAGACTATCTTGAAAAACGAAGCACCGTCGAAGCGCGCATCAAAGAACTTGAAAACCAGTAATACAAGGGTGGAAGGCGAATTCTTTACGGATTCGTCTTCCTTGCATACGGGAGGAAAGGCATATGTTTGAAACCTATGAAGAAGCGGTCGGCTGGATCCGGTCCCGCTCGAAATTCGGGATGAAACCAGGGCTTGAGCGGATGCAGTGGCTGATGGAAAAATTGCACCACCCGGAACAAAAAATCCGGACGGTTCACGTGGCCGGGACGAACGGCAAAGGGTCGACCGTCACCTTTTTGCGGAATATTTTAGAGCAGGCAGGCTATACGGTCGGCACCTTTACTTCCCCGTATATTGAGCAGTTTAACGAAAGGATCAGCATAAACGGAACGCCGGTGTCAGATGCAGACCTCATCCGGCTTACAAACGAGATCCGCCCGCTTGCAGAAGAACTGGAGCACACAGCATTCGGCGCACCGACAGAGTTTGAAGTCATTACAGCGATGTCGCTTGTGTATTTTGCCGACATCCGGCCGGTGGATATCGTTATTTATGAAGTCGGCCTTGGCGGCAGGCTTGACTCCACCAACGTCATCACACCGCTTGTCAGCCTGATTACCAATATCGGCCATGACCATATGAATGTGCTTGGCCATACGATTGCGGAGATCGCATTTGAAAAAGCGGGCATCATCAAACACGGGGTGCCGGTTGCAACGACAGCAATGCTGCCTGATGCGCTAGCGGTGATTGAAGAAAAAGCGGCAAAAGAAAAGGCACCGCTTTTCCGTGCCGGAAAGGAATTTTCTTTTGCGGAGATTGGTGGGGATCTAACTGGTGAACATTTCCGCTTTGCTTCTCCGTACGGCGCCTATGACTGCTTGTCGATCGCCATGATGGGG
The DNA here is from genome assembly GCF_025905465.1 of Weizmannia sp. WK01. Taxonomy (NCBI): domain Bacteria; kingdom Bacillati; phylum Bacillota; class Bacilli; order Caryophanales; family Bacillaceae; genus Heyndrickxia; species Weizmannia sp. WK01. The sequence continues at coordinate 2,268,034 of NZ_CP109616.1, read as the reverse complement.
CGCCATCAGATTTACAATGCCGCGCTTGCCGTTATGGGGGCAGAACTGTTAAGACATATCCACCATTTTCGCATCCCGCAGCATGCACTGGAAAAAGGCCTTCTCCTCAGCAAGTGGATCGGCCGATTTGAAAAACTGCTGGATGACCCGCTCGTTATCATCGATGGCGCCCACAACCCGGAAGGCATTGACAGCCTGATCGAAACAATGGACACCCATCTGCGCGGGAAAAACATTCACATGATTTTTTCCGCACTTGGCGACAAAGACTTGGATCACATGATTCCGAAACTCGACCACAAAACAGACGAAATCATTTTCACAACTTTTGATTTTCCAAGAGCGATTCCGGCAGAGATGTTGTATAAGATAAGCCATCATCAAAATAAATCATTTTCGGAGGATTGGAAAGAAACCGTACTTGCTAAAATAAAAGAAATGAAAGGCTCAAGAGATGTTTTAGTCATTACGGGGTCTTTATACTTTATTTCGAAAGTCCGGAAATACATTTTGGGCCAATCAGAAAGGAACGGGCAGAGCTGAAAAAGTTCTGCCCTTTTTTTTATTTGTTCTATTTGTTGAATTACTTTCCCGGCGCTTTTTGATAAAATAAGTTTTATAGGAAATAAGACGCAGGACAAAATGCTTAGCGGAGGTTGTTATGAAAAAACCCCTTTTTAAAAACAACCGGGGATTTACACTTGTCGAAGTGCTCGCTTCGATTACGATTTTAGCGATTGTGATGCTCACAGTGGGTTCCATTTTGGCCAATAATGCGGGCGTGACAAAGAAAGCGGATGACTCGCTGTCTGCATTGCAAATTGCAACCGGGATATTAAGAGCTTACCAGAAAAAAAACTTTAATGAAGTGCAGCAAATGGCGAACACCACACAACAAGCTGATATTCAATCGGTTTTAGGGCTTGATAGCGCTGCGGAAATTTCCGGTTATAAGGCATATGTGTCCGTTTCCCTTCCGGCGGATTCTTCCCTTTCTGACCGCCTCCTGCTGGTCAAAGTAAAAGTCGACAGTGGAAATCATCTAAAACCGGTTGAAGTGAAAGGGTATGTGAAAAGATGAAATGCCGGAATGAAAAAGGGCTCACTTTAGTAGAATTACTGGCGGCTGTTACCATTTCATTTATGATCATCGGGGTCATTTATGCCGTTTTAAATACGGTGATCACCCAATCCAAAAGCGACATGGCACGTAAAAATTTTGTCAAAGAACAAACGGCTATTTTACAATACATGAACAGCGCAATGGAAAATGTGGACGACATTGAACCTGATGACGAAAATGATGACGGGACTTTTACCCGTTTCAAAGCAGTGGATGTCAATATAAATGTTGGAAGTGACGGCACCTACCAGGAAAGTTCAACTGACAAGACAATCACTGTATCAGACGGGAACTTGTCGGTAGGAGGCACGATTGTAAACAGCGATGGAATTTCACTTGACGGGACAACTTTTACGGTTGAGAATGGCAGCCTGATATGCCATTTTGTAATGAAAGACACACAAAATCATTTTGAGAAAAAGATCTATGCCGCTTATAAACTGGGCGAAGAGGGGAATCCATGATGCATGTTTTAAGAGAAGAGAAGGGATATACGCTTGTGACCGTCCTTCTCATTTTCGCAGTCGCGGCGATTATCACCGTTTCACTCGTATCCGCATCCGTCAGTACTTTTAAAACAGTAAAAGTATCTGAAACGGGCACACAGGATAAATTAAATGCGGAAATGGTAGCGGATGAAGCGACTGCTTTAATTGAGAAACAAGTTGACAGCATCAATAGTACCATTGCGAACGGTACTGTCATGCCAAGCCAGCTGATCAGCATGCTTCAGGCAGCCATAACGAGCATACAGCAACAGAAAAACGGCAAATGCAGCATCGCATATAAAACATTGAAAGACGGGACAGCACCAGACGGAATTGTTTTGGGCAAAGTCACCATAACAGTGCCAATCGGAAAGTCTGGAAAAACGTTAACAAAGGTGATGACGCTTTCCACTGTCTCGGACGTTTTTCAATATACAGCCGTGACGCCGTCGAATATGTATTTGTACGGGTCTCCTTATATTATCGGGGATGTGAATATCGGGGGGAATCTGTATGTTTCAAACTACGGGAACTATGTTGAGGGGTACACGAAATATATTCAAACTTACTATCCAGCGATCAATGGGACGTTAACAGTGAAGGGAAGATATTTTGAGGCCGATCAGCAGCCGGTAGGAACAGGAACATCGGCGCCGGTTTACAACTTTTATTCATGGAAGCCATTTGGACCTGAAAGCTTCAGCCGCTACTTTTCTGTTGCCCCGGTTGTGAAAAATCGTCAGTTAACGGTTGACAAAATAAATGTAGGCGATATGATTACAGCCAAGGCGCTGGGATGGCCGGGAAATTTAAAAATAAATTCTTACGATTCTTATAATATAGATAAGTATGGGAACGCTTTTGGTTATGATGTAACAGTCAGCCAGGTTGGCAGTCAACCAATAAAAGGAAACTTGTACGTCGGCGATGATTTAACCGTTGGGGAAAACAAAAGCCTGACTGTAAATGGAGATCTTTATGTAAAAGATGATTTGACTGTCAAAGGAAATTTAACAGTAAAAGGCAAGATTTATGTAGGCGGTGGCGCTAATTTAAACGGAGTGCTGTCGACAGGGGAAAATCAGTATATTTATATTGCCGGGAATGCGACATTGAGTGAGGTTTCAGCATTGAATTTAAACGGGGTGATGTATGTCAATGGGTCCCTTACGAGCAGCGGGGATGTCAATACAAACGGCAGCATTTATGTACGAGGAGACGCAGATGTCGAAAATTTCTCGAACAGTAGTGGCACGCTTATTTTACTTTGTGATGGAAATATTAAGTTAGCCAACAATAATTTGTATGAAGACCGTCCAAAAGTGATTGATGCTTATCTCTACTCAAATCGTGACTTGTTTATATATGGCATCGGATCAAATTTGAAAATTAATGGGGGTATCTATGGGAATACGATTGGTTTAAGTGCATCAAGGGGCTGGACGATAAATAAGTTAATCTATGAATTGTTAATTTTCAAAAGATATGAATTGGAATTTCAAAACCCCCAGCCTGCGGATCATGTAAAGTCCAGACTCACCGTTAATTTTAAAAAAGATATGATTTTAAACCCGCCGAAAGGGATCCCGACAGTGAATAAAGTGACTTTGAAAGAAATCAATACATCAGTCCAGTAAGAGACAGGTAAAAAGATGCAGTACAATCTTCCCATTCGCCATGATTTATAATAAAATAGTCTTAGTTGATTTTCGACAATTGGTTTTTCTGGGAATATTGTACTCTGATAGAAACAGAGGTGGGATGATGGATCTTCTCACTGCGGCGTTTGCCGTAATTGGATTTTTATGCGTAATGGCATTTTTTGTCTTTTTTTCTTTCGGCTTTTCTAAAAAAGGGGTGGTTGTGCTGGCCGGCTCCGCTTTTTTGCTGGCGCTTTTCGGCATTTTGGCGGGCAGTGTGGTTCCGCTATGGGAGAGTGGTTTAATTACTTTTTTGCTCGTAATTTGTGTGGCCTATCTGTTCGAAAAAAAGTTGGCATTTTTGTTCGCTGGACAGGATAACGATTCAGACGAATTTCCAGTAGGGGAGGAGCAGGAAGAGATGGCGGTGGCGCGGAAAAATCGGCCGGCAGCACTGGTCTTGCCTGACGTAAATGCCGCTGTTCTTCCGGCTGAAAAAAGTGCTCCGGCCGCTGAAACGGAAGAGATTTTGCCGGAGAAAAACGGGCCGGGATCTGAAACAGAAGGGACACTGCTAAAACGGGAAGAAAAGGATGAACCCGAATGGGAAGAACTGGACGATACTGCGGCCGGAAATGAAACGGAAACCGCTCTTCCGGCAAACGAACAGGCGGCAGAACGCTCCGGGGAAGAAGAAATTGATTTTCTTGAAAACCGTCTGGAGATGCTTGAAGAAGCAAATGAAGAAAATAAGGCGGATCATTTGCCGGAAATGTACGAAGTTGAAGAATGGGTGGCGGAAGCGGAGAGCCCGGATATCAAACCTTTGGACGGGACAACCACAGGTCAAGATTCCGAAGTGATTGCAGGAGAAGGATCGGTAACGTTATCCGGTTCTAAAGAGGTTCAATATGTGGAACAAGAAGAGATCCCACTCCTTTCTTTTGAAAAGGAAACAGAAGCACCTGCTGAACTTTCCGGGACAGACATGCCTGCCATGGACGAACTGGAAGAAATCGATGTGATTCCTTTCCGCGAAACCGACAATGCCGGGCAACGTGAAAAGCTGCCATCAGATGCGGAAAATGAAACAGTTGGCGGTGCGAAAGGTGAAGATACAAACGAGCCGGAAGAAATCGGTTTGGTGCCTGTCCAAGAAACTAATTCAACTGAACAATCCGTAAATTTAGATCTGGATGCGGCGGATGAAGCAGCCAGCGGGTCTAAGCGTGACAGCACAGACGGACTGGAAGAAATCGATGAGATTCCTTTCCATGAAACCGACAATGCCGGGCAACGCGAAAAGCTGCCATCAGATACGGAAATTGAAATAGTTGGCGGTGCGACAGGTGAAGACACAGACGAACCGGAAGAAATCGACGTGATGCCTGACAAGGAAACCGGCCAGGTGGCAGAGCCCGAAAAGTTCTATTCGGAAGCGGGCCAGGGACGGGAACGACAAGGCGAAAGCGGCGCAGGTACGGGCGAAACGGTTGCCGCAAACGAAGCGGAATCGGCAGGCAATTCTGTCGGTGAGAAAGCAATGGAACCGAAAGGCAACCCTGCCGTTGAGGAAGCATCGGACACTTTAGCATCCGTGCCAAACGGGACAACGCCTATTCAAAAGCAATTGCTTGGGGTACTAGTGGAACAACTGAACCTTTACCGTCTTACGCAGCCGGCTGACGCGTACGAACAGCTAGTGAAAGCACATTTGCATCCGCAGCTTGCACCGGAAGATTATTTCACCTTTGCAAGCCTTCTGGTCGAACATTACATAGCTGAACAACAATTTGGCAAGCTGCAAGTCCTGCTGAAAGACTTGGCGGAAACCTATGCAGAATACCCGGTCATCCGCGAAGAAATCGATTTTTTAAGGACAAAATACGGTCAATAATCCATGAAGAAACAGGTGTGAGGTAGATGAAAAAAAGCACGCAAATTTTGGGCCAGCCGATCATCAGCATTTCTGAAGGCGCTGAAATCGGAAAAGTAAAGTCTTTTGTCATTAACCCGGACAAAGGATCCGTCGATTTTTTAACGATCGAACACGAAGACTGGCAAGTAAGCGTAAAAGCAATTCCGTTCAAAAAAGTGGTCGGGATCGGCGAGTATGCGGTCACCGTGGAAAGCGACAGGGCTGTCATCGATTTAAACGAAATTCCGATTGCGGACCAGCTCGTCAACAAAAAAATTCGCATTGTCGGCGCTAAAGTGATGACACGAAAAGGGGAGCTAGTTGGCGAAGTAAAAGAATTTTACGCAGATGAAAATACAGGCAAAATTTTAGGGGTTGTTTTGCAAACAGGCGAGTTGGAAACGATCCTTTCTGCTGATTTTGTGATGACGTACGGAAGAGATATTGTTGTTGTGAAAGAGGAAGCACCCGGCCATTTTCTTGATGATCCTGAAAAACTGCTGACAAAAGAAGTAGAAGAAGAGCTTGAACAACCGGGCGAAGAGGGAATGGAGGCACTCCGGGCAAAACAAGTGGAACTTTTAAAAGGAAAGAAAGCGGTAAAAGACATTTACGCGGGAAACGGGGAACAGGTTATCGCGGCAGGAACGGTTTTGTCTGAAGAAGACATTAAGCGGGCACAGGAGGCCGGTCCGGGTGTTTTTGTCGAGTTGTCTATGCATGTTGATGAATGAAAGGCGGCGCTGAAGTGTGGGAAACAAGCGGTATTTAAAAGTTTTTACGATCTTATTGATCAGCACAGCATTTATATTCAGTTTCTCACATTTTGGGGCTTTGGCCATTGCGAACGGATTCGGACATAAAGAAAAATATGCGCAGGGCACTATAGCCGGAGGAATACAGCTGTCCGGGCTGACGGAAGAGCAGGCACAGCAAAAATTATCATCTGCCGTTCAGAAATGGAAGGCGTCCAATCCGGTAGAAATCGTCTATTTGGCAAAAACGGTGAAGCTTCCGGCTGAACAGCTGCATTTTTCCGTAACAGAAAGCATGGTTCGGGTAAAAAACGGCGAGGCCGCGCCGCTTGTTGTCACGCTTGACCATAATAGGCTTCGGGACCTGGTCTCAAAGTCTTTTCCCGACGTCAGCCCGGATGACGTGGATATTGCCCGGCTCGACATGGCCATATGCCACGCCGCCGCCCGGCTTGAGACTGCCAATCTTTCCTTTGATTTGTCCGGTTATGCCGTGGACGGAAATGAAAAAGAAACGACAGTATCAAAAGGTTCAGTAGCAAATGTTTCGCTTGCGGAAGCAACAGAACTCGAAAATTGGGCAAAGCAGTTTCCGCAAGTCAACATTCCTGCGCACGGGATGTTTTCCTTATTCAAAACAGCGGAAAAAACAGGCGCTTCGTTTTCAAATGAAGCACTCAGCATGATTGCAACCGCCATATACGGGGCGGTGCTGCCGACCAATTTCGAAATCATTGAACGCAATACGGGAAACGAACTGCCGTACTATGCAACGCTTGGAAAAGAAGCAAAAGTGGTGAAAGGCAAGCTGGATTTCTCTTTTGTCAACCCGAACCCAACCGCTTATCAGTTGAAATTCACGGTTCGAAACGGCGCTTTTTCCGTATCTGTGGCAGGCCGGCCTTTTCTCGAAAACTATAAAATGGTGCTGAAAGATCAAAAAACGATTGGCCCCGAAACAACCGTGCAATATCATCCTGCTTTAAAAGCGGATCAGTCTGTTGTCTTGCAAGCCGGAAAAGCGGGTTATTATGCCAAGGTATTCCGCAATATTTACAGCCAGAATCACGGCCTGCTGAAATCCGTGCTGTTGGCGGAAGATTTTTATCCGCCAGTGGCACAAATCGTTGCAAAAGGCAATCCGGCACAAGTGGAAAATACGGAGGACTCATCGGAAACAGATAACGGTTCTGGTCATGAAACGGACACGTCAACAAGTGGCAGCAGTTCAAAAGGCAGCGAAAAAAGTGCCGGCAAAGAGACTTCAAAAAGCAAAAAAAGTGCCGGTACAGAGGCTTCAAAAAAGAGCGAAAAAAGTACCAGTACAAAAGCTGAGACTTCAAAGGATCGCGAAAACTCTACCAGCACAAAAGCTGAGACTTCAAATGACAGCAAAGACAGCACCGGCACGCATGACGGCAAGGATAACGGGGCAGACAGCAAAAGCTGACATAATAAAGACCCGGGACATGACAGATAAAGCGGGGGAATTCGGATGAAGCAAGTGCGAAAAAGGCTTGGCGATTTATTGGTGGATGCAGGATTAATTACAGCAGAACAGCTGGAACAGGTGCTGAAGGAAAAGGGGGCGGGCCAAAAACTGGGCGATGCGCTTCTTCAGCGTGGGCTGATTACCGAGCAGCAGCTCATTGAAGCGCTCGAATTCCAGCTCGGCATCCCGCACATCAGCCTTTTCCGCTATCCTTTTGACCAGAGCATCATGAATCTTGTGCCGAAAGAAATGGCGAAACGAAATCTTCTCATTCCGCTCAAAAAAGACGGGGATAAACTGTTTGTCGCAATGGCGGACCCGATGGATTTTAATGCGATCGATGACTTGCGGCTATCGACCGGCTTCCGGATTGAACCGGCGATTGCCTCCAAAGACGATATTTTGCGGGCAATCCATAAGTATTACGACCTGGATGACAATATGGAAGAACTGCTGGACGGCATTGCTGAAAAGGAAGAGGCAACCGAAACCGCACCCGGGGAAGAAGATTCGCCTGTTGTCCAGCTCGTCAACCAGCTTTTGCAAAATGCCGTCCAAATGCGGGCAAGCGATATCCATCTGGACCCGCAGGAAACAAAATACATCGTCCGTTACCGGGTGGACGGAATTTTGCGGACGGAACGGGTGCTGCCGAAATCGATGCAAAGCGTGCTTGTGGCGCGCATTAAAATTATGGCAAATCTAGATATTACCGAACACCGCATCCCGCAGGACGGGCGTATTAAAATTGACGTCGATTTCCATCCCGTTGATATCCGGGTATCGACGCTGCCAACCGTATTCGGGGAAAAAATCGTGCTCCGGATTTTGGATCTTTCAACAGCCATCCACGATATCCGCCAGCTCGATTTCAACAAACTGAATCTCAAGCGTTTTACGCAGTTGATCCACCGCCCGAATGGCATCATTTTGATCACAGGGCCGACCGGTTCCGGGAAGTCATCAACTTTATATGCGGCCCTAAACCATCTCAATGATGAACAGGTGAATATCATTACGGTGGAAGACCCGGTGGAGTTCCAGATTGAAGGCGTCAACCAAATTCAGGTCAATCCGGCGGTCGGGATGACGTTCGGCAAAGGGCTGCGCGCGATTTTGCGGCAGGATCCGAATATTATCATGGTCGGGGAAATCCGCGACAAGGAAACGGCTGAAATTGCTATCCGCGCTTCCCTCACCGGCCATCTTGTCTTAAGTACGCTGCATACCAATGATGCGCTCGGCACAATTACAAGATTAATAGACATGGGCGTTGAGCCGTTTCTCGTTGCCACCTCACTCAGTGGCGTCGTGTCGCAGCGGCTCGTTCGCAAAGTGTGCCGCGACTGCGCAGAAGAACAGGTGCCGACAAAACGGGAAATAGAAATTTTTAAAAAACGCGGCATCAAAATTGAGAAAATCATTCGCGGCCGAGGATGCGGAAACTGCAACATGACCGGATACAAAGGACGGATGGCGATCCAGGAACTGCTGATGATCAATGAAAACATCCGGCGTGGGATTATGAACGGGGAACCTTTATCCAAATTAAGGGAATATGCGATCCAAAATAAAACGATTTTTCTGCTCGATGACGGATTACTAAAGGTAAAGCAGGGGCTGACAACGACCGAAGAAGTGTTGCGCGTCGCCCTACCGGAGTAGGTGAAAGGAATGAAGGAAAAAATTGAATACTTGCTTCGCTCAGCATTTGAACTGAAAGCATCGGATCTTCACTTATCCGTTGGCGTGCCGCCGATTCTGCGTTTAAACGGCCAACTGAAACGTTACGGAAAAGAAGTGATGACGCCGCAATTGACGGAAGGAATGGCAAAAGCGATCATTTCCGATACCATGTGGCCGGTTTTCCAGGAACGCGGGGAGCTTGATTTTTCTTACGGCATCCCGGGCGTATCCCGTTTCCGGATCAATGTGTACCGGCAGCGCAACTGCGTGTCGCTGGCGATCCGTGTTGTCCCGACTACGATCCCGACAGTTGAAGAACTGCATTTGCCGCCTGTATTGTATGCATTCACGGAAAAACCGCATGGCTTAGTGCTGGTAACAGGGCCGACCGGAAGCGGAAAGTCGACGACTCTCGCTGCCATGATCGACCATATGAACAAAACGCTGCACAAACATATTATTACGCTTGAAGACCCGATTGAGTATTTACATAAACATCAAAAATGCATCATTGACCAGCGTGAAGTCGGGTTTGACACGCAAAACTTTGCGAACGGCCTTCGCGCGGCACTCAGGCAGGACCCGGACGTGATTTTAGTCGGGGAAATGCGCGATCTCGAAACGATCCATATAGCGATTACGGCAGCGGAAACCGGGCACCTTGTCCTCGGTACGCTGCACACATCGGGCGCGCCGTCGACGATTGACCGGATCATTGACGTTTTTCCGCCGTCCCAGCAGGCGCAAATCCGCATCCAGCTGGCAAATGTTTTAGTTGGAATTATTTCACAGCGCCTCTTTCCGACAGCCGACAACAAAGGGCGGAGGGCGGCCACGGAAGTGCTCGTCAACAACGCGGCCATTGCCAATCTGATCCGCAATGAGAAAGTTCACCAGATCGTGAATGTCCTGCAGACGAGCCGCGCACTCGGGATGCACACGCTTGAAACCGATGTGAAGGAATTGCTTGCAGCGGGCGCGATTTCCAAAGAAGCGGCGGAACCTTATTTACAGGAGATTGTCCAAAATGCCACGATTTAAGTACGAGGGAAGGACAAAAGCCGGGAAGAAAAACGGCGTCGTCACGGCCGAATCGAAACGGGAGGCGCTGGTAAAGCTGCGCGGGCAAGGCGTCCGCGTGCTCCAAATCAATGAGATGCCGGAAACGTTAATGACGATGGAAATCAGTCTCGGCGGCAGGGTGAAACTGCAGGATTTTGTCATTTTCCTCCGCCAGTTTTCAACACTGCTGAAAGCCGGCGTAACCGTCGTCGATTCTACAAACATACTTGCCAGCCAGACGAGCAGCAAAACATTAAAGAAAACGCTTTTGGCCGTTGAGGAAGATTTGCGTGGCGGGATTCCGCTTTCCCAGGCGGCCGCAAAACATAAAAAAGTGTTTACCCCGATGTTCATTAATATGGTTTATGCCGGTGAAGCGGGCGGCAATCTTGACGGTACATTGGAAAGGCTCGCAACCTACTACGAAAAGCAGCACCGCACAAGGCAAAAGGTAAGGTCGGCGCTGACGTATCCGGCTTTTGTCGGGGTGATGGCGATTGTTGTCGTCATTTTTATGCTTGTAAAAATCGTCCCGACCTTTGTATCGATGCTCAAAAACTATAAAGCCAGCCTGCCTGCGGTTACGCGCCTTGTTTTGTCGGCAAGCGGGTTTATGCAGCACTACTGGTGGCTCGTCGTGCTGATTTTGATCGGGGTGTACGTGCTGCTGGTCGTTTTGCGCAAAAACAAAACGAGTAAATTTTATTTGGACTATGCGATGCTCAAATTCCCGATTTTCGGCAAACTCGTCCAAAAATCGATCATTGCCCGGATGACGCGGACATTGAGCTCGTTGTTTTCCAGTTCCGTGCCGATTTTACAGGCATTGTCGATCGTGGAGGCAATCGTCGAAAACGAAGTGATGACAAAAGTGCTCCGCCAGGCCCGCGATGCGCTGGAAAAAGGGCAGTCGATGACAGAACCGATGCGGCGCCACTGGGTCTTTCCGCCGCTTGTCACGCAGATGATTGCGATTGGTGAGGAAACCGGTGCGCTGGACGCCATGCTTGGTAAAGTCGCTGACTTTTACGAGGCCGAAGTAGAAGCCGCTACCGACCAGATCAAAGCGCTGATTGAGCCGTTTATGATCGTCGTGCTCGCAGCCGTTGTCGGCACGATCATTGCCGCGATTATGATACCAATGTTCGAAATTTATAATAATGTTCAATAAATTGATCAAAAAAAGGTAGGATTATGCAACACAACCATGTATAATATAGGTAAAAAGTTCTAGGACATTAGGAGGAGAAACGATGTTACACAAGAAAAGAAAGTTATTGAAAAATCAAAAGGGCTTTACGTTGATTGAACTGTTGGCAGTTATTGTCATTTTGGCCATTATTGCAGCGATTGCGATCCCGGCGATTGGACACATTATTAAGAATTCTCATATTGATGGGGATAAATCAGATGCAGTTCAAGTAATAAATGCAGCGAAATTATATGTTTCACAAAAAGGAATACCAAGTGAAGCTTTAAGCATCACTGAATTGGATCCATACTTAGATGATGAGGTTAATCTTTCTGAAATTAGTGTGTCTGTTACAGAAGATGAAACAACAGGAAAAGTTACTTATGCTTTAACGGCTAATGGGAAATATGTTACGTTTAAAAATGCTACGTTAACTGATATTAACAATTCGCCTAAAGGTGCTACTGAAGTACCTAAAAAATAATTTTGAGTAACCCCATCTATTTTCCAAGGCCTGCCCTCCGTGCCAGGCCTTGGTTACTGGTTTTTAAGATTGCTATTTAAGGAGCCATCATGATGCCACGCTCATTTTTTCCATCATCGAAAAAAACCGGAAATTTCATTATCAAAGACCATGTCATTCGTTTTCTCGAATTGAGACAGACTGACCCGCCTGTTGTTGCAAAAATGGGCGAGCGGTATTTGCCGGAAGGACTGATCCGCGGCGGGAAAATTGCTGATGCCGAGACGCTTGCGATGATCGCTGAAGAATGTCTTGGTGATTGGGGGCTGAAGGGAAAACACCCAGTTCGTTTTGCTGTGCCCGACAATTTTGTTGTCGTGCGCCAAATTGCTGTTCCGGATGAGATTGCCATGGATGAAATGGAAGGTTATATTACCCTTGAGCTCGGTTCCACCATCCATTTGCCGTTTGACGATCCTGTATTTGACTTTGCGCTCCTTGGTGAGTCGAATCAGGAAAAGCAGGTGTTGTTATTTGCTGCGCCCCGGGATGTCGTCGAAGATTATGCCGGTTTTTTTAACGATATCCGCCTGAGCCCGGTTGCTGCCGATATTTCCCCGCTATGCGCCTACCGGTCTTTTTATCATTTGAATACACTGAATGCGATGGACCATCTGCTCCTTCTCCAGTTTGATTTATCCATGGTCAATGCGACCATTTTCCACCGGCATTTCCCGCTGCTTGCCAGGGAGCTTGAAGTCGATATTCCGCTTTCCAAATGGGAGACGGAGACCAATGCTTTTGGCGAAAAAAAGTACCGCTGGCCGGAAGACGATCCACTGCTCCGCTACCAGACGGAAAATATTTATAAAGAGCTGGACAGAATCATGAATTATTACCAGTTTTCGATCCGGAAAGGGCAGGATGCGGTCAATCAAATTTTGCTGAACGGCGATTATCCGTATTTGCCCGAGGTTGCGGACAATCTTGCGGAGCAGTTTGGCCTGTCGGTCAAGATGATCGAAACGGAAAAAGTATCTTCCACAACCGGGCAGCCGTTTCCCGCCCGCTTTGCGCCTGTTTTGGGCCTTGCACTGAAAGAGGTGAAATAAATGCTCGTCGAGATTAACCTGCTGCCGAAAAAAGAACCGAAAAATATCGCGCTGCTCTTTTGGGGCGGGATACTGGCCGGTGCAGCCGCCATTTTTGTCATCATCTTCTTTATCGCGCTCCATCAGACAAAACAGGATCTTGCTGCCGTTAATCAGCAAATCAAACAGACGGAAGCGCTCCAGGCCGCTGAACAGGCAGCACAAAAAAGCAATGCGGACATACAGGATTTTAAAAAGCTCTCGTCCGCCGTTAAATGGGCAAGCGATACGCCGGTCAAGACGGTGCCGGTATTGGACAAGCTTACTAAACTTTTGCCGGAATACGGCTATATCACGGACTTTTCCTGCAGTAGCACGGGCGCGAATGTGACCGTCCAGTTTGATGCGTCCGATGAAGCGGTTTACTTCTTAAAACGGCTGAATGACAGTCCGTATTTCAGCGGCGCCGTCTTAAACAGCATCAAAGTAAATACGGAAACGGCCAGCGCTTCTTCAAGCGGCACATCCGATGCTGCAACCGGCTCAGCTGCGGGAACGGGCACAACATCCGGCACTTCCAAAACGGCAAGCAGCACATCTTCCGGATCAGATGCGTCCAAAACGGCCGGCGAATCTTCTTCGGGAACGTCTAAAACCGGTTCCTCTTCCACATCTGCTGCATCCAAAACGGCCGGTGAAACAAAGGGGGGCGGTTCCTCTTCCGAACCGGGTGCAACAGGTGGCACAGCCGGCGCGGATACTGCAGCAACCGGTGAAGCAGAGGGTGTAACGGTTTATGAAGCGACATATACGATCCAGCTCAATCAAACTGCACTCAATGCCGCTAGCAAAAAGGAGGAACAGCAATGAACCTCCGTTTAAACCGGAAACAGCTTTTTATCATGCTTGCCCTCTTTGCCGTTTGCCTTGCCGGCGCATTCGGTTTGTACTGGTTTGTGCTGGCGCCGGCTAAGTCCGAGCTGGCCGGACAAAAAGCTGCATTGAAATCGGAACAGCAGGTGCTATCCAGCCTGCAGTCAAAAAAACAGCAAAGCCCGGAACTGCAGCTTGGCAATGTTGTCAGCCTGTTGCGGAAAATCCCGGCAAAACCGCTTGCGGAACAAGTGCTGCTTCAGTTCAGGATGGCAGAGGCCCTTTCCGGCAGCCGGATTACGGAAACAGACGCCCAGCAGGACTCTGCCGGTACGTCCGGGAGCGAGGAGGCTACACAAAGCACAACGAGCGGCACCTCATCCGGCACACAGCAAAAAACAGACGTGCTGCCTGCCGGTGTCAAAAAACTGTCGTATACTTTAAAAGTGGAGTCAGACAGCTACAAGAGCATGAAAACATTTTTACAGACGATTGAAAACTTGCCGCGCATTACAGTGATCGAAAGCCTCAATTTCAGTCCGGGGGAAGGAGCGCCTGGATCGAGTGGATTGCAGTACACCGTCACGGTTTCCACTTTTTATTACCCGGCGTTAAGCCGGTATTCGGACTATTTGCCGGAAATCGACGTGCCGGCAGCGGGACATAAAAGTGACCCGGTCGCAATAAAGGAGCAATAAGTTTTCGGCATGTTCATCCTTGCCATTACATATGCTTAATATCGCCCGTTGCTTGCCGGTAGCGAACCAAGAAAATACCTTATGCTGAAAGATCAGAGGGATCAAACATGCATGGATTGTGGACTGCTTATTTTGCGGCACTGGGAATGGTGTTCGGCTCGTTTTATAATGTCATCGGGCTACGCGTGCCGAATCATGAATCGATTATCCGTCCCGGGTCGCATTGCCCGAAGTGTGGGCACTCGTTAAGCTGGTATGAAAATATACCGGTGTTGTCTTTTCTTGCTTTACGGGGCAGATGCAGAAGCTGCCGCGCGCCGATCTCCCCGGTCTATCCGGTATTTGAGGCGCTGACCGGGGGCTTGTTTGCCTATTCTTTTTACCGGTTCGGGTGGAGTCCCGAATTTTTGCTTGCCGTTTTGTTTATTTCACTGCTTGTCATCATTACCGTTTCCGATTTGGCGTATATGCTCATTCCCGATAAAGTGCTGTTTCCTTTTGCAGCCGCCATTGCCGCCGTCCGGCTTTTTCATCCGGCGTCACCGTGGTGGTCCGCCTGGCTCGGGGCGGTTTTCGGCTTTTGCCTCCTCTACCTCATTGCCTTTTTCACAAAAGGCGCGATGGGTGGCGGGGACATTAAATTGTTTTTTGTCATCGGGCTTGTGCTCGGCATAGAGAAAACCTTTCTGGCCTTTTTTCTAGCCTGCTTTTTTGGCGCGCTTTACGGCGTTGGTTTGATGGCTGCCGGCAAATTTAAAAAACGAAAACCGGTGCCGTTCGGGCCGTTTATCGCCATCGGTGCGCTTGCCGCCTATTTTTTCGGAAACAGCCTTATCGGGATGTATTTGCGCATCTCCGGGCTCGGATAAAATTTGCATAAAATGCCGGAAATCGGCGAATGGTTTTCGGACAAGACGACAAAAGTCTTGTTCTTTTTTTTGCCGGTTATGGTAGCATGAAGCAAATCGGGCAGGAGAGGTGAAAACATTGGACAAGGCGAAAAAAAAGGCGAAAATTACAGTCAAAGTGGGCGGAAAAAAGGTGCAGCCGGAAGAAAGCGTGAAAGTCCATGACTGGAAAGCGGCCGAAGAAACGGCTGCCGCACAGGAAGACAGTGTAAAAGAAGAGGAGTCATTTGAATGGGTGCTGCCCGAACTTGATGCGGATCAGATTGAAGAATTCCGGCCGATCCATTACACACCCGCGCCCAAAAAGAAAAGCATATTCCCGAAAAAAGCGGTTGCGAAAAGGGCTGCGCCGGCGATTTTGTTTTCTGTCGTGTCCGCGTTGGTGTTCGGGGCGCTGCTCGGGTTTGTTGTATTAAAATTCATTGCGTACGGCGATCATCAAACAAAACTCCCGAAACAGCAGGCTGAAGGCGCTGCAGCGGGCACAGCGCAGCAAGAGGCCCAGCTTCCGGCGTTAAGCATCGGCATCATCCAGGCAGGGGTGTTCAGCACGGAAGGCGCCGCCTCTAAAGTGTCACGCGAACTTGCCGCGAAAAAGGTTCCGTCGATGCAGCTTTCGATGGACGGGCAACGCTATATTTTTGCAGGTGTGGCCGACAGCCTCGGCACAGCCAAAAAAATGGAAACTGCCTGGAAAGATAAAGGCGTCGAACTGTATGCAAAAGAAATCAGTTTTTCCAGCAAAAAGGTCCAAACGACGACAAAGGATGAGCAAATTTTTGCCCGGGAAACGGTTCCGCTTTTTCAAAAACTGGCAAAAGAAACGGCCGCCGCTGTCCAGAACGGGCGGGTTTCACCGGACGGCATGAAGACAGCCGAAACAGCAGCCGGCAACGTCAAAAAGCTGGCAAAAGTCAGGCAGGAAACGCTCGGCCGGTTGAAAAAATACGAAACGGCCGCGTATGAATCGCTCGTTGCTTATCAAAAAAGCGGCAACCGGCAGGATTTAACGGATGCCGAACAAAACCTGCTGGACTACGTAAAGGTCTACAGCGGGCATTGAAATCAAATGCGGGCTTCCGGCTGAAAGGCTGTGGTGCCAGATAAAGGCATGCGCCCGCATAGCATTATTTTTTGTCTGAAAAGGTTGAATTTGCAGTTGTTTCACGGCCCGTTTTTTGGTACGATACAATTGTATCTCCCATACCAAAGCCCATTGGTTCGATTCCCCCGCCTCCTGCACCAGAAAAGGAGGAATTCATTTGGAAAAAATGCTGATCAAAGATTTTCCTGCAGAAGACCGCCCGCGTGAACGGTTGATCCGCACAGGAGCGGAGAGCCTCTCCAATCAGGAACTGCTTGCCATTTTACTCCGTACCGGCACGAAAGAAGAATCGGTGCTCGAGCTTGCCAACAGACTGATCCGCCATTTTGAAGGCTTGCGGTTTTTAAAAGATGCTTCCCTTGAGGAAATGACGTCCATCAAAGGCATCGGCACAGCAAAAGCGGTCCAGATTCTGGCCGCGAGCGAACTCGGCAGAAGGATTGCCAATTTGCAGCACGATACACGTTATGTAATCCGCACGCCGCAAGACGGGGCCAATTATGTCATGAATGATATGCGCTTTTTATCCCAGGAGCATTTTGTCTGCCTGTATTTAAATATTAAAAACCAGGTGATCCACCGGCAGACGATTTTCATCGGAAGCTTAAATGCCTCGATCGTCCATCCCCGCGAAGTGTTCAAAGAAGCGCTCAGGCGTTCAGCTGCTTCCATTATTTGTTTCCATAACCATCCATCCGGAGACCCTTCTCCTTCCAAAGAAGATATTGAAGTTACCAAACGGCTTGCCGAATGTGGTAAAATAATGGGGATTGAGATTCTTGACCATTTGATCATCGGTGAGAAAAAATTTGTAAGTCTGAGACAAAAAGGGTATTTGTAAGGCTTTGAATTTTTTTATGGTTACGATATAATAAATCGTATGATTTTTACGGCCGGCACTGCGCCGGAAATACCTGAATTCCGGATGTAGATTTAAAGTGACATCCATAAATAAGCAAAAGTATGGCACCAACTGGTGATGAAAATTTATCGTGTAGAAAGGGAGATACATCCATGTTCGGAAGTAAAGACCTGGGGATTGATCTTGGGACAGCCAATACATTGGTTTTTATAAAAGGGAAAGGAATTGTGGTGCGGGAACCTTCCGTTGTGGCCATCCAGACGGATACGAAACAGATTGTCGCAGTCGGGGATGCCGCAAAAAAAATGATCGGCAGGACGCCGGGAAACATTGTGGCGACGCGGCCGATGAAAGACGGCGTGATTGCGGATTATGAAACGACGGCGGCGATGATGAAATATTATATTCAGCAGGCCACAAATAAAAAAGGCTTTTTTTCAAAAAATCCGTATGTCATGGTCTGCGTCCCTTCCGGCATTACGGCGGTGGAAGAGCGCGCGGTGATTGATGCAACCCGCCAGGCCGGGGCACGGGATGCTTTTACGATTGAAGAGCCTTTTGCGGCTGCGATCGGTGCCGGGCTGCCTGTCTGGGAGCCGACCGGAAGCATGGTTGTTGATATCGGCGGCGGCACAACGGAAGTGGCGATTATTTCGCTGGGCGGAATTGTGACAAGCCAGTCGATCCGGGTGGCCGGGGATGAAATGGACGAAGCGATCATCAGTTATATCCGCAAAAATTATAATCTTTTAATAGGGGACCGAACCGCAGAACAAATTAAAATGGAAATTGGTTCAGCAGGTGAGCCGGAGGGGATCGAACCGATGGATATCAGGGGCCGGGATTTGCTGACCGGTTTGCCGAAGACGATCACGATTACCGCGGATGAGGTGGCCGATGCGCTCCACGATACGGTGTATGCCATTGTCGATGCGGTCAAATACACGCTTGAGCAGACACCGCCTGAACTGGCAGCTGATATTATGGATCGCGGCATCGTCCTGACAGGTGGGGGCGCCCTGTTGCGCAACCTCGACCATGTCATCAGCAAAGAAACCGAAATGCCGGTGCTGATTGCTGAAAACCCGCTCGACTGCGTAGCAATCGGAACAGGCAGCGCGCTCGAAAATATCGAACTGTTTAAAAACAAAGCAAAAAATTCTAAATAGGACATGCTAGTGTCCTGTTAACGCATTCTCCTGCCGGTTTTTTCTGGCGGGAGAATGGTTTTCAATCCGGGAATGGCCGGAACAAAGTGTTATAGGAGTGGATTTTATGCCACAGTTTTTTTTGAATAAACGATTGATCGTCCTTTTAATCAGTGTCATTCTGCTTGTCGCCATGATCGGATTTTCCATTAGGGAACGCGACCGGATTTCAAAACCGGAACAGTTTGTGCGCGATATCGTCGGGCTCGGCCAGTCCGTCATTGCCAAACCCGCCAATGCCCTTGCCGGTTTTTTTGACAATATCGAGGACTTAAAAAATACATATACTGAAAACAAAAAACTGAAATCCCATTTGGAACAGCTGACAAGCCTGGAAGCGCAAAATCATGAACTGAAAAAAGAAAATGAAAATTTGAGATCTATTATAAAGGAAAAAAACAGTCTTGGAGATTCAGAGTCCATTCAGGCCCAGGTCATTGCACGCAACCCGGATAATTGGTACGAGCAAGTGGTGATAGATAAGGGCGAAGTCAACGGCGTTACCAAAAACATGGCTGTCGTCACTTCAGGTGGTTTCCTCGGAAAAGTGACGCAGGTCGACAAATTTTATTCAACCGTCGAACTTTTGAGCTCGCCCGATGAAACGAACCGCGTATCCGCCAAAGTGCAAAATGCCAAAAAAGACGCTTACGGTTTAATCGAAGGATACGACAAAAAAGCAAAAATGCTGCTTTTGAAACAGCTTGATTTTAATATCAAAGTCAAAAAAGGCGATCATGTCGTGACATCCGGTTTAAGCGGCATGTTTCCGAGCGGGCTTCTGATTGGTGACATTGAAAAAGTAACCCCGGATGAAAACGGGCTGACGCAAACCGCTTATGTGAAGCCGGCAGCCAATTTTTATGATGTCCGCGAAGTGCTCATCATCAACCGGAAAGCAGTGAACCTAGGCAGCGCAGGAGGAGAGCAGTGATGAAACGGATCGTGCTCCCTCTGATTTTAAGCCTGTGCTATATTGCTGAAAGTTTATTTGCCCAATTTTTTGCCGCCCGTTCTTTTGGCGGAAAATTTACCATTGTTCCCCATTTTCTGCTCGTTATGCTGATTTTAATGGGGATGCATTACCGAAAAAGGCTCTCCATCATTTATGCCTTTGTATTCGGCATGCTGTTTGATGCTTTTTACACGGGCATTCTGGGCGTTTATCTGTTTTTCTATCCGCTTGCGGTTTACCTGACAGAAAAAATGGACAGGATCCTCCAGTCCAATATTTTCACCGGCACGCTTGTGGCAGTCTTGAACATGGCGATTGTCGAATTTTTGGTCTATGGCATCAATGCTTTAATTAATCCGCAGGTGATGGGATTTGACGATTTTCTCTTGCTCAGGCTTTGGCCGACTTTGATTTTAAATGCCGCTTTTTTTATTTTGGCATGGTATCCGATGGGGAATTTTTTAAAGCGGCGTGCAAGGGAAGAAGAAAAGGAATAACCGGCGGGGAGAAAATCTGTTAAAATGGGAAAGAAGGATTTTCCGCCTTTTTGTCGAATGATCCGGACAAGGGGGAATGGAAAAAGCAAAAGGGTTTGCGGGCCGAAACCAGCCGGAACCGCACGCACGGAGGCTTATTCCTGCGTGCCGGGCCGCAAAACGCCGTCTGAAAGCCATTTCGGATGTGTCGTTATTTATTGAGCCGTTGAGGTGAGCAGTTTGAAATGAAGAAAACGCAAAATGTAACCATAAAAGGCACGAAAGACGGAATTGTGCTGCATTTAAACGACCAATGCTCCTATCAAGCTTTAAAGGCGGAATTAGAACAAAAATTACTGGCCCAGTCTGTCGATGAGGAGGAAAACAGCCCGATCCTTGCCGTCAAAATTCAGCTTGGCAACCGCTATTTGACGCCAGCGCAGGAAGAAGAGATCAAAAGCCTTGTGCGTGCCCGGCGGAACCTTGTTGTCGATAAAATCATCAGCAATGTCATTACAAAAGAAGCGGCTGCGCGCGAAAAAGTGGAAAATGAAATTGTGCCTGTTACCACCATCGTCCGGTCCGGTCAGGTGTTAAAGGCGGAAGGCGATCTTTTGCTTGTCGGCAATGTCAATCCGGGCGGAACCGTGATTGCAAACGGCAATATTTTTATCATGGGAAACCTCCGCGGCATTGCGCACGCCGGTTACAGCGGGAGAAGGGACGCCGTTGTTGTCGCTTCCAATATGGTTCCGTCCCAAATCCGGATTGCCGATTGTCTGAACCGGGCGCCTGATGATTACGGGAAAGAAGACCGGCATGAGATGGAATGTGCTTACATAGATGAATCGGACCATATTATCATTGATAAATTGCAAGTGTTGAAAACTTTGCGGCCGAATATGACAAGATTAAAAGGAGGGTTCTCATATGGGTGAAGCGATTGTCATTACATCCGGAAAAGGCGGCGTCGGCAAAACGACGACATCGGCAAACCTCGGGACTGCGCTCGCGCTTCTCGGAAAGAAAGTCTGTCTTGTCGATACAGACATCGGGCTCCGCAATCTTGACGTCCTGTTGGGGCTTGAAAACCGGATTATCTACGATCTAGTCGATGTCGTAGAAGGCCGCTGTAAAATCCACCAGGCAATCGTAAAGGACAAGCGTTTCGATGACAAGCTCTTTTTGCTGTCGGCTGCCCAGACAAGCGACAAATCCGCCGTCACGCCGGAACAGATGAAACAATTGATCCACGGGTTAAAACAGGATTACGATTATATTCTGATTGACTGCCCGGCCGGCATTGAACAGGGATATAAAAATGCAGTGGCGGGCGCTGACCAGGCGATTGTTGTGACAACACCGGAAATCTCGGCGGTAAGGGATGCCGACCGGATCATCGGGCTTTTGGAAAAGGAAGAACATATCGAGCCGCCGAAACTGATCATCAACCGGATCCGGAGCCATATGATGAAAAGCGGGGACATGCTGGACATCGATGAAGTGACAAGCCATTTATCAATCGATTTGATCGGGATTGTAGCCGATGATGAAGAAGTGATCCGCGCTTCGAACCAGGGTGAACCGATTGCGCTCCATCCGACGAACCGCGCCTCCCTTGCCTACCGGAATATTGCCCGCCGGATTTTGGGGGAAACGGTGCCTTTAATGCCGCTTGAAGACCAGAAACCCGGCATGTTTGCGCGCTTTAAAAAATTATTCAATTCGAAATCTTCTTAATAGCAGAGCCGTTTCTGAACGTTTTTCCAAACGATCAGGGCGGCTTGTTTTGTTCCCGGTTCTAACCGCTTTGGACAGGTCATACATTGGTAATAAACGAATGCCTGTACAGAAGGGGTGAATCGATTGGGAAACCGCGCCGATGAAATCCGGAGACAAATGGCGAAGCGGAGAAAAACGATCAAGCAGGCTTATAACGGCAAAGAAACGGTCTATGCGAGCCTGATCAAAGATGAGGGCACACATGTATATGAACCGCCGGGCAAAACGCCGCATCCGCTTTTTAAAAAAGAAACGATGCTGTTTAAAATTCTGGCTTCTGCCTGTCTTGTCCTCGTTGTGGCGATTCTGTTTAAATCGGAACGTCCGGAATTTGACAAACCGAAAGCCGCCGTCAAACAGGTAATGGCGTCCGAATTTCAATTTGCAAAAGCAGCCGCCTGGTATGAAAAAAAGTTTGGCAAGCCGGTTGCGCTCTTCCCGGAAAAATCGTCAAAAACGGAAACCGCTGCTTCCAATGAAGATTCGCAATATGCCATGCCGGTATCGGGAAAAATTCTGACCCGTTTTTCTGCTGATGGAAGAGGGGTTACGATTGAAACAAAGCCGGGCGCAAGCGTGAAAGCGATGAGCGGCGGGACGGTCATTTTTGCCGGGAAAAAGCCAAAACTCGGCAATACCGTTATTATCCAGCATGCCGATTCAACGGAAACATGGTACGCAAACCTCAGCAAAATCGATGTGGGCCAGTATGACAGCCTCAAGATGGGCGAAAAGGTCGGCACGGCGCGAAGCAGCGGGGAAAAAGGGGAATTTTATTTTGCGCTTAAAAAAGACGGCGGTTTTATCGATCCGATCCAGGTGATTAAATTTGAGTGAGCGGTTTTGGCTTCTGAAAAAAATCAAAATCCATCCCCTTTTCTGGCTCGTGGCTGCCATTGCTGCTGTTACCGCCCGTTTCCAAGATCTCATCCTGCTGTTTGCGATCATTTTCATTCACGAAATGGGGCACGCGGTTGCGGCGCAATATTTTTCATGGCGGGTTAAAAAAATCGCCATTTTGCCGTTTGGCGGCGTCGCTGAAACAGAGGAACACGGAAACCGCCCGCTGAAAGAAGAACTGATCGTGACACTCTCAGGCCCCCTCCAGCATGTTTGGATCGCCGTTTTCGCGTATTTGTTGTTCCGCTTCGATGTCTTGCCTGGACAGATGTATACGCAAATCGGGGAGTGGAACCGGGCCATTCTTTTTTTTAATTTGCTCCCGATTTGGCCGCTTGACGGCGGGAAATTGCTGAATATGGCGTTTTCCACGGTTTATCCTTTTTTGCGCGCATTCCGGATGACGATTTGCTGTTCGTTTATCGTGCTGCTCCTTTTTCATGCGGCCGCCCTGCTGAATGCGCCGGCAAATTTGAACGTCTGGGCGATCGCCGTTTATTTATATGCCGCCCTTTGGAAAGAATGGAAACAGCTTTACTTTGTTTTTATCCGTTTCCTGCTTGAACGGTATTATGGAAAAAGGGATCCGCTCCGTCATCTGGAAACGATCGAGGTGGATGCGGGCGCATACTTGTATGAAGTGCTCGAAAGCTTTAAACGGGGACGCAAACATCCGCTCATTGTCCTTAAAAACGGGGTGGAAGTCGGGAAGCTTGATGAAAATGAACTCCTTCATGCCTTTTTTTCCGAGAAGCAAACCAATGCGAAAGTAAGCGATATCCTGTATAGTTATTGATGGAAGCCGCAATAGAAGCGGCTGAAAGCGAAGACAGTGTGGTGGAATTTTTTGGACAGATCAATCATCATCAACGTGAAAACAAGGGAAAAACGATATGCGGTCATCGAAAACGGCAAAGTATCTGCCATCCGCATCCGGCAGCCGGGCGATGCGGCAAAAGTCGGGAATATTTATCTCGGCAAGGTGGCAGACGTCAAACCCGGAATCAATGCCGCGTTTATTGATATCGGCGGCATCCGGCACGGTTACTTGCATATCAGCCGGCTCCCTGCTTTTGTGAACAGCAAAAATTCGAATCCAACGATTTCAGCTTATCTTTCGCCCGGGCAGACGGTTATGGTCCAGGTGAAAAAAGATGAAACAGGGCAAAAAGGTCCGCTTTTAACCGGCATCATTGAGCTTTCGGGGGAACAGATTGTGTATCTGCCGGAAGGAAAGTACACGGCTGTTTCCAAAAAAGCGGATGATGCAGACCGGAACAAGTGGCGGAACAGGGTCCGCAAAGCGCTTGAACCGCAGGAAGGAATCATTGTCCGGACCGCAGCCATCCATGCCGGCGGGGACGGGTGGCGCGATGAACTAAAATGCCTCAGGCTTCGGTACAAATGCCTGCTCGAAAAGGCGGCACAACTGAAAGCACCGGCTGTTCTGCACGAAAAAAGCACGGTGGAAGCGGAAATTTTCCGCGAACTTGTCCGCTTAAAAAGCGGCACGGTGATCGTGGATGATGCGGAGGCACTTGCCCGCCTGAAAGCATTGCTTGCGGGCCGGCCGGAACTGGACTGGTCGTTTGAGCTCTACAGCGGAAAACAGAATATTTTTACCCGCTACCGTATCGACCGGACGCTTGAGGAAGCCTTGAAAAGAGTGGTCTGGCTTGAAAACGGCGCCTATCTTGTCATCGACGAAACAGAAGCGCTCACCATTATAGATGTGAATACCGGAAAATATACGGGTACAACGGATCAGGCCGAAACGGTGCTGAAAACGAATCTGCTTGCGGCGAAAGAAATCGGCCGCCAGCTGAAACTGCGCGATTACGGCGGCATCATTCTTGTCGATTTTATCGATATGCAGTGCGATGAACAGCGCGCACAAGTGAGGGCGGTGCTTGAAAAAGAACTGGAAAACGACGAGAAACAAACCCGCATCACCGGTTTTACGGAGCTTGGCATTTTACAAATGACGCGCAAGAAAACGCGTAAATCGCTCCCCGAGGCACTGCTTTCCGTTTGCCCGGTCTGCGGGGGCAGCGGCAAAATCGAAAGCCCCGAGACGCTTGCTTTCCGCCTCGAACGCGAGCTGTGGGAAGCGCCGTACGCGGATTACGAAGCCGTCTTGATTGAATGCACGCAAGATGTGAAGGACTGTTTTTGCGGGGAAACGGACGTACATTTAAAGCGGCTGGAAAACCTGCTCGGCATGAAACTCATTTTTCACATCACTCGCGATCCGCATCCGTTTTATGCCATCCGGCAGTTCGGGACGGCAGCCGGCCTTGCCGCAAAAGGCAAAGATCCCAATTGACAAAGGAAAAAGTGTGTGTTACCATCAGTATGTTATGTTTGTAGCGCCCTGTGCTACAACCGCTCAGGAACAGGCTTTGCAAGTTTTTACATTTCGTAAAACGCCTGTCTTTGGCGAGTCTGAGTCTTAAGGAGGTGCAGTGATGTACGCAATTATTGAAACCGGCGGGAAACAAATCAAAGTAGAAGAAGGCCAAGCTGTATATATTGAAAAATTGGATGCAGCAGAAGGCGAATCGGTTACATTTGACCGCGTTCTTTTTGTCGGCGGCGAATCGGTAAAAGTCGGTAGCCCTGTTGTTGAAGGCGCTACGGTTACGGGTAAAGTGGAAAAACACGGCCGTGCGAAAAAAATCGTTGTATTCAAATATAAAGCGAAGAAAAATTACCACAAAAAACAAGGCCACCGTCAGCCGTACACAAAAGTGGTCATTGAAAAAATCAATGCGTAAGGTGCACGCGGCATGATCCGGGTCCGCATCAAACGCAAAAAGAATGGGAACATCTCATCTTTTCAAATGAGTGGCCATGCTGAATTTGCCGAATACGGCCAGGACATTGTCTGTGCCGGCGCTTCCGCTGTTTCTTTCGGGACGGTGAACGCCATTATGCAAGTGGCGGGGGTTGAACCCGAAATCCGCCAGTCCGAAAGAGGCCTTTTGGAATGCAAAATCCCTTCGCATCTTTCGGAAGAACAGGCGACAAAAGTGCAGATTCTGCTTGAAGGCATGGTTGTATCCCTCGAGACGATAGAACGGGAATACGGCGAATTTATCCATATAACCTTTGAATAGGAGGTGAGCATCATGTTGAAATTAGATCTTCAGTTTTTCGCTTCCAAAAAAGGGGTCGGCTCCACGAAAAACGGTCGTGACTCGATTGCAAAACGCCTCGGCGCAAAACGTGCGGACGGCCAGTTCGTAACAGGCGGCTCGATCCTTTACCGCCAGCGCGGGACGAAAGTTTTTCCGGGCGAAAACGTCGGCCGCGGGGGCGACGACACTTTGTTTGCGAAAGTTGACGGCGTTGTGCGTTTTGAACGACTCGGCCGCGACAAGAAAAAAGTGAGCGTATATCCGGTGGCACAAGAAGCCTAACCCATAAAGCCCCGGGCTGCGATATTCGCGGCCCGGGGCTTTTGCATTTTCCAATAAACCACTCCCGTTCTGAAAAACGTACAAAAAACGGGTTGTCGCGTTCTTCTGGCGAGTGCCGGGCACATGCCGCTATCATTCGCGTCCCGTGCAACATGAGGCAATTTTTGCTATACTTAAACATAACCTATTTCGGAGAACGGGAGCTATGAAAATGCGGGAATGGACGACGGTTGACGTGCTTCGCCACGCCAGGCATGACTGGCTGAACAAGGTGCAGCTGATCAAAGGATACGCCAGCTTGAACAAAATGGAAAAGGTCAAAAATATTGTGGAAGACATTATCCGGGAAGCGCAGCAGGAGTCAAAATTATCAAATTTGCATCTGCCGGAATTTGCCGAGCTTTTGCTTACATATAACTGGGAAGGGCACACGGTGCGGATTGCATACGAAATATTGGATGTGGACCGGAATGTGCTACCGGACGATAGGGAGCTGACCGGCTGGATGAAGAATTTTTTCGCTATCGTTGAAGAAGCAGTCGATCCAAACGGAGACAACCGGTTATCTTTGTCGGTCAGCACTTTGCCATCCGGCGCCCGTTTCTTTTTCGAGTTTAGCGGTACAATAAAAAAGTACGGACTGCTTGCCGGGTTTCTGGAAAACGATTGTCCGGGGATGAACGTGATCCACGCGTACCCGCAATCCGCTTTCCCGGTTGAAATAATCTTTCTGAAAGCCTAACGATACAGCAATTGCAAAGGTGGTTTTATCTTTTATGTTTGTGGACCAGGTGAAAATTTATGTGAAAGGCGGGGACGGCGGCAACGGGATGGTCGCATTCCGCCGCGAGAAATATGTGCCGATGGGCGGCCCTGCCGGCGGGGATGGCGGCCGCGGCGGCGATGTCATTTTTGAAGTCGATGAAGGGTTGCGGACGCTCATGGATTTCCGCTACAAGCGCCATTTTAAAGCGGACCATGGCGAAAACGGCATGAGCAAAGGAAAACACGGCCGCGGGGCGAAAGACATGATTGTCAAGGTGCCGCCGGGAACGGTCGTCATTGATGATGATACAAAACAAACGATTGCCGATTTAACGCGCCACGGGGAACGGGCAGTGATTGCCAAAGGCGGGCGCGGCGGCAGGGGCAATATCCGCTTTGCGACACCGGCCAATCCCGCTCCGGAAATTGCCGAAAACGGCGAACCGGGCCAGGAACGTTATATTGTTCTTGAATTAAAACTGCTTGCTGATGTCGGCCTTGTTGGTTTTCCGAGCGTCGGGAAATCAACCTTGCTTTCCGTTATCTCTTCGGCACGCCCGAAAATTGCGGAATACCATTTTACGACGCTTGTGCCGAATCTCGGTGTAGTCGAAACGGAGGACGGCAGAAGTTTTGTCATGGCCGATCTGCCGGGGCTGATCGAAGGCGCGCACGAAGGCGTCGGGCTCGGCCACCAGTTTTTGCGCCATATCGAACGGACGCGGTTGATCGTCCACGTCATTGACATGGCGGCGGTGGAAGGGCGCGACCCGTATGAAGATTATTTGACGATCAACAAAGAACTGAAAGCTTATCATGAACGCCTTTCTGAGCGCCCGCAGCTCATTATTGCCAATAAAATGGACCTTCCGGGCGCGGAAGAAAATCTGGCGGCGTTTAAAGAGAAGCTGGGCGATGTCGCACGCGTCTTCCCGATTTCCGCGGTGACGCGCAAAGGATTAAGGGATGTTTTGTTTGCGATTGCCGATCTGCTCGATGAAACACCTGCCTTCCCGCTTCATGCTGGCGAAGAACCGGATGCGGAACCGTCCCGTGTATTGTACAAGCATGAAAAAGAAAAGGCCGATTTTACCATTACACGCGATCCGGACGGCAGCTTCGTCATCCACGGGGAAAAAGTCGAGAAGCTGTTTAAAATGACAAATTTCAGCCATGACGAGTCTGTCCGGAGATTTGCCCGCCAGCTGCGCGGAATGGGCATTGATGACGCGCTCCGTGCACGCGGCGCGAAAAACGGCGATACCGTCCGCCTTTTGGATTTTGAGTTTGAATTTGTAGATTAACCGTGCTGGGCCGGGGAATCCCGGCTCCCGAGTGGAGGAAAGGGCACTTTGGAAAAGAAAGCAGAGCATAAGTTTATCTTGGTGCGTGAGGATGTTTTGCCGGAAGCGATGATCAAAACACTTCAGGCGAAAGAACTGCTGGAAAGGGGACAAGCGGTATCGGTCGGGGACGCGGCGAAAAAAGCGGGCTTAAGCCGCAGCGCTTTTTATAAATACCGCGATACCGTTTTTCCGTTCCATTCGGTTGTAAAAGAAAAAATTGTGACCTTGTTTTTTTATTTGGAAGACCGGTCCGGGACATTATCCGAAATTTTAAGGATTATTGCATCTTACTCATGCAATATTTTAACGATTCACCAGACGATTCCGATACAGGGGCGGGCAAATGTCACTGTTTCGCTGAATGTGTCCGGGATCAACAGGAGTTTAAATGATCTGCTGGAAGAACTGCAGGCATTTGAGTTTGTCAATAAAGTAGAAATATTAGGGTCCGGAGCCTAGAACTCCGGCCGGCGGGGGAGAGGAAATGAAAGCAGCTTTTTTCGGGCCGGAAGCGACGTTTACCGATATCGCGGTCCAGTCAGTGTTCCCGGAGGCCAGCCGGGTTGCGTATCGGACGATTCCGGAATGTCTAGAAGCCGTGAAGACAAAACAGGTGGATATGGCGGTTGTTCCGCTTGAAAACGCCCTGGAAGGTTCGGTAAATTTAACGGTCGATTACTTGTATCATGAAGAACTGCCGCCGATACGCGCGGAAATCATTGTGCCGATCGAGCAGCATTTTATGGTTCATCCTGCAAATGCCGGCGCCTGGCGGGAAACGGAAAAAATCATTTCCCATTCCCATGCGCTTGCGCAGTGCCACCAGTTTCTGCGCCGGGAATTCCGGCATGCGGAAGTGGAAGCAATGGGCTCTACGGCCGCTGCTGCGAAATATGTAAGCGAACACCCGGAACTGAAATGGGGGGCGATCGCCAACGAAATGGCAGCGGAACTGTACGGTCTTGAAATTGTCAGGCGTGCAATCCATGATTATCCGTTTAACCATACGAGATTCATTGTCCTTTCAAATGAGGAGCTTCATATCGAAAAAACGCCTGATTTCCTGAAATCGACGATCATGGTCACATTGCCGACGGACAAGGCCGGATCACTGCACCAGGTGTTGTCTGCCTTTGCCTGGCGAAAGATTAACTTGAGCAAGCTTGAATCGCGGCCGTTAAAGACGGGGCTTGGAAACTACTTTTTTATGATTGACCTGAACCACTCCTTAGAAGAAAAGCTCGTCCGCTTTTCGCTTGAGGAAATCCACGCGCTCGGCTGCACCGTGAAAGAACTCGGGACCTATTATAGGTATATGGCGGATAAATGATGATCGCTTCTTCAAGAATGTTAGGATAAGCCCGGCTGGAACCCGGGCTTATTTTTTTTTTGCAAAACAAGCTTTAAACCCAGGTTTTTAGGCCGGATGGGTGATGAAAAAGAGCTGTCCTTTATGTTTAGGGCAGCTCTTTTTCATTTTCTGCAAATAAAATGCCAGCTTCTTTCAGCGCCTGTTCCGCTTCTTCAACCTGCCGCCCGCTTGCGGCTTCCACCGTATGCAAGTGGATGCCGCCTGTTAATTCGGATAAGTAGCTGGCATTTGTTTCTTCAATTTGGCGGATAAACCGGGCCACTTCTGCGCGGGTGGAGACCATGATCGAGGCGGTCAGATCGCCGTATACCGGATGCTCCACCTTGACATCTTTTACGGTCACCCCGTGGTCCACGAGCAAATTCAGCTCATCTGCGACCTGTTCGCGACTATGCATACAAACAAGCGTTTTCTCCACTTTGTTTTCCGCACCGGCGGGGTGTATGTACAAATATCCCTGGCTCGTTGCCAGGATCGGTTCGTTTTTCGCTTTCAGGAGCGTAATATCATTTACTATAATCTGCCGGCTCACATTTGTCCTTTTTGCCAGTTCCCCGCCCGTAATCGGCTCCCGGCTATTCTGCAGCCATTCGAGGATCAAATGCCGCCTTTCATCCCCAAGAATTTTTTTCTTCTCTGCCAACAGCGTTTCCCCCCATTCATTCGGCCTCATTCGGATTTTATCATACGAAGGCGCCGGGATGAAAGAATCAACCCTTTAAAGGGCATAAAGGACGCGGGACGTTCATAAGTTTTTATGTAAAATCAATCGCATTTTGCCCGGCACCACATAGAATGTATGGACTTAAGCCTTGAGGAGGGGAAATGTGTGAAAATCCATATCGTGCAAAAAGGCGATACGCTCTGGAAAATCGCCAAAAAATACGGCGCCGATTTTGACGAATTGAAAAAATTGAATGCGCAATTATCCAATCCGGAAATGATTATGCCCGGCATGAAAATTAAAGTTCCGACAACGGGCGGCATGGTAAAAAAAGAGACACATACAGGCCATGCAGGTTATACGGGCCACGCGGGTGCAAAAGAAATGCCGCTCGTGACCCATCCGTACGAGCAAATGCCTGAGGCCAAGATGCCCGTCGCAAAAGAAATGCCGGTACCAAAAGAGGTGCCAAAAGCGCCAGCACCGAAAGAAACACAGGTGAAAGAAAAAGTGGTTGAAAAAAAAGAAACGATTTATAAGCCGGTGATGCCGCAACCGGTCATTCCTGAAATTGACATCCATAATTACTATGTGACCAATATGGCTGAAATCGAAACCCATACAGCTGCACCGCCGCCGAAGCACCATGAAAGCGAATCGTCGGAAAGCGTGCACTACACCATGCCGGTAAAGGAAGAGTGCCCGGAAATGTATGTACCGTATAATCCGTGTCCGCCCGTGATGCCGGTATACGATTGCGGCTGCGGGGGAGGGGACATGCACGCCGGATTTTTCCCGCCTCCTTACAGCATGCCATATCCGCAAGTCCCATATCCGATGCCGTACCCAATGGCCTATCCGCAAATGCCGGCGATGGCCGCGCCAACAGGGTTCACGCAAATACCGGCGATGGCCGCGCCGGCAGGGTTTATGCCGCAGCAGCAGCCGGCATGGCATGAGGGGCAGCAAGTGATGCCAGGTTATGAATGGGAAGAAGAATCCTCTTCGTCTTCTCCTTATCCGTATGGCCCCGGTATGCAAGCGGGGGTTTCTGCGCAACATCCTGCCGCCGCGCCGCAATGGGGAGCGCAGCAGGCTCCTTTATACGGCGCTGCTTCAGAAAGCTCCGCCTATATGCCGCAGTACATGCCGCCGCAAACGATGCCGCAGTACGCCCCGTATCCGCCGCACCAGCAGCCATGCGGGTGCCAGGAGCAACCTTACGGCGGCGTGCAGGAACCGTACGGGATGGCGCCGCAACCGTACGGCATGCAGGAACCATTTGGTGGCATGCCGCAACCGCCATACGGGATGTCGCAACCACCATACGACATGCAGGAACCGTACGGGATGCAGGCCCCGTTCGGATATGACCGGGGCGAAAAAACGGACCAGCCGCAGGAAAAACGGGATCCTTCCGGCGAAGAAGAAAAATAATGGGCGGCCGGAGACAAGAGGGAGACGAAACCAAACGTCTCCTTCTTTATGCGGAAAACAGACTGCAGGAACCGATTGTTGACTGGCGCAGGTTGCGTGACCGGGTATGGCTTATCGGAACAAAGACAAAGAAAGTGATCATGAAGCAATATGGTTCCGATACGCGCCTTAAACGGCAAATGCTGCTTACATCGGAACTGCGGAAAAGCGGTTTCACCCAAACTTGCCGTTTTCTGGAAGATGACAACGACAGCCCCTTTCAAGGCAAAGCTTTTGGGTTTATGGCATACATTGAAGAAGACCCGGCCGGTTTTACCTTCGGGACGGAAGCAGACATCCACGCCGCTTTCCGCCTGTTAAAACAGTATCACGAAAAGACCGCGCACTTTCCGC
Organism: Weizmannia sp. WK01; assembly: GCF_025905465.1. Lineage (NCBI taxonomy): Bacteria > Bacillati > Bacillota > Bacilli > Caryophanales > Bacillaceae > Heyndrickxia > Weizmannia sp. WK01. The sequence goes on along the minus strand of NZ_CP109616.1, from coordinate 2,235,958 downwards.
AAGCCGTAAAAATGGAATTTCCGCGCTTTTTCCAGCTGAGAAAATGGCAGGCGCGGTACCGGACATTTCTGGAAAACAAAGAACAAATTGTCCGGTATTTGCCGGAAACGTATTTTGCCGCGTACGAAAGATGGGCAGCCGAGGCGTTAAACCGGCTTGAGAAAAAACAGCATTTGCTTCACCGTCCGCCGTATTGCATCACGCACGGTGATGTTGCCCACCATAATTTTTTGCGTGCGAAAAACGGGGAACTGTATTTGATTGATTTTGACCTTGCCCGCCTTGCCCCGGCCTGGACCGATGATCTCCAGTTTTGCAACCGGGTTTTGCCCGCTGCTTCATGGTCGCTTGCTGCTCTTGAAAAGTGGGGAATGCTGGACGGTGCGCCGGACAGGGAAACTTTTCTTGAGGCGCTCCTTTACCCGACGGATGTTTTAAGAGAGTGGAACCGGTTTGTTGGAAGCGGCAAAAAAGAAAAAGAGCAGTACTGGCCGCATCTTTCCCTGCTTTCCATCGGGCAATTCGGGGAACGCGCCCGCTTTCAAAAAGAAGTAAAAAGGCGTTTGCAAGCATAACGGAAAAACCTGGACGCTTACGGCCAGCATAATGCTTTTCATCCTCCTTTCGGGCGAGTATGGTATAGTAATAGGGGACTGTATCAGCGCTGTCAGAAAGGAGTGATGGCCATGTCCGGCCATTCCAAATGGAAAAATATTCAAGGCAGAAAAAATGCGCAAGATGCAAAGCGCGGAAAAATCTTTCAAAAACTGGCAAAGGAAATTTATGTAGCGGCGAAAAACGGGCCTGACCCGGAAGCGAACTCAAGCCTCCGCCTAGTCATTGAAAAGGCAAAGGCCGCCAATATGCCGAATGACAATATTAAACGCGCCATCGAGAAAGCAAGCGGCAGCCAAAACGCCGAACATTACGAGGAAATCACATATGAAGGGTACGGGCCGGGCGGCGTTGCCGTCATGGTCAAGGCTTTAACCGATAATAAAAACCGGACCGCTTCCAATGTCCGTGTTGCGTTTTCGCGCAACGGCGGAAATCTCGGCGAAAACGGATGCGTGTCTTTCCTGTTTGACCGCAAAGGCTATCTTGTCATTGAGCGGGAAGGGCTCGAGATAGATGAAGACGGAATGCTGCTTGCCGCGATTGAAGCAGGCGCCGAGGAAATGGAAACGAGCGATGAAGTGTTTGAAATTTATACAGATCCGGAGCAATTCATGGATGTGAAGAAGAACCTCGAGGAACAAGGCTTTACGTTTGCCCGAGCAGAAATTACCATGGTGCCGCAAAACACAATTGCTTTGGATGAAGCGCAAAAAGAAAAGATGGAGCGATTGCTGGACAGGCTGGAAGACGATGACGATGTCCAGGAAGTTTACCATAACGCCGAATGATAATGTCCCAGTCACTTTCCGCACCCGGTCCGGCCGGGTGCGGAAAGTGACTTTTTTGCAGCAAAGCCGGTTAGCCCTGTATCCAACCGGTTACACTGTGGAGAGGGCCCTTGCTGTTTTTAAACCGGCGCACTACGAGAGAGGACCATGCTGTTTTAGACCGGTGCACTGCGGAAAGGGGACCATGCCGTTTTTAAACCGGCTGCACTGTGGCTAAAGAATCGTGCCGTTAAAACCCGGACGATGGTTTCGGCTGGAAATCCGGGAAGGTCGTTAAGAGGCAGCGAGTATTCGAAAAAAAGTGAGCCCGGTATGCCACACGGACACGGATCTGTCTCCGGATGCCGGTTTCCTTCCGCCATGGAAACAGGAAAAGCGCCTCAGCTTTAGGAACCATCCGGCCGGAAAAAAAGGGCAAGACCGGACATTCGTTCCCAAAACGGTTGCGTTCTGTGGTACAATATGGGATAGCAAGTTTTTGAGGAGCGTGTGGGAAGGTTGTACGAATATATTAAAGGCATCATTGATTCCGTGAGCCCGGATTACGTTGTCGTGGAAAACGGGGGGATCGGCTACCGGCTGCTGGCGCCGAACCCGTATATTTTTTCAAAAAGCATCGGGCAGGAACGAAAAATTTTTACATACCAGCATGTGCGCGAAGATTTGATCGCGCTTTACGGTTTTGAAACGGCGGAAGAACGGGCGCTGTTTCAAAAGCTGCTTAATGTTTCCGGCATCGGGCCAAAAGGGGCGCTTGCCATTCTAGCGTACGGGCAGCCGCAGCAGGTCGTTGACGCCATTGAGAATGAAAATGAATCTTTCCTTGTCAAATTCCCCGGTGTCGGCAAAAAAACGGCAAGGCAGATGATTCTTGATCTGAAAGGAAAGCTGCAAGGCCTCGTACCGGAGATGCCGGACGAGGCAGGCGGGGAAAAAGCGGTGCCTGCATCCACCAACCAAAACCTCGAAGAAGCGGTGCTCGCTCTGGCGGCGCTCGGCTATTCGGAAAAAGAAATCGCGAAAGTGGTGCCTGAACTTCCGGAAGAAGTGCTTTCTGCGGATGAATATATTAAACTCGCTTTAAAAGCAATGGTAAAATAATGGAGGAGGGGAGAGCATGGAAGACCGCGTAGTTTCCGGCGAGGCAAACGAACAGGAAGTTTCCTTTGAAATGAGCCTCAGGCCGCAAACCCTTGCGCAATATATCGGCCAGGATGAAGTGAAGCATAATTTAGCCGTGTTTATTGAAGCGGCAAAAGGACGGCGCGAAACACTCGATCATGTGCTGCTTTACGGTCCGCCGGGGCTTGGCAAAACGACGCTTGCCGCCGTGATCGCAAACGAAATGGGCGCGAACATCCGGACGACTTCAGGGCCTGCCATCGAGCGGCCGGGCGATCTTGCCAGCGTGTTAACCGCGCTTGAACCGGGGGAAGTGCTGTTTATTGACGAAATCCACCGCCTGCCGAAAGCGATTGAAGAAGTGCTGTACCCGGCAATGGAAGACTTTTGCCTTGATATCGTAATCGGCAAAGGATCGGGTGCCCGCTCCATCCGCCTTGATTTGCCCCCGTTTACTTTGATCGGGGCGACGACAAGGGCTGGTTCGGTTTCAGCACCGCTGCGCGACCGGTTCGGGGTGATCAGCCGGCTCGAATATTATAACGAAGCGCAACTGGCGGAAATTGTGCTGCGGACAGCCGGCATCCTTGAGACGGCGATTGAGCCTGAGGGGGCGGCGGAAATTGCAAGGCGTTCGCGGGGCACGCCGCGGATTGCGAACCGGTTGTTAAGAAGGGTGCGCGACTTTGCCCAGGTCAAAGGAGACGGAAAGGTAACCCTTGAGATCGCCAATTATGCCCTTGAACTTTTGCAAGTTGACAAACGCGGGCTTGACCATATTGATCATAAACTGTTAAAAGCGATCATAGAGCGCTTCCGGGGCGGTCCTGTCGGGCTCGACACGATTGCGGCCAGCATCGGGGAAGAAAGGGAAACGATTGAAGATGTATATGAGCCGTATTTGCTGCAAATTGGCTTTTTGCAGCGAACGCCGCGCGGCAGGGTAGCGACCCCGCTTTGCTATGCGCATTTTCATATGGAGGTGCCGGAATGAGCGGATTTGGAAAAGTGCTGATGACGATCGCCGTGATTCTTTTTGCTCTCGGCCTGTTGTTGCAGTTTACGAAAATCGGCCGGCTGCCCGGCGATATCCTCATTAAAAAAGGGAACACAACCTTTTATTTTCCAATCGCAACATCGATCCTTTTAAGCGTGATCTTAAGTGTGTTATTATATATCATTGGACGGTTCAAGTAGCCGCAAATGGAATTCAAAACGAAGGGGAAGCAACAATGAAACTCGATTTATTTGATTATGACCTGCCGGAAGAGCTGATTGCCCAAACGCCTTTAAAAAACCGTTCGGACAGCCGGCTGATGGTGCTGGATAAAAAAACAGGGGAAATTGAACACAGCGTATTTAAAAACATTACGCAATACCTGCGCCCGGGGGACTGCCTTGTCCTGAACAATACAAAAGTATTGCCGGCAAGGCTGATCGGCATAAAAGACGAAACAGGCGCAAAAATTGAGGTGCTGCTTTTAAAACAGCTCGAAGGAGACCGGTGGGAAACCCTTGTCAAACCGGCAAAACGTGTGAAAACAGGGACGGTTGTCCGGTTTGGCGACGGAAAGCTTTCCGCCGTTTGTGCGGAGGAGCTGGACCATGGCGGCCGGGTAATGAAATTCCGGTACGAAGGGATTTTTTACGAAGTGCTGAATGAACTCGGAAAAATGCCGCTGCCGCCCTATATTAAAGAACAGCTCGAGGACCAGGACCGCTACCAGACCGTGTATGCAAAAGAACCGGGTTCTGCCGCTGCGCCGACGGCCGGGCTCCATTTCACGGAAGCGTTATTGAAAAAAATTGAAGCAATGGGCGTGAAAATAGTCTATATTACGCTCCATGTCGGCCTTGGCACCTTCCGTCCCGTCAATGAGGAAAATATTGAAAACCATGATATGCATGCGGAATTTTACCAGGTATCAGAAGAAGCGGCCCGCACGATTATGGAAGTAAAAGAAAACGGCGGCCGTGTGGTCTCTGTCGGCACCACCTCCACCCGCACACTTGAAACGGTGGCAAGCGCCCATGGTGGAAAAATTGCCGCCTCAAGCGGATGGACGGATATTTTTATTTATCCGGGTTATCAATATAAAGCAATTGATGCCCTGATCACCAATTTCCACCTGCCGAAGTCGACGCTTATTATGATGGTAAGCGCATTGGCAGGGAGGGAAAATATTTTGCATGCCTACGAGACGGCGGTAAAAGAAAAATACCGTTTCTTCAGTTTCGGGGATGCGATGCTGATTAAATAGTGGAAGGAGCGCATCACTTGGCTGCCATTACTTATGAACTGATCAAAACGGAAAAACATACAGGCGCCCGCCTCGGAAAACTCCATACGCCGCATGGCACCTATGATACCCCGATGTTCATGCCGGTCGGAACGCTCGCCACGGTGAAGACGATGTCGCCGGAAGAATTGAAAACAATGGGGGCCGGCACCATTTTGAGCAATACATATCATTTGTGGCTGCGCCCCGGGCATGATATTGTTAAAGAGGCAGGCGGGCTGCACAAATTTATGAACTGGGACCAGGCGATCCTGACCGATTCAGGCGGGTTCCAGGTCTTCAGCTTGAGCAAGATCCGGGACATTACGGAAGAAGGCGTCCATTTCCGGAACCATTTAAACGGGGACAAGCTGTTTTTGTCTCCGGAAAAATCAATGGAAATCCAGAATGCGCTCGGTTCCGATATCATGATGGCATTCGATGAGTGCCCGCCGTACCCTGCTTCTTATGAATATATGAAACAGTCGGTGGAAAGGACAGCGCGCTGGGCGGAACGCTGTCTCCGTGCGCATGCGCGCCCCGGTGTGCAGGGCTTGTTCGGGATCGTACAGGGTGGCGCGTATGAAGATTTGCGGCTTGAAAGCGCAAATGCCCTTGTGTCGCTCGGCTTCCCGGGCTATGCGATCGGCGGCCTGTCCGTCGGCGAGCCGAAGGACGTGATGAACCGGATGCTCGCATTTACAACACTGCTGCTTCCGTCGGACAAGCCGCGTTACTTGATGGGGGTCGGTTCGCCCGATTCTTTGATTGACGGCGCCATCCGCGGCATTGACATGTTTGACTGCGTGCTGCCAACCCGGATTGCAAGAAACGGCACGGTGATGACATCAGCCGGCCGGCTCGTTGTCAAAAACGCGCAGTACGCCCGCGATTTCCGCCCGCTAGATGAGCATTGCAACTGTTATACATGTCGGCACTATTCACGCGCTTACATCCGGCATTTGATTAAATGTGGCGAAACTTTCGGAATTCGTCTGACCACTTACCATAATTTATATTTTTTGTTAAAATTAATGGAAAATGTAAGGCAGGCGATCCGCGAAGACCGGCTGCTTGATTTCAGGGAAGAATTTTTTGAGCAATACGGATTTAACCGTCCGGATGCAAAAAATTTCTAATACAAGCAACTAAAGAAGGGAGGATTCAGATGGCGTGGGCTCAGTTACTGCCTTTGGTGATTCTGTTTGTCCTGTTTTATTTCCTGCTCATCAGGCCACAGCAAAAGAGGCAGAAAAACATCCAGCAGATGCAGAGCAATCTGGCGAAAGGGGACAAAATTGTCACCATCGGCGGCTTGCATGCAACCGTGGATTCGATTGATGAAAATAAAGTCGTCTTAAGATGCGACAACGGCACGCGGCTGACGTTTGACCGCTCGGCGATCCGTGAAGTAACGGAATCCGTTGCAGCGAAAAAAGCAAAAGTCGAAAGCCAGAAAGCAGACAAAACAGTGGCAGAAAAAAATGCCGGAGAAACGAAATAAAAAAAGCGCCGTGTAATGCGGCGCTTTTTTTTCAGGATTCCCGTGACCTTCCTGAGAAGAGGTTGACCCCTAAAATGCCCCCCATTGCGGCGGCAACAATATAGCAAGCATGGTAAATGGCTTGTTTCACCGTAAAGAGTTCATCATAACCAAGGTACTGGACGAGAAAAACAATCGCTGTGTAGAGGATCCCCGTCAAACTGCCGAGGAGCCACCCTTTCTTTTTTCCTTTTCCGCCGCCGACGAGCCCCCCGAGAAATAAACTGAAAAAAGAAATCATCGTGACCGCCGTATGCAAAGCATGCTCCGTCATATCCGAAAACCGCAGAATCAGTGAAATCACGAGGCTTGATATGGCAAGCAGGACAAAAATGACGCCCAGCCCGTAAACAAGGCCGATACTGTATTTTTGCGCTCCGATTTTCATTCTCCCCCTTTGACAAGCTTTTTCCTCAGTACAAGCATATGCCTGGAAACAGCAAAAAGAACCGGGCAAAAGATTTTTGAGAGTTTTTTAAGCATGCTGCGCATACTAAATACATGATTTTGACCGAACGGGGGGATTGGCGTTGGAAAATTTATTGATTATTTTTTTTCGGACACTTCTGATGTATTTTGCCATTCTTATTATTTTCCGGTTGATGGGAAAAAGGGAGATCGGCGAACTGAGCGTTTTGGATCTTGTTGTGTTTATCATGATCGGGGAGATGGCGGTCGTTGCCATTGAAAACCACAGTGAGCCCGTTGTAAATACCCTTTTGCCGATGGTTGTCCTGCTCGGCATCCAAATCGCGCTGGCGCTTTTCTCGCTCCGCAGCAACCGGATCCGCAAGCTGATTGACGGCAAGCCGAGCATTCTCATCAGTAAAGGAAAAATCGATGAAAAAGAAATGCGCAAGCAGCGTTACAATTTTGACGACCTTTTGATGCAGCTCCGTTCAAAAGATATTGACAATATTGCGGATGTGGAATTTGCGATTCTGGAAACTTCCGGGCAGCTGTCAGTGGTGAAAAAAAGCAAAAACAAAAACAAACCGGCATCCTATACGGAACCGCTCATTGTCGGAGGGAAAATCCAGCAAAACAATTTAAAGAAAAGCAACAAGACCGAAGCATGGCTGCGCAGCGAGCTGCAAAAAAGAGGGTACGGGGATATCAGCCGGATTTCGTTTTGCAGTTATCAGGATGGCGAGTTTTATATTGATCTGGATGATGTGCAATAAGCCCGGCCGGAACATGCAGGGCCTATTGCTCTTTTTATAGCCATTTATTCAGGATCGGAACATACATGAGATCGGACCGGCGGATCAATTTTGTCATCACAAGCAGCAGAGCATAAACAGCCACGGTCAAACAAATGCCCACTAAAAGCCGCAGGAAAGATGCGTCTTGCGCCATTATACCGGTGAACCACCAGTGCCCGAATGCGCCGGAAACGACCGAAACAGCCAGAAGCTTGGCCCAGTCATGGACATACAGGGTAAACTGGATTTTTTTCAAAACGGTTGCAAAATGAAGAAATGTCACAAGCACCATTCCCGCCATGATGCCGATCGCGGCGCCGTTGATCCCGAACTCCGGGCGGGAAGCAAGGACAAAAATGGTGCCCAGTTTCACGACGGCTCCGATGATGCTGTTGATCATCGCCGCTTTTGCCAGATCCATTGCCTGCAGTGCGGCCTGGAGCGGCGCCTGGCATGCCTGGAAAATAAAAAATGGCGCCATGATTTTGATAAACTGTGACCCGTTTGCCGTCCCGTACATCGCCTGCATGAGCGGTTCTGCAAAGACATACAGGATGACAACCGAAATGCCGCCGGTTAAAAGGGAAAAACGCAATGCCTGCTGGAGCCTGTGTTCAACAAGTCTGGCATTTTTCCGGGAATTTGCTTCGCTGATTGCGGGCACAAGGGCGGTTGACAAGGAAACCGTGACAAAAGACGGGAGCATCAACAGCGGCATCGCAAAGCCGGTTAAAGAACCGTACTGTTTTGTCGCAAGATGTGAAGCGACACCGGCAAGAGCAAGGCAGTGGGAGACGACAATCGGCTCGAGGAACCAGGAGAGATTGCCGATCAGCCGGCTCCAGACGGTCGGAACCGCCACGCGCATCAGTTCGTAAAACGTATCTTTCCCCGATTTTACGGCTTTGAAAAAATGTTTGCGGACGCGAATCTGCTTTTTCAGTTTAAACATCGTAAACATATAAAGAAGGGATGACAGTTCTCCCAATATCGATGCAAACATCACCCCTGCTGCCGCATATTCAATCCCGTACGGCAGAAGCAAATTGGCAAAAAATGCGATCAGCATAATCCGCACACTTTGCTCGATGACCTGCGAGACGGCATAAGGCTTCATGTTTTGCTTCCCCTGGAAATAGCCGCGCAATACAGCGGAAACCGCCACAATCGGGATAATCGGCGTGATGGCGGCAAGCGGGTAATAGACGCGCGGATCTGTGAATAAATGATCAGCCAGATACGGCGCGAGTAAAATCAGCCCGGGCGTAAAAACGGCCGACAGCGAAATGGTAACCGTTAGGGAGATGACAAGAATTTTTTTAATTTTCGCCCTGTCCCCGACCGCGTCTGCTTCGGCAATGCATTTCGAGATCGCGACCGGCAGCCCGAGCTGGGTTACCGTAATGACGAGCATTAAGGTCGGAAAAGCCATCTGATGGAGCCCGACACCCGTTTCCCCGAGCGACCGGGCAATGACAATCCGGTTGATAAAACCAAGCACCCTTGTTACAAAGCCTGCGGCGAGCAATATAATCGTTCCCCTTAAAAACTTGGACATTCTGTTAACCTGCCTTCTCAAATCCGCAATTTTCCTATACAATGATGTATATGCACGGTAATGGACAAGAATACATCAATGCCTAAGGAAAGGGGCAGAGCGTGTGAAGGACCGCCATCCTTATGAAAAATACTATAAAAAACTTGAACCTGCCGTAAAAAGCAAGGCGGAAGAACTGGCCGTCTTTGGCTACGGCGCGATTGAAGCGAGGGATGTCTGGGAATATTTAATCCGGAAAGTGTGGAAAAATCCGGATCCGGCGCATGTCCGTATGTATGCGCTTGTTTCCGACGTTTTATCGGTTAAGCCCGGCGATTTGATGAGTTTTAAAACCGTGGAAGCTTACCGTTCGCCAAACTGGTTTGCCGAGCTGGACGAAAAGGAGCTGGATGCGCTTTTTAACGGGGACAAGACGGAAGAATAAGCGGGCAAATAAGCAAAACCGGCTGCATGCGGAATAATAAGAAAAATTGACACGCTTTTTGCCCTGCATCATAATAGAAATGATTCACGGGCGCATGCATTTTTTGGCATGTGATATGTTTTGATTCGCTAGGAGGCTGTACATAATGGTGAAAAGGAGCCGCATCGTTGCCTTCTTTCTCATTGTCCTGCTGTTTGCAGGATTAATAGGGGGAACGACGGATAAAATTGTCAAAAAAATTAACCTTGGCCTTGATTTACGGGGCGGGTTTGAAGTGCTTTACAAAGTGGAACCGGCCAAAAAAGGGCAGAAGATTGATAAAGCCGCGCTTGCGGATACGGCTGCCGCATTGGACCGGCGGATCAATGCGCTTGGCGTCAGCGAACCACAGATCTCGGTCGAAGGCAATAACCGGATCCGCGTCCAGCTTGCCGGCGTGAAAGACCAGAACGAAGCGAGAAAGATGCTTTCGACAACTGCTAATCTGACATTCCGTGACGTCAATGACAAAGTGATGATGGACGGGACAGACCTTGTGCAGGGAAAAGCGAAACAGTCATTTGACCAGAACGGCAAACCGGATGTTGTCCTGCAGTTAAAGAGCCGGAAAAAGTTTGCCGACGTCACGAAAAAAATTCTGGCGATGGCACCGAATAACCAGCTTGTCATCTGGATGGACTTTCAAAAGGGCGATTCCTATAAAAAAGAAGTGGCGAAGAAGAATCCAAAATTTTTGTCCAATCCGAGTGTGAATTCTGTTTTAAACACAGATCAGGTTGAAATTACCGGAAACTTTACGGTAAAAGAAGCGTCCAATCTTGCAGACCTCTTGAATGCAGGAGCGCTTCCGGTGAAGCTGCACGAAATCTATTCGACCTCTGTCGGCGCATCTTTCGGGCAGGAAGCGCTGCATGACACGATTCTTGCCGGGATAATCGGCGTTGCAGCCATTTTTCTCTTTATGATCGGCTACTACCGTTTTCCTGGTTTTATCGCATGTATTACGCTATCTGTTTATATTTTCCTGATTTTGCTCATTTACCGTTTAATGGGCGCGGTGCTGACGCTCCCCGGGATTGCTGCGCTTGTCCTCGGGGTCGGGATGGCGGTCGATGCCAATATTATTACCTACGAGCGGATTAAAGAGGAACTGCGCGTCGGAAAAAGCGTGAAATCCGCGTTCCGGGCAGGGAACAAGTCATCGTTCGTGGCCATTTTTGATTCCAACTTAACGACGATTCTTGCGGCGGTCATCCTCTTTTATTTCGGGACAAGCTCGATCAGAGGCTTTGCAACAACTTTGATTATTAGTATTCTGCTCAGCTTCCTGACCGCGGTTTTCGGCTCGAGATGGCTGCTCGGCCTCTGGGTGAACAGCAATTTCCTGAAAAAGCGGCCGCACTGGTTCGGTGTGAAAAAATCGGCAATCCACAATATTGCTGAAAACGTTGATACGCATGATTTGAAAACGAAATTTGACTGGTACGACTTTGTCAAGCACCGCAACATTTTCTTTATGATTTCAGCTGTGCTGATCATTGGCGGGTTTATTCTCCTTTCTGTTTTCAAATTGAATCTGAGCATTGATTTTTCGAGCGGGACGCGCATTGAAGTCAGTTCAAATCATGCGCTCAGCCAGCAGGAGATTCAGCGCGACCTTGACCATCTGCATTTGAAATCGGAAGATATTGTGATGCAGGGGACCAACCGGCATCATGCCGTGATCCGGGTGAAAGGCTCGTTCAGCGGTAAAGAGAAGAGCACGCAAATCAACCAGTATTTTACAGAAAAATACGGGAAGAGCCCGAGCATCAGCTCCGTTTCGCCGACAGTCGGGAAAGAGTTGGCCTTAAGCGCCGTTTATTCTTTGCTGTTGGCGGCAGTCGGCATCATTATTTACGTGGCCTTCCGGTTTGAATGGAGAATGGGGGTTGCCTCCATCGTCGCACTCTTCCATGACGCCTTTTTCATGATCGCCTTTTTCAGCATCACAAGGCTTGAGGTCGATGTCACATTCATTGCGGCGGTCCTGACGATTGTCGGTTATTCCATCAACGACTCGATTGTCACATTCGACCGGATCCGCGACAATTTAAACCGGCGGCGGAAAATTAAAACCGCGAAGGAAATCCATGATATTGTCAATGCCGGGATCCGCCAGACACTGGCCCGGTCGGTCAATACCGTTTTGACCGTGCTGATGACGTCCGTGGCCTTGGCCATTTTCGGCAGCGAATCGATCCGCAATTTCTCTATCGCGCTGATTGTCGGGTTAATTACCGGGACATACTCGTCTGTTTTCATTGCCGCACAAATCTGGTTTGTACTGAAAAAACGGCAACTGAAAAAACATGGCGCCATCATCATTCAAAAAGCGCGGCGTACCCGCGCGGATGAACCGCAAGTATAAGAAAAATGCAGGCGAAATGCCTGCATTGTATGTGTAAAATTTTACTCGAAGGGGCAAATGAGTGGAAAAAAATGGGAAGACGCTCTATCATCTAATTGTACACTTCAAGATGAACATCTAGAGAGAGAGGTCTTCCCATGGATATTATATCAATAATTGCTGGATTATTAAAGGATACAAAGAGTCTTATCGAATTTGAAGAACAGCTTAAACTTCTGATGCAGAAGGCTTTTACACAATGGGTTGGGGAAATATTTGAAGAGTTAGATAAAACAATTAAACAGGAGAAGTTAGAGGAGGGCTGGGTGTACTGCCGGAGTGATAACAGAAACATTCAGTTTCTATTTGGAAGTGTGACCTTTAAACGCTCATTAATGCATGACAAGAGAGGAAATTCCCATTATCCTCTGGATGAATGGTTAGGGCTGGTACCACACCAACGATACAGCCCGTTAGTGGAATTAAAGGTGGCAGAGTTGGCAAGTGAGAACACCTATCGGGAAGTAGCTGATATTTTAAAAGAGTGGACAGCAGTGAGTCTTAGTCACACAACTGTAGGGAACATGGTAAAACACGTAGGGAAAACTCAGGCGGAAGCCGATAAGGCACTTGTAGAAGAGCTAGAAATAGCTGTTTCCCTGCCTGAGGGGAAGAAGGTAGACTACCTGTTTTCTGAAGCAGATGGTGTATTCGTTCGGGGACTAAAAAAGAAACAGAGTATGGAAGTCCACCACGCCATTCTCTATGAGGGATGGGAAACCAATGGTAAAAGGGTCTCCCTGCGTCAGCCCACAGTCATCATGACGACGGAAGACATTCAGACATTTTGGGATGAAGTCCAAGCCACAGCTGCCAACACCTACTCCCTCGAAAAAACGCATGTCATTACAAACAGTGATGGAGGTGCGGGATACACAGCTGAACGGTTTCAAACAGCTTTCTCACAGTCGGAATTTCCGGTGCTCAACCAGCTGGATACCTACCACGTTGCACAAGCCATCATAAGGACATTTGGGGGCGGAAAGAGCGAGATCAAGGAGCAAATTAGAAAAGCGATTAGAACGCATGACCTGGACCAATTCACGTTATATTTGGATACGCACGAAAGCACCTTGACGGATAAAAAGGCTCTCAAGAAAATCAAGGAATTCCGTTCGTATATCTTGAAAAACTGGGACCGCATTTTTGACTGGAGAGACAGGGTGAAAAACGTGCCGGAAGGTGCGAGAGGCCTAGGAGCGATGGAATCGAATCAAAGGCATATCTCCTTCAGGATGAAAAAAAGGGGCATGCATTGGAGTGAACTTGGCGCAGAAGCCATGGTGAAAATCAAACAAGGCATACTCAATGGGACATTGAGAGAAGCCTATCTGAAACACCGTTCAAGAAGCGAGAGAAAGCAACGGAACTTGAAACAATTCATCAGGATGTCTCAACTACTCAAGCAGCCTGTACGCCCGTCAGTGGGCGTAAAGCACGGATCAGTTGCCCTGCATTCAAGCAGTTCATCGGCAATGGGACATTTAAGCAAAATATTAGAGCTTTCGTTTTAAGCCTGGCTCAGTGGGGACTGATCGTTGAGGCGCGCGAAATTTACGAGACTCCTGCGGGAAAAGCGAGCCAGGAAAGACCCCGCAGCGAGGTACGAGCGAGGAGGCTCGCCGGCCGCCCGCGGAAAGCGAGTGAATTTCGCGCGCCTCAACATCCCCGTTATCCATCTTTATACGGAAATATTACATCTTTTCCGAAAATTACACCGAGCAAGTAAAGCACGGTAGCCGAAAGTGTACAAAAAGAGTGTCTTGGAATACCCGATATTTAAACCTTGTCGAGAAAAACTTGACACATACGCCTGCATTTTTTGTAATGACAGTTTTCCGCCGAAACGTTATAATAAAGTATTGTGAAAGAGGTGGAGATATGCTGCAGTCAAGAACAAGATGGCGGGTGCCGGAAATGGATCCAAAAGCAGCCGCAACGATCTCGCAACAATTGAACGTTTCGCCACTTGTTTCAAAATTGCTTGTAAACCGCGGCATAACGGATGTTGAAGAAGCGCGGTCTTTTTTATTCCATGAAGGGCTAGCGTATTATGATCCGTTTTTGCTGCATGATATGGAAAAAGCAGCGGCCCGCATCCGCGAAGCGATTAAAAAAGAAGAACCGGTTCTCGTCTTCGGCGATTACGATGCGGACGGCGTAACGAGTACTGCCATCATGATGGCCGCTTTAAACGATCTTGGCGCCCATGCTGAATTTTATATCCCGGACCGGTTTAAAGAAGGGTATGGGCCAAATGAAGCGGCTTTCCGCCGGGCGGCTGAAGAGGGTTTTCAGCTAATCATTACCGTTGATACCGGTATTGCCGCTGTCCACGAAGCGGAAGTGGCCCGCGAACTCGGGATCACGCTCATTATTACGGACCATCACGAACCTGGGCCGGTATTGCCGGAAGCCTTTGCCATCGTCCATCCGAAGCATCCGGAAAGTACATACCCGTTCCGGGAACTGTCGGGCGCAGGCGTCGCTTTTAAAGTCGCCCATGCGCTGTACGGCAAAGTGCCGGAACAGCTTGAAGATTTGGCCGCTATCGGGACGGTCGCGGATCTTGTGCCGCTTCTGGACGAAAACCGGCTGATTGCCATAAACGGCATCAAACGGTTGAGAACGACAAAGCGGGCGGGGCTTGTGGCGCTGTGCCGGTGTGCGGATATCCGCCAGGAAGAGATCAATGAAGAAACCATCGGCTTTGTGCTCGCCCCCCGCTTAAATGCAGCCGGGCGCCTGCAGCATGCGGCACCGGCAGCGGAACTGCTAATGACCGAAGACACAGAAGAAGCCGGGATGCTCGCTGAAACGATTGACGGGCTCAATAAAGAACGGCAAAAAATCGTAAACGACATGACAAATGAAGCAATCGAACTGGTGGAAGAAGAAGTGGAAAAGGGGGCGCGTGTCCTTGTTGTCGGGAAAGAAGGCTGGAATGCCGGCGTAATCGGCATTGCCGCCTCGCGCCTTACAGAACGCTTTTACCGGCCTGCGATTGTGCTCAGCTTTGACCCGGAAACAGGGCTGGCAAAAGGATCGGCGCGCAGCATTGACGGCTTCCATATGTTTAACGAATTATCGAAATGCAGGGATATTTTGCCGCATTTTGGCGGGCATCCGATGGCGGCGGGGATGACGCTTTCTTTATCCGATGTGGAGGAACTGCGGCGCCGGCTGAACGAACAGGCCGCGGCATTGCCGGACGAGATGTTTGTGCCGGTTACGAACATCAGCGCTGAAATTTCCATAGAAGAAGCGGGGATGGAAGCGATCCGCGAAATGGCATTGCTCTCGCCGTTTGGCACGGCGAATCCGAAGCCGCTTCTGTTGCTGGACGGGGCCGAATGCCCGCAAATCCGGGCGATCGGCGCAGACGGGAAACATTTGAAATTGACGCTTTCTAAAAACGGCACAACGCTCGATGGGATCGGCTTCGGGCTCGGGAATCTTGCCCCGCATATTTCCCCTTCTGCCTGCATATCGGTTGTCGGGGAGCTGTCCATCAACGAATGGAACAATATCCGTAAGCCGCAAATGATGGTGAAGGATATCAAAATCACAAACTGGCAATTGTTTGATTTCAGGGGCAACAGGCCTTTAAAGCAATGGGCACGGTACGTCCCGGAAGAAGACCAGGCTTTTGTTGTCTTCCAAAAAGAAACATTGCGGAACCTGCCGCTGCCGGATTTTTCCGTCCGCCTTGTGTCGGTTGCGACAATGGAAGAGGCAAGGGCATTTGATCCTTCAAATAAAAACATTGTGTTTCTGGATCTTCCGAAAGGCCCGCGGATGATGGCGGCACTGCTTGAGGGCGGTTCGCCGGCCAGGATTTATGCGTATTTTTACCATGCCGGGAACCACTTTTTCAGCACGTTCCCGACACGCGAACATTTTAAATGGTTTTACGCTTTTCTTGCAAAAAGGAAAACGTTCAACCTAAAGCAGCACGGGGATGAGCTGGCGGCTTATCGCGGCTGGTCGAGAAATACCATCGATTTTATTTCGCAGGTGTTTTTTGAACTTGATTTTGTTACAATAAAGGATGGATTTATTTCCCTGAAAGCAGCCAAACAAAAACGCGATTTAAAGGAATCTCTTACGTATCAAAAAAAACTAGCACAATATCAAATGGAAAAGGACCTGCTGTACTCATCTTTCCAGGAGCTGAAGATGTGGTTTGACCAAATGATCAAGCCTGCTGTACAGTATGAGGAGGAAACAGCAAAATGGATTTAAAACAATATATTGCACTCGTCCCGGACTGGCCTAAAAAAGGCGTGATGTTTAAGGATGTGACGCCTTTGATGAATAACGGGGATGCGTTTAAATATGCGACGGACCAGATCGTCCAGTATGCGAAAGACAAACAGATTGATCTCGTGGTCGGCCCTGAGGCGCGCGGCTTTATTATCGGCTGCCCGGTCGCATACGAACTTGGCGTCGGCTTTGCCCCGGTCCGCAAAGAAGGCAAACTGCCGCGGGAAACGATCCGTGCGGAATATGATCTCGAATACGGAAAAGCGGTGCTCACGATCCATAAAGATGCGATCAGGCCGGGCCAGCGCGTTTTGGTTACGGACGATCTTTTGGCAACAGGCGGCACGATGGAAGCAACCGTCCGGCTCGTTGAAGAACTGGGCGGGGTTGTAGCCGGCCTTGCTTTTTTAATTGAATTGAATTATTTGCACGGCCGAGATAAACTGAAGGGCTATGATATCCTCACCCTGATGGAATACGAGAATGAATAAATTGTAAGGAAATCGGCAAAATTGTCGGTTTCTTTATTTATCCTTCATCCGGATGAAATGACGGGCCGGTTTTGTCCGTACTGGGAAAAACCGGCTGTTTTCGCCAAATTTCTTCCATTCTGTGTCATTTACTTTACAATCTTCTTTTTTTTCATGATAATAATGTCAATATGATATTGCAATCATCAATTCATATATTCCAGTTTAAAGGTGATTTTTTTATGGCGAATGACCGAATAATGACCGCCGAGGACGTCATTGAGAGGACAAAACAATATTTAAACGACGAACATGTTGAAATGGTGCGGCATGCCTGTGCGTTCGCCAGTAAAGCGCATGAAGGCCAGAAGCGCAAATCGGGGGAGCCGTATATCATTCACCCGATTCAGGTTGCCGGGATACTGGCGGATTTGGAGATGGATCCTTCAACGGTTGCAGCAGGTTTTCTGCATGACGTTGTGGAAGATACAGATGTGACACTTGACGAGCTTCGTGAAGAATTTAACGATGAAGTGGCGATGCTTGTTGACGGGGTGACGAAACTCGGGAAAATTAAGTATAAATCGCATGAAGAGCAGCAGGCGGAAAACCACCGGAAAATGTTTGTCGCGATGGCGCAGGATATCCGCGTCATTTTGATCAAACTCGCGGACCGGCTGCACAATATGCGTACATTGAAACATCTTCCCCCCGAAAAGCAGCGGCGGATCGCGAATGAAACGCTCGAAATTTTTGCGCCGCTCGCCCACCGCCTCGGCATTTCCGCCATCAAATGGGAGCTTGAGGACACCTCGCTCCGTTATTTAAATCCCCAGCAATATTACCGGATTGTGAATTTGATGAAGCGGAAGCGCGCCGAGCGTGAACAGTACCTGCAAAATGTCATTGAAGAAGTGAAGGAACGGCTTGCGGATATCCATATCAAATCAGAAATTTCCGGCAGACCGAAGCATATTTACTCGATTTACCGGAAAATGGTCCAGCAGCATAAGCAATTTAACAAAATTTACGACTTGCTTGCCGTAAGGATTATTGTCAAAAGCATCAAAGACTGCTATGCCGTGCTCGGTGTCATCCATACATGCTGGAAACCGATGCCGGGCCGGTTTAAAGACTATATTGCGATGCCAAAGCCGAACATGTACCAGTCGCTCCATACGACGGTGATCGGGCCAAAAGGCGAACCGCTTGAAGTGCAGATCCGGACGTTTGAAATGCACCGCATTGCCGAATACGGGGTTGCCGCACACTGGGCATATAAAGAAGGCAAAACGGTTAATGAGAAAACGTCTTTTGAGAAAAAATTGTCATGGTTCCGCGAAATTCTCGAATTTCAAAATGACACCAATAATGCGGAAGAATTCATGGAATCACTGAAAATCGACCTGTTTTCCGATATGGTGTTTGTCTTTACGCCAAAGGGGGACGTCATTGAACTGCCGTCCGGGTCCGTCCCGATTGATTTTGCCTACCGGATCCACTCGGAAATCGGCAACAAGACAATCGGCGCGAAAGTCAACGGCAAGATGGTGACGCTCGATTACCAGTTAAAAACTGGCGATATTGTCGAAATTCTCACTTCAAAACACTCATACGGGCCGAGCCTCGACTGGGTGAACCTTGCCCAGACATCACAGGCGAAAAACAAAATCCGCCAGTTTTTCAAACGCCAGCGGAAAGAAGAAAATATTGAAAAAGGCCGCGAGATGGTGGAAAAAGAAATCCGGGCGATGGAATTCGATGTCAAAGAAGTGATGGCAGCCGACAATATCAAACGAGTTGCCGAAAAATTTAATTTTGCCAATGAAGACGACATGTACGCTGCTGTCGGGTACAACGGGATTACCGCAAGCCAAATCGCCAACCGGCTGACAGAAAAATGGCGGAAGCAGCGGGACTCCGAAGAAGCGATTAAGGAGATTGTCTCCGAGCAGAAACCGGCCGCAAAGCACCGGAAAAAGGATGCAGGCGTAACCGTGAAGGGCGTCGACAATTTGCTGATCCGCCTTTCGAAATGTTGCAATC
Organism: Weizmannia sp. WK01; assembly: GCF_025905465.1. NCBI lineage: Bacteria > Bacillati > Bacillota > Bacilli > Caryophanales > Bacillaceae > Heyndrickxia > Weizmannia sp. WK01. Next base: position 2,217,190 of record NZ_CP109616.1, on the reverse strand, counting down.
CAGTGCCGGGTGATGAAATTGTCGGTTTTATCACAAAAGGCAGAGGCGTTTCCGTCCACCGCGCTGACTGTCCAAACGTGCAGAACGAAGAGGCGCAAAGCCGGCTCATTCCGGTCGAATGGGAGACGGATGCGGCCGACCGGAAAGAGTATAATGTCGACATTGAGATTACCGGATACGACCGCCGCGGCCTGCTCAATGAAGTTCTGCAGGTGGTCAATGAAACGAAAACGAATATTTCGGCCGTCAGCGGGCGCAGTGACCGCAACAAAATGGCCACGATTATCATGTCAATTTCCATTCAGAACATTAGCCATTTGCACCGAGTCGTGGAAAGAATTAAACATATTCCGGATATTTATTCAGTCAGAAGGATCATGAGTTAAAGGAGTCAGAAAAATGCGGGTTGTTTTGCAGCGCAGTAAGGAAGCGTGCGTCACTGTTGGCGGGGAAGTGGCAGGAAGCATTACAAAAGGCTTTGTCCTCCTCGTCGGCGTAACGCACGAAGATACCGAAAAAGATGTAGTCTATCTCGCCGAAAAAATCGTCCATCTCCGTGTGTTTGAAGATGAACAGGGAAAAATGAATTTGTCGCTTTTGGATACCGGAGGGGAAATCTTGTCGGTTTCCCAGTTTACTTTGTACGGCGATTGCCGGAAAGGGCGGCGCCCGAATTTTATGGCGGCGGCAAAGCCCGGACAGGCAGAACAGCTTTACCATCTGTTTAATCAGAAGCTGGAAGAAAAGGGTGTCCATGTCGAAACCGGCAGATTCGGGGAGATGATGGATGTCCGGCTGACAAATGACGGGCCGGTTACGCTCATTTTGGAAAGTCAATAAACAGCCGAAGTGAGCATCATGGCGTTGGATTTACGACAAACAGCCTCCTTTTGGAAAGCAAATAAGCAGCCAAAACCCTGATCATTCGGGGTTTTTTCTTTTTGAAAAGCAAAAACGTTTCCAAAAAAGTTTTAGTGTAATATAGTTGACAATTGTACTTTGGATATGCAAAGATAGATAGCGTTAATCATTCGGATGCGAATTATTTCGCAAAGAATCATTTAAGGGCTAAAGGAAGGGGGATACATGGAGAACGGTTCATATGAATTGTTACAATCGCTTTTCAGGCTGAATAAAGCCATTTTACGTTTGGCCGAAAAAGAGGCGGAACAGCATGGCTTGACCGCGATGCAAATGTTTGCGCTAAAAGCCATCGCGCTTCATCCCAATATGCGATTAAATGAGCTGGCGGAAAGCCTCTATTTAACGAACAGCACAGTCAGCGGCATTGTTGACCGGCTTGTCCAGCAGGAATTTGTCAACAGGGTATCATCCAAGGATGACCGGAGAGCCGTTGTCCTCTGTCTGACCGAAAAGGGGAAAAGCAGGCTCAAAGCGTTTATGGGCGGCAATACAGTACTGAAACAAAAAATGTACCTGATCACAGAACGTTACGGAGCGGAGTTGGAAAATCTGTTAAGGCTCCACAACGAAATGCTGGAAATTTTAACATCTGAGGAGGAGTAAACTTTTTATGAGCGCAAGACGGATGATTTTGATCAATATTATTATTCTTGTTATTCTCGTTGGCGGCGGTTTTACCGGATATTATTTTTACAACCGCTCGGTCAGCTATGTCACAACCGATAACGCCTATATTGACGGCCAGTCGGTCACCATCGCTTCCCCTGCAACCGGCAAACTCGTTTCATGGGACGGTAAGGAAGGCAAGGCATTTACCAAAGGGGATAAAGTCGGTACCGTTGAAGTACAAAACGGCGCCAATACGGTGAAAATGGATATTAAAGCGCCGGCAGACGGCACGATCGTAAAAAATTCCGCGGTTGCGAATACGTATGTGGCAGCCGGTACAACACTTGCACAAAGCTATGATTTGGACGACTTGTATGTCACTGCTGAAGTAAAAGAAACAGATCTTAATGACGTGAAAACCGGCCAGGACGTTGACGTGTATGTGGATGCCTATCCGAACACCAAACTGACAGGAACCGTCGATTCAATCGGAAAAGCGGCTGCCAGCACGTTCTCTCTTATGCCGACAGACAGAAGCTCAGGCAATTATACGAAAGAAACACAGGTCATTCCTGTTAAAGTCAAACTTGACAGCTATGGCGGGCTGGACCTGGTTCCGGGCATGAACGTGACTGTGCGCATTCATAAGTAGGTGAATCCGATGGGAAAATTTATCGCAGGTTATGTTCTTTTATCGGTCATTGTCCTTCTTATCCTGAATCTCATATTAAGGAACAGGGGAAGAAAGAAAAAGATGGAAAGCCCGCTTCTTGACAAGCGGGCGCCGGAAATGGAAACAATGCCTGCGCCGCCTGAAAAAGCGGAAACGCAGGTGCCGGCAAAAACAGATGAAGGATTGGCGGCAGAGCCTGAAAAAATGGAAACGCGCCGCGCTCGTACGGACGACGAAAAACGTCCGGCTGAAGCACCCGGGCGAGCTGCCGTTCCCCCGGAAGTGGAGGAAGAACACGGCAGGGGGAAAATTGTTTTTGCGATGATGCTCGGGGCATTTGTGGCGATTTTGAACCAAACACTTTTGAATGTCGCCATTCCGCATATTATGAACGACTTGAATGTGACGGCGAATACGGTGCAATGGCTGTCAACCGGATATATGCTTGTAAACGGGATTCTTGTTCCGGTTACGGCATTTATGATCAGTAAATGGGGCACGCGGAAAATGCTGATTACAGCCGTTTCCCTCTTTACGGCCGGATCGGTTTTGTGCGCCATTTCGACAAACTTCTCGATTCTGATGCTCGGGCGCATTGTCCAGGCTTCCGGTGCCGGGATCATCATGCCGTTGATGATGACGGTGTTCTTAACCATCTTCCCGCCAGAAAAACGCGGCAGCGCGATGGGAATGATGGGGGTTGCCATGATTTTCGCCCCGGCGATCGGCCCGACATTGTCAGGGTGGCTGGTCGGCCATTACGACTGGCATATTTTGTTCTGGATTGTCATTCCGTTCGGCGTGATTGATATTTTTGTCACTTTGGCATGGATGAAAGATGTCATGAAAACGACAAACCCGAAAATCGATATTCCGGGTATTATCTTCTCCACGCTCGGTTTCGGCTTTTTGCTGTACGGATTCAGTGAAGCCGGGAATGACGGCTGGAGCAGCAAACAAGTTGTCATTTCCCTGATCATTGCCGTTATCTCGCTTGTTTTGTTCGTATGGCGAGAATTAACGACGGAAAAACCGATGCTTGATTTGCGTGTATTCAAATATGATATCTTTGCTTTAACGACGATTGTCAGCATGGTAGTGAATATGGCGATGTTTGCCGGGATGATTTTGCTGCCGATTTATTTGCAAAACATCCGCGGGTTTACTGCGCTTGATTCCGGTTTGCTGATGCTGCCGGGGGCGATCGTCATGGGGATTATGTCGCCGATATCCGGCTGGCTGTTTGACAAGTTGGGGGCAAGACCGCTCGCTGTCTTCGGCTTGATTATCACCGTCTGGACAACTTACGAATTTACGAAGCTGTCGATGACGACCTCCTACGGCCACTTGTTATTCTTGTATGTTTTGCGCAGCTTCGGGATGTCTTTCATTATGATGACGATCATGACCGAAGGGATGAACCAGCTGCCGATTCATATGACCAGCCACGGGACGGCTGCGGCCAACACCGCCCGTACGGTTGCCGGAAGTCTCGGAACGGCATTTCTCGTAACCGTCATGTCCACCCGTGCCGATTTCCATACGGCAAACTACGTCAATGCCTATGCAAATATCAACCCGTATGTGTCTGCTAAAATCGCGGCCATCGGGCAGGGCCTGGCCCATGCTTCCGGGCTGCCTTCCCAGTACGGGCAGGTGCTCGGCTCCTCTATTGTGTATCAAAAATCGGTTGTGAATGCGACGATCAGCGGCATAAACGATGCCTTTTTCGTCGCGACCGGGATCGCAGCGTTTGCGTTAATTTTGTCGTTCTTTATCAAACGCGCAATGCCGCAGCCAAATATTAAGAAATAAAAAAATGCCGGGGATGCCCCGGCATTTTCTTACTGAAAATAAGCTTTTAACCCGTTATAAATGCCGGCCACTGCCTTCGTTTGAAAAGACTTCTCCACGATATGCTTTTCTTCAGCCGGACTGCTCAAATAACCGAGTTCAAGCAAAATGGCAGGCTGGGTATTTTCACGGATAACATGGAAATCCCCGAATTTTACGCCCCTGTCAACGGTGCCGAGCCGGCTTGTGATCTGGTTATTGACAAGCCTTGCGAAATCATAGTCCTGCGCATGATAATAATACGTCGTATGCCCGCGCGTATGGGAATCTTCAGCGCTGTCAAAATGAATGCTGACAAAAGCATCGGCATGATTTGTATTGCTGATGGCGGTTCTTTCCGACAAAGATACGTACGTATCGCTGTTCCGGGTTAAAATGACCCGGGCGCCCGCTTTTTTCAGCTTTTCGTACAGGGCATTCGCCGTTTTTAACGTCACCAGTTTTTCGAGCGTGCCGTAAGCGCCGGTTGTGCCGTTATCCGTTCCGCCGTGACCGGGGTCAAGCACAATCGTCTTTCCCTTGATTCCTTTTTTTACAGCCGTATCACTTTTTTGGGCGGCTTTTGCCGAAATATAGGCTGAAGTGCCGCTTTCCAGCCTGATTTTATACCAGCCGTCCATTTCTGAAACGATGGGAAACCGGTCTCCGGCCTTGGCGGTTCCCACCGTGTCCGAGCCGGATTGGGGCCTTTTGTAAAGGTTTGTGCCGGAATGGAGGGTCACTTCTGCTTCACTGCTGCGCTTTGCCTGGCTTTCGCGCGTCACATAGAAGCCTGCGACCCATCCGTGCGTGCCGTCTTCCAGTTCCACTTCATACCAGCCGTGGTCGGTTCCGGTAATTTCAAGTCTCGTCCCGTACGTTACTGTCGCTACCGTTCCGCTTTGAAGCGAAGGAGACCGGCGGATATTCAGGCTTGTGGCGGCAACAATTGCGGCGCTTACGTTGTTTTCCGCCGTTTTCCCGGCGTTTTTGTTTTTTTCCGTCTGTACATACTGGCTGTCTGCCCAGCCTGAAACATTGCCGCTTTCAATATAAACCCAGCCGCCTTCTGCCCTGGTAACCGTGACTACGGCATTTTTTTCAAGCGTGCCAACGATTGCGGCAGACTGGTCCGGCGCTTTTCTAATGCGCAGGCGGTCAGCGGTGATTTTTCCTTGTTTTGATTGTTTTGCGGAAGGGGTGCCTGTTTCCACAAGCCAGCCCGCAATCCAGCCTGTATTTCCTTGCGGGAGGCGGATTTGAAACCAATCCCCGTCTTTTTGAAGAACCGTGTACGTGTCGTTTTTGGCTGCTTTGCCTGCGATCGGGTAGGACACCCCGGGCCCGCTGCGGATGTAGACAGCCGCATGCGTCACCGTTACCGTCCCGGCCTCTTCCGCCCCCGCATGGATCACGCCGGGTGCAATCAGAAAAAAGAGCACCAGGAAAAACAGCCGGAAAAAAAGTTTTTTCACATCTCCACCCCTCATCCCTGTCCGGAAAATTGTCCACTATTTGTTATTCGCGCTCCGTAAAAAAACTCCTTTTTGCGGGTAAGAAAAAATAAAAAAGGGAAAAATAGAAAGGATGGAACGAGAAGGAGTGAACGGCATTGAGAGCAGCGGATAAAAATAGGACAGCCGGTAATGCATTTAATCAAATTTACGGCGTTAATTTCCAGGATCCGGGAAGTGCCGGACAGGAAGCGTTCAACGCTGAATCAGCGATTGAAACTGAACTTTCAAAAGGGGACCTGAAACTTTTGAAAAAGAAACTGGGGCGCTCATAATGAAAGACCCGATCCGCGGAAAACGAACTTTTTCAGGCGCTGAACGCAGATCGGGGAAAAACTTTGCCGGCAGCCTTGACAACAGCCGGTGCCACGCGTAACATAATAAAAATAGATGGTAAAATTGGCAAAACCGATGACAAAGAAGAGTAATTAAGATCCGTGTGAAAAGAGAGGAAATGTCCCGGGCTGAAAACATTTCTGCACAACGGCTTAATGAACGAACACTTTGTAGGTTCTGTCCTGAACGGAAATCCAGTAGGGACGGGCGTTACAGGCGTTAACTGTAAAAGTGGAAGCAGACGCTTCAATTAGGGTGGCACCACGGGAATTCAACTCTCGTCCCTTGTTTATAAGACAAGGGACCGGGGGTTTTTTATTTTACATAAACATTGACTGGGAAGGAGGATACTCGTTTTCATATTAGAATGAAGAGGGAAACCCATCATTTTTTAGCAATAGAAGGAGGAGTACAGCATGACCGTTCAAATTCCGCGCGGCACGCAGGACATCCTGCCCGGCGAGGTGGAAAAATGGAATTATATTGAGAACACCGCAAAAAAAATATGTGAAAACTATCAGTACCGGGAAATCCGGACACCGATTTTCGAATATACCGAGCTTTTCCAAAAAGGGGTCGGGGACACGACGGATATTGTCCAAAAAGAGATGTACACATTCGATGACAGGGGCGGGCGCAGCCTGACACTGCGGCCGGAGGGAACAGCGCCGGTCGTCCGTTCCTTTATCGGGCATAAAATGTTCGGAAACGCGGTTCAGCCGGTCAAACTGTATTATAACGGCCCGATGTTCCGTTATGAACGGCCGCAAGCAGGGCGCTTCCGTCAGTTTGTCCAGTTCGGCGTTGAAGCGCTCGGAAGCGAAGACCCGGCCATCGATGCCGAAGTCATTGCGCTCGCAATGGATATTTACAAACAGCTTGGTTTAAAAAATGTCAAACTTGTGATCAACAGCCTCGGCGATAAAGAAAGCCGGCTCAGGCACCGGGAAGCGCTTATTGATCATTTCAAACCGCATATCGGGGAGTTTTGCGCGGACTGCCAAAAACGCCTTGAACAAAATCCGCTGCGTATTCTTGACTGCAAAAAAGATCATGACCATCCGCTCATGAAAACAGCGCCATCCATTTTGGATTATTTAAATGATGCATCAAAAGCTTATTTTGATAAAGTTTTGCAGTTTCTTGGCACGCTCGGCATCCCTTATGAAATCGACCCCGGGCTTGTGCGCGGCCTTGATTACTATGTGCATACTTGTTTTGAAATTATGAGCAATGCGGAGGGATTCGGCGCGATCACCACCCTTTGCGGCGGCGGGCGTTACAACGGCCTTGTTGAGGAAATGGGCGGGCCGGAAACGCCGGGGATCGGGTTTGCCTTAAGCATTGAACGGCTGCTTGCGGCACTGGACGCGGAAGGCATCGAACTTCCTGTTGGCCACAGGACGGACTGCTATGTGGTCGCGATCGGCGAGGAGACGAAACCGGCTGCTTTTAAATTGCTCCAGGCATTAAGAAGTGCCGGATTCTCAGCTGACCAGGATTATTTGGGACGCAAAGTGAAGGCACAGTTTAAAGCGGCGGACCGGGTGAAAGCCGCATTTGTTGCGGTCATCGGCGAAGAGGAGCTGCGGGCCGGGAAAGCAAGCGTCAGAAATATGGCGACAGGCGAACAAAAAGAACTGCCGCTTGAAGGGTTTATTACAGCTTTTAAAGATATGGCAAACAGGGGGGAAGCATGATGGAAGGACGTTCTTACTATTGCGGTGATGTGACGGAACAACAGATTGGCGAAAAAGTGGTGCTGAAAGGATGGGTGCAGAGAAGGCGCGACTTGGGCGGCCTCATTTTCATCGATTTGCGCGACCGTGCCGGTATCGTCCAAATTGTATTTAATACGGCGGTCTCTGAAGAAGCTTTTAAACTTGCGGAAAAAGTCCGGAACGAGTATGTGCTCGAAGTAGAGGGGAAAGTCATCGCCCGTTCCGAAAATACGGTAAATCCGAACTTAAAAACGGGCAAAATTGAAATTCAGGCCGACCGCCTTGCGATCATCAACAATGCAAAAACCCCGCCGTTTATGATTGAAAACGAGACGGGCGTGGCGGAAGATGTGCGCCTGAAATACCGTTACCTCGACTTGCGGCGCCCGGTCATGTTTGAAACGATGAAAATGCGCCATGCGATTACAAAATCAATTAGAGGCTTTCTCGATGAAGAAGGGTTTATCGATGTTGAAACCCCGGTTTTGACAAAAAGCACCCCGGAAGGCGCCCGCGATTATCTCGTGCCGAGCCGGGTGCATCCTGGCGAATTTTACGCCTTGCCGCAGTCGCCGCAATTGTTTAAGCAGCTTTTGATGATCTCCGGTTTTGACCGCTATTACCAGATTGCTCGCTGTTTCCGTGATGAAGACTTGCGTGCAGACAGGCAGCCGGAATTTACGCAAATTGATATTGAAACGAGTTTCATGAGCCAGGAAGACATTTTGACCATGACAGAAAAAATGATCAAACGGCTGATGAAAGAAGTGAAAAACATCGATATCGAAACGCCGCTGCCGAGGCTGACCTACGAGGAAGCCGTGAACCGGTACGGATCGGATAAACCGGACACCCGCTTTGGCATGGAACTGGTGGACGTCTCCGAAATCGTCCAAAACGCCGGTTTTAAAGTGTTCGCATCTGCCGTTACCTCGGGCGGGCAAGTAAAAGCGATCAATGCAAAGGGCGCGGCAAGCAAATATTCGAGAAAAGACATCGACGCGCTCGGCGAATTTGCCGCACGTTACGGCGCGAAAGGCCTTGCCTGGCTGAAAGCGGAAAACGAAGGGTTAAAGGGCCCGATCGCAAAATTTTTTACAGAAGCGGAACAATCGCAATTAGCGGCTGCTACAAATGCAGAAACGGGCGATTTGCTGTTGTTTGTGGCGGATAAAAAATCAGTCGTCGCCGATGCGCTCGGGGCGCTAAGAAACAAGCTCGGCAAAGAACTCGGCCTGATTGACGAGTCGAAATTCAACTTCCTGTGGGTGACGGACTGGCCGCTTTTGGAATATGACGAAGATGCAGGGCGTTATACGGCGGCACATCATCCGTTCACGATGCCGTTTGAAGAAGATATTGAGAAGCTGGAAACCGACCCGGCAAGCGTAAAGGCGCAGGCCTATGATATTGTATTGAACGGGTATGAACTCGGCGGCGGATCGCTCCGGATTTATAAACGGGATGTCCAGGAAAAAATGTTTAAGGCGCTCGGCTTTTCAAAAGAGCAGGCACAGTCCCAGTTCGGCTTTTTGCTTGATGCGTTTGATTATGGCACGCCGCCGCACGGGGGCATCGCACTCGGCCTTGACCGGATTGTCATGCTCCTTGCCGGCCGCAGCAACTTGCGCGACACGATTGCATTTCCGAAGACAGCCAGCGCCAGCTGCCTGCTGACGAATGCACCGGGCGCGGTCAGCGAGGCGCAGCTGGATGAGCTGCAATTGAAATTAAAAGCAAAAAAATGAGATCAAAACCCGGAAAAAGGCGGCGTAAAATTTTTCCAGCCGCTTCACGAAGAAACGCGTCCGCTGCCGCTATCCCGTAAGAACGGGAAAAATGCGGACCGCCTGCGAGCCTTTTTTCGTTTGAAAACGGGTGAAAAAAATGCTATGATATAAACAAGTTGAATGAGTCCTGGGGTGTTCGTATATGTTCCTATCGTTTTGACCGAACACTTCATTATCGGGGGCCCGGAGTCACCAGACGGCGTGCATGCCCTTTGCGGGGACGCATAAAGCCTGGTGCAGGGCACCCACCTGCTCGAGAGCGGGATCAAAACAGAGGATTGCAAGAACGGCACGTCCGGGGCTCATTCCACTCCTTTCCCTCTTTAGAAAAAGAGGGTTTTTATTTTTTGGAAAAGAAGGAATTTTTGTGTGTTTTTCGTTTTTTGATCGCGCAAACCGTTTCCTTGGCAAAATGATGCCGGTTTTTATCCCGGGAAGCTTGATCATCGGGATGGTACTCGGGCACCGGTTGACGGGCCTTTTATTTTTAGTGCCGTGGCTGTTTGCTTTTATGACTTTTACAGGGAGCATCGGCTCAACCTTTAAGCAGCTCGGTGCGGTTGTCCGCCATCCGTTCCCGGTTTTGCTTGCTCTAGGGGTGTTGCACCTTTTTATGCCCTTGTTTGCGTACGGAACGGGGCATTTACTCTTTCCCGGGCACCCGCTGACAACAACCGGGTTTTTGCTTTCGGCCGCCATTCCGACAGGTGTGACAAGCTTTGTATGGGTCATGATGCAAAAAGGGAATATCCCGCTTGTTTTAACGGTCATTTTGATAGATACCCTGCTTTCGCCGGTTGTTGTGCCGCTTACTTTGCTCTTGTTTGTCGGTAAGAATGTACATATTGAGGTTTGGCCGCTCATGCAAGATCTTTTTACGATGATCGTCATCCCGTCTTTGCTCGGCATCCTGTTCAGCCAGTTTACACAGCTCGAAACCCAGCGGAAGGCTGCTTCAGTGCTTTCTCCGTTTTCCAAAATCGGCATGTTTCTTGTCGTCATGATCAACGGCGGGGTCGTATCGCCGTACCTCAGGGGAATGGATGCCCATGTGCTGTTTATTATCCTGACTGTGCTGTTCATTTCGGCTTGCGGCTATTTATTAAGCTGGCTGATCGGCGCTTTGTTCCATCTTGACCGCGGCATGATCGTGACCTTAACATACAGCGGCGGCATGCGCAATATCAGTGCCGGATCTGTCATCGCAGTCACCTTTTTCCCGGCCCAGGTTGTGCTGCCGGTCATCTCCGGCATGCTTTTTCAGCAGGTGCTGGCCTCTTTTTTCGGAACATTGCTTTCAAGCGTATACAGGGATAAAAAAACGGAAAAGCCGGCGGCAAGCAGCTGAACATAAAGGTTTGCTTTCCGGGCCGTTTTTGGATAATCTAGGGAAGAAATGAGTATGTTTGGAGATGAGAAAATTGCTGCATCAGTTTTCACGGAATGAATTGGCAATCGGGCAGGAAGGGCTGCAAAAGCTGAAAAACAGCACCGTTGCTATTCTCGGTGTCGGCGGCGTGGGCTCGTTTGCGGTTGAAGCTTTGGCTCGGTCGGCAATCGGAAGGTTAATCCTTGTTGACAAAGATGATGTTGACATTACAAATATTAACCGCCAGATTCCGGCGCTGCTTTCCACCGTTGGGCAGGCGAAAGCCGATTTGATGAAAAAACGGATTGCCGATATCAATCCGGATTGTGACGTGATTTCTTTAAAAATGTTCTATACGGAAGAAACGGCTGAACAGTTTTTCTCTTATAAGCCGGACTATGTGGTGGATGCAAGTGATACGATTATTTACAAAGTGCATGTAATGAAAGAATGCCTGAAACGGAAGATCAAAATGATATCCAGCATGGGGGTGGCCAATAAAATGGACCCGACACGCCTCCGCATCGCAGACATTTCCGAAACGCACACCGATCCGATTGCCCGCGTTGTGCGCCTGAAGCTGCGCAAAGAAGGCATCAAAAAAGGCATTCCGGTCGTGTTTTCCGACGAAAGCCCGATCGTCATCCGCGAAGATGTCCGCAAAGTGGTCGGAAATGATGAAGCCGAAATCCGTAAAGCACAAATGCCACCTTCATCCAATGCGTTTGTTCCGTCAACCGCAGGGCTGTTTATGGCGAGTTTCGTTGTCCGTGACATTTTGAAAGACATCCCGGTAAAAAGGGTAAAAGATGAACATTGAAAAAAAGAAAGCATCTGGGATGCTTTCTTTTTTTACGGCTTATGGTTCCGCTCAATTTTTTCATAGACTTGAGCAAGTGCCTGCTCAAATTTGCCCGTTTTTTTCGGATCATAATAATGGGTAAATTTTAGGGTGTCCGGAAGATATTGCTGTTTGACCCAGCCGTTTTCAAAGTCATGCGGGTATTTGTAACCGATGCCCCGTCCCAGCTGTTTTGCGCTTTTATAATGGGCGTCTTTCAGATGGGCGGGCACTTCGCCGCTTTTTCCGGCACGGATATCGGAAAGGGCGGCATCAATTGCCATGATCGCGGAATTCGATTTCGGCGACAGGCATAATTCGATGACCGCAGCTGCAAGCGGGATGCGCGCTTCCGGAAACCCGAGCCTTTCTGCCGCTTCGATGGCGGCAAGGGTGCGCGCGCCGGCCTGCGGGCTTGCAAGGCCGATGTCTTCGTAAGCAATCACAAGGAGTCTGCGCGCAATGCTCGGCAAGTCCCCGGCTTCGATCAGCCGGCCCAAATAATGGAGGGCGGCATTGGCATCGCTGCCGCGAATCGATTTTTGAAAAGCGCTCAGCACATCGTAGTGCGTGTCGCCGTCCTTATCATGGGCAAGGCTTTTTTTCTGCAGGCATTCTTCGGCAATGGAAAGCGTAATGTGGATCACGCCGTCATCATCAGGTTCGCTTGAAATCACGGCCAGTTCTAGCGCATTTAACGCGCTGCGCACATCGCCGTTCGATCCTTGCGCAAAATGGTTGAAAGCTGCTTCCTCTATTTTCACTTTGTATTTGCCAAGGCCCCTGTCCGTATCATCAAGGGCACGGGTAAGCGCTGTCTTGATCTCATCAAGCGATAAAGGGAAAAGCTCAAAAATCTGGCAGCGGCTCCGGATCGCCGGGTTAATGGCATGGTACGGGTTGCTCGTTGTGGCCCCGATCAGGACGATCATGCCGGACTCAAGATATGGCAACAAAAAATCCTGTTTTGCTTTGTCGAGCCGGTGGACTTCATCGAGAAGCAAAATGACTTTTCCACTCATTTTTGCTTCGGCGGCGACAATCTCCATATCTTTTTTATTGTTCGTCACGGCATTTAACGTACGGAATGCATATTTGGTGCTTCCCGCAATCGCGCTGGCAATCGACGTTTTCCCAACGCCCGGCGGCCCGTACAAAATCATGGAAGAAAGCTGGCGCGCTTTGACCATCCGGTATATGATTTTATTTTTGCCAACGAGATGCTCCTGTCCGATCACTTCATCAATCGTGCGCGGCCGCATCCGGTAGGCAAGCGGTTCGTCTTTCATTTTAATCGCTCCAAACCTATTTTCGTATCCTTATCTTAACAGATTTCACGGACATGCGGGAAGCAATCAGGTTTTTCGGGCGTAGGTTTAAAGGGAATAGCATTGATGGGGGCTTTTTGTATTTTTCAGTTTTCCCGGCCGTGCATTGTTGCTTTTTTGATATAATGATTGTAGACTAGGAAAATGGGCGCCATAAACGGCTGCGGAAAAAAATGAAATCCGGCCGTGCGTGGTTTTTGTATGATTTGACATAGGAAGGTGAACGCGGTGAGACTGAAAAATAAAGTTGCGGTCATTACAGGCGGCGCTTCCGGAATCGGGGAAGCGACGGCCTGGCTTTTTGCGAACGAGGGTGCGAAAGTCGTCATTGGGGATGTGGCGGAATCCAAGATGGAAATTGCCGACAAAATCAAAGAAACCGGTGGGGAAGCGCTTTTTGTTCATTGTGATGTTTCCGATTATTACAGTGTCAGGCATTTAATGGAGAAGGCGACGGATACTTACGGGAAGCTTGACATTCTGGTTGCGTGTGCCGGGATTCCGGAAAAGCACGGGCCTGTTCATGAACTCGACCAGGACTACTGGCAAAAAGTATTGGACATTAACTTAACCGGTGTCATGCTTTCCAATAAATATGCGATCCCGTACATGCTGAAAAACGGAAAAGGCGCGATTGTCAACATGGGTTCTTTTATGGCCCACGTCGGGATTACCAACAGTGCGGCTTATTCCGCCGCCAAAGCTGCGGTTGTGAATTTGACGCGGGCGGAAGCTGTTACGTATGCCAAACAGGGCATTCGCGTCAACAGCGTTTCTCCGGGTACAACAGAATCGCCGGCACTGAAATATTTCACAAAAGAACAAATTCAGGAAACCATTGACCACAATCCGATGAAAAGACTTGGCAAGCCGGAAGAAGTGGCGAAAGCCGTCTTGTTCCTTGTAAGCGATGACGCATCGTTTATTACCGGCACGGACCTCCATGTGGACGGGGGTTATACGGCACAGTAAAAAACACCATCCGGGGAAAACCGGATGGTGTTTTTCGAATGAAGCCGGATTTTTGAAAGACGGGCCCCCTTCGAAACGTCTTTATCCATACCAATTGTCGCCTGCCAGTATTCATCTCCCGCCTGCTCGGTGGCAGATATACGAAAAACCGATAAACAGGACCTGCCAGCAGATGGGGAAGATAAAAAAGGCGTCCTTTCTTCATATAGAGCCCGTCTACGTGAAGGAAGCAAGCAAAAACGAGGTCCTTCCTTAACATAGGGCGCGTCTATGTTAAGGAAGTGCAGAAAAAAGGCGTCCTTCCTTCATCTAGAGCTTGTCTACGTTAAGGAAGCGCAAAAAAAGGAGGTCTTCCTTAACATAGAACACGTCTACGTTAAGGAAGCAAGCAAAAACGAGGCTCTTCCTTAACATAGGGTGCGTCTATGTTAAGGAAGCACGGAAAAAATGCGACCTTTCTTTATATAGAGGGCGTCTACGTTAAGGAAGCGCAGAAAAAAGAAGGCCTTTCTTCACCTAGAGGCCGTCTATGTTAAGAAAGCAAGCAAAAACGAAGGTCTTCCTTCACATAGCAGCAACAGTAAAATTATAGAGTTGGTGGCTAGTTCATTCAGGAGGGCATCTAGACTGGGATGGGTCTTCCACTTCCTCATCTTATTTCAAAAAGGGAGTAAATACATGGAATGATTATAAAAGTGGTGTGATTAGACACGATTCTGCTTCTGTTATACAAGATGTGGCTATTTCAGATTACAAGGAGAACTCTTCCACCTGTGCTTACACTTCTTCAGATGGAGCAATTCGTTTCAACAAGACGGTAATGTCTGATCTGAGCTCTAAAGAAAGACAATATGTCGCGACCCATGAACTTGGACATGCTTTAGGCTTGAAACATCATACGAGCAGTGACATGATGTATAAATACGAAATAGCCAGAATAACATTAAACGCTAATGAAAGCGCATTACACTTCGTCGGCTAAAAGAACCTAAAATCAAAGGAGTGATTCAGAATGAGTTTTTCACAGAAAAAAACATTGCTTCCATTGGTGGTCGTTCTGGTATTGATTGCTGCAATGGCGATAGGGGCTTGCTCTCATCATGCTGCAACCAATAAAACGAGCAAACATCCTAAAAAAGTGCAGATGGACGGTACTTTTTCAATTAATAGGGATCATCCTGAAGAAACTGTCGGGGACGCCGATTATGTATTTTTAGCACGCGTTGAGGAGAAAACAGGTACGGCATATAAAAATACAACACAAATTGAAACAGAAGAGGGTACGAAGGAAATTTCCACACCCTATACCAATTACAAAATAACAGTATTGGAAAATATGAAAGGTGAACTAGAGACTGACAAACCGATTCCTCTTCAAAAAGCTGGCGGCATTTCGAAAGATGGGAGTTCAATCGTAACATTTGATGATGATGTGCTTCCTGAAGTTGGCCAATCTTATGTATTTTTAGCATATGCACAAGATGATGGTTCTTTACTTGTTTCAGGCCCCAACTCAAATACAGAGGTTTCAGGAATTGACGATACGGACACAAGTGACATAATCGAATCCTCTTCTGTTAATCATTCTTCCGTCATGAAAACGTATAAAAATGCATTGAAGCACCAAATAAAGTCAGATAGAAAACGAAGTGTTTCCAAATATGACAAAACCAAAGATTAAAAGATGATTTTATTATGGAACTTGCGAAAAAAACGCAAAAATTCGCCTTAATTGAACATAGCAAGACACCCTCTATAGCCTCTTATGAATTAAAGGGGGCTTTTTCCTGTTTTCAATGATGTTTTTCAAGTTAAAGCAGCATTCACACGCCGCTCTTGTTTCGCATTATGCCGATAAATATGCTATAATATGTTAAGTTTGGGACCAGTCTGTTCGTTCATTTATATGAATGGGCTTATTTTTTTACGCGCTCATCTGCCGTTTTTGGCTTAACAATTTTTTTTCGGGAATAATCGGAAAGAGGTGGAATGAAATGAAAATCTCAACGAAGGGCCGCTATGGGCTGACCATTATGATTGAACTGGCAAAGCGGTACGGCATGGGGCCGACTTCCCTGAAATCCATTGCCCAGAGCCAGAATTTGTCTGAACATTATCTGGAGCAGCTGATTTCTCCGCTCCGTAATGCCGGGTTTGTCAAAAGCATCCGCGGCGCTTACGGCGGCTATGTTTTAACGCGAAAACCTTCGCAAATCACAGCCGGTGATGTGATCCGTGTGCTGGAGGGACCGATTACACCGGTAGAGGGCATTGAAGACGAAGAACCGGTGAAACGCCAGCTCTGGATCCGGATCCGGGACGCGGTCAAGGACGTTCTTGACAGCACAACCATTGAAGATCTGGCCAAATACCGGGAAGATACAGAACCGGATGCCTACATGTATTATATCTAATTAAGAGGTGCGAAAAGTGGAAAAAATTTATTTGGACCATGCGGCCACTTCCCCTGTTCTTCCGCAAGTTGCAGAAAAAATGATGCAAGTGCTTACCGGCCATTTCGGGAATCCGTCGAGCATTCATGCATTCGGCAGGGAAGCGCGCCGCATTTTGGACGAAGCGCGCCAGGTGATTGCAGACAGCATCGGCGCACAGTTTAATGAAATCATTTTTACAAGCGGCGGAACCGAAGCGGATAATTACGCGATTCTCGGTACGGCAGAAGCAGCCGCTGAAAAGGGAAAACATATTATTTCCACGGCAATCGAACATCATGCCGTTTTGCATCCGCTGGAATACCTGGAAACAAAAGGGTATGACGTCACGTATTTGCAGCCGGATGAAACAGGGCTGATTAAGGCGGAAGACGTGCAAAAAGCGCTCCGAGATGATACCATTCTTGTCAGCGTGATGTATGGAAATAATGAAGTCGGAACGATCCAGCCAATCGCCGAAATCGGTGAGCTGCTGAAAAACCATCCGGCCGTTTTTCATACGGACGCCGTCCAGGCTTACGGAAATGAGAAGATCGACGTAAATGCCCTGAACGTGGACATGCTTTCCGTTTCGGCCCATAAAATCGGCGGGCCAAAAGGGATCGGATTTTTATACGTTCGGAACGGAACAAAATTGAAAAACCGCAACTTCGGCGGCGCCCAGGAATTAAAACGCCGCCCCGGGACGGAAAATACGGCGTCCATTGCCGGTTTTGCCGAGGCCGTCAAATGGGCGCAGCAGGCGCTTGTGGATAAACCAAAGCAATACAGCGCTTTTAAACAAAGATTTATGGAAATTTTAAAGCAGGAAAAGGTGGAATTTCAGCTGAACGGCAACGCGGAGGCGGCCCTTCCGCATGTGCTCAACTTAAGTTTTCCGAAAACGGATGTGGAATCGATGCTTGTCAATCTGGATCTTGCCGGGATTGCGGCCTCGAGCGGTTCTGCCTGCACAGCCGGGTCGATTGAGCCTTCCCATGTCCTTGTTGCCATGTTCGGGCGCGATTCGGAACGGCTCCGTACCTCCATCCGTTTCAGTTTCGGGATTGCCAATACGATGGAGCAAGTGGAAGCAGCCGCCCGTAAAACGGCAGAAATCGTCCGCAAGTTCCAGCAACAATAGAAAAGAGGAGGCATTATGCAAAAAGCACCAAAAGATACAAGAGTGGTTGTTGGCATGTCGGGCGGCGTTGATTCTTCTGTTGCCGCCTATTTGCTTAAACAGCAGGGCTATGATGTGATCGGCATTTTTATGAAAAACTGGGATGATACCGATGAAAACGGCGTCTGTACGGCAACGGAAGACTACAATGATGTCATCCGCGTCTGCAACCAGATCGGCATTCCGTACTATGCCGTTAATTTTGAAAAACAGTATTGGGATAAAGTGTTCACCTATTTTCTGGATGAGTACCGCGCGGGAAGGACGCCGAACCCGGATGTAATGTGCAACAAGGAAATCAAGTTCAAGGCTTTTCTTGAACATGCTTTAAACCTCGGCGCCGATTATCTTGCGACCGGCCATTACGCACGCGTGACTCACCAGGACGGCGAATATAAAATGCTGCGGGGCGTGGATGGAAATAAAGACCAGACGTATTTTCTCAACCAGCTCGGGCAGTACCAGCTTTCGCGCGTGATGTTCCCGATCGGGGATCTGGAAAAACCGCGCGTCCGCGAAATTGCGAAAGAAGCCGGGCTTGCCACGGCAAATAAAAAAGACTCGACCGGCATCTGCTTTATCGGCGAACGCAATTTCAAAGAATTTTTAAGCCATTATCTGCCTGCGCAAAAAGGGCTGATGAAAACGCTCGACGGTAAAGTGATGGGCGAACACGAAGGTTTGATGTACTATACGATCGGCCAGCGCCACGGCCTTGGGATCGGCGGTTCCGGCGAGCCATGGTTTGCTGTCGGCAAAGACCTGAAAGAAAATGTTCTTTATGTGGAACAGGGATTCCACCATCCGGCCCTCTACTCCGACTATATGACCGGCGTGAAAGCAAACTGGGTATCGGGCAAAAAGCCGCCTGAAGTATTCCGGTGCACCGCGAAGTTCCGCTACCGCCAGCCGGATCAGAAAGTAACGGTCCAGCTGCTTGGTAATGATGAAGTCAAAGTCATTTACGACGAACCGGTTCGTGCCGTCACCCCCGGCCAGGCTGTTGTTTTTTACAACGGTGAAGAATGCCTTGGCGGTGCCACGATCGATAAAATTTATAAAAACGAAGAACAGCTCATGTACGTCGGCTGATCTTACAGGAGCCATGCACACAATTGTGGGCATGGCTCTATTTATGGACAAAACAGTGAAATGTTGACCAGGGGAAACGTGATCGCCGGAAACAAGGAAACGGGGAAGCTCGCCATGATCGCAGTACAGGTTTTTTCATGAAACAGGAAAGGGCAGTACTCCTTCACACAGCGTGAAAAGACCCGCTCCATTTGCATACAGCTGTAAAAATCACCTCATCTTTCACACAGCCTGCGAAGACGATGATCTGGACCGGGTGGGGGAAGTGCAAAAGCATGCCCTCACAAAATGTCGGGGTTCGTTTAAAAAGTGAAGCGATTCATTTTATGTTATAATACTCGTATCATTAATCAGGAGTGTACGAAATGAACAAGCATGAACGCGGTATGAAAGCCTTGCAGAAAAAAAAATATGATGAAGCGCTGAAATGGTTTAATGAAGTGATCGAAGACAATCCGGACGATCCGGTCGGCTATATCCATTTCGGCGATGTGCTGCTTGCTGCAGGCGAGCGGGAAAAGGCGCAGAATTTTTACCGGAAAGCGCTGGCATTGAAAGAACTTCCCACCCCCTTTTACAGCCTTGGCACAATCCAATACGAAGAGGGGCATTATGAAGCGGCTGCCGGCTGTTTTGAAAAAGCAATCCAGCTCGGGCTCAAGGACAAAGATACGTATTTTATGCTCGGCATGTGTTTTATGATGCTCGGCAATCCGCGCTTTGCCATGCCGTATTTGCAAAGGAGCGTTGAACTGGATGAAGGGGATACGGAAGCGAGATTTCAGTACGCGCTCTCCCTTATCAAATCCAATTTCGCGGACGAAGCGCTGAAACAATTTCAAAAAGTGCTGGAACAGGACCCAAAACATACGGATGCTTTATACAATACAGGCGCGATTTATATGCAGTTCCTTGGCGACCTGGAGAAAGCGGCCGGCTACTTCAAAAAAGCGGTGGAGATTCAGCCGGGCCATCTGCTTTCGGGATACGGCTTGAAAATGGTTGAAAAACTGAAAGACATTGAAACGCTGTAAGGTGATGAAATTGGAAAAACAGCATGCGATGGATTTATTCCAGGACGAGGAAAATTTTATAAAAGGAAAGCATCTCGCGACCATCTTCCATAACGAGCAAAATTTGTATTCCGTCATCCGTGTGCGGGTGGAAGAGACCAATACCGGGCTGGAAGATAAGGAAACGGTGATTACCGGCTATTTTCCGCGCATCCATGAACAGGAAACGTACACCTTTTTTGGAAAAATGCAGGAACACCCGAAATTCGGCCCCCAGTTCCAGGCAAATCGCTTCCAAAAAGACATCCCCAATACAAAGCAGGGCGTTATTGAGTATCTTTCCAGTGATTTATTTAACGGCATCGGCAAAAAAACGGCGGAGCGGATCGTTGGCGTGCTCGGTGAAAATGCGATCAGCAAAATATTGGAAAATCCCGCCGCCCTTGACGAAGTACCGAAACTGGCACCGGAAAAAGCGCAGCTGATCCGTGATACGTTAGTTGAACATCAGGGGCTTGAACGTGTTATGATCGGGCTTGCGCAATACGGTTTCGGGCCGCAGATTGCGATGCGCATTTACCAGGTTTACGAGGATGAGGCGCTCGAAAAAATTGCGCAAAATCCATACCAGCTCGTTGATGATATTAAAGGCATCGGTTTCGGGCGGGCCGATGAACTCGGCCGGCAGCTCGGCATCAGCGGGACGCATCCGCACCGCATCCAGGCCGGCTGCTGTTACATGCTGGAAATGGAAAGCATGCAGCACGGTCATGTGTACGTCCTGAAAGAAGAACTTGCACAGGATGTCAAAGCCCTTTTGGAAGAATACCAGCATGTTGAAATCCCGATGGACTTGATTGAAAATGAGCTGGTGAAACTTCAGGAAGAGAGCAAAGTCATCATGGAAGAAGACAAAGTCTATCTTCCGTCCCTCTATTTTTCGGAAAAAGGAATCGTTTCCAATATTGAGCGGATTATGTCGCAAACCGAGTATGCGGAACAGTTCCCGGAATCTGAATTCCTGCTTGCTTTAGGCAGTCTTGAGGAACGGATCGGGGTCGAGTATGCCCCGTCGCAAAAGGAAGCCATCCAAAAAGCGCTGATGAGTCCGATGATGATTTTAACGGGCGGGCCCGGCACAGGGAAAACAACGGTCATTAAAGGGATTGTGGAACTGTACGGTGAATTGCACGGCGTCTCGCTTGACCCGCAAACCTATAAAAAAGATGAGGTATTTCCGATTGTTCTCGCGGCGCCGACAGGGAGGGCCGCGAAAAGAATGGCGGAGTCAACTGGTCTGCCGGCGATGACGATCCACCGCCTGCTCGGCATGACCGGCATGGAGGACCTGGACGATTCAGAGGAACGGCAAGTAGAAGGCAAGCTTGTCATCATTGATGAAATGTCGATGGTCGATACATGGCTTGCGAACCAGCTGTTAAAGGCGCTGCCGGATGAAATCCAAGTCATCATGGTTGGGGATGAAGACCAGCTGCCGTCCGTCGGTCCAGGCCAGGTGCTGAAAGATTTATTGAAATCGAACGCCATCCCGGTTGTTAGGCTGACAGACATATACAGGCAGAAAGATGGTTCTTCGATTATTGAACTGGCCCACCATGTTAAAAATGGCCGTATTCCGGAAAATATTTTTCAAATGCAGGCAGACCGTTCGTTTATCCGCTGTTCTTCCGGGCAGGTGGCGGAAGCGGTGGAAAAAGTGGTGAAAAGCGCGAAACGGAAAGGCTATACGGCAAAAGACATTCAGGTGCTGGCGCCGATGTACAGGGGGCCGGCCGGCATTGACCGTCTGAACAGCCTGTTGCAAAATATTTTTAATCCGAATGAGAACGGGGCCCGCAAAGAGCTGAAGCACGGGGACGCGGTTTACCGGATCGGCGATAAGGTACTGCAGCTTGTCAACCAGCCGGAACACGGGGTGTATAACGGCGATATCGGCGAGATTGTCTCGCTTTTTACCGCAAAAGAAAATACGGAAAAACAAGATATGCTCATCGTTTCTTTTGATGGGATTGAAGTGACGTATACGAAGCCAGATTTCAATCAGATTACGCTTGCGTATTGCTGTTCGATCCATAAATCGCAAGGAAGCGAGTTTCCGGTCGTAATTTTGCCGGTTGTCCGCAGCTATTACCGGATGCTGCGCCGAAACTTGCTGTATACGGCGATTACAAGGAGCAAAAAAATTTTAATTCTGCTTGGCGAAGAACCGGCTTTCCGGATGGGTGTGGAAAGGGAAGATGACCAAAAGCGGAAGACGACACTGTGTGAAAAACTGGTTGAAGCATTAAAAACGGCACAAAAAGAGGCAGGGACGGAGACAGCCCTGTCCTTAACAGAAGAAAATTGGGACCGGGTCGACCCGATGATTGGCATGGCGGGCATTACCCCGTACACGTACGCAGAAGAAGGACAGACTGCGTCCCAACCGGATTAAGCAACCAAAAAGCAGCGGCAGGCCCCGCTGCTTTTTGGTTTGGCTCAAGGATCAAGTTTTCTGGCAGGTTGGACCTGGCTGATTTGGACACTTTTATCCCCGGCGTTTTTAAACTTAAAGATGGATATGGCCGTTAATAGGGCTAAAACGATGACACAGGCAATCATAAGGAGTCAACAAACTGACCAAAAGCTCTGAACATGGCGGGGGTTTTATCCTTTGACGGGTTGCCGATCAACACTGCTTTTCCTCCGCCAAAATCGACATCCGCCGCTGCACATTTATAGGTCATCCCTTTCGATAACTGCAACACATCTTCCAACGCTTCATCCAGCGTCCGGTACGGCTGCATGCGGCAGCCCCCCAATGCCGGCCCGAGTGTCGTATTATGGATTGCGATAATGGCTTTCAAACCTGTTGCAGGATCATTACAAAAAACAATTTGTTCATGTTCCTGCATTTTATCGAGCAATGTTTCCGTTGTTTGCATATACGGTTTGATCACATTCATTTCAGATTACCTCTATTTGTACTGTGGATATAGTGATAAAAGTGTAAAAGAAAAGGTTTTCTGCACTTATTTTGACAGCGTTTATATTTCACCGGACCGCCGCCTAAAAATCATTGCAATTGAATACTTTATTGCACCAGAAACGATGCGCTAGAATAAAAGCGGTAACATCATGTGAAATCTAAAAATTTATAAGATTTTGTGTCTGAATCCATCATAAACGATGGCAAAAAGAAACGAAATAACAAACTGTATCAATTTCGGGTGTAAACCTTTCTATTTTGAATAAGTTTTCGTATTGCAAACTGCATTTTGCAAAGGGGGCTTTTTCATGGATCAGTTGGACATTCGTCTTCTTGAAATGCTGCAAAAGGATGGGCGCATGACTTTAAGTGATTTATCGAAGAAATTGTCCCTCAGCCGCCCGAGCATTTAGGAACGGTTGAAACGGCTGCAGGAGAAGGGGATTATCGAAGGATTCAGCGCAAGGGTATCCCCGAAAGCTGTGGGCAGGGAAGTGGTTGCTTACATGCAGGTAAGTGAGATCAAGATGTCCACTTATACAGAATTTGAGAAATGGATTGTGCAGGTTCCCGAAATTGTTGAATGCCATCGCTTGACAGGCGCTGTCAGCTATTTGCTGAAAGCTGCCGTTACCTCTATGGACCATCTGAGCAAGCTGATTGACCGGCTCACCCCTTATGGAAACATCAACACATCGATCGTACTGTCATCACCGGTCGCTTTTCGCTGTATAACGCCGGTTCCTTTTGAAGAAAAACAAAAAAATTAGGGCTTGCGAAACCCCGGTTTAAACATCCCGGCAAGCCCTTATTGCTGTTTCTTTCCCGTTTCCGGACGGATTTCCTCTGCGGTTTCCGTGCCGTACCGAAGGGTTTGTGCTTTGCTCCGCCGCGGGACCCCTTTTTGGAGCACATAGTCGGTTAAATATTGGTGATAAAAATGTTCGAACACGCTGATGACGACGGCAGTACCGATCGAAACCTGAAGCCCCGGCAAATGGTTGTGGGAGAAAAACCGGGTCATCCCCCAGATGACAGAAAATGCAAGTCCAAAGTCTAAGATCAGTACAAACCAGTCCGCTGTGCGCGGAAGAAGGCCGAGATCAGCCAAAAAATAAGAAATCACACTAAGCAAGAGCGCTGTAAACAGCACACCGAAAAAAGACATGCCGTAAATGAAGCCGAGCACCAAATACAAAAAAATAAAATGCCCGGCGATTTTAATCAAAAGCGGTTTAATGTTTTGCATACATGTCACTTCCTGCTGTTGGTTTCCTATATTTTTTCCGGAATGGACGATCATACGCTGGGAACCGTTTCCTTGCATGCTGTCAGTCCGCTCCGGCAAACTATATATGCCGGTTTGACGTATGCTTTTTGGAAAAATTGGGCATATTGGTAAGCAAAATGGCGCTTGAAAGCGAGGTGCTTACCATGCAATGCCCGAATTGCCGAAGCAAGGACATCGGAAAAATCGGCGTGAACCAGTATTACTGCTGGAACTGTTTTATTGAACTATCGGTTGCAAAAAATACAATCCATACGCATCAGGTGGAAGAAGACGGCACATTGAGCTCTTTGGATGATTTGTTTGAGGAAGAAGCACGCAAACTCAGCTGAATGGAGGGAATGGGGAAATGAACAAAATGATGATGGCTGCAGTCGGTTTTGGTGCGGGAATGGCCGCTGCCCAGATGGCGAAGAATGGCTTCGCGGACAGGCGGCAGATGCGGAAAATGGCAAAGCGGGTGCGCAAGGCATTCCGTTAAAACCGCCTATCCGATAAAAACCCCGGTCTCGTTTCCCTGGCCGGACGCCAACGGACGAAAGGAAACGCACGGATGCATCTTGCCAAATGGGCGGATATCCCTGTCCCGCTGCATCCCTTTTCACGAAGCCCGGTGTTCTCGTTTATAAGGTTTTGCGTCCTCCGTATTTCAGTTGTCCCAAAGGTTGCTGCATTGGACCGGTGATAAAAATCCTCATAAACTTCCCTCTTTCGCAAACACTTGAAGGAGGGAGGTTTTTTTATGCAACGGTTTCGCGGTACATGGCTGTATAAATTGTTTTGGTTGTTATTTATTCTGATTATTTTATATGTGCTGCTTTTACTCAAGCCTTTTTGGGCGCCCGTATTGCGCGTCGTACTGGCGGTATGCCTGCCGCTTTTAATCGGCGGTTTTATCGCTTACATCCTCCACCCACTTGTTGAATTTCTTTATAAAAACGGGCTGCCGAGAGGGCTTGCCATCCTGATTATCTATATTTTGTTTTTTGGCGGCACCGCTTACGGCGTTTACAGAGGGCTGCCGCTTGTGATCGCCCAAATGAACGATCTGTCGGAACATCTGCCGCAGTTTGCAGACCAGTACAGGGACGGCGTTGTTTACTTGCAAACATCGATGAAGCACTGGCCGGACGGGCTTCAGGACCAGATTGACGAGCGCATTGAACGCTTTGAATTATGGCTCTCTGCAAATGTTTCAAATTCAATCAATATGCTGATGCAACTTGTCAATTACGCCATTGCGCTTGCCGTCATTCCGTTTATTTCATTTTACCTTCTGAAAGATTTTGAACATGTCAAAAAAGCGGCACTGGCATTGACGCCGGAAAAATGGCGGCCGTCCGCTGCAGCATTTATTCGCGATGTCGACCGGTCGATCGGTGGCTATCTCCGCGGCCAGCTTTTGGACTGCCTGTTGATCGGCTTTCTTTCTTTTGTCGCATTTGCCATCCTTGGCATGAAATACCCGATTTTACTCGGTATCATCATCGGGGTCACCAATGTCATTCCGTATTTCGGCCCTGTTTTGGGCGCCATTCCCGTTTCGGTTATTGCGGCGACCATTTCATTAAAATTTGTCCTTTATGTGGTCATCATTGTGTTCGTCCTGCAATTTATTGAAAGCAATATCCTTTCCCCTTTTATTGTCGGGAAATCTTTGCATCTTCACCCGCTGTTTATCATCATCGCCTTGATCGCGGGAGAGGAAATCGCGGGGATCGCAGGACTGATTCTCGCTGTGCCGGCGCTTGCCGTGCTGAAAGTGGCCATCATCCATGCTCGCAAAACTTTGCGCTTTTCAGGCCGCACGAATCAAGTTGACAAACCGGAGTAAACTTTTTTATAATTTACCCATGAACATACGTGTCCTGTGGGCAAAATAGGCTTCCGGACAGGGATTTTTGTCCGGGCTTGGGAATTGCGCAGCACAGGCCGTTCCTATTGATAGAACTGCATATCAAAAAACGAAGAAAGATCGAGTATGTTATCGCCCATTTTAAACCGTGATGTACGGCCCAGAGAGGAATTTCCGCGGCTGAAAGAAATTCCAAAATGAAGGATAACAGAACGCTAATCCGGAGTGCAGCCAAACCCTGCCGTTTTGCCCCGTTACAGGCACCCAAAGAGAAGGGCGTTTTTTGCCTTTAATCAGGGTGGTACCGCGAGCAAGCCTCTCGTCCCTGTCCGGGATGGGGGCTTTTTTGCGTCCGGGGGGTTCCGGTTTTCATAAATAAACAGAGGAGGTTTTCTCATGAAGAAAAGATCAAGTGCGGAAATCCGCAGCATGTTTTTGGACTTTTTTAAGGAAAAAGGGCATAAAGTCGAGCCGAGCGCTTCACTGATCCCGGTCAATGACCCGTCGCTACTTTGGATTAACAGCGGTGTGGCCACTTTAAAAAAATATTTTGACGGCACGGTCATTCCGGAAAACCCGCGCATTGTCAACGCGCAAAAAGCAATCCGGACAAACGATATTGAAAATGTCGGAAAAACAGCGCGCCACCATACATTTTTTGAAATGCTCGGCAACTTTTCGATTGGGGATTATTTCCGTGAAGAAGCGATTGCCTGGGCATGGGAGCTGCTGACTTCCGACAAATGGTTCGGCATGCCAAAAGAAAAACTGTATGTCACCGTTTATCCCGATGACCTGGATTCGATTGCATGCTGGAAAAAAATCGGGGTGTCCCCGGATCATATTATCCCGCTCGAGGGCAATTTCTGGGAAATCGGCGAAGGGCCATCCGGGCCGGATACGGAAATTTTCTTCGACCGCGGGGAAAAATACGACCCGGAACGGTTAGGAATCCGGCTCCTTCAGGAAGATATGGAAAACGACCGCTATATTGAAATCTGGAATATCGTGTTATCCCAGTTTAATGCGATACCAGGGGTTCCGCGCAGCGAGTATCCGGAGCTGCCGAAGAAAAACATTGATACCGGAATGGGCCTCGAACGGATGGCATGCGTGCTGCAAGGGGTCGATACCAACTATGACAGCGACTTGTTCATGCCGATTATTCAAGAGGTCGAAAAAATCTCCGGTAAAAAATACCGTGCCGGAAACAAAGAGGCAGATACGGCATTTAAAGTAATTGCCGACCATATCCGCACCGTTGCCTTTGCGGTTGCGGACGGGGCACTGCCGTCAAACGAAGGCCGCGGCTATGTTTTACGCAGGCTTTTGCGCCGGGCGGTCCGCTATGCCATTCAGCTCGATATTCACGGCGCTTTTATGTACAAGCTTGTGCCAACGGTCGGCAGGATTATGAATTCCTATTATCCGGAAGTGGAAAAAAATGCTGATTTTGTGCAAAAAGTGGTTCGTTCCGAAGAAGAACGTTTCCAGGAAACGCTGAACGAAGGGCTTTCGATTTTGGAAGAACGGATTAGGGCGGCAAAGAAAAACGGCCTGGAACAGTTGCCGGGTGAAGATATTTTCATGCTTTACGATACGTACGGCTTCCCTGTTGAACTGACAGAAGAGTATGCGCACGACCAGGGGCTCCGTGCCGATCATGAAGGCTTTGAAAAAGAAATGGAGCGGCAGCGTGAACGCGCACGCAACGCCCGCCAGCAGGCAGAATCGATGTCCGTCCAGGGCGGCGTGCTCGGCAATATTACAGTGAAAAGCGAATTTATCGGTTATGACCACCTGGAGGGGACGGCACATGTCGCTGTCCTTTTAAAAGACGGTGACATCACGGAGTCGGCTGCCAGCGGAGAGGAAATCCAGTTCATTTTAGATCAAACCCCTTTTTACGCGGAAAGCGGCGGCCAGATTGCCGATCATGGCACCTTGACAGCAGAAGGGCTGAAAGTGGAGGTCACAAATGTGCAGAAAGCGCCGAACGGCCAAAATTTGCATCAGGGCGTTGTCGTATCAGGCACCATCAAAACCGGCCAGGAAGTATTTGCACAGGTGGACGGAGCAAAACGCCGTGACACGGAAAAGAACCACTCTGCTACCCATCTGTTACACCAGGCATTGAAGGATGTGCTCGGCGTTCATGTCAACCAGGCGGGATCGCTTGTCGAACCGGGACGCCTCCGTTTTGACTTCTCGCATTTCGGGCAGGTGACAGAAGAAGAACTCGAAAAAATTGAAACGATCGTCAATGAAAAAATTTGGGCAAGCCTGCCGGTTACAACGGATTTGAAAAAACTGGACGAAGCGAAAGCGATGGGCGCGATGGCGTTGTTTGGCGAAAAATACGGGGAGATCGTCCGCGTCGTTCAAATGGGCGACTACAGCCTGGAACTGTGCGGCGGCTGCCATGTTTCGAACACAGCCCAGATCGGCCTGTTCAAAATTGTTTCCGAATCCGGAATCGGTGCAGGGACAAGGCGGATTGAAGCGGTAACGGGAAAATATGCTTACGGATTGATGCAGGAACAGCTCCACCTTTTAAAAGATGCAAGCGCCAAATTAAAAGCAAAACCAACAGAATTGCCGGATCGGATCGACACCCTCCAGCAGGAATTGAAAGAAGCGCAGCGTGAAAATGCATCCCTGGCCGCAAAACTCGCCAATATCGAAGCCGGATCGCTTGTGGACCGCGTAAAAGTAGTAGACGGCATAAATGTGCTCGCGGCGAAAGTCGAAGCCGGCGACATGAACCAACTGCGCAATATGGCGGACGATTTAAAACAAAAACTCGGAAGCGGCATTATTGTCCTCGCTGCGGCGACAGAAGGAAAAGCCAGCTTCATTGCCGGCGTCACCAAAGACCTTGTCGAAAAAGGGTACCATGCCGGGAAGCTTGTAAAAGAAGTGGCATCGCGCTGCGGCGGCGGTGGCGGCGGCCGTCCGGACATGGCGCAGGCCGGTGGCAAACAGCCTGAACAAATTGATGCCGCATTACAAATTGTAGAAGAATGGGTAAAATCCGTTTGATTCAAGCAAAAAGTAGTGTACAATGAAACAAAGCTGGTTGTTTACACGGATCGTTTTCAGGCAGAAAGCGGAAAATGCACCTTCAAAATTTGTGTAAACCGGAACATCTAAAAAACCAAGCTTTAGTAGAGAGGTGCTGCGATAATGAGCTCATTCGATGAAACGATGAGGTTTAATTTTCCGGAAGAACCGACGGAACACGAGGTCAAGGAAGTTTTGCTCCATGTATACAGCGCGTTCGAGGAAAAGGGCTATAACCCGATTAACCAGATTGTCGGATACCTCCTCTCGGGCGACCCGGCTTATATCCCGCGCCATCAGGATGCCCGGAATATGATTCGCAAACTGGAACGGGATGAAATTATCGAAGAACTGGTCAAATCGTATTTGAAACAACATCGCGGGGGATCAAATTGAAAATTATGGGCCTTGATGTCGGTTCGAAAACCGTCGGTGTGGCGGTCAGCGATGCCCTGGGCTGGACTGCCCAAGGCATCGAAACGATTGCCATCAATGAAGCAAAGGGCAAATTCGGTTTCGACAGGGTCGCTGAACTCGCGCAAATCCACGGCGTCGAAAAAATTGTCGTCGGATTCCCGAAAAATATGAACAACACGATCGGCCCACGGGCAGAGGCCTCAAAGGTTTATGCCGAAGAATTAAAAAAACGGCTCAATCTGCCCGTTATTTTATGGGACGAACGTTTAAGCACGGCACAAGCGGAAAGAATATTACTGGAAGCCGATGTCAGCCGTAAAAAAAGGAAAAAAGTAATTGATAAAATGGCGGCAAGTGTAATTTTGCAAGGATTCCTTGACAGTCAAACTTAACGGGGTGAAGAAATGACACATAACCATGAACATGACCACGAAGACCACCAGCATATTACCGTAGTGGACGAAGACGGAAACGAACAATTGTATGAAGTGCTTTTTACGTTTGAATCCGAAGATTTCGGAAAATCGTACGTCCTGTATTATCCGATTGGCGCGGAAGAAGACGAGGATGAAAGCATCGAAATCCATGCTTCCGCCTATGTGGAAAATGAAGACGGCACAGAAGGGGATCTCCAGCCGATTGAAACAGATGAAGAGTGGGAAATGATCGAGGAAATGCTGAATACGTTTCTCGATGAAGAAGAAGCATAAACGCATCTTGAACATGCACACGGGACAAACCGTGTGCTTTTTCCATCTGCCGGAATGGAAGACTTTCCCTTTTGAAAAGAAAATGAAATAAAACTTGGCGAAATTTGTAGTATAATGGACAGGAAAAAAGTCGAAAATGGCTTTCTGTACTTGTTTTAAGATTTTTCTTATTGAGAGGAAGATTCTGTTTTGGCCGGAAAGAAAAATCCGTTTCAACTGTTGCTTCAAAAAATGAAGCAGAAACCGAAATTATGGATAGCCGCATGCATCATCATGCTGGCTGTTGTTGTTTTTGGAGGGGCTGCCCTTTTTTACGTGTCGGCGCTGAAACCGGTGGAGCCTGGAAGCCATAAGACAAAACTCGTCACGATTCCGCCCGGCTCCGGGGTAAAAGAGATCGGGCATATTTTGCAAAAAAACGGGATTATCAAAAATGCCTGGGCTTTTGCAATTTATGCGAAATCCCACCACCAGTCGGGTTTAAAGGCCGGCACCTATCAAATGTCGCCGTCCATGGATACGAGCGAGATCGTCAGCAGCATGCAAAAAGGCGGCATTGCCATGATCCGCTTTACCGTGCCGGAAGGGGCCGGCCTTGAGGAAATTGCGGAGATCATCCAAAAACACAGCTCCTTCCGGAAAGAAGAGG
The DNA here is from genome assembly GCF_025905465.1 of Weizmannia sp. WK01. Classification (NCBI taxonomy): domain Bacteria; kingdom Bacillati; phylum Bacillota; class Bacilli; order Caryophanales; family Bacillaceae; genus Heyndrickxia; species Weizmannia sp. WK01. The sequence goes on along the minus strand of NZ_CP109616.1, from coordinate 2,186,589 downwards.
TGCTCAAGCGGGCAGATGACCCTGCTTTTGTACAACATTTGATGAAAAAATATCCGCGCCTTGTGACAAAAGAAGTTTTCAATCAGCAGATCCGGCATCCGCTCGAGGGCTACTTTTTTCCGGCGACCTATTCGTTTTATGATCAGCATGTGCCGCTTGATGCCGTACTGGAAACGATGGTGGCTAAAACAAATGCGGTTTTTTCCGCTTACGCTGGGAAAAGCACACAGGCCCGTTTAACGCCGCACAAACTGCTTACGATGGCTTCACTTATCGAGGAAGAAGCAACTGAAAAAGCGGACAGGGCAAAAATTTCAAGCGTCTTTTACAACAGATTAAAGAAGAATATGCCGCTGCAGACGGACCCGACCGTACTGTATGCTTTAAACCGGCATAAAGAAAAAGTGACGTATAAAGATTTGCGGGTGAATTCCCCTTATAACACGTACAAACATAAAGGCCTGCCGCCGGGCCCGATTGCAAGTCCCGGAGAACAATCGATCAAGGCTGCGCTCAAGCCCGAAAAAACCGATTATCTCTATTTTCTTGCAAATGTGGATACAGGAAAAGTCTATTTTGCCAAGACATTGAAGGAACATAATGCTTTAAAGGAAAAGTACATTGCGAAGGCGAAACGGTAAACATTCGCTTTCCCGTTTGAAATGTGCTACGATAATAAGCGGAATTTTTTTGAGAAGCAGGGAGAAGTTATGGAAATGTGTTTATGCCGGAGGGCCCAGCGATGAACGGCCCGGTCGAAGCGTATATAGAACAGTTGATGCAAAAGAAAGATCCGCTTTTTGAAGAAATGGCGTCATTTGCAAAATCAGAGCATATTCCGATTATGGATCCGATCGGAGTGGAAACACTCTGCCAGTTGTTAAGGATTCAAAAGCCGGAAAGCGTGCTTGAAATCGGGACGGCGATCGGGTATTCGGCCCTGAAAATGGCAGATGCGCTTCCAGATGTAAAAATCGTCACCATTGAACGCGAAGAAGAAAGGGTTGCCCAGGCAAATGCGTATTTTGCCCGCACTCCTTTATCCCGGCGGATCCGCCTGCTGAAAGGGGATGCACTTTCTTCTGACGTCATCCAAAAGGCCCGGGAACTTGGCCCGTACGATGCGATCTTTATTGATGCGGCAAAGGGGCAGTACCGGAAATTTTTTGATTCGTTTACGCCGTTGCTGCGGGAAAAGGGATGTGTATACACGGATAACGTGTTATTTAAAGGCCTTGTGGTACAAGACTTCATCGCAAAGAAACAAGTCAGCAATCTGGTGCGGAAAATCAGAAGCTACAACGAATGGTTAATGCAACATGAGCAATTTATCACCGCGATTTTCCCAGTCGGAGATGGATTGGCAGTCAGTATGAAGAGGTGAAGGAAATGGAACGAAAGCCGGCTGTGATCGGCGTGGCCGGGGGCTCCGGGTCCGGGAAGACAAGCGTTACCCGGGCGATTTACGAAAGCTTGAAGGGACACTCCATTCTGGTACTTGAACAGGACTTTTACTACAAAGATCAAAGCCATCTCCCGTTTGAAGAAAGGCTGAAAACCAATTATGACCACCCGTTTGCATTTGACAATGACCTGTTAATTGAGCATTTGCATAAACTGCTTTCTTATGAGGCAATTGAAAAACCGGTTTACGATTTTTCCAAACATACGCGCGCTAGCCGCACCATCCATGTGGAACCGAAAGATGTCATTATTTTGGAAGGTATTTTAGTATTGGAAGATGAGAGATTGCGCAACTTAATGGATATTAAGCTGTATGTCGATACCGATGCCGATTTGCGGATCATCCGGCGGCTTGAACGGGACATCGAAGAGCGCGGCAGGACGCTCCAGTCGGTCATCGAGCAGTATATTACGGTGGTCAGGCCGATGCACAACCAGTTCATCGAGCCGACAAAAAGATATGCGGACGTCATTATCCCGGAAGGCGGGCAAAACCGGGTGGCGATTGATTTGGTCGTGACAAAATTGCAATCCATCCTTGAACAAAAGTCTTTTTTGTAATACGATTATTTAGAATACATGGTGAGCGCGCCGGAATCTTTTCGGCGCGCTAAACAACATGGTGGAAAAAACACAGCCGCTTGCAGAAAGCGTCATCTTGTATGTTGAAACGCATACACATTTGATAACTAAGAGATATAGGAGTGAAGGGATTTGGCTCAGGAAAAAGTTTACCCGATGACCCAGGACGGGAAAGAAAAATTGGAACAGGAACTGGAATATTTAAAAACGGTCAAACGGAAAGAAGTCGTCGAACGGATAAAAATTGCCAGAAGTTTCGGGGACCTTTCCGAAAATTCCGAGTACGACTCCGCGAAAGAAGAACAAGCTTTTGTGGAAGGCCGCATTACGACGATTGAAAACATGATCCGCAACGCGAAAATCATTGAAGATGACGGGACAGATACGGTATCGCTCGGAAAATCCGTTACTTTTGTGGAACTACCGGACGGGGAAGAAGAAACGTACACGATTGTCGGAAGCGCTGAAGCCGATCCGTTTGAAGGAAAAATTTCAAACGATTCCCCGATTGCAAAAAGCCTGCTCGGGAAAAGCGTCGGAGAGGAAGTCACGGTTCAGACGCCGGGCGGGGATATGAGAGTCAAAATCATCTCGATTCAATAATCCGGAGCGGGTGCGCAGGTGTTCCAAGGTGCATGTTGTAAAGGATACGGCCTGCTGCAAACGCTTATCACATCCGGATTGCGGTGGGCAATGCCCGCCGAATTTTCTTTGTGCGCCTTTTCGATTCGGTAAAACCGTGGTATGATAAGGCCATGAAGTGGAGGGATGACCTTGCCTGAATTTTACAGCCGTGAAGAACGGAAACAGGCCATGCAGCAGTCAAAACGGCGGAAAACAAACATCATTTTAAATACACTGATTGTGATTGTCATCGCGCTTATTTGTATTGTGGCTTACTCCATTTTTTTCGCCGGTAACGACAACTCAAAACCGGCACCGAAAGAAAAGAAAGCGGCCGTAACAAAGACTGCTTCGTCCGGCCATGAAACGACATCATCTCATACATCCAAAAAAACGGCGGACAAAGACAGCAAAAAATCAACCCGTAAAGTGGAAAAAAGCAATGAACCGAATGTGAAAGAAGTCATTACCGATTCCAGCTGGAAACCGGTCGGAACCGAACAAACAGGCGGACATGTCTATTCCGCCTCATCCACTTCCCTTGACTGGAAGGAAAAGCTGAAGGCATTGTCGTATGCAACAGGCATACCGGAAGACAATATGACGGTCTGGTTTTTGGAGCATGGGGCAACGACCGATGAGGCGATCGGGACGGTTTCCGCGAAAAATGCCGATACGACCTACCGTGTTTATTTGACATGGGTGGACGGAAAAGGCTGGAAACCCACAAAGATGTATGAATTGATCGAGAACGATAAAAAATAAGCGGCCGTCTGTGCCGCTTATTTTTGTGCCGTAAAATGGACGACGGCGGAATAATGGGGTCTGCCGTCCGCGTCAAACTGCATTTGGTGTGAAACAGACGCCACCCGGAGCAGCAGGGTTTTATTGGCTTCGATTTGATCATTGATTTTTTTCTCGAGCGCCTCAAGCCGGTCCGCTTCGAAAAATTCAATCTTATCCTCTATCCTGTCAAGCTCAAATGCCATTTTCGTACACCTCCATGTTCATCGTATCAGACGTTGTTTTTTTGGCAAGCCGTATCCACTTCTGCTTTTTTGCTATATAATGGGGATTGGAACTTTTGGACGAAAGAGGGAGTCATATGAGAATTGGAATCATCGGCGCAATGGAAGAAGAGGTGTCGATTTTGCGCGGGCAGATCGAGCACCCGCAAGTTAAAACGATTGCCGGTTATGAATATACGGCGGGAAAAATGAAAGGGAAAGATGTCATCTTGCTTCGATCCGGCATCGGGAAAGTGAATGCTGCGCTTTCTACCGGCCTTTTGCTGCAAACATACGCGCCGGATTGCTTAATCAATACCGGTTCAGCAGGCGGCGCAAACCCCGCCCTTCACGTCGGCGATGTCGTCATTTCAACGGAAGTACGCCACCATGATGTGGACGCGACAGTATTCGGCTATGAATACGGGCAAGTGCCGCAAATGCCGCCCGCTTTTTTGGCGGATGAGAAACTTGTCCGGATTGCGGAAAGCTGCGCAGGGAAACTGCCTGGCATTCAGGTTGTGAAAGGACTGATTGCTACCGGGGACTCGTTTATGGATGATCCTGCGAAAACGGCGGCTGTAAAGGAGCACTTCCCGGAAGTGCAGGCGGTGGAAATGGAAGCCGTTGCCGTCGCACAAGTGGCATGGCAATTTGGCATCCCGTTTGTGATCATCCGCTCCCTTTCCGATATTGCAGGGCAGGAGTCCGGGATCTCTTTTGATGAATATCTTGAAACGGCGGCCGTGAACTCTGCCCATCTTGTCACGGGTATTGTTGAAAATCTGTAGACCCATTTTTTTCCTTCCTTTCCTGTAATTACTTGTCTTTTTTATGTTTCATCTGTGATAGAGTAGGTTTAGCAGATTGATAGAAAGGGTGAGGCGGTTGAAGAAAGCGAAATCGATGTATGTGAAAATGGTGGATTTTAAAATGTACGGCATCGTGCTGCTTGCTGTGACGGGCTTTTTATATTTGGGTGCGGTGATGCCGATCGAAGGGAAATCCGAACTGGGGACAAAAATTTTACTCGTTGCTTCAAGCGGGTTTGTTGCCGTATCTGTTTTGTTTTTCTCGATTTCACGTGCTTACCATAAACAGCTTTTAAAAAGCGAAGAAGGCGCACAGCTTTTACAGCGGAATAATCGCAAATCATAATCGAAAAGGCAGGGGCCTTTGTAACGCGGGCGGTGCAGTAACGAAGCACACGGTTGTCCGGCATACAAGGTTTTCGGCCTTTTTTTATTTTTTTGCCAATTTGCGGTTTACAAACCCGCCGGAATTGGATATACTTTCCTATGTAAGCAAATTCAAAGGAGGTTGAAGAACATGGCATACACAATCCTATTTTCTGCAGTTGCAACTGAACATGTTCTGCATCCGCTCCGTATCGGTTTGAATTTGCGCTGATTTTTTAACTTGACGCACAAGCCGCAGGATGCATTTGCCTGATCCGTGCGGTTTTTTTCCGGAAAGCCGCGGGATCATGCCTGTCCAGCGGTTTTTTTGCGCCCTTAAGGAGGTGGAAAAATATGACACTCAATTTAATCTTTATTACCGTCACGATTAAACGGCTGAAAAAGACGGCAGAACAAAGGCAGCGTGATGAAGAAGTTTTCAGGCTGTACGATGAAATGAATGCAAAGCGTGAGGCATTCCAAGCAAGGCATTTTTAAGCTGAAAAAACACCTGAAGAAAGGAGCGGTTGACGATGGCCCGTTATCAGAAACGTTTGGACTTTATCTTTATGGAGACAGATTCCACCTAGCAAAACCGGATCAGGGGATGGCGCTATGTTTTTGCATATTTTGATTTTTACCGCTGTTTTCCACAGGCGGAAAAGAAAAAGCTGATGGCTCCGGCCACCGGCTTTTTTGACATCTATCTATTGAAAAGCATTCTCAATACTGAAATGGGAGAGCGGCGGTCTCTGGGCGTAAAAAATTTCAATTATCTGCCCTGATTTTCAATTACAGAGGTGAAAAAAAGAGGCGGAAACAGCATAAAAAACATAAATATCATGGTTTTATGACTATATCATATAAAATCAGGAAACGATAAAATAGAAAACCGGGTGTAATTGCTTGACACGAAATTAATTCCATATAATAATTGGTATTGAATTAAAATGATTATTGTTTGCTGGCCTGGTCAGTGAACCATGATCATTTACCACAAATGATTTTAAGGAGGAATTGCACGATGTCCCTTATTGGCAAAAAAATTGAACCATTCAAAGCACAAGCATACCGCAACGGTGAATTTGTCGAAGTGACGGATGAAAATTTCAATGGAAACTGGAGCATTGTCTGCTTCTATCCTGCTGATTTTACATTTGTCTGCCCTACTGAACTGGAAGATCTTCAGGAAAATTATGCCGCTTTAAAAGAACTCGGCGTGGAAGTCTATTCGGTTTCAACAGACTCTCATTTTGTTCACAAAGCATGGCATGACCATTCTGAAGCGATCAGCAAAATCGAATACACCATGATCGGCGACCCGACACAAAAACTTACCCGTATGTTTGATGTATTGCGCGAAGAAGAAGGCGTTGCTGACAGGGGCACTTTCCTGATCGATCCGGACGGCGTCATCCAAGGGGTTGAAATCAACGCTGACGGCATCGGCCGTGACGCAAGCATATGGATCGACAAAGTCAAAGCCGCACAATATGTACGCCAGCATCCAGGTGAAGTATGCCCGGCAAAATGGAAAGAAACGGGTGAAACACTGAAACCAAGCCTTGATCTTGTAGGCAAAATCTGAGGAGCTGAACCGATATGATACTGGATGAAGAGATTAAAGCGCAACTGGCCCAGTATCTGCAAATGATGGAGGGCGACGTTCTGCTGAAAGTGAGCGCGGGATCCGATGAAACATCACGGAACATGCTCGAACTGGTTGACCAATTGGCTGCCATGTCGCCCCGGATAAAAGTGGAAAACACAAAACTCGACAGAACCCCGAGTTTCAGTGTAAACCGACCGGGAGAAGATACCGGGATTGTATTCGCAGGCGTACCGCTCGGGCATGAGTTTACATCGCTCGTTTTGGCCCTGCTGCAGGTCAGCGGCCGCCCTCCTAAAGTGGATCAGAAGGTTATTGACCAGATTCAAAGCATAAAAGGCGAATACCATTTCGAAACCTATGTCAGCCTGACTTGCCAGAACTGTCCTGTTGCGGTACAAGCTTTAAACATCATGAGTGTGCTCAATCCGAATATTACGCACACGATGATTGACGGGGCTGCATTTAGAGAGGAAGCGGAAGGAAAAGGCATTATGGCCGTCCCTTCCATTTACCTGAACGGCGAATTCTTTGAAAGCGGACGGATGGAAGTGGAAGAAATTCTTGCCAAACTCGGCAGCACAGCGGATCCGTCCGAGTTTGAAAAGAAAGACCCGTTTGATGTGCTCGTTATCGGCGGGGGCCCGTCCGGCGCAAGTGCAGCCATTTATGCGGCGCGCAAAGGCATCCGGACAGGGATTGTCGCTGAACGTTTTGGCGGGCAGGTTCTCGATACAGTCGGCATTGAAAACTTAATCGGCACGAAGTATACGGAAGGCCCGCAACTTGCTGCAAACCTTGAAGAACATGTCAAACAGTATAATGTTGATATTATGAATCTGCAACGTGCAAAACGGGTCGAAAAGAAAGATCTCGTTGAGGTGGAATTGGAAAACGGGGCTGTATTAAAGAGCAAAACCGTGATCATTTCCACCGGTGCACGCTGGCGCAACATCAACGTGCCGGGCGAAGCAGAATTCAAAAACAAAGGTGTGGCCTATTGCCCGCACTGTGACGGGCCGTTGTTTGCCGGTAAACATGTCGCCGTAATCGGCGGGGGCAATTCCGGCATTGAAGCGGCCATTGACCTTGCCGGTGTAGTCAAACATGTAACCGTCATTGAATTTATGCCTGAATTAAAGGCGGACCGTGTGCTGCTTGAGCGCGTTTACAGCCTTCCAAATGTGACGGTTGTAAAAAATGCGCAAACAAAAGAGATTACCGGCACGGATAAAGTGAACGGCATCACATATATTGACCGTGCAACCGGGGAAGAACACCATATTGAACTCGAGGGTGTGTTTGTCCAAATCGGCCTTGTCCCGAATACCGAATGGCTTGGTGATACAGTGGAACGCACACCGCGGGGTGAAATTGTGGTGGATAAGCGCGGCGCGACCAGTGTTCCGGGCGTGTTTGCCGCAGGAGACTGCACCGATAGCGCTTATAAGCAAATCATTATTTCGATGGGGGCCGGCGCGACAGCTGCGCTCGGTGCTTTTGATTACATCATCCGGGAAACAAAAACGGATGAAGCTGTACACAGTTAAGGAATCTGTTCAACCCAACCGCATTACAGCGCGCTGTAATGCGGTTTTTACATGTATGTCACTCCTTGGGCGGAAGGCCGCGTATTTTACGAAACGCTTCCCGAGAATAGTGGCTGAATGCCGCGATCAAACAGCCAACTTTATCATCCCTTGCAAAAATAAAAGCTCCCATCAGCCGTTTTGCGATTTTGAGACAACTTTTTTTGTTTTTTAAGTGTCGTGCAATATTTACCAGCCGTCTTTTCTTCGGGACAGACACAATTCCGCCTCCTTGTTCATATGTTTGAACTATATAGGCTCAAGCCTAATGGAGGTGGAAGGATGTCGGGGATCTTAACAGCGGTAAGCTATATGATGAAAGAGCTTGTTTTTTTGGTTTCCTATGTGAAAAACAATGCTTTTCCACAACCTCTTTCGGCAAGCGAAGAACGGAAATATTTGAAGCGGATGGCGGAAGGCGACGCGGATGCCCGGAATATTTTAATCGAACATAACCTGCGGCTTGTAGCGCACATCGTCAAAAAATTTGAAAATACCGGTGAAGATACAGAAGACCTTATCTCGATCGGAACAATTGGCCTCATCAAAGCAATTGAGAGCTATTCGGAAGGGAAGGGGACAAAACTTGCCACTTATGCAGCAAGGTGTATAGAAAACGAAATCCTCATGCATTTAAGAGCTTTAAAGAAAACAAAAAAAGATGTTTCGCTGCATGACCCGATCGGCCAAGATAAGGAAGGAAATGAAATTTCGTTAATTGATGTTCTCCAGTCTGAAGCGGAAGACGTATTTGACACGATCCAGCTGAATATGGAGCTGGAAAAAGTGAAACAATTCTTTGACATATTGGATGAACGCGAAAAACAGGTGATCATCGGCAGATTCGGCCTGAATTTAAAAAAGGAAAAAACACAGCGCGAAATTGCGAAGGAGCTCGGCATTTCAAGAAGCTACGTATCCCGTATTGAAAAGCGGGCCCTCATGAAAATGTTCCACGAATTTTACCGGCTTGAGAAAGAAAAAAGAAAGGAACAAAACGGCGAATAATGAAAAAGGCACATTGCAAAATTTGCAGTGCGCCTTTTTCATATTTTTTTTAACTTAAACGGCGCCACCATCAGGACCGACAACAGCACCATCCACACAAACAACCAGAAGTGGGTGACATAAGGAACGGCAAAAAAACCGGCCGTTACACATAAGCCTGCCACGGGGATCGGAAGCCCGTAAAAAAATCCCTCTTGCTTGCTGATATTAAACCGGGCGAGCCGGATCATCCCGCAAAGCATATAAAAAATGGCGGCCAACATACCCGGAACCCCGTACAGGCAAAACAGCGCTGTATGGATCAGCATGGCAGGCGCGGCGCCAAACGAAAGCAAATCGCAAAGGGAATCAAGCTGCTTGCCAAGCGCGGATTCCATTTTTAACTTCCTGGCCAGTTTCCCGTCATAGCGGTCGAACAATACAGCGGCAAAGATCAAGGCTGCGGAAACCGCCGGCTGATGATTGCCGCAATAAAAAAGCGCTGCAGCACCGCAGCATCCGTTTGCCACTGTCAATCCATTGGCGGCTTGCGATTTTATAAAATTCAAGATAGCATCATACCAATGATCAAAGTCCACCCCCGCAAACCTCCCAACTGCCATTTATTTATATATATATTCAAGAAAAAAAGGATTGATCACACAAAAAAAGCCACATATCAAGCAAAAGTGGCTAGGACGTTGCTTTGATTTTATGGGTCAGGGACCGGCGTTCAATCTCTTTTTCAATCAGCTTCACAAACTCGGCACTTAATTTCAGCTCTTTTGCTTTATAATAGGACTCGATCAATAGTTCATCAGATAACTTATACATCTGTACCACCTCCGAAAATGTTGTTCTTTTTTTTAAGCATCCTGCGTATCATAAAGAGAGAGTATTTGTATTCTTACTTTACCAAATTTAGCCTTGCGGAACAAGCGTTCTTTTATCCACAGTAAAATGTTTATATCTTGTGGGTAAATTGTTTATAAACGTGAGAAGGCCTGGTGTTACTTTGTGCAAAATGTGTATAAGAATATCCACAGCAACGGAGAATGTAGAAATCTGTCGAAAAGTTTTGTGCTTTTAAAGGGACAAAAAAAAGACTGCGCAGTGGCAGCCTTTTTTCTTTTGCCGGTACAAAAGGAAAATCCGGGCAAAAGGCGTATTTATGAGGTAAACCGCTTGCTTCCATCGGGGTTTTGCATGCTGGATCCGGCTTCATGTGCCGGGCATGCTTATTGAATTGCCGTAAGTTTTGTTTTCCGGTTTAAACTTTGTTGTCCGGCGCCAGGCCGCAAACATATGTCCCTTTTTCAATTTGGATGGTAGCGTGTTCGATCCCGAATTTGTCATGCAGTTCTTTTTCCAGTTTTTCAAGCAGCAGGTCGTTGTCTTCAATTTGCGAACGGACAATATGGACCGTCAATATCGTTTCTGTCGTGCTCATTCCCCAGATATGCAAATCATGGACGTTGAGCACGGTCGGAATTTGTTCTAAATAGGTTTTAATCGCATCAGCATCAACGCCTGCAGGCACCGCATCAAGCGAAAGGTCGGCTGCTTCCCGCAACAGGCCCCATGTCCCCGCAAAAATCACAATCGCAATAATGATGCTTGTAACCGGGTCGACCCACTCCCAGCCTGTAAACAGGATAATCGCACCTGCGATGACAACGCCGAGAGAGACAAGCGCATCGGCAGCCATATGCAGAAAAGCGCCGCGGATGTTGAGGTCCGTTTTTCTTCCTGACATAAACAGTAAAGCGGTAATGGTATTAATAACGATCCCGATCACGGCAACGATCATGACCGTTTTGCCTGCGACAGGTTCCGGATGGGCAAAACGCTGGATTGCCCCGAGAAAAATCGCGCCGATCGCAATCAGCAAAATAATCGCATTTAAAAGCGCAGCCATCACGGATGATTTTTTATAGCCGTATGTGCGCTTTTTTGTCGGCAATTTTTTGCCAAGCCAGACAGCGGCCCAAGCAATGATGAGCCCGAGCACATCGCTCAGATTATGGCCTGCATCCGCCAACAGCGAAAGGGAATCGGAAAAGAAACCGTAAATGGCTTCAACCGCAACAAAAAGAATATTCAGCCCGATGCCGGCGGCGAAAGCTTTTCCGTATTGTGCCGGTTCATGGTGATGGTGTTGGTGTCCATGGTCGTGTGACATTTTATTGGCTCCTTTTACACATGCTGTCCAAAAGCCGGGAAACAGGCTTTTGGACGGACGTCAGTTGTTAAGTTCATTATATGCGTATCTCTAAAGTTTGCAAAGAAACTTTTACAAGAAAGTAAACTTTATGTTCATTTTCGCCCATTTCCGGCTTGAAATGCTACAATAAGACCTATAAAGACAGAAAGGAAGAGAAGGAATGCCGGAATATGAACATGTTGAGGAACATTTCCAGGCATCTGACACCGTCCGTGATATTGTGATTGGCATGTCAGACGGGCTGACTGTGCCGTTTGCACTCGCAGCAGGATTATCCGGTGCAGTGGATTCGCCGGTGCTCGTTCTCGCGGCCGGCGCGGCGGAAATTGCGGCCGGTTCCATTGCCATGGGGCTTGGCGGATATCTGGCAGCAAAATCGGATGCCGAGCATTATTATAGCGAATTAAAAAGGGAATACCGGGAAGTAGAAGAGGTACCGGAACGGGAAAAAGACGAAGTCCGGGATGTATTTAAGGCATATGAGCTGAAACCGGAACAAATCGAAGCAATCGTCGATAAAATGGCGGAAAACCCTGATAAATGGGTGGATTTTATGATGAAATTCGAGCTGGGGCTTGAGAAGCCGGAAAAAGGGCGGAGCTTAAAAAGTGCGTTAACGATTGCCTTGTCTTATATTGTGGGCGGGCTGATCCCGCTTTCCCCTTACTTTTTTGTCACCCGGGCATCACAGGCCTTGCTTGTTTCCGTCCTGGTGACGCTCGTTGTTCTGTTTATTTTCGGGGCGGTGAAAGGGCGGTTTACCGGTTCCAATGTGTGGAAAAGCGGGCTTGAAACGGTTGTGATTGGTGGTTTGGCCGCTGCCGCTGCGTTTGGGCTGGCAAGGCTTTTGACAAAATAAAACGCACTTTAAGAACGGCACGGGGAACTCTTTTCACGAAAAAACAGTGGGGGGAGCCCATGCCGCAATGGACTGGAGGGAGCTGTATGTTATATATTTGGGTCGGGGTTGCCGGTATTTTCGGTGCCTTGGCACGCTATTATTTCGGCATATGGATCGGCATGTACACGCATGCCGTTTTTCCATACCCGACACTTGCGATCAATCTGGCCGGCTGTTTTTTGCTTGGCTGGCTTACGATGCATATATTTCAGTCTAAAAAGATTCATCCTTATGTTGTAACCGCACTTGGCACCGGGTTTGTCGGTTCCTTCACCACATTTTCGACTTTCAGTGTGGAAACGGTGCAGCTTATCCGGCAATCGCATGCGTTTGCCGCGATGTTGTATGTTTTCTGCAGTTTATTTGGCGGCTTGTTCATGTCATGGGCCGGCTTTAAACTTGGCGGAATACTGCATTCGCGGGCTAAAGGCAGCGTCGGTTCAGATACAGCGTAAATAAAGGAGACGGATTCATGGTTTTAAACGGCATCTTTATCGCAATTGGCGCCTTTTTCGGGGCGGTTTCCCGATTTTCTCTTTCGCGGTGGATCAACCGGGCCTTTCCGGCAAAATTCCCGCTGGCCACATTTTTCATTAACCTTTCGGGCTCATTTATGCTCGGCCTTCTGTTCGGTGCTGGTGCCGGGAGTTCGTGGCGCCTGCTTCTCGGGACCGGCTTTTTGGGTGCCTTTACAACTTTCTCCACTTTTAAACTTGAGAATATTCAGCTGCAAGCAGACAAAAAATATCATATTCTTGTCCCGTACCTTGTGTTGAGCTATCTGTTCGGCATTGCCCTGGCATTTTCAGGCATCCTGCTCGGAAAATATTTTACATGAAGCATGAAACTTTTGGGCAGGCACTCCGTATCTTAATGATAGACGGCCGGTACATGTTTTCTTTTTATTTGCCGAGCCTGGTATTTCAATGCTCTTGACAGGGTATTGGATTTATAAGCATAAATGAGGAGGATTGTATATGAAGAAGTGGATGCCATGGCTGATTGTGGCCGCCATATTGGTGGTTCTGATCGTCAGCGTTTTTACAAGTTATAACAGCTTGGTGAATGCGGAAGAAAATGTAAATCAATCTTATTCGCAAATTCAAAACCAGCTGCAACGGCGGACGGATTTGATCCCGAATCTTGTGAACACCGTCAAGGGCTATGCTTCCCACGAAAAAGCGGTGATAGATGACGTCTCGAAAGCCCGCGCACAATTGGCCGGGGCGAAAACACCCGGAGATCAGGCAGCGGCAAACGACCGCCTGGACAGTGCGTTGAGCCGGCTGTTGGTGGTGGTTGAAAAATATCCGGATTTAAAAGCAAACCAACAATACACGCAGCTGATGGATGAGCTCGCCGGCACGGAAAACCGCCTTGCTGGCGCGCCAGGATTACAATAGCGCCGTTGCCACGTATAACAAAAAGATAAAAAGAATGCCTGGCGCACTGATTGCCGGTCTCTTTGGTTTTAAGGAAAAGGAATATTTTAAAGCGGATGAAAGTGCAAAGAAAACCCCGAAAGTTGATTTTGGGAACAGCAGTGATCAGTGATGAAAAAGGCCGCGCTTATTACAGCCGTTTTTCTCACCTTTCTTTTTGCCGTGTGCTCGGCCGTTTCTGGTGTGCACGCTGCGACGGACATTCCGGAACCGGTTGGAGACATCTATGTGCAGGATTTTGCCGGTGTGCTGACAGACAGCCAAAAACAGGAGCTCGTTTCACTCGGCAAGCAGCTGGATGAGCAAACAAAAGCGCAAGTCGCGGTTTTAACTGTGAACACGATCGGGAAAGACACAACCATTGAAGCGTACGCCAATAAAGCTTTCCGCCAGTACGGGCTCGGCAATAAATCCATGAACAACGGGGTATTGCTCGTACTGGCAGTAAAAGACAGGAAAATCAGAATTGAAGTCGGGTACGGCCTGGAGGGAGCGCTTCCGGACGGAAAAGTAGGGCGGATCCTTGATCAATATGCCATACCGTATTTGAAAGAAAGCAAGCCCGATGCGGCGGTGATCAATACGTATAAGGAACTTGCCACCGAAACGGCGAAAGAGTACAATGTGAATCTTCAGGCCCATCCAAAGGCGTATGAGCAGCCCTCTTCCAGCCAGGCTTCCCCCTTATCGTTCTGGAAACAGATTTTAATCGGGCTTGGGATCCTTATCCTGATTTTCATTGATTTCAAGTTTCTCGGCGGAACCATGACGTATTTTCTGCTGAATATCCTGATGATGTTCTTTCGCGGCGGCGGTGGCGGCGGAAGCGGTGGGGGCGGCAGCAAAGGCGGCGGCGGTTCTTCCGGAGGCGGCGGTGCAAGCCGGGGATGGTAACGCCAAACACAGCAAAAGGTTCCCCTTTTTAAACGGCCGGGAAGCCCGCTTTAAACAGCTTGGCAAAAGCCCCGACAGCCCTTGTAAAAATAAAAACGGTAAAAGCAGCAGGATAAAGCACCCTGCTGCTTTCTTTGCGTGGCTGTTGAGATTTCGGGATGTCCAGTTCGTTCCGGCCGCAATCGAGCAGGCTGTACAGCTAATAGATCGTTGCAACCTGTTTGGATGCCCATCTGATATCAGCCGCATACTGGTTTGCGGCAGAACGGTTCTTTGCATTTGCAATACCGGCCGGGTTCCACCTCGTTTTATAAAACGTCTTCTGTCCTCTTTTCAATTAATGGTGTTCTAGCGTTTGCTTCTATTTCATCGAAAAAAAGAATAGAAATGATAGAAAAGCACTTTAATACCCGAAAAGGAGCTGAAGTGGTTGAAGAAAATCGTGTTCCTGGCTGCCACCGTGCTTTTGGCCACAGCCATTTTGCTTACGGCCTTAAAAAAACCGGACGATCCCGATAAAAATAAAATAACAGGGGAGAAGCGGCAAACCGCCGTGAAAGCACAACCGCTATCCGGCAGCGCAGAAGCAAAAGAAGGGGAAAAGGCGCCGGATTTTGCACTGACAAATCTATCAGGGCAAACGGTCAAACTGTCTGATTTTAAAGGGAGAACGGTAATCCTGAATTTTTGGGCTTCCTGGTGCCCGCCGTGTAAAGCAGAGATGCCGGATATGCAGCGTTTCTATGAAAAAAACCCGGATGTCGCGGTGCTTGCTGTGAATTTAACAAATACAGAAACGAACGAGAATGCGCCGCTTGACTTTGTGAAGAAAAACGGCCTCACCTTTCAAATTCTGTTTGATATGGACGGCTCCGTCGGCACCCTTTACAGAACGGTTACCATTCCGACGACTTACTTCATTAATGCAGAAGGGACCATCACCCGTAAATTCATTGGCCCGATGGATGAGAAAACGATGGCCGGATTTGTGGCAGAGATGCAAAAGGGGGAAAAAGGGAAGGCGGAATAGAGCAAAGATTTTTTAAGAAAAAAGTGGTACAGTTACAAGTAAGGGAATGTAAAAAGGAAAGGTGCTGACTATGATGATGTACGGTGGCTATGGCATGATGAGCGTATTCGGCTTAATTGGCATGATTGCCCAGCTCGTCATCTTTGTGCTCGTGATTTTTTTGATTGTAGCGGGCATCAAAAAAGTAAGTGAATTCCGGCCGCATCAAAGGGAGGACAGAAGCCTCGACATATTGCGGGAACGGTATGCAAAAGGGGAAATCACAGAAGAAGAATTTAAAAAAATGAAGAAAGATTTAATGGATTAAGGGAGTATCCGGCTTCTTTTTTATACAAAAAAGCGGGGGCTTGTATTCCAAGCCTCCGTTTTATATTACTGGATTTGAATCCGTTTTCCGGACGGACCTTCTGTTGTTTTCTTCGGGATATGAATTTTCAGGACACCGTTATCAAGGGTGGCACTGATTTCGTCTTCTTTAATATTATCTACATAAAACTTCCGGACGAATTCGCCATAGCGGCGTTCCTGCCGGATAAATTTGTGTTTTTCATCTTTGCTTTCTTCCGTTTGGTCGCGTTTTGCACGGATGGTCAGCTCATTATTGTGGACATCAATGGTAATGTCCTCTTTTGAGAAGCCCGGCAGTTCGGCCTCCACAAGATAAGCATCTTCTTTTTCCGTAATGTCAGTACGGAACGAGTTTGCGTTCGCAAAAGGCGCCAACGCATTCGGATCAAACATCTCGTTGAAGGTCTTCATCATACGTTCGAAAACATCGTCGTTTCTTCTAAACGGCATTAAATCAAACATATTCAATCCCTCCTTTACACTATTATTATACCCCACTGCGAAAAAGATGAAAACAAAGATGCCAATGCACAAAAGATGTTCACAAAATCGTCAATCCATAACAATGGATTTCCGGTGTTAAAAAACATTACAATAGTACTGAACATAAAAAGAAAAAGTAGGGGTAAGATGAACAAGACAAAGTTATGGGCTTTGATTCTAATCGTGGCCATTATAGGGATTGGCGGTGTTTTCTTTTATAATGGTTATGTGAAAAAAAGCACAAATCATAAAGCGGCACAGCATCCGGATCTGCCCATTCCGGCCGTTTTAAAAGATACGAACCCGGATCCCAACGCGGCAGATTTTACTTTAACCGCACAGCAGGGGAAGAAGGCATTTATTTCCGGGAAAACAGCGGCAACGTACGGGTATAACGGCGACTATTTGGGGCCGGTCATCCGGTTGAAAACGGGCGAAAAAGTAAATATCACCGTAAAAAATAAATTGCCGGAAGCAACGACGGTCCATTGGCACGGCCTCCTTGTCCCCGGTTCGGCTGACGGCGGCCCGCATTCTGCCATCCAGCCGGGCAAAACATGGAAAGCAAAGTTTACGGTGAGCCAGCAGGCTGCCACGCTCTGGTACCATCCCCATCCGATGGGAAAAACGGGCGAACAGGTATACAAAGGTCTGGCCGGTCTCATTTATGTCGATGACAAACATGCGGAAAGCCTCGATATTCCGAAAGACTACGGCAAAAATGATTTTCCACTTGTGCTGCAGGACCGCCGCTTTAACAAAAACGGCCAGCTCGTGTACAAATTAAATATGACTGATGAAATGTACGGCTTCCAGGGCACAACCGAACTGGTAAACGGCGCGGTTAAGCCGCAGTTAACGGTCAGGCGCGGCCTCGTCCGTTTCCGGATTTTAAACGGGGCAAACGGCAGGACGTACAATCTTCATCTGAGCGGCAACAAGACATTTGCGCAAATTGCATCCGACGGGGGATTCCTCAAGACGCCTGTGCAAATGAAAAAACTAACGCTTTCCCCCGGGGAACGTGCGGAAATTCTGGTTGATTTTTCAAAGATGAAAAACGGCAGTACGCTCCGGCTCCAAAACGGGAAAGAAACGCTCATGTATTTTAAAGCAAAAGGAAAGGCTAAAAAGACGTACAAAGTTCCGCAAAACCTGGCTGTGATTGAAAAAATACCGGTGCAGGAAGCGGTGAAAACGCGGAAATTTGTCATGTCCGGAATGGGCCCAAACGTCCGCATTAACGGCAAGCAAATGAAAATGGACCGGATCGATGAGACCGTTCACTTAAACACGGTTGAAATATGGGAGATCCAGAATCAATCGACTTCCATGGGCACGAAAAAAATGGTGCATCCGTTCCATATTCACGGTGTCCAGTTTCAAATTTTGAGCATCAACGGCAAAACGCCGCCTGCCAATGAACAGGGCTGGAAAGATACCGTGCTTGTCAATCCGGGCGATACCGTGAAAGTCATCATGCGGTTTCCGTTTAAAGGGATTTACATGTACCACTGCCATATCCTCGAACATGAAGACTTGGGCATGATGGGGCAGTATGAAGTGAAATAACCGAAAAAGGGCGGGAAATGTGTCCCGCTCTTTTTTGATATGATGAGAAGCCGCAGGAAACTGCATAGACAGGTTGGAAAAACGTAAGAAAGAAAGGCGGACAAGCGATATTCGATTATTTGATTAGGAATCCGCATCTCTGCAAGAAACATATATGCTGGAGCGCCTGCACAGTGGGGAAACCCGTGGATGCTTTCTGTGCGGGTTTGATTTTTATTGAAAACAGCATTCCTGCCTTTTACATCTCCCCATCTCGCTCGAACAGGTTACTCGTTTTCCTGTCCTGCCAAGTGAAGGGCGAGGGAAAACAATGCAATGCCGTCCGCTTTTTTCGGGTCAATGCCGGTTACATCGCGGATCTGTTTCAGCCTGTAATGGAGCGTATTGATATGCACATGCAGGGCAGCGGCCGTTTTTTTCAGGGACAGGTCATGAGCGAGAAAGGCCTGCAATGTTTCAAGCAGGCAAGCATGGCTATACAGTTTTCCGATCGTTCTTTGTACAAACGCATTCCGTGTATCGTCCTGCACTTCCTGGACCAAAAGATCAAGCAGCAAGTCTTCGTAAAAGACGATGCTGCCCGTTTTCTCAGCGGATGCCAAGGCTTTTTGCGCTTCTTTAAATGATTGGCGGATGACTGACGTGCCGGCTGTTTTCCCGGCACCAACCGCACACGGGGTGCCGTATTTCCGCACAAATTCATGCTGGACGGCTTCGAAACGGCTCCGGAGACCGCAGCCGGTAAACGGTGTTTCTGCACTAATCAGCAGCAGAAAAAGCCCGGGTCCCCAGCGGACAATCACATCCCGGTTGTTTTCAAATTCGGACTGGAGCAAGCGAAAAGCATCTGTTTCCACCGCTTGCGGGATTTCCGCTTTTAATAAGCAGCAAATATGCGGATTCTGCACTGGAATCCCGAGCATCATTCCGCGTTCGGCAAAATGCTGGTCATAGGCTTCAAGATTCACCCATTCGTAAAAGTAAGCCTCAAGCCCCCTTGTTTTCGACTGAATTTGTTCTGTCCGGACGGTTTCCTGGATGATAAGTTCCGTCAGTCGCCGGATCAATTCCGCATAATGTTCGACTTTTTCCGGGTTTCCCGTCACCCCGATCACTCCGATGGTCCGGCCTTCAAACCGGATCGGCATGTTGATCCCCGTCCGCACGCCTTTCATCTGCGCCACCATTTTTTCATCAATGTACAGCTTCCGGCTCGTTTGAAAAACTTTGCGCGCCCCCCTATGGACATGCCCGATCCGTTCTTTTTGCGTCGAGGCAATGATCACCCCGCTTTCATCTACAACGATGATATCCTCATCCATGACCGACTGCACTTCGTTTACGATATTTTCAGCAAGTTTTGGGTATAAAAGCATTTTGACCCACCTTTGTATAAAAATCTAAAAAACAAGCAAAAGAAACCGGTAAACTTTGTATCTTTCTCTATATCATTCTCCATGATTTAGATTTATCATAAAAAGAAACAGAAAACAATCTATTGACGGTATCAATGATCAAAAAGAACGGGGGAATGTTTCATGATCGAAACCGGGGCCAAAGAAAAACTGATTCAAGTCGTCGGCCGGGAAAATTACGACGACACGCAGGCGGGCCGGCTTGTATATTCATATGACGCCAGCCCGCAATTCCAGGTGATGCCGGATGCGGTTGTCGCGCCGCGCAATAAAGCAGAAGTGCAGGCGGTTGTGAAGCTTTGCAATGAATACCGGATTCCGGTCGTCCCGCGCGGATCCGGCTCCAACCTTTGCGCCGGCACATGCCCGGTGGAAGGGGGGATTGTGCTCCTTTTCAAGCATATGAACCGCATCCTCGAGATTGACGAAGAGAATCTGACGGTGACGGTTGAGCCCGGTGTGATCACGCTCGATATGATCAAAGCGGTGGAAGCAAAGGGGCTGTTTTACCCGCCGGACCCGAGTTCGATGAAGATTTCGACCATTGGTGGCAATATCAACGAAAATTCCGGTGGGTTGCGCGGATTGAAATACGGGGTGACCCGCGATTATGTGCTGGCGCTTGAAGCCGTGCTTGCAAATGGCGAGGTCATCCGCACCGGCGGAAAACTGGCAAAAGATGTAGCCGGCTACGATTTGACGCGGCTTTTGGTCGGTTCGGAAGGGACGCTCGCTGTCATTACGGAAGCGACATTGAAACTTGTGCCGATGCCGGAAGCGAAAAAGACGATGCTTGCGCTTTACCAGGATATTGAAGCGTGCGCACAAACGGTCTCCGATATTATTGCGAACCGGATCATCCCGGCAACGCTTGAATTTTTGGACCAGCCGACACTGCAGGCAGTCGAAGCTTTTGCGCATATCGGGCTGCCGACTAATGTCAAGGCAGTGCTTTTGATCGAGCAGGACGGCCCGCAGGAAGTGGTGGAACGCGACATTGAAAAGATTGCGGACATTTGCCGCAAGCAGCATGCAGTCGATGTAAAGGTGGCAGCTTCCCCGGAGCATGCGGAAGCGCTCATGACGGCAAGACGGAGTGCATTAAGCGCACTCGCCCGTCTGAAGCCGACAACAATTTTGGAAGATGCGACCGTGCCGCGTTCTGAAGTCGCAAAGATGGTAGTGGCGATCAATGAAATCGCTGAAAAATACGGGCTTCATATCGGAACATTCGGCCATGCGGGGGACGGGAATCTGCACCCGACCTGTCTTGCTGATATCCGCGATCAGGACGAAATGGAGCGGGTTGAAAAAGCGTTTGCGGAAATTTTTCAAAAAGCGATTGAACTGGGCGGCACGATTACCGGCGAACATGGCGTCGGGATGGCTAAAGCGCCGTACCTTGAATGGAAACTCGGGAAACCGGGCATTAGCGTCATGAATGCGATCAAAAATGCGCTGGACCCGAACCATATTTTAAATCCCGGCAAAGTCTTTGCCAAAGAAACGGATCGAGTGGTGATGGAAAAATGATAACACAAGAACAGCAAAAAGAAATCCAGCAGAAATTCAGGGATAGAATGGACGAAGACCAGCTTTTAAACTGCATGCGCTGCGGCTTTTGCTTACCGTCTTGCCCGACCTATATTGAATCGGGGTTCAAAGAATCGCACTCGCCGCGCGGCCGGATTGCATTAATGAAAGCCGTTGTGGACGGCGTTATCGAACCGGATGAAGATGTGGAGCGCTCTTTGGACCTGTGCCTCGGTTGCCGGGCTTGCGAAGCGGTATGCCCGCCCGGCGTCCAATACGGGCATCTTTTGGAAGAAGCGCGCGATATTATCCAGCAATCGAAGAAAAAGAAGCAGTCTCTGCCGGTAAAAGTGATCCGAAAAGCGGTCTTTGAAGAATTGTTTCCCCACCAGAACCGGATGCGTGCTTTAACAGGCCTGATCGGCTTTTACCAGCGAAGCGGCTTGCAAAAAGCGGCGCATGCGACAGGCGCTTTAAAACTTTTGCCAAAAAATCTATCGTCTATGGAAAAAGTGCTGCCAAACATCCCAAAATGGAAGGAAATGAAACAGCGCCCGGAACATCTGATGCCAAAAGCAGAAGTAAAAAAACGCGTTGCCTTTTTTACCGGCTGCCTGATGGATACGATGTTCATGGAGACCAATGATGCGACAATGAAACTATTGCAGCTTGCTGGCTGTGAGATTGTCATTCCGCAGGACCAGGTATGCTGCGGGGCGCTGCACGGCCACGGTGGCGAAAAAGAGATGGCAAAAGACCTTGCCCGCCGCAATATCAAGGCTTTTGAAGATTTGCACGCCGATTATATTATTACGAATGCCGGTGGTTGCGGCGCCTATTTAATCGATTATGGCCATTTGTTAAAAGACGATCCGGAATGGGCGGAACGGGCCGCGGCATTTTCAAGCAAAATAAAAGATATCTCTGCGATCCTCGTAGAGCTGGGCTTCCATAAACGAAAACTCAGCCTCCCGGAACAAGTGGTGACGTACCAGGATTCATGCCATTTGCGCAATGTGATGAAGACCTCTTCTGCCCCGCGCCTGCTCCTTGACGCGATCGAAAATGTGGAATTCCGGGAAATGAAGGAAGCGGACCATTGCTGCGGGTCGGCCGGCATTTACAATATTGTCGAGTCGGAGATGTCCATGCAAATTTTGGATCATAAAATGGAACACGCAAAAGCAACACATGCCACAACCATTGTGACCGCCAATCCGGGCTGCCTGCTGCAAATGAAACTCGGGATCGAACGGGCTGGTTTAAGCGGAAAAGTCCGCGCTGTCCATATCGCCGACTTGCTGATCGAAGCGATTGGGGAAAAAGTGCCGGTATAAAGCGCAAAGTTTTTTAGCGGACCGGGCATAGCGACCTTGCGATTTACCCATGGAGTCGAACCGAACTGTTAGAAAGCAATCAAAACCGCTGAGCGTACCCTGCCCGGCGGTTTTTCCTGTTTTTCCGGCTTTCGGGGAACTGGGTATTGCTATCAGTTGAATCTTTTGCAAAAATTGTTATGATAAAAGAAACTTGAATGAAGCATATTCGGGACAATATACGCATAAACGGGCGGATAAGCTTGCATCTTGTGGACAGAACGGTAAAATGAATGGAGTGTCACGGATTGATCTTGAAAAATTTTTTGCCGGATCGGCAAGTGAAATCGGTGTTGTCAATCAGGCCGGAAGAATTAAAAAAGCATGGCATTAGAGCCATCATCACCGATTTGGACAATACATTGGTCGAATGGGACAGGCCGAGTGCGCCGCCAAAACTGGTCCAATGGTTCCAAGACATGCAGGAACATCATATCAAAATCACGATTGTTTCCAATAATAATGAAATGAGGGTCAAAACATTCGCGGACCCGCTTGGCATCCCGTTTCTTTTCAGAGCGAGAAAACCGCTTGGCAAAGCGTTTCGTAAGGCGCTTGCCATCATGAACGTGAAAAAGGAAGAAACTGTCGTGATCGGCGACCAGCTTTTGACCGATGTGCTCGGTGGCAATAGAAGCGGTTTTTATACGATTCTCGTCGTTCCGGTTGCGCAATCAGACGGATTTGCGACAAAACTCAACCGGATGATTGAACGCCGGATTATGGGTTGGTTCAGGAAAAAAGGTTATTTGACTTGGGAGGATTGAATTTGGAAAAACAAGCTGTCCATTGTATCGGCTGCGGGGCACTCATCCAGACGGAAGATCCGGATGAGGCAGGTTACGCGCCAAAATCTGCGCTGGAAAAAGAGCAGGTCATTTGCCAGCGCTGTTTCAGATTGAAACATTACAATGAAGTGCAGGACGTGCCGCTTACAGACGATGATTTTTTAAAAATTTTAAACCGGCTCGGGCAAGTGGATGCGCTTGTTGTAAAAATTGTCGATATTTTTGATTTCAACGGGTCCTGGCTGCCGGGATTTCACCGTTTCGCGGGCAAAAACCCGGTTCTTTTAATCGGCAATAAAGAGGATCTCCTGCCAAAATCGGTGAAAAGAGCGAAAATGGCCAACTGGATGAAGCAGCAGGCGAAAGAACTCGGGCTCCGTCCGGTTGATGTGCTGCTTGTGAGCGCAGCAAAGGGGCACGGCATGGATGAAGCGATGGTTGCCATCGAACAGTACCGGAACGGGAAAGATGTGTATGTTGCCGGCTGTACGAATGTTGGGAAATCCACTTTTATCAATCGCATTATACGGCAGGCAACAGGGGAAAAAGATGTCATCACTACATCTTATTTTCCGGGGACGACGCTGGATATGATCGGCATCCCGCTTGATGACGGGACCTCTCTTTATGACACGCCGGGGATCATCAACCACCACCAGATGGCGCATTTCGTCGGGAAGAACGAATTAAAGGTGATTACGCCGAAAAAAGAAATCAAGCCGACCGTATTCCAGCTGAACGAGCAGCAGACGCTGTTTTTCGGCGGTCTTGCACGGCTTGATTATATAAAGGGCGGCAGACGTTCATTTGTCTGCTATGTTTCAAATGCTTTAAAGATTCACCGTACAAAACTTGAAAATGCGGATGATTTGTATGCGCGCCAGCTCGGGGAACTGCTCCAGCCGCCGGGAAAAGCGGAAGCCGCGGATTTCCCGGCGCTCGTTCGCCATGAATTTTCCATTAAAGAAGGAAAGACGGATATTGTTTTTTCCGGGCTTGGCTGGGTGACGGTCAACGAACCGGGCGCCGTTGTCGCGGCCTATGTGCCAAAGGGTGTTCAGGTCATGCTGCGCCAGTCGTTGATCTGAAAAAGGTTCTGTTTTTAACGGGGAGTGAGAAATGTGCGCGATTTATATGGGGTGATCGGTGACCCGATTGCCCATTCGCTGTCGCCTGCGATGCACAATGAAGCATTCCGGGCACTCGGGATTGATGCAGACTATCATGCTTTCCATGTCACGCCGGAAAATCTGGAAGCCGCCGTAAACGGCATGAAAGCAATCGGCGTGGCCGGATTTAATGTGACCATTCCGCATAAGCAGGCGATCATGCCCTATTTGGATGAGATTGACTTGCTTGCGGAAACGATCGGTGCGGTGAATACCGTTGTCCGCACTCCACACGGATGGGCCGGGTATAATACAGACGGCCCGGGGTTTATGCAGGCGCTGAAAGAAGAAAGCGGTCGGGTGATTTCCGGGGAAAAAGTGCTTGTCATCGGCGCGGGCGGTGCGGCAAGAGCGATTTATTATACGCTATGCCGGGAAGGGGCAGTAACCGTTGATCTGTGCAACCGCACGGTAAAAAAAGCGGAAGAAATGCGGGACGAAAGCCCTTTTCCGTGCCCGTCAAAGGTGCTTACGCTTAAAGAAGCGGAAGAACAGCTGGGAGAATATACGCTGATTGTGCAGACGACATCGATCGGCATGCATCCAAATACAGACGCACAGCCGCTTTCCGTCCGCAATTTAAATCCAGATGCGTTTGTATCTGATATTATATACAATCCGTTTGAAACGAAATTTTTAAACGAAGCAAAAAAACGCGGCGCCCGGGTGCAAAACGGCCTCGGCATGTTTATTTACCAGGGGGCTATTGCGTTTGAAAAATGGACCGGTGTGAAGCCGGATACCAGGAAAATGAAAAACGTCGTTGAAAGCATTCTAGGAGGAAACTCATGTTAACAGGTAAACAAAAACGTTTTTTGCGGGCAAAAGCCCACCATTTGAGCCCGATTTTTCAGGTCGGAAAAGGCGGGGTCAATGAAAATATGGTCAAACAGGTGCAGGAGGCGCTTGAAGCGCGGGAACTGATCAAAATCAGCGTCCTGCAAAACTGCGATGAAGATAAAGATACTGTTGCCGCAGCGCTTGCAGAAGGGGCGCGTGCGGAACTCGTGCAAATCATCGGCAATACGATTGTCCTTTATAAAGAATCGAAAAACCATAAAGAGATTGTTTTGCCTTAAGGGTGGGCGGCATGAAAAGAGTGGGTATTTTAGGGGGGACGTTCGACCCTCCGCATATTGGTCATTTGATTATCGCGAACGAAATTTTGCAGGATCTGAAACTTGACGAAGTCCGTTTTATGCCAAACCAGGACCCGCCCCATAAAGAAAAAACGGCCGGCATCACTGGCCATGACCGAATCAAAATGCTCACGCTTGCCATTTCGGGGCAGCCGGCATTTTCGATTGAGGGAATAGAGATGGAGAGGCCCGGCCGCTCCTACACCTATGACACAATGGTGCTGCTTAAAAAGCGGGAACCTGATACGGACTTTTATTTTATCATTGGCGCGGATATGATCGAATACTTGCCGAAATGGCGGAATATCGACCAACTCGTTCGGCTCGTCCGCTTTGTCGGCGTCAACCGGCCGGCATATTCGCACCAGACCAAGTATCCTGTCCAATTTGTTGAAATTCCGGAAATTCATATTTCCTCGTCACTGATCCGTGAACGTCTGCAAAAAAATCGGTCGGTAAAATATTTAATTCCGGATGCAGTGTGGGAATATATAAAGGAGCATCATTTATATGGAACGTGAGAAAGCATTGGAACTTGTCAAAGCACAGCTGACGGAGCGCCGTTACATCCATACGCTCGGTGTTGCTGAAAGCGCCGTCCGGCTGGCGAAAAAATATCATGCTGATCAGAAAAAAGCCGAACTTGCGGCGATTTTTCATGATTATGCAAAATTCCGCCCGAAAGAGGAAATGAAACAAATCATCCTCGACCAGAAAATGGACGAACGGCTGCTTTCTTTTCATCATGAATTATGGCATGCCCCTGTTGGCGCTTATTTGGTGGAAAAAGAAGCCGGCGTCACGGACTGGGAAGTGCTCGATGCCATCAAGTACCATACATCAGGCAGGGCTGGAATGGCGTTGCTTGAAAAAATTGTATATCTGGCTGATTATATTGAACCCGGCCGGAATTTTCCGGGTGTCGAAGAAGCAAGGCGGCTTGCGGCCAAAGATCTCGATGAAGCAGTATTGTATGCAGCCGGGCATACCATTACATTTTTAATTGGCCGGAATCAGCCCGTTTTTCCGGATACGATTGCGTTATACAATGATTTAGTGATGAAGAAAGAAGGGGAGTAAATGGACAATCAGACGTTATTAAAAACAGTCGTAAAAGCTTGCGATGATAAACGTGCGGAAGACATCGTGGTCCTCGATATGCGCGGGATTTCATTGATTGCGGATTATTTCCTGATCTGCAATGGGAATTCCGATAAACAAATTCAGGCGATCGCCCGTGAAGTGAAAGAAAAAGCGGAAGAAGCAGGAACTGCGGTCAGGCGCATGGAAGGGTTTGAAGAGGGAAAATGGGTGCTGATTGACCTTGGGGATATTGTCGCCCATATTTTTAACCGTGATGAACGGAATTACTATAATTTGGAAAGGCTTTGGGGAGACGCACCGACTGTTAGTGCGGAGAGCGTCTTGCAATGAGCTACGAAAATTTCGCCTACGTATATGATGCGTTGATGGAAGATGCCCCCTATCCGCAATGGCTGCAGTGGGTGAAGCAGCAAAGGGAGCGGCATGGTGTCAAAGGAAGGCGCATGCTCGATCTTGCCTGCGGTACCGGTGAACTGTCACTGCTGCTTGCACGGGAAGGTTTTGAAGTAACGGGCGTTGATTTATCGGAAGACATGCTTACAGTCGCGAGCGGAAAAGCACTGGCTGAAGGGGCACACCTCACTTTCCTGCAGCAGGATATGCGCGCGCTTTGCGGCCTGCATGATTTTGATATGGTCACGATTTTTTGTGATTCTCTGAACTATTTGGAAACGGAAACAGAGGTCAAAGAAACGTTCCGGCATGTGCATGCAGCCCTGAAGGCCGGGGGAATGTTTTTGTTTGACGTGCATTCCGTTTATAAAACAGATGTGTTATTCCCTCATCACACTTTTGCCGATAACGGGGATGAGGTTTCCTATATCTGGAACTGCTTTCCGGGTGAGCGCCCGCATGCCGTTGAACATGATCTCAGTTTTTTCGTATATGATGAGAAATCCGGCTTGTATGAACGTTTTGATGAATTACATAAACAGCGGACGTTTCCGGTTGCTGATTATGAAAACTGGCTTACGGAATCGGGCTTCCATGTTATGCCGCCCGCTGCTGATTTTACAGAAGAAGCGCCCGGCCCAAAAAGTGAAAGGATATTTTTTACGTGCATCAAACGATAAAAGCATTCTGCCTACGCAGAATGCTTTTTTTGAAAAAAATTTAAAAAAGAAGCAGGAATAAACAGAAAGATGTCGAAATATCATGGTGTGCCGAATTGCCCGGCCACCGCGTCCGTATCTTCCTTAAATTTCTCATGCGTCGCTTCAAACAGTTTTTCGAATAAGCCATCCGTCCCTTTTTCAAGCACCTTTAATCCTTCGCCGGTGATACCGCCTTTTACCGTCACTTTTTTCTGCAGGGCAGGTAGCGTATAAATTTGCTGCTTCAGCAGTTCCCCCAGGCCGATCAACATCTCAGCCGTTAATATGCAAGCGGTGTCGCTGTCAATCTTTGTTTTGTTGACGGCTCCTTCTATCATTTTTTGTGCCAAAAAACTGAAAAAAGCAGGACCGCAGCTGACCAAATCCGATGCCACTCTCGTGATTTGCTGGTCAACTTCAACCGGGGTGGATATTTTGGAGAACAATGTTTTTAATTTTCCCTGCCACTCGCTTGTGCACTGGCTGCCAAATGTCAGCAACACCGCACCGGCAGCTGCCCTGTTTGTAATGCTCGGGATGGCTCTTGCGCACGAGCAGGGAACCATTGTGGCGAGCTGCCCGACTGTAACCGGGCTTGTAATGCTGACAAGGCACTGATCATTCCGGAAGGCGCCCCCAGCCTTCTCTAGAATGCCGTGCATCTCAAGCGGTTTTACACACAGCAAAATTAAGTCGCTCTCCAAAATAGTATTTTCTATATTTTTAACCTGCATCCCGGGATACTTGTTTGCAAGTTTTGCGGCTTTTTCAGGTGTGCGATTTGTGATCCGGAATTGTGCAGGCGTAACGGCTTTTGTTTCTATCAAAGCTTCAATTAACATGCTACCCATATTTCCCGTTCCGATCACGCCAATGTTCATGCTGGCTTCCCCTCCTCAAGCCGCCGATCTTTCAGCGTCCGGTACAATATATGTACAAATTCAGGCGATTATGTATCCAAAAACAAAATGGAAAAAAAGAGGTGAAGGTCTTTGAAAACGTTGTTTCTCAAATACCGCTGGCATGCAGCTGCGGCTGTGGCAGCCATTACGATTGCAATCTTTTACTATTTTAGCCAAAATGGAGGTATGGACACTGCTTCCGGGGCTTACCAGCAACCCGAAACGGCCGTGCAGTCCGGACAGCCTGCGGAGGGCGGGACAGATGTGCAAAATCAAAACGGGACCCAAAATACCGCACAAACGCAAGCCCCGGCCCAAACGCAGAACGCTGCCGAAGTTTACGTGGATGTAAAAGGCGCGGTGAAGCATCCCGGCATCTACAAAGCAGAAGCAGATGACCGGGTCTATGACCTCATTCAGGAAGCAGGGGGCTTTAATGAAAACGCCGACCGGAATCAGGTCAATCTCGCGCAGAAAGTAAAAGATGAAATGGTGATTGAGGTGCCGAAAAAAGGCGAAAAAGCGGCTTCTGCCCAAACTGCCACGGCGGCTGCCGGAATTTCTGCGCCCGCTTCCTCTTCTTCCGGGACGGCGGCAAGCGGTGAAGCGGCCGCACAGGTCAATATCAATACGGCCGACCAGACCCAGCTTGAAACGCTTCCGGGCATCGGGCCGTCAAAAGCTGCGGCCATTATCGAATACCGGGAGAAAAACGGCCCTTTTCAAAAACCGGAAGATTTGAAAAATGTGTCGGGGATTGGGGACCAGACTTTTGCGAAAATCGAAAATTCCATCACTTTACAGTAATCACATGAGCAGAAAGGAAGAGAAAAATGGACCGGATTTCCTGGAACCAGTATTTTTTGGCGCAAAGCCATTTATTATCCTGGCGGAGCACTTGTTCAAGGCTTGCGGTTGGGGCGACAATCGTCAGGGATAAAAGAATTATCGCAGGCGGCTACAACGGATCGATCGCGGGGGACGAACACTGTATTGACAAAGGCTGCTACGTGATTGATGGACATTGCGTGCGGACCATCCATGCTGAAATGAATGCGATTTTGCAATGTGCAAAATTCGGGGTGGCAACAAACGGCGCGGATCTTTATGTGACTCATTACCCGTGCCTGCACTGTACGAAAGCAATTATTCAGGCAGGAATTCAAAACGTGTACTATGCCCAAGATTACCGGGTACATCCGTATGCAAAGGAGCTTTTTGAAAAAGCGGGGGTGCATGTCGAACATGTCCCGTTCCATCCGGAAACGCTCGATATCCGGGCGAAAGAAAAAGCCAAACTGGTGGAGAAATTATTCATGATTGCAAAGGACCACGGGGCGGAAGCGGCAGAACTGGAGGAATTGCAGCAAATGGCGGCGGCATTATTTGCAGGCACTTATCAAGAAACGGAAACGGGATCCGTTCCGAAAGCGTAACACGGTGATGGTGTGAAAGGCAACTGGCTGTTCGCCGCGCTCGCCACGTTAAGCGGCATCCTGATTGGCCTTCACGCGCCGCTGCTTCTGGTTCTTTCGGCCCATTTGGTTTGGATCCGGATTTTCCTGGCCCGAAACCGGCCTTTGCTCCTTTTGTCCGCTGTTTTTTACGGGTTGGGGTTTTTGAGCGGTACCTTTCAGACAGTTGCGTATGATACAAAGTTTCATGCCGGCAGTGCCCGGACGCCCGTCCGCTTCAGCGATTATCCGCGTATCGACGGGAACGCGATCAAGGGAAAGGCGGAAACCGGGAAAGAAACGTTTATGTTAACGTATTACGCTGGGAACGAAGCAGAACTGGAATCTTTGAAACAAATCTTATCCCCCGGAACGGTTTGCATGGCTCAAGGGGAACTGGAAGCCCCTGAGCCAAACCGCAACCCGTCTACATTTAACTACCGCACCTATTTGGCTCATCAGCATATCCGCTGGATTTTAAAAGCGGACCGGCTTTCCGCGTGCAACAGCCCGCCCCAGCATCTGCACGGTTTCTTGAAAAAAATCCGCCACCACTTCCTGCTTCAAATTCAAAAAACATTTCCGGAAAAATCCGTACCGTATGCAGAAGCGCTTTTGTTTGGCGAGCAAACAGACTTTGATGACGATGTTTACCAGCTGTACCAGCGGCTTGGCGTCGTCCATCTGCTTGCCATTTCCGGGCTTCACGTGCAGCTCGTTGCCGGGTTTTGCTACTATTTGTTCATCCGGCTCGGGATGACAAGGGAACGTGCCGCCGTTTGTTTACTGGGGGTGATGCCGGTTTATGCGGTATTATGCGGCATGAACCCGCCAGTTGTCCGGTCGGCGGCGATGACGATGCTGCTTGTGCTGGCTGGGCAAAAAAAACTGCCAATCGGGCCGCTCGATGCTTTGTCCATCTGCTTCATTTTGTATGGGTTAAAAAATGCAAATATTGTGTATAATATCGGATTCCAGCTCTCTTTTGCCGTTTGCGCCGCACTGCTTCTTTCAGGGCCTCTTTTAGAGCGGTTCCGGGGCCCGTTGCAAAAAGGGCTCGCAATCTCGTTCATTTCCCAGCTTGCGGCCCTCCCCATCCTTTCTTATTCATTTTACGCGTTTTCTATTGTGGGGCTTGTTGCTAATCTTTTTTATGTGCCGCTTTATACGTATGTTTTGCTCCCGCTTGCTGCGCTTGCCTTTGTTTCAGAATGGGCGCCGCCGCTGTTTTCCATCTTTGCCACGTGTTTTGACGGGCTTGTAACGCTGTCGGAAAAAACGGGGGAAGCGTTCGACGGCCGCTGGTCCACGCTCGTTACCGGGAGGCCGCCATACTGGGGATTGATCCTGATGACAGGTGTGGGATTTTATGGTTTGGTGGCGATGGAAAACGGCAAGAAAACGATCCGGGCTGTCCTGCCACTTTTTTCTGTGCTTTTGCTCCTCCTTGCGGCAAACAGATATCCGCTTTTCGGTAAAATCACCTTTATTGACGTCGGGCAGGGGGACAGTATTTTAATCCGGCTGCCGCTTTCAAGGGGGACGTATTTGATTGACACAGGAGGGACCGTCCAGTTTCCGGAACCGGCATGGAAAAAAAGAGAGCATCCGTTTGAAACCGGCAAAGATATTGTGGTGCCATTTCTAAAAAGCCAGGGGATTACAACGATTGATAAGCTGATTTTAACGCACAGCGACGAGGACCATATTGGCGGCGCAACGGCGGTGATCACGTCTCTCCGCGTCAAAGAAATCGATATCTCGCCCCATTCATGGGAAAAACCGCTGATGCAGAAGGTGCTCGCTTGTGCCCGACAGAAAAAAATCCCGGTATATGAAATGAAAAGTGGGAACGGATGGCAAAACAAATCGGGCGTATTTCAATATCTTTCGCCGTTTGACGAAACGTATGAGGGGAATAATGACTCGCTTGTCCTTTATGCGAAAACAGGGGGAAAGACGTGGCTGTTTACCGGAGACCTTGAGCAGGAAGGAGAAGAAAAACTCGTGGCGGCTTATCCGGATATCCACATTGACGTACTAAAAGCCGGGCATCACGGCAGCAAAACTTCGACAAGCGAAACGCTCATCTTAAGGTATCATCCGCGGATCGCCGTCATCTCTGTCGGAAAGCATAACCGTTTCGGGCATCCCTCTCCGGAAGTGGTCAAACGGCTCAGCGAAAACGGGGTATTCATATTCCGGACGGATGAGGACGGGGCGGTGCAATACCGCTTTTTCAAAGAAAAGGGAACCTTTTCAACCGTCCTCCCATAATATACATTAATTAAGGAACCGTCCGGAATGGCTTCGGCACTGCCCGGAGCGGGGCTATCTGCCAATGATGTCTGCTGCGGTGGCAATGATAAATATCAGCGCAAAAAACAAAAAAGAGATCAGAAAACCTGCTCCGGCATCGGCAACATCGTTCGTTTTTGACTGGACATCCTGCTCGAATTCATTCATCCGAATCCCTCCCTGTTTTTTGATTATATGATAATTTCAGAACGATTTCCACCGTTTTGGATGGAGTTGTCATTCATAGATATCCGGCTGCGTGTGACAATAAGGGTACGGGTCCACCGTTAACGGAAAAGCTTCCCGGGACTGTTCCGTTAACGTTTATATAGATAAAGGGGATTTTACGGATCCCCTTTTCCATTTGTTTTCTACTTGCAACCATGCGCCCGTTCTCTTAACATAGGGAGTAAGAAAGGTTTGGGAGCGGAACAGAATGGATGAATTATGGAAAAAGATTGAACGCGGGCAATTTTCCCCGCTTTATTTATTGTACGGCGCAGAAGATTATTTCATTCAAAAAACGAAACAAAAGTTGCTGGATCATGCGCTCACTCCGGAAGAGGCGGATTTTAATTATGCTTCGTATGACCTGGGGGAAGTGCCGGTCGAGACAGCGGTCGAAGATGCGGAGACATTTCCTTTTATGGGGGAGAGGCGGCTCGTGATTGCGCACCATCCGTTTTTTTTGACTGCTGAAAAGCAAAAACAGAAAGTGGAACACCAGCTGGACAAACTAGAAGCATACGTGAAATCTCCCGCCCCTTACACGGTTTTTGTGCTGGTTGCGCCTTATGAAAAACTGGATGAACGGAAAAAACTGGTGAAATTGATCAAAAAGCAGGCCGCAACTTTCCAGGCAAAAAAATTAAATGAAAGGGAGCTTGAAGGGTGGCTTGTTTCCCGCGCCGCTGAAGAAGGCTGCCGGATTGACAGGAAGGCTGCGGAACACTTGATTTCGCTTGCCGGAACCAATATGATTGCGCTCGATCATGAAATAATCAAGCTGGCCCTGTATGCCGGAAGCGGTAATGAAATTACAGATGGAATGGTGGAATTGCTGACGGCACGGTCGCTTGAGCAAAATGTATTTGAACTTGTCGAAAAAGTGGTTCACCGCCGCATTGATGAGGCGCTCCGGATCTATTATGACCTTTTAAAGCTCAATGAAGAGCCGATTAAAATATTGGCGCTCCTTGCCGGCCAGTTCCGGCTCATCTACCAGACGAAAGAGTTGGCAAGGCGCGGCTACGGCCAGCAGCAAATCGCATCTTATTTAAAAGTGCATCCATATAGGGTAAAACTGGCGGCGGGGCAGGCGGGGCTTTTTTCCGCGGGTGAACTGAACCGGATCATGGCGCTGCTTGCCGATAGCGACTACCAGATGAAATCGGGCGGGCTGAAAAAAGAAATGATCATTGAAATGTTCTTGTTTCAACTGCATGAAATGAAGGCAAAATAAAAAAGACGCGGATTGCGCGTCTTTTTTATTTTGGTGCGTTACGCCTGTTCTGATAATTTTTTCATCAGGCGTGATTTTTGGCGGCTTGCCGCATTTTTATGGATAAGGCCTTTAGATGCGGCTTTATCAAGGCGTTTCACCGCATCGACTAAAAGTGCTTTTGCGTTTTCGTCGTTGTTTTCAACCGCCGCTTCAAACTTTTTCACTGCCGTGCGCATGGCGGATTTTGCCGCTGTATTTTGAGCATAGTTTTTTTCATTCACTTTTACGCGTTTAATCGCAGATTTAATGTTTGGCACCCGTTTCACCTCCTACGAGCAAACTTAGTTTGGCTCGTCCACTTTCACTTTAGAACAAATGATATTGTAACAAATGGAAGACAAGATTGCAATACATACAGCCGGAATTTGCACAAAACGAATGGTCTGGCTGGAATGGGGAAAAACAAGGATAAAGGAAATGGCCAAAAGGAGGAAGAAGAACAAATGGATCTCAGTGTTTATTCCGTCCGCACAGATTTAGCGATTGAAGCGCGTGATCTTGCAGTGGAAGAGAAAGTGAAGAACCGGGAAAGCGAAGAACTGGAAGGCGTAACGGTGGAAGAACGGACCGTAAACGATATAAAGGTGACGACGGTTCAAATTTCCAAAAAAGGGGAAAAAGTCATCGGAAAAAAGGCCGGGAATTATTTGACGATTGAAATGCAGGGCATCCGCAGCGGGGATATGGACATCCAGCAAAAGGTGGAAGAATTGTTTGCACTTGAGTTTAATCAATATTTGAAACATTTAAATATTGGTCCGGAGGCGAGCTGCCTTGTTGTCGGGCTCGGCAACTGGAATGTGACGCCTGATGCGCTCGGCCCGCTTGTTTGCGAAAAAGTGCTCGTCACCCGCCATCTGTTTAAAATCGAGCCGGAAAATGTTGAATCGCGCTACAGGCCGGTGAGTGCGCTTGCCCCGGGGGTTATGGGGCTGACCGGAATCGAAACGAGCGATATTATATTCGGCGTCAGTGAAAAATCGAAACCGGATTTTATTATTGTCGTCGATGCACTCGCATCCCGTTCGCTGGAAAGGGTGAATGCCACGATCCAGATCTCGGATACAGGCATTCAACCGGGATCCGGTGTCGGCAACAAGCGGAAAGAATTGTCGAAAGAAACGCTCGGTGTGCCGGTAATTGCGATCGGCGTTCCGACAGTGGTGGACGCCGTGACGATTACGAGCGACGCGATCGATTTTCTTTTAAAACATTTTGGCAAAGAAATGAAAGAATCAGGCCGGCCTTCACGGGCGCTTGCACCGGCAGGGCTTTCGTTCGGGGAAAAGCGGAGGCTAACGGAAGAAGATCTGCCGGGAAGTGAAGCACGGAAAATGTTTATGGGAATTGTCGGCAATCTGGATGAACAGGAAAAGCGGAAACTGATTCACGAAGTGCTCGCGCCGCTCGGCCATAACTTAATGGTGACGCCAAAAGAAGTGGACATTTTTATGGAAGATATGGCAAATCTTCTGGCGAGCGGGCTAAATGCGGCGCTCCACCCCCATGTGAACCAGGAAAATACCGGTTTTAAGACGAGGTAAGTTGCAGGCGCTCCGCCATAGCCCGAGGGCGCCCCCGCTTTTCGGTGTTCTATTCTTCCATGAGATTCATAGAATGTAATAGAATCGATTGGAAAGGGTGGGACGATGAAAAGCGGCAGGCATTCCAGCCATTTTTTTATATTGAATCTGACCAGTGTGATACGCCTAATCTCTATAATCATCCTGTCCCTCGTGCTTGTTGTCATCTTAATTGGCACATTGACGTCGTTGAAGCCGGGATACCGGGTTTCCTCTTCGGCTGTCAATGAAGCCGCAAAGCATCTTTCAAGCAAAACATTGTACAAGTACCTGCTGTCGGACAGCCAGCTGCTTGTACACCATTTTCCGGATACGGACGAGCGGCCGGTCGGAAATCTCGTGTTTGAAATGCTCACCAACATCCGCTTTGAAGACCCGCGCAGCTTTCTCGGGCGTGAACTGCCGGGATTTGAAATCTTTGACAGCAAAATCCTTGTTGCCGGAGACGGCGCTGACTATACGAATATGCCGATTGAATCCGTCCCGCCTGACAGCGCCTTGCAATCGAAAGATCCGGCCACACAAAATACGGAAAAAATCGAGGAAAATGGCGGATCGGACGATGCAAAACAGCGGCCCGGGCGGACAACGGGCGGCAAGAAACGGGTGTTGATTTATTTTACCCATACACATGAATCCTATCTGCCGTATTTAAAAGGCGTCACGAATCCCGACCTTGCCCAGCATTCGAAGATCAACGTAACAAAAGTCGGGGCGAGGCTCGCGCAGGATCTCGAGGACAAGGGAATTGGCGCAGAGGCGAATACGACTGATGTGTTGAAGCTACTTGAGAAAAACCATATGCAGTATTACCAGTCTTACCAAGGATCGCGCACCGTCGTCGAATCGGCGATGAAAAACGACCGCGACCTTCAATATTTTATTGACATCCACCGCGATTCGAGAAGAAAAAAAGATACGACCGTTACCATCAATGGAAAATCGTATGCAAAAATTGCTTTTGTGATCGGCGGGGAAAACCCGAACTGGGAAAAGAATGCAAAGCTGGCTGAGGATTTGCATAACTTGATCAAAAAGAAGTATAAAAACCTGTCAAGGGGTGTCATTTTGAAGAAAGGGGCGTCAACCAACGGAAAATTCAACCAGGATTTATCGGGAAATGCTTTTCTCATTGAAGTCGGCGGCGTGGATAATACTTTTGAAGAAATGTACCGGACGATGGATGTTTTTGCCGATGTGTTCGCTGGGTATTACTGGCAGGCGGACAGTGTAAACGGCGCCGGGAGCGGACAATCAGGAAACCGTTAGCCGTCTGAACAGGCGGTTCTTTTTTTGGCGAGGCGCGGCTGATCATTTTTCGTTGAAGTCGCGCTTTCCTGCTGATATAATCAGAAATAGTGTACATGTGCCGAATACAGGAGTGAAGGTAAATGATGAACCGTGAAGAAAAATTAGACAGGCAGAGGAGGATCCGCAACTTTTCCATTATTGCCCATATCGACCATGGCAAATCGACTTTGGCCGACCGCATTCTGGAAAAGACCCATGCGCTGAGCGAGCGCGAAATGAAGGACCAGCTCCTCGATTCGATGGAACTGGAACGGGAACGCGGAATTACGATCAAATTAAATGCCGTCCGGCTGAACTATAAAGCAAATGACGGGGAAGAATACATTTTCCATTTGATTGATACCCCGGGACATGTAGACTTTACATACGAAGTGTCACGCAGCCTTGCCGCCTGTGAAGGAGCGGTGCTCGTTGTCGATGCCGCGCAAGGGGTCGAGGCGCAAACGCTTGCAAATGTTTATCTTGCATTGGATAACAATCTTGAAATTATCCCGGTCATCAATAAAATTGACCTGCCTTCCGCCGATCCGGAACGCGTCCAGCAGGAAATAGAGGATGTGATCGGCCTTGATGCATCGGAAGCCGTTCTTGCTTCCGCTAAAGCCGGGATCGGGATTGAAGATATTCTTGAACAGGTTGTCGAAAAAGTACCGGCGCCTGAGGGGGATCCGGATGCCCCGCTGAAGGCGCTTATTTTTGACTCGCTGTATGATTCGTACCGCGGCGTGATTGCCTATATCCGTGTAATGGAAGGCTCTGTCAAAGTCGGGGATAAGATTAAACTGATGTCAACCGGCAAGGAATTTGAAGTGACAGCGCTTGGCGTAAGCACCCCGAAACCGTTGTACATAGACGAATTAACTGTCGGCGATGTCGGATTTTTAACGGCATCGATTAAAAATGTAAAAGACACGCGCGTCGGCGATACGATTACAAGCGCTGAAAATCCTGCAAAAGAGGCGCTTCCCGGTTACCGGCGGATGAATCCGATGGTTTACTGCGGCCTGTACCCGGTAGACAGCGCGAAATTCAATGATTTGCGGGATGCCCTTGAAAAGCTGGAGTTAAATGATTCGTCGCTGCAATATGAGCCGGAAACATCGCAGGCGCTCGGTTTTGGTTTCCGTTGCGGTTTTCTCGGGCTCCTGCATATGGAAATCATCCAAGAACGGCTTGAACGCGAATTCAACATTGAACTGATTACGACCGCGCCAAGCGTCATTTATAAAACTAAACTGACGGACGGCAGTGAAGTGACAGTTGATAATCCGGCGAATTTGCCGGAACCGCAGAAAATCGAATATATCGAAGAGCCGTACGTGCGCGCGTCCATTATGGTTCCGAACGATTATGTCGGCGCAGTGATGGAAATTGCCCAGGCAAAACGCGGCAATTTTATCGATATGCAGTACCTCGATGATATCCGTGTCAATGTCATTTATGAAATCCCGCTCTCTGAGATTGTATACGACTTTTTTGACCAGCTGAAATCGAGTACAAAAGGGTATGCTTCCTTTGATTACGAATTGATCGGCTACAAACAGTCCAATCTCGTAAAAATGGATATTTTACTGAATGGGGAAAAAGTGGACGCCCTTAGTTTCATCGTCCACCGCGACTTTGCGTACGAGCGCGGCAAGACGATTGTCGAAAGATTAAAAGAACTCATCCCGCGTCAGCAGTTTGAAGTGCCAGTACAGGCGGCAGTCGGCCAGAAAATTATTGCGCGTTCCAATATTAAAGCATTGCGCAAAAACGTGCTTTCAAAATGTTACGGCGGGGACATTTCCCGGAAACGGAAACTGCTTGAAAAGCAAAAAGAAGGTAAGAAAAGGATGAAGCAGGTCGGTTCTGTTGAAATCCCGCAGGAAGCGTTTATGGCTGTGCTGAAAATGGACGAGACCCCGAAAAAATAACCGGAGCGGGCAGGGAGCGGATTGGCGGCTGTCCGCGCGCTCCTTTTTCCGGGACATGCCCGTGATGAAAACAAATAAGGTTGTGATGCAATGAAAGCCGCATATATTCATGTTCCATTTTGTGAACATATTTGCTATTACTGCGATTTCAATAAATTTTTGTTAAAAGGCCAGCCGGTGGATGAATACATTGAGATGCTGCTGGAAGAAATGCGGATCAAAATGGCTGAAGCCCCTTGTGAAAAGATGAGCACGGTCTTTGTCGGGGGTGGCACGCCGACCGCACTGAATGAGAGGCAGCTTGAAAAACTGCTTGCCGCAATCCGCACGATCCTGCCTTATGACGGGGACGGGGAGTTTACATTTGAAGCCAATCCCGGGGAAACGTCTGAAGAGAAGCTGCGCCTCCTGCATGACTACGGTGTCAACCGGCTGAGTTTCGGCGTCCAGTCGTTCAATGACCGGTTGCTTGAGAAAATCGGACGGACCCACCGCCGGGAAGATGTCTACCGGACGATCAGCCATGCGAGAAAGATCGGTTTTTCCAATATCAGCATGGATTTGATGTTCGCGCTTCCTGGGCAGACGCTTGAAGATTTCCGCGAAACGCTTGACGAAGCCTTGTCGATGGGGCTGCCGCATTATTCAAGTTATTCGCTGATCATTGAGCCGAAGACGATTTTTTACAATCTGCTGCGGAAAGGAAAACTCCGCTTGCCGTCACAAGATGCGGAAGCGGATATGTACAGCATGTTAATGGACGAGATGGAAAAGCACGGCCTAAAGCAGTATGAGATCAGCAATTTTGCCACACCCGGCTATGAAAGCCGCCACAATCTCGTCTATTGGAATAATGAAGAATATTTCGGTTTCGGCGCCGGCGCCCATGGGTATGAAAAAGGTGTCCGCCTGTCCAATTACGGCGCATTGAAAAAATATATCGGCATGCTCCGGGACGGGTGCCTCCCTGTTATGGAAACACATACAGAGACAAAAAAAGAAAAAATGGAAGAAGAAATGTTTCTCGGGCTCAGAAAAAACGAAGGCGTCCGTTTCCGCCATTTCCGTGAAAAATTTGGAGTGGATATGAAAGAAGTTTTTGCAGGCGCGATCAAAGAAATGACAGAACGCGGGCTTCTTGAAGAAAAGGGCGGTTCTCTCCGGCTGACAAGGGAAGGGCGTTTTCTCGGCAATGAAGTCTTTGAAGCTTTTCTCCTCAGTTGACGCTTGATGTAAATATATTGACAACAACAGGGGATTTTGTTAATTTATTTATATAAATTAGCACTCGTTTATACGGAGTGCTAACAGGGGTGATGGAAGTTGTTAACTGATCGTCAGCTGTTGATTTTGCAAGTGATCATTGATGACTTTATTCGTTCCGCCCAGCCGGTAGGTTCCAGGACGCTTTCCAAGAAAAACGGCATTTCCTTCAGTTCCGCGACGATCCGGAATGAAATGGCAGATCTTGAGGAACTTGGGTTTATTGAAAAAACACATACGTCATCCGGCAGGGTACCTTCTGAAAAAGGGTACCGTTATTACGTCGATCATCTTCTGTCGCCACAAAAACTGGGACCGGCAGACATATCGCAGCTTCATTCGATTTTTGCCGAAAAAATAGACGAAATGGAAGAGCTTGTGAAAAAGTCTGCCCAAATCCTTTCCGAAATGACGAACTACACGGCGATTCTGCTTGGCCCGGAAGTCAAAGATACGAAACTGAAAAATATGCAGATCGTCCCGCTGAATGAAAAAACGGCGGTTGCCATTATGATTACCGATACCGGCCGCGTGGAGAACAAGACGATTTCGCTGCCGGAAGGATTCCGCCCGGGCGAACTTGAAAAAATGGTCAATATTTTTAACGAGCGGCTGGCCAATGTGCCGATTCCGGATTTAAGGGATAAAATATATAAAGAAGTCGCTGACATTTTGCGCAGCCATACTGAAAACTATGAATCGATCCTGAAGACCGTAATCAGCATGTTCAACGAAAACCGGCATGATAAAATTTTTGTCGGCGGGAAAGCCAATATTTTGAACCAGCCGGAGTTCCATGACCTTGAGAAAGTCCGTCCCCTTCTTGATATGATAGAACGGGAAGACAGTTTTTATGACCTGGTCAAACGCGTGCCGAGCGGCATTCACGTAAAAATCGGGAAAGAAAACCAGATTTCCGAGATGGCAGATTGCAGCATGATTACAGCCACCTATTCGATCGGTAACCAGCCGGTCGGCAAAATTGCAATTTTGGGCCCTACGCGCATGGAATATTCACGCGTCATCAGCATAGTGGATTTCTTGAGTAATGATATGACCAACGCCTTGACGAAACTGTATGACGGATAGGCAATACGGGCATATTGGGTAGGGAGGCTTAAAGCGCAAAAGCACATGCTTTAAGTCCTTTCTTACTGGACTTTTTTATGCCCGTCTCATTTTAAAGGGGGTGAACGCTCATGGCAGACGAACAAAACAAACGTGCTTCAGAAGAAGTGAAAGACGAACAAAAACGGGCTTCGGATGAAGTGAAAGAAGGACAAATTGAATCCGTTTTTGCGGAAGAAAAAGATACGGAAAATCAGCAGGCGCCGCCAGAGGGCGAAGGTAATGGAGCGGAAAAGGCGGAGAAGCCTGAAACCGAAAATGCCGCTGAAGAACTGAAAAAAGCAAAAGAGGAGATTGAGAAATTGCGGAATGAGCTCGATCAGGCTGAAAACCGTTATCTCCGCCTGCGCGCAGATTTTGACAATTACAGGCGCCGCGTAAATCTGGACCGCGAAGCAGCCGAGAAATACAGGGCACAGGATCTGATTGTGAACCTGCTGCCGGCGCTTGACAATTTTGAACGCGCACTGTCCATGGCTGAAAAAAATGAACATACGGCCCAGTTGCTGGACGGGATGGAAATGGTCTACCGCAGCATTTTGGAGGCGCTGAAAAAAGAAGGCGCAGAACCGATTGAAGCACTCGGGAAAGAATTCGACCCGCACTATCACCAGGCGATCATGCAGGGGCAGGAAGAAGGCACTGCGTCCAATGTTGTGATCGAGGAATTCCAAAAAGGGTACATGTTAAAAGACAGGGTGATCCGCCCGTCCATGGTGAAAGTGAACGAGTAACGCGCTTTACATAATTTTTAAGGGAGGCATTATCATGAGCA
Organism: Weizmannia sp. WK01; assembly: GCF_025905465.1. Classification (NCBI taxonomy): domain Bacteria; kingdom Bacillati; phylum Bacillota; class Bacilli; order Caryophanales; family Bacillaceae; genus Heyndrickxia; species Weizmannia sp. WK01. The sequence continues at coordinate 2,144,903 of NZ_CP109616.1, read as the reverse complement.
AAATTATCGGCATTGACTTAGGTACGACGAACTCATGTGTCGCAGTTTTGGAAGGCGGCGAACCGAAAGTCATTCCGAACCCGGAAGGAGGCAGGACAACACCGTCTGTTGTCGCTTTTAAAAACGGGGAACGCCAGGTAGGGGAAGTCGCCAAACGCCAGGCGATCACAAATCCGAATACGATTATCTCGATCAAACGCCATATGGGCACGACACACAAAGTCACGGCGGAAGGAAAAGAATATACGCCACAGGAAATTTCCGCCATGATTCTGCAATACTTGAAATCGTATGCGGAAGATTATCTGGGCGAAAAAGTCGAAAAAGCGGTCATTACGGTCCCTGCTTATTTCAATGATGCCCAGCGCCAAGCAACGAAAGACGCCGGGAAAATTGCCGGGCTTGAAGTCGAACGGATTATCAACGAACCGACTGCCGCAGCGCTGGCATACGGCCTTGATAAAACGGATGAAGACCAGACCATCCTTGTATTTGACCTTGGCGGTGGTACATTTGACGTCTCCATCCTTGAACTCGGCGACGGCGTCTTTGAAGTGCACGCGACAGCCGGTGACAACCATCTCGGCGGCGACGACTTCGACCAGGCCATCATCGATTACCTTGTCAGTGAATTTAAGAAAGAACACGGCATCGACCTGTCGAAAGACAAAATGGCGCTCCAGCGTTTAAAAGATGCGGCTGAAAAAGCGAAAAAAGATTTGTCAGGGGTCACTTCCACCCAAATCTCGCTGCCGTTTATTACAGCAGGGGAATCAGGCCCGCTCCACCTGGAAATGACGTTAACCCGTGCGAAATTCGACGAACTGACGGCAGACCTTGTTGAACGGACAATGGGCCCGACACGCCAGGCGTTGCAGGATGCAGGGCTCACGGCGAATGACATCGATAAAGTCATCTTAGTCGGTGGCTCAACCCGGATTCCGGCCGTTCAGGAAGCGATCCGCAAAGAAATCGGGAAAGAACCGCATAAAGGTGTCAACCCGGATGAAGTCGTGGCGATGGGTGCCGCAATTCAGGGCGGCGTATTGACCGGGGATGTGAAAGACGTCGTGCTTCTCGACGTTACGCCGCTGTCGCTCGGAATTGAAACAATGGGCGGCGTGTTCACGAAATTGATTGAGCGCAACACAACGATCCCGACTTCAAAATCGCAAATCTTTTCAACTGCAGCGGATAACCAGACAGCCGTTGACATTCATGTCCTGCAGGGCGAACGCCCGATGGCTGCCGACAACAAAACGCTCGGCCGTTTCCAATTGACCGATATTCCGCCGGCACCGCGCGGCATTCCGCAAATCGAAGTTACGTTTGATATTGATAAAAACGGGATTGTCAATGTCAGCGCAAAAGACCTTGGCACTGGCAAACAGCAAAAGATTACGATCAAATCGTCCACCACTTTGTCCGATGAAGAAATCGAACGGATGGTAAAAGAAGCGGAAGCGAACGCAGAAAAAGACAAGAAGCGCAAAGAAGAAGCGGAACTCCGCAATGAAGCCGACCAGCTTGTATTCACTGCTGAAAAAACATTGAAAGAACTGGAAGGAAAAGTGGACGCATCTGAAATTTCCAAAGCCGAAAAAGCAAAAGACGAATTAAAAGCGGCCATTGAGAAGAACGATCTCAATGAAATCAGGCAGAAAAAAGATGCGCTGCAGGAAATCGTCCAAGACTTGTCCGTCAAGCTGTATCAGCAGGCGGCACAACAGCAGCAAAACACGGATGCCGGGGGAGACGGAAAAAAAGATGACAATGTTGTCGACGCTGATTTTGAAGAAGTCGATGATAATAAAAAATAACGATAAAACAATACGGCCCATTTCAGCATGAGTCAGGAAAAAAGTCAAAGTCTGGTCTATTCTCGGCTTTGACTTTTTTCTTATGCGAATGCTACAATTACCTTTATGTGAACGTTTCGGGAGTGAGAAGAAATGAGTAAACGGGATTACTATGAAGTGTTGGGCGTCGCGAAAGATGCATCGAAAGACGAGATAAAAAAAGCGTACCGCAAGCTTTCCAAAAAATACCACCCGGATATTAACAAAGCGCCTGATGCTGCAGAAAAATTCAAGGAAATCCAGGAAGCGTACGAAGTGTTGAGCGATGACCAGAAACGCGCTCAATATGACCAGTTTGGGCATGCAGGGCCGAACCAGGGCTTCGGGGGCGGAAACGGTTTTGGCGGATTCAGCAGCTCGGATTTTGACAGTTTCGGTTTTGAAGATATTTTCAGCACTTTCTTTGGCGGTGGCAGAAGAAATGACCCGAATGCGCCAAGGCAGGGGGCTGATTTGCAATATACGATGACGCTTGAATTTGAGGAAGCGGTGTTCGGGAAAGAGACGGACATCCGGATTCCGCGCGAGGAAACTTGTGACACCTGCCACGGAACCGGGGCAAAACCGGGAACGCATCCGAAAGAATGCCCGCACTGTCACGGAACCGGCCAGCTCAATACCGAGCAATCGACACCATTCGGTCGGATTGTAAACCGCAGGGTATGCCATTACTGCGGCGGTACAGGCAAGATCATTACAGACAAATGCAAAACTTGCGGTGGTACCGGAAGAGTGAAAAAGCGCCGCAAAATTCATGTCAAAATTCCGGCCGGCATCGATGACGGGCAGCAGCTCCGCGTTGCAGGCCAGGGTGAACCGGGCATAAACGGCGGACCGGCCGGCGACCTGTACATTATTTTCCATGTCCGGCCGCATGAACTGTTCGAACGGGACGGCGATGACATCTACTGCGAAATCCCGATTGCTTTTACCCAGGCTGCTTTAGGCGACGAAATCGAAGTGCCGACGTTGCACGGGAAAGTTAAATTAAAAATTCCGGCCGGCACACAATCCGGCACGAAATTCAGGCTGCGCGGGAAAGGCGTGCCAAACGTCCATGGGCACGGCACCGGCGACCAGCATGTCATCACGAGAATTGTCACCCCGACGAAGCTCACCGAACGGCAAAAACAACTATTGCGTGAATTCGCCGAAGTGAGCGGAGAGGTCCCGGATGAACAAAGCAGCAATTTTTTTGACAAAATGAAACGGGCATTTAAAGGGGACTAAACAGGAATGGAGTGAGGCGTTCATGAAATGGTCGGAAATTATGATTCACACCACGAATGAAGCGGTGGAGCCGATTTCGAATATTTTATATGAAGCGGGCGCCGGCGGGATTGTGATCGAGGACTCGGATGAGCTGCTGAAAGAGCACGACGACCAGTACGGTGAAATTTATGAACTGGATCCGGACGATTTTCCGGAAGAAGGGGTCATCATTAAAGCCTATCTGCCTGTGAACAGCTTTTTAGGTGAAACTGTCGAGGAAATTAAACAGGCGATTACCAATCTGACCACTTTTGATATTGATATCGGCCCGAACAAGGTGACGATCAGCGAAGTGCATGAAGAAGAATGGGCAACGGCATGGAAAAAATACTACAATCCCGTGAAAATATCCGAAAAATTTACGATTGTGCCGACGTGGGAAAATTATGAGCCGGTATCAAGCGATGAGCTGATCATTGAACTGGACCCCGGCATGGCGTTCGGCACCGGCACCCATCCGACCACGGTCATGTGCATTCAGGCATTGGAACGAACGGTAAAACCGGGCGACACGGTGATGGATGTCGGCACCGGTTCCGGCGTGTTAAGCATTGCCAGCGCCATGCTTGGAGCAGAGCGGGTGCTTGCACTTGAACTGGACGAGGTGGCGGTTCGGGCGGCTACGCTCAATGTGAAACTCAATAAAGTCCAAAACCGGGTAACCGTCAAACAAAATGATCTGTTGAAGGGCGTAAACGAACAAGCCGATGTGATGGTGGCCAATATTCTTGCTGAAGTGATCGCCCGTTTTGCTGAAGACGCATTCGGACATGTCAAACCGGGCGGCCATTTTATTGCTTCCGGAATTATCCGGCAAAAAAAGGACCTTGTCGTGGACGCACTCACTTCTGCCGGCTTCATCATTGAAGAAACGATGGTCATGGAAGACTGGGTTGCGCTCATCGCAAAGCGCGGGTGATTGGCCATGCAGCGTTATTTTTTGGATCGGCCGTATCGCGGTGAGCAGGAAATCCGCCTGAGTGGCGAAAATTACCATCATATCGCGCGCGTCATGAGAATGTCCGTCGGAAGCCGCTTCTATGGTGTATTTTCAGATGAAAAGGTGTGCATTTGTGAAATCGGGGAGATTACAGGTGATGCCGTTGTGGCCCGGATTACCGGATGGGAAACCGCTGTAAAAGAGCTTCCGGTCCATGTGACGGTATCATGCGGACTCCCGAAAGCGGATAAACTGGAATGGATCATCCAAAAGGGAACAGAGCTCGGCGCCTTTCAATTTTTGCCTTTCCTTGCAGAAAGATCCGTTGTAAAATGGGACACAAAGAAAGAAGCAAAAAAACGCGAACGCTGGCAAAAGATTGCCCGGGAAGCCGCAGAACAGTCGCACCGCAGCCACTTGCCTAAAGTCAGCCCCCCTGTTTCTTTCCAGCAGCTGATCGAAGAAAGCCATACATATCAATATAAGCTGGTTGCTTTTGAAGAAAATGCAAAAGAAGGGGAACAGCACCGGTTTGCGGAAATGTTGTCAAACATGTCGGAAGGCGGCAATGTACTGGCCGTTTTCGGGCCGGAAGGGGGCCTGTCCCTTGATGAAATCAAAAAGCTTGAAGCAGCCGGATTTGTATCCTGCGGCTTAGGTCCGCGCATTTTGCGGGCGGAGACGGCGCCTTTATATGTACTTTCTGCCATAAGTTACCATTTTGAATTAATGAGGTGAAGAGGATGTCAACCGTAGCATTCCATACATTAGGATGCAAAGTGAACCATTATGAGACGGAAGCCATGTGGCAGCTGTTTAAAAAAGCGGGCTATGAAAGAACCGACTTTGAAACGAATGCCGATGTCTACGTGATCAATACCTGTACGGTCACCAATACAGGAGACAAAAAGAGCCGTCAGATCATCCGCCGGGCAGTCCGACAAAACCCGGACGCCGTCGTTTGCGTGACCGGCTGTTATGCGCAAACCTCGCCGGGCGAGATCCTCGAAATTCCCGGTGTCGATGTCGTTGTCGGCACACAGGACCGTACCAAAATGCTTGGGTATATTGAACAGTACCTGAAAGAGCGCAAACCGGTCAATGCTGTGAAAAATATTATGAAAAACCGTGTGTATGAAGAAATGGAAGTGCCGTATTTTACCGACCGGCACCGGGCTTCCTTGAAAATCCAGGAAGGCTGCAACAATTTCTGCACATTTTGCATCATCCCGTGGGCACGCGGCCTGATGCGGTCAAGAGATCCCGAAAAGGTCATCGCGCAAGCCCAAAAGCTTGTCAATGCAGGCTATAAAGAACTGGTTTTAACCGGCATTCATACGGGCGGCTACGGCCAGGACTTAAAAGATTACAATCTTGCAATGCTGCTAAAGGACCTGGAGGAAAAAGTGCAGGGGCTGAAACGCGTCCGCATTTCGTCCATTGAAGCCAGCCAGCTGACGGATGAAGTGATTGACGTGATTAAACATTCGAAAGTCGTTGTCCGCCATATGCATGTTCCGATCCAGTCCGGTTCTGACACGGTGCTGAAAAGAATGCGCCGAAAATATACGATGGACCAGTTCGCGGAACGGATTACCAAATTGAAAGAAGCATTGCCGGATCTTGCACTGACTTCTGATGTCATCGTCGGCTTCCCGGGTGAAACGGAAGAAGAGTTTATGGAAACATACAATTTCATAAAAGAACACCGGTTTGCGGAACTCCATGTTTTCCCGTACTCGCCTAGGACAGGCACGCCTGCTGCCAGAATGAAGGACCAGATTGATGAAGAAATCAAAAATGAACGTGTCCATCGCATGATTGCATTAAGCGACCAGCTGGCAAAAGAATATGCATCCCAATTTGAAAACGAGGTGCTTGAAGTCATTCCGGAAGAGCCGTTCAAAGAAGATCCGGAAAGCGGGCTGTACGAAGGCTATACAGATAATTACCTGAAAGTCGTTTTCCCGGCCACCCCGGATATGGTTGGAAAACTCGTCAAAGTGAAAATTACAAAAGCCGGGTATCCTTATAATGAAGCACAGTTCGTCAGAGTGATGGACGATGTCATGCCGGCCGTAAACGAAGCCATGTAACGAAAAACAAGATGGGCCTGTTTGCCCGAAAAGGCGTGCCCGATATAAAGGCAGCCCCCCACAAACAGAATGGCGTTTAAGAGGCCGGGGCAGCTTTCGGATAAAATGCCCATCCTTTAAAGCATATGGCAAAAACAACCGGGCTTTGGGCCCGGTTGTTTATTTTTTTCCATGAAAAGCGATGATAAACCGGCCAAATCTTTCGGAAAAGGGCAAAACAGCCAGTGAGGATAGAAGATTAAACAATAGGCTTGCATGGGCAAGCTGCTGTTCCGGATTAGCCGACAGCATCCGGCAGGTGTCCGCGAGCACATGGAGGAAAGGCAAAAACACAAGCGCCCCTCCGGCATTCAGCCAGACATGGGTAAATGCCGTCAGCCTTGCTTCCTCTCCGGCCCCGATGCTTGCCAGAAGACCGGTGATACATGTCCCAATATTGGCCCCGAGCATGATGCTAATCCCGGTTTCAAGCGGGAATACCCCGGCTGCAAGAAAACCCATCGCCATCCCGATCGTCACGGTGCTAGACTGGATCGCTGCAGAAAGCAAGATTCCGAGTAAGAAAGCGGACAAGAGGTGGGTATTTAAAACGGTAAACAAATGCTGGACAAAAGCGGTTTTTGATACCGGCACGGCAAGCTGCTCAAATCCGCGCATCGCCCCGAACACAAGCGAGAGGCCGAACAGAATCATCCCGGCGCTTTTGACGCGGCCTTTTCCGAAAAAATAGAAAACTGCCCCTGCCCCCAAAAAAGGCAGGCTCAAAGAGGAGAAGTCAAATGTCAGCAATTCAAGTGTGAAAGTCGTGCCAATATTCGTGCCCAAAATGATTCCGATCGATTGCGAAAACGTCAGCATTCCGGCAGAAACGAGCCCGACAGTGATGACCATCACGGCGGAGCTGCTTTGTAAAAGCGCCGTCAAAACCATCCCGAACAGCATCGCGGACAGCGGCCGGCCTGCCAGTTTTTTCAGCATGTTTCCGGCATGGCCGCCGGATAAGGCAAACAGCCCGGTCCGCAGCCGGTGAATGCCGAATAAAAACGTCACCGTTAACAAAAGAAATGAAAGTAAATAAAGCATGTCCTTCCCCCCGTATGATCATATGGAAAGGGGAGAAGGAACATGCCTTTTTATTTGGGAATTCATTTAATACAACACACGAAAATCACGGTACTGTTCTTGTTGCTGTAAATAGTCAATATCCATTCCGGTTACTTTTGCAAAGCGCGACGGCCCTTTTTTCAGCCCGCGGATAAATTGTTCCATCTCTTTTTTCTCGCCTTGCGCCATCACTTCGACAGTGCCATCGTCTTTGTTGCGGACCCACCCGCATATATTGTATTGTTTTGCCAAAAATTGGGTTTGGTAGCGGAAGCCGACGCCCTGCACCCTTCCTGAAACAATGATATGTAGCGTCTCCTGTTGATTCATCGTCTCCCTCCAATCGTATCCATCCATCTTTGATCTCTATTATACCAAAAGGAGGAACAGGCGGGGCAAATAAGCAAAAGCCAAATCACGAAAGACAAGGCGCAAATGTTGACCGGTTATGGAGGATATTATATAATAATAAAGTGCACGGGTTGCTCAACCTGACATGTAACCGTTTGTGTTCGGAGGGAGGGAAAGAAATGTCTAAAACTGTCGTTCGAAAAAACGAGTCGCTTGATGATGCGCTTCGCCGCTTTAAACGTACTGTTTCGAAAACCGGAACTTTACAGGAATATAGAAAGCGCGAATTTTATGAAAAACCAAGCGTAAGACGCAAAAAGAAATCAGAAGCTGCTAGAAAAGCTGCTAAAAAACGTAAGTGGTAAGAGAGGGTGGAATGATGAGTCTTCTCGAGCGTTTAAATAGCGATATGAAGCAAGCGATGAAGAACAAAGATAAAGAAAGACTCTCCGTAATTCGTATGCTTAAGGCAGCTGTTCAAAACGAAGCGATCAGGCTCGGAAAAGACGGTTTGACGAATGATGAAGAGTTAACAGTCCTTTCTCGCGAAGTAAAGCAACGGAAAGACTCCCTCCAAGAATTTAAAAATGCAGGTCGCAGTGACCTTGTTGAAAAAGTCCAAAACGAATTGGCATATGTGAACGCATATTTGCCGGAGCAGCTTTCTGAAGACGAAGTGCGTGAAATTGTCCGGCAGACCATTGAAGAAGTGCATGCCGGGTCAAAAGCTGATTTCGGAAAAGTCATGGGAGCCGTCATGCCAAAAGTAAAAGGCAGAGCTGACGGTACGGTTGTGAGAAATATTGTGCAGCAGCAATTATCCTGACCTTTCTCATATAAGCCGGAAATCATTATGATTTCCGGCTTTTCGCTATGTTTTTTGCGCCTCTTTGCCGTATCCTTGAGCAGGAAACGCGGGTTTCCAAACGGCCCCGGACGTTTCGGACAAAAAAACTGCAAATAAAGTGATGAACCCCTTTTTTGTTTCATAAATATGAGATGAAAGGGGGTTCTTTTTATGGCAAAAAAATGGCGGCAGCATTTGCAAAACTGGATGTCACAAAAAATGGACCTTCCGCAGGATGTCATGATGGACCTTCCGAGAATCACGATGATCGGCCAAATCCATATTTATGTTGAGAACCACCGCGGCCTTTTGACTTTTTCCGATAAAGAAGTCCGGCTGCTTTTAAAAAACGGGCAGCTGTTAATCAAAGGCCGGTCTTTTGTCATCAAAACGATCTTGCCCGAAGAAATTTTACTGGAAGGCAAAATAGATGAAGTGTTGTATTTGAACGGATAGGGGTGGCTATGGTTGAAAAATCATTGGGTAACTTTTTTACAGGGGTCGGTGGCTGTAAAAATTGAGGGAAAAGGGATCGAACGTTTTATCAACCAGCTGACAAGGGCCGGCCTCGCTGTTTGGAATGTCAGGCGGCAGGGCACTATGGCCGTCACGTTCGAATTGCGCCTTTCAGACATTCACCAGCTCAGAAAAGCAGTAAGGGGACAAGATTTGCATGTCCGCTTTTTAAGGGGGCGCGGCGTTCCTTTTTTATGGAAAAGGACGCTGAAAAACGCCGGATTCCTGTTCGGTTTTTTTCTCTTTCTTGCCGTGATCACGGTGCTTTCCAACATGGTTTGGGGCGTGGAGATCAAAGGTGCAACACCAAAAACCGAGCACGAAATCCGCAAACAATTGGACAAACTGGGTATTCAAACAGGGCATTCACAGTTTTTTCTCGATGATATTGAAACCATCCAGCGCAAGCTGACAAACAATCTTCCGGACGTGACATGGGTCGGCGTGGAGCTGCGCGGGACAACCTATCATTTTACCGTTGTGGAGAAAAACATGCCGGAACCGGTGAAACATCCGGGCCCACAGCATCTTGTCGCTTCACAGAAAGCAGTGGTGGAAAATATGTTTGTTGAAAAAGGTAAGCCGGTTGTAAAAATTAACCAGTATGTGAAAAAAGGCCAGCTGCTTGTTTCCGGTGTCATTGGGAATGATAAAGAAAAATACCCTGTGGCAGCCAAAGGGAAAGTATACGGAAAAACGTGGTATAAAACGGCGGTTGAACTTCCGCTTTCCTCTCGTTTTCAAGTCTACACCGGCAATGCAGCCCAAAAATATTATATTGGAATCGGGTCGATGAAGCTGCACGTATGGGGCTTCCGGAACCCCCGTTTTAAACAGTACCGGACATCGGAAGAAGCAGAAAAAGTCAAGTTTTTAAAATGGACATTGCCGATCCGCTTTATCAGGGAAACGGTCCGTGAGAAAGAAGAGCGGGACAGAAATTATACCAAAAAAGAGGCCGAAGCAGAAGCAAAAAAATTAGCAAGGCAGGATTTGCACAAAAAACTGCCAAAAGAAGCAACCGTTACGGATGAATATGTTTTGCAAGAACATGTCCGCAATGGTACATTAAAAATGATGATTTATTATGAAGTAGTAGAAAATATCGCAATCGCAAAACCAATTGCTCAAGGAGACTTAGAATGACAGAAGAAAGTACGGCAAAACTTCAATTGGAGAATACAAACGAAGCAGTGCTTTTATTCGGCATTTCCGACCATCATTTGAAAATGCTTGAGGATGCCTACGGGGTCCACATCCTCACCCGCGGCGAAACGATCCAGGCAAGCGGCAAAGAAGATGCGGCACAAAGGGTGATCGCCGTCATGTCCGAACTGCTTGGTTTGATTAAAAAAGGCATCCCGATCAGCGGGCGCGATGTGCTTTACGCTGTCGAAATGGAAAAAAAGGGCCATCTTGAATATTTGGCAAGCCTGTACGAAGAAGAAATTGCCCGGAATGCGAAAGGGAAAGCGATCCGGATCAAGACATTCGGGCAGCGCGACTATATCCAGGCAATCCGCCATCATGACCTTGTGTTCGGCATCGGCCCGGCCGGAACGGGGAAAACGTATTTGGCTGTTGTCATGGCGGTGAATGCTTTAAAAAGCGGCGAGGTAAAACGGATTATTTTAACCCGCCCAGCTGTTGAAGCGGGGGAAAGCCTCGGGTTTTTGCCGGGGGATTTGAAGGAAAAAGTCGATCCGTATTTGCGCCCGCTCTATGATGCATTAAACGATGTGCTCGGCGCGGAGCATACACAGCGCCTGATTGAAAGGGAAACAATCGAAATTGCCCCGCTTGCCTATATGCGCGGGCGCACGCTTGATGATGCGTTCGTCATTCTCGATGAAGCGCAGAATACGACACAGGCACAAATGAAAATGTTTCTAACGCGCCTCGGTTTTCACTCTAAAATGGTGATTACAGGGGACAGAACGCAGATTGACCTGCCAAAAGGCGCGGAATCCGGCCTTTTGACGGCTGAAAGAGTGCTGGAGAAAGTCCGCGGCATTTCATTCGTCTATCTGGAAGAAAGTGATGTCGTTCGCCACCCGCTTGTTGCGAAAATTATCGAAGCTTATCAAAACGCATAACCCGGGCTGTGGCACCCGGGTTGTTTTGCCATGCATTTTTGCCGGAAAACTGATATGATGGTACCGTTAAGAGCGATTGCAAAAGGCGGTGTACGAAAAGCAAATGAAAATTCCCGGGCAAATGGGCAGGTTGCGGATGATGTTAAGCTTTAAATGGTTTACATTCGTGATCCTGTTTTTACTGGCCCTTATTTTATTCGGCATTTTTTATCCGAACATCAGGCCACAGACGTATGATATTAAGTTATTTTCAGTTGCGAACAATACGATCCGTTCTCCAAAAACGATCGTCGATGATGAAAAAACAAAAGAAGAAAAACAGCTGGCGGCCGCCAGTGTTGCGAAAGTCTATACGTTTGACAGCGGCCTGGCACAAAACCGGGTTTCGCTGATGGATTCGATTTTTGACGTTGCAGAAGAAGTGAACGCGGAATATAAAAATAAAAAACACGGCGGAAAAAACAGCAGCGGGCTGCAGGAAGAGAAGCTGGCAAAATTGAAGGAAATATTGTCTGAAAATGTGTCCGGCAATGTGACCGGTTCGATTTCCGACACAAGTTTTCGCGCGCTTTTGTCCGCTACCCCGGATGAATTGAAAGCGGCAAGAAACATTGTCGAAACAAATGTCAATGAGGCACTTAGCCAAAAAGTGACAGAAAACAATGCGGCTGAAGCCAAAAGCCGGGTGGCCTCGCAAATCGAAAGGTCGGGGTTAAAAGCGGGTATCCGGAATGCTGCGTCCGAGCTTGGTCAATATGCGATCGTGCCCAATTATGTGTACGATGCAAAGCTGACGGAAAAAAGAAGGCAGCAGGCGAGGGATAACGTTGAACCGGTGAAAATCCTGCAGGGACAGGTTATCGTCCAGGAAGGGCATCTGATCGACCGGGAAACTTACCGCGAACTCCAGCTGCTCGGGCTGTTAAAAAGCAGCGGATCGGTTAAGCCGTATATCGGATTGGCTTTATTTGCCTTTTTTGCATCTGGCGTTTTGTACCTCTATACGAGCCGGATGCGCGCAACGGAAGAAGAAAAGCAAAACCGGCTTGTCATGGCCGGGCTGATTCTTGTCATCGCCCTGGCATTGATGAAGCTGGCGGGTATTTTAACCCATCTTGAGATTCCGGGTATCGAATACGCTTATCCGGCCGCAATGGCGCCGCTGCTCGCTCGGATTTTGCTCAGGGACCGTTCCGCATTTTTGCTTTCAGCCCTGCTTGCCGCTTGTGCGAGCATCGAATTTCATGGCGACATTGCAGATACATTTAACGCCGAGATGGTTGTATACGCGCTTATTACAGGGACAGGGGGCATTTTGCTTTTACCGAAACGGCCGGAGCGCACCCGGTTGTTTCAAACCGGGATTTTTGCAGCGCTATTGAATGTGCTTGCCGTCTGTGTCATCTATTTTTTGAATGCCGGCCAAATCGTAAAAGCGGACTTTTTATATACCCTTTTATTTGCGTTTCTTTCCGGCATTTTGTCCGCTGTGTTCGTGATGGGGCTGCAGCCGTTTTTTGAAGCAGCGTTCGGCATTTTGTCGCCGATCCGCCTTGTGGAGCTGTCCAATCCGAACCACCCGCTTTTGAAAAAGATTTTAACGGAAGCACCGGGCACGTATCACCATAGCCTGATGGTTGCCAATCTTGCCGAAGCGGCTTGTGAAGCGATCGGGGCGAACGGCCTCCTTGCCAGGGTCGGCAGTTATTATCATGATATCGGGAAAACAAAACGGCCCGCATTTTTTATCGAAAACCAGCTGAACGTCCCGAATCCGCATGACCGCCTTTCGCCTGAAACAAGCAGGGACATTATTATTGCCCATGCGAAAGACGGGTCGGAAACATTGAAAAAATATAAGCTGCCGAAAGCCTTTTCGGATATTGCCGAACAACATCACGGCACGACTTTGCTGCAGTATTTTTACCATAAGGCAAAAGCGCAAAACCCGGATGTAAAAGAAGAAGCGTTCCGTTACCCAGGTCCAAAGCCGCAGACGAAAGAAGCGGCTGTCATCAATATTGCGGACAGCGTGGAAGCGGCTGTCCGGTCCATGAACCATCCGACGCCCGATGATATTCAAAATTTAGTCGGCAATATTGTGCAAGGGCGGATCATGGATGGGCAATTTAATGAATGTGACATTACTTTGAAAGAACTGGAGACCGTTAAACGCACGCTTTGCGAGACGCTTAACGGCATCTTTCATTCAAGGATCCAGTATCCGAAATAAGGATCCCGTAAAAATAAGAAAAAGGATGGCTGACATGACATTATCACTCGATATGATGGATGAAACAAATGAGCTTGAAGCGGAGCATCTCGAGCTTGTCCGGACATTGCTCGATTATGCTGCCCGTCAGGAAGGGGTGGAGGACGGCACCGAGTTGTCGGTAACGTTTACGGATAATGAAGGGATCCGCGAAATCAACCGCGATTACCGCGGCAAAGACCAGCCGACCGATGTCATTTCGTTCGCGCTTGAAGAAATGGGGGAAGGGGAGATCGAAATTACTGGTGCAGAAATACCGCGCGTACTCGGGGATATCATTATTTCCGTGCCGCGGGCAAGGGAGCAGGCCGAAGAGTACGGGCACTCGTTTGAAAGGGAACTCGGCTTTTTGGCGGTTCACGGATTTCTTCACCTGCTCGGCTATGACCATATGACAAAAGAAGATGAAACGGAAATGTTCGGGCGCCAAAACGAGATCCTCGATCGCTATGGACTTAAACGATAAAAAAATCCCGAAATACCGCACCCCTTTCCGGCCGGCTGTGGAAGGACTGTTTGCAACCATCCGGCAGGAACGGAATTTCCGTTTTCATCTTCTGGCGGCGTTTTGCGCTTGTTTGCTCGGCTTTTTCTTCTCCCTTTCCAAAACAGAATGGATCGCCATTTTAATTTCCATTTTCGGCGTGATCGCAATGGAGCTGATGAACACAGCAATTGAGCGGGCGGTTGACCTGACTGTCGGGCAGAAATACCACCCGCTTGCCAAGCTTGCGAAAGACGCAGCGGCGGCAGCAGTCCTGATGTGGGCCGTGCTTGCGGCCATTATCGGCTGCATCGTATTTCTTCCAAAATTATGGCATGTATTCCAGGGAGCGGCTTTTTAATGCGGCTTCTTTTTTATGGCCCTCCCCCAAATGTCCTTACCTGCGCGATTTCGGCGTAAAAAAGCAGATGCCCTGCTTCAGCCGGACTGTCGTACAGAAACGGCATACGAGATCTGGTATGTGTAAAATTTTACTCGAAGGGCAGATGAGTGGAAAAAATGGGGAGACACTCTATTATCTAAATGTACACCGTTAAATGAACATCAAGAGAGAGGTCTTCCCATGGATATGCCGCAATTTGAAAGGCACAGGCCGTTGCGCTAAAATAAAGGTAATCACACTACTTGAAAACGGCCATGGCATACTAAGTGACGCTAAAATCAGTGTAAATTCACCACGAGTCGACAATATTTTCACGAACTTTTAAAATATTCAAAAGTGATGAAAAATACATTTTAACTTTCGGGTCTATTTGTAGTAAAATACAGGTAAGGGGAAAAGATATGGAAACAATGGTAAAGCTGCTTTCGGGCACTTATTCAACGGAGGATTTGCATGGAACAACCAACATATAAATCAGGCTTTATTTCTATCATTGGACGCCCGAATGTCGGGAAGTCCACTTTCATCAACCAGGTGGTCGGGCAAAAAATCGCCATCATGAGCGATAAGCCGCAGACAACACGGAATAAGATACAGGGCGTTTACACAGCTGATGACGCACAGATGATTTTTATCGATACACCCGGCATCCATAAACCGAAGCATAAGCTGGGCGATTTCATGGTAAAATCAGCCACGGATACATTAAAAGAAGTGGACCTGATTCTATTTATGGTCAATGCGGAAGAAAAACGCGGCCGCGGGGACGAGTACATTATCGAACTGCTTAAACACGTGCGCACGCCTGTTTTTTTGGTCATCAACAAAATTGACCTCGTTCATCCGGATGATTTGCTTGCCTTCATAGAACAGTACAAAGATTTATACCCGTTCCGTGAAGTGGTCCCGATTTCCGCACTCGGAGGAAACAACGTCAGCCGGCTGCTCGATACCATCAAGGCATATTTGCCGGAAGGGCCGCAGTATTATCCGGCAGACCAGGTGACAGACCATCCGGAACGCTTTATCATTTCGGAACTGATCCGCGAAAAAGCGCTGCAGCTTACAAGAGAAGAAGTGCCGCATTCGATTGCGGTTGTTATTGAAAAAATGGAGCGGGAAGAGAACAAGGATGTCATTCACGTGATGGCGACGATCGTTGTCGAACGGCCGTCCCAAAAAGGGATTATCATCGGCAGGCAGGGAAGCATGCTGAAAGAGATTGGCAAAAGAGCAAGGGCTGATATCGAAAATTTGCTTGGGTCGCAAGTTTATTTGGAATTATGGGTAAAAGTGCAGAAAGATTGGCGGAATAAAATCAGCCAGCTGCGCGATTTCGGTTTCCGGGAAGACGAATATTGATTTTGGCGCCCGCTTCTGGTTGTAAATTTTTACCCCGAATGTTTGCGTGTCCCCTGGTGAAGCTATAAAAGGCTTTTAAAGAAATTTCATGACCTACAACATGAAAGGCGTGGTGAATATGTTAGAATTTACCTGGAAAGTCTTTGCGGATACCGGCAATATTGATACGTACCTGCTTTTTAAGGAACTGGAAAGGGACCGGCGTCAAGACCGGTATGAACGTGAAGAAGATCCGGCAGATGCGGATTTTTCCATTACTTAAGGATAAGCCGTACTGCCTGTCGGGCAAGAGGTGGAGAGGTTGTTTGAAAAATGTGAAGGGATCGTCATTAAAAATACAGACTACGGCGAATCCAATAAAATCCTGCATATTTACACAAAAGAATTTGGGAAGCTAGGCTTTATGGCGCGCGGAGCCAAAAAGCCGAACAGCCGACTGGCGGCGGTTTCCCAGGTTTTTACATATGGGAATTTCCTTTTTCAGCCGTCGCGCGGTCTTGCCACCCTCCAACAGGGAGAGACCGTTTCACCGATGCGCCATATCCGCGAAGATATTTTCAAAACGGCGTATGCTGCCTATGTGGTGGAACTTTTGGGCCGGGCGGTCGAAGATAAAAAAAAGAATCCGTCTTTATTTGAGCTTTTGCTCCGGACGCTCGAATATATCGATGAAGGCTATGACCCGGAAATTATCAGGGACATCTTTGAAATGAAGATGCTGAATGTACTCGGTATGTACCCGGTGATGGACAAATGTGCGGTATGCGGCAACACGGAAGGGCCCTTTGCTTTTTCCATCCGGGAAAACGGCCTTCTTTGCCCCCGCTGTTTTGCGCGCGACCCGTACCGGCTCCCGTTGTCACAGCCTGCGATCCGCCTGCTCCGGCTTTTTTATTTTCTGGACATCAACCGGCTCGGCAGCATTTCTGTTAAAGACTCGACAAAAAAAGAGCTGAGAACGGCGATTTCCATGTACTATGATGAATATACCGGCCTGCAACTGAAAGCCGGCCGGTTTCTTAGCCAGATAGAGTCGCTCGAAAAAAGGCTCGGGCCGGACAATGCATAAGACATCCCCCTATCGAAGAAAAAGGGGGACTTTCCTTGCTGCCCGGGGCCGGATGATGCATCGCACGGCCCGCGGTTCTGCTTTAACTGTTTTTGCCCGGCCGAAAAATCATGACCCGCTATCTGAGTATACGCAGCTGTCTTCCAAAATATCAATGGCATTTTTATGTATCATAGTGGCAGATAAGGACAGATTTCCGTAAATGTGTTATACTATTGTCTTGCATGGTTGTGTGAATGAAGGCGGTGATTACGATCGAATTAACGAAAAGGCAAGAACAGATTCTCGAGATCGTCAAAACGAACGGGCCGATTACAGGCGAGCACATCGCCGAAAAGCTGAATTTAACGAGGGCAACACTCCGGCCGGATCTTGCCATTTTAACAATGGCAGGTTACTTGGATGCACGCCCGCGCGTCGGCTATTTTTATACCGGAAAAACGAGCACGCAGCTTCTTACGGAAAATTTAAAACATATTTACGTAAAAGATTATCAGTCTTTGCCGGTCGTGGTGAACGAGAATATGTCCGTGTACGATGCCATCGTAACGGTTTTTCTTGAAGATGTCGGCACGCTTTATGTCGTCGACAATGCATCCCATCTGATCGGTGTTTTGTCGCGAAAAGATTTGTTGCGGGCAAGCCTTGGAAACAAAGACCTATCGGCATTGCCGGTGCATATCATTATGACAAGAATGCCGAATATTACCTGCTGTAAAAAAGATGATCTTCTGATTGATGTGGCAAAAAAACTGATTGAAAAACAAATTGACTCGGTGCCCGTTGTGAAAGAAACAGAAAGCGGGCTTGAAGTGACCGGGCGGATAACGAAAACGAATATCACGAAAGCGTTCGTTGAACTTGCAGACGGCGATTAAAAAGGAAGTGATCATTTTTGGCAAAACCCCATATTTATATTGTTTCAGACTCGGTCGGAGAGACGGCGGAGCTCGTCACAAAGGCGGCCATCAGCCAGTTTGAAAACCAGGACGCAGAATTAAAACGCTTCCCGTATGTGGAAGATACGATCCATATTGATGAAGTGGTTTCGCTTGCATCCATGAATTTCGGCATGATCGTCTATACGCTTGTGAAGCCGGAAATGCGGAAATACATGAACGACCAAGCCGTAAAACACGGCCTTGCTGCTGTCGATTTAATGGGACCTCTCATGGACCGGCTGCTCGAATTGTATGAATCCAAGCCGCTCTATGAACCGGGGCTCGTCAGAAAATTGGACGAAGCTTATTTTAAAAAGGTGGAAGCGATCGAATTTGCGGTGAAATATGATGACGGCCGGGATCCGCGCGGCATTGTCCGGGCGGATATTGTCCTCATCGGTGTTTCCCGTACGTCCAAAACGCCGCTTTCACAATACCTGGCGCATCACCGCTATAAAGTTGCGA
Source organism: Weizmannia sp. WK01 (assembly GCF_025905465.1). NCBI lineage: Bacteria > Bacillati > Bacillota > Bacilli > Caryophanales > Bacillaceae > Heyndrickxia > Weizmannia sp. WK01. Next base: position 2,126,826 of record NZ_CP109616.1, on the reverse strand, counting down.
ATGTGCCGATTGTGCCGGAAGTGGATCCGCCGGAAGAACTTTTTCGTATTCCTTCCAAAAAATGTATCGGTTTAAAAATTGATCCTGATACATTAAATCATATCCGGAAAGAACGGCTGAAAACACTCGGGCTTGATGGTTCGGCAAGTTATGCGACCATTGAACGCATCAAATACGAACTGGATTATTTTAATCAGGTAGCGGAGCGGCTTGGCTGCAAAGTGATCGATGTCACCAACAAAGCGGTCGAAGAAACGGCAAATATTATTATGGATGAAATGAGAAAGTAAAAGCGGTCAAGGTTCGAGAAGCGCATGCCTTTTTGCGGCATCGGCCGGATGAAAATAAATCCAATTGAAACGGGGGAAGCAGGCTGAAACGGTCTTTGCTTCCACCCGTTTTTTTAAAATTTTTCTTTTGAAAAAAACGAGGCATATTTTTTTCTGTTTTTCAGTATTTATTTATAGTCAAAATGGAGCAAGTGTACTATAATAAAAAATTGTGATAAAAATGTATGATACGGGTTTAGAGTAAGCTTTTAAGGAATAAACTATTTATGAGTAAATGTCAAGTCTGAATTTGAATAAATTTCGACAGGGCCAAAAAAATTATGGGAAGAAGCGCAAAACATGCAGGATTCTGCGGAGCAATGTAGAATATTTTAGGATGAAAAGAAAAACAGCAAACGAATAAGCATTGCCGTATCCCGGATGAAATGCTGTTGAATAAAGGTGGAGCAGAAGGGATTGTTTGATGACAGGGATGATTCCAAATGAAAAAATTGATGAGATCCGCCGGTCTTCCGATATTGTGGAGGTCGTGAGCGAATATGTACAGCTCAAAAAGCAGGGCCGCAATTATTTCGGCCTGTGCCCGTTCCACGGTGAGCATACGCCGTCATTTTCCGTATCCCCAGATAAGCAGATTTTTCACTGCTTTGGATGCGGCGCAGGCGGCAATGTATTTACTTTTCTCATGGATATCGAAGGCATCTCTTTTCAGGAAGCGGCAGAGAAACTGGCACAAAAAGCGCATATCGAGCTTGGCGTCGTTTTACGGCACGAAGAGCAGAAAAACATCGATCCGAAGCGCCGGCAGATGCTGGAAGCGCACGAACTGCTGCAAAAATTATACCACCATTTGCTTTTGCATACAAAAGAAGGAGAACCTGCGCTAAAGTACCTGCGCGGGCGTGGATTTACAGACGAAGCAATCGAAAAGTTCGGGATCGGATATGCGCTGCCTGCCTGGGATTTTGCCGCCAATATGCTACAAAAGCGCGGTTTTCCCCTTTCCGTGCTGGAAGAAAGCGGGCTTGTCATCCGCAATGAAAAGGACGGCAAATATTTCGACCGTTTCAGGGACCGGATTATGTTTCCGATCATGGATGAAAAGGGAAACATGGTCGCATTTGCCGGAAGAGCGGTCCGGAAACAGGAACACCCGAAATATTTAAACAGCCCTGAGACGCCGCTTTTTAATAAAAGCAAGCTGCTTTTTAACCTGAACCGGGCAAGAGGGCCGATCCGCAAAAAACAGCAGGCAGTCATTTTCGAAGGCTATGCGGACGTGATCTCCGCCGACCGGGCTGGCGTTGAAAACGGTATTGCCACAATGGGCACTTCGATTACACCGGAACACGTCCGGATGATAAAAAGGCTCACGGACGGCGTTGTCATTTGCTACGATTCGGACCAGGCCGGCCTCACAGCTGCTTTCCGTGCGGGGAAAATGCTCAGTGAAAACGGCTGTGAAGTGCGGGTTGCGCAAATGCCGGATGGGCTGGACCCTGATGACTACATAAACCAGCATGGCGGAGAAAAGTTCCGCATGGATGTAATAGGGGCCAGCCTGACTTTTATGGCTTTTAAAATGCAATATTTCCGCATGAATAAAAATCTCCAAAATGAAGGAGAAAAGCTGGCGTATATAGAAGAAGTCATTCAGGAAATTGCCAAACTGGAGAATCCGGTGGAGAAAGACCTTTACTTGCGCCAGCTGTCCGAAGAATTTTCGTTGTCTTTGGACGCCCTGAAAGAGCAGGAAAGGCAATACGGTTCCCGTGAAACCGGGACCCGGAAGAGAAGCCGCCCTGCAGAGAATCCGGTGCCTGCACATGAGGAAGCCCGGATGCTCCCTGCCAATATGACCGCAGAGAGAAGGCTGCTTTGGCATATGCTGCGGGACGGGGAAATTGCCTATAAAGTGAAAGATTTCCTTGGCGAAAACAGCTTTTACGGGGATGAACACCAGGCAATTTTTACTTACCTGCTTGGCTGGTACGAAGAAGGGAATCCGCCTGATACGAGCGCTTTCCTGTCTTATTTGCCCGATGCAAAACTGCAGCGGATTGCTGCCGAAATCGAAATGATGACGGTAGGCGGGGAGCTGACGGATGAGGAATTGGAAGATTATGTGCAATATGTGCTAAAACACCAGAAGTTGCTGCGCATTCAGGAAAAACTGAGGGCACAAAAAGATGCCGAACGGCAGAATGATTTCCAAAAAGCGCTGCAATTGGCGGGTGAAATTGTGGCACTGAGAAAGTCTATGACTTGAAATCTCTGCTTTTTATAAATGATCAAGTTGCTGTTGGATCATTGAAAGTGTTGAAATTGTCGGAAGGAGGGGAACATATGGCTGAAAAGTCAGCACGTTCCAAAGAAGTAGAAGAAAGTGAGTTTACAGTAGAAAAAGCAAAAGAGCAACTCGTTGAACGCGGGAAAAAGCGGGGGTTTCTCACTTATGATACCATTTCCGAAAAACTCGGCCATTTTGATTTAACATCCGATCAGATGGATGAATTTTATGAATCGCTCGGTGAACAAGGAATCGATGTGACAGATGACACCAGCGACGAGGATGCCCCTTCCCATCTCGAACTGGAAAAAGAGAATGACGAAGAGTTTGACCTGAATGATTTGAGTGTTCCCCCGGGTGTGAAAATCAATGATCCGGTACGCATGTACTTGAAAGAAATCGGGCGGGTCGACCTTCTTTCCGCAGACGAAGAAATCGAACTGGCCAAAAGAATCGAGCAGGGCGATGAAGAAGCAAAACGCCGGCTCGCTGAAGCCAACTTGCGCCTTGTTGTCAGCATTGCAAAACGGTATGTCGGCCGTGGCATGCAGTTTCTGGATTTGATCCAGGAAGGCAATATGGGCCTCATCAAGGCGGTTGAAAAATTCGATTACAAAAAAGGCTACAAATTCAGCACCTATGCCACATGGTGGATCCGCCAGGCCATCACGCGCGCGATTGCAGACCAGGCACGGACTATCCGGATACCGGTCCATATGGTGGAAACGATCAATAAACTCATCCGTGTGCAACGGTCACTGCTCCAGGATTTGGGCAGGGAACCAACACCGGAAGAAATTGCTGAAGAAATGGATATTTCTCCGGATAAAGTTCGGGAAATCATTAAAATTGCCCAGGAACCGGTTTCACTTGAAACGCCGATTGGCGAAGAAGATGATTCGCATCTTGGAGACTTTATTGAAGACCAGGATGCCACATCACCTTCTGACCATGCCGCTTATGAGCTGCTGAAAGAACAGCTGGAAGATGTGCTTGATACATTGACCGACAGGGAAGAAAATGTGCTCCGCCTCCGGTTCGGGCTTGATGACGGGCGCACTCGGACACTTGAAGAAGTCGGCAAAGTATTCGGTGTCACAAGGGAACGAATCCGGCAAATTGAAGCAAAGGCTTTGCGGAAACTCCGCCATCCAAGCAGGAGCAAACGCCTGAAAGATTTTCTTGAATAAGCCGGAAAAAGAAACAGACATGGCGCTTGTGCATCTGTTTTTACAGGCGCCTTGTTTTTAGTTTACTTCCTCGGGAAGTAAACTTTTTTCTTGCAAAAAAAGGATTTTCCGCCCGCTTGTCGAATAGGTTACACAGGATGTGTTGAAAAATGGACGATAAGAGAAAACAAATCATTGTCAACGAAATTAAAATGTGGAAAGAGACCAAAATGATTCCACAAGAATACTGCGATTTTCTACTCGCGATCTATACGGAGGGAAATGAGGCCAATACCCGCAAACAAAACGGCGCAGGGAAATCCGTTAAAAAACAAGCCGCGGTTTCTGTTTTCATTCTTGCCCTCATTGCAATCGCTGTATTTGTCATTTATTTTACTGAATTACATTTTATTTTGCAAACGATGATTTTGACAGCTTTTGTCGGATGCTTACTTTTTCTGGGAATTCATTATGCTAATAAAGAAATTTTTTACCCGGTTTTCTTTGTTGGCGCCGCGATTATTTTGCTGCTTCTCAGTGTGTTTTTGAATGAAAAGGTGTTTGGAAATCACCGCTATACTTTATATTTGCTGCTTTTTGTCAACTGCGGGTTGTGGCTTATCGCCGGAAAGGCATACAAGCTGCTGTATTTTACCTTATCGGGGTTTCTCGGCCTCGTCATCTTGCTGGTCTCTATAGTAATATAATGTATAATTTTCAGTTTTCCTGTTGCCCTTTTCCGGCCCGCCTGCAATTGTATCACTTTATTGAATTTTTTGCTGCTTTTATTATAATACAAGATGAAAGCGCATTCAACCGTTATTTTTAAGTGGAAAGGCTTTCTTTCAAAAGAATTTTCAGTTAAAATGGAGGAGATGGGCACGGTAAATACGCTGGAAAAGCGGAAAAACAAGGGGGGAATGCATTGAAAAGAAATCCTGTAATCCCATATGTGCTGATTATGGTATTCGGGCTTGCCCTTATCTTTTTTCTTTCCGTGAAAGGGATCGGGGATGCGAAAGAAGTGGCCAAAGAAAAGGAGCATCCGAAGCAAACCGAAACCGCCTCCTCGGAAAAGTTTGATCCGGAGAGCTTTGCCAAAAAGACTTGCGTGACCTGCCACGGAAATAATTTGCAAGGCGGGGCCGGGCCGAATCTCCACGGCATCGGCAAGAAATTGTCCAAAGATAAGATTAAAGATGTACTCAGGAACGGCACGAGCGGCGGTATGCCAGCCGGACTTGTCGAAGAAGACCATATTGATGAAATGGCGGACTGGGTATCAAAGCTAAAATAAAGGGCAGGTTCACCGTACGGGGGGCATCCCCCTTTTTTTTATGGCAAAAAGTGGCTACAATAGAGGTATCACATGTAAAGTGGTGAAGAAATGAACAGCGGGAAACTTTCAAGAAGGCTTGAATCGGTGGCGGCTTTTATTCCGGCCGGCACTGTATTGGCAGATATCGGGTCTGACCACGCTTATTTGCCCGTTTTCTGCGTGAAGGACGGTAGCGTAACAGCGGCGGTGGCCGGAGAAGTGGCGGAAGGGCCGTACCATTCGGCGCAAAAGCAAGTGGAAAAAGCAGGGCTGACTGAAAAAATCAGCGTCCGGAAAGGAGACGGGCTTGAGATCTTGGCTCCGGGCGAAGCGGGATGCATTACGATTGCCGGGATGGGCGGCGCATTAATCGCCTCTATCCTCGATCGCGGAAAAGCAAAACTAAACGGCAAAGAAACGCTCATCCTGCAGCCGAATACCGGGTCGCACATTGTCCGCGGATGGCTGGCGGAAAACGGATGGGCCGTCACAGGAGAAGACATTCTCGAGGAAGACGGGAAAATATACGAAATTATCGCGGCAGAGTACGCGGGCCGCCATGTGGTGCTCACGGAAGCGGAACGCCTGATGGGCCCGGTTTTAATCAAAAACCAAAATGAAGCTTTCCGGAAAAAATGGCGTAATGAAATCAAAAAATGGCAATCCGTGCTCAGCCATCTGGAGCAGGCAGACGCAAGCCCGGAAATTGAAGAAAAAAAGCGTGTATATCGCCATTTGATTGCTTTGGCAGAGGAGGTTTTAACATGAAGCATGCGAACGGGCATGATGTCATCCAGCTATTTGAGCAGTTCGCACCGAAAAAGTTTGCAATGGACGGGGATCCGGTCGGGCTCCAAATCGGGCAGTTAAACGGGCCGGTGAAAAATGTGCTGGTGGCGCTTGATGTGTTGGAAGATGTGGTGGACGAAGCGATCGAAAAGGATGTCCAGCTGATTATCGCCCACCATCCTTCCGTTTACCGGCCGTTAAAAAACATGGCGACAGATACCCCCCAGGGCCGGCTGATTGAAAAATGCATCCGCCACGGGATTGCTGTCTATGCCGCCCATACGAACCTTGATATCGCAGAAGGGGGTGTAAACGATTTGCTGGCGGAGGCGCTCGGGCTCCGCGATACGGAAGTATTATCGCCTCTTTATGAAGACAAATTGAGGAAACTGGTTGTTTTTGTCCCGGTATCCCATGAAGAAGCCGTAAGAACGGCGCTTGGAAATGCCGGTGCGGGGGCGATCGGGAATTATAGCCATTGTTCTTTCTCTGCCCGCGGTACCGGCCGTTTTCTGCCGGGGGAAGGGACAAACCCGTTCCTCGGGGAAGCGGGAAAGCTCGAAGCAGCAGATGAAACAAGGATTGAAACGATTTATCCCGTGTCGATTGAAAAACAGGTGCTTTCTGCGATGCTTGAGGCGCACCCGTATGAAGAGGTTGCCTATGATATTTATCGGGTCTTAAATGAAGGCCGGAAGTATGGGCTCGGCCGGATCGGCGAAATCGAACGGGAAATGGCACTGCGGGAATTTGCGGAACATGTTAAAAAAGCGCTCGAAGTTCCGGCATTGCGCGTCGTCGGAAATCTCGACGAAAAAGTGAAAAAAGTAGCTGTTCTCGGCGGAGACGGCAACAAATATTTTGCTGAGGCAAAAAAGGCGGGGGCCGATGTGTTCGTCACCGGGGATTTTTATTACCATAACGCCCACGATGCACTGGCGCTCGGGCTGAATGTTGTAGACCCCGGACATAACGTGGAGAAGGTGATGAAAAAAGGGGTCGCGGCTTATATGCAGAAAGCATGCAGGGAGCATCAGCTCGATGTCCGCTTTATTGCATCCGAAGTGAACACAGACCCGTTTCAGTTTCTTTAAAAAACGCCCGGGCCGCTCGAAGTAGGGAAAAAGACGGCCTTTTTTAACCCGGGTCCCGTTATCCTAAAAAGATTGCGATAGCTCATTTTCCTTCTTTTGGACGGGGCCCCGTTGCATCTCGTATGGACTAAAAATACACACCAATTGATTTTCATGATGCTGCATTTTTTCCAGCATGGATGATGAAAGGCAAAAGGGCGGAGTCCGGTGGGGATCCGCCCTTTTGCTTATATTCCATTCCGGCCGGAAGCGTTTCAACCAGGTTTCAAGCTTTTTGGCCGGAAGAACGGTGCGGCGCTTTCACTTTCGGCAAAATTTTGGTTAACGGTACGTTCCGCTTTCGTTCCCAGGTTGATTCGTCTTCCGGGTCAAATTTTTCAAGAAATGCTATGACTTCACGTACGATCGGCGTCGGTGTTGATGCCCCTGCCGTTACGGCAACTTTTTGTACACCTTCAAGCCACGCCAGCTCAATTTCTTCGACATCGGCAATCCGGTATGCTTTCGTGCCGGCAATTTCTTCTGATACTTGGGCGAGGCGGTTTGAATTGTTGCTGCGCGGGTCGCCGACTACAAGCAGCAAATCAGCCTCCCCGGCCTGCCTGGCAACGGCTTCCTGGCGAATTTGCGTCGCATGGCAAATTTCATTGTACGTTTCTGCATGCGGATATTTCTTTTGGATAAGTTCCATTAAATCCGCCACGTCCCATTGGCTCATCGTCGTCTGGTTTGTTACAATGATTTTATCATTGCGGATATCGAGGGCTTTAACGTCTGCTTCCGTTTCGACGAGATGGACAATCGCAGGTGCGACACCGGCTGCCCCCTCGGGTTCCGGATGGCCTTTTTTACCGATATAAATCACATCATAGCCTTCTTTTTCTTTTTCACGGATTAAATCATGGGTTTTCGTTACATCCGGGCATGTGGCATCAATGGCCGTCAAGCCTTTTTTCCGGGCAAGTTCGCGCACTTCGGGGGAGACGCCGTGCGCGGTAAAAATAACGGTGCCTTTCTCCACCTTTTCGAGAATTTCTTTGCGGTTTTTGCCGTCGAGCGTAAGGATCCCGTCTTCTTTAAAGGCATCAGTCACATGCTGGTTGTGGACGATCATGCCAAGAATATAGATGGGACGCGGCAAAGTTTTATCCATTGCGGCGTTGCGGGCAATGACCATTGCGTCAACAACGCCGTAGCAGTAACCCCGGGGGGAAATTTTCAGCACTTCCATCGCGATCCTCCTAACAGGGTGCCGGAACACCGGCATCCGGGCTGGGAAATGAGTCTATTACATTTGTATTATATCGGAATGCGGCAAAGAATACAAAACGGGTTTTTGCACAGCCGGCCGTGCCCGAAATATGGCGCGCTCCCGGAAGGATGGAAAAGCAGAGGCTAATGCCAGCTTTTAATAGAACGAACCGTCTATACGCGGGTGCAAACTTTTGGTGCGCCAGATACCGAATGGTTCCCGGCCACAGAAAAAACCGTCTGCACACGGGTACAAACGGTTTTGGCGCCTTAAATAAACAATTTCGGCACGGAGACTCCTTTTTCCGGGCGTTTTTCGTCATTTTTGCTTTCTGCGGCTTGAGATGCGGGACGCTCCGCTTGCCGGTTGCTTTTTTTCTCTTTTGCTGGCGCAGGTTTTTTGTCTTTGCTGCTTAATTCGCGATTTTCCTGCTCATCCTGCTCATCCTCATTCGGGGCATTTTTCAGGCCGCGGTACAGTTTCCACATCGCTGGCAGATTTTTGACGAGCGGGCCGACCTGCTGAATCTGCTGGATCATCGGGCCGACCTGCTGCGCGGTTTTTAAGACATTTTGTGTATTGTTTAAAAACGAACTGATCGAAGAAGGATTTGCGATGGATTTGAAAAGCGATCCGCCTCCCCCGGCGGCACCCCGCTGGAAGGCAGCTGCCGGGTTGGCGGCTGCGCTTTGTCCGCCCCTTTGGAACAGTCTGGATAAAAGCCCTCCGCCCCGTCCTGCAGTTGCGCCTGCTCTACCCGGAAATCCCGGCATTTGCCCTCCGGCTCTGAATTGCCCGGGCATGCCCGGCCCGCCCAGGCGGTTCCCGGCAAACGGATTTCGCTGCATTCCGCCGAACGGGGACGGACTTTGCCGGCCGAAAAAGGGCGACATATTTCTTGGCGGCATCCATTTGACCCCCTTTCTGTTTGGCTTTTTCGTTCAATATTACAATATGCAGGCCAAACGGAAACGTCTGGCATGCAAAAAAAGTTTCTTTCTGCCTGTAAACGGCACAAAAATTTCCATTTGCATACGGGGGCATGCGGAAATTGGCATTTTTCGCGGATGTCGATTATAATAACAAGACGTTCTGCTGCATGAGAGAAGGAGTGGAAACATGAACGGAACAAAATGGGAAGATTTCGGTTTTAAATCATTTATCGAAAAAGCGATCGAACATAAAGGCTTTGCCGAACCGACGGAAATACAGCGAAAAATGATTCCGCTTGTTTTGCGGGGGGAAAGCGCTATCGGACAGTCGCAGACGGGAACGGGGAAAACACATGCTTATGTGTTGCCGCTTTTGCAAAAAGCAGACCCGTCTCTTGCGGAAGTCCAGGCGGTGATTACGGCCCCGACGCGGGAACTGGCGGCACAGATATACCATGAAATCCAGGAAATTTTAAAATGGGAAGAAACAGGCCGTCTTACCGCTAAACTATTTATCGGCGGGACGGACAAGCAGCGGGATATCAGCAAACTGAAAAAACAACCGCAAATTGTAGTTGGCACACCGGGCAGGGTAAATGATCTTGTGAAAGAACAGGCGTTATTTGTCCATACAGCGAAAACGTTTGTTGTCGATGAAGCGGATATTATGCTCGATATGGGCTTTATCGTGGATGTCGACCAAATCGCGGGGAGGATGTCTGAAAAACTGCAAATGCTCGTGTTTTCGGCAACCATTCCCGAAAAATTAAAGCCGTTTTTAAAAAAGTACATGGAAAATCCGAAATTCGAGCAGGTAGCGCCGCGCCAAATCGCAGCGAAAAAAATTGAACATATTTTGATCCCAAAACGCGCGCGGGAGAAAATGGACGTGTTGCATGATGTCCTCGAGGCGTTTAACCCGTACTTGGCGATTGTATTTGCAAACACAAAAGCGATGGTGGATGAAATTGCAGCAGGGCTCTCAGCAAAAGGGATGAAAACGGCCCGCATCCACGGAGACCTCTCGCCGCGGGAACGGGCGAAAACGATGAAACAAATCAAAAACCTGGAATACCGGTACATCATTGCCACTGATTTGGCCGCGCGCGGGATTGATATCGAAGGGGTCAGCCATGTTGTAAACTACGAGCTGCCAAAAGATTTAACGTTTTACGTCCATCGCGCCGGCAGAACGGCCCGCGCCGATCTGTCGGGCATATGCGCGACCATTTACGAACCTTCCGATGAGTTTGCCCTCACCCAGCTTGAGAAAATGGGGATTGCATTTCTCTACCGCGATGTGCGCCGCGGCGAATGGGTGGAACTGGGCGATCGGAACCGCCGCAAAAAGCGGGTAAAAAAGGCGGATCAAACGGAGACTGCGGCGAGAAAGGCAATCGGCAGGCCGAAAAAAGTGAAGCCGGGCTACAAAAAGAAAATGGAACGGCAGATCGAAATGCTGAAAAAACGGCAAAGGAAATTGCAAAAACGGAAATAAAAGGGGAGAAACAGCATGCTTAAAATTGGTTCACATGTCTCGATGAGCGGCAAAAAAATGCTGCTTGCGTCAAGTGAAGAGGCGGTTTCATACGGCGCCAACACATTCATGATTTATACGGGCGCACCGCAAAATACAAGGCGGAAGAAAATTGAGGACTTGAACATTGAAGCCGGCCTTGCCCATATGAAAGAACATGGCATAGAGGAGATTGTCGTCCATGCGCCGTATATCATCAATATCGGCAACACAACAAATCCTGCGACATTTGAACTCGGTGTCCGTTTTTTGCGGTCGGAAATTGAGCGGACGGAGGCGATCGGAGCGAAGCAGATCGTTTTGCACCCGGGCGCCCATGTTGGTGCAGGGCCGGAAAAAGCGATCAAGAAAATCATTGAAGGGCTGAATGAGGTGCTTGTTCCGGAGCAAACCGTCCAGATTGCGCTTGAAACGATGGCCGGCAAAGGATCCGAATGCGGCAGGACGTTTGAGGAACTGGCGGAAATTATAGACGGCGTCAAATACAATGACAAGCTTTCCGTTTGCTTTGATACTTGCCATACCCATGATGCCGGCTATGATGTGAAAAACCGGTTTGATGAAGTGCTGGATGAATTTGACCGGATCATCGGCATTGGCCGCCTGAAAGTATTGCATGTCAATGACAGCAAAAATGAAGCCGGCTCGCACAAAGACCGGCATGAGAATATCGGGTTTGGCCATATCGGATTTGAAGCCCTTGACTATATCGTGCATCACCCGGCGCTTTCTGACATCCCGAAAATTTTGGAAACCCCTTATGTCGGCGAAGACAAAAAGAACCGCAAGCCGCCGTACAAATACGAAATTGCCATGCTTAGAAACAGGAAATTTGACGAAAATCTGCTGGCCAAAATTGTGGAGCAGCCCGCTTGAATCCTGGTCAGGTTTTAAAGCCGCTGAAACAAAACGGTGAGACACTACATTCTTAGTGTCTCATCGTTTTTTGCATCTGGACAGTTTCAGTGGTTTTCGTTTGGCCGGGATTTTTTAAAAATAAACCTCCATTTGCAAAATGAAATATAACTGTAATCTATTTATCAAACCATCAATGCTATAATCAGAAATATCAATAGATTAATAGAACGGAATCTACACATAATGAGAAAAAGCCGATACATAGCAATGGAGGCGTTAAGGTGAATAGGAAGTTTTTGTCGTTAACCGCTGCTGCAGTGATCGCAGGCAGCGCTTTCGTCCCGCTTAGCAAAGCAAATGCAGAAACCGCTGTCAAGAGCATTCAAAACGAGGAGTCGGCCGTTAAGGAAAGCATTTCCGGCAAGCAAAACGAGATTGCGAAGATCGCAGAAAACGCGAAGCAGTTTCAGTCGGATATGGAAAAAATTTCGGCTAAGATCCGCCAAACCAATCAGAAAATCAGTGAAAAAACGCAAGAAGTGTCAGAGACGAAAGACGAGGTCGCATCGTTAAATGAAAAAATGAAAGAAACGCAAAAAAGAATAGAAGAGCGCAACAACGTGCTTGCCCGGCGTGCGCGTGACATTCAACAAAAAGGCGGAGCGGATAGTTATCTGAATGTGCTGCTTGAATCCAGCAGCCTGAGCGATTTTGTCAGCCGAGCGCAAGCGTTAACAACGTTTGTCCAAGCAGACCGCGCCATTTTAAAAGCGCAGGAAAAAGACAACAAAACATTAAATACAGCAAAAGCTGAAGTGGAAAAGAAGCTTCAGAAAGTGCAGTCGGATTTAGCTGAGCTTGAGGAGTTGAAAGAAGCAAACAAATACCAGCTTGCGGACCAGAAAAGCTTAGAAGCGGCGCTGAAGGAGCAAAAACAAGCTGCTGCAGCTGAATTGGCGAAGCTGAAAGACAAGGAAGCTTCCTTAAACGCGCAGGAAAAAGCAGCGCTCGCTGAACTGGAAAGCAAAGAGACCGAGACCGCACCATCTGCTACTGCTGCAAAATCTTCCGCGCCTCAGGAATCGAAGCAGGATGATTCCGCTTCTACCGGCACGAGCACCGGAAGAGACGATTCAAATGGAGAAACTGCGGCACATACACAGAAGGAAAAGACAAAGTCCGGATCCCGCGCAAAACATGTGGCGCGCGTACCTTCCTTTTCTGATGACGGCAGCGCTTCAAACAACGGTTCCGGAACGGTTGAAAAAGCGATCAGCGCCGGTTCAGCTTTAATCGGGCACACTTCCTATAAAATGGGCGGCGGAAGAACGAAAAGCGACATTGCAAACGGGCTTTTTGACTGCTCCTCATTTGTTCATTGGGCCTACGCACAGGCAGGCGTGAACCTGGGTGGCTCCGGTGCGAATACGGATACGCTTGCAGGGCTTGGGCAAGCGGTCAGTGCTTCGCATATGAAACGGGGAGACCTGGTCTTTTTCAATACTTATAAGTACAACGGCCATGTGGGCATTTACCTGGGCGGCGGCAAATTTCTCGATTGCAATAGTTCAGATGGCGTTTCCATCGACACCATGAGCAGCGGTTACTGGAAACAGTGCTTTAATGGCGTTGTCAGGCGCGTAGTGAAATAAGGAAGAACCGGCCGAAAAGCTTTTTCCGGCCGGTTCTTTTTCTATTTTGCCAATAAGACAAACACCCGGTTGATTTCTTTTGCGGTGAGCGGGCTTGTAATTTTTGCAATGTCTTTCAGTGCTTTGCTGCGGGCCTCGTCATCAAAGATGTCCAACTGTTTTCCCCGCACATAATCCGCGATTTTTTCCGCATCTTCGCGGCTGATTTTCACGTTAAACTGCCGCGCGTATTTAAAAAGTTCCGCGCCGGTAATGATATTCACCTTATAATTGACCATATTTTGAATCAGTTTCAATATCCATCACTCTCCCCGCTTCATGTATATGCGGGCCGGGAAGAAATGTTTCAGATGCTTATGGAAGGGGATATTGCCGCGGAGGAAGAAAAGCGATAAGAAGGCGGCAATTACCGGCATTTCCACGTGAACCCCTCCGCGCTTTACAATCTTTCGGAAAGAAGGTATAATGTTTAAATCGGAATGATTCTGATTGAGGAGTTTGCGTATGGAAGAATATGTTGTAGAAGTTTCTGGCCTCTCTTTCCGTTATGACCGGCAGAATGTGCTGGAACAGATCGATTTAAACATACCAAAGGGAGCGTTTCTCGGCATCATTGGCCCGAACGGTTCCGGAAAATCAACCCTGCTAAAGCTCATGCTCGGGCTGTTAAAACCGCAGGAAGGGGAAATCCGCCTTTTCGGCACGCCGCTCAGCCGCTTTAAAGACTGGAGCCGGATCGGTTTTGTCTCGCAAAAAGCCAATGCATTTAATACTGGTTATCCTGCGACCGTTTTAGAAGTGGTCGAAAGCGGCCTGGTGAAAAAAACCGGCCTGTTCCGTTTCCTTGGCCCCGGCGCCAGAAAAGAAGCAATGGAAGCGATCCGCTCAGTCGGGATGGAGGCGTACGCCCATCAAAATATTGGCGAGCTAAGTGGCGGCCAGCAGCAGCGTGTGTTTATCGCGCGGGCCATTGTCAGCAAGCCGGAGATTTTGATGCTGGATGAGCCGACAGTTGGTGTGGACCAGCGCCATGTCCGGTCTTTTTACGAAATGCTGGAGCAGCTGAACAGGGAATGGGGCATTACCCTGATTCTTGTCACACATGATATCGGCGCCGTTTCCGACAAAGTGACGCATGTTGCATGCTTGAACCAGCATTTATATTTCCATGGCGACATCCACGCGTTTCAGCAGTTGGATGAAGAAAAACGTTCATCCTGGTATGCCCACGATGTCCGGTTGCTGGCGCATGAACATGGGTGAGAAGGAGAAACCGAATGATTGCTGCACTTTTTCATTATCATTTTTTACAAAATACATTTTTGGCCGGCATTTTAATCGGCCTGATTGCCCCTTTGATCGGTAGTTTTATTGTCGTACGCCGTTTGTCGCTGATTGCGGATGCGCTCAGCCATGTCACATTGTCCGGGATTGCGATCAGCCTGTTTTTAAGCAGCAAGCTTTCTATTCTTGCCGGGTTGAACCCGCTTTATATTGGCACCGGCTTTTCCGTGCTCGGATCCGTGCTGATCGAGCGGTTGCGCGGGGTTTACCGGCATTATGAAGAACTTGCGATTCCGATTATCATGTCGGGCGGGATTGGCATCGGGCTGATCTTTATTTCTGTGGCCGGAGGGTATAATGTAGATTTGATGAATTACCTGTTCGGCAGCGTAAGCGCGGTAAGCCAGGCTGATCTTTGGCTCATTCTGGGGATTGCCGTCATTGTGGCGGCTGTGATCCTTTTGCTGTATAAGGAACTTTTCCTGCTTTCTTTTGATGAAGAATATGCAAAAGTGTCCGGTATTCCTGCGAAAACGATCCATTTGCTGTTTATGGTGCTGATTGCGCTTGTGATTTCGGCTGCGATGCGGATCGTGGGGATTATGCTTGTATCCGCGCTGATTACGCTCCCGGTAGCGGCCAGCATCCGCATCAGCCGGGGATTTAAACAGACCATTTTGTTTTCCGTTCTTTTTGGCGAAATTTCCGTTTTGGGCGGGCTGGTTACGGCATTTTATCTGAATTTGCCGCCCGGTGGTACAATTGTGGTGATTTCCATCGTCATTTTGCTTTTGGCGGTTTATATGAAACGATTCCGGCCCGGTGCCGGTTTGAACAAAAAGAAGGTGTGAACATGCTTTTGGATGAGGCAATTGAAATCTTGAAGGAAAACGGCTATAAGCATACAGGAAAAAGGGAAAAAATGCTCGATTTGTTTTCGGAGAGCAATAAGTATTTGACGGCAAAAGACGTGCTCGAATGGATGAAAGATGCGTATCCGGGCCTCAGTTTTGATACGATCTACAGGAATTTATCGCTTTTTGCTGAACTTGGCATACTGGAAGTGACAGAGCTGTCCGGTGAAAAGCATTTCCGTTTCAAATGCTCGACAAACCACCACCATCACCATTTTATTTGCCTGGCGTGCGGGAAGACGAAAGAAATCCCGGATTGCCCGATGCCAATGGTGAGCGGTTTGGAAGGGTATGCCATTTCCGGCCATAAGTTTGAAATTTACGGCACGTGCCCGGAATGCATGGCAGATGAAACGCGGCAAAATATTTAACAAACCCTGCTTCCGGCAGGGTTTGTTTTTGCTATATAAGTTGAACGAATGTGTTGCCAGAATCCATATCGATCCTGATCGTAGTAGATGTTGGCGCGAAAAACTGAAGTTCATTTTATGATTTTGGATATTTTTCAAGACGCCTTCCGGGAAAAATAACCCGGGCGCAGGCACGCGGGTCACCGCAAAAAGCTATCCGCAACCCAGCCTGTCCCTTACAGAAACCCGGATAAGCCCTTAATCGCGTGCGGAGCGGCTGGACTGGGTGATCCAGCGTCTGACCCAGTCATCCGCTTCTTTCCAATTTTTCACCCGGTATACATTGTCCGGGACGGGATCCCGGTTGTATGGGGTGTCAAACAGAAGGACGGGGATGCCGAGCGTTTGCGCAATGGCGGCCGCATTGTCATGTTTGTCTTCCAAAAACAAATCAACGTTGTACTTTTTTGCGGTTTCCACTTTGTGATGCGTGCCGATCAGCTCGATATGATGGTATTTCAGCTGTTGTTTTGTAAACCAGTTTTTGGTCACATCAAGGAGATAGGATGCGCGTGCGCTGATAAAATACAGCTCAAACCGGTCTGCCCATTTGTTTAACACTTCTTTTGCCCCTTTTGCAACCGGGGATTTTGCATAGATCACAGGCTCCGAGCGGATAAACCAGTCGGCAAATGTCCCGGCAGGAATATCGACGACATCTGTGATCTCATACTTCGTTAAGTCTTCATATTTCAGGTCAATGTGAAAGGCATCGTTAATGAACGGAATAAGCGTTTCAGGATCTGTCACAGTCCCGTCAATGTCAATGCCGAAACGGTATTTTTTCACCATGGTGCGCCTCCTTTTCCGTTTTGAATGTGAAGCGATCGTGCCGCCTGTTGTCCGGGCCAGGCCTGGAAGATAAAAGTTGCCGCGCATGAAGAAACACCGGCTTGTTTTACGCCGGTGTTTCGGTCAGACGGGGTTCACGTTTTGCGCGGCCTGTTTTTGGTAATACGCTTCGGCAAGCATGTCGATTTCTTTTTTCAATTCTTCTACCATTTTATCTTCCGGCACTTTCCGTATGATTTTCCCTTTGCGGAACAGGAGGCCTTCCCCGCGTGCACCGGCGATCCCAATATCCGCTTCTCTTGCTTCACCGGGGCCGTTGACGGCGCAGCCGAGGACGGAAACTTTAATCGGCGCTTTTATGGTCTGTAAATATTCTTCGACTTCGTTTGCAATGCTGATTAAATCGATCGCAATCCGGCCGCAAGTCGGGCATGAAACGAGCGTCGGGGCATTGGAGGAAAGCCCGAATATTTTCAGCAGTTCACGCGCGACTTTCACTTCTTCCACCGGGTCGGCGCTTAAAGAAATGCGGAGCGTGTTGCCGATTCCCATATTTAAAAGCGTCCCAATCCCGGCGGCACTTTTGATGGTGCCGGAAAACAGCGTCCCGGATTCAGTAATACCGAGATGGAGCGGGTAGTCAAATGTCCGGGCCGCTTTCTCGTACGCTTCGATGGCAAGGCGGACATCCGAGGCTTTCATCGAAACGATAATGTCGTGAAAATCCAGGTCTTCCAGAATCCGGATATGGTGCAGGGCGCTTTCGACCATGCCGTCTGCTGTCGGGTATCCGTATTTTTGCAAAATTGGTTTTTCAAGGCTTCCAGCATTGACGCCGATCCGGATCGGAATGCCGCGCTCTTTTGCCGCTTTCACGACCGCTTCGACTTTTTCGCGCTTGCCGATATTACCCGGGTTAATCCGGATTTTATCGACGCCGCCTTCAATTGCGATTAACGCAAGCCGGTAATCAAAGTGGATATCCGCGACAAGCGGGATATGGATTCTTTTTTTTATGTCGGGAATAGCCCTTGCCGCCCGTTCATCCGGGACGGCAACGCGCACGATCTGGCAGCCTGCTTCTTCAAGCCGCTCAATCTGGCGGACAGTTGCATCGACATCATGTGTTTTCGTCGTCGTCATACTTTGAATGAATAATTCATTGCTGCCCCCGATCGTCAAGTTACCTACCTTGACAGGGCGCGTTTTTGTACGGTGTATGATCTCACCCAAGGATATTCGCTCCTTTAATGATCTATCAGTCCATAAACATTTTACCAACTTACATTTTACCAATTTACTGCCCCGATTGACAAGCCATACTCCGGTTTTTACCGGGATTCGCCGTAAATGGGAAACCGGTATGTTTGTCCAATTTGGATGTCTTCCGGTGCAATTCCGCCGTTTAGTTTGCTGAAATCGCGGATCACTTTTTCAATCGAAGGCGCCGTCCCGCCTGATATTTTTTTGACAATCGTAAGCACCGTGTCACCGGAATGGACCTTGGCTGTGACATACGGACCGTGGGTTGTTTCAGGTTGTATGGCAACGTTTTTTTCGGTTGTTTCTTTAGCATTCGTCGGGATTGTGCCTGCGTGGAGATCGTAGTAGATGCTGTAAGAGATAAGGGCAACGATAAAGAGCGCAAATATTTTTTTCAACATGGACATTCCCTCCTTTTATGAGTGCTACCAGTATATGCCGGTATGCTGTAATTAGAACCCGGGATGATTCTCAAAAATGCAGGCGAAAAATTTGCCATTTATCAATCGGTTTTGGTACATTAAATATGACAAATCTTTGAATCTTTTCGGTTCAAAACACTACATAAAGGAGGAATAAAGATATGACGTACACTTTACCGCAATTGCCGTATGCGTATGATGCCCTGGAGCCTTATATTGACAAGGAAACGATGAACATCCACCATACGAAGCACCATAATACTTATGTCACCAATTTGAACAAAGCGTTGGAAGGCCATGACGACCTTGCTTCCAAATCCGTTGAGGACTTAATTTCGGATTTGAATGCGGTTCCGGAAGAAATCCGTACAGCGGTTCGCAACAACGGCGGGGGACATGCCAACCATTCGCTGTTCTGGACGTTGCTTTCGCCAAATGGCGGCGGCGAACCTAAAGGCGCCCTGCTTGACGCGATCAACAGCAAATTCGGCAGCTTTGAAAAATTCAAAGAACAATTTGCAGCGGCTGCAGCAGGCCGTTTCGGTTCCGGCTGGGCATGGCTTGTTGTCAATAACGGCGAGCTTGAAATTACAAGCACCCCGAACCAAGACAACCCGCTTTCCGAAGGCAAAAAACCGGTTCTTGGCCTTGATGTTTGGGAACATGCTTACTACTTGAAATACCAAAACCGCCGTCCAGAATATATTTCTGCATTCTGGAATGTCGTGAACTGGGACGAAGTGGAAAAACTGTACGAAGCAGCGAAATAATCGCGATCCATTTAAAAAAGGGCGTGCCGCGCCATTTGCGTGCACGCCCTTTTTGCATGCGCCCGTGCATAAACGCCCCCGTTTTTCAAAACAATATAGGGGAATGGGGGGAGTTTTGATTTATGAAGCATGTGCAAAAATGGTTCGGAGATATAGAACTGTCAAAAGATCTGCTGCTGCTGCTTGCGATCGGCGGGCTTTATTCTTTAAGCATTTCTCTGTCCAATTCTTTCGTTAACATATATTTATGGAAGCAGACAGGGAAGTACATAGATCTGGCGGTATATAATTTATCGGTTGTTATCCTGCAGCCGCTCACTTTTATCATCGCGGGAAGATGGGCGAAAAAAGTGGACAGGGTCATGGTGTTCAGGATCGGGGTTGCCTTTTTGGCGCTGTTTTATTTAAGCGTGCTGTTTTCGCGGGGGCATGCCGGCGATTTTATCGTTTTGCTTGGCGGGCTGCTCGGGATCGGCTATGGCTTTTACTGGCTCGCCTATAACGTGCTGACGTTTGAAATTACGGAGCCCGAGACGAGGGATTTTTTTAACGGCTTTATGGGGGCATTCGGATCCATCGGCGGCATGGCCGGACCGTTTGCCGCCGGGCTGATCATTTCAGCGATCGGGAAAAGCGGTTATACGGTCGTTTTTGCGCTCTCCCTCATCCTGTTTGCTCTTGCCGTCGTCCTCAGTTTTTTTATTGCACCACGACCTGCACACGGCCGTTATTTGTTTAAGCAAATCGTAAAGGAACGGCATCGCAACCCGAATTGGAAACGGATTACAAGCGCCCATTTTGTTCAAGGTTTAAGGGATGGCACGTTTGTGTTTATGATTTCCGTTTTCGTGTTCCTTTCCACGGGGAGCGAGCTTTCTCTCGGCACGTTCGGGTTGATCAATTCCTGCCTGCAGTTTCTCGGGTACACGCTCGTTGCCCGTTATATAAAAATCAAACACCGCCAGCGCTCCATTTTTTTAGGCGGACTGCTTCTGTATGCGGCCGTGTTTTTGTTTATTTTTGAAGTCACCTATCCGAGAATGCTGCTTTATGCCGCAACGATTGCGATTGCTTACCCGCTTCTGCTTGTCCCATATAATTCGATGACATACGATGTGATCGGCAGGGCATGGAAAGCAGCGGAAGCACGGATTGAGTATGTTGTCGTGCTTGAAATATTTACCAATGCCGGCAGAGTCGCTTCGATTTTGCTTTTCATTGCAGCCGTCACTTTTTTCAACAGCCAGGTAAGCATCCGCGTGCTGATGCTTGTGATTGGGGCAGGGCATTTATGCATTTCGCTTTTTACAAGGAATATCCGGATTGGGGATATGTAAGGCCGCCGTTTCCAAAAATGGCGGTATTTTTTATAGCCATGTCCGCACTTTTTCGCTAAAATGGAATGTATAGCCGATGGCGAAGGGAGGAGCAGAAAAAGGTTGAAGAAAAAGAAGCGAAAAAAGCGGTCGCATATTCCATTTAGAATGAACATGCTGTTCTTTGCTGTTTTTGTGCTTTTTTCGGTCTTAGTCGTGCGTCTGGGCATCGTGCAGATTGTCTACGGCCAGGATTACAAAAAAGAACTTGAACAGACGGAAGACAAGACGATCCATACTTCTGTTCCAAGAGGAAGAATTCTTGACCGGAACTATAAAGTGATTGTGGGCAATAAAGCGCTGAAGGCGATCACATATACGAGAACCCAGGCGGATGACAACGGGAAAATGCTGAAAGTGGCAAGGAAACTCGGGGAAATCATCAAAGTGCCGGATGCGGATGTGAAACGGCTAACGGACCGGGATAAAAAAGACTTTTGGATCCTGACCCATCCGAAAGCGGCAAAACAGCTCGTTTCCAAAGCGGAACAGGCAAAGCTCGACAACGACAGCGACAAAATATACAAGTTGCAGCTGAATCGGATTACGAAACAGGATCTGGATTCACTGTCGCGGGATGATCTCAATGTGCTCGCGATCTACAGCAAAATGTCGGCCGGCTATGTGCTGTCCCCGCAAATTATCAAAAACACGGACGTGACGAATAAAGAGTATGCGACTGTGAGCGAGAATCTTTCAGCGCTGCCGGGCGTGGATATTACAACCGACTGGGAGCGGAACTATGTGTTCAAAGAGGCAAACAGCAACGATTCGGTTTTGGGGTCAATCCTTGGCGATGTGACAACCGAAAAAGAAGGCCTGCCTGCCGATAAGGAACAGTACTACACGGCCCGCGGATACAGCCGCAATGACCGCGTCGGGAAAAGTTACATTGAACAGCAGTATGAAGATGTCTTAAACGGCGAAAAAGAAAAAGTGGAAGCGAAGCAGGATAAAAAAGGAAATGTCATCTCTTCAAAAGTAATCAGCAAAGGGAAGCCGGGCAGCGACCTTGTTTTGTCTGTTGACATTGACCTGCAAAGAGAAGTTGAAAAAATTATTACCGATGAAATCAAAGCGGCCCGCGCAAGCAATCCGCTTGTTGACCGTGCCTTTGTCACCGTTATGAACCCGAATACCGGTGAAGTGCTGACAATGGCCGGCAAGCAGGTGGTCACAAAAAACGGGTCTGCGAAAATCAAGGACTTTGCACTCGGGAATATGACAACTGCTTATCCTTCGGGTTCTGCAGTGAAAGGTGCGACTGTTTTGACCGGGTATCAGACCGGGGCCATTTCGCCCGGGAGTGTATTTGTCGACCAGCCGCTCCATTTCGCCAGCACCCCTGTGAAAAAATCGTGGGTGACGTCTGGTTTTGGTGCGATTAACGACTTAAAGGCCCTGCAGGTTTCATCAAACGTATATATGTTCCGGACGGTCATGGCGATCGGCGGGCAGCACAATTATGTACCGAATGGCTCGCTTAATATTGACAAAATGAAAACGATCCGGACATTGCGCAAATATTTTGCCCAATTCGGGCTAGGTGTTAAAACCGGTATTGATCTTCCGGGTGAAGTCGGCGGCTATCAAACGGAAGTCCCGCCGAACAGCGGGAACGTGCTCGACTTTGGGATCGGGCAGTTTGACACGTATACTGCGCTTCAGCTCTGCCAGTATGTTTCCACGATTGCAAACGGCGGTTATCGCGTGCAGCCGCATATTGCGAAGGAAATCCGTGAACCGAGCCCGGACGGCAAGACACTCGGGCCTGTCGAAAAAGAAATCGGCACGACGGTCTTAAACCGTGTGGATATGAAGGAGTCATACATCAACCGCGTCAAACAAGGTTTTTATAACGTGGTGAACGTTCCCCACGGAACAGCTTACGGGCGGATTGATTCCAGTCTGAAAGTGGCAGGGAAAACCGGGACGGCACAGGCTGTTTATGGCGGTGAACTGGTGGAAAAATACGATGCGGCCGGAAGGGCACATCCTTCCATTTGGTCAGATGCATGGAATTCCACCTTTGTCGGTTATGCGCCTTACAATCACCCGGAAATTGCCATTTCGGTTGTTGTGCCATGGTCTTACATGGGAGGCGCATCCGACCCGCACACAAATTTAAAGATTGCGAACCGTGTGTTTAAAGCTTATTTTAACCTGAAGAAAAAAGAAGAAAGCCATGCTGCCAACACGGCCGTACCAACAGCCGAAAACGGGGCAGGCGGTTCGAACTAATGGCTGCGATCAAAAACGGATAACGGGGTTTCCCGCTATCCGTTTTCTATTCCATGGCACCCGTAATGATGCGCTTCACTTCGTTTACAGGGAGGGCGGACTGCCTTGCAATCTGTTCGAATGAAAGACCTTGCCGGAACAAAGCGAGCACCTGGTTTTTTACAATTTCATTGACCGGCATCCTTTCGCCGGACGAATCCGGAAGAAGCGGGTCGGCTCCAGGCGCCATGAATTCTTCTTCGAGCGTCTGTAATCTTTTTTTGATCTGGTACGTTTC
The DNA here is from genome assembly GCF_025905465.1 of Weizmannia sp. WK01. Classification (NCBI taxonomy): domain Bacteria; kingdom Bacillati; phylum Bacillota; class Bacilli; order Caryophanales; family Bacillaceae; genus Heyndrickxia; species Weizmannia sp. WK01. The sequence goes on along the minus strand of NZ_CP109616.1, from coordinate 2,103,896 downwards.
CTGGAAAAATTTTAAAGACAAATCTTCCAGTTCCTGTTCTACCAGATGCACGCGGTCCTGGCGGAAAAACGAAATAAGAAACAATACCACAGAAAGCGCCAGTAACACCATCAGCGTCATAACCATCCATTTCTCTCCTTTTTCATTGCAAAGTACTATTGTTAGTTATATCACGATTTTCCGGTGAAGTGTACCGCCTTTCTGGCAAGAGGGGGCGAAATCGTGCAAGAAAAGGGGGAGCGGCGGACTTGCCCCCATTCAAGTGAAAATTTCACCTATACCGGCAGCCGGCGGGAAGAACGGTTTTGCCCGAAAAAACATACTGGCAATCGTCCGTGAAAAATGCTATGATAGATAAGTCGTATGCACGATCGATTGAGAAAGATGGAGGGATGAAACATGCGTGTAAACATTACACTGGCTTGCACGGAATGCGGTGAGCGTAACTATATTACAACGAAAAATAAACGTACGACCCCGGACCGTATTGAATTGAAAAAATATTGCCCGCGGGACAAACGTGCAACCGTACATCGCGAAACAAAGTAAACAGCAGGCGTTTTCCTGCTGTTTTTTCTTTTGCCGGGACTTACATATAAAATGAATTGAAGTTTTTACATTGAAACAAGGTCATCCATTTGCATAGGTTTCTTTTTGCAGCCGGCAACAAAGTAGCGATGTTTCGTTCATTTTATATAGCGGATAATTTTTCTCCCGGCAGGAAAAATAGAAATGAGTTGCGGAAAATTTTTTTGGGGGAGGAATCGCCATGAACAGATGGCTGAAGTGGATGGCGGTACTGCTTCTGTTTTCAGCAGCTTACCGGAACCGTTACCGAGTATTAAACACTGTATTTGGGTACGGCCCTGCGAGAAAATTGGCGGTCACGGCAGCAATGCGGATTCCCGGATTGCGGTCACGCGTCATGGGCCAGGTTTTTCAATAACGGCGAAAAAAGGGCGGGTGTAAAAGGCCAAACGCTTTACACTCCGCTCTTTTTTTCGATATAGTTAGGATAAAATGGATGGAAAAAGGCAGGGGAAATCGTGAACAGCAGGGCAGATGTTTTGTTTTGGGCAATCAGCCGCCATTTTGTCGTGGAAAATGAGTACCGGATCATGTTTTTGAGTGAAAACCGGGATGAAATGTGGCTTGCCAATCCAAAAAAGAAGAATTTGCCGCTTGTGCGCCTTTTGCGGTATGACATCGACTGGGGCAACTGGTTGTACCGCGACATCCGTGATTGTTGCGCACAGGCTGAAGATTTATGCAAACAAATAAGACGGCTTGCTCCGCGCGTACTCAATATTTATGTGAGTGCGTATGCGCCGGTTGACGATTATGAAATTTATTTGGATGAACCGATGCATATTAATGGCGGAAAAACGGAACTCCACAGCGTATTGATTGAAGGGGAGAATCCTGATCCCGGGATCAGCAAGCTGCGTCAGTTTACGGAAGGCCGGCTTGCGATTGCGCCCGAAACCATGGGTGGGGACCCCTATGCATTACAGCGGATGGTGTTCGCAGCCGAGGCGCAACGGGAAGAGGAGGAACGGCAGCTGTTTGATGCGGGCAGGCCGTTTTTTACATACGTCTTTCTGGCCGTACAGATTGCCGTGTTTATTATCATGTCGCTTACCGGCGGGACGCAGAATACGCAAAACCTGATTCGTTTCGGCGCCAAGTACAACCCGCTGATTATGGAAGGGCAATATTGGCGGCTGATTACGCCGGTTTTTATTCACATCGGGATCATGCACCTTTTTATGAATTCGCTCTCTTTATATTACATCGGGCCGCTTGTCGAACGGATTTACGGTAAGGCGCGTTTTGCCCTGATTTATTTGTTCGCCGGGTTTACAGGCTGCCTGGCCAGCTTCCTGTTTTCGCCAAGCCTTTCTGCCGGCGCAAGCGGTGCGATTTTTGGCTTGTTTGGCGCTTTGCTTTACATCGGGACGGCTTACCGCGATCTTTTTTTCCGGACAATGGGATCGAGTGTCATTACGCTCATCATCATTAATCTCGTTTTCGGCTTCTCCGTTTCCGGCATTGACAATTTCGGGCATCTTGGCGGGCTTTTCGGCGGTTTTCTCGCAGCATGCATCGTCCACTTTCCGAAACGGAAGCGCATCGGTGTACAGCTTCCGGCTCTTCTTCTTGCCGCTTTCCTCGTTTATATGGGCCTGCGCGGCGTCTAATAAAGTATGCCCCCCGTTTCGGTTCCGGCCCGCTTCTTTGGCGTGCAAGCGCGGGCCTTTCGGGGGACGAATTCTGCCGGGATAAAAAATTCCCTCTTTGAGACCGCGGGTTGTCACGGCCATTCTTCAAAAAATGCTCCGGGCATGGTTTCACAGCGCACTTCCATGCCGAGCGGCCAAATGATCCGGCAAATTGCCGCAATTTGATGCTTGTTAGAAGCTGCACAATCGATTATACTTTTCTTTGGAACAGATTTTTATCAAACGAAAGCTGGGTCGAAATGAGAACGCTTTATGATGTGCAGCAGCTTTTGAAAAAATTCGGCATTATTGTCTATATCGGGGACCGGCTTGCCGATCTCGAGCTGATGGAATTGGAACTGAGACAATTGTACCAGGCAAGGGTGCTGGAAAACCGCGAATACGAAACCGCCCTGTTGATCATCAGGCAGGAAAAACGGTTGGAAAAAGAGAAAAAAATTGAGGGTGAGCGAAATGGCTGAGAAATGGATCATTGGCATTGATTTGGGGGGCACCACCACAAAACTGGCATTTGTGAATGAAGCAGGCGATATTTTACACAGATGGGAGATCCCGACTGTGACGGCTAACCAGGGGGAAGCGATCCTTCCGAATATCGCAAAATCGATTGAGGACGAATTGGCCCGGGTAAAGCGGGAGAAAAAAGATATCACAGGGATCGGCCTCGGCGTACCGGGACCGGTTGATATGGAAGCCGGCGTGATCTATGAAACCGTCAATATCGGCTGGGCACAGCATTATCCGGCTGCCGGGACATTGCAAAAATGGACGGGGTTAAAAGTGGTGATTGATAATGATGCAAACGTTGCGGCACTCGGTGAAATGTGGAAGGGTGCCGGGAAAGGTTCCGGGGAAATGGTCTTCGTTACGCTTGGCACCGGTGTCGGCGGCGGCATCATTACAGGCGGCGACATCGTCCACGGTGTAAAAGGGGCGGCAGGCGAAATTGGCCATATTACCGTTATTCCGGAAGGCGGGGCAAAGTGTAACTGCGGGAAAACCGGCTGCCTTGAAACGGTCGCTTCTGCAACAGGCGTGGTCAGGACAGCCATGGCGAAACTGGCTGCATTTAGCAGCGCGTCTCCGTTAAAAGATTTGTATGCCCAAAGCGGCTCGGTAACCGCTAAAGATGTGTTTGATTTTGCGAAAGCGGGCGATGCCCTTTCCTGTGAAATTGTGGACGAAACGGCAAAATACCTCGGGCTTGCGCTGGCAAGTGTGGCAAATACGTTAAATCCGGAAAAAATCGTGTTAGGGGGCGGGGTGTCAAAAGCAGGCGAAACGCTCTTAAACCCAGTGCGCGCTTATTTTTTGAAATACGCGTTCAACACGGTCGGCAAATCGACAAAACTGGAACTTGCCACATTGGGAAACGATGCTGGCGTGCTCGGGGCAGCGTGGTTGGCGTTAAATAAAATATAAGGAAAGCTCCCTCTTTCATGATACGCGCTGATTTTGCCATACGAGAAACAGCGATATCTGAAAAGAGGAGTTTTTTTCCAGCCTCCGTACTACAAGGGCGGTATGGCCGTTTTGCGCAAGTCTTTATGCTGCAGAGAAAAAGAAATGGTTTTTTTGGACTGAATCATCTAGAGACGGGCAGCCTGTTGCAAACTTGTGTGCTAGCGCGCACTAAGCTTTAAGACAAATTGAATTACGGGAACTTGCTTCGGTTTTTGGTGATGCAAAGATGCAAAAAAGCGGCATGGCGCCGCTTTTTTAAGCATTAAGTAAAGGTCGGGTAGCCCGAATGGATGACGGTCATGATGGCAAACCAGCCGAAAAGGGCAAAAGAAATGATACCGAAAATAAATCCGAGGATATTTTTGTTTTTGGCCGCAGTAATGAAACCAATCAGTGACAGAATGGAGACGAGACTGAAAATAATGACTGTACCCATGACATCCCCCTTATAATGAAAAGGCATTCAATTATCTTTATTTTACAACCAGTCTGGTGATTTGTCGAGTAAATGAACAGGCATTTTTTGCGGATGAAAACATGATACAATAGGACAGGAGGGATACGAATGAAATGGAAACAATTGCCGGTCGGGCCCATTCAGACGAATTGCTATATCCTGTGGAATGACGAAAAAGACTGTTTGATTTTTGACCCCGGCGCTGAATTTCACAGACTTCATGCTTTTATCGGGGAAAATGGGCTGAAACCGCACGCGGTGCTTTTAACGCATGCCCATTTTGACCATATTGGTGCTCTTGATGCAGTGCGGGATGCGTACAAGATCCCGGCCTATGTCCATCAAAAGGAAGAGATGTGGCTTGGGGATCCCGGGCAAAACGGGTCCTATTTTTTCGGGATGGGAGAAATCAGCGCGCGCGGGGCGGAAAAGCTGATCACCGGGGAAGACATATTGAAAATCGGCGCTTTTTCGCTTCACGTGCTGGAAACACCGGGCCATTCACCGGGCAGTGTTTCGTACTGGCTGCCTGAACACAACATTGTTTTTTCAGGGGACGCCCTTTTTTCCGGCAGCATCGGACGGACTGATCTACCGGGTGGGAATCACGGCGTTTTGCTGGAAAGCATTCATACAAAATTATTGGTTTTGCATCCGGACACGATCGTGCTCCCGGGACACGGGCCGCAGACAACGATCGGGGCGGAAAAAGACTCCAACCCGTTTTTGGAGGGATAAAAAAACCGGCATGCGCTGCCGGTTTTTTTAGTGCAAGAAAAAAGCAAGCAGATTTTAAGAGGAACAGGTTATTCGCCGAAGCCGGGTGTGAGTATAAACGTGGTGTAGTACGTAAAGCCGGCGAAGAAAATCGTTAAATATGCCCCAAAGATGTACATATACATGCGTTCGGACAGTTTCAAGTAGCTGACAAGCACAAAGAAACCGGTCTGGGCCAGAAACAATAAAGCGGTTTCTTTCATGCCGCCGAGAAAAAACATGACGGCCATTACACCAGTCCAGAAACCCAGTACGCGGTACATACGATCCAAATGAACCACCCCTTCTTTTTATGTCCATCAAGTTTTATTATAAAGGAATAAAGAAGGGGTGTAAACACAACCGGTGCTTAATTCGCAACTTTAGCAACTTTCACATGATAAATGCATTCGCTGCAATCATGGAGCATCGTTTCCTGCTGGTTGATGTCGAAATCGTCAAACAGTGCCTCAAACAACCCGTGAATATAGGCGACATGCATCTCGCAAACATCCGCCGAGTGATGGATTAATTCCCGGAACGGACAGTTGTATACATGGTAATCGAGTTCGTTCTTGTCTGTTGTTTCCAGCGTTTCGATGCAATATCCGTCCACGGTGGACACGCTTGCGAGCACAGATAATTTTTCGTTAAATGTCAGCTGGTCTTTTGTTTTATTCATGTTTTTTAAGATGTTTTCGATGATCCGTTTTCCGTACTCCCGGCCGATATCTTTCAAAAGGCCTGCATCTGCCAGTTTCATTTTGTTGATTGCTTCAAGCAAAATGTTGGACAGCAATTTGTATTCACGGTGCGGGAAGGAGAGTTCTACCACTTGTTCAGAGCTTTTATACAGCCTTGCCGGGCGCCCGCCTTTCCCGGTTTTGTTCAGTTCAGATGAAATCACCTTAACATCTTCGAGCTTGGACAAATGGAGCCTTGCCACATTCGGATGAATATGAAATTCATTGGCCACTTCCTGGACGGATACTTCGCTCCGTTTCTTCAGTACAAATTGGTAAATCGAGTAGCGGGTCGGGTCAGAAAGGGCATTGATCACTTTTAATGTTGGTTCCATATGAAACACCTCTATATTTTTTATCCTATTTATATTATAAATGATAACAACGCCAAAATTTGTGACAAAAATCACACACTTTTTTGTCGCTAAGAGAAAAAATAGCGAAAAAATTTTTGTTTTAAAGCAGGAATTTTGAAAGCCGTGTCGAAATGAGAGAATATCCCAAAAAGAAAGGTGGTATGTGATGGATTATGTCAGTTGAAAAAATTGCGGAACTTTTGATCGGACAGGCGGTAAAAAACAATGTGACCGATGTCCATATCGTTCCGAAAGAAAAGCATTACCATGTCCAGTTCCGGCAGTACGGAAGGCTGTACCCCCACCGCAACCTTTCCGCGAAAGCCGGGGAAAGGCTGATATCCCATTTGAAATTTATGTCTTCCATGGATATCAGTGAAAAACGGAAACCCCAAAGCGGGTCGTTCGCCATGAATGTTTTGCAGCAGACGATCTCCTTAAGAATTTCGACGCTGCCAACCTCTCTTTCCAAAGAGAGCCTCGTTATTCGGATCTTGCCCCATGAAGAAAAATTCCAGCTCAGCCAAATTTCACTTTTTCCATCGAGCACAAAAAAATTAATGGCGCTGCTCAACCATTCGCATGGGATGCTGATTTTCAGCGGCCCGACTGGAAGCGGCAAGTCTACGACGATGTATACGCTTGTTGAGCACTGCGCAAAACGGTTTTTACGGAATGTGATTACACTGGAAGACCCTGTTGAAAAACAAAGCGACTCGTTTTTGCAGGTACAGGTGAATGAAAAAGCAGGTATTACTTACAGCACAGGGCTGAAAGCGATTTTGCGCCATGATCCGGATATTATCCTGGTGGGGGAAATCCGTGATGCCGAAACAGCAAGAATTGCGATCCGCGCATCACTCACCGGCCATCTCGTGCTGACGACATTGCATACGCGTGACGCAAAGGGCGCGATTTACAGGCTGATGGAATTTGGGGTGAGCATCCACGAAATGGAGCAGACTTTGCTCGCAGTCAGCGCACAGCGGCTGATTACATTGCGATGCCCGGTATGCGGTGGGATCCGCTGTCCGCATGATTCGCAAGATTGCCCACGCAGCCGAGAAAAGCGGCAAACCGCGGTATATGAGCTGCTGTACGGGAAAAATTTGCAGCGAGTGTTGAAAGAAGCAAAGGGGGAACAAGTCTACTATCATTATCCGACACTGAAAGAATGGCTCAGAAAGGGGATTGTGCTTGGATACATTTCTGAAGAAGAGTATCACCGCTGGATTGCCGAAGAGGAAGAAGCGGATAAGCCTCAAACTGCAGGGGCGCTTTCTTACCCGGGTCGGTGAAATGCTCGAAAACGGATTTCCAATTGCAGATGCTATCGATTTTCTCGGGCATGTGGACGGCGAACTGGATGCGCGTTCCATGAACAAACAGCTGCAAAACGGAACACCGCTCCATGACGTGCTGCTGAAACACCGGTTTGATGCCAATGCATGCATGCAAATTTATTTTGCCGGACGGCACGGGGAGATGGTTGCTGCCCTTAAAGAGGCGGGCGCCTACTTATTGAAAAAACATGAGGATGCCCTTGCCTTTTGGAAACTGATCCGTTATCCGCTCATATTGGCAGCCGCGCTGTTTATCGCCACGGCTTTTGTGAGAAACGTGCTGCTGCCGCAATTTGAACATATGTATGTCGCAATGGACTACAAACCTTCGCGAAATCTCCGGCTGTTCCTTACTATCATGGAACAGGCCCCGCATGTTATCCTGGTTTCAAGTATTTTTCTCTTCCTATTTTTCACACTCTTTTTTCTCTATTTTAAAAGAAAAAAACCGCTGATGCAGGCGGCATGGCTTTCGCGGCTGCCGGTATCCCGCTTTTACTATACCAGCTATTACAGCCAGTTTTTGGCAAGAGAATGGAGCTTTATGCTGAAAAGCGGTTTTTCCGTCTATGAAATTTTGCATGTCATGGAATCGCAAAATTTTAAGCCGCTTTGGCGCGATACTGCAAAATATTTGCGCGAAAAACTGCTTGCTGGTGAGACGTTCTCCCGGGCCCTGGCTTCTGTCCCGTTTATCGAGCCACAGCTGGTCATTTTGGTCCGCCACGGGGAGAAAAACGGGCGCCTTGATCAGGAGCTCTATTATTACAGCCAAATTAGCTTGAAAAGAATGGAAGAGAAAATCCAAAGCCTGTTCGGGCTGATTCAACCGGTTGTGTTTATTTTCATCGGTTTCTTTTTGGTCGCCATTTATTTGTCGATCATGCTGCCGATGTTCCAGATGATTGACGCGGTTTAACCGGGGAAGGCGTGCCGGATGGCGGGGCTTCAAGCCTTCCCACAAAAAAAGAAAGGAGAAATTGTCCATGTCTTTTATCAAAAATGAAAAAGGGTTTACGCTGATAGAAATGCTGATTGTTTTGCTCGTCATTACGGTTCTCTTGTTTTTGATGATTCCGAACATTTCCAAGCATACCGATGCGATCAATAATAAAGGCTGCGATGCGTTCATTGCGATGGTGCAGGGACAGGTGCAGGCGTATGAAATGGACCACAATGAATATCCGTCATCCATCAGCCAGTTAAAAGACGGCGGCTATGTATCGAAAACGAGCTGCCCGAATGGAAACGGAGTGAACATCGGGGCGGACGGGAAGGTAACGGAGGTTGCAAAGTGAAGCGGCCAAAAAACGAAGCCGGTTTTACCTTTCCGGAAATGCTCGTTGTTTTGTTGATTGTATCCGTGATCACCGCCCTTGCGTTTGCCGGTTTTAAGCCGGTGAAACATACGATCGTCAAAAAAATGTTCATCAACCAGCTTGAAAACGATTTGTACTTGGCACAAACGGACGCGATTTCTCGCCAGACGAACGTTTACGTCCAATTTTTCCGCCAGAGCAATATGTACGCTATTTTCGAAGCGAGGAAAAATGCGACGATTGTAAAAAGAAGGCTTCCGGAAGGCATCAAAATGTTCGAAAACGGCAGCTTTCATTCCTATGCAATTGGGCCGGACGGGAATGTCACCCAGTTCGGCACGCTCTATTTCCAGTCCGGCCAAGAACAAATCAAGCTGGTTACGCATATTGGAAGCGGGCGGTTTTATGTCGAAGAATGAACGGGGCTTTACTTTTCCGGAAGTCATCGCTGCGTTTGCCGTATTTTGCCTGATGGCGGCCTGCCTGTTCCCGCCGTTTCTCCATATGCTTGGTCAAATCAAAGAGGCAAAACAAGAGATGGAGGCAGCCCGTTTTTTATACGAAAAAACGGAGGAATGGATTTTTACCGGAAAAGTCGTTGAAAAAGAAAAAAAGGCGGGCGGGGCCACATGGACATTTCAAATCAAAGACAATGGCAGAAAGGCATGTGTCAAACATGAACAAAACACGACTTGCGTTTCGCTCCAGCAATGAAAAAGGCTTTACGCTGCTTGAAAGCGTGTGCGTACTGCTTCTCGTCACTTCCTTGTTCTCACTTTTTCCCCTGGCAGTGAAAACATTCGGGACAGCCGGGGAAGCATTCCGGCCGGAAGAAGATGAAGAGTGGAATCTTTTTCTCATGCAGTTGCGTAAAGAAATCCGGATAAGCACCTCGTGCCAGGCAGCCCAAAATACTTTGAAACTGAACGAGGCAGGAAGGACGGTTACGTATGAACCATACCAGAACAGTCTGCGGCGGAGAGTGGACGGTGAAGGGCATCAAATTGTGCTTCAAAATGTGCAGTCCATCCAATTTGCGGCAACAGGAAACGGGGTCAAAGTGGCCGCCGTTTATCCGAATGGCGCGGAAAGAACAGCGGAAATGACCTTTCTTTCCCGCCATGCGGTTGATCCCGGCCAATCGGAAGGCGTTGCCCGATGAACAGGCAAAAAGGGTTTATTTTGCCAGTGGTGCTGTTTTTGGCGCTTGCCGCATGCAGTATGGTCATTTCGGGAACGGACATTTATCTCGGCGAAAAGAAATATGCCGTGCTGGTGAAGGAATATTATTTGCGGAATACCATGTCGCTTTTCGCCATTAGGGAGGCGGCGCAAAAATTGGAAAAAGGCGACAAAAGCCCGGGGGAACTCCGTTTTTCAGACGGAAAGGTGTCTTACAGTATCAAACAGGACGGAGATACTGCAGTGATTTCTTTAACTGCGGAAAATGAGAGTGGTGAACCGTTTAAAAGTACGATACGATATAATCAGACAGAAAAAAAGGTGTTTCAATGGGAGGAACGATGAACAAAAGGATCTATTTGACCGGGTTTATGGGTGCCGGAAAAACGACTGTCGGCCATGCGCTCGCCTCGCTCTTGGGAAGTAGGGCGACGGACTTGGACCGCTGGATTGAAGAAGAGGAAGGAATGCCGCCCGCTGCCATTTTCGCTGTAAAAGGAGAAGCCTATTTTCGCCGGAAAGAAACAGAGATGCTGAAACGGGCCACATCGCTTGCAGGGGTGATCATGACAGGCGGGGGAATTGTCATGCGGGAAGAAAACGTCTGTCTATTAAAACGAGACGGCGTGACGGTTTTTCTGGATTGCGATCCGGAAATATTGGTTTCACGCATTCAAAATGACCCCTCAAGACCTGTTGCAGCAGGAAGGACAAAGGAGGAGATCATCTCCCTTTATAAAAAAAGGCGGCCGTTTTACCTTTCTTGTGCCGATTTGGTTATTGATACGACGGGAAAATCGGTGGCGGAAATTGTTGCGGAAATTTCCGGCCGCATAAAAACGGAAGCTTTCGGGTATACTGGCGCCTGTAAGGACGGTGGCGCCAATGTCGACAAATGATTATGTCAAATTGCTGACACAAACATGGATGCAGCATGTGAGCACGCCAAAAAGCGAGCGGCAGAAAAAGCGGAACGAGAAAAAGGAAGAGATGCCGCCTTTTGCCGAAAGATGGTTCGGTATCCTCCCTTATTTTTTCCTCTTTTTCAAAAGAAAACAGTAGAAAGCAGGCAGCCTTTTTTGCGGGCTGCCTGCTTATATAAACGCATCTTTTAAATAAAAGAGGCCACCGTTTAGGACATGAACGGTAATTTTCGGCTCATACTGTTCCTTTAGTGCCTGTTTTTCAATTTCATACGATTCCGGGCACTCTTCCATATCTTCGTAAAAATGGTCCAACAGCGCGAGATCCTGGTGCCACCGTTTTACCGCTTCTTCCGCCCAATGATGCGGCTCTTTCGCCAGGCCCTGCCGGATATAATGTTCAATCCTTTTGACGGCGCTTTTTAGCATGATGATCGGCGTCAGGGTAAAACAATAATCCGGAATTTTCGGCGCCAGCGTCCGCTGCTCCAACAAGTCCTGAAAATTTTCAGCCATTGTGCCGTGGATCAAATTCAACCCGATCGAACGGAACACATCTTTTTTTAAATCACAGCGGTACGAAATTTTAACATTCATCCCAAGCCAAGGGTAAAGCGGCACCTGTTTCTGCCCGGGATGGACGTCTTCAAACAGGCGGATATAGCGGGAAAACTGCTTTGCCGTCTCGAAAATCTGGTTCAGGCGGGGGCTTCCAAAATGGACCGGCTCTCCTTTCACCGTATCCGGTGCTTTTTCCCGGTCCGTAATGAACGTGACGGTCATCGGATTCGGGATGCCGCCTGTTTTTTCAAGATAGGACCAGTAAAACGGCCGGTTCATTAACGCTTTATCGAGTTCAATGGTTAATTGCACCGTCATCCAGCCGGGGCGGTTTTCAACCAATACAGCGCCGTTTGCTTCAAAAAAGCGTTCAAGATATTGATGTATTTCTTCCTGCAGCATCCGCATGCCCCTCCTCTTTCCGTATCGCTTCCGCAAATTCGATCATTTGGGTGAGATTTTCCATTTTGATGTTCATTTCGCCTTCTGATTGCGAGTTTTGGAAGACATCCAGCAGATGGTCTTCCAGTTTTCCGAATTCGAGCCGGGTCAGAATTTCATCGAGTTCCCCGATCACCCGCTCAAACAAATGGATTTTTTCGTACAACAGTTTCAGAATATGTTCTTCAACCGTATTTTTGGTCGCAAAGTTGTAAATATGCACGTCCTTTTCCTGGCCGAGGCGGTGGACGCGCCCGATCCTTTGCTCGAGCCGCATCGGGTTCCACGGCAGGTCAAAATTGATCATATGGTGGCAAAATTGCAGGTTGATCCCTTCACCGCCCGCTTCTGTCGCAATGAGCACCTGGGCGTGGTTTTCAAACAGCTTCCGCATCCAGTCTTTTTTGCCGCGCTTAAAGCCGCCGCGGAACGGGACGGATGAAATGCCGTGTTGTTTTAAAAACCATTGCAGGTAAAGCTGTGTTGCCCGGTATTCCGTAAAAATAATCACTTTATCATCAATGTTTTGGATCAGCTCGAGCGCTTTTTCCGCTTTTGAATTGGTTTTTACCGCTTCAATTTTCTGGATCAGCGCAGCAACGGTTTCTTCTAAAACGGGCGAGGGCTGCTCCGTTTTTTTCAGCAGGTTTTTTAAGGTTACAAAAACGGCTTCCCGGCTCGAACACGCCTCGCGCTGCAGCGTCAACAGCGAAAAGCCGGCGCGGCTGTACGATTCGCTGCCTTGCCGGATCGTTTGCAGCGCGTCATACAGTTCGCGCTCTTCTTTACTGAAGTCAATCAGCACCGTTTCAACGCGCCGTTTTGTCCATTCCACCCCGGTGTTTGTGCGCCGGTTCCGGATCATCACTTTGCTGACCAGCTCCCGCAAATGTTCGTCTTCCTTCACCTGCCTGTCCCCTTTTTTATATTTTTTGCTGAAATTCGATTCGCTGCCTAAATGGCCTGGCTTTAAAAGGGAGACAAGGTGGAAGATTTCATCGATCCGGTTTTGAATCGGTGTTGCCGTCAAAAGCAGGCAGAATTTCTTCTTTAAGCCTTGAACAAAGGCGTAATTTTTTGTATTCGGATTTTTTAACTTATGCGCCTCGTCAATAATAATCATGTCATACTGCTGCTTGTAAATGATGTCACGGTGCGGGCTTCTTTTTGCGGTGTCAATGGAAGAGACAACACAGTCATACTGCTCCCACATATAACTTTTCTTTTGCCCGACAGCGGGGATATGGAATTTGCTGTTCAGTTCCGCGACCCATTGCGATACGAGCGACGCCGGAACTAAAATGAGCACTTTTTTTGCTAGCCCGCGAATCATATATTCTTTTAAAATAAGGCCGGCTTCAATCGTTTTTCCAAGCCCGACTTCATCCGCCAAAATGGCTTTGCCGTTCATTTTTTCAACGACCTGGCGGGCAACCTCCAGCTGGTGCGCAAGCGGTTTGACATTGGCCAGATGCTTTGGCGCCTGCAATCCTTCAAATTCAGGAATGACCAGCCGTTTTTCCATTTCCACTGCAAGCTTATAAAGTTCCCATTTTCCCCACGGCCCGTCGTCCTGATAGCGTTCCATCAATCCCGTTTCCCATGAGCGGTCAAATTCAATGTTGACTTCCATGCTGCCTGCACTCCTTTTCCAATCGTCCCCGATCATCGTTTTCGATTTCTTACAGCCGCTTTTTATTTTAAAAAATTCAATTGATTTTCAGAATGGTGTCATGATACGATGAAACTGATCAAGAGTTTTTACAGGTTATACAGGGAAAAATCGTATCGAACAGCCTGCATCAGGCATTTTAACTTTAGTATGCCCGATTTTGAACTGAATATTGGCGGATGAGAATAAGAGGAGAGACTGCATTTTTTGCAGCGCCGACGGAGCAAGCGGAAACGTGAATCTCTCAGGCAAAAAGACTCTTAATTTGACGCATCTCTGGAGAGCGCTTCTTTTTTCGGGAAGCCACCAAAGGGGAAAACCGTTTTTCGGTAAACTTTCAGGTGCAAGGACAGGGAATATTTCGTGAAGCAGGCGGAATATTCCCTGTTTTTTTGCCCCCGGATCCACGTCCGGATAAAAAACAAAATGGAGGGGTACGAATGCCGGAATTAAAACGGACGCCATTATATGATGTATACCGGAAATACGGCGCAAAAACGACCGATTTCGGCGGCTGGGAACTGCCGGTGCAATTTTCGGGCATTAAAGCCGAACACGAAGCCGTCCGTACGCGGGCAGGCCTGTTTGATGTTTCGCATATGGGCGAAATCCTGGTGGAGGGGCCTCAAAGCCTTGGCTTCCTTCAAAAAATGATGACGAATGATGTGTCCAAATTGAAGCCGGGTGCTGCCCAATATACTGCCATGTGCAATGAAGCCGGCGGCACAGTCGATGATTTGCTGGTTTACCAATTGGGCGAAAACCGGTATGGGCTCGTGGTGAATGCCGCCAATACGGAAAAAGATTACAAATGGCTTGTTTCACACCGGACGGAGGATGTTTCCATAACGGACATCAGCGCATCGGTTGCCCAGCTCGCGCTCCAGGGGCCGCTTGCTACGGAAGTGATGCAGAAACTTGCGCCAGAAGCGGATGTTTTCTCCATTCCAACGTTTTCATTTATTGAAAACGCAAAGGTTGCCGGTTGTAAAGTATTGCTTTCAAGAACCGGTTACACGGGCGAAGACGGCTTTGAAATTTACTGCCGCAGTGAAGATGCGCTGAAGCTGTGGGATGAGATATTGGCGAAAGGCCGGGAAAAAGGCGTTTTGCCGTGCGGGCTCGGAGCAAGGGATACGCTCCGCTTTGAAGCCGGGCTCTGTCTTTACGGCCAGGAGCTGGCGGAAGACATTTCCCCGCTTGAAGCCGGCATCGGTTTTGCTGTAAAGCTTAAGAAGGAAGCGGATTTTATCGGGAAGCAGGCGCTCCTTGCACAGAAAGCAGAAGGCCTGAAACGGCGCCTTGCTGGGATTGAAATGATCGGTCGCGGCATTCCGCGCCACGGATACAGCGTTTATGCAGGGGATGAGCGGATTGGCACGGTGACAACCGGGACACAGTCGCCGACTTTAAAGAAAAATATCGGCCTTGCCCTTTTGCGTGTACCGTGGGACGCACCCGGCACCGAAGTAGAAGTGGACGTCCGTTCCAAAAAGATTAAAGCCGTCGTTGTCCAAACACCGTTCTATAAAAAGCCAAAAAACGGAGGAGGGGAAAAGTGATGCATCGCTACCTGCCAATGACGGAAGAAGATAAACGTGAGATGCTGGATGCGATCGGAGTCCGAAGCGTCGGGGAACTGTTTTCCGACATTCCCGAAAAAGTGCGGTTTAAAGGGGATTACCGGATCAAAAAAGCAAAATCGGAAACGGCGCTGTTAAAAGAACTGTCAGAACTTGCGGGGAAAAATGCCAATTTAAAAGAATATGCCTCTTTTTTGGGGGCGGGGGTTTACGACCACTATATTCCAACGGTCGTGGACCATGTGATCTCAAGATCCGAATTTTATACGGCCTATACACCTTACCAGCCGGAAATCTCGCAAGGGGAACTGCAGGCTATCTTTGAATTCCAGACGATGATATGCGAGCTGACCGGCATGGATGTGGCCAACTCCTCGATGTATGACGGCGGCACGTCCATGGCTGAAGCGGCCATGCTTGCGGCCGGGCAGACGAAGAGAAAGAAAGTATTGGTTTCAAAAGCTGTCCATCCGGAGTACCGGGCCGTTTTACATACTTATGCCAAGGGAAAGGGCATCACCGTGGAAGAAATACCGCTCGCAGACGGCTGCACCGATCTGGAAGCAGCTAAAAAACAAATAGACGGCGGGACAGCTGCTGTCATCGTCCAGTACCCGAACTTTTTCGGTTCGCTTGAACGGTTAAAAGAAATCGGCGAACTGGCCCATGCCGAAAAAGCTTTGTTTGTTGTATCCGCCAATCTGCTTGCCCTTGGGGTGCTTGCGCCGCCGGGGGATTTCGGCGCCGATATTACAACCGGCGATTGCCAGGTTTTCGGCATTCCAACTGCATTCGGCGGCCCGCATTGCGGCTACTTTGCTACAACGTCAAAACTAATGCGGAAAATGCCGGGGCGGCTCGTCGGCGAAACGGTCGACGAGAACGGGAAAAGGGGGTATGTGCTTACGCTCCAGGCGCGCGAACAGCATATCCGCCGCAATAAAGCGACGTCCAATATTTGCTCTAACCAGGCGCTCAATGCCCTTGCCGCATCGGTGGCGATGAGCGCCCTCGGCAAAAAAGGCGTAAAAGAAATGGCACTGGCCAATATGGCAAAAGCACAGTACGCAAAAAAGAAATTGGCGGAAAAAGGGTTTGAAATCCCGTTTTCGTCTCCTTTTTTCAATGAGTTTCCCGTGAAATTGCCAAAAAGTGTTCAAGAAGTAAATGAACATTTATTGCAGAAAAAAATCATCGGCGGCTATGATGTGGGCAAGGATTACCCGGAATTTGCCGGTTGCATGCTCATTGCCGTGACGGAATTGCGGTCAAAAGAAGAGATTGACCAATTGGCTGAAGAAATGGGGGTCGTGTGTGATGGCGAATGAAGGAATGCCGCTCATTTTTGAACGGTCCAAACAGGGGCGGATTGCGTACAGCTTGCCGGAAATAGATGTGCCGGAAGTGGACGCTTTTGACATTTTTCCGCCTGAATACGTCCGCAAACAGGATGCGGAACTGCCGGAAGTGTCGGAACTGGATTTAATGCGGCACTACACGAAGCTGTCAGAAAACAACCACGGCGTCGATTCCGGCTTTTACCCGCTCGGATCCTGCACGATGAAGTACAATCCGAAAATCAATGAAACGGTTGCGCGCTTTCCGGGATTTGCCCATATCCACCCGCTTCAGGATGAAAGCACCGTCCAGGGGGCGCTCGGGCTGATGTATGACTTGCAGGAACATTTAAAAGAGATTACCGGTATGGATGAAGTGACCTTGCAGCCTGCTGCCGGCGCCCACGGGGAATGGACCGGGCTGATGCTGATCCGTGCTTTCCACGAAGCAAACGGGGATACAAAGCGGACAAAAGTGATCATTCCCGATTCCGCCCACGGCACCAACCCGGCTTCCGCGTCCGTTGCCGGCTTCGAAACGGTCACTGTGAAGTCGAATGAAGAAGGGCTTGTCGATCTCGACGACTTAAGAAAAATTGCCGGGGAAGATACCGCGGCGCTCATGCTTACCAATCCGAATACGCTCGGGCTGTTTGAAGCGCATATCCTTGAAATTGCGGAGATCATCCATGACGCGGGCGGCAAACTGTATTATGACGGTGCCAACTTGAATGCCGTGCTTGCGAAGGCGCGCCCGGGCGATATGGGATTCGATGTTGTCCACCTGAATCTTCATAAAACGTTCACAGGCCCGCACGGCGGCGGTGGCCCGGGTTCGGGTCCGGTCGGCGTCAAAAAAGAGCTGATCCCGTTTTTGCCGGTGCCGGTTGTTGTGAAAAAAGGCGACCGTTATGTGCTGGATGAAGACCGGCCGAAATCGATCGGCAGGGTGAAGCCGTTTTACGGCAATTTCGGCATCAATGTCCGAGCCTATACGTATATCCGTTCAATGGGGCCGGACGGCTTGCGGGAAGTGACCGAGAATGCGGTGATCAATGCCAATTATATGATGCGGAAACTGGCGCCGTATTACGACCTGCCGTATGATCGCCATTGTAAGCATGAATTTGTGTTAAGCGGCAGGCGCCAGAAAAAACTCGGGGTGCGGACGTTTGATATTGCCAAGCGGCTGCTTGATTTCGGCTTCCATCCGCCAACTGTGTATTTCCCACTCAATGTGGAAGAGTGCATGATGATTGAGCCGACGGAAACAGAGTCGAAGGAAACGCTGGATGCCTTTATTGACGCGATGATCCAAATCGCAAAAGAAGCGGAGGAAAATCCGGAAATCGTCCAGGAAGCCCCGCATACAACCATTGTCAAACGCCTGGATGAAACGCGGGCGGCACGAAAACCGGTTTTGCGTTATGTGAAAAAGTAAAATAAAAAATGCCGCAGCATTGCCGCGGCATTTTTTATTTCCCTGATTTGATTTTGCCTGTCCAGTTTTTAAAGCCGCCTTTCAACTGGTAAAGGTCGCGGCAGCCGTTTTTATAAAGCATTTCAGCGGCGCGCCCGGTGCGCGTCCCGTTCTGGCAATATAAATAAACCGGTTTATCGGTCCGGATCTCTTTTAATCTCATTTTCAGCTGAGACAGCGGAATATTGCGTGCGCCTAAAATATGTCCGTTTGCAAATTCATTCGGTTCGCGCACATCAATGAGCTGCGCTTTGCGATAACCCGCCTTGAATTCTTCTTCCGTCAAGCTTTTCAGGATTTTTTTCTGCCGGTAGTATCTGGCGAGAGTATATGCTACTACCGCAACAATAACAATGATGAGTGTGTACCACGATTGTGACATCTTTCGTGCCCCCTTTCTTACCTGATGCGCTATCTACTATTATATTCGTGTTGCGCTTCTGAATCAAAATCTTTTTTTAAGAAACATGTCACCGCTATTTTTTCAGCTTTTTCCGTTTGAAAAGCCCGTAACCGTTCTGTTTTAAGCACCAGCGGAAAAACCGGCACAAACTTGAGCGGGGCTTTGCCGTTTTGCGTCGTTTTTTGGTAAACTGGTAAAGTGATATTTTAAAGAAGAGGGGTACATATGGGAAAAGAAACCTGGTTGTTTGTAGATTCAGGCCACTGTCCGCCGTTTTTTAACATGGCGCTGGATGAGGCCCTGCTTGACTGGCACAGCAAAGGGGAGATTCCGCCAGCCATCCGCTTTTACGGCTGGGATCCGGCCACCCTTTCAATCGGGTATTTCCAGCGGGCAAAACAGGAAATCGATCTCGAAGCGGTAAAACGATACGGGCTCGGTTTTGTCCGGCGACCGACAGGGGGAAGGGCTGTTTTGCACGAGCACGAGCTGACCTACAGCGTGATCGTGTCGGAAGCGCATCCGGATATGCCGAAAACGGTCACGGAAGCCTACCGCGTCATTTCAGAGGGGCTTGTCAGGGGATTTCGTGCGCTCGGCCTGGAGGCGTATTTTGCAGTGCCGCGAACGGAAGCAGAACGGGAGGCACTAAGGTCTCCGCATTCTTCGGTTTGTTTTGATACGCCGAGCTGGTACGAACTGGTCGTGGAAGGGCGAAAAGTCGCCGGCAGCGCACAGACGCGGCAGAAAGGCGTCATTTTGCAGCACGGCTCGATTTTGCTCGATATGGATGAGGACAAGCTGTTCAGCCTGTTTAAATATCCGAATGACAGAGTGAGAGAAAGGATGCAGCGGAGTTTTAAGAAAAAGGCGGTTGCAATCAATGAGCTGCGCAACGTTCCCGTCACATACGAGGAGGCAAAAGAGGCTTTCCATAAGGGGTTTGAAGAAGGGCTCGGCATCCGGCTGGAACCGTACACGCTGACGCCGGCGCAACAGGCGTATGTCGAAGAACTGGCAGACAGAAGGTACCGGTCGGATGAATGGAATTTTAAGAGATAAATGAACATTTGTTTTTTTTAGCGGCCAGAGGTATGATTTTTCGCTTTTTCCTTTAGTGCCGCGCTTTTTATGGCTGCTTTTTTGATGCAAGCGGCAAATTTTTTCGTTATGCCCGGGTTTGCCTGCTTTTTCGAGGGATTTCTCAGATTTTCGGCATGGTTTATTCTTTTTTTCATTTGACAAAAAGAAAGAGGTTTGACCTAAACACAATATATGGTATATAAAAACAAAATGTCAATACAATATCTAGTATTTTTGCTTGCAATTTTTCCCTGCGGTGTGCTATTTTAAAGGAGGCAGAACCACCAGAGAATTTGCATGGAGAAATAGAGAAGGAGTTGTCGTTATGTCTGTTGCTTCGACAGAAAAATTATGGAATGTGGAGAAGCTGAACGAAGATATCCGCTTATTTCCGCAGGTCCATCCGATTACACCGGATATGAACATTACGTACAAAGGCGTTTCAAGGCTTGTCATGATTGACAGATACGCGTTTAAAGACACGGAAAAAGTCACATTGGGCAAGGGCGATTTTGTTGTCCTCACGATTAAAGAAGACCCGAAATTTCCGGCCAGGGGGCTCGGCGTCATTAAAGGGATCGACTGGGAAAAAAATGAAGCGGAAGTCTTAATTGAAGAAGATTACCGCCAGGCGCTGGAACACCCGGATGAAAGAGAAACGGGGGTCATCAAAAGGTCGCTTGATATCATTGAAAAGCCTCTTGAAGTCTACTACGAACAAATCGCAAAACGGAATGCAACCGGCTTAGCGGCAGTGGAAAAAACAGAAGAGAAACGGAAAGAATGGTTTGAGAAGTTTTACAATGAACTGGTAAACTTAAACTTTATCCCGGCAGGCCGCGTCCTCTACGGCGCCGGCTCGGAAACGGAAGTGACTTATTTTAATTGTTATGTGATGCCGTTTGTACCGGATTCAAGGGAAGGCATTTCCGAACACCGTAAACAGGTGATGGAAATTATGAGCCGCGGCGGCGGAGTTGGGACAAACGGTTCGACGCTGCGCCCGCGCAATACGCTGGCTAGAGGGGTCAACGGCAAATCAAGCGGCTCTGTCTCATGGCTCGATGACATCGCCAAACTTACGCACCTGGTCGAACAGGGCGGCAGTCGCAGGGGAGCGCAAATGATCATGCTGGCTGTCTGGCACCCGGACATTGTCGAATTTATCATTTCGAAAATGCAGAATCCGCGGATTTTGCGTTTCCTGATCGAAAATACGAACGATGAATGGATCCGCAAGCTTGCCCACGACAAATTGAAATTCACGCCGCTCTCTGAAATGGAAAGGCAAATGTACCATGGGATTGTGAACTACAAACATATTCCGGGCCAAGGCGGCTTTACGGAAGAAGTCATGAAAGAGGCGGAAGAAAAACTGGAAACAGGCGGCCATTACACCGTTCATAATCCGGAATTTTTAACCGGCGCCAATATTTCCGTCTGCCTCACAAAAGAATTTATGGAAGCAGTTGAGCAAGACGCAGAATTCGAGCTGAAATTTCCGGATGTGGAAAATTACAGCGAAGAAGAAATGCGCATATACAATGAAGAATGGCATAAGATCGGCGATGTGCGCGAATGGGAAAAACTTGGCCGCAAAGTGCGCGTCTATCGCAAAATCAAAGCAAAAGAACTTTGGAATTTGATTAACATCTGCGCGACTTACTCGGCGGAACCAGGCGTCTTCTTTATCGACAACGCCAACGACATGACAAACGCAAAAGCATACGGCCAGAAAGTCGTCGCAACAAACCCTTGCGGAGAGCAACCCCTTGCGCCCTATTCCGTCTGCAACCTGGCAGCGGTCAATCTTGCAAAAATGGTCGACAAAGAAACGAAAGAAGTGCGCTGGGACCAATTGAAACAAACTGTCCATACCGGCGTCCGCATGCAGGACAATGTCATTGACGCGACCCCGTACTTCCTGAAAGAAAACAAAAAACAGGCGCTCGGGGAACGGCGTGTCGGCCTTGGCGTTATGGGCTTAGCCGACCTTCTCATTTATATGGAAAAAGAATACGGATCCGAAGAAGGCAATAAACTTGTCGACAAAGTGTTTGAAACGATCGCGACCGAAGCATACCGCGCATCCATTGAGATCGCAAAAGAAAAGGGGAGTTTCCCGTTTTTAACGGGTGAAAGCGAAGAAGAGACAAACCGCCTGCGCCATGCATTCACGGAAACCGGCTATATGAAAAACATGCCGGAAGACATCCGCAAGGCGATTTTAAAACACGGCATCCGGAACTCCCATTTGCTAACCGTTGCACCAACCGGATCGACCGGCACCATGGTTGGCGTTTCCACTGGGCTGGAACCGTATTTTTCCTTTTCCTATTTCCGCAGCGGGCGCCTCGGCAAATTTATCGAGGTCAATGCGGATATCGTCCAGGAGTATCTGGATAAGCACCCGGAAACGGACAAAGACCATCTGCCAAACTGGTTTGTAACCGCGATGGATCTTGCACCGGAAGCCCATGCCGATGTCCAATGCGTTATCCAGCGCTGGGTGGACAGCTCGATTTCGAAAACGGTCAACGCCCCGCGCGGCTACACGGTTGAACAGGTGGAAAAAGTGTACGAACGCCTGTATAAGGGCGGCGCGAAAGGCGGAACCGTTTATGTGGACGGGAGCCGGGATTCGCAAGTCCTGACATTGAAAGCAGAAGAACCACAGGAAGAAAAACAGGAAAAAGCGGAAGTGAAACACGCGAAACAGCATGTCGTCCTGGTTGATACCATCCCGGATATCCGGTCAACAAACGTCACATACGGCAACGAAATCGGCGATACCTGCCCGATCTGTCGGAAAGGGAAAGTTAAAGAGATCGGCGGCTGCAATACATGCGATAACTGCGGCGCACAATTAAAATGCGGCTTGTAAACGGAATAATGGAGAAAAAAACGGAGCAAAGTGATGCTCCGTTTTTTTTTTCGCTTATAAAACACCGGTTAAAAGAATCATCAGAAAAATGGTTAAAAAATTTTAATTCGAATATTGACAGCAAAAATGTCCGATGCTACTATTTATATATCAAAAACAATATATAACGTGTTAAAAACGTTATATAAATTAAAATGATAAAAAGGAGGGCGGTTGATGGACGAAACCGTTTATGATGTGACGATTATCGGCGGCGGGCCTGTTGGTTTATTTGCGGCTTTTTACGGCGGCTTGCGGCAAATGAGAGTTAAAATCATTGAAAGCATGCCGCAACTTGGCGGGCAGCTTGCCGCGCTTTACCCCGAAAAATACATTTATGATGTAGCCGGCATGCCAAAAGTGAAAGCGCAATCATTGGCCGACCGGTTAATCGAACAAGCCATGCAATTTCATCCAACGATTGTGCTGAACGAAACGGTGCAGGATGTGAAGAAAACCGGCCGCGGCACCTTTCGCATCGAAACAGGATCAGGCCTCCATTTTTCAAAAACGGTCTTGATCACAGCCGGTATCGGGGCATGCCAGCCGCGCCGGATTGAACACGAACAGGCATTGCAATACGAAAACAAAAACCTCCATTATTTTGTGAATGATATGCGCAAATTTAAGGGAGAAAATCAGTGCACCAGAAGCGATGGCGTCCGGGCTATTAACGAAAGTGGTTCCAGCCTGCCACTTGGAACAGGAAACGCAGCATTTTGCTGAAAGGCTTGCCGCGATGCCGACAAAAGCAATCGGCCTCGTGAAGCGGTATATGCAAAAAAGCTTTGAAAGCACATTGGATGAAATGCTCGAAAATGAAGCATACGCCCAGCAGATTGCAGGGCAAACAGCCGACCACAAGGAAGGGGTCCGGGCATTTTTTGAAAAAAGAAAACCGGAATACAAAGGCAATTAAACAGAAAGGATGAACATGCATGCCGATAACAAAAGAAGTAGCAGTATTTCCTGCTGAAATGAAACGGAGCGCGTATAAAATGGTCATCAACGGAGAACCGGTGGATGCTGCCGGCGGCGAAACGTTTCACGTCTATAATCCTGCAACCGGCGAAGCAATCGCCACGGTGCCGAAAGCGGATTACGCGGATGTCGACCGGGCCGTTGAGGCGGCGCGCCATGCTTTTGAACACGGAAAATGGAGGCGCTATCCGGTTGGAAAACGGGCGCGCGTCCTGAACAAAATTGCCTCCATTATGCGCAGCCGTTTTGATGCGCTTGTTGAAATGGAAATATTAAATACCGGAAAGACGATTGAAACGGCTAAGGGGCAAGTGATGCAGGCCATTGAAGATTTCGAGTTTTTCGCGGGGGCAATTGTCGGGCATCGCGGCGCTGTGAACCATGTTCCCGGCCAGTTCTTTAACTATACCCAAAAAGAACCGGTTGGGGTCGCTGCCCAGATCATTCCATGGAATTACCCGCTCATGATGGCTGCATGGAAAATTGCCCCGGCGATCGCAGCAGGATGTTCTGTTGTGGTAAAGCCGGCAAGCCTTACGCCGATTACAGCCATTTTACTAGCTGAAATCTGCCATGAGGCCGGTGTTCCGGCAGGCGTTGTGAACGTGATTACCGGGCCGGGGGCGAAAATCGGGTCTTATTTGGCGAAGCATGAAGGGGTCGATAAAATCGCCTTTACCGGAGAAACTTCCACCGGAAAAGAGATCATGGCAAACGCCTCGGAAACATTGAAAAGAGTCACGCTGGAACTTGGCGGAAAATCTCCGAATCTCGTATTTCAGGATGCGGATCTCGATGCCGCCGTCAATGGTGCCCTGTACGGCATCTTCTATAATACCGGGCAATCGTGCGAAGCGAGATCCCGTATTTTCCTGCAGGAAGACATTTACGATGCGTTTATGGAAAAATTTGTGGCCAAAACGAAAAAACTGGTGCTCGGTGATCCGTTTTCACCTGCCTCGCATATCGGGGCGATCATCAGCAAAGAGCAGCTGGAAACCATCCACCGCTATGTCGAAGAAGCAAAGCAGGCCGGCGCAACCATCGTGACAGGCGGAAAACCGGCTAAAGTGGAAGGGTTTGAAAATGGTTACTGGTATGAACCGACCATTATCACAAACGTCACCAATGACAGCAAAATTGCCCAGGAAGAAATTTTTGGGCCGGTCGTGGTGGTGATGCCTTTTAAAGAGGAGAAGGAAGCCGTAAAACTTGCAAATGCGACGAAGTACGGCCTGGCTTCAAGCATTTGGGCAAAGGACCAGGGCCTAATTAAGCGGGTCACAGACGGCATCCAGGCAGGCATTGTCATGGTCAACAGCCCGTTCTCCGCATTCCCGGGGACACCGTTCGGCGGATATAAACAATCCGGCTTCGGGCGCGAATTAAGCTTCGAATGCCTCGATTTATACAGTGAAACCAAGAGTGTACTCACTTATGCAGGGGCAAAACCTTTAAACCCGTTTCAGTTATAAGCTTCCGGTCGAATAAAGGCACTCATTGCTGCACTGGCAGTGAAACGGGTATCCGGCAGGGCAAGATGGACAAATAAGAAGCGAACGCATTCTTTCGGGATGGGTTCGCTTCTTTTAAAAATCGTCTAAAAAGATAGAAAATGTAAAGAGGAAGTGGTATGATGGCGGAAACATTGGTTGTCATTGGTTCAGGGGTAATGGGGTGCGGCATTGCTTATGCGGGCGCACTCGGCGGTTTCAAAGTCAGACTGGTAGATGTCCGGCCTGACATCTTGCATCAAGCGGAAAACAGGATTGAATCCGTCATGGAAAAAGGGCTTTCGAGGGGGAAAATCAACGGGGCAGATGCTGAAAGGATAAAGGCAAATATCGAATATACCGTTGATTTGCCGGCTGCAGCCGGTTGTGCAGATGTGATCATCGAGGCAGTGCCGGAAAAAACGGAAATAAAAAAAGAAGTGTTTGAAAAAATGGACAGGTTTGCGCCTGCCGGTTGCATCCTTGCGACCAATACATCAACGATGAGCCCGACTGAAATCGGTTCTTTTACTACCCGTCCCGCATCTGTTATTGCCATGCATTTTTTCAATCCGGTGCATAAAATGCCGCTTGTCGAGATCATCAGGGGGCTTGAAACAAGCGATGAAACGGTTCAACGGGCTGAAAAAACAGCTGAAAAAATGGGGAAAGAAACGGTGATCGTGAATGAATTTCCCGGCTTTGTTACAAGCAGAATCAGCTGTTTAGTTGGAAATGAAGCGTTCTACATGCTGCAGGAAGGGGTAGGGACAGCGGAAGAAATCGATAAAGCCGTCAAGCTCGGCTTGAATTTTCCGATGGGGCCGTTTGAATTGGCGGATTTGGTCGGTTTGGATGCAAGGCTAAACAATTTGCGCTACTTGCATGAAAAGCTTGGCGAAAAGTACCGGCCGGCGCCTTTACTGGAAAAGTATGTGAAAGCGGGCAGGCTTGGGCGGAAAACAGGCAAGGGCGTATATGATTACACAACGGTTGAAGGAGAATGAAGATGAGAGACGTCGTCATCGTTGATGCGGTCAGAACACCGATTGGGCGATATAAAGGAGCGTTAAAATCAGTAAGGCCGGACGATCTGGC
Source organism: Weizmannia sp. WK01 (assembly GCF_025905465.1). NCBI lineage: Bacteria > Bacillati > Bacillota > Bacilli > Caryophanales > Bacillaceae > Heyndrickxia > Weizmannia sp. WK01. Next base: position 2,078,055 of record NZ_CP109616.1, on the reverse strand, counting down.
GGCAACCGCCATCAAGGCGTTGCTCGGCCGCCATCCCGAAGTTCCCTGGAACGAAATCGAAGAGGTCATTCTCGGAAATGCGAACGGCGCGGGCGAAGAAAACCGGAATGTCGCAAGAATGGCTGCATTGCTCGCCGGGCTTCCGGTCGAAACCGCCGGCACAACCGTTAACCGCTTATGCGGATCGGGCCTCGATGCTGTCAATATCGCAGCCAAAGCGATCATGGTTGGTGACGGGGATATTTATATTGCCGGCGGAACGGAGAGCATGACAAGGGCGCCGTTTGTCATGGCAAAGCCGGAAAACGGCTACCCGAGGGGCAATTTGGAAATGTTTGATACAACGATCGGATGGAGATTTGTCAATGAAAAATTAAAGAAAATGTACGGGACAGACAGCATGCCGGAAACGGCGGAAAATGTCGCAAAGCAATTTCATATCAGCCGGAAAGCGCAGGATGCCTTTGCTTTTACGAGCCAAATGAGGGCGAAAGCGGCCATGGAAGCAAACCGCTTTCAAGATGAAATCGTGCCTGTCGTGTATACGAATCAAAAGGGGGAATCCGTGTCTGTCACCCAGGATGAACATCCCCGCCCCGATACTACGCCGGAAAAACTAGCAAGGCTGAAACCGCTTTTTACAGGAGGCACGGTGACGGCCGGAAATTCATCGGGCATCAATGACGGGGCGTCTGCCGTGCTATTGATGAGCGCTGAAAAAGCTGTCCAATTGGGGGTCAAACCGATGGCCCGGTTTGTCGCCAGCGCAACGGCAGGATTGGAACCAAGGATCATGGGGCTCGGCCCGGTGTACGCAACGAGAAAAGCATTAAAGCGCGCCGGATTTACTATTTCGGATATTGATCTTGTCGAGTTAAACGAAGCCTTTGCTTCCCAGTCTATTGCATGCATCCGGCAGCTGGAACTGGACAGTGAGATTGTCAATGTAAACGGAGGGGCGATTGCTTTCGGACATCCATTGGGAGCAAGCGGCGCGAGAATTTTAACAACGCTCGTCCACGAGATGCAAAAGCGAAAGGCAAAACGGGGGCTCGCTACGATGTGCATCGGGGTGGGCCAGGGGATTGCAACCGTTATCGAAAAAATTTAAAATGGGGGAAAGAGATCTTTGGCAGAGACAAGGAGTTTATAAATGGAAAAAACGTTAAATACGCGTTCGATGATTTTTACGCTTTATGGCGATTACATCCGCCATTACGGAAGCGAAATTTGGATTGGCAGTTTAATCAAATTGCTGGAAGCGTTCGGCCACCATGAACAATCTGTCCGTGCTGCCATTTCCCGCATGAGCAAACAAGGCTGGGTGGAAAGCCGCAAAGAAGGAAACAACAGTTACTATTCTTTGACTGAACGCGGTGTAAAACGGATGAATGAGGCTGCCGGGCGGATTTTTAAACTGAACCCGGGCAAATGGGACGGCAAATGGCGGTTTTTTCTGTATACGATACCCGAAAAAAAGCGGAACATCAGGGATGAACTGAGAAAAGAACTGATGTGGAGCGGCTTCGGCCTCCTGTTAAACAGTGTCTGGCTTACGCCGAATGATTTGCTGGATGAAATGAAAGGAATCATCGACAAGTACGGGATCAATGAATATGTCAAAATCTTCACTGCCGAAAATGTATGGGGCAAATCCGATAAAGAACTTGTACAGGAATTATGGGATATTGATTATATGAACGACCGGTATGAAGATTTTATGGCCCATTACCGGGAAAAATATGAAAGCGTCAAAGAAAAGATGAAAAGAGGGGAAATGACGAATCAGGACTGCTTTGTCGAACGGACGATGCTTGTCCATAATTACCGGAAACTATTGTTTGTGGATCCCGGTTTGCCGGAAGAACTGCTGCCGGAAAAATGGAAGGGGGAGGAAGCAGCCGCGCTTTTCCGGGACTATTACCGAATCCTTGCCAAACCGGCAAATGATTTTTTCGAAGACATTTTTTCTGAAGGATACGACACTTTTCAGAAAAGCAAACATTATGATGTGTTTGACCATCCGCTTATAACTGAAAAAGCATGATCATTCGGGCGCAGAAAGGAGCGATCAAGTGGCAAATCCGGTAACTGAAATGTTGGGCATCAAATTTCCGGTTTTTCAAGGCGGGATGGGAAATATCAGTGATCCTGCCCTTGCTGCAAGTGTTTCCAACGCCGGCGGGCTGGGAACGATTGGCGCCGGGACGCTGCCCGTAGCGGAAATCGAAAAAAGAATGGATAAAATGCGCAGCCTGGCCGCTTCCCCCTGCTGCGTCAATATTGCCATTTCGGTTCATCCAAACGCGGACGAAGTCATCCGGTTAGCCATTGAAAAAAAGATTCCGGTTGTTTCCCTATCTGCCGGCAACCCTTCGAAATATATCCCGGTTCTGCATCAAAACGGCATAAAAGTGATTTGTGTCTCCTCCACTGTCCGCCAGGCGAAAAAAGCGGAAGCAGCGGGGGCTGATATCCTTGTATGCGAAGGATACGAAGCAGCAGGAATCAATGCTGCCAATGAAAGCACGACAATGGTGCTCGTTCCGCAGATTGTAAAAGCGGTCAACATTCCGGTTGTCGCAGCGGGAGGGATTGCGGACGGCAAAGGTTTGGCGGCGGCGCTTTCGCTCGGGGCATACGGCGTGCAAATGGGGACGAGATTCATCGCAACAAAAGAAGCGCAGTTTCACCCTGTATATAAGAAGGCTGTAATGGAAGCAACAGATGAAGCGACGATGATCATCGGCAGACGATACCAAATGGTGCGCAGAGTGTTCAAAAATGCGTACGCGGTCTATCTCCGCGAACTGGAAGAAAGCGGCGCGGATCCGGGCCGCTTTAAAGCGCTGACAAGCGAAGTCCATCATGAAAGGGGAGCGCTTCAAGGCGATATGGAGCACGGTTTTATAAACGGGGGCCAAATTGCCGGCCTTATTGAGGACTGCCCGTCTGTTGCCCAATTATTAGAAGAAATGGTAAAGGAAGCGCAGGCTGTGCTAACCAGGAGCATGGCACGGTTATAGTCCCGTATGAACGCTTTGTTCTAATTCCTCTCCTTGTGCGCTAAAATAATAAAAAAGCATTTTTCATCTTTCGCTTAAGCAGGGCATCCTGCCAACATTCCGTATCTTTTCTGACCAACAAACCGAAACGCCCGATGCGAATCCAAGGGTGGGTTTCCATGGAAATTGATGCGGTTTTTTCCGGTGGAGGCATAAAAGGCCTTGCGCTCATCGGGGCATTGGAAGTATTGGAAAAAAGGGGATTTACGTTTAAACGGCTGGCCGGCACAAGCGTCGGTTCCGTTTTTGCAGGGCTGTTGGCTGCAGGGTATACAAGCGGCGAAATGAAGCAAATGCTTGCGGAAACAGACACGGCCGCGTTCCTTGACGAGCGGAAAACGCTGCTGCCGGTGCCGTTTGCGAAATGGCTGCTGCTGTATTGGCGGCTCGGGCTGTACAGAGGCGCCGCGTTTGAGGAATGGATCGGGGAAAAACTCGCATCTAAAGGCGTGTACACGTTCAAAGATGTTCCAAAAGGCTCCCTTTATTTCACGGCATCCGATCTTACCCATAACCGGCTTGTTGTATTGCCAGATGACCTAGAGCGTTACGGGGTGCCATGGCAAACCTTTCCGGTGGCAAAGGCCATCCGGATGAGCGCGAGCATCCCGTATTTTTTCGAACCGGTACGGCTGCGCTCGCTGGAAGGCACGAGCCTTATTGCAGACGGTGGCGTTTTAAGCAATTTTCCGATGTGGCTGTTTGTCAAACCGGAAGAAAAAAAGGCGCGGCCGGTGCTCGGCATCACGCTTAGCCCAAAACAATCAGAAGAGCCAAATGCGGAGATAAAAAATGCGATCCAGCTGTTCGATGCCTTGTTCAAGACGATGAAAGACGCCCATGATGCCCGCTATATTTCAAGAAAACTGGAAAAGGACATTATTTTTATCGCTGCAGATGGCGTACCTGCCACAGATTTTCAGCTTTCCGCCGAACAAAAAGCAGCCTTAATCGAGGCGGGCCGGAAAAAAACAGAAACGTTTCTGAAAACGTGGTCCTATTAATTAAAAAAGAATCGAGCTTAGTAGACAGCTCGATTTTTCTTTTTGCCCTTTTTGCCTTCAATCACGGTTAACTGGACATTGGATTTTTTGCGCAGCGGCCGTTTTGAAAATTTAACCGTGTGGACAGTATGGACCTTCATATTCCGTTTTTTCATTCTTTTTCTGGATTTGCGGGCGGCTTTTAAAAATGCTTTTTGTTCCTGGTTGGAAACATTTGTGCTTCTCTTGAGTAAGAAACGCATGCCAGCCAAAAGCACTGCCGCAAAAATGAAGGCTATCAAAACCCTTTTTAAGAATACAACCGGCTCATGAAACAAAGAGGAACCCAGGCCAAGCAGGGCCAAAAGAAAAATGCCGGCGATGATCCATTGACGCGTCTTCAACAAAAGCCACCTCCTCATGTTTTCCTAACCATTTTTTCCATCATTCTATCAGTTTATACGGTTCCGGCCGTTTTTATTTTGAGGTTGGTACCCCGTCGCACAAACAAGCTTGTGATAGTAAATGTATTCCCATGCACTGGAAACTTCAAACGCCGTTTTTAACGGGCGGCAGAAGCCATATCACCCGATTCCAGTTCAAGCAGCGCCTGAAAGGAGGAAATCGCAACTTCAATTTGCTTGTCATCCGGCTCTTTTGTCGTTAACAGCTGAAGCCACAGGCCCGGATAGCCAAGATATTTCAGAACCGGAATATGGCGGACTTTATTGGTCAGCTGAAGAACTTCAAACGACGTGCCGAGCACGACCGGAATCAGCAAAATCCGGTCGATGATGCGAAGCCAGAGCGGATCTGTCGGGACAAGCGTATAAATCAGGACGCTCACAATCACGGTAAACAGAATAAAACTGCTGCCGCACCGGTAATGCAGCCTCGATTGCGAGCGGACGTTTTCAACGGTCAGGGCAAGCCCGTTTTCAAATGTATTGATGACTTTATGTTCAGCCCCGTGGTATTGGAATACCCGCTTGATAAACGGCGTTAAAGAAATCAAATAAATATACGAAAGCACGAGCAGCAGCTTAAACGCGCCTTCAATGAGAATTTGCGCGGTATCTCCGGAAAAAAACGGCCTTGTCAGTTCTGCCAGAAAAACGGGAATCAGCGTCATGAAAAATTTGGCAAACAAAAAGGACAAGACGCCGGCAGCAGCCACGCCGAGCACCACCGTTGTTTTTGCCGGGGCTGCTTCCTTCCTTTTTTCGTCTTCTTCCGGGTCAACATCATACCGCTCGCTTGCAAAATTCAAATGCTTTGCCCCGTTTGCGGATGATTCAATGATGGCAATGATCCCGCGCAAAAACGGGATTTTTTTTAATTTTTGAATGAACGGGCGCGTCTCTTTCGGCAGATAAAAGAAGTCGATCCGGTTGTTTTTGCGGCGGATGGCAGTGACCGAATGCCGCTTTCCGCCGAACATGACCCCTTCCACGACTGCCTGGCCGCCATAAGCTGGTTTTGTCAATTTCTTCTCCCCCAAACCTAAACTTCGAATGTTTCTTTCCCGTTTAAGACGGAATGGATTTCCGAAACGTTACTTACGCTTATTTTACTAAATCATTTTAAATACGACTAGGGGAAAGACTTATGGGAAAGATAAGAAAGAAAAGATGCGCGCCGTCCATGTGAAGGGGTGGAAAATATGGAAAATAACAGCAAAGCAATGAAAAACCAGGAGCATTCCATGACCTTTTTTCAAATGGTGCTTGTGACCGGATTTGCGGGCGGGATCATTTGGAGCCTGGTTGCCTATTTATGCTTTTCTTTTCATTTTACGGCGATTGAACCGAATGTCCTGCTTGAACCATTTACGGTAGGATCCTGGCGCAAAATGTGGATCGGAAAAACCATTTCCATACTGGTATACGGATTGTTCTCTACCGGCTGTGCCCTTGTCTATTATCTTTTCTTTAAAAAATTGAAATCGATGTGGGTGGGCGCGATCTACGGGCTTTGCCTGTGCGCGGTCGTCCTGATTGTGCTGAATCCGATTTTTCCCGGCATGAAGCCTTTTTTAAAACTCGATGCCAATACGATTATCACTTGCTGTTGCATTTACATTCTCTATGGGGTGTTTATCGGTTATTCGATTTCGTTTGAGTATGAAAGAAGCCGGGTTTTTAAGAGAAAACTGGAGAGACAGTCGAACCCGCTCCCGTAAATCGATCCGGGCGGGAGGAACGCCCAGGATTCAGGCAGATACATGCAGGCGGAAAGTAAAAAATAGAAATTTTCTTCAATTTATGGTAAAATGGGCACGTTAAATATGGGAAAAAGGTGCTTGAAATGAAAAAATACCTCGTATTAAACGGCCCGAATCTGAATTTGCTTGGGCAAAGGGAACCCGGCATTTACGGGAAAGATTCGATAAAAACCCTGATGGCACGCATGGAAGCGGCGGCCCGAGAGCACGGCGTTGCCATCGGTTTTTTCCAATCCAACCATGAAGGCGCCCTGATTGACAAGCTCCATGCTGCCGGGGATGAAGGCTTTGCCGGGATTATTTTCAATCCAGGCGCGTTCACGCATTACAGCTATGCTTTGCGGGACGCGATCAGTGCCATCCGCCTACCGGTGATTGAAGTACATATTTCGAACATCCATGCCCGCGAGGAATTCCGCCACCATTCTGTAACGGCGGCTGTTGCGCGCGGGCAAATTGCAGGCCTTGGGCTGTACGGCTATGAGCTTGCCCTCATGGCCTTGCTTGAGGCAGAAAAGGGAGAGGAAGAAAGATGTTAAAATTGGAGAAACTGAGAGAAGCATTTCCGCAGGCCGCTATTGACGGCTTGCTCATCACAAGCCCGTATAACCGCCGCTATATGTCCAATTTTACGGGAACGACCGGGATTGTCCTTATATCCGGGGAAGCGGCAAAATTTATTACGGATTTCCGTTATGTCGAGCAGGCATCAAAAGAGTGTGAAGGCTACGAAATCGTCCAGCATCAGGGACCGGTGGAACAGGAAGTGGCCAAACAGGTAGAAGCAATGGGGATCAAACGGCTCGGGTTTGAGCAGGACCATATGAGCTATGCGCTTTTTAAAACGTATGAAGGGCTGCTCGATGCAGAACTGGTTCCGGTTTCCGGGCTTGTTGAAAATTTGCGCTTGATCAAAACAGATGCGGAAATTAAGATATTAAAAGAAGCTGCGGATATTGCAGATGCTGCTTTTAAACATATCCTTGACTTCTTAAAACCGGGCGTCACGGAATTGGAAGTTTCCAATGAACTCGAATTTTTCATGAGGAAATGCGGCGCGACCGCTTCTTCATTTGATACCATCGTCGCATCCGGCCTCCGCTCTGCCATGCCGCACGGGGTGGCGACGGACAAAGTGATCGAAAAAGGCGATTTGGTCACGATGGATTACGGTGCGCTCTATAAAGGCTATTGTTCGGATATAACAAGGACGGTTGCCGTCGGGGAGCCTTCCGAGCAATTGAAGGAAATTTACAATATTGTGCTGGAATCGCAGCTGCTTGCCGTCGAAAACATTAAACCGGGCATGTCCGGTGTTGAAGCAGACGCCATTTCCCGCGATTATATTGCCCAGAAAGGTTATGGTGAAGCGTTCGGCCACTCCCTCGGGCACGGGATCGGCCTTGAAATCCACGAAGGCCCGAATCTTTCCATGCGCTCGGCTTATACTTTGGAACCGGGCATGGTTGTCACCATCGAACCGGGTATTTATGTGCCGGGTGTCGGCGGCGTCCGGATTGAAGACGATACGGTGATGACCGAAAATTCGAATGAATTGCTGACGCATTCCGCAAAAGAACTGATTATATTATAATAGTTACAGCCCTTAACAGGGGATCGAATGAACATGTAGGAGGAAAAATATGATTTCAGTAAACGATTTTCGCACCGGCTTAACGATTGAAGTGGATGGCGGCATCTGGCGCGTCCTCGATTTCCAGCATGTTAAACCGGGAAAGGGCGCCGCTTTTGTGCGCTCGAAGCTTCGCAATTTGCGTACCGGCGCCATCCAGGAAAAAACGTTCCGTGCCGGCGAAAAAGTCGAAAGGGCACAGATCGACAACCGGAGAATGCAGTATTTATATGCAAACGGCGACCAGCACGTATTTATGGATACGGAAACGTATGAACAAATCGAGCTGAGCAGCGCCCAAATTAAAGACGAGCTGCAATACTTGCTGGAAAACATGGAAGTGCAAATGATCATGTACCAAGGAGAAACGCTCGGCATTGAACTCCCGAATACGGTCACGCTGACAGTTACCCATACGGAACCGGGGGTAAAGGGCGATACGGCAACAGGCGGGTCCAAACCGGCCACGCTTGAAACCGGCCTGACGGTACAAGTGCCTTTCTTTGTAAATGAAGGCGATAAATTGATCATCAATACAACGGACGGTTCATACGTGTCCCGTGCCTGATTGCTTTGAAAAAAGCTTGGCGTCCCAAACGGCGTCAAGCTTTTTTGCTTTTCCGGCAAGATAGGAAAAAAATAAGTTTACATAATCATATTATAAACAACTTAAACTTTCAGAGCCTGCCACTGCTTCCTTGTCATAGTTTTCAAACCCGGCGAATAGATTGTACTATCCATGAACCAAACTGTATGTTTTGAAAGCAGGGATGAAGAATGGAAGATTTGCTGGGCATTTTGCCGAAATCCTTATCCAACCAGCTGGAAAAGTTGGGGGATATACTCGAAGATGTGGAAGAAATCCGCATCCGCGTAAACCGCCCGCTTGAAATTACTTCAAAAGGAATCCCGCATTTTTTGCGCTACATGCCAACGGAGAGCGATGCCGAGCAGCTGATCAGCCGGCTTGCGAATTTCTCCTTTTACGCCCTTGAAGAAGAGCTGAAAAAGGGATATGTCACGATCAGCGGCGGGCACCGTGTCGGATTCGCGGGGAAAGTCATTCTTGAAAATGGACAAGTAAAGGCGATCCGCTATTTTTCATCTTTTAATATCCGGATTGCCCGGGAAAAAATCGGGACTGCAGATCCTTATCTTTCTGCCCTTCACAACGGGCACTGGTTGTCCGCGATGATCATCGGGGCGCCCCAGACCGGGAAAACGACATTTTTAAGGGATATCGCACGGCTGATTTCAACCGGCATCCCGGAACGCGGCATTTCGCCCGCCAAAGTGGGAATTGTCGACGAACGGTCTGAAATTGCCGGCTGCGTCCACGGCATCCCGCAACTCCATTTCGGGCCAAGGGTCGATGTGCTGGATGCCTGCCCGAAAGCGGAAGGGATGATGATGCTGATCCGGTCGATGAGCCCGGATGTCATCATCGTGGATGAGATCGGCCGCGAAGAAGATGCGGCGGCAATTATGGAGGCGGTAAATGCGGGCATTTCGCTCGTCATGACAACGCACGGGGAAAACTTCCGGGATATAAATAAGCGCCCGATTTTAAAGAAAATCCTCGAATCGTATGCGTTTGACCGTTTTCTCGAACTGTCGCGGGGGAGCCGGCCGGGAAGGGTAACAGCAGTCCGGGATGCGGAAGGGAACATCATTCGTACCGGTGAAGGTGTTTCCCGTGCTTAAACTTTTTGGAGCAGCACTGATTGTGTTCGCCACCAGTTTCATCGGCTTTGAGGCAGCGAAACGGTTAAGCGAACGCCCCCGCCAGCTAAGAATTTTTCAAAGCGCGCTTCAAGCACTGGAGGTGGAAATCATGTACGGGCATACCCCGCTGCATGAAGCGGCAAGAAAACTGTCAGACCAGCTTCCGGATCCGGCTGCCGCCTTCTTCCGTTCCTTTGCCGGCCAGTTGACAACATTGGAAACAACGGTAAAAGAAGCATGGGAAAAAAGCCTTGACGGGATTTGGGAACTGACGGCCCTGAAAGAAAATGAGTATGAAGTATTGCGGCAACTCGGGGAAAACCTGGGCAAACATGACCGCTATACCGAGCAAAAGCAGCTGCTCCTGGCCCTTTCGCATTTGGAACGGGAAGAAAAAGAAGCGCACGAAAGGCAGCTCCGCTATGAAAAAATGGCAAAAAGCCTTGGCGTCCTCACGGGTTTACTGATCGCTATTTTACTGATCTGAGAGATGCACGGATCATATTGGGGGAAAAGCAATGGGCATTGATGTGGATATCATTTTTAAAATTGCCGGGGTCGGGATTGTCGTCGCATTTCTCCACACGATTCTTGACCAGGTTGGCAAAAAAGAATATGCGCAATGGGTTACGCTTCTCGGTTTTCTTTACATTTTGTTTTTAGTGGCATCCATCGTAGGGGATTTGTTTTCCAAAATCAAAACGGTCTTTCTTTTTCAGTAAGCCGGGAAAAAAGGGGGGATTTCCCATTGAAATTTTGCAAATTGCGGGTGTGGCGCTCATCACGACTTTCCTTGCGCTCATATTAAAAGAGCAGAAACCGAATTTTGCCTTTTTGCTGACGCTTTTTGCCGGCTGTTTTATCTTTCTATTTCTGGTGGACAAGATATATGAGATCATCCGCCTGCTGCAAAAAATTGCCCAAAAAGGGAATGTCGACACGATGTATATCGAAACGATCCTGAAAATTATCGGCGTCGCTTATATCGCCGATTTTGCATCCAATATTACAAAAGATGCCGGGCAGGGGGCACTTGCGGCAAAGGTGGAGCTGGCCGGCAAAATCATAATTTTAACAATGGCCATCCCCATTCTTACCGTGCTGATTGAAACGATTGTCAATCTCGTTCCGCGTGCAGGGAGTTGAGAATATGGGGCGCAAAAAAATGTGCATCGCGCTTTTCATTCTGTTTGCCTTCTGTTTCTTCGCACAGCCGGCATCCGCCGCTTCGGAAAATACGGACAAACAGGAGAACATTCCGGAAAAAATGGTCGATGAACAACTGAATCAATTGGACTTATCAGAACTGAAAAACTACTGGGATGAAATTGTCAGCAAATACGGCGGATACTTGCCGGAAAGCCAGAAAGGGAGCCTTATGGATTTTATGAAAGGCGAAAAGCATTTTTCTTTGCAAGCCTGGCTGAAAGGGCTGCTTTCGTATATTTTTCAGGAGCTGCTGATCAATGCAAAACTATTAGGCTCCCTCATCATTCTTACGATTCTGAGCATCCTGCTGGAAAACCTGCATCATTCGTTCCAGCAAGGGACGATCAGCAAAATTGCGTATGCGGTTGTTTTCATGGTGCTCGTCATTATTGCCCTGAACAGTTTTCATGTCGCCCTTCAATATGCGCTTGAGGCGATCCGGACAATGAAAGGTTTTATCCTGGCGCTGATGCCGCTCTTGCTGGCGCTGCTTTCCACATCGGGCGGCGCCGGATCGGCAGCCTTTTTTCACCCGGTCATTATTTTTCTCTCCGGCACAAGCGGCATGCTGGTCGAGATCATCGTGCTGCCGCTTCTGCTGCTTTCAACGCTCTTAGGCGTCGTCAGCACCCTCTCGGAACAGCACAAAGCAACACAGCTGGCCGGTCTGTTGCGCAATCTCGGGATCGGCATACTCGGCGCTTTTATGGCTGTGTTTTTAGGCGTCTTGTCCGTTCAGGGGACGGCAACGGCGGTGATGGATGGGCTTGCGGTCAGGACCGCAAAATTTGTGACCGGCAATTTTGTCCCGGTTGTCGGGCGGATGCTGACGGATGCCGCCGATACGGTGATCAGCGCTTCCGTCCTTTTGAAAAATACGCTCGGCATTGCAGGTGTCGCCATTGTGCTGCTCATTGCGGCGTTTCCGGCTATCAAAATTTTCGCCATGTCGTTCATGTTCAAGCTCGCTTCCGCCCTTTTGCAGCCGCTCGGCGGGGGGCCGGTCATCAGCTGTCTTGATATCATCAGCAAAAACATGCTGTACGTATTTGCCGCCCTCGCGATTGTGACCATCATGTTTTTTCTCAGCATTACGATCATCGTTACGGCGGGCAATCTTACGATGATGATGCGTTAAGGGGGGAGACCTGTGGACGTTTTGACAAAATGGGTGCTGAATATCATCATTTTTATCCTTTTGGCGACCATAACGGACATGCTTCTGCCTGACTCCGGGATGCGGAAATATACAAAGCTTGTGACCGGGCTTTTGCTCATTGCCATCATCGTCACACCCGTATTCCGGCTCTTTTCCACAGATCCTGCCATATGGATAGAAAAATTCGGGGATTCCAGTACTTCAAGCCCGTCTGCGGAAGAAAATGCGCTTGAAACGAAGAAAAAAGAAATAAATGACATGCAGCAGGAATATACATTACAACAAATGGCTGTCCAACTGAAGCAGGATGTGGAAGGGGAGGTAGAGGAAGCGTTTGGAAAATCGATTTCAAAAATCACGGTCGAGTGGAAAGACGGGGCCAAAAGCGGGGATCTTACCGCTTTAAAAGCGTCAAACGTAAAAAAAATCCACGTCTATCTGGAAGCGCAAAACGAAAAAGAGACTGTTGCTGCCATTAAACCGGTTGAAATCGGGACGGATAAACAAACAGAAAAACAAAGCACACGGGAGCAGCAATCGATCATTGCCATGTTGTCAAATCGCTGGAAAATCAATAAAGAAAAAATTGATCTCCGTTTCGAAGGGGGGCTTGAAAACGAAAATGGATCGTAACCAGGGACCGTTCAAAAAACTGAAAGAAAAATGGCTGCCATCCGGCCCGCCGGATAAAAAGAAAAAGCTTGTGTTGTTAACCGTACTATTGATCTCCGGTCTCGGGATGATGTTTATCAACGACCTTTTCGGGACTTCAAGCGAAAAAAACGAAGCGCTGACTGCATCTTCACCCGTAAAAACGGCAGGCGGAAAAGGGACAGCCGCATTCGGTGCAGGCACTTCCAAAAAATCAAAATCGATCTCCACGTACGAAAACCAATATGAGAAAGAACTGAAAAGCATTCTGGAACAAATCAAGGGCGTCGGTTCCGTAAACGTCCAAGTGAATGTGGCCACATCAGAAAGCAAAGTGTACGAAAAAAACGCCACCATCCGGAATGAAACGACAACCGAAACAGATAAAAACGGCGGGGAACGGAAAATTGACAGCATTTCAAAAGATGATAAAGTCGTCATCGTCCAAAACGGGGACAAGGAAGTGCCGCTTGTAACGGAAACCAGGAAGCCGGAGATCACAGGGGTGTTAGTCGTTTGCGAGGGTGGCGGCGACGTCTCCATCCAAAAATCGGTAAAAGAAGCTGTTGCAAGCGCCCTTGATATCGCAAGTTACCGTGTTTCCGTCATGCCAAAAAAAGAATGAGGAGGAATGGGTATGCTTTTGAAAAAACAAACGGTCTGGCTGTTGACCATGTTAAGCCTTGTTGTGGTTTTGTCCGTGTACTATGTGACGGCGGAACCAAAAACGACGAATCAGGTTACCCGGCAAGAAAAAGAAAAGGAATCTGCGGCAACGAAGGAAAAGGCTTCCGGTTCGCAAAAAATCAAATTGACAACAAAGTCTGCCAGTGATGAAGTGTTTGAGACGCTCCGCCTTGAGCGGCAGGATGAAATGAGCAAAAAGCAGGAAGAACTGACCAATAAACTCGCATCGACCGACCTGACGCCGGATGAAAAAAGCAAGGCAATGGATGAAATGAAAAAATTAACGGAGACGGCGAATAAAGAACAGGTTTTAGAAAGCCTGATCAAAGCAAAAGGATATGAGGATGCGCTCGTTCAGGCAGACGGCGATGAAGTGGTCGTGACCGTCAAATCGAAAAAGCACGATAAAGCGGCTGCAAATGAAATCGTCAAGCTTGTGAACCAGGAATTGGGCAATACGCCAAAACTGGCCGTGGAATTCCAGACAAATTAAGGAAAGCCAGAATAGGGGGCGGTTACAGCCCTTTTTTCTGTGCGGAAAACAAGGGAGATTGCTTTTTTGCCGGGCTTTTTTTCTATATTTAAAAAATGATTGAAAAATGATTGAAAAATAGATTTGCGCGTGATTTTAAATTTCCGTAAAACGCTTCCTCCTTTTTGCGCCAAGCGGGGAAGGGCATTTTTGCAATGTGCCGGGAATCCGTTTTTTATACAAATGATTGAATTTTCGCCTCCGGTTATCGTATGATATGGATAGTTATTTATTCATAAATTGTTAACAATTTTAGAAGCTGAAAAAACGAAGGAGTGTCATATATGCTGAAAGTAGAGGAAATCCAGGCTTTGATCGAGCTTGTGGACCGTTCAAACCTCGATGAATTTGAATTTGAAAACGACGGGACCGTCATCAAAATGAAGAAAAACACCGGCGTCCAAGTCATTGAACGCCCGGTGCGTGAAGTGGCTCAGGTTTCCGCACCCCCGCAAATGCCTGCGCAGCCCCGCCAGCTTGCAGAAAACCCGCAGCCTGAAGCTCCGGCGCAAGCAGCCGACGAAAATCTGCATAAAATCGTGTCGCCGATGGTTGGCACCTTTTACCAGGCGGGTTCCCCGGAAGAAGAACCGTATGTGCAAATCGGCTCCAAAGTCAGCCCGAATACGGTTGTATGCATGATTGAAGCGATGAAGCTGTTTAACGAAATCGAAGCGGAAGTGGAAGGGGAAATTGTAGATATCCTCGTCAAAGACGGCCAGCTTGTTGAATTCGGCCAGCCATTATTTTTGGTAAAGACAAAGTAAGGAGCGGACTTTCATGATTAAAAAAGTTTTGATTGCAAACCGCGGCGAAATTGCGGTTCGGATTATCCGTGCCTGCCGCGACCTCGGGATTGAAGCCGTGGCCGTTTATTCGGAAGCGGACAAAGATGCACTGCATGTCCAGCTTGCGGATGAAGCGTACTGCATCGGCCCGAAAGCATCGAAAGACAGTTATTTAAATTTTGCCAACATCATCAGCGCAGCAACTTTAACAGGCTGTGACGCGATCCATCCCGGTTACGGATTTCTTGCTGAAAATGCCGATTTTGCCGAGCTTTGCCGAGAATGCAATATTGAGTTTATCGGGCCAAGCCCGGAAGCCATTGCGAAAATGGGCGCAAAAGATGTGGCGCGCGAAACGATGAAAAAAGCGGGCGTGCCGATTGTCCCGGGTTCGGACGGGCTTGTAAAAGACGCAGAAGAAGCAAAAGTCGTCGCAAAAAAAATCGGCTATCCGGTGATTATTAAGGCAACGGCCGGCGGCGGTGGCAAAGGGATCCGCGTAGCTTTGAATGAAGAAGAGCTTGTAAAAGGCATCCACATCACCCAGCAGGAAGCCGCGACTGCTTTCGGCAACCCGGGTGTTTATCTTGAAAAATACATTGAAGACTTCCGCCATGTTGAAATCCAGGTCATGGCTGATAAATTCGGCAATGTGATCCACCTGGGCGAACGGGATTGCACCATCCAGCGGCGGCTGCAAAAACTGCTTGAAGAATCCCCGTCCCCGGCACTATCGAGCGAAATGCGCGAAGAAATGGGGCAGGCTGCCGTGAAAGCGGCAAAAGCGGTTGACTATACGGGGGCCGGCACCATCGAGTTTATTTTTGACCACCGCAACCAGAAGTTTTACTTTATGGAAATGAATACCCGCATCCAGGTGGAACACCCGGTTACAGAAATGGTCACTGGCGTGGATCTTGTCAAAGAACAGATCCTTGTGGCATCCGGGGAACCGTTATCCTTAAAGCAGGATGAAGTCACATGGAACGGCTGGGCAATTGAATGCCGGATCAATGCCGAAAATCCGGAAAAGAATTTTATGCCGTCTGCGGGCAAAATTAACTTTTACCTGCCGCCGGGCGGGATCGGCATCCGCGTGGAATCGGCCGTATATCCGGGTTACAGCATTCCGCCGTATTATGATTCCATGATTGCCAAGCTCATTGCCTACGGAGCGACGCGCGATGAGGCGATTGCTCGCATGAGACGCGCGCTCAGCGAATATGCCGTGGAAGGCGTCCACACGACGATTCCGTTCCATCAGCGCCTCCTCGAACATGAAGTTTTTGTCGAAGGGGATTTCAACACGAAATTCCTTGAAAAATATGATGTAATGAAATAACGTGTAATTATAGGAGGTGTTGAAGATGGCAGAAGACAACCAAATGTTGGAAATGCATCATGATGAAGACGGCTTGGGAAAAGTGGAAATTGCTCCTGAAGTGATTGAAGTGATTGCGGGCATTGCCGCTTCCGAAGTCGAAGGGGTTGCCCAAATGCGTGGCAATTTCGCAAGCGGCGTCGTGGAGCGCCTTGGCAGGAAAAACCACGGGAAAGGCGTAAAAGTGGAACTGAGTGATGATGGCATTAAAGTCGATGTCTATTGCACCATGAATTTTGGCGTTTCCATTCCGGCAGTTGCCCAGGAAGTCCAGGATAATATCCGCCAGGCTTTGCTCAATATGACTGCCCTGGAAGCGTCGGAAGTGAATATTCATATTGTCGGCATTCAATTTGATACGCAGAAAGCGGAGCCTGAATTTCAGGCGGAAGAGTAAGAGAAAAAGGGTCCGGGCAAAGCGTCCTGGCCTTTTTTTGGTCCCACCTTTCTGTTACAATAAAAGCATGCGAATTTGAGCTTTTTAAAGGAGTTACTGCCGAATGATGAAAAGAAGAACCGCCCGCGAAAAAGCGCTTCAGGCTTTATTCCAGATGGATATGAATGAAGCGAGCCCGGAAGATGCGATCCGGAATGCGCTGGACGGGCAGGAAAGTGATGATTATCTTGAGAAATTGGTAAACGGAACGGCAACACATCTCGCGGAAATCGACGCCATGATCAGCCAGCATCTTGAAAATTGGACGCTTGACAGGCTTGCAAAAGTGGAACTCAATATTTTGCGCCTTGCCGCTTACGAACTGATGTACGCAGAGGATGTGCCCGCCAATGTGGCGATCAACGAAGCACTCGAGATTGCCAAACGGTTTGCAGATGAAAAATCTGCCAAATTTATTAATGGCGTTTTGAATCAAATGAAAGACTCGATTGAATCTAAATAACGGGGGATGGATAATGGGAGCGGAAATCATTGACGGAAAACAACTGGCCGAAGCACTCAGAAAAGAGATAAAGGCGGAAGCGGAGCAGTTAACGCAACAGGGGATTATCCCGGGGCTTGCTGTCATATTAGTCGGAAACGATCCGGCTTCACGTACATACGTCAAAAACAAAGAAAAAGCGTGCCGCGCGCTCGGAATGAAATCCGTTTTAATCGAGCTTCCCGAAGACGTGTCGGAACAGGCACTGCTCGGACATATCGCAACCTTAAATGAAGATCCTGACATTCACGGGATTCTCGTCCAGCTTCCTTTGCCGCCGCATATCAATGCGCAAAAAATCGTGGAAGCGATCAGCCCGGAGAAAGATGTGGACGGTTTCCATCCGATAAATATCGGGAGGATGATGACGGGCCAGGATACCTTTTTACCCTGCACCCCCCACGGAATTTTAAAAATGGTGAAGTCAAAGGGCATCCGGATCGAAGGGAAGCATGTTGTCGTAATCGGCCGCAGCAATATTGTCGGCAAACCATGCGGCCAGCTGTTCCTCAATGAAAATGCGACCGTCACATACTGCCATTCGAAAACGGCCGATTTAAAATCTTTCACCCGCCAGGCGGATATTTTGGTCAGTGCTGTCGGCAAAGCAAAATTCATCAAAGCGGATTTTGTCAAAGCGGGTGCTGCCGTCATTGATGTCGGGATGAACCGTGACGCGTCCGGGAAGCTGTGCGGGGATGTTGACTTTGATGAAGTAAAGGAGAAAGCTTCCTATATTACCCCTGTCCCGGGCGGCGTAGGGCCAATGACGATTACCATGCTGCTTTCCAATACAGTAAAAGCCGCAAAACGCTTGTACCGTTAAACAGGCTGCCCTGCCGTCACGGCATTTTTCCGGAAAACCGCTTATCGTCCGGAAGTGTGCCGGGAGACATTTGTGCTGGGAGCGGGCGGCATTAAAAGAAAGCTGACTTCCGGCGGGAAGGCAGCTTTCTTCATGCATGAGAAAGGTGGTGGAAAGCGATGCAATATTTATCCGTACACACGCTGACAAAATATATCAAACGGAAATTTGACGCGGACCCTTATTTAAACGATATCCATGTAAAAGGGGAAATTTCCAATTTCAAACGGCATTCAAGCGGCCATATGTACTTTACATTAAAAGATGAAAAAGCGAGACTGCTTTCGGTCATGTTTGCTTCTGCAAACCGGACGTTGAAGTTTATGCCGGAAAACGGTATGAAAGTGCTCGTTACGGGTTCCGTATCTGTTTATGAAGCAGGCGGCAGTTACCAGCTGTATGTGAAAAGCATGCAGCCTGACGGAATCGGCGCACTTTATCTTGCTTTTGAACAGCTAAAAGAAAAACTGGAGAAAGAGGGCCTGTTTCAAAACCGCCGGCCCATCCCGGCTTATCCGAAAGTGATCGGGGTGATCACATCGCCGACAGGGGCTGCTGTCCGCGATATCATCACCACCATCAGGAGAAGATATCCGGTTGCTGAAATCATTTTACATCCGGCCCTTGTCCAAGGGGAAAATGCAGCCCCTTCGATTGTAAAGGCAATTGAACAGGCAAACCGGATCGGCAAAGCGGATGTGCTGATCGTCGGAAGGGGCGGCGGTTCCATCGAAGAGCTGTGGGCTTTTAATGAAGAAATAACGGCCCGGGCGATCTTTGCGTCAAATATTCCGGTGATTTCTGCTGTCGGCCATGAGACGGATTTTACGATCGCCGATTTTGCGGCAGACTTACGGGCACCGACGCCGACTGCTGCAGCTGAACTTGCTGTTCCCCATATTGATGACGTACGGGAAAAAATCTTGCATTTAAAGACGCGGCTTATACGAAACATGCGGGAGAAAGTACGCTATGAAAAAAGCCGGCTTGCTTACCTTGAACGGTCGCCCGTTTTGACAAATCCTTACCGGCTCATCCGCCAGCAAATCGAGCAGGCTGATCGCCTTACAGATCGCCTGCACAGGGAAGCGGGGCGCTTAATCGGTACAGCGGAGGAACAAACCCGCAATCTGCACGGCCGGCTTTTGCGCAACCGTCCTGAACAGAAACTGCTGCAGGCGCGGCGGAATTTCACGAGCCTTGAAGCAAACCTCGTGAAGCAAATGCAAGCGGTCTTGCGGGAGAAGCAGCATCGTTTTGCCAAAAATATTTCCGCCCTTGAAGCGCTGAGCCCGTTGAAAGTAATGGAAAGGGGCTACAGTCTGGCTATGGCGGAAGACGGAACGATCCTGAAAAAAACAAGCCAGGCCAAAACGGGTGAAACGATCCGGGTCCGGTTGACGGACGGCGGCCTTTTGTGCACGGTAGATAAAATTGAAAGGGGGAAAAAAGATGGCCGATTCATTAACTTTTGAAGAAGCGATGGTGCAACTGGAAGACATTGTGCGGAAACTGGAAGAAGGGGATGTGCCCCTCGAAGAAGCCATTTCCATTTACAAACAGGGAATGGAGCTGTCCAAATTACTCCACGGAAAACTGAAAAATGTAGAGGAACAGCTGGCAAAAATCATGTCGGAGGATGGCGAAGAGCAGGATTTTGAGATCCGGGAGGAGGAATAACCGTGCAGAAGCCTGCGTATGATGTGAAAGAAATTGAAAAACACCTGGCACAATATATCGCGGATCTTCGTGCGCCTGCTGTATTAAAAGACGCGATGCATTATTCCCTCCAGGCCGGGGGGAAAAGGATCCGCCCCCTTCTTTTGTTGTCAACCGTATCCGCGCTCGGTAAACCGGCTGGTCGGGGCATGCAGACCGCGTGTGCAGTCGAGATGCTCCACACTTATTCTCTGATCCATGATGACCTCCCGGCAATGGACGATGATGATTTGCGGAGAGGAAAGCCGACCAACCATAAAGTATTTGGCGAAGCGGTGGCGATTCTTGCCGGCGACGGCCTTTTGACGCACAGTTTCGGACTGATTGCCGAAGATCCGGGGTTGGATGACGCTTTGAAGGTAAAACTGATTGCGCTCCTTGCAAAATCTGCGGGTCCGGAAGGCATGGTCGCCGGGCAGGTGGCGGATATGGAAGGCGAAAATAAAACACTGACCCTCGAGGAACTACAATATATCCATGCCCACAAAACCGGCAAACTGCTTCGTTTCAGCGTGCTTGCCGGCGCGATGATTGGCGGCGCGTCAACAGAGCAGCTGGAAAAATTCGGGCAATTTGCCGATCATCTCGGCCTCGCTTTTCAAATCCGGGATGACATATTGGATATCGAGGGGGAACAGGAAAAAATCGGCAAGCGGGTCGGCAGCGATGAATCCCGCCATAAAAGTACATATCCGGCTCTTTTAACGCTTGAGGGTGCCAAACAAGAACTCAGGCGCCATACTCGCCTTGCAAAGCAGTGCCTCGCTGAAACCGGCGCTGAAACCGGCGCCTTAATGGAACTGACGGGGATGATCGAAACGCGGGACCATTAACGGCCGTTCATTTGGCGCAAACCGAACGGCCGGAACAGCAAAACCGGCGGCGTTTGTTTAAATGAGGTATTTCTTGTCTAAACGCGTTGATTGTTTATAATAGATGTAAGTGATGCCGTATATTGATGAGGAAAGCGAGTGATCCGCATTGGATCTTGAATCGATCAAGGACCCGTCCTTTTTGAAACAAATGGACATCCCCGCTTTGAAACAACTGAGCGCGGAAATCCGCCGCTTTTTGATTGAAACATTGTCGAAGACCGGCGGGCATATCGGGCCGAATCTTGGTGTCGTGGAATTGACGCTTGCCCTGCATAAATGCTTTGACAGCCCGAATGATAAAATTCTTTGGGACGTGGGACACCAGTCATATGTGCATAAAATTTTAACCGGCCGGGCTGGAGAGTTCGGCTCACTGCGCCAATACCACGGGCTTTCAGGGTTTCCGAAACGGAATGAAAGCATTCATGATGTCTGGGAAACCGGGCACAGTTCCACTTCCTTGTCCGCCGCGATGGGCATGGCGGTCGCCCGCGATTTAAAAGGAGAAAAATCGTATATTGTCCCGGTGATCGGAGACGGCGCGCTGACCGGCGGCATGGCATTTGAAGCGCTCAACCATATCGGCCATGAAAAACGGGATATCATCGTTGTGCTGAATGACAATGAGATGTCGATTGCCCCGAACGTCGGCGCGCTTCACCAGGTGCTCGGCAAACTGCGAACGGCGAATAAATACCGGCGCGCAAAAGATGAACTGGAATTCCTGCTGAAAAAAATTCCGGCTGTCGGCGGAAAGCTTGCGGCCACTGCAGAACGGCTGAAAGACTCATTGAAATATTTGCTTGTCTCCGGGATTTTTTTTGAAGAACTCGGTTTCACTTATTTAGGCCCTGTTGACGGCCATCATTTTGATGCATTGCTCGAAAATATTCAGTATGCCAAAAAGACGAAAGGCCCGGTTCTTTTGCATGTCGTTACCAAAAAAGGAAAAGGATATGAACCGGCCGAAAACGATACGAAAGGCGCCTGGCACGGCACCGGGCAGTATAAAATTGAAACCGGCGATTTTATCAAACCGGCGGATGCCCCTCCTGCCTGGAGCAAACTTGTTAGCGATACCGTCCTCAGCCTTGCAAAGGAAGATGCGCGCATTGTCGCGATTACGCCGGCAATGACAGTTGGTTCGAAGCTGGAACGGTTCCAGCAGGAGCTTCCGGAAAGGGTATATGATGTCGGGATTGCCGAGCAGCATGCCGCCACTTTTGCTGCAGGGCTTGCCACCCAGGGCATGAAACCGTTTTTGGCCATTTATTCGACATTCCTGCAGCGGGCGTATGACCAGGTTGTCCACGACATTTGCCGGCAAAACTTAAATGTTTTCATCGGGATCGACAGGGCGGGCCTTGTCGGCGCGGACGGCGAAACCCATCAGGGCGTATTTGATATTGCTTTTTTACGCAGCCTGCCCAATATGGTGTTAATGATGCCAAAAGACGAAAATGAAGGCCAGCATATGGTATACACGGCTTTAAAATATGACGGCGGGCCGATCGCGATGCGGTTTCCGCGCGGCAATGGCCTCGGCGTAGCGCTTGATGAAGAATTAAAAGAAATCCCGCTTGGCACCTGGGAAGTCTTGAAAGAAGGAAATGACGTGTGCATCCTTACCTTTGGGACGACGATTCCGATGGCCATGGAAGCAGCGAAATTTTTGCAAAAGCAAGGGATATCGGTTAAAGTGGTCAATGCGCGCTTTATCAAACCGCTTGATGAAGCAATGCTCGAAGCCGTTTTCCGCACCGGAATGCCGGTATTAACCGTGGAAGAGGCCGTGCTTGCAGGCGGGTTTGGCAGCGCAGTGTTGGAATTTGCGGGTGATCGTGGCTTCTCTGATCGGATCATTCGCCGTATTGGCATTCCCGACCGCTTTGTCGAGCACGGCAGCGTAAAAGAATTATGGCAGGAAATCGGGCTGACAAAGGACCGGCTGATCCGGGAAGTCCGGCAGATATTGCCTCAAAAACAGCAAAGAAAGGCTTCATTTTAAATGAAAAAAGAACGGGTGGACGTTCTCCTCGTAGAACGCGGATTAATCGAAACAAGAGAAAAAGCAAAAAGGGCGGTCATGGCGGGGCTTGTCTTTTCAAATGAGACCCGCCTTGATAAACCGGGTGAAAAAATTGCTGCTGATGCCCCGCTCATCGTAAAAGGGGATCCCCTTCCGTACGTTTCCCGGGGCGGACTGAAACTGGAAAAAGCGTTGAAAGTATTTGGACTTAATGTAAAAGACAAAATTGTTCTCGATATTGGCGCTTCGACCGGTGGATTTACCGACTGTGCCCTCCAGCACGGTGCCAAAATGTCTTATGCCCTCGATGTCGGTTATAACCAGCTTGCATGGAAGCTGCGCCAGGACGAGCGGGTTGTTGTTATGGAAAGGACAAATTTCCGCTATGTTACCCCGCAGGATTTCACAAAGGGCATTCCGGAATTTGCCTCGATTGACGTGTCCTTTATTTCCCTGTCCTTGATCCTCCCGGTATTAAAAACGCTCCTTGCACCTTTAAGCGATGTGGTCGCCCTGATTAAGCCGCAGTTTGAAGCGGGGCGCGAGCAGGTGGGCAAAAAGGGGATTGTAAAAGATAAAAATGTCCATCGCGAAGTGATCGAAAAAATCATCCAGCTTGCCTTGCGTGAAAACTTTTCGGTGGAAAACCTCTCCTTCTCGCCGATTACAGGCGGGGAAGGAAATATTGAATTTTTAATCCACCTCGTAAAGCCCGCCAGCGAAACAGAAGGCGGCGCCAACCGGTTGCGCGTAACCGTAAATGACGTGGTGGAAGAAGCCCATGCCACGCTCAGGAAGGGATAGACAAAGATTTGGCAGCCTATTGGATAACCGGTAGGCTGCTTTGTATAAGGGCGTTTCGCACCCGAAAAAAAGCCCGTTTACGGAAAAAAGCTGCTTGTACATTTGCCCGTAAATGCGCTAACATACAAGTAGATGCATATTTACAAAAGAGCATCCTTGAGGTGAGGATATGAATAAAGGACAGCGCTTGATCAAAATCAGGGAAATGATTACCAATTATGATATCGAAACACAGGACGAGCTTGTCGAGCATTTGCGCAATGCCGGCTTTAATGTGACGCAGGCCACCATTTCAAGGGATATAAAAGAACTTCATCTTGTCAAAGTGCCGCTCAATAACGGCAGGTACAAATACAGCTTGCCTGCCGACCAGCGCTTCAACCCGATGCAGAAACTGAAACGGGCGCTGACAGATGCATTTGTCAGCATTGATACAGCCGGGCACCTGATCGTATTGAAAACATTGCCCGGTAACGCGCATGCAATCGGCGCTTTGATTGATATTTTGGATTGGGAAGAAATTATCGGCTCCTTGTGCGGAGATGATACATGCCTGATCATTTGCAAAAACCAGGATGAGACCGAAACGGTTTCGCAACGGTTTTTGGACTTGCTGTAGAAAGTGGTGATGTTTGATTGCTGCAGGAATTATCGATTAAAAATTTTGCCATTATTGATGCATTAACGCTTTCATTTGAAGCCGGGCTGACCGTCCTGACAGGGGAGACCGGTGCCGGCAAATCGATTATTATCGATGCCATCCAGCTTCTAACAGGCGGGAGAGGGTCATCGGAGTTCGTCCGGCACGGGGAAAACCGTGCTGAGATTGAGGGCTTATTTCTGGTCGAGGACGGTCATCCGTGCATGGATCGCGCCCGCGAATTCGGCATTGAGATTGAGGAAGGCATGGTCATTTTGCGGCGCGATATATCGAAAACAGGGAAAAGCGTTTGCCGCATCAACGGAAAACTTGTGACGATTTCGGTGCTGCGCGAAATCGGGTCGACTTTAATTGATATCCACAGCCAGCACGAAACGCAGGAACTGCTGAACGAAACGTACCATCTGCCACTGCTTGACCAGTACGGGCAAAGTGAGATTGAAACGGCTCTCCTTGATTACGAAAAATTGTATAAAAAATACGAAGCCGTTTACGGGCGGTTAAAAAGAATGAATGAAAACGACCAGCAGCTCGCCCAGCGCCTTGACCTCATCCAATTCCAGCATGAGGAAATCCAAAACGCCGGACTGAGGCTGCATGAAGACGAGGAATTAGCGGAAGAAAAACGAAAACTCGTCAATTTTGAACGGCTGTTTGAATCATTGAATACGGGGTATGAAGCGCTTGCCGGGGAACAGCATGGCCTCGACTGGCTCAGCCTTGCCATGAGCCATCTTGAAACCGCGGCTGAAGTGGATGGCGAGCTCTCTGACATTTTGGAATCCGTCCAAAGTTGTTTTTATACGCTCGAAGACATGTCCCGCTCAATCCGTTCCCGGCTTGACGGACTTGAATTTGACCCGGAACGGCTTAACGTAATTGAAGCGCGGCTGAATGAGATCAACCAGTTAAAACGAAAATATGGTAGCTCGATCGAAGAAATTCTGGAATACGGGTCCAAAATTGAAGAAGAAATCGAATCGATCGTAAACCGTGACCATCATGTGGAGCTTCTAGAAAAAGAACTGCAAACGGTAAAACGCGATCTGTATTTGGAAGCCAAGCAGCTCAGCGATTTACGCAAAAAATGGGCGGAAAAGCTGACTAAAAATATCCATTCCGAATTAAAGCAGCTGTATATGGATAAAACAAAGTTTGAAGTCCGTTTTCTTGCCGCTGCTGATGATTATTATGAGGCGGATGACATTCCGTTCCGGCGCGACGGGCTCGACCAGGTTGAATTTTACATTTCCACCAATCCGGGCGAACCGCTAAAACCGCTCGCAAAAACCGCTTCGGGCGGAGAATTGTCGCGGATTATGCTGGCATTAAAAACGATATTTTCCCGGCACCAGGGGATCACTTCCGTCATTTTCGACGAAGTGGATACCGGCGTAAGCGGCCGCGTTGCGCAGGCGATTGCGGAGAAAATTTACCGCATTTCGGTCCATTCGCAAGTCCTCTGCATTACCCATCTGCCGCAGGTTGCCGCCATGGCGGATACACATCTGTTGATCATGAAAGAGACTGAAAAGGAGAGAACGCGGACAAAAGTCAAGCCTTTAGGTCAGGAAGAAAAAATTAAAGAAATCGGCCGTATGATTTCAGGCGTTGAAATGACAGAGTTGACAAGACAGCATGCGAAAGAGCTGCTCGAACTGGCCGAAGCGATAAAATAAGGGTCCGGTCCGCCTATTTGGAAAAATGGTGGAGCCGGACCCTTTCTATCCAGATTGGGCAGCATTTTTCCCGCAGGCGCTGTTATATTTAAAACGCTTCAAGGCTAAATTAAAATCATAGCCAAAACAAACAAAGGCTAAACAACAGGGTGAACCGGAAGCGAGGAGAGTGGAATGTTTGAACTTTGAAAAAATAAGGAAGCTGACAGGCGGATTTCTCCTTGTTTCACTTTTATTATGCGTTTTTTCGCAGCCTTTTCAACAATATCTTCACTTTCCGAAGCAAGTTCGCTTACTGGAAGGCCAGCAAATCGAATTTCATAAAACTTCTGCTGCCGCTGTAATGGCAAGCGGAAACAGTGCGGAAATTCATGCGCATCAACATACGGTTTCCATAAAAGGGAAGTCAGCCGGCAAGGAAGAAATGTTTCTTAAACTGGCGGGCATCCCGGTCAAAAAAACGGAAGTAGAAGTGCATCCAAATATTAAGATGATCCCCGGCGGGCAGTCGATCGGCGTCAAGCTGAATACGCTCGGCGTCCTTATCGTCGGCCATCATCTTGTGCAGACGGACAAAGGGAAGTTTTCTCCCGGTGAACAGGCCGGAATTGAAGTTGGGGACATGATCCTTGAAATGAACGGGAAAAAAATCGAAAATATGTCCGATATTGCCCCAATTGTCCAGCAGGCAGGGGAAGAAGGAAAACCGCTGGATGCCGTCATTAAAAGGGATGGACAAACCATCCGGAAAACGATAAAGCCGTTAAAAGATAAAAGCGGGCAGTCGTATAAACTCGGGCTTTATATACGAGATTCGGCCGCTGGAATCGGCACGATGACGTTTATTGATCCGAAAACGAAAAAATATGGCGCCCTCGGGCATGTCATATCCGATATGGACACAAAAAAACCGATCGTCGTCGAAAAGGGCAGGATTGTCAATTCGGTCGTGACGTCGATTGAAAAAGGCAAAAACGGGAGCCCAGGGGAAAAATTGGCGCGTTTTACCGAAGAAGGCCGGATCGGGAATATAACGAAAAACAGCCCATTCGGCATTTTTGGACAGCTGGATCCGGGTGCAAAAGACAGCACATATGCAAAACCGATGCCGATTGCACTGTCAGACCAGGTAAAGACAGGGCCGGCAAAAATTTTAACGGTTGTCGACGGGAAAAAAGTGGAAGCCTATTCGATTAAAATTGTCAGCACCATTCCGCAAAAATTTCCGGCAACAAAAGGAATGGTCATCAAAATTACCGACCCGGAATTGCTGAAAAAAACGGGCGGCATTGTTCAGGGAATGAGCGGGAGCCCGATCATTCAAAACGGGCGGCTTGTCGGTGCCGTGACACATGTGTTTGTCAACGACCCGACATCCGGCTATGGCGTCCATATCGAATGGATGCTCCATGAAGCAGGCATTTACGGAGGGGGCAAGTCCCCTTCCGCTTTTAAAGAATGATGCACTTATCTATTATTAATGCGTGCGGACGTTTTGTCCGGGCGATTTTCCAGCGTCCCGGTTTTCAACAAAAAATAATGAATAAAAAAGCAGGAAATTTTCCGCCATTGTCGAAACATATTCTTGTACAGAGATACGGCTATTTTTTTGAGGAGGACAGTGGCAGTGAAAAAAATCAGAGTGTTTATTGTTGATGACAACCGTGAACTTGTTCGTTTATTAGAAGATTATATATCCCAGCAGGAAGACATGGAAATTTGCGGAACGGCATACAGCGGGACGGAATGCCTTGAACAGTTAAAAGAGGCGGACCCGGACATTTTGCTGCTGGATATTATTATGCCGCATCTGGACGGTCTCGGCGTGCTCGAGAAACTAAAAGAATCGGCTTATTCCCGGATGCCGAACGTCATCATGCTGACGGCTTTCGGCCAGGAAGATGTAACGAAAAAAGCGGTGGAACTGGGCGCATCCTATTTTGTGCTGAAACCGTTTGATATGGACATGCTTGTTTCACAAATCCGACAGACAAGCAAAAAAGGCTCCGTCCTGAAATCATCACCCGGCATGGCAGCTTCCAAACCGGAATCGAAGCCTGTCAATCTCGATGCAAGCATTACGAGCATTATCCATGAAATCGGCGTGCCGGCCCATATTAAAGGCTATATGTATTTACGCGAAGCGATTGCAATGGTGTACAATGATATTGAATTGCTTGGCTCGATTACAAAAGTGTTATACCCCGAAATTGCAAAGAAATACAATACCACTGCCAGCCGTGTTGAGCGCGCCATCCGCCATGCGATAGAAGTGGCATGGAGCAGGGGAAATATCGAATCCATTTCCACCCTATTCGGTTATACGGTTTCCATGACCAAAGCAAAGCCGACAAACTCCGAGTTCATTGCCATGGTCGCTGATAAACTCCGCCTCGAACACAAAGCTTCCTGAAAGGGAAAGGGGCCGGTGCAGTGAGTTGTACCGGCCGGATTCCGTGCGTAAAAGGTTACGCTTTTCTTGTTCGGGGAATATATAATGATGAACGAAATAAATAAAGGGTGTGTATCAAGTGACGCTTATTTTTGCCCACCGGGGATCGGCAGGCACACGTCCGGAAAACACAATGGAAGCTTTTTTCGAAGCGGAAAAGGCCGGAGCGGACGGGATTGAACTGGATATTCAGTTGTCAAAAGACGGCGAACTGGTCGTCATTCATGATGAAACGGTCAACCGTACGACAGAAGGCAAAGGGTATGTGAAAGATTTAACATTTGCTCAATTACGGTCGCTTGATGTGATTGACCGGTTCGAAACCGGCAAACCGCTAAGCATCCCGGCACTTGAAGAAGTCTTTGAATGGCTCGCCCAAAACCAGCTTCTCTGCAATATTGAACTGAAGACGGCAAAAGTGGATTATCCGCTGATCGAGGAAAAAGCCGTTTCGTTAATCCGGGCATACCATTTGGAAGAAAGGGTCATTTTTTCTTCCTTTAACCACTATTCCATCATTCAATGCTACCGTCTGGCACCCGAAGTGGAGATTGCCCCGCTGTATTCGGAAGTGATGTTTATGCCGTGGGTCTACGCGAAATCGATCCGAGCAAAAGCGATCCATCCGCGCCTTTTGACAACGGCCGAATGGATCATCCGTGCCGCCATGAACCACGGTGTTGCAGTCAGGCCGTACACAGTGAATAAAGCGAAAGATATGAGAAGGCTGTTTAAAATCGGTTGCACGGCAATCATCACGGATTTCCCGGAAATGGCGGTACAGGAAAGAAAAGCAGAACGGGAAAAAGCATCCGGGCAATAGCCGGATGCTTTATTTTGATGGTTTGCTGAAACGTTTCTGTACCTTTTGGTGCTTTCTGTCCCGGTGCAGGATAAATCCGGCGGTAAAGGCAATGCCGCCGGCAGAGAGCAAAAGCCCGGTCAGAAACTGGAGCGTCAGCGAAGAAAACGGGCGGTCCGGAATCCCGAAAACCATATCCCGCATCCATTTGATCCCATAAGCAGCGGCGATGACCGGCACCGCCAATACAAAAAGTGCCACCAACCTGCCCATCCCGGCCCCCCTTTAAACCGTTTCCATCATTATAACACCCGGGATTGGACGCAGGCAATGCAGCCCATTGTAAATGTAAGCCCTTTCAAATAAAATAGAATAGCGGAGACCAGCACGAAAAGGGGGAGCAGCGATGCAAAATGTTTTAATCGTTGGCGGGGGGAAAGGCGGAAAAGCGATTTTAAAAATATTGTCCGAGAGCGCACGGTTCCGTGTGGCCGGCATCGTTGATATCAATCCGCAGGCGGAGGGGATCCGGCTTGCCAAAAACATGGGCGTAAAGACCGGAAACAACTGGCGCGTTTTTTCAGGTCCCGATGTCGATATTATCATTGAGGTAACCGGGGATGAGCAAGTTTTTCGTGAAATCGCTGCCGATTGCACGGGCCGGATTGTCATCCCCGGCAGTGTCGCCTATTTGATTGCGAAATTGCTGGAGGAAAAAGAAGCCTTAATCCGGAAGTTGGAAAGCGAAACAAAAAAACATGCGCTCATCCTTCAGTCGACGGCAGAAGGCATGACGGTGATTGACAAAAACGGCCGGATCATTTTTATGAACAGGGCCGCGGAAAAGATCAACGGCGTTTCGGCCCGGGAAGTGCTTGGCAAGCCGATCTCAAGCGTGATCCCGAAAAGCCGGCTTGCCCATGTCCTTGAAACAAAGAAAAGGGAAACAAACGTGGAAATTGAACTGCAAAACGGGGTCAAAATACTCGCCTCCCACATTCCGATGTTTGATGGCGGGAAAGTCGCCGGGGCCATTTCCGTTTTCCGGGATATTACGGAAGCTGTGAAACAGGCTGAGGAGATTACGAATTTAAAAGAAATCAAGATGATGCTGCAGGCCATTATCCACTCAAGCGATGATGCGATTTCCGTTGTCGATGAAAAAGGGCGCGGCATCCTCATCAATCCGGCTTATACAAGAATCACCGGGTTAAGCGAAGAGGAAGTCATCGGCAAACCGGCAACAGCGGATATTTCCGAAGGCGAAAGCATGCATTTTAAAGTGCTGCAAACGAAAAAACCGGTACGCGGCGTGAAAATGCGGGTCGGTCCGTTAAAAAAAGAAGTGATTGTCAATGTTGCGCCGGTCATCGTCAACGGCATGCTAAAGGGAAGCGTCGGCGTGATTCATGACGTCTCTGAAATCGAGACATTAACAACGGAATTGCGCCGGGCGAGAAGGCAAATGATGCAGGCTGCCACGGCAAAATATACATTTGAGGACATTATCCATGCTTCCGATGAAATGGATATCGCCGTGGAACAGGCCAAACTGGCGGCACAGACACCTGTGACGATTTTGCTGCGCGGCGAATCCGGCACCGGTAAAGAGCTGTTTGCGCATGCCATCCACCAGGCATCCAGCCGGAAAAACCATAAATTTGTCCGTGTCAACTGTGCGGCCATTGCCGAGTCGCTGCTTGAAAGCGAGCTGTTCGGCTATGAGGAAGGCGCTTTTTCAGGCGCGAAAAAAGGCGGCAAAAAGGGGTTGTTTGAAGAAGCCGACCATGGCAGCCTGTTTTTGGACGAAATCGGTGAACTGAGCGCCCATATGCAGGCAAAACTTTTGCGCGTCCTGCAGGAAAAAGAGATTGTGAAAGTCGGCGGCACAAAGCCGGTACCGGTGGATGTCCGGATTATTTGTGCCACGCATGCCGACCTTGAAAAAGCTGTTGCAGAAGGAAATTTCCGGGAAGACTTATATTACCGGCTCGACCGCATGCCAATCGGATTCCGCCGCTCAGGGCGAGAAAACAGGAGATTCCGTTACTGGCCAGGCGTCTCATCCAAAAAATCAATCAGGATTACGGCCGGAATGTAGAAGGCATCACAAGCAGAGCGCTTTCCATTCTGTACCGCTACGACTGGCCGGGAAACGTCCGTGAATTGGAAAATGTGCTCGGGCGGGCCATCATTTTTATGGGTTTCCATGAAAAATCGATTGATGCGGACCATCTTGACGGGCTTGGTTTATCCCCGGGGAAACGCGCGGAAAAGCAAGAAGCGGACGGGGTACCCGAAAAAGGCAACCTCGATGAAATGCTGTCCGCTTTTGAAAAGCAGCTGATCCAAAAAGCGCTCGAAGAAAATGCCGGGAACAAAACGAATACGGCCAAACAGCTTGGCATTTCACTAAGAAGCCTGTACTATAAATTGGAAAAATACCGGCTTGCAAAAATCAGCATGCAATAATTTGCATATTCGTGCAAAAAGTAGCAAACTGGTAAACGGAAGTTTATTTTTTTAAGCCCCGCTCTTTTCGCCATTTCTGCATGAAAAGCGGAAACAGGAAAACAATGCGAAAGTGGCATTCTTTTTGCATTTTCAACAGTGAAGGCTGGCCCGGGGTTTCGGAAAAAGCGGTGTGCCGTTTTCAAAAGAGGCATCGGGCTGTCCGTTACAGCCGCAAAAATGCCTGTACAGCTTTCTGACAGCTTTGCTTGCGGAAAAGGAGGAAGTCCAATGGAAATTTTTGATTATATGCGAAAATACGATTATGAACAACTGTTGTTTTGCCATGATGACGCATCTGGATTAAAAGCGGTGATCGCCATACATGATACAACACTCGGGCCAGCGCTCGGGGGCACGAGAATGTGGACTTACGCAACGGAAGAAGCCGCCATTGAAGATGCGTTGCGGCTTGCGCGGGGGATGACGTATAAAAACGCTGCCGCCGGTCTCAATCTTGGCGGAGGGAAAACCGTCATCATCGGCGACCCGCGCAAAGACAAAAATGAAGAAATGTTCCGGGCGTTCGGCCGGTTCATCCAGGGGCTCGGGGGCCGCTATATTACAGCTGAAGATGTCGGCACCACTGTTGAAGATATGGACATCATCCACGAGGAAACCGATTTTGTGACAGGCGTTTCGCAAACGTACGGTTCATCCGGAAATCCTTCACCTGTCACGGCGTATGGCTGCTATGTCGGCATGAAAGCAGCGGCAAAAGAGGCGTTCGGAAGTGATTCGCTTGAGGGGAAAACCGTCGCCGTCCAGGGCGTCGGCCATGTTGCATTTGAACTGTGCCGCTATTTGCACGAAGAAGGCGCCCGCCTTATTGTGACCGATATTTCAACGGAGGCGGTAAAACGGGCTGTTGAGGCTTTCGGGGCAAAAGCAGTGGACCCGGATGACATTTACGCCCAGGACTGTGATATTTTTGCCCCATGCGCGCTCGGGGCCATTTTGAATGATGAAACGCTTCCGCAGCTGAAAGCAAAAGTGATTGCGGGGTCTGCAAATAACCAGTTGAAAGAACCGAAGCACGGCGACCGGCTGCATGAAATGGGCATTCTTTATGCACCCGATTATGTCATCAATGCCGGCGGGGTTATCAATGTGGCTGACGAACTGCACGGTTACAACCGGGAAAGAGCGATGAAAAAAGTCGAGCAAGTCTACTATAATGTACAGAAAGTGATCGACATTTCAAAACGCGACGGGATTCCGTCCTATTTGGCGGCAGACCGGATGGCGGAAGAACGGATTGCAAAAGTTTCCCGTGCGCGTTCACAATTTTTGCCGCACAATAAACACGTGCTCGAAAAACGGCTTCCGCGGTAACGCAAGTGAAGGAGGAACAACATTGGCAAAAGAATACGATGTCGTTGTTTTGGGCGGCGGAACAGGCGGCTATGTGGCCGCCATCCGCGCAGCAAAAAACGGGTTAAAAACAGCAATTGTTGAAAAATCAAAACTTGGCGGCACCTGCCTCCATAAAGGCTGCATTCCGACAAAAGCCCTGTTAAGAAGCGCGGAAGTATACCGGCTGGTCCGAAAAAGCGCCGATTTCGGCGTGGATGTCCGTGATGCCGCCTTGAATTTTGCAAAAATCCGGGAACGGAAAAACGCAGTTGTGACGCAATTGCACCGCGGCGTTCAATCCTTGATGAAAAAAGGGAAAATTGATGTGTATGAAGGCACCGGCAGAATCCTCGGCCCCTCCATTTTTTCGCCCGTAGCAGGAACGGTTTCAATCGAGGGTGCGGGTACAGACAATGAGATGCTCCTCCCGAAAAATTTAATCATTGCGACCGGCTCGCGCCCGCGTGTGCTTCCCGGGTTTGCAGTCGACGGGGAATATGTGATGACATCTGACGAAGCGCTTGAAATGGAAGAACTCCCTGCATCCATCCTGATTGCAGGCGGCGGGGCGATCGGTGTGGAATGGGCCTCGATGCTTGCCGACTTTGGCGTAAAGGTGACGATCATTGAGGCTTCCCCGCGCCTTTTGCCGGGAGAAGACAGCGACATTTCAAAAGAAATTACGCGCCTTATGAAGAAAAAAGGGGTTGCCATCTTCACCGGTACCGCATTCAATGCAGCTTCCCTCCAGACAGGGGACGGCAAGGTGCGGATCGGCACGGAAAACGGAAAAACGTTTGAGGCAGATAAGCTTTTATTATCGGTCGGCCGGCTGGCCAACACGGAAAACATCGGCCTCGAAAATACGGATATTGAAATCGAAAACGGCGTTATTCAGGTCAATGAAGTTTACCAGACAAAAGAATCCCATATTTATGCGATCGGGGACTGCATCGGCGGGTTGCAGCTTGCCCATGTAGCAGCAAGGGAAGGCATCATTGCGGCTGACCGCATCGCCGGGAAAAGCGTGGACCCGCTCGATGACACCATGGTGCCGAAATGTGTGTATTCCAATCCTGAAATTGCCAGTGTCGGCCTGACGGAAGAGAAAGCAAAAGAAAAAGGATATGATGTAAAAATTGGCCGGTTTTCGTTCCAGGCAGTCGGCAAAGCGCTTGTCTACGGGGAAACGGACGGCTTTGTTAAAATCGTGGCAGACGCAAAAACCGACGATCTGTTAGGCGTACATATCATCGGGCCGCATGCAACAGATATGATTTCAGAAGCCGGGCTTGCACGCGTTTTGGATGCGGCGCCGTGGGAGGTGGCCATGAATATCCATCCGCACCCGACGCTAAGCGAAGCGATTGGGGAGGCGGCACTCGCAGTAGATGGGCTTGAAATCCATGCGTAGCTTTTGGATAAGGAGTGATAACAATGAATAAAAATCGGCATAAAGACTTAGGTTTAAGCGACCGGGAAGTATTGGAAATGTACGAAATGATGCTGCTTGCGCGCAAGGTGGATGAACGGATGTGGCTTTTAAACCGGTCCGGCAAAATTCCGTTTGTTGTCTCCTGCCAGGGCCAGGAAGCTGCCCAGGTTGGCGCCGCTTTTGCGCTCGACAGGACAAAAGATTATGTATTGCCGTATTACCGCGATCTCGGGATTGTGCTCGCTTTCGGCATGACCGCACGCGACATTATGCTTTCCGGGTTTGCCAAAGCGGAAGACCCGAATTCGGGCGGCCGGCAAATGCCAGGCCACTACGGGCAGAAGAAAAACAGAATCGTCACCCAGTCTTCCCCTGTAACGACACAGGTACCGCATGCGGCCGGAATTGCGCTCGCAGGCAAAATGGAGAAAAAGGATTTTGTTACCTTTGTCACTTTCGGGGAAGGATCATCCAACCAGGGCGATTTCCATGAAGGGGCGAATTTTGCCGCGGTCCACAAGCTGCCGGTCATTTTCATGTGCGAAAATAACCAGTATGCCATCAGTGTCCCGATTGAAAAGCAGCTCGGGAACCCGCGCGTTTCCGACCGTGCGATCGGCTACGGCATGCCGGGTGTGACAGTTGACGGAAACGATCCGCTCGCTGTCTATGAAGTGGTCAAAGAAGCGGCGGACCGTGCCCGGCGCGGGGAAGGGCCGACTTTAATCGAAACGCTTGTTTACCGCTTTACACCGCATTCTTCCGATGATGATGACCGCTACCGTGCGCAGGAAGAAGTGAAGACGGCAAAAGAAAAAGATCCGGTTGTTTTATTTAGCCGGTACTTAAAAGAGGCGGGCCTTCTTGACGGGGAAAAAGAAAAAGAAATCGATGCGCGCGTCATCCAAACCGTCAATGAGGCAACCGATTACGCCGAAAAAGCGCCGTATGCTAAACCGGAAGATGCGCTCCGGTTTGTTTACGGGGAGTAAGGAGGAGAACGATGGCTGTCATTTCATATATTGACGCAATTACAAAAGCATTGCGGGAAGAAATGGAACGGGACGAAAAAGTATTTGTGCTCGGCGAAGATGTTGGAAAAAAAGGCGGGGTATTTAAGGCGACGGCCGGATTATACGAGCAGTTCGGCGCCGAAAGAGTGATCGATACGCCGCTCGCTGAATCGGCGATTGCCGGGGTCGGCGTAGGGGCTGCGATGTACGGGATGCGGCCGGTTGCCGAGATCCAGTTTGCCGATTTTATTCTGCCGGCTGTCAATCAGATTATTTCGGAAGCGGCGAAAATCCGCTACCGCACCAATAATGACTGGCAATGCCCGCTTGTCGTGCGTGCACCGTACGGAGGTGGTGTCCACGGGGCACTGTATCACTCCCAGTCGCTTGAATCGGTGTTTGCAAACCAGCCGGGGCTGAAAATTGTCATGCCGTCCACGCCTTATGATGTAAAAGGGTTGCTGAAAGCCGCAATCCGGGACGATGATCCGGTTCTCTTTTTCGAACATAAGCGCGCGTACCGCCTGATTAAGGGTGAAGTGCCGGATGAAGATTATGTGCTCCCGATCGGCAAGGCCGAAGTAAAAAGGGAAGGAACGGATATTACGGTGATCACGTACGGGCTTTGCGTCCATTTTGCCCTCCAGGCTGCGGAAAAGCTTAGAGAGGACGGGATCGAAGCACATATTCTCGATTTGCGCACCGTTTATCCGCTCGACAAAGAGGCAATCATCGAGGCAGCTGCAAAAACCGGGAAAGTGCTGCTTATCACGGAAGACAATAAAGAAGGAAGCATTATCGGCGAAGTTGCCGCGATCATTGCGGAAAACTGCCTGTTTGACCTGGACGCCCCGATCATGCGTCTGGCCGGTCCGGATGTTCCGGCAATGCCGTATGCGCCGACGATGGAAAAATATTTTATGGTCAATCCCGAAAAAGTCGAAAAAGCAATGCGGGAACTGGCCGAATTTTAGAATTGCAGGATAGGAGGGTGCCAATTGGCGATAGAAAATATTACGATGCCGCAGCTCGGAGAAAGTGTGACGGAAGGAACCATCAGCAAGTGGCTTGTATCCCCGGGTGATCATGTCCATAAATACGATCCGCTTTGTGAAGTATTAACAGACAAAGTCAATGCCGAAGTGCCTTCTTCGTTTGAAGGGGAAATCGTGGAACTGATCGCTTCGGAAGACGAAACCGTTGCTGTCGGGGAAGTCATTTGCACGGTCAAAACCGCAGCCGAAACAAATGTCCAGCCTGAAGCAGAACCGGGTCCGGGTTCGGATGCTGCAGCGCCACAGCCGGAAGCGGAAAAAGGGAAAAAAGTCCGCTATTCCCCGGCCGTTTTAAAACTGTCCCAGGAATACGGCATTGACTTGAACCAGGTGAAAGGAACGGGAAGGGAAGGCCGGATCACGCGCAAAGACCTGTTAAAAATCATTGAAAGCAGGGGGAATGAGGCGGAACCGACTCCTTCAAAACCGGCACCTTCAAAACCGGAACCGGCAAAACCGGCACCTGCCCGTGAAACGCCGCCTGCTTCCCGGCCTTTGCCTGTACGGGAAGCTGGAAAAGAAGATACGGTGATTCCGGTTACCGGCGTGCGTAAAGCGATCGCGAACAATATGGCACGCAGCAAACAGGAAATTCCGCATGCGTGGATGATGGTCGAAGCGGACGTTACGAACCTTGTCCGCTACCGGGATGCCGTAAAAGAAGAGTTTAAGCGGCGTGAAGGCTTTAACCTCACATACTTTGCCTTTTTTGTCAAAGCGGTCGCCCGGGCATTGAAAGAGTTTCCTGCGCTCAATTCAACGTGGGCCGGGGATGCCATTATCCAGAAACATGATGTCAACATCTCGATCGCGGTTGCCGCCGAAGACAAGCTGTACGTGCCGGTCATAAAGCATGCCGATGAAAAATCGATCAAAGGCATTGCCCGTGAAATTGCTGTCCTGGCGCAAAAAGCCCGCGCCGGGAAACTCGCCCCGGAAGACATGGAGGGTGGCACCTTTACCGTCAATAATACCGGGTCATTTGGTTCGGTGCAGTCGATGGGGATTATCAACTATCCGCAGGCTGCCATTCTCCAGGTCGAGTCGATTGTCAAACGCCCTGTCATCATGGAAGAGGGAATGTTTGCGGCGCGCGATATCGTGAACCTTTGTCTGTCGATTGACCACCGCATTTTGGACGGACTTGTCTCCGGCCGCTTCTTGAAGCGCGTCAAAGAGATTTTAGAGACGGTGACACCGGAAACGGCACCGCTCTATTAATGAAAAATGCCCGCTGATGAAGCGGGCTTTTCTATTTTGGAAAATGTGGCGATTTATCAAAACTGATTGTTTTTGAACGATTTTAATTGATTTTTACTGTTTTTGAAGGTAAAATAACGACCGGATACACCGCTTGCAATCGCGCAGGCGGGGAACGATTGCCATCAAAAAGGGGAATACTAAAAATGATCTCCAAAGCAAAGGTTGTGTAAAAAATGATTTATACGGTAACACTGAATCCGTCTGTTGACTACATCGTCCAGGTGGAACATTTTGAACTTGGCGGATTGAACCGTTCCGTGATGGACACCAAATTTCCGGGCGGAAAAGGCATCAACGTCTCGCGCGTCATGAAAAGGCTGGGCGTTGATTCTACGGCACTCGGCTTTCTCGGCGGTTTCACCGGCAGCTACATTGAAAATTTTCTTAAAGCAGAAGGCATTTTAACGGATTTTGTCCAAGTTTCAGGCGACACGCGGATCAATATAAAATTAAAATCCGGTGTAGAGACGGAAATCAACGGAACGGGGCCTTCCATTTCGGAAGCTGAGCTGGACCGGCTGCTTGCCAAAATTGACAGCCTAGGGAAAGACGATGTCATTTTGTTTTCCGGCAGCATCCCAAGTTCGCTCCCGCCATCCATTTATGCCAGCCTCATTCAAAAATGCCGTGAAAAACAAATCCGCGTGATCGCAGATGTTTCCGGCGAATCGCTCGGCCATGTCATCAAAACGGGCCCGTTCTTAATCAAGCCGAACCATCATGAAATCGGCGAAATTTTCGGCGTGAAAGTCGAAACGCCTGAAGAAGCGAAACAATATGGCAGCCGCCTGCTTGATATGGGCGTTGAAAATGTGATCGTTTCGATGGCAGAAAAGGGTGCGCTCTTTTTGAATAAGGAAGTATCTTATTTTGCGCAAGCGCCGAAAGGGAAGGTAAAAAATTCTGCCGGCGCCGGCGATTCGGTCGTGGCCGGGTTTGTAAGCGGGATGGCAAAAGGAAAATCGTACAAAGAATCGTTTGCGCTCGGGGTTGCCTGCGGTTCTGCAACGGCATTTTCCATGGAACTGTGCACAAAGCAAGAAGCAACATCGCTTCTCGAACAGGTCCATGTCCAATCTTTATAAAACGAAAAACCGGGATGCCCCGGTTTTTTTGCATAAAAAAGGGACAGCGCATAAGGCGCCATCCAAAGCATCTAGGGAGTTTAGGGGTATGGATCTAGATGTACTGTCATTTTACCCCGTTTTTTGGAAAAATAAACGCTTTCCGGCTATTTTTTCGTTTTTACGCGTAAAATAAAAGAAAAGGGACGGCTGCAAACAGAATATTTGAAAAGCAGCGTGAAAACCTGCTATGATTAGCTTTAAAGCAGAATGAAAGGATGAGTGGCATGTCTGTCAATTTTAATCTTTATATGAATGATGTCGTGCGCATGTCCCGTGAAGAGGCAGTAGAAGCCGGCTACCGGGAACTGAGGACGCCGGAAGAAGTAGACGAAGCGTTTTCCAAAAAAGGGACGATGCTTGTCCTGGTCAACTCTGTGTGCGGCTGCGCAGGGGGCATTGCACGGCCGGCTGCGGCGCACGCCATCCATTATGATAAGCGTCCGGACCAGCTTGTAACCGTCTTTGCCGGCCAGGATAAAGAAGCAACGGCGAGGGCACGCAGCTATTTTACCGGTTATCCGCCGTCCTCCCCGTCTTTCGCTCTTTTAAAAGACGGCAAGATTGTGAAAATGATTGAACGGCACCAGATCGAAGGGCATGACCCGGCGGCTGTCGTGGCCGAGCTGCAAGCATTGTTTGAAGAATATTGTGAAGAACTGTAATGCATAAAGCCTGTCCCTTCCGTTTTGGAAAGGGGCAGGCTTTTTTACAGGGGCGTGACCCGGGTGCAAAGTGTGCCTTCTGCGTAAGCGCATCTTCCGCATGTATGAACCGGCATGCGGGATGCATACTAAAGAAAAATACAACCAGCAGCAGGTGAATGGCTTATGCATATATGGGTGGCATGGATGCTTGTTTTCGGGTTATCGGTATGGCCGGCAGACGGACACGTTGCCCCGGGGGATCCGCTCATTATTGTCAATAAAACAACAAACCGGCTTGCTTGGATCCGCGGCGGGAAAATCCGGCTCGAAACGCCGGTTGCGACCGGGAAAACAAATGACCTGACGCCGGAAGGGTTTTTTACGGTCAAAGTCAAGGCGAAAAATCCGTATTACCGGAAAAAGAATATTCCTGGCGGTGACCCGCGCAATCCGCTCGGCTCGCGCTGGATCGGTTTTGATGCGCGCGGCACGGACGGCCGGATTTACGGCCTGCACGGCACAAACAATCCTGCTTCAATCGGCCGGTATATTTCAAACGGCTGCATCCGCCTGCCGAAAGCGGCGCTCGAAAAGCTGTACGAAGAAGTGCCGGTCGGAACAAAAATTTACATCACCCGGTCAACCCGGCCGATGACTGAACTGGCGAAAGCAAAAGGCGCCATTTAAAAAAGGAACGCGGACTTTCCCGTTCCTTTTTTAAAACAGCATTGAAAGGCCGGAAAGAACTGTTCCTGCCAGCATGGCAATGAGCATTAAGTACACGACAATTTTCTGCGTTTTTTTCGACAAAGCAGACTTCACCTCTTAAACGGACGGTAATCATTTTTATTCTAGCCTGAAGGTATGTGTAAAATTTTACTCGACGGGGCATATGAGTGGAAAAAAATGGGAAGACGCTCTATCATCTAATTGTACACTTCAAGATGAACATCTAGAGAGAGAGGTCTTCCCATGGATATTATATCAATAATTGCTGGATTATTAAAGGATACAAAGAGTCTTATCGAATTTGAAGAACAGCTTAAACTTCTGATGCAGAAGGCTTTTACACAATGGGTTGGGGAAATATTTGAAGAGTTAGATAAAATAATTAAACAGGAGAAGTTAGAGGAGGGCTGGGTGTACTGCCGGAGTGATAACAGAAACATTCAGTTTCTATTTGGAAGTGTGACCTTTAAACGCTCATTAATGCATGACAAGAGAGGAAATTCCCATTATCCTCTGGATGAATGGTTAGGGC
Source organism: Weizmannia sp. WK01 (assembly GCF_025905465.1). Taxonomy (NCBI): domain Bacteria; kingdom Bacillati; phylum Bacillota; class Bacilli; order Caryophanales; family Bacillaceae; genus Heyndrickxia; species Weizmannia sp. WK01. The sequence goes on along the minus strand of NZ_CP109616.1, from coordinate 2,037,529 downwards.
TGGTACCACACCAACGATACAGCCCGTTAGTGGAATTAAAGGTGGCAGAGTTGGCAAGTGAGAACACCTATCGGGAAGTAGCTGATATTTTAAAAGAGTGGACAGCAGTGAGTCTTAGTCACACAACTGTAGGGAACATGGTAAAACACGTAGGGAAAACTCAGGCGGAAGCCGATAAGGCACTTGTAGAAGAGCTAGAAATAGCTGTTTCCCTGCCTGAGGGGAAGAAGGTAGACTACCTGTTTTCTGAAGCAGATGGTGTATTCGTTCGGGGACTAAAAAAGAAACAGAGTATGGAAGTCCACCACGCCATTCTCTATGAGGGATGGGAAACCAATGGAAAAAGGGTCTCCCTGCGTCAGCCCACAGTCATCATGACGACGGAAGACATTCAGACATTTTGGGATGAAGTCCAAGCCACAGCTGCCAACACCTATTCCCTCGAAAAAGCGCAAGTCATTACAAACAGTGATGGAGGTGCTGGGTACACAGCTGAACGGTTTCAAACAGCATTCTCACAGTCGGAATTTCCGGTGCTCAACCAGCTGGATACCTACCACGTTGCACAAGCCATCATAAGGACATTTGGGGGCGGAAAGAGCGAGATCAAGGAGCAAATTAGAAAAGCGATTAGAACGCATAACCTGGACCAATTCACGTTATATTTGGATACGCACGAAAGCACCTTGACGGATAAAAAGGCTCTCAAGAAAATCAAGGAATTCCGTTCGTATATCTTGAAAAACTGGGACCGCATTTTTGACTGGAGGGACAGGGTGAAAAACGTGCCGGAAGGTGCGAGAGGCCTAGGAGCTATGGAATCGAACCAAAGGCATATCTCCTTCAGGATGAAAAAAAGGGGCATGCATTGGAGTGAACTTGGCGCAGAAGCCATGGTGAAAATCAAACAAGGCATGCTCAATGGGACATTGAGAGAAGCCTATCTGAAACACCGTTCAAGAAGCGAGAGAAAGCAACGGAACTTGAAACAATCCATCAGGATGTCTCAACTACTCAAGCAGCCTGTACGCCCGTCAGTGGGCGTAAAGCACGGATCAGTTGCCCTGCATTCAAGCAGTTCATCGGCAATGGGACATTTAAGCAAAATATTAGAGCTTTCGTTTTAAGCCTGGCTCAGTGGGGACTGATCGTTGAGGCGCGCGAAATTTACGAGACTCCTGCGGGAAAAGCGAGCCAGGAGAGACCCCGCAGCGAGGTACGAGCGAGGAGGCTCGCCGGCCGCCCGCGGAAAGCGAGTGAATTTCGCGCGCCTCAACATCCCCGTTATCCATCTTTATACGGAAATATTACATCTTTTCCGAAAATTACACCGAGCAAGTAAAGCACGGTAGCCGAAAGTGTACAAAAAGAGTGTCTTGGAATACCCGATATTTAAACCTTGTCGAGAAAAACTTGACACATACGCCTGAAGCCGCCGGTTGTACAAGTAAAATCATTCGCGTTATACTATTAAAGTACATATACATATTGGAGGTTTTTCCATGGTGAATGAAGAACGGTTAGTAAAAGAATTTTTTGAACTGGTTCAGGTGGATTCGGAAACCGGACATGAAGAAGAAATTGGCAAGGTCTTAAAACAAAAATTTGAAGGCCTTGGCCTTGAAGTATATGAGGATGATACAAAAGCAAAAACGGGGCACGGCTTTGGCAATCTGATCTGCACATTGAAAGGCAATGTTCCTGAAGCGACGCCGATTTATTTTACTTCCCATATGGATACCGTCGTTCCGGGGAAAGGCATCAAACCGTCCATCAAAGACGGCTGGATCCAATCAGACGGCACGACAATCCTCGGATCTGACGACAAAGCCGGGCTCTCCGCGATGTTGGAAATGATCCGGGTATTGAAAGAAGACCAGATCCGCCACGGGGATATCCAGTTTGTCATTACTGTCGGCGAAGAGTCCGGTCTGGTCGGTTCGCGCGCGCTCGATCCGTCGCTGTTAAAAGCAAAATACGGCTTTGCCCTTGACAGCGACGGCCCGGTTGGCACGATTGTGACGGCTGCCCCGACGCAGGCCAAAATCAAAGCAACCATTTTAGGCAAAACCGCCCATGCCGGTGTGGCGCCGGAAAAAGGGGTCTCCGCGATCACCATTGCCGCAAAAGCGATCGCAAAAATGCCGCTCGGCCGCATTGACAGTGAAACGACCGCGAATATCGGGCGCTTTGAAGGCGGTCAGGCAACCAATATCGTTTGCGACCGCGTCGATATTCTGGCGGAAGCCCGTTCACTCGTTCCGGAAAAAATGGAAACACAGGTTGCCAAAATGAAAACCGCTTTTGAACAGACGGCACTGGAAATGGGCGGAAAAGCGGAAGTCGAAGTGAACGTCGTGTACCCGGGATTTAAATTCTCAGACGGCGACCAAGTGGTGGAAGTGGCCAAAAAAGCAGCAGCAAAAATCGGCCGCGAGAGCAAGCTGGAGCAAAGCGGGGGCGGAAGCGACGCCAACGTCATTGCAGGATTTAACATCCCGACGGTCAATCTCGGCACAGGGTATGAAGAAATCCATACGACAAAAGAAAGAATTCCGGTTAAAGAACTGGTCAAACTGGCTGAGATGGCGGTTGCCATTGCGGAAGTGGCCGGCGGGGAGTAACAGGATTTGAGGCGGAAGCGGGATAACCGCTTCCTTTTTAAGAAAGGAAGCGATCAGTTGGAAGCGCTCAATAAATATATCATTTTTAAAACGAGGGAAGAGGAGTACGGCATTCATATTGGATCGGTCATTTCTGTTGAAAAGGCGCAAGCAGCCAATCCCGTCCCAAAACTGCCTGCATTTGTACGGGGCATCATGAAGGTGAGGGATGAACTGATCCCGATTATTGACGTCGAACATTGTTTTTACCAGACACCGCTTTCCTCCATAGAGGACGCCCGCATGATCGTCGTCCGGACAGAAGCCATTCCGGTCGGCCTGCTCGTCAAAGAGGCAAACGACATTGTGGAAATACAGGAAGAAGAGAAAAAACAGATCGGCCTTGCCGGCTACGGGCGGACAAATTATTTTACGGCTGTCGCCAGTTTGAAGGACAGGCTGATTACCATTATGGATGTCGATTTGTTTACGGCGTCGCTTGAAGGGATTGCAGACATTGCCGCTTATATGAAAGAAGCGGCCGGAAATTTGTGAAGTACCGGAGTGGGTAAAGATGAAAGCATTTTATCCGAAAAACGGCCGTGTCATTTTGCATGTCGATATGAACAGTTTTTTCGCTTCGGTTGAAATGGCGGAAAACCCTGCGCTTAAAGGGAAGCCGCTGGCCGTTGCCGGGAATCCGAAAGAACGAAAAGGCATCATTGTGACGTGCAGTTATGAAGCGAGAAAATTCGGTGTAAAAACGACCATGCCGGTGTGGGAAGCAAAAAAACGCTGCCCGGATCTTTTAATCGTGCCACCCCGTTTTGATCTGTATAAAAAAGCATCCGCCGAAATGTTTTCAATTCTCCGCGCGTATTCGCCTTTGGTCGAACCGGTTTCGATCGATGAAGGTTATGTGGACATTACCGGCCTCGAGGAACTGGGGACGCCGCCTGCCATTGCCGAATCGATCCAGCAGCAAATTCTTGCGGAACTCGATTTGCCGTCAAGCATCGGGATCGCCCCGAATAAATTTTTGGCGAAAACAGCGTCGGATATGAAAAAGCCGATGGGCATCACCATTTTAAGAAAGCGGGATATTCCCCGTTTATTATGGCCGCGGCCGTTGATCGAGATGCACGGTGTAGGCGGCAAAACGGCGGAAAAGCTTAACGGCTGTGGTCTTTTTACGATCGGCGATCTGGCGCATGCGGATGATTTTCTTTTAAAGCAGCTTCTCGGCATCCGTGGCATCCGTTTGAAAGAAAGGGCGAATGGAAGAGACCCGCGTCCTGTTGATCCCGAATCCGTAAACGTCACCAAAAGCGTTGGACGGATGGTGACGCTATCTAAGGATACGGGGGATGAACACCAAATCGATGCCGTCTTGAAAAAGCTTGCGGATGAAACGGCGGAGCGGATGAGAAAAAAAGAGGTTGCGGCAACCAATGTGGGCATCATGATCCGTTACGCGGACCGGAAAACGGTGACGAGGAGCAAAAAAAGCGGAGGGCCGGTTGAAAGCGGCGATGCGTTGTTTCAAGCCGCCCGCACGCTTTTTATCCGGAACTGGAACGGGCAGCCCGTACGCCTTTTGGGCATTACCGCCTCCGGTTTAACGGACCGGAAGGCGGAAGCAGAACAGCTGAGTCTGTTTTCATATGAAGAAGCAGCCAAAAAAGAGCCGCTGTATGAGGCAATCAGCCGGCTCCGCAAGAAATTTGGGGAGCAGATTATCCAAACCGGGAGAGAAGCGGGAAAGCGGCCGCCGGATCCCCGCGGTTAATTACCGGCTTCCGGCACGTCCCATAAAAAAGGAACACGCGCAAAGATGGCGTGTTCCTTTTTTAACAGGTTCAGCAGTTCCCAACTTCCAGATCTTCCACCGGCCACCAGAAGAAGCCGTCTTTTTCCAGCAGTTCATCGGCTGCTTTCGGCCCCATCGAACCGGATTTGTAATTTGGGAATGAAATCGGCTTGTTTTCCCACACTTTTGAAATATTATCGACAAAGCTCCACGATAAGGCGACTTCATCCCAATGGGTAAAGTTGGTTGCGTCGCCCATCAGGCAGTCATGAATCAATTTTTCATAGGCTTCGGGCGTATTGATACCGTTTTTGCTGCTGCTTGCAAAGCTGAGCTGCACAGGGGTGGTTTCCATATGCTGGCCCGGTTTTTTGGCGTTCAGATGAAGCGAAATCCCTTCTTCCGGCTGGATATGGATGACAAGCAGATTCGGGTTCAGTTCATGATTTGTATTGTAGTACAAATTCATCGGGATATCTTTAAACTGCACGACAATTTTCGTCGATTTCGCCGCCATCCGTTTGCCGGTGCGGATGTAAAACGGCACGCCCGCCCATCTGAAATTATCAATCATCAGTTTCCCGGCGACAAACGTTTCGGTCCTGGAATCCGGCGCTACATTCAGCTCTTCCCGGTAACCCTGGACTTTTTTGCCGCCAATTTCGCCCGGACCGTACTGGCCGCGCACGAAGTATGCCGGCACATCTTTTCCTTCAATGGTGCGCAAGGCACGCAGCACCCGCACTTTTTCGCTCCGGATTTCGTTTGTTGTCAGGCTGATCGGCGGTTCCATTGCAAGGAGCGCCACCATTTGCAGCATATGGTTTTGCACCATATCCCTGAGCGCCCCGCTCGCTTCGTAATACCGCGCCCGTTCTTCCACGCCAAGCATCTCGCTTGATGTAATCTGGATGTTGGAAATATAACGATTGTTCCAAAGCGGCTCGAACAGGGCGTTGGCAAACCGGATGACCTCGATATTTTGTACCATCGCTTTACCTAAATAATGGTCGATTCGGTAAATCTGGTCTTCTGAAAAAGATTTCCGGATCTGGCTGTTCAGCTGTTTCGCTGATTCGAGGCTATGCCCGAAAGGTTTTTCGATGACAAGCCGTTTAAACCCGTTTGTAGCGGTAAGCCCGTCACTTTTCAGATGGTCCGAAATCGTCCCGAAATATTCCGGGGCCATCGCCAAATAGAAGATCCGGTTGCCTTCCAGCTGGTACTTTTCATCCAGTTCATCCGCCAATTGCTTCAACTGTATGTACGAGTTGCTGTCTGTCACATCATGCGGCTGATAGTAAAAATGAGCGGCAAACGCTTCAAGCTGTTCAGCATGTTCTCTCGCGCTCAGAACGGAATCTTTTATATGCGCACGGAAGATTTCGTCCGTCCATTCCCTTCTTGCCGTGCCGATCACAGCGAAATGCTCTGACAGCCTGCCTTTCCGGTACAAATTGTACAGGGAAGGAAACAGCTTACGCTTCGCCAGATCACCTGTTGCGCCAAAAAGCATAAATAACGATTTCGGTGTCTCAGTTGTCTGCATCTTTCTTACCTCTCTTTGTTCAAAAAATCACGATTTAAGGCCGGCCTGTCTCATGATACGGTTATAGTTTGCCTTGTTGCAGCCATTTCATTTCAAAAGCAGGGAAAAATCATTTTTTTCCGTTTTCCGGCCCCATTTCATTGTCACTATATTCTAGACTTTCACGGGCAAATACGCAAATGATATGCAATAGTTTCCTTTCCGTAAAATTATGATAAGATAGTTCTATATGTGCGGCCGGGATCCGGCAGGAAAGGGGGGAACATCATTTGGAAATTTTATTTTTGGGAACTGGCGCGGGCGTACCTGCCAAAGCAAGAAACGTCACGTCCATTGCGCTCAAATTGCTGGAAGAACGAAATGCCATCTGGCTTTTTGACTGTGGGGAAGCGACACAGCACCAGATTTTGCACACTGCGATCAAACCGCGCAAAGTTGAAAAAATTTTTATCACCCACTTGCACGGCGACCATATTTTCGGGCTTCCCGGCTTTCTTGGGAGCCGGTCGTTCCAGGGCGGGGATGGCCCGCTTACCGTTTACGGCCCGAAAGGCATAAAAGCGTTTGTGGAAGTTTCCCTGAAAGTGAGCGAAACCCGTCTGAAATATCCTTTGGAGATCATCGAAATTGAAGAAGGAACGGTATTTGAAGACGACCGCTTTACGGTTTGTGCGCTGCGGCTTGACCATGGGATCGAAAGCTTCGGCTACCGGATTACCGAAAAAGACAAACCGGGCGCGCTGGATGCGGATCGATTGAAAAAAGAAGGGATCCGCCCGGGCCCGGTTTACCGGCTGCTGAAAGAAGGCCGGACGGTAACATTGGAAGACGGCCGCGTGATCAGCGGAAAAGATTATCTCGGCCCGGCGAAAAAGGGGAAGATCATTGCCATCCTTGGCGATACAAGGCCGAATGAGGCGGAAATCCGGCTCGCAGCCAATGCCGATCTTCTCGTTCACGAAGCAACGTTTAACAAGGAGAGCGGGCAAATGGCGCATGATTATTTTCACTCGACGACGGCGGACGCGGCGCAAACGGCAAAGCAGGCGGGGGCAAAACGGCTGCTTCTTACCCATATTAGTGCCAGGTACGGAAAAGAAGACTGGCCGGCGCTTGAGCAGGAAGCGCAAGCTTTATTCCCGGACAGTCTGCTTGTCCATGATTTGATGGAAGTGCCTGTTTTGTAAAGCAAAAAAAGCGGCTTGCCTGCCGCTTTTTTTATTGCCGGTTATTCTCTTGCGGGTTCTTTCCCTGCGTTCGATAACTCATTTGCTCGCTTTGCAGCTGCTTTTACACAGTCAATGAAAGCTTGTTTGACCTCGCGTTCGTCAAGGACGCGGATCGCGGCTTCTGTGGTGCCGTTCGGGCTTGTGACGGCTTTCCGGAGCGCTTCCGGCGGTTCTGCTGAAGTTTTCAGCATTTCTGCTGCGCCGATGATCGTCTGGAGGATAAATTGTTTTGCCGTTTGTGCGTCGAGCCCGATTTCTGCAGCTGACTGCTGGAGCGCTTCGGCGATATAATAAATATACGCCGGCCCGCTTCCCGAAAGCCCTGTTACAGCATCGAGCTGTTCTTCTTTTACGGCCGTAGTCATGCCGACAGCCGAAAATATGGCAAACGCCCGGTGCCGGTGCTGTTTTGTCGCAGCGATGTTAAAGGCAATGCCGGTTGCCGACAGCCCGACTTTCGCCGATGTGTTCGGCATTGCGCGCGCAACGGGAATATGCCGGCCAATCTTGTTTTCGATAAACGGAATGGTGATGCCGGCCGCTACCGAAACCAGCAGGGTGTCCGGAGATATGAGCGGACGGACCGATTCGAGCACATCTGGGGCATCTTTCGGTTTTACGGCTAAGATGACCGCGTCCGGGCCTTCGAAAAGCTGGTCGAGGCCGTCTGCAGCCCGGATGCCGTATTTCTGTTCCAACGTGCGGAGCCTTTTCTTGTTCGTGCGGTTATGGGCGCGAATGTCCCCGGCTTTTACGATTCTTTTTTCAAGCATGCCGCTGATCATCGCCTCGGCCATCGACCCGGCACCAATAAATGATATTTTCATGCAAATGCCTCCTTTCAAGCAAAAAACCCCTTCATCCGTAAAGGACGAAAGGGCATGTTCCGCGGTACCACCTTTATTGCAGGAATCCATCCTGCATCTCATTTGGTTAACGGTTTTCATCCGGTTTGGTTTTGCCAAACAGCTCACAGGCAGGTTCGGCCGGGCAGCGGATGGCGGAGTTTTCCAGCCTGAGAACCCCGCTCTCTTGCATCATGCCCGGCTTACTGGTCCTGGTCACAGCCGATCGCTTATCAAAATGGTATTACTTATTATGAAGAAAAATCGGGGAGTTGTCAAGGGCGATTCCGTGAATTTTCAGATAAAAAAATCCGTGCCCGGCCATTTTAAAATGGTACTAGGCGTGCATGCCGCAATGAACGTGGCACGGGAGGAAGCATGAAAATCGGCCGGCACCATTTTTCAGCATAGGCATCCATGCCGCGGCAAATGGCACCAGCGGAGGAATGAAAATTTTCAAGATAGAGGGAGAAGATGGAAATATGGAAAATAAACGGATCCGGAAGAAAACGATCGTGATTACCGGCGCTTCCGGCGGCCTCGGGGAAAAAATCGCCTTTGCCGCCGCCAAAAACGAGGCTAACCTTGTGCTGCTCGCCAGAAGCCTCAACAAGCTTGAAAAAATCAAGGCGGAGATCGAAGCAGCTTACCAGGTTTCGTGTCTGACCGTTCGCTGCGATGTAGCGGAGCACGGCAAAATTCCTGCTGTTTTTGAATCGATTTACAACCGCTGTGGCCAGATTGATGTGCTCGTGAACAATGCCGGTTTCGGCGTTTTTGATGAAGTGCAGGATATCCGCATGGAGGATGTCAGGGGGATGTTTGATGTCAATGTCATCGGGCTCATTGCCTGCACCAAAGCGGTCGTCCCGCATATGCAAAAAAATCGTGCCGGCCATATTATCAATATCGCTTCCCAGTCGGCCAAAATGGCGACCCCAAAATCAAGCGTCTATGCGGCCAGCAAATTTGCAGTGCGCGGTTTTACGGACAGCCTCCGCATGGAAATGGCGCGCTTTGGTGTCTATGTGACAGCCGTTCATCCCGGCCCGGTTGCAACCGGTTTTTTCGACATCGCCGACCGGTCCGGCACCTACCGGAAAAATATTGAAAAATGGATGCTGGATCCCGGCAAACTTGCAGAAAAAATAACGGATACGATGCTTGTAAACCGGCGTGAAATCAATGCGCCAAAATGGATGAATGCATCCGCTGCCATCCATGCGCTTTTCCCCGGGCTTGTGGAAAGGCTCGGACGGCAGGCTTTCTTTAAAAAATAGCAGCCGGTGTGATGCGCGTTTTGGAAAAATATAGCCCCTCTGCCTGAAAAAATAATTGGCGAAAGAACGTATATTCGTTTATAATGAGAAATAGAATAAGAACTATAGTTCGTGTTGGTTGCTTAGTTTCTAAGGTAAGAGGGGTTGAAAGATGAGCCAGCGTGTGATTTTTCTCGTCGATATGCAGTCTTTTTATGCAAGTGTGGAAAAAGCCGATCATCCGGCGTACAGGGATAAACCCGTGATCGTATCGGGGGATCCGGCGCGCCGGTCCGGGGTGGTGCTCGCTGCCTGCCCGCTCGCGAAAAAGCGCGGCGTGAAGAATGCGCTCCGCCTGTGGGAAGCGCAGCAGCTCTGCCCGGATGCCGTCATTGTTCGGCCGCGCATGCAGCGCTATCTCGATGTATCGGTGCAGATTTCTTCGATTCTTGCCCGCTATACGGACATGGTTGAACCGTATTCCGTTGACGAGCAGTTCATGGATGTAACGGGTAGCAGGCGGCTGTTCGGGGAACCGCGCGAGATCGCCGCGCAAATCCAGCGGGACATCATGGAAGAAACCGGCGTGTATGCCCGCTGCGGGATCGGGCCAAACAAAGTGCTGGCCAAAATGGCGTGCGACCATTTTGCGAAGAAAAACAAAACCGGCATTTTTGAACTGGATCACCATCATCTCAAAACGCATTTGTGGCCTTTGCCGGTTGGCAGGATGTTCGGTGTCGGTAGCCGGATGGAGCAGCATCTGAAGCGGCTCGGCATTTATACAATCGGTGCGCTTGCCTGCTTTCCACTTTCTGTTTTAAAAAAACGGTGGGGGATTGGCGGCCAGGTACTGTGGGAGACGGCAAACGGGATTGATGAGTCGCCCGTCTCGAAAGAATCGCACGTCGGACAGAAAGCGATCGGGCATGCGATGACGCTGCCGCGCGACTACGCCGATTTTGAGCATGAAATCAAAGTTGCCCTTCTTGAACTTTGCGAGGAAGTCTGTTTCCGGGCGCGTACTTCAGGCGTCATGGGCGCTTGTGTTTCGGTCGGCTGCCAGGGGGCGGATTATGCCCATCCGTCCGGCTTTCACCGCCAGATGACGCTTCTGGCGCCGACAAACGGGACAATGGACGTTTACCGGGCGGCGTGCCGGCTGTTTCTTTCGTTTTGGGACGGAAATCCGGTCCGCCGTATCAGCGTCGGGCTGTCGCGCCTGTCGCGGGATGATATCCGGCAGCTTGATCTGTTTGAAAACAGGGAAGGGGAAAGAAAGATTGGGTATGCGGTCGACCGCATCAAGCAGAAATACGGTTCCGGCGCCGTCATCCGCGCCGTGTCGCTGCTTGATGCCGGCCAGGCGCTTGAACGTGCCAAAAAGATAGGAGGGCATTATAAATGAGCGGCCATTTGCAGCGCGGTAACAAACTTTGGGAAGGGTCACGCATGTTTTTGCCCGAGCATAAGCAGGCACTTTTAAAATGGCAGAAAGAACAGGAGAAACAGACAAAACCCGAACTCGATGAGCAGCAGCTTGAAGAGATGAACCGTATGCTCATATCTGCCTGCCGGCTGCGCGTGCCGGTTACGGTCCGTTTCTTTGAAGCGGGAAATTTTCTTACCGCCACCGGTACCATTACAAAATTCCGGCCGCTCGAAAAAAAGCTGGAGCTGGCAGGGGAGACAGGGGAGCGGATATCGATCAAACTTTCCGCGGTGACAGAAGTGGAACGGGCATGAAAAACCGGCAAGCCTGAAAAAGCCTGCCGGATGGATTTTCGTACGGGCGATGCAGAAAAATGCAGCACTGGCGGTTTGGACGCATCCTGTTGCAGCAAGAAGCAGCATTCATGAAATCAATCTTAGGGCATCCGTACGCTTTGTTGCGGATTACCGTTTTCTTGCCTGAATGAGTGCCTGCTGCACGACCCAGTTTTCGGGAAACGGGTTGCCGAGCACCCAGTAGCTGATTCCGCGCAGCCCGTATTCGTTTAGCAAATTGATTTTTGCCCGCATGCTGCGCGCATCTTCAAACCAGACTTCATGCTGCTGGCCTGATGCATCAGTGTAACGGAAATAAGGCGCCTGGTCGGTCGGGTGGTAGCGGATGTCAGCCCCGTACCGTGCCGCCAAGGAAAGGGCTTCATGCGGGCTGATCGTGCGCGCCGTTGTGCCTGCGCGCCACGGGATTCTCCAGTCACGTCCGTAAAGCGGCGCCCCCATCATAATCTTATTCCGCGGAATGACGGTAACGGCATAATCAAGGACACGCCTCACTTCAGGAATCGGGGCGATGGCCCGCGGCCTGCCGCCGGCCCATCCCCATTCATACGTCATCAAAATGACAAAATCAACGATGGCCCCGTGTGCGCCGTAATCGTGGGCTTCGTAAAGCAGGCCCGGCTGCGTGCCGGAAATTTTCGGCGCAAGCGCAGTCGAGACGAGCAGGCCTTCCGGGCGGAACCGGCGGGCGACGCGCCTGAGAAACGCCGTATAACGGTCGCGGTCTTCCGGATACACATATTCAAAATCAAAATTGACGCCCCGGTACCCTTTTTGCCGTATCGTGGCGAGAAGATTGCTGATCAAAGTTTCCTGCAATGCTTCATTGCGAAGCAGCCGGGCAGCCAGATCGGAGCTGAATCCTTCCGAGGTGAAATTGGCCAGGATTAAAAGCGGAAGGACACCGTTTGCTTCCGCTGCCTGAAGGACGGAGCGGTCGTTGAGCGGCGTCAGGCTGCCATCTTCGCGGAACGTATGACGGAAAGGGGACAAGTACGTAAAATACGGCCCGAGCTGGTAAACTTCAGCGGTGCCCGCAGCGCCGAACCCGGTTGTATAGGCATTGACTTCTTTCACAGGGCGGCGGGGTGCGGGTATACGCAGCACCTGGCCGGCGGAAAGAGCAGTGCCGGGAAGCCGGTTCGCCTGCATAATGGCCCCCATGTCCGCCCCGTAAGTACGGGCAATGCCATACAAAGTTTCGCCCTGTTTTACCGTATGGTTCCGGTAGGGGATAAAAAGCACCTGCCCCGGAAAAAGCGAGGCGGGATTGCGGAGCTGGTTGGCGTTTATAAGCGCTTGTGCCAAAACGCCGAGGCGTGCGGCGATTGTGCCGAGCTGGTCCCCTTCCTGGACGATGTACTGAAAGAACCGGTCAGGAACGGCAAGCGCCTGGCCGGGGACGAGCGGGGATGATGCAGTCAGCCCGTTTGCCAAAAAGAGCTGGGCAAGATCGGCATCGAGGCGGTTTGCAATCCGCCAAAGGGTATCGCCTTGCTGTACGGTATAGATTTCCATCATGGACACTCCCTGTTTTGATAGGCTCCTATACCATATTCAGCAACATGGGCGGACGTTCGCAAAAAATGGCATTAAAGCTTACGGGACGCCGCCATTTTTTCAAGAAATTCATCAATCACCTGTTCATACTGTTCGCGGTTTAAGTTGAGCGACTGGGCGTGGGCGCCGTTTTCGGCAATAAACAGCTGTTTCGGCCCTTTTTTCTTTTCATAAAGCGCTTTGGTCATCCCGGGCAGAATGTAGTCGTCCTTGGCGCTGTGGATAAAGAGGACCGGCTGTTTGATCCGGCCGACTACATCAATCGGCGACACACGGCGGAGCGAGTAGCCGTCGCGGATGCGGACAAAAAAATCGGCAAGCGGAAAAAACCATTTTCCGGGCAGCCGCGTTTCCCGCGTAAATTCCCGGATCAATTGCGCCCGGAACGAGGAAAACGGGCAGTCGGCGATGTAAAAATCGGCGCGGCCGCAAAGCTCGCCGGCATACAGCAGGAGCGTGGCGGCGCCCATTGATTCGCCGTGAATCCCGAAAAAGATACCGTCCCCTTCGCGCCTGAGAAGTTCATCTGCCACCGCTTTTAAGTCATGCTTTTCATAGTATCCGTAGCTCGTTGTACTGCCGCCGGATTCCCCGTGGCGGCGGTGGTCGTAGAGGACAGCGTTAAAGCCCCGCTTCAGGAACAGGTTCATATATTTAACAGAATTCATTTTGTTTTCCGTCACGCCATGGCAAAAAATCATCCATTTTTTTGACTCGGGGAACGGTTTCACAAAAACCGATTTGAGCTTGTAACCGAATGGGGACGGAATCAAAACTTCTTCTTTCGGCAATGATTCGTACGCTTTAAGATCCAGCCTTTTCGCGGCCACTTCCCGGCTTATGACGTGGCTGTCGTCTTTTTTTCGGATATGCATCACCCGCTCTGACATGTAAAAGCCGAGCCCGCCTGCAGCAAGCGCCGCCGTGCCGGCCAGGGAGAACCATTTTTTCATCAAAATCCCTCCGCATGTTGAAGTAAAAAAGGATGCCGGATGCGGTTTAATAAGCGGAAAGAAAAAACCGGCGCAAGTTTCCGGTTGCGCCGGTTTTATTTTCAGGCTCCTGCCGCTTTTCCGGATGGATCTATGTTTGAAAGCGGCAGCAGGCTTTCCGTCCGCCGGCCCGGCCTGTTGCCGTTTTGCCCGTTTTGGTCAGGACGCCCCGGCACCCGGCCCCGGCCCTTTCAAGTTCATCAGTTTTTGTTTCAGTTCGTTTTCCATCGTCGCCAGTTCCTGTTCGGCCTGGAACCGCCGGGCTCTTCCTTCCTGCTGGATGCGCAGCGTTTCTTCGAGCGTTGAAATCAGGCTTTCCTGCGTTTTTTTCAACGTTTCAATGTCGACAAGGCCGCGCTCATTTTCCTGCGCCGTTTCGATCGTGTTCGATTTCAGCATTTCGGCATTGCGCAACAGAAGTTCATTGGTCGTTTTGGACACTTGTTTTTGCGCTTCGACCGCATGGCGCTGGCGGATGAGCGTCAGGGCAATCGCGATCTGGTTTTTCCATAGCGGGATCGCCGTCATAATAGAGGACTGGATTTTTTCAGCCAGCGTCTGATTTGTGTTTTGAATCAGTCGGATTTGCGGCGCGCTCTGGATCGTGATTTGCCGGCTTAATTTTAAGTCGTGCAGCCGTTTTTCAAGCCGGTCGGCAAACTGGATCATGTCGTTGACTTCCTGGAAGGCCATCTGGTCGCCGGTTGCTTCTGCTTTTTTCTTCATTTCAGGAATCGTTTTTGTGTTCAGTTCCTCAAGCTTAAGCTCGCCGGCTGCAATATAAATATTAAGCGCATGGAAATAATCTTTGTTTTTTTCATACAGCTGTTCGAGCAGCTGGATATCTTTCAGCAACGTCTTTTTCGAGAGATCGAGCTTCACGCTGATGCGATCGATCTGCGCGCTTGTTTTCTGGTATTTTGAAAGCAGTTCCTGCACCGAATTGGAAATTTTGCCGAACATGCGGGAAAAGAAGTTTTTCTTTTCTGGGACAAGTTCTTCGGGATTCACCTGCTCAAGTTTTTTCATCAAATCATTTAAAATATCGCCGATTTCCCCGATATCTTTTTTCTGGACTTGGTCAAGCATGGCATGTGAGAAATTTAGCAGCTTCGATTGCGCCTGTGTGCCATATAAAATGACGGCCTGGTGGTTTGAAGGGTCAATTTGCTTTGCGAGTTCGTATGCTTTTTGCCGGTTTTCCTCCGGCAGCATGTCCACAAGGCGTGATGGTTTCGTTTCAGTGACAGGCTCCGCTTTCTGTCCCTCATCCGGCAGCATGGCGTCACGCGTGCCGAACGGATCGGCAAGCAGATCATCCAGCCCGCCGCCTGTTGGTTCCTGCCAAAGTTCTTTGTCTGCGTTCATTTTTTTGCACTCCTTTCATGCCGGGAAGGGGATTTGCGTTCGATGGTGTGCCTGGCGTATGCCAGTTCGTAATCGAGCTCATCCATATCCGTTGACAGCATATGGTACAGATCTTTCTCTGTTTCGCGTCCCAATTGTTTTAACGTTTCTTCCGTTTCCCGGATTTGCACGGCCATTTCTTTGTTTTTTACAGGCTGGGATTGCAGGAGGGCATATTTTTCCGCAAGCTCCGTCATGGAATCCAAATGGTAAAAATAAAAAGATTCAGCCTGATAGAAACGTTTCGGCTCTCTTTTGACCAGTGCCTGTATTTTCCTGATTACTTTATTCATATCGTAAAAAAGTTTGAACGTGCTAATGGAACGAACGGATAAAAAGGTTTTTTGCAATCGCCTGATTTTTTCGTCCGCTTCTTTCAGGTTTTTCCGGATATATTGATAATCTTTCCGCGTTAGCTGCTGCGCTTTCAGAAAACCCCGCAACATTTGCCACTTCACAAGCCGGTTGATCAGAAAGCCGCCGACAAGCGAAAGCAAAAGCGACAGCCAGAACAGATGGCCGGATGAAAAATAAATGACGAGAAAGAGAAGGATAACGCTAGAAATGGTTATTACGGTGCGAATCACCGTACCCATAAAAAATTTCATAATCGACACCCCTGATCACGATCTTGGTTGATTCGGCCATACGTCTTATACGAAAAGCAGCCCTGAAAAGATTCGAAAACCTTGCAAATTTCTTCTTTAACGCTACTATACCAGAGATCGCGCATGGATTTAAAGAGAGAAAGCAGCTTCCGGAAAATATTTTTCAGTCTGGGAGCCGGGTCGCTCATGAACGGACCTCCTGAGGGATGATGAAGCATTGGTAAATATATTATAATGAAAAAAGATGATAGAAGAAGGGCGGTGAAGGCCGTTTGTAAGATGCCCCCGGCTGCACTCGAGGCATGCGGGCTTTTTGCAAACGGCAGCAAATGGCAAAAAAGAGACAGGCACAACAAAAAGGAAAACAGGATGAGAAAGTGCAGCTGAAGGATGCGCTGCAAAAAGATGTGCTCGAAAAATTGAAACAGGCAAAGCAGGAACTTGCGGCAGTGGAAGTAGAAAAAAAGAGGGCGGAAGAAGAACGAAAAAGAGAAGAACGGAAGCAGCGCGAGCGGAACAAATCGTTTGCGGAACTGCTGGAAGAATCCGATTTGGACTGGAAACGATATAAAGGCTAAAAAGATGGCAATGGCACAGGCAGTCGCCTTGACACAACTGCCTGTACGATTGATTACGCCCTGATTTCCATTTGCCGTTTAAATCCTTCCTTTGCACGGGGGAAAACGGGATGGTTTCCGGCATAACCGGGAAAGGGCTGTTGGAACAAGGTGAAAAAATAAACAAAAAAGCAAAGAACGCGGTGCATTCTTTGCTGAAAACAGATTACCGATGCGCTTCGTATCGGTTTTGTTTGGTGAGCTCGCGCAGAAGCCGGTGCTCCTCCGGTGTAAGTGGCGCAGCGTTTACGGCTTTTGCATTGGCGCGCACCTGGTCCGGGGAACTGGCGCCGGCAACCACGGCGGCAACTGGAGGGCAGGCGAGATCATATTGAAGTGCAAGTTCAAGCATCGTCCGCCCGCCGGTTAAAAGCGTATTTTTGATTTTCTCAAGAAGGGCGACAATTTCTTCATAACCGGTATCAAGATAACCGTCTGCTGGAATCTTTTCCGGCAGCCCGCTTAAAATCCCTTTTGCGACCGGGCCTCTTGCGACAATGCTGATGCCGTTTTCGCCTAAAAGCGTCGTGATGGTCTCTTCCGGCCGCCGGTCAAGCAGGCTGTACTGCATCATGACGCTTGCAATGGATGACTTTTTCACATATTCGCGGATCACGTTCGGGCGGATGGAAGAAATGCCGTAAGCGCGGATGATGCCTTCTGCCTTTAATTCCTCAAACGCTTCGATCGTTTCGTCTATCGGGTCTTCGATCGTGCCGCCGTGCAGCTGGTACAAATCGATATAGTCCGTGCCGAGTCGTTTCAGGCTTTGTTTTGCCGCTTCTTTTATGTAAGCTTTGGAAGCATCCCAGCGCCACGTTTTGCCGTCTTCATTCCAGCGGTTTCCGGCTTTTGTGGCAATGACGACTTCATCGCGCACAGTTTTAAGCGCTTCTGCGACCAGTTTTTCATTCACCCCGTGGTCATAAAGATCGGCCGTGTCAAAATAGTTGATGCCTGCTTCAAGTGCGGATTCAATGATGATCCGTGCTTTTTTCGGATCCGTACCGAGCGACATGCAGCCGAGCCCGAGCTTTGAAACATATAAATCTGAATTTCCCAACCGGTTTTTTTCCATGTTTTCCTGCCTCCTTTTTTTTATTGTATAGAAGGGGCGGGGAAAAATACAAATATGAGGACAGAACCTTTATGAAGAAGCTGTTTTTGCAACCCATTCGGCGACCGTTTTATATTGTTTGCGGTATGTTTTCAGCCGGTCGCGAATTTCCCATGCTTTTCCTTTCATAAGGATGCCTTTCGGATGGACGATGATGATCATCAAGCTTTCCCTCCCGGAACGGTCTGTTTTTTATGGTAAAATATATGCGTCAGTTTTAGATGAAGAACAAAAGGAGCCGGGTAACATGCATAAATACGAAGAGAAAACATTGAAGACGGAAGAAATTTTCAACGGCAAAATTTTGCACGTGCAAGTCTTGGAAGTTGAACTGCCGGACGGAAAAACGTCGAAACGTGAGATTATTAAGCACCCCGGCGCCGTCTGTGTGCTTGCGGTCACAAATGAGCATAAAGTGGTGATGGTGGAACAATACCGGAAAGCGGCTGAACGCGCGCTCATTGAAATTCCGGCGGGGAAGCTCGAGCCGGGGGAAGACCCGCTTGAAGCGGCAAAACGCGAACTGGAGGAAGAAACCGGTTATGCCTGCGCGAAATTAGAACCGGTAACCGCTTTTTATACTTCACCGGGCTTTGCGGATGAATATATCCATCTTTATGCCGGAACCGGCCTTGAAAAACTTTCCAATCCAAAAGCGGGCGATGATGATGAATTTGTCGATATTTTGGAACTGGGCATGGATGAAGTCAGGGAAATGATCCGGTCGGGGAAAATATGCGACGCCAAAACATTGGTTGCCCTCCAGCACTGGATGCTTGAAGAGGCGCGAAAATGAGTGTCAATCCGTACTTTGCAGATTTGCACATCCACATCGGGCGCACAAAAACGGGGCGGCCCGTCAAAATTACGGGGGCAAAAAGCCTGACGCTTGAAAATATATTAAAGGCGGCCAAACAGCCGAAAGGGCTCGATCTCGTCGGGGTGATCGACTGCCATGTCCCGGAAGTCAGGGAAGAGATGAAGGCGCTTCTTGCAGCCGGTGAACTGGTGCAGCTTGATGAAGGCGGCCTCCTCTACCAGGGGGAAGTCACGCTGATTCCCGGGATTGAAATGGAAGTGTATGATGAAAACTGCCGTGGGCCGGTCCATCTGCTCAGCTATTTTCCGGATATGGACACACTCGGCAAGTTTTCCGCATGGTATGGCGGGCGCGTGTCCAATCCGCATTTAAGCACACAGCGGGTCCGCGCAGAGGCCCGGAAAGTGCAGGAAAAAACGAAAGAACTCTCCGGGATGTTTATTCCCGCCCATGTATTTACCCCCTTTAAGAGCCTTTATGGAAAAGGTGTGGAACGGTCGCTAACAGAAGTGCTGGACCCGGATCTGATAGATGCTGTGGAATTGGGATTAAGTTCTGATACCGGCATGGCCGATCAAATTAGCGAGTTGCACCGCTATCCGTTCGTGACCAATTCAGACGCCCATTCCCTCGGCAAAATGGCAAGGGAGTACCAAAAATTGATGCTGGAATCGCCGGGGTTTACAGGGCTGTTAAAAGCTTTGCGCGGCGAAGGGGAAAACCGGATTGCCGCCAATTACGGCTTAAACCCGAAACTTGGGAAATATTATACAACGACTTGCGCCAAATGCCGGAACCCTGTTTCAAACGGCCCATGCCCGCATTGCGGGTCGCGCCTGAAAACAAAAGGTGTCTCGGAAAGAATAGAAGAGCTGACAGACGCAAAAACGCATCCTGCCCGGCCACCCTACATCCACCAGGTGCCGCTTGATTTTTTGCCGGGGCTCGGCCCGAAAACGATGGGCAAGCTGCTGGACCATTTCGGGACGGAGATGAATATTTTGCACCGGGTGCCCGAATCCGCCTTGAAAAGCGTTGTAAAACCGCCGCTTTCGGAACTGATCTTGAAACAGCGTTCCGGGGGATTGGCGTTTGAGGCCGGCGGGGGCGGAAAATATGGCAAGGTAAAAAGTCCAAAGCCGGAATAGTTTCGCTCCGGTTTTGGACTTTTTTCATAAACGGCTATGTCCTTTCATAGATTAATAGCAAGTGCCAATCTTTTGAAGGAGGGGACACCGCTCATGAAGCAAATTGCCCTGCAAAATCCTGTCAGCCGCCATATCCGGGAAAACTCCTCTATTTATGCATTTGTCATCGCGTTGTTCCTGATGGGCGTCATTTTTGGCGCCGTCATCGTCAACAGCCTGTCGATCGCACAGAAAGAAGACTTGTTTTTTTACTTAAAGCAATTTTTCGGACAAGTCTCAACCGGCAAACTCGCCGCGCCTGAGGACCTGTTCCGTTCAAGTTTCCTGCACAATTTGAAATTTCTCGGCCTCATCTGGCTGCTCGGTATTTCGATCATCGGCCTGCCGCTCATTCTTGTTCTCTTATTTTTAAAGGGGCTTGTCGTCGGGTTTTCGATCGGTTTTCTTGTCAACCAGATGAAATGGGGCGGTTTTTTGCTTTCGTTTGTAACCGTTCTTCCGCAAAATTTGCTGATCATTCCTTTGTTTATTTTCACCTCGGTGATGGCTGTCATGTTTTCCTTGAACCTGATCCGGAAAATTTTTATGAAACAGGCTGCCCACTTTGCTTTTTTTCAATTGTTTTTAAGGTATTGCACGGCGCTTCTCGCTGTTTTCATCGCATCTCTCGCGGCCGCCTGCATCGAGGCTTATCTTTCTCCGCAGCTGATGCAGGCCGTGATGAAGATGATCCATTAAAATCATTCTTAAATAATAAATGTTGTTTTTAACTGTTTATAATCATTTCATTTTGACTATTCCCCTTAATCTGCTATAATATCAGAGACAGCGGCAAGGGGGAGGAATCATGGAAGAAGCTCGTATTGATAGAATTAAGAAGCAATTGCATTCGGCCAGCTACAAACTGACGCCGCAACGGGAAGCAACCGTGCGCGTTTTGCTGGAACATGAAACAGACCATTTAAGTGCGGAAGATGTATACCTCCTTGTGAAAGAAAAATCCCCTGAAATCGGCCTGGCCACCGTTTATCGCACGCTGGAACTGCTGTCCGAACTGAAAGTGGTGGACAAAATCAATTTCGGCGACGGGGTGTACCGTTATGATTTGAGGCAGGAAGGCGCCGCACATTTTCACCATCATCTTGTCTGCATTGAATGCGGCGCGGTGGACGAAATTCAGGAAGATTTACTGGAAAATGTCGAAAAAGTTGTGGAAAGCCGCTGGAATTTTATTATAAAAGACCATCGCCTGACATTTCACGGGATTTGTTACCGGTGCCAGCAAAAAGAAAAGGGAAACGAAAACGAAAAAAACGAATAATAGCCGGCCTTTTCGCAAGACGAAAAGGTTTTTGTTATAACACCGCATTTTCAGCCGGTTGAATTTTTACATAAAAGGATGTATAAAACGGCGGAAGTCTGTCATAGCTTGTATGTAAAGCGATACAGAAAGGCGGGCGGGATATGCCGTGGCTGAAACTTTTGCTTCATGCGCTTAAAGTCTTCATTTTATTTTTATGCTGTACATTGCTGTTCTACTTTGCCCTGCTTTGGGTAAATCAGGAATATGAAAGCTACCACCGTTATGAAAAACCAAAAGGCGCGGCTGTAAAGGTGAGTGCCGGGGATCATAAGCCTGCCTGGGCAGAACGGCTGCTGCTCTTTTATATGGATGGGGAGTAATTGGAATGGAAGATCAAATCAAAGATTTCATGCATTTTATGATCGTTGAAAAAGGGCTTGCTGAAAATACGATCGCGTCCTATAAACGCGATCTGCACAGTTATCTCCGCTACCTGCAAAAAGTGGAGCTTGTTACATCCTGGAATGAAGTGACGCGGTTTCACATCCTCCACTTTCTGAACTTTTTAAAACAGCAGGGAAAGTCCTCGAAGACGATTGCCAGGCATGTCGCCTCCATCCGGTCTTTTCATCAGTTTTTGTTGCGGGAAAAATTTGCGTGCCAGGATCCGACTGTCCATATTGAAACCCCGAAGCCTGAGCGGACGCTTCCGAAAGTGCTGAGCGTTCAGGAAGTGGAAGCGCTCCTTGCTGCGCCAAAAGGGGATACCCCTCTTCATATGCGGGATGGTGCGATGCTTGAACTGTTGTATGCGACCGGCATGCGCGTCAGTGAGATGACCGGCCTTAATCTTGACGATCTGCATTTATCAATGGGATTTATTAAATGTATCGGAAAAGGGGACAAGGAAAGGATTATCCCGATCGGCCGCACGGCGTCGGCTGCGCTTGACCGGTATTTAAAAGAAGGACGGCCCAAACTGGTTTCAAAAACGAATAGAACGGATGCCCTGTTTTTGAACCATCACGGTGCCCGTCTCTCACGGCAAGGCTTTTGGAAAATATTAAAGGCGCTTGCGAAAAAAGCCAATATTGAGAAAGACATTACCCCGCACACACTGAGGCATTCATTTGCCACTCATCTGATTGAAAACGGGGCAGACTTGCGGGCGGTTCAGGAAATGCTCGGCCATGCCGACATTTCCACAACGCAAATTTACACCCATGTTTCCAAAACGAGGTTAAAGGATGTTTATGCGAAATTCCATCCAAGGGCTTAAACCCGGCCGCATTTTTTTTCGGGCGCGGCGGGTTTGGCGGGGACCCGTTTTTCGCGAACACAGGGGCAAATTAAAAACAGATCTTTAAGGCGCACGGCGTAAAAACCGTGCGTTTTTTATTTGTCCGGCAGCCGGCATCCCGCGGATTAGAAGAAAGGGAATTTATCCAGTATAAAAATGGCGCAACTGGAAAAAATGATTTTATGCATATCTCCCAGCGTGTACGGAGGTTTTGTTTTCACGTTTTATGATTTTACAAGTTGGAGGGTCATCATGAAGAAAATCATTGGTTTGGTTACCTGCTTCATGCTTGCAGCCGGCGTCCTTGTGCCTGAAGCGTTCGCAGCTGAAAAGAAAAATGAACTGGCGCCGGAAGCGAAATCCGCCATTTTAATTGAACAGGCCACGGGCGAAGTGCTGTACAGCAAGAACAGCCATGAAGAATTGCCGCCTGCTTCCATGACGAAAATCATGACCATGCTTTTAATTATGGAAGCGCTCGACAAAGGCGAAATCAAAATGGATGAAAAAGTACGGACGAGTGAGTATGCGGCATCCATGGGCGGATCGCAAATTTTTCTCGAGCCCGGCGAAGAAATGACGGTTGAACAAATGCTGAAAGGGATTGCGATCGGTTCGGCAAATGACGCGGCCGTTGCGATGGCGGAAAGAATTGGCGGAAGCGAAGAAGCTTTTGTCGACAAAATGAATGAACGGGCAAAAGCGCTTGGTTTGAAAAACACCCATTTTGAAAATGTGACCGGGCTCCCTGTCAAAGGTCACTACAGTTCAGCTTATGACATGGCCGTCATGGCGAAGCAATTGCTGAAACATCACGGCATTACACATTTCACCGGCAAATATGAAGATTACTTAAGGGAAGGCTCCGATAAAAAGTTCTGGCTCGTCAATACCAATAAACTGGTCCGCAATTATCCGGGCGTTGACGGCCTGAAAACCGGCTTTACAAATGAAGCAAAATTCTGCCTGACCGCAACGGCAAAGAAAAACGGCATGCGTGTGATCGCCGTCGTTTTCGGGGCGCCATCAACAAAAGTGCGGAACGCCCAGGTTTCAAAAATGCTTGACTATGCGTTCAGCCAGTATACCTCCCACCCGCTGTACAAAAAAGGCGCGGCGCTTGACCAGGTCAAAGTGTCAAAAGGGAGCATGCGGCATGTCCGGGCGGTGACGAGCGAACCGGTATCGGTGCTGACGAAAAAAGGTGTCAAATTGTCAAATTTGAAAAAAACCGTGAAGCTCAAAAAAAATGTGCAGGCCCCTGTCCAAAAAGGCGATGAAATTGGAACACTGACTATCAGCCAAGACGGAAAGGTGCTTTCAAAAACAACGCTTGTTGCCGACAAAACGGTGAAACGTGCAGGCTGGTGGCAGCTGTTTAAACGTGCAGCGGGCATGTTTGTCCAGAAAGATTGATGTCGAATCCGCTTGGTTTCTGTTTTTTTAAAGCTTCTTTTGTCTCCCGGAAGGAAAAACGGGAAGCAAGGTCGAAATGACTCACTATTAACAGCGAAGGAGGCTTTAATTGTGAGTCTGGCAATTGACCTGGAAGTGAAAAAAGATGTCCTGTGCATCCGGTTGCAGGGGGAATTGGACCATCATACGGCTGAAAGTTTGCGTGCAAGTGTGACAAAAGCAATTGAAGAAAACGGCATCCGCCATCTTGTATTAAATCTGGAGCAGCTTTCCTTTATGGATAGCTCCGGTTTAGGTGTGATATTGGGAAGATACAAACAGATCAAGCAGAAAAACGGGGAAATGATCGTCTGCGCCATTTCTCCGGCCGTAAAAAGGCTGTTTGAACTGTCCGGCCTCTTTAAAATCATCCGCCTTGATGAATCGGAACAATACGCGCTGCACAGATTGGGGGTTGCCTGAATGAAAAATAAAATGCAATTGCAGTTTTCCGCGCTCAGCCGGAATGAATCTTTCGCCCGCGTGGCGGTTGCCGCTTTTGTTGCCCAGCTTGACCCGACGCTTGATGAATTGACCGAAATCAAAACGGTCGTATCCGAAGCGGTAACAAACGCGATTATTCACGGATATGAAGAAAACCCGGACGGAATGGTTTATGTATCGGCTGCCATTTATGACGACGGCACGGTTGAAATTACCGTCCGCGATGAAGGAAAAGGCATAGCGGATATTGAAGAAGCCAGGCAGCCGCTATTTACAACAAAGCCTGACCTGGAAAGATCCGGAATGGGCTTTACGATCATGGAAAACTTTATGGACGATGTAGAAATCAAGTCGCAGCCAGAATCAGGCACCATCATTCGTCTAAAAAAGCATTTGGCCTTGAAAAACGCCTTATGCAATTAAGGAGTCGTGCCGATGGATGCAGAACTGAAAAAGGCAGAAAAGAAAACCCGGTTAAAAGATGAGGAAGTGAAAAACCTGATCAGGCGCAGCCAGGAAGGGGACCAGGGGGCACGCGACCTGATTGTTGAAAAAAATATGCGCCTTGTCTGGTCGGTTGTCCAGCGCTTTTTGAATCGCGGATATGAACCGGATGACTTATTTCAAATCGGCTGTATCGGGCTGTTAAAATCGGTCGATAAATTTGATCTTTCGTATGACGTCAAATTTTCCACCTATGCAGTCCCCATGATCATCGGGGAAATCCAGCGGTTTTTGCGCGACGACGGAACGGTGAAAGTAAGCCGTTCTTTGAAAGAAACGGGCAACCGGATCCGCAAAACCCGCGATGAGTTAACGAAAAAGCTGGGGAGATCGCCGACCGTGCACGAAATCGCATCAGAACTCGGGATGCCGGTCGAGGAAGTCGTCATGGCGCAGGAGGCAGGCAAAGCCCCGTCATCGATCCATGAGACGGTATATGAAAACGATGGCGACCCGATCACGCTTCTCGACCAGATTTCAGACCAGAACGACCAAAAGTGGTTTGACCAGATTGCCCTCCAGGAAGCGATCAGAGGGCTTGAGGAGCGCGAAAGGCTGATTGTGTACCTCCGCTATTACAAAGACCAGACACAGTCCGAAGTGGCCGAACGGCTTGGCATTTCGCAAGTGCAGGTTTCACGGCTTGAAAAGAAAATACTTGAAGTAATGAAAGAGCGCATGGAGTTGTAAACGTGCGCTTTTTTGCTTTTTTATTCCCGGATGTGGCGTCCAACAGAAGCCGAAAATCATCCGGCAATGGAAAAAAGTACAGGAAGCGTGCAAAAGTCCGGCGAATCGCCTGATCATACGATACATACAGCATGAAACTGGTGCATGAAAATCTTCCAATATCACATACTACAAACACAACGTATGAAAGCAGGGGGTGAAGGCAGTGGATGAAACGATTTATTTGCGGCTCCGCCACCGTATTCGCGTCAATCCGGGCTTTACTGTAAGATTATCCCATATTGCCCAGATTCACGCGCCGTCCGGTATACAGGAAACCCTTTTGGACACCCCCGTCCAAACCATTTCCAAGGCCGACGGGAACACCGTTGTCATTGATATGATGAAAATTATTTCCTGTATCAAGAAAAAGATTCCGGACGCTGCCGTGTCTCCGGTCGGTCCGGCGGCAACGATTGTGGAAGTAGCCGCAAAAAAGAGGTACCTGCCGCTTTTGTTTTTTATATTGATTTGGATTTTGCTTTTTTTAGGCTCTGCGCTTGGGATTATCAATTTTCACGAAGATGTCGGCATGCGGGCTGCCCAGGAAAAAATTTATTATCTGATTACAGGCATCCGCGACAATACGCCGCTTATGTTTCAAATTCCCTATTCGCTCGGCCTCGGGGCGGGTATGGTAATTTTTTTTAACCATGCATTTAAAAAGAAATTTAATGAAGAACCGAGCCCGCTTGAAGTTGAAATTTTCAACTATCAGCAGGACATCGACCATTATATCCTGTTGAATGAGAATAAGGAGAACATGAAACATTTTGACCATCCTTAAGCAAATCTTCACCGTGTTTTGCGGGCTCGGCGGCGGGCTTGTGGTCGGCTGCGGGTATGTGGCTTTTTTAACGGTGCTTGGCATTGTGCCGCGGCTTGTCCAGCTGTCCAGGACAGAACGGTTCATCCAATCATACGAATGGGCAGTTGTATTCGGGGTGCTGTCCGGGACATGGTGGGGGCTTGGTGACGCAGGCGGCCGGCTTTCAGCAATCGTTGCGGCGCCTGTCGGGTTGTTTTGCGGCCTGTTTGTCGGCATGCTTGCTGCGGCGCTCACAGAAGTGGTCAATGTCATCCCAATTTTTTCCAAAAGAATTGGAATGGACGGGCGTCTTGCCGGCGCATTGATGGCGATCGTGCTCGGGAAGGTGGCTGGCGCTTTATTTCAATGGCTTTATTATGTAAATCATTAAGAAAGGAACAACCGGCATGGGGGAAAAACGGCGGGTGATCCTTGTCACGGACGGGGATGAGTATGCGAAAAAAGCAATCGAATGCGTCGCGAAAAAAATGGGCGGGCGCTGTATTTCACAATCATACGGAAATCCAACCCGGCTTTGTGGGGAGCAGATCGCGGACCTGATCCTCAAGGCGGCCGGAGACCCTGTTTTTGCCATGTTCGATGATTCAGGGGTGATCGGCCCGGGACCCGGCGAAGAGGCGCTCACTTTTGTGGCCGGGCATCCGCGCATCGAAGTGCTCGGCGTGATTGCGGTCGCATCGAAAACCCATCAGGCCGAATGGTCAAGGGTGGATGTGTGCATTGACAATACCGGTGAAATCACGCCGTACGGGGTGGACAAATTCGGCATTCCGGAAATGGATTTGAAAAAAATCAACGGGGACACGGTTTACAGTCTTGACCGGCTGGACGTGCCCATTATTGTCGGCATCGGGGATGTCGGCAAAATGTCGAAAAAAGACGATTATCATATCGGCGCCCCGATCACAGAAAAAGCGGTACGCCTGATCTTGGAAAGGAGCGGGTTCAAGCATGGCTGAAACAGGCAGGAAAAGGCTGATTTCATCCAATCCGGCAGAAGTGGAAGCATTTTTTAAAAATAAAGTCGGACTTGGCATCAGTTATGATATTGGTGTCAGAAAAATCCAGGTCCTTGATACAGAAATCCAGCTGTACTATGTCAACGGGCTCACGGAAACGATTTCGATTATCCAAATTATGAGAGAACTGCTGAGATTAAATAACGGCAAATTTTCTTCCGGGAAAGTGCATGAGCTTGTTGAAAATTACATCGTCCATATGCAGGTCGAAAAAGTCAAAACCTATGATGAAATGGTCGATGAAGTGCTGTCCGGGCTGATCGCCATTTATGTCGAAGGAAAACAAGAAGCATTTATTATCGATGTTCGCAGTTATCCGGGAAGGACGCCGATGGAACCGGATACGGAAAAAGTCGTCCGTGGGGCGCGTGACGGTTATGTTGAAAATATTGTTATCAATACGGCCTTGACGCGGCGGCGGATCCGCGATGAGCGGCTGCGCTTTGAAATGATGAAAGTTGGCGAACGCTCGAAAACGGATGTATCGATTGCTTATATTGAAGGCGTGGCAGATCCCGAAGTCATCGAAACGGTCAGAAAAGAACTGAAGGCGATTGATATTGACGGAATTACGATGGCAGATAAAACGGTAGAAGAATTTATTTTGAAACAAAATTATAATCCTTTCCCGCTGATCCGCTATACGGAACGGGCGGACGTCGCGGCCACCCATTTGCTGGAGGGGCATGTGCTTGTATTGGTGGACACTTCACCAAGCGTGATGATTATGCCGACAACGGTTTTTCACCATATGCAGCACGCCGAAGAATACCGCCAGGCTGCAGCTGTCGGCACGTTTATCCGCTGGGTGCGGTTTTTCGGGATTGCCGTTTCTCTTTTTCTCCTGCCGCTTTGGTATTTAGTGGCGGTGGAACCGTCGCTTTTGCCGGAGCAACTGGATTACATTGGGCCGAATAAGCAGTCGCATGTCCCGCTTGTCCTTCAGCTTCTTATCGCCGATTTAGGCATTGAGTTTATGCGGGTTGCCGCCATCCATACGCCGACGCCGCTCGCCACCGCCATGGGCTTGATTGCGGCCGTTTTGGTCGGGCAGATTGCGGTTGAAGCCGGGCTGTTTGTTTCGGAAGTCATTTTGTATGTATCCGCCGCGGCGATTGGCACTTTTGTCACACCAAGTTATGAGCTGAGCGTGGCGAATAAACTTGTGAGAATGATTTTACTGATTATCGTAGCAATTTTTAAAGTCAAAGGCTTTGTGATCGGCAGCACCGTTTTTCTGCTGTTCCTCGTGTCCATCCGGCCGTTGAACACGCCGTATTTCTGGCCGTTTATCCCGTTTAACCCGCAGGCATTTTTCCAAATCCTGTTCAGAAGGCCGGTTCCGGGCTCCAAGTACCGCCCGAGCATTGTCCACCCGGTCGATCGCTTCCGCCAGCCGCCTGAAGCTTGAAACTATTGCAGAAAGCCTGTTTTTATGTTAAAGTTAGTAGAAAATTAACGCAAAAGCTCTAGGAAAGGGAGGGAAGCCTACCCCGGTTTATGCCGGGAAGGCTTCTCTCCCGATTGGCGGAATATTAGGTGGGGTTGAAAACATGAAGCATAACGGGTCGGTAAAGGTAAATGGAAAGGGGCATCTCGAAATCGGCGGTGTTGACACGGTAAGCCTCGCTGCCCGTTACGGAACGCCTCTTTATGTATATGACGTTGCTTTAATACGGCAAAGGGCCAGAGCGTTCAAGGAAACATTCCGGAAACTCGGCGTCAAATCCCAGGTTGCTTATGCCAGCAAGGCTTTTTCCGCCATTGCCATGATCCAGCTTGCAGATGAAGAGGGGCTGTCTTTGGATGTTGTTTCAGGCGGGGAACTGTATACTGCCCTTGCTGCCGGGTTTCCTGTTGAACACATTCATTTCCACGGCAACAATAAAAGCCGGGAAGAATTGGAAATGGCGCTTGATGCCGGAATCGGCTGCATCGTTGCCGATAATTTTTACGAGCTTGACATGCTGGAAAACTTGTGCGCTGAAAAAGGCCGCAAAGTTTCCGCGCTCTTAAGGGTCACACCGGGCATTGAAGCCCATACGCATGATTATATTTTAACGGGCCAGGAAGATTCAAAATTCGGTTTTGACTTGCAAAACGGGCAGGCGGAGGCGGCGCTGAAGCAGGTGCTTTCATCCGGCTGGATAAAATTGCTCGGGGTGCATTGCCATATCGGATCGCAAATTTTTGAAACAGCCGGCTTTGTCCTGGCTGTGCAGAAAATTATGGATAAACTGGACGAGTGGCATGCCAGGTACGGTTATTTTCCGGAAGTGCTTAACCTTGGCGGTGGTTTCGGCATCCGCTATACGGAAGAAGACCATCCGCTTCCGCCTGCTTATTATGTAGAAGAAATCGTCAAAGAAGTGAAGAAACAGGCCGGTTCCCGCCGCCTGCCGGTTCCCGAGATCTGGATCGAACCGGGCCGCTCGCTTGTCGGCGAAGCCGGGACGACGCTTTATTCGGTCGGGTCCCGCAAGGAAGTGCCGCATGTCAGAAAATATATTGCGGTTGACGGGGGGATGAGCGACAATATCCGCCCGGCACTTTATGACGCAAAATATGAAGCAGTGCTGGCCAACCGTCCGCTTGATAAGTGCGAAGAGACCGTATCCGTTGCCGGGAAATGCTGCGAGTCGGGGGATATGCTGATTTGGGATCTGCCGCTGCCGAAGACAGGCAGCGATGACCTTTTGGCCGTATTTTGCACTGGCGCTTACGGTTATTCGATGGCAAATAACTATAACCGGATCCCACGCCCGCCGGTTGTGTTTGTCGAAAACGGCAAAGATGAGCTTGTCGTAAAGCGGGAGACGTACGAAGACCTGATCCGCAATGATCTCCGTCTGCGCGTGCCGCTTTCTTGACAAATCCGGGGCGGAAAAGCGGATGGCACTTGTTTTCCGGACTTGCTTTTGGAAAATATTGTACGTGCCTTGTTTACTTTCTCTGAAATAGGAATATACTAATAAGTAAAGCGTTTGAATTAAATTGGATGATTACGAGGGATTCAGTATGTTAATTCGGTATAAAAAATCTTTCGATAAGATTGCAATGGGCCTGTTGTCCTTTATGCCAGATGAAAAAGATTTGAAAAAGCTGCAGCAAACAAAGCAATTGTACGAAACAGAAGACAAGTGGCAGCTTTTTTTATGGAAAGAGGATGATGACATTGTTGGCCTGATCGGGGTTGTACTGGATGGGGACAAAGTGGAAATCCAGCATATTTCCGTCAATCCGTCTTATCGCGACCAAGGAATCGGGAAAAGCATGGTCAAGGCTTTAAAACAAATGTATGAAGGAAAAGAAGTGGTTCCGAATAAATACATTGTTGACTTCTTCCATAAGTGTGCTGAAAAAGAAGACCTGTCCTGACCGGGTCTTCTTTTATTTCGGATACGGCAAAAAGGACCTGCCGGCATGATGCCGGAGGCCCTTTTTACGGTTACCAGATATACGCACTGCCGACAATGATCAACAAAATAAAAAGCACGACAATTAACGCAAATCCGCTGCCCCAGCCAAAACCGTCAGCCATGATAACCCCTCCCTCAACAGTCATTACATGGTATACTATGTAGGCGCGCCGGAACGTGTATGGACTCCTGCCCATCTGCGCGCTTTTGATTGGAGATACATACGTTTCAGGCTATACTTATTTTGACGCTTTGAAAAAGGAACGGTGTACAATTTTATGGAATATAAGGTGAAAATCGGCGCGTTTGAAGGACCGCTCGATCTGCTTTTGCATCTGATCCACCAGCTTGAAATCGACATTTACGATATTCCGGTTGCTGAAATTACCGAGCAGTATTTGGACTACATCCATACAATGAAAGAGCTTGAACTGGACGTCGCAAGCGAATATCTTGTGATGGCGGCCACGCTTTTGGCGATCAAAAGCAAAATGCTTTTGCCAAAACAGGAGCCAGATGAACCGGATGAAGATTATACGGTGGAAGAAGACCCGCGCGAACAACTTGTCGAGCGCCTCCTCGAATACAAAAAATACAAGGAAGCAGCCAGCACGTTCAAACGCCTTGAAGCCGGCCGCAGCGAAATCTTCACCAAGCCGCCGAGCGATTTGTCGGCGTATGCGTCGGACGCAGATGGAAGAAAAATCGGCGCCAATGTGACGATCTATGATATGATCGGCGCGTTAAATAAACTTTTGCGCAGAAAAAAATTGCAAAAACCGCTGTTTACCAAAATCACACGGCAGGAAATCTCGATCGAAGAAAGAATGGATGAAATTTTAAAACAGCTGGAAACGGCGCCGGGAAGCGTCCAATTTTACGACTTATTCTCTTTTCACGATAAAGAACAAATTGTCGTAACTTTTTTGGCTGTCCTGGAACTGATTAAGCGCCATCAAATTATGGCGGTACAGGAAGAAAATTTCGGTGACATTACCGTTGTAAGGAAAGAGGGGGATTGATATGGAAATCGTCCATTGGAAAGGCATCCTCGAAAGCCTGTTGTTTGTTGCAGGGGACGAGGGGCTTTCCCTGAAGCAAATTTCCCATGTAATGGAAATTGAAGAGTTTGAAGCAGTTGAAATTTTAAAGCGTTTAAAAGAACAATATGAAAACGACCCGGATCGCGGCATTACGCTCATTGAACTGGCCGGCACGTACCAGTTGGCAACCAAAAAAGAGCATGCGCCGTATTTAAAAAAACTGGTCGAATCCCCGAATACGAATACATTATCGCAGGCGGCACTTGAAACACTGGCGATCATCTCCTATAAACAGCCGATTACAAGAATTGAAATCGAAGAAATCCGCGGTGTGAAAACAGAAAGGCCGCTGCAGACGCTGATGGCAAAAGGGCTCATCCAGGAAGTCGGCAGGCAGGAAGGCGCCGGGCGGGCAATCCTTTACGGTACGACCAAAGAATTTCTTGACCATTTCGGGCTGAAAAGTTTAAAAGAACTGCCGCCGTTTCCCGAACAGCCGGAAGACGAATTTTCGCAGGAAGAAGCAGATCTGTTTTTTGAAAAATTCCATGAAGAAAAAGGCGAAAACGGATTTTCGCCGTGAAGAAAGCTTGCCCAAATTGGTGCAGGCTTTTTTCGTCTCACACATATTCCGGTTATTTCTTCCTGTTCCGTGCATAAACTTGTACAAAACACGGTTTGGAAAAGCTGAAAAAAGGAGCTTCTTTATGAAACGGTACTTCCTATATGCGGCGCTTGCAGTGCTTGTTTTTTCGGCCCTTCCGCCCGGAGCGGCTGCTGCTGATACGCCGTCTGTGCAGGCAAAAAGCGCGATATTAATGGACCAGGATACAGGGCGGATTTTGTACGAAAAAGATGCATATGAACCGAGAAGCATTGCCTCGATTACGAAAATCATGACGGCGCTAGTGGCCATTGAATCGGGAAAAATGGACAAGGAGGCTGTCGTTTCGAACCGCGCCGTACGTACCGAGGGGTCATCATTGTATTTGAAACCGGGAGACAAATGGAAAATGAAGGATCTTGTTTACGGGCTCATGCTCCGGTCGGGAAATGACGCCGCCAATGTCATTGCCGAAAATGTCGGGGGCAGCATAGAAGGCTTTGTTTTTATGATGAACGAAAAAGCGAAGGAGATCGGCATGCATGACACCCATTTTGCCAACCCGAACGGCCTTGAAGACCCGGGTGGCCGCCATTATTCGACCGCTTACGATATGGCGCTGTTAATGAAATACGCGATGCAAAATAAAGAGTTCCGGAAAATTACCGGCACGAAATTTTACAAAGGCTGGCGGAACAAAAACCGGCTGCTGACTGAAAAGTACCGGTACTGTACGGGCGGGAAAACCGGTTATACGAAAGCGGCCAGACGGACACTTGTGACAACGGCGGCAAAAGGCGGCGAAAATCTCATCGCCGTTACCCTGAACGATTCGGATGACTGGGATGACCATATTGCGATGTATGAGTACGGCTTCAGCCAGTATGACAGGAAACGGATTGTGGAAGAGGGGCCGGTTGCCGCCGTCCGCACGAAATATTTGAAACAGCATGTTTATGTGAAACGGGATATCACCTACCCGCTTAAAGCCGGAGAAGAAGACGCCGTAAAAGTCGAATACCGGATCAAAAAGCCTGAAAATTCGTGGAAAGACCCGGAAAAAGTGCCGGAGACCGTCGGAAGGGCGATTGTTTATTTAAACGAAAAGGTGATCGCGAGCACGCCTATTTATTATCAGAAAACGCCGGTTAAAGAGAAAGAAACATGGCTTGAACAGTTCAAAGAGACATTTTGGATCCAATTGGGGCTGAAAAACAATGGTTAATTATATTTGGATCGGCATGGCCGTGATCGGGCTCGTTTTTGCGGCGGTAAATGGCAAGATGCAGGCGGTGAACGAGGCGATTTTTACATCCGCGCGCGATGCGGTCTCGATCAGCATCGGCCTGATCAGCGTTCTTGTTTTCTGGCTCGGGATGATGAAGATTGCGGAAGTTTCAGGCCTCCTTTCAAAACTTTCCCGCCTGTTCCGGCCGGTGATAAAAAAATTGTTTCCGGATGTGCCGGACAACCATCCGGCACTCGGCTACATCCTCTCCAATATGATTGCCAATATGTTTGGGCTCGGAAATGCCGCCACTCCGCTCGGCATTAAAGCGATGGAGCAGCTGCACGAACTGAACGGAAGGAAACCGGAAGCAAGCCGTTCAATGATCACGTTCCTTGCTTTAAACACATCCGGGCTCACACTTATTCCGGCAACGGTGATTGCTATCCGCCTGAATGCAGGTTCCGCGCATCCGACCGAGATTGTGGCGCCGACCTGCATCGCCACTTTTGCAACGACCATTGCCGCCATTTGCATTGACCGCTATTTTTACCACCGGCGGACGAAACGGAGGAAGTGATGTTTTTGAAATGGATCTCACTGATTTCAATTTGGCTGATTCCGGCAATGGTCGGATTTATCCTGCTTTACAGCGCATGGAAAAAAGTGCCGGCTTACGAAACATTTGTGGAAGGCGGCAAAGAAGGCATTAAAATTGCCTTTTCCATCATTCCTTTTTTAGTTGGCATGCTTGTCTCGATCACAATTTTCAGGGCCTCAGGGGCGCTCGATTTTTTTGTCGGATTTTTAAAACCGGCCCTGCATTTGCTCGGTATCCCATCTGAAGTCGTGCCGCTTGCTTTGATCCGGCCGGTTTCCGGCAATGCCGCTCTTGCCCTGATGGCGGATCTGATCAAAACATACGGGCCGGACTCGCTCATCGGGAGAATGGCATCCGTCATCCAGGGCAGCACGGATACCACCCTTTATGTTGTAACCGTTTATTTCGGGGCAGTCGGCATCCGGAAAATGGGGGACGCCTTAAAAGTCGGGCTGCTCGCCGATCTGTTCGGGATTATGATTGCGATTTTCATGGTGCTGTTGTTATTCTGACGCGGTAAAAGAAAAAACGGTTTCTCCGTCATTTCAGGGTGCTTGTTTCGCTCGTCCGGCTTTGCATTTTATTTACGTTATGCCATAATGCTTAAAGGATAGTTTAAGCAAAACAGATTGAGGTGTAACGGATGGAACGTTTGCAAAAAGTGATCGCACAGGCCGGTGTCACATCCCGGAGAAAAGCGGAACAGCTGATACTGGAAGGGAAAGTAAAAGTGAACGGGGAGACAGTCAGAACGCTGGGGACAAAAGTATCCCAGTCGGATAAAATTGAAGTGGAAGGCATTCCGCTTGAGCGTGAAGAAAAAGTATATTACCTTTTTTATAAACCAAGAAGGGTGATTTCCACTGTCAGCGATGACAAAGGGAGAAAAACGGTAAGCGATTATTTCCGCGATGCGGGTGCAAGGGTTTATCCGGTCGGCCGGCTCGACTACGACACGTCGGGCCTTTTAGTAGTCACCAATGACGGTGAATTTGCAAACCTTCTGATGCATCCGCGTTTTGAAATCGACAAAACGTATATTGCAAGGATTTCCGGCATTCCATCCAGGCAGGAATTAAAGCAGCTGGAAAAAGGGATCCGGCTAAAGGACGGCATGACTGCGCCTGCCAGGGCAAAACTGTTGTCCATGGACAAACGAAAAAAGAAAGCGATCGTCCAGCTTACGATCCATGAAGGCAGAAACAGGCAAGTGAGGCGCATGTTCGAACATCTCGGCTACCCGGTTGAAAAACTGCGGCGCGAAGCATACGGCATGCTGACATTAAAAGGATTAAACGCGGGCGAAAAAAGGGAGCTCACCCCGCACGAAGTCAAGACGTTAAGATCCCTTGCCGAAAACGGCGGCGCCTCCCGTAAATAAAAGCGCAAGTTAAGGGGCTTATTTTGTTCACAAAAACTTCAAAAAACAGCGAAAAAGGACAGAAAAATGTTATAATGTATGAGAGTTGTGTGACACTTTTGGACAGGGGGAGGAGCAATGTCACAAACGAAACAGAAACGTCTCATTTTCCGCGCCGCGATTCTCGCTGTTTTGGTATTGGCTGTCGGTTACACACTGTATGCAAATGCGACGAAGGAGTCGCGGGGAGCGCTTGCAGCGGGGGATAAGGCCCCTGATTTTATCCTGAAAGATTTGAATGGGAAAACGTACCGGTTATCTGATTATAAAGGGAAAGGTGTCCTTTTGAATTTTTGGGGGACATGGTGCGAGCCGTGCAAGAAAGAAATGCCTTATATGAATGAACTCTATTCGTCCTATAAACCAAAAGGCGTGGAAATTCTTGCCGTCCACGTAAAAAATACGCGCTTTCTTGTGGACGAATTCGTGAAACAGTACGGGCTTACGTTCCCGGTGCTGATTGATAAAAACGGTGATGTCCAGCATGCGTATCACATCGACCCCCTTCCGACAACCTTTTTGATCGGGCCGGACGGGAAAGTCAAAAAAGTGATCATTGGAAACCAAAACCTCTCCAAAAAAGACATTCAGGACATGATGGATATGATCAAACCATAACCGAGGAGAGAGACAATGAAGGATATAAAATGTGAGTGCGGACATGTGAATCCTCCCGGGACCGTTTTGTGCGAGTCGTGCGGGAAAGCGCTGACAGCAGAAGCGGAGGCGGCAGTCCTCCATGATATGCGGTATGAAGGAAGCGCGCGCAGGTCGCAAGTGTATAAAAAAACGCCGGTGGATAAAATCTGGAATTTTTTTTCGTCCGTAAAAACCGGTGTCTGGCTGATTGTCCTGACGTTAATTGCGTCAGCACTCGGCACTGTGCTGCCCCAGGCCGACTATATCCCTTCCAATGTCGACCCGTCCGAGTATTACGAGAATCAGTACGGCTGGTTCGGCAAGCTCTGGTATACGCTCGGATTTGATAACCTGTACAATTCCTGGTGGTATCTGCTTTTCATCGCCCTGATCGGCGTTTCGCTCGTCATTTGCAGCCTTGACCGCTTTATCCCGCTGCGCCGCGCCCTCTCAAACCAGAAAGCAGCGCGCCATGAAGGGTTTCTGAAGCGGCAGCGCCTGTACGTGAAAAAGGAAGGGGCCATCGATGACGCCGCTTATGCACAGGTCAAACACCGGCTTGAAGCGAAACATTATAAAATCCGCGAAGAAGGCGGGAACTTATTTGCCGAGAAAAATCGGTTTTCCCGCTGGGGGCCGTACGTCAACCATATCGGATTGATCATCTTTCTTTGCGGCTCTATGCTCCGCTTTGTTCCCGGCATGTATGTCGATGAACTGGTCTGGGTGAGGGAAGGAGAAAAAGCGGTGCTCCCCGGCACAAACGGGCAGTATGTGCTCCTGAACAAGCAATTCAAGCTGCAAGTTTACAGCAAAAAAGACAATCAAAATTTTGAATCGGCACTGAATAGGGTCGGCAATGTTGCGAAAAATTTCGAGACGGATGCCGTGCTTTACAAGCAGGGGAAAAAGCGCGTTTTAGGGGAAGACGCCCCGCTTAAAAAAGTGAAATTCTACCGCATCCAGGTCAATAAGCCTTTGAAATTCGGACATTACGCCGTGTATCAAATGGATTACAAGCTGGATGAATTCCAGGCGATGTCTTTTGCTTTTGAGAAGAAGTCGAATAAAAAAATATACGGCAAACTTAAAATTGACCTGTACCATCCAAAGGCGGAGTACCCGCTCGGAAACGGCTATAAAGTCAAGCTGCTCGGCTACTATCCTTCGTTTACAGGGTTTGCCAAAAACGGGGAGCCGCAAACGGATTCGTATATTCCAAACAATCCTGCTTTTCTTTTTAGCTTAATTTCGCCGGAGCATCCGAAAGGGGAAAAAAGCTTTGTTGCCATCCGTCAGACTGTGGAACCGCTCGGAAAAAATGACTACAAGCTGGCTTTTGCCGGGCTTGAAACGCGGAATGTTTCTGCTTTGGCCGTAAGAAAAGACGAGACGCTCTGGGTACTGGCCGTTGGGGGCGCGATCTTTATGATCGGGGTTATTCAAGGCGCGTACTGGAATCACCGCCGTTTCTGGCTGAAGCGGGAGAAAGGCGCCGTGCTTTTGGCAGCCCATACAAATAAAAACTGGTACGGGCTAAAAAGGGAGCTGGAATGGGTGCTCAGCGCATCCGGCATGCCGGCGCTTGTTGACAGAAAAGAACGGAAGAATCCGCAACAGGCCCATACGGCTTAAACAGACAGGAGCAATCGGATGAGGAGGGGGAAAATTGGAAAATCTGGTCGAAACGAGCAGCCGGTTGTTGTTCGCCGCATTTCTTTTGTATTTAATCGGCACTTTACTGTTTGGCGGCGCGATCCGCACACCGAAAAAGGGACAGGGAAGCACTGGGCCGCAAAAAACGAAGTGGGGAAATTTTGCGATCTTCGCAACGGTTGCGGGGTTTATTTGCCAGGCCGGTTATTTTATTACAAGGTGGATCGCATCCGGGCATGCCCCTGTAAGTAATTTATTTGAATTCACTACTTTTTTTGGTATGATGCTTGTTGGAGCCTTTATGGTCATTTATTTTCTTTACAGGAGTGCGGTGCTCGGGCTGTTTGCTTTGCCGGTTGCACTTCTTTTGATTGCCTATGCAAGCATGTTCCCGAAAGACATCAATCCGCTCGTGCCGTCTCTCAGGAGCTACTGGCTGCAGATTCATGTGACAACGGCGGCCGCCGGGGAGGCCATTCTTGCTGTCAGTTTTGCTGCCGGGCTGATTTACCTTGTGAAAAGCACTGATCAGCAAAAATCAAACCGGCAGACTTTCTGGCTGGAATTTGTTATGCTTTGTTTAATCTGCATCGCCGGTTTTATTGTCGCAAAATCCGCTTTCGGCTTGTTTCATTACAAAGCGGATTTCAGCTGGATTGACCGTAACGGGGCAAAAAACACGGGGGAAAATGCCCTCGTCTACCATATGCCGGCTGTTATCGGGCCGCATGGCGGGGAACTTTTAACAGCTGGGAGAATGACGCCGTGGTTTTATGTGCCGGCCTTTATCAATGCCGTCAAACTGAACACGGTGCTCTGGTCTGTTTTGAGCGGCATCATTCTTTACGTGCTGGTCCGGTTGGCGGCCAGAAAGCGGATCGGCGCGCTGTTAAAACCGCTCACCAAAAATATAAATGCGGATTTAATGGATGAGATCGGCTACCGTTCGGTATTGATCGGGTTTCCGGTGTTTACGCTCGGCGCGTTAATCTTTGCGATGATCTGGGCACAAATTGCCTGGAGCAAATTTTGGAGCTGGGACCCGAAAGAAGTGTGGGCACTGGTTACGTGGCTGTTTTATGCCGCTTTTCTCCATTTGCGCATGTCAAAAGGCTGGCAAGGTGAAAAATCCGCCTGGCTGGCCGTCATTGGCTTTGCCATTATTCTGTTTAACCTGATTGCAGTAAATCTTGTCATTGCTGGGCTGCATTCGTATGCCTGATTTTGTAAGCTTTTGAATCCTGCGCATCCCCGGGAGCCCCACCCGGGGATGCGGGCGGCTTGCATGGCCCCGGGAAGCCCGCAAGGATTTTACCGGCTGGATGAATCTTGCTCGCAGCAGGCGGCTGATATTGACTGAGGAGGAATAGCCATGGATGAGGATGTAAAAATTTTAGTGGTTGATGATGAAGAAAGGATCCGGCGCCTGTTACGAATGTATTTGGAAAGGGAAAATTACACGATAGATGAAGCGGAAGACGGCGATACCGCTTTGAAAATGGCGCTTGAAAAAGACTACAGCTGCATTTTGCTCGATATTATGATGCCGGGCAAAGACGGCATTGAAGTGTGCCAGGAATTGCACGAAAAGAAAATGACGCCCGTGATCATGCTGACGGCTAAAGGCGAAGAAGCCAACAGGGTGGAAGGATTTGAAGTTGGCGCGGATGATTATATTGTAAAACCTTTCAGCCCGCGCGAAGTGGTACTGCGGGTGAAAGCCCTGCTCCGCCGGTCGTTGCAAACGGGTTTCTTAAACGCGGATACAAAAGCAAAAGACATTGTCGTTTTCCCGCATATTACCATCGACAATGATGCTCACCGCGTCACAGCGGACGGAAAGGAAGTCAATCTGACCCCGAAAGAGTATGAGCTGCTTTATTTTCTCGCCAAATCTCCGGATAAAGTGTTTGACCGCGAACAGCTTTTAAAAGAAGTATGGCATTATGAATTTTTCGGTGATCTCCGTACGGTGGATACGCATGTCAAACGCTTGCGGGAAAAATTGAATAAAGTGAGCGAAAACGCGGCTAAAATGATCGTTACCGTCTGGGGCGTCGGGTATAAATTTGAGGTTGCGCCGGAATGAGAATTTGGCGGACGGTTGTCGGGAAACTGTGGATGACCATTCTGCTGATGGTTGCCTGCGTTCTGCTCATCCTGACGGTACTGTTGCTCAAGTTTTTTGAAGAATACCATATCAATCAGATTGAGCAGGATTTGTCTAATACGGCGCAAAAAATCTCGAGGATTATGGAGGAGCACCCAAGCGGAAAGATCGGGAAAGAAATTGCCCTCGGCGTTCTGGACCAAAACGAGAAAGTCATGATCGTTTACCGCAAAAATGATATCTTTTATCCGTCCGGTTCCAAATCATACAAAGGGATCCCGTACGCGTCGATTTTAAAGGACAAGCAGCTGTCCCAAGTGTTTAGCGAAAAGAAGAAAGTGAGCAAAGAGTTAACCCCTTCTGGCGGGTCTTCCCGCAATAAGTACCATCATGTGATTGTGACGGCCGTCCCGCTTCATGTGAAGGGGGAAGAACCGGGCGCGGTATTTGTTTACCAGTCATTGGAAGTGCTTCAGGAAATGACGCGGCAAACGACAAAAATCATTTTGCTCGGTGCAGGCATTGCCATTATTTTAACGACCGGCTTTGCTTTCTTCCTTTCAAAAAGGATTGGCGGGCCATTGCATAAAATGCGGGAAGCGGCTTTTGAAGTGGCAAAAGGGCGTTTTGACAAAAAGGTGCCGATTTTAACCCGTGATGAAATCGGGGAACTGGCCACCGCTTTTAATACGATGGGGCGACAGCTTAAATTTAATATGGACGCCTTAAAGCAGGAAAAAGAGCAGCTGCGGAATATTTTAAGCAGCATGGCCGACGGTGTTTTGACCTTTAACCGGGACGGTGCCATTTTAATCATGAACCCGCCGGCTGAGATGTTTCTTCAAAACTGGTATCATAACCAGGCTGCAAAAGACGCCCCGCTTCCTGAAGGGTTGTCCGCATTGCTTGCGAAAGTGGTCGAAACGGAGAAAGAACAGACGGATGAAATTGAAATCAACGGCCGGTACTATGTTATGATTGCAAGCCCGCTTTATAATTTGTCCCGGATCCGCGGCGTTGTCACCATTATCCGCGATATGACGGAAGAACGGAAGCTGGACAAGCTGCGCGATGATTTTATCGCAAACGTTTCGCACGAATTGCGGACGCCGGTTGCCATGTTGCAGGGATACAGCGAAGCGATCATTGATGATATTGCGGCAAGTGAAGAAGAAAAGAAAGAATTTGCCAAAATCATTTACGATGAAACGCTAAGGATCGGCCGGCTTGTCAATGAGCTGCTCGATCTGGCAAGAATGGAAGCAGGGCATTTTTCGTTCAGAATGGAGCCGGTCTCATTTAACAGTTTCATTGAAAGAGTGACACATAAATTTAACGGCATCGCGAAAGAAAAAGGAATCGACCTCGTTTGCGAGACTTCGGACAGCGATCTCACCCTTGAAATCGATGCCGACAGAATTGAACAGGTGCTGACGAATTTAATTGATAACGCCCTCCGGCATACTTCCCCGAACGGTTACGTCAAAGTAAAAGAGGAAGAAGCACCCGGCGGCGTATATGTACACGTCGAAGACAACGGATCCGGTATACCGGATGAGGATTTGCCGTTTGTATTTGAACGCTTTTACAAAGCGGATAAAGCAAGGACGCGCGGCAAATCGGGAACAGGGCTGGGCCTTGCGATTGCCAAAAACATTGTCGAAGGGCATGGTGGCCGGATCTTTGTCAAAAGCAAATTAGGGGAAGGGACCACCTTTTCATTTTTCCTTCCAAAAAAAGGCTGACCTCTGCGCCGGGTCTGCCTTTTTTTGTATATTTTCCCGTTTTTTGCGCATCTTAGAAGATGGCTTTGCTTGAAACGGAATTGAAAAAATGAAAATGGGGTGGATCAATTGCCGGCATACATCAAAATATGCCTTTTCGTTTCATTGACAGCTGCATGCCTGGGGTTTGCCTGTTCGGCAAATGACGTAGCCGCATCCGGGTCGGTTATCCATGAAGCGACAAAAGACTGGATTTTTCCGGCGGCAGGGACGATCTCCGACACATTTAACACAAGATACGGCACACATAAAGGGCTTGATATTGCCGGAAGATACCGCGCAAAAGTATTCAGCGCCCAAGAAGGTACCGTTACCCGTTCCTATCTGTCCGCATCCTACGGCCATGTTGTTTTTATCCGCCATCCGTCCGGTTATGAAACGGTTTACGCCCATCTTGCCGGAAGGGCAGTGAGAGCGGGGCAGCATGTTGAAAAAGGAAAGGTGGTCGGCTATATGGGTTCGACCGGCCATTCAACTGGTATCCATCTTCATTTTGAAGTGCATAACGGGCCATGGACGCCGGATAAGAAAAACGCCATTGACCCGTTTTTGATCTTCGGACCAGGCGCGCCGGGCCAGACGGTTTCCGCCAAGACCCATGATCCTTACGGGGTTTTTGCTGCTTCCACCGTCCCTCAGCCTGCAGCTTACACTGTGAAAAAAGGCGACACGCTCTGGAACATTGCCCTCCATTTTCATACGAGCGTGGGAAGGCTGAAAAGCTGGAACAAATTGCGGTCGGACCGGATTATGGCCGGCCAGGTGCTGAAAATAAAAAATGAATGAAAGTGGTGCGGAATGCTTCACAAAATGGCAGCCGGCATGTATAATAAGCTTGTAATCAAAATTTCATACGATTTATCTTCGGGGCTGGGTGAGATTCCCGACCGGCGGTGATAAGGCAGTTGCCTTTCAGTCCGCGAGCCGGATTTCCGGCAGGATTTGGTGAAATTCCAAAACCGACAGTATAGTCTGGATGGGAGAAGATAAAGGTTGCCAGTGTTTAATGACGTATTAAACGCTTATTTGGACTCGCCTATTACAAAGCCCCCGACATTTTGTCAGGGGCTTTTCATTTTGGTCCGCGGCACCTTTCTTCCTTTGATGATAAATCGGTCACAAGGAGAGAGGAAGTTTAAATGAAGAAATGGGATGTAAAGCAATTCGTTGCGGTCGCGTTGCTCAGTGCTCTGGCTTTTATGCTGATGTTTATTAAATTTCCGGTTCCGCCTTTTCCATCGTTTTTAACAGTGGACTTCAGCGACATTCCGGTATTGGTGGCAGCCCTTCTTTACGGGCCGATGGCTTCTGTTGTAGCGGAACTAATCAAAAATATCCTGAATTATTTATCACTCGGCAGTGAAGCAGGGGTACCGATCGGGAATGTGGCAAACTTTTTTGCAGGGATGCTGTTCGTCCTGCCGACATATCTCATTTACAAACGGATGCGGACAAAAAAAGGCATGACTGTAGGTCTAGTCACTGGCACGGTATCCATGTCGGTATGTATGAGCATTTTAAATTATTTCGTCATTTTACCGGCTTACCTGTACTTCATGAACTTTTCGGTCGGGAATGTAAAAGCGTATATTGTGGCGGGCGTGCTGCCTTTTAATCTTGTGAAAGGCCTCATCGTGACGGCTTTGTTTATGCTCATGTTTACAAAAATGAAAAATTGGATTGACAAAGCATCCGCCATTGGGGGAAAAAGAATATGAAAAAAAGCAGGCTCAAACGGCCTGCTTTTTTTCATTCGTATTTTAACGGATCGCCATCAAAAGGCTTGTCGGAAACTTTAATCGATTCTGTCGGGCATCCTTCAAAGGCATCCATCAGGTCATCTTCCAATATTTCCGGGACTTCCGCAGTGCCTTTATTATCATCCAAAATCACGAAAGAAAGCCCTTCATCGTCATAGTCGAAAATATCAGGAGCGCTGGCGGAACAAGCGCCGCAAGCGATGCATGTATCTTTGTCCACGATTGTAAACTTTGCCATTTTGATTCCTCCTCGTTGTTCAATCATGGCAGAAAAGAAAAACAGGCAGCCTCGTCATGTGCACGAAGGCATGCCGGTGTTTCTCCTTCATTTTAAAACTCTTTTTTTCTTATTTCAATAGCGGGCTGGCGGAGTTCGTGAAACCTGTCGAATCAATGAAAAAAATGGTAAACAAATCGCCTGTTTCCATGTTAAAATAGAACCAACCCCCGATTTTTCCTTGCACTTCCCCCTTTTTTCAGCTAAAGAACAGGAGAGGATTCAGATGCCTTTTTTACAGGCTGTATTGCTGGATTGCTTCAGCAACCTGAATGGAGAACGCACCCCTTATGCTGTTTTTCATCTATTAAACGGCAAAAAATCAGCACAGACGATCCAGGATTCCCATTTTTTCAAGATTGGCAGGCTCTTTCAAACGTTTCCATTTATTTCCCGTGAGGCTTTCACACGCGAAGTAGAGGCCCTATTAAAAGCCGGGTTGCTGCAAAAAAGCGGCCCGGATGCCTGCGTGGTCACAGAAAAAGGTGCTGCCCTGCTTTTGGCAACCGGCAGGATGGAAGAACGGTTTCCTTACCTGGACGGCTTGAAATACCAGGATTCGGCAAATCTGTTTTGGAAAAGGTTGAATCTCATTACCCAGGCCGTATCCAACTTAGTGTATGGAAATAAAGTATATTATCCGGTTCAAAGGGACCCGGCTCTTCAGGCTTGGGCAAAAAACTGGCTGAAACAGCATGCAAAAAGCAGGATTGCGTTAGCGGAGCATCTGTACCGTGAATTTTACAGCCTGTTTTCCGGCAGCCCGCCGGAAAAGCCTGAAATTTTTGTCCTTCGGTTGACGGGT
Source organism: Weizmannia sp. WK01 (assembly GCF_025905465.1). NCBI lineage: Bacteria > Bacillati > Bacillota > Bacilli > Caryophanales > Bacillaceae > Heyndrickxia > Weizmannia sp. WK01. Next base: position 1,993,248 of record NZ_CP109616.1, on the reverse strand, counting down.
GCGGGCCGGATCGGATATACGATCACGCAGGCTGCCTCCGCCCTGCACCTTGATCCTGTAGAGTACTGGTACCGATTTTTGCATTTGCTTCATTTTATCGTCCGGCGCATCCTTGGAGATCCTGAAACATTCCGGTATTTATACCAAATGCTTCACGATGTGCAAAAGGCCTTGCCACTGACCCGGTCTGCCGCGGTGACATTCGGCTTCTTGAAGCAAGGGAAAACGATTGCGGAAATCAGCACGCTGAGAGGGTTAAAACAAAGCACGATTGAAGACCATTTGATTGAAATCGCGTTAACGGTCCCGGATTTTCCACTGAACCGGTATGTGCCAAAGGATGAAGAACAAAAGATCATCCAGGCAGCCGCTGATTTAAATACGAAGAAATTAAAACCGATTAAAGAAAAAGTAGGGGACATCCCGTATTTCCATATTCGCCTTGTATTGGCAGAAAGGATGGGCCGCAGTGGATCTTTTAAGTTTTTTGAAAAGTAAGTTCGGGTTCAGCGCATTCCGGCCGGGGCAGGAAGAAGTCATCCGTTCACTGCTGGACGGCAAAGATACACTGGCGATGCTTGCGACCGGTACCGGAAAATCTTTATGCTACCAGTTGCCTGCCTATTTGCTGGACGGGTCCTGCATCATCGTTTCCCCGCTTTTATCGCTCATGCAGGACCAGACAGAGCAGATGAAAATGCGCGGCGAAAAAAGTGTGGTTGCGTTAAATTCGTTTTTAACCGGTCCGGAGCGGGAAGCGGCCCTTGCACATCTGGGCGCTTTCAAATTCATCTTTGTCTCGCCGGAGATGCTGCACAACCGCTATGTCCTCGGAAAATTAAAAACCATCCGGACTGCGCTCTTTGCAGTCGATGAAGCGCATTGTATTTCCCAGTGGGGTCATGATTTCAGGCCGGAATACTTAAACCTTGGCGAAGTCCGGAAACAATTGGGCACACCGCTTACCCTAGCTCTGACCGCCACAGCAACAGAACAGGTGAGGGACGATATTTGCAAGTATCTTGGCTTAAAAGACCCAAACCGGTTTATTTATTCTGTCAACAGGCCCAATATCGCCATTAAAATAGACCGGATTCCTTCATACCGCGAAAAAGAGGAAAAACTAGTTGCCTATGCGAAAAACTTGCAGAAGCCCGGCATCATCTATTTTTCAAGCAAAAAGGCGGCTGAGGAAATGGCGGCGCGGTTAAGGCAGGAGGGAATCGCCGAAGCGGCCGCCTATCACAGCGGCATCGACCAGGAGCAAAGAATTTTGATCCAGCAGCAGTTTATTTACGGACAGATCAAGATCATTTGTGCGACAAGCGCGTTTGGCATGGGGGTGGACAAAGCAGATATCCGCTTTGTCATCCATTTTCACCTGCCGTTGCAGATGGAAGCCTATCTGCAGGAAATCGGCAGAGCCGGGCGGGACGGGCTTCCGAGCATTGCCGTCCTTTTGTATACGGAAGGGGATGAACGGCTCCCGCTTCAGCTGATCGAGGCTGAGCTTCCGACTGATGCACAATTGGCCGCTTTCAGCAGATGGAAAGGAGATTTGAAGGAAGCCGGGGCGGCGCTTGGATGCACGGAACCGCAACTCCGGTTTCTGCTGCACCACAGAGTGCTTAACCTGCCGGAAGAAGCATGGACCCGGGAGGTTGCAGCCATCCGGAACGAGCGGATGGCGTACAAGCGCCGGAAGTTAAAGGAAATGGTGCAGATGGTCCGGTCTTCGTCATGCCGCCGCTCGGAAATTTTACGGTATTTCGGTGAACCGCCCGCTGCTGGCAATGAAGCGTGCTGTGACATTTGCGGCCTTGAAACAGCCTTATATGAAAGCAATCAAAAAAGCGGGGGCACCCTCGAAACCGTTCCTGCATGGGAATTGCTTTTGCAGGACCTATTCAGAAAAGGGGAACAAAAATGGCACGAAGAAAACAGGCGGATTTGATCAAGGAACTCACAGACCGGGAACTTACTTTTCACTTAATTTTGACACAGCTGATTCTCCTGTTTGCTGCCGCTTTGCTCGGATTTCTGTTATTTCCGGATGGCAAAGCATTTTTTCAGCACTTTCGTATGTCATTTGCGAAATGTGCATACGGTTTATTAAACGGAGTTGCTGTCGTTTTTGCGGATACTTTGCTCATGAAATGGCTCCCGAAAGCGTATTATGATGACGGGGGCGTGAATGAGCGGATTTTTAAAACCCGTTCGGTTCCGTCTATTATTGCTTTAACGGCGCTGATCGCGGTGGCGGAAGAGCTCTTGTTTCGGGGCGCCATCCAGACGCATTTTGGATTGCCGGCAGCAAGCCTTATTTTTGCACTCATGCATATCCGGTATTTTGGCCACTGGTATTTAATCGCGAATGTGCTGCTTTTGAGTTTTTGGATTGGTGCCGTTTATGTGCTTTCTCATGAAAATCTTCCGGCGGTCATCATCATGCATTTTACAATCGATTGTTTACTAGGTATCCGCATCAAAAAACAGGGGATTTAGTCCGGATGTGGGGAAGGGGAAGCCATGTCAGACGAAAAATATATCATTGAAATGGAAAAACGGCGGCAAAAGCTTGAACCGGCCGGCAAAGCAAAGGAAAAAACGGAGAAACAAACGGCGGCGGCCGTTTCGCGGGCAGAAAAGCGGAAAAGTACCGAAAAGGAATCCCGCTCCCGGTTGCCGCTTGTGAACCTATTGGCTGTCATTTTTATTTTAGTGCCAATTGCCGTTTACATCTGTTATACGTTTTTGTTTTTCAGATAGATGCCCATCCCGCGATAAATGGCGCCCCAAAAAGAGGAGAATCTGCCGGCGAAATTTCAGGACAGGGCAGCTGCCTGCTTGTCATGGATCTGTCCCTTGCCGCATATAGTAGAGTGAGGGAGGGATCAATATGGAGCCGTCCATCACCGGGCTAAAAGGGACAGATGCGGCGACAAAGCAGATGTTACAGGGTGTCGTCAAACGCAAAAAAAAATTTGACCGGCTTCGGATGCGGCATCTTGTTTTTCTTTGGACAAGCATGCTCTACACATGCGCATGGGCTTACTATGTTTACCGTTCTTTTGAAAATGCCGATTCCATGTTCTCCGTTTTCTCCGGCATTTCAGAAAGCCCGTTTCAGCTGTTTTTCCTGCTCTTGGCCGCCGCGTTTTGGGGCATGAGTAAAATCTTGTTTGACAAGCGGGAAAAGGCTGAAAAAGAATTCCATGCGCTCCGCTGCGAAATTATTGATAAAAGCAAAGATTTATGGAAAGGGGAAAGCTGGAAGGATCGCCACCTTGTATTCGAAATGATGCAAAAAGAGTTTGATATTAATTTATACCACGAGAACAAGTAGCCATTCACCGGAACAGGTACGGAGACTAAAAGCCGCCGAAAAAAAGAAGATGCCCCGGCATCTTCTAAAAAATTTTTTTTCTGTCTCTTTCTTCCATTAAAATTTGCGCGGCTTCGCGGAACCGCTGCGAGTGGACAATCTCCCGCTCCCTTAAAAAGCGGAGCCCGTCATTTAGGTCAGGGTCGTCACTTAAATTGATGATCCATTGATACGTAGCCCGCGCTTTTTCCTCGGCGGCAATGTCTTCATAAATATCGGCAATCGGATCCCCTTTTGCCTGGATATAGGTAGCTGTCCACGGGGCTCCTGCGGCATTATGATAATGGAGCGCTTTATCATGGTCCACATAATGCGCGTCAAGGCCGGCAGCAATCAATTGATCCGGTGTGGCATCTTTTGTTAATTTTAAGACCATCGTCGCAATCATTTCAAGATGGGCCAGTTCTTCCGTGCCGATATCATTTAAAAGCCCCATCACTTTATCTGGGATGGTGTAGCGCTGGTTCAAATACCGGAGCGCTGCCGCAAGCTCTCCGTCCGCTCCGCCGTACTGCTCGATTAAAAGTTTCGCAAGTCTCGGGTTACAGCTTGAGACCCGGACGGGATATTGCAATTTTTTCTCATAGATCCACATGTACGGTTTCCTCCTTTATTTGCTTATACCTGCCATGGCCACGGCGGCTCTTTCCACTGGAAAGGCGTTGGCGAATAGCTGTGCCCGAAATTTGTCAGCGGCCCGAACTGTTTTTCAAATGCTCTTTTGACTTTTTTCCTGGCATGGACAAAAGTGTTATACTGTTCGATCGCTGCCTGGTCATCGGGATGGGTATCCAAATAAAGGTTCAGTTCCACAAGTGCAAAATCAAGGGCCTGCAGTTCTTCAAGCCTTGTGTAATACTCTTTTGGCAGCTGCTTCAATCGTTTTCCTCCTTTGCCCGTTCATAAGGGCTGTAATACGGGTCATAAAGCGGCCTCCAAAGCGTCCCGCGCCTTAACGCTTCCTGCGGTGCAAATTGCGGAAGGTTCGGGGGCTGAAACCCTAAATACAAATTCGGCGGGGTGGAGTAAACTTTTTCGGTTATCGGCGGGCAGGGGTCAAACGGTCCGATAAAGGGATGATACGTTTTATAATGGTTTTTCATCTCAGTCCTCCTGACATTTAAAAGTCTTTTTCATTTTATGTGCGGTTCTCTCCCGCTATGTCAAAAACAATGCCGGAATGCTTTCTATCTGCCATGATTAAGATATAATACGGATAGGGATTGCAGAAAATTTCGTTTGTGCCGGCCAGCACCCGGCGGAACAGGAGCACTCGTGTATGTTTGCATTTTTATCGATTGCCTTTTTGCTTGGCATTGTTTTATTGATGTATATGCATTATGAAGCATCGTTAAATCGGCTCATCCGGCACCGGTTTTTGCTTGATGAGTATCCGGCCGGAGAGGAGCCGTGCACTTTTTTCTTTATTTCTGATATCCACCGGCGCAAAATTGATCCCAGGCTGGTCGAAGAGGCAACAGGAGAAGCACGATTTGCAATAATCGGGGGAGATTTGCTGGAAAAGGGGGTTCCGCTTTCCAGAACAGAGGAAAATTTGCGGTTGCTGAAAAAAATTGGCCCGGTATTTTTTGTGTGGGGAAATAATGATTATGAAGCGGACGGCGAAGCGCTCGCGACCGTTTTTGCCAGAACCGGCGTCCGCACGCTGCGCAACGCGGCGGATTTTGTATATGTAAACGGGAAAAAACGAATTGCGCTGATCGGCGTGGATGATTTGACGACGGAAAACGAAAATCTCGATGAAGCACTTCAATCGGTGCAGCCGGACGATCTCCGGATTTTAATCAGCCATAACCCGAAAATGATCCACCAGCTTCATGAATGGGACAATATCGATGTGATGCTGAGCGGCCATACGCACGGCGGGCAGATTCGTATTCTCGGCCTTAGCCGTTACAGGCGCGGCGGGGTGAGAAAAGTGCGCAATGTCATCCACCTCATAAGCAACGGTTACGGCACGACACTTGTTCCACTCAGGCTTTGTGCAAAACCGGAAGCCCATTTAATTACGATCGAAAGCAGCAGGCGGCCATCATGAACCATCTTTCCCCTTCCGCATACGATAAGGTAAGATCCGTATGCAGGGGGCGGAAATCAATGAAGCTGGAACGGATTTCATCCAATAAAATTAAATACTCCATTACGTTTGAAGAGTTATCGGAACGCGGTATTATGGAAAACGATCTCGACTCGCCCATTTGGAATCATTTATTTGAAGAAATGCTGGAGTTGGCGGATCAGGCTTACCATGTCGGCGAAAGCGATATGCTGACCATTGAAATCTATTCATTTAATGTCCAGGAATTGGTGTTTATTCTGACAGTGGGCGAAGCGGACGACGCGGATCCGGGCGAATGGGCGGATCCGGAAACGCTGGAACAGGAAGAAGCCTACTTTTTTCCATCGATTGAGGAAGTGATTGCGCTTGCGGGCTTTTTAAACCAGATCGGCCGGATTTCCGCGTGCAGCCTTTATATATTCGAAGACCAGTATTATTTGCTGCAAAAACCGGGAACACAAAATGCGCCGCTTATTCTTGAATACGGCGAGCGCGCCCGGATTTCCCCGTTTATGGTCCGGGAATACGGGATCGCGGTGTTTGAGGAAAATGCGCTTGCGGAACTCCTGAAGCATTTCCCGTAACCGTCCGCCATGTTTTTTCAGGTTTTCATCTGCTGGGGAAAGTTGTATACTAAATTTGATAGCAGATATTTCTTTCGTATCTAGGAGGTTTGCGATAATGGCAGCCGAAAAGGGCGCAGATCATCAAACAATGGAAGCAAGTCGAGATGTGCTGAAATCGACACAGACAATTATTCACGAAGCTCTTGAAAAGCTTGGATACCCTGAAGAAGTATACGAACTTTTAAAAGAGCCGGTCCGTATGTTAACGGTTAAAATTCCCGTCAGAATGGATGATGGTACGGTTAAGATTTTTACGGGGTACCGCGCGCAGCACAATGATGCTGTCGGCCCGACAAAAGGAGGCGTCCGGTTTCATCCGGATGTGACGGAAAATGAAGTGAAAGCCTTGTCTATATGGATGACGCTAAAATGCGGCATTGTGAATCTGCCGTATGGGGGAGGAAAAGGCGGCATCATCTGCGATCCGCGGAAAATGTCTTTCCGCGAGCTCGAGAATTTGAGCCGCGGCTATGTCCGGGCGATCAGCCAGATTGTCGGTCCGACGAAAGACATTCCGGCACCGGACGTGTTTACAAATTCGCAAATAATGGCCTGGATGATGGATGAATACAGCCGGATCGACGAATTTAATTCGCCGGGCTTTATCACAGGAAAACCGCTTGTGCTTGGCGGTTCGCACGGCCGCGAATCCGCTACGGCCAAAGGGGTAACCATCTGCATTCGCGAGGCGGCCAGAAAAAAAGGGATTGATTTAAAAGGCGCCAGGGTTGTCATTCAGGGGTTCGGCAATGCCGGAAGTTTCCTTGCAAAATTTATGCATGATGCGGGCGCAAAAGTGATTGGCATATCCGACGCATACGGCGCGCTGCATGATCCGGAAGGCCTTGATATTGACTATTTGCTCGACCGCCGCGACAGTTTCGGGACGGTTACAACCCTGTTTAAAAATACGATTACGAACAAGGAATTGCTTGAACTGGATTGCGATATTCTCGTTCCGGCCGCCATTGAAAACCAAATTACAGAAGAAAACGCCCATAATATCCGGGCGAAAATTGTGGTGGAAGCAGCAAACGGCCCGACAACGCTTGAAGCAACCGAAATTTTAACCAACCGCGGCATTCTGCTCGTTCCGGATGTGCTTGCATCTGCCGGGGGCGTCACGGTTTCGTATTTTGAATGGGTACAGAATAACCAGGGGTATTACTGGACGGAGGAAGAAGTGGAAGAAAAACTTGAAAAAGTGCTTGTCCAGTCGTTTAATACGGTCTACAATACTTCCCGCTCACGCCGGGTGAACATGCGGCTTGCCGCTTATATGATCGGTGTAAGAAGAGTGGCGGAAGCTTCGCGGTTCAGAGGCTGGATTTAGAGTTTCCGAAAGCCGGCTCCAGCCGGGCGGCAAACGGGGCTTTACAGGTTTTAGAAGAAGAAGGCTGAAATCTCCTGTCGTGTTCACGGTGGGAGATTTTTAAATAAATGGATGAAAACGAAAAGGAAGATACGAAAAAAGGATGAGTGGACAAACATGCGAAAAGAAGATTGTATCATTATTGGCGGCGGCCCTTGCGGATTGGCTGCTGCAATCAGCCTGCAGGAAATCGGGAAACATCCGCTTATACTGGAAAAAGGAAATGTCGTCAATGCGATTTACCGTTATCCGACGCACCAGACTTTTTTCAGTTCAAGCGACCGGCTTGCAATCGGCGATGTGCCGTTTATTACCGAAAATTTAAAGCCGAAGCGCAACCAGGCGCTTACATACTACCGCGAAGTGGCGAAACTGAAGGCCCTTCGCATCCACCGGTTTGAAGAAGCGCTCCGTGTCGAAAAGAAACGCGGAACCTTTATCGTTACGACGACAAAAGGCCAATATGAGACGCCTTATGTGGTCATCGCAACCGGCTATTACGACAATCCGAACAGGCTGGATGTCCCGGGGGAAGATTTAAACAAAGTGTACCATTATTTTAAAGAAGCCCATCCGTTTTTTGACACCGATGTTTGCGTGATCGGCGGAAAAAACTCTGCTGTGGACGCCGCCATTGAACTTCACAAGGCGGGCGCCCGCGTGACCGTGCTGTACCGCGGCGATCATTATTCCGAAAGCATTAAACCGTGGATATTGCCGGAATTTGATTCGCTTATCCGCCACGGGAAAGTGAAAATGGAATTTCAGGCGCACGTGAAAGAAATTAAAGAACAGAGCGTTGTATACGAAGCGGGCGGAGAAGTGAAAGAGATCCGGAATGATTTTGTATTTGCGATGGTCGGTTATCATCCGGATCATTCGTTTTTGCGGAAAATGGGAGTGGGCGTCGATCCGGAAACAGGCCGCCCACATTACAAAGAAGAGACAATGGAAACGAATGTTGAAGGAATTTTTATTGCGGGCGTGCTTGCTGCTGGAAACAATGCCAATGAGATTTTTATTGAAAACGGGCGTTTCCATGGCGGTGTGATTGCCGCTGAGATCAAAAAACGGGAGGCTCTCTTGCAAAAAGGAAATTAAAGGTTTTTTCGGGGGGGCAGTATTTCTTTTCCGGCTTTTTCATGTTACGATGAAAACAAAACTCTGCACGGATCATTTGATTTTTACAAAAAGCGAGGTTTCGATATGCTTGTCCTTTTGTCAGCCGGCATCGCCCCCGGACTTGCCCTGCTATGCTATTTTTATTTGCGGGACCAGTTTGAGCCTGAGCCGATACTTGTTGTTGCAAAAGCGTTTTTATACGGTGCGCTTATCACGCTGCCGGTCATGTTTTTGCAGTTTATCCTCGAACGGGAGCATCTCTTTTCGGGCAGCATCTGGCATGCTTTCCTCCATTCCGCTTTGCCGGAGGAACTTTGCAAGTGGCTGTGTTTGGCCGCTATTGTGTTTTTTAACCGGGAATTTGATGAACCTTTTGACGGCATCGTTTACGGCGTCAGCGTCTCGCTCGGATTTGCCACGCTCGAAAATATTTTATCGCTTTTTTCGGGCGGCGTTGACCTGGCGTTCGGGCGTGCGCTTCTTCCTGTATCAAGCCATGCCATTTTCGGTGTCATGATGGGCTTTTATATGGGAAAATCCAGATTCTCCCCGCGCAAAAAGTGCTGGTTCCTTTTTTCTTTTATGGTGCCGGTGATCCTGCACGGTTTTTACGACTGGATCATGCTCACCCAGCAAAAATGGCTGTATTTTATGGTACCGTTTATGCTCGGGCTTTGGTGGCTCGGCCTGAAAAAAGCAAAGCAGGCGCACAGCCTTTCTGCCAAACATTTTGCGCAGGATGCGGCAGGGACACAACAATTATGATAATGGGCAAAACAACCGGATCAATCGCCGGTTGTTTTTTTATGTCTTGCATAAAATTGCCGCCTTCTCCAGAAACTACGGATAATGCTTAAAGTTTTTGGGGGGTGCGGTATGATTGGAAAAAATCGCTTAAAATACATGTTGCTGCTTTGTGCCGTATTGGCCTTGTTTTCTTTTGGCACAAGCGGGACGGCCCGGGCGTTTTCGAATCAGGTGATTCAAAAAGGAGCGGTCGGGGATGATGTGATTGAACTGCAGGCGAGGCTGCAGTACATCGGTTACTATAAAGGAACGATTGACGGGGTGTTTGGTTACAGCACTTACTGGGCTTTAAGAAATTTCCAGAAGGCATACGGAATGCCTGTTGACGGCCTCGCCGGCCCGGGCGTCAAAGCGAAACTCGTCAAAGCGTCAAAATACGATGCGGCATACGTAAAGTCCATGGTTGCAAGCGGGAAAAAATTCACGTATTACGGCGGCACAAAAAAGCAGGCACCGAAAACGGCAGCCAAAAAACCCGTCCAAACCGCTACCAATGTGCCGAACGGATTTTCGCAAAACGATATTCGCCTTTTGTCGCAAGCGGTTTACGGGGAGGCGCGCGGCGAACCGTATGAAGGGCAGGTGGCCGTGGCGGCTGTTATTTTAAACCGTATTGACAGCCCGTCTTTTCCAAACACCATCTCGGGGGTGATTTTCGAACCGGGTGCGTTTACCTGTGTTTCCGACGGGCAGATCTGGCTTGCGCCGAATGATACGGCAAAAAAAGCCGTCCTCGATGCGATCAATGGCTGGGATCCGTCCGGTAATGCGCTGTATTATTTTAATCCGGCGACCGCAACAAGCAAGTGGATCTGGTCAAGGCCGCAAATCAAACGAATCGGCAAACATATTTTTTGTAAATAAGAGGGGGAAATGAATATGCTGAAACGGGCAATGATTGTTGTGCTTGCCCTCGGGCTTTGCGGGACTGCTGCCTGGGCATATAAAGAGCACCGTGAAAAAGAGGCGGTCTTGTTAAATGCAGAAAGCACGTATCAAAGGGCTTTTCATGACCTTGCATACAGAATGGACCTTTTGCATGATGAAATCGGAAACACCCTCGCCATGAACTCACGCAAGTCCCTTTCACCGGCACTGGCTGAAGTATGGCGCCTGACATCAGAAGCGCATGCGGATGTCGGCCAACTTCCGTTATCGCTTCTGCCTTTTCATAAAACGGAAGAATTTCTGACTAATATCGGGAATTTCAGCTACCGGACGGCGGTGCGCGATTTGGATAAAGAACCTCTATCCGATAAAGAGTATGCTTCACTGAAAAAACTGTACGGCCAGAGCGCGGATATCCAGGACCAGCTCCGGGGCGTGCAAAATAATGTTTTAAAGCACAATCTCCGCTGGATGGACGTGGAACGCGCCCTTGCCCAAGGAAAAGAAACGAAGGATAACACGATCATCGACGGCTTTAAGACGGTCGAAAGGACGGTCAAAGGCTATGACAATGCCGATTTGAACAGCCCGTCTTTTACGAGTTTCCAAAACCGCGATGACCATTATGAGCACCTGGAAGGAAAAATGATCAGCAAAAAACAGGCGGTCGCCACTGTAAAACAATACGCCGGACTCAAAACGGCCCGCCAGGCGGAAGCCAAACCGAATCAAAAAGGCGCCCGTTTTTCTTTTTACACCGTCCGTATAAAAGACAAAAACGGCAATGAAACAACCGCAGATGTGACGCGGAAAGGGGGATACCCGGTCTGGTTTTTCAACAAGCGTCCGGTGGGAAAGCAAAAAATCAGTTTAAACGAGGCCCAAAAGAAAGCGGCGGATTTTTTAAACCGGCACCATTTTGAGAAAATGGACATGTTTGAAAGCACACAATATGACAACGTCGGTGTTTTTTCTTTCGCTGCGAAACAGGGGAATGTCCGCATTTATCCGGAAACGGTCAAATTAAAAGTGGCGCTTGACAACGGCCAGGTGATCGGGTTTGTAGCGGATGATTTTCTGAAAAGCCATCAAAAAAGGGATATTCCAAAGCCCGCCATCAGCGAAAAAGAAGCAAGGTCCCGTGTGAATCCGAAGCTTGACATTATGGAAAGCCGCCTTGCGATCATGACCGGCGACATGAACCGGGAAGTGCTTTGTTATGAATTTCTCGGCGTGTTGCATGATGAAACGTACCGGATTTATATCAACGCGGAAAACGGCAACGAAGAAAAAGTGGAAAAGCTGAAAAACACGGAAAGAGCATACGGCAAGTCCATATGAGCATTGCCCGGCGTACAGCCGGGCCTTTTGGCAAAAAATGAAATGAAACGCGAAAAAAGAATACAAAACTGCCCAGCCTGTGTCATAATAAGATTGGAATCTATAAAAGGGGTTTGGGAAGATGTTAAAAGTCGGGCTGGAACTCACACTGGAAGATAAAGATACAGGTAAAAGATATAGATGTAAAATTGCGGATATAAAAGAGGATAAAATTTATATTGATTACCCGATCGACATGGAAACAAACCGGACCGTATTTTTGCTGCTCGGCCAGGGGCTGCTCGTTGATTTCGTTTCGGACGGCCAGATTCCTTACCGGTTTTCATCAAAAGTAACCGGCAGGGAACTCGGCAATATCCCGATGCTCATTTTATCCGCTCCTGATCCGGAAGATGTGCGCAAAATCCAGCGACGGCAGTATGTCAGGGTAGACGCCGCACTCGATATTGCCCTCACCTTTCCGGAATCCAATTTGAAAACAACGGCAGTTACAAAAGACATCAGTTCGGGCGGCTGTGCGGTCTATTTGCCTGATGATATCCGCCCAAGGGAGCATGAAACAGGAAAAGCGCTTCTTGTCCTGCCGCTAAAAGAAGGTTACCAATACTTACAGCTGCATTTTTCCGTCGTTAGGCTGTTTGAAACCGGCGGAAAAACAGGGGCCTCGCTCCAGTTTAAAAATACAAGCGCGAAAGAGAGGCAGTATATCCTGCGTTTTTGCTTCGAGCAGCAGCTTTTGCTCCGTAAAAAGGGGCTTTCCGGATAAAACTTGCATTTCATGGATAGGAGGATTCACCATTTTATGGTACACTATAAAAAGGGTGTATCCTTTTATCTGCCCAAAAAACGGGTATATGCAACAAGAGAGAATAGGGTGAAATCGTTGTATGAAAAAAATCAATATTGCCATCGACGGTCCTGCTGCTGCAGGGAAAAGCACGGCGGCGAAAAAAGTTGCCGAGCAGTTGCAATATATTTACATTGATACAGGGGCAATGTACCGGTCGCTTACTTATAAAGCGCTGCAGTACGGAACGGACCTTGAAGACGGCAATGCGCTTGCCGAACTTTTGTACAAGACAAATATCCGCCTGGAGCCGGGGGAAAACGGCCAGGTCGTTTTTGTCGACGGTGAAGACGTAACCGGCAAGATCAGGGAAAGGGAAGTGACGAGAGCAGTTTCGGCTGTTTCAAAGCATGCCGTTGTCCGTGAAGAAATGGTCAAGCGGCAGCGGATGCTCGCCCGCGGTGGCGGCGTTGTCATGGACGGCCGGGATATCGGGACAAAAGTACTGCCGGATGCCGAATTGAAAATTTTTTTGCTAGCCAGCGCCGATGAGCGCGCAAAGCGGCGCCATGCCGAAAATGTTGCAAAAGGGATCCCTTCAGACCTCAGCCGTTTAAAACAGGAGATTGAGGAAAGGGACAGGCTGGATTCCGAACGGGAAGTTTCACCGCTCTCTAAAGCGGCGGACGCCGTAGAACTGGACACGACAAGCATGGATATTGATGAAGTTGCCGGAAAGATTCTTGCGATGGCAAAAGAAAAAATGGCACAGCAGCAATCGGCTTCTTTACTTGACAAAAAGTAAAAGATGTTAGAAATTTGATAGGAAAGCGTTTCTTTTTGAATTATACGAATTAATTTGAAAAGAACGGGTATATTCAATGGTAGTTGAAGCGCCGGATAAGGAGGAAGTACATATGTCAGACGAAATGAATGAAATAGAAGTACGGTCCCTTTCTGTAGGGGATAAAGTGAAAGCATCGGTTGTCAAAGTGGAGGAAAAGCAAGTGCTCGTTTCCATTGAAGGCAGCAAAGTGGACGGGATTATTCCGATCAGCGAGCTTTCCAATCTCCATATTGAAACCGCATCAGATGCCGTGAAAGAAGGGGACGAGCTGAATCTCGTCGTTACGAAAGTGGAAGAAGACGCCGTCATTCTTTCCAAACGGAAATATGATGCTGAAAAAGCCTGGGATGAGCTGAAGGAAAAATTTGAAAACCAGGAAATCATTGAAGCGGAAGTCAATGAAGTGGTAAAAGGCGGCCTTGTTGTCGATTTGGGTGTCCGCGGCTTTGTTCCTGCGTCCCTTGTCGAGGACCACTTTGTTGAAGACTTCTCCGACTATAAAGGGAAGACATTGCCCTTTTTGATCGTTGAACTGGACGAAGACAAAAACCGGTTGATTTTATCACACCGAGCTGTTGTGGAAAAAGAAAAAGAAGAAAAACGCCAGGATATCCTTGACCATCTCGAAGCAGGCCAGGTGCTGGAAGGGACCGTGCAAAGGCTGACGAGTTTCGGCGCTTTTGTCGATATCGGCGGAATTGACGGCCTTGTCCATATTTCCCAGCTTGCGCACGAACGGGTGGAAACGCCGTCCGATGTCGTCCAAGAAGGAGAGCAAGTCAAAGTGAAAGTGTTGTCGGTGGACCGGGACAACGGGCGGATTTCCTTGTCCATCAAGGATACGCTTCCGGGCCCTTGGGAAGGCATTGAACAGAAAGCGCCGAAAGGGACTGTCCTTACAGGAACGGTAAAACGCCTAGTTTCGTTCGGGGCGTTTGTAGAAGTATTCCCGGGCGTTGAAGGGCTTGTTCATATTTCACAAATTTCCCATAAGCATGTGTCCACCCCGCATGAAGTGTTAAGGGAAGGACAGGAAGTGCAGGTGAAAGTGCTCGATGTCAACGAACAGGCACACCGCTTGTCCTTAAGCATGAAAGAACTGGAACAGGCCGATACAGAAGCTTCTGATTATGACCTGCCTGAAGAAAATACCGGGTTCCAGCTCGGGGATATGATTGGGGACCAGTTGAAGAAATTTAAACAGTAAAAATGTCCGGATGGAATGGAAAAGCTGAGCGGCGCCCGGGTTGCCGGTGCCGCTCAGCTTTTTTGCGCTTTGTCTTTTCTATAAACCGTTTTCTTTACTGCCGTTTGCGTGCTGCGTCAGCGCTTTCGAGGCGGGTTGCCCCTCCGTAATGGAGCGCTTGGTCACGGTCGCTTTCTACACGCCCGCTTTGGCGCAGTTTTTTCTCCTGGCGGTCTTTTCCCATTGCCCATTCACCCCCGCTTGTAGTATGCCTGAAAAAAGCGAAAAACTTGCGGTTAACCCGGTGCAATCTTTCCCATAATGGAGATAAAGGAGGGTGCACCGTGGAAGGAGCATTTTTTTTGGGGGTGATGTGGGCGGTATGGATTTGGGCGACATTTTTGCTGGAAAGGGATCACCCTTTGCGGTTTCCGGCAGCACTGGTTGCTTTGCTGCTTTTGATTGCCTTTCCGCATCAAGCGGCGGTGGGCCGTCTTGATATGAGCTGGGCGCTCATCGTCATTATGGCTGCCGGTTATGGGTACTTCGGCAGATTTTCGAAATGGGCACTTTTGGTCCGGCTCGCCGGCGTCTTCATCGTGATGACAGGTTATGCAGGCCTGTTGTTATTTGAACTGTACGATCCGGTCTGGATGTTTGCCTGGCGTACTATTTGCTATAGCCTGTTTTTGTTTATCCTTGTCCATTTGCTTTTTCGCTCAAAAATGGATGCTGTTGCCGCTGCACTCACCGGTACGGCACAAGGGGAAATCCTGTATGCGCTCGTGCTTGCAAAATGGGATTTCCATATTACGGCAGGATCTGCGGCATATCTCGATATCGCCGGGCTTTTTCTCCTCTACGCGTGCGGCTGGCATTTCATCGATACCGCCTTGAATCTCATCTCAGAAAGAGCGGCAAAAAAGGAAAAGCCAGGATGAATTACGGCATATTGCTTGAACAAGAAAATATTGATAAACTACTAAAGTTGATTTGTTTTGCGAAAACGGAACAGAAAGGGTGAATCGTATGGCAAAACCGGTTGTGGCAATTGTCGGACGCCCGAATGTAGGCAAATCTACCATTTTTAACCGAATTGTAGGAGAGCGCGTTTCGATTGTGGAAGATGTTCCGGGAGTGACAAGGGACCGCATATACAGTCCGGCTGAATGGCTGACACACGAATTTAACGTGATTGATACAGGCGGCATTGATATCGGGGATGAACCGTTCCTCGAGCAGATCCGGCAGCAGGCTGAAATCGCCATCCAGGAAGCGGATGTGATCATTTTTATCACAAGCGGCAGAGAAGGCGTGACTTCTGCGGATGAAATGGTCGCCAAAATATTGTACCGGTCAAAAAAGCCGGTCGTTCTGGCAGTGAACAAGGTCGACAATCCCGAGATGCGCACCCAGATTTATGATTTTTACGCCCTCGGTTTTGGCGATCCTTTCCCGATATCAGGCGCACACGGCCTCGGCCTTGGCGACCTGCTCGATGCAGTTGTCAAACATTTTCCGGAAAAAGCGGACGAGGAGTACGGGGAAGATGTCATTAAATTTTGTTTCATCGGGAGGCCGAACGTCGGAAAATCTTCGCTGTTTAATGCGATTCTCGGCGAAGAGCGCGTCATTGTTAGCGACATAGAAGGGACGACAAGAGACGCAGTGGATACCGTCTATACTTATGAAGATCAAACTTATGTTATGATTGATACAGCAGGGATGCGCAAAAAAGGAAAAGTGTATGAAAACACGGAAAAATACAGTGTGCTGCGCGCATTGAGGGCGATTGAGCGTTCCGATGTCGTCTGTGTCGTTTTAAACGGCGAGGAAGGGATCCGCGAACAGGATAAGCGGATTGCCGGCTACGCCCATGAAGCGGGCCGCGGCGTGATCATTGTCGTCAACAAATGGGATGCCGTTCAAAAAGATGAAAAAACGATGAATCAGTTTACACAGAAAATCCGGGACCATTTTCAGTTTCTTGATTATGCGCCGGTCATTTACGTATCGGCAAAAACGAAAAAGAGGCTGGACCAGCTGTTCCCGCTGCTTAAGACGGTCAGCGAGAACCATGCGATGCGCGTGAAGTCCAGCGTGCTGAATGAAGTTATAACGGATGCGGTTGCGATGAATCCGACGCCGACGGACAAAGGGCGGCGGCTGAAAATTTTTTATGCAACGCAAGTCTCCGTCAAACCGCCGACGATCGTTGTGTTTGTCAATGATCCCGAATTGATGCATTTTTCGTACGAACGGTTTTTGGAAAATCGGATCCGTGATGCGTTTGGTTTTACCGGAACGCCGATCCACATCATCGCCCGTGCGCGTAAATAAACATAAAGAGGGTGTTTCATTTGTCCAAAAAAACGATTGCAGTGCTCGGCGCGGGGAGCTGGGGCACTGCCTTGTCGATTGTTTTGGCTGATAACGGCTTTCAGGTCAGGTTGTGGGGAAACAAAAAAGGCCAGATCGATGAAATCAATACATCCCATACAAACGCGTTTTATTTGCCGGGCATTCAGCTGCAATCTGCCATTACCGGCATCTTTTCACTTGAAGAAGCGTTAGACGACATTGATACCGCTGTACTGGCGGTCCCTACAAAAGCGGTGCGTGATGTATGCAGGCAAGTAAAAGCGGTGCGGAAAAGCCCGCTTTCCATCATCCATGTCACGAAAGGGATTGAACCGGGTTCCCTGATGCGCATTTCGGAAATGATTGAAGAAGAAATGCCGGAATCGTTGCTGCGGGATCTCACGGTTTTATCGGGGCCGAGCCATGCTGAAGAAGTCAGCCTGCGCCATCCGACGACCGTAACCGTTTCATCGAAAAAAATGGCAGCTGCCAAAAAAGCGCAGGACATTTTTATGAACTCGAATTTTCGCGTCTATACGAATCCCGACATCATTGGCGTCGAATTGGGCGGTTCCCTGAAAAATATTATTGCGCTTGCAGCCGGCATTTTGGACGGCCTCGGCTACGGGGACAATGCGAAAGCGGCTTTAATGACAAGAGGGCTTGCGGAAATCGCCCGGCTCGGCACTAAAATGGGTGCAAATCCGCTCACTTTTCTCGGGCTTGCCGGAATTGGCGACCTGATCGTGACGTGTACGAGTGTCCACTCGCGGAACTGGCGGGCCGGCAATATGCTCGGCAAAGGCAAAAAGCTCGATGATGTGCTGGAACAAATGGGAATGGTCGTGGAAGGCGTCCGGACAACAAAGGCGGCTTACCAGCTCTCCAGCCGGTACGAAGTGAAAATGCCGATTACCGATGCCCTTTACCATGTCTTATTTGAAGGACTTGATCCGAAAGAAGCAGTCGACAATTTAATGGGCCGGCTGAAAAAACATGAAATGGAAGGTTTGATGGATATGCTGGGGGAACAGTACTAGGCATCTTGGCAAAAAAGTCCCGGTAGGCTTTCGGACGATACCGGATGGATGCATGTTGCATAAACTGCAAGGAAAAAGAATTCGCTTTAAACTGCGCAGGCTGGGTATAGTCAACCTTTTCTCCGGGGCAGACGTTCGCCCCGGCCTTTTTTATGCCGTAAATTGAAACATTTCAAAAGCTTATGATATAATGTCCGAAGTCCGAAAAGTTTACGAATTTTACAAGGGAGAAAGGGGAGATGGTTTTGTCCCGGGGGATGGCGAATATGTGGATTTCGCTTTTTGGCATGGGCCTGCTCTGTTTGGCGATGGTATTGATTGTTGCAAGCCGATACAGGCTGAAACAAAAACTGTTCAAATGGGCGGCTGCTGTGATTGCGTATGCCTGCCTGGCGCTGGGCGGCCTGATTATGGCTTATATCGTGCTGAGCGGGCCGGCAAATTAACCGGAGGGGGAGATCGTTTTGCACTTCAAAAATATGCTGCTATTGCTTGTAGCTGTTTGCGCCTGCATCAGTTTAGGCGGCTGCCTTTATCCGGGGGCACAGGAAAAAGAAAGCGGGCTGCCGGATGACATGCAGCTTCAAATGGTGCAAAAAGCTGTAGATGAATACCGGAAAGACAATAGCGGCCTGCTTCCGATCAAGACAAAGCCGCAAAATACGCCGGTCTATTTAAAATACCCGATTGATTTCAACAAGCTGAAAAGCCCGAAAAACTACCTGCCCGATCCGCCGGCAAATGCGTATGACAACGGCGGCACGTTGCAATATGTGCTCCTTGATCCGGAACATCATCCGACGGTCAAAGTGTTTGATACGAGAATACCCGAGAAAATAAGAGACTTGCAAATCCGGATTGCGTCCCAGGGCTATCCGCCATTTAAAAAAGAGATTGCAAGAAATGTATACGCTTTAGATTTTAAAAAGCTCGGTTACAAAACAGATCCGTACGTGGTGTCTCCGTATACCGGCCGGAAACTGCCGTTTGTCATTACCGGGAGAGGCGGCATTTATGTCGATTACCGGGCTGATCTGGCAAAAGCGCTCAAAACGGGCAAGCGGGCGTTTAAACCCGGGGAAGATATCCGCGTGCTGTTAACTGAAGGCTCCCCGTTTGTACCGGCTTATTCCCTTCCCTGCACCGTAAATCAAAAAAATGAACCGGTATTTATGGCAAAATAGTCATAACCCTTTCTCATCCCAATATATTGTTAGAGAAAGGGTTTATTTTTTGGTCCTGCGTCTCTTCGTAAGGAAAAATTTTGAAAAAATAAACAGGGGCAAATCCTGTACAGCAACTTTTTGAAAATCTATAAAAAATCATTTTATAGACATAAGGCGGTCGGACAACATCATACACATATAATGTCCTATCATCAGCGCGAATGATGGTGTCCCGGGAACGAATGTGGGGAGGGAAACAAATTGGAAAAAGTTGATATTTTTAAAGATATTGCAGAACGTACGGGCGGCGATATTTATTTGGGGGTCGTGGGCGCCGTCAGAACGGGGAAATCCACTTTTATTAAAAAATTCATGGAACTCGTTGTGCTTCCGAACATTACAAACGAAGCGGACAGAAACCGGGCGCAGGATGAACTCCCGCAAAGCGCGGCTGGGAGAACGATTATGACGACAGAACCGAAATTTGTGCCGAACCAGGCGGTTGCTGTCCATGTCGACGAAGGGCTTGATGTGAACATCCGGCTTGTCGACTGTGTCGGCTACACGGTTCCGGGCGCGAAAGGATATGAAGATGAAAACGGCCCGCGCATGATCCATACGCCGTGGTATGAAGAACCGATTTCTTTCCACGAAGCGGCGGAAATCGGCACGAGAAAGGTCATTCAGGAACATTCAAGCATTGGGGTTGTGATCACGACAGACGGCACGATCGGCGAAATTCCGCGTGAGGATTACGTGGAAGCGGAAGAAAGGGTTGTTGCCGAGTTAAAAGAAGTCGGCAAACCGTTTATCATTGTTGTCAATTCGGCAAAGCCGCATCATTCGGAGACGGAAATGCTGAGGGCGGAATTGCAGGAAAAGTATGATCTTCCGGTGCTCGCCATGTCAGTGGAAAGCATGCGTGAAGCCGATGTGCTGAATGTGCTGCGGGAAGCGCTGTACGAATTTCCGGTACTGGAAGTCAATGTGAACCTGCCGAGCTGGGTCATGGTGTTAAAAGAAAACCACTGGCTGCGTGAAAATTATCAGGACGCCGTGAAAGAGTCAGTAAAAGACATTAAGCGGCTACGCGATGTGGACCGCGTTGTCCAGGCTTTTAACGAATATGAATTTATTGAATCTGCAAGCCTTGCTGGCATTGAAATGGGGCAAGGGGTGGCGGAAATCGACCTCGAGGCGCCGGATGAACTGTACGACCAGGTCTTAAAGGAAATCGTCGGCGTTGAAATCCGCGGCAAGGATCATCTGCTCGAGCTGATGCAGGATTTCGCCCATGCAAAATCGGAATACGACCAAATTTCCGATGCCCTGAAAATGGTGAAACAAACCGGCTACGGGATTGCCTCACCTTCCCTGCAGGATATGAGCCTGGATGAGCCGGAAATCATCCGCCAAGGATCCCGTTTCGGCGTCCGGCTGAAGGCAGTGGCGCCGTCCATCCATATGATCAAAGTCGATGTCGAATCGGAATTTGCCCCGATCATCGGGACGGAAAAGCAGAGCGAGGAGCTTGTGCGGTACCTGATGCAGGATTTTGAAGATGACCCGCTGTCCATCTGGAATTCGGATATTTTCGGGCGCAACTTAAGTTCCATTGTCAGGGAAGGCATCCAGGCAAAATTATCGCTTATGCCGGAAAATGCCCGCTATAAGTTAAAAGAAACGCTCGAACGGATCATTAACGAAGGGTCAGGCGGCCTGATCGCCATTATTTTGTAAGAGGGATACCGCGGTATCCCTTTTTTGTATACGTGGGACGAGCATCTTTGGCCGCAAGTTAGAATTTTTTCGGGAAAAGTACTTTAAATCCGAAAAAAATTGAAAAGTTTTCCTTTGTTAGCGAATAGTTCTTGCACCTCTCTTGCGATTATGATAATCTTTTAACAGAATTGGTGCTGAAAAGCCTGATTCCATCCGGTTTTAAACGTTTATGATGAGGGAAAACCGTATACACTGAAGAGAAGAAACTGGAAATGACTTCTACGTTTCTTTTGGAGGAGGTGAATGGAATGAATAAAACGGATTTAATCAATGCAGTGGCAGAAGCTACCGAACTTTCCAAAAAAGATACGACAAAAGCAGTTGACGCTATTTTTGATACAATTCAAAATGCATTGGCAAACGGAGATAAAGTCCAACTGATTGGGTTTGGTAATTTCGAAGTGCGCGAACGCGCTGCCCGTAAAGGAAGAAACCCGCAAACCGGCGAGGAAATCGACATTGCGGCAAGCAAAGTGCCTGCATTCAAGCCGGGGAAAGCGCTTAAAGACGCAGTGAAGTAATTACATATGGTTGGCTTTGAGCGGAAAAAAGGCTGCCTGGGCAGCCTTTTTTTTTAATACAGCAGGGCCCAAAAAAGGGAAACGCGCATACGTTTGGCACCCGTTTTCCCGGGGCAAATGCCTGCGAAATCCCGGTACAGCCGGGGAAAGCCTGAGCGCGGCGTTTCCGGCGCTTTGACTGCAAACGGCGCTGTGGTAAGATGAATATATGAAAAGTTTTTTAAACGAATAAAAAGGAGGCCCGAAAATGAAAGCAGAGGCGCAGGCGGATTATATCGTCGTGAAAGCGTTGCAGGACGGGGTGAGCGTCATTGGGCTGTCAAGGGGTACCGATACGAAGCTGAACCATACGGAAATGCTGGATGATGGCGAAGTGCTGGTCGCACAGTTTACCGAACATACTTCCATGATCAAGATTCGCGGTGAAGCGCAAATCATGACCGGCATCGGGAGTTTGCAAAGCGAAGCGAAAAAATAAACCGAAATCAATTTGTTAACGGCCGTTTTACATATGTGATATAATAAACTACAGCTTATTTTTAGGCCAGATCAACGAAGAAACGGGGAAAGGGTTATGTCATACCAGAGGGAGCAGCAAATTGCCGCAATCAAACAGGCGATTGAAGAAGAAGTGGCACACGACTATTTAAATCAGTTTATTGACGCCCCATACATAGATGAAGACCGGATCCTGCTTTTGATAAGCAGCCTTGCGGGGCAGCCGTATACGGAACATGAAGTAAAGCAGTTTGTTGCGACTGCCATGCTGATCCAGATTGCCCTTGACACCCATGAAAAAGTAACCAATGCAAAAGAAAATCAAAAAAGCCGCCAGCTTACCGTTCTGGCGGGGGATTATTTCAGCAGCCTTTACTACAAACTGCTTGCGGGCGTGCACAACGTCCGGCTTGTCGGCATACTGGCGGAAGGAATCAAATCCGTAAATGAATATAAAGTGATGCTTTACCAATTTGACAATTCCGACGCGGAGACGTTCGTCGGGCATTTGAAAAAAACCGAATCCGCGATTATTACAAAATTTATGCAGTTTTTCGGTTCACAGCCGCTCATCCGCTTAAGCGAGGAACTGCTTTTGTTTAACCGGCTGTTAAGGGAAAAGGAGCAGGCCGAAAACGGGAAGCGCTCCATCCTGTTTGAAGCCCTGAACAAAATGGCCTACCCGGGTGACGGGCGCCCTTTTGAGCAGCTGCCGCATGAGAAAAAGCGAAAACTGTTTTATATTTGTGAGAAGTATTTGAAAGAAAGCATCCGTGCGTTGCAGGCTGCGGCCATGTCATGCGGAAATGAAATGCTTTCAGAGCGGATCCGCCTGCTGATGGGGCGGTATGGCGATGCAACGAGATTATATGCGGAGGAAGGGTAACCATGATGCCAAAAGAAGAGCGGGTACACGCCGTTTTCGAAAAAATTTCGCAAAACTACGACAGGATGAACTCGGTGATCAGCTTCAGCCAGCATAAACGGTGGCGGAAAGACCTGATGCGGAAAATGGCGGTAAGAGAAGGGAGCAACGCACTCGATCTGTGCTGCGGGACGGCGGACTGGACGATTGCCCTCGCACAGGCAGTGGGCGAATCCGGCAGTGTGACAGGGCTCGATTTCAGTGAAAGCATGCTTGAAGTCGGGAAGCGGAAAGTGGACACGCTTGGCTTAAAAAATGTCGCGCTCCGTTACGGAAATGCAATGGAACTGCCATTTGAAGATGCAACGTTTGATTATGTGACGGTCGGGTTCGGACTCAGGAATGTCCCGGACTACAAACAGGTTTTGCAGGAAATGTACAGGGTGCTGAAGCCCGGCGGCATGGCGGCCTGCCTGGAAACCTCCCAGCCGGTGATTCCCGGGTACAGGCAGCTTTATTACTTTTATTTCCGCCGGATCATGCCGCTTCTCGGACAATGGCTCGCAAAAAGCTACCGGGAATATTCCTGGCTTCAGGAATCGGCACTGCAGTTTCCGGGAATGGAAGAACTGGCGGCTGCTTTTTCCGATGCGGGTTTTGGCCGGATTTTGTACAAGCCGTTTGCCGGCGGGGCCGCAGCTGCACATATTGCCTTGAAAGAGAAATGATGATCGGATGGAGACGGAATGAAGGTACAAATGCTGTACTCGTTTTTAAAAACGGATATTGAGCTTATTGAACAAGAGCTGGCCAACGCTGTCGCATCAAACGCTGCTTTGATACAGCAGGCATCTGAAAGTTTGCTGAAAGCGGGAGGAAAAAGGATCCGCCCCGTATTTGTACTGCTCGGCGCGAAATTCGGAGATTACGAAATCGAACGTGTCAAAAATGTCGCTGTTGCACTGGAATTGATCCATATGGCATCGCTCGTGCACGATGATGTCATTGATGATGCCGAATTGCGCCGGGGAAAACCGACCGTAAAAGCCAAATGGGACAACCGGATTGCCATGTATACAGGCGATTATATTCTCGCAACCGCGCTTGAATATATTACAAAAGTGGAGGATCTCTCCGCCCACCAAATTCTGGCGGATACACTTGTTGAAGTGTGCGTCGGCGAAATTGAGCAAATTAAGGATAAATACCGGTTTCATCAAAATTTGCGCTGTTACTTAAGGCGGATCAAGCGGAAAACGGCGTTGCTGATTGCAGCTAGCTGCCAGCTCGGGGCGATTGCATCGGGCGCCGACGAAAACATCCACCGCCAATTGTACCGGTTTGGCTACAATGTCGGGATGAGCTATCAAATTATTGATGATATCCTGGATTTTACCGGCACGGAGAAGCAGCTTGGAAAACCGGCAGGCGAAGATTTGCGCCAGGGCAATGTAACGCTTCCGGTGCTTTTTGCAAGGGAAGACCCAAAAATCAGAAAAAAGCTGGAATATGTCCATGAGCACATGCCAAAAGCGGAGCTTGAAGACGTTGTCAGACTGGTCAAACAGTCCGGCGCGATCGAACGGTCTTATGCAGTGAGCAACTGCTATCTAGAGAAAGCGCTCGGTACGCTTGAGCAGCTTCCGGATACCCGTTTTAAAAAAATGCTGGCAGATTTGGCGCGTTATATGGGAAAAAGAAAGTTTTAAAAGAAAGCAGGGCTGCCGGGCAGTGCCCTGCGTTGGCGGCCCGGTTTTGAAGCGCTTACTTCAAACATATTGAGATTTTCCCGCCACCATGGTACGATTTTCTATGGCCAAGATGTCTTACATAGTAGAAATGCGAATGGAGTGGATGAAGATGGAAAGGACTTTTTTAATGGTAAAACCGGATGGGGTCAGCCGCCAGCTGATCGGCGAAATCGTTTCCCGCTTTGAAAAGAAAGGGTTTCGGCTTGCGGGGGCAAAATTGATGCAAATTTCGGATGAACTTGCAAAAAAGCATTACGCTGAGCATAAAGAACGCCCTTTTTTCAATGATCTCGTGGCATTTATTACTTCCGGTCCGGTCTTTGCCATGGTTTGGGAAGGCGAAAACATCATCGCTACCGCACGGCAAATGATGGGCAAAACGAATCCGGCCGAAGCCGCCCCGGGGACGATCCGCGGCGATTACGGCGTGATTGTCAGCAAAAACATTATTCACGGTTCCGACTCACCAGAAAGCGCGAAACGTGAAATTTCCCTGTTTTTCCGGGAAGATGAGCTGATCTCATACAGTCGGCCGGCGGATGCTTCGATTTATTAAATCATGCAAAAAAAGATTGGCGATCCTCTCCGCGCCAATCTTTTTTTATGTTAAAATAAACGGTATGAACCAACAAATCTGAATAAAAATACGGGGATTGCATAATGAAAACAGAACTGGATGATTACGGCCGGTTCATTGCGCAAGTCAAAAAGAAAACGGGGATCGATTTATCTTTGTATAAAGAAGCGCAAATGAAAAGAAGGCTGACGACATTATATGAAAAAAGAGGTTTTTCATCTTTCAGTGAATTTTTTCACGGATTGGACAAAAACGAACATTTGCTGGAAGAATTTTTGGACAGAATGACGATTAATGTTTCAGAATTTTATAGAAATAAGTCAAGATGGGATGTGCTCGAACGGAACATTTTGCCCGGGCTGCTGAAAGAAAAAGGAGAAAAACTGAAAATCTGGAGTGCCGCTTCTTCTACGGGCGAAGAACCGTATACGATGGCGATGATCTTGTCCAAGTATTTACCGCTTAATAAGATTCAGATCCTGGCGACCGATATTGATCAAAAAGCCCTGCAGAAAGCAGAAGCCGGCGTTTATTCCGAACGTTCCATCCTGGAAGTGCCGCGCGAAATGAAACAAAAATATTTTCAAAAAAGCAGCGGAGGTCCGTTCTATCGAATTGCGGACGAAATCAGGCGGGCGGTGGTGTTCAAACAACATAATTTGCTGCACGACCCTTATCCGGCAGCGGATCTGATTATTTGCCGGAACGTGCTGATTTATTTTACAGAAGAAGCCAAAGTGTCTGTTTACCGGAATTTCAGCAAAACGCTGTCGGCAAACGGCATATTATTTGTCGGCAGCACGGAGCAGATTTTCAATCCGGCTGCGTATGGATTTGAAATTGTAGACACCTTTTTCTATAGAAAAATATAAAGTGCTCCATCTATTCGATTTATAGCGATTGTGGTATAGTAATAGATATGTAATGCTTTAAAGTGATGAAGGGGGATGCAGAATGAGATATTTGACAGCAGGCGAGTCGCACGGCCCGGCGCTGACCACCATTATTGAAGGCCTTCCAGCGGGCATGCCGCTGACAGCTGAAGAAATTAACACTGACCTTGCCAGAAGGCAGAAAGGTTACGGCCGGGGACGGAGAATGCAGATAGAAAAGGACAGGGCAATCATTTCTGCCGGCGTTCGCCACGGATTGACGCTCGGTTCGCCGGTTGCGCTCACGGTTGAAAACAGGGACTGGGTGCACTGGAATAAGATCATGGGCATTGAGCCCCTTCCAGATGATGCGGACGATGTGAAACGGCGTGTGACCCGTCCGCGCCCGGGGCATGCCGATCTTGCCGGCGGGATCAAATACGGGCACAGGGATTTGCGCAATGTGCTCGAGCGCTCTTCCGCACGCGAGACCACCGTTCGTGTGGCCGCTGGGGCTGTCGCGAAAAAACTGCTGAAAGAGCTTGGCATTGAAGTGGCCTCGCACGTGCTTGAAATCGGGGGTGTACGCGCGGAAAAGGTGCCATATGATTCCCTTGCTTCCTTGCAGGAAAAAGCGGACGGTTCACCGGTACGCTGTTTGGATGACGGGGCGGCGCAAAAAATGATGGAAGCGATCGACACGGCAAAGAAAAACGGCGACTCGATCGGCGGCATTGTCGAAGTGATCGCAACCGGGATGCCGGCCGGTGTCGGCAGTTATGTTCATTACGACCGGAAGCTGGATGCAAAGCTGGCACGCGCCATCATCAGCATCAATGCGTTTAAAGGGGTGGAATTCGGGCTTGGCTTTGAAATGGCACACCGGCCCGGGAGCGAAGTCCATGATGAAATCGCCTGGTCGGAAGAAACGGGCTATACGCGCAAAACAAACCGGCTCGGCGGCTTTGAAGGCGGTATGACAACCGGCATGCCGATTGTCGTAAGAGGCGTCATGAAGCCGATCCCGACATTGTATAAGCCGCTTCAAAGCGTTGATATCGAAACGAAGGAACCTTTTGCAGCGAGCATCGAACGTTCCGACAGCTGTGCGGTGCCGGCAGCGAGCGTCGTCTGTGAGGCCGTTGTCGCCTGGGAGCTGGCGGAAGCGATCACTGCCCAGTTTTACAGCGACAGGATGGATGTGCTGAAAAAAACGGTTGCGGAGCAAAGAGAATACGGAAGGTTGTTTTAAATGGAAACGATCATCATTGATACAGAAACAAAACAGTACCCGGTATACATAGCAAGCGGCGCGCTCCAGGAGCTAGGTCCGCTCGTCCGCAAATATACGCGCTGCATGGTCATAACAGATCAAAATGTCCGGCCGCTTCACTTGGACAAACTGCTTTCACAGCTTCCGGAAAGCGCGGAACAGTGTGTACTGACCGTGCCAGCTGGGGAAGATGCCAAAACGTTTGAAGTCTACCAAGAAGCTTTGACGTTTGCCGTGGAACATCATTTAGACCGGAAATCATGCATTCTTGCCTTTGGCGGGGGCGCGGTCGGCGATCTTGCCGGTTTTGTGGCGGCAACCTATATGCGCGGCATTGCGTTTATTCAAATCCCGACAACCATTTTGGCCCATGACAGCGCGGTCGGCGGCAAAGTAGCGATCAATCACCCGCTTGGAAAAAACCTCGTCGGCGCTTTTTACCAGCCGGAATTTGTATTGTATGACACAGATTTCCTGCGCACGCTCCCCAAAAAGCAGCTGTTAAGCGGATTTGCCGAACTTGTAAAGCATGCGCTTCTTTCGGATAAGGAGTTCCTTAAAGAATTGCAAACAAAGATTCCGGACGGCGGGCATCTTTTATCCCCGCATCTTCCGGACTTGTTGAAAAAAGGGATCAAAGTAAAGGCAGATATTGTCCGCAAAGATGAAAAAGAAACGGGTGTGCGTGCCTTTTTGAATTTCGGGCATACGCTTGGGCATGCCCTTGAGGCGCACGGCGGGTTCGGGAAAATCACCCATGGCGAAGCGGTCATGACCGGTATCGTCTACGCGCTTTTGATCAGCAGGGAACAGACCGGCCTTCAATTTGATTTGCCGCAATTTCTCAGCTGGATCGAAACGCTCGGCTATGATTGGAAAATTCCGGCTGGCGCAGCATTTGACGAAATCTATGCTTATATGAAACGCGATAAAAAAACAATTGCCGGCAATATTCACTTCGTCCTGCTTGAGTCTGTCGGCAAACCGGTGCTGGCTGAAGTGGACAAAGACCGGCTGAGCCGTCTGTTTCTGCTGCAGCAAAAGGGGGATTTGCATACATGATACGCGGAATACGCGGAGCGACTACGGTCGAGCGCGATCACGAAAGCGAAGTCCTTGCTGCTACTTCTGAGCTGATGAATGCCTTGATCGAAAAAAACGGGATCAAGCCGGACCGCGTTGCTTCCCTTTTGTTCTCGGCAACAGCCGATATCCGTTCGGCTTTTCCTTCGAAAGTCATGCGCCAATTCAGCGGCTGGAAGTATGTCCCGATTATGAATATGCAAGAAATTCCGGTTGAAGGAAGCCTTGTCCGCTGCATCCGTATCCTGATCCATGTCGACACGGACATTGGGCAGGAGGACATAAAACATGTGTATTTGCGCCGTGCAGCCGTGCTTCGTCCGGATTTAACAAAATAAGAGAATGCTAACGTGTCACGAACCGAAAGGAGAGAATGCGATCACCCCCTGGCTTGCGCTCTTGCATGGAAGCAGGGGACTCTCGCTAAAGATGATGAAATGGAGAACAAAAATTACGGATTTGCATGCATATGTGCCCGGAAAGACCATTGATGAAGTGAAAAAACAATACAGGCTCGATTCAATCGTGAAACTGGCATCCAATGAAAATCCGTTCGGCTATTCCCCGAAAGTGGATGAGGCTTTGAAAAACTTTCAGCCTGCTTTTACCCGTTATCCGGACGGGCACGCCTTACAACTGAGACAGAAAATGGCCGCACATCTCGGCGTTGATCCAACCGAACTGATTTTTACAAACGGGACGGACGAACTGATCCAAATCGTTTCCAGGTCACTCCTCGAACCAGGCAAAAATACGGTGATGGCCGCACCGACATTTTCCCAATACAAACATAATGCCATCATCGAGGGCGCCGAAGTCCGTGAAGTACCCTTAAAAGACGGGCGGCATGACCTGGAGGCGATGCTCGGGCAAATTGATGAAAACACGGCGGTTGTCTGGATTTGCAGCCCGAACAATCCGACGGGGACGTATACGACCGAACAGGAGTTGACCGCTTTTCTTGACCGCGTGCCGGAAGACGTGCTCGTTTTTATCGATGAAGCGTACAGCGAATACGTGGTCGCAAAAGATTACGAACAGGCGCTGACATTATTCCGCCGGTATCATCATTTGATTGTCAGCCGGACATTTTCGAAAATTTACGGACTGGCCGGTTTACGCGTCGGCTACGGGATTGCCGATCGAACGATCATCCAAAAGCTCGAGCCGGTGCGCCCGCCATTTAATACCAATGTCCTTGGCCAGCTGGCTGCCCAGGCGGCGTTGGAGGACCAGGCGTTTATCCAGAGCTGCCGCGACAAAAACCGGCAGGGGCTCGAACACTTTTATGCGTTTTGCCGCCGCAACAGCCTTGCATTTTACCCGTCGCAGGCAAATTTTATTTTAATCGATTTTCAATGCGATAGTGAGGAAGTTTGCCGGTTTTTGCTTGGCAGGGGATATATCGTCCGCTCCGGGGAAGCGCTCGGGATGCCGGGGACGGTCCGGGTGACCATCGGGTCGGAAGAACAGAACCGGGGCGTACTCGGGGCGATCGGGGCTTTTCTGGAAAGCCGCAAATGAACTTGACAACGGCGGGCCTTTTGACAGCAAAAGGCCGCCTTTTTACAAAAAGAGGTGGCACCTTTGAAAGGAAATGTGTTTGTGATCGGGCTCGGGTTAATCGGGGGATCCATTGCACTAGCGATTAAAAAGGAACATCCGGAAGCCAAGGTCACAGGGTATGATGCCAAATTGGAAGAAATGAAAATGGCAAAAGCCCTGATGGTCGTGGATGATTACGTGGAAACGATCCAAGACGGCGTGCGTGGCGCGGATTTAATTATATTGGCCACGCCGGTGCTTGTAACGGAAAAATTGATCGGGCAGCTCGGGCAAATGGAATTGAAGGAAAATGTGATCATCACCGATACGGGCAGCACGAAAGAAAGCATCATGGCAAAGGCGCAGCGGCTCGCCGGCAACAACACCGTTTTTATCGGCGGGCATCCGATGGCCGGTTCCCATAAAAGCGGCGTTACGGCCGCCAGCCTGTCCCTGTTTGAAAATGCCTTTTATTTGCTTACGCCTTTCCATGAACAAGATCAGCGGACGGAAGAATTGAAACAGTGGCTGAAAGGAACAAAGGCAAATTTCATCACCGTTTCTCCGGAAATGCATGATGAAATGGTTGCGGTCATCAGCCATTTTCCGCATGTTATCGCAGCGTCACTTGTCCATCTTGTGAAAGATGCAGATGCGGAATATCCCCTTTTAAAAAGGCTTGCTGCTGGGGGTTTCCGTGATATTACACGGATTGCCTCCTCAAGCCCGCAAATGTGGGCGGACATCTCTTGCGGTAACAGGGAAAACCTGATCAGGCTTTTGGATAGATGGGCGAAAAATCTTCAGGAAGTGAAAAAGGCGCTTGCAGACAACAAGTATGAGCTTCTCCACCGCTTTTATGCGGAAGCGAAACAATACCGCGACTGCCTTCCAATCAGCGGATCGGGCGCAATCCCGTCTTTTTACGATTTATTTGTCGATATTCCGGATGTCCCGGGGGTTGTTTCTCAAATTACCAATAAACTGGCGGAAAAAGGAATCTCTATTACGAATATCCGCATCCTTGAGGCGCGGGAAGATATATACGGCGTGCTCCGGATCAGTTTTCGCTCGGAAAACGACCGCGATCTAGCCATGAATCTTTTAAAAAAAGAAACCCCGCATGAAGTCTATATCCAATAGAAGGTGGTGGCTGCAATGGAAAAATTGGCACCCGCGCAAACAGGGTTAAAAGGTACGATTAAAGTTCCGGGGGATAAATCGATTTCCCACCGGTCGGTTATGTTTGCCGCTGTCGCCAGGGGAAAAACGATGGTAGAAAATTTTCTCCCCGGCGCCGACTGTTTGAGCACCATTCATTGTTTTCAGCAAATGAGCGTGCCGATCGAACGGGATGGCACCCGGGTGGTGATTGCTGGAAAAGGATGGGACGGTTTGGCGGAGCCGGAAACGGTGCTCGATACCGGAAACTCCGGTACGACGACCCGCCTGATGCTCGGTCTTCTTGCCGGCCGGCCCTTCCATTCGGTCATTGCCGGCGACGAATCGATTGCAAAGCGCCCAATGCAGCGCGTCACAAAACCGCTTTGCGAAATGGGCGCGCACATTGACGGAAGAATGGGCGGCAATTTCACCCCTCTTTCTATAAGGGGCGGGGCGCTTCAGGGAATCGAATACCGGCTGCCTGTTGCAAGCGCGCAGGTAAAATCCGCGCTTCTTTTAGCCGGTCTTCAGGCAGACGGCACTACAATCGTGCATGAGCCGCAGCCCACCCGCGACCATACTGAACGAATGATCCGGGCATTTGGCGGCGAGGTCAGGACGGAAGGGAGAACGATTTCCGTCCGGGGCGGCACGGTTTTCCATGGCACGGAGATCGTTGTGCCCGGCGATATCTCATCCGCCGCCTTTTTTATGGCTGCTGCTTCGCTCGTGCCCGGGAGTGAAATCGTCTTGCCGGATGTCGGGCTCAATCCGACCCGTGCCGGGATCATTGACGTTTTAAAGCAAATGGGCGCGGATATGGAAGTGATCGAAACACATGCCCCATCTGACGGCGAGCAAACAGGCACGTTGGTGATCCGTCCGGCTGCTTTACAAGGCGTTGAAATCGGCGGCGGGCTGATTCCGCGCCTCATTGATGAAATTCCAATCATTGCCCTTCTTGCTACACAGGCGGAAGGCAGGACGGTCATAAAAGATGCCGCAGAACTGAAAGTGAAAGAGACAAACCGGATTGACACGGTTGTCCGGGAATTAAAGAAACTGGGCGCCCATATTGAAGCGACAGCGGATGGCATGATCATTGAAGGCCCTTGCCGGCTTTCAGGCGGGACGGTGGAAAGCCACGGGGATCATAGAATCGGGATGATGCTTGCCGTTGCATCACTTGTGGCAAAGGATGCTGTCTGCCTGAAAGGGGCGGAAGCAATCGCCGTATCATACCCGCAGTTTTTTGATGATCTGAAATCCGTTCTGTAACGGCTTTAGACGCCTATTGAAAACAGGCACCAGCAAAAGAATGAAAATCAGCCGGCGCCTGTTTTCAGGATAACAGAGAACAGCTTGATCATGATGCCCGTGGAAAAGCGGGGTGCGGAAATTCAAAATCCCGTGCCCCGCTTTATTTTTGCTGTGAAAAAAAGGGATTTTCATGCACGGCGGAGAAATACTTAAACAGGGAACCCGGAAAGGCAAATGATTTGCCCTGGCCTTCAAAATTCATTATGATTTAGCCAAAGGCCACCCGCGGTTTTTCCTGCAGGCAAGTGGGCTCCAGGGAAAGGGCGATTGCCATTTTACCAGGGGACCGGGGGAGCGCTTTTAGCGGCAACCGGGGATTTTGGCTTTGCAAGATTCTGGCTTTGCAAAAATCCCGCGGCTAACGTTGCAAAAGGTTCAGCAAAAGGAAACACATCAAAGATTAAAGGAAGATTTTCATGAGCTTAATGGAACAATTGTTGGATCATTTGGAAGAAGGCCGGCTCGAGGAGGCGAAAAAAACATTTGAAGATTTTCTCGCGCTCGGCACGGACGAAGAGAAATATGCGCTTGCCGGGCAACTTGAGGGCCTCGGTTTTCTGAATGAAGCACAGCAATTATATAAAGATTTGCTTGCGTCTTATCCGGATGACGGCGAGCTTGTGATCTTAATGGCGGAAACGCTTATTGATATGGACAATGAAGAAGAAGCCATATTATACCTCGACCGCATTCCGGAGACGGACCCCGATTACCCGCGTGCACTGCTTTTGCTTGCGGATTTGTATCAAATGCAGGGCCTGTATGAGGTCAGCGAAAACAAACTGATGGAAGCTGCATCGCTTTTGCCGGAAGAACCTGTCATCCATTTTGCGCTTGCCGAGTTTTACGCTTCCTGTGCCCGATATGCGGAAGCTTCCCGTGAATATGAGTGGCTTTTGGGCAAAGGGATCGATACATTTGCGGATACAAACATCCACGGGCGCCTTGCAGAAGTGCTGAGCGCAGCGGGCGCGTTTGAAGAGGCCTTGCACCAATATGAGCATGCGATGGAAGGCCGCTTTGAGGCGAACACATTATTTGGATATGCCTTAACCGCGTACCAGGCAGGATTTTATGAAAAAGCGATAGAGCTGTTTGAAGAATTGCGGGAAACGGATCCCGGCTACCATCCGCTTTACCTGTATCTTGGCCGTGCATATGAGCACGAACAAATGCCGGAAGAAGCGCTTGCTGCTGCTGAAAAGGGCATAAAAGAAGACGAGTATGATAAAGAACTTTATCATTTTGCTGGAAAAATGGCTACAAAAGCAGGCGATGAGGAAAAAGCGGAAAATTATTTTAAAAAAGCGCTGGAACTGGATCCCGGCTATTTGGATGCGGCCCTTTCCTACAACGAGCTGCTGCTTCAAAAGGAGCGGTACGAAGAAGTCCGTGACCGGGCCCTCAGCATGGAAAAAGAAGGGGATACCGACCCTCGGCTTTACTGGGATCTGGCCATATCGCTTAAGCATTTGGAAGAATATTCTCAGGCATTAAAGTATTATGGATATGCATATAATGATTTACAAAACGACACGGTGTTTCTGGAGGATTACGGTTATTTCCTGATTGAAGAAGGGAGAAGGAAAGAGGCTTACGGCATTTTCCAAAAGCTTTTGCGCGAAGATCCGGCAAATGATGAATGGATTGCACTTCTTGAAAGGCTTG
The DNA here is from genome assembly GCF_025905465.1 of Weizmannia sp. WK01. Taxonomy (NCBI): domain Bacteria; kingdom Bacillati; phylum Bacillota; class Bacilli; order Caryophanales; family Bacillaceae; genus Heyndrickxia; species Weizmannia sp. WK01. Next base: position 1,959,321 of record NZ_CP109616.1, on the reverse strand, counting down.
AAGACGGAAATTAATTGCGGCCATCGTTGCCGGACTTTTTCGTAGGCGGTTTAGACGGGAAAAGGTATAATGAAGGTGTAAACCAATGTTTTATCAAAAAAGCTGCCCGCTGTAAACACGGCCATTCAATTTGCAGAGGAGGGATTACGATGGCTCTCACCCCTGTTTCAATCAACGAGAAAAAGGAGTTTATCCGTTGGTTTTTAAATCATTACCAATTAAAAAGACGGGAGTCAGTCTGGATTTTGAATTATTTAATGAGCCACGACCAGCTGATGGAAAAAGTCCATTTCGTCGAGGAAGCGCATCTTTGCCCGCGCGGCATTATCATGTCGACGCATTGCGTGGACAATGTGCCGTTCCGCTTTTATAAAGATAATATTATGACAACGGATGCGGAAAAGTCTTTCCATGATATCCGGCTGAACCGTGAGGAAGACATTTATATCCAGCTCAATTTCAAAAAATCCCATTTATCGTACCAGTATGCGGCTGTGCTTGAAGAAAACCCGTATATGCCGAAAGATCTCCATATAAACGAGACAGACCGGCAAATGGCGGAAAAATTATTGGAAAAAAGCATGAAAGACTTTAAACGGAATAAACTGCGGGAAGAAATCGACAAAGCGCTCGATGAGAAAGATTACGGCCGTTTTGTCGAATTAAGCGGGGAGATGAAAAAACTGGATGATTAATCTTTCCGGTTTCTGCCCGCGGGGAAAATGAAAGGGGTATCATCTGTGCGCTGGCGTGCAAAAGACATGGAATTGTATCAACAGGAACGTTACTTTATTGACACGGCAGTCCTGCCGCTTGTCCCGGTTTCATTCGGAGACCATATCCGACAGCTCGCTTCCGGATATGAATGGATCCAGATGATCGCAGGCTGCCTCGAGTCGCAATTTAAAGGCCGGATTGTTTTGCTGCCCGCTTTCCCTTATTTGCAGCAGACGATCCCGGACAGTGCGGGGCCTGCCATCAAGTCATGGGAAGCCGAATTGACTGAAAGCGGGTTCCGGCATATTTTTTATTTGACCAGCGATCCCGGCTGGCAAAGGCTTCAGGCCGAACTGAACGGAAATGTGGTCTGGCTACCGGCTGTCCCACTTGAACATATGGAACAAAAACAGCAGGATGCCATTGTAGATGAACAGGTAAAACAGCTTATCTCCATTATTGTCCGGTCATGGGGAGAAAACTGAAAAAGTTATATTAAAATATCAGTTTATTTCGAGTAGAAAGATACTTGACATAAAATAGACAATATTCATTGACCGGCAAATATCTTTGTTTTATCATAAGAGTGTATTTGCTACATCTTGAAAATATTAGGAAACCAACAGTTCTGTAAGGGGGGGAACAGGTTGAGCAAAAAAGATCCGGTGTCAAGGAGGCAGTTTTTAAATTACACGCTGATGGGCGTAGGCGGATTTATGGCTGCGGGTGCGCTGATGCCGATGCTCCGTTTTGCCGTCGACCCGGTGCTCGAGGCGGAAGCAGCCGGCGACTTTCATCCAACCAAATTGAAAGTTTCTGATATTAAGAGCGAACCGGTGCGTGTCGATTTTAAATACGAACAGACGGACGGCTGGTATAAGTCGGATGTCACCCAGACGGCCTGGGTGTATAAAGACAGTAAAGGCGATATTGTGGCGCTTTCACCGGTTTGCAAACATCTTGGCTGTACCGTGAACTGGAATACGAACAAAGCGCATCCGAATCAGTTTTTTTGCCCCTGCCACGGCGGACGGTATGAGAAAAACGGGAAAAACATACCGGGAACACCACCTTCCGCGCCTTTGGATGCATACCCTGTCAAAACAAAGGGCGGCTATCTGTACCTGGGCAAACCGCAGAAAAATCCATATGTGAAGTGAGGGGGAAGAGATGCTTAGCAAATTGTATGACTGGGTCGACGAGCGCCTTGATATTACGCCGCTTTGGCGGGATATTGCTGACCATGAAGTGCCGGAGCATGTCAACCCGGCGCACCATTTTTCCGCTTTTGTCTATTGTTTTGGGGGGCTCACTTTTTTTATAACAGCCATCCAGATTCTGTCGGGTATGTTTTTAACGATGTACTATGTTCCGGATATTAAAAATGCCTGGCACTCTGTCTATTATTTGCAGCATGATGTGGCATACGGCCAGATTGTGAGAGGAATGCACCACTGGGGGGCAAGCCTCGTCATCGTCATGATGTTTTTACATACGCTGCGGGTGTTTTTCCAGGGCGCATACAAGAAGCCGCGCGAGCTGAACTGGATTGTCGGCGTGCTCATCTTTTTCGTCATGCTCGGGCTCGGCCTCACCGGTTATTTGCTTCCGTGGGATATGAAAGCGCTTTTTGCGACAAAAGTCAGCCTGCAGATTGCGGATTCGGTGCCGTTTATCGGGCCGTATATTAAAACGCTTTTGGCCGGCCATCCGGATATTGTCGGTGCCCAGACGCTGACGAGATTTTTTGCCATCCATGTCTTTTTCCTGCCAGCGGTGCTGATGCTGCTTTTGGCAGCCCATTTTTTGATGATCCGCAAGCAGGGAATTTCCGGACCGCTGTAATGAATAAGTATCCATAACGGGCAAAAGGAGGGGGAAGGATGCATCGCGGAAAAGGAATGAGATTTGTTGGTGATTCCAGAATTAATGCGGACCGCAAACCGAATATTCCTAAGGATTACTCGGAGTATCCCGGTAAAACGGAAGCTTTTTGGCCGAACTTTTTGCTGAAAGAGTGGCTCGTCGGCGCTGTTTTTCTCGTCGGCTTTTTATGTCTCACTGCCGCACACCCGTCGCCGCTTGAACGAATTGCGGACCCGACGGATACGAGTTATATTCCGATGCCGGACTGGTATTTTCTATTCCTGTATGAACTATTAAAGTATACTTATTCTTCCGGCCCGTACCAGGTGATCGGGCTCGCGATCCCGGGCGTTGCTTTTCTTGCACTGCTGTTGGCACCGTTTATTGACCGCGGCCCTAAGCGGCGGCCGCTTGACAGGCCCCTTGCAACCGGGTTTATGCTGCTCGCGGTTTGTGCAATATTCTACCTGACATGGGAAGCGGCGGCCCACCACGATTGGAAAAAAGCGAAAGAGCAGGGGAAAATCGTGAAACAGGTTGCCATTGACAAAAACGCAGAAGGCTATAAAATATTTGCCAAGCAGACGTGTGTGACGTGCCACGGAGAAAATCTCCAGGGCAGTGCGGCAGCCCCTTCTTTAGTCGGCACAGGCTTAAGTGCGGATGAAATCGCAAAAATCGCCAAAAAAGGCAAGGGGAAAATGCCGCCTAACCAATTTAAAGGCTCGGATCAGGATTTGAAAAAACTGGCGGATTATATCGCCGGGCTAAAATCGAAATAAAAGCAAAAAAAGCCGGCAGAAGCCGGCTTTTTTCGTGCTTTCTGTTTTGTTAAAATGAATCTATCTTTTTTGAAATGGGGGAAGACGATGAATGTACCGGCATTGTATGCGGCGCTGGCAGACAGGCGTGTCCTTTGGATGCTTTTTTTAGCCAATGCTGCAGGGACCATTTATGGTTACATTTGGTACGGGTGGCAGCTTCGCGATACGCCGCCTGCGTTTTGGCTGTTTGTCCCGGACAGCCCGACCGCAAGCCTGTTCTTTCTGTTTGTGCTGCTTGCCTTTTTATGGCGGAAACACTGGCCGTATGTGGAGGCACTTGCAATGGTGACGCTTTTTAAATACGGGATTTGGGCGGTTGCGATGAACCTTCTCGTATTGATCGTAAACGGCTCATTGCCACGGCAGGGATATATGCTGATGGCTTCCCATTTGGCAATGGCGATAGAGGGAATATTGTATGCGCCGTTTTACCAATTCAAATGGAAGCATCTTTTGGTTGCGGCGGTATGGACTTTGCACAATGATATTATTGACTACGTTTTTATGCAGTTTCCCCGGTACGAAGATGTATACCGGTATATCCGTGAAATCGGCTATTTTACCTTTTGGCTGAGCATCCTTTCTCTTTTGCTTGCATACCGGTTTGCCGTGCACAAAAGGCGGCTCCGCCTCGAACTTTAAATCGCTTTTTCCGTCGACAGAAAGCAGGAATCCCCGAAATGGACGCCGGGCTGTTTTTATGGTCTACTCTTGTCCCTCCCTTCATAAGTTAGTAACAGTATGAGGGGGGACAAGGATGAGGAGAAAAGTAGTGATCCTTCTTTGTGTGTTCATGTTAAGTTTTGCCGGAAAAAGTTTTGCAAAAGGTTCGGATGATGCTTTGGCACATTTAAATGATCTAAGCGACGAGGCATTGCAGCTGGCGAAAAACGGGCAATATGCAGAAGCAAAAAATGTGCTGAATGAATTTTCGAAAACATTTTCCAGGCAATCGTTTAAAAATAAACGTTTAACGATGGATGAATTGAGAGTTTTGACCGTCACTCATGATGAAGCGGTAAAGGCGTTGACGAAAGTAAGCGCAGAGCCTGAGGAGAAAGTGGATGCCTGCACGTCATTCCGGCTCGTGGTGGATGCGATCCAATCGAAGTATCAGCCGCTCTGGACGCAGATGGAAGGGCCGGTGATGTCTTCATTTACAGAGGTGCAAAAAGCAGCCGCAACAGGGAAGCGTGAAACGTACAACGAAAAATTAAACCTGTTCCTCAAACAATATGCAGTGATCGAGCCGAGTTTAAGAGTGGATCTGCCGGTTGAAAAAATACAGCGGCTCGATTCGAAAATCGCTTATATTGACCGTTATCGGGACAAGGTGGCAGGCAGCGGGTCCGGAAAAAAGGAACTGGAGGCGCTCCGGACAGATTTGAAGCAGCTGTTTGAAGCCATGAAGGAAGATGAAGCCGACCCCTCCCTCTGGTGGATTATGATTTCCACCGGCAGCATCATCATTCTTACTTTATCGTATGTCGGATGGAGAAAATACAAAGGGCAAAAAGAAGAGCGTCACGAGACCGATCATATGGATTGACCTTTTGACCTTATTCGGATACAATAAAGGTAAGATTACCATGGAGGGTATGGAGGGTGGCAAATGTCGTTTTTGATTTACTATCTCATTTTGGCAATCATTCCGATCTGGGCCCAGCTGAAGGTAAAAAACACATACAGCAAGTATGAAAAGGTCGCAAATGCATCCGGCATGACAGGCGCCGAGGTGGCAAGGATGATCTTGGACGAAAATGGCTTATACCATGTGAAAGTGCTGGAACACAGCGGCTTTCTAAGCGACCATTACAATCCGATTAACAAAACGGTCAATTTGTCGACTGCCAACTACCACGGGCGTTCGATTGCGGGGGCTGCTGTTGCGGCGCACGAATGCGGACACGCCATTCAGGATAAAGTCAATTACGGGCCGCTCCGTTTCCGTCACCGCCTCGTGCCTGTGGCGAATATCGGCAGCAATGCCTCTTGGATTTTTATTTTGATCGGGATGTTCACGCATGCGACAGGCATGTTCCTGCTCGGGATCATTCTCATGGGGCTTGCCGTGTTGTTTCAGCTTGTGACATTGCCGGTTGAATTCAATGCATCGTCCCGTGCGCTTGCACAAGTCACATCGCTCGGCATTGTCCGCGGCGGGGAAGAAAGGGAAGCGCGCAAAGTGTTATCGGCTGCCGCGCTCACATATGTGGCTGCCGCGGCTGTTGCGGTCATTGAACTGCTGCGTTTAATCCTCATCTTTACCAACTTAAACGGCAATAACAACAATAATTAACAGTACGAAAAGCTTTCCGGGGTGAATCGGCAACCCGGAAAGCTTTTTTTGTCTTGCTGCATGTTCTAGTTTGCATTATAATAAAGAAGTTTGGTTGTTTCCAACCCGTGGTTCGAAACCATCCCACGTAAAAAAACTAAGGAGAGATGCATATGAAACTGAAAACACTCGTCGTCAACGGGATTGTCGCCGCGCTGTATATTGCGGTGACATTTTTTATTCAGCCGCTTGCGTTTATGAACATCCAGTTCCGTGTTTCTGAAATTTTTAACCATCTCGTTGTGTTTAACAAGAAGTATATGATTGGCATTGTATTAGGCGTTTTTCTCTCAAACTTGTTTTTCTCGCCGATCAAGTATGATATGTTCATCGGCACGGGTCAGTCCGTCCTTGCGCTTGCGATTACCATTTTATCCGCACGGTTTATAAAGGGCGTCTGGGGGCAGATGATCCTTAATTCCATTGCTTTTACGGCCTCCATGTTTATTATCGCATGGGAAATGCAATGGTTTAACGGCGTGCCTTTCTTTTTCGGCTGGCTGACGGCAGGGATCGGTGAACTTGCTGTGATGCTGATTGGTATGCCGGTCATCTACCTGATCAACAAACGCCTGCATTTTGAAAAACAGATTTAAAAAAGAGCTGCCGCGGCAGCTCTTTTTTAATCTTCAATCGGCTGTTTGTTCTCATCGAGTGTAAAGCCTTCCCCGAGCACATCATGGACCTCCATCATCGACACAAAGGCATGGGGGTCAACGGAATGGATAATGCCTTTTAAACGGGACACCTCATGTTTTCCGACGACACAGTACAGTACATCCCGGTCCTGTTTCGTGAACATACCGTGCCCGCGAAAAACCGTAACGCCGCGGTCCATCTGCTTCATAATTTTCTCGGCAATTTCATCATGCTTGTCCGAAATGATAAAAGCGCCTCTTGCCGTATAGGCCCCCTCCTGCAGAAAATCGACAACACGCGAGCCGACAAAAACGGCAACGAGCGTGTACATCGCTTCACGGTAATGCAGATAGGTGATAAGCGACAGCGTAATCACGCATGCGTCGAACATGAACATGGTCCTGCCCATCGCCACGCCTTTATATTTAAACACGAGCCTGGCAATGATATCGACGCCTCCAGATGTCCCCCCGTAGCGGAAGATAATGCCGAGACCGACGCCGATAAATACCCCGGCAAACAGCGCCGCAAGAAACATATCATCGCGAAGCGGAATATGGAAATGTTTCTTCTCAAAAATCCATAAAAAAAGAGAGGAGCCGACCGTCCCGACCAGTGTATAGTAAAACGATTTTTTTCCAAGTAGCTTCCATCCCACAAAAAATACGGGAATATTCAAAATCAGATTGGAGTAAGAGGGGTTGATATGAAATAAATAGTAAAGCAGCAGCGTAATTCCGGTAAAACCGCCTTCCGCCAGATGGTTCTGAATATTAAAATGGACAATGCCAAAGGCAAAGATGCAAGAGCCGAGCAGGATAAAAAAGATGTTTTTCATTTTCAGCATAATCCGTATCCTCCTTCCCCGGTATATATCCGGCGTTCCCATTATAGCGAAAGCGGTACAAAAGGGCAATCAGGCAGAGAGAAAAGCAAATATATGATTTGTAAAATCTGCCGTTTTTGGCTAACATGGAAGAGGATTACAGGATTGGGGGATGAAAATGGCAGAAAACAAATCGATCCGGCAAATGCAAAAAGAAGTCGATGATTATATCAGCCAGTTTGAAGAAGGGTACTTCAGTCCGCTTGCGCTTACAGCAAGGCTGACGGAAGAACTTGGGGAGCTGGCGCGCGAAATCAATCATTATTACGGGGAAAAACCGAAAAAACCGGATGAGAAGCCGAAAACCGTAGCAGAAGAGCTCGGCGATTTGCTGTTTGTCGTCATTTGCATGGCAAATGCTTTACATATTGATTTACAGGAAGCCCATACAATGGTTTTGCAGAAATTTAACACGCGTGATAAAGACAGATGGACGCGAAAAGAGCAGGAGGAGTAATGAAACATGGATGATATTCGGATTATTGTTGCCGGGGCCCGCGGGAAAATGGGGAGCGAGGCGGTCCGGCTGATCGAGCGGACGGAACATTTTAAACTCGTTGGCGTAGTGGACAGGACTTTTGATGGCAAACTGTTCAATGATGTATCCGATTATAACGGCGAACCGGTCCGGGTGTATACCGACCCGGAAGCATGCCTTGAAAATTGCCCGGCGGATGTATGGATTGATTTGACGGTGCCGAAAGCAGGGTTCCTCCATGCGAAAACGGCCCTTGCACATGGTGTCCGCCCGGTTGTCGGGACGACCGGGTTTACCGATGCGGAACTGGAAGAACTAAAGGCCGTTTCCGCACAAAAAGGAATCGGCTGTATCATTGCACCAAATTTTGCAATCGGGGCAGTGCTGATGATGAAATTTGCGCAAATGGCGGCGAAATATTTCCCGGATGTGGAAATCATCGAGCTACACCATGACCGGAAAAAAGATGCCCCGTCCGGCACGAGCGTAAAAACGGCGCAAATGATCTCGGAAGCAAGAAGAAAAAAAACACAGGGGCATCCGGATGAAAAAGAAACATTACAAGGTGCAAGAGGCGCGGATTTTGAAGGCATGCATATCCACAGCGTCCGCCTGCCCGGCCTTGTCGCCCACCAGGAAGTGCTGTTCGGCGGGGACGGCCAGCTGCTTACGATCCGCCATGACTCGATGGATCGCGCCTCTTTCATGTCAGGGGTGAAAGTAGCCGTTGAAACGGTGATGAACCTCAATACATTTGTTTATGGGCTCGAAAATATTTTGGATTAACCGGAAGGAGGAAAGGAAATGGCCGGCAAGGTGGATATTCTCGCTTTCGGGGCCCATGCCGACGATGTCGAAATCGGCATGGCGGCATCTATTGCCAAATGGGCATCAATGGGGAAAAAAATTGCGATATGCGATTTGACAGAAGCGGAGCTGTCTTCGAACGGGACGGTTGAAAACCGCAAAAAAGAGGCGCAAAAATCGGCAGCCTGCCTCGGGGTTAGAGAAAGAGTAACGCTGAAATTGCCAGACCGCGGCCTTTTTATGCAAGCGGACGCTATCCGTGCCGTTACCGGTGTCATCCGGAAGTTTCAGCCGGATGTCGTGTTTGCGCCTTTTCATGAAGACCGCCATCCCGATCACGGTAACTGCGGCAGGCTTACAGAGGAAGCCTTTTTTTCGGCCGGCATCGGGAAATACCGTTCTGAACCGGATCTTCCTTCCCATAAACCGAAACATCTTTATTTTTATATGGTAAACGGTTTTCATCCGCCCGATTTTGTCGTCGATGTCACCAACTTTATGGACAAAAAACTTGAGAGCCTCCATGCCTATGAAAGCCAGTTTTCGATACGGGAAAGAAGTGTCCATACACCGCTTACGGATGGCTATATTGAAGCGGTCACCGCGCGTGAGAGGATGTTCGGGAAAGAGCTCGGGGTGAAATATGCAGAAGGGTTTTTAAGCAAAAAACCGGTTCTTGTGAATTTGGATGTGCTCGACTTATGAAAAAGTTAAAAATCGGGATTACGTGCTATCCGACCGTAGGCGGATCCGGCGTCATTGCAACGGAACTCGGCCAGCTGCTTGCCGAAAACGGCCACGAGATCCATTTTATTACCTCGAGTGTCCCGTTTCGGCTCAATAAAATGTACCCGAATATTTATACCCATCAGGTGGAAGTGAACCAGTACGCCGTCTTTCAATATCCGCCTTATGATATTGCGCTTGCCTCTAAGATCGCAGAAGTGGCGGAAAGGGAAAAGCTGGATGTGCTCCATGTCCATTATGCAATTCCACACGCCATCTGCGCCATTCTCGGCAAAATGATGGCCGGCACCCGGATGAAAATCGTGACCACCCTGCATGGCACGGACATCACTGTGCTCGGGTATGACCCGTCGCTTGTTTCCGCCATCCGGTTCGGGATTGAACAGTCGGATGCAGTAACGGCCGTTTCTGAAGCGCTCGTCCGGCAAACGTACGATTTGATCCGGCCGCAGAAAAACATTTCGACGGTTTATAATTTTGTCGATGAACGCGTATACCGGAAAAGGGAGGCAGGCCATTTAAAACAGGATTACGGCATTTCGGAAAAGGAAAAAGTGCTGATTCACGTTTCCAATTTCCGGGCGGTAAAGCGCGTGCCCGATGTCGTCAAGGCTTTTGCGAAAGTGCGGGCACAAATGCCGGCGAAACTGCTCCTTGTCGGCGACGGGCCGGAAATGACTGTCGTCTCCCGGCTCGTTGCCCAATTCGGTATAGAAAAAGATGTCTTGTTTTTAGGAAAGCAGGACCGGCTCGAGGAGTTGTACGCAATCAGCGACCTGATGCTGCTTTTATCGGAAAAGGAAAGTTTCGGCCTTGTTGCGCTTGAAGCGATGGCGTGCGGTGTCCCGTGCATTGGCACCCGGGTCGGCGGCATTCCGGAAGTCATCACAGACGGGGTGAACGGCTATTTGTGCGCGTTGGGTGATGTGAGCGACGTTGCCCGAAAAGCCGTCCGGCTGCTTGAGGATCCAGGCCTTTATGCTGCATTTTCGAAAGCGTGCGAAAAGACGGTAAAAGAGAAATTTTATTCCCGCAACATTTTGAAACAATACGAACAAATATATGAACAAACGGTAAATGAGGTTGATGGACATGCTCCCGCCATTTCAGACGGCGCTTCCCATTATCCGGACGCTTGAAGACGCAGGGTTCAAAGCTTTTTTTGTCGGGGGCTCGATCCGCGATAGCCTGCTCGGGCGGCCGGTGCACGATGTCGATATTGCCACCTCGGCGAAACCGGAAGAGGTAAAGGCGCTTTTTAAACATACTGTTGACATCGGCATTGAACATGGAACAGTGCTTGTATTATATAAAGGAAACCAGTACGAGATCACGACGTTCCGGACCGAGTCGGCCTATAAAGATTACCGGCGTCCGGAATCGGTTGAATATGTGGACTCATTGCTTGAAGATTTAAAACGGCGCGACTTCACGATGAATGCGATGGCGATGGATAAAAACGGGAAACTGATTGATCCGTTTAGAGGCAGTGAAGCCATCCGGATGAAGCGGATTGAAACGGTCGGATCCCCTGAAGAAAGATTCCGGGAAGACGCGCTCCGGATGATGCGGGCCGCCCGGTTTACAAGTCAGCTCGGTTTTGGTATTGAACCCGGGACGAAGCAGGCCATCAAGCGCCATGCACCGCTTATCCGACATATTGCTGTTGAGCGGATAACCCAGGAATTCATCAAATTGCTGGAAGGAGAGCATCCGTATGAAGCACTTCAACTGCTTCAGGAAACCGGGCTGCTGGGGTTTCTCCCCGGTCTTTGCGACAGGGAAGCACAGCTTTTTTCCGTCCTGCACCCGGTGTTAAACGAATTGTCAGAACAGCAGCTTTGGGTGTACCTTGTTGCCGCCGCGAACCCGGAAGATGCCAACGCTTTTTTGCGAAAATGGAAACTGCCGAATGAAAAACGGAAAGCCATCGTGCGTACGCTCAGCCTTTTCAGGATGCGCGCCGGGCGAAAGTGGGATCCGCTTATGCTCTACGATGCTGGCGAACAAACGGCATTGGATGCTGAAGCGGTTTTCTGTGCTTTTCGCCGCGAAAACCCGGCGCCCCGCATTTCCGCTCTCCGGCAGGCTTTCCAGAAATTGCCGGTGAAAAACCGCAGCGAGCTGGCAATCGACGGGAAAAAGCTGATGGCGCTTTTTTCGAAAAAAGGCGGCCCGTGGCTGAAAGAAATGCTCCGTGAGATTGAAAAAGCGCTGATAAACGGCGAAATCGAAAACCAATATGAGGCAATCCGGAGGTGGGTTTTGTGCAAATATCCACAAGAGAAAAAATAATAGAATTGCTAACGGAAGCTGGGGACGGCTTTGTATCGGGAGAAACGCTGGCGAAAAAGCTGAACTGCTCGCGGGCGGCAGTTTGGAAGCATATGGAAGAGCTGCGCAAAGAAGGCTTTGAATTGGAAGCGGTTCGGAAAAAAGGCTACCGGATTAAAGGAACGGGCGACAAAGTGACGAAAAATGAAATCCGGTACGGGCTCGGGACAAAACGGCTTGCAAGAAACATTCATTACCGGGAAACGATCGATTCTACCCAGCGGCTTGCGCACCAGCTCGTACAGGAAGGCTGTCCTGATGGCACGCTTGTGATTGCAGAGCAGCAGACGGGAGGAAGGGGCAGGCTCAGGCGGTCCTGGTATTCCCCTAAATATACCGGTATCTGGATGAGTATTGTCCTGCGGCCGGATCTTCCGCCGCAAATGGCGCCCCCGTTTACGCTCATTGCCGCCGTTGCGGTCGCACAGGCAATCGAAGAAACAGCGGGGATTGTGCCGGAGATCAAATGGCCGAATGACCTGTTAATCGGCGGAAAAAAATGCGCAGGGATCCTGACAGAGCTTGAAGCGGACACGGATCGGATCCAGGCGGTGATCACAGGGATCGGGATCAATGTAAACGAAACCGATTTCCCGGACCCCTTAAAATCGATCGCAACATCCCTTTCCCTTGCTTCTGGTAAAAAAGTAAAACGCGCGCTGCTCATTCAGCGCATCCTTGAGAAATTGGAAAAATACGAGGAAATTTATCTCCAAAACGGTTTTGCGCCGCTTAAAATTTTATGGGAAAGCTATGCCAATGTGGCAGGGAAAAAAATCACGGCGCATACGTTAAAAGGGGATATTTCAGGGAGTGCGGTCGGCATCACGGATGACGGCGTGCTCCAGCTTGAAGGGGAAGACGGACAGATGCATGCCATTTACTCCGCAGATATTGAAATCGAACGTTAAAAAATTGACAAAATTTTTGGCCGGATATAGCGCAATCTGGCCATTCCTGCTATAATCAACTTGGGTAGTATCTATTTCGGAACTACACCAATTCAGCTTTTTATACAAAATAGATTCTGCCTTGATCCTTAAACGGACGGGGACAGAGGGCCAAAATGAACAATTGAAACAACAGGGAGCCCGTCTGTCCAGTGACGGGCTCCTTTTTCCAATTGTTTGTTTCCTCTGCACCGGTCAATCCATGACAGGTGAGGAGTGTTGGAAAATGAAACAAACGACGGATTTTGTGAAGATGAAGGCGCAAGAAGAAAAAATTGCAATGGTGACCGCTTATGATTATCCTTCTGCAAAGCTTGCGGAAGAAGCGGGCGTTGACATGATTCTTGTCGGCGATTCACTCGGCATGGTCGTGCTCGGCTATGATTCGACCATTCCGGTGACCGTGGCGGACATGGTCCACCATACGAAAGCGGTCAAACGCGGGGCGAAAAACACTTTTATCGTCACCGATATGCCGTTTATGTCGTACCATTTGAGCCGCGAAGAAACATTAAAAAACGGCGCCCGCATCATTCAGGACGGCGGTGCCCATGCCGTAAAACTGGAGGGCGGGAAAGAAGTCGCGGCTCAAATTGAAGCGCTTACGGAATCAGGCATCCCGGTGATGGCTCATATCGGGCTGACGCCGCAAAAGGTCGGGATTTTCGGCGGCTATAAAGTCCAAGGGAAAACAGCGGAAGCCGCCAAAAAGCTGCTGGAAGATGCGAAAGCGTGCGAGGAGGCCGGCGCTTTTGCTGTCGTCCTGGAATGCGTCCCGCGGCAGCTTTCGGAAGAAGTGACAGCCGCACTTTCCATTCCAACCATCGGAATCGGGGCCGGCCTTGATGTAGACGGGCAGGTCCTTGTATTCCATGACCTGGTAAAATACGGAAGCGAAAAAGTGGCAAAATTTGTGAAGCAATTTGCCGATGCGGATGCCGTGATGCGCGCGGGGCTCCGCCAATACGTACAGGAAGTAAAAAACCGGACGTTCCCCGAAGAAAAGCATACGTACACGATGAAAGAAGAAGAACTGGCAACACTGTACGGGGGGCATGCAAAATGAAAACCGCACAGGCGATGAGCGTTACAGAAACGAAGCAGGAAATCCGGGCGCTAGTATCCCGGTATAAAAAGGAAGGCAAGTCGATCGGGTTTGTCCCGACGATGGGCTACTTGCATGAAGGCCATCTCGCCCTGGCAAAGCAGGCAAGAAAAGAAAACGATATTGTCATCATGAGTATTTTTGTAAACCCGCTCCAATTCGGTCCGAATGAAGATTTCGACCGGTACCCGCGCGATGCCGAAGGGGACCGGCATAAAGCGGAAGCAGCCGGCGTTGATGTATTGTTTATCCCTTCTGTTAAAGAAATGTATCCGCGCGCTTTATCGGTTCAAATGACAGTGACAAAAGGGACGGATGTCCTTTGCGGAAGAAAGCGGCCGGGCCATTTTGACGGCGTGGCGACGGTTCTTTCGAAATTGTTTCACCTCGTTCAGCCGGACCGCGCTTATTTCGGATTGAAAGATGCCCAGCAGGTGGCCGTTGTCGAAAATTTGGTTCGCGATTTGGATTTTCCCATTGACATTGTCCCGTGCCCGATCGTGCGCGAACCGGACGGCCTTGCAAAAAGTTCGAGAAACGTCTATTTATCGGAGGCGGAGCGGAAAGAAGCACCCGAAATATACAAAAGTTTGCAATTGGCAAACAAAGCGGTTGAACAGGGAGAGAGAAACCCGGAAAAAGTGATTTCCCTTGTGAAAGCGCATCTTTCCGCGCATCTGTCCGGGAAAATCGATTACGTAGAATTGTATTCATATCCTGACCTCGAACCGGTCCATGCCATACATGGGCGCTGTATCCTCGCAGTCGCCGTCCAATTTGAAAAAGCACGGCTCATCGACAATATCATTTTTGCAGAATAAACAACATGAGAATAGGAGAGATTGCTTTGCTGCGGACTGTGATGAACGGAAAAATCCACCGGGCAACCGTGACGGAAGCGAATTTAAACTATGTCGGAAGCATCACGATTGATGCGGATTTGCTGGATGCTGCGGGAATGGCGCCCAATGAGAAAGTGCAAATAGTGAACAATTACAACGGGGCGCGATTTGAAACGTACATTATCCCGGGTGAAAGGGGATCCGGTGTCATCTGCCTGAACGGCGCGGCCGCCCGGCTTGCACAACCCGGCGATATTGTGATTATCATTTCGTACGCCCTTTTGACGGAAGAAGAAATGAAAAACCACCATCCGAAAATTGTCCTGCTTGATGCAAAAAACCGAATTGAAAAAATGTTATCGGAAGAACCGGCTTCCACGATTTTGTAAGGTAAAACCGCACCTGCTTTTTCCGGCAGGGCGGTTTTTTAATTTCTGCATCTGCTTGTGGCGAATGATCGATTTTATGTTAAAATAGTACAATATGGAAGAAACGGGGCAATTATTTTTAGTCAGGTGATGTTATGCAGCGCTATGTAGTCGTAGATCTTGAAACAACAGGAAATTCAGCAAAAAAAGGCGATCGCATCATCCAGTTTTCCGCTGTTGTGGTTGAAGGCCGGGAGATAAAAACGCAATTTACAAGCTTCGTTAATCCCGAAAAGCCGGTACCGCCGTTTATTTCGGAATTGACCGGGATCGATAACGGCATGCTTGAAGAAGCGCCGGTATTTTCGGAGATCGCCCCGCGCATTATGGAAATTTTGGAAGACAGCATATTTGTCGCCCACAATGTGCTGTTTGACCTGCCGTTTTTGCAGCAGGAATTAAAGGCTGCGGGGTTTCCGCCGTTTCGCGGGCCAAGCCTTGACACCGTTGAATTTTCGAGAATTGCATTTCCAACTTTGAACAGTTATAAACTGGGGGATCTGGCCGATTCTTTGTCTCTTTATCATGAACGGCCGCACCGGGCGGACAGTGATGCTTTTGTGACGGCAAAGCTGCTTCTTGCCTGCATGGAAAAGTGTGCGTCCCTTCCTGTCGTCACACTTGAACAACTCGTGCCGCTTTCTTATTCCTTGAAAAACGACCTTGCCGGCATTTTTGAGGATATACTGGAAGAGAAACGGCGGCATATCGAGCATTTGCCGCCGGATATGGAAGTATACCGTGGTATTGCATTAAAGCGGAAAATCCTCCCGCCGGATAACGGACCGCGTGAGATTGGCCGTTACCCGCAGGATGCAGTTGAAAAAGAATCCTGGTTTTCGGCTTCAGGTACCGGGATGGAAGCGCGCCCCGCCCAATTTGAAATGATGGACCATGTCCGGGAAGCTTTTTCTGCTGAGGAGCATGTCGCATTAGAAGCAGGCACGGGCATCGGCAAATCCCTTGCCTATCTTGTGCCGGCCGCTTTCCAAGCGATTTCGGAACAGAAACCGGTGTTAATCAGCACGTATACTGTTGCGCTTGAGCACCAGCTTTTAAATAAGGAAATCAAAAGGCTTGAACAGATGCTGAAAACCCCGGTCAGGACCGTGTTGCTAAAGGGGAGGAGCCATTACCTGCATTTGTTTAAGTTTGAACAGTCGTTAAAAGAACCGGACCGGCAGTACGACGCCGTATTTGCCAAAATGCAAATCCTGGTCTGGCTTACCGAAACAGAAAGCGGCGATCTTGACGAGCTTCATTTATCTGGCGGCGGAAAACATTTTTGGCAGCGGATTAAACAGGACGGCTGGCATACGGATAAAAAAGATCCGTGGAAATCGCGGGATTTTTATCTTTACGCCAAAGCCTGCGCAGCCTCTGCTGACATCGCCGTCACGAACCATGCGATGCTGTGCGCGGAACTTGAAAGGGACCAGTCGGTGTTTGACGGATTTCAATACGTCATCATTGATGAAGCCCACCGCCTTGAACAAGCGGCCCGGGAAACGATCGGGAAACGCGCAAGTTACAACCAAATGAAATATATGATGGCAAGGCTTGGTCTGTATGAGCAAAAACAACTGTTTTACAAATTGGAAAAAATGATGGAAAAATATGGGCTAAAAGCCCGACTGCACGCGTTTGAATGCGATGCAATCCTGCAGGGCCTTGATGCCGAGCTCGATGATTTATTCGGCATGCTCGCTCAAAAAGTGTTGCGCGCGAACCGGGAAACAAATGGTTACCAGAAAATCAAATTAAGAATTAAAAAAGAAAATTGGAAACAAAAAGCATGGCAGGCAGTTCTGCTCTGTACGGAACGGATCAGGGCGTCCATGAAAGAGATTTCACAGACTTTGGAAGAAAGACTTTCGCAGTTGCTTTCCGAAAAAAAGATGAAAGAACAGGCACTCGCATTTATCGAAGAAATGTACAGCTTTTTGGAAGATTGGCGCCTTTTGCGCGACAACCTGGCCATTTTCGCCGGCCAAAACGGCGGGGATGAAAATGTCGTCTGGGTGGAAGGGGATTTGCGTGCCCTCCCGAACAGCCTTGTCATCTATTGCCAGCCGGTGCATGCCGGAGAAACATTGCAAAAAGCTTTTTTTTCGCGAAAAAAGAGCGTTGTGCTTACTTCCGCGACATTGACCGTTGGCGGAAGCTTCCGCTATTTTCTGGACGAGACGGGGCTAGCGCACACCACAAAAACGGTCCGCATTCCGTCGCCTTTCCGGTTCGACAGGCAGGTGCAGTTTATTATCCCGAACGACCTTCCCGATATCGGATCCGTCAGTATAGAAGACTTTGCGGAAAAAATGGCAGGTTATCTGCTTGCCGTTGCGGAGGCCACAAAAGGCAGGATGATGATTTTATTTACATCCTTTGATTTGCTGAAAAACGTGTACCACCTGATGAAAGAAAGCGGAATGCTTGAAGATTATATGTTTATCGCCCAGGGAATATCAAGCGGCAGCCGGTCGAGGTTAACGAAAAGCTTTCAAAAATTTGACAAAGCCATTCTTTTCGGTTTAAGCAGCTTTTGGGAAGGGGTCGACATCCCTGGCGATGACCTTTCCTGCCTTGTGATGGCCCGCCTTCCGTTTTTGCCCCCGGATGAACCGGTTACTGAAGCAAAGTCCGATTATTTCAGGGCAAAGGGGAAAAACCCGTTTTCCGCCTATGCCTTGCCTGAAGCCGTGCTCAGGTTCAAACAAGGGTTTGGCAGGCTTATCCGGACGCGTCATGACCGCGGCATTTTTCTTGTCCTGGACCGGAGGATTGAAACGGCCACATACGGGCCGGCGTTCACAAAGTCTCTGCCGCCGGTCCGCATCAGGCACCTGGATCTGAACGAGACGCTTGAGGTCATTGAAAGCTGGCTGTAAAAAAAGTGCTGCGACAATGCAGCACAAAACAGGGTAGACCGGAAAAATGATCAAATGCATCATTTTTTCATTCATTTTTGCTGTATAATGATGAAGGAAATGATTCTAAGCTTAGGATGGCCTGCATGGGAACTGATATGAATGACAATTTCTGCTTAAAAGGATTTACGCCATGGAAAATGAGGGTTCGGAATGAAAAAAGCACTGATCTCGATTTGCATTTTGGTCATCGTGATAGCCGGATTTGCGGCAGAGACTTATTGGAAAGCACGGAAACCGTATCATGAAGCCTACAACAAAGCGGTCGCTGTTGCCAAAAGCGAAGCCGGCATCCGGGCTGCCGATGCATTTTATCTTTACAATGGCAAAAGCACCTATTATGTTGTCGTGGGGAAAGGAAAAGGCGGGAAGAAAAAAGCGGTTTGGATCCCTGAAAAGAAACCGAAACGTGTGACCGTCCTAGACTTGAATACCGGCATCTCAAAACAGGATGCAGTGAAACAAGTGGTGCAGAAAAGGCAGCCGGATAAAATTTTATCTGTGCGGCTCGGCATGGAAAGCCAGGTTCCCATTTGGGAAGTTGCTTATATAAAAGGAAACAGCCTCGGCTATGATGAGGTTCCTTTTTTAAAAAAATCCAATTGATCCGTTTGGAGAGGTGAATCGTATGAAACTGGCATCAAGGGTAAGTGCATTAACGCCGTCATCCACGTTGGCGATTACGGCAAAGGCAAAAGCAATGAAGGCGCAAGGCATCGATGTGATCGGCCTTGGCGCAGGTGAACCCGATTTTAATACACCGAGGGAGATTATCGAAGCCGCGTACCAGTCGATGCTGGACGGCCAGACGAAGTATACCCCGGCCGGCGGAATGGCATCGCTGAAAGAGGCCGTCATTGAAAAATTCCAAAAAGACCAGGGGCTTGGCTTTAAAGCAAATGAAATCATCATTACCAACGGGGCAAAACACGCCTTGTATACATTGTTTCAGGTGCTGCTCGACCAGGGCGATGAAGTGATCATCCCGTCTCCTTACTGGGTAAGCTATCCCGAGCAGGTAAAGCTTGCAGAAGGCGTCCCGGTCTTTGTAGAAGGCAAAGAAGAAAACCAGTATAAAATAACGCCGGAGCAGCTGGAAAAAGCCATATCGCCGCGGACAAAAGCGTTTGTACTCAACTCTCCCGGCAATCCGACCGGCATGATGTATACAAGGGAAGAACTTGAAAAACTCGGTGAAGTCTGCCTGAAACACGATATTTTGATCGTGTCGGACGAAATTTACGAAAAATTGGTGTACGGCGGCAGCCGGCATGTCTCGATCGCCACCATTTCACCGGAACTGAAAGCACAGACGGTGATCATTAACGGCGTCTCAAAATCCCATTCCATGACCGGCTGGCGGATCGGCTATGCGGCCGGAAACGGGGATATCATCAAAGCGATGACAAATCTTGCCAGCCATTCGACTTCCAATCCGGCAACGCCTTCCCAGTTCGCGGCACTCGCCGCATATAGCGGGGATGAACGCACCGTGGAAGAGATGCGCCAGGCTTTCGAGGCACGGCTCAATGCTGTTTTTAACCAGCTGATTGAAATTGACGGGATTACCTGCATCAAACCGCAAGGCGCTTTTTATTTATTCCCGAATGTGAAAGAAGCCGCAAAGCTGACTGGGTTTCAAACGGTTGACGCATTTGTGGAGGCTTTGCTCGAGGAAGCGCGCGTTGCCGTCGTCCCGGGTTCCGGTTTCGGCGCGGAAAACAATATCCGGCTTTCTTATGCCACTTCTTTGGAAAATCTCGAAGAAGCGCTCAAGCGGATCAAACAGTTCGTGGAAACACGGAAAAAAGCGTGAAACTTTGGCTTGTTTCCTTTTTCCGCCTTTGTTTAGTATAATGGATTTCGGTACATATGGGAGACAAGCCGGAAATTGTTTTGGAGGGAAATACCGTGAAAATCACCATTTCAGAAGTACACCAGCATATCGGGGAGGAAGTGACGATCGGGGTCTGGCTGAACAACAAACGTTCAAGCGGCAAAATTGCTTTTCTCGAGCTGCGTGACGGGACAGGCTTTATCCAGGGGGTTGTCGTAAAAAACGAAGCCGGGGAAGAGGTCTTTCAAACGGCGAAATCGATGAGCCAGGAAACTTCTTTTTACGTTACCGGGACAGTCCGGGAAGATGCCCGCTCCCCGTTCGGCTACGAGCTCCAGGTGACCGGCATAGAGATCATTCATGAAGCCGTAGATTACCCGATCACACCAAAAGCGCACGGGACCGAATTTTTAATGGACCACAGGCATCTATGGCTCCGTTCCCGCCGCCAGCACGCCGTCATGAAAATCCGGAACGAGATCATCCGGGCGACGTATGAGTTTTTCAATACGCACGGGTTTACGAAAATCGACCCGCCGATTTTAACCGGCAGTGCGCCGGAAGGAACGACCGAGCTGTTCCATACGAAGTACTTTGACGAAGAGGCCTATCTATCACAAAGTGGGCAGCTTTACATGGAAGCGGCAGCAATGGCATTCGGGAAAGTATTTTCTTTCGGCCCGACGTTCCGCGCCGAAAAATCGAAAACGCGCCGCCATTTGATCGAGTTTTGGATGATCGAGCCGGAAATGGCTTTTTATGAACATGAAGACAGCCTGAAAGTACAGGAACAGTATGTCTCTTATATCGTCCGGTCCGTTTTGGAAAACTGCAAACTCGACCTGCACCGGCTTGGCCGCGATACTTCAAAGCTTGAACAAGTGTCGGCGCCGTTTCCGCGGATTACGTATGATGATGCAATTGAATTGCTCCATGAAAAAGGATTTGAGGATATCAAGTGGGGCGAAGATTTTGGTGCGCCGCATGAAACCGCGATTGCCGAAAGTTTCGACAAGCCGGTGTTCATTACGCATTATCCGGCT
Source organism: Weizmannia sp. WK01 (assembly GCF_025905465.1). Lineage (NCBI taxonomy): Bacteria > Bacillati > Bacillota > Bacilli > Caryophanales > Bacillaceae > Heyndrickxia > Weizmannia sp. WK01. The sequence continues at coordinate 1,938,553 of NZ_CP109616.1, read as the reverse complement.
GCAATCAAACCGTTTTACATGCAGCCGGATGCTAAGCGCCCGGAAGTCGTGCTGTGCGCCGATTTGATTGCGCCGGAAGGGTACGGGGAAATCATCGGCGGCAGCGAGCGGATCAATGACTATGATTTGTTGCTGAAACGGATCAAGGATTTCAATCTGTCGGAAGAAGCTTACAAATGGTATCTTGATTTACGAAAATACGGTTCTGTTCCGCATTCCGGCTTCGGGCTGGGCCTTGAGCGGACGGTTGCCTGGATTTCGGGCGTTGAGCATGTGCGCGAAACGATTCCGTTCCCGAGGCTTTTAAACCGGATCTATCCGTAATATCGAGTAGGAGGCTAATCATTATTTGATTAGCCGACCTCTCACACCACCGTGCGTACGGTTCCGTACACGGCGGTTCTAAAGTTTACGACCGTACAGACAGATAGTAATCCAGAAAACTTATATACCTTGCTCTTCGGAAGAGTTCGTTTGTAAGGGTTCTAGCTAAGATATGGCTGCCGGAGATTCTCCAGTAGCCTTTTCTTGTGTTAGCCCATTCCCACGCCTTTCTTTTATTGATCCCTAATTTCTTGAGCCAATAAAATCTTGTGCGTACTCTCTTCCATCTTTTCCAAGTTACCATTCGCATTCTTCTTCGTGTCCATTGGTCCAGTCTGGTTACCAGACTTTTCATATCCGCTAGCTTGTAGTAATTTACCCATCCTCGGACAGTGTCGTTTAGCCTTTTCTTTCTTTCCTCTACGCTTAATCCGTTGCTTCTTCCTGTGATTCTGCGAATTTTCTCCTTTAATTTTTGAACACCCTTCGGGTGTACCCGGAATTTGCATTTTCCTTCATAAAGGTAAAATCCATAACTCAGGAACTTGATGTTTCTAATATGTGTGATCATCGTCTTCTCTCGGTTCACTTTGAGTCGCAATTTCTTCTCAATGAATGGGAGAATGTTATGGTATGTTCTTTCGCAGCTTCTTCGGCTTTTACAGAATATGATCACATCATCAGCGTAACGGACAAATCGGTGATTTCTTGCTTCCATTTCTTTATCCAATTCGTTTAACATTACATTGGCAAGAAGCGGACTTAGTGGTCCTCCTTGTGGAACACCGAAATCATTTGTTGTCCTTATTCCTTTGATCATAACACCTGCATTTAGGAATTTATGGATTAAGGAGATTACACGTCCGTCGTGAATTGTTTCACTCAATATCTGGATAAGCTTACTATGGTTTACCGTGTCAAAGTACTGTTCTAAGTCCAGGTCTACTACATACTGGTATCCTTCATTTACATTCTTTTGGCACTTGAGAAGTGCCTGATGTGTACTTCTATGTGGTCGGAAACCATAGCTATTGTCTGAGAACTTTCTTTCATATATAGGGACTAGGACCTGCGAAATGGCTTGTTGGATGACTCGGTCTACTACCGTTGGTATTCCAAGTTTCCTTGTTTTCCCGTTGTCTTTTGGAATTTCTACCCTTCTAACGGGTTGGGGCTTGTATGTCCCATTTCGAATGGAGAGGACGAGTTCCCTCTGATGTTCAGTTAGGTATGCCAAAAGTTCACCTGTTTTCATTCCATCGACACCGCCCTCACCTTTGTTTTTCTTTACCTTTTTATAGGCACGGTGCAGGTTATTACTTGAAAGGATTCGTTCGAGCATCCATTCGTTCTGTCTGTTGGTGTTAGTGGTGTTGTTTTCAGTTATCCTCTTGAAACTATGCCCTCTGCCATATCCTTCCTGTTCCGCAGTATCTTTTTGACAGCAGGTTTCTTCCTGTTTTCTGCATTTGTTCGTTTCTTCGGTAACTTTCATTGACTTCCACTTCCTTTAGTTCAGCCCTTCCTTCGATGCTCCAGGCATCTCCGTACTATGGCTTCTGCTGACTTCTCACGGCAAATCTTGTTTCAACCAGGTTTCATACTCTGTTTCCACCTGTCCGTGAGACCTCCCGTGGTAAGGTGATTTGCTTTCATTCCATGTACCCGCACCATTTACGTTTCCACATCCGGATAGCTTTTGGGCTTTGACTTGTTCAGCAGCCTTACCCTGTGAGAGTACGCCTAATGATGTTCGTGTTCCTCGGGTCAGAATTTTGCCTCCAGCTTCCTTCAGATTCCATCTCACGATGGACACCCTTGCTCTTGGCTAATGGTTGGTCGCTACCTACCCCCATAGCGGACTTACACCGCCTAGCGAATCGCCATGCACGGCGCACTGAAAAAACGGCTGCATTGACGGTGTGCAGCCGTTTTTCTTTTCAGATGTTTTTTTCAATTCCCTTGCCGTTTTTAAACTGCTATACTTACATTGAGGTGTCCAACATGGATAAAGATCTTTTGCTTGCCTGGTGGGAAGAAGGGATATTGACCGTCCCCCAGCTCTTATTGAAAAAATACAAACAGCTTGGCCTGAATGAAACGGAACTTGTGCTTTTGCTGCAAGTTTATTCTTTTTTAAAAGAGGGAAATGCGTTTCCGACGCCTGAAGATCTGGCAGGCAGGCTTACCATTCCGGAAAGTATGTGCGTTTCGATTTTGCGGCGTCTAATCCAGCATCAGTTTTTGTCCATTGAAGAAGGGGAAGGGGAAGGTGGCATCCTGTATGAAAAATATTCGATCATGCCGCTGTGGGCGAAACTCGCCGATGAATTTATCTATGAGAAAAAACAGGACGAGCTTGAAAAAAGCGTAAACGAAGAAACCGATTTATACACCACGTTTGAACAGGAGTTTGGCAGGCCGCTGTCGCCGCTCGAATGCGAAACATTGGCGATGTGGATTGACCAGGACGGGCAATCCCCTGATCTGATCAAAGCCGCCCTGCGCGAAGCCGTCATCTCCGGCAAACTGAATTTCCGCTACATAGACCGCATTTTGTTTGAATGGAAAAAGAACGGAATCCGGACGGTGGATGAAGCACGTGAATATGGAAGGAATTTCCGTAAATCGTCAAAACCGCAAACAGAAAAACCGAAAACGACCAATCCGGTGCCGTTTTATAACTGGCTCGAACAATAAAGGTGACAATAATAATTTTATGTAAACTAGTTACAGGAGTTTGAGAAATGCTGACAAAAAAACAAATCCGGCATTGCCTTGAGACAATGGGGGAAATGTTTCCGGATGCCCGCTGTGAATTGAATCATTCAAATCCTTTTGAGCTGCTGATCGCGGTAACATTATCCGCCCAGTGCACCGATGCGCTCGTCAATAAAGTGACAAAAAATCTGTTTCAAAAGTATAAAACGCCGGATGATTATATTGCCGTGCCGCTTGAAGAACTGCAGCAGGACATCCGGTCGATCGGCCTATACCGCAACAAAGCAAAAAACATCCAAAAACTTTGTCGGATGCTCATCGAGGAATACGGGCGGGAAGTGCCGCAAACACGTGAAGAACTAATGAAACTGCCCGGCGTCGGCAGAAAAACGGCAAACGTTGTCCTGTCGGTTGCTTTTGGCATTCCGGCCATTGCTGTCGATACCCATGTGGAGAGAGTAAGCAAACGGCTCGGTTTTTGCCGCTACAAAGACAGTGTATTGGAAGTGGAACAAACCTTAATGAAAAAAGTGCCGAAAGAAGAATGGTCGATCACGCACCACCGGATGATCTTCTTCGGCCGCTACCATTGTAAGGCCCAGCGCCCGCAATGTGAAATCTGCCCGCTTCTTGACCTGTGCAGGGAAGGGAAGAAACGGATGAAGCAGAAAGAGAACAAGAAATAACAATACAAAAAGCATGGAGAACTGATTCTCCATGCTTTTTTGGTGCGAACCGGCGGGAGCACAGGAAGCCATCAATCACGTGCTTTTTTATTCAGAACCGGTATTGTTATTTGCGGACGTGTTGCCCGAACTGTTTTCGTCTTTATTGGAACTGTTCCCGCCGTTCGTATTGGTCCCTTGGTTTCCGTTTGAACCGCTGTTTCCCTTGCCATGAGTGCCTGCTCCATTGTTTGCCGGTCTGTCATTTCCGCTTGAAGGGCCAGTGCCTGAACTGTTTCCTGGACCGTTGTTGTTATCTTTGTTGCTGTTGCCGTTTCCGCTGTTTTCCGAGCCGGTGCCGTTTGAATTGCCGCTGTTTGTTCCCTTGTCTGAGCCGGTGTTGTCTTTGTTTTCGCCGGACTGATTGGTGTCAGTGCCGGTATTGCTATTCGTATTTGAATTGTTTGCATCCGGTTGTTTTTGGGCATTGTCTTCCGGTTGCTTGTTTTGGTTATCATCCGCCTTCGTGTCCGTGCTATCCCCCGGAACCGTTACACTGGCGGATGCCGCTTTGCTTTTCACGCCATTTACCGTGGCGGTGACATTGAAGACATACGTTGCGCCCGCTTTCGGATTGGCAACGGTGATCGATTTTCCTGAAGTCGAACCGAATGACGCCGCGCTGCCGTTTATTGTGCCGGAGACGTTAAAGGTTGCACCTGATCCTTCATAATCCCAGGTAACCGTAATTTTTTTGCTGTTTGCATCATACGCTGCGTGAACATTTGCCGGCGCATCCTGGGTAACGGATTTTTTATCAATCGCTGTATCGATATGGCCGCGGATATACAATTCGCTTCCCATTCTGACGACACTTTTCGGCATCGTAAAGTCAGGCGTTTCTTTGCCTTCCGATACATAGCGCATCAAGTGGCGGTAAATTTGCTGCGCGACCGTTTGATACGGCCTTGTGACGCCATATTTTTTGCCTTTCTCGCTTTCGTATCCGGTCCATACAGCTAACGAATATCTTGTCGTGTAGCCCGCAAACCAGGAATCCCGCACAGAAGAACTCAAAATCCCGTATTTTGCCAGCTCATCTTTATCAAAATTCGTTGTGCCCGTTTTACCGGCGGCAGGCAATCCTGGAATATGGGCGGTTGTCCCGGTGCCTTTTGTCAGCACATCTTTCAGCACGTCCGTAATCATATAAGCCGTAAAATCACTCATGGCGATTTTGGACTGGACATGCGGTTTGATTTCCGTGACCCCGTCACGCAGGACAATTTTCCGGATGGCATGCGGCTTGTTGTATATGCCTTCATTGCCGAATGCGGCGTAAGCGGAAGCCATCTGCAGCGGTGAAACTTGCACCCCTCCGCCGATGGATGAAGATTCAACGATTTCTTTGCTGTTTAAATCAAGGCCGAGTTTTTTTGCAAAACGGATGGCCCTTTCCTTGCCGACTTCTTTATACGTTTCATAGGCAGGAATATTCCGTGATAAATACAGTGCCTTGCGCATGCTCATCTTGCCAAGGAACCGGTTATCCCAGTCATTAATCGGCGTTCCGTCCGAATAAGTGGTTGCCACATCGTTCAATTGGTGCCCGGTTGACCAGTGCAAGTACTCAATCGCCGGCCCGTAGTCAAGAATCGGTTTGATCGTTGATCCCGGCGAACGCTTCGTATCAACGGCATAGTTGAAGCCACGGTCAAGTTTCATATTGCGCCCGCCGCCGAGCGCACGGATTTCGCCTGTTTTCGTATCGATCAGGGCAATGCCGGCCTGCATTTTTTTATCCGGATAATTGATGATCGAATTGGTGTTTAAGATTTTTTCCGTATATTGCTGTGCGGAAGAATCCAGGGTTGTATAAATGGTTAAACCATCGGCATACACATTATAGTTCCCGAGTTTCTGCACTTCCTTAATGACTTCATTGACAAAGGCAGGATATTTGTTCGCGTTTGTATTCCGCTCTTTTTCTTTGACCAGTCCGGCCGAAACCGGGGTGGCCTGCGCTTTTTCCATTTCTGCCTTTGTAATTTTATTGTTTTTGTACATCATCGAAAGGACAATGTCCCTTCTTTTCTTCGTCAGATCCGGATGGTCAAACGGATTATAATTATTCGGGCTTTGTGGCATGCCGGCCAGTACGGCAATTTCCGGCAGTGATAATTTGCTTAAAGATTTGCCATAATAATGTTCAGCGGCTGTCTCAAAGCCGAAGACACCGTCTGACATATAGACTTTATTGACATACATTTCAAGGATTTCATGCTTTGTATATTTCCGCTCAAGCTGGATCGCCAGCCACGCTTCCTGGGCCTTCCGCTTTAATGTTTTTTCGTTTTTATTATTTAACGCCATGGAAACGACCTGCTGGGTGAGGGTGCTCGCCCCCTCGGATCCGAACCCTTTGGTAAAGTTTGCGACCACCGCACCCCCAAGCCGAATCGGGTCGATCCCGTGGTGCTGATAGAACCGTGCATCTTCTGTCGAAAGAATCGCGTTTTCCATCTGTTTTGGAAGCTCTTCATAATCAATATATTTCCGGTTCTGTGCCCCGAGCGTTGCGACTGTTTTGTTGCTTTTATCCTTAATCACCGATGGAATCGGGTCGGATAACTGCTTCTTCGTCAGTTTCGGGGAGCTGCTTGCGTAATACGCAAAAGTGCTGATTCCCGCAATGACTCCGGCCAGCCCGACAAGAAAGCAGACAAGAATGAGCCGCTTTATAAATGTTAAAAATTTGTTTTTCGGTTTTTTCCTTTTCTTTTTATGTTGATTTGCCTGCATTTGTTTCCGGCGTTCTTCGCGGGATTGGTATTTTTCTGCCATGCTCAGCATTCCTTTCTTCTAAATCTGAAAAAGCCGATTTAGATTCAAAACATATTGTTGCCGGATCCGTCAATCATCCGGCCGGGCAACAACTATAAAGCATACAATTGTTTTAAAACGGCGATGTAATCAATTCTCGGCCGGTATCCAACCGGTATAGGGTGCCCGTTTTCTTCAATTTCTTCTTTTTTTATCGATTTTCTCCCTCCGGCAAGCATTCTATCCCAATAAAAAAATAAATGGCGGGATTCCAGCAAAAAAATTTCTTCTTCTTTCGCAAAACGGAGAATGACAAAGCAAATTCCGCCTTGCGCCACCACCTGTTTCATATGGCTGATTTGATGCTCATGGAAGTTATGAAGCGGAAAAGAAGTATGGTTTTGCGTTTCCTTTGCTTCAAAGTCTATATATTTACCGTTCATCACCCCGTTGTAATCGGTTGTGGACGGCTGTTTAAAATAGGCTTCTTTAATGACGGCTGTGCTCCGTGACTGATAATCGACCTGGACAATCTGGATCGGGGTCGGTTTTTTATGGATAACGGCAATGCCTTCCTGCAAATAATAAGCATTGGTTTCATTCAGATCCTCTTCCAGTGTCATCCCACGGTTGCCGTATAAAATTTGGTTCGCATTTTTCCGTCCGGCTTTGTTTTTTTTCCCTTTATACTTTTTTCCGTTTGGATAACGCAATTCCATGTTCCCTCACCTCATAAGCTAAATTATATCATAGCAGAACAGACAAAGAATATGTAATAAAAAAAACAGTCTTTCGGCCCCTTTTGCGCCGGCGGGGGACAAGGAACCGGCCTGCCCGGTTTTTTTCGCTAAAAACAGGCAAAACAAAAAGCAAGGAAACATTTCCTTGCTTTTTGCTTTCATTAGGTGGAAGGGCGGTCAGGGCCGTTCAGCTTCTTATCTCCTTTTGCCAAAGACCCTTTCTGTTCCCGTGCTTTTTTCTGTTGTTGTGCTTTGTTGTCATTCGTTTTCATGGAAACCCACCTCCTGAAATTGGTGTCACCGGATTTTCCGGCATATTTATTGTTTGCAGTTCCGCCTTTTGCATACATGCCGGCACGAAAGTTGGCGCAGCCGGGAAAAATGCGCCCAAAATGGAGGCACGCTGTCGAAAGAAAACGCAAAATGAAGAAACCCGTTTTCTTTGCCGAATTGCTTCTAGTTTTGTCAGGCATGAAGGGACCGGGCCGCCTGGCAGAGAATGAATAGGCATGATGAAATTCAAGGGGGAAAACAAATGATACCGAAAGCCGCATTTTTAAACGGGCTGGAAAAAATGGAAGAGGCACTCGAAAATATTGGGACAGAGATCCGGCATAAGGCGGAGAAGGAAGCAAGAAAGCAGTCGATAAAGCAGTGGTACCATTTGAAAAAAGCAGAAATGAAGCTGGATCATTTGGAAAAAAGGGCGGAAGCATTCAGAAAAACATACAGGGCGGAAAGCTTGCGGATTGATGAAAACAAAAAAACTTCCTAAAATGAAAGAAGTCTCCCGTAAAAAAACCCGGCGAAGGGAGAATATCCGGTTAGAAGGGTGAACAGAAATGGAAGAAGGGCAATTACAAGCGTTAAACGAGCAGCTGATTGCGTACACGCTTGAGCTTTACGACCTGTACCAGGAAGTAAAGGAAACAGGGGTGGAAAAGGATTTTTTCAGCGAAGTCAAGCCTTTTTGCGATACGTTGCAGGATGCCATTGACAGGTGGCTCCCGGCCGCAAAAGCATGGGTGGAAGCCCGGAGGCCGGCGCATCTTTTTCCGTCCCAGCTTGAACATACGGCCGAAAATTTGCAAATGGTTGCGGTGCGTGCTTTTTACCCGTCATCGAGCCGCAAAATGATGCTCGACCATTTTCAGTCGGTGAAATATATTCTCCAATGCTTGCAGGAAGCATTGGAGAAATCGTAAAGGATATGGACACATCACCAATTGCCAGATGCCACATACATTATTGGTGAAGCAGGCAGGAGGCGATGGCAATGCGCGTTTTTCAAGATCCTTACAGCAGCCGGCGCACAAGAAACATAGGACGGTATCCTGTAATGCCGGGGGCCGGTCCGTATTACCCGCAATTTCCATATCCCGGGCAGCATTCCCCGCATGTTTATGGATACCCCCCAGCGCCGTATCCGTACGGCCAGCATCCGGGCGGGTACGGTCAGGCCTGGCATATGCACGGACAAAGCGGCCAGCATGCCGGGGAAGAAGCTGCCATGCATTTGTTCGGAAACCCGCTCGAGGCAGCTGAAAAGCCAAACACCCAGCACGGTGCGGCAGGGTTCGGCCATCCGTACCCGCATCAGCCTGTTCCGCCAAAGCCGCCGCAAATGGGGGGATCTTTTTTGAATTCCTTCAAATCCCAGGATGGCTCCATTGATTTTAATAAAATGGTCAATACTGCCGGACAGATGATCAATGCGATTAATCAAGTATCATCGATGGTCAAAGGGCTCGGGGGCCTGTTTACAAAATAGGCTTCCGGGCCGTTTTGCTTAAAAAAGGGACAAAAAACGGAAAAAACCGGGACGCTCCCGGCCTCTTATTCAATCCTCAGCTTTTTTTTCTTTCCTTTCGGCATCAAAATCACAAGCAGCCCGTTTTCAAATTTTGCCTGAATCTGATCCCCGTCCACCAGTGGCGGCAGGGGCACCGTCCGGCTTATCCGGCGGAATGCGCTTTTCTTTTCGTAAGCTTTTTTCGTTTCATCCAAACTTGAAACGGCTTCCTCATGCCTGGCGCTAATGGTGAGATATTGATCATAAACTTCAATCTCAATCTGGCCTTTTTCATACCCGGGCAGTTTGGCTGTCAGTACATAAGCTTCATCTTTTTCTTCAAGGCGGACCGGGATCGTATCAAAAGAAAAAAATTCATCGAGATTCTCAAAAAAATGTTTGACCGGTTTTTCCTGAAAAAATTGGTCCATCGCTTGCATCAGCCCGTAAAAAGGATGCTTTTCATCCGGGCCGGATAAATTGGACATCGGCAGGCTCCTTTCTTATTGATGATAAAGAAAATGAATGGTTGCACAGCACTCTTTCGCTGTATAATATGAAAACCAAGCGGAAAATGTGAAAGAATGCTTTTAAAACGAACGTCTATTCGATATAATAGATAGCGGGGTGAGGAAAGATGTTCAGAAAAAAGAATTTGCAGGAAATATTGGAGCAGTTGCAGATGGACCGTTCTTTCCAGGAACGGATTGTCCATTGGCATACGATTGAAGGAAAGCCGGCTGTAACGGTGCCTTTTCCTGGCAGCATCACACCGGCTGTGCTTTCGGCACTCGAAAAAAGAGGAATTTCGTCATTGTATACCCACCAGGCAGAGGCATATCAGCTTGCCATGGCAGGAAAAGATTTTACGGCCGTTACCCCGACTGCATCAGGCAAAACGCTTTGTTATAATCTGCCTGTGCTCGAGACCATCCTTCAAAACCCAGATGCACGCGCGCTCTATATGTTTCCGACAAAAGCGCTCGCGCAGGACCAGAAAAGTGAAATAAACGAAATCATTGAAGAAGCCGGCGTGCCGGTAAACAGTTATACATATGACGGGGACACGCCTTCAAATATCCGGCAGCGCGTTCGCAAAGCCGGCCATATCGTCATTACCAATCCGGATATGCTGCATTCCGCCATTTTGCCCCACCATACAAAATGGGTGTCGTTTTTTGAAAATCTAAGATTTGTGGTGATCGACGAACTGCATATATACCGCGGTGTGTTCGGCAGCCATGTCGCCAATGTGTTGCGCAGATTAAAGCGGATTTGCCGTTATTACGGGAGCGATCCGGTTTTTATTTGCACGTCCGCGACGATCCAAAACCCGAAAGAGCTGGCGGAAAAGCTAACCGGCAAAAAAATGGAACTGATTGACCAAAACGGCGCGCCAAGTGGAACGAAGCATTTTCTTTTTTACAACCCGCCGCTTGTGAATAAGCCGTTGAACATCCGGAGAAGCGCCACGCTTGAAGTCCGGAAAATTGCAGGGGAACTTTTGAAAAACAAAATCCAGACGATTGTTTTTGCAAGAAGTCGTGTGCGCGTCGAAATCATCTTAAAATACTTGCAGGAACTCGTAAAAGATGAACTCGGGGAAAAGTCGATCATGGGCTACAGGGGAGGATATCTTCCAACGGAGCGGCGGAAAATCGAGCAGGGATTAAGAAATGGGGACATATACGGGATTGTCAGCACGAACGCCCTCGAGCTCGGTGTCGATATCGGCCAGCTCCAGGTCTGTATTATGACCGGCTATCCGGGCACAATTGCGAGCGCCTGGCAGCAGGCCGGGCGCGCAGGAAGAAGGCAGGGGGAATCGCTCGTCATCCTTGTTGCCGGCTCAAGCCCGCTTGACCAGTACATCATCCGTAATCCGGGCTTCTTTTTCAACCGGTCCCCGGAGACAGCGCGCATCAACCCCGATAATCTTGTCATTTTAGTGGACCATGTCAAATGCGCTGCATACGAACTACCGTTTAAAAAAGGGGAAACGTTTGGCAACGTTGAAATCGAGGACGTGCTCGAGTTTTTAGCGGATGAACGGATTCTCCACCGGCGCGGGGATGCCTGGTACTGGATGAATGATGCTTTTCCGGCCCACAATATCAGCCTTCGTTCCGCGTCGCAGGAAAATGTCGTCATTATCGATATGACCCATGCGCCGGATGTGCGCGTGATCGGTGAAATGGACCAGTTCAGCGCGATGACATTGCTCCATGAAGAGGCGATTTATTTGCATCAGGCGGTGCAGTATCAGGTTGAAAAGCTGGACTGGGAAGAGAAAAAGGCATTTGTCCGTGAAGTCGCTGTTGATTATTACACGGATGCCAATCTGGCGGTGGAGCTGAAAGTGCTGGAACAAGACCGAAAGACCGTTTTGCAGGATGCCATCATCGGCTATGGGGATGTGATGGTCCGGGCGATGCCGACGATTTTCAAAAAAATTAAATTTAACACGCATGAAAACATTGGCTCGGGGCCGATCCACCTTCCGGAAATGGAACTGCACACGAATGCCGTTTGGTTTTCCATGGGGGAAGATGCGGTGCCAAAACATTTGCTGGAAGGCGCGCTTACCGGCGCTGCGCACGCACTCCAGTCGATTGCGCCGCTTTTTGCCATGTGTGATGCCCATGATATCCAGGCCGTGCCCCAGGTGAAAGCGATCCATGACGAAAAGCCAACAATCTTTTTGTATGACCGGTATCCGGGCGGCATCGGCCTGAGTGAAAAAATCTATGGCGGGGCTAGGGAAATTTTGGAATCTGCAAGAGCGATGGTTGTAAACTGCCCTTGCGAAGACGGGTGCCCTTCCTGTACGGGCGCAGAAACGGCTGCCGCGGGCGCAAAACAGGCCGCCGTCCGGCTGTTTGATTTCTGGCTCGGGGCGATCAAAGGAGGGGCGCAACATGCCGGGATTAAAAGATAAATTAAACCGGATGAAAAACCATATCGTGAGAGACCAGCCTGAGCCTGCCGAACGGGTGGAAGCATCCCAGACCGATTCTGTTCCTTTCTTTGAAATGTGGGAAAAGGCGGGCGCTTCGCTGTATGATTTGGATGGCGAGTACTGCCTCATCCGTGAAGTCCGCTACCCGCTTGAAACAAAGCACGGCAAATATGCTTTTCGCGACTATTTTGATGCCGTCAAACTGTGGCAGCAAAAGCCGGTCCGGCACCCTTTATCCGCCAAAGGCTACAGCCCGTTTGATTTGTTTTTTTTCGATACCGAAACGACCGGCCTCGGGGGAGGGGCGGGCAACACGATTTTTTTGCTCGGATATGCTTCCTTTACCGAAGAAAATGTCATTTTAAAACAGCATATTCTTCCGGAACCGGGGCTTGAAGTGCCGCTTTACTACAGTTTCCTGGAAAATATCGATTACACTGCGCTCGTTACATATAACGGGAAGGCGTTTGACTGGCCCCAGGTAAAGACGCGCCATACGCTTATCCGCGACCACGTGCCGCGTCTGCCTGAATTTGGCCATTTTGACTTGTACCACGCGGCAAAAAGGCTGTGGAAAGATGAACTTGGGTCCGTGAAATTAGCGAATGTGGAGCGTGAAATTCTGGGAGTGGAACGCGAGGAGGATATTCCGGGATATTTGGCGCCGATGATTTATTTTGATTTCGTTGAGCGCAAAAATCCGGAAGGCCTGCTTGGCGTCATCCGCCATAACGAAGAGGACATTTTATCGCTTATTTCTTTGTATACCCACCTTACGTTTCAAATTCTTGAGACCGACCCAAACCAGACGGCAAAGGAAAAACGGCTTATCGGGAAATGGTTTGAATATATCGGCGAAGATGATGCCGCCGTGAAAAGTTTTGAAGCGGCCGCCGGCGAAAATGATCTGGCTGCCAAACACCGTCTGGCCTTCCAGTATAAAAAACAAAAAGCATACAGGAAAGCCGGAATGCTTTGGGCTGAATTAGCCGAAAATGCGCCGGATACGATCAGAGCCGAAGCGTGCATTGAGCTTTCCAAACTGTATGAACACAAGAAAAAAGACCTTTTGCAAGCCGTCCGCTATGCCGAAAAGGGACTGGAAATTTATCAAAAGTACGGCAAGTTCGGTTCAGGGAAATGGAAAAAATGCTGTTTGGAAACGGAAAAACGCCTTTTACGGTTGTACCGGAAAGCCCAAATCCCGGCGAGATCCTCTTTCAGCAAGGAAATGTCCGGGAAAAGAACCGGTTTTTAACCGCTATTTCCTGGGCAAGCGCATGATTCGACGGGGAATTCGGGATTTTGAAACGCCCCTTGTTGGGATTTGTCGGTTTCTTTTGGATCAGAGAAAAATGCGCGTCCTTTGTCGATTTCCGCCATTTTTATTGCAGTCCGCCAAAAGTCCCGTTAAAATGGTTTTTGATCAAAATGAATTGTTAAAGAGGTCGAAAAACGATGCACCGGGCGACGTGGGAGAGGGAGTTGTGGATTAAAACGGCAAATTGGGTTTTTTCCTTAGTACATGTTCCCTTTCCGAGTCATAGGTTAGTAGTGTAAGAAAAAAGACGTCTGATGATGAAAGGAGATCGGAACATGTTTCACCACCATTGCCCGCCGCGGATCATGCCGGCTGTTGTGCATCCGACAAAATGCTGCGTTACGCACACCGTCCAGGATGTCATCGTGCCGCATGTTTTCCCGACGCATACAACCCATGTGAATCACCATGTATTTCATCAGCAAAACTACTTTCCGCACACGGAATCGTACGTCAATCAAACCGATCCGGGAACGGTCAGCAACTTTTTTGATCCAGTCAAACCGCACGGGCCGAAGTGCTGCTGACAAATGGACGGCAAGGGCAAACCTTGCCGTCCTGCTTTTAGGAATACAAAAAACGAGGAGCGAAATGCATTGGGAAAAGTTGTCGCCATTACAGGTTATAAACCGTATGAACTGGGGATATTCGGGACGGACCACCCGGGTATTCGCTATATCCAAACGGCCATCAGAAGGCGGTTAGTGGAATTGCTCGATGAAGGGTACGAATGGGTCCTCATTTCCGGGCAGCAGGGCACCGAACTTTGGGCCGCTGAAACCGTTTTTGATCTACAAGCGGAATACCCGGAACTTAAACTCGCTGTGTTAATGCCATTTGAAGGGCAGGAAGAAAAGTGGAAAGACGAACAAAAAGCATACTACGAGATGGTGCTTTCCCAGGCCGATTTTGTTGCCGCCATCTCGAAAAGGCCGTACGAAAGCCCGCAGCAGTTCCGCAATAAAAACCGGATTTTCTTACATAAAAGCGACTGCCTGATGATTGTGTATGACGAAGAACGCGAAGGGTCTCCGAAATACTTGTTCGAAGCTGCAAAAAAGTTCAGCGAATCGCATCCGTATGACATCCGCATCATTGACTTTTACGATTTACAGGCAATAATAGAAGAAGAACAGACAGATTTTTAGGCAAGCTGTGGTACAATTGACAAATAAAAAGGTTTTTGAAAAAATGAAATTATGTCTGGGAGATGTAAGGTGGTGCAAACATGTTATCGGATCAAATTAAATTGACGGCGAAAGACATTTTGGAAAAAGAGTTTAAAACGGCTGTCAGAGGCTACCGGCAGGAAGAAGTAGACAAATTTTTGGATCTGATCATAAAAGATTATGAAACGTTTAATCAGACGATTGAGGAGCTCCAGCAGGAAAACCTCCGGCTCAAAAAGCAGGCGGAAGAACTGGCAAAACGGCAGCCTGTACAGCAAATGACCGGGACAACGAATTTCGATATTTTAAAACGGCTGTCCAATCTTGAAAAACATGTTTTCGGCAACAAATTAAATGAATAGCCGGCTAAAAAATGTGTGAAATTTTTCTGTGGAAAAGGGCACGGGGAAGCGGCATAAAAAAACAGACAATCGCTTGCCCGAACCCGGTATGGCAATGCAGGGGGAAGAAATTGACACATCCGTTAAAAATTACAGCTTGCAAGTCCCGGTTTCTTTTTATATAATAGATAAGCGTTGTGAATAACGTTCGGGTAATCGCTGCAGCCTGAAAACGGCTGTTGAGGAAAGTCCATGCTCGCACGGTGCTGAGATGCCCGTAGTGTTTGTGCCTGGCGAATTCATAAGCCAGGGCAGCCTTGATTCAAGGCTGACGGCAGGGAAAACGCCTAAACCTTTAACGGCATGGCGGAGTACCCTTGAAAGTGCCACAGTGACGAAGCTTTACGGGAAACCGTAAAGGTGGAACGAGGTAAACCCCGCAAGTGAGCAACTCAAATCATGGTAGAGGCACTCTTTCTGAGGAAATGAACGAGGAAAGAGACAAGCGTATTGCTTGTAGATAGATGATTACCGCCTTCGTACGAGATGACGCCACATCGTTTGCAGTACAAAGGCACAGAACATGGCTTACAGAACGTTATTCTGGCTGAATCGGAAGAATCGGGCCGGCGCTGCGGTATTTTGATATACAGCAGGCGCCCGGCCTTTTTTATACATAATTTTTTAAAACGTGTTATTTGGTACGGCATGCCATACAATAAGAAATATTAGACGAGAGATGGTGGGAAAATGTCTGACTTTCAATTGATCGCGACAAGCGCAATGGGGATCGAGGCGCTTGTAGCAAAAGAAGTGCGCGCACTCGGCTACGACTGTACGGTGGAAAACGGGAAAATCGAATTTGCCGGGGATGAATCGGCGATTGCCCGTGCCAATCTTTGGCTGAGGTGCGCGGACCGCGTCAAAATCAAAGCCGCTGAATTTAAGGCGGAAACTTTCGATGAACTGTTTGAAGGGACAAAAGCGGTTCCCTGGGAGGATTTTCTGCCGCGCGATGCCGAGTTCCCCGTCACCGGAAAATCGGTCAAGTCAAAGCTATTCAGTGTCCCGGACTGCCAGGGGATCGTCAAAAAAGCAATCGTTGAACGGCTAAAGTCCCGCTATAAAGGAACGAGCTGGTTTGAAGAAAACGGCCCGCTTTTTAAAATAGAAGTGGCGTTATTAAAAGACGTGGCCACGATTACGATCGATACAAGCGGGGCCGGGCTGCATAAACGCGGCTATCGCGCGGCACAAGGGCCGGCACCGATCAAAGAAACGCTTGCCGCTGCACTGATCCGGCTGACAAACTGGCACCCGGACCGGCCGTTTCGCGATCCGTTTTCCGGCTCCGGCACGATTCCGATCGAAGCTGCGCTCATCGGGCAAAATATTGCACCGGGTTTTAACCGCGATTTTTTATGTGAAACATGGCCGTGGATGAGTGAGACCGTCTTTGAAAAAGCGCGCGAAGAAGCGGAAGATCTCGCCCAGTACGACCAGCCGCTTGATATAGCCGGTTCAGATATCGACCCCGGGATGGTTGAAATCGCACAGCAAAACGCCAATGAGGCAGGGCTTGGCGGCATCGTCACGTTTAAACAGATGCAAGTGGCCGATTTTACGGCGCAGGAAGCATACGGCACGATTGTGGGCAATCCGCCGTACGGTGAGAGAATTGGTGAACGGGCGGAAGTGGAAAACATGTACCGGGAGATGGGCCGGGCATTTGCCAAGCTTGACACGTGGTCAGTTTATATTTTGACGTCGGACGAACAGTTTGAACGCGCATACGGCAAAAAAGCGACGAAAAAGAGAAAGCTTTATAACGGGTCGATCAAAACCGATCTGTACCAGTTTTGGGGACCGCGCCTGCCGCGGAAAACAGAAAACTAAGCAAGCCGAATGGTTATCGTTTGTGCGCCGCGTGAAACATGATAAGATGGACGTGCAAGTGATTTGACGGGAGGCATGATGATGGGAACAGAGTCGATTGAAAAACTGGAGCAGGACTTTTTGGCATATGTCAAAAAAATCAAAGCTTATGAAGAAGCGCTCGCCCTCATATACTGGGATTTGCGGACCGGCGCGCCGAAAAAAGGCGTCGGGCAGCGCGCGGAAGTGATCGGCATTTTATCGGGTGAAGTCTTTGACATGCAAACTTCAAAAGAAATGGCCGAATTTTTGGAGAAGCTTTTGCCGCACAAGCAGCAATTGCCGGAACGGACAGCCGGTACATTGGAAGAATGCCGGAAAACATACGAACGCAGCAAAAAAATCCCGCCTGACGAATACCAGGCTTATACGGTGCTCGTCTCGAAAGCGGAAAATGTTTGGGAAGAAGCAAAGGAAAAAGCAGACTTCTCCTTGTTCAAGCCTTATCTCGAACAAATCGTGGCATTCAAAAAGAAATTTGTCCGCTACTGGGGGTATGAAGGCCATCCGTATAATCCCCTGCTCGATCTGTATGAACCGGGCATGACGGTCGATGTGCTCGACCGTGTGTTCAAACAAGTGAAGGATGCGATTGTGCCGCTTGTCCAGAAAATCAGTATGTCGGAAGAAAAACCGGATACGGCATTTCTTTTTCACCCGTTCCCGAAAGAAAAGCAAAAAGCGTTTACGCTTGAAATTCTAAAGCAAATGGGCTTTGACTTTGAGGCGGGACGGCTGGATGAAACGGTGCATCCGTTTGCAACCGGCATCAACCAGGGGGATGTGCGGATTACGACACGTTATAATGAAAACGACTGGCGCGTCGATGTGTTCGGTGTCATGCATGAAGGCGGGCACGCTTTGTATGAGCAGCATATTTCAAAAGATCTGTCGGGTACGCCGCTTGCAGAAGGCGCGTCAATGGGGATACACGAATCACAATCCCTGTTTTTTGAAAACATCATCGGCCGTTCTTTTCCGTTCTGGAAGAAAAATTATCCGCTTTTGAAACAGTTTGCATCCGGGCAGTTTGATGACGTGCCGCTTGAAGCATTTTACCGTGCAGTGAACGAGGCGAAACCATCCCTGATCCGGATTGAAGCCGATATGCTGACGTATCCGCTTCATATTATGGTGCGGTATGAAATTGAAAAAGCGCTCCTCAATGATGAAATCGAAATCGGGGACCTCCCGGAAATCTGGAATGCGAAATATGAGGACTATCTTGGCATCCGGCCGGCACATGACGGGGAAGGCGTCCTCCAGGATGTGCATTGGGCCGGCGGGGATTTCGGCTATTTTCCGTCTTATGCGCTCGGCCTGATGTACGCCGCCCAGTTCAAACATGCGATGTTAAAATCGCTTCCAGATTTTGACAAGCTTGTGGAATCGGGCAATCTGGAGCCGGTCCGAGAATGGCTCACGGCGCATGTTCACCGGTTCGGCAAATTGAAAAAACCTGCCGATATTTTGCGCGATGCCACTGGTGAAGCGCTCAACCCGAAATACTTGATTGATTACTTAACCGAAAAATATACCGATGTATACCGGATCAAAGATTAAGATAGAACTTTCGGCTAACAAACAGTGCGGCAGCCGCCGGTTTCAGAAAGAAAACCGGAAACCTGCGTATGCTGCAGATCCGGTGTGCGTAGCCTAACACAGGCAATTGTAACGATGGAAAAAACGGTGGATATTCCGGTTTTTCTATCCATGTTGCCCGCCGACTTTTCTGTAAAATTTTCGGCGGATGTTGCCTGCATTTTGCCAAACGCGAACAAAAAGAAAGACGGAAAATCCGCCGTTCGGAAATTTCGTCTTTACATGCCGGAAAGATACCCTTATACTTTTATTATAAAAACTGAACGCATTCACTCATATAATCGCGGGAATATGGCCCGCAAGTTTCTACCAGGCTGCCGTAAACGGCCTGACTATGGGTGGGCAATGGGAACGTTGTGGATGTTCCTTTTCCTTTTTGCACATGAAAAAGCTCAAAGGCGTTGCTTACTCCATTTTTTGTGGGTGCAGCGGCCTTTGGGCTTTTTTTCTGAAGGCCGCATGTTTCAATCAAGATCAATGCAGCGAAGGCAAAGAGGAGGAAAAACATTGAAAGCTTTACAAGAAAAAATTAGAAAAGATGGCATCGTGCTTTCGGACGAGGTGCTGAAAGTGGACGCTTTTTTAAATCATCAGGTCGATCCTGTCCTTATGAAACAGATCGGGGAAACATTTGCCGGGCTGTTTAAGCAGGATGGTGTAACCAAAATTTTGACGCTCGAATCTTCTGGTATTTCGCCCGCATTAATGACAGCACTTGAATTAAACGTTCCGATGGTTTTTGCCCGGAAAAGAAAACCGTTCACGCAGGACGCGGACGTATATGAAGCTTCCGTTCATTCATTTACAAAACAAACAAACCATATCATTTCCGTTTCGCGCGCTTTTTTAAATCAAGCTGACCGGGTGCTTATCGTCGATGATTTTCTCGCAAACGGCCAGGCAGCAGAAGGGCTGATCGATATAATAGACCAGGCGGGGGCTGAACTTTGCGGCATCGGCATTGTGATTGAAAAAGCATTCCAGCCGGGCGGAAAAAGGCTGCGCGACCGGGGCATCCGCGTGGAGTCGCTCGCATCCATCCGGTCGCTTGAAAACGGTACGGTCACATTTCAAGAGGAGGCGCATGCCAAATGAAACCGGAAAAAACGAAAATGACCGTACTGGCGATCCAGCACGTTTTGGCGATGTATGCGGGTGCTGTCATTGTGCCGATTATTACCGGCAGTTCCCTGGGGATGAACAGCAGGCAGCTGACGTATCTTGTTTCCGTTGATATTTTCATGTCAGGCCTTGCGACACTGCTGCAAATCTGGAAAAACCGGTTTTTCGGCATCGGGCTTCCGATTGTGCTCGGCTGCACCTTTACCGCTGTTGGGCCGATGATCGCAATCGGCAAGCAGTACGGCGTTTCAGCTGTGTACGGCGCCATTCTCGTATCAGGGCTGTTTGTCATTTTGATCAGCAAATTTTTCAGCAAGCTGGCCCGCTTTTTCCCGCCAGTTGTAACTGGGTCGGTTGTCACGATTATCGGCGTGACGCTTATTCCGGTTGCCATGAAAGATATGGCGGGCGGAGACGGAAGCAAAGATTTCGGCTCCCTGACCAATATTGCTCTTTCATTCGGCACTTTGCTCATTATTGTCCTTTTGCAGCGGTTTGCAAAAGGGTTTATCCGTTCGATCTCGATTTTAATCGGGCTGGCAATCGGCACCGTCGCGGCTGCATTGTTCGGAAAGGTCAGCTTTGCCCCGGTTGCGGAAGCCTCATGGGTGCATATCGTGCAGCCGTTTTATTTCGGCATGCCGACTTTTGAGTGGAGCGCTTGTATCACGATGATCCTTGTGGCGCTCGTCAGTCTTGTGGAGTCTTCCGGTGTTTACTTCGCTTTAAGCGGGATCACCAAACAGCCGCTCCATGAAGATGACCTTGCGAGGGGTTATCGGGCTGAAGGTCTTGCCGTCATGCTTGGCGGATTATTTAATGCTTTCCCGTACACCGCTTTTTCTCAAAACGTCGGCCTCATCCAGCTTTCGGGCGTGAAATCGAAAAACGTGATGGTACTTGTCGGCTCCTTTTTGCTCCTTTTTGGGCTGATTCCGAAATTAGGCGCCCTAACGACGATTATTCCATCTTCCGTACTCGGCGGGGCGATGATTGCGATGTTCGGGATGGTCATTGCGTCAGGCATCAAAATGCTAAGCAAAGTCGATTTCGCCAATAACGAAAACTTGTTTATCATTGCCTGTTCAATCGGGATTGGCCTTGGCGTCACGGTGGTACCGGATATTTTCAAAGGTTTGCCATCGAATATCCAGCTCCTTACGCAAAGTGGGATTGTCGCAGGCAGTGTGACGGCGATTGTGCTGAATCTTTTTTTCCATATCCTTCCGAATAAACAAGCGGCAAAAGCAAAGGTGAAAAAAGTCGGGACACAGGCATCCTGACAGCATGAAAAAAGCTGAACCGGAATCCGGTTCAGCTTTTTTCGGGTTAATTTAAATCGCCGGTATTGATGACCGGCTGTGCGGCCCGGTCGGATACAATCGAAACCATCAGATTGTTGATCATCACCATTTTCCGCTCTTCGTCCAGTTCAAAGCCGTCTTTTTCCAGTTGCGCAATCGCCATCTGGGCATGCCGACTGCCCCTTCCACGATTTTTTTCCGGGCGGCAAGAATGGCGGAAGCTTGCTGGCGCTGCAGCATGACGCTGGCAATTTCTGTAGAGTAGGCAAGGTGCGTGAGGCGCGCTTCCATAATTTCCACGCCGGCAACGTCAAGGCGCGGCTGGAGTTCCTCTTTTAAATGTTTGGAGACTTCCTCCCCGTTTCCGCGCAGTGAAATTCCTTCTTCCTCCGCGCTGTCATAAGGGTATTTTGTGGCAACATGGCGGAGCGCCGTTTCGCTTTGAATCTCAACAAATTCCTCGTAGTCCTCCACATTAAACACGGCTTTTGCAGCATCCACTACACGGAACACGATGACTGCCGCAATTTCAATCGGATTTCCGTCCACGTCATTCACTTTTAATTTGGCGCTGTTAAAATTCCTTACCCGCAACGAAACGCGCCGCCTTACACTGAGCGGGATCGTTACGTAAAAGCCGCTTTCCCGGATCGCGCCTACATAGCGGCCGAAAAAAGTGACAACCAGCGCCTGATTCGGTTGGATGACACAAATTCCCGAGACAAGCAGGACGCTTATGGCAAGCAGGACAATACCGGCAAAAAAATTGACGGCAAAAAGGAAAAACAAACCTAGAAGCGCGAAAACGACAATCGCTAAAATCCCGAGAAAACCGTTTATGTGCCAGGCTTTCTTTTCGGACATCTTATCCCCACCTCTTTTAATTTCTCTTCACTTCATCATAACATGCCGGCATATTGCCGTCACGCTGAGGCGGGGAAAATCCCGTACTATTTTAACAAAACAAAAAGCCGCCGAAGTGTGGCGGCTACTGCCGGTTTGACTGCCATTCCTGAAAGGAGCCCGTTCCGTTGCATCCGGAACAGTCAAACGGATAAGCGTATTCGTATGCGGCCGGCATGATAAAACCGCGCCCGCCGCAATCCGGACATTTGTTTTGTTCCTGCATCGTGGATATGTATTTTTCACGTCTTGCGGACTGCCAGGCAGAAAGGGAACGAAATAATCCCATCTGCGGTCACCTCCTGATACAGCCATATTATAGGTTTTTTTCCGGAAAATTATCCGCGGCCCGCGGCATTCGCCCAGGCAAGGGAAAAAATGAGTCTAATATAGTATGAATACGATGAAAAATTCGTTAAAATAGAGCTATCAACACACAATGGGGAGTAAAGTGATGGCCAAACTACAGGAAAAAAGCAAAAACACAACACGGATTTTAAGCTTAATTGAACATTTCCGGCAAAACGGGGATGAACAAAGGGTGGAAAAAGCGAAAAACCTGCTGAAAAAAGTCCGCCGCGAAGACTTTCATATCGCGTTTTGCGGGCATTTTTCAGCCGGCAAGTCCACCATGATTAACGCGCTTTTAGGCAGCCGTGTTCTTCCGTCAAGCCCGATTCCGACGAGCGCCAATCTTGTCAAAATTGAAAAGGGGACGGAAGACTGTGCCATCGTTTATGAAAAAGGGGAAGCCCCTTTGATTTTTCACGCGCCGTATGATTTTGAAGTTGTCAAAAATTATTGCAAAAAAGGGCATGTCCAGGAAATTGAAATCACTAAGCCCGATTCCGATTTGCCGGCGGGATTGACGGTGATGGATACGCCGGGTGTCGATTCAACCAACGATGCGCACCGGATTGCCACGGAATCGGCTATTTATATGGCGGATCTTGTCTTTTATGTGATGGATTACAACCATGTCCAGTCGGAACTCAATTTTACCTTTACAAAAGAACTGCTCGATCACGGGCTTGAACTTTATTTAATTATTAACCAGATTGACAAGCACCAGAGCGAAGAGCTGCCGTTTTCCGCATTCCGGCGGGGGGTTGAAAATGCATTTGCATCCTGGCATGTCCAGCCGGGCGGCATTTTTTACACCTCTTTAAAAGACCCGGATCATCCCGATAATGAATTTGGCCGGCTGAAAGCGCTCATTGACCACGCCGTTTCCGAAAAATCCGCCCGACTGGAACGGTCTGTTGAAGCATCCTTAAGCGTCTTGGAAAAAGAGCATGACGACTGGCTTGAAGCGCAGTACGCACCGCAAAAAGCAGCATATGAGGAAGTGCTTGCAAAATATTCGGGCACCGGGAAAACGGAAGCGTACGAAGCGGAACAAGAGTGGCTTGAAAAAGAACGGGCGCTTCTTACCCGCATTGAAAATTGGGATGAGGATACGCGGCAAAAGCTTCAAACGCTTCTGGACGGCGCCTATTTAATGCCGTTTGAAACGAGAGAGAAAGCAAAGGCGTATCTTGAAAGCATGCAAAAAGATTTCCATGCCGGCGGTTTTTTTGCAAAGAAGAAAAAAACCGAAGAAGCAAGAAAACAGCGGCTCCATGATTTCTATGCCGCCCTCGAAGCCAATACCGAAGCACAAATCGACTGGCATCTCCGCCCGCTGGCGCAAGAAGCTTTAAAACCGCTGCATCTTGCTGGCGCGCAAATGCTGGAACAACAGGCCGGCATGCTTAAAGCAGATTTCAGCGAAGCAATGCTCGCCGCCCAGGTAAAAGAGGGTGCACGGCTGACAGGCGACTATATCCTCCATTATTGCGAAAATGTCTCGGATGAAATCAAACGAGCCGCCCGTGAGGCTTGGAACGATTGGAAAGCGCTCGTCCTGAAACAGGCTGCCTTGGAAACGGATGAACAGCTTAAAATGGTTCGGAAAAAGGCCGTGCAGGCAAAAGAACTGGCAGAGGCTTACAGGAATCTCGAAAAAATAGAAAGGCAGCTTGCCGAAAAACGGACTGAATTGAAAGCGCCTGCCGCACATCCGGAACAGCTGCTGGCTGAAATAGAGAAAGAATGGGCGGGTGAAAAGGCGCATTACCGGGTGTATCGCGGGGAAAAGGATGCAAAACAGCCTGAAGAAACCGGCAAGGCTTTAGAAAGCCCGGGCCCGACAGAAAAACAAGCCGGCACATTGCCGCCTGAAACCGTGCTTGCCAAAATAGAGCAGGCGATTACGCTGCTTAAGCACCAGCACGGTTTCGGGCGGTATACCGAAACGCTCAGAACCAAAAGCAGGCGCCTGAAAAACCGCCGCTATACCGTTGCGCTGTTCGGCGCGTTCAGCGCGGGAAAATCGTCTTTTGCAAACGCGCTTGCCGGCGAAAAAGTACTGCCGGTTTCACCGAATCCCACCACAGCGGCCATTTGCAGGATCTGCCCGCCTGATGCGGCACATCCGCATAAAACAGCAGCCGTAAAGCTGAAAACGGAGGCGCAGATGCTGGAAGATGTAAACAAGTCGCTCGCTGTTTTCGGGCATAGTTGCCGTTCGTTCGGAGAAGCGCTTGAAAAAATTGAAACTTTACAAGCAAAAGAAACGGGCAAAGCAAACGAAAAAGTCCATTTATCTTTTTTGCGTGCCTTTGCGAAAGGCTTCCCTGATTTTAACGGGCGGGACGGACAGAACTTGAATGTCGGAATGGAAGCGTTCCGCCGGTTTGTTGCCGATGAAACCCAGTCTTGTTTTGTTGAATCCATTGATTTGTTTTATGATTGCCCGTTCACAAGACTTGGCATTACGCTTGTCGATACGCCCGGAGCCGACTCGATCAATGCCCGGCATACCGGCGTAGCATTTGAATATATTAAAGACTCGGATGCGGTTTTCTTCGTCACATACTACAACCATGCCTTCGCGCGCGCAGACAGGGAATTTCTCATCCAGCTCGGGCGGGTAAAAGAAGCATTTGAACTGGATAAGATGTTTTTTATTGTCAATGCGATTGATCTTGCCTCGTCCGGCGAAGAATATAAAGAAGTGATGGACTATGTCAGGGGTCAACTGCTCCATTTCGGCATCCGCAATCCGCGCCTTTATGGTGTATCAAGCCTGCTTGCGCTTTCAGGCAGGCGGGAGGAAGCGAAAATGGCCGAATTTGAAGCGGGCTTCCGCCAATTTCTCGACCATGATTTGCTGAATATGGTGCTTCAGTCTGCACAAAACGAGCTGGAACGCGGCCTTGCCATGGTGGATGCCGTGATCCGCGATGCCAATGAATCGATTGAAACAAAGAAAGCGAAACGGGAACTTCTCCGGAAACGGCGGGAAGAGGCAGAAGCCATTTTGAAAAATACAAAGCCGGCGTTTTTCACGGACAGCTTCATGCAGGAGCAGAAGGAGCTGCTCTATTACGTAAAACAGCGCGTTTTCTACCGCTTCGCCGACTTTTTCAAGGAAGCTTTTAATCCGGCAACGGTGAAGGCAGCGAAAGATTTGCCGGGCGCCCTTCAAGAGCTTGCAGAACTCGTTGGCTATGATTTTGCGCAGGAGATGCGGGCGACAAATGTAAGGCTTGAAGCCCATTGCCGGAAATTATTCACATTGCAAAGCGCGGAATGGAACAGGGAGATGAAACGTTTGCTTCCTGATTTGTCTGTCAGCACGTTTGAAGCGGGCGCACACGCTACGCCTGATTTTCCTGCGGCCTTTTCGGAAACGGATTTGGAACCGTTTGAAAAGGCATTCCGCCATTTTAAAAATGCGCGCACTTTTTTTGAAAAAGGGGGAAAAGCCGGCATGCAGGAAGAACTGCAGGCGATGTTTGAACCGCTTGCGCAGCAGTATCTTGACGTGCAAGGAGAAAAGCTTGCCGGTTCGTTCCGCTCATGGCTGGAGGAAGAGTTTGCGAAAATGCAATCGGAAGCTTTACTCGATATTGCCGAACAGTTCGATGCCCGTCTTGAAGCCCTTGAAGAAAGTGTGAACGTGGCAGAATGGATGGAAATCCGCGAAAAACTCGTTTTGCCTTCCTGAGGATAAAAAATGATGTGAGAAAATATAACATTTTGTTGACAAAAAAACTCACATGGAATATAGTAAAAATATAAAGAAAAGGAGCGTATAACATGGGTCGAAAAGAAATCCGCCGTTCGATGCCGCTTTTGCCGATCGGAACCGTTATGAAGCTAACAGATTTATCGGCCCGGCAGATCCGCTATTATGAAGAACACGAGCTGATTACACCGGCAAGAACGGAAGGCAATCGCCGCCTTTATTCTTTAAATGATGTCGACCGGCTTCTTGATATTAAAGATTTGCTGGATCAGGGGATCAATATTGCAGGCATCAAAAAAATCTTATTGATGAACGACCGCCGCGGAACCGGGCCGGTACTCGTCAAAAATCATGTAACGGATGAAGAAATCCGCAAACGGCTTCGCCAGGAACTGCTGCAGGCCGGCCGTTTTCAAAGACCGAGCCAGCGGTTGTCCGATGCGCCCCGGTTTTTCCATTAACATTGTTGAAAAGCTAGTTTTATAGCTTAGATATATACTTTTTATTGCCTAAAGGGAGGAATACTGTTCATGCCTAAGTTTACACGTGAAGATATTTTGAAGAATGCCGAAGAACAAAATGTGAAATTCATCCGCTTGCAGTTCACGGATATTTTGGGGACGATTAAAAACGTGGAAATCCCGCTCAGCCAGCTTGAAAAAGCGCTCGACAATAAAATCATGTTCGACGGCTCTTCGATTGAAGGGTTTGTCCGGATTGAAGAATCGGATATGTATCTGTATCCGGACTATGATACATGGGTCATTTTCCCGTGGACCGCTGAGAAAGGGAAAGTCGCCCGTCTGATTTGCGATATTTATAATCCGGACGGCACCCCGTTTGAAGGTGATCCGCGGAATAATTTGAAACGGGTATTGAAAGAAATGGAAGAACTTGGCTTCACGAGTTTTAATCTTGGGCCTGAACCGGAATTCTTCCTCTTCAAGCTGAATGAAAAAAATGAACCGACACTGGAGCTGAACGACAACGGCGGCTATTTTGACCTGGCGCCGACGGACCTTGGCGAAAACTGCCGGCGCGACATCGTATTGGAACTCGAGGAAATGGGCTTTGAAATTGAAGCGTCCCACCATGAAGTTGCACCCGGCCAGCACGAAATTGATTTTAAATATGCGGATGCAGTCAGGGCATGCGACAATATCCAGACCTTTAAACTGGTGGTCAAGACGATTGCACGCAAACATGGCCTGCATGCGACGTTTATGCCGAAACCGTTGTTTGGCGTGAACGGTTCCGGGATGCACACCAATCTTTCGCTTTTTAAAGGAAAAGAAAATGCATTCTATGACCCGAACGATGCAGAACTGCAGCTGAGCGATACGGCATACCAGTTCATTGCCGGCATTATGAAGCATGCTTCGAACTTTACGGCTGTCACGAATCCGACGGTGAACTCCTATAAACGGCTTGTGCCGGGTTATGAAGCGCCTTGTTATGTTGCCTGGTCCGCTCGCAACCGCAGCCCGCTCATGCGGATTCCGGCTTCCCGCGGTTTAAGCACGCGCGTTGAGGTGCGCAGCGTTGACCCGTCTGCCAATCCGTATCTCGCGCTCGCCGTCCTGTTAAAAGCAGGGCTTGACGGCATCGCGAACAAATTGCAGGCGCCGGAACCGGTCGACCGCAACATCTATGTCATGACGAAAGAAGAAAGAGAAGAAGCCGGCATTGTCGACCTCCCGGGCACACTGCTGCAGGCGCTGGAAAACTTAAAATCGGATGATGTAATGGTAGACGCCCTTGGCGATCACATTCTCGAACACTTCCTTGAAGCTAAGGAAATTGAATGGGATATGTTCCGCACACAAGTCCACCAATGGGAACGCGACCAGTATATCGAAATGTATTAAGCAAGAAACCCCTTGAAGCGTAAGGCTTTGAGGGGTTTTTGTATTTTGGTCAAATTGCTTTTTTGGGGTGGTGAATAATTAGTTGACCAAAATTTGACCAAAAAAATTTCAGTTTTTGATCCGGCTGTAATAGTCATCAAACTTTTCGATTTTCTCGCGTTCGATTTTTTTCGAGATATGGCTGTATACATCAGATGTAATTTGGATGCTGCCATGTCCAAGGCGCTCCTGGATGTATTTTAAATCAGCTCCGGCTTCCAGCAGAATAACCGCATGCGTATGGCGCAACGAATGAATCGGAAGGGGAGGAATGCCTGCTCTCTTAAGGATACGGGAAAAGGCATTAAACAGGCTGGACTTCGGCATAAAATTCCCATCATTACGGCACAAAACCAAATTTAAGTCGTGGTGATATATTTCGTTCAGGGCGAGCTTATTTTGATTTTGATATTTTTTATGGAAAGTCAGATCGTTAATCAGGCCCTTGCTAATTGTGATCACCCGTTTTGAATTGTAAGTTTTTGGATCGCCAAACAGCTCTTCTTTTGATTTTGCCTGAAAGTCCAATGTTTTGGTGATGCTGATCGTACCGGCTTTTAAATCGATATCTGACCATTGCAGAGCGGCTGCTTCGCCTTTTCTCATGCCAGTTTCCAGCAATACATTGAAAAACATCCAATAAATATAATCATACTTGTAAGCTTCTTTCAAAAAATCGGCAATACGGTCGGTTTCAATATATTTCAAATCTCTTTTTTTCTCCTGCCCCTTTACAATCGCCCCAATGCATGGATTTTTGGTAACTTTCCCCAAGATCACGGCCTTCTCAAATGCATTAAACAAAGTGCTGTGTACAATTTCGACTGTGCGTTTGCTGTAACCTTGGTCAATTAACTGATATAGAAATTTTTGATATAGAATCGGCTTGACGTTGGCCAGCTTAATTTCCTTAAAATAGGGGAGAATATGCTTTTCGATATTCTGTTTATGAAGATTGAAAGTATTTTTTCGGATCGTATCTTTTTTAAACTCATAAAGCCAGGTGTTCAAAAAGTTTTTCAAAGAAATAGGGGACTGCTCAACACCTTCCAAAATTTCATTCTCCATTTTTTGAGCGGCTATCTGCGCTTCTTTTTTTGTTGAAAAACCGGATTTTGACTTTATTTTATATTTTTCAGTGACGGGGTCCTTATATGATATCCGGTATTCCCATTTGTCGCCGCGTTTTCTATAAGTGGCCATGTTCATTTCTCCTCTCTAAAATGACTTTACTCTACCAAAAAATCAGTCCCAATGAAATGACTGGGTAGGTACAGATTGACGGAAATAACCGTTTCGCTGCAGCTGTAGCAGCCGTTCCAGGCATAGCTCCGGACTTACCTTGAATATGTCTGTCATTTGCTCCACAACATGTGGATCATCAAAATTGATGTATTGCAGCATGTGAAAGGGGATAGCGGCATACTTTACGAAATGCCGTGCATCCCACTCCTGAAGCTCGCGGAAAGCCTTAGGCATCATCGACTGTACACCGGCATGCCGTAAAATGTGACAAAGCTCGTGGAAAAAGATCTCCCGGTGCTTCTCAGGCGGCTCCCGGCAATCAATAACAATTCCCTGGTAACGGCCAATCACTTCAAAATACGAATAAATCGGCTTATAATGGACATAAATGCGCAAACACCGGGAAATTGCCGTAATGTCGATTTGCTTCGGTTTGGTAATACCGATTCTTGAGTAAAATTTTGTAACCCAATCTTCTAAAGAAGTTGTGCAGTAATCATGGAATTTCACTTCAATCACCTCGCAAAAACATATGTTCCCAATTAAGATTATAAAATAAATCTCCTTCAATTAAAAGAAGGAGATTTAGAAATAATTGAACAATCTTATCAATATTAATTTGACAACTCATCGTAAATGGTAACAACTTTGATGTTTGTCTCAATTACCCATCTTAAAATTTCCCGGGTAGAATTATAAATTAACTTTTCCGTAAAGATGACTTCATTTGAAGGATAGCTGTGCTTAAATTCAACAAAAAATTTATCTTGAGTTTCGGAAACTATGATATCCACAACCCGACCATTTTGCGATTGAATTTTTGCTATAATATCTAGGTAATGAATATTCGGGCGAAACTTTGTATTTTTGCATACTTTCAATTTTTACTCCTCCTTATTTTGCCCATATTGTTTTAACCAAAAGCTAAGTTTATCAACAACCCGTTGTTTCGCTATTGCAAAATCTGTTTGGTTATATGCTGAAACATGTTTTTTAGAAGCACTATATAATGACTGTCTTATGTTTCTTGAAATATATCCTATATTATTTACTTCTTGTTTGTCAACTGAAGGATCGTCTTTGAATAACTCAAAGCCCTCTTTATTAAGGATTGATGAGTTAAAAAATTCCTCTAACTTTATATTAAGCCAATTTGTAAAATCTTCCCTGAGCGAATCAGAAATAATGAAATCACGAAAATCGGAATAATTGGTGTTAACTGAATGTTGTGTTGCTTCTTCTTTTGTTTTAATTAGTAAATCAGCTTCAAATTGATCTAATTCTCCTTTTCGGACCCTCTCGAAAACGCTTTGCTTATAATCATCAAGTTCCTGTTTCTCTTGTTGTAAAAGTGCCTCTAATTGTTGTTTGTAATTTTTCATACCGTCCTGCGTGAAAGAATCTTCTTTTCCCAAACCTCTTGACGTCATTGAAGAAACAGATAAAATTTTTTGAATAGAATTAAAGAAGTCGTCATCACTTTCATTTCTTGTGTTGCTAGCATTAGGGGAAGGTCTTCTTTCTACAAATCCCAACTCATCAAAATTAAAAGACAACTGCTCAAATAATTTTTTGCGTTGCAATTTTATTTTTTCACCGTAAGTCTCTTGTTCTTTATAATATTTCCATAATTGTTCTAATCCAAGCTCCTGATGGTAAACAACATTACAATAATTGTCAATTGGATTTAGATTCTCAGCATAAATTCTGCGTAATCCTCTTCCAATAGCTTGGGCATAAGGACTTATTGTTTTAAAAGGCCTAAATAAGGAAATTATTGATATATTTGGGTTATCATATCCTTCTCCAAGCATTTGAATGCTGACCATTACGTCATAAACACCATTTGCAAAATCATTTAATCTTTTTTCAATTTCATTTTCAGATAGGCTTTTTGTACTTACATAAGTAGCCTTCAGATCATAGTCATTAAACCATTTACAGATATCTTTTGCATGTTCATCATTACAAGTTACAGCAAGAACTTGATGGTTAGGATAACTTTTCCTCTTTTTTAGCAATATATCCTTAGTCCTTTCAATTACTTGTTTGGAACAATGTTCATCCATTGCAATTTGTTTGCTTACAAAATCGTTTCCTAAAATTTCTTTGGCTTTCTCAAGAGAATAGATTTGCCCAGTAACTTGATTTTTCAAGATAATTTCTCCAGGTATTTCTTCCTGCTTAACAATATTTTTAATTAAACCATCATTTATTGCTTCTCCTAGTGTATATTCATAAATTGGGTCATATTCATTTGTTGAAATGGACTGATTGTCACTTCGAAATGGAGTAGCAGTTAATTTAATCACCTTACTGGCGGAAAAGTACTCCAGTGCTTCTTTCCACATATTAGCTGCAACATGGTGAGCTTCATCAACAATGATCATGTCAAAAAAGTCTTTTTTAACCAAACTCATTAAATTTACTTCGTCATTGCTACTCCCAAGTTTATGCACGTTAGTTATTACGATGTCAGACATCGTAAGCTTTTTCATAGTCAATTCTTTTTCACCATCTATTTTTGGATTGTATCCCTTATATAAGTAAGAATTTGGAAGAGCTTTTCTATCATAAATAACATTTCTTTTTATCCAAAAAGTTCTTTCCGGATTTTGTGCTGAATCGAATTGTTCATATACTGTCTTGCGAACAATTTTTCCTGGAGTTATTATAAGAACTCTACCTTTTGATATTCCATATGGCAATATAGCCATAACGCCTGTTTTTCCAGTTCCTGTAGGCATAACAATCAAAGTTTCTCTAAATTTAAAATCAGGAAACTCTTGATAATGAGCAAATGCTGCTTTATATGCTTGTTTTTGAGCTTCATAAAGTGAATTGTTATTGTGAATGTTGGCTTGAGTACTTTGAAATTTGTTCAAATAAATTACCCCCTTGTATATTTTTTTGAAAAAAATTCAATTGTTTTATACATACGCCCTCTGCATTTCCAAACAATGCTGATAAAGTTCCCCTGTAACCAGACAGTCACTCAACGCTTCGTGGGAAGAGAAGGTGTCAAGGCCGAGATATTGTTTTAGGGTCTCGAGTTTATGGTTATCCGTGTTTTTGATGTGCCTTCTTGCAAGGGTGAGAGTATCGACGACTCTAAATTTTTGATAAGGCAGATTTTCAGCATACATGTTATGTAGCAAGAATTTCATATCGAATGGCGCGTTATGGGCGACTAGTGTATCAGATCCAATGAAAGAAAGCAACTCGGGCAATTTTTCTTTGATGGACGGTGCGCCGATTAAGTCATCATTTGTGATGCCGGTTATCCTGGTTATGTTCGTAGGGATGGGCACGTCAGGGTTGATTAAAGTGACGAATTCATCAATCTTTTGATGGTTTTGAAATTTGACGGCCCCGATCTGAATGATTTTGCTGTTTTCTGGTTTCAATCCGGTTGTTTCAAAATCAATAACAGTATAATTATCCGGATAAACTCTCGCTTTTGTGTATTTAAAATAATCGGCTTTGCTGACCTTTGTCATGTTCCTTTTGGCGGGCGCCGGCACTATGTTTTCAACAGGTTTTTTATTCTCAGTTTTTGCGCTCTCGATTTCTTTTTTCAGTGCAGTAATTTCAGTGTTTAGCATGCTGATTTGCTTTTCGAGTGCATCTTTTTCTTGCTGCAGCTTGATCGTATCCCGGACAACATTTTCTTTTTTCAGTTTCAACTGTTGAATCTCTCCTTTGATTGGATCTGGTTCGTGGGTGGCAGGCTTGGACTGCTGCATATGTTTTTTAAACCTTTTGATTGAAACAGATCGCGTGATTAGAAGAATGATAGAGATAAAAAGGAAGAAGACACTTGCTTTCCAAAGAACAGCCAACAGGCAGATCAGCCAGGGCGAATGATACCATTTTTCTTTATAGATATTCATGTGAACCCCCACTTGTAAATTTATAAATTTTAATAAGTTTCATCCCAAAAGTCATTTTCATGGACAATCACGATAGGGGAGCCTGCTTTTCTTAGTTGAACGGCTTTTTCAACTTTCCGGCCATAGCAGGAGTAAGCCCAACATGGATTGCCATCAGCTCCGACAATCAGATAATTTGTCTTTTTATTGACGTTATTATTAAAGATTCCACCTTTGTTATTGATAACTTCGGCGATTTCATTTCTTGTTGCTCGAGCAGACGTGCCGGTAAAGGAAAAAATCTTATTTTCAAAAGTGATCTCTGGACAAACAGCACAAATACCATTAATTGAAAATTTTTCTTGCAAGGACCGAATCTCCGGTTCATGAATATTATGGGAGAGTTTCGTGTCAATAAAGTTAGCAAAAAACGCGGTCAACATGCTTTTTTCTTCTTTTGTAACGACCCCGTCATGTTTTACTGCAGTTAGTAAGCTATCGATTTCGTCAAATGGGTAGGTACCTTTCAGAAGAAAACTATGATTTTCCATCCATTCTTCCAACTGGTCAATTTCAGTATCATCCAATTTACGATCTGCCAGCATGCCATGTAGAATACCTTCCAGTTCTTGAATGGACACGGTGACTAGGTCATAAAATTCATCAAACTCGTCCTGATGGAGAATACGATTGCAAAGCCATTGGATATCCTGAATTTCTTCTTCGTCGAGCTGACCATCATCTAAAACGCTATCAATCATAGGTATGATTTCATTAAACGGAGACTTGTTTTCCAAATGCCGATGAAGATTGCACCAATGAAAAACTTCAGCCAGTTCTTCATTAGTAATAATGCCGTCATATTGAATACCTCTGATCAGTCCCATAAGAGAATTAACAGCTTTATGTAATTCAGCTTTTGTTGTATACATACGGTATTCATTGACTTCGGAATATTGTTTTCCCATTTTACCATTTCCCCCTGGTCAAAAAATTTGTGTTTCGAAAAAGCATCCAAAGCCAAAACTCTGAATGCCTAGTCATTCTCTTTTAATTTACATATATGTTTTTTAAATTTTTGTTTTTGGGTCGTCAACTAATCCGAAGGCTTTTCATCATTCCGTTCTTTTGCTTTCTGGGCAACCCATTCAAAATGCCGCCTGATTTCATCAATATCATCTTTTGAAAGATTCTTCCATTTATCAATGTCAAAAAAGCCAATTTGCTCAATGCCATATTCTTTAATCAGTTTGTTGATTTCAGCCAGTGAATCGTTTTTGTGCTCTGGGAGATTTGACTTTACAGAATTGTTTGTAGTGTCTTCCCCCTTTATTAAGTAATCAATTGAGACATCAAAGAAGGAGGCAATTTTTTCCAAAGTTTCAAAGTCAGGTTGAGTTTGTCCCAATTCATATCGTGCATAGGTTGAACGATTGATGTTTAAGGCATCAGCCAATTGTTGCTGTGACAAATTCCTTTTATCTCTTAGTCTTTTTAAGCGATCTCCATATCCCATAATGATTCTCCATTTCCATTTGCCTATATTATAAGTGAAAAATATGCACATTAAAATATTTGTGTAAAAAATGAACAAAAACTATTGACAGTGTAAAAAATGCACATTATAATTGGTGTAGAAATTGCACAAAGGTGGTGAAGTAATGGAAAAGAAACTTCTGGTTCAGCGCCGTGAACTGCTAGGTTACTCTCAACAGGATGTAGCTGATCTAGTCGGTATCGATCGCTCTTACTATACCAAAATTGAAAATGGCTTGACTCCGAGCGTAAAAGTGGCAAAGGCTTTAGGCTATCATCTTGGATTTGATTGGACATTTTTTTTTGATGATGATTGTGTAAAAAATACACAAAAATCCAAGGAGGTGAGCTGAATGAACAACGTGTTGCTACTCTTGAAAAGAACGCCACCGTGGCCACCGCGGCAACGGCGGCTGTAAGAAGGTGAATGTGTTGAATTTAAACTCGTTATTAACAATTCTCTCTTGGGCTATTTCAATTTTATCTCTTCCTATTGCTGTGATTGTGATGGTTCAGTACAAGAACTAATTATTCGGCAGGAAGGCAGGAAAGTCCATAAATATTCTATTTCTAATTCAGAAAATACCACAGCAAGTCGTCACATTCCTATTAATCTACTGGTACAAAGGGGGAAATTTCAAATGAAGCTGGGAAAAGAAATGGCGAATGCCCGGAAGCGGAAAGGGATTACCCAGGAAAGTCTCGCATCGAATACGCCGGTTTCTCGGGAAAGCATTGCCAAATATGAAACGGGTGCCAGGACATTTCCAGATGATTTGCGTTCGGTAATGGCCAATGAGCTGGATGATGTGGAATTTTACTTTCTGGCCTGGTGCGATGCTGCAGGAAAGGTGTCGATCCCATATTTCAATGGTGAAAACATCGATCATCATCCGACAAGCATGGCTTTTCTGGTGCAGGCAGAAACGAACGAGGCGTTGGATAAACTGCAAGACATTCCCTGGGCAAAACCGGTACATACACGAACAGCACAAGAGCTCGAGGAAACGAAGAAACTCATTTTCGAATTACTGGATGCGGCAGCCAGCATGGTCAATCTTGTAGGGGTGATATGTAATGAGCACCAATTTTCCATGAAACAACTTTTTACGCAGTGGCGGCTGTCTCTCCGATCTCGTAATTACATTGATAAAGATTTTTAATGCAAGAGGTGATGCCAAATGTCCATGTTAAAAGTTGAAATCGATGAACAGGAAGTACGGAATCTTTACCTGGAAAGAATCGAAGAAAAACTGAAACAAGTGGATGCAGAGCTTGTGTTTTGGGATTCAGCCGAGCTGAAGCGTCGCACTGGTATGAGCTGGAACACCATTCTAAAGGAATTTTTCTACGACGAACGCTTTCCAAAATACAAAGTTGGCCGAGATTGGCGCTTCCCGGCGGAAGAAACAAAACAGTTTCTATTAACTTGGCTAAAAGAGCAGCCGAGACATTGAGGAGGAAATGAAATGTTGAAAGTTGACCAATTTTTGCGGCAGGATTTGGCCAAGGCAATCGTTGAGTACAAATGCGCATTTGAACTAAGCAAAGAGGCTACAGCATTGCTGATCCGTGAAAATGACTTTGAAAAGAGCATCCAGTATACGGAAGATCTGCTGAAATCGCTTAAAGCATTGCAGAAGATGAAAGAGAAAAGGGAAATGCTGGAGCGGATCCATAAGGTGGCTGTTGAGTTACAACAACAAAATGTTGATATCAAAACGATCGTTTTGAAGAAAGCAGGTATATGAGATGGGTGGCGTATTTTTTCTAATTTTGTTTCTGCCGGCGCTGCTGATCGGTTATGGCGTACTTTGCGCGTGGGTGGGTGATGGAGATGAATGAAACGGATTTTGATACGCTGTGGGCAGATTTTTTGGATGTGCCAATTGATTTGGAACATCAAATAGCAGTTTTCCCTTTTTTCTTAGGCCGTATCAAGGCTTTATTAAAAAATAAAGAAACCATTTCGAAAGAAGAATTATGTGATGCGTTGAAAAAGTCAATTCAACACGCAACGTCCATATAACCATATCGGCGAGAATCCTTATTCTTGCCGTGAGAGGCTGAAATAGGGCCTGGTAACCTAGGAATTATTTCCACAAAACCCGGAAACCTGCATTTTCAGCGTCTCACGGTGCGAATAAGGCACTACTGATCTTTGACAACTGAATAAAGAGGAGGTGGAATGATTGACGCTCACCAGGAAAGAAAAACGGGAGATCAGGCTTGAAATTTGCCGTAATATGGACCTTTATTGCAAGTCTTGCCCAATTCGCGGGAACAAAAAAATCAATCATAACACGATTTATTGCCGGAAAAACTGCCTGGTTGGTGCTCTTCTGCAAGAATTGGCATTCAAACTTATAGAGGATGAAAAGCAACTGGATCACAGCTTGGCGAAAACCGGCACTTGGACGGAAGAAGAAGATTTTTACCTCATCCATCATGCAAGCTTATATGATGACGAGCACCTTGCAATGCGCTTGAACCGGACGCCGGTTTCGGTGCATAGGAGAATGATTCATTTGAACTTATTAGAAAAAGTACGCAATTAAAGGAGGGAAACCATGGGTAATTTGCTTCTGGATGAAAGACCAATTATTGTTATTCCTTCATTGGCTGAAAAAATCGGCTTGAATGAGGCAATCATCTTGCAACAGTTAAATTACTGGCTGCAAAAAAGCAACCACATCTATGAAGGAAAACCATGGGTCTACAACACCTATGAGGATTGGGAAGAGCAATTCCCGTTCTGGTCTATCAGCACCATCCGCCGGGCTATTTCCAAGCTTGAAAAGGAAGGATTCATCATTACAAACAATTTCAACCGGTCACAAATTGATAAAACAAAATGGTACACAATTGATTTTGAAAAGGTGGAGGGGTTGAACAGTCCATCTGTTCAAAATGAGCAGTCGACTGTTCAAAATGAACAGACGATTGTCCAAAATGAGCAGTCCATCTGTTCAAAATGGACAGACGATGTGTTCATTTTGAACAGACCAATACCAGAGAGTACTACAGAGATTACTTCAGAGATTACGACAGAGATTACTTCTTCTTCTTCGGAAGAGTGCATTCCGAAAAAAGACGAAGAAGCAAAAAAGGCTATTGCGTTTTTTGAACAAAATGGCTTTGGTGTGGTCGGATCTTATGTCGCTGAAAAAATTTATAGCTGGTGTGATGATCTGTCAGCGGATTTGGTTGTAGAATCGATGAAAAATGCAGTGGAGCGCGGTGCAACAGGCTGGAAGTATTGCGAAGCCATCCTAAAGGACTGGGCAAGCAAAGGCATACAGACCGTTGAGCAGGCTCGTGCATTGCAGCTGAAATACAAGGAAGAGCGATCCAGGCAAAAGCGTTATGGAAGCAGATCCGGGAGAACGGAGAGGGTGCCTGACTGGTTTGGAAATAACCAAAGCAGTAGCAGTATTGCTGAGCAAGAATCCCAAGAAGATCTTGAGGCAAAGCGGAAGCGATTGGAGAAGATCCGGGAACAGTATCGAAAAACAGAGAGGGATAAGGAATGATAAATCCTGTGGTTTTAACCGGTAGGCTGACTGCAGATCCGGTCTTGCGTTATACACCAAGCGGCGTTGCTGTTACGACATTTACGCTTGCGGTGAACCGAACATTTTCCGTCCAGAGTGGCAAAAAGGAAGCGGACTTTGTCAGCGTGATTGCCTGGCGGAAGATAGCTGAGAATATCGCAAATTATTTATCAAAAGGCAACCTGATCGGCGTGGACGGACGGCTGCAGACACGCAGTTATGAAGACAATAATGGCAAGCGGGTATTCGTTACGGAAGTGGTCTCAGAACATGTGTGTTTTCTCGAAACAAAGAAAAATAGGCTTGCAAATGAACCACAAGGAAGTCAGGATCTGCCGCCGTTTAGCGACGACAATTTGCCGTTTTAAGGGGTGAAAAAGCATGCAGGAAAAGCAAATTGAATGGCAAAAGCAGGTAATCCGTGAAGAAATGCATGATTACAGGAAAACGGATGAACAGCCTGTAAAAAAGGTTGAAAAATAAAAAAGCCAGGCATTTTCAGCCCGGCGAAAAACCATATCGACGCAATCATTATAGCATACACAAAAGGGGCGTGTCGATATTGGCTGAAAAGCGAATTGGAGAAATAGAGCTTTTGGAAGACTTGACGATTAAACAAGCCATTGAACCGGATAAAGTGATCATCGTTGTCTTGGACGGGAAGCGCGGAATTGCCCGCAAATGTGAAGCAGTTGAGCATGGTAGCACGATCATCGAGACAGTGAATGGGAAATCGAAAAAAATTACGTTTATAGAGTCCTATCTTACCTAATTCATAGCCGATTTAGCTTTTGTTTAAACCTATTATGATATTTTGCATGTACCAATAACAGAGAAATCGCGGTACAAAAATACGCTGCAGGGTCAGGACCGGGATCTTGCAGCAAAGGGTTGGTGTTGAAATTTGCTACGGAAAAAACCTGTCGACAGAAAAATATTAAGCCAAAAAGAACGGCTTTTGCTGATTGAATGGCTATATGTAATCACCGGTTTCACCCGGTCGTTTTGGAAAGAAAAGAGCGATGCAGAAATTATCCGTTTATATGAGTCCAATCTTGAAATGAACCAGATGGAAGATGAGTTTGTAAGATGAATTGGTTGGTGAAATGCTATGGAGGCCAAAATTATCATCAAAGACAGCCGGAAGAAGTGGATGGTGGAGGAAGATAGAAAATACGTTTGTCAAACGTTCTGCAAGCAGCACAAACGATGTTCAACCCGTTTAGGGTATGATTGCAAAAAATTTGGCGGTGACAGAATACCGAAATTTAAAAAATGAGGTGGAACATCTGGGGAAAACCGCAAGATTAAAAAGAGAACGGGACACTGATTCCGTTCTCTTAGGAAAGGGATGTTTTGACGTGAATGAATTGGAAAACAGTATTAATTTCCTTAAAGAACAGCTCATTGCTGCGGGAGAAAAGTGGAAAGGCGGCATGGATGTTGAACCAATGAGAGACTGTCTGGCAATTGTTGAAGCCATCAATGTCCTAGAAGAAAGGGCATTTGGCAGGATGATTACAACGATCGCTTACATTCTGTGAGGAGGTGGGATAACATGCAAAATGTTTTGGAATTTGAAGAACTGATGATCAATATTTTAGACGAACCTTCAAAGTTTAAATTTCATTTTTCCGAAAACGGGATTAAAATTAGCGCTTGGATTAAAGAAGCTGTGAATTTAGGAAACGGGCTGTGCATTGCATTTGATGGCGGATCTCTGCTCGTTTGGAAAGATAACCGCGTTGTAAAGTGCAGACGACCGTCCGATTTAATTACGTATTGTGAGCTTTGCTTTTCGGTTTTTAATGAATTTGATGAGAATATCGGTTATCTGTATGTGCCTGCGCGTAAAAGGTGATCTATTTGAGACATCAAAGTCAACGGATACCAACGCATGATTATCTCGGCAGAAAAGTATGGATTGGCGAAAAGGCAACACTATTTAGTAGCAATGGGGTCCATTATGAAGGGACAATACAGCAGATCGGTGGCAAACGCTGGTTTGTGGTGAATGAAAGTATGCGAATTGGCGGTATAGGAAGCTTGTACTTGATGAAGGATTGAAAGGAGAAATGAATTTTATGAGTGAATCATTTAGGTTATATAAAGTCGTGGAAACGGACGGACAAAGTGCTGAAGAACTGCAGAAAGTTTTAAATGCTGCAACGGATGGTTTTACAGAAATGCAAATTGATCATGTCGTTGGGACAAAAATAATTCTTGGCTACGATTCACCTTTAAATGCAAAAGGAAGAGCTGAAATGTCAGTAAAAAAAGCTATAGGCTCTCAAGCGAAAAGTAGTTTTAGACCAATATATTAAACCATCATAGACTATGTCGTAGTACGGGTATATTGTGTGAAATGAAAACATGAGGTGATTAAATGAACCAGATTCAGCAAGTATTTGGTTATGGAATGAGCCAACTACGAACTGTGTTAATAGATAGTGATGTTTGGTTTGTTGCCAAAGATGTATGCGATATTCTGGAAGTAAGAAACACTACACAGGCAATCGCTAGACTTGAAGATGATGAACGGACTATGTTAAACATAGGTCGTCAGGGGGCAACCAATTTAGTGAATGAACCGGGTCTATATTCACTGATCATGTCTAGCCGAAAACCAGAAGCGCGTGCATTTAAAAGATGGATTACACATGATGTTATTCCGCAAATCCGGAAGACGGGAAGTTACTCAACACAGGTTCCGCAAACATTCAGCGAAGCCTTGAGGCTGGCGGCAGATCTGCAGGAGGAAATTGAAAAGGCAAAACCTAAAATTGAGTCATTTGATCGCTTCATTTCCGGAAAAAACTATCAAAAAATGGGGGATGTTGCGAAAATATTAGGATATGGCCGAAATAACTTTTTCAAGCTGCTTCGGGAGATGAAGATTTTAATGAGAGATAATACACCTTATCAGGAGTTTATCAACCGCGGGTATTTCGTTGTGAAAGAAAAGCCGATACAGATGGGCAGCCACGTCATTAATAAGCCCCAGACCTATGTCACGGCAAAAGGTATCCATTATATTGACAAATTATTGAAAGAACGATCAATAATTGTATAATAGAAGTAGAATATGTCCAAGTAACGGAGAAGCGTGCGGACACTGACTTTCAGCATTTGTTGCTGATGGTTGGTGTCCGTTTTTTTATTGGAAGGAGGAACAATGATGGAACAATTGAGTTTTCAGCTGGCAGAGATTGACCGGGAAGAGACAAGGAAGCGGGTGGAAGGTGCATTGGAAAAGTATAGGGTTTTGTTGCTAACGCAGGAACTGGACCAGGTGCCAAAAGTAACCTCAAGCTATTCATTGGTTCCACCAAGCAACACCAACCAGTTTCACTCCTCAACTGAAGAAGCTGCAGTAAAGAATGTGGACTATGAACGCGAGCGGAGCGATTATATCCGTAAAGTTTCCATGTCCGTAAACCGTCTCGGGTTTAAGGAGCGGGCAATCCTCATCCGCCGGTATATGACGGAGGATGATGTATTTGATTATGAAGTGTACAACGAACTGAACATGAGCGAGCGGACTTATCACAGAATAAAATCTCGGGCATTTTATAAGCTGGCATTTGCGTTGAAAGTTGAAGTCTATAAAGAGAAGGAGATGAGTGTATGAATGTCGTCCAACCGATTCGCGATCCCGTTAAGATAGAGAAGATGAAGAACTATTTGAAATCAAAGAGTGAAAGGAATTATATTCTTTTTATGTTGGGAATAAGCGTCGGACTTAGGATATCCGACATTTTAAAATTGAAGAAAGAAGATATATTAAGAAGCCATATTGATATTAAGGAAACGAAAACAAAGAAAAACAAAAGGGTAAAAATCCCCGGTTACATTAAAAAGGAGATCATACCTTACGCCAAAACACTTGCAGACGGCGATTACCTTATTAAAAGCCGGCAGGGAGCAAACAGGCCAATTGACCGTTCAACAGCTTATAGGATACTGCGTGATGCTGCTAAGCATGTTGGGCTGACAGACATCGGTACGCATACATTAAGAAAAACATTTGGCTATCATTTTTACATGCAAACAAAGAATGTGGCCCTGCTGCAAGAACTACTAAATCATTCGAGACCGGATATTACGCTACGGTATATCGGAATTAATCAGGATACGTTAGATAAGGCAATGGACAAATTCAGGATATAGTCCTTTTCTTTTTGGGCATCACTACATCATAAAAATACGAGGCGTGCACTCATATTTATATATTGAATGAAGGCTGTTATTTCAAGGGTTTCAACGTTTGCCCGAGTGCAACAGTCTATGTATTATAGTGTACTCAATGCCATTATTTAAGAGGGATATGTATGAGGATAGAGGAAGCAAGGGAAGAGATTAAAAGGATTGAAAGGTTTATCAGTTTAGTAGAAAGCTATCGACCGCAGTCATTTGAGCAGGAAGCGATCAAGACGTATGTGTTAATTGAAAGTGTTAATAAGACAGCGGCAGTATTGAATGAGAAAGGATTTAGAATAGGTAAAAGGAAAGTTTCAGGTAAGGACGTATCTGATATTATTCGTTCTAAAC
Organism: Weizmannia sp. WK01; assembly: GCF_025905465.1. Lineage (NCBI taxonomy): Bacteria > Bacillati > Bacillota > Bacilli > Caryophanales > Bacillaceae > Heyndrickxia > Weizmannia sp. WK01. The sequence continues at coordinate 1,896,092 of NZ_CP109616.1, read as the reverse complement.
CTGATGATGAGCTGCATCAAATCGCTCACGATATGTTTAAATACAATAAGAAAAAAGCTGGAAAAAGGGGTTGGTGTTGAAAAAATAATGGCAGGATTTTGGCAGGATAAAGGCAGAGCATTTTCTTTTGCCTGTGTTACATTAATACCATGACAAGTAAGCGAAGGAATCGACACACAGTCGGTTCCTTTTTATTTTATCGATTGAAGGTGTTGACCATGAAATCTAAATCCAGAGAGAAGAAGCAAAAGAAACTGCGGCGTAAAGAATTAGAATACCTGATGGGGATCCATCGTGACAGGTATGGCCGACATCATGGTGCAGTTCGCAGGAAGTGACCTTCAATAACTAATAAAGAGACATATGGACACATATAAGAAGGTGGGGGAGCGATAAAAAAGAAATGGCTGACTTTCCAAGTGCCAGGATTAGACCGGAAAGAATTTATGATATGAAGGCTAATATTAAAGATCTTGAACCAGAACGATACAACTATCTTTTTAATAATGGTTTATTGACAATAAATGAAGTACGAACATTTGAGGGACTTCCGAATATTGGTGCTGAAGGCAATAAATTATTTAGGCCTTTAAAGAAAAGAAGAAAGATTCCTTTTGGGTGATCAGCATGCCAGGCAAACCACTGCGGCCATGTGCAAAGTCCGGCTGCCGCAATCTTACCACGAACGGCTACTGTGATGAGCATAGGAAAGATACTAATCGTGAATACAATCTGACACGAGACGAGCGGGTCACGCGCTTCTATAAGTCGAGGCAATGGGAAATGACAAGGAAGTTGGTGCTTGTTAGAGACCATGGTCTATGCCAGATGTGTCTCAAACATAGAAAAATCGTACCAGCATCGCTTGTTGACCATATCATTCCGGTACGGGTTAATTGGAGTTTGCGGCTTAATAAAAGCAATCTTCAGTCGCTTTGCGTTTCATGCCATAATGCCAAAACAGCGGAAGACAAACGAAAGTACGGAAACCTTGCATGAGGGCCGGGGGCCCCTAAAAAAGTACGGGGTGGGCCGTCTGCCGAACGGCGTCCACTTTCGCGTGAATTTTTTTCGCAAAATGAAAATTTTTTAAGGGGGTGATTGGAATGGCGGGCAGGCCGTCAAAACCAGTACAGCTGATCAAAATGGAGGGGAACAAGGATCGCCGGACGAAAGCAGAACTTGAGCACCGAGAAAGTTATGAAAAGTCCCTTTATACTGGAACAAAGATCAAAGAGTCGCCCGCCGTCAAATCTGATCCTGTTGCCCACAAAGAATTTTTACGGCTGAAAAAACTTTATAAGAGCATCCAGTACATTGACGGCTTGGATGAGCAGATCGTTAACCGGTATTGCATGCTGATAAGTGAGGAGCGGGCACTTCAGAAGCAGGCCGATTCTTTGCATGCACTTCTTGAAGAGGAAGAAGATCCAAAAGAAAAGATTGAGATTTACAAACTGCTCAACAGCTGCGATACCAAGCTAACCAAAAAGCGGGACTTGATATTGAAGATTGAGGACCGTCTTTTTCTGAATCCGACTGCCCGCATCAGAGCCATTCCAAAGAAACCTCCTGAAGAAGAGAAGCAATCTCCAATGGCTGAATTTTTAAAGAAACGCGCGGGTGGTAGCCGTGCGGATTGATAAAGCAAGAGCCATGGAGCCCATTGAGTTCATTCAAATGCTGAAACTGGTTGACGACTTTTACGGTCAGCCTTTTGTTTTAATGGACTGGCAGTATGAAACGATCTGGGATGTTTATGGCACAGTGAATGATGAGGGATATAGGCAGTATCGGTACGCTTATTTGGAAATTCCAAAGAAGAATGCAAAAACGACGTTAATCGCCGGCCTCGGGGTTTATCACTTAACATGCGACGGTCCCCAAGGGCAAATTTATTGCTGCGCAGCCGACCGTTCCCAGGCCAGTCTGGTTTATAAAGCGGCTGTCAGCATGATTGACCAGGATGACGAACTGAAAAAGCTGCTGAAGGTGACGGAGAGCCGGAAAGAAATTGTAAATGTCGAGACAGGCACCATCTTAAAGGTTCTGTCAGCGGAAGCATACACCAAACATGGCATTAACCCAACGGTCGTCATTTTCGATGAGCTGCATGCACAGCCAAACCGTGATTTGTGGGATATCATGACTTTCGGCGCCGGTGCGGCCCGTAAAGAACCGTTATGGTGGATCATCACAACGGCCGGCGACGACCCGGACCGGAAATCAATCGGCTGGGAAATCCATGAGCATGCCAGGAAAATACGGGATGGAGAACTGTCGGATCCGACCTGGTATGTCAGAATGTATGGTGCTGATGAAGATGACGACATCTTTGATGAGAAGACCTGGTACAAAGCGAACCCTTCACTTGGCCAAACGATCAGCATTGAATCTGTTCGCCAGGAAGCGTTGGCGGCGCGTAACAGCGAAGCATCCGAGCGGCTTTTTAGGTGGCTGCGGTTGAACCAATGGATTTCCTTAAAGCGGACCGGGTGGCAGCCGTTAAGCTTGTGGGACAAGACGGAAGGGAATTGGAACCTATCCGATCTTGTTGGCAAAAAATGTTATGTCGGACTTGATCTTTCTAGTACGACGGATATTACTGCAGCATGCTATTTGTTTCCGCCACAGGACGGGATCCCGGAATGGCGTGCACTTTATGATGCCTGGATACCGGAAGACAATATGAAAGAACGTGTTGCCCGTGACCATGTGCCTTATGACAGGTGGGTGAACCAGAAATATTTGACGGCCACGCCCGGGAATGTTGTGGATTATGATTTTGTCCAAGCAAAAATTGTATACGCAAGCAAACAGTATGACCTTTCCGTCTTGGGCGCAGACCCATGGAACAGCCGGATGCTGACGCAAGGGCTGATGAGAGAAGACGTGAATGTCGTGGAGATCCAGCAAACCATGGCGCAGTTGAGCCCCGCCATGAAAATGATTGAACAGTTGATGAAAAAAGGCCTGCTGAGCCACGAAGTAAACCCATTGGCCCGATGGTGCTGGGGAAATGTCGCTATTGCGGTTGACGGAAATGAGAATATCAAGCCAATGAAAAATAAATCACAGGACCGGATTGATGTCATTGTGGCCATGATTATCGCTATGGCGACGGCTATGCTGTTTGAAGAAGTCAGCCTGGACGTTTCAGAATTTGCAAATGAAGACTTTCTTGACAAACTGTGGAGCTAAGGAGGTGAGTGGGATTGAATGAGTTTACTCAGCAGATTTAAAAGGCAAAGGGTCAAAAACTATCATATTGATGATCCGAATTGGTTATCAGAATGGCAGACACTGGCTGATTTTTTAGGGGTTAGCCTGGACCCGTCTGATGTGGACGTCCGGGGAAAACGGGCGCTGAAAGAAATTACGGTGTATGTATGTATCAAAATTTTATCTGAAAATATTTCAAAGCTGCCGGTCAAGATTTACCAGGACAACGGGGGCATTAAGAAAGTGGCCGGGCATTACCTGAATCCGATTTTGCGGTTAAGGCCGAATCCGTACATGTCTGCATCAGATTTTTGGAAAGGTGTTGAGGTGCAGCGGAATATATATGGGAACAGCTATGTTTGGATTGAATATGCAAACCGCGGCCGGAATGCCGGCAAGGTCCAGGCACTTTACTTGCTGGATGCCCAGCAAATGCAGGTATGGGTGGATGATTCCGGCTTAATTAGCTCAAAAAACTCCATCTGGTACGTCTATACAGACAATGCAGGGGTGCAGTACAAGCTTCAATCAACTGATTTGCTGCATTTTAAAGCCATGACGACTGACGGGATCGTCGGTCTCAGCCCGATCTATACGCTCAGAAATATGGTTGAAAATGCTGCTTCAGCTGAAAAATTCCTGAATAACAGCTATAAAAACGGGATGCAAACGACTGGGATCATACATTATACCGGAGATCTGAACGAAAATGCCAAGAAAAAGTTCAGGGAAAAATTTGAGGAAATGTCAAGCGGGCTGAAAAATGCTAATCGTGTTAGCTTAATGCCTATTGGCTATACCTACCAGCCTCTTTCTCTTAAATTAACGGATGCTCAGTTTCTTGAAAACACGCAGCTGACATACCGGCAGATTGCGAGTGCATTCGGCATTAAAGCACACCAACTCAATGATCTAGTCAAAGCCAGCTATGCAAGCACAAGTGAAGCGAACCGGGAATTTTACGTAGATACACTCATGCCGATTTTGACCATGTATGAACAGGAATTGACGTATAAGCTGTTTTTGGATAGTGAACTGGTAAACGGATTTTACGTTATGTTCAACGCAGATGCCATCCTACGTGGAGATTTCAAATCACGCATTGATGCGGCAGCAACCGGTGTACAGAACGGCCTGCTCACGCCAAATGAAGCAAGGGCACTTGAAGAAAGAGAGCCGATGCCGGGCGGTGATCAGCTGGTCATGAACGGGAATTATATTCCGTTGTCGATGGTGGGCGAGCAATATAAAAAAGGTGGTGATAATACAAATGGGCAAACATAAATTTTGGAATTTTATAAAGAATGAAGCGGAAAATACAGGTGAACTGCAGCTGTATGGCGAAATTTCCGACACTTCATGGTGGGGTGATGAAGTCACGCCGAAAGATTTTAAAGCAGATCTTGACGCGCTTGGCGATATCAGCACGTTAAACGTCTATATCAATTCCCCGGGGGGCGATGTATTTGCAGGACAGGCCATTCATTCGATGCTTAAACGGCATTCTGCTACAGTTCATGTTTATGTTGACGGTCTGGCGGCAAGCATTGCCTCCGTAATCGCAATGGCAGGTGACAAGATCATCATCCCCGAAAATGCCATGATCATGATTCATAATCCGTGGACTGTTACGGCCGGTAATGCGGCAGATTTGCGGGAAGTTGCCGACCGTCTGGATAAAATCAATGAAACCATCAAATCAACCTATTTATCAAAGGCAAAAATTAATGAAGCGAAATTGACGGAATTGATGGATGCTGAAACGTGGCTGTCTGCACGGGAAGCAGTTGATTACGGATTTGCGGACGAAATTGAGGATGCAAAAGACTATGCGGCAAGTTTGAACAGCAGATTTCTCAATTTCTATAAAAATATGCCTTTAGACTTGCAGAAGAAGGCAAAAAATAAAGGCGAAAAACAGAATAAGAACAAGGAATTGGAGCTGTCGAAAGCCAAACTGGCGCTTGAGATGGCTCTTTTAATTTGATGGGAGGCAGGAAAATGAGTAAAGAACTCAGGGAATTGTTGAACAAATTGAATAATAAAAAGGCAGCAGCAAAGGCTTTAATGACTAAAGAGGGTGTGACGTCGGAAGAAATTGAAGCTGCGACTGCAGAAATTACTGAATTAAAGGCAAAAATCGAAGCACAGAAGCTAATCGATGAAGAAACAGCGATACCAGTAGGTGGTAAACCGGTCGTATCGGTAATTGAACCTGACAAAAACAGCAAGGAGTACCGCGAACTGCACACAAAAGCATTTCTGAATTACTTGCGGAAGAAGCCGTTGACCGAAGAAATGAAGAATACGTTGAGCTCCAACACCGGATCTGACGGTGGATATTTGATTCCACAAGATATTAATACACAAATTAACAATTTGAAGCGGCAATATAAAAGCGCAAAAATGTGCTGCACGGAAGTTTACACGACTTCCACCAAAACCGGTTCGTTTGTGTGGGAAGACTTGTCAACACTAACGCCCCTTGTCAATATGACGGAAATGACAGACCTGGATAGCTCTTCACAGCCGAAATTCCGGTCTGTTCAGTATGCTGTAAAAGATATGGGCGCAATTCTTCCAATCCCAAATACGTTGCTGCAGGATGAGGACGCGAACTTAATTGCGTATATTGCCGGCTGGTTTGCCAAGAAGGCCATTCGTACGGAAAATGCCGATATTTTCAGTGTGTTGAAAACCGGAAAAACACCGGTTACTCTTCCAGATTGGAAAGCTTTGAAATCAAATTATAATAGGATGCTAGATCCATTAATTGCAGCAAACGGATATTTCTGCACAAACCAGGACGGATTTGATGTTTTAGACAGCGCACTCGACGGTTTTGGCCGGCCTGTTCTGCAGCCAAACCCACAAAATCCGACAGAGATGCTATTCTTGGGTAAAGTCGTCCATATGTTCTCAAACACGGAGCTTACATCTGATACGGACAACAATGTTGCACCAATCTTTTTCGGCGATATGAAATCAGGATGCCGTTTTGTCGACCGTGGCACATATGAATTAAGCATTTCCACAGAAGCATATTTCGTCAAAAATGCGACTGCAGTCCGGGTTATCGAACGATATGATGTCATCAAAACCGATTCGGATGCTTATCAGTTTGGCCAGATTGCTTTACCTGAAAGCTGATCAGGTGATGTAAATGATTATAGAACTAAATGAAGCGAAAGATTGGCTGAGAGTTGACACGGAAAATGACGATGCCAGGATCACTTCATTGATGGCAGCGGCCGAACAATATTTAACCAATGCGACGGGGAAAACATTTGACAGCACAAATGAACTTGCCCGTCTTTTTTGCCTGACTCTACTGACGGATTGGTACGACAATACAGGTTTATCTGGCACTGAACCGAGCCAGCAAATGCGGCCGATTATTCAGAGCATGCTGCTGCAGCTGACCTATTGTGAAGATGAGGTGACATAAAAATGCCGATCACCAGTCCTGGAAAAATGAATGAAAGAATTACGTTTTATAAAGAAGTTGTCAAAAAGAATGATTACGGAGACAAAGTAAAAGATGAAGAAAAATATTTGGAATGCTGGGCCGCCGTGAAGACACAGTTTTTAAGTGACATCCAGGCAAGCATTGGCACTGTCTTGGAAGATACTCTTACATTTGTGATCCGGCATCAGCATGACAAAGAAATTACAAACGATTTATCTGTAAAATACAGGAACAGCGTTTATGAAATTATCAAAATTAACCCAGATGTCGAATATAAAAAATTTGACACGATCATCTGCAAAGAGGTGACATGATGAGAGTTGAAGTGGATATTTCCGGAATTGAAGCGGGTTTGAGGCGGCTAGCTGCGAAGGAAAAAAAGGTGCAGAGGGCTGGGTTAAAAAAGGCGGCAGAAGCAATTGCTGACCGGTTGCGTGAAAACACGCCTTATTATGATGGCAAACGCGACGGGAAATGGAAAGCACAGCGTCAATTCGAGAAAGAAACAGGGTCAAATAATGGCGACTTTGCGCATTTGCGGGATGACATCAAAATTTCAAATATGAACCAATTTGGTGAAGTCTTTGTTGGATTTGGAAAAGAAACCTATTGGCGTGTCCATTTTACCGAAATGGGTACGATTAAACAGAAACCACAGGCGTTTATCCAGCGAACGGAAGAAGAAATGCGCCGGAAAGTTATGGCCATCATGGTAAAGGAGTTTAAAAGGGGTCTGGGCTTATGACACTGCCTGCAAAAGCAGTCTACGATATTCTTATGGGCAGTCCGGAGATTGCGAACATGATGAATAGGGACATGATTTTTATGATCGATGTTCCGGAAGATGATCAGCAAGTTCTGAACGCACCTATCATTCGAATAAATGAAATCAACGACTATCAGGATGGATTTGCTTCAAACAAACCGTTTTCTGTTTCTTTTAGCGTCCAGATTGATGTCTGGGCCGCCACGATTGAACAATTAGCTGTTTTTAGAGACGTGCTGGACAAGATCATGACAGAAAACGAGTGGGGTCAATATACAGGCGTGATTGACAAAGATCCGGATATTGATCTGTATCGCATGGCTCGGAGGTATCGGGCTGTTCAGGTGATTCACTTTAATTAGGGAGATGAGAAAATGGCGACTTTAGGTTTTAAAAGTGTCGAATTTGGGATCCATGACGGGGACACGGAAATTGTTAAGAAAATTTATAAATTAGATGCCAATGAAGGTGGCACAATTGAAGCAAAATTAAGCGGTCTTGGTGCGCAAATCAATGCTTTATATGCGTCTAATGTACCGTTTTTTGTAGATGCAAGCGGTACGGGAACGCCACAATTGGAATTCACAGCAGCGGACTTGAGTGAAGAAATCGCTGCGTCCCTTTCAGGCGCTGTATACGAAAATGGCATTTTGAAACTCGGAAAAGATGCGAAGGCACCATATGTTTCTGTACTGCTAGAAGCGGATGGCATTAAAAACGACAGCATCTATATCGCACTGCTTAAAGGAAAATTCGGGCATCCGGATGGTGTCGATTTGAAAACGGGTGATGACAAAGGCAAGGAAGCCGATACAACTGACAGTGCACTGACCGGACAATTTGTAAACCGGAAATTAGATGGCTTTACCTATTTCAAAACTCGTTCTTCGAATACAGACTTTGATTTGCAGACATTTCGGTCCCTCGTTTTTAATGGATACAATGAAAATACGCAAACGGCAACTCAACAAACTGCTGGCTGATAGCTGGGCTCTTAGGCCCGGCTTTTTATTTTGCATAAAAGGAGATGCTGGAAATGTTAAAAATTGAACTTTATAATCCGGAAACTGAAAGAACTGAAATCTTTACCGAAGGATTCGTGCCAGCAAGAACATTGCGGAAAGTGCTGGAATTCGCGGATAAGCAGGAAAGAGAAAAACCCAGTGAGCTTGAGACGTTGGATGAAATGGTTTCCATGATTGCAAGCTTTTTTCGGGATGATCGGGTGACCTTTGATGCGATCTATGACGGAATCCCAGCAGACAAATTGAGTGATGAAATGGAACGCATTATGACCGACATTATGGGCGGTGAAGCTAAAAAAAAGCTGGGGAAAAATCGACCACCATCAAAGAAAGCATAAATAATCTGCACAAAATGTATTCGGAGTTAATGAAAAATGGATGGACGTTCAGAGATATTGAAGAAATGGACATATATGGATTTCTGAATGTCATGAACGGGCCGGACAGCAAACAGTATGACGATATAGAAGCCTTCTATAACTCAATTTGACGGGAGGTGAGGAAACATGGCAGGAGACCAACCCCTTGGCAATATGGTGATCGGCGTCAGCATGGAGGGTACTCAGTTCGCAAATACCTTGAAAGAAATACGGGGGCAGGTGCGCCAAGCTCAGAGCGCAATGAAAGCCAATTTGACAGTAATTAGTGGCGCCGGCGATAAGTATGAAACGCTCCGTGCAAAAGTAAAGAGTCTGAATGAAGTAATGGCGGTTAACCAGCGCGAAATTGATATGCTCCGTAAAAAGCACCGGGAAGCCATTAAAACTTACGGCGAAGGCTCCGAGCAAGTTTCCAAATTAGCTTCCCAAGTGAATAATGCGGTTGCCAAGCAGTCAGCCTGGAGCAGACAGCTGGATCAAGCAAAATCTAAACTATCGGGGATGGATAGCCCAATTAGCAAGTTTTCATCTCGGCTGAATGACATCTCTGAGCGGGCCAAAAGCGTTGGCGGAAAAGTAAAAGAAATGTCTGACGGGATTACACAAACTTTTGCACCGGCTACCATTGCAATTGGAGCCGGTCTTGGTGCTGCAGCGAAGCAGGCCATGGATTTTGAAAGTCAAATGAGCGCGGTAAAGTCTGTCATGGCGCCGGACGAGGTAAAAAAGTATGGGGGCGCGTTAGAGGATCTTGCTGTAACTATGGGGGCCAAGACAAAATACAGTGCCACTGAGGCCGCGCAGGGGATTGAAGAACTTGTCAAAGCCGGCGTGAAAACAACAGATATCATCCATGGCGGGCTCTCAGGGGCTCTAAATCTTGCGACTGCCGGTGAACTGGACCTGAAAGATGCTGCCGAGATCGCGTCAACTGCGTTGAATGCTTTCCGGAAAGACAATATTTCCGTAACCCGCGCTGCAGATCTGCTGGCTGGTGCTGCCAACGCAAGCGCAACGGATGTTGAAGAATTAAAATATGGGTTATCTGCTGTTTCAGCTGTAGCCAGTGGAGTCGGTTTAAGCTTTGAAGATACTACTACGGCGCTTGCGGCATTTGCGCAGAATGGTCTTAAAGGTCAGGACGCTGGGACATCTTTAAAAACTATGTTATTAAACCTTTCCCCTTCTACAAAATCTGCTGCCGATATGATGGATTCGCTCGGGCTGGCAGCGCGAAATACATCTTCTGCATACAATTGGTTAGTTGATAGGGGGATTAAACCAGCCTCACATTCTGCAAATGACATAGAAGCTTCTTTGCAACGTCTTGCGAAAATTCAGGCAGGTGCTGGAGCTTCTGCAAGTAAAGTAAAAAATGAATATCAGGAACTTGCGAAAAACTCCGGTTTTGCATCAAGCGCTTTTTACGACCAAAATGGAAAGCTAAAATCTCTTTCCAAAATTTCTGGTCTGCTTCATGACAGGCTCAAAAACCTTTCGGAAGAACAGCGGCAATATGCATTAAAAACAATGTTTGGAACGGATGCTATCAGGGCAGCCAATATTTTGTATAAAGAAGGCGCCAAGGGAATCGAAGACATGAACGGCGCCATGAATAAAATTAAAGCTGCTGATGTTGCCAAAAAGAAAATGGACAATCTAAAAGGCTCCATTGAACAATTAAAAGGAAGTTTGGAGACGGCCGGAATATCGGTTGGCCAGGCATTAACACCAGCCATTAAAAAAACAGCTGAATTTGTTCAAAATATCGTGGACAAGTTTAATGCCTTGCCGAAACCGGTCCAGCATGCGGCTGCCATTTCAGCAGCGTTGTTAGCCGTTATTTTAACCCTTGTAACCGGGTTTGGGTTTCTGACATCTGGTATATCCAGCTTGGTTATTGCCTATGGTACTCTGGCCGGCGGCATGGCCGCAACGACAGGAGTTATCGCGGCAGAAGGGGCAGCTGCAACGGCTGCTGGGGCGAGCACCGGAATATTGGCCGGTGCAATCAGTCTATTAACCTCTCCGGTTACGCTAACCATAGCGGCCATTGCCGCCTTGGCAGCGGTATTTGTGATCGCTTATAACAAATCCAAACCGTTCCACGATTTTATAAATGGCATCGGGGCGTCCCTGATGAAAGCATTTGGTTTTGTGAAGCAATTTACCGTAGGCATCATGCAAATGTTTCAAGGCAATTGGGCCGGTGGGGCAGACATATTAAGCAAGATCGGCCTATCTGACAGCGCGGTACAAAAGACTATTAATATCGTAACAGCAATACAGAATACCTTTAATATATTAAAAGGATATTTGCAACAGGCGTTAAGTGCAGTTGGATCATTTGTGATGAGTAAAATCACTGAACTCAAGATCTTTTGGGATGCAAACGGTGCATCAATAATTCAGGCAACAAAAAATATATTTTCATTTTTAGCCGTAATTATTAAGGCGGCTCTAGCGATTCTAACTCCTATTTTTAAAATTGGATTTGGAGTTTTTGTCACAATCATCAAATCCGTTTGGGGAAATATAAAGGGCATTATATCTGGATCGCTCCAGGTTATAGAGGGGATCATTCAGGTTTTCTCTGGCTTGTTTACCGGAAACTGGAAAAAGATGTGGCAAGGAATAAAAAACATTTTTTCCGGCACTTTTAAGGTTTTAATCAACTGGATTCAGCTCAATTTTATTGGCAAAATGTTGAGAGTTGCACGCGGATTTGTCGGGCCGTTCAAATCAATTTTTTCCGGATTGTGGGGCGCAATGAAATCAATTTTTTCAGCGCCAATAAAATGGATTGGAAATATAGTTAAAAATGGCTTTAATGGCATGAAAAATAAGGCCATTGGAATTTTTTCATCCATGAAAAATGGGGCTTCTAAAATTTGGAGTTCAATGGTGTCCACAATTAAAGGGCTCCCTGGGAGAATGGCAAATGGATTAAAGAATGGCGCAGGAAAATTAAAAAGTGCCATGATATCCGTCGGAAATGCCATGATTAAAGGACTTGGCAAAGGAGTAAATGGCGTCCGAAATGGAATCAACTGGATTCTTGAAAAAGTCCACGCTCCTAAGAAACTGCGGATTCCAAAATGGAATGTACCACAGTACGCAAAAGGCACCGATAACCATCCTGGCGGGTTTGCATTGCTTTCGGATGGAAAAGGAAAACATAAGCAAGAGCTTGTCACTTTGCCAACCGGAGAAAGTTTCTTGTCTCCAGTACGCGAGACCATAATGAACCTACCGAAAGGCACAAGCGTGCTGAATGCCAATGCGACTAATCAACTGCTGTCCATCATGCCAAAATACGCAAACGGAACAGGTTGGTTGGAGAAGGCATGGGACGTAACAAAGTCGGCCGCGTCTAAAGCCGTATCTGGTGCTAAAAATGTTGGAAAAAGCATTCTTGGCGGCGTAAAGACCGTATGGGATTACGCTACACACCCAAGCAAGTTGATTAGTAAAGCGGTTAGTGCATTTACTAACCTATCTGGATTGGCACAGCCTACTCTCGGGATGGTTAGCGGTGCGGTATCAATGGCTAAAAAAGGCGCTAAAAATTGGATTAAGAGCCTTATGGGCGGCGGCGATAATCCCGGAGGATCCGGTGTGGAACGATGGCGGTCGTATGTTGTAAAAGCGCTCGAGATGAATGGCCTATCCACGAGCAAAGCTATGGTGGAAAAAGTGTTGCGGCAAATCAAGACGGAAAGCGGTGGGAACCCGAAGGCCGTACAGCACGGTTACACGGATATAAACGCGATAACGGGAGATTTGGCAAAGGGGTTAATGCAAACTATAAGTGCAACCTTCAACGCATATAAATTTCCCGGCCATAATGATATTTTTAATGGCTTTGATAATTTGCTGGCTGCGCTTAACTATGCAAAGCATCGTCATGGCAAAAATTTATCCGGCCTTGGCGAAGGGCACGGATATGCAAATGGCGGGTTTGTCTTTACAGAGCAGCTTGCCCGGGTTGCGGAGGGAAACAAACCGGAAGCAATCATACCACTTGATAGACTTAAAAGAACTAGAGCATTACAGCTATTATCACAAACTCAAAAAGCTTTGGGAGTTGGTTCGCAAAGCCAAAGCAACTCATCAGCTGCGGATTTATCTGCTTTAATCCAGCGTCAGGACCAGCAAATATCTTTGATGCAGCAAACGATTGATTTACTTATGAAAATATTACAGAAAAATAATGTGATTAAAATTGATGCAGATGCACTGGAAAAAAATGTAAGCAAGCGGCAAGCTGCAAATTACAATAACGCTGCCTATATGATGGGGTGATTGATTGATGGAAGAATTAACAATCACAAAACTGGATGGAACAAAACAAACTGTAAGCGAAATAAATGGTGCATATTTGCTTGATGTGATCGATAGCGGTCCGCAGCCGGCAACCACATATGAACAAATCGCTGGGTCCGATGGAAATATTGATAACGGAACTGCATTTGGTACAAGAATCATCACTGCAAAATTTTATATGGATGCGAAAGATTACATCGACTATACGCTTGCCCAGAGGGAAACTTGGCAAGCGTTATTTGATCATGATCCATATTACATCACCTGGTCGCGAATGCCTGGAATAAGGTTTTTAGTTCATATAAAACCGTTTGAATTCGCCAGTATAAGCCAAATGTCCGGAACCTTTGATATTGAATTTGAAGCTTTCAAAGGATTTGGAGAGAGCGTTGGCAGAACAGATGAAGATCCAATTGATATGGATAGTGAAATGTGGCAAATGGTCGGACAAGGGTTTGTGTTGGACGAGGATTTGGTTTATACCGATATCCATGGAAGTAGTTTAAAAATATTTAACGCTGGAGATATCACAATTGATCCACGTAAGCACGATTTGACCATTAGCATACAAGGGATCGGCACTCCGATTTTGAAAAACCTTACGACCGGTGACTCATTTATTTACAAAAAAACTTTGGATAGCGGCGATACGCTAACGATTGACGGGGTCTACCCTTTACTTAACGGCGCCCATTGTGGCAGAGATACGAACCATGGACTCGTAACTCTATTGCCAGGGTGGAATAAAATCCAGCTGACCGGGCTTAGTAATCCGGTGTCATCTTTTGGATTTAGATTTTTGTACAAGTAGGTGATTGCATGGATTTAATCGTTAATAATGGCATAGATGAGGAAATCCTGGTCGATTTCAATGCGGATGATTTTGCGGAAGAATGGCAGAAGAATAGCACATGGTCAGTAAATTTTAGCGTTACGAAAACGAAAAGAAACGCCTACGCATTCGATATGTTGCAGCAAGAAGCAATGATCTGTCTTGATGGGCAATGGTTTGTAATAAAGCAGCTTGAGCCAACAGCGAATGGAAAGGTGCTTAGCAAGTCCATTACTGCTAATCATATTTATTTTATATGCCAGGACCATCGCCGATATGAACAAAAATCGCAGACATGGAGTATTGAGGATGCGCTGCATTGGACATTTGACGGTAATAAACTCGGCTTTACATGGGAAGTTGTAGGGCATTTTGAAAAGGTACAAATGGACAATTTCGGTGATGCGAATGCTCTTAGCATGGTTGAAACCATTATAAGTAGTTTTAACGCCGTTTTAGATGCAGATAACAAGCATCTTATTTTTTACGCTCCGGACAGTTGGGGACAGATAACTAATAACCAATTCAGATATCTTTACAATACGGATACCGTCAATTGTCAAATAGATACGACAGAACTCAAGACTGTTATTCGCGGCTATGGAAAACAGAATGATGATGGAACCTATGCTTTTCCTTTTGTGACTTATAAAAGTCCATATGTTACACAATGGGGGGAGCGGCATGCGGATCCTATCCGGGATGATCGGTTTACTAAAGCAGAGTCTATGCTTGCCTACTTAAAAACGCAATTGCAAGACAAACCAGCCGTCACGCTGTCCATAACGGTAAAACGAAAAGAAGAAATTAATAAGGGCGATCATTGGATACTTATCTACGAGCCCATGAATTTTGATACAGACGTTGAGGTTATCGGTTATAAGAAATATCCATTTTCACAATACAAGCCGCCAGAAGTTACTTTTAGCAACGACGCGAAGGACATGACCGGCATCTTATCCAGTTTTAATCGAGTGGGGAAAATAGTCAGTTCGGCAATTGATAAGAGCGGCAATGTAAAAACGTCGGCGATCACCAAGCTCCCTGATAATAAGGTTTCTGTTGGACCGGGAACAAGCTTTTCACCCGGCTACGACCCGACACAACTAGATATACCAAAGTATTCGCTGGCCACGCCTACGTCAGATGGGTTAATGAGCGCAGCGGATAAGCAAAAATTAGATTTGGTTATTGTGGACAGTAACGGAAATGTAGTAGTAAACATCTTACTTGCAACAGCTAATCAAGATGGATTAATGAGCAAAGAGGATTTTGCCAAGCTCGGCAGGATCCTTTTTTCGGGTTCGAGCACAATCGATCTGCAAACAGTTTTGCAAACATTGCAGGACCATGGCAACAGAATTGCAGCATTGGAAAATGGAGGTGGTGCTTGATGCGGTGGCCATATGCAAACATTGGAGTTGTGACGACCAGGACGTTTCGTAATTTACTAAATAAAATCCACGGCGATATTGCTGCCGATATGCAAGAAATGAAAACGAACCTTGATAATGCAGTTGAAACGGTATCAGAAAAAGCCTTTAACAAAGTAGTTGATGCCGCAAAAATTGATTGGTTGCCACCAGTTAACACATTTGATGATTTGGCGATTACCTATCCTGATGCAGTCGAAGGCAAAACTGCAATGTGCCGGGACAGCGGTAAAGTATACCGCAAGATGGCGGACGGAGAATGGCAAGAGATACAGGATATCGATCCGAGTGTAATTAACGAGGTGGATAGCCGGCTTACCGCGCAGTTGGCGGAAACGGCTGATAAGATTAATGTTAGCAAAGTAGATAATTTACTTAATTTCATCGATGCTGAAAGTGATATGGAAATTGAGGTTCCTAGTTATTACAAAACAAAAATAAATGAGATTGTTAAATCTATTGATAAATCGGAATTGAATATAGGTTTTATTACAGATAATCATAACCAGTATTCTGGTTATGCACCAAAGTCACTTAAACATTATGAGTATATTGCTTTATTGAGTCGTTTGACCCACCTAGATGCAGTTGTTTCTGGTGGCGATAACGCGAATGGATGGTATTCAAAATCGCAAATATTATCAGAGCTAAAAAGTGCCGCGTCTGCATTGTTTAATCGCGTTAAAGCCGATACAGATGTATATTTTTTGCATGGTAATCACGACAATGGCGCTTTTCAAAACGGTAAAAATAAACTTGAAGACATTATTACAAACGAAGAGTTAAAGGTGATATACCAAACAAGAAACACAGTATTTGGCGAAGTAAGAAATGGAGATAGTATTTATTGCTATAAAGATTATGCTGATAAAAAGATTAGAGTGATTATGCTAAATTCTTTTGATTTTCCAAATGATATTAATTCCGATGGAACACTGACCTACGATAACTTACATTATGGGTGCTACCAAAATGAACAACTTAATTGGTTGGCAAATGTAGCATTGCAAATTCCGTTAGATTATCACGCGTTAATTTTTACGCATGCTCCTTTACCTGGAGCGTTTGATAATTCAACACAGTATAATTCTGATGTATTACTTAACATTTTAAAAGCATTTAAAAATGGACAAGATTATACAATTGATGATAAATCTAGGCTCTTTCCAGTATCAATTAATACAAGCTTTTCTGAACCAGGAACGCTGATTGCAATAATAAATGGGCATTTACATCGTGATGATTCTACAATTTATAATGGAATTTTGTGTATTAGTGTAGATGCATCTCTATGTTATTCTGGTGCAACGGGTAGGGTTGTCAATACTGAAACTGAAGACTGTTGGGATGTATTAAGTATTAATCCAAATTTAAGAACAATTAGAGCTAAACGTTTTGGATTTGGTTCTGATAGAAATTGGACATATTGAGGTGGTAACATGGATACTACTATTAAATCAATATTCGAGAGCTTACGTAAACTAATTTATAGAGTGGATGCCCACATCGGTAATTCTGGTGATGCACATTTGCCAGCCACTTTTGAAAGAGCCGGGTTTTTAAGTGCAGAGGATAAAGGGCATATTGACATGAAGTGTCGTTATGCACAGACACTAGATAATGGGACAGGGAATTGTTTAACTTTGGGTGCGGGGATTTACATTTCGAGGAGTTTTAAAAATGCACCTAATGGAGTAGATGACAGCCTATGCTTAATTGAGGTAACTGGTGCTGGACAAGGTTTATACAAGGAAATCAAGTTTACGTGGCTCTCAGCAGGTAAACAGTATAACAGATATATCTATTCCGATATTGACAGTGGTTGGTTAGATGAGGGCTGGGTTAATTTAACTTTGCTAAGCGGTTTTTCAGGGTACGCAATCGCAAAACGTACACGCTGTGGAGATGGCGTAATCGTAGACATACGATATGATGTGCAAAGATCTAACAATATTACTGCTGATACAGTTATAGCAACGCTACCAGCAGGATACACATTAACACAAGAAAAACCGCTATATGAAACACACTTAGCATTCGTTACTAATTCAACAGCACTAACTACGGTCGGGTTTGTTATATCCGGCACTAAAGATTTAACCCTGTTTCGAACAGATCAGGATAGCTCTATCGCTCGTGTATTAGGGCATACTACTTTTATAAGATAACAGGAGTGATAAAAAATGAAATACATTATATTAGACTCTGATGGTCATTATATACAAGATTGTTATTATGAGAGCGAAGATCAGGTAAAGAATGAATTTGAAAACTATACAACTGTTGAACCCCCACAACCGTGTTACGCTCCAAAATTTAATAAAGAAAAAAACGAATGGACGGATATTACCGGTGAAGAATGGCTAGCGAAACAGCCAGTGCTCGGAGTTGAAAAATCAGAGATGGAAATTTTGCAAGAAAAGTTAGGCTTAATGCAGCAAGCAATCGATGACATGATTTTAGGAGGTGGTTGATAATGGCGGCTTATATGGGGCAGCGCATTATAGACAAGGCATACACTTACGACTTTGTTATTAATAAGCGTGCTGACTTAAAAGAGGGTATCGATGCTTATTTAACTGAGCATGGCCAGGCCAATCTTATTACAAATACAGGTACACAGCAGGATCATACTGTGACGTAACAAATATCTATGAGGATAAAGGAAACACCCTCCTACTTATCGAATAATCCATAGAGAGGAGGTGTGTGATGTGAGCAAAGAGGAAAAAATTCCTGATTTTGTACAAAGATACAGCCAGGAGATTAGCGATATTACTTATATTCTCAAGAATCTTGAGAACGGGAGATATTACGAAAATACCGGGGCAAAAATGGACGGTCCTATACCGCATAATGTGCAAACTTTAAGGAAACTGTTTGCAGAGCTTTTGATAAAGGTGGATGGGAATCTTTCATCTGAAACCGAAGAGATGATGGAAGCATTAGGCGGGGATGACAACAAATAATATGATTAACAGTGATGTGAAGGAGTCCTTGTTATAGGGCTCTTTTTTAATACCCAAACAAGGAGGCGGATCAAAAATCGGCAGGAAGTAAAGACAGATTGGGGGTGTGGGTCCATTGGAGGCGGATCAGCAGGTGGATATCTGGCGGGAGACACTGCAAAAAGACCTAGAAGCCATAAAGACCGAGCAGGTAAATATGAAAAGCGACATTCGGCGCCTGCAAGACAAAGAACTTATGCAGGATCAGCAGATTGACAGCATAAAAGAGGATTTGAAAGAGATTAAAGAGGACACAAAATGGTTACGGCATGCCATTACAAATGCGCTTATTGTTGCGCTTATTGGCGGGGCCGTAGCCATTTTCTTTGCTGCCATTCAAAATTTTGATTAGGAGGATTGAAAATGAAAATTGACAGAGGTACATTAATCCGCACAATCGTGCTAGCAATTGCACTATTGAATCAAATTTTAGTATCGTGTGGGCTTTATAAAATCCCAGGCACCGCGGAGCAGCAGACGGAAGTATTGTCCACACTGTTTACACTTATTACGGCCGTATGGTCATGGTTTAAAAACAATTACGTTACAGCCCGTGGCAAAGCACAGCGCGAAGCATTAAAGCGGCAAGGGTTATCAAAATAAGGGCGGCCACATGGCTGCTCTTATTTATAAAAAAATTTAAGGAGATGGACAAACATGGCATACAGTATTCATGCTGGACACAACTTCCACGTAACTGGCGCACATGGATTTATAAAAGAGGAAGTTGTCGATCGTCAAATCAAGGATGCGACAATTAAATATTTAAAAGCAGCAGGACAAAAAGTATATGATGACACAGATGAATCAGGTAAAACACAGTCTCAAAACCTTGCAAATATCGTGCGAAAAATCAACTCGCACTCTGTTAGTCTATCGGTCAGCATTCACCTCAACGCAGGGGGCGGTACGGGTATCGAGGTACACCAATATAACAGCCAAACGGATGCAGTCGCAAATCGCATCTTAAAAGGCATCTGCAAAGTCACAGGGTTGCGATCTCGCGGGCTTAAAAAGTCTCCGGGTCTATACGTGCTAAGAAACACAAAACCTCAAGCAATCCTAATTGAGGTTGGTTTTGTCGATACAAAAGAGGATGCCGATGTCGTATCTAACAAAACGGATGCTATCGGCAAAGCGATTGCAGAAGGTATTTTGAATAGATCGATCATGGCATCAAAAAATCCTTCAAAATCTAAGACAACAGCGGAGGAAATATATAGGGTGCGCAAGTCGGCTAACGATGCAAAAAGCCAAAAAGGTGCGTTTGGGGACAAATCCAATGCTATTGCTTGCGCTAAAAAATACGGATATAGCGTATACGATGAAAAAGGCAATAAAGTATATTCTGCAGCACCGAATACCTATACAGTCAAACGTGGTGATTCGCTTTGGCGGATAGCTAAAGATCACAATACTACTGTAGAAAAGCTTAAAAAACTCAATCACATTTCCGGTGACCTAATTCATCCGGGGAAAAAAATTAAATTGAAATAATAGAAGGTCCCATTAAAGACAAATCAAAAGCCCTCGCGTTTGCGGGGGCAAATTTGTACGACTGGCATCCAATATGAAAAATGAAAAGAGGTTATCCTGCGTATTTAATCTAATTTAGATAGTTTAAGTGTCACATGCTCGTTTTTCCCTAATCTTTGTGTCCCGGTATTGCTGTCGCCAGGAACTGTTTCAAATTCTCCATTATCATTTTTCTGTAATAAATCAGGGGCTTCAAAATCAATGTTCACTTTTTGCGGTGTTTTATCCTGATTCTCGAACTTGATAAATATGAATCCTTTGTTAATGACCGGGCCGCCATAAGTAACTCCCGCCTTATTTTCCTCATTGGTCATGTGGTCGATATCATCCCCAATTTCTTCAGCTGTATCAGTTATGATATCAATCTTTGTCCCCGAATAGTCAATGAATTTACCACTTTTGGTGTTATCTCCCTTTTCAAGAAAAAGAAGCCCTTTTTCACCATCCGGATTTGTTGCAAGCTTTACTGCGTAATTAAGAATGAAAGCTTTATCCTTGCTCTCCCCAAAAATAATCTGATACATGCCGTCATTAGTGGGCCCATTTAAATACTCCCCGTTAATCTTATACTCCCCTGAATTTTCATCTACAAAGGTAGTGTTTTTTTTGGCAGCAACCAATATGTCGGATGTCGTTTTAGCTACTGGCTTTTTTTCTGTTTCTGCGGTCTTGGCTTTAGATTCCTCTTTGGATGTTGAATTTGATTGTGTTGCGTTTCCCCCGCAGGCTCCCAAGCCAAATGTTAATAACCCTGTAATTCCAAAAATTAATGCCTTCTTCATTCTTCTTCCTCCTCGTATTTTTATTTTTAAATTTTCAAGGTCATGACCAAAATCATGACCAAAAAATGACCAAAATCATTTGAAAAGTATTGATTGATTTTGAAAGTGGAATCTAAAAACTTCCTTATTTATATGGATTATCAAAAATGATGAAAGTAAAAAAATGTAAAATACATGTTCCGCACACAAGTCCACCAATGGGAACGCGACCAGTATATCGAAATGTATTAAGCAAGAAACCCCTTGAAGCGTAAGGCTTTGAGGGGTTTTTGTTTATCGGGCATTTTTGCGTCGAACGCCCAGAAAAACAAAATGCCCATTAATTGCCCCGATTTTTCCTTCGAAAATAGATTGGAAGCCCAGAAATCCTCAAGTGTCACAGGCATTTTTGCCATCAAACTCGCATATGCTCTATTAAAAAAGAAGCAGCCGAAACTGCTTCTTTTTGATCAGTGCACCATTTGCCTGTACAGCCCGATGACAACGCCGAGAATGGTGACGTTTTTCAATATGATCGGTTCCATTGTCTGGTTTTCAGGTTGCAGCCGGAAGTAGTCTTTTTCCTTGAAAAATCTTTTTACTGTCGCTTCATTTTCATCTGTCATAGCGACCACGATATCTCCGTTGTTTGCCGTCTGCTGGGAGCGGACAATCACATAATCGCCGTTTAAAATCCCGGCATCCACCATGCTGTCCCCTTCAATTTCCAGCATGTAGACGGACTCGTCAGACGGGACAAGATGTTCCGGAAGCGGAAAATACTCTTCAATATTTTCTACAGCGGTAATCGGTATGCCTGCTGTTACTTTTCCGACAACAGGCACATTGACAACATTTTGGGCCGGTATTTCTTCATCATGGTCCAAAATTTCAATCGCTCTCGGCTTTGTAGGGTCGCGCCTGATCAACCCCTTGCTTTCAAGCCTTGCGAGATGGCCATGGACAGTTGAACTGGAAGCAAGTCCGACTGCCTGGCCGATTTCCCGCACGGAAGGGGGATAACCTTTTGTTTTTACTTCATGCTTGATGAAATCAAGTATCGCCTGTTGCCGTTTTGATAGTTTTGCCATTCTATTCACCTCGTCACAGTTTTGTTTGGCACCCGCGCTGCGTATGGGGACGTTTACGGGAGGAATGCCATTATTTGCTATTATTATATCACATTGCAGCAGATAAAACAAACGTAAGTTCGAAAAAATGTTGACGAAAAACAGGCGTTCGTTTTATAATAGAACTGGTGATTGGACGAACGAATATTCGCGGGAGGAAGATGGAGATGTCACGATTATGGAAAAAGTATAACTATGTTATGATTTTAGCAGGGCTTACGCTTGTTTTCGGATTTTTCATGATTGGAAGTCTGCGGGATCCATCCCCACACTATATCAAAATCAGCGTCACAGAGGGCGATACGCTTTGGAACATCGCCGGGCAGTATGCGGAAAAGGGCAAAATGTCGAGGGAAGCATTTATCAGCTGGGTTGAGCGTCATAATGATATTGACGGCAACATGATCAAAGCCGGCGAAAAAATTGTCATTCCAATAGAAAAAAATGAATTCAGCGATGATAATAGGGAACTTGCGATGAAATCACAACGGGAGACGAAAAAATGAAAGTTGTTTTATATTGCAGAGTAAGCACGGAAAAAGAAAGCCAGGAAACTTCCTTGGCGAGGCAGCGGGAAGAGCTGGAGAAGCTTTCGGATTCCCACGGTTTTCAAGTGGCCGGGGTGATCTGTGACCGGGCAAGCGGCTATGACCTGGACAGGCCCGGCATCCTTGATCTTCTTGATACGATTGAAAATGAAAAGATTGACGCCGTACTGGTGCAGGATGAAACACGGATCGGAAGAGGAAATGCAAAAATTGCATTGCTTCATTTTTTATATAAAAAAGGGATTAAAGTATATTGTTATGCGCAAAACGGAGAATTGGAGCTTTCGGAATCTGATTCAATGGTGCTGAAAATTGTCAGCATGGTTGAAGAGTATCAGCGAAAGCTGCATAACTTAAAAATTAAAAGGGGAATGGAGCGTGCAGTCAAAAACGGCTACCGTCCGGAAAAAAATTTAAAAGGGAAGCGGAATCCGGACGGCAGGGAGCGAAAGGAAGTGCCGGTTGAAGAAATTATCCGCCTGCGGGATAACGGCTTGACTTTTCAAGAAATTGCTGCGACTATGCGCGGTTTCGGCTACCAAGTTTCAAAAGCAACCGTCCACCGGCGTTACAGGGAATATATGGAGGAAACGGGGCATGATAAATAGTATCAAAACCGTTTCACGGGTGCGCTTTCGTTGCAGGCGGGTCCATATTTTAGTAAGATGGCATCAATTACGGATAAAAGGAGAGAAAATATGCTTTCAAAAGAAAAAATGGCAAGGATTAACGAATTGGCGAAAAAAGCGAAAACCGGCGCCCTGACAAGTGAAGAAGCAAAGGAACAGTCAAAATTGCGAAGCGAGTATTTGCAGGCGTTCCGCTCTTCATTCAGAAAAACGATTGAAAATGTCCGTGTGCTTGACCCGGCTGGCCAGGACGTTACCCCGGAAAAAATTAAGCAAATTCAAACAAAAAGAAAGCTGCACTAAAAAGGAAACCATCCTGCTTTTTTCTTACAAAATCCATACAAAATGGTAAAAGAGTTGTGTTATGGGTTTCACTTGCCTTAATATAGAGTTGTAACCCATGAAGAAAGGATGTTAACAGATGTTTGATAAAACGGACGAACTGGCAGTCACAACAATCCGAACATTGTCCATTGACGCCATCGAAAAAGCAAAATCCGGTCATCCGGGGCTTCCGATGGGGGCTGCACCAATGGCATACACCCTCTGGACAAGATATTTGAACCATAATCCGGAAAACCCGCACTGGTTTAACCGGGACCGTTTCGTATTATCCGCAGGGCATGGTTCCATGCTGCTCTATAGCCTGCTCCATTTATCCGGTTATGCATTAAGCATGGATGATATTAAAAATTTCCGGCAATATGGCAGCAAAACCCCGGGTCATCCGGAATACGGGCATACGGAAGGCGTGGAAGCAACGACCGGTCCGCTCGGGCAGGGGATTGCCATGTCAGTCGGAATGGCGATGGTAGAACGGCATCTGGCGGCTGTATACAATAAAGAAAATTTCCCTGTCATTGACCATTATACATATGCTTTATGCGGAGATGGCGACTTAATGGAAGGCGTATCTGCCGAAGCTGCTTCATTGGCGGGACACTTAAAATTGGGACGTCTCATTGTATTGTACGATTCCAATGACATTTCCCTTGACGGCGACTTAAATAAGGCCTTTTCCGAAAGTGTTGCCGACCGGTTTAAAGCATACGGCTGGCAGTATTTGCGGGTTGAAGACGGGAATGATATGGCACAGGTCGCAAAAGCGATCGAGGAAGCAAAGGCGGATACAAGTCGGCCGACACTCATTGAAGTGAAAACGATCATCGGTTACGGTTCTCCAAACAAATCCGGGAAATCGGCTGCCCACGGCGCCCCGCTCGGAGAAGATGAACTGAAACTAACGAAAGAAGCGTATAAATGGACATTTGAAGAAGACTTCTATGTTCCGGATGAAGTTTACGCACGGTTCCGTGAATTGGTTGTGGAAAATGGCGTGAAAAAGGAACAGGAGTGGGCGTCCCTGTTTGAGGCCTATGAAAAACAATACCCGCAGCTTGCGGCTGAACTAAAACAGGCGATAAAAGGCGGGCTGCCGGATGGATGGGACAAGGACATTCCGGTCTATGAAGAAGGCAAAACCCTTGCCAGCCGTGCGGCAAGCGGGGAAGTGCTAAATGCCGTCTCCAAACATTTGCCGTCTTTGTTCGGGGGATCTGCAGACCTTGCCGGATCCAACAATACGCGGCTGAAAGAAGACAAGGACTATATGCCGGATGCCTATGAAGGGCGCAATATTTGGTTCGGTGTCCGCGAATTTGCGATGGGCGCAGCCATGAACGGTATGGCGCTTCATGGTGGTGTCCATGTATACGGCGGCACGTTCTTTGTTTTCTCGGATTATTTGCGTCCTGCCATCCGCCTAGCTGCTCTTATGGGCCTTCCGGTAACGTACGTCTTTACGCATGACAGTATCGCTGTCGGGGAAGACGGTCCGACACATGAACCGGTTGAACAGCTTCCTTCTTTAAGAGCGATGCCGGGCTTGTCGGTCATCCGCCCCGCGGACGGCAATGAAACGGCGGCTGCCTGGCGCCTTGCTCTGTCATCTGAAAACCATCCGACAGCGCTTGTTTTGACGCGCCAAGGGCTGCCAACCTTGAAAGGGACGTCTGAAAAAGCGTTGGAAGGCGTTTCAAAAGGTGCCTATGTCGTGTCCCCTGCACAAAAAGAAACGGCTGACGTTCTCCTTCTTGCCAGCGGGTCGGAAGTCCATCTGGCTGTGCTCGCGCAACAGCAATTGGCGGAACAAAAGATTGATGCTGCTGTTGTCAGCATGCCGTCATGGGACCGTTTTGAACAGCAAAGCAAAGCATACAAAGAATCCGTATTGCCGGCACAGGTGAAAAAACGCCTTGCCATTGAAATGGCTTCACCATTCGGCTGGGAAAGGTATACCGGGGATGAAGGCGATATTTTGTCGGTTAATACGTTTGGCGCCAGCGGAAACGGTAAAACCGTTATGGAAAAATACGGATTTACCGTTGAAAATGTTGTGGCACGTGTAAAAAAATTATTGGGCATGTAATCGTTCCGGGCCTGCTTTTGCGGTATTCGCGAAAGCAGGCTCATTTTTTATGCAGGAAGGGTATAAGAAAAGGGGGACTAAAAGTGCGGGGGCTGAGCTGAATGGCTTTTCCCTTGGATGCTACCGCATAATCGGCAGCGCGTTGATGTATTTACGCTTATTTTCTTGTCTGTACATGCAATCAAATGTTTCAAATTCATTTTTTAAATTTTGTTACAACAAACGACAACTTTTTTGAGGCCCGTCCATTATAGTGAAGGTAACAAAGTTGCGGGAGTGAGATCATATGCGGTCCTATTCTATCTATCTGATAAAAGAGGAGTTTGCACAATATTATTACGGCAGGGAACGAATGTTTTTTAATCTTTTTCACCAGTATGCGCACGTTTCCGGAAGTTTGAAAAATGTCCTCAGCAGACAGATCCATTATATTACAAAGCCGATTCCGCTCTTGTCTGTCCATCATGTCTTGCAGCCGTTATTTTCTGACACCAGCAACATGACGAAAACAGGCGCTTGCCAACTTCTTTCAAAGAAAGAGGGGCAGGTGCTGGAAGTGACCATAGAAGAAAGAATGCTCCAGCTGAACGTATACGGGAGTTATGATACAGAAACCGCCGTTTTTGAAATTCTGAGGAACTTTAAAGGAGATTTGCTTGCAATCGATTATGACCATAAACGATTCGGCTGGATAAAACCGGTTAAAGAAAGAAAATTCGTGTGAGAAGAAAACAAGTATTGTATAATTCAAATGGATTTAGTACACTGTATGTGAGTGAAGGAGGTATATTATGATTTGGGTGTTCGTTCTTGTAGCCCTAATTGCTCTTTTGGCAGGCGCAGCAATCGGGTTTTTCATCGCCCGTAAATATATGATGAATTACCTGAAGAAAAATCCGCCGATTAATGAACAAATGCTGAGAATGATGATGATGCAAATGGGTATGAAGCCGTCTCAAAAGAAAATCAATCAAATGATGAATGCCATGAACAAACAAATGAAATCTTAAGCTGGGCGACCGGCTTTTGTGGTATATCCATCACCATTGTTAAGCTTCTCACGATTCTGTAAACCACTTTTTCTGCCAATTTTCTGCACAGAAAAGGTGGTTTTTGATTTCATGTTCCATTTTTATGCTTTTTACGATGTTTTTTCTCTTTCAATCAGTTTATGTTAAAATGAAAATGAGCCGGGATGGGGAGTGAACCGATGGCTGATGTAACTGTATGGCTGTCTTTCGGGGCAGGTTTCATGAGCTTTATATCGCCTTGCTGCCTGCCGCTTTATCCTGCTTTTGTTTCTTATATAACAGGCGCTTCTGTCAGCCGGTTAAAAAGCGGGGGCGGCATGCGGGAGTGGAAAAGTATCCTGCATACCGTTTGGTTTCTCGCGGGATTTTCCACTGTTTTTATTGCATTGGGGTTTGGTGCTTCCTGGATCGGGAGTTTTTTTATCCGTTACCAGGATGTCATCCGGCAGCTCGGTGCAGTCGCGCTCATTTTTTTTGGGCTGCTTGCAGCGGGCATTTTTCATCCGGGGATCTTTATGAAGGTGTACCGAATCGATATAAAAAAGCAGCCGGCGGGATTTTTGGGTTCTTTTCTCGTCGGGCTAGTGTTTGCTGCCGGCTGGACGCCCTGCACCGGGCCGATTCTTGCCTCGGTATTGGCAATGGCAGTGGCCCATCCGGCTTCTGCGTCGGTCTATATGGCTGCATATGTACTTGGCTTTTCCATACCTTTTTTTGTCCTTGCTTTTTTTATCGGACGGTTGGGGTGGATGCAAAAATACAGCGTAAAACTTTTAAAATGGAGCGGTGTTGTGATGATAGTCGCCGGAATCCTGCTCTTTTTTGACTGGATGCCTGTCATTTCCGGTTATATGAGTGCACTGTTCGGGGGATTCCAGGGATTTTAATCCGGGTTGCATTTTAACGGATCAATGAGGAGGAGAAATTCGATCGATGGCAAATGTGTTAATTGTGGATGATGCAAAATTTATGAGGATGACTTTGGCGAAAATGCTGGAAAACGGCGGCCATACCGTTGTAGGCGAAGCGGAGAACGGGCAGCGGGCGATTGAATTATACCGTGAAGTCAGGCCGGATGTTGTGACGATGGACATTACTATGCCGGAGATGACCGGCATTGAAGCGGTAAAAAAGATCGTGCGCGAATTCCCGGACGCAAAAATTATTATTTGCTCCGCGCTTGGCCAGCAAAAACTGGTCGTCGAAGCAATTGAATCCGGCGCAAAGGATTTTATCGTCAAGCCTTTTGATGAAACGCGTGTTTTAGAAGCGGTTGAACGCGTTTTGAACTGACAGGCGCCACAAAAAAAGGGAGGCAGGCATTCCGGCTGGACATCAACCCCGCTTTTATGGTTGAATATTACCATAGGAAACATATATTTATCGTATCTACATTTCTTTTGTTAAAAATCTGTTACTAAAGAGGGTTGAGACATGGAAGGCATTATCATCTCGTTCATTGTTGCGATTTTGATGGGGTCTTTGGTCATTTTTGTCCGTTTAAAAGGGCAGAACAAGCCCGTTTCCACAAAAAAAATATTGTTGCCGCCGGTCTTTATGAGTACCGGGGCATTGATGTTTGTCGTCCCGTATTTTCGTGTGACACCTGCCGAAGTATTGGAAGCATTTGTGGTCGGAATGTTCTTTTCCATATTTTTAATTAAAACTTCCCGTTTCGAAGTCCGTGACGGAAACGTATATTTAAAACGATCGAAAGCTTTTCCGTTTATTTTGATCGGGCTTCTTCTCATCCGGTTGCTGATGAAGGTGGTGCTTAGTTCTTCGATTCAAATCGGGCAGCTGAGCGGCATGTTTTTTCTGCTCGCATTCGGCATGATTCTGCCGTGGCGCGTCGCCATGTATATTCAGTACAGGCGGCTCATGCAGGAACTGGATGAAGGGGTCCGTGCTTGAAAAAACATCATTCGCTTTTGCCGAATGATGTTTTTTCATTTATTGGGCCGATTTTGTTTTTTCCTGCGCAAACAATTGCTCATATCGGCTGTCGTCGATGTTCAGCTGCTTCAATTTTTTTCGGAGGAATTTATGGTCGCGTTTCGGCGTAGCGAGAATATAGCCCTGAATGATATTGTCCAGTGTCATTTTTTTTGTATTTTTGGAAAGCGCCACATCCCCGATTTTTGCTGCGATCTTTTTCCTGGCCACATCGCGGAACAATTCCGGGACAGGGCTTACCAGTTCTTCAAGCAGTTCCCTGTACTCCGGCGTCCAGAGGTGCCGCGTTTTAAGGATTGTCTCCTCCTGCCGGTCAAGTATTGATTTTCCGTCTTCTTTCGGAAGCCTTTTCAAAAATTTCCGGAACATAAAATAGCCGCCAACTGAAAAGAGAAAAACGAGACAGAGGATCCATATTAAAATAAAGGCAGAAAACCATCCACTCAGCATGACGCTCTCCTCCTTGGCAAGTACTCGCTTTTATTATAAGAAAAGATGGACTGTTTTTTCAATTAAAAAAGGAAAAACCCTTTCGCCGGCCGGCAGGGGACAGAGAAAAAGGGATGTTTTATCTTTATTTGTCCATGAAAAAAACGGTGAGGCACTTTGAATGCGGTGCCTCGCCGTTTTTTTGATTTCTTTTGTGCTTTTTCATCTGCTTCGGGCAAGCAGAAAGCATTTTTACTGTTTTTTCAGCGCTTCAAAAGTGTCTTGCAGCAGAACAATCGTTTTTTCAATTTCTTCTTTTGTTCCTTTTTTTTCGTCTGCCAGCCTGATCGGGTCGCCAAAGCGCACGCGTTTCGGCTTTCTCGCGAGGACTTCTTTGAACGTTTTCGGCCCTTCGTAAATGGCCGGGACAAGCGGCACATTTGCTTTTAAAGCAATCGTCACGGCACCGCGTTTTAAAGAAACATGTTCGCTTTTGCGTGTTCCGGAAGGGAAAATGCCGACGACCTTCCCTTCTTTTAAAAGTTTCATTGGAATTTTAATCGAGCTCGGGCCCGGATTTTCACGATTGACGGGAAAAGCGTGCAACTTCGTGAATAGCCATTTTGACCATTTTTTAGAGAAAAGTTCCTGTTTCGCCATATAATGAATTTGGACAGGCCAGATGGCAATCGCCAGGTAAATAATATCCAGCCATGTTTGGTGGGTACAAACGACCACAAACGGAGCCGCAGGGATTTTCTCTTTGTTTTCTTTTTTGATTTTGCCGCCAAGCAGCCAAAAAATGCCGGCAACAACATAATAGCCAAACCGGTACATGATTACACCCCCACAAGCATTTTATACTATACAGGCATGCTTGTTCTACTAATTTGGAAAAAAATATTTAAAAACGCGAAATGAATCATTGGAAAAAAGAAGATAGCAGCCAAAACAGCGTTTACGGAAAGATTAAAATAAAGAAGGAATATGATAAAGCAAGGCAGAATTTCATACGGAGGGAAACGGATTGCATAAAAGATGGGTCGTGATATGGACGATGGCATTTCTATTTATTCAGGGAACTGGGCCTTATGCAGCAGGGGACAGGGAAGGCTGCGGGAAAAAAGAAACAGACGCAAAGATTGCCGGTATTCTTGAGGCCGCCCCTTTAAAAGGCGGGATCGTTGCGATCAGCGTCCGTTCGGCTGATAGCGGGAAACTGCTCTACGAACAAAATGGCAATACGCTGCTGCGCCCTGCATCCAATATGAAACTGCTGACCGCAGCCGCCGCGCTTGAAACGCTCGGGAAAAATACCCGTTTTAAAACGGGCGTGTACCGGACAGGCGCGATCCAAAACGGTACGCTTTACGGTGATATATACATACAAGGGGGAGGAGATCCTGCTTTATTGAAATCCGATTTAGCGGACTGGGCGGCTGAATTAAAGAAGCAGGGAATCCGGCGTATTCAGGGGGACCTGGTCGGGGATGATTCGCGCTATGATGATACCCGGTATTCACTTGACTTGCCATGGAGCGATGAACAGGAATATTACGGCGCACAAATTTCGGCTTTAACTTTATCGCCTAACCGGGATTATGATGCAGGGACGGCCATTTTTGAAGTTGTTCCGGCAAAAAAACCCGGCATGAAAGCGCGAATCAAAATGGTTCCGGAAAGCGGGATGGTTAAACTGGTCAACCATGTCCGAACCGTGCGAGACGGTGAGCAGCAGGAGGACGATATCGTCATCAGCCGGGCACATGGCGGGAATACGTTTACGGCAAGCGGGACGATTACAGCCGATTCCGCCGCAGTCCGGCAATGGAAAGCGGTCTGGGACCCGGCGAAATGGGTGCTGTCTGTTTTCAAAAAAACGTTAGAGGAAAACGGGATCACCGTTCAAGGCACAATCAAAACGGGCAGGGTGAAGGATGCAGCAGTTCCGGTTCTCTTTTCGCAATCGCCGCCTTTATCAAGCATCATGGTGCCGTTTTTAAAATTCAGCAATAATACCATCGCCGAAATGCTTGTAAAAGAAATGGGGAAAACGGAAAAAGGGGAAGGAAGCTGGGAAAAAGGGCTTGAAGTCATTCGCAGCGTTGCAGGTAACTTTGGCATGGACCCTGACCAG
This sequence comes from Weizmannia sp. WK01, assembly GCF_025905465.1. Lineage (NCBI taxonomy): Bacteria > Bacillati > Bacillota > Bacilli > Caryophanales > Bacillaceae > Heyndrickxia > Weizmannia sp. WK01. Next base: position 1,865,046 of record NZ_CP109616.1, on the reverse strand, counting down.
ATGATGCTCCGTGATGGTTCGGGCATATCTCACGCCGATTTGGTCCGGGCAAATGATTTGACGGCGCTTTTATACCGGATACAGGAAAAAGACTGGTTTCCGTGCTTTTTCGATGCGCTGCCTGTTGCGGGGGCTGAAAACAGGTTGGAAGGCGGAACCCTCAGAAACCGGTTTAAGGGGACGGCTGCTCGAGGACAGGTGTTTGCCAAAACTGGGTCGATTACAGGCGTCAGCACACTTTCCGGCTATATGCAGGCAACATCCGGGGAAAAGCTGATTTTTTCCATTTTGATCAATAATGTACTGGATGAAGAAGCAGTACATCAAGCGGAAGAGCAAATTGTACTGCAATTCATCAACCAGGGGGGAGAAGGATGAGAAAAGGGAAACGATTACAGGCGGGAGATACGATCGGGCTGGTCGCGCCTGCAAGCCCGGTCTCAATCGAAAGGCTTCAAACTGCTGTTGCGAAATTGCGGCGGCTCGGTTTCCGGGTAAAAGTGCGAGAAAATGCGGAGAAAGTATACGGTGGGTATATGGCCGGTACGCCGCTTGAACGGGCAGCCGATCTGCATGCGATGTTTGCAGACGATGACGTGCGGGCAATTCTTTGTTTGCGCGGCGGGTACGGGACACCGCAAATTTTACCGTATCTCGACGTTGAATGGATCCGGGAGAATCCGAAATTATTTATCGGTTACAGCGATATTACAGCACTACACATCGTTTTCCAGCAAAAATGCGGCCTCGCCACGATCCATGGCCCGATGGCGGCTGTCGAATTTATCACAGACGATGCGCTTTCGGTACAATCATTGCTCAAGCTGGCGTCAACCGGTGTTCCTACCGGCAGTTACACGGGGGAAGCGTGGGGTGAAGGGGTCATGACAGCGCCGCTTACAGGCGGGAATCTGTCATTAATCTGCGCACTGATGGGAACGCCGTTTGAAATCGATACAAGCGGAAAAATTCTTTTTCTTGAAGAAGTGCATGAAGAGCCATATGCGATCGACCGGATGCTGACCCAGCTTCAGCTTTCCGGAAAACTGGATGACGCCTCCGGGTTTGTGCTCGGGCAATGGACGGACTGTGAGCCGGAAGCATACGCGGATGGGTTTACGGCACAGGATGTCCTGAAAAAGTTTTTTTACGGGAGCGGTAAGCCGGTGCTTGCCGGCATACAGTCCGGGCACGGTACCCCGAATCTGGCGCTTCCGCTCGGCATCCCGGTCACACTGGATACGGTAGGCCAACGCCTGCATTTTTGCGAAACCATTGTCGTTGAATAAGCTTGCATATCGTTCTCATCATAACCGCATACTTATTGCCCGTACGGTATGTCCGGAAGCAGGCTGGCCTAGCAAGGGGTTTACAATGCAGACGCACATCCGGCCGTTTAAATTGGCGCCTGTTTTCCCGCTTGCAGGCGGATGCACAAACGATGCGCTTCCAACTGCCATATTGTAAAAGCAGCAATGGATAAAGGAGTGACAAATTTGGCAGAATCCAGGCAGTATTATGGCGGCTATCCGGGCCATTATATGCCGTATGGGCACCACCACCATTATGGAGGATACGGTGGTTACGGCGGTTATCCGTACGGGCATTCGTACGGCCACTCGTACGGCCACTCACATGGTTATGGTTACCCGCACGGCCACCATCATCATTACCATTCCGGGCATTACGGCCACAGCGGATACGGGAATTTTCCGGGCCACGGGTACAGGGAAGAAAAATAAAACGCTTTACCGAAAAAGATGCCTGCGTGCAGGCATCTTTTTCCCATTTTTGCAGCAGCATTTTTCCAGGCGGATGGATTCGGCAGCCATGAAAGGTTTTCATCCGAAAAAATCACGGCATTAGTGGAGAAAAAAATAAAGAAAAAAATAAAGAAAAAAATAATCAATTCGTCTTGACACCACATTTATAATCTGCTATTATAATAAAGAATTATTTTTGTTCGGTATGGTAAGGAAGGAAAAAGTTTTAAAACTGACCCCCTGAAATCACTTGAGCAAGGATAGTAATTTTGTGTTCAAACACATTAGGAGGAAACAAAATGGAACAAGGTAAAGTAAAATGGTTTAATTCGGAAAAAGGCTACGGATTTATCGAACGTGAAGGCGGCAGCGATGTATTTGTTCACTTCTCAGCGATTCAGGGCGAAGGTTTTAAAACTTTGGAAGAAGGCCAATCCGTATCTTTTGATATTGAAGAAGGCAACCGCGGACCACAAGCTGCAAACGTTTCGAAATTATAAAAAACAGGCCTTTATGGCCTGTTTTTTTTGCCTTGGGAATCAGGTTCACACGTCCCTTTGCTAGGAAAAAAAATATCCTTTTAATCCGGCCGCTTCGGATAAAAAATAGATACATATTGCAATCGCGATCTTTCATAATATATGATAAGAGCAATGCCAATATGGATAAAGGAGACAGGGGAATTTTGCAAATCAGAGAAATGGCAACAGAATTACTAAAAAACGCCGGGTGCACCGCCCATTTGAAAATAAAGAAACAGTTCCCCGGCGGGCGCCTTGTTGGCGGCAAATACCATCCGCACACCGATACGATTACGCTGTATATAGAGACAATCCGGCGGCAGTGCGAGCTATTGTTTGGAAGCTGCGAATGGTTTTTGCCTTACGCCACGATTGTGCTTGCACATGAAATCGGCCATGCGATGGATGAAAATCTGCCTCTATTGTCCGCCGCCTTTGAAGAGTCCGGGCATTTACCGGAAAAGCAAGCACTGGCACTTACGATTGAGCAAAATGCGTGGGATTTTGCCGGCCAGCTGATCCCCGCACATCTTGAGCCGCTTTTTCAAAAAATCATGGATGAGTCGCTATCTGCCTACCGCCAACCGGTGATGGCGGGTGCATATTAAGAAATGGCAAAAAAACCGGAAGAAGGAAAGTCTTCTTTCGGTTTTTGCTTTATTTAACGATTGGCAGTGTTCCGTGCACATAGGGCGGTGCCGGTTGTTGTCCGACACGGTCATGGGATGCAAAAGGTTCGACAAATTTAAATTCACCTTTTCCATCAATGCTTTCGCCGCTCGCCCATCTTCCCTTGGCACTTTCTTTGCCTTCCGAATGATTGATAAAGAGATGGGTAAATTCTTCAGGCTCCTGTTCAGGAGGGAATGTGCTCGGCACGACAACACCTTCCTGTTCTTCCAGTTCACGCAGGGCGGCCAGCCACTGGTTCTGATGCATCGTGTCCCGCGCGATCAAAAACGATAGTGTTTTTTTCACGCCCGGATCGTCCGTCATTTCATATAAGCGGACGACTTGAAGTCGCCCCTGCGATTCAGCGTTGAGATTGGCGCGGAAGTCAGCGATTAAATTCCCGCTTGATACGATATAACTGCCGCTCCACGGAACACCCGCACTGTTGACCGGCAACGCGCCGAGCCCGCCGACAATGGCGTGTTGCGGATTCATCCCGCCCATGACAGCTGCAATGGCAGGGTCTTTCGCAACCGCTTCTTCCTGCATTTTGACCGGTGCCTTATCGAGCAGGCGGGCGATTAATGTGGCGAGCATTTCCACATGGCCGATTTCTTCTGTCCCGATATCAAGCAGCATATCCCGGTATTTTTCATCTGCCCGGCAGTTCCATCCTTGGAGAAGATACTGCATCATCACAGAGATTTCCCCGTATTGCCCGCCGAGCACTTCCTGCACTTTATTGGCGAAAACCGGATCCGGCCTTTCAGGTTTTGCTTCAAACTGCAACTCTTTTTTGTGTAAAAACATCTGCTCCACTCCTGTTCCGGTTTTGATCTTCAATTCCTGTCTACCCTAGGAAAAACGGGTTAAACATTCGAAAAAAACGAACGCCGGTGTTTAAGAACGGGGCAAAAAGGCAATATAAAAAGAAATCTGATTTACATACAAGGGGGAACATAACGATGCAAAATATCGTTGCAAAAACAGAAGACAATTATTTTGAAAAAAATAAATCGAAAGTGGACATTCACGTGTTCGACAAGGAAGATTCTCGCCCGTTTGCAAACTTCCCTTTTTCCAGCCGGAAAGTGTATGAGTTTTTCGATTATACGCTGCGTACGCCGCTCGAAAAAACAGATGCTTTCTATGAAATTTTAAAAATGCCATATGCATGTGAGATTTGGATTTTGCCGGTAACCGAGAAATCTTCCCATTTTATGCGTGAAATTCAAGAACCGAAAACCGCTGCTTTGTTTTCCTTTTTGGCGAAAGTGAAAGACACCATTCAGCGCGACCGCACCTTTATTGTTACGGATCAAAGCCATGCAGCGGCAGTAGCTGAAGAAATGAAAAGACTCGGCTTTACGATGACGGAACCCAGCGCGGCGGAACTGGAAAAACTCGTCATTTCTTTTGGTGATTAATATGGGGACACGCATATGCAGTTAATTGGAATTTTTGCCGGACCCGGGGAAGCAGCGGAAGCCATTTTACATCATCATAGAGAAAATGGGCGCATTACTGTCATCGCCAACAATGCTGCGGCCATCCGTGAAGTCGGCCGCGAAGCCGGAAAAGGTGTAAACGGAATATGCCTTCATACGGATGTGGATCTCATGAATGAACTGAAAGCACTGGTCAAAAGAAAAACATACCCGGAAAAAATATTGGAAAAGGTCCTTGAGCTCGGAATTCCGCTTGAAATTGCCACCCGGTATGTCGGTGCGGCGGCAAACGGAAAAATCGTCGTATTGGCACACGACTAATTTTCCTTGCAGACGAAAAAGATCAAGCCCTGCCGGATGCAGGCCTTGATCTTTTTTGTTATGCTTGAAAGCGAAAAGTTTCTATTTTTTTATATTTTTAACCTTGTATAATCATACATAATGAATTATAATAATGCACATACATAACAATAGGGAGATGAAAATGTTGAAAATAGGGATTGTCGGGGCAAACGGATACAGCGGTGCGGAACTTGTCAGACTTCTTGCCCGCCATCCCCGCGCACAACTGGAAATGTTGATATCGCACCGCACAAAAGGCACGATGCTGACCGCACATTACCCGCATTTCCAGCAAATCATAGAAGCCGGATTGGAAGACATGGTTCCGGATGAAATCGCAGGCAGGGTAGAACTATTGTTTTTCGCAACGCCGTCTGGGGTAGCCAAAAACTGGGTACCACGGTTTGTTGATAAAGGTTTAAAGTGTATCGACCTGTCCGGGGATTTCAGGCTGGATGGGGAAGCGTACAGGCAATGGTATAAACGCGAACCCGCCCCGCAAAAAGAGCTGGATAAAGCTATCTACGGCCTTTCAGAAATGAATGCGGACAGGATAAAAGAGGCTCAACTGATCGCCAATCCCGGCTGCTTCCCGACCGCAGCGCTTTTAGGACTTCTCCCGCCTGTTCAAGGGGGGTTCATCGATACTTCCTTTATTGTGATTGATGGTAAAACCGGTGTTTCCGGTGCGGGAAGAACCCCTTCTCTAGGCAACTTGTTTACTGAAGTAAATGAAAATACCGGTGCGTACAAAGTCGGAAGCCACCAGCATACACCGGAAATCGAGCGGTTCATCAAGGCGTTTGCCGGAAAAGAAGCGAAAATTTCATTTACGCCCCATCTTATTCCGATGACGAGGGGGATTCTTTGCACGATATACGCGCCTTTAGCAAAAAAAGTCACCACCGAAGATGTCCGCCAATATTATAGGAAAGTGTATAAAGGCCGGAAATTTATCCGGATCAGGCCGGCTGGTTCTTTTCCATCTACAAAGGAAGTATACGCCTCAAATTACTGTGATATAGGCGTCCATGTGGATGAACGGACGGGGAGGCTCGTGGTCATTTCTGCCATTGACAATCTTGTAAAAGGTGCAAGCGGGCAGGCAATCCAAAATATGAATCTGCTTTTCGGGCTGGAAGAAGATACAGGGCTCGACCATGTTCCGGTTTATCCATAAGGCAATCTTAAACATACCGTTTATATATGGAGGATGGCAATGAATCAATTATATGAAAAAGAAAGTACTGCATTTTTTACGAAAACAGACGGAAACATCTCGAGCCCGGCAGGATTTTTTGCCGGTGGGCTCCATTGCGGCATTAAAAGAAAACGTCCGGATCTTGGGTGGCTTTACTCCGCTGTCCCGGCACAAGCGGCTGCGGTCTACACGACGAATCAGTTTCAAGCTGCACCCATCCAGATTACAAAAGAAAGCATTATGGAAAGTGGGAAGCTGTCCGGCATCATTGTGAATTCGGGAAACGCGAACTCCTTTACAGGCAATGAAGGCCTCCGCCACGCCCGCCTGATGCGGGAATGGTTCGCCGCTCAAATCGGCGTAAACGAAAGCCTGATCGGCGTTGCCTCAACAGGTGTCATTGGCGAGCTTTTACCGGTTGAAAAAATTGAAACCGGCATTCGCCGTATCGAGAAAGAGGGCACATCCCATCCGGACCTTTTTGAAAAAGCGATACTTACGACGGACACCTTTCAAAAACGCGCCTGCGTAACGCTTGAAATTGATGGGAAAACGGTCACGGTTGCCGGCTGCGCCAAAGGATCGGGGATGATCCATCCGAACATGGCAACGATGCTCGCTTTTATCACGACAGACGCCAAAGTTGAGGCCGCTGCATTGCAAAACCTGCTGAAACAAACGGTCGATGAAACGTTCAATATGATCACGGTGGACGGCGACACAAGCACAAATGACATGGTCGTTGTAATGGCAAACGGGCTGGCCGGAAACGATACGCTTTCCTATGCACACCCGGATTGGAAGAAATTCGCAGAAAGCTTTGCCTATATTGCCCGGGAACTTGCCAAACAAATTGCAAGAGACGGGGAAGGCGCGACGAAACTGGTTGAAGTCTGTGTAACCGGGGCTGAAACGGAAAAAGAGGCACAAACGGTCGCAAAAACCGTTATCGGCTCAAATTTGGTAAAAGCTGCTGTCTTTGGCGCCGATGCGAACTGGGGAAGGATTATCAATGCGATCGGATACAGCGGTGTCCAAGTGGATGAACAAACGCTTTCTATCCGCATCGGCGGGATTCCCGTAGTGGAAAAGGGCATGCCGGCTTCCTATTCCGAAGACGAGGCACATGCCTATTTAAAGGAAAATGATAAAATCTGTATCGCCATCGACCTTGGTGCCGGAACTTGCCAGGGTACTGCATGGGGATGCGACCTGACCTATGATTATGTGAAAATCAATGCTACTTATCGCTCATAATGTTTGTGCACGCATTGTTGCATAATTATACAATTCAATAACTATTTATAAGGGGTTGGCCAAATTGGCATACGTTGTCATCAAGTGCGGCGGCAGCATTCTCCATCAGCTGCCGGATGCATTTTTTGAAAATCTGGTGCAAATCAAAGCGCGATTCGGGCTTGAACCTGTCATCGTTCACGGCGGGGGACCGGCGATCTCAGCCATGTTGGAAAAAATGCAGATCAAAACGCAATTTAAAAACGGGTTGCGCGTTACGACCGAGCCGGTGTTAAACGTCGTTGAGATGGTGCTTTCCGGCTCCATCAACAAATGGATTACGCGCCGGCTCTCGCAGGCGGGGGCCAAAGCGGTCGGCATCAGCGGAACCGACTCACGGCTTTTAACTGCCAGGAAGATTGAGACACCGAATCTCGGGTATGTCGGGGAAATCGAATCTGTAAACGAACAGGTGCTGCTTGCTTTATTGCGACAGCAGTTTATCCCAGTCATTTCCCCGGTTGCGACGGATAAAAACGGCCAGCGCCTGAATGTCAATGCTGATTTGGCAGCAGCCGCGGTTGCCCGGAAAATGAACGCGCGTGTTTGGATGGTGACGGATGTCCCCGGGGTCATGATGGAAGGGAAAGTGCTCCCTTATCTTACCCCCGGACAGGTTGACGGGCTCATCCAAAAACAAGTCATTACCGGTGGCATGATTCCGAAAGTCCGGGCAGCAGCGGAATGCATCCGGTCCGGCGTAAAAGAAGTGGTGATTGTGGACGGGACAGAAGAAGACAGCCTCCTGTTTTTGGCAGGCGGCGGAAAAACCGGGACGAAATTTACAGGGAACGGGGTTTTGATCGATGGATAAGATGACGCAAACGGTAAAAAAGCAAGCACTTATGCAAACGTACAGCCGGACGCCGGTAAAGTTTGTAAAAGGAAAAGGCAGTTATGTATGGGATGAAAATGGAGAAAAATATTTGGATTTTACTTCAGGCATTGCCGTTTGCAATCTCGGCCATGTCCCCGAAAAGGTAAAAACCAAGGTGACCGGCCAGCTGGACCAAATCTGGCATACTTCCAATCTGTTTGAAATCGGGCCGCAGGAAGAGCTGGCTGAAAAACTAGCAGCACAAAGCGTATTTGACCGGGTGTTTTTCGCAAACAGCGGCGCGGAAGCCAATGAAGCGGCGATCAAACTGGCCCGCCTTGATGCAAAAAAACGCGGAAAATCGGGGCCCATCGTCACCTTCAAGGCTTCGTTCCACGGCCGGACACTCGGGACATTGTCGGCAACGGCACAGGAAAAAATCCAGCATGGCTTTGAACCGCTTGTGCCGGGATTCACCTATTTGCCGTTTAACGACATCACGGCACTCCGCGATCTCGAAAAGCTTAAGCCCATTGCCGTCATGTTTGAACTGATTCAGGGGGAAGGCGGCGTCATCCCTGCGGAACAGGATTGGGTGGATGCCCTTGTCCGCACGTGCAGAAAGAACGATTGTTTAATCATTGTAGATGAAGTGCAGACGGGCATGGGCCGTACCGGTACACTGTTTGCCTATGAACAGTACGGCTTCGAACCGGATATCATGACGCTTGCAAAAGGGCTGGGGTCCGGCATTCCGATTGGCGCCATGCTCGCGAAAGAAAAAATCGCGCAAAGCTTTACGCCCGGTACGCACGGCAGCACTTTTGGCGGCAACCCGCTATCTGCGACAGCCGGTCTGGCAACGCTTGAAACGTTTGCGGAAGAAAATATCATCGAACATGTCCAAAAACAAAGCATCGATTTTTGGACAAAATTGGAAGACTTGAAGACGCAATTTTCTTTTATTAAAGAAATCCGCGGGAAAGGGCTGATGGCCGGCCTTGAAACGGAAATGGAAGCTGTAAAAATCACCCGGGCGGCATTGGCTGAGCATTTGCTTGTATTAACAGCAGGCCCGCATGTTGTCCGTCTGTTGCCGCCGCTTGTTATTACGGAAAAGGAAACGGCGCTTTTTGCAGAAAAAATGAAAACTGTTTTTACTAAGGCAAGCCAAAACAATCTTTAACCGGCAAAGAGACAAGGGAGGACAGACATCGTGACAAGCGGATATCTTATTCTTGAAACGGGAGAAATTTTTGAAGGCTTTTTTGCGGGAAACCCCGCTGAAACAACGGGAGAAGTGGTATTTAACACCGGCATGACGGGGTACCAGGAAATGCTCACCGACCCGTCGTACACCGGGCAGATTCTGGTGTTTTGTTACCCTTTAATCGGCAATTACGGCGTAAACGGCGATGATCACGAAAGCAAAAGCATCTCGGCGCGCGCGGTTGTGACCGGTGAAATATGCGCAAGCCCGAGTTTTTATAAAGTGGAAAAGACGGCCCTATCCTTTTTGGAAAAGTCGGGTGTCCCTTGCCTTGCAGGAGTGGACACGCGCGCGCTTGTAAAAACGATCAGAAAACGCGGCACTGTGCGCGGCCTTGTTTCAACGTCCCGCGATCAAAAAGTGCCATGCGGCGGCGATGAATTTTTCGTAGCCGAAGTGGCCATAAAACAACCGGAAACGTATGGAGATGGCCCTTTGCACATTGCTTTGATGGATTTCGGCTACAAAAAATCCATTTTGCAATACTTGCTTGACCGCAACTGCAAAGTGACCGTCGTGCCCTTTGATTTTACGGCAAAACAAATGGCGGAACTTGCACCTGACGGCATTGTCATTTCAAACGGCCCTGGGGATCCTGCTAAACTAGCCGAGTGGCTGCCGGAAATCAAAAAAGTAAGCGCCGCTTATCCGGTGCTTGGCATTTGCCTCGGCCACCAGCTATTGGCACTCGCTTACGGGGCAAAGACGAAAAAGCTGCCGTTCGGCCACAGGGGCGGCAACCATCCGGTTAAAGATTTAAAGACTGGAAAAGTGTTGATGACAGCCCAAAACCATGGCTATGTTGTCGATGAAGCATCACTTGCCGGATCGGAACTCGAGCTTTCCTTTAAGAATGTGAATGACGGCACGGTTGAAGGCTGCATCCATCCGGACTTGCCGGTCTATTCCGTCCAGTTCCACCCGGAAGCACATCCGGGGCCGCGTGATTCCGAATACATTTTTGACCACTTTTTACAACGAGTACAACAAAGAGCGGGAGTTTTGTCTTATGCCATTCAATAAATCGATCAAAAAAGTGCTTGTGATCGGCTCCGGCCCGATTGTTATCGGCCAGGCCGCCGAATTTGATTATGCGGGTACGCAGAGCTGCCTTGCCTTGAAAGAAGAAGGAATTGAAGTCGTGCTTGTCAACAGCAATCCGGCAACGATCATGACTGATGAAGAAATGGCCGACCGGATTTATTTTGACCCGCTGACGGTGGAGTCGATAGAACAGATTTTACAAAAAGAGCGTCCGGACGGCATTATCGGGACATTGGGCGGGCAAACCGGCCTGAATCTCACCGTCCAGCTCTATGAAGCGGGGATTCTCGATAAGTATGGGGTACAATTGCTCGGGACACCGGTGGATTCGATCCAGAAGGGGGAAGACCGCGAAAAGTTCCGCCAGTTGATGCTTGATATCGGGGAACCGATCCCGCCGTCAAAAATTGTGGAAAATATGGAAGACGGGCTGGCATTTGCGAAAAAAATCGGCTACCCCGTCATTATCCGCCCCGCTTATACGCTTGGCGGCTCCGGCGGGGGATTTGCAGCCAATGATGAAGAACTTCGGGAAGTGCTCCAGCGCGGCCTTGACCTGAGCCCGATCCACCAGGTGCTGCTTGAAAAAAGCATCAAAGGCTGGAAAGAAATTGAATACGAAGTCGTGCGCGATGCAAACGACACGTGCATCATTGTCTGCAATATGGAAAATATCGATCCGGTCGGAGTGCATACGGGCGACTCGATTGTGGTCGCGCCATCGCAGACTTTATCGGATGTGCAGTACCAGCTGCTCCGGGACGCTTCTTTAAAAGTGATTCGCGCGCTCGGGGTGATCGGCGGGTGCAACATCCAATTTGCGCTCGATCCCCACTCCGACCAGTACAATATTATTGAAGTCAATCCGCGCGTCAGCCGGTCATCCGCCTTGGCTTCGAAAGCAACCGGTTACCCGATCGCCCGCATTGCCACGAAATGCGCAATCGGCTATCATCTGGATGAAATTTTAAACCCGGTAACCGGCAACACGTTTGCTTCCTTCGAACCGGCCCTTGATTATGTTGTCGTGAAAATTCCGCGCTTTCCGTTCGACAAATTTACGGAAGCGGACCGGAAACTTGGCACGCAAATGAAGGCGACCGGCGAAGCAATGGCGATCGACCGCACATTTGAAGGAGCGCTTAACAAAGGAATCCGTTCGCTTGAACTCGGGCTTTCAGGTCTGTTCTATCCGGCGCTTGCTGAAAAACAGCCGGATGATTTGGTCCCACTTTTAACGGAAGCGACCGATATCCGCCTGTTTGCGGTGGCGGAAGCGATGCGTAAAGGCATGGCGCTGGATGACATTGAAAAATACACGGAAATCGACCGCTGGTTTCTTGAAAAAAATAAAAAATATCGTGGATATGGAAGAAACATGCAAGCAATATACGATCGATACGATGCCGGCTGCTTTGCTGCGCGCAGCCAAAAAAATGAACATCAGTGATGAGTGTCTTTCGGCATTATGCGGATGCAGCGAAAAAGCGGTGCGCGAAAAAAGAAAACAGCTCGGGCTTATGCCGGTTTATAAACTTGTGGACACCTGTGCCGCCGAGTTTGAGGCGCAAACGCCGTACTACTATTCCACCTGGGGCGGCCGGGATGAAGTGGAAGTATCAAACCGCCCGAAAGTGCTGATCATCGGTTCCGGACCGATCCGCATTGGGCAGGGAATTGAATTTGATTACTGCTCGGTCCATGCCGTTATGGCGCTCAAACAACTTGGCTATGAAACGATTGTTGTAAACAACAATCCGGAAACGGTCAGCACCGATTTTTCAATGGCGGATAAATTGTATTTTGACCCGCTGCGCCCGGAAGATTTGCTGCATATTATTGAAAAAGAGCAGGTGGCAGGCGTCTTCACGCAATTCGGCGGCCAGACCGCGATCAATGTCGCATCGAGCCTTGAAGCTGAAGGCGTGAAACTGTTTGGAACGAACGTGGAACAAATCGACCAGCTTGAGGATCGCAACCTTTTTTACAAGCTGCTGGATGAGCTTGGCATTCCGCATATTAAAGGGCATACCGCCTATGATGCAGAAGAACTGAAACGGGGGGCAAAAGACCTGTCGTTTCCGGTGCTTGTCCGCCCGTCCTATGTTATTGGCGGACAGTCAATGTTCATTTTTTACCACGAAGACGAACTCAACGCTTATGCGGATGCGTTGAAGTACGCAAGCGAAAAAAGCTGGCCGCTTATGATTGACCAGTATTTGCCGGGTACGGAATGCGAACTCGACTGCATTTGTGACGGGGAGAAGGTGCTCATCCCGGGCATTTTTGAACATATTGAAAAAGCGGGCGTCCACTCCGGCGACAGCATGGCCGTTTATCCGCCCCAGCATTTAAGCCCGTCTGTGCAGGAAACGCTTATCCGGTATGCCGAAAAAATCTGTTTAAAGGGCAAAATCAAAGGCATTGCCAATATCCAGTTTTTAATTTATGAAGGGACCGTTTATGTGCTGGAAGTGAATCCGCGTGCTTCAAGAACCGTCCCAATTTTAAGCAAAGTCACCGGCATTCCGATGATTGATCTCGCCATTGCCATACAACTCGGAAAACCGCTTGCAGAAAAAGGGCTTCCTGCACCGCCGGAACTTGTCGCCGTGAAGGCACCGGTATTTTCCTATATAAAACTGAAAGATGTCGACCCTGTTTTAGGGCCTGAAATGAAATCAACAGGCGAAGTGCTCGGCCTTGCCCGGACATTCGGGGAAGCACTCGAAAAAACGCTTCTGTCCGTCCAAGATCCGGTGTTTGAGCCGCCGCTTGAAGAACAATTTGTATTTTGCTCGGTGACGGACCGCGAAAAAGCAGCCGCGCTCCCGGTATTGAAAACATTGGCGGACAGAGGCTACCGGATTGCCGCAACGGAACATACGGCCCGGTTCCTGGCGAAAAACGGCGTGGCGGCGGAAACAGTAGGCCTTGAGGATGCCTCCGCCTTTTTCGAACAGCAACCCGTGACCGCTGCGGTGGTCATCCCGACAAAAGGGCGGGACCAAAGAAGGGGCGGCAGCAAGCTGCGTGAAGCAGCGATGCGTTTCCATATTCCGCTGTTTACCTGTCTGGATACATTGGAAGCCATTACCCGCTATGCCACAGGGACAACGCCAAAAGTGGCCCCGCTTCACGATTTTAACCGTATAAAAGCAGAAGTTTAGCAGAAAGGAAGATACAGATGGCGACATTGGCCCGTACGAAAAAGAAAGATTTTTTAACAATCGGCGCGCTGCAGGAAGAGGAGCTGAACGATCTGCTCCAGGAAGCGGCCGCTTTAAAAAAAGCGCATAAAGAAGGGAAGGAGACCCCGTACTTAAAAGGGAAAGTGCTCGGTATGATTTTTGAAAAATCATCCACGCGCACCCGGGTTTCATTTGAAGCCGGCATGCTCCAGCTCGGCGGCCACGCTCTTTTCCTCAGTTCAAGGGATATTCAGCTCGGGCGCGGTGAGACGATCCATGACACGGCAAAAGTGTTGTCGCGTTATGTCGACTGCCTGATGATCCGCACATTCGCGCACGAAACCATCGAATCTTTTGCGCGCCACGCAGATGTCCCTGTGATCAACGGGCTGACCGATCTGCACCATCCGACCCAGGTTTTGGCCGATTTGCTGACCATTCAGGAATATAAAGGACAACTGGCCGGGCTCAAAATCTGCTACCTCGGGGACGGCAATAACAATATGTGCCACTCATTGCTCGAGGGGGCGGCAAAGGCGGGTATGCATATGTCCGTCGCTGCCCCGGAAGGCTATTTGCCGAATGCCGGCATTCTTGCCGGGGCTCAAAAAGAAGCGGCCAAAAAAGGGGTCTGTATTGAAATGGGCCAAAACCCGGAAGAAATGATCCGGAATGCCGATGTGGTCATCACCGATGTGTGGGCGAGCATGGGGCAGGAAGACGAAACGAAGAAACGGCTCGAAGATTTACAAGATTATCAGGTAAATGAATCATTATGCAAACTGGCAAAAAAAGATTTTCTTTTCCTCCATTGCCTGCCCGCCCACCGCGGCGAAGAAGTCACGGAGGCGGTCATTGACGGCCCGCATTCCGCGGTTTTTGACGAGGCGGAGAACCGGCTCCATGCCCATAAAGCCATTTTAAAAAAACTACTGGAAAATGTTGAATGAATCCGATATAATGGGTGTATAAAAATTCAACTTCAATATTAATTATACAAAGAGGCAGGGAGAGAGAAATGGCAAAGGAAAAAATTGTATTGGCCTACTCAGGCGGTTTGGATACATCCGTATCGATTAAATGGATTCAGGAAAAATACGGCTATGATGTTATTGCGCTTGGCATTGACGTCGGCGAAGGCAAAGATTTAAATGCAATCCGCCAGAAAGCGCTGAATGTCGGTGCAATCAAAGCTGTGATCATAGACGGGAAAGAAATGCTTGCAAAAGATTATATATTGCCGGCATTAAAGGCAAATGCGCTCTATGAAGGAAAATATCCGCTGTCTTCTGCGATCAGCCGCCCGCTTATTTCAAAGCTTTTGGTAGATGTCGCGGAACAGGAAGGCGCCGTTGCCGTGGCGCACGGCTGTACCGGAAAAGGGAACGACCAGGTCCGTTTTGAAGTGTCCGTTCAGGCGCTGAACCCGAACCTGAAAGTCGTTGCGCCTGTCCGTGAATGGGGCATGACCCGCGATGAAGAAATTGCATATGCGGAGAAAAACAATATTCCGATTCCGGTAGACTTAGATAATCCGTTTTCGATTGATGCCAATATATGGGGAAGAGCGTGCGAAGCCGGCGTCCTTGAAAATCCTTGGAACGAAGCGCCGGAAGCAGCATTCGACTGGACTGCGCCGATCGAAATGACGCCGGATGAGCCAGAATATATTGAAATTACGTTTGAAAAAGGCGTCCCGGTTGCCTTAAACGGCAAAGCGATGGGCCTCGTCCAAATGATCGAAGAGCTGAACCTGACAGCCGGCAAACATGGCATCGGCAGAATCGACCATATTGAAAACCGCCTTGTCGGGATCAAATCGCGCGAAGTATACGAAAACCCTGCTGCAGTCGTGCTGATCAATGCCCATAAAGAACTGGAATTTTTAACGCTGCCACGTGAAGTGACACAATTTAAAACAACGGTGGAACAGCAGTTGACCAAAATCATTTATGAAGGGCTCTGGTATTCGCCGTTAAAGGCCGCGCTCGATGCGTTTGTCGAGGAAACACAGAAAACGGTCACCGGCACGGTCCGCGTGAAACTGTTTAAAGGCACCCACACGGTAGTGGCAAGAAAATCCCCATACAGCCTGTATAATGAAGAACTGGCGACCTATTTGAAAGGCGATTCGTTTGACCATAATGCTGCAGTCGGCTTCATCAAACTGTGGGGGCTGCCGACAAAAGTATTTGCCGAAATCCAGGAAAACGGGAAAGTGTTAAATCAATAAGCCATTTGGCCGTTGTTTCTGATGTTAAATCATAAGCACGGCAAATTTCAAGGTTGGAACCGGCCCGTTCAGGTATTTTTCACCTGTTTACCGGGCCGGGAGAAAACGGTAAAATATCCGGAAGGCTGTGGCGGTTTGCCGTGCAGCCTTCATTTTTTAATTCTATTGCAGCAGGAGGAAATGACATTGTCAAAGCTTTGGGGCGGACGTTTTACAAAGGAAACGAATCAGCTTGTTGAAACCTATACAGCTTCGATCGGATATGACCAAAGGCTTGCTTTTGAAGATATTGAAGGGAGCCTTGCCCATGTCCAAATGCTTGGCGAATGCGGCATTTTGCCTGAGAACGATGTGGAACAGATCAAAGCAGGGCTTCGGAAAATTGCCGAAAAAATTAAAAACGGGGAAGCAGCATTTACAGTTGAGAATGAAGATATCCATATGAATATCGAAAAAATGCTGATGGATGAAATCGGCCCTGCCGGCGGGAAGCTGCATACAGGGCGGAGCCGGAATGACCAGGTTGCGACCGATATGCACCTGTATGTCCGGAAAACGACAAAAGAAATGATCCGCCTGATTGCGCTCGTCCAGGAAGCCATCGTGACGAAAGCAAAAGAAAACAAAGAAACGATGATGCCCGGTTACACCCATCTGCAACGGGCGCAGCCGGTGTTGTTTGCCCACCATCTTCTCGCTTATTTTTGGATGCTGGAACGTGATAAAGAGAGATTTTCAGACAGCTTAAAGCGGACGGACTGGCTGCCGCTCGGTGCCGGGGCGCTTGCCGGGACGACTTTTCCGATTGACAGGGAACGGACGCGCGAACTGCTCGGATTTTCCCGCATTTATCCGAACAGCCTGGATGCTGTCAGCGACCGCGACTTTGTGCTTGAATTTTTGGCAAATGCCGCTATATTGATGACGCATATTTCCCGTTTGTCGGAAGAACTGGTGCTGTGGTCGAGCCAGGAATTCCAGTTTATCGAGCTGGATGATTCTTTTTGCACGGGGTCAAGCATTATGCCACAAAAGAAAAATCCCGATGTCCCCGAACTTTTGCGCGGGAAAACGGGAAGGGTGTTCGGGAACCTCATCGGGCTGTTGACCGTCCTGAAAGGGTTGCCGCTTGCCTATAATAAAGACATGCAGGAAGATAAAGAAGGCATTTTTGATACGGCTGATACGCTTCAAGGGGCGCTTAAGCTGCTTGCGCCGATGATTGAAACGATGAAAGTGAACCGGGAGAAGATGTTCCGGGCTGTCTCGAACGATTACGCGAATGCAACCGATATTGCCGATTATTTGGCAAAAAAAGGGCTGCCGTTCCGTGAGGCGCATGCGGTGATCGGGCAGATTGTCCTTTATGGCATTCAGCACGGCAAGTATTTGCTTGACCTGACACTGGATGAATACCAGTCGTTCAGCCCGCTTTTTGAGGCCGATATTTTTGAAGTGCTGAAACCGGAACATGTTGTAAAAATGCGGAACAGCGCCGGGGGAACAGGACATGCACAAGTGGCGGCACAGCTTCAGATGGCGGAAAAACAACTCCGCAAACCGGATTGAACAAGCGGATGCAAACGTGGCTACGGAATCAAAAGCATAAGAAACGGGCTTCTTACGCAATCGTCAGGCTTTTAATCAGGCCGGATCCTTCGCTTCCAACTATAACTGTATGATAACAGCTCCCAGGATGCCGGAAAGTGTGGTACAATAAATCATTATAAACCTTTTAATCTTATGCTAATGCATCCTGGAACAGGCACACAAAGCCCTAGGACCGGGAAATTGGGAGGAAAAGCTTTTGGTTGACACTGCAAGACGCATGAACCAGTTACCGACGTTGATATTCAATGAGCTTTTGGCGTACAAAAAGAAAAAAATAGAAGAAGGCAACCGGATGATTGACTTAAGCATCGGGAGTCCGGATCAGGCACCGCCTGCTTTTGTAATGGAAGAAATGGCCCGAAATGCAGCTGACCCACGCCAATACGGGTATACAATTTCCGGGATCGGACCTTTCTACGAGGCGGCGGCCCGGTATTACGAACAGTTCGGAGTGAAACTGGATCCTGAACACGAAATCATTCAGCTTGCGGGTTCCCAGGATGGCATTATCCATCTTCCACTCGTCTTTTGTAACCCCGGCGATATCATTCTCGTTCCGGATCCCGGTTATACAGCCTATGAATCAGGGGTAAAACTGGCGGAAGCCGTACCTTATCCGATGCCACTTCTGGAAGAGAACGGATTTATGCCGGATTTGTCAAAAATCCCGGAAGAGATCGCAAAAAAAGCGAAAATGATGATGCTGAATTTTCCGGGCAACCCAATCCCGGTGCTTGCTGAGAAAAAGTTTTTTGAAGAAGCCGTCCGGTTTGCAAAACAATATGATCTCGTCGTCGTCCACGATTTTGCCTATTGTGAACTCGTCTTTAACGGGAAAAAGCCGATCAGTTTCCTGTCTGTTGACGGGGCAAAAGATGTGGGGGTTGAATTTAATTCCTTATCGAAAAGCTTTAACCTGGCGGGGGCACGGATCGGTTTTCTGGCAGGGAACCGGGAAGTGATCCGGCTGTTTGCCCAAATGAAATCGCATATGGATTACGGCATTTTTGAACCGGTCCAAAGGGCGGCTGCCGCTGCTTTGGCAAACGGCAAGGAATTCGCGCGCCACAATGCTGCACTGTATGAGAAAAGAAGGGATTTGTTTGTTTCCGGATTATCGCGGATCGGCTGGGAAATCCGCCCGTCTGATGCTACGATGTTTTTGTGGGCCAAAATCCCGGAAGGCAAAAAGTCCCTCGCTTTTACATATGAACTGATGGACAAAGCCGGTGTTGTGGTTACGCCTGGCAACGCCTTTGGTCCCCACGGCGAAGGATATGTCAGAATCGCGCTTGTACAGGATGAAGAAAGGCTTATGGAAGCTGTCCGCCGCATTGAAAAAAGCGGCGTGCATTTGCCGCAAAAAGCGGGACTCCTTTAAGGGGCCCGCTTTTTGCATGTTGGGGCGGCCAAGCCGGCTGTCAATGCATATTATGTGAATAATTTCACATAAATATGTGAAAGTTTCCCTTGTTCCCTGAAAATAAGATAGACGCTCACAATGAAATGCGGTATGATAGGAATATAGAATGATAATCATTATCAATGAACAGACGCTATTTCTCTATCTCTGGGAGGGGCATACCATGGTCTTGACCGAACTGAAACCCGGAAGCAAAGGGATTATTACAGATTTATCAAGCATTGATCAAAGTATTCAAAGGCGCCTTCTTGATTTGGGTGTGCTTGAAGGCCGGGAAGTTTGTTATAAATGCGGATTGCCTTTCGGCGGGCCTTGCATGCTTGAAGTCAGCGGGCAGTGCATCGGCATCCGCAAAAAAGAAGCAATGCGGATCCAAGTGGAGTGTTTATAATGCAGGTCGCTTTATTTGGAAACCCCAATACGGGAAAAACATCACTCTTTAATGAGCTTACCGGATCATATGAATATGTTGGAAACTGGACAGGTGTCACCGTTGAAAAAAAGGTGGGCCAGCTGAAGGAAAATGCCGGGGTGCTGATTGATTTGCCCGGTATTTATGCCTTGAACCCGCTTTCTAAAGATGAAGCGGTGGCATCGAGATTCTTAATTGAGGAAGACTTCACATCCGTTTTGAATATCGTCGACGCTTCCCAGCTTGCACGGAACCTGCATTTGACCATCCAATTGATGGAGTACGGAAAGCCGGTTTTGATCGGGCTGAATATGATAGATGTTGCAAAATCGCGCGGCATGAAAGTGAACGATCGTTCACTTGCAGAAGCCCTCGGCATTCCAGTCGTGCCGATTATTGCAAGGACAGGAAAAGGATGCAAGGCCATATCGGAGCAGATGCAAGAAAAGGCGGTTGTGCCCGATTTCCGTATTGATTACGGCGATGAATTGGAGCATGCGGCGACCTATCTCATGGACCGGCTGCCGGATTTCCGGTCATTGAACAAACGATGGCTGGCGCTCCAGTTTTTGGAAGGCAATGAAGTGATTCGCCAAATTCCGGCGTTTATGAATGTAAAGCCGGAACTCGAAGATTTTTGCGCGGGTGTGGAGCGCAGGCTCCGTGCCGCCAACCCGCATACTTCCATTAAGCAGGAAATGTTTAAAAAGCGGCAGCAATTTATTGACAGGCTAATGGAAACCGCTGTTGAAAAAACGGCGGCAGAAAAGAAAACGCTGACGGAGAAAATAGATGCCGTCGTCACGAATAAATACCTTGGCGTGCCGATCTTTCTTGTGATGATGTATTTGGTATTTTGCATTACATTCAACTGGCTCGGCACCCCTTTATCGGATTGGCTTGACAAGTTTTTTTCAGGCCCGCTGACCGCCTGGATTGAAGCAGGGTTGAAAGAAGCGGGGGCAACACCGTTTATCCGTGATCTTGTGTTAAACGGGATTGTGGCCGGAGTTGGCGGCGTTCTCGTTTTTGTGCCGCAAATTTTTGTTTTGTTTTTCTTTATCTCGGTGATTGAAGATTCCGGATATATGGCACGGGTAGCGATGGTCATGGACAGGGTGATGGAATCAGTCGGCTTGAACGGAAAAGCGTTTATTCCGCTTATTATCGGCTTCGGCTGCAATGTGCCCGGCGTCATGGCAGCAAGGACGATTGAACAGCCGAAAGAGCGGCTGTTAACGACGCTTTTGACCCCATTGATGTCCTGTTCTGCGCGGCTTTCGGTCTACAGTTTGTTTGTCGCGGCTTTTTTCCGCCACCATCAGGCACTCATTGTCCTGTCGCTGTATGTGCTCGGCATTGTCGTTGCGCTTTTGCTTGCCAAAGTATTTTCAATGGTGGTAAAAACGGAAGGTTCTGTTTTTGTCATTGAACTGCCGCCGTACCGCGTGCCGAATGCGCGGAGTTTGTACAGAAGCACATGGGATAAAGGGAAAGGTTTCGTCCGGAAAGCAGGGACTTTGATTTTCGGTGGCACGGTAGCCATTTGGCTCATTTCGAATGCGGGGCCGGGCGGATTCAATGTGCCTGTCGATAAAAGTTTTATGGCGATCCTATGCGGATGGATTGCGCCTGTCTTCAAGCCGCTCGGTTTTGGAACATGGCAGGCCGCGGCTGCCCTTCTGACCGGTTTTATGGCAAAAGAAGTGGTCGTTTCGACGATGAACGTCCTCTATTTTGTTCCAGACGGCGCATCTCTGGCAGGTGTGATTTCCCATGCTTTTACACCGCTTTCGGCCTATAGTTTCATGGTATTCATTCTTTTATACATTCCATGCCTTTCGACCGTGGCCATTATCCATAAAGAAACCGGTTCGGGGAAAGTGACGCTTTTTTCGATCGCTTATGCACTTGTGATTGCTTACTTGATCGCTTTTCTGATTTACAATATTGGGCGGTTCATCGCTTTTTAAAACGGGGGAATGTTCCGATGTTATTTAGTATTTTGCTCGGTGTTGTGATTTTTGCTTATGCGGCATTTACGCTGATCCGTTTTATCAAAAAAAGCAGGGAAGGGCAGTGCGCTTCCTGTGCATTGAAAAACCACTGCAATACAGCAAGCTGTTGTGCGCCGGACGCTCCATCTCGGGCCAAAACGGCAAAAAGCTGAAAATACCGGGCCGCCCTTTAAAAGGTGTGCCCGGTTTATGATAGGCAGGGGGTTCGCATTGGCGGAAACCGTGTCCGGCGTTCCGTCTGTTTAGATTTTTTTGCTGCGGTATGGTAAGATTAACAATGTCCAAACAGGTATAATGGCAGCCGGTTCCGGGGCCGTCCCGTGCCGGGTAAATAGAATTTCAGGAAAAAGGCAGATGAGGGTTCAATCTATGAGCAAATATAATGATGATTATATGATTACAATGGATGATATCGTCAGGGAAGGCGATCCGATTTTAAGAAAAGTGCTGGATGAAGTGAACATGCCGCCAACTGAAGAAGACAAAGCGGAACTGCGCTGCATGCTCCAGTTTTTAAAAAACAGCCAGGATCCGGAGATTGCCGGCAAATGCAATTTGCGTGCAGGCGTTGGATTGTCCGCAAATCAGATCGGCCTTAATAAAAGGATGTTTGCCGTTTATATTGCGGATGAAGACGGTGAAAAGGCGTACACGGTTTTTAATCCAAAACTGGTCAGCCATTCGATATCGATGATCTACCTTCCGCAAGGGGAAGGCTGCCTGTCGGTTGACCGGAAAGTGGATGGTTTTGTGCCGCGTTATGAACGGATTAAAGTAAAGGCATACGATTTGGACGGGAATGAAGTGCTCATTAAATTAAAGGGCTATCCCGCGATTGTTTTTCAGCATGAGATGGACCACTTGAACGGGATTATGTTCTATGACCATATTAACAAGGACAATCCGTTCGCCCTTCCTGCAAACACGGATATCCGGAGCGTGTATGAATAAACAGCTTGCGCAAACGGCAGCCTGCCCGGCTGCCGTTTGATGCATTATTCTCTTGTGCGGAAATAAGCATTCAGCTGGCCGCGGATGACTTGTTCGCGCATCGTGCGTTCATTGTATTTTTTCTCTTTCATATATTCTTTGCGGATTTCCGCAGTCTGGATGCCTTCTTCACGTTTATTGGCGATGTCCATCAGGCGTTCAACATCGGTAAATGAATATTTCCGGATCCCTCTGTTTGTCCGTTCCGGGAAAATCAATTTCCTTTCTTCATAGTAGCGGATTCTTCTTTCACTTAAGCCGGTTAATTCACATACCGTTCCGATCGAGATGACTTTCTTTTCCAAGTATGATTCATTCGTTGCCACCGGTGCATCCTCCCTTTGTAAGGTGTTTTTATTAATATATACCAAAAAAGCCGTTTAGACCATCTTTGTGTAAGAAAACCTGACAAAAATATACGTATTTTTCATCGGCACGTGAGATTACATAACAGCAGTCCTTTGATGTTCATTTTGGATTGCTCTTACGCGGAGTTGAGTTCTTTCCAATTTATCCATATAATAATTCAAGACTGGTTTCTCTGCAGGAATGGCGGCTTCCCGTGGCCGGCTTAAAAGCGGGACAGACAGTTTCCCGTGCGCTTCCCCGGCCGGCAGGGGTTAAAGTGCATACAGGAAAGAACGGAAAGACGGTGAATGCTTTCGCCATAACCGAAAGGGGAGTAGCACAGATGAAATCATCCAGGCTCATTTTTGCAGCAATCGTATTGATCGTCATGTTGCTCGCCTTAAATGAGTATCTGACCCATAAAGAATCGGCCCAAAAATCCGCGCAAAATAACGCTGCTGCCAAAAAACTGCTCGATGTGCCGATTATCAGGCAAATGGATGCGCCCCGCCTTTATAACGGCTGTGAAGTGACAAGCCTCGCGATGCTGCTTGTCGATAACGGTTTTCATGTGACCAAGAATCAATTGGCGGAAGAAATCAAGTATGTGCCGTTTACCTATAAAAACGGGCAGCACGGCAATCCGAACGCAGGTTTTGTCGGGAACATGGAGGATGGTCCCGGGTATGGCGTGTACCACGGCCCTGTTTTTGAACTGGCCAAAAAATATGCCGGCAAAAGAGCGGCGGATTTAACGGGACAGCCTTTTTCAAAAATCCTGGAAAATGTTGAGGAAGGGCATGCTGTCTGGGTGATTACGACAGCCCGGTTTCAGCCGGTTTCTGATTTCAAAACATGGGACACGCCCCAGGGAAGTATTAACATCACATACAGCGAACACAGTGTTGTCATTACAGGGTACGATCCAGGCCATATTTATGTGAATGACCCGTATGGAACAAAAAATAAGCAGCTTGGCCGTGAAGCATTTGAGAAAGCGTGGAAGCAGATGGGCAGCCAGGCCATTGTGATCCGGTGAACAAAAAGCCTGACGGAAAACGAGCTTCAAAGTTGTTGGATTGCCCGAAAAAGCGCAAAAAGCGGCCGCCCGTGAATGTATGCTTGTATAAGGCCCGGCATGTCCGGTTATATTATCCAAAAATGGCCCGTGTGTGTGCGTGTTGCGTTTAAACCTTGAAAGGCAGAGCGATTTTTTTATTTTCATTTCATGGCTGTTTGCGCTTTCCTTTATAATTCTTTAAGACTGTTATAAAATCAAAGTAAAGGCAGGTGCAGAGGTATGGACGGGAAAAAGATGGCCGGGGAGAAAGCAGCGGAACTCGTAGAAGATGGAATGATTGTCGGGCTTGGGACCGGCTCAACTGTTTATTACACGATAAAAAAATTAGGGGAACGGGTGCAAAGCGGCCTGCACATCACCGGTGTGCCCACCTCGCGTGCGACAGAAAAACTTGCGCGCGAATGCGGCATTCCGATAGCAGACTTGAACGACACGGCACAAATGGATGTGACCATTGACGGGGCCGATGAAGTGGACCCTTCCTTAAATGGCATTAAAGGCGGCGGCGGGGCGTTGTTGTTTGAAAAGCTGGTGGCAAAGGCATCAAAAAGAAATATCTGGGTGGTGGATTCCCGGAAAATGGTTCAACAACTTGGCGCTTTTCCGCTGCCGGTGGAAGTGGTCCCGTTCGGATACAAGCATTTGATGAAAACGTTTGAGCGGGAAGGATTAAACCCTGTCCTCCGGATGAAAGAAGGCCGGCCGTATGTAACAGACGGCGGCCACTATATCGTGGATATAAAGCTCAAATCGCCTGATATCGGCGCGTTTGGAGCCTGGCTTGATGGTTACACAGGTGTTGTTGAACACGGGCTTTTTCTCGGCATTTGCGATCTTGTTGTCATCGGGGACGGCAGCAAGGTATATACCAAGAACCGGGCGGAGGCAAAGAATATTATTTTGTGAAAAACATCCGTATGGGAGACCATACAGAAATTTTAATTTCGGAGGAAGATTGATGTATCGTTTATTAACCCATAATGACCTGGACGGGCTTGGCTGTGGGATTCTTGCCAGGCTTGCATTCGGAAAAGACATTGAAATCCAGTATAATTCTGTGTCCGGTTTAAATCCCCAGGTTGAAGCTTTTTTGAAAAAGGAACATAAAGAAGACATACTGTGGATTACCGATTTATCGGTCAACGAAAAAAATGCGGAGCTCCTTGATGCCTATGCCGCACAGGGCGGAAAAGTGAAACTGATTGACCACCATAAAAGCGCGCTTCACTTAAATGAGCATGAATGGGCTTCTGTCCAGGTGGAGGAAGACGGCAAACAGGCAAGCGCCACTTCTTTGTTTTATCGGTATCTGCAAGCGGAAGGAAAAATCAACCCGACAGGTGCTGTTGACGCGTTTGTCGAACTTGTCCGGCAAATGGATACATGGGAATGGGAACGCAACGGGAATATGCAGGCCAAAAAATTAAATGATCTTTTCTATCTGTATCCGATCGAAGAGTTTGAAGAGATTTTGCTACATAAACTTAGCGGCAGTGAAACGTTTTCATTTGATGATTTGGAAGAAAAAATACTTGATCTGGAAGAGAAAAAAATCGAAAGATATATAAATGGAAAAAAGCGGGAAGTCTACCAGGCTGTGATTGACGGTTATTATGCAGGCGTTATTCATGCCGAGTCGCATCATTCCGAATTGGGGAATGCCGTTGCAAAAGAATACCCGCATCTCGATTATATCGCCATTTGCATGGTCGGAAAGAAACGGATCAGTTTCAGGACGATTCATGACCATATTGACGTATCGGAAATTGCCAAAAAATACGACGGGGGCGGGCACAAAAAAGCATCGGGGGCCGTGCTGACGGAAGAGGCGTTCCGGCAGTTTGTCGTCGAAACGTTTAAAACAGAACCGCTGAAACGCGATTTTGCCCATAACCAGTCCAATATCAAAGGGCAGGAAGCGGGATGTTTATACCAAAACCGCAGCGGGGAACCAATCTTTATTTATAAAGACCCTCAAAAAGGCTGGGCGATCGAAGCAAGAGGCTTAAAGCAGTCTCCTTCTTTTTCTGCCTTTGAAGAAGCGGAAAAATTTGTAAAGCGCCAGTTCCAAGCATGGCTTACCCACGATGAGGCGTATTTGGAATATATGGACAAAAAGAAAAAAAGAAGCGAAAGTGGTTTGTAAAGCTGCCCGGTGATGCCGGGCTTTTTTTCGTGCAGGTATAGAGCCGGTTGCGGCCAATTTGCACGAAAAAAAAGCGCGGCCTGCAACTTAGGTTTGCCGGGGAAAAAGAGGCTTAAAAAAGGCGCATCCGCGTTTGGATGCGCCTTTTTCCTTAATATACAAGTGAGAATAACCCGTTAATATGGGCCAGGTAACGAATATTGCTTGCTTCTTTCATAGCGGAAGCAGGGAAGCCTTTTAATTGCGTTTGGTTTTCCCCGATAAATGCAATGGCATCTTTTCTGCCGAGGCTTGCAAGCGTACCGGAATTGATCGGGTGGAACGTCTGCATTTTCCCGCCTTTTAAATAAGCAGAAAGATTATAGCCAATCAATTCTCCCATTTGCCACGACATTTGTGCTGTTGGCGGATAAGGGCGTGCGCCTTCTGACGGGAAGACAACCGCGCTGTCGCCTGCAACAAACACATCCGGATGGGAAGTGGATTGCAAATAGGCGTTTACGGTTGCACGCCCGCGGTTTACTTCAATCCCGGAATTTGCAACGACACGGTTTCCTTGCACGCCGCCCGTCCAGACAAGCGTTTTTGTTTCGATTTTCTGGCCGTCTTTTAATTCCACGACATTATCCTGGAATTTCGTAACAGGGATGCCTGTCAAAAATTGCACACCACGCGCTTCCAGGCTCTTCGTTGCCCGCTCAATTAGATTTGGCGCGAAGTTCGGCAAAATGGAAGGCGCCGCTTCGACACAAATAAGCGAGATTTCAGAAGGGTCGATCGCAAATTTTTTCGACCATGCCGGCACCTTGTCCGCCAGCTCGCCAACCAGTTCAATCCCGGTCAGGCCGCCACCGCCGACAACAAATGTGGCATCCGCTTTGTTTTTCGTTTTGACATACTGCGCAAGGCAGGACTCGATATGGGCATGAATGCGTTTCGCATCGTCCACTGATTTTAACAGAAAGCTGTTTTCTTCAAGGCCCGGAATGCCGAAGAAAGCTGTTTCGCTGCCGAGTGCGACAACGAGCACATCGTAATTCAGCTTAAAGCCGCTTCCGAGCGATACTTCTTTCGAATCAGGCGAGATTTTTGTGACTTCATCCACCTGAACGTCGACATCTTTACCTTTAAACAGTTTTCTGAGCGGAAGCGACACCCGTTTTTCAGAAACGCCGCCCGCCGCCAGACGGTGCAATTCCGTAATAATTTGATGGTCCGGCACACGGTTTACGACCGTGATCGCTGCATCGTCTTTTGACAAATATTCACGCGCTGATAACGCAGATAACAGGCCGCCATAACCGGCCCCTAAAATGACAATTTTTTTACTCATATGGATCCCCCGTTTTCATTAGTTCTCATTCACCTTACTGCTGTTTGCTGCGTTCTTCCGCGACTGCAAGATAAGACTGCAGGAAACGGAACAGCTTCTGGGCTTGCGGATCTTTCAGCAACCTCAACAGGCCGAACAATCCGATTGTGTCTGTGGACGTCTCGGCACGGTCTTTTGCTTCAATCGCAGTTTGGGCAAGCCCCTTTGCTTTTTCGGCAACGGGATCCAGAAAGCCTAGAAATCCGCCTTTAAAATCATTGACCAGCACTTTATCTGTCATAATGGATTGCGCAAAATCATAGGCTTTGTTTAACATGGTGACCAGTTCGGCCATTTTCGGCAGGCTTTCAACCAACACCGTCAAAGATTGCTGGATTTCCGGATCCAATAATTGATCCAGCAAATCTTTCTGTACGACTGCCGTTTCCGGGGTTACTTCCGGTTTTTCTTCAGGATTGCCTTTTTGAGCTGAAGTTTCTGCCATCTTCTATTTCTCCTTTTCTGATGGAATTCCCACACATATGTAGATGCAAAAAAATATACGGGTTCCCTGATTCCCCCCTCCTAATTGTGAATTTCCTCCCATAATTACGTACCAAGATTCACAAAGAAAGGTGATGAAACCTCATACATGACTAGTATATCAAATTTTCACCGTATAGAAAGTAATTTGCTTTCCATTTTCGGGGGAAATCCGCATGTAAGCTTATTTTCTGTCCCGGCTGCCTGGGTTATGCATAGCAAAATATTTTGCTTGCATTTCTGCGACTGCTGTTGTAAGATAATTAAAAATACTGAACGTGAACGAAGGAATAGTAGGCGGATCACCCTTGCATAAGAGAGCGGCACCCACAGGCTGAAAGGTGCAGCAGCAGGCGGCCTGCCGAACCTGCCTTCCGAGTCCCGGAAAACCGGGCGCAAAGTTTTGCGTTATCAAAAAAGAGCGGGGCGCAAATGTCGCCCAAAAAAGGTGGTACCGCGAAAAGCAAGGCCTTTTCGTCCTTTTTACAGGGACGGAAAGGCCTTTTTGTTTCACCTTTTTTAGAAGGAGAGAAAAGCCATGGAGAAAAACAGAGTCGTCGTAAAAATCGGAAGCAGTTCTTTAACAAATGACGCCGGTGAAATCGATGAACAGAAGTTTGCCGATCATATCGGCGCCCTTGTCGCATTGCACAAAGCCGGGCATGAGGTGGTCGTCGTTTCATCCGGCGCCGTCGCGTGCGGGTTCCGGCTGCTCGGTTACCCGGCGCGGCCCGTCACGTTAAAAGGGAAGCAGGCTGCTGCTGCTATCGGCCAGAGTGTGCTCATCCAGCGTTACAGGGAAGCGCTCGGTGCTTACGGCTTAATACCGGCGCAAATTTTGTTGACCCGGAAAGATTTTTCCACAAAAGACCGGTACCATAACGCTTATTCAACGATAACAGAGCTTTTGCGCCGCGGCGTCATCCCGGTTATCAATGAGAATGATTCCGTGTCGGTCTCAGAACTGACTTTCGGCGATAATGATATGCTGTCAGCGCTTGTCAGCGGGCTTGTCCACGCCGGATGTCTCATCATTTTAACGGATGTAAATGGGCTGTACAGCACGAATCCAAAATACGACCGTTGTGCGCAGCGCATTGATTTTATCGATCATATTACGCCCGAGATGATGAAAATGGCTGGAGGCGCCGGGTCGAAAGCAGGAACAGGCGGCATGTTGTCAAAGTTAAAAGCCGCAAATACAGCGGTCTCCCTCGGCGTCCGGGTGTTTATTGGAAAAGGAAAAGGGTGCGATAAACTCGTCAGGATACTCGAAGGAAAAGGGGACGGCACGTATATCGGAGCCGCCCGCCCGGCTGTAAAGAGCCGGAAACAATGGATCGCGCTGTTTTCGGAAAGTGCCGGAAAAATATACATTGACCGCGGCGCGGAACAGGCTTTGCTGCAAAAAGGGAGTAGCCTGCTTCCGGCAGGCATTAAAAAAATTTCCGGCACATTCCAAAAAGGCGATGTCGTGGACGTCTACGGCGCAAAAGGGCTGCTTGGAAAAGGGGAAGTGCTTTACGGTGCAGAAGAGCTGTTGCGCGTGCTTATGAGGCCTAGCGGGCGGGCAGCAGAAGAAGTCATTCACCGCGATCATTGGGTGCCTTTAAACAGAAAGGGGCTGGGTTAAATGTCTGAAGCCGCAGAAAAAGGAAAAAAAGCGAAGAATATCAGCATGGTACTCGCCAAAAAAACAACGGAAGAAAAAAACAAAGCGCTTTTGGCGATTGCCCGTGTTTTGCTTGAGGACCGGGAAACGATCATTTTCGAAAACAAAAAAGACCTCAGGCGGGGGAGCCGGGCGGGCCTTCCGGAAAATATACTCGACAGGATGATGCTGAACGAGAAGCGGATCCATGATATGTCAGAAGCGGTCCGGCTGCTTGTGAAATTAAGAGATCCGGTCGGGGAAACGGTCGAGGAAATCAAGAAAGAAAACGGATTGCTCATCCTCAAAAAGAAAGTGCCGGTCGGTGTCATCGGCATGATTTACGAAGCGCGCCCGAATGTTACGGTCGATGCTGCCACGCTTGCGATCAAAACGGGCAATGCGGTCATTTTAAGGGGAAGCTCGTCTTCCATCTGCTCAAATCAGGCGCTCGTCTCTTCCATTCACCGCGCATTGGCGGAGACAGGCTTTCCTGAAGATGCCGTCCAGCTCATCGAAGATACAGGCAGGGAGGCGGCAACAGAAATGTTCCACCTTCGTGATTATCTTGATGTCTTGATCCCGAGAGGCGGGAAAAAGCTGATTGATACTGTTGTCCGCGAAGCTTCTGTACCGGTGATTGAAACCGGGGCGGGCAATTGCCATTTATATATTGACGAAACAGCACAGCCGGAAATGGCCGTCCGGATCGCAGTCAATGCAAAAACACAGCGCCCATCCGTCTGCAATGCTATCGAAACGCTTTTAATCCATGCGCATTGGCTCGCCCAGCACGGTGAAAAGCTGCTTAGCGCACTGGCGGAAAAAGGGGTGGAGATTTACGGAGACGAGCCGGTGCGAAAAATTTTTCCGGCTGCAAAAGAGGCGGCGGAAGAGGACTGGTATTGCGAATATCTCGCGCTTAAAATCAGCGTCAAAACGGTGGAAGATACAGATGAAGCGATCCGGCACATCAACCGTTACGGCACAAAACATTCAGAGGCGATTGTAACAGAAGACGGGGCCCGAGCGGAACATTTCATGTTCATGGTGGATGCCGCCTGTGTTTACCATAATGCGTCCACCCGCTTTACAGACGGTTTTGAGTTCGGATACGGGGCGGAAATCGGCATCAGCACCCAGAAACTGCATGCCCGCGGTCCGATGGGGCTGGATGCCTTAACGTCCACAAAATATTGGATTTACGGGAGCGGCCAAGTCAGAGAATGAATGCAAAACGGCGCGGCCAGATAGCCGCGCCGTTTTATTCAGTGCGCCGTGCATGGCGATTCGCTAGGCGGTGTAAGTCCGCTATGGGGGTAGGTAGCGACCAACCATTAGCCAAGAGCAAGGGTGTCCATCGTGAGATGGAATCTGAAGGAAGCTGGAGGCAAAATTCTGACCCGAGGAACACGAACATCATTAGGCGTACTCTCACAGGGTAAGGCTGCTGAACAAGTCAAAGCCCAAAAGCTATCCGGATGTGGAAACGTAAATGGTGCGGGTACATGGAATGAAAGTGAATCACCTTACCACGGGAGGTCTCACGGACAGGTGGAAACAGAGTATGAAACCTGGTTGAAACAAGATTTGCCGTGAGAAGTCAGCAGAGGCCATAGTACGGAGATGCCTGGAGCATCGAAGGAAGGGCTGAACTAAAGGAAGTGGAAGTCAATGAAAGTTACCGAAGAAACGAACAAATGCAGAAAACAGGAAGAAACCTGCTGTCAAAAAGATACTGCGGAACAGGAAGGATATGACAGAGGGCATAGTTTCAAGAGGATAACTGAAAACAACACCACTAACACCAACAGACAGAACGAATGGATGCTCGAACGAATCCTTTCAAGTAATAACCTGCACCGTGCCTATAAAAAGGTAAAGAAAAACAAAGGTGCGGGCGGTGTCGATGGAATGAAAACAGGTGAACTTTTGGCATACCTAACTGAACATCAGAGGGAGCTCGTCCTCTCCATTCGAAATGGGACATACAAGCCCCAACCCGTTAGAAGGGTAGAAATACCAAAAGACAACGGGAAAACAAGGAAACTTGGAATACCAACGGTAGTAGACCGAGTCATCCAACAAGCCATTTCGCAGGTCCTAGTCCCTATATATGAAAGAAAGTTCTCAGACAATAGCTATGGTTTCCGACCACATAGAAGTACAAATCAGGCACTTCTCAAGTGCCAAAAGAATGTAAATGAAGGATACCAGTATGTAGTAGACCTGGACTTAGAACAGTACTTTGACACGGTAAACCATAGTAAGCTTATCCAGATATTGAGTGAAACAATTCACGACGGACGTGTAATCTCCTTAATCCATAAATTCCTAAATGCAGGTGTTATGATCAAAGGAATAAGGACAACAAATGATTTCGGTGTTCCACAAGGAGGACCACTAAGTCCGCTTCTTGCCAATGTAATGTTAAACGAATTGGATAAAGAAATGGAAGCAAGAAATCACCGATTTGTCCGTTACGCTGATGATGTGATCATATTCTGTAAAAGCCGAAGAAGCTGCGAAAGAACATACCATAACATTCTCCCATTCATTGAGAGGAAATTGCGACTCAAAGTGAACCGAGAGAAGACGATGATCACACATATTAGAAACATCAAGTTCCTGAGTTATGGATTCTACCTTTATGAAGGAAAATGCAAATTCCGGGTACACCCGAAGGGTGTTCAAAAATTAAAGGAGAAAATTCGCAGAATCACAGGAAGAAGCAACGGATTAAGCGTAGAGGAAAGAAAGAAAAGGCTAAACGACACTGTCCGAGGATGGGTAAATTACTACAAGCTAGCGGATATGAAAAGTCTGGTAACCAGACTGGACCAATGGACACGAAGAAGAATGCGAATGGTAACTTGGAAAAGATGGAAGAGAGTACGCACAAGATTTTATTGGCTCAAGAAATTAGGGATCAATAAAAGAAAGGCGTGGGAATGGGCTAACACAAGAAAAGGCTACTGGAGAATCTCCGGCAGCCATATCTTAGCTAGAACCCTTACAAACGAACTCTTCCGAAGAGCAAGGTATATAAGTTTTCTGGATTACTATCTGTCTGTACGGTCGTAAACTTTAGAACCGCCGTGTACGGAACCGTACGCACGGTGGTGTGAGAGGTCGGCTAATCAAATAATGATTAGCCTCCTACTCGATTATGCTCCGGGCAATCGTTTGGTTAAAAAAACATTCCACATAATCCTGCCACAATCCCGACCACAACACAGGAGGCTGCAACAAACAGAAGGGTTTGTTTTGAAAACGACCGGCCAACCATGATCAAGGAAGGAAGGCTGATGGCCGGAAGCGTCACAAGCAGTGCGCTGGCCGGGCCTGTCCCGAGCCCGAAAGCCATCATCGTCTGGACAATCGGAATTTCAGCCGCTGTCGGAATGACAAACAGCATGCCGGCAAGAGCAAGCAGGATCACCGCCGTAATGCTGTTTCCGGCATGCTGGCCGAATGCCGGAAACAACCAGAAACGGGCCGCACTTAACACAACAACCGAAAGCAAATAAGCCGGAACAAGATACAGGATCATATTTCCGGCGGCCTTTCCCCATCTTAAGAAAAAGGACCCGTTGTTTTCTCCGGCATCTGGCTCGAACTGGCGGATGTTCACCGGTTGTTCGTTTTTCACAAGACGGCCCGCCAGCCAGCTGACCCCGAACGTCATGATAAGCCCTGCGACGATGCGGAGAAGGGTAAATTTCCATGATAATACAAAAGCCATGAAAATCAGCGTTGCCGGATTCAGCATCGGGTTACCAATCCAAAAGGCGAGTGCCGCAGGTGTGGACACTTGTTTTTTGCGCAGCCCGACTGCAATCGGTGCTGCGCAGCATGTGCACATCATGCCGGGAATGGCGCTCGCTCCGGCAATGACCGTACTTCCAAATGACGTTTTGCCGAGCACTTTAAGCAGCCATGCAGAAGGCAGGAGCACTTGCACGAGCGAACCGAGCAAAATGCCGAGCACGGCCGCTTTCCAAACAGCCTGAAAATACGCGATCACATATTGGAAGGTGCCATCCCATGAAAATGATGCCGATTTGCCCGGATCCCCGAGAATCGATGTCCCGATGGAATGCGTATGGGCGGCAAGCAAAGACTTCTCATAGTACGGCCACCATTTTACATAAAAAAGGCCGAACGCGGCAATGACGAGAAACAAAACGGCAAGCCATGCCGCCTTTTTCTCGGATTGCTGTTCAGGTTTTGCCGTATGATTCACAACAGCCAAAGCAACAACATCTCCATTTCTATGACAGTAAAATTTATACCAATTGTTAATGATAACATAATAAGGTGAAAAAATAAATGGCGGGTGATGCCAATGGCTGTCTCTTTTTTGGCATGGGGCTGCTGCGCTTTTTTATGCTCTTTCGTGAAAAATTTCACAAAAACTTCTGCCGAAAAAAACCCCCGGTTAAAACCGGGGGTGGGTTCAATCATTTTTTGCCCGGGTTAAAATGTCGATCAGCTTGTCTTTATTCGGATAATCGGAAGCTTCAAATAACCCGATCGTCTTTTGCACATCGTAGGAAACACGGACATTGGAAACCTGGTAATCGTGATCGCCAATTTCCACCATCGCATAAGAGGCTTTGGCGATCCCGTCAAACGGCAGACCGACACTGCCGAGATTGACAAACGTTTTGCCATCAAACGTGCGGATAAACGGCAGGTGGATGTGCGCATATAAATAAATATCCGCGTCTTCCTGCATTAACTTCTCTTTCAACTTGCTGTTTTCACTATCCGGCGGCACATTTTCAAACAAACTGTACGGGGTGGCGTGAAATCCGTGAATTTTAATGCCACCGTATTCGTATTTTACCTCTTCGGGAAGCTGGTGCAGCGACTCCACTGCATTTTGTTCCATCCGGGAAACCGTCCAGTCCCGCTCCCGGTTCATCATTTCATAAGCCTTTTCCGGCACTTCATTCATGCCGACGCCCCTGTACACCCATTCATCGGCATTCCCTTTAATCACTTCCGTATTTAAAGCCATCACCATCTCATATGCCCGTTGCGGTTCCGGGCCGCGAAAGCAAAGATCGCCGAGGACAAAAATTTTATCGGCCCGCTTTTGTTCAATATCTTCCAGCACGGCTTCGAGCGCATGCGCATTGCCGTGAATATCGGATATAAATGCCAGTTTCAACGCGATCACCTCAAAAATTTGTTTCCTTTATTATACCATAATGGGTTGCGGGTTT
Organism: Weizmannia sp. WK01; assembly: GCF_025905465.1. NCBI lineage: Bacteria > Bacillati > Bacillota > Bacilli > Caryophanales > Bacillaceae > Heyndrickxia > Weizmannia sp. WK01. The sequence goes on along the minus strand of NZ_CP109616.1, from coordinate 1,830,479 downwards.
ATCCCGACCTGCCTGGTTTCACCACTGGGATCCGTTTTCAGCGTCCTCATTAGGCGGACGGAGCGGAAGAAAATGCATTTTGCTGCGAAGTGGTCTATAATGGTACAAGGATCAGACATGCTTTAAGAAAGGTCAGGTTGATGCAATATGGCACAATCAGAAAAAATAAAATTGACTTCACTGACAACAAAAGGCGGATGCGGATGCAAAATCGGTCCGGCGGATTTGCAGCAGGTGATGCGGACGCTGCCACCGAAGGCAGCGGATCCGAATTTGCTTGTCGGGCTCGATACGAACGATGATGCCGGCGTTTACAAGCTGACGGATGATTTGGCAATCGTGCAGACAGTCGACTTTTTTACACCGATTGTCAATGACCCTTATGCATTCGGCCAGGTGGCGGCGGCAAACGCAATTAGTGATATTTATGCCATGGGCGGTACGCCGCTAACTGCGCTGAATATTGTTGCTTTTCCGATCCATACCCTCGACAAAGCCATTCTTGCCGATATTTTAAAAGGCGCCGGTGATAAGTGCAAAGAAGCCGGGGTCACTTTAGCCGGTGGGCATTCGATTGATGACCAGGAACCTAAATTCGGGATGGCGGTGACTGGCACGATCCACCCGGCAAATATCCGCACGAATGCAGGGGCCAAACCGGGGGACAAGCTGATATTGACGAAACCGATCGGGGTCGGGATTTTGACCACTTCCATTAAACGGGATTTATTAACGGAAGAAGAGATCACACGCGTGACCAATGTCATGGCCACCTTAAATAAAAAAGCAGCTGAAATTTCCCGGGATTACACCATCCATGCTTCGACCGATGTGACCGGGTTCGGGCTTTTGGGCCATGCATCCGAAATGGCGCAGGGGAGCAAAAATGGGCTCCGTATTTACCAAGACAAAGTGCCGGTGCTGCCGCGCGTGCGTGAACTGGCGGAAGCAGGTGCTGTTCCGGGCGGCACAAAGAATAATTTTGCCCATATTGAAAATGTCGTCGACTTCCCAGAAGGCATGGACCAAATAGATAAATGGATTTTAAGTGATGCGGTCACATCAGGCGGCCTATTGCTGTCCGTTGCCGGCGATGAAGCGGAACAGCTGCTCGAAGAACTTGTAAAATCAGGGGTGGAAGCCAGCCTGATCGGTGAAGTCGTCGCGAGTCATCCCGGCCGTATCAAAGTGCAATAGTCCCATCAGGAACCATAGAAAGGCGGGAAATATTTGTTTCAAGACATTACCATTGAAGAAGCAAGAAAACGGATGGAGAAAAAGCAGCTCACATGGGTGGATGTCCGTTCCCCTTCCGAATACCGGAACGCAACGATTCCGGGGAGCGTGAATATCCCTTTATTTAATGATGAAGAACGGGCGGAAGTGGGGACGATTTATGCCCAATCCGGCAACCGCGCTGCGAAAGAACGCGGACTTGAAATTTTTTCGAAAAAGTTGCCCGGTTTTATCGAGGCTTTCCGTGAAATAGAAGGGGAAAAAGCGGTATTTTGCTGGCGCGGCGGTATGCGGAGCAAAACGGCGGCAACCGTTTTGGATCTGATGGACATCCATGCCTACCGGCTCCAGGGAGGCTACCGCGCCTACCGGAAATGGGTGACAGGTCTGCTTGAAAATATGGACTTTCATCCGGTTACGTATGTGCTGGGCGGCTATACAGGCACCGGTAAAACGTATATGCTCCGGGCGCTTGCTTCGGAAGGCTATCCGGTCCTTGACCTGGAAGGCATGGCCAATCATCGCGGCAGCATTTTCGGGGATATCGGCCTAAGCTCCCATAACCAGAAAACGTTCGATGCTTTGTTGGCAGAGCGCATTTTACAATTGAAAAATGCGCCGTATATTCTGATGGAAGCGGAAAGCAAAAGAATCGGAAAAGTAGTGGTGCCGGAATTTTTGATGGAAAACAAAGCGCGCGGCACGAAAATTATGATTGAATTGCCGGTGGAGGAACGGGTCCGCAATATTTTGGATGATTACCGGCCGTGGGAGAACAAAGAAGCGTGCATCCGTGCCTTTCAAAGCATCAAAGAACGGATTCACACGCCGGTTGCAAAAGAAATCGAGAAAGATTTACAGACTGAACGATATCATGAGGCCGTAAAATGGCTGCTCGAATATTATTATGATCCAAGATATGACCATTCGCTCGGAATAGAGGAGACAGAAAGGGTGAAAACGATCCGGGCCGGACATACCGACGAAGCGCTCGGCCAATTAAAAGAAATGTTAAAAACAGCCGGCCTTCCGTTGCACTAAAGCAATGGCAGGCCGGCTGTTTACATGTATCACTGCGGATTTATTTGGTACGCCTTATGGATTTGGCTCGCGGGTATGCCCCGGTCAGCAATGACAATCCCTGCCTGTCATGCCCGGGTAATAACCGTGCATCATTCCCGGGGCCATGCCCATCCCAGCGCCCGCATATCCTGGATAACCCGGCATTTGTCCATGGCCGTAACCGGCGCCTGTGTACCCCGGGCCCATCGGCAATCCCATATGCTGACCGTACCCCGGCATGCCGTACATGCCCGGATACATCGAAGTTGCGGGATGCTGTCCCGGGTACATTTGCCCTGCCATCGGATATTGCCCTGCCAAACCGTCTGATGCTCCCATCTGGCCCATTTGCCCCATCGGACCGTAATGCTGCATCATATCCATATCATCATCATAATAAGGCTGGCTTCCCCCGGCATAGCTGCCGAAATGCCCTAACCCCTGAGATTGCGGATAATTTCCATATGTTTGTTCCATCTCAACCCACTCCTTTTCGGTGTTCAACATTAGAGTATGTGGATCAGGGCGCATGGTTATAGACATTTGCCCCAAAAAGTGAAAAAAATGCGGGCAAAAGCCTCAAATAAAGATTTTACCGGGGTTTAAAATATGGTTCGGGTCAAACAGATCCTTGATTTTCTTCATCATCCCATAAGCGGGCCCGTGTTCTTCACGCTGATATTTTGCCTTTCCAATCCCAACGCCGTGTTCACCTGTGCAGGTACCACCCTTTGATAGCGCAAATGACACAATATGTTCATTTAACGCCTGTGCCTGCCGAATTTCATTTTCGTTTCCCATATCGATCATTAAAATGACATGATAGTTGCCGTCGCCAACATGGCCGACAATGGCCCCGTCCATGCCCATTCTGTCAAGCGTTTTGCGCGTATCTTCAATGGCTTCGGGAAGGAAATGAAGGGGGACACAGGCATCGGTTACCATCATTTTCTTTCCCGGCGTGCCGCGGACAAAAGCGTAGGCAAGTTTATGCCGCGCATCCCAGAGCTTATGGCGCGCTTTTTCATCTTTTTCAAACATAACATTTTTGCATTGGAATTCGGCAAGGATGTCTTTCGCAAAGTTGACATCTTGTTTTAACCCGGATTCGTTCCCTGTAAATTCCAAAAATAAAGTGGGCCATTCCGGATACGATGTCCCCATAAACCGGTTTGCCTGCTGAAGCGACCGTTTGTCAACCAGTTCCATCCTTTCCATCGGGATCCCGGCTTGGCGGATCGCGACAACAGCATCAACCGCCTGCCTGACCGTTTCGAAAACGGCCCTTGCCGCAACCATTGCTTCCGGAATGCCGTATACTTTTAAAGCCAGTTCGGTAATGACGCCCAGTGTCCCTTCAGACCCGACCATGAGCCCGTTTAAATGGTAGCCCGACGATGATTTTGCGGCAAGGCTTCCGGTATGAATGACCGTTCCGTCCGCCAGTACCACTTCTAAATCATACACCTGGTCGCGCATGACCCCGTATTTAACAGAAGTGGTGCCACTGGCGTTGGTCGCGGCCATCCCTCCCAATGTTGCATCCGCCCCCGGGTCGACCGGGAAAAACAAACCATACTTTTTCAGCTCCCGGTTTAACTGCGTGCGCGTCACACCCGGCTGCACCCGGACAATAAAGTCACGGTCAAGTACTTCTACCACTTTGTTCATCCGCATCATATCAAGCGTAATCCCGCCCTGATAAGGAATGACATGGCCTTCGAGACTGGAACCGAGGCCAAAAGGAATCACCGGAATGCGGTTTTCATTATGCGGTTTTCATTGGCAAAAGCAACCACTTTCCTTACTTGCTCCACCGACTCGGGAAATACAACAGCCTGCGGCAAATGGGGTGTATGATAGGATTCGTCCCTGCTGTGCTGCTCAAGAACCGTTTCATTTCCGCTGACCAAATCCGGGCCGATCAATTCTTTCAGTTTTAAAATAAAATTTTCCAAGCTTGCCACCTCTTTATGTATATTTCTACTTTTTATAATATACGAAAAATAAAGCGCTGACAAAATTTTTGGCAGTGGAGTGCTTGAAAGGGATGCACAAATATTTACAAAAGGAAGCGTTTAATTTAAACTGTTTACTGTATATATTTAAAACAAACAGAAAAATTCGAACATGCGAGGGGGGAGCGGTTTTGAAAAGGTTTGAAAACAGGGTTGCGATTGTAACGGGTGCAAGCAGAGGGATCGGCAAAGCCATTGCAGCCGCCTTTGCCAAAGAAGGGGCAAAAGTCTGTCTCGTCGATATCAATGAAAAGGCTTTGGAAGAAACTGTAAAGGCTTTCAAAGAAAGCGGTTACGATGTATTCGGGCAGCTGGCGGATGTGGCAAACCGCACGCAGGTGGAAGCGGTGGTTTCAGCTGTGTGCACCCGGTATGGAAAGATTGATATTCTTGTCAACAATGCAGGCGTGATCCGCGATAATCTGCTGTTTAAAATGACGGATGAAGACTGGGATACCGTCATGAATGTCCATTTGAAAGGGGCGTTCCTCTTTTCAAGGGCTGTCCAGCAAAACATGGTTGAAAATAAATACGGAAGAATCATCAATACCTCTTCCACTTCCGCGCTCGGCAACCGCGGCCAGGCAAACTACGCGGCGGCAAAAGCGGGCATTCAGGGCTTTACAAAAACGCTGGCCTTTGAACTCGGAAAGTTTGGCATTACCGCCAATGCGGTTGCGCCCGGCTTTATTGAAACCGACATGACAAAAGCGACGGCTGAGCGGCTCGGCGTTAAATTCGACGACTTTATCGCATTTAATCAATCGATGATTCCTGTCGGTCGGACAGGAAAGCCGGAAGATATTGCAAACGCGGTCCTTTTCTTTGCGATGGAAGAATCGTCGTTCGTAAACGGCCAGGTGCTCTATGTTGCCGGCGGGCCGAAAGCATAATAAGGGGGCGGGCGGATGTTTGAAGAACTGATTGGAAAACGGTCAAATCCGGTCCAAAATACGATCGAAAGGGGCGCTGTCAGAAAGTTCGCCGAAGCCATCGGTGACCCGCACCCTGTTTTTACAGATCCTGCCTTTGCGGCTGAAAAAGGGTTTAAAGCCAACATCGCACCGCCGACATTCCCGGTCACGTTTGACTACGGGATAATAGAAGGCCTGGACCTTCCGAAAGCTGGGCTCATACACGGGGAACAAAATTTCGAATATCAACGGCCGCTCTATGTCGGAGAAGCATTGCACTGCTATAGGGAAATTGAAAAATACCAGGAAAGAAAAGGAAAGCTCGGACAGATGGGTTTCTTGTTTATAAAAAGCACGGCGGAAGATAAGAATGGTGAAATCGTCATGACCGCAACCCAAACGATTATTCTTTCTGAAACGGTCCGGAAGGGGATGAAAGGATGAACCTTCGCGCGAAAAAACCCGGGGACAGCCTGGAAAGCATGGAACTCCCGCCGGTTTCAAGGTTGGACTTAATCAAGTACGCTGGTGCTTCCGGCGACTTTAATCCGATTCATACGATCGATGAAGCAGCAGAAAAAGCCGGGCTACCCGGCATTATTGCCCACGGGATGTGGACAATGGGAAATCTCGGAAAGCTGTTTACACCGTATGTTGGCGAAGGATTCATCGAAAAATTTAGCGTGCGCTTTGCGGGCATGGTTTTTCTAGACGATCGCTTGACACTGTCGGCAACGCTGAAAGAAGCGCAAGGCGCCCGGCAAACGTATGAAGCAGTGGTGGCCAATCAAGACGGGGGAAAAGTGATCAAAGGCGAAATCGTGTTCAAAATGTACGGAGAGTAAAAAAATCCCGCCAGGTGCGGCGGGATTTTTCTGAATTATAACTCAAGCCATTCCGTATGGAAGATGCCTTCTTTGTCAACGCGCTGGTACGTATGGGCACCGAAATAGTCACGCTGGGCCTGTAAGAGATTGGCAGGCAGCACTTCCGAACGGTACGAATCGTAATAGGCAAGCGCTGCGGACAAAGCCGGCACAGGTACGCCGAAGCGGACAGCTGTCGCGATGACTTCGCGCAACGCATCCTGGTAGCTTTCCACGATTTCCTTGAAATACGGGTCAAGGAGCAGGTTTTTAAGATTGCGATCGCGGTCGTACGCATCTTTGATTTTTTGCAAAAATTGCGCGCGGATGATGCAGCCCCCGCGGAAAATCATCGCAATTTCACCGTAATTCAAATCCCAGTTATATTCTTCCGAAGCGGCCCGCATTTGCGCAAAGCCCTGGGCGTAAGAACAAATCTTGCTCATGTACAATGCTTTTCTGACCGCTTCAATGAACGCTTTTTTGTCTCCTGAAAAAGCGGGTTTTTCAGGCCCTTTTAGCAATTTGCTTGCCGCTTTCCGTTCTTCTTTCATGGCCGAGATAAAGCGGGCGAATACGGACTCCGTAATCAATGGCAGCGGAACCCCTAGATCAAGCGCACTCTGGCTTGTCCATTTGCCTGTCCCTTTTTGGCCGGCCGTGTCTAAAATGACATCGACAAGTGGTTTGCCGGTTTCTGGGTCTTTTTTTGTAAAAATATCAGCGGTAATTTCGATTAAATAACTGTCGAGCTCGCCTTTGTTCCAGTCGGCAAACACTTCGTGCAGCTCGTCCGCAGTGAGGCCGAGGATATTTTTGAGCAGATTGTAGGACTCTGAGATGAGCTCCATATCGCCGTATTCGATGCCGTTATGAACCATTTTCACATAATGGCCGGCACCATCCGGACCGATATAGGTTGTGCACGGTTCACCATTTACTTTAGCAGCAATGTCTTTTAAAATCGGTGCAACAAGGTCGTATGCTTCTTTTTGCCCGCCAGGCATGATCGAAGGGCCTTTCAGCGCGCCTTCTTCGCCGCCTGAGACACCGGTGCCGATAAAATGGATGCCGAGTGCACTTAATTCCTTGTTGCGGCGCTGTGTATCTTTAAAGAATGTGTTGCCGCCGTCAATCAAGATATCGCCTTTGTCGAGAAACGGTTTTAACTGCTCGATCGTGGCGTCTGTTGCTTCGCCCGCTTTGACCATCAGCAGGATTTTTCGTGGTTTTTCAAGCGAATGGACGAATTCTTCCATTGTAAAATAACCGAAAATATTTTTTCCTTCCGATTCTTTTAATATTTGCTCGGTTTTTGAACGGGAACGGTTGAAGACCGCAACGGTGTAACCTTTGCTTTCGATATTCCACGCAAGGTTTTTCCCCATGACGGCCAAACCGATGACGCCGATTTGCTGTTTTTCCAATGTAGACACCTCAACATGATTAGATTGTAAAGTCTTTCCTTTGCGCGCAGGTGGCTGCAAGCAAAATGGAAGTCTTACATTATTGTACCAAATATCCCCTGTTATTATAAAGAAAAAGACAGCCCAGCCGGAAAATATTTATATTTTCCGGGAAAGAAGTGTCCGTGTATACGATTTCCGATGAACCGGGACCTCGGGAAAGCGCGCCTGTTGGGATTTTTTTAAAGCTTACAGTATAATGGATAAAGATGCCGTTTTACGGCTTTTAAGCAAAAGGAGGAAACGGGATTGGGCATTATTTTAGTCGAAATATGTGAAGGCAGCCTGATCAACACAATTGATGTGGAAGCAGAACTTGAATCCCGGTATCCTGAAGTTGCGGTGATTTCAAATGAATGCTTAATGGCGTGCGGCTTATGCACCTACAGCCCATTTGCGATGGTGAACGGAAAAAGGATTTTTGCCAAAACGCCTGAGGCTTGCCTTGAAAAAATTAAAGCAGCAATTGAAACGGAATTAAAGAATCTGTCGTAAATGGTTCTCGTTTCAAATTGTTTTTTATATTATAATGTGGAGTGGAGCATTCGGGATAGGGGGATAGCAGGATGGATATTTGGACTGCGTTCAAATACAGCTGTTTATTGCCGGGAAAAAGAGCTGCTTTTCGTTTGAACAGGCTTCCGATGGACAGGACGGTTTTGTATGTGGTTCTGCTTGTTCTTATGGTTTCCTGTCTGCATATCCCTGCGATTTTAACCGGCGGATCCCTTGATGCCCTGAATGCCATCCAATTTGTTTTTTACTTTCTGTTCGCTTATGTGCTCGTTGTCCTGTGCGGCGTATTGGCGGGCATTTCTTTGCTCGCTTTTGCCGGATACGGGCTCAGGAAGCTGTGGAAGAGAAAACTGGCCTACCAGCATTTATGGAAAATGTCATGCTTTGTCATAACGGTCCCGTTCATTTTACATACAATCATTCATGAATGGTTTACGAAAAACGGTTTTGTTTCGGGTGTGGTGCTGATCGGGTATCCGCTTTTTTGTTTGGCGGCGATGATCCTCCACTATCCGGAAATAAAGAGGCATCAAAGCAAAGAAGGAGAAGAACATGGCTGAAAAGACAATTTTACAAGACTTGCGTTCGCTCATTTATCCGCGTCAAATTCTGGAAGATGAACCGTTAAGCAAATATACATTTACAAAAACAGGGGGAAAAGCGGATATTTTGATTTTCCCCGAGACATATGAAGAAGTGCAGAAGACGGTCCGTTTTGCCTCTCTGAACGGCGTGCCGTACACGATCCTCGGCAACGGCTCCAATCTGATCATCAAAGACGGCGGCATCAGGGGAATTGTGCTGATTCTGACTAGATTAGCGAAAATATCGCATACAGGCAATGACATTACAGCCCAGTGTGGTGCAGCCATTATCGATGTTTCGCGCTATGCTTTAAAGCAAAAGCTGACAGGGCTTGAGTTCGCCTGCGGGATACCGGGATCTGTCGGCGGTGCGCTGTATATGAATGCGGGGGCGTATGGCGGGGAAGTCAAAGATGTTCTGAAAAGCGCGCTTGTCCTGACCAAAACAGGCGAGATGAAAAGGCTTGAAAAAAGCGATTTGTCCTTCCAGTACAGGAAAAGTTCCATTGCGGAAAATGGGGAGATTGCGCTTGAAGGGACGTTCAGCCTGGAGCCGGGCGACGCACAGGAGATCAAAGCCAAAATGGATGAATTGACTGATCTCAGGGAATCGAAACAGCCACTTGAATATCCATCGTGCGGCAGCGTGTTTAAAAGGCCGCCCGGCTATTTTGCAGGGAAACTGATCCAGGACAGCGGGCTCCAGGGGAAACGCATCGGGGGCGTCGAGGTTTCGACAAAGCATGCCGGGTTTATGGTGAATGTCGGCGGCGGAACGGCAACGGATTATATGAATTTGATCAAATTTGTCCAAAAAACGGTAAAAGAAAAATTTGGGGTAGATCTTGAGACAGAAGTAAAAATTATCGGGGAAGATTAAAAAATATCCCGGTTCTTTTGCATGTAGCAAAGGAATCGGGATGTTTTTCATCCTTTCCGGCGGATATCGGTTAACCGGTTTCCACGGTATTTGATGTACACTTGGTCGCCAATATTAAAATTTAAATACGTATCGCAGTCGATCGCAAGCGTTTTGCCGTTATTGAATGCGATCGCGCAATACGGTTTTGTCGTTGTTGGTGCCACTTTTATTTTTCGCTTTGTTTTCACACCGGTTGCAACCGGCATTTCTTTCCGGTTGGGCGTGTAAAATTTATCGATAATCTTTACGCGCTGATAGCTTACCGGGCGCTGAAAAAAGATCAATCCTGCAAGCACGGCCAGACAGATGATGAATAAAGCCAGTTTCCATTTCAGTTTTTCCATTGTCATCCCTCTACTCCCAGAACGTCTCTATGAATATCTTTATGGGGCTCTTCATTAAAATATGTATATACCACAATCAAATGCTTTTTTAACCGAATCTTTTTTGAAACTTTTTAAGGCCAGTTTCGTATATGGATTAGACTCGTTTAGCAGAAAGTAGGGATGTTATGAGTGAAATGGCGCTCTCGGTCAAAGGGATTACAAAACAAATCCGCTCGCGCAAAATTGTGGACCAGGTCAGTTTTGAAGTGAAAAAAGGTGAGGTTTTCGGCCTTCTCGGTCCAAACGGCGCCGGTAAAACAACGATTATCCGGATGATTGTTTCATTGATGAAACGCACAAGCGGGGAAATCTTTATTAACGGCAAAAGCCTTGATAAAGATTTCAAAGGGGCTTTGAATGAAATCGGCGCGATCGTTGAAAATCCGGAATTTTATCCGTACATGACCGGCTATCAAAATCTCGTCCACTATAAGAGAATGTCAAGGAAACCCGTTTCCGAAGAGAGATTATGGGAAGTCGCAAAGCTTGTCAAACTGGAAGATGCCCTTAAACAAAAAGTCAAAACGTATTCGTTGGGAATGCGGCAGCGGCTCGGGGTTGCCCAGGCGATTTTGCACCAGCCTTCGTTATTGATCCTTGATGAGCCGACAAACGGCCTTGACCCGCAAGGCATCCGCGAATTCAGGGGCTATTTGCGGGAGCTGGCAGGAAGCGGGGTATCTGTCCTCGTTTCCTCGCACCTGCTTTCAGAAATGGAACTGATGTGCGACCGTTATGCCATTATTGAAAAAGGAAAACTGATCCATATTGAAACGATGGCAGAAACGACAACGGTAAAACAGGATGACCGCCGCGATATCTTGTTTGCAACGGATGACAGCGAAAGCGCGAAGCAGACGGTGGAGAAACAGCTCCATTTTCCGGTTTCCATTGTCGATGATACGCGTATTTTGGTTTCGGCAGCTTACAAAGACGCAGCCGTTATCAACGCAACATTGGTAGGAAGCGGCTGCAACGTCTATGAAATTCATTTTGAAAAGAAAACGCTGGAAGACCGTTTCCTTGAACTCACGAATCATACAACAGGGGAGGAAAATCAATGATCGCTTTAATCCGAAATGAATGGATGAAAATATTTGCCCGGAAAAGCGCATGGGTCTATATGCTCCTGATTGTCGCGTTCGTGCTAATTGCTGCACTGTTTTACAATAAGGTGTACGGCAAAGACGATCCAAACTGGCGTACGAAAATCGAGAAAGAAATCAAAGCGGATGAGGCGCTAATGAAAAAGGATCCTGAACAATACGCGGACCTTGCGCCAACCATCCAAAAAAACCAAGATTATTTGAAATACAATATCAATCCGGATGCCCATTCAAACTGGCATTTCATGAACAATGTGGTCATTCCGCTCGGTTCATTTGTCACCTTGTTCAGTGTGATCGTTGGGAGCGCCAACGTTTCATCGGAATTTGCATCCGGGACGATTAAGCAACTGATGATCCGCCCGCATGCGAGATGGAAAATTTTGCTGTCCAAATACATTGCTGTCACAGCCTATGCGGTATTGCTGCTTGCCGTTCTGCTTATAGCCGGCTATTTGATTGGCCTTCTTTTTCAGGGATCCGGCAGTTTCCATATGAAAATGATAGAAAATACTGTGGGTGACAGCCAATATAAAATTAAAGAAATCGGACCGCAATTTTTCCTGAAATTTGCCCTTTATTTGCCGAGCCTTGTCATGGTAAGCGCGATTGCGTTCATGCTTTCGACCTTGTTCAAGAGTCAGGCTCTGGCTGTTGGAATCGGCATTTTTGCCCTGTTTATCACAAACACACTGGGTGGGATTATTCTATTTCTGATGAACCGGTACCATTGGCTGAAATTCCTGATTTTCCCGCATTTGGACTTGTCTGTTTATGCGTACCAGGATAAACTTACAGACGGTGTCACCTTGCCGTTTTCATTAATCACGCTTGCTGTTTATTATGTCGTTTTTATGACCTTGACCTTTTGGTATTTTCAAAAACGCGACATTGCGTTTTGATACAACGGGTAAATTCAGGTACAATGGCTGTAAAAGGCCGGGTGAAGGAGGGATCTGCCAGAGCAGGTCTCTCTTTGCTTTTTTAAAGCGGCGGACGCATCAGGCTGTACGGGCGGCGCATAGCGTGTGCACCCGCCGAATAGGATGATAATGGGGGCTTGCCCGGACCGCTGGAGGATGATATGGGAAAAAATAACCGGAAAAAAATCAATGCGGCCGTTTTGTTCATTTTCATTGTGTATGCTGCTTATTTAGCGGAACTTTTGTTCTTTATCCCGTACCGCCATGCGCCCAATTCTGCCAGCCAAAATATCATTCCGTTTAAAACGATCCGAATGTATATCCTTTATTACCGTTACTTTCAATTTGAAGTCTGGTTTTCCAATCTGTTTGGGAATATTTTCATGTTTATGCCGTTCGGGTTTTTCCTGCCCTTTCTTTTCAGGCGGCTGAGAAAGGTCTGGATAATGGGATTGCTGTCGTTTTTGGCATCGGCTTTGGTGGAAACCATTCAAGGATATTTCCATGTCGGAGGTTTTGATGTGGATGATATTTTGCTGAATACAACGGGTGGATTGTGCGGTTACGGTATCTTTTTACTGGTCCGCAAGCTTGTGAAAAAAATCAAAATTGAGATTTGGCGTTAAATATGCATAAGAAAAGCCCTGCGGTGAAAATCTAACGAGGACCAATCAATGGCCGGCCTGTAAAAGGGGGGAAGTATGCATTGGATGAAGAAAAACTGGTCCGATTTTTAAACCAGGAACTTTCAAATTTTACAGTGCTTTATATCAAACTGCACCGTTACCACTGGTATATTCAGGGAAAAAACTTTTTCACGCTCCATGCTTATTTTGAAGATTTGTACCGGTCATTTTCAAAACAAATGGATGTGCTTGCCGAAAGAATTTTGGCAATCGGGGGACGGCCGCTTGCGACCATGTCGAAATTCCTTGACCAGAAGACGCTTGTTGAAGCGAGCGCGGATAATGAAGAGGGCGAACTGCTGCAGCAATTAAGGGAGGATTTGGCGCAGTTGGCAAAGGAAATCCGGGAAACGGGGATTCCGCTGGCGGAAGAAAACAAGGACAATGCCACCGTCAATCTGCTCACCCGTTTTCTGACCCGGTTTGACAAAGATATTTGGATGCTGGATGCGATGGCGGACAAACGGTAAATGCCGCTGCTTTTTTCCTAAGCCGTGAAAAAGCAGCGGCAAATAAAAAAACAGCCTTTCCATTTGATGGAAGGGCTGTTTCACTTTATATAAATGTATCAATCAAAAGGAACAGATTCAGGCATACGACGAATCCTGCCACGATCCACGAGATGATGCTCGTTATCCGGTGGTTCACCAGTTCACCCATGATCTGTCTGTTGCTCGTGAACAGAATCAGCGGGACAAGGGCAAAGATGATCCCGAATGAGAGAATGACCTGGCTTATTACAAGCGCGCTTGTCGGGTTGGTGCCCATCATGATAATGAGAAGCGGCGGGATCATTGTGATCGCACGGCGCAAATAAAGATTGATCCGTTTGTTGATAAACCCTTGCATGACGACATCACCGGATAATGTGCCGACAGAGGAGCTGGAAAGCCCTGCAATCAAAAGGCCAAGGCCGAAAGAGATCGCCGCTGCCGGTCCGATATGGGTGTAGAACTCACGAAACGCGACATCCAGATCTTCCACGACAAGGCCGTTTTTATAAAATACACTGGACGCAATCACAAGCATGCTCATATTGATGGCCCCGGCGATCACCATTGCGATGATGATGTCGATCAATTCAAATTTGAAAATTTTTCTTTTTTCCAGCTCGTTTTTTCCGACGATTCTGTTTTGCGTCAATGAAGAGTGCAAATAGATGGCATGGGGCATGACGGTGGCGCCGAGAATGCCGGCAGCCAGGACAATGCTTTGGATGCCATCGAATTTTGGCGTGACAATCCCACCGAATACTTTTACCCATTCCGGTTTTGCCAGAAATGTTTGCAAAGCAAAAGCGAGCACGACAATCATCACAAGGGCGGCAATCACTGCCTCAAACGATCGGTAGCCGCGGCGCTGCAATTCGAGGATAGCAAACGATCCGACTGCTGTAATCAATGCGGCCGGCAAAAGCGGAAGGCCGAAAATTAAATACAGGCCTAAAGCTGCGCCGATAAATTCTGCCAAATCTGTTGCAATAATGACTAACTCACTTTGAATCCATAAAAAGATCGACACCGGTTTTGGAAAATGGTCATGTGCCACTTCCGGCAAATTTTTCCCGGTTGCAATGCCGAGCTTTGCGGAAAGGGACTGGATTAAAACGGCCATTAAGTTTGAAAAGGCAATGACCCAAAGCAGCATATAGCCGTATTTCGATCCTGCCGTAATATTGGTGGCAAAATTACCGGGATCGATATAAGCAACGCCTGCAATGAAGGCCGGGCCTAGGAAAGGCAAAATCCGTTTTAACCCTTTCACATCCCCCCGTAGTACAGCTTGTGCGCTCGTTGTATTATGGGACGTGCGGCCTGGCATTTTTTGGCTCATCGTTTTTTCACTCATAGATGTTTCCCCTTTCTTTAATTTTAACCCTGAAACAAAAAAGTTTCCTTAGGGAAAACTTTATCTAGTACTATTGTATTCAATGTTTGCGAAAAAGTAAACCTTTTGCATGCATTTTCCCCTGTATTTTTTATGGAAAACATGCTTTTTGTTCATTATGCCCGATTCCTGTGCTGTTATGGCTTCTGCTCCGGGAGAAAAAAGGAGGGGAGAAAAATGCATCCTTTTCTTGAAAACTGTGGTATATATTAGGTATAGGGAAAACTGTTTTCACAACATGGAAACGAGGTTTAAAAGGGGGGAATCGATTGAACGAGGCATTCATTATCGAAAAATTAAAAAGGCGGGAACCGTCCGTTTTTGGGATGGACCGTTTGTCCCAGTTTGCGGTCCTGTTGCCGCTCGTTCAAAAAGGCGATGGCCTTCATGTTTTATTTGAAGTCCGGTCCCGGCAGTTAAGAAAACAGCCGGGGGAAATTTGTTTTCCGGGCGGCAGAATTGAAACGACGGACAAAAACCCAATGGAAGCCGCGATTCGGGAAACAACCGAGGAACTGTGCATGGATGCGTCTGTCATCCGCAACGTATTCCCGCTTGACTATGTCGTTTCATCATATGGAAGGCGCGCGATCTTTCCGTTTGCGGGTTTTTTGCCGGATATGCCTTTTCATCCGAATCCGGGCGAGGTGGAAGAAGTCTTTACAGTCCCGCTTTCGCATTTTGCCAAAACAGCGCCGGAATGTTACCGGATTGAATTTAAGGTAGAGCCTGACCAGGATTTTCCTTTCCATTTAATTCAGGGTGGTAAATCATATAAATGGAACAGCCAGCAAATGGACGAGTATTTTTATTACTACGGGGATTATGTTATTTGGGGATTAACCGCCGGCATTTTGAAAAACTTTATGGATATTTTGGGTGCGGACAAAGCTTGAATGATGCCCGTGGCGGCTGTCCTGCCCTTTCGGAAACCGGAAATGCCGCCGGAATCCGGCAGCCGGGTGCCTTCATACCGGGTGTTTTCAGCATGGTCTGGTGTGCAGGACATAAAAAAACTGTTCAATTACGTGAAATTATTATAAAATGTTGTTTATAATACAAAGCTTCCGTTCCGGAAACGGAGGGGACTTTTACAATTGAGGGAAAATGAGCGATGATACAGCATGGCCTAATCAGAAATGCCACAGAAGAAGATCTGCAGGAGATTCTGGACATTTATAATGCCTGCATCGGAAACGGGATTATAACGGCTGACACAGTCCCGGTCACCGTAGAAGAAAAGTTGCCATGGTTTAAAGCCCATCACCCGGACAGCCGGCCGCTTTGGGTGTTGGAAGCAGACGGGGAGATTGCTGCCTGGATCAGTTTAAGCGATTTTTACGGAAGGCCCGCTTACCAGCCTACTGCTGAGGTCAGTATTTATGTCAGCGAAAAATGGAGAGGAAAAGGAGCCGGGAAGCACCTGCTCGGGAAAATGTTGGAAGCCTGCCCGAAGCTAGGGGTGGAAACACTGCTCGGCTTTATTTTCAGCGAAAACAAGGCCAGTTTAAAGTTGTTTGCATCCTTCGGGTTTGAAACTTGGGGGCATTTGAAAGAAGTGGCTGTGCTTGACGGACGCATGCACGATTTAATCATCACTGGTAAAAAAATTCAAGGATTTTGAAAGGCTTAAGGAGCTATAAAGTTATGAAAATAGAATTATGGTCGGATTTTTCATCGGCAGATTCTTATCTTGCCTTTGTAAGACTTGGCGAGGCACTGGAACAATTTGGCCACAGGGAAAGCATTCAACTGGAATTTCGCAGTTTCGTGAAAAACCCCGAAAAAGAAGTACATATTGAAGAGAGCCATAAATTGCTGCACTTTGCAAAACAACACGGGAAACAGACGTTCATTGCGAAGGCACTGTTTGAAACGTATGCCCGGCAGCCTTCACCAGGTACAGGAGATTTATTACATGCTGCCCAAATGGCCGGACTGAATAAAAGAGCGGCTGAAAAAGCCATTGTAACGGATGTTTACTTGGAGCATATCAAAAAAGACCAGGCAGAAGCAGATCTATTGAGCGCGGATTTTGCCCCCTTTATGGTCATCAACCGGAAATATGCGATTTCGGGAGCCCGCCCGGTTGATTTTATTGTTCAGTCCATGCATGAAGCATGGCGAGAAGAAACCTATGTGGCGGCCATATAAACATGAAAAAAGCGCCCGGTCCGGGGCGCTTTTTTCCAATCTTTCTTGCGGCGGCTAAGGCTTGCACTCCACATTGTGCATTCCAAAAAGGTTGCCTTGCCGGCTTATGCAATTCAGCTCATCGCTATACCAATATAGCATGATTTTAAACGAAAAACAAGCGTTTTGGCGGATTTCCGTTTATTACCACAACCAAAAAAGGCCGGGAATCATCCCGGCCTTTTTAGTATCCTCACCAGCGATGCGCTTTTGCATTGCTCCTCAAGATGATGGTGTTTTGTGTAACTTCCGTCTCGCCATTGACCTGGGAATTTGTATGTTTCCGCCGCGTCCAGTTGTAATGGAACAACTCGGAATGCGGATCCAACTGGTCTTTGTAGCTCATACGATCACCTCTTGGAAGGATTTGGATACCGCTGATATTCATACCGAATATCAATTCTAGCTTGTGCAGAAAGGGCAAAATTACACATCCTGTGTGTTTTGGGCAAAATCCGGCTGAAAGGCAGAGCAAAAAAATCAAAAGACACAATGTGCTAAAAACTCATACATTGTCACATTTTCCCCATCCATATCAAGGTTAAGATGTACGTATGGCACATTGTACTAATAACAGAAAATGATCAAAGCCGCAATTATGCCAAATTGGAAACCATGCCGCGCCTAAATAATCAAATTACACTGTGTGCTGATAACACAATAAAAACAAAAACCAAAACAAGCATTTAAGGGAAAGGAACGGAAAAAACTCCGGGATGCCGGAATTCAAGCGGGCAGAAACGGGCAAAAAAATCGGGCTTGATTAGGCTTTCTATATAATCATCCAACAAATGCAGACATAATATATAAAAAACAACCGTCCAGGAAAAGAAATGGCTGGCAATGGCAGCAACGCCGTTTGTCAAATCACGGCTTTTCCCGGCTTGAATGCATCTGCAAAAAGCAAAGATCTTCTTGAAAGCGCTTTAAAACAGGGGAGTTATGTTGGAATGGTTATAAAAGGATCAGCCTCTTGCCAACACTAATGGTATGGATCAACTTTTTGGAGGTGAAGATTGATGAACATCGAAAAAGCTGTTGAGGTCATTGACCGGATGCGCCTGCCAAACGGTGCCTATACCGCCAGTTTGTCTTCCGACTACCATTATGTTTGGATCAGAGATGTCGTATATACCGTTCTGCCTTTTTTAGCCACGCCGTCCCCGTATTATGAAAAAGCATACCAGGCATTGCTTGATCTGTTTATCCGCTATGAGTGGAAAATTGACATTCATACAAAGAAAAGGCCACGGTATTTATACGAATATATCCACGCCCGCTATTCCACTGACCTCGAGGAACTCCCGCAAGAATGGGGCCATGCCCAAAACGATGCTATCGGTGCTTTCCTTTGGGGCGTAGGGGAAGGCGTCCACCACGGCCAAAAAATCATCCGCAGCCAGAAAGATTTGGAGATTATCCAAAAACTGGTTGACTATCTCGAGTGTCTGGAATATTGGCAGGCCGAAGATAACGGGATGTGGGAAGAGAATATGGAAGTGCATGCTTCAAGTGTCGGGGCATGCGTTGCCGGCTTAAAAGCAGTCAGGATGCTCGTGCATGTGGAGGATGGGCTGATTGAAAAAGGGGAAGAAACACTTTATAAACTGCTGCCGCGGGAGAGCGCAGGCAAACCGACCGACCTTGCTTTACTGTCTCTCATTTACCCTTACCGGATTGTCAGCCGAGATATGGCGCTTCAAATACTGGAAGATGTCACCACAACGCTTGAACGGAAATACGGCGTGATCCGCTATGTCAACGACCAATACTATAATGAAGGCGCCGAAGCCGAATGGTGCTTTGGTTTTCCATGGCTTGGTTTATGTTTCTATGAACTGGGTATGTATGATAAGGCAAATGAATATGTGGAAAAAACCAAAAGCATCATTACGGAAAATTGGGAAATCCCGGAACTTTATATCGGCGGCAAGTACGTGCCGAATGGAAATAAACCGCTTGCCTGGTCTGTTTCTTTGGCGTACCAGTTCTTCAAAACAATGGACGTCCGTTAAACAATTGAACAGCCGATTTTAAGCTGTTTTAAGTCGCGACCCGCATATTCATTGCATGTCAAACCAATGCGGCGCATTTAAAACAGCTTTTTTCTATTCTGAAAATATACGCCGGCTGATTTTCTTTTTCCACTGATGCAGCGTTCACTGCAGCATGGGCGTCTATTGAAAAACGGAATGACGAATTTGCAAATAAAATCATATTGTTTCCATTTCGACAAAATTAGACGGCTTTTTTTGCAGGATTCGTAAAATTCATAACGAATAGTAAAAGTATGCTGAAATAGCGGAGGTGTGACATTGGAAAACTCAGTTAAGTATTCGCAACAAGTCCTGCCCACTGATTTCGAGCTTTATTTATTCCACGAAGGCACCCTTTACGAAAGCTATACTTTGTTCGGGGCACATGTCATGGAGTATGAAGGAAAAAAGGGCGTGCGGTTTGCAGTTTGGGCGCCGAATGCGCAAGCCGTTGCCGTAGCCGGCGATTTTAACGGCTGGGACGGCAGCAAACACCAAATGAAACGACTAAAAGATTCGAGCATCTGGGTGTTGTTTATTCCGGATCTCGCGCCGGGTGAGCTGTATAAATATGAAATTACAGGGCCTTCCAGCAACACTTTTTTTAAAGCGGATCCATATGCGTTCTATTCGGAAGTGCGTCCGAAAACGGCATCTGTCATTTATGATCCCGGCACATATCAGTGGCAGGATAGAAAATGGATGAGCCACAAAGCAAAATCCGATCCGTACCACGAGCCGATGCTGATTTATGAAATGCATTTCGGTTCATGGAAGAAAAAAGCCAATGGCGATTTTTACACCTACCGTGAAATGGCAGACGAACTGGTCCCATACATTGCCGGGCATGGCTATACGCATATCGAGCTCATGCCGATGATGGAGCATCCGTTTGACCGGTCATGGGGCTATCAGATTACCGGTTTCTATGCACCGACAAGCCGGTACGGGAAGCCGGAAGATTTCATGTATTTTATCGACAAATGCCATCAGAACGGCCTCGGGGTGATTTTAGACTGGGTTCCCGTCCATTTCTGCAAAGACGCCCACGGACTCGGGCGCTTTGACGGAACACCGCTGTTCGAGCCTGCAGACCCTGACATGGCAGAACGGCCGATTTGGGGTACATACAATTTTGACTTTCAGAAACCTGAAATTTTCAGTTTTCTTATTTCCAACGCCATTTTTTGGATAGACGTTTATCATATTGATGGCTTCCGGGTGGATGCAGTTTCTTCTCTTATTTATTTAAACCATGACAGGGGAGACGAAAAGAAATTGACAAACCAATATGGCGGTGATGTCAATTTGGAAGCTGTCGAGTTTATCAAAAAATTAAATGAAGCCGTTTTTAAAATGTTTCCGCATGCCTTAATGATTGCAGAAGAAGCAACATCGTGGCCGCTCGTAACAGCGCCGGTTTACGCGGGCGGGCTCGGTTTTAATTATAAATGGAATATGGGCTGGGTGCATGATGTGCTCACCTATATGCAGACACCGGAGGAAAAAAGGCCTGATGCCCATGATCTCCTCACCTTTTCCATGTACTATGCTTTTTCGGAAAACTATGTACTGCCTTTTTCGCATGATGAACTGGTTTACGGGAAGAAATCGCTGCTCAATAAAATGCCCGGGGATTTCCCGCAAAAATTTGCAAATTTACGCCTTCTTTATGCTTATTTTATGACACATCCGGGTAAAAAATTATTATTCATGGGAAGCGAATTCGGACAGTTTGACGAATGGAAAGACCTGACGCAGCTGGATTGGATGCTGCTGGATTTTGAAACGCACCGTACCTTCTTTCAGTTTACAAAAGCCTTGAACGCATTTTATCAAAACACAAGAAGCTTGTGGCGCTTGGACCATGACCCTGAAGGTTTTGAATGGATTGATCCGAATAATCGCAGGCAGAGCATCATAATTTTTATGAGAAGAGGGAAGCGGAAAGGGGATTATTGCATCGTCCTCTGTAATTTTTCAAAAATCAAATATGACAAATTCCGAATCGGCGTGCCTTCATTTGGGAAATATATCGAAATTTTCAATACGGATGATGAACGGTTCGGCGGCAGTGGTTTGTTGAACAAAGAAGCAATCCAAGTGGATAAGGAGCCTTTTCATAACCAGCCATACAGTATGGAAATCAGCATTCCCCCACTCAGTGCATTGATCTTTAAAAAGCAATCAAAAAAACGGCAAAGGGGTGGCAAAAAATAATGGCAGAAAAGAAATGGATGGCAATGCTCTTAGCAGGCGGACAGGGAACAAGGCTCGGGGATTTGACGTCCCAGCTGGCAAAACCGGCAGTGCCTTTTGGCGGCAAGTACAGAATTATTGATTTTTCACTAAGCAACTGCATGCACTCGGGCATTGATACGGTCGGTGTGCTGACGCAATATGAACCCCATCTTTTAAACTCGTATGTCGGAAACGGGAAAGCATGGGACCTTGACAAAAATTTCGGCGGAACAGCCGTGCTGCCGCCGTATGTAGGGAAAGACGGCGGCGAATGGTATAAGGGGACAGCCAATGCGGTTTACCAAAATATCCAGTATATTGACCACTACAACCCGGAATATGTTGTCATTCTTTCAGGCGATCATATTTATAAAATGGATTATCGGAAACTGTTAAAATCGCATATGGAAGCAGGGGCGCAGGCGAGTATTGCCGTAATTGAAGTCCCGTGGCAGGAATCAGGGCGCTTCGGCATTATGGTAACAAACGCAGAAGGAAGAATTGTTGAATTTGAAGAAAAACCGAAATTCCCAAAGAGTAATCTCGCGTCTATGGGCGTGTATTTATTTAATTGGAAGCTTTTGCGCGAATATTTAATACAGGACGAGAAAAACAGCGCTTCCTCGCACGACTTCGGGAAAGATATTATTCCGAAAATGCTGAAAGATAAAAAGAAAATGTATGCTTATAAATTTGAAGGTTACTGGAAAGATGTCGGCACGGTTCAAAGCTTCTGGGAAGCACATATGGACTTGCTGGAAGAAAAACCGGCATTTGATCTGGATGATCCGGACTGGCGCATTTTCACCGGAGATGCGAACCATCCTCCGCAATATATTGCGCCCCAATCCAATATTAAAAACGCACTCATCAACGAAGGCAGCTGGATTTACGGGAATGTTTTCCATTCTGTCATCTCGGATCATGTTTATATTGGCAAAAACAGTACAATCCAGGATTCCGTCATCATGCCGAATGTCACGATCGGCAGCAATGTGACCATCGAACGCGCCATTATTGCAAGCGGCACCGTCATTGAAAACGGCAAAAAAATCACGCCTTCAAAACCAAATGATATTCAGTTGTACAGCTGTCCGCAAAACGGCGAAGAAGCGGAAATAAAAGAAGTTTTATAAAGAGGGACGGGTGAAACATGACGAACGTACTAGGAGTTATCAATTTGATCAATGAAAAGCCGATTTTAAAGGAGCTGACAAAACACCGCTGCCTTGCTTCCGTTCCGTTCGGCGCCAGATACCGCTTCATTGATTTTGCACTTTCCAATCTCATTCATGCTGAAATTACCCAGGTTGCCGTTTTTACGAAAGACAACGGCAGATCGATCATAGACCATATTGGTTCCGGAAAGGAATGGGATTTGGACCGGTACGACGGCGGGCTGTTTATCCTGCCGCCGGTTGCCGATGATGCAAAATTGAAGGGGGATATCCAGGGCTTTTATGATCATCGCGAATTCTTTGAACGGGCCTCGGCAGACCTTGTCATCATCTCGCCGGGAAGCAACGTCAGCAAACTCGATATTTGTGAGCTGGTCGCATCCCATGAGAAAAGCCAGGCGGATATCACCGTTGTATACAGAAAATATGACGGGGAGCCGATCCAAAAACCGAACTATCATCAAGTAGTGGTAGATAAAGAGGACAACGTACGGGACATCGAACTGTTTACCGCTCCGCAAAAGGGTGATCTTGTCTGCCTGGAAACCTATGTGCTGTCAAAACCGTTGCTGATGGATCTCATCCAAACCTGTTATGAAAACGGAGAATATGACTTTTTGCGGGATGCGATCAAAGCGAATGTCCATAAATTTAAAATTAAGGGGTATCACCACCGCGGCAATATGATCTTTATCCACTCCATGGACAGTTACCACGCGGCAAACATGGCCATGCTCGACCCGGATACGATCCGCGCTTTCTTTTACAGCGACTGGGAAATTCTGACCAAGATCAAACATGAGCCGCCGACAAAATACGGACAAACAGCGGACGTAAAAAATTCATTTATTGCGAACGGCTGTTTAATTGAAGGGACGGTGGAAAACAGTATTATTTTCCGCGGCGTAAAAATCAAAAAAGGAACAGTCGTGAAAAACAGTATCATCATGCAAAAATCAGAAGTGGAAGAAGATGCGGTATTGGAAAATGTCATCGCAGACAAGCAGGTAGCCGTTACCCAGCATAAGGTGGTTGTCGGGACCCCGTCGCATCCGACAGTATTATCCAAAAAAGAGATCATTTGATGGAGGAGACAAGATGAACGTATTATTTGCTGCTTCAGAATGCGCACCATTTATTAAAACAGGGGGGTTGGGCGATGTGATCCAGGCATTGCCCAAAGCTTTGAAAAAAGCGGGGATCCATCCGGTAGTCATCCTGCCGAAATATGAAGATTTACAGCCTGAAGTGAAAGCGCGCCTCTCCTTTATGACCAGCCTGACCGTGCCGGTTGGATGGCGGAAGCAGTATTGCGGGATTGAAACATTGGAAGAAGGGGGGATCCGTTATTATTTTTTGGACAACGAGTATTATTTTAAACGGCATGGGAGTTACGGCTATTTCGATGATGGCGAACGGTTCGCCTTTTTTTCGCGTGCAGTGCTTGAAGCCCTTCCTTATTTGAATGAAAAACCGGATGTCATTCATTGCCATGACTGGCAAACCGGGCCGATTCCCGTACTGTTAAAAGCGCATTTTTCCAGCCATCCTTTCTACCAGGGCATCAAAACGATGTTTACGATTCATAATTTGCGCTACCAGGGGGTATTTCCAAAAAGTGTCCTGTCAGATCTGCTCGATTTAAGCGAATTATATTTCCATGTGGATGGTCTTGAATTTTACGGGAATGTCAGCTACTTAAAGGCAGGGATTGCTTATGCAGACGCCATTACAACCGTCAGCCCGACATACGCCCGGGAAATCCAGACGCCGTATTACGGGGAAAATCTTGACGGCTTTTTGCGGATGAAAAGCAACCGCTTGGAAGGCATTATCAACGGGATTGATACGGATGCTTACAATCCCAAAACAGACGATGCACTGTTCTTTACATATGAGGACTACCCGGGAAAATTAAAGAATAAAAAAGCCTTGCAGGAAGCCTTCCATTTGCAAGTGGATTCCGGCATTCCCGTTATATCAATGGTGACAAGGCTGGTAGAACAAAAAGGCATCGATCTGGTGCTGCATGTGATCCATGAGATGTTAAGTTTAAATGTCCAGTTTGTACTTCTTGGCACAGGCGAGCATCAGTACGAGGAAGCATTCCGGCATCTTGAAAGCCAGTATCCAGGTCAGGTATCCGTACATATTTATTTTGATGAAGCCCTTTCCCATAAAATTTATGCGGGCAGTGACTTGTTTTTAATGCCATCCAAATTTGAACCGTGCGGCATCGGGCAACTGATCGCCATGCGGTACGGCACATTGCCGCTTGTGCGTGAAACCGGCGGGCTGAAAGATACCGTAAAGCCGTACAATGAATTCACGGGCGAAGGCAACGGGTTTTCGTTCACAAACTATAACGCGCACGATATGCTGTACACGATTGAAAGGGCCGTTTGGTTTTTCCGCTACCAGCCGAAAACATGGCAGTCGTTATCTGAACGGGTGATGGGGCTTGATTTCAGCTGGGTACATTCTGCAAATGCATATATCCGGCTGTATGAAGAGTTATGCCCGTAAAGAACGGGGAGCTCTTAAACAAAATGGAAAAAGGCGCCTGCTTCGTACTGGCGCCTTTTACTGATGCCCATGTTTGTTTCTCCGGCTGATGGCCTTTAAAATCGATAACTTATCTTGAAGCGTTAACATATTCCAGCTTCCGACTTTGATTTTCACTTTTCCCACCCCCCCACACAAGGATTGGCGAACATCGATTGTACTTGTATAATACCGCTTTTTTCTTCAATACAAACACCAAATATTTCTACAAAAATTGCGTATTTCTTGCCGCATTTTTTCTTTAACATTAGAATAAGAACAGAATATCCCTTTAAAGCTTATGGCTTTTCAGGTGAATTTGTCTAAATATGGAGGCTTTTGTCATGAAGATAGGTTGGATCGGTCTAGGGCATATGGGATCTCCGATGGCCCGCCGCCTTTTAGATGCGCATTTCGATTTGTTTGTGTATAATCGCACAATTAAGAAAACGGAAAAACTAGCTGAAGCCGGCGCAGCCGTTTGCAAAACGCCGAAAGACATCGCCGAAAATGCAGACGTCATTGTCACGATGCTGACCAATGCCGCGGCAGTAGAAAACGTTTTACAAGGAGAGGACGGGGTGCTTGCCGGCCTTACGAAAGGGAAAACAGTCGTGGATATGAGTACCGTCAGCCCTTCCGATTCCATCCGTTTTGCCAAATGGGTGGAAGAAAAGCGCGGGCATTTTATTGATGCACCGGTATCGGGTTCAGTACAGCCTGCAAAAGAAGGGAATCTCGTCATTCTTGCCGGCGGCCGGAAAGAAGAGATTGATGCTGTGCGCCCCATGTTTGAAGTATTAGGAAAAACCATCATTCATTTTGGCGAAAACGGAAAAGGCAGTGCCGCGAAATTATCGATTAATTTGCTGCTCGGCCTGACGATCGAGGGAGCGTCCGAAGCCATTCTCTTCGGGGAAAAACTAGGGCTTGAAAAGAAGGATCTGATTGAAATGATTTCGGCTTCTGCATGCAATACACCTATTTTCCAAATGAAAAAGAAGGCATTTTTACAAGAAGATTTTCCGGCTGCATTTATGCTCGAATTAATGGCAAAGGATCTTGGCCTTGCAAAAGAGGAAATCAAAAAAGCCGGTATGTCGCTGCCACTGGCGGATGCAGCCGAAAAAACATACAGCCGGGCGAAAGCAGACGGAACCGGAAAAGCGGACGTCGCTGCGGTTTATCAAGCATTAAAACAGCTGAACTTTTAAATGCAATGGAGGAGAAACCGGGGATGAAATTTGTTTCTTGGAATGTGAACGGGCTCCGCGCCTGTGTAAAAAAAGGGTTTCTTGCATTTTTTGCAGAAACGGACGCCGACATTTTTTGCGTGCAGGAAACGAAACTGCAGGCAGGGCAGATCGCCCTTGATTTGGACGGCTATTATCAATATTGGAATTATGCCGAGCGGAAAGGGTATTCAGGCACGGCCGTTTTTACAAAAAAAGAGCCGCTTTCCGTGCGCTACGGCGTCGGCGAAGATCGGACAGAACCGGAAGGCCGGATTTTGACACTCGAATATGAAGATTTTTATTTGGTTAATGTTTATACGCCGAATTCCCAGCGCGATCTAGCCCGCCTCGGTTACCGCCTCGAATGGGAAGACCGGATGCGGGCCTATTTAACGGAGCTTGACAAAAAGAAGCCAGTCATTGTATGCGGCGATATGAACGTTGCCCATCAGGAAATAGATTTAAAAAATGCAAAAAATAACGTTGGCAATTCTGGGTTTACAGCGGAAGAACGCGGTAAAATGACCGGGCTGCTGAACAGCGGATTTATTGATTCGTTCCGGTATTTTTATCCTGAGCGGGAAGGCGCTTATACATGGTGGTCTTATATGAACAAAGTGAGGGAAAGGAATATCGGCTGGCGGATTGACTATTTTCTCGTATCCAAAAGACTGGCCGGCCGTTTAAAAGATGCCGGCATGTATCCGGAGATCATGGGCAGTGACCACTGTCCGGTATTTTTAGAAACCAATTTTTAATTTGCAGGATCCGTTTCTGCCGATTGCCCTTTTGTGCCGTGCGCCCAAACTTAAAGCCCGGTACTCTTCCGATTTAACAAACATCAAGCATCCGGTGTTTTCCGCCCGGGTGCTTGATTTATTCCGGACACAGGCGGGGTTCTCTTTTTGTGTTTTGCGGCATAAGATAAAAAGCGAAACTTGTGCGCAATTTGCAAATTCAGGGAGGCTTAAAATGGCAGTCGTAAAGGCATCAAGTGCAGACATCGATTTACTGGCACGGCTTTTAAGGGCGGAAGCAGAAGGAGAGGGGCAGCTTGGCATGCTGCTTGTCGGCAATGTCGGCGTAAACCGGATCAGGGCGAATTGTTCGGATTTTATCGGACTCCGGACCATTCCGCAAATGGTTTATCAGCCGCATGCTTTTGAAGCAGTGATTCACGGATATTTTTACCAGCGGGCACGGGAAAGCGAACGGCGGTTGGCCAGACGTGCGATTAACGGCGAAAGGCATTGGCCCGCCAAATACAGTTTATGGTATTTCAGGCCGCAGGGGGACTGCCCGCCCACATGGTACGACCAGCCGTTCGTTGCCCGGTATAAATTGCATTGTTTTTACGAACCGACAGCTGAAACATGCGAAAATGTGTATACCACTTTTTAATTTGCGAGCCTTTTTTCGTTTGGCAAGAAGCAGGATATAACAGCACCGATCATGGGCAAGAAAGATAAAATGGTAAATACACTGGCAACCCCGAACATATCGGAAACGCCGCCCATGAAAACTGAACCGATCCCGCCGGCGCCGACCCCGAAACCAATTGACAGGCCGGATGCAAGCGCGATATTTTTAGGCAACAGCTTTTGCATATAGATCACGCCGACAGAAAAGCTTGAAAGGACGCTGAAACCGAAACAGAGCAAATCGAGTACAGCCAGCCAGCCGCTTAAATGCGGAAGCAGCAGTGCAAAAGGCGTGGCAAGGAACATGGACACGACAAGCAGCCGTTTCATGCCGGCCCGGTCCGAAATCATGCCGCCAAAAAGTGTGCCCAGTGCCCCGGCCCCGACAAAGACAAAGTTCAATAGTTCGCTCATTTCCAAGCTTGCATGTTTCATGTAAAACGGAAGAAAAATGACAACCCCGACCTGGCACCAGGAACGCAAAATAATGACCAGAACAAGCAGGATGACGCCGGGAATATGGTTTTTTCCGGCGATTTCTTTTCTCCGGCGCTGGATATTTTGCACTTTGCTGTTCATCCAGCCAAGTAAAGGGGCGGTTAAAATAAGGGATAAAAGAGCAACCGGAAGCAACCAGATCAGGCCGTGTATGCCGGTATGTACCAAAAAGAGCGGAATCATAAGCGGCCCGAAAGCCTGTCCGGCATTTCCACCAACCTGGAATATTGCCTGTGCCAATCCTTTTTTATACCCGGACGCAAAATGGGTGCCGCGTGATGCTTCCGGATGAAAGACGCCTGACCCGAATCCGGAAAGCGCAATAAAAAGCAAAAGCCATGTGAGTGATGGCGCAATTGCGGTTAGGCTCAGGCCGGCAATCGATAAAAAGACACCAAACGAAAAAAGCCAGACCCGTGGTTTCCGGTCCGTCAGTATGCCAAAAACCGGCTGTGTGACCGATGAAGTAAAATAAGAAACCAGCACAATTAAAGTGGATTGCGTATAATTCAAATGGAGCGCATGCTTGTACATGACAACAAGGGCAGGGACCATGCCGGTTGTCACCAGGTCATTTAAAAAATGCGCACCGCTGAACGTAAACAGCGCACGGCGAAAAAAAGGATTTTCTGCCTCTAACGGCGCTGATGTAAATGATTGACTTCCCATACATACTCCCACTTTCTCGTAATTTCTTTCAAATCGCCCAGGAGTGGACGAAGACAGCCAGACCCACAACGAGAGCTGTATGAATATTGTAACATAATTTGCCACTAAAATGACAAAAAGAACCGCTGCGCTAAGGTTCATTTGCTATCGTATAGCGTTTGGATTTTCACTTTTTCGTGCAGGTGGCCATAAGATTAAAGAAATAGAGAGGGGGATATCCACATCCGGTTCAAAAGGGAGGAGGCCCTTTTGAACGGAACGGGGAGGAATAGGGGACGTGTGAAAAAAACAAATGAAGAAAGTTATTTGAAAGAAGCATAGCCGTCATCAAGCATGACAACACTTCCGTTAATGACATCTGCTTCTTCAAGCGTTAATAGATAAACCGCATTTGCAATGGCTTCAGGACGGATCAGTTTTTTGCGCATTTGCTGTTCTGTCATTTTTTGTGTCATTCCGGCATCTTTATATGCCTGTATAATCGGCGTATCCACACTGCCCGGTGCAATGCCGACGACGCGAATACCGTATTGTGCTAGTTCAAGCGCAGCATTTTGGGTCATCATCCGGACTGCGCCTTTTGCAGCCTGATATGGGAAAGTACCGAAGCTGGCCAAATATCCGAATACGGAAGCTGTGTTGATAATAACGCCCTTGATATCCAGCTCGCGCATTTTTCTGCCGGCAGCAATGACTCCGTATGCAACGCCGTGCTGATTGACATCAATGACACGCAAGTAATCTTCTATTTTCAGGCTCAGGATATGCCCGAGCGTGCCGATTCCAGCGTTGTTGAACATCACGTCAATCGTCCCGTATATTTCAACCGCCTGATTGACAAGTGATTCAACCTCTTCGAATTTGGAAACATCCGTCTTGGCAAAAACAGCATCTCCGCCTTCTTGTTTGATCAATTCCACCGTTTCAAGCCCTTTTTCTTCATCAATATCGGTAACCACAACGGAATCGCCTTTACGTGCAAAAGTTAAACTGGTTTCCCGGCCAATCCCGCTGCCGGCGCCTGTAATCACTGCAACTCTGCCTGACATGATGCATGCCTCCTGATGGATATATTCTTAGAAAAAGTATGCGTTTACTTTTCTTTACAATTTTTAGTGTATCACCGCAAGAAAAGGTTTACAATAAAAGGAAAGAACAGTTCGAAAAATCGACTTATATCAATAGACAGGTTTAAAACCATCAAAAAAGGATAAACACTTGCAGTTATTTTAAAGAAAAGGCAGGCGAAAAATGAAACCGATGAGGAATGCTCATTCATGCACAAATATAGGAAAATCAGCCAGAAGAAGAATTTTAAGGCAAAAGAATGTGCAGGGATTGCAAATAAAAGAACAAACCAAGATTAGATGATTCAATGAAAGCATGTGCGAAAATGTAACTGGAGATGAAAACGCAACAACCCTGAGTGATGGAATAAACCTGGAACGATCAATGAAACGCATACCGGACAAACCGAAATCCTGATGAGATGAAAAGATGCAATAAAGATTGTGTTTCACGGAAAAATTGTTTCTGTCTCAATGTTTAAAGTAATCTTCTTTTTTGAGACAAAATTTCGTTTTACTCCTCAACTAGCTATAATATATATTATGTTAACTAGATAAAAATCATCACATTGCGGAGTTGCCCGGCCACTCCTTTTCCCTTGTACCCAGAGATTATCTTTGGCCAGAATCGTTTTCACCTAAAAAATCCGCTGTATAATGCAGCGGATTTTTTAGATCAAGCCTGAATATACGATTTTCCGGTTTTTACCGATGCCATTGTATTTTGGATCGATTTTGCCGATTCGTGCAGCCAGGATGTTTCCTGTTCATCGAGTTCAATTTCAAGCTGTTGTTCGATCCCGTTACGGCCGATGACACTTGGTATGCTTAAAGCGACATCACCGTTATATCCGTACTGACCATGCAAAGTGGCTGAAACCGGATAAATGCTTTTTTCATCCAGCATCACGGCTTTTGCCAATGTCACTGCAGCTTCAGCAACACCGGCATTGGTCCACCCTTTCCCATTCAGGACATCAAAAGCAGTTTTCACCACCTTTTGTCTGAAAGCTTCCCTGTCCAACGGTTCTTTTCCTTTAAACACGCTGTCCAGTTCTTTTTCACGGAATCCCTGTACATTTAAACGACTGAAAACCGGAAATGCGGTAAACCCGTGTTCGCCCATCATATAACCCGTTACACTTTTCGGATCAATGCTGTAATTTTCGGCAACAAGCTGGCGGAGGCGGGCCGAGTCAAGCATGGTGCCTGTTCCGAATATCCGCCCTTTCGAATAGCCAAATTCATTTTCAGCAATATAGACAATCGTATCAAGCGGATTTGTAATGAAAATGATGACAGCTTCTTTTGTATATTTCGTAATCCCTGCCATGACTTCCCGCACCACGGCGGCATTCGTCCTGGCAAGCCCTGCCCGGTCCGGCATTTCGTCTTTTTCCGACGGAAGCACGCTTGGCCCTGCTGCACAAATAATGACGTCCGCATCGGCGCATTCCGAGTAATCCCCTGCTTTCACGCTTGTGTTTGGCATATATGTAAGTGCCGTGGCATGTCTCCAATCGAGCGCTTCCCCAAATGCGACCCCTTTCTTTTTATCCAATACAGCAATTTCCGAAAAAAGGCCCAGTTTCATCGCATTTGCAAGCACATACGAACCGACATGCCCAACGCCTGCAACTACTAATTTTGTCTTTTTCACAGTTGTCTTCCCTCCTTGTTTTCTTTATTTTAACATTTAAAATCATACTATTGCAGTGAAAATTTCGTAAACCGGAAAAACGGCGCAAAAAAAGCTGCCCGGTCCGCAGTACGGCAGGCAGCTAGCTTCATGATTATTTTTTAAAAATGGTTGAAATCACTTTATCGTAACTCATCGTGCTGTCCACGACATAAGTACCAGGGCGAAGATGATTCTCAACACCCTTCTTTTCGACATCTTTACTGAATTGAAATGCATCATCCACGATATTAGCTTTCTCAAGCAATTTGCCGACATCAATGCTCGTCATCCCATCCGTCACCTGGAACACAACCCGGTTGACGGTTTTGGTTTTCGCGGATTTTTCAGCGGATGACTTCGCATCAGCCAGATCTTTGTCATATGCAGCCTTGGTTTGAACGACATATCCTGCATGCTCTAGTTTGTCTTTCATCTGGCTGTTGGAGAGTTTTGCAGTTTCAGCCGTATTTGTTTTTTTCACCGTATTGTCCGCTGCTTTGCCTGTTTCGGAAAAATAAACGGCGCCTGTTACAGCCGTGGCGAGCAAAATCCCTGCGGCAAAGCTGCTCAATTTATTCATTCCCACCGGCAACCTTGCTCCTTTCGTTTTTCGCCGCCATAAACGGGGCCAGAATTTCCTCAATTTCCGCTTTTGTCACTTGTTTTTTTTCTGCAATGCTTTCAATAGAGTAGTTGCGTTTATATAAATCCAGCACTTCAAGCCTGAACTGTTTATCAAAGGCAGAAAGCTGGATGCCGGCTTCTTTTTCAAGAATGTCCATTTCCAGTTCAAGCGTCCGGATGCCGTCTTTCAGATGATTGATTTCATCCATGAGTGCCAAATGCACCGTTTCCAATTCCTGCTGTTCCTCTTTCGCACGGTTCCGCGTTTTAAAGATGGACATGATCAGCAACACAACGGATACCGCAAATAAAATTACCAATGTCCAGACCATCAAATATGTACCCCTCCTTCAAAAATCTTCTTCCTGTACCCTATTATTATACATGTCCAGCCTTTTATTTTCGATAAAAAACAAGAATTTATGACAAAAGTTGCACAAAAAAAACACCAGCCGGACCAGCGGCTGGTGTACTGTTCTTTAATAATACGGTGCCATCATCAAGTAAACGATCACGCCGGTGATGCTGACATAAAGCCAGATTGGCATCGCCCAACGGACAATTTTTTTGTGCTTTTTCACCTGCATTGTCCATCCCCACACAAGTGCGAACAAAGCAAGCGGAACAATAATGGCCGCGAGAAAACTGTGGGTAATCAAGATAAAGAAATAGATGAACCGGATTGCCCCTTCCCCGCCATATCTTGCCGTTTCAGGCGAAAGATAATGGAATGTCAAATAAGAAAGCAAAAACAAAAACGTTGACGCAAAAGCGGCCAGTACAAATCCTCTATGCACATTGATATTTTTCCGTTTAATGGCGATGAGCGCGCAGACGAGAAAAATAAACGTAAAGCTGTTAAAAACGGCGTTCATCCTCGGCAAAATATAAATATCAAATCCTACTTTACCCTTGTAACCGATGTTCGTAAAAAAGAGCAGCAAAATGATAATATTTGCGATAAGGGAAACGGTGATAATCAGCGCCGTAAAATTTTTATCACTTTTCGGTTGGTAAGAAGGACTGTTCCCTTTATTCATGTTTTCATGCACCCCGCATTTTATATTCTGTAATCATATGCTTTCATGATAGCATGAAGATTGGTAGACAAACAACAATAGCGAAGTTTTTCACATTCATTTTTATTTGTGGTAAAGTAAAAGTGAAAAATTATACATACTGGAGCGAAATGATGGGACACTATGAAGCACTTTTTTTAGATGTAGACGGAACGATTTTGACACCGGAAGATACGATCCAGCCTTCAACAAAAAAGGCCGTGGTCAAAGCAAAAAAGCACGGCATGGAAGTCTTCCTGGCAACCGGGAGGCCGCTTCATGAAATTTCGTGGCTGATGGACGAACTGGAAATCGAATCCGCGATCGGCTATAACGGCACACTTGCTGTCTATAGAGGAAAAAACCTTTTTAAAACGGTAATGGACCCTAAAATTGTCGATAAATTTATTGGCATTGCCGAAAAGCACGGACATGAAGTCGTTTTGTATACGGACCGGCAAAACTTTATCACTTCTTTTGATGTGCCTGAAGTGAAAAGTTTTATAAAAAAAATCCACCTTCGCCAAAACGCCCCTTTTACACCGGCAGTACTTGATCAAGTATTGGGCATTACGCTTGTGAATGTCCGGGGAAACGGCGCCGCATTGTATGCAGATTTGCCCGGCCTGCATTTATCCCAGGTCAACATTGATGGATTCAGGCATTGTTACGACGTTATTCTTGATAAAGTGAATAAAGGCATGGCTGTAGCCAAAACCCTGGATATCCTCGGCATTCCAAAAGAAAAAGCCGTTGCGTTTGGGGACGGCATGAACGATAAAGAAATGCTGGAGGCAGTCGGCGAAAGTTTTGCGATGGCAAACAGCAACCCCGGACTGTTTGCTTATGCAAAACACCGGACGACAAGCGTTACCGAATCCGGTATTTACCATGGTTTGGAAATGCTCGGGGTGATCGATCAAGCATAAGGGGGAGCGTCCGTTTAAACGGTGAAGGCCGTTCAAACTGCCTCTTCCCTTTTTAACTTCCGCGATAGGTCTGATACCCCCAGGGAGAAATCAATAGCGGAATATGGTAACCGGCAGCCGGATCAGAAATGTTGAACCGGACAGGCACTTCACCCCAAAAAGGCGGGTCCGGAAGATTTGCTCCCTGGCTGCAGAAATAATCACCGATAGAAAAAACAAGCTGATACAAGCCGGAATCTATTTTCTCAGCAGATAACAGTGGGGCATCCGTCCGGCCGTCTTTATTTGTTACCGTTTTGGCAAGACACCGCCACCTTGATGTTGCCGGATCAAATTTAAATAACTGTACTTTTACATGTTCAGCAGGTTTGCCATGTGTTAAATCCAAAATATGTGTTGTTAAACCGGGCATATGCGCCATCCTTTCTTTACAACTCAGCGGAGGCAATCGCTTTTTCTGTCCAATTGCCGGTAAATTCTATTTCACGGTAGGAAAAATAGTCTTTTAATATTTGTTCCCGGTCATCAAGGAACAGTTGATCTGCAACGCCTTGGACAACTTTCGGGATTGCAAATCTTAAGCCTGATAAAGCGGAAGCAGACAACCCACAGCTAATGAGGGCCGAATAATTAAAAGCAAACAAACCATAGAGTATCCGCCTCCCCTTTTCATTGCGGCTAAGGAAAGAAAAATCCGGACTAAGGTATGGATGCGCATCAATCAAAGGATTTTTTATTTTTTCCGGCGCACTGAACCGATCCTGCCAGCGGGCAATATACGGCTCAACCAGCCGCAATTCCGGCCGCAATGATGGATTGGAAACAAGACCGGTGGCAATGATTAAAAAATCAAAAGCAAACGCTCCATGCGGGGTGGTGACAACTGCCTGTGTTCTCTCTTCCCTTACATCCAGCCACGGTGACCCGGTATGGAGCCGAAAGCCCGGCCAGGCGCTGGCACGGTTAAAAATATCATTTGTCGGCGGCTGGCTATACTTGAAAAAATGGGCCATCGCTGCGTATTTATCTTTATCAGACAAAGTATGGTACCGTTCAATCATTCCGGAAAGTTCCATCTGGCGAATCGGGTTAATCCGCTTTAAATCGTTTCCCCTGATAAATACATGGGCCTCTGCCGCCCCTTCTGCAAGCACATGGTTCGCATTGTCAAAAGCAGATGCACCGCCGCCCAAAATGCCGATCTTCTTTCCTCTCAGCTTTTCCATTTCTATCCTTTGCGATGTGTGGGCATACAAATAGGACGGAAGTTTTTCCTTTATAAAGTCCGGCACATACCATTCCCCGCCGCCCTGAATTCCGGTGGCAAGGATGATTTTCCGCGCAAGTAAAAATGAAGAAGGTGCCCCTTTCCCTTCAATCTGCAGCCTGTGCACCCCTCCTTCAGGCGCTATACAGGTTAAAGTAACTTCGTTCAGAACTGGGAGGCGAAGCACTTTCCTGTACCAGCGTAAATAATTCATCCATTCTCGGCGTGGGATTTTGTCCAGCTCGTCCCATGCTTTTTCTCCGTATTGCGCTTCCCAAAAGGCCCTGAAAGTAAGTGAGGGAATCCCGAGATCAATGGAGGTCAGGTGTTTTGGCGTTCTTAACGTCAGCATCCGTGCATACGTATCCCACGGTCCTTCATAACCATTGGGATTTTCATCAATTACAAGAATATTGGAGATCCGCTCTTTTAACAAACCAAATGCCACGCCAACGCCGCACTGTCCGCCGCCAATTATAATCGCATCATATACATGGCCTTCCTGATGAACAACCGGCCGAACCCAGTCTGCCCCGCCAAACGCTAGGCAAGATAGATCTTTTTGTACCCGTTTATTCAGTGCTTCCAAACTCATCACTATTTCCTCCATTTTCGTTCGATTGGTTAAAGAGCGCAGTAAACCTGAAATAAGCAATTTGATAAATCTGCTCCAGTGCGGTTTGAAATTCTTGTTCGCTGCTGTGGCAAAGCCGCTCGCGCATTGCCGCGTAAATCTCTTCCTTGTTTTTTCCGCGAACGGCCAATATAAAAGGAAAGCCAAATTTTTTCTTATATTTTTCATTGGCTCTTTGAAACTTTGTATATTCTTCCTTTGTCAGGTTCTGCAGCCCGGATTCCCTTTGTTCTGACGCCGAATGCGCGCTCATCCTCATCCTGCCGCCTAAATCCGGATGTGCCCGGATCAACTCCCGTTTCCGGTCTTCCCCTGAGTCTTCCACCATTTTTACCATCTTCCGGAATAATTCATCCGGCGAATGGTAAGGCCTGCCAGCTGCTGCTTGTTCGGCAAGCCACCGGGCATGTTCAAATATCCCTTCAAGCTGCTCTATAAATGCATCCTTCGTGATTTGATTGAATTCATGGATCGTCGCCATCTTCATCCTTCTTTCAAAGCCGGATCCACGACACGTACGGGAATGTCAGAAGGCGCACGCACGCGGTCTTTTTTCGGCAAGAGCAAGTTTAAAATAATGGCGCACAGGCTGCCGCAGATGATGCCGTCATTCACCAGGATTCTGAGCATGGGCGGCAAAACATGAAATAAATCCGGGACAACCGTCGCACCGAGCCCAAGCGAAACGGAGCAGGCAATGATCAGCAAATTGCTGTTTTCCGAGAAATCAACATTCCGCAGCATCCGGATCCCTGAAGACACAACCATTCCGAACATGACAACCGTTGCGCCGCCAAATACAGCAGTTGGAATGATCGTCGCCAATGCGGCAATTTTCGGCAGCACTCCGAGACAGATCAGGATGATGCCGGCAGCAATCGTGATTTTTTTCGTTTTGATGCCGGCAAGCTGGACAAGGCCGACATTTTGGGAAAAAGTACTGTAAGGAAAGGCGTTAAAAATCCCCCCGAGGATAAAAGAAATTCCTTCTGCCCGGTAACCGTTTGTAATGTCTTTACCGGTTAATTTCCTGTCCGTCATTTCCCCGAGTGCCAGAAAAGCACCAGTGGACTCCACCAGAATGACCGTTCCGACGATGATCATCGTGATGACAGGGACAATATGGAATGCCGGCATGCCGAAATAAAAAGGGGCCGGAACACGGAACCAGGAAGCTTCCGCAACGACTGTGAAATCAACCTTCCCCATAACGGTTGCAGCAATTGTGCCGGCAATGATCCCGAGCAACACAGAAATGGCGCGCAAAAAACCTTTAAAAAAGCGGTTCATAATGAGGATCAGCGCCAGCACACCGAAGGAAAGCAGCAAATTTTCGGGAGATCCGAAATCTTTACTCCCCTGTCCGCCGCCCATATTGTTTATACCGGTCGGGATCAGGGATAATCCGATGATCATCACCACCGTCCCCGTTACGACAGGCGGAAATAGTTTTAACAATTTCCCGTATACTTTGGAAAACAAAATAATGAACAAACCTGCAGCAATAATGGCGCCATAAATGGCATGAATGCCGTATCCGGTGCCGATCGTAATCATCGGGGACACAGCAACAAAGGAAGTACCCATGACAACCGGGAGGCCGATTCCGAACCATTTTGATGCCCATGATTGAAGAAGGGTCGCGAGCCCGCATGTCAGCAAATCTACCGAGATTAGAAATGCCTGCTGCTCGGGGGAAAACTTTAACGCGTTGCCAACGATGATTGGAACCAAAATGGCACCGGCATACATGGCAAGCACATGCTGAAGGCCTAGTGAAAAAATTTTTGAAATCCCTGTTTTCTGATTCAATTCCATTCCTCCTTTATTCATGGATAATTTAATAACATATTGGAGTTATATTATTTAACATGATAGTCCCTTTGCTTTTGATGATCAATGGATAAATTCACTAAAAACTTGCATTTTTACTGGTCAATTTAAATAAAAAGCAAAGATGTATGTGAGGTTTTCTCACAAATAAAAAAAGAGCCACACGTCAGCATGGCTCTAACTGCCGATTGGCTCAAGCAGATTGTGGATCCGAAGCGCCAATCGCAGCTGCAGATTGGTATCCGGATCTTTTAAATTTTTTCCAAGCAGCTCCCTGCATTTTTCAATCCTGTAAACAACAGTATTGCGATGGACATAAAGCCGTTTGGACGTTTCAGATATCTGGCAGTTTGTTTCCAAGAATACAGATAAAGTCTGAAGCAGCGATTCCCGTTCCTCTTTTTTTATGCGGCGAAAGCCTTTAAACGCATGCCGGTAAAAGTTTTCCAGATCTTCACGCGGGATGAGGCGCAGCAATGACACGATATCTTTCGTTAAATACGTTTGGATATATGCGGACTTTCTCGACAATTCACCGGATTTTAACGCGTCTATGGCTTCTTTATAAGCACTCCGGACTTCTAAAAAGCTATGGCTCAAATTGCTGATTCCAAATGACATCGTTCGTCCGAAATAAGCCTGTACTTTTTCCTGGATTTTATGCAGCTGCGCTTCTATCCAGCTGCTGTCATATGTCTGCACCTCATAGAGCAGAATACAGAGCTCCCCCTTCGTAAAAAAATGAGCATCCCCTGGCGAATGTGCCACGTCGTCTTCTATAAATTCATAAATTTCATCCTGACCATCCAATAAACCGCCGTCTATTTTTCCGGCAACGCAAACATATGCCTGATCATTGCGCAAAGCAAACTCAGCAGCCCGATTTATCATTTCCGCCTGCGAAGAGAACGCCCCTTCAAGAAAATGAAGAAAAAAATCATTCCGGATGCTGCGGGCGTGCTGCTTAACAGCCTGCTCCTTCATAAGGGCAAACGAAATGACATTCACAGCCTGTTCAATCAGCAGCGCGCGCAAGTGGTCCGCCTGGTCTAACTCCCCCGTAATGGCTAAAAAGCCCGTCTTTTTTTCTTTTATATGGATAGGAAACAGCGTGTATGTCTTTTGATCCCGTATAACAGAAAATGTTAAGGAGAATGCCGGGGATTTTGCCGGAAAATGGCCGGGCAGGCTTGCCTCAAGCGAAGCGAAAGCAGCTCCTGCACCCGGACAACGAGCAACCACATCGAAGTGCTGGTCAAGGCATTCACATGGGCAATGGATCATTTTCGACAGTTCATGAAGGATCGGGCGAATGCCGTCCCCGCGCATCGCCACATCAGCAAACCGCTTATAGGCTTCAAGTGCCATCGTTAACTCACGTGCATGCTTGTCTACAATTGCCCGCAATGTCAGATCTACCACTTCTCCAAGCGTGAGGGAAAGCGGCAACTCAATGACCGGAAAAGACAAGCGTTCAGCAAGTTCTAAGACGGTATCCGGTATCTTCCCCAAAAATCGTTTTGTCTTAATCCCAAGTGCGGCACAACCTTTGTCAGACATGGCTTGAATCAGTTCCGCCAGCTTTTTCGGGTCGTCTTTAAAATGGTACGCAGTTGTAATCAGCATGACATTGGGTTTTAAATAATGGACAATATCGGGCGCGTCCATCATATTCACCGTCCGGATTTCATGGTTTTGCCCGGATTTCCCCGCAACAATGGATATGCCGGCAAGTTCCGGGACTTCGAGCAGATCCTGCACATTCATTTGCTTTCCCCCGTTTCCTAAATATTCAAATTAAGTATTATTGTATCATAAATTGTTGATTATAAACAAAATGGTCGGAAAATTTGTATGAAATACATAATGAAGTTTCGAAAAACACCCTTTACACTATAGATAGGCCATGTTAGAAAATCGTCCATTTTATGGAAAAGGAGTTGACGATTCCAATGTCCGTAAACCAATTATCTGAGACAAACCAAGTAAGCGAGATGATCGAATGGCTCGCCTCCTTTGGAAAAACAAAAACGGGCGGTGTCACAAGGCGATTGTATACACCGGAATGGCAAGCGGCACAGCACGCCCTGAAAGCAAAAATGAAGGAAACAGGGCTTGAAACGTATTTTGATAGTGTTGGGAACTTATATGGCAGAGTCCAAGGTACGGAAAAAAGCGGGGCAATTTTAACCGGGTCGCACATTGATACTGTCACAGAAGGCGGAAAATATGATGGCGCATACGGTGTGATAGCCGGTTTTATCGCTGTGTCAAGGCTCCTCCGGAAATACGGGCCGCCCAAAAAAACAATTGAAACGGCGTCATTGTGCGAGGAAGAAGGCAGCAGGTTCCCCATCACTTTCTGGGGATCGAAAAATATTTGCGGCCTGTATCATTTTCATGATGCGGATGGCATACAGGATGAAAATGGAATTTTACTGTCCGATGCGATGAAGCGGGCGGGTTTTGGACCAGGAAAATACATCTCCCCTGCCCGCACGGATATCCGGGCATTTTTGGAACTCCATATCGAGCAAGGAATGGTGCTGGAACAAAACAATAAGACTATCGGAGTGGCCACGCATATTGTTGGGCAGCGCCGCTATACGATTCGGCTAAAAGGAGAAAGCAACCATGCCGGCACGACACCGATGGCCCTGAGAAAAGACGCAGTTACTGCTGCTGCCCAGTTCATCTCATACTTAACAAGAAAGGCAAAAGAAACCGATCCCGGTTTAGTGGCAACCGTTGGCCAGATTGACGTGAAACCGAATGTAGCCAATGTGATTGCTGGTGAAGTGGCATTCAGCCTGGATATTCGCCATCACAGGCAGGAAGTCATGGAACACTATTGCAACGATGTTTTTTCAACATTTAAGCGCAACGCCAAAAAGAAGGGAATCCATATTTCGATTACACAATGGCTCGATACAGCACCGGTCGCGCTGGATCCGGCATTGGCCGAAATAGCGCGATCCATTGCTAAATCCCGGCAGATTGCTTTTCAAGATATTGTGAGCGGCGCCGGGCATGACGCCCAGATTTTCGGCTCATTTTGCCCGACTTTGCTGCTATTTGTACCGAGCAGGAACGGTATCAGTCATTCGCCGAGAGAATATAGCGCTATTCGCGATCTTGAAACCGGCATTGATTTATTGGAAAGCGTATTATACAAGCTGGCTTACACTTAAATGATGCACAATAAGGAGAAGATGAAATTGGCATATGCAGAATTAACGGCACCGAAACGAATCATCCTGACACCCGGCCCGGTTGAGGTCGACCCGCGTGTGTTGCGGGCAATGGGCACACCGATCCTCGGTCAATTCGATCCGGCATTTACAGCCATTATGAATGAAGTAATGGATATGCTCCGCCAAGTATTTCAGACAAAAAACCATTGGGCTTACCCGGTTGACGGAACTTCCCGCTCCGGATTAGAAGCTGTGCTTTGCAGCATTCTTGAACCCGGAGACCGTGTCATGGTGCCCATTTATGGCAGATTCGGCCATTTATTTGCAGAAATTTGCGAACGGTACGGTGCTGAAGTCCACACCATTGAATGTCCGTGGGGAGAAGTATTCGAACCGGGCCATGTCATTGCGGAGATGAAGAAAATAAAGCCGAAAGTGCTGGCAATGGTGCACGGTGAAACTTCCACCGGCAGAATGCAGCCCCTTGCAGAAATCGGAAGGGCATGCCGCGAACAGGACGTTTTGTTTGTTGTAGATGCAGTCGCATCCATCGGAGGAGCAGATGTCAGGACAGATGAATGGTATATCGATGCCCTTGTTGCCGGAACGCAAAAATGTCTGTCAGTCCCTGCCGGCATGGCGCCGATTACGTACAACAGTCGTATAGAAAAAATCGTGCTGGCACGCAAAAAAGTGGAACGCGGCATTGCAACTGATGAGGACCGTGCTTATCCAAGGAGCATGCGCCCGATCACAAGCAATTACTTTGATCTGGGCATGCTCCAGGATTACTGGAGCCCGCGCCGGTTGAACCACCACACAGAGGCAACGTCCATGATCTACGCGCTACGAGAAGGATTACGGCTTGTGTTGGATGAAGGACTGGGAGCACGTTTTTCACGCCATAAACTGCATGAAAAAGCGCTTATCGAAGGGCTTCTGGCAATGGGACTGTCTTTATTCGGCGACCCTGTGCACAAACTCCCCTGCGTCACTTGCGTCAACATACCGGACGGAACCGACGGCGAATCTGTCCGCCACATGCTTCTTGAGGAATTCGGCATTGAAATCGCTTCTTCTTTTGGCCCACTGCACGGAAAAATCTGGAGGATTGGCACGATGGGCTACGGCTGTCGAAAAGATAATGTGCTCGCATTATTAGGCGGCCTTGAAGCCGTTCTGATTAGGCATGGCGTAAAAGTGAACCGTGGAGAAGGATTGCAGGCCGCATTGGATGTATATCAATCAGAAAAAACGAAATCGATTGTTTTAAAGTGAACGTTCTGCTGTTTTTCGGCATGGACAGCGAATGTTAAAATACTTGCTTGAGCCGAACGGGGATTGACCATTGTGCGGAAAAATATTTCTTTTATCCCCCTTTTTGAAACAGGACGGGTAAACCTATACGCGGGATAAGCACATACTCGCAGCCAAAAGGGCCGCTTCTTACGAAAAAATCGAGTAGGAGGCTAATCATTATTTGATTAGCCGACCTCTCACACCACCGTGCGTACGGTTCCGTACACGGCGGTTCTAAAGTTTACGACCGTACAGACAGATAGTAATCCAGAAAACTTATATACCTTGCTCTTCGGAAGAGTTCGTTTGTAAGGGTTCTAGCTAAGATATGGCTGCCGGAGATTCTCCAGTAGCCTTTTCTTGTGTTAGCCCATTCCCACGCCTTTCTTTTATTGATCCCTAATTTCTTGAGCCAATAAAATCTTGTGCGTACTCTCTTCCATCTTTTCCAAGTTACCATTCGCATTCTTCTTCGTGTCCATTGGTCCAGTCTGGTTACCAGACTTTTCATATCCGCTAGCTTGTAGTAATTTACCCATCCTCGGACAGTGTCGTTTAGCCTTTTCTTTCTTTCCTCTACGCTTAATCCGTTGCTTCTTCCTGTGATTCTGCGAATTTTCTCCTTTAATTTTTGAACACCCTTCGGGTGTACCCGGAATTTGCATTTTCCTTCATAAAGGTAAAATCCATAACTCAGGAACTTGATGTTTCTAATATGTGTGATCATCGTCTTCTCTCGGTTCACTTTGAGTCGCAATTTCTTCTCAATGAATGGGAGAATGTTATGGTATGTTCTTTCGCAGCTTCTTCGGCTTTTACAGAATATGATCACATCATCAGCGTAACGGACAAATCGGTGATTTCTTGCTTCCATTTCTTTATCCAATTCGTTTAACATTACATTGGCAAGAAGCGGACTTAGTGGTCCTCCTTGTGGAACACCGAAATCATTTGTTGTCCTTATTCCTTTGATCATAACACCTGCATTTAGGAATTTATGGATTAAGGAGATTACACGTCCGTCGTGAATTGTTTCACTCAATATCTGGATAAGCTTACTATGGTTTACCGTGTCAAAGTACTGTTCTAAGTCCAGGTCTACTACATACTGGTATCCTTCATTTACATTCTTTTGGCACTTGAGAAGTGCCTGATGTGTACTTCTATGTGGTCGGAAACCATAGCTATTGTCTGAGAACTTTCTTTCATATATAGGGACTAGGACCTGCGAAATGGCTTGTTGGATGACTCGGTCTACTACCGTTGGTATTCCAAGTTTCCTTGTTTTCCCGTTGTCTTTTGGAATTTCTACCCTTCTAACGGGTTGGGGCTTGTATGTCCCATTTCGAATGGAGAGGAC
Organism: Weizmannia sp. WK01; assembly: GCF_025905465.1. Lineage (NCBI taxonomy): Bacteria > Bacillati > Bacillota > Bacilli > Caryophanales > Bacillaceae > Heyndrickxia > Weizmannia sp. WK01. The sequence goes on along the minus strand of NZ_CP109616.1, from coordinate 1,786,946 downwards.
GAGTTCCCTCTGATGTTCAGTTAGGTATGCCAAAAGTTCACCTGTTTTCATTCCATCGACACCGCCCGCACCTTTGTTTTTCTTTACCTTTTTATAGGCACGGTGCAGGTTATTACTTGAAAGGATTCGTTCGAGCATCCATTCGTTCTGTCTGTTGGTGTTAGTGGTGTTGTTTTCAGTTATCCTCTTGAAACTATGCCCTCTGCCATATCCTTCCTGTTCCGCAGTATCTTTTTGACAGCAGGTTTCTTCCTGTTTTCTGCATTTGTTCGTTTCTTCGGTAACTTTCATTGACTTCCACTTCCTTTAGTTCAGCCCTTCCTTCGATGCTCCAGGCATCTCCGTACTATGGCTTCTGCTGACTTCTCACGGCAAATCTTGTTTCAACCAGGTTTCATACTCTGTTTCCACCTGTCCGTGAGACCTCCCGTGGTAAGGTGATTTGCTTTCATTCCATGTACCCGCACCATTTACGTTTCCACATCCGGATAGCTTTTGGGCTTTGACTTGTTCAGCAGCCTTACCCTGTGAGAGTACGCCTAATGATGTTCGTGTTCCTCGGGTCAGAATTTTGCCTCCAGCTTCCTTCAGATTCCATCTCACGATGGACACCCTTGCTCTTGGCTAATGGTTGGTCGCTACCTACCCCCATAGCGGACTTACACCGCCTAGCGAATCGCCATGCACGGCGCACTGATAAATAAAAAAGAGCCGGCACACCCGGCTTTTTTTATGAAAAGTTATCCTGAAGCGCTTTTCGCAAAAGCTGCTCGCACCGTTCCAAGTCAGCCTTGACAAGTTTTTTGTACGCTTTTGCTTTTTCCATGTCTTTGATTTTGTATACCACAACCTCTTTTCTTTTTGCCCCGTCCGGTTTTACTTTTATTTTGGTCAAAATTTGCTCCTCATCTTCCAGTTCATGAAGCGCCCGGTAGATTTCGGAATGCTGCGGTTCGAAACCGAGCGGCTTAAATTCTTTTTTCAATTCATCCAAAAGCTGCAGCCCGTACCACCGTCCGTTTTCAATATTGGTGATAATATAAAGTTTTAAAAAGGCGCGCTGTTTGATTAAAAAGCCGGTACTCTCCCTTTGCCGTTTTTCCGCCATGCTACTCACCCCTTTTTCTTCCATTATAGTAAAATGTGCCGGCAGCACACAAAAATTAACACTCGAACGTATGTTATTTTAGCTGTGTAGGTTTTTTGTTTTTTATTATGTTTTTAGCACATTGTGTAATTTTTATAAAATCTGCTCTGAAACCCTTTCATTTCTATAAAATGGAGTCGCGTTTTATATCAACCGTGCATCCGGCTAAGCCGGCAAAAGAATGGTAAAAATTCGTTCATTTTTATCGTGCAAACATTTGGTCAAATATTATTTATCTTTTAGCACATAGTGTTATTAAACCAAATTAAACAAAAAAATACCGGCGCATTGCCGGCATTACGCTTTTCCCAAACGGCACGGGCGCCCTTTCTCAAAATGGGTATTTTTTGCTGCCGTGCTGTTTGCCTTACACCCCGGAAATTTGTTTTCGCAAAACGTGTTTTAAAACTTTCCCGCTCGCATTTCGTGGAAGCGTCTGTAAAAATTCAATTTCGGCCGGCCATTTATATTTTGCAAGTTTTCCCGAACAATAGGCAAACACTTTTTCTTCTGTCAATGTTTCGCCTTTTTTCACGACAATATAGGCTTTTGGCACTTCCCCGTATATTTCATGCGGAATTCCGACTACTGCCGCTTCCAAAATTTCCGGCATTTCATACAGCACTTCCTCTACTTCCACCGGATAAACATTTTCGCCTCCACGTATTAACATATCTTTTTTACGGTCAACTAAATACAGAAAGCCGGCTTCATCGAAATAGCCCAAATCTCCGCTGTAAAGCCAACCGTTTTGCAATACCCTCCGCGTTTCTTCTTCATTTTTCAAATATCCTTTCATGACTTGCGGCCCTTTAACGATGATTTCGCCTACTTCCCCGGCGGGAACAGGTGAACCGCCCGCATCTACCACTTGAATTTCCGTTTGCGGCAATGCTTGGCCAACCGAACCTGCCTTTTCCATAGCAAAACGGTCAGTTAATGTTGAAGCTGCCGGCGCATTTTCGGTCTGGCCGTATAAATTTTGTACTTTTACTGTCGGAAAACGCGTTTTTAACTGGCGCACACGTTCATACGGCATCGGAGACGCACCATAACAGAACAATCGCAAATAAGACAGGTCAACTTCAGCCATTTTCGGCGTATTGAGAAGGATACTGTACATTGCCGGCACCCCGAAGAAAACAGTAACTTTTTCTTTTTCCATTGTTTCAAGCGTTTTCTCAGGGGAAAATTGTTCTTCTATGATCATGGTGCCACCACGGTAGATGGCCGGAATGCTAAAGACATGGCATGCCGCGCAATGGAATAATGGGGTGACAATATGCACACGGTCTTCCCTGCTTAAATCCATTGCCTCAGCCCAGATTTGTGCCGCTGCCCGGACATTTGCGGCAGACAGCATGACGCCTTTTGGCCTGCCGGTTGTGCCGGATGTATAAAAAATCACAGCAGTATCATCTGCCTCTATTTGGGGAGGCATAAAAGCATCCGTATTTTCTCCGGCAATAGCCCGGAATGTGTCTTCCCCGCCGACCATCAGGCGGTCTTGGAATTGATGAAACTCGCGCGGAATTTCATGCAATATATGGAGCAGACGGGTATCATAGATGAGGGCTTTTGCTTCTGAGTGATGAAAAATATACTGCACTTCGGGTGGTGCCAATTTTGTATTGACAGGCATGGCTGTGAAACCGCCCAGTTGGCAGGCATAATAGGCAATGAGCAGCACATCGGAATTATGAAGAAAAAGGGCAATAATGTCTCCCTTTTTGTACCCCTTTTTTTGGAAAAAGCCGGCGACATTTATCGCCTCCCGGTAAAATTGAGCATAAGTCATTTTCTTTCCCCGGTAAGACGTAATGATATGGTCCGGTTGATGAATGGCATGCCATTTGAGCTGTTGCCCAACAAACATTTTTACTCCTCCTGTTCGAAAAACCCGGTTTTTCCGTTTGCCGCAGTAAAGCGCCGGCTGCGGTGATACGCTCCTTTCCCCAGCCGGAAACAACATGTTTTTTAATCCAATCTTTCAATGATCGTCGCGTTTGCCATACCGTAACCTTCGCACATCGTTTGCAAGCCGTAACGACCGTTTGTTCGTTCCAGCTCGTGTATTAGCGTTGTCATGAGCCGCGCCCCGCTTGCGCCAAGCGGATGGCCAAGCGCAATCGCACCGCCGTTCGGGTTCAGTTTTTCCGGACTGGCGCCGGTTTCTAAAAGCCAGGCAAGCGGTACGGAAGCAAATGCCTCGTTCACTTCAAATACATCGATGTCATCAATCGAAAGCCCCGCCTGACATAACACTTTTTCCGTAGCCGGGATCACCCCTGTCAGCATCAGTGTCGGATCAGACCCAACAACGGTCCGGGCGAGAATTCGGAACCGCGGCTTCAGGCCAAGTGCCTCTGCTTTTGTGCGGGACATGATTAAAACGGCAGCTGCCCCGTCGCTAATCTGGCTCGCATTACCTGCCGTGATACGCCCGTCTTCCTGAAAAGCCGGTTTCAGCGCGGACAATTTCTGAATCGATGTATCTGAACGCGGGCCTTCATCTTTCACAACTGTCACGGTCTTGCCATCAGGCTGTTCCGCTTCAACCGGCATGATCTCCCTGTCAAAACGCCCTTCTTTTTGCGCCTGCAATGCACGCCTGTGGCTTTCAAGCGCATAGTGGTCCATCTTTTCACGGCTAATGCCCCACTTTTCCGCAATCAAGTCTGCGGACAGCCCCTGATGGATCATGTTGTATTTTGCAGTGAGCAACTTGCTGAATGCGGCGCCGTTCCTGTTGGAGCCGATCGGAACGCGCGACATGCTCTCAACCCCGCCTGCAATCACCACATCCATATCGCCGGAGAGAACCGCCTGAGCTGCAAAATGCACCGCCTGCTGACTGGATCCGCACTGGCGGTCAATGGTAACGCCGGGCACTTCAATCGGAAATCCTGCGATCAACGTTGCCTGCCGCGCAATATCAGACGCCTGTTCCCCGACCTGGGAAACACAGCCCATGATCACATCTTCCACCATATCCGGAGATATCCCCGCCCGTTCGACCACTTCCTGTAAAACTTTCGCCGCCAGCTCTTCTGCCCGGATCCCGCTTAATAATCCATTCCGCTTTCCAACGGGTGTCCGAACCGCTTCTATAATGACCGCTTCCCGCATCCGCATTCCCCTCACCATAAAAATATTCCATTCATCTTATACCCTGCGTTTTTAAACTGCGATTCCGCTTGTAAACCCGTATTTCCTGTCTTAGTCTCGCATTTGCACGGGACTCTTTTGAAAATGGTGCCCGGCCCGGACTGTTTTTATCGACCCGTTAAGCAACCGGCCCAATCCGCCTTGCGCGTGCGATTTTGAGATGTTTCCCGTGCCTGCCTGCCAGGCGGATTTTTCCATCATCAGCTTCACATTACTTCGGCTGCATCCGGATCGCACCGTCAAGTCGGATCGTTTCCCCGTTCAGCATCGGATTCAAGACAATACTTTGGACAAGCTGCGCATACTCTGCCGGCCGTCCGAGACGGGGAGGAAACGGTGTCATCTTGCCAAGCGCATCCCTTGCTTTTTCTGGCAAAGAAGCGAAAAGCGGCGTTTCAAATACACCCGGTGCAATCGTGACAACACGAATGCCAAGGCTGGCAAGATCCCTGGCAACCGGAAGCGTCATCCCGACAATGCCGCCTTTTGACGCGCTGTAGGCTGCCTGCCCGATCTGCCCTTCAAAAGCGGCAACCGAGGCTGTATTAATGATCACTCCTCTTTCCCCTTCTTCGTTCGGGCTGTTATGTGCCATTTTTTCAGCGGTAAGCCGGATCACATTAAACGTGCCAATCAGATTCACCTCAATCACTTTCCGAAAAGAGGCAAGATCATGTACGCCGCTTTTGCCGTATGTTTTTTTCGCCGCTCCGATGCCGGCACAATTTACCAGTATGTTAACGCTTTCAATTTGTTCTAGCGCATCTTGAACACTTTTCTCATCCGTTACATCCGTTTTGAAAAAACGAACCCGCCCTTTTAGTTCCTGCTCCAATTTTGCTCCTTTTTCCTGTTGAAGGTCAAAAACAACCGCCTTCGCGCCCGTTTCCACCAATTTCCTTACCGTTGCTTCCCCGAGCCCTGATGCCCCGCCGGTTACAATGGCTGTGCTGTTTTCCAGATTCATTTGACTAAACCCCTCTCCCATGAAGATCTGTTCCGTATCTAAAATTCTAAATGTTTGTATTTTCACTGTCAACCGAAAAAAAACCGCTCAAAAAGCGGTTTTAATGTTCCAGCAAAAGGTTGACGGGAACGCTCATCTTTTTATCCGGATGATCAAGGGTATGCACCGTTGCTGTTTCTTCCTGCCGGTCAACATGCTCGATGTAAATCCTTTCCCCGTTCAAAGTGACCGTCACCATTTCTGGCACATTCATAATTTCCTGCGCACGTCTTGCATCCATACCAAAACCTCCGTTTCTTTTTACAATTAAAGTATGGATAGGGGAGTGTGAAACTATACCGGTATTTAAACATCCACCCCTTCCTGTTAAAATAAAACAAAGAACAGAAACGGAGATGATGGAGATGAAGTCTTTTAAAATCGTACTTGGCGATATTACAAAAGTCAAAACGGATGCCATCGTAAATGCGGCGAATACAACACTGCTCGGCGGCGGTGGTGTGGACGGGGCCATCCATAGAGCAGCAGGGCCCGAGCTCCTTGAGGAATGCCGGAAATTGAACGGATGCCCGACCGGCGAAGCAAAAATGACGAAAGGATACCGGCTGCCGGCAAAATACGTCATTCATACGCCCGGCCCCGTCTGGCAGGGAGGCGGCCATCATGAAGCCGAATTATTGGAAAACAGTTACCAAAACAGCCTGCGCCTCGCTGAATCGAAAGGACTGCGAACGGTTGCTTTTCCTTCCATCAGCACCGGTGTATACCATTTCCCGCTGGATGCGGCTGCCCGGATCGCTGTCCGCACCATTTGTACATTCCTTGAAACTTCCGACTCGGTGCAGGAAGTGTGGATGGTGTGTTTTGACGAGCGGACAAAACAAGCGTACGAAAAAGCAGCAACAGAATGGAAAAGCATTTCATATGATAGCGAAAAATCGGGCAATAAAGTGACAATCCTGGTAAATTGAGGTTTCGCACAGCATGCCGGCTTTTTTGCCCGGGCCGGTACGTGCTGGAAAACCGGGAAGCAGAGACATTTTTACAGATGTTTCGCAGCTGCCGCCGTTTTTCCACATCCATGCCGCTTCACCGGGAAACTTACTTTGTCCTCCCGCTGGATCCCCGGGCCCGGGGTCTTCTGTTTTAGGAATCTGCAGCAGCTTCCAATTCGGTAAGGTTCTTGTATTTTCTGGCCCGGTCGATCTTGCTTTTTCGAATATGAAACTGTTTAACAGCGTATTGCCGCATTATATCCGGCTCGAATACAATCTGCGATTCAAAATTTGACTGTTCCCGTTGTAAAACCGCCAGTCCGACAAGGTATTCGACAACGCCGTAAGCATGCATCCACAACTCATCCATATAGTCATGGAACAATTTAAACCTTTCCTCATTTCCAACTACAAGCCGCTGTATCGTATAAATGCCAAACTGGATATGCCTGCCTTCATCCATATTTAAATAATCAATGCCCTGTAAAATGCCCGGGAACAAGCCGGATTTTTTATAAATCTGCCTGAACGAATAATAACCGGATTCCGCAAGCACGCCTTCCACAATCATATTGTAAACCGTCGCCGCACGGATGACCTCTTCAGGCGAATCGTCTGTATACAGGCGCTCCATTGCTTCGGGCAGCGCTTCGTAAAAAATCCGCTTGTAGCTGTCATTATGGTAGGCCGATAAATCAAGATCGCCGACGCCCACTGCCTGCTGCCAGCGCGAAAACATTTCCGTATGTTTGGCTTCATCGTGCAAAAAGGTGGTCAAAAACATCGTGTCTTCAAGCCGGCCCTGTCTTGCCATCGCATGGAGCATCGGCAAAATATCGAGCGTAACCGCTTCTTCCCCGGCTGAAAAAGAGGAAATAAGCGGTAACGATGCTATCCTCTCTTCCTCCCTTAATTGGAGAAAATCTTCCCGGTCTTGGCTGAAATCAATGTCAGCCGGATTCCACCCGCCGTTCCGCTTTGCTTTTTCATAAAGCTTATACATCGGGTCATTCCAGTTGATTTGACCCTCAACGGTTTGAAAACGTTCATGCGCCATCTTTTCATCTCCTTGTCAGGTGCGCCATGCCGGAACGGTCCTGTCGTGCCTCTAACCGGCAGGCATGGTGCTCGGTTTATCAGCTTCCGCCAAAAAATCCGGTCAACTTCTGTGCCGGCACACCCAAGCGAGCGGGAATCCCTTGCCACACCAGGGTTTCCCTTTTTCAAAACGGATCCCAGGAGCGGTGTTGTAAAGGGCTTTCGCTTCTTTTGTTTCCATCAGGAAGCGTTATATGCTGACAAAACGTCCTGCAACCGCAAAGCCAGCCCCATATCCCCTTTCAGCCGGAGTTTGCCGGTTAAAAAAGCCGTCGTGCCGTTCATTTTGCCTTGCACCAGTTTTTTAAAGTCAGCGGATGACATGGAGAGCGTACAATTCGGATCCTCCGCTTCCCCCGCCCCAGCGTAACTGCCTTCCGGACGCATAACGACATGGTAAGTCCCTTCTTCTTCCCCACTTAAATTAAACTGGTATACCGCATTCATTCCTTGTGACCGGGAAGGATCTTTCTTTAAGGCAGCATCAATTGTTTGAAAAATTTCGTCAACGGTTTCCATGCGGTTCCTCCTTGTTGTAAAAGTGGCTTTCACAACTAATTATATATTCCGAACCTTTCAAGGCCAATTCCTATATATGTAGGGAAATCGGAAGCCCGGTTTTCTGCTTGCCCTATATTTATCGCCCGTCTAAAGCCATACCTTCTGCGCAAACTTGAACAACCGGTTTTTGGTTTACCGGCTGCACGTCTTTTCCTTCGGCGCAAAAAAATCATCTGCCTCTTAAGCTGAAGCAGATGCGAGCTGATCAGGGCAAAAAATATAAAATTTGTCCATTCACCAGTCGGCTCGATATTTTTCCGGCAAATTCCAGATAAAGACATCTTGTAATTGTTGCCATAAACGGAGCGAAAAATTGCTTTATTGCCATATCCCCATAAGTATCCCGGCAGATTTGCGCCGCTGTTTTCTCTCCTTCTTGAAGCGACATGACAATTTGCTTGAGTCTATGCTCATGGCGCATCCGGATGCTCTCCGCCCGCGCCTTTACATCCTCAATTAGCCCGCCGTGCCCCGGAAGCGCCACTTTGACAGGCAGGTCTTTAATCCGGTCAAGCGAATCAAAATAATCCCCAAGCGGGTTTTTGTCGTTCTCAGACCAGGCGGCAACAATGGGGGACAAGTCTTTTAACACATGGTCTCCGAGCACCAGAATTTGCTTTTTGCGATTGTAAAAACAAAAATGGTCCGGCGCATGGCCAGGCGTCCGGATCGCTTCGTAAGGATCATCACCGAGCAGAACCTGTTCGCCATTTTTAAAAAGGCCGTCCGGTTCAAAATCATATTTCGGGATCTCCCGTGCAAAATTCCGTTTCGGCAAAGTCGGCCCGCCATGCTTTTGCAAAACCGCTTCGTATTTATCATGTGAAACGGCAAAACGGGCCTTTGTTTCCTGCATGGTCTGAAAGCTTAAATCGGACATGAAAACAGGTACACTGTATTTTTCTTTCAGCCATTTCGCAAGCCCGAGATGGTCGGGATGCGAATGTGTCAGCACAATTTTTTCAATGGGAAAAACCGATGCCAGCACTTTGTTCCATGTTTCCTTCGCCGTTTCATGGAAGTCCCCGGTATCCACAATCGTGTACCCTTTTTTTCCTTTAAAAAGATAGCAATTGACCTCCCGCATGCCGAATGGAAAACGGACGACCAGTTTCCATACATTTTCCGCCACTTTCGTGAAGTCGCATGAATCCTTTTTCTCTGTAAAACTTGCCAAATCCATCCCCTCCTACCATAAGCATAACTTTTCGGAGGAACTGGGGCAAACTTTTTCACTTTTTTTAATCGTATGCATGATGCCGCCAATCAGGCAGATGGTGCCATAAGTACCTGCCTTTTTGGGCTGGGCTCAACTGTCCCGCAAAATCACCTGTTCGATCGGTTCTTTTGCAAATTCAATGCCGTTTTCGCGGAACAGCCGGACGATCACATGGCGCATTTCATTTTCAATCTCATCTTTCTGGTTGCCCGGCAAAAGCGGGATCTCTACAAGAAAATCAAAGCTATGGTTCCGCAACCGGATCAACTTTACAGACGCTATCGTATCCGGTGCGAGACCATGATCTGCTTCTTTTACTGTTTCAAAAGCCTCGTGCAATAGCTTTTCCACCTTTTTTGTATCCATTTCGGAACTGACGCTGACCTGAATAGAAGCAGAAGGCTTTTCCGTCGTCCGGTTTTTAATGACCTGTTCAATAAAATATTGATTTGGAACAATCAGCGTACCGCTTTTATCGAGCCGGACCGTTGTAGAGCGGAGATTGATTTTCTCCACTCTGCCGGTTTCCTCATTGATTTCAACCGTTTCACCGACTTCAATCGGGCGTTCAAATAAAATGATGATCCCGGATACGAAGTTTGCCGCGATGTTGCGCATGCCAAAGCCGAGCCCGATCCCGATTACGCTTAAAACCGCCCCAAGTGCAGACAGGTCAAGGCCGACCGTTGTAAAGCTGATACAAAGTGCAGCAATCATGACGGTATAATAAATGAGGCGGTTAAACGTATACCCGAGTCCGCGGTCAACGTGATAATGGTCATAAACGGTTGAAAGCACATATTTTGTCAGAAGCTTCACAAGCCTGTGCGCGAGCGTGACAATCATTAAAGCAACAATCAGCAAAAACGGCGTGACATCGAGCCCGCCTTTGGAATAAAGCGGGTAAAACAACCACCTGTTATCGGAGAAATCAAACAGGAAGATCAAAAGTACACCGTATAAACAAGCCCAGTTTGTAATTGAATAAACCGCCGGCACGACCGTTTTTTGCAGCCGGCGGTTCCTTTTTGCAAGCACGGATACCGTCCACTTCAACAGCTTGCCGGCAACAAGCAAAACGACCGTATCAAGCGCAAAACGAAAAAGATGAATGTCCGAGAATTCTTTCCATACTGTATCCAACAACATAACCACCCGGTTCCAAGATGATATTTTTTCTATACCCTGAAACCGGGCATTCAATCGTTACAAGCCGTATTTCCGCAGTTTTCTGTAAAATGTGCTGCGCGGAATATCCAGCATTTTCGCCGCTGCCGCCGCATTTCCTTTCGTATGTTTCAAAGCTTCCAGTATCATATCGCGCTCAATCGCTTCCCGCGGGTTCAGCGTCGTGACCTGTTTTTCCATGCCGTTAAGCCCGGTCTCTCCGGAAACATATTCGTCCACATACCGTTCCGCTTCTTCTTCACCGGCCACAGCAAGCAGTCGGACGTTTTCAATCACATTCATCAGTTCACGGATATTGCCGGGCCAATGATAATCCTGCATTTTCTTCATAACCGCCGGCGGGATTTCGACGTCTTGATTTTTCTTTCTGCTGATATACTGAATCAAAGCAGGCAAGTCTTCTTTTCTTTCGCGCAAAGCAGGAAGGCGGACGGGAAAAACATACAGGCGGTAAAACAAATCTTCACGGAACTTCCCTTCTTTGACGAGCTTCGGTAAATCCTTGTGGGTCGCGGCAATAATCCGGACGTCCACACTTACTTCTTTTGCAGAACCGACCGGCACGACTTTTCTTTCCTGCAGGACGCGGAGCAACGCCGTTTGCATGGCAGACGGCAGCTCGGCCACTTCGTCAAGAAATAAGGTGCCGCCATGGGCCTGCTCGAATTTTCCTTTATGGCCGCCCCGTTTTGCGCCGGTAAAAGCCCCGTCGGCATAACCGAAAAACTCGCTTTCCATTAATTCTTTCGGCACAGCCCCGCAATTGACGGCAATAAACGGGCCGTTTTTCCGGCTGCTGTTTTCATGGATGGCTCGTGCGACCAGCTCCTTTCCAGTTCCGGTCTCACCCGTGATAAAACAAGTGGTATCGGAAAGGGAAGCAATCCGGGCTTTGCGCAACGTTTCCTGAAAACTTCTACTTATACCGGTGACGCCACGGAAGACGAACTTTTCTTTTTGAAGAAGGGTGCCGGAAAGATTTTTATTTTCAGACAAAAAGAAACAGGTGCCGATTTTTTCCCGGCTGGAAGGCAATGGAATGGATTGGTTCACAATGGTATCCGTTTGGGAGGTCATTTCTTCAATCGTTCTACCAAAATAATCCGGCATTTTCTTCCGAAGCGGCCGGCTTGCCGCAACGGCTTTTCCTTCTTCATCCGTAATGACGAGTAACCGGTCCCCGTACTGGTCCGAAAGTTCAACAGCTTTTTGGATGAAACGTTCATGCCGGCTTTTTGCCATGCGTACGATTTCCTGCTCTACTGTATAAGCCAGCGATGAAACCATGGCGAGCATGAAAGGGTGGGATTCGGTATATGGACATGTTAAGTCCATGACGCCAACAAGATTCCTTTGGCTGTCGTAAACCGGCGCGGCTGCACAGCTCCACTGGTGGGAGGCAACCGAAAAATGCTCAGGGCCGTTCACCATCACGGCTTCCCCTGTCTCAAGCGTAGTGCCGATCGCATTCGTGCCGACCCGCTCTTCCGTCCAGCAAACCCCTTCGACAAAATTAATTTTTTGCGCTTCAAAAATGGTTTTCCGGTTTCCTGATACGGACAGCACATGCCCGCAAGGATCAATCAGGAGCGCCATCATGCCGGCTTCCTGAAACACAGGCTCCATCTTTTTCACATGGCGTTCGGCAATATTTAAAAAATCTTTATGCCTTTCCCGGTGTGCCAATAGTTTTTCAACAGGCAGGATATGCTGCCCTTTCCGCAAATACGGGTTCACATCCCGTTTTTTACAGCGGTACCACGATTCAGCGATTCGGTTGTTGATTCTCTCGGGATCCAATGTCCCTTCCTGCACAAACTTTTTCCACGTATTCCAATAACATACAGCCATCTTTCATCCCTCCGACTCATCATAGAAAATTGCGCATCAGGAAGAAAGTCGTGATGTTCTTTTCTATTATAATCGAATACGGAAAGCGTCTTCAATATGTAGACAGGGCTTATGAATATTCCCGGCAGTCTGAGAGACTGCCGGGAATGATTATACGTGCACCGGATGCCCCTGTGCATTTAAAACGGCTTCATGGATGGCTTCTGAGACGGTCGGATGAGCGGCAATCAAGCGCTCAAGCAAATCAGCCGTCATTTCCCCGTTCAGCATCAATACCCCCTGCCCGACCAGTTCTGTTGCATGCGGGCCGCAAATGGACAAGCCGACCACCTCTTCGTATTCCGGCTCGATGATGACTTTCACTTTCCCAACCTGTTCCCCGCTGATCATCGCTTTTCCGTTTGCCGAAAACGGAAATTCGCCGATCCGAACAGCGCCGTACATTTCTTTCGCCTGCTTTTCGGTGAGGCCGGTGCCGGCAATTTCCGGAAACGTATAAATGCAGCGGGGAACGGCTTTGTAATCCGCACTTGCCTCCATTCCGCATGCATTGAGCGCGGCCACTTTTCCTTCATGAAAAGCGACATGTGCAAGTTGGATGCCGCCAATACAATCGCCGCAGGCATAAATATGGGGGATGTTCGTCTGCATCTTTTCATTGACTTTTATGCCCGATTTTTCATACGCCACCCCGGCATTTTCGAGGCCGATCCCGTTGACAGACGGTTTCCGGCCGATTGAAACAAGCACGTATTCCCCGTAAATCTCGCGCGTTTCCCCTTCCTGCTCAATCAGCGCGCATTTCTTATCACGGTCCAGTTTTTTTACGGCAGCAGATGTATAAATGTCCACCCCGTCTTTTTCAAGCTGCTCTTTTAAAATATTCGCGATATCCGCATCTTCCCCCGGCAAAATATGTGGGGCCATCTCTATGATCGACACTTTTGTCCCAAGCCGGCTGTAAATGCTCGCAAACTCGCAACCGATTACCCCGCCGCCGACAATTACGAGCGATGGAGGCAGGCCGGGAAGAGACATGGCCTGCGTGCTGTCGATGATCCAGTTGCCATCAAACGGCGCAAACGGGAGGGAGCTCGGTTCAGACCCTGTTGCGATGATGAACTGGTCCGCTTTTATTTCAACCGTGCCGTTTGCTGTTTCTGCAAGAACAACATGGGGTGACTGGAATGCCGCTTTTCCCTGCACGATTTTGATTTTGTTTTTCTTCATTAAGTATTGAATGCCCTGTACAAGCCGGGAAACGATCGCATTTTTCCTTTCAAGCAGGGAGGACCAGTCAATGGACACCGCTTCCTTGTTCACCCGGATCCCGAATTTGTCCGCTTCCCGGATGTCCCGGTAGCGCCCTGCACTTTCCAAAAGCGTCTTGGTCGGCATGCACCCTTCATTTAAGCATGTACCGCCGAGTGTCGCCTGTTCAAATAAAATGACATCCGCACCCTGCTGTGCTGCTGTAATGGCAGCGACGTAGCCCGCAGGCCCGCCGCCTAAAATCCCGATGGTTTCCATCCTGATCCCTTCTTTCCTACAAAAGCATCGTAACCGGTTCTTCCAAATATTGCTTGACCGTTTGCAGGAAGGCCGCTGCCGGCGCCCCGTCGAGCACGCGGTGGTCAAACGTCAGGCTGAGCGGCAGCCGGCTCCTTTTTTCAATTTTGTCCCCGATAAAAACAGCTTCATCCGAAACGACACCGACACCCAATATTCCGGCTTCCGGCGGGTTCAAAATAGGCGTAAAAAATTCGACGCCGCTTGCACCCAGGCTTGAAATGGTAAAAGTGGACCCTTGCATCTCATCTGCCGGCAGTTTCCCGGATCTTGCTGCCGCTGTTTTTTCTTTGATTTCTTTTGCCAAGTCGATCAGCGATTTGCTGTCGGCGTTGCGGATGACCGGGACAATCAGCCCTTTTTCAACCGCCGTTGCGATGCCCAAATGGATTTCCGGGTAAGTGACAATTGTGTTATCCATAAACGCACTGTTCATTTCCGGATGGTTTTCGAGGGCAAGGATGGCAGCTCTTGCTATAAAATCCGTGATCGTCAGTTTGCTGTCGTACCGTTTTGTGATTGTCTCTTTCACTTGCGTTTTTAGCGCCAATAGTTCCGTGACATCCGCTTTCATCGTGATCGTCAGCTGTGCAGCCGATTGCAGGCTGGCATGCATGCGTTCTGCGATCACTTTGCGCATGCCGGATACCGGTGTGTGCTTCGGTTCTTTTCCTGCCGGCGCCTGGATGAGGCTGTCCTGTTTGCGGCTTTCTTTCTTTGACGCAATTGCCTGTTCCACATCTTCTTTTGTAATCCTGCCCCCTGGCCCGGTCCCTTTTATATCTTCCGGTTTGATGCCTGCTGCTTCCGCCATTTTCCGCGCGACCGGGGAAATTTTCACGCGCACTTTCCCCGGTTTTTTCGGGAGCGGTGCGGGACGGGCCGCCTTTATTTCTTCTTTTTGTCCTTTTTCTTCCTGCACCGGGGCTGCTGTTGCCGCCACTTCTTCATCCGGGTTTCCAATATAGCAAATCACCGTTCCCGGCGGTACGCCCTTTCCTTCCGGCACATTGATTTTTAATACATTGCCGTCCGCAGGGGACTCGATTTCCATCTCTATTTTTTCCGAACTGATGCTAGCGATCGGGTCGCCTTTTTTAACGGCTTCTCCTTCTGTTTTATTCCACTGTGAAACGGTTCCTTCTTTCATCGCCATCCCAAGTTTGGGCATAATAACTTCAACCGGCATGCCAACCACTCCTTTCTATCTGTCTGTTATTGCCCGACCGGTTCCCCCAACAGCTCTGATACCGCCTGCACAATTTTCCCGGCGGACGGCAAATACAAATCTTCAAGCGGCGGCGAGAACGGAACCGGCGTGTGCGGTGCCGTGATCCGTTTGATCGGGGCATCCAGATCATCAAACCCTTTATCGGCAACAAGTGCCGCAATATCGGTTGCCACATTGCACCGCGGGTTCGCTTCATCGACCACAATGAGCCGGTTTGTTTTTGCGACCGACTGGAGAATCGCCCCTTCATCGAGCGGCGATAAACTGCGCGGATCAATCACTTCCGCTTCGATGCCGTCTTTGGCAAGCCGTTCTGCCGCTTCAAGCGCCGTCTGCACCTGTTTGCCAATTGCAACAATGGTGATGTCGCTTCCTTCACGTTTCCTGTCCGCCTTACCGAGCGGAATCGTATAGTAATCTTCGGGCACTTCCCCTTTTATGTTGTAAAGCGTTTTATCTTCAAAAAAGATAACCGGGTCATTGTCTTCGATCGCAGCCAAAAGCAGCCCTTTCGCATCATATGGCGTTGACGGCACGACGACTTTTAAGCCCGGTATCGACGTAAACAGCGCATACAGGCTTTGCGAGTGCTGGGCCGCCGCCCGGAAACCGGCGCCGTGCATCGTCCGGACCGTCACCGGCACTTGCGCCTTGCCGCCGAACATGTACCGGAATTTCGCACCCTGGTTGAGCACTTCGTCCAGACAGCTGCCGATAAAATCGTTGAACATGAGCTCTGCAATCGGCCGCAATCCTGTTGAAGCAGCAGCCATCGCAGCCCCCATATAGCCCGCTTCCGTAATCGGCGTATCCAAAATCCGCCCGCGGCCGAATTCCTGGACAAGGCCTTTCGTCACGCCAAGCACGCCACCCCATGCTTCTTCATCCTGCAGGTGATCAACTTCCGCACCGCCGGCAACATCTTCCCCCATCAAAATTACATTTTCATCTCTTCTCATCGCCAGTTTCATCGCTTCGTTAATGGCCTGCGAAAAAGAAATTTGTCTTCCCATTGGAAAGGCCTCCTTTTTTCATAGATTAGTAGGATACATAGACATCTTTCAAAAGTTCGGAAGGGTCCGGATACGGGCTTTCTTCGCTGAATTTCACAGCTTCTTCGATCTCCTGTTCCACTTTTTGTTCCAGGCTGTTGATGTCTGCTTCGCTGAACAGGTTTTGTTCAAGCACAAATTTTTTAAATTGGACGATCGCATCTTTTTCATTCAGCTGTTTCGCCTTTTCTGCTTCTGCTTTATAAGTTTGGGCATCCCCTTCAAAATGCCCGTAGTTTCGGTACGTCACGCATTCAATCAGCGACGGGCCTTCCCCGTTGCGGGCGCGTTCCACCGCTTCTTTTGCCGCCTGGTACACGGCGACGATATCTTTCCCGTCGACACGAACACCCGGAATGTCGTAGGCAACGGCACGGTCGGCAATCGTTTTACAGCTTGACGCATAATGGAATGGCGTCGCTTCCCCATAGCCGTTATTTTCCGCCACAAAAATGACCGGAAGCTTCCATACGGCTGCCAAGTTGATGCCTTCGTGAAACGTACCGTGGTTATTCGCGCCGTCCCCAAAGAAGCAAACGCTTACATTACTCGTCTTTTTAACTTTCGCCGTCAATGCTGCGCCGCATGCCAGCGGGAACCCGCCGCCGACAATCCCGTTTGCACCGAGCATGCC
This sequence comes from Weizmannia sp. WK01, assembly GCF_025905465.1. NCBI lineage: Bacteria > Bacillati > Bacillota > Bacilli > Caryophanales > Bacillaceae > Heyndrickxia > Weizmannia sp. WK01. Next base: position 1,770,266 of record NZ_CP109616.1, on the reverse strand, counting down.
TTTGTCGAGGTCGGCAATATGCATGGAACCGCCTTTTCCTTTGCACAGACCTGTCGCTTTCCCGTAGATTTCCGCCATCATCCCTTTTAAATCGCAGCCTTTCGCGATACAGTGGCCGTGGCCGCGGTGTGTGCTTGTGATCATATCCTGATCGTTCAGATGGGCGCAAACGCCGACTGCAACCGCTTCCTCACCGGCATATAAGTGGACGAAGCCCGGTAAAATGCCGGTCGCAAACACTTCATGCACTTTGTCTTCAAACTTGCGGATTTCAAACATTTTTTGCAACATCCACTGCGCTTTTTCCTTCGTTAACTGCAGTTCGCCCGCTTTTACTGTCTCCATTTATCCATCCTCCTTATCGTCGTCTTTCACTTGGTAAACAAGCAAAAAGCGTGCCAACTGAAAACCCCGCTTTCATCCTGCTTCGTCTGCCCGGCACATAAAAAAATGAGACAAACCGGGACAGCTGTCTCATTTTGTCTCATTTTTTCCCATATTTTCTTATCCGCTGATTTCTGACTTTTTCATTTTCCATGCAGCCGGTGCAACGGGTTTTCGTGACATCAGGCTGTGCAGCACCATACCGGCTGCAACTGTGATGATGCCGAACCAGGACAACAGCGATGGCGCCGCAACCGGTAAAATGGCCATCTCCCCGAACAGCGCAAACAGCACTTCCAATGACTGGGTCGCTTCCACAAGCGATAATTTTTGCATGTCGCCGCGGACAAGATCGGTTGCCCGGAAAAACAATACCGTGGCAATCACCCCGGAAAAGACCGCAACCACGCCTGATTGCACGATTTGGTTTCCGGACGGCGGGCCGGACGCTTTTAAACCGTACAATGACAGAATAAACCAAAAGGGCAGGCTGGCAAGTGTCATGCCGAGCACACGCTGAAATGTATCGAGCCGGCCTTCGCACAATTCCATCATTTTCCGGTTGCCCAAAGGATAAGCAAAAGTCGCCACAATGACGGGAAGGACACCCAGCATCATTTCCCGGAAGCTGATCCGGCCGGCCTGCTCAAGCTGCATCATCAAAACGCCGAGCAAAATCACAAGCGACCAGCGCAAGCCGCGGAACGGGATGGGTTCCCGGATTTTCAGCAGGCCCTTCGGCGTCTCCACCGTTTTAAAAAAGAACGGGGCAAGCAGTGAACCGGATAAAATCGTGATCTGCCAAGTGCCGGCCACGAGCCATCCGGGCGCATAGGCTGCCGAAAAACATAACGGCGCATAAAAAAGAACAAAACCGGTAAAGCTCCACAATAACCACCCGGCTGGATGCTTTTTCATTTCCGCCCATAAGGCTTGAAAATTTTTCCTGACAAGCACGATCACAAGCAAAAACGGAACCATCAAAATGTACCGGAGGGAGGCGCTCCAAATCCAGCTGCCGCCCGACAGTTCCATCGACCGGTTTAAAACAAATGTCACCGCGAAAAAGAAGGCGGCACATACCCCTAATAAGACCGGACGCAACATCTCCCACATCCTTTTTATAGCGTTTTGGAATGAAACCCCGCATACGGGGCATTCCTCCTTATCTTATGAAAGCGGCAATGTTTTGAGCTCGTTCCAATACGTGCAAATGGTCTGGATACCTTTATCAAAATTTTCAAGATGGAAATGCTCGTTCGGCGCATGGGCATTTTCCGACGAAAGGGCAAACCCCATCAGCACGACCGGTATGTTTAAAATGCGGTCAAATTCTGCAACAATCGGAATCGACCCGCCGCCCCTTGTATAGGTAACCGGCACGCCGTACACTTTTTCATACGCTTTTCCGCAAAGCTGGATGGCAGGATGCTTGCGCGGCGTGACATACGGGTAACCTTTGTCAAATTCGGTTACAGAAACGGTTACGCCTTTTGGGGCATGGGCTTCAATATGTTTTTTCAGTAACGACAGAATTTCGTACGGGTCCTGGTTTGGCACAAGGCGGCAGGTCACTTTCGCAAAGGCTTCAGACGGCAAAACGGTTTTCAGGCCTTCTCCGGTGAAACCGCTTTGTAAGCCGTTGATCTCAAGCGTCGGCCGGACGGATGTTCTTTCCGCGTACGAGTAGCCTTTTTCCCCGAACAATGCCGGTACGCCAAGCTGCGCCTGTATTTGGCCTTCATCTGCCGCCTGTTTTGCGAACGCTTCTTTTTCTTCCGGCGTGCTTGCTTCCACTTTGTCATAGAAGCCTTCCACCAAAACCCTGCCGTCCTGGTCGTGGAAGGACGCCAGCAATTCAACCAGCGCAGTGGCAGCATTTTGCACCCCGCCGCCATATTCGCCGGAATGAAGGTCGCTTGATGCGCCTTTTACATGGATTTCAAGGCCGCATAAGCCGCGCAGCCCGTAGCAGATCGTCGGTTTTCCCAACTCCGGCATGCCGGTATCGGAAACGACGATCAAATCCGCTTTTAAAAGTTCCTGATGTGCTTCTACAAATGGTGCGAGATGCGGGCTGCCGATTTCCTCTTCTCCTTCAAACAGCACTTTGATATTGACAGGCAGTTCCCCTTCCGTTTCCATCAATGCTTCGATCGCTTTGATATGCATAAACACCTGTCCTTTATCATCACTCACGCCGCGGGCAAAAATTTTGCCATCGCGGATCTCCGGTTTAAACGGATCGCTTTTCCAGAGGTTCAGCGGATCAACCGGCTGGACGTCGTAATGCCCGTAAATCAGGACGGTCGGCTTCCCGTCTGCGTGAAGCCAGTCACCGTATACAACCGGGTTGCCTTTCGTTTCCATCACTGCGGTATGTTCGAGGCCTGTTTTCCCAAGCTCTGCTTTCAGCCATTCCGCTGCTTTTCTGACATCTGGTTGATGTTCGGATAGGGAACTGATACTCGGGATTTGGAGAAAATCAAACAGTTCTTCTAAGTGCTGTTCATGGTGTTCCTTTAAATATTGCTGATACGTTTGTGACATGCCTATACCTCCTCGTCATGCTTTCTCTTTATTGTAAGACAAGTTTCATTATTTTTCCAATTCATTTGCAAGGTGGCAAATGAAAAAAAGAAAGCAGGAGCCCCCTTTTGGCAGCTCCCCGCATTTTTTATTGATGCGTTTGATTCGCAAATTCCGCCATGGCTGCGGCCATGAACGCCGCAAGCCCTGGGCCAAATTGATCAATGTTTTTTGTAAACCGGCTGTCTTCTATATACATTTGGCCAAGCCCTTTAAAGGCTTCCGGCGTATAATCCCCGAAATGGCGGTTTAAAAAATCAAACCATTTCCGGATCGCTGTTTGCGCTTCTTGTGCGCGCGGGTCCTTGTGGCGGATGGCAGCAAGTTCACGGTAAATTTCGTTCATCTCATCAGCCAAAGCCAATTTTTCATCTCCGTCAAGTCTCGCCATTTTCGCTTCCGCTGCATCTACTGCCTGATCCCCCCATTTTTCGCGTGCCTCACGCGCATACGGATTGCTGTCAAAGCGGAAACCGGCAAATTTTTCTTCACTGGACATTTTCATTCCCTCTTTCTCCGATTGGATTGTTTTTTCGATCAAGGCAATCATGTTCCCGAGCCGATTCTGTTTTTCAATCAGCAAATGGCGCTGCAGCTCGAGCGCCCCGAGCCTGTCAAACGAAGGGCTTTCCATGATTTCCTTGATCTTTTGCAAAGGGAAGCCCAATTCCTTGAAAAATAAGATTTGCTGGAGCGTTTTCAAGTTTTCTTCCGAATAGTGCCTGTAGCCGGACGGTGAAACTTCGGCCGGTTTAAGTAGCCCGATTTCGTCATAGTGGCGCAATGTCCGGATGCTTACCCCGGCGAGCTCTGCAACTTCTTTAATTCTCATCATGCAGCCCCCTTTCTTCTTTACTGTAAGGGGTGACGCAGCGTGAGGGTCAAGACATTTTTTCGAGTTTTTCCTGCAAGGCAAACAGCACTTCGTATATTTTCACGAAAGCTTCCATGAGTGGCATCTCTTCCCTGAAACCGGGCACATCGTTCAACGGAAAGTTCACATCCCAGATGCCTTCATTGCCATCAAAAAGGATTTCCCCCTTCCCGTCTCCTTCGAGCAGTTCAGACAATCCCGTTTGAATCGCCGGCCCGTATTTCTTCTGCACTTTGAGCCCGAGCATGCAATTGTAATGGCCGAAGACATCATCCAGCTCAAGGGCAATCCCGTCGACGCCGATGATGCCAAACCAGTCTGACACGATGTAAACATATTCTTTCCTATGCTTTTTCAAATAGATGACAGGTTCATTTAAAAACGCCGCCGTTTCCACCGCAAGGGTCTCATCGGCTTCCTTGCTGCACCGTTCAATAGATGCATCGGCAAAACGGGCGGTACCCTCTTTTTCAACAATTTCTTTTTCCCTGACAGCATCTTTGAAAAAATCCTTATAGCGCTCCAAATACGCTATTTCTTGTTTACATAATATTATTATAGTATCCTTTTGGTTTTCGATATATGTTTTTAAATTTTTTCCCAGCATGGCAACCATCCTTTATGAGGTATTCTGCTAAACAGTATGTCCCAATTGGAAGCTTTTGTAAAGAAACAAAAAACTGTGCCCGGAGAATAAAATCCTTCTAGGCACAGTTTGTAAAATTATTTATTCACCGCTGCCGGTTTATGAAAATCACGTCCGTCACGGATCGCTTCTACAATTCCGGCGCGGATGACGAAATCCCCGAAATGTTCGCCTTCCTGCCGTTCTTTTGCATATTGCAAAAGAATCGGGCGCAGGGAAGCGAGGATCTCTTCTTCCCCGATATTTTCCTTATAAAGGCAAGCGAGCCTGTCGCCAGTGAAGCTGCCGCCCAAATACAAATTGTATTTTCCGGGGCCTTTCCCGATAAAAGCCATTTCCGCAAGCGCCGGCCTTGAGCAGCCGTTCGGGCAGCCTGACATCCGGATGACGATTTCTTCTTCGCGCAACCCCGCTTCATCCAAAATCTCTTCGATTTTTCCGAGCAGTTCCGGCAAGTACCGTTCTGCTTCCGCCATCGCAAGGCCGCAAGTCGGGAATGCGACACAGGACATCGAGTTTCTTCTGAGGGCGGAAGCATGCTTGCCGTCCGTCAGATGGTATTTTTCAACCAGTTCGTCAATCTTTCCTTTCATTTCCTCGGTTACATTGGAAATGATGACATTCTGGTTGGGGGTGAGGCGGAACTCGCCTTGATGGATTTTTGCAATTTCACGCAGCCCGGTCATCAAAGGATAGCCGTCAATATCTTTAATCCTGCCGCTTTGGACAAATAACGTTAAATGCCATTTGCCATCGCCTTGGATCCAGCCGTAACGGTCGCCGTTATGGTCAAAATGGAACGGGCGGGCTTCCCCGAGATCCCAGCCGAGCCGTTCATTCAATTCCGACTTGATCCAGTCGAGCCCCCGTGCGTCAATGGTGTACTTGAAACGCGCATTTTTCCGGTTCGCGCGGTTGCCGTAGTCGCGCTGGATCGACACCACTTTTTCCGCCACTTCAATCACCTGGTTCGGGGTGCAAAAACCGATGATCCGGGCAAGCTGCGGATATGTCTTCGGATCGCCATGGGTCATGCCCATCCCGCCGCCGACCGCGACATTAAACCCTTCAAGCTTCCCTTCATTCAAAATGGCGATAAACCCTAAATCCTGTGAAAAAATATCGACATCATTGGAAGGCGGCACAGCAAACCCGATTTTAAACTTCCGCGGCAAATACTTCGGGCCGTACAGCGGTTCGGAATCTTCCTGCTCTTTTGTATCAATGATTTTTTCATCTTCCAGCCAGATTTCATGATACGCGGAAGTCCGCGGCAACAAGTGGTCGCTCGTTTTTTTCGCCCATTCATATACCTCGGCATGCACACCCGACTGGTACGGGTTCGGGTTGCACATCACATTCCGGTTCACATCCCCGCACGCAGCAAGCGTCGTCATGAGCGCATCGTTCATTTCGCGGATGGCCTGCTTTAAATTCCATTTTAAAATGCCATGCATCTGGAACGTCTGCCGGGTCGTCATACGCAGCGTTCCGTTCCCGTATTTTTGCGCCAGTTCATCCATCACAAGCCACTGTTCCGGGGTCGCAACGCCGCCCGGAATGCGGACACGCACCATAAACTGGTAAGCCGGCTCCAGTTTCTTTTTGCGCCGCTCGTTGCGGATATCCCGGTCGTCCTGCTGGTAGCTGCCATGAAATTTCAACAGTTTATTATCGTCCTCGGATATCGCGCCGGTCAGCGGATCTTTGAGCCCTTCCGCAATCGTTCCTCTTAGAAACCGGCTTTTTTCTTTTATCGTTTCAAGCGGATCAAGTTTTTTATCAACCATCTTCCTGCCCCTCTCTGTTAATACACATCACGCTGGTAACGTTTTTCTTGGCGCATTTCCTGCAAATAGCCCTCTGCCTCTTCCCTCGTCATGTTGCCTTCTGTTTCAAGAATGTGAAGCAGCGTTTCTTGGACGTCGCGGGCCATCTGCTTTTCATCGCCGCACACATACACACAGGCGCCTTTTTCAAGCCATGCATAAAAATCTTTACTTTTTTCAAGCATCCGGTGCTGGACGTATATTTTTTCTGCCTGGTCGCGCGAAAAAGCCACATCCATTCGTTCGAGCACGCCATTTTTCAGCCAGTTTTGCCAGTCAAGCTGATACAGAAAATCCGTCGCAAAATGCTGGTCCCCGTAAAACAGCCATGTACGGCCGGTGATCCCTTCCGCTTCCCTTTCTTCCAGGAAAGAACGGAACGGCGCCACGCCTGTTCCCGGCCCGATCATGATCACCGGCACATCCGGATCAGCCGGAAGTTTGAAATTCGGATTGCGGTGGACATAAACCGGCAGCTTGTCTCCTGGTTTTATCCTGCCTGCGATTTGTCCGGAGCAAACCCCTTCGCACACCCTTCCGTTTGCTGTATAGCAGTCCAGTGCAATGATAAGATGGACTTCATCGGGGTTCGCTTTCCAGCTGCTTGCGATCGAATAAAGCCGCGGCGGCATTTTCCGGAGCATTTGTACAAAAGCTTGCACTTCCACTTTTTCCGGCGGATACTCCTCGACAAGATCGATCAGGCCCCGCCCTTCAAGGTATGCCTTTGCCTCCGCTTCATTTTCAAGCAAAGCCGTAAGCCCTTTGTTTCCGAAAAGCACGGCTGCCTGCTGAAGCAGCGGTTTTGTTAATCTCGTAATTTCATAATGTCTGAGCAATGCTTCCCTGGCCGGCAGCACTTCCCCTTTTTTATTGATCGGAACCGGTTCTTTTGGATCCCAGCCGAGCTTTTCGATCAGACGTTCCACGAGTTCCGGGTCATTTTCCGGGTAAATCCCGATGCTGTCCCCCGGTTCAAATGTAAAACCGGAACCTTCAAGGGATAGTTCGATATGGTGCGTTTCTTTATTGGACCCTTCCCAGTTCAAATTGATATTTTCCAGCACTTCCGCCTGGAACGGGTTGGATTTGGAATAATCGGTGTTTGCGGGCCGGGTGGCATCTGCTGCGGTTGAAGGCGGCAAGGCAGATGACTGGAGCACGCCTGTAACCCCTTCAAACCATTCCTGGGCGTCTTCTTCATAATCCACATCGCAATCCACCCGCGGATAGAGCCGTTCCCCGCCCAACTCTTCCAGCCTCTTGTCGATCTCTTTTCCGACCTTGCAAAAAAACTCATATGTCTGGTCCCCAAGCGCCAAAACGGAAAATTGGACCCCGTCCAGTTTCGGGGCTTTTCTGCTGTGGATCAGCTCATAGAAAGACAATGCGTTGTCAGGCGGATCCCCTTCCCCTTGTGTACTTGTAATGATGAGCAGATACCCTGCATTTTTTAAATCTTTCGGCTTGGCTGCATCGAGTGCCGAAAAAGATACGGTAAACTGCATTTCTTTTAATCTGGCGGCGAATGCTTCGGCAAGCGCCTGGGCATTGCCTGTCTCGGAACCAAACAGCAGCGTAACCGTTTTGGTTGCCGTCTGTACCGGTTTTTCAGCAACAGCTGTACTTCCCGGGGGATTCGTTCCTTGTTCGGCAAACGGATAGGTTAAATATCCGCTTAGCCATAATTTTTGCTGATCCGTTAATAGTTGCAGCAGTTCATTTAACTTTTCCGCCTGTTCTTTACTAAACGGGCTGTTTTGTACACTTAACGGCAAATCTTCCACCTCGCAATGTTTGCATGCACTTTTCATTTGTTTATTTATGTATGACATCCTAATCCAAATATACATAGAAGTTTACTTGGATTTTAATCCGCTTCTTTCCATGAGAAGCGCCTTCGAAAAAAGCTCTCCTTACAAAGATAAGAAGAGCCGGCGCACAATGGTCAACTTCTCTTATCTTTCAGACGATTGTCTGCAGGAATTGGCACAGTGTTTTTCAACCTGTTGCCGAGGCTTCAAAGGGCCTTTCCCTCCACCTCTCTGGATAAGAAGCACGAATCATTATTTAGAAATCATTGAAAACATTATACAATCAAATGCAGGTACAGTCAATTCTTTTTTGAACAGATGGGACATTTAAAAAAGGAAAAGGGTGGCAAGTTCCGCATCAAGCGTCCCCCCAATATACTTTATGTATCTTTTGCACAGAATGAGGGGGGAATGGATGAATATCCGCATTTACCAGGGGAATGAGATGACGCCGGAAGACGGGGACGCCAATATTGTGATCGATGTAATCCGCGCGTTTACGGTTGCCCACCATGCCTTTTTGGGCGGCGTAAAAGAGATTTGGTTGGCTGACTCAATAGAAACGGCTTTTCGTATCAAAAACAAATACCCGCATGTTTTGCTCACGGGCGAAAGGAACGGCCTTCCGATCCCGGGATTTGATTTGGGCCATTCACCGGCCGCCATCGCCAAACAGCCGTTAGCCGGCAAAACGTTGGTGCAAACATCGACAAACGGGGTAAAAGCAGTTTTTCGCGCCCTTCATGCAAAGGAAGTCTATGTTACCGGCTTTTCGAATGCAAAAACGACGGCAAAATGGATCCGGCGCAAATGGAAAGACAAAGACAACGCCCGCATCAACATGATCGCTTCCCATCCGACAGGGGAAGATGACCTGGCATGCGCATTATACATGGAAAGCATCCTCACCGGCTCGGGCACGATAAAGCCGGAATCAGTGATCAAGGAGATTGTAAATGCCAGTGTCGCAAAGAAATTTCTTGATCCCGGCCAGCCTGCATTTAACCCGGCTGACCTGGAATATTGTATCAAAGAAAGAGACTGCGAGTTTGTGATGAAAATGGATCCAACGGGAGAATTTCCAACGATCGTGAGGGTTGAAGATGAATGACCATGGTTTGACACTGCCTTTACGCAATGAGAAACCGCGGGATTGCGGGATCACCATCTTAATTGACAATGGCATTCCGCTGAACTTTTTTAAAGATACCGTGAACAGTGCAGCCCCTTATATTGATTTCGTCAAATTCGGCCGGGGAACATCGGTCGTTTCACGCCATTTGGAAGAAAAAATAGATCACCTGAGGCAAAACGGCATTGCCTTCTTTTTCGGCGGCACTTTATTTGAAAAGTTTGCCAGCCAGGGAAAAACGGATCGGTACGTTCAATACTGCCGGCGGTTTGAATGCGAATATGTTGAAATCTCAAATGGCACCCTGCCGCTGTCCAATCCGGAAAAATGCCGCTATATTGCGGAGTTTTCAAAGGATTTTAAAGTGTTAAGTGAAGTCGGCTCAAAAGATACTGCCAAATCAATGGCCGATACGCCAGCATTATGGTTGGAATCGATTAGTCAAGATTTAGAAGCAGGCGCATATAAAGTGATGACAGAGGCAAGGGAAAGCGGCACAAGCGGCATTTACAACGGGGACGGGGAAATACGGGAGGAGATGTTTGCGGCCATCCTGGACTCGGGGATTCCCCGCGATTCTTTCATTTTCGAAGCGCCCAACAAGCAGCTCCAGGCTTTTTTTATCCACCATCTCGGTCCGGATGCCAATTTGGCCAACATCCCTTTTTCGGATGCCCTTGCGCTTGAAACATTAAGGCTCGGTTTGCGATCAGATACTTTTTTTATTGGAGGAGATTCCCATGAGAGAAACGGATAAAATTTTTCATTTGGCGATTCCGTGCAAAGATCTTGATGAAACAGCCGATTTCTATCAAAAATTAGGCTGCAAGGTAGCGCGCCGGTATGATGACCGGGTCACTTTCAATTTTTTCGGGGACCAGGTTGTCTGCCATCTGAGCCCTGAAAAAATAGATCCCAACCCGAAAATGTATCCCCGCCATTTCGGCATTACTTTTTTGGATAAAGCAGCATTTGAGGAAACCCTTCAATCTGCAAAGAAAAACCATTTACCATTTTTCCAGGATAAAATGGTCCGGTTTGGAGGCAAGCAAGAGGAACATTGGACATTTTTCCTCCAAGACCCCTCTAACAACTTGCTCGAATTTAAATATTATCATGATGAAAGCATGGTGTATTAACCAGTCCCATTCATTGCTCAAGGCCGGGCCATGCGCCGGCTTTTCCTGGAAAGCGACCACATTTTATCGGCTTCCCAGGCATGCTCTGGGTGCAGCGGTCTCTACTCCTAATCTGCCTCAGCAAAAGGCGGCTGATGTTTTCGAATTCTTACAGGAAGGAGCGGTGCTTGAAATTCGGGAATAGACCGGAAGTTGTTAACAAACGTCAACATTTACCGCCCCATTCACCCGGATTCCTCGTATTCAAACGCTACTGGAAGTAAATGTTGTCTTCACTTCCGGTCATTTTGGTTTCTTATTGATTTTCTAAGTTGACAAAAGCCTTTTCGGGATTGACATGTGTTTTTGTGATTTTTGCCTGGTACAGCCAATCCGAAACGTCTTGCCATTTTTTTGGGTCCTGATCGGCAATAGTTTTATTTTTCTCGTCCATCTTCGGCAGTAAAATGTGCAGGCTCTTCGTTTCCACATTTTTATCCAGCGGTGAGGAGGCATCTTCATGTTTTAACAAAATGGCAAGCGCCTTTTCCGGATGTTTTTTGACATATTGCTGGCCTTTTTCGGCAGCAGCAAGAAATTTTTTAAAAATGTCTGGCTGCTGTTTCAGCTTATTTTCGTTTGCGATGAAAACGAGTTCGTCATAATCCGGAACGCCGTATTTTGCCGGATTGAACGCTCTAACGGGTACGCCCTCCTTTTCCAGCAGCAGCTGTTCATGATTGACAAAACCGCCGACGATCGCATCAGTTTTATGGGCTGTCAGAGCAGGGATTAAATCATAGCCAACATCCACTGTTTTCACCTTGTCCGGATCGCCCCCGTCTGCTTTGACCATTGTCCGCACGGCTGCTTCTTCCAGCGGAATGGAAGAGTAGCCGACCGTTTTGCCCGCCAGGTCTTTCGGTGAGCGGATGCCGCTTGAAGCCGGCACCATCACACGGTTCAGCGTATGGCGGACGACGGTGCCAAAAGATTGGACCGGAATCTTCTCATCGCGCGCGATTAACACTTGGGGTTGATAACTTAATGCAATATCAATTCGATTCGCAGCCGCAAGTTTTAACGGGTCATTTGTGTCAGAAGGCATTTTGATGCTGACATCAAGGCCCTGCGCTTTAAAATAGCCTTTTTCCTGGGCTACATAAAGAAAAGAATGAACCGCATTTGGATACCAATCCAGCATGATCGTTACTTTTTGCACATGTTTCGTTGCTTGCTGCGAATGATTGCTGCAGGCACCTAGGAAACATGCGAGCACAGCGACCATTATCCATCGTTTCTTCATTGAAAATCCCCCTAAATTTTTGTTCTGTTTTTCAATAAGCTTTTTTCCATCCCATAAATAAGCAAAAATAATCCCATGCCGAGTGCAGCCAATAGAAAAACAGCCGAAAAAACAGCGCCCGACTGCAAATATCCGGACATTCGCTTGCTAAAAAAGCCAAGCCCCGCAGTTGCGCCAAGCCACTCTCCGATCGCTGCCCCGCTGACACAATATACAACCGATAATTTCAAGCCGGATAAAAATTGGGGAAGGGCCATCGGGACAGAAAGTTTTCGAAAAATATCCCAGCGGCTGGCGCCCATTGTCCGAAACAAATTCAAATAGGCGGGATCAACGGTTTTTAATCCGTCAAAAGTGCTGATTACAATCGGAAAGATAGCCGTTAACACAATGATCGCTACCTTGCTCCAAACTGAATAACCGAACCACATCATAAAAACAGGTGATACGGCGACAAGCGGGATCGTTTGCGAAATAACAAGAAACGGATAAAAGATTTTTTCAGCCGTTTTGGAAACATACATGATGACACCGATCATCACTCCGCCCGCAACGGATAAAAGAAAACCGATGCCGACTTCCTCCACTGTCGCTGGCAAATGCACATTTATTAATTGCCTGTGATTTTCTATGAAAGATGCATAGATTTGGGTAGGGGACGGCAAAATGAAAGACGGGATCATCCCTTTCTGTATGACCCACTGCCAGCCGGCTATCAAGACCAGCATCGTAACGCAAAAAAGTCCGTAATCCCCCAGCCATTTTCGCCACTTCATTTAGGAAACCTCCTTTCATCCAAACTTCCAATATGTACAAGCTGCAAACCGTTCCAAAGCCCGTTCAACTATTTAGATTTTTTGCTGCTAAAACAGTTTTCCGGCAAGTTCTTTTCATCTTCATTTCTTCCCTTTTCCTCACAAGTCCGTCTTCATTGGCGAGCTTTTCCAGGTTACCGCTCTAAAAACAGCTATTTTCCCCTCCCTTCCAACAGAAAAAAGCCAGGCCTGTAAAAGACCTGACTTTAATAAGCAAGAAAATTTTCACAAATCCCTACTTTCCTACGCCGGCATGATCCGGATCAGGTCCAAAGGGTTGAAAAACCAACTGTTTTTCTCTCAGCCCGCCAATCCGGGCACCCCTAGTAGTCTGAAATATTCACTTTTTTCCATTATAGGCTTTCTATTTGCTTGTGTAAAGTGGTGCAGGCTTTTTTCTATGGTGATTGGTTCAATTATCGGCTCCAAGTCAGGTCTCCTGTTTTTCCAAAAATCCCGAAAAAAACCGCAAAAATTTTCAATCATGATGATACTCACGATATATAAGCTCATTTACCGCTTCATTCCGTCATCGTAAATTGAATAGACAGCCATTCAGATATGTTATTTTGCTTAACCATTATTTATATGGCAACGGCTGCGGTTGTAAGTGCTGACGGAAACAACCACATCGCCCCCTCTTCCCGTGCTTGTAACTCACAAAAAGCACCCAATTTTATGAAAAATTTTAAAATCATCTTGTTAAATGACATTCATGTCGCTTATAATAATAAAAACGACACAAATGTCATTTAAGGAGGAGCATAAATGAAAATCCGCTTTTTAAAAATCATTCCTTTCTGTTCTTAATCAGTGCGCAAACCATTTCAAATCTTGGGGACTGGCTGCATCTTGTTGCATTGTTTGCATTAGTGGCATTTAAGTGGCACGCCGACCCGATTGCAATGGCAGGCATTACATTATGCATGGTGCTGCCGTCAATTTTATTTGGATCCCCTGCCGGCTGGCTGGCAGACCGGTTTAACCGTAAAATGCTGATGAGCTTCTCGGATTTCGCCCGCTGCGGTTGTGTGCTCGGGATTGCTTTTTCCGTTTCGCTTTGGCAAGTTTATATCTTTCTATTTTTTTTGGGCTTTTTCTCAGCCGTCTTCACCCCTGCAGAAAGCGGCCTGCTTCGCCAAGTTGTTGGTGAAAACCAAATACAGGCGGCAATCGGCACAAGCGAGATGATCAATAACAGCGCCAAAATCATCGGGCCGGTAGCAGGCGGCGCATTGATCAGCCTGACCGGAATCAAAGGCGCTTTTTATCTTGATGCCATTTCTTTCTTCCTCTCCGCCCTCCTGCTGTTTGGAATCAAGGCGCCAACATTACAGAGCCCGGTAAAAAGTGATCTAGAACATCGGGAAAAGGTCGCGCTAACTGAAGGATTTCGCTTTCTCTCCGGTTTTCCCGTGTTAAAAATGGGTCTGATCGTTTTTTGTACCATGATACTGGCCTTGCAAATTTCTGATTCCCAGGCCATGATATTAATAAGGGATATCAAGAACGCAACGGTCCATTTTGCGAGCTGGTGTATTGCGGCAAGCGGTTTTGGCATGCTTACTGCTTCCGTGCTGTTTACGAAAATAAAGTTAGGGGAGAAATTAATCACTTTAAAAATCAGCCCCGCCATACTTGGTTTGGGTTGTATCATGGTAAGTACGGGTACCGGCTGGCCGATCGGCATCATTGAAGCCGTTTACCCTTGCGTCTTTTTTCTGATGGGTTTTTCTTTTACAATGGCTGCCATTCCTTTCGATGTGCTCGTCCAAAAGAAAACGCCTGAAACGCATACCGGAAGAGTGTTCGGTACCATCAACAGCCTTTCTACACTCGCTGTGCTTGTTGGCATATTACTTGGAGGCTCGCTTTCAGAGTGGTTTGGCGTCAGTCTCGCATTCCTGATCTCTGGCGGAACCACTTGCCTGCTTGCTGCCGTTTCCGCAATCGCAATGAAAAAAGCAGAAAGGAAGGAAATTCATGTCGCCGAGGGTATCAAAACAACATCTTGAAGAAAGAAAAAATCATATATTGGATGCTGCGAAGCGGGTGTTTGAACGAAAAGGCTATGAACCTGTTACCATGCAGGATATCGTAAAAGAAGCCGGCATTAGCAGAGGAAATCTGTATCAGTATTTTTCCAACACAGAAGAAATCATGCAGGCGGTTATTGAAAAAAATGACGATTCATTTTATACGTATATTCAAGACCTGGCAGGCAGCCACGAAAAAATATGGGATGCCATTCAAGCCTATCAGAAAGTGGTTTGCCAAAGTTTGCCAAATCCTTACGGGATCGTAATGTATGAATACTCTGTCACCAGGTGGCGCAATCCGGAAAGAAAGGCATTTTTCCAAAAAAGGTATACCCGGGCCATGAAAAGCTTTTTAGCGCTTCTGGAAGAGGGCGTAAAACAGGGTGAATTTCATCCGGTACAGCCGCTTGAAACGATTGTCAATTTTATGGTGAACATATGGGACGGCCTGATTTTAATGGCTCAAGTGGAAGAACCAGAAAGAGTGGCAGTAGGCGGACAGCTTGAGGCGTTAAATTTATACTTAATTCAGGCTTTGCGTCCCGATGAAAATGCAGACTGGCATTTGGACACCAAGATTGAACCCGGTTGATACGAACCGGGTTCAGATATAAAACGATGATGATCGTTATTTACGCAATTCGCTATATTGAATCTGAATCCTGTTTTCCGGTTTTTGATCCACTGTATATAAGATAAACAGAAAAAACCATTCCAAAGGTTTCATGAAAAGATAGACAAGGTCCGCTGACCACTTTGTACGGATATGCCTGCTGAGAGGATAACCGTATTTATCATAAATATAGCGGATGAAGTGATGCATACGCGGCATGTATTCTTCAAGAAGATGTTCGAAGGCATTCGCAACGAGCAACTGGCGATTCACAGGAATTCTTTTGCCGTGCCGGAGCCCTGCCCTTACCGGCTTAACGACTTTTGTGTGCCCCCTCGCTGCCACAGAACATAAATAGTGTTCGTCTCCTTTTAACATTTCCGGAGGGGGATTGGGTATCCTGGAATAGGTGAAAGAACTTGTATCTAAAAACAAACGGATAAAGCTGTCCGGCCGCTGACCAAATAATATGAGGACCATTTAAACAATAAGCAAAACAGGAAAAAAACAAATCGCCCACAATCGAGGCATTTTACTACACCGTACGGAAATTTTAAAGAGTAAAAGAAGAAATCCCTTATACTGTACAGTCTCTTTCCTCATTTTTATTGAAAACTCATTCAGTGAATCTTTTAACTTGGTGATATACAGTAAAGCAAGGCAAAATAAGCTATATTGAAATGCTCGGACGGAATACATATCCCCCAGTTTTGAGAATAGCGTATGTGTAAAATAAACAGCAGCAAACCCAATATTTGGAACCAGTATCATACTGCTCACGACATAGATAACCGGTGAAACCTGGCCGGGATAAAAATTCAATATCAGGAACCCAACCAGGCCCAATACAACCAACACAATCGCTGAAAGGATATGATTAGGAGCCAATGAAGCATAGCCGTCCGCCCGCCCTCCGATTTCATAAACGTGCAGCTGTTCGCCTGCCCTTGCACCATAAGCGTTCAGATAACACCCCACGATCAACAGGCAAATAAGCACGGCTGCATTCACCGTATCCATTGTTTTGACTTTGATGGATGGGGCTACTTGTGTTCCCTTTTTAAAGCTGGATAGGAATCTGGCAATCACATACACAGGAATACAGAGAACAAATAGGGCTAAAAACACAAAAAATACGGATAGAATATGATAGCCAAATCCTAGGATGTATGCCGCTACCAGGAACAAAAGCACGACTGCAATTAAACTTATGATTACAATTGGCGCTCTGTTGTTTTTCAATGCAGTCCCCCCTATGCTAAATGAATATTTTCAAAAATGCGCCCGCGCTTCTGGCGCTTCTTTGCGATTGTATTTCCGGATAACAGTTAAATTGATTTGTTCCAGGCCTTTGGTTTCTTTCGCTATGCTTATTCGTTTTTTAAAGTGCCCCCCACCCCCTTTCTACAAAAGTCCCGTAAAAAGGCGGATTTGAAGTAAGTTTGGTCGAAAAGAATGCTGTACTGTACTCCCCTCAAAGGAAGATGAAGATAGTTCCCTTAACAATAGGAAAATATATAGGAGGAGTGGAATTGAGTTAATGGATTACGGATGATCATCCATATTTCACAGTGTGCCGTCTTTCAATATCTTTTCACATAAATAACCAACGATATATGCCCGGGGCGTCCTTTCTTTAAGGTCTTGGTTTTTGACAAGATCGTCAATCGCCATCCAAATGGTATTCCATAAATCAGTATTTTCATATTCTTCGTATGGATGATTTCTCATTTTAAGTTGCCTCCTCCTCAGTCGAAGCCAGTGGTTTTTTAACAGTTTCGGTTGTGAATTTGACTTCTCTCTTTATGATAGGACAAATTCCTCCGGGGTTGATTGCAGTGCACGCATCAAAGTTTCCGGTACGCGTCAGCATCAGACTCATGTAAAATACGGATATGCATTTGCTCCTCTTCTATCCGCTTTTTATTTATCGTTAAAGGTTCTAAACCTTCCCTGCCATCCGGAACACTTTCCCGTCCATTTCAGGCTTTAGCCATTTCATCCCCATTTTCTCATAGAACGAAATGGCCTGCTTGTTTGTCGGGGATACTCTGAGATGGTATTCCTCCAATTGATGTTTTTTGAAAACGCTCATCGCATACGCATGCAGCTCAGCACCAAGACCCAAGCCGCGTTTTTCCGGAATAAGATAGTACAAGTTGACATAGCCAATCGATTTGCCTACAAAATCTTTACGTGTCACCTCAAGCTGTCCAATTGGAACTCCATTTTCAATCGCAAGCATAAAACCTTCCGGAAATCGTACTTGCTGCATTTCAAGCCATTCAAGGTACTCTCTTGCATTGAAATTTGCATCCGTTCCGAAGCTTACGATAAAAGAATCCCTGCGGAACGGGAGAATATACTGGAGATGCTGCCTAACTTGAATGGGAATAAAATCCATTTATTAACCTCCTCTCTTGTTTCCTCCTTTGCCAGCCCTTTATCATTTCTTTTCGCCCCGGCAGCTGAAATCCATTTATCAATCGGTTGGCACAATTCTCTATTTTCTTATCGTCATTTATTGTAGCACAAGAACTGCGGATTTCCTTCTTTTACATTGTCCGTTTACTTTTTCAGCGTGAATCAACGGTCAATTATGGATAGTCATTTTTGAAGCAATATGTTATGTTGAGACTGTAAAGGATGCGGAAATGGGGGCTCCGAAATGTTTGATACAGTGATAAATACTGTGTTAGGTTTTGCTATGATCATTCTTATACTTTTTTTGCTTTACCGGTATCTCGTTCTTATGAAAACGAAGAAACTGTCTAAAATCGATTCCTTTTTTATAAAAGAATCCCATCATATGAATAACATACCCAATAAACAGATCGTTCGCTTCCTGAAATTGAGATATATTTTTAGTGCTGCCATTTTATTCCTGTTTCTTATAGTAGTATTATATTTTAAAACCGTAAACAGTCTTGTCATTCCTCTTATTTTATTGATAGAGTTTACCGGAATTTCCGTCATTGATCATAAAATTAAAAAGGCGAAAAACAAATAACCCAGCCGGCTTGGTTCAGTTCACCTTGTTAGAAAATATGATCTATTTGGACACTAAAGGAGGAAACCGGAATGTTTGATGACGTACATGAAACTGAAGCCGATCTGTTTTTCCGGATATCATAACTGCAGCCATTTAAAAGAACAACTACTTCATTTGATGTGAGCGTTCCATTTAAACGAAGACCAACTACCAGATTTATAAAGTGCATGAAAAAACCGCAGATCGTAATCTGCGGCTTGCTTTGGCCCGGCAACGTCCTACTCTCGCAGGGGGAGACCCCCAACTACCATCGGCGCTGGAAAGCTTAACTTCCGAGTTCGGGATGTGTTCGGGTGTGACCTTTCCGCCATCATCACCGGACCTGTATAATTTGGGATGTGTTCCCTGAAAACCGGATGGGAGAAAAAACTGTAAACGGAGAATGCGTTTCTAACTTTGAGAATTGTCTAGCTCCAGCGCCTATCGGCTAGCGTATTTCTACGCTTTCTCCCTACGATAAGTCAACATCGGCTCGCCTTTAGGGGCTCGCCGTGTTTCCTTTATCTCAGTCGAAAGCTCCGAAATCCGTACGCCGATGAGCGAGGCGCTTCCGCTTTTCGTGGTTAAGTCCTCGATCGATTAGTATCCGTCAGCTCCACGCGTCGCCGCGCTTCCACCCCGGACCTATCAACCTGATCATCTTTCAGGGATCTTACCAGTATAAACTGTGGGAAATCTCATCTTGAGGGGGGCTTCATGCTTAGATGCTTTCAGCACTTATCCCTTCCGCACATAGCTACCCAGCGATGCCTTTGGCAAGACAACTGGTACACCAGCGGTGCGTCCATCCCGGTCCTCTCGTACTAAGGACAGCTCCTCTCAAATTTCCTGCGCCCGCGACGGATAGGGACCGAACTGTCTCACGACGTTCTGAACCCAGCTCGCGTACCGCTTTAATGGGCGAACAGCCCAACCCTTGGGACCGACTACAGCCCCAGGATGCGATGAGCCGACATCGAGGTGCCAAACCTCCCCGTCGATGTGGACTCTTGGGGGAGATCAGCCTGTTATCCCCAGGGTAGCTTTTATCCGTTGAGCGATGGCCCTTCCATGCGGAACCACCGGATCACTAAGCCCGACTTTCGTCCCTGCCCGACTTGTAAGTCTCGCAGTCAAGCTCCCTTATGCCTTTACACTCTGCGAATGATTTCCAACCATTCTGAGGGAACCTTTGGGCGCCTCCGTTACCTTTTAGGAGGCGACCGCCCCAGTCAAACTGCCTGCCTGACACTGTCTCCCACCCCGGTAAGGGGTGCGGGTTAGAATTTCAATACAGCCAGGGTAGTATCCCACCGATGCCTCCGCCGAAGCTGGCGCTCCGGTTTCCAAGGCTCCTACCTATCCTGTACAAGCTGTACCAAAATTCAATATCAGGCTGCAGTAAAGCTCCATGGGGTCTTTCCGTCCTGTCGCGGGTAACCTGCATCTTCACAGGTACTATAATTTCACCGAGTCTCTCGTTGAGACAGTGCCCAGATCGTTACACCTTTCGTGCGGGTCAGAACTTACCTGACAAGGAATTTCGCTACCTTAGGACCGTTATAGTTACGGCCGCCGTTTACTGGGGCTTCAGTTCAGAGCTTCGCCTTACGGCTAACCCCTCTCCTTAACCTTCCAGCACCGGGCAGGTGTCAGCCCCTATACTTCGCCTTGCGGCTTCGCAGAGACCTGTGTTTTTGCTAAACAGTCGCCTGGGCCTATTCACTGCGGCTTCCCGGGGCATACACCCCAAAAAGCACCCCTTCTCCCGAAGTTACGGGGTCATTTTGCCGAGTTCCTTAACGAGAGTTCTCTCGCTCACCTTAGGATTCTCTCCTCGCCTACCTGTGTCGGTTTGCGGTACGGGCGCCTTTCACCTCACTAGAGGCTTTTCTTGGCAGTGTGGAATCAGGAACTTCGGTACTAAAATTTCCCTCGCCATCACAGCTCCGCCTTGGCGCGAAGGATTTGCCTCCGCACCGGCCTAACTGCTTGGACGCGATCAACCAGTGTCGCGCTTGCCCTATCCTCCTGCGTCCCCCCATCGTTCAAACGGTGAAGAGGCGGTACAGGAATATCAACCTGTTGTCCATCGCCTACGCCTTTCGGCCTCGGCTTAGGCCCCGACTAACCCTGAGCGGACGAGCCTTCCTCAGGAAACCTTAGGCATTCGGTGGAAGGGATTCTCACCCTTCTTTCGCTACTCATACCGGCATTCTCACTTCTAAGCGCTCCACCGGTCCTTCCGGTCCGGCTTCAACGCCCTTAGAACGCTCTCCTACCACGGACACCATACGGTGTCCATCCGCAGCTTCGGTGATACGTTTAGCCCCGGTACATTTTCGGCGCAGCGTCACTCGACCAGTGAGCTATTACGCACTCTTTGAATGATGGCTGCTTCTAAGCCAACATCCTGGTTGTCTAAGCAACGCCACATCCTTTTCCACTTAACGTATACTTTGGGACCTTAGCTGGCGGTCTGGGCTGTTTCCCTTTCGACCATGGATCTTATCACTCACAGTCTGACTCCCAAGCATAAGTTTTTGGCATTCGGAGTTTGTCTGAATTCGGTAACCCGATGAGGGCCCCTCGTCCAAACAGTGCTCTACCTCCAAAACTCTTCGCTTGAGGCTAGCCCTAAAGCTATTTCGGAGAGAACCAGCTATCTCCAAGTTCGATTGGAATTTCTCCGCTACCCACACCTCATCCCCGCACTTTTCAACGTGCGTGGGTTCGGGCCTCCAGCAAGTGTTACCTTGCCTTCACCCTGGACATGGGTAGATCACCTGGTTTCGGGTCTGCGGCCTCATACTCTTTCGCCCTGTTCAGACTCGCTTTCGCTGCGGCTCCGCTTCTTCAGCTTAACCTTGCATGAGACCGTAACTCGCCGGTTCATTCTACAAAAGGCACGCCATCACCCATTAACGGGCTCTGACTACTTGTAGGCACACGGTTTCAGGATCTCTTTCACTCCCCTCCCGGGGTGCTTTTCACCTTTCCCTCACGGTACTGGTTCACTATCGGTCACTAGGGAGTATTTAGCCTTGGGAGATGGTCCTCCCGGATTCCGGCGGGATTCCTCGTGTCCCGCCGTACTCAGGATCCACTCGGGAGAGAACGAAGTGTCAGTTACAGGGCTTTTACCTTCTCCGGCAGGCCTTTCCAGGCCGCTTCACTTAACCTGTTCTTTTGTAACTCCCATATGAGTGTCCTACAACCCCGGAAGGCAAGCCTTCCGGTTTGGGCTGTTTCCTGTTCGCTCGCCGCTACTTGGGAAATCGCAATTGCTTTCTCTTCCTCCGGGTACTGAGATGTTTCAGTTCCCCGGGTGTGCCCTTCCTGCCCTATGGATTCAGGCAGGAATCCTGTCCGATTAAAGACAGGGGGTTTCCCCATTCGGAAATCTCCGGATCAAAGCTTACGTATAGCTCCCCGGAGCATATCGGTGTTTGTACCGTCCTTCATCGGCTCCTAGTGCCAAGGCATTCACCGTGCGCCCTTTCTAACTTAACCATAAAAAAGTTTAAATCCAAAAATAAGCGATTCTCGGTTTACTTGGTTTGTTTCTCCTATCCGGTTTTCAAAGAACACATACTGAAGGATTGAACCTTCAAAACTGAACAAAACGGAAACGTCAAACTTAATTGTGGAAAACGAAGTTTTCCTTAATTTCCTTAGAAAGGAGGTGATCCAGCCGCACCTTCCGATACGGCTACCTTGTTACGACTTCACCCCAATCATCTGTCCCACCTTCGGCGGCTGGCTCCGTAAAGGTTACCTCACCGACTTCGGGTGTTACAAACTCTCGTGGTGTGACGGGCGGTGTGTACAAGGCCCGGGAACGTATTCACCGCGGCATGCTGATCCGCGATTACTAGCGATTCCGGCTTCATGCAGGCGGGTTGCAGCCTGCAATCCGAACTGGGAATGGTTTTCTGGGATTGGCTTAACCTCGCGGTCTCGCAGCCCTTTGTACCATCCATTGTAGCACGTGTGTAGCCCAGGTCATAAGGGGCATGATGATTTGACGTCATCCCCACCTTCCTCCGGTTTGTCACCGGCAGTCACCTTAGAGTGCCCAACTGAATGCTGGCAACTAAGGTCAAGGGTTGCGCTCGTTGCGGGACTTAACCCAACATCTCACGACACGAGCTGACGACAACCATGCACCACCTGTCACTCTGTCCCCCGAAGGGGAAGGCCCTGTCTCCAGGGAGGTCAGAGGATGTCAAGACCTGGTAAGGTTCTTCGCGTTGCTTCGAATTAAACCACATGCTCCACCGCTTGTGCGGGCCCCCGTCAATTCCTTTGAGTTTCAGCCTTGCGGCCGTACTCCCCAGGCGGAGTGCTTAATGCGTTAGCTGCAGCACTAAAGGGCGGAAACCCTCTAACACTTAGCACTCATCGTTTACGGCGTGGACTACCAGGGTATCTAATCCTGTTTGCTCCCCACGCTTTCGCGCCTCAGCGTCAGTTACAGACCAGAGAACCGCCTTCGCCACTGGTGTTCCTCCACATCTCTACGCATTTCACCGCTACACGTGGAATTCCACTCTCCTCTTCTGCACTCAAGCCTCCCAGTTTCCAATGACCGCTTGCGGTTGAGCCGCAAGATTTCACATCAGACTTAAGAAGCCGCCTGCGCGCGCTTTACGCCCAATAATTCCGGACAACGCTTGCCACCTACGTATTACCGCGGCTGCTGGCACGTAGTTAGCCGTGGCTTTCTGGCCGGGTACCGTCAAGGCGCCGCCCTGTTCGAACGGCACTTGTTCTTCCCCGGCAACAGAGTTTTACGACCCGAAGGCCTTCTTCACTCACGCGGCGTTGCTCCGTCAGACTTTCGTCCATTGCGGAAGATTCCCTACTGCTGCCTCCCGTAGGAGTTTGGGCCGTGTCTCAGTCCCAATGTGGCCGATCACCCTCTCAGGTCGGCTACGCATCGTTGCCTTGGTGAGCCGTTACCCCACCAACTAGCTAATGCGCCGCGGGCCCATCTGTAAGTGACAGCCGAAGCCGTCTTTCCTTTTTCCTCCATGCGGAGGAAAAAAATATCCGGTATTAGCCCCGGTTTCCCGGCGTTATCCCGATCTTACAGGCAGGTTGCCCACGTGTTACTCACCCGTCCGCCGCTAACCTTTTAAAAGCAAGCTTTTAAAAAGTCCGCACGACTTGCATGTATTAGGCACGCCGCCAGCGTTCGTCCTGAGCCAGGATCAAACTCTCAGTAAAGATGTTTGATAAAAGCTCAAAAAGAATTTGACGTTTCGTTTTGTCCAGTTTTCAAGGAACAATCGCTTTGTTTTTCAGCGAATCAATTATTATACCAAAATATCAATTCGCTGTCAACATCTTTTTTTAAACCCGTTTTTTAATCATCTAACGGGCCAGCTCATATATCATATCACTTATTCGTAACTTAAGTCAATATGATAGAGCAAGGTAATGTTTTCCATCTTTTTTTAGATCCCTGCTCCATAATATAATGAAGAAACAGGGATCTATGCTGCGAGTTAAGATGGCGGAACGGCATTGAACTTCCTCAGTTACATACGTACCGGTCATTTTCAGGGAACCGCAGTACTCCTTCGTATGTTTACATTGGAGAAAGCTGTCACAGCTGCCGCTTCTTTTATCCATTCCCTTTTTTCATCCATAATTTTCGGAATGCTTTTTGCCAGTCGCCGGCAAGTGCCTTTACACTTAAAATTTCTTCTATCGCATCAAAATTTGTTCTATCATGGTATCTGATTTTATTGATATGCAGAATGGAAAGCTGTTTTTCCCCTTTTTCAAGCAGGATAAAGCTGTCATTTTTCCGGACAAAGCCTTCCTCAAGCACACGCATATAGAAGCCGGACCAACCGGTTTCAACAATGTCGGCAGGAAAACTGTCCAATCCATGTTTCGCAGCAATTTTATAACAAGGCTCCCGCGGCTGTGATACCTGCACAATCGCTTCCCCCATTTGAAAAACATCACCGATATGGATATCTGCTTCCGAGCATCCCGAGAGCGTAATATTTTCGCCAAATGCCCCCGGCTCAAAAGTTCGGTTAAATTTCTCCCCCCATACTGGAAAATGATCACCAACATACACGCAGACTGCTTTATCCGCTCCGCCATGATGAACAAGGTCCGCCTGCTTGTCCCCTTCAAAATTTTCTTTTGCCAGATATACCGGGCCCTCCTGCGGTATTTTAAAAATGCCGCTCTGCACCACTTTCTGTTTATAGGTAAGCGCCTTTGGTTTGCCTGTATTTACCGAAACAACAACACCGTCCGCCATCACGTTCGCTCCTTCCCCAAATTGCTATCTAAATTTTACCATCCTTTGCGTAAATTTTGAAAAACATTTTAAGAAAATCCCGCGGGTCTCCCGTTCAGCTTTCCGAATTCGCTGTTTTCAATCCTTTTGCAGAAAGGTTTCTAAAATTTTTATCGCTTCATTATTTTATCAGAATGTTTGTTTGTATTTTATCACAAGAACAAAAGTTTTATCAATCAAGATATTGAAAAATTCTCGCAAAAAATTCACCGCCATTCAGCCTGCTTGGCACCAAAAAAGCCAGGCTCCTACACCCGGCTTATCTTGATTCCATTTTTAAACTGTCAAAAGGCGCAGGGGGGTTTACGCCTTCATTATAAAGTGAGTTCCCTTTTCAACAGGGCAGCTGCCGCTTCCGCATCTTCCGCGCCTGCAATGGAAGAAATGACGGAAACGCCGTCTGCCCCTGCTTCTATGACGCTTTTTGCATTGCCCGGCCCTATGCCGCCAATTCCGACAATTGGAATCCGGATGCCATTTTGGCGGATTTCGCGAATGACGGTTGTCCCTTTCGCCGCTTTCGCATCTTCTTTCGATTTCGTCGGAAAAATGGGGCCAACGCCAAGATAATTCGCGCCTCCGTTTGCTGCCTGCCTGGCTTCCTCCAACGTATAGGCCGAGACGCCAATAATCTTATCCCCCAACTTTTCCCGTACGGATGCCAGCGGTTCATCTTCCTGCCCGACATGCACACCGTCAGCATCCAGTTCCAAAGCAAGTGCAATGTCATCATTTACAAGAAAAGGAATCCCGTTTTTTTGGCATACCCACTTCAATTTTTCACCAAGCACTTTCTTTTCTTCGCCTTTTCGTGCACCTTTTCCTTTTTCGCGGTATTGAAAAAGGGTGACGCCGCCTCTGATGGCGTTTTCCAGCACTTGTTCCGGCGGCAGCGTGCAGTTCGGGCTGCCCATAATAAAATACAGTTTCAATGCGTCACGCAAATGTTCGCCTGTCATCGGTTATTCATTCTCCTTTTTTGGTAGGCCCAATGGTTCGTCGGCCCGTGCCCATGTCCAATTTGAATGCCGTCTTCGATCGCCGCGGTAATGAATGCTTTTGCTGTCGACACAGCAGCAAATATATCCGCGCCTTTTGCCAATTCTGCCGTAATCGCCGAAGAAAACGTACAGCCGGTGCCGTGCGTATTTTTAGTTACGTATCTTTTCGCTGTATATTCGTAAAAGTTCGCCCCGTCAAAAAGCAAGTCGCTCGAAACTGGGGAAGACTCATGATGTCCGCCTTTAATGAGACAATACCGGGGACCGCAATCCGCAATGATGCGTGCCGCTTCCTTCATATCATCAGTATTTCGGATGGGCATTCCTGCCAGTTTCTCCGCTTCCGGAAGATTCGGCGTCACAATGAAGGCGAGCGGAAGCAGCTGGCTTTTTAAGGCTTTAACCGCTTCCTTTTGCAAAAGGGTTTCCCCGCCCTTTGCAATGATCACCGGGTCTACAACGAGTTTTTCCCAGTGGTAGGCTTTGATTTTTTCCGCGACCACTTCGATGATGCCGGAATCAAACAACATGCCGGTTTTTAGTGCATCTGTCCCCATATCTTCGGCAATGGACGCCAATTGGCGGGAGACTGCTTCGGGACCAAGCGGAAATACCCCCTGGACCCCGCGTGTATTTTGTGCCGTCACCGCGGTAATCACGGACATGCCGTATACTTCTAATTCCTGAAATGTTTTCAAGTCCGCCTGGATGCCGGCACCGCCCCCGGAATCAGAACCGGCAATCGTGAGTGCTTTTTTCATGATGTTCACCCTTCTTTCTTTTCAAAAGAGGCATATTTTTGGATTTCTTCAGCTCCTATTTCTGCCAGCTGGTCTAAAAACGCCATTTGAAAACTGCCCGGCAAATCCCCGCCTGTTTTTTCTCTTGCGATTTCCGCAGCAGCGCCGTAAATCGCAAGCGCCGAAACAGATGCCTGGACCGGATCTTTCTCAACAGCGAGAAAAGCGCCGCAAACCGCGGACAAAAGGCAGCCTGTCCCGGTGACTTTTGTTAAAAGCGGGTGGCCGTTATGTACGAGATAAAGGTTTGTACCGTTTGACACCGCATCCGTCTTGCCACTTACCACGATCGTAGTATGAAGCGTTTTTGCCGCTTTTAAAGCGAGTTCGCCCGTATCCAGGCCGGTATCTCCTGCATCGACGCCTTTTACTTTGGCATCTATTCCGATCAGATTGGCGATTTCTCCGGCATTTCCCCTGATGGATGTGAAGCGGATTTCTTTCAGCAATTTTTTTGCCGTTTCTGTCCGGTAACGGGTTGAACCGGCAGCTACCGGATCAAGGACGACCGGAACGCCATTTTCATTTGCAGACTTTCCCGCCAAAATCATTGCTTCGACGGCTTTTTCGTTCAAAGTGCCGATATTTAACACGACCGCATTTGCCGCTTTCGCCATATCGGCAACTTCTTCCACCGCATCGGCCATTACCGGAGATGCGCCAAGTGCCAACAGCCCGTTTGCTGTAAAATTAGCCACCACAATATTCGTGATATTATGGATAAGCGGATTGGCTTCCCTGATTTTTTCAAGCAGTTCAATTGGTTTTTCTTTTTCCATTTCCATTCCCTCCTTCAATAAAGTACAATTGTCTCTCATTTACTCGCGTATTCTCCAAATTTCACAGGCATTTGATTTACACCTAATCGTTGTCATACCTCTAAATGGGGATTTTCTTGCAGGGTAAGGTCCATCCGCCTAATCCATTACAAGTCCGCCGTCAACGACGAGATTTTGTCCGGTTACCGCCCTCGCCCATGGCGATGCAAAAAACAACACGGCATCCGCAACGTCTTCCGGTTCTGTCACCTTTTGCAGCGGAGTAGTTTCCTGAATCAATTGAAAAACCGCTTCAGATGTGGCTGCACTTGCATCCGTCGTTTTCAGAAGGCCGCCGGATACCATATTAACGGTAATGCCATATTGCCCCAGATCTTTCGCCATGCTCCGGGTGAAGCCGAGGAGCGCTGCCTTGCTCGTATTGTAATCATGGTAGGCGACAACCGGATTTTGAAACAGGTTTGTGCCAATATTGATCACCCTGCCGAAATGCAGCCGTTTCATTTCCGCAAGGCCGGCCTGTATGGTATTTAATGCGCCGCGAACCGCACCTTCCATCTGCAAGCTGTATTCCTCCCACGAAATTCGGGAAGCATCGTGCCGGGATTCCGGATCAAAGCGGAAATGCACGAGGGCATTATTTACAATTGTCGTGACAGGCCTGGAAAAATAAGCTTCGGCCTGCCGGAACATCTTTCTTACCTGCGCCGGATCCCTTACATCCGCCTTCAGGGCAACCGCTTTTTCTCCTAAAATATTCTGAAGATCCTTTGCCTTCCCCTCACTCTCAAAATAGTTGATGACAACGCCCGCCCCTTCTCTTGCAAAAGCTTTTACAACTGCTTTGCCTAACCCCCTGCTTCCGCCTGTGACGACAACCACCTGCTCATCCAGTTTCATTTGTCCCACCCCTTCCCATGCAAAAAAGCCAGGCCCGAAAAGACCTGACTTCATCAGCAAGAAATTTTTTTACAAATTCCTACTTTCCTACGCCGGTATGATCCGGATCAGGTCCAAAGGGTTGAAAAACGCCGGTTTTTCTCTCAGCCCGCCAAATCCGGGCACCCCTAGTAGTTTGAAAGATTATTTTTAGCTATTATATCCTTTTTCAATGAAGATGTAAAGTTTACAATCTTTTTAAAAAAACATAACTGACTTTATCATAATCCATTTTTTCTTCATAAAACCGGTGGGCATCTTTTCTTTGCAGGCCGGATGACAGAGATACAATGCCGTATCCGTTTTCGCCAGCCTGTTTTTCCACATACGCCAAAAGCCTGGCGCCGTATCCTTTTGATCGGTGCACTTCATCCGTCACCAGGTCGTATACCCAAATGAACCGCCCGTTGTACAAAGTAATCATCGGCATATACCCGGTTACCGCCACAATGTTTCCGCCATCTATTACAGCGGCCATCTTGTAATCCGATGTCTTTGCCGCCGCCTCCACCAGCTGGAGATCGTTTTCTTCGTCCAAATGTTTCCGCAGCTGTTTCATCACCGGAAACGCCGCTTTCCACTCTTCCCGGGTTGTAAGTTCTTTTATTTTCACCTGTATACCCCTTCTTTGTCTAAATGGTAATGCATAATGATCAATTCGCCCTTTTTCCCCATCATCCTGTCCCCTTCATCCACAAACCCG
The DNA here is from genome assembly GCF_025905465.1 of Weizmannia sp. WK01. Taxonomy (NCBI): domain Bacteria; kingdom Bacillati; phylum Bacillota; class Bacilli; order Caryophanales; family Bacillaceae; genus Heyndrickxia; species Weizmannia sp. WK01. Next base: position 1,741,526 of record NZ_CP109616.1, on the reverse strand, counting down.
GCTTGTCTGTATAAATTTTGGGCAGCAAGATTTTCCGCATTCACCCCAAGGACCATTTGCTCTATTTCCGGAAAATGGGTACAGACAAAATGGGGCAGCTGTTTTAAACATTGCCTGGCGTATCCTTTTCCCTGCTGGTGGAAATCGGTTGAAAAAGTCCGCAGCAATATGGCATGCGGATGATTTGTATAGAGCCTGGCGCCATTTTTTTCATGAAGCACAAAAAAGTTTGTGATCATGTTATGGCGGACTGCAACAACAGGGTGCCGTTCCGGATCCTCTTTTGCAAGGGCAATGGCTTCATTTGGATGCCCCGTAAAACGGAGCTGATCATCCGTTATCGTATAGTTGTCCAATTGTTGCTTTAAATCATCATTGTAAAAGACCAGTTCCAATTCCATTACCCCTTACATGTCGTTTCTTCCAAATCGAGTGATAACCGTACCATATCCCGGCAGTGAATCCCGTTTTCATAAATCGCTTCATCATAATGCCTGACGAAAAAGTCTCTGTCCACCCCGGAGATCCGAAAACCGCATTTTTGATACAAGGCCAGCTGGCTGATGCTGGAATTACCGGTACCCACTTCGATCGATTTAAATCCTTTTCTTCCTGCCCTCTGGATGGCATCCAGCACAAGCCGTTTTCCAAATCCTTTTCCGTGATGTTCTTTTGAAACCGCCACATTCGCCAATTCCACGATTCCCGGCCTTGCCGCTAGCAGGATGTAAACCCCGATCACTTTTCCTTCGATTTCCGCCACATAGCATTCCCCGCGTTTGGCATAGGCCATCACCATTTCGCGTGACGGGTCGGCAAGCAGCAGTAAATCCATCGGCAGTTTTTCCTTGTTTCCCAGTTGTCGGATGTTTAACGCGTTTTTTGCTTCCAAAACTGCCAGCTCCCCCCATATTTTGTTAAATTCTAACATATCTCTCTTTATCCGTCTATCATCCTAGGAACATTTCATCAATTCTGCCTTTTATGAAGAAAGCCAAACAATAGTTCCCCTTTTTATGATAAAATAATGGCAGACAGTACTTTTCTGGAATATAGGGGGGCGGAGATTTGGAAACGCTGTTTTTTAAAACTTTTGTTTGGCTTTGTTTTGCCGGTCTCGTGATATACACTTACCTGTATGGAAAAAATGAAGAAAAGATGGATGCAAAAGTTTTTCTGATCCGGAAAATCTGGTATTTGGTTTATTTATTTGGCGCGCTGGTTTACTGGACGATCCATCCGGCGAGCATTTTCACGGATTTTAAAAACTATGCCATCACCGCGCTTATTTTTGCAGCAATCGACGGTTTTATTTTTTTAAATATGTATTTCCGTAAAGCCGGAAAATATGAATTGGAGAGATTTACGAAAACCGTTTCTGCAAACGAGTCTTTGCTTCAGGACAATCTGTCAATGGCTAAAAATATGCTCGACATCTTGAATAACGAGGGCATCGTAGGGTATTATGGTAGTAAAGAAGGATATCTGTTAGGTTTAAAAGAAGTACTGTCATCTTATGCGGAAAAAGCGGATATGAGCGTTAATATTTTGCCGTTTACAACACCGTTAGAGAAAGATCAGGCATTGTATCGTTACAAAAATCCCGGTTCCGTCCGCGCAAAATTGGACAGGCTGGAGACGGTGTATCATGTCGATGGAAACGATGCGCTCCATCCGATTTATCTTTTTCATGACGAATTGTATCTATTAAAAATATCCGGTTCCAGAGCCATTACAGAAATGGATTGTATCCTGTTTGTCATCATGGCCCATGTTTATGATTTTGCGGCTCCGCCGGACGACATGGATTGAAAAACAAGGCGGTGACAAAAATGAAAAAAAGCAGTGCACTCCTGGCACAGAGAAATGAAACCGGAAATATTCGGGGAACTTTCAGAAGAAAATCAAGAGTCCGTGTTCCTTCAGTGGGCATCAGCCCGACGACTTTAAAAATCATGGAAGAAAACGAACAGATCCTGAAAAAGTACGGCAAAAAATCTTCTCAAGGGCAATAACAAACTGGTTATTGCCCTTCATACTTTTTAACAACTCTACATACACTATTGCAGATAATCAGCAGAGGTGATCATGTGAAAAAGTTCCATAAAGAAACAAGCGTTTACTCTCCGCCCCCTTCTCCTTCCCCAATGGAAAAAAACAGAAAAAAACAGACAGTGGAACTCCTCAGCTTTATTGATAAGCTGAAAAATAAGCGGGCAACATGAAATCAGATTAGCACCCGCAGATTTTTTGTTCTTGCAAATGGGATATGTAACATACCTCTCTTACGGCATTGAGCGGACAGTAAGGGTAATGAGAACCGTCAAAACCGCTAAACCGCAAAGCAGGACAGCGGAACCGAGTGCAAGCCGGCTGAAGACCATCACCATTTTTTCTCCGGAACTCAACTTTTTTAAGATCATATATAAAAGCAATCCTGACAAAAAGGCTATTCCCCAGCCCACCATACCGGGAATCGTTGCAAGTTTTTGCCATTTGGCAAGCCATATATACAAAATAGTAGCATCAGCAGCCAGTAAAAATACAGTCAGCACCAATAAGCATTTTTTTAACATCCAGTTGCCCCCTCATCTCCAGCGCTTTTTTATGTCAACTTGGCGATGTACTCCCCATTCGGCTCAAAACAACCGCAGGACGCCATCTTTTCGCGTTTTTCATCATCTTTCTTAATGCGTTGTGATCATGATGACACCCATCACAATACAGAATGCTGAAAGGTACATCAACCAGGTTGACAGGATGGGGACACCCGATAATACATCGAATATTTCAATCAGCACAAATACCTTTTGGGTTTTCGGGGAAAATTTCCGGTAGGCTTTCCATTCTTTTTTAAACTGCAAAATGCCAAACGGAAGAAGAATCACACCGATAACCACAAAAATCACGCCAGCCATTTTCAAAAAAATCATCCCCTGTCTGCAAGCGATACATCTAATATTAACTATTGTGGGCACACATGCAAAATTCCTTCTTGTAAATTGAATATTTTCATTTGTAGCAAAATGATAATCTCCAATATGGCAAAGCAGAGAAGCCGGACATTGATAACCGGATCAAAAGCAGGCAAACCGGTGTTAAGGCTTTTTTCAGTAATACGAAAATAACAATCCCACCAGCGCCACGGTTAAAACCAGGGCATTTATTTTCCTCGGGTATTACAACCATTTTATCACGCGGGATCTGCTCTTGGAAACGAATTCATGTGCCGGGCAGCAACCGCAATCCGGAAAAATAAAATTTTACAATCCTCATTTCCTTTTGATGTATGATATATTTTATTTAAACCCATATTATTTTTACTTTTCAGCAAAATAGAGAAGGAGAATCCGTAATGAAGCCAGCAGACAATTGGAATGCCGAATTGTATGATACCAAACACAAATTTGTATCGGAATACGGAAACAGCCTGATCGGGCTGCTCTCTCCGCAACCCAGCGAAAACATTCTCGACCTCGGCTGCGGAACCGGCGATTTATCTTATAAAATCGGGGAAAGCGGCGCACATATTGTTGGCATCGATCAGTCGGAAAATATGATCCGGCAGGCTTCAAGCAAATATCCAGACATCGCTTTTGATGTACAGAATGCGGCAAAACTGCCCTATACGAACCAATTTGATGCTGTTTTTTCAAATGCTGTCCTCCATTGGATCAAGGAACCGGGCGCCGCATTGGAAGGTGTGTTCCGGAGCCTGAAACAAGGCGGCCGATTTGTCGCAGAATTTGGCGGCAAAGGTAATGTAGAATTGATCACGTCTTCGCTCATCCAGCAAATCACAGAAACCGGGTTCGAGTTCTCTCCGGAACAGTTTCCCTGGTACTATCCCAGCATTGGCGAGTATACCGCTTTGATGGAAAAAGCCGGATTTTATGTTACGTTCGCTATGCATTTTGACCGGCCGACACCGTTGGAGGGAGAAGACGGCCTGAAAAACTGGATCCGAATGTTTTGTACGCAGTTGCTGGAAGGCATCCCGGAACAGGAAACAGAAATGATCATTGCGAATACAGAAAAACAACTGAAAGGCAGTTTGTGGAAAAACGGGCACTGGATCGCAGACTATAAACGCATCCGGGTGATTGGAATCAAACCATCTGCACTTACATGGGGAGGAAAGATGAGCAAGTACCATGAATCGCAAAAGCCGGAAGATCAATAACAGATGGTCGAAAATAGAGACAAAATTATTCTCGCCTATTGAGGATTACGTCAAAATACAAAGCGGCGGATTATGGTACAAAAAAACTTTCAATTAGGCGGCGCGCCCAAAGGGATTACTGGGTGGGTATCCGGCTTGGCTTTATCATCATCCCTGCAATAATTTCTATTATCAACGCCATTTTTCAAAATGAAGAAGGAACCGGATCAGAAATGGATCCGGTTGGGTTTGTCCAAAATGCCAGACGTTTATTTTGTTTAATCCAAAAGGTTTCCAAATAACCCCTGCTGGCAGATTGCAGTCTCCGGTTGATCTCTTCCTTCCCCTTTTCTCACGCCCGGCCTCTGGCCATGAGAAATCAGGGCATTTTTCCGCCGGAAGTGGGACTGCTTGATCTTTGGCAACAATATTTTAAACCTTTATCTGATTTTTATAAAATGCTAAAATAATAGAAAAGGGACAAAGTAATTTTAGAAATTCAGCCCCGATGATCCATTGAACACTTCCCCAATACGGCTGTCCTTCCTGTAAGTCAAGATGATCACCAGGCACCCCCTTCGATTTTTTAAAACAGTTGAGAGGAGTTTGAAAGATGACAACGTATAAATTAGGTGTATTATATGGCGACGGGATCGGGCCTGAGATTGTAAGCGCTACTGTTAAAGTGTTGAAAGCTGCAGCTTCAAAAGCAGCAAACGGAACCGAATTTGTTTTCATAGAGCTTCCAATGGGCTGGGAAGGAATTAAAAAATACAATGATCCTATGCCGGACGTGACAAAACAAGGGCTGAAAGAAACCGATGGCTGGTTGATGGGGCCGCATGATTCCTCCGCATATCCGGATGAACACCGTTTATTCAAAAGAAATCCAAGCGGCGAGTTACGGCATTGCTTTGATTTATTTGCCAATATTCGCCCAAGTCGGACTTTTCCCGGGACAAAAAGTGTCGCCGGGTTTAGCGACCTGATAATTTTACGCGAAAACTCCGAAGGCTTTTTATCCGATCGGAATATGTACATCGGTACCGGAGAGTGTATGGTTACACCGGATGTAGCACTTGTAACCGGCGTTTTTACCAGAAAATCAATTGAAAGAATTGCCCATGAAGCATTTAAGCTGGCTATGTCCCGGAGAAAGAAGGTCACGATTGTCCACAAAGCCAATGTCATTAGATTGGCATTCGGGTTATTCCGCGATATTTGCTATGAAACCGGCAAAAAATATTATCCTGAAGTCAAAGTGGAAGATGTCCTTATTGATGCAATGGCAGCACGCCTCGTGCGCAGGGCCGGTGACTTTGATGTCATTGTGACAGAAAACTTATTCGGTGATATCTTGTCGGACCTGGCCGGTGAATTGGCGGGAAGCTTGGGATTATCCCCTTCCTTAAACACAAACGGGAAACAGGCAATGGCCCAGGCGGCACACGGTTCAGCACCGGACATTGCCGGACAGGATCTTGCAAATCCAACAAGCATGCTGCTGTCAGCTGTCATGCTGTTGCAATGATTAAGTGCACATCACCGCGATCCCCGCCTGAATGAAATTGCGAAAAAAATGGAAGATGCATGTTTGGGTACCATTGCAGATGGGACCGTTACCCATGATTTGGGGGGCTCTGCTTCCACAACAGCTTTTACAGATGCTGTGATCAAAAAAATTTACCAGCTCTCATGATTTGTGCGAATTGCCTAAAGACTGTTGAACGGGCATTTTTACAGCTTTCCGAGATCCCGCGGACGGCGGATGATTCCGCAATTTCCCGCCGCCTTGAATGGCACAAATCGCTCCTGTGCCCCATCTCTTATGTTTATAACATGGAAATGTTGCATATTATTAAACAATATAAAGGATTTCCTGTCTTTCTGGAAGAATAGAATACGATGAAGATATGCATGGGAGCTGGTCAAATGAGCAAAGGGATAAAAACCTTGTTAAAATCATTCATATTTGCCATTCTGCTTGTTGCGGTCATCAGGGGATTTTTCATTGCCCCTTATATGGTTGAAGGGGAATCAATGGAGCCGACACTTCATAACCACGATAAAATTCTCGTTTATAAAGTCCATTCTGCTGCCGATTACCAAAGAGGCGATATCATCATCATCAAGGGAGAAACGGAAAACTATGTAAAGCGGATTATCGGCCTTCCCGGAGATACCATTCTAGTCAAAAATGACCATCTCTACATTAATGGGAAGTTGCACAAAGAGCCTTACCTTGCAAAAAACCTGAAAGCAGCACGTAAAAAAGGCAGCAAGTTGACGAATAACTTCGGGCCTCTCACCGTACCAAGAAATAAATATTTCGTAATGGGCGATAACCGGTTGTACAGCGAAGACAGCAGAAACGGGCTCGGCCTTATTCCGAAGAAAGAACTCGTGGGAAAAACCGAAGCGGTATTTTACCCGCTCTCGCAAATTCGGGAAGTCCATTAACTTTCCTTGCGGGCAGCAGAGAGCTTAGGATATCTATTCATAAAAAGCAGGGGGGAACTTCCTTGAAACACGCTTTAGTCGTCGGCGGAACCGGCATGCTATGCAATGTATCTCTGTGGCTCGCCGGACAGGCTGACCATGTTTCCATTATTGCGCGCAATCCCGAAAAAATGGATGCATGCATTTCCCGGGCCGCTGACCGGAGCCGGATTACCCCTGTTTTAACGGATTACGCTGATTCGAGTGCACTGCGTGAACATTTAGATAAACTGATTGGGCAGCACGGACCGGTTGACCTTGCAGTAGCCTGGATCCATTCTTATGCAGATCAAGCACTTGTAACGATTTCAAATGTTTTTTCACAGAACAGCCGCCAATGGGAACTGTATCACGTCCTCGGAAGCACCCGGAATCCGGATGAACTTTTGAACGAGCTTGCCGGTTTGGAAAATTGCAATTACCATCAAATCCAGCTTGGGTTTATTCTCGAAAATCATCAGTCAAGATGGCTGACAAATGAAGAAATTTCGGACGGCGTCATCGAAGCCATCCAGTCAGGCAAAAAAAGGCATATTGTCGGGCAACTGGAACCGTGGGACAAACGCCCGTAAGGTGGTCCGAGAAATTGCGAAAGGGAAAGGGGGACAAACCTGTTATGGCTTTGGCACACTTCACAGCTATTTACGCTATGATTCGTCTTCAGTCCGGGTTTGTCCTGCTTATTTCGGCTTACAATGCAGACAATAATAGGAGGATCATTTGATATGGTCATATTTTTAGTTAACATAATAAAATTATAGATAACAACTATTCCTTCAATCTTAGCAGATCCTGCTGATATTTTTTCACATTTCCTTCACTTTGCGGGTTATGTTAAGAAAGACCAGCATTTTTCTGCGCTTCCTTAACGTAGACGCCTTTTACGTTAAGAAACATCAATTTTTTCGCTCCCTTCCTTAACATAGACGCACTCTACGTTAAGAAACATCGTTTTTTCCACGCGTTTCCTTAACGTAGACACCTTCTACGTTAAGAAACATCGTCTTTTGCGCCTGCTTTCTTAACGTAGACGCACTCTATTTTAAGGAACATCGTCTTTTTTCCGCGCTTCTTTCACGTAGACGCCTTCTACGTTAAGAAATACCGACTTTTGCCCCAGCTTCCTTCACCTAGACGCACTCTACGTTAAGAAACATCGTTTTTTCCACGCGCTTCCTTAACGGAGACGCACTCTACATTAAGAAACATCATCTTTTGCGCCTGCTTCCTTCACGTAGATTTCCACGCCACCTAAAACACGGCAAGAAAACCTGTCATGAAAATGATTCACCCTCTCGTGTGCCTTGATGCCTTGTTTCATTGCCGGCGAAAAATTATAGAGTTTCAGGCATTTTGCCCATGATTTCTTCAGCTTCTTTTATGACATGGCCTATCAATGCTTTTGCCGTTTGATGTTTTGCGAGTCGCGGGCTTTGGCCGGCCCAAAGTGACATAAACTCACGGTTGTTCTGCTTTCCGGCAGCCTTTCTGATATCCTGTGTGAGCGTATTTTGCACGGGATAATCCGGAAAAAGCGCTTCATGCGGCTTCATTTCCGAGATGAATGCATTTTTTACGCCTCTTGCCCATTTTCCGGAAAATGACCGGGTGAGGACAAGCTCATCTTCTTTCGCATGGAGAACGGCTTCCTTATGGGACTGAGGTGCGCCGCTTTCCGCACAGGCCAGGAAGGCAGTTCCCATTTGCACGCCTTTTGCCCCTAAGCAAAGCGCTGCTGCAAGCCCCCTGCCATCCATAATACCGCCTGCCGCAATGACGGGAATCCGGACATTGTCGGCAACCTGGGGAATTAGTGACATCAGGCCAATCATACTTTCCTCATGTTCTTTCAAAAAATTCCCGCGATGGCCTCCCGCTTCACTGCCTTGTGCAACCACCATATCCATTCCGGCTTGCTCCACTTCGATCGCTTCATCAACGGTTGTTGCCGTTCCAATGAGGAGGATCCCGTTTTGTTTCAGCTTTTCGATCACTTCCCTGGAAGGTATTCCAAAAGTGAATGAACAAACAGGCACTTTCTCTTCGATGGCCACTTGCACCTGTGCCAAAAATTGATCTTGTACGCTATGTAAATCAGGAACTTCTATTTCCGCTTTTGCCTCTATTTTTAACTGTTTGCGGACCCGATTTAAAATGCCATTTGCGGCTGTTACTTTTTCATCTACTTCAAACTCGCCGGGAACAAAAAGATTGATGCCAAAAGGTTTTCCGGTTAACTGTTTGATTTCCCGGATTTGTTCTTTTGTTTGAGCAGCGGTTAAGTACCCCGCCCCGATCATGCCCAGCCCGCCGGCGTTTGAGACCGCAGCCACCAATGCCGGTTTGGTGATGCCCCCTGCCATCGGAGCCTGAATCATCGGGTACCGTATTTTCAGCCGTTCGGTCAAAACGTTTTTCAACATCCAAATTCCTCCCTCAAAACCATTCTACCTTTTTTCTGATCATAGCGCTTACAGTCCTGCTTGTAAAATGCTTGTTACTGATCTTCGCGTTCCGTTTTTCTGATAGCAGCATGCCATGTGCCGCCGTTTTCCGGACAGCTCACGATTTTTTTCCACCATCGGCCTTAAAAATAACGCGGATAGCATAAAAGGCAGGACGGATGCGAGCAACAGCACAAGCCCTATTGCACCCAGCCCCATTCCGCCCCATCCTCCTTTGAAAAAGCTGCTGAACAAGAGCACAATGCTGCATACCGCACTGAATACCGGAATGACATATACCGGAAGCTCTACAATATGCCTAAAAATATAGCAAACAAGCAAAATGACGAGTGTTCAACTCACGACATCCATCACAAAAGTGGCCATATGCCTCCCCATTCGCCTTTATCCCATTATAACAGGATTCTGATTTATTTTAAACATTTTAAAAATAGTGAAAACCCTCTCCTGTTGCCCGTCCAAATGAATGCAGCGCTTTTCAAAATATGGGCAGAAAAACTCTTTCCATATCAATATGTTGTATTTTTTTCGTTTATCTGTTATAATTCTATAAATGTAAAGCCCGAGTTCCGCAAAAAATCCCTGCGCACGACGGATAACATGAAACTGCCCGCTGCAATATTTTTCTACTCACTGCATCTTCAACTTCTGAAAAACTTTCCGAAAGAAGCATATGTTTTAAAAAAAGAACAATGGGTAAACAAAGAAGAGGTGATAGCATATGAGAACCAGAATTTTCAACTTCATTATTGACGGACGATTGATTACGGTAAAAGGAAAGTCCGTGAAAGAAGCGAAGCGCCATGCACAACAAATCGCGCGAAGCATGAAAATGGAAGAAAACATGGGCAACCAGTCAGCCATCTGATTGGCTGCCTTTTCCATTTTCAGGATAAACAGACATCTTCCCAACAGCGGAAAAGAAATGTGTGGTTTTTTATAATATTATTATGTAAACCAATTCCCGTTTTTAGAGCGTGGCTGTCCCGTTCTTTTGAAAAATGGCGTGTATCCCACACGCCATTTTTTTAATGCCGGTTTGTCGGCAGCTTTTCACTTGGGTTTCCGTTCCCCTGCCGTTTTTTGTTTTGTTCCTGTTTCTTTTGCTGTTCATTCAGCTTCTGCACAAATCCATGCGTATTGTCCATGTCGTGCCTCCTTTCCGCCCGTCATTGTTACTTTAACCAAGACCCGGTCAGGCATGCATGCATTTTGGATTTCCGGACGGGAGATTCGCTTTCATCATTGTGCAATTTACAGCCATATTCCACCCCCTGCCAATTTCTCATTTCACCATTTCGCACGTTTTTTTACTTGCTCTTCCATTCTAAAAATTCCAGCCTGTTTCCGAATGGATCTGTTGCGTAAATGCGCGCTGCCCCTGGTAGTTTACCGTCTTCTGTCCACTTCATTTGATAGTGGGTAAACCTTTCTTTCAAGCTTTCGAGATTTCTGACTTCAAATGCAGGATGCGCTTTTTTGGCGGGTGAAAAAGGCTCTTCAATGCCGATGTGGATTTGTATTTTTCCGTTTTGAAACCAGCAGCCGCCGCGTTTTTTCAATTCTGCTGGTTTTTCAATTTCCGTAAATCCGAGGATTTCTGCGTAAAACTTTTTTGCTGTCTGCTCACTGCCACGTGGAGCAGCAAGCTGAACATGGTCGATTGCGATAAAATTAAATGCCAATCTCATCCCTCCTTACATTCATCTTACATTCATTCTTTTGTCATTTAAATAATGGCTTTGACAACTCATTTGATAAGATTTGCTTATGGCTTCTTTACACCCCCGGCATGCCTATTTCATGGACTTGCGCAGAAAAAAGCACACGGGGGCAATCCACCGTGTGCCTTAAGGAAAATGATTTATTTTGCAGCGACTGTCACTTTGTCGGTGTCTTCTTTTTTGTTCCGGATGGTGGCCTGTGCAGCGGCGAGCCTTGCGAGCGGTACGCGGTAAGGCGAACAGCTGACGTAGTTCAGGCCGGTTTTGTAGCAGAATTCGATCGAGCTTTTTTCCCCGCCGTGTTCGCCGCAAATGCCGGTTTTTAAGCCCGGTTTTGTCTGACGGCCGAGTTTGACACCGGTTTCGACAAGTTTGCCGACGCCTTCCTGATCAAGGACGGCAAACGGATTTTCCGGCAGCACTTTTTGCTCGATGTACTGTTGCAAGAATTTTCCTTCCGCATCGTCACGGCTAAAGCCGAACGTCGTTTGCGTCAAGTCATTCGTACCAAACGAGAAGAAATCCGCTTCTTCTGCAATTTGGTCTGCGGTGAGGGCGGCGCGCGGAATTTCGATCATCGTGCCGACCGTATAATCGAATTTCAAGCCTTTTTCCTCCATGACCTGATTCGCCATGTCCGTCACAAGCGCGCGCATCCGTTTCAGCTCATTCACATGGCCGACAAGTGGAATCATAATTTCCGGCTGAACTTTTATCCCTTTTTGCAGAACGGCAGCGGCAGCGTAAAAAATCGCCTTGACCTGCATTTCGTAGATTTCAGGGAAAATCACGCCGAGCCGGCAGCCGCGGTGGCCGAGCATCGGATTGAATTCAGCAAGATGCTGGACTTTTTTCAGCAAGTATTCTTTTTCTTCCAGTTCTTTTGATTCTGGTGCCGTAAGCTGCAGTTTTGTTACTTCTACGAGCAGTTCTTCCTTATCCGGCAAAAATTCGTGCATTGGCGGATCGAGCAGGCGGATTGTCACCGGATGGCCGGCCATTTCCTCAAAGATGCCTTCAAAATCGCCCTGCTGCATCGGAAGCAGTTTATCTAAAGCTTTTTCGCGTTCTTCCAAAGTCTCGGCGAGGATCATTTCCTGAACGATCGGCACGCGCTTAATATCCATGAACATATGCTCCGTCCGGCAAAGGCCGATGCCGTCTGCACCGAATTCGAGCGATTTTTTCGCATCCGTTGGGTTGTCAGCATTGGCGCGCACGCCGAGATCGCGCACCTCATCCGCCCATTCAAGCAGCGTTTTGAATTCGCCGGAAAGCTCAGGGTCAATCATCGGGACTTCGCCGAGCATCACTTCACCTGTCGAACCGTCAATCGTGATGACATCCCCATAACGGACAACGGTGTCACCGACCGTAAATTGTTTTGCTTTCAAATCGATTTTCATAGATTCGCAGCCGCAGATGCACGCTTTCCCCATCCCGCGCGCGACAACCGCCGCATGGCTCGTCATCCCGCCGCGGCTTGTCACAACCGCCTGGGATGCAACAATGCCGTGAATATCATCCGGTGTCGTTTCGGGGCGGACCAAAATCACTTTTTCCCCTTCCTTGCCGAGCCGTTCCGCTTCATCAGCATCAAACACAACGGTGCCGGTTGCAGCTCCAGGGGATGCCGGCAGCCCTTTTGCAAGATGGTTTTTAGTCGCGGAACCATCAATGCGGCGGTGCAAGAGCTGGTTCATCTGATCCGGATCGACTCTTAAAAGCGCTGTCTTTTTATCGAGAATGCCTTCCTTCACCATTTCAACGGCGATGCGGATCGCAGCCTGCGCCGTCCGTTTGCCGTTCCGGGTTTGTAGCAGGTACAGTTTGCCGCGTTCCACCGTAAATTCAATATCCTGCATATCTTGGTAATGTTCTTCCAATAATTTGCTTGTTTTTACAAACTGGCGGTACACTTCCGGCATGTCTTTTGCCAGTACCTGGATCGGCTGCGGGGTGCGGATACCGGCAACGACATCTTCGCCTTGGGCATTGATTAAATATTCGCCGTACAGCACGCGTTCGCCTGTTGACGGGTTCCGTGTAAAAGCGACGCCGGTTCCGGAATCATCCCCCATATTTCCGAATACCATGCTTTGGATATTGACAGCGGTCCCAAGATGGTCCGGAATTTTATTCAGGCGGCGGTATACAATGGCACGCTGGTTATTCCACGAATCAAAAACGGCATTTACGGCAAGGTACAGTTGCGTTTTCGGGTCTTGCGGAAAATCCTGTTTCGTATGTTTTTTAACGATCTTTTTATAGCCGGCAATGATGTCTTTCCAGTCTTCCGCAGTCATTTCCGGATCAGCTGTATACCCTTTTTGTTCCCGGGTTTGTTCAAGCAAATGTTCGAAATGGTATACCTCGATCCCGAGCACCACGTCAGAAAACATTTGGATAAACCGGCGGTACGAATCATAGGCAAAGCGCGGATTGCCGGTCAGTTTCGCAACGGCTTCCACGGTCTCATCGTTCATGCCGAGGTTCAGTACCGTATCCATCATCCCCGGCATCGAAAATACAGAGCCGGAACGGACGGAGACGAGCAGCGGGTTCTCGTTCCCGCCCAGTTTTTTGCCGGTTTTTTCTTCCAGTTTCAAAAGCGCTTCTTCCATTTGTGTTTCGACTGCATCTGAAATTTTTTTGCCGTTTGAATAATAGTCATTGCATGCCTCGGTTGTAATCGTGAATCCGAACGGCACCGGCAGGCCGATGTTTGTCATTTCCGCCAGATTGGCTCCTTTGCCGCCAAGCAGGTCACGCATATGGCTGTTCCCTTCGTTGAACAAGTAGACAAATTTTGTCATTTGAGCAGCTCCTCCCTGTTTTTGAACATTTCAATAATAAGGCTTGCTGTTTCTTCCACCGCTTTGTTCGAAACATCAATGATCGGGCATCTGAGTTTCCGCATCAAATTTTCCGCGTATACAAGTTCTTCATAAATCCGTTCAAAGCTCGCATAATTGGCGTCCGATTTTAAACCCATTGCTTTGATCCGTTCTCTTCGGATTTCATTCAGTTTTTCAGGCGATATCATCAGCCCGACGCATTTTTCCCGTGGGATGGAAAACAACTCATCAGGCGGCGCGATTTCCGGCACGATCGGAACATTTGCCACCTTAAAGCTGTGATGTGCCAAATACATCGACAACGGTGTTTTCGACGTCCGGGAGACGCCGAGTAGGACAATGTCCGCCTTTTTCAGTCCGGTTGGATCGCGCCCGTCATCATATTTCACGGCAAACTCAATTGCTTCAATTTTTTTAAAATATTCCTGATCCAGCTTGCGCATTAACTTCGGACGGTGGTACGGCTCCTTGTGAAACTTTTTCATAAAAGCTTCCATCAACGGATTCATCAGGTCGACCGCAATGATCCCTTCTTCGCTGGCACGGCGGTCAATGTATGCTTTCAAAGGGGTAACGACGATCGTGTAAGCAATGATGGCATTTTGTTTTTTTGCCGTCTCAATCACCGGTTCGATATCGTCTGTTTCTTCCACATGCGGATGCCGCCTGATTTCGATGTGTCCGCCGTTAAACTGCGCAGCAACCGCTTTTACAACAAATTCAGCCGTTTCTCCGACCGAGTCCGAGATGATATGCACAATTTCTTTTTGTTCCATGTATGGTTCCCATCCTTTTCGAACCGGAAAATGGCTCCGTATGTATATGGTTTCTTTTCACTGCCCCTCCCGTATGCCATCAGTATATGCACTGTTTGACAAATGTGTTATACTTATCGTTCATTAGTATAACACATTTAAAAGGATGCGTGAACCATTTTACCGGTTTTTTTAAAAAATTTTTATTTCATGTAAAACAGGCAACTGCTGTGCACCGTTTAAAAATTTTTATGCTGCCTGATTCTCTCCGGCGCGGATTTTCTCCCGGATCATCACCGTCCCGAGCACGCCAAAAAGCGAAAAGAACGCCGGGATTAAAAAGCCGTAATGATAACCGACCACACTCGCTTCAGCATGAAAATGGTCCAGCACTTTTCCAAACAAGCTCGGCAAAAGCACCGCGCTTAAAAAGCCGCCGGTATTGGCAAATCCGGAAACCGATCCGACTTCCCTTACGTCAAAGGAGTGGCGGACGACCGCAAACGTCAGCGCGCTTGCACCATTACCATATCCGATGACAAACATTAACAGCACCGCGAAAAATAACGGCGGTTTGCCCCCGCTCAAAAAGAAAACCGTCCATGCCAGAAAAATCAGGGTTTGAATCAGCAAATATGGCTTCTTCCTTGAACCGAGTCTGCTTGCGATCCATCCGGTAACCGGCGCGCCGATAATTGCTCCGATTAATCCTGTCATGACCAGCTGGCTCGCTTCCGGGCGGTTCATGCCGAAAATATGCATCCCGTACGGCACAGCCCATGTACCAATAAAACCAACATATGTGCCGACAAGGCCGAAATGGCATAAAAATGCAGCCCACGCCTGCCTGCTTTTCAAGATCCGCTTTAGAACCAAAAGCATTTTTTCATGGCGGACTTTTGTATTCGCATGCGTTCCCCCTTCCCGCTTTTGCGGGAGTCGGATCAGCACGACATACAGCATCACCGTACTTGCGAGGAGCAGAATACCGGTTACAAAAAACGGCTGGCGCCATCCCGAAGCTGAAATCCAGGCCGTTAGCGGAACGGTTGCGAGCAAAGAACCCACGCTTCCGGCCATGCCGGCATAACCGATCAGCCCGACAAACTCTTTCGCATAAAACCACTGACTTAAAATCAAGACAAGATTAATCCAAATGGTCGCATCTCCCATGCCGGCAAGCACCCGGGATACGAGCAAACAGGCTTCATTCGGCGAAATGCTGTATAAGAACGTGCCGATGCCACTGAATAAAGTGCCTGTGACCAAAAAAACGTTCGGCCCGAACCGGTCGGAAAAAATCCCAATCGGAATTTGCAGCCCCGCATAAGCGAGAAACTGCGCACCTGTCAATAAACCGATGACGGACGCTGTCATATGAAACTCGCTCATCAGTTTATCCGAAATCAAGCCTGGCGCCGTTCGCTGGCTGACAATCACCATGTAGGAAAACAGCACCGCGAAAAAAACAACCCATCTGTACTTGCTTTTTTGTCTGTCCAATCTGCTCTACCCCTGTTTTGTTTGTAATTTATTACTATTATAATCTATTTTTGCGCAAAAACATTTTCAATTTTCGAATCCGCAATAAAAAAACTCCCCCGCCGGGAGTTTTTTTATGCGTTTGTAGGCTGCCATTTGGCACGAACCAGGATCCATTTTCCGTCTTTAAAATACCATGTTGCCTTTACATCACCCAGTCTATCTGCATGGTAGGCACCGCTTACTTGCTGGAAACCTTCGAGCCCGACGCCTTTTTTGCCTTTTATTTTCACCGGTTTGTAAACCGCCGCCGGATCGATCATCAGTTCAAACGGCTCATTGAGCATTCCGTCCTTTCGGTAAATACCGAGCCGGATATAATCTTTTTTCCGTTTTCTTAAATCAATCAAAAATGTTTCGTTCGTATTTTCAATGTTGAGCCTGGCCGACAATGCATTTTCAAATTTGCCGCTAAGCTTTAACACGGGCGGCATCGGCAAATGTTTTAAAATGCCGCCTTTCAGCGTATCGAGGCGGTACTGGTTTATGCCCCCGCTTCCGCCGCTGTTGCTTGATCCAAGCATGTCCTTTACGCCGTCATGGTTGAGATCGATGAACTGGATTTCCGGTTCATACCCAGGCTCATACGGCAATTTATATTTCTTTCCTTCCGACGTGGCAATCCGCGCCCAAATTTTTTTCATATACGGGCTGCCGGCTGCAAACGGGATGCCTTCCAATACAATCGCATCCTTTTTTCCGTCGCCGGTTACATCCGCCTCGTACCGGTGAATCACCGTTTTGCCGGCTTTCGTCTTCCCGCCCGCGTCCGCGATCACAACCGTGCCGGCTGCCATAAACCATAATGCGAGCAGTGCAAGCATGTATTCTTTTTTCATCTTCTCACCCCGCATCCGTTTTCCTTTAGGATACGCCGCAAGAATAGAATTATGTAAAACTTGCCTGAAGATGAAAAAAGTGTTTGCCGAAAACGGCAAACACTTTTTTCAATCGTTTTCTTCCGCAGCACCCTCTTCCGGTTCCTGCTTCCATACTTCTGCCACTGTCCCGTTCTCTTCTTCATCAATGGCAAATGAGCCATTTGAATAACGGTCATGGTCGCGCAAATCATGGAGCCGAATGTCTTCCTGATGCCCTTTTTCCGTGATGACCGAGACGGTTTCATCGTCGCCTGCAATCACGGCTCCGGCGATCCGGTGCGGATGGGCTTTTAATTCGCGCAGCATGATGACACCGCGTTTGGCCCGGCTTGTTTTGTCAAATTCGGACACTTTCATCTTCTTGACGGCTCCTCTTTGGGTGGCAATAAATACTTTGTCTTTTTCCGGATCTTCAATGATTTTCCCGCTAACGAGCCTGTCGCCTTCTTTTAGGTTCATGCCTTTTACCCCTGCTGCCCGCTGGCCGACAACGCTGATTTCCGCTTCATCAAACCGGAGCCCGTAACCGAGGCGGGAAGCGAGGAAGACTTCTTTCGAGCCGTCTGTCAGGTGAACATCGAGCACTTCATCATCGCCCTTTAAGTTGATTGCAACGAGGGCTTTCGAATAGCGCTGTGCCTGGTATTGCTGCAATTCCGTTTTCTTCGCCATGCCGTTTTTCGTGAAAAACAAAATAAACTGCGGCTGGTTGAAATCTTCAATCGGGAGCACTTTGATGATGCCTTCATCGCGTTCAAGCGTCACAAGATTGGAAACATGCTGCCCGAGATCTTTCCAGCGGATATCCGGCAGTTCATGGACCGGCAAATAGATATAGCTCCCTTTATTTGTGAAAAGCAGCACCGTC
Source organism: Weizmannia sp. WK01 (assembly GCF_025905465.1). NCBI lineage: Bacteria > Bacillati > Bacillota > Bacilli > Caryophanales > Bacillaceae > Heyndrickxia > Weizmannia sp. WK01. The sequence continues at coordinate 1,723,772 of NZ_CP109616.1, read as the reverse complement.
TGGACGGTATTGAGCTGCTGTTTAAAGAGCAGGCGGTCGCTATCTTTAATAGCAAGGTCCCGGCCGTTTGAAGCGGTATATGAACGGAGGCTTGTCCGTTTGATATAACCGTCTTTTGTAATGGTGACCATCACATCTTCATTCGGGATCATCGCTTCCAGATTGATTTTTAATTCCTGTATTTCCGCTTCAATCGTTGTCCTTCTGTTATCCGCGTATTTTTTCCGGATATCTCTCAGTTCTTTTTTGATCACCGTAAACAGTTTTTTCTCACTGGATAAAATCGCGAGATAGGTCTCAATTTTTTTCTCAAGGTCTGCCGCTTCATTCTCCAGCGTCGTAATATCCGTATTGGTCAGGCGGTAGAGCTGCAGCGTGACAATCGCTTCAGCCTGGGGTTCGGTAAAAGCAAACTTTGCGATTAAGTTCGCTTTTGCATCTTTTTTATCTTTGGATGCCCGAATCGCCGCAATGACTTCATCCAGGATGGAAAGTGCCTTCATCAGGCCGTCAACAATATGCTTGCGGTCACGCGCTTTTTTGAGATCGAATTCCGTCCTTTTTGTGACCACTTCTTTCTGGTGTTCAATATAAGCATCGAGCAGTTCACGGAGGCCCATCAGCTGCGGCCGACGGTTATGGATGGCCACCATGTTGAAATTGTATGATACCTGGAGATCGGTGTTTTTGAATAAATAATTCAGGACGCTATCTGCATCCGCATCTTTTTTCAGTTCGATCACAATCCGGAGCCCGGTCCGGTCGGTTTCATCGCGGACTTCAGATATGCCTTCCACTTTCCGGTCAATCCGGAGCTCGTCGATTTTTTTGACAAGATTGGCTTTATTGACTTCATAAGGAATCTCTGCGATGACAATCTGCTTTCGCCCGCCGCGGATCTCTTCGATCGATGTCCTGCCTCTTACGACCATTTTGCCTTTTCCGGTTTCATACGCTTTTTTAATTCCGTCAATTCCCTGGACAATGCCGCCTGTTGGAAAATCAGGGCCTTTTATGACCGTCATCAAATCTTCTACCGTACAGTCCGGGTTTTCCATCCGCATGATGGCCCCGTCAATGATTTCCCCGAGGTGATGCGGCGGAATTTCAGTTGCATATCCAGCCGAGATGCCGGTCGATCCGTTCACGAGCAGGTTGGGAAACCGGGCGGGCAGCACAACCGGCTCATTTGCGGTATCATCGAAATTCGGGATAAATTTAACCGTTTCTTTATCAATATCATGAAGGAGTTCGGATGCAATCGGAGCGAGCCTTGCTTCTGTATACCGCATAGCCGCGGCCGGGTCGCCGTCAATGCTCCCGTTATTGCCGTGCATCTCGATGAGCACGTTTCGCAGCTTCCAGTCCTGGCTCATCCGCACCATCGCTTCATAAACGGAAGAATCCCCGTGCGGATGGTAATTGCCGATGACGTTGCCGACCGTTTTTGCCGATTTCCGGAAATGCTTGTCAGCAGTGTTGCCCTCTACATGCATCGCATAAAGAATCCGCCGCTGCACCGGCTTCAGGCCGTCCCGCGCATCCGGAAGGGCACGATCCTGGATAATATATTTGCTGTACCGGCCGAAGCGGTCGCCCAGCACCTCTTCCAAAGGCAAATCTTGAAAACGTTCAGCCGTCTTCATCCGTTCATGTCCCCTTCCTCAATCATCAAATTCTCATTGTCTAAAATATTGGTGTCGTCTTCAAGCCCGAATTCCACATGGCTTTCAATCCATTGCCGACGCGGTTCGACCTTATCGCCCATAAGCGTGGTCACCCGCCGTTCAGCCCGGGCCGCATCATCAATACGGACACGGATCAAAGTCCGCGTTTCCGGATTCATCGTCGTTTCCCAAAGCTGGTCGGCGTTCATTTCACCGAGCCCTTTATAACGCTGCAGGATATAGCCACGCCCGACTTTTTTGATCGTTTCATCCAGTTCTTTTTCGGTCCAAGCATATTCCACGATTTCTTTCCTGCCGGTGCCTTTGCTGACTTTATAAAGCGGTGGCAGCGCGATGTACACTTTTCCCGCTTCAATCAAAGGCCGCATATAGCGGTAAAAGAACGTAAGAAGCAGCACCTGGATGTGGGCACCGTCCGTGTCGGCATCGGTCATAATAATGACTTTGTCGTAATTGACGTCTTCCAAATTGAATTCAGGGCCGACGCCGGCACCAATCGTATAAATAATGGTATTGATTTCTTCATTTTTAAAAATATCCGCAAGCTTTGCTTTTTCCGTATTGATGACTTTTCCGCGCAGCGGCAAAACAGCCTGGAATTTCCGGTCGCGCCCCTGTTTCGCAGAACCGCCCGCGGAATCCCCTTCAACGAGATACAGTTCGTTCCGCTGCGGATTGCGGCTTTGCGCCGGCGTCAGCTTTCCGGACAAAGTCGTTTCCGATTTCTTCCGCTTTTTGCCACTTCTCGCTTCTTCCCGTGCTTTCCTCGCTGCTTCCCTTGCCTGCGACGCCTTGATGGCTTTCCGGATTAAAAGATTGCTCGTATCCGGGTTTTCTTCAAGAAAATAAGAAAGGTGTTCCGAAACAATCGTATCAACTGCAGAGCGGGCTTCACTTGTGCCAAGTTTCCCTTTCGTTTGTCCTTCAAATTGGAGCAGTTCTTCCGGAATGCGGACGGAAATAATGGCGGACAGCCCTTCGCGGATATCCGTCCCTTCTAAGTTTTTATCTTTTTCTTTTAACAGCCCGGTTTTTCTTGCATAATCGTTCACGACGCGCGTCAATGCCGTTTTTGCCCCGGCTTCGTGCGTGCCGCCGTCTTTCGTGCGCACGTTGTTCACGAAAGATAAAATGTTTTCCGAAAAGCCGTCGTTAAACTGAAACGCAAATTCCGCTTCGATTCCGTTTGTTTCCCCCTCGATAAACACAACCGGATGGAGCACTTCTTTTCCTTCGTTCAAGTACTGGACAAAGGCTTCAATGCCGTTTTCGTAGTGGAACAGATCATGCCGCCCGAAACGTTCATCAGTGATTTCAATTTTTAACCCTTTTAAAAGAAAGGCCGATTCGCGCAGCCGTTCGCATAATGTATCGTAGTTAAAAGTGATGGTGCTAAAAATGGACGGGTCGGGTTTAAAATGGATCGTTGTGCCGGTCTTATTGGTTTTCCCGGTTTTCTCGAGCGTTGTTTCCGGTTTGCCGCCGTCACGGAAACGCTGTTCATACACGTAACCGTCGCGATGTATGGTAACAACAAGCCATTCCGACAGGGCATTGACGACGGACGCGCCGACACCGTGCAGGCCGCCGCTCGTTTTATAGCCGCCCTGCCCAAATTTTCCGCCGGCGTGCAAAATCGTCAAGATCACTTCTGTCGTCGGCTTACCGAGCTTGTGCATCCCGACCGGCATGCCGCGCCCGAAGTCCTGGACGCTGATGCTGTTATCTTTGTGAATGTTGACGATGATATGGTTTCCGTACCCGGACAACGCCTCATCCACCGCATTGTCGACGATTTCATAGACAAGATGGTGCAAACCGCGCGCATCGGTCGACCCGATGTACATGCCCGGCCTTTTCCTTACGGCCTCCAGCCCTTCCAGCACCTGGATTGCATCATCATTATATTCCAATATATTTTGTTTCTTCGCCACATCTATTCCCCTTTCAATTGCAAAGCACGTGCACCGGCGTTCATAAGAACAAATATTCGTTCTCATTATAACATCATTTGCCGTTTTTATCATACTCATTTTAACGATAAAACGGAATTTGTAAAAGGGCATGCGGAAATGACGGGAACGGGAGGGGCAAAGCAACGGTTATAAAAACTTCTCCAGTAAACGGCCGTTTTATTGGGAAAATATAAAGAAAGCAAGCGCCCTTTAAGCTGGCGCCTGCTTGAAAAAGCCTATTTTGTCAGGGCATGTTCCACTTTAATGCAGCGGTTCATCACAACGGTATAGCCTTTTTCTTTTAAAAACCGGTATGCTTCCTCGTTTTCGATGCCGAGCTGCGCCCAGAAAACGTCCGCATCGATTTCATCAAACTCCCGTGCCAGCTCCGGCAAATATTCGGGCCGCCTGAAAATATCCACAATGTCCACATGGCCTTCGATATCTTTTAAGCTCGGGACAGCCTTTTCCCCGAGAATTTCCGTTGCTTTCGGATTGACCGGAATAATCTCATAGCCGGCATCCTGCATGGCTTTGGCTACCGTATAAGATGTTTTTTCCGGGTTATTGCTCAAGCCAACCACTGCAATTCGTTTTGCTTTTTGTAAAATTTCCCTGATTTCTTCCCTGCTCGGATTTTCGATTGCCATTTGATCAACACCTCTCCTCGTATAATAAGTTTAAATCCAAAGTGGATGTCAATTTCCAGTTCATTCTGCTGCTCATTGACAAGTGAATATAAGATTTTGTATTCCGGGCTCGCCCGGAATACAAGTTCGGACTTGGACGCTTCGCGATGTTCCCGGATAATGGTCTTAGGATCGTTTGGGTCAATGCTTCCCCTCCTTGTAGCCTGACTACTCGAAAAGTCTGCATCCCCAGGTTCTTGCTTGAACGTCTAACCCGTAGGCCGTTCCTCCGGATCTCCGTGCTGGAAATGAGCAGTTCCAGGCAGCCCACGGCCCGGATGAGTTCTCATACGCGAGGCTGACAGATCGGCAAGCCATCTGGGGATATCCCGAAGCGTCCGATTCCATCGATCCCAATACAGAGAGGAGGAAATCATATGCCCTTATTTGTCGGTATTGACGTGAGCTCCAAAAACCTCGATGCCTGCCTGATGGATGGAATGGGGGAAACGTTGGCCACCCAAACGGTGACAAACAATCTTCCCGGTGCCTCTGAGTTAAGAGACGCCATCCTCCAACATGCGGAGGCGGATGACACCATCCAGATCGCCATGGAGGCCACATCTGTGTATAGTTGGCACCCGGCAATGTTTTTCCATGAAGATCCCGAGCTGAAACAGCGTCGTACAAAGGTGTTTACCCTGAATCCGAAGCTGGTGAGAAATTTCAAAAAGGCTTATGCCGAGATGGACAAGACCGATCCCAAAGATGCCTGGGTAATTGCGGACCGCTTGCGTTTCGGGAGATTGCCGAAATCCGTGATTCAGTCAGAACAATACCTTGCCCTTCAACGGTTAACACGGATGCGCTATCACCTGATTCAAAGTTTAACCCGGGAACAACAGGTATTTTTGAATCATCTGTTTTTCAAATTCAGTGCCTTTAACCTTGAAGTGGATACACCGGTCTTCGGCCATGCCATAACGGAATTTTTGCTTGAGGCCTATAGCCTCGATGAAATTGCCCAAATGCCTCTGGAGGACTTAGCGATGTATCTCCAGACCAAAGGCCATGGCCGCTTTAGCGATCCCAAGGATTTGGCCGCATCCATCCAAAAAGCTGCCCGGTCCTCTTACCGGCTTTCTAAATGTGTGGAGGATTCGATTGACTTGGTCCTGGGCAGTTCTATTGAGATCATCCGGCATCTTAAACGCCAAATCAAGGATTTGGATAAGGCGATTGCCCGCGTTCTTGATGGAATCCCGAATACCCTCCAGACCATTCCGGGAATAGGCCCGGTGAGCTGTGCTGGGATTCTCGCTGAAATCGGCGACATTGAGCGCTTTGACGACCAAGCCGCGATCGCAAAATTTGCTGGATTGTTCTGGCCCCGCCACCAATCGGGTGATTTTGAGGCTGATGACAAAATGCTTGCGCGTACAGGCAATCGTTATCTCCGGTATTACCTGGTTGAGGCTGCCAATCTGGTCCGGCGACACGAACCTGAGTACCGCGCCTTTTACCAAAAGAAATATCGTGAGGTGCATAAGCACTCACACAAACGCGCCCTCGTCTTAACGGCAAGAAAACTGGTGCGCCTGATCGATGCGCTGCTCCGCAACGATCAAATTTATGCGCCGAAAAAGAAGGTGACGCGATGAGGTAACCAGGTAACCATCATCGATAGCCTGAACTTGAAAACTTCCAGATTATTCCAATTATCTGGAGGCTTAGTTCAGTATTGCCATTTTTACGACATAGAGCCAACAAAATTTCCAATTCACTTGTTTTTAACCCTTGACATCACACCGTAGGACTTTCTTGTACTTTCGCCAGTCTGATCCCAACTTAAACATTCGCTTGATCTTTTCCAATTCCTGCTCGGTTAGAAAATCTGCACGGAATCGGCAAAAAATATTCCTCTTTCCTTTAAGAACATGCTACAATAAGCATAGATTTTTTCCAAGGAGTTTTGTACATGAATATTGTCCTGATGATCCTTTTGGCTTACCTGCTCGGCTCAATCCCGACAGGCCTGATCGTTGGTAAGCTTTTTTACGGTATAGACATCCGCGAACACGGCAGCGGAAATCTCGGTGCGACCAATACGTTCCGTGTGCTCGGGTTCAAAGCCGGCAGTGTCGTAACAGTGGTGGATATTCTGAAAGGGACAATCGCCACCTTATTGCCCCACTTTTTTGGCCTGGAGCATACGGTGCACCCGCTTTTAATCGGGATGATCGCTGTTATCGGCCATATGCTTCCGGTATTTGCCAAATTTAAAGGCGGCAAAGCGGTGGCAACTTCCGCCGGCGTTGTTCTTGCCTATCAATGGCCATTGTTTGTCATGGTCATCATCGTTTTTTTGATTACATTAAAATGGAGCAAATACGTTTCGCTTTCTTCTATCATGGCGGCTGTTTTTGGCATCCTGTATACGCTCATTTATATGATTGTAACACATGACTGGCCGCTGTTCGTCATCGTTCTGGCGCTTGCCTCTTTCATTATTTACCGCCATAAAGCCAATATTAAGCGGATTAAAAATAAGACCGAGCCAAAAGTCAAGTGGCTGTAAGGCAGCCATTGTTTCTAAATCTGATGTTTCCTATAACCCGGGGCCGGTAAACGAAGGCAAAAGGTTAGGGAAAAAAACGTGCTTTGGTCTATAATGAAAATGTAAAAGGCAGTTGGAAGGAAGTGGCGGCATGAAAATGCACATTACAGATGAGGCAGTAAACTGGTTTAAAAGGGAACTGGAACTGGACGACGGCGAGTCCGTCCGTTTTTTTGCCAAATACGGCGGCTCCACGCCTGTCCAACACGGGTTTTCACTTGGTGTTCAAAAAGACGTTCCCGACGATCCGGTGGCGGCCGTTGAACGGAACGGCCATGCTTTTTTCATTGAAGGCACGGACGAATGGTATTTTGACGGCCATGATTTGTATATCGGGTATGACCCGAAACGGGATGAACCGGTATATGAATATAAAAAAGGTTAAAACCGGGATCATCCGGCAGCTTTTGCTTTTTTGCTGCCAGTGATGCCGGTTTTTCATTTTAAAAATTTTTTTACTTCCGCAAGGCGCCCTTCTTTTTGCAAAATTTCTCGCTGCTTCCTGCCAAGCAGGTCGAAATGGCTGTAACCGTCTTTACGGACATGAATCCATTCTTTTTTCAGCTGGTAGCGTGCTCCCCATGCAGCGAGTTTCTCCAGATCTTTACAGCCGACTTTTGTGACCGATTTTGCGCCGGGGAAACGGTCGTCCAGCCAAAAATGCGTTAAAAACGCAATCTCCCCGCGGTCAATCGCCGCTTTCCACGCTTTAAGCTGGTTGCGGTGTATGCCAAAAGCCAAATCCATCCCCCCGCTTTATGATTTTTTTGCTTTTTCATATGCTTCATGCCATTTTGGGTAGAGGCGGCGGAACGAAACCGGTCGGAAGCTGTCTTTCTTTACGCAGACATGTGTTGAACTCGCGGCCACGGCAAGGTCGCCGGTTTCTGTGTAAATCTCATAGCCGTACGTTACGCGCAGCCCGTCATATGCATCGACCCATGTTTTTACGGTCACTGTTTCCCCGTAACGGGCCGGTTTTTTGTATGAAATTTGAATATCGATGACCGGCGACAAAATCCCGTCTTTTTCCATATCCGCATAACGGAAGCCAAGGTCTTCGATTAATTTCGTCCGCCCCACTTCCATCCAAATCAGGTAATTGGCGTGGTACACAACCCCCATTTGGTCTGTTTCTGCATACCGCACTTTGACTTCTGTTTCTGATACAAACATCCCGGACACCTCTTTCATATGTACAGTCAATTTTATTTTAGCATAAAGAAAATTCCCCCTCCTAAAAGGATGCCTGATACGGGGCCGGGAAAACTTCGGATGCACGCATGGTCGCAGCAAAAGGAGAGAAAAAACGGCCTTTCCGAGAGGGAAAAGGCGTGGTTCCAAAGAAACGCTGCTGTTTTCCGTCGAAAGGCCGTTTTCGTTTATTGCTGCTGTTTGTATGCGGCTTCGTCTTTTACCTCGGTTCTCATCGCTTCGAGGCTTTCACGGCGCCGCTCATTTTTTTCCTTTATTTGTTGGATTTGCGTTTCATCGCTTGTAACGGCAAGCGATTCTTCCGCGCTTTCCATGTTTTCGATCGTATTGTGGATCATGTTTTGCAGTTTTTCCACATTATCGCTGCGGTCGTCCGGTTTCGGTCGGTTATGCGCCATTGTGTTCTCCTCCTTCGGCTGTGAAAGCTACTCCCCTTTTGTCTGTATCACCTGGGCGTGCTGTCCCGAACGGTCCTGCATCTTCTTCCCCTTATTGCCGGAAAATCCGCGCGGCTGCGTGCCAAGATGATCGGGAACGAAATATTTGCTTTTCTTGTTTGGGTTGCCCATCATATCTCCCCCCTCCTTATACATTTTCCCCAGGAGGAAAGCGGATTATGATTCACAAACAGTGGCTTATTCTGCTAATTTCATCTCGTGTTTCCGGTCCAGCCGTTCTTCTATCCGCATCAGCGCATCCCTGTCGCGCAACAGTTCCTGTTTATTTTCGGCAACAAGATCCGAAAGGGTCTTTTTATGGGTTTTTCTCATATTTGCCACTCCTTACAAGTATTTTTACTTAGTATGGGCAATTATGGGAAAAATTATAAATTTGATTCAAAAAAAGCTGCGGCTTTGGCCGCAGCTTTTTTAAACATTATGATTTTGATTTCACTTCATTTTTGGACTGCTGTAGTTTTTCGCGCAGCACCATTTGCAGGATGCCGCCGTGGCGGTAATAGTCAATTTCTACATCGGAATCGAAACGGACAAGCGCTTCAAATTCCGTTTTCTTCCCGTTTTCGTCGGTAGCCGTCACTTTTATCCAGTCATGCGGTTTAACATTTTCGTCAATATGGACATCAAATGTTTCTTTGCCGGATAAGCCGAGTGTGTCGGCATTTTCCCCTTTTTTGAACTGCAGCGGCAGCACGCCCATGAGAACGAGGTTGGAACGGTGGATCCGTTCAAAGCTTTCCGCAATCACGGTTTTAATGCCAAGCAGGTATGTGCCTTTTGCCGCCCAGTCGCGCGATGAGCCCATGCCGTAATCTTTGCCGGCAAGAACCACAAGGCCGGTGCCGTTTTCTTTATAACGCATGGCTGCATCATAAATCGACGTCACTTCATTCGTCGGCCAGTAAGTCGTGTAGCCGCCTTCCGTACCCGGTGCAATTTGGTTGCGGATGCGGATGTTGGCAAATGTTCCGCGCATCATGACTTCATGGTTGCCGCGACGGGAACCATAAGAGTTAAAGTCACGCGGTTCGACTCCTTTTGACAACAGGTATTTTCCGGCAGGGGTGTCTTTGCCGATCGCACCTGCAGGCGAAATATGGTCCGTTGTCACCGAATCGCCGAATTTGCCGATGACGCGCAGGCTCGACAGCGGCTGTACTTCGCCCGGTTCAGGCGAGAGATTTTCAAAGAACGGCGGATTTTGAATGTAAGTCGATTCTGCATCCCATGTATACAACGGTTCGTCGCTCGTTTCGATCGCATTCCACCGTTCATTGTCGGTAAAGACGTTTTCATATTGTTTGCGGAACAGTTCCGGCGTGACGACTTTTTGAACATTTTCTTTGATTTCATCCGCTTGCGGCCAAATATCCTTCAGGTAGACGTCTTGGCCGTCTTTGTCTTTGCCGATCGGGTCATGGTTTAAATCGATATTCACCGTTCCTGCGAGCGCATAAGCAACGACAAGCGGCGGCGAAGCCAGATAGTTGGCTTTGACAAGCGGATGGATCCGGCCTTCAAAATTCCGGTTCCCGGAAAGGACACTCGTTACGAGCAAATCATTGTCCATAATGGTTTTTTCAATTTCTTCCTTCAACGGGCCGGAGTTTCCGATACAGGTTGTACAACCGTAACCGACCAGGTTAAAGCCGAGTTGTTCGAGGTACGGCATTAAACCGGAGTCTTTTAAGTAGCCGGTCACGACTTTTGATCCCGGCGCGAGCGATGTTTTCACATATTTCGGCACTTCCAGCCCTTTTTCAACCGCTTTTTTCGCAAGCAGGCCGGCCCCGAGCATAACGTAAGGGTTTGAAGTGTTTGTGCAGCTCGTAATCGCTGCAATGGCGACTGCGCCGGTTTTTATCGCAGCTGTTTCGCCGTTGTTAAAATGGATCACAGCTTCTTTATCGAGCTCTTTTTCATCCAGTCCGAAACCTTGGTTGCCGGCAGGCGCCGTAATCGCTTTTTGGAAAGCGGACTGCATTTGCGATAACGGAATCAAATCCTGCGGGCGTTTCGGGCCGGAAAGGTTGGCTTCAATTTCAGAAAGGTTCAGTTCAAGCACATCCGTATAAACCGGGTCTTCTTTGTCCGGCGTAAAGAACATGCCGTTTTCTTTCAAGTAAGTTTCCACCACTTTTACATGTTCTTCGCTGCGGCCGGTTAAGCGCAAATAGGCAAGCGACTCATCGTCAACCGGGAAGAAACCGCAAGTTGCCCCGTATTCAGGCGCCATGTTTGCAATCGTCGCACGGTCTGCAAGCGGCAGCGTTGAGACGCCCGGGCCAAAGAATTCGACAAATTTGCCGACCACGCCTTTTTGGCGCAAAAGCTGGGTGACTTTTAACGCAAGGTCGGTTGCGGTTGCCCCGTTCGGAAGCGATCCGGTCATTTTTACGCCGATAACTTCCGGAATTGGGAAATACGAAGGCTGGCCGAGCATGCCGGCTTCCGCTTCGATACCGCCGACACCCCATCCGAGCACCCCGAGTCCATTGACCATTGTCGTATGGGAATCGGTCCCGACGAGGGTATCCGGATACGTTTCATATTCGCCGTTTTCCAGTTCTTTTTCATGGACGACACTTGCCAGATACTCAAGGTTTACCTGGTGGACAATCCCCGTTGCAGGCGGAACGGCACGGTAATTGTCAAACGCTTTTTGGGCCCAGTTTAAAAATTTATAGCGTTCGGCATTGCGTTTGAATTCAAAATCCATATTCACCTGAAGGGCATCCGGCGCACCGTATTTATCAACCTGAACCGAGTGGTCGATCACAAGGTCAACCGGTACTTCCGGATTGATTTTATCCGCGTTTCCGCCCAAATCAGCCATCGCTTTGCGGAGCGATGCAAGATCGACAACAACTGGAACACCGGTAAAATCCTGCAAAATAACGCGTGACGGCTTAAACGGGACTTCTTTGTCCTTTACTTCATCCGATCCCCATTTTGCCAAATCTTCAACATGTTCTTTCGTAATCGCGCGGCCGTCCATTTGGCGGAGCACCGATTCAAGCAGCACTTTAATCGAATAAGGCAGGCGCGACACATTGGCGATTCCTGCGTCTTGCAGCGCTGTTAGGCGGTAATAGTGATAGCGTTTCCCATTTACTTCAAAAATGGAACGCGCTTTAAAGACATCATTGGACATGTCTTTTCCCCCTTTGTCAAGATTCATATTTTCATCATTTAAAAGATTAACAGAATGATTCGTAAAAAACGCCTCACAGTTTCATCTTATTACAAGAAATGACATAAGTAAATAACAATAATATTATTGTGTGTGATAAGTTTTAATTATATCACCTGTCGTTTGGTTTGCAAAAAATTTATCGGCAAGGTATGATTTTTCCTTTATTCAACATACTGAAACTGTGGCCAGGGAGGTGAGCCTTGTGACAAGACAGAAAGCAAACCATATCCGGCCGGGCATGAATACGGCAAAAGCGCAAGGGAAAGGCGCCGGATACAATGAAGAATTTTCAAACGAGCCTTTAACGGAAAAAGAAAGACAGTTTAACAAAAAACGCAAGAAAAACCAGTAGCATGGGATGGCAAAGAAATCAGCTTTATGGGCTGATTTCTTTGTTTTGGCCATTGAGAATCTTTATCAATATAATATTAATGTTTTTCTTTAGATGGCCCAGTCCCCATTGCGGAATACCGGCACAACGGTTCCATCCTGCTTGATGCCGTCAATATTCATATCAGCAGAGCCGATCATGAAGTCAACGTGGACATTGGAGACATTCATGCCGTGTTTTAACAGTTCTTCTTCGCTCATTTTCGTGCCGCCCTGGATCGTTGTCGGATAGGCTGCACCAATGGCCAGGTGGTTCGAGGCATTCTCGTCAAACAATGTATTGAAAAATGTAATGCCGGACTGTGAAATCGGCGACGGATCCGGTACAAGCGCAACTTCCCCGAGCCCTGTTGCACCCTCGTTTTCAAACACGAGTTTTTTGATCGCTTCTTCGCCTTTTTCAGCAGAAATATCGACGATTTTCCCGTCTTTAAAGTGGACAACAATGCCTTCGATTAAAGTGCCTGCATAACTTAATGGTTTTGTGCTGCGCACGACGCCTTCCATCCTGTGCGTATCCGGTGCAGTAAACACTTCCTCCGTTGGCATATTGGCAATGAATTCTTCGCCTTTCGGGTTCACGCTGCCCGCACTGGCCCAAATATGGTTTTTCGGAAGGCCGAGTGTAAGGTCCGTCCCCGGCGCCGTATAATGAAGGGCATCGAATTGAATGTCGTTTAACTTCGCCGCTTTTTCATTTAACGTCTGTTTATGCTGTTCCCAGGCGGCAACCGGGTCGTCCGCGTAGACACGGCATGTTTTAAAAATCTGATCCCAAAGCGCATCGACTTGTGCTTCTTCGGTTTCTAAATCCGGGAATACTGCTTTTGCCCATCCGGCCCCCGCCGCTGCAGCAACCGTCCATTTGATATCGTCATTTTGCGTGGCAACCCGCTGCGCTTTGAAAGCTTTCGCTGCTGTATTTTGATAAGCGGCCACTTTGTGCGGATCGACATCATTGAGCAGGCCGGGATCGCTTGAAAGAATAGACAGCCGGCTCACTTTATGGTTAAGCACATGGTCTTCCGTCTCGGCAATTTTGTAATCCGGAATATGTGTCAGCACTTCCTGCGGCTGATTCAGATAATGCTGTTTTGTAATTTCATCATCCGACCATTCGACGATTACTTTTTCCGCGCCTAGTGCATACGCTTCTTTTACGACAAGGCGCGCAAGTTTTGCCTGGTCGACTGCAATATATACTTTTACCCAGTCGCCCTGCTTTACATTGATGCCCTTTGTCACGAGCAATTTCGCATATTTTTGTAAATTCTGTTCAAAATTTGGCAAAGCCATTTCGATTCCCTCCTGTTTATTATTTTTCATATGTATGAACCCCGCCCGGTCGCAGGCTTGATACCATTCTATATTATACCAGATCCGGGCGCAGATGAAAAAAAGCAGGGATCCTCCTCCCCGCTTTAATGCAAATCTGTATGTTTTACGATTGTATCCAAATCGCGCCGGAACTGTTCCAATTGCACCCGTTGCGTTTCGCTCGCCACTTCGAGTGCATTTTCGATCTCTTGGTACGTTTCGTTGATTTCTTCTTTCAAATGGGCGAGCTGGTGCCCGGCGTCTTCACTTCCCATCTCTACATTCTGCAAGATGTCTTCCGTCAAGGCCATGTGCTGCTCGGCCGCTTGGAACGCCTGCTGTTTGTCTTTATGGTAAGGCATTGTCATCTCTCCTTCAAACGATAGTATGTTCAATTTTTTTCATGGTATGCTGTATAACCGCTTTACAAAAAGCAAATTGTATAGTTGGAGGGATGAAAATGGTAAATAAAAACGACGGAAATGATATACGCAGAAACCAGCCAAAAGCAAACAACAGCGGGCAGCCGGAACCGTTAAGCGGCTCAAAAAAGGTTAAAAACCGGAATCATTCAAGGCAAAAGCACAATCCCGGGCATGATCTATAAACTTCAAACCAGAGGATTTCCCGCTTTCCCCTGAAAAGTTCCGCATATTTGTCATTTTAGACGTTTTAGAATACGCCTGCGCATGTTTAGTCTGGTACAAAAAAGGTAATAAGTACACCAAGTTCGATAAAAAGACATGAAACTTAAGTTAACAGGAGGAATGTGAAAATGTCGTTTATTCTATATTTAATCGTAGGTGGGATTATCGGATGGCTTGCAGGATTGATCATGGGCCGGGACATCCCAGGCGGAATTATCGGAAATATTATTGCTGGGATTGTCGGTGCATGGCTTGGCGGCGCAATTTTCGGGAATTGGGGGCCGCATATTGCAGGGATGGCCATCATACCTGCTTTAATCGGGGCCATCATTCTCGTCTTTGTGTTAAGCTTCATTTTAAGAATAGCAAGAAAAGCATAACAGTAAAAAAGGGCGGCCAGAACCGCCCTTTTTTACTTGCTTGCTTTTTCTAAACCTTCTTTTTGATAAAGGTGTACATAATGCATCACTTCGGACACGTATTTACGGCTGTGGTTATACGCAAAAACCGCTTTTTGAATCTGCCCGTTTGCCGCCCCGTTTTTCGACAAATAATTTGCCGCGCTGAAAATCGCATCTTTATCGTTAAACGGGTCTGCTTTCCCGTCCCCGTCCGCATCGACGCCATATCCTCCGTATTTTTTTATGACAGCCGGGTTCGTTTCTTCATTTTTCGGGATGTCTCCTTTTCCAAGGCCGCTGCATGACGGATGTTTCCAGCCGACAAATGTGCACGGCATAAATTGCATCGGGCCTTGGGCGCCGGCCGGCGAGACCATCGGCTTCATCGTTGAAAACCTGGTTTCCACCCGGTGATGAGCGGCAAGCACATACCAGGGAACCCCGTATATTTTCTCTGCTTCCAAATAGATGGACAAATATTTTTCAGGGATTTGGGGATCCGTTTTTTTCTGGATGTTCTCTTCGAAAATAAAATAGGCGCTTAACACGATGACCGGAATAAGCAGGACGATCCACGTTTTACCCCGGTTCCGCTTCTTTTTCTTCCATGTTTTGGGCATTTCCGTTTGAATCCTTTCGTCTTTCCGTTAAAACCTCTCCCCTTTATATTATCGAATGAAAAAGCCGAAATCCATAGAAAGATTCCGGCTTTTTCCCGCATGCATTACTGCACGCCTGCATAATGGTCTTGCAGCTGTTCACGCAATGCCCGTTTTAAAAACTTGCCGACAGACGTTTTCGGGATTTCTTTCATAAACAAAATGTCGTCAGGGACCCACCATGAGGCAAATTGTGTTTTTAAATAATCTTTTAGTTCCGCAGCCGTGATTTTGTTTTCATATTCGCTTTTTAAAACCACACAGCCGAGCGGGCGTTCCTGCCATTTCGGGTGGGGAACGGCAATGACGGCTGCTTCAAAGACCGCTTCGTGCGACATGAGAGCGTTTTCAAGTTCGACGGAAGAAATCCACTCGCCGCCGCTTTTAATCAGGTCTTTTGTCCGGTCGGTAATCTTTAGGTACCCTTCCTGATCCACGACTGCAATATCTCCGGTATACAGCCAGCCATCCCTGAATGCTTCCTGCGTACGCTCGTCATTGTAATATTCATCCGCAATCCACGGCCCTCTTACGATCAGTTCCCCCATTGTTTTTCCGTCCCACGGTACTTCTCCGTTCTCATTGACGACTTTCACTTCAACGCCGGGAACAGGCAGCCCGGTTTTTCCTCTCACATCCACCATTTCGTCCACGGTAAAATGATCCATGCTGCTTTTTAACGTGGCCAACGAAACAACCGGGGTCGTTTCCGTCATCCCGTAGCCGGTCATAAACGGCACTTTGTACGTTTCCTCGTAAGCACGGATCAATCCCTTAGGCGATGCCGCACCCCCGCTTACGATCAGGCGCAGGCTGCTGATATCATACGGCTTTTCCTGCAGCACTTTCAGCATGCCGATCCAAATCGTCGGGACGCCTGCTGTCATCGTGACTTTTTCTTTTTCAATGAGCTGTGCGAGAATTTCCGGTGTAAAAGAAGGCCCCGGCAGCACCTGGGTTGCCCCGAACCAGGTGGCTGCATAGGGAAGCCCCCAGGCATTGACATGAAACATCGGAACGACCGTCATGGCGATGTCGCGTTCCTGAACGCTGAGCTGGTCACTAAGCCCGAGCGCCATGCTGTGCAAATAAAGGCCGCGGTGGGAATAGACAACCCCTTTCGGATAGCCGGTCGTTGCCGACGTGTAGCACATCGCGGCTGGCGCATGTTCATCAAGGTCGTGTAAAAACGGATAACGCTCGTCGCCTTCTTCCAGGATGGCTTCATAAGAGGAGACAGGAAACAAGGTAGTTTCCGGAATCGCCTTCTCATCGCTCATAATGATAAAATGCTCGACCGTTTTCAGGCGATCCCGGATTTTTTCAATCACCGGGACGAGATCTACATCGATCAGCAAAATTTTATCTTCCGCATGGTTAATGACATGGGTGAGGTGGTCTTCTGACAAACGGATGTTAACCATATGAAGGACAGCCCCGCGGCATGGCACGGCAAAATAGGCCTCCAAATGGCGGTGGTGGTTCCATGCAAACGTACCAACCCGGTCTCCTTTTTTCATCCCGAGTTTTTCCAGCGCACTGGCAAGCCGGCGTGTCCGTTTTGCAATTTCACGATACGGAATCCGCTGAATCCCGGTGTGTGTCCGTGAAATAACATATTTTTCGGGAAAATAGCGTTCAGCCCTCTCGATCATGGAAGAAAGCAGAAGCGGCGTCTTCATCATCAGTATCTACCCCTTTAGCTGTAATATATATTTATCCCGGTTTAGAACAACCATGGCAGGATAAAAGAAGTTAAAATGGCGGCCATCCCCATTGCCACCCCTGATACGGCACCTTGCAGCTCCCCTTCCTTCACGGCTTCCCCCGTTCCAATCCCATGGGAAATCGTGCCGAGCGCAAGGCCCCGCGATACCGGGTCGTGGACGCGCGCCAAAGATAAGAGCTTCAGGCCGAACATGGCGCCGATCATCCCGGTAATCATCACAAACCCGGCGACCAGCACCTCATTGCCGCCGATGATTTTTGCTACCTCGCTTGCAACCGGTACGGTGACAGATTTCACGGCAAGGGAAGCAAAAATATTGTGCGACAGCTGAAAAATTTTGGCCAGGGCGAGGGCGGTCCCGACAGTCAGCATGCTGCCTGAAAGAATGCCGCCGACAACCGGCAGGAAATAGCGGGCAAGAATCCCCCTGTTTTTATAAAGCGGCACAGCCAGCGCGACGGTGGCCGGACCGAGAAAATAGGTCATGACCCCTTTTGCGGGAAGATACGCTTTATAGGATACATGGGTTGCGATTAGTAACACGATCAATACGGCCGTGCTGAAAAATACAGGCGTTGTAAACGGGGAAGGAAACCTTCTCGATAACCGCAACGACAACAGGTAAACGAAAACGGTGATGAAAATGCTATAAAGTGTCACGGCGTAACTGCTGCTCATGGCTTGCCTCACGCCCCCTTGCCAAAAGTTGGGCGGACATCCCTGTCCCTACAATGCCGGCAACCGCGCTGACAGCTAGTATTACGATCAGCACCACGCCATTATGGAGGAAAAATGAACCGAGCGACATCAGCCCGACGGAAATCGGAATAAAAAAGAATGATAAATGTTTTAAAATCCACGTTGCGCCCGTATCGATCCACTGCAGCTTCAAAATGCCCGTGATCAATAAAAGAAACAGAACCAACATGCCAAATACATTCCCCGGAACCGGCAAATGCAGGATTTTGACCGCTTCCAGCCCGAATTCGTAAATGACCCAGAGCAAACCGATCTGCAATGCACCAATAACTGCTTTTTTCACGTTGCATACTCCCTTTTTGATTTGCTGTATTATTACAGTTCTTATTATACAAATATTCCATACAGATTTTAAATATCCTGTATGATTTTTTTAAAAAAAATCATTTTTCGCTTTTTCTCCCCGGTGTATAAAGGCAGCGGGCCGTCCGCATCCTATAAAGGGAGGGAATCCGCATGCCAAAACGAAAAAGAAAACCGCTTATCGCAGAATCAAGAAGCGCGCTTGACCGGTTCAAAACCGAAGTCATGGCCAAAGAAGGGTATCGTACTGATACGGATCAACCTGACGATATCAAATACGAGGTAGCCAGTGAACGCGGCATTCCGCTTCAAAAGGGCTATAATGGCAAACTGACGGCTGAACAGGCCGGAAAAATTGGCGGGCCGATCGGCGGAAACATGGTGAAAGAACTGGTCCGGATGGCGCAGGAACAATTAAAGAAACAGTAAAACGGGCAGAGAATTTCCCTGCCCGTTTGTTATAGTACAGATTCGCTTCGCATGCCGATTTACCCGGCTGCTTCCGTTCCGCCTGAATGTTGCATTTGGTACATTTGATAATACTTTCCTTTTCTTTCCATCAGCTCTTCATGGCTGCCGCGTTCCACAATCTGGCCACGGTCCAGCACCAAAATCTGGTCGGCATTTTTGATGGTGGAAAGCCGGTGGGCAATGATAAAAGTGGTCCTTCCTTTTTTCAGGACATCCATGGCATGCTGGATGGCCAATTCCGTTTCCGTATCAATATTGGATGTCGCTTCATCAAGAATTAAGATGGCCGGGTCAAAAGCAAGTGCACGGGCAAACGAAATGAGCTGGCGCTGCCCGCTCGATAAAGTGCTCCCCTTTTCAAAGACCGGTTCATCAAGCCCTTCTTCCAGATTTCCGAGCACTTGATCGGCGCCGACCGCTTTTAACACGGCAGCCGCTTTTTCTTTTGTAATGCGCGGGTCCCCGAGGCTGACATTTGAATAAATCGTGCCGGTAAACAAATACGGGTCCTGCAGCACGATCGCCATATGTTCACGGACGGACTGCCGCGGAAGCGACCGGATATCCGTCCCGTCAATCCGGATTTCTCCTTCATTGCAGTCGTAAAAACGGAACAGCACATTCATAATCGAACTTTTTCCGGATCCGGTATGGCCGACAAGCGCGACCGTTTCACCCGGCTTTGCCTCAAAGTCAATGTCTTTCAGCACATATTCGTTTTCTTTGTAGCCGAAATAGACGTGGCGAAACTCCACATGCCCTTTAAAGCGCGGTACGGATTTTGTCCCCACATCCTCGCCTTTTTCATCCAGCAGCCTGAAAACCCGTTCCCCGGCAACAAGCGCCTGCTCAAGATTGCTGAACTGGTTGACAATATTGCTGATCGGGTTAAACAGCCGGTTAATATAGTCCACATA
Source organism: Weizmannia sp. WK01 (assembly GCF_025905465.1). Taxonomy (NCBI): domain Bacteria; kingdom Bacillati; phylum Bacillota; class Bacilli; order Caryophanales; family Bacillaceae; genus Heyndrickxia; species Weizmannia sp. WK01. The sequence goes on along the minus strand of NZ_CP109616.1, from coordinate 1,704,421 downwards.
GGCATACAAAAGGCCGACGGAGAGCCCGGCTGACAAACCGGAAAGGGCGCTGTGCCCGAAATACCAGAGAAACGCCACAAGCACGAGATTTTTTAAAATGCCGGTTAAATTATGGGCCGACAAGGCGTTTAACACCAGCATTTTGTTCTGGTATTTAAAATGCGTCCGATTCAGCTGTTCAAAGGTTTCCTTCGTTTGCTTTTCGCGCCGGAAAGCCTGGATGACCGGCATGCCCTGGATCGACTCATTGATCATGGCATTCATTTCGCTCACTTTCGAACGGATCATCCGGTTGTACTGCTGGGCAAACTTCCGGTATACCCGCATCCACAGCCATAAAATTGGCATTAACAACAGGCAGACAAGCGCAAGTTTCCAGTCGAGCAAAAACATTGCAATATAAATGCCGGCAATATAAACCAGGCCGCTGAAAAAGTTTGACAGCACAGCCACATACAATTCGTGGATGGCTTCCGTATCATTGGTGATGCGCGAGACAATCTTTCCGGCCGGCAGGTTGTCAAAAAATGGGATCGGCAATTTTTGCAAGTGGATAAAAAGGTCATTCCGCATTTTCTGGATAATCCGGTTTGCAGCTTTTTGCAAATAAAAATATTGCGTAAACTGGCCGAATCCCGACACAACATAAAGGCCGAAATACAAGATTAACAGTTTCAAAATATACGGGATTTCCGGGCTGTAAAAGCGGAGCACGCCCGCATAGGATATCTTTTCCGCCCGGTAAGAAGCCGTTTTGCCATTATAGGTCATATACAGTTTTCCGTCCCGGTACGTATTTTTCCCGCCGGTTTCAACACGGCCTTTTACGAAATAAAAGTTTCTTCCTGCCTGGACAATCGTCCGCTTCTTCCCTTTTTTCTCCTCAGCGGAAGCATAAACAAGCCGTTTGTAATGGCGGCCGTGATAAGAAACCGCCTGGCGGGCATCATGGGTCTCCACCCATACGCTTTCAATGCCGGTGATATGGCGGTCAATCATCGTTTTTGCCACGATCGGGCTGAACACATCCGCCCCAACGGCAACCATAAGGGCCGCGAGCGCAATCAAAATGGAACGTTTAAAGTTCATCGCATAGCGGAAAAGCCGTTTTGCAACCATTATGCTTCCACCTCCTCACGGGACATGAGCTGTTGGCGCATATACTGTTCGTAATACCAGCCCTTGTTTTTCAACAGCTGTTCGTGCGCCCCTTCCTCCGTGATCCGGCCGTTATCGAGGACGACAATCCACTGGGCGTGTTCAATCGCCGACAGCCGATGGGTCGCGATGATGGTCGTTTTGTTTTTCCGCTCTTTTCGGATGTTCGAAATAATGGCCGCCTCGGTTTTAGCATCCACAGCGGACAGCGCGTCATCCAGGATCAAAATTTCCGGATCTTTTATGACCGCCCGTGCAATCGAGATCCGCTGTTTCTGCCCGCCTGATAAAGCGACCCCTTTTTCACCGACAAGCGTTTCAAGTCCGTCCGGGAGCATCTCGATATCTTTTTCAAGTGATGCAGTCCGGATCGCTTTTTGCAGTTCCGCTTCCCCGGCCGAATCGGTACCGAACAGGATGTTTTCTTTCACCGTTCTGGAAAAAAGCACATGGTCCTGCGGCACATACCCGATCCAGCTTAATACTTCCTCTTTGGTCAATTGTTCAATTGGAACACCGGAGACAAGCAGCCGGCCGCTTCCAAGCGGATATTCGCGCAACAGTTGTTTGATCAGCGTTGTTTTCCCGCTGCCGGTTTTACCGGTGATCCCGATCGTCTCCCCTTTTTTGATCTTTAAATGAATATGCTTCAGGTTCTCTTCCCGCGATTTTGGATAGCGGAAAGTATAATCGGCAAATTCTATGATATCCGGCTGTTCAACCGTTTTCGGGGCTTCCGGGTCTTTTACATCTTCCACATGCCGCAACGTTTCATTTACACGGTCAAGTGAAGCATTGCCGCGCTGCATGACATTCATCAATTCCCCAATCGCAAACATCGGCCATGTCAGCATGCCCAAATAGACATTAAAGGAAACAAGATTTCCGAGTGTAATTTGCTGGTGAAAAACGAGATAAGTGCCGTAAGCAAGGCCGATCGTGTAACTCATCCCGGTAATGATTTTTGTCAGCGGATTAAAAAGCGCGTCAATTTTTTCGACCGCAATGTTTTTTTGATAAACGTCTTCCGTCATCGACTGGAATCTTGTTTCGTCCGCTATTTCCTGGTTATAGGCACGGATGACGCGGACACCGGCAACCGATTCCAGCACCCGGTTATTTAAATCCCCAAAGGCGTCCTGGGCAACAGTAAAACGTCTATGAATTTTCTCTCCCAGCACTTTAATGCCGGCTGCCAGAAACGGAAGCGGCAAGATCGAAACAAGCGTTAACTTCCAGGAGATCAGCACGGCCATGGTCAGAATAATGGTCAGCATATACATGGTTGAATCAACAAGCGTCAGAATCCCGAAACCCGCTGTCTGGGACACCGCCCGCAAGTCATTCGTCGCCCGCGCCATTAAGTCGCCCGTACGATTCCGCTCAAAAAAAGGAGGCGCCATTTTTAAAAAATGATTCATTAACCGGGACCGCAGCATTTTTTCCACGATAAACGCCCCGCCAAACAAGTTATACTGCCATATATAGGTCAGGCCGTAAAGGGCAGCTGCAATCGCCAGCATGACGCCGATGTAGAGGGAAAAAATGTGTGCTGTCATTTCCCCGGTGAATATTTTATCAATGGAATCGCCGAGAATCATCGGCGGGAGCACTTCCAACAAGTTAACAATTGAAAGCGCAAGCACTGCAATCGCATATCTTTTCCAATAGGCTTTAAAAAACCACCCTAATTTCCCCAATACACTAAACAAACCGTCGTCCTCCTCCCGTCATTTCTGTCTCTATCCGCCTTCTTTCTCTCCGTAAGACAACAGTAAAACCGGATGATGCTTCATCTTGTTCATCCCCTTTTTCAAAATGTGCATCGCCTGATGGCTGGCCAATTTAAAAAGCACTGCCTTTCAACATAAAAAAAATCAATGATGATGGTGATGACCGTGTTCGCGTTCAATCCTCGGGTTTGTAATGACGAATTCTTCCTGCGGCACGTAAAAATACTGGATCCAGATGCCGTCCAAATACGGCTCGCGTGAATCAAGTAAAATATCAATGCCCTTATCCGTTTTGACAATTTCATCATGTTCTCCCGGTGTATCCAGCGTGATGTCGTAATGGGCATGGTCGCCGTGCATCTCGGTCACAAAGACGCGGATCATTTTTCCTTCCGCATCTTCCTCCTCCAATATTTTTTTAAACATTTTTGCGGCATTCCGATTGATTTTAACGTTCATGTTCCTACCTCAATTCTTCTTGTTTTTGTTTCTTTATTATGACAGAAAAAACGGAAATCGCAAACTGGAATGCTTCACGTAAAGGGTTGAAGCATTCTTACAGGACAAACCGCTTTTGTTTCATTGCTGGGGTTCAAGTTTACTAAGCAGGTGCTTTCCGGCAGTTTTGGCTGGTTTTGCGGCTTGGGAGAGCACTCAGGATGGCTTGTTTCAGCTGCACGAAAAAGGCGGGCTTAGAAAAGCGGACCTTCACTGACATAATATTTGCACCCCCGAAATATTTGTTGTATGATACTTCTGTTTTGAATGGACGTGGAAGACAAGGTAAAAGATATGCTCTAGAAAGAAGGCTTTCATCTGAAGCGAGGAGGATTGTGATGCCTTTATCGAAAAGAACGGTTTTTTTAACAGCCATTGCATCTGGTACGATGCTGAACCCGCTGAATTCATCGATGATCTCGCTCGCCCTTCACAGCATTCAAAAAGATTTCCATTTGAGTTTTTCAACTGTGTCGTGGCTCATTTCATCCTTTTATTTGGCAAGCGCGGTCGCCCAGCCTGTGACCGGAAAAATCGGCGATATGATCGGGCGCAAAAAAATGTTTCTTGCAGGGCTTTTGCTTGTTGCCGTTTCGGCAATCGGTGCGCCGCTTGCCCCGGCCTTTTTCGTGCTGCTGCTCATGCGGCTTTTCCAATCGATCGGTTCCAGTGCTATTTATCCGTCCGGTGTCGCACTGATTCGTACCCATATTCATGAAAACCAAGCCTCTGCGCTTGCTGTTTTGTCCATTTTTGCGTCTGCCATGACGGCGCTCGGACCGACTGCCGGCGGAATTTTAATCGGGATTGGCGGCTGGCCGTCGATTTTTCTCGTGAACTTCCCTTTTATCGTGATTAGTTTTCTACTTGGCTGGTTTATCTTCCCGAAAGATCCGGAGAACAGACATGCTTCTTTCAAAGATGTTGTGCACGAGCTCGACTGGACCGGCATTTTCTTATTTGCGGCCGGGCTTGTACTGCTTCTGTATTTTCTGTTGGAACTGGAGTCGGCTGTCCATATTTGGACGGGTGTGGCAGGCATTGTGCTGCTTGTCCTATTTGTGATCTATGAAGCCAGAACAGGCCGCCCGTTTATTGATGTCCGCTTTTTATCCAAGCACCGTTCCCTTTCTGTTGTGTATTTGCAATTCATCGTGCTGAATTTATTTAATTACTGCTTATTCTTCGGACTGCCGAGCTTCTACCAGGACGGGCTTCATTTCAGCGTGCACACAAGCGGGTTCATGATGCTCTTTATGTCCGGCGCAAGCATCCTCATTTCCCTCGTTTCGGGTAAATGGATTGACCGTGCCGGAACCGCCGGACCGATCCGGATCAGTGCTTTGACTATGATTGCCGGCGCCGTTTTCATGGCCGTTTTCTTTATCCATGCCTCGGTCTGGCTGATGGGTGTGATCCTGTTTATCCTCGGTATCGGTTACGGGATCGGCAATGTTGCGCTGCAGGCGGCAATGCTGAACGAATCGCCTGAAGCCATGGTTGGCACAAGCTCCGGCCTTTTCCAAACATGCCGGTATTTAGGCTCGATCCTGTCATCGGTCGTGCTCGGCGTTGTGTTCGCAAGCGGCATGTCAACAGCCCGTTTTCTTATCCTGTCAGCTGTTTTAGTTGCAGTGAGCGCATTTTTCTTTCTCCTCAGCTTAAAAACTGCGCGTGCCCGGGCGGTATAAAATAGAGGAAGGTAACGGCTTTTGAGACCCCGTCATCAAAGCATACAACTTACTAATGTATTATGCATCCAAATGCTGCTTTTCTTTGTCAAATTTTATTTTACGGATGAGGTCAGGGGTGTCATACGCCTGGCCTTTTTCTCTAAGCATCTGATTCCGCCTTTCCAGCTTTTTCTTTCACCCACTGGATATCGTTTTCAATGGAATCCAGAAAAAGCTTGCACTCGAAAGCTGATTCAATGTATAGAGAAGGCAGCTTGACGCATTTTCACAGATACACCATTCTTCTATATATTGAGACAAAGTCAAAATTGGATTCGTTCAGCAAGCCCTTATTTATTGTAATGGTATATAATGGAGTATAACTGTAGAGTCGAATAGAGGTGATCATTTTGTCATCAAAAAAGACGAATTTCTTTGTGGTTTCATTGATTTTTTCCTTGTTTTCGTTTTTTTTATCAGCAGGTGTACAAGACCTACTTACGATCATACACAATCCGATTATTTCCTTTTCGATACCTTATATATTGGCAATCGTGAGTATTATCTATCTGTTCATTGGATATATAAAACTGGCTAAATCCAAATCATCGAAACACTTGAAATTTGTTCCGATTCTAACCATCATCCTCATTGTGTTGAGTATTTTGATTAACAGCTTTCTTTTGGTTGCAATTACTTCGGGCATTTAAGCGTCATTCAACTACGAAAATGAAGCCTATCAAAAAAGAGATGATTCGAGGCATCGATGTTCCTTTTACAACCTTCAAGAAGAAAACTGCGTGTGCACGAGGGGTAACGGAAAAAGCGCGGCAAAAGGAAGCATGCCACGCTTTTTCGTTATCGGATCTTTTTTGCCCATACAGAAAGCAACCCAATGCTCATCCAAACAAGAGAAAACAGGAACGCAATGCCCGAAAACGCTAAAATATATAAATTATAAGCCGAGATGCGCGCAATCAGGCCGTTTGTCCGGAATCCGAAGAGAAAACCGGCCACATTCAGGAAAACAAGAAAACCAAAAATTGACAGGCAGCCGTTCCATGCCCCTTTTAAATCCGCGGTGCTCAACGAAATATGCGCGGAAATGCAAATGCCGGCAATAGCAAAAATCCAAAAACGGGGGTTCATTAAGTTTTCGATTGAAAAAAGATGACTAGCGAGTGCGCCGATGGAATGGCCAAAAAATGCAAAGAAACTTTCGAGGCCGGAATACGGATGAAGACCTGCCCTGATTGCCTGCATGAACGGCCGGTATGTATCCGGCAATAGCACATACATGCCTAGCGACAAAATCAAAATGCCGATATACACCGGGGCAGTTCCAATGAAAAAATTTCCGATTTTTTGGTAAACGCTGTCCGGGTTGTATTGGTGGCTTACATACCCAAGCGTGCCATCACCGCTTTTCAGCTGGAGCCATTTGATCTCGACAATTTCATGCCTAAAAATGCCGCACATCAAGGCATGGCTAAATTCATGGACCGGCGTACCGAGCCATGCCGTCACCGCAATCCCCTTCCACCCGAAAACGTGGTAAATGAAGGCCGTTGCCCGCTTTTCCAAAAAACCGAGCACAAACCCGACCACAATGATCGTTCCAAGCAGGTTGAAAAGTTCAACCGTACTTAAAAGCAGAATATGTAAAAAGGTTTGCAAATCTCCACCTCTTTTTTCAAAAATCCGTTTTCCTATCCATTTTAATCCCGCAAATCATCCGCGTCCAGCAAGCACATTGTGGAAACCCGTTTTTTCAAGTAAAATAGTGCTCAGTGAAAAAAGAGAAACCGGGTGAAACGATTGGATTTTAACATCAATTTCCTTTCCTTCTATGTCATCCAGACAGACGGGGAAGGCGAACAAACGAGAAAACAGTTCAGGCACTTTCAAACTTTAGATCGCGAAAATTATGAGATAAGTAACGTAAAAGACTTTCTCGATGGCGAACTTGAAAAAATCGTAAAAAGGAAAGTGGATAAGCATCCGAAGTCCGAACAAGTACCGACGAAAATCGGCCGCTTTATTGTGGAACCGGGCTACGGCCTTGACTCCAACCCGAACTTCAATTTGTTTAACCGTGCGCGTATGGCCGGCACGATTGGTGAGTTTCAAAAAGCAAGCGAAGCCTTTCTCGCCGCCTATCTGGACACCAATGCTGTCAGGGACGGCGCGTTTCTGATCGCAAATGCAACGATGCGGAAATACTTCGATGAACCGTTTGTTTTTTTGTTGAAATGCGATTTCGAACCGAAAGTCGCCACGATTGCCGATGAATCCACATTGTTGAAAAAAGTGGAAATGGCGATTACCACAAAAGGCATGAAATCCATCCAGTATCCGCATATGCCGGAAGAAGGCATGATTGAAGAATCAGAGCTGAAAATTCACCAGGCATCTCACGCCCGTTATTTCGAAGAATTTTTAAAGTATGTGGAATACGGCGAATCGATGCCGGAAATCATGAAAGCGCAAGTGAAGACGATGGTGGAAGAACATTTTCAGGAAGTGCTGCATGAAGACAGCATCGAATACGAGCAATTCGAAAAAGAACTTGAGATTTGGGAAGCAAGCCCCAAGCGGACGTTACAGGAACGATTGCCGGCGGAACAGGTTATCGAAGCCGCGGCCCAGATTGTCGAAACTGCCCCGGAGGCCGATTTGCGAATGAAACTGGACCATATTTCGGTGAATGCCCTCCTTTCCGATTTTGGCGAAACGGTCCATCTCGCCAAAATCGGAGACCGGTATGTCACGATCGTCGAGTCTGAATCCATCCTCTTTGAAAAAGGGTTTTCCCCCGTTGAATTTCTGCAGCCGGACGAACTGGATCATGTGCTTGAACGGTTGAAGAAGAAAGCCGGGGCCATCGTAAATGAACAAAAATAGCGTGCTCCATTCGCACGCTATTTTTGTTCATGATTGGGGGTGATCCAGTATCTTTTTCCCTTTGGATGCTTGCACTTTCGCATTTTTTGAACTTGCACGGCCAATGCCGAAAACAAAGTAACAGACCGTGACAAGGCCAAGAAAGACAATGCCCGCAACAAGTGACATCCTTGTTTCATCATTAAACCACATGCCGATCAGGACAGCGATTAAAAATGCAATGGTTACATAGTTGGAAACCGGTGCAAACGGCATTTTAAACGGATGGTTTTTCATTTCAGCCTTTTTCATCTTTCTAAACCGGATCTGACTGATTAAAATGACAAACCATGGCACCATCCCCGGCAGGACGCTTGCACTGTATACATATACGAACAGATTTTTCGGTGCGATATAGCTTAACACTACACCAATCACAAGGCCGACAAGAACACCGATTGTACCTAAAAGTGGAACGCCATTGCTTGATACTTTCGTGAAAATTTTCGGTGCCTGGCCGTTCACGCCGAGCGTATACAGCATCCGGCCGGCACTGTAGATACCGCTGTTGCAACCGGATAATGCGGCGGTAACGACAACAAAATTAATGATGCCGGCTGCGGCCGTAATGCCGATTTTTGCAAAAGTCGCCACAAACGGGCTGCCGATGGAATCAAGTTCATTCCACGGATAAAGCGTAACAATGACGAAAATGGCGCCAATATAGAAGATCAATATGCGCCAAATGATATTTTGGATCGCATTTTTCAATGTATGGCTGGGGTTTTTTGCTTCGCCTGCCGTAATGCCGATCAGTTCAACACCCTGGTAGGCTGCTACGACCAAAGATAAGGCAAAGAAGAAACCTTTCAGCCCGCCGGTAAAGAAACCGCCATGCTCCCACAGATTGGAAAACCCGACGGCATGCCCCCCGTTGCCGATCCCGAATAAAATGATGGCAAGCCCGGCTATAATCATAAAAATAATCGTTACCACTTTAATCATCGCAAACCAGAACTCAAACTCGCCAAACGATTTTACAGATACGAGGTTGGCCGTTCCGAGGATCACCATGGCTACAAGCCCCGGAATCCATGCCGGCAAGTGCGGAAACCAAAATTGCATGTAAGATCCAACGGCAATGATTTCCGACATACCGACAATCACCCACTGGAACCAGTTGCTCCAGGCTGTGAGAAAACCTGCGAGCGGATGAATGTACTGATGGCCGAATGTGGCAAAGGAGCCCGTGCTTGGCTCAACGTAGAGCATTTCTCCCATTGCACGCATAATAAAAAAGATAAAAATCCCGGCAATCGCATACGCCAGCAACACGGACGGCCCTGTCCACTTAATGGTGCTGGCAGACCCCATAAACAACCCGACACCGATTGTACCGCCAATCGCAATCATTTGAATATGCCGCGCATGCAAGCCTCTGTTTAACTCTCTTTCTTCCACGCCATTCACTCCCGCTGTTTTTTTCAAACATGCTTAAAAAATAGAAAAATAGCATTGTCAGTCTTTATAACAAATTACTTTTTCATTGTAATATGTTTTTACCCGAAATACAATTGTTTATATACAAGGAACAAGTATTTTATTATCATAGAATAATTTAAACATTCCTTTTTTTATTTGTTTTTAAAAAAGACTGTCCCCAAAGAGGAGCAGTCTTTTTAAACAGTGCATCGGGCCCGCTACCGGTTGTTTCTTTCTCTTACATCATCGTTCGGTGAGTTTCCAGTTCCATCTTTTGCTTTGCTGTTCGGTGTCCCGAATATTTGATTGTCTTTCGTGACTTTCGCGCCTTCCAAAAATCGATCTTTTTTCTTCATGTGCATTCTCCTTTGTTGTTGATTCACGTTCAGCCGGGACCGCGCGTCAGGCTGCCCCGCCTAATTTTGCGCCCTTGTTTTACTATTTGCAGGCAAGTGGTAAACATGCACGCCTTGTTAAAAAAGCCCGGCGGATACAAGCTGAACATAAAAGTGGGTTTAATACGGCCGACATCGGATAGACGTGCACCATTTTAAGATTTAAAATAATCCCGCAGTACCTGGAAATCTTCCGACAAATCTATTTCATTCGGTTCCGTCTGGAGCAAGCGGGCAATCAACGGTTCCAGTTCATCCGGATCCTGCTTGTCCGTATACTGGATAAAATTCAATCCGGAAAGCCAGTCGGTATAGGAATGTTTAGCTTTCCCGTAGCTATTGCCGAATACGAGGCACGGCGTTCTGGTGATAATTGAAAAAATCATCGCGTGCAACCGGTCGGTAATGACAAGTTTGCGCGAGCCGATCCGGTGCAGCATTTTCATAAAATAGGTTTCCCTGTCCGCATAATCGATCGTGTCCACTTCCGATAAAACGGTATCCGTGCGGTCAACAGGCCCGATGTTCGCAGCTCTTTCCATGAGTTCGGAGACAAAATTTTCATCTGTCACTTTTTCTTTATCCGCCCTTAATACAAAAAGCACGCCATCCCTTTTTAGATCCTGCGGTTCAATTTTTAACGACAGAACCATATCCGGGGTGTACAATACATTTGCGTTGAAGGTCTCCTTGACGAATTCCAGGCTTTGTGATTCGCGGACACATATGGTGAGATTTGGATTACTGCCATAGGCTTCCTGCGATTTCCTTTTCTCCCGCTGTCCTTTTTCGGTAGGTTCAAAATAAACGGATTGCGGCATAGAGATGGTTTTATAATCTTTAAAAGCCGAGATTACTTTTCGACGGTCTTCTTCAATGTCCAGGTAGAGACTGCCGAGATTACCGCCGCCCGTAAAGCAGACGATGTCCTCTTTCCCAATGATCTTTTTCACAAAATCAATTCCCTCATCCGTCGCATAATCCATTATTTCGATGTATTCGTAATAAGGAAAATGGTTACGGATAAATTTTTCCTCTGCATAGGCAATGGCCTGGTCCCCGATATTTGTGTAGCTTGGGGAACCAAAGAGGAAAACTTTTCTTTTATCATTGTATAAGGCATCGGGTTCCACATTTGGGGCAATCCCCTTTGCCGGTTTTTGACCATTTCGGATTTGTTCACTCATACATTATCCCTCCGTCATCGTTACGTGATTATGCTTGCCGGATAATTTCTTGTACCCATTTATAAGGGGCAATACACTTGGATGAGCGAACAAAACCTAAAATTTGTTATTTTAGTATATTTTTTATATTCTATTTACGAGTTTGAAGATGAGCATCATAATGGGGTTCAGAACTTAGGGACAAGTTCTGAACCCCTATTTGTCTACAATCTGAGCATGTGCAGGAATTCTTACTTGGTATTCGTTCCTTGCTTTGAACTTTCAATTCACTAATTTGACAACAAGGTACGATTCTAACAATTTATTGCGACTTCACGACGTTGCAGTCGACTGAGGTCTTTTTAGAAGGAGAACGTGAAGTCAATATTGTTAATCCAATTGCAATTGTAACGCCTAAAGCGGCTAACCAGGTAATGGAAGTGAGGGAAATTCTCTCTACAAAGATACCCCCAATGCCTGCCCCTGCCGCCATGGCCAACTGCATCATTGATTGATTGAGACCGAGCAATACACTAGATGATTCCGGCTCTATTGTAGCTAGGTGATATTGTTGAGTCGGGCCAGTAGACCATGCTGCAAAGGACCATAATATTAATATGACCAACACGCCCACGTAAGAGTGGGTAACGATTGATAACAGAACGAGCATGGTGATATGTAAGATCATGCCACCAATGAGTGTGAACCGCACACCCCACCGATCGGTACTAAATCCGCCAAACTTTGATCCAACTAGACTGGCAATACCAAATATAAGGAGAACGCCGCTAAGCAATTTGTCACTTACACCTGAAATATTTAGCAGGTAAGGGGATAAGTAGGTATAAACAATGGAATATCCGCCAAGCCAGAAAAAAGTGATGGCTAATCCGAGTACCACTTTTGGTTTTTTTAATAAAGCGAGTTGCTGATTTAAAGGTGTCAATTTTTCCACCTGAATTTTTGGAATGGTAAGCGAAATAATAACCATCGCAACTAATCCAAGTAAGGCAATCCCTCCAAAAACAGCCTTCCAACCCAGTACCTCACTCGTCATTCTTCCAAGTGGAACGCCAATGATTAATGATGCTGTCAATCCCATAATGACAGTGGCAATGGCGCTAGCTTTCTTCCCTTTTGGAGCAATTTTCTCCGCAATCGTTAAGGCTGTCACTACAACCATTCCTGCACCAAAGGCCATAATAATCCTTGAGACAATAAAGAATCCATAACCAGGAAGGATGAATGCAAGAATATTTCCAATAACAAATAGACCAAGTGAATATATCATTAACTTACGTTTATCCATTCTGGAGGTGATAGCCATTAATACAGGTGTGAAAATAGCATATACAAGCGAAAAAATGGTTATTAACTGACCAGCTGCTGCGAGAGTAATGCCTAATGATTCCGAAATATTATCCAAAATTCCGGAAATGATATACTGTGAAGTTCCAACTAAAAAACTTACGATCGCTAAGATATAGATCTTACCAGTGTTTGACAAAATAAATCACTCCTTCATCATCAAAATATATCAGGGTTGAACGTTTTGTATCGACAAAAACACATATCGTGATATGTCGATATGTTTAAGGAAATGAAACTGTATTCATAATCAGGATTCAGTTTCATTTTTTAAATATTCTTTTCAAAGAGAGTGGCAATTTTTTTTATGGCTTCTTCATCTCTTTTGTAGTAAGTATATTTACCAATACGTTCTGCCGTAATTAACCCAGCTCGTTGCAGTATGGAAAGGTATTGAGATACTGTGGATTGCGTCATTTTCAATTTATCTGTTATTTGACTAACACATACCCCTGTAGTATTCATATCAATCCCTTCGTGGGGCGTAAAATGACGATCCGGTTCTTTCAGCCATTTTAAAATTTGCAATCTTGATTCATTGGATAAGGCTTTAAAGACTTCAATGAGTTCCATACAAATCATTATATCGAAAAATAACGATATGTCAACACATGATTTTAAATCAAAATCCAAAAAGGGTTCCATCAGGTCCATCGTGCGTGCTTTAAATTCAAGATCTGCACCCTCCATCTTTTTCAGCCATAACAGATCCTTATTCCTAGATTTGGCAAAGATGCTGACAGCTTTGGCAACCATTTAAATGCAAAGGTTTTACAACAAATCCAGGGAAATGCCTGCACGCGAAAGCCGATTCAACGTATGGAGAAGACAAACTCACGCATTTTCGCATATATTTTGCGATGGAGTTTGCAGACAAATTGGGCACAAATTCAGAACCGGATTCGTTCAGCAAGCCCTATTTAAAAGCGTATCGCGCGGACAGGTTCCGTCTATAAAGGACGTGAGGAAAGGATCGTTTGACATTGGCAGCGTGTTCCCTTATTTTTAGACTGTTGATAAATATTAAAACCACACAACTTAATAAGATCTCGATCAGAAGTATTATCATTTTGTTTTAAAATGCTCATTAACCACACCTCATTTACTAGGTTCCAAGATGATATCATCTATCCCTGATGTTGTACCTTCCTGCTTTTTCGCCGTTCCTGTTCTTTTTAATATTTCGTTGCTTTTGATATAAACAGCATAATTCCCCGGTGGTAAGCCGTTTGATTTCTTTAATTTATCAATCACTCCTTTGGCTATCGATTTATCTGGGAGACTATGTTTTTTCTCCATAAAAAATGTGAGCGTAGTCATCATTCCCTCCCTCTATAGATGTTGATGTATCAACGGTTTAAGCCGTTAGTGGGATGTCAAAAAATATTTTTTGGCACGCTTCCTAACAAAATTTTTATATTATGTGAAACTATTCCAACATACGGGTACGCTACGCGGTCACTATTGGATAATAATGGGAAGTAGTGATAGGAAATTATACGATGCACAATGGTTCTCTGCGTAACTTATGATGACGTACCCTCCCATGTCCCTGGGCATCTGTGTGCCTACATTCCTTCGTTCGGTCTAGTCATAAGGCAGAGGCTAGCGAAGCTCCTATAGGGACTCGAGGTCGAATGGAAAAAATAGTGCCAGCTTCTCCGTGTCATCCTGTTGTCTAGCTCTTACTAAGGGTCAAGTCTTTTTTTTGTGTGTAAATTCCTCTCAGTCGGGGTAGAGTAATTAACCCGAATAAATGTCTGTCGCTTTGTTGGATTGGTCAGACGATTTCGGTTGTTTGGCTTTCCATTCAAAATAGTCTTCCATCTTCAAATAGCGGCGTCCTTCTGTCCATTTTTCATCCTTTTCCATGAGAACAGAACCCATTAGCCGGATTACGGAATCCCAGTTAGGAAAAATACGGATAACCTGTTCCCGACGGCGAAATTCTTCATTGAGTCGTTCCATGCCGTTTGTCGTCCTCAGGCGACGATGATACGGCTCCGGAAGTGAGAGTGCTGCAGTGACATCGTCAAAGGCTTCCTCTACCATTTCAGTCACTTTAGGCGCTTTATCCTGATAAGTATTCAGAAAGGACTGAAGTAGTGTGTGTGCTGTTTCAATGTCTGGAGCGTGGAGAATGGCTTTCACTTGTTCAGTTCCTTCGCTCTCTAAATGTTTTGGAAGCCGATCGTGTACGTTACGCAGAAAATGAGCTTGACATCTTTGCCACGTTGCTCCCTGAAACGCTTTTTGAACAGCGCTGACTAAACCGCCATGATCATCGCTAACGATTACATCTACGCCCTTTAGTCCACGAGATTTTAGCCAATCAAAATAATTCTTCCAAGCCTCTGTGCTTTCACTGTCATCGACTTTTAGGCCAAGAATCGATCGATAGCCTTTCTCGTTGACACCATAGCTAATCAATACACCCCGGGAACGGACACGGCCATTTTCACGCACCTTTGTATAAATTGCATCCACAAACAGAAACGGATAGCTGCCCTCTAGGGGACGGTTATTCCAGCCCGTAACCACGGGATCCAGCTGCCCACAAAGATTCGACACGGTCGACTTCGAGAAGTCTGAACCACAGAGCTCTTCGGTGATTTGACTGACACGGCGCGTAGAAACACCATTAATCACCATTTCCATCAAAGACAGGACCAGTGCTTGTTCACTACGCTGATAACGCTGAAAGAGATCAGTTGAAAAATGACCGTTGCGCAGCCTGGGAACGTACAAAGAGAGCTTTCCCACGCGGGTTTTTAGTTGGCGGGGGTAGGAGCCGTTTCGGTAATCAATTCTAGCTTCATTACGTTCATATTTTTCGGCTTTCAGCTGTTCGCTGGCCTGTGCCTCCAGAACTTGATTCAAAATCGCCTCCAAAAGGGCATTTATACCCGATTCTTTTGAATCGCCAAGAAATAATTGATGCAAAAGTTGTTCATCTAGAGTAATCTGTAATTGAGCCATCCCTGAATCTCTCCTTTAGAAATTTAGTTTTTTGGTTAACTCTATTCTAACTGAGATGATGGGCTCTGGCTCATTTTCTATAAAAAAATGATAGAGACGGCAAGAGAAATGAAATCCCGCTGTTTTTCTGGAGGGGGCTGGCCAGCCCCCTCCAGAAAAACAGCCCCTATACTCCATATTCCCTCATATTCAGATAACCCTTTTTACACAATTATATGGACTTAACTTTATCTCTGTATAATACATCGTTTTTCCCTTTGGATTATCGGGTTCCAGTGAACTGCATGCGCCTAGAAAGAGGCTGTTCCCCAGTATGAGCGTTAAACTAATACTATTTTTTTCATTAAACATCCCACCTCAACCATTCAGGATGATACAACATCCTTATTTTTCAACCGACGAATAGAGATCATCACAAAAATGATCATATAAGCATATTCATAATCCAAAATAGAATGTTCTGGATCCCGTTAAGCCTTTCCTGACTCAACGCCCTCATTCCAATGGTCAGAAGCGAAAATGGGAAAAAAGATACCCAGTTTCATAACATATATACCTAAAACGATAAAAACGGCACACAGACTCATACCAATCGGCGTAGCAAAGCTAAGAATCCATAGCGACAGACATAACTGAAACGCACATATGGATAAAGACGCGTACCAGCCGCGTAAGGTCCAACTTAAAGTCTCCATAGGCAAGAGATCTAGGTAAAGAAAAAAGAGTGCCTGCAAACCAGTAAAGGCAGAGAAACAGCGCCTGCACGATTAAAATTAGCATACTAACGACAATCATTTTGGCAAAAAAGAGACTTGCAACGGGAACAGGAGAGGCCATGATCGTATTCCAATTCCGGTTCTGATGCTCCAACCTGCATACATAAGCACAGCAAATGGCGATTAAGATTGGAAGGAAAAACTCACCGTAAAATAGGCTAACCTGCGTCCACAAGCTGTACCAGCCATTATGCAGGACACCTTGATTCAAATAAAAATTCGCACATCCGATCAACAGGCTTATGATTGGAAGGACAATCAATACAAGTCCAATCCGGGAATACCGTAATTTTAAAAACTCGGCAGAAATACTTCGTAGCATCAACATCCCTCCTAAATTTCTTGCTGGTTAACATTGATATTTCCGGCAATATAGAATACAACAGTCATAACGAACGCAGCGATTACCAGCCCGATATCAACAGGTTGAGCTGTATAGGCGCCTGAAGACCCGGTGTATTTAAAGGTAACGGGGCTAAGATCCAAATAATAAGACCAGATAAAAATATGCCGGGCAGCAGCTGGGAACAAACCTGCAGTCATTCCGATGAAAGCACCAAGCATGCCCAACACCAATGCAAAGGCTTGGTTTTTAATGGCTAGAGAAACCCATTGTTGAAGCGCTGTTACAGCAAGCGTTGTCAACAAGGCACCCCCGATAAACCAAATAAAATAAGCGATTGGAGGTTCACCAGTAAAGTGCTTGACCAGTCCAATCACAACCTGATGACCGTTTGTACAAAAATACAAAACAAAAGCAAACTATTGGCGCATATATATTTCGCTGCATAAAGACGTGCACGGCTCACATTGGTAGCAACAAGCATTTTCCAGGTCCCCCCTTTATGCTCCATATCACAAATCCTGGAAACGACCACAGCAGAAAGGATCGGCATAAAAAGGCCATTCATAGTAACTATATTGAAAATGATGGATTCCCAGACGGCTTGGTCAGGGTGATTCGCGATCGAAATACTTGTAGTGATAAACGCCAACATCATCTCAACTAAAAGGAAAAATACAATCATCACCCCAATTTTTTTGCGCCGTATTTTGAAAAATTCCAAACTGAGTAATATCATTACAAACTTCGCTCCCTTCCCGTTAACTCCAGAAAAATATCCTCAACACTTTTCTTATGCTCCTCAATCCGGGTAACAGGAATATGATGTTCGACAAGTAACCGGTTCATTTCTGCAATTTCTGTATCATCAAGATATCCTACCTTCAGCCTGCTTCCGTCTTGAACAGAACGATATCCTTTGGAAAGAAATAATTGTTCGGCTTTTGCATTGTCTCCGGTTTTTATATAGATCGAGGTATTGCCTTTTTTCCGAAGACTTGCCATACTGCCTTAAAACAATAATTTTCCTTCACTGATGATACCTACTGACGTAGCGATCTGATCTATCTCTGATAAAAGATGGCTTGAGATCAAAACGGTCATGCCATAACGCTTAGGCAGCGATTTAATAAGTTCCCGGATTCCACCTATTCCCGCGGGATCAAGACCGTTCGTAGGCTCATCAAGGATCAGCAGCTTGGGAAAAGCAAGAAGCGACATCGCAATCCCCAACCGTTGCTTCATTCCGAGTGAATATTGTTCAGCTTTTTTATTTTTCTGATTCTCAAGCCGTACGATTCGAAGCGCCTCCTCCACATTCTGATCCGGAACATTTCGCAGCCGCTGCATGACCTTCATGTTTTCGAGACCGGTCAAATGTCCATAGTAAGAAGGAGATTCAATGAGTGACCCTGTGCGTTGCAGAATGGTTGATCGATGCCTTTTCAAACTTTTACCAAAAATTTCGATGTCCCCTTTAGAAGGTTTCACAAGTCCAAGCAACATTTTTAACGTAGTTGTTTTTCCAGCCCCGTTTGGTCCGAGAAATCCATAGATTTCCCCTTCCTCTACTTGAAGATGAACTTGGTCTACACGATGAATGCCCTCATACGTTTTGGTCAGATTGTGTGTTTGTACAATAGCAGAAGCAGCCACTAGATAATAAGCCCATTTCCATTATGATTAGAGTTTTTCTTTCCAATTTTAACGATAAGGATGCTACCTTTCCCCAATCTAAAGAAAACCTTACAGCAACCTTAAATAAAAGAAAATCTGCACCTGTAGCCTGCTTTCGCCTTTTCTTGTAAAATGGAGGGTAGCAAAAATAGAAAGAGTGGTCCGGTTGATAAAAATTCTAATCATTGAAGACGATGTGACGCTGTTTCGTGAAGTGAAAGAAAGACTTTCGCAGTGGTCATTTGAAGTTGCGGGGATCCGCGATTTTGGACAGGTGATGGAGGAATTTACGGAATTCCGGCCTGATCTGGTAGTCATTGACATCCAGCTACCGAAATTTGACGGGTTCCACTGGTGCCGACAAATTCGCGCGCACTCCCATGTCCCGATCCTTTTTCTTTCTTCCCGCGACCATCCGACAGATATGGTGATGGCGATGCAGCTCGGCGCGGACGATTATGTGCAAAAGCCTTTTCATATCGACGTGTTAATCGCCAAAATCCAGGCCATTTTGCGCCGGGTATATGCCTACACGAGCGAGCAGACGGTTTTAAAAACATGGTGCGGGGCCACAATCGATTTGCAGAAAAACACGGTCGAAAATGAACATGGATGCATTGAACTGTCAAAAAACGAAATGTTTATTTTAAAAATATTGGTGGACATGAAAAACCGGATTGTGAGCCGCACGCATCTGATCGAATGTTTATGGGACGATGAAAGGTTTGTGAGCGATAATACATTGACCGTGAACGTCAACCGCCTGCGGAAAAAACTTTCCACGATCGGGCTCGGTGACTGTATCGAAACAAAAGTGGGCCAGGGCTATATGGCGCTTGAAAAGGATGCCGGCCTATGATCCGGATGTTTCTTGTTGAACGAAAAAGCTGGGTAATATTTTTTGCCGCCTGCCAGCTGATGCTGCTTTTCATTGCCTGGCTTGATCCGCAAATCGCGCTTTCATCCGTTCTTTATATCGTTTTTTTAGAAACGATTGCTTTTCTTCTTTTCCTTTTCTTCCGCGCCCGGAAAGAAGTGAAATTTTATCAAAGCCTTTCAGAATGGGATGGGGATCTTGATACGAGCGAGATCACCCGCCCCAGAACCCCTTTTGAACAGATCGTGCATCAGGCCGTACAAGCGCAGGCGGAACATCTACGGGCGGAAACCGACCGGAACGCATCCACGGTGCAAGAAGAACAAGATGAATTAACAGCATGGGTACATGAGGTCAAAACGCCGATGACCGCCATGCAGCTCATCATTGACCGGCTTCAAGATGAAGAAGCAAAAGTGTCGCTCAATTATGAATGGCTGCGCATCCACCACCTGCTTGACAAACAGCTTCATGAAAAACGGATCGGCAATATGGAAAATGACGTTTATATGGAAAATGTTGACCTGAAACGCCTGATCTTCCAGGAAATCAAAGCGATTCAGCCATGGTGCATTCAAAAAGGCATCGGTTTTGACGTCTCACCGGGGGTTCCGGCAATGGTTACAGATGCAAAATGGCTGTCGTTTATCCTCCGGCAATTGCTGGTAAATGCGGTCCAGTACAGTTGCGGGACAGACATCTCCATTTCCGGAAAAATAGCAGACGGCCGCTTCCAATTATCGGTGGCAGACAAGGGGCGCGGCATTGACCCGAAAGATTTGCCGCGCATTTTTGAAAAGGGATTTACCTCTTCTGACCGCAGCCAAAACAGGGGGGCAACCGGCCTCGGCCTGTATCTTGCCAAAAGGGCGGCGGAAAAATTAAATATCCTGCTTACTGTCCAGTCGGTTCCCGGCGCCGGTTCGACCTTTACGCTCATCTTCCCGGAAAGAAATAGCTTGCAGCAAATTACAGGCATGTGACAAAACTGTCATATGCTTTTCTGTATTGTTAGCTGAAACGAAGGAAGAAGCATGCCGGCTTTTCTATAATGAAATCATATCAGAAAGGGGGAGCCAATCATGATCCTTGAAGCAAAAAATGTTTATAAAACGTACGGCAACAAGTGGAACAAACAAGAAGTTTTAAAAGGGATTGATTTAAATGTTGAAAAAGGAGAATTCACGAGCATTATGGGGCCGTCCGGTTCCGGAAAAACGACATTGTTAAATGTTTTATCCTCTATTGACCGGCCCAGCCGCGGTTCCATTGAAATCGAAGGCAAGGCGTTGACGAAAATGAAAGACAAGCAGCTGGCGGAGTTCCGGAAAAGGCATTTAGGCTTTATTTTCCAGGAATACCATTTGCTTGATACGTTAACGGTGAAGGAAAATATATTGCTGCCGCTGTCTGTGAAAAAAGTTTCAAAACGCGAGGCGGACGAAAAATTCCATGCGGTTGCGGAAGAACTTGGCATTATGGATATTCAGGACAAGTATCCGAATGAAATATCCGGCGGGCAGAAGCAGCGGACATCGGCAGCGCGGGCGTTTGTCCATGAACCGGGTCTTATTTTTGCCGACGAACCAACAGGTGCGCTCGATTCAAAGTCGGCATCCGACCTTTTGAATAAATTAAGCCGCCTGAACGAAAAAAGAAAAGCAACCATCTTAATGGTCACCCATGATGCGGCCGCAGCCAGCTATTCGGGCAGGGTCATTTTCATTAAAGACGGGCAGATTTATTCCCAACTGCATAAAGGCACCGAATCAAGACAGGATTTCTATCAGGCCATCCTGAAAACACAGGCCGTGCTGGGAGGTGTGCAGCATGACGATTAACGGTTTGATTTACCGCAATTTTAAAAAGAACCTTCCGCATTATGCGCTGTATATTTTCGCACTCGCCTTCAGTGCTGCATTATACTTTGCGTTTGTGACACTGCAATACGCCCCTTCTCTCGTCGAAGTAAAATCTTCCGTAAAAGGGCTGGCCGCGCTGAAGGTGGCGTCGGTTTTGCTGATCGTCATTGTGGCGGTGTTTCTCTTTTATGCCAACCATTTGTTTATGAAAAGGCGGAGCAAGGAAATCGGGCTTTTCCAGCTTGTCGGCATGACGAAAAAAGAAGTGTTCCGGATTTTAGGGACGGAGAATTTTTTGCTCTACTACGGCTCACTCTTTGCCGGCATCTTTTTCGGGTTTGCGGCATCCAAGCTGCTGATGATGCTGCTGCTCCGGATCATTCAAGTGGAAACAAAGGTTTCCCTTTATTTTTCGATGAAGGCTTTCGGGCAGACGCTCCTTGTCTTTACCATTATTTTCATCCTGGTCCTGCTGATCAACAGCATCTTTATCAAACGGCAGACGATCCTTTCCCTTTTCCGTACCGTTTCCTCCACGGAAGACCGGGCCGGACGAATCTCCAAAGCGGGATTGCTGCTCGGGGTCATCGGATTTGTATGCATCGGGGCAGGATACTATATTTCATCAGAATTGTTCAATGGAGACTTTGTAACAGTGCGTGCTCTGTATACGGCAATGATTAGCATTTTAGCCCTTGTTATTTTCGGGACCTATCTATTTTATAAGACTTCTGTCCGGTTTGTCTTTTACCTTATCCGGAAAAAGAAAGGCGGGTATCTGAATATCCGGGATGTCATGTCACTATCCGCCATCATGTTCCGGATCCGTTCGAACGCAGTGCTGCTGACCATTATCACAACCGTGTCGGCGCTTGCGATCGGCTTATTGTCATTAAGCTACATTACCTTTTATTCTGCTGAAGAAACAGCCCATAATATGACAGCTGCGGACTTTTCATTTATCAAGACGAATGAGGCAAAACAATTTACAGAACGTTTAAATGAAAACAACATCGCCTATGAAAAAGAAGAAATTGAAGTCGTAAGGGTTACAGCCGATTTAAGCAGCCTGTTCGATAAAAAGTCAAAAGATCTGAAGTTCGACTCCAAAGCTGTACCGATAGCGGTCGTAAGCGATGCGGCAGTAAAAGGAATGGATGTAAAACCCGGGCAGGCGGTTTTTTCCGGCTATTCCGATGCTTTAGCCAGATTTATGCCGATGAAATCGGAAGGGATGATTGACTTAACGGGCAAGCGGAAAACAGCCAGACTGCGCACCGTTGCCCTTCGAAAAGACCAGGTTCTTTCCAATTATTTTTCAGGCAGCATGCCCGTTCTGGTAACGGATGATGCATTATTCCAGGCGTTAAAAAAGGATACGGACCCAAAAATTCAATTGGACTCGAATCTTTTTACCGGCATCAATCTGAAAAAGGATGAAGATCTTGGCAAAGCAAACCGGTTGTTCCAAAGTCTGCATTTCCCTTCGGATTCCTTTGCCTACTCCAGTCCTGAAATCATCAAAATGCAAAAAGAAAACATGGGGGTTATGATGTTTATTGTCGGATTTCTTGGACTCACTTTCCTGGTCACATCCGGCTGCATTTTGTATTTCAAACAAATGGAAGAAAGCGAAGAAGAAAAACCGGCCTACACCATTTTGCGCAAGCTTGGCTTTACCATGCAGGATTTAACAACAGGGATCCGGATCAAGCAGCTTTACAATTTCGGCATTCCACTTTTGCTCGGTCTTGCGCACAGCTACTTTGCAGTAAAATCCGGCTGGTTCTTTTTCGGGTCCGAACTGTGGACACCGATGCTGATCGTGATGGGCCTATATACGTTGCTTTATTCGGTTTTTGCCCTGCTCTCTGTCGAAGGATTTAAAAAGGCGATACGCGATTCCTTATAATGATCACCCCTTGGGCATCCAAGGGGTGATTTTGTCATTTCCGGAATTGAAAAAACACCATTATGGGTCGTCTCCACGCAGGTTTGTTTCTGGACTCACCGTTTTAACTTGGCGTTTTCTTCCGACACAACGAAAGCCAAATCGTCATTGCCAAATAAGGATAATACATTCAATACAGTCCCGGTGCTGATTTCTCCCGCTTCTTCTTTCGGTACCGTTAGGGCAAGCGCTTCTTCCAGCAAGCCATTTTTTTCTTGTTGCGGATATGCCCTGCTGTAAAGTTCTTCCGGATCAAGCCCATTGTTCACGCACCACTGGGCAAAAATGAGTGCCATCATTTTCTCATCCATTTTGTATTGCTGAATGATTTTTTCTTCCATGTCTTTTTTATCCATATATAAACACTCCTTTCCGATAGTCGGCTGCGATCATAAGCGTATTTTTTCGGCATGTTTTTTCCGTTTTTGTATACAATACCGAACAAGAAGCGAAGGAGGAGACCCGATGGCAAATATTGAACAGGGTGAAGTGTTTACAATTACGGAAAACGGGCATGAGCAGGAAGTGGAAATCATCGGCGTATTGTCGCTGGAAGGAACAGAATATGCCGCCGTTTCTTTTGTTGAAGATTTAGAGGAACAGACAGGCCGGGACTTAGATGTGTTTTTCTTGAAAACAGACGAAGAAGGCGACCTGGACGCCCTCCATTCGGACGAAGAATATGAAAAAGTTTCTGCCGCATTCAGCCGGGTGCTGGGCGGGGAAGATGCCCCACAAACTGGCGGCCGGGATTAAAACAGAAAGGCACGGGGCAAAATGTTTTACAGACCATCGCCTCTGTACACTTTCGTTGCTTTTTCCGAAAAACGCCCCATCTTCTCGCCGGAACGCATTGCCCGGCCTTATGCCGGCGTGCGCAGGGCCGTGAAGCCGGTAGATCGTTTATTTTACCGGGCGGGTACTCCCGCCAAACGGGAGGCAATATGCTTTGCTGCAGCAGCCCCCTGCCCGGCCGCCCCTGCAATACTGGAATAAAGCGGGCCAAGGCAGTTGTCTCCGATTGCATACAGCCATTCACATTCGGTTTTCCCGTAACCGTCCGAAACAATGTACCCGTCCGCATCCGTCCCGGCAACATCCTGAACGAGACCGCTGTTCGGTTCCATCCCAATCCGGACGAAAACTGCGGATACCGGCAAAAAACAGGATTCACCGCTTGAATGGATGAGTTCCACCGCTTCGGTTTGGTTTTCCCCGATAATGGTTTTCACACGCATATTCGGCAAAATCCGAATGTTCCTATATGATTGGGCCCGACTGAGATATGCCTGCCTGGCCCTGAAACGTTCCGAGCGGTGAATAAGATAGACGTGCGCCCCTGCTTCGGCAAGCAAACAAGCCCCCTCAAAAGCACGGTCGCCGCCGCCGACAACTGCAACAGATTTCCCTTTAAACAAATGACTGTCCTTCGTAGCCGAATAAGTTTCCCCGCGGGAGAACATCTCTTTTTCCCCCGGCACGCCGAGCTTTCTCCGGACGGCACCGGCAGCATAAATCAAGTAGCGAAAACCGATTTGGGTCTTAAGCCCGCCTGTTTCCGCCACCGCAACTTTTCTTTTGGCATCTATCTTTACGGCACGCGTATTCACCCGGTACCGGCATTGCAACGACTCGGCATGCCGAACAAAATAGCGGCGCATTTCCTCCCCGTTTTCCGCTTGCAGGCCGGGATAATCAATAATGCGATTATGGATCAGCCCGAGCTGCCCGCCAAGCATCTGCTGTTCCTCAACGAGCAGATGGTCCATGCCAAGCCGGCTGCACCAGATCGCTGCTGAAATGCCGGCAGGGCCGCCCCCGATGATCAATATGTCCGCATCCAGCATAAGCACCATCCTTTTTTCTATTTGAGTAAGGACAAAAATTCGGCGCGCAAATCCGCCCGCCCTTCAAAAATACCGCGGTAAGACATCGTTGTCGTGGACGCATCCGACTTTTTCACGCCCCGCCCGCACATGCACATATGCTTGGCCTCTAAAACCACCATCGTGCCCTGCGGTTCAAGCACTTCTTCCACCGCATCCGCAATTTGTTTTGTCAGCCGTTCCTGAACTTGAAAACGCCTGGCGTAGCCGTCGACCATGCGCGCAATTTTCGACAGGCCGGTGATTTTTTCATTTGGAAAATAGGCGACATGAGCGACGCCGAAAAATGGCGCGAAGTGGTGCTCGCATATGGAATAAAATTCAATATCTTTTACGAGTACAAGCTCCTTGTGATCGTGATCGACATCAAATGTTTTTGCCAAATGCAATTTCGGGTCTTCCCGGTACCCTTCTGTATATTCCAAAAATGCCTTCAGCACCCGGTAAGGCGTTTCCTGCAATCCGTCGCGGTCCGGATCATCACCGCATAAGTCAATCAGACTGCGGACGGCTTCCATAAATTGGCCTGACTGTTCGAGTTTTTTGCTGATCACAGTGTGATGATCTATTTGATCTTTAAAAGTTTCTTCTATGAGTTGATGTTCCTTTTGTCCGGAAACAATCATGAATGGGTACAGCTCCTTTTGCAATGAAGTTTTCACTATCCGGCTATTTAAAAGTGTACAACGGCTGCCCGATTATATCAATGTTGATGCCGCAAAGTGTACCAAGCTTTTTTCCAAATGGAAGTCCACGCCTGGGATGAATGCGGGCACCAACGGGGGGTAAAAACCGGCCGGCGCATATTTTCAGGACATATAAGTTGGATTACTACTTCTGTATGTGTTGCCAGAAGCGATGTCTGTCGCGATCACAATTGATTTTGTCACGAAAAACTGAAGTTTTTTTTATAAAGATAAAGCAAAAAAAGCCGCAAATTTTACCTGCAAATGAGAAATGGCGTTTAAAACCCGGGATTCTGGATATATTAAAAGCAAGAAAGGTTAAAAATTAGGAGGCATTAAACGTGGAACATGGTACAGTAAAATGGTTTAACAGTGAAAAAGGCTATGGTTTTATTGAACGGGAAGGCGGAGACGACGTGTTTGTCCATTTCTCAGCCATCCAGGGTGAAGGCTATAAAACGCTCGAAGAAGGCCAGAAAGTATCGTTTGATGTGGAAGAAGGATCACGCGGCCCGCAGGCGGCAAATGTTCAAAAAGAAGACTAACGGTGCCCTTTGCGGCATCGTTTTTTTTGCATGAAAAAGGCCGCATTTCCCGCCACTTAAATTTTTTCAGCCATCGTAAATCCGATTGGATCGGTGCCCACTTCCCCACCAAAAAAAGAAACCCCGTGTATACAGGGTTCATGCTGTGCGAACGATTATCCAGCTTTTCTGTATGACGGATCGCCTTCCGGATATTCATGCGGCAATTCTTTCCCTGACGCGCAAAGCATCATCAAGTATGCCATTCCGAGCCCATAGGTAATCATTCCTCCTAGCAGGAAACCCCAAAACAAAATCAAAGACCAGTCCGTTGTGTGAGCGCTTACAATGAAGTGAATGGCAAGAAAAACCACACTCATGATCAGCTCAGCGGTTGCAAGCAGATAGTACCCCTTAAATTCCTTCATTTCACAACCCCTCCCTTTTGTATATTATATTACTTTATGTTCACAAAATGTTCAAATTTTAAACACATTTTTTTAAAAATTTTTTGCACTTTAGTGGACAACACAAAAAAGATATGTTCTAAAATCCAAAACCGGGCAAATACAGCCGGAATTTTTTGATTTTTCCGCAGCAGACCGGGCATTCTTTCTTGTCGTGATGCGCAGGAAATGTTACGATTTAGAAAAAGTATCACCTTTGGAGGAGAAGAAATGGCGGAACAATTTCAGAAAGCAACTTTTGCCGGCGGCTGTTTTTGGTGCATGGTCAAACCTTTCGACCAGTGGGACGGCATTGAAAAAGTCGTTTCCGGGTACACGGGGGGAACGGTTGAAAATCCTTCGTATGAGCAAGTAAAAACCGGAACGACCGGCCATTACGAAGCCGTCCAAATTACATATGATCCGGCAGTTTTTCCGTACGAAAAACTGCTCGAAATCTTTTGGCAGCAAATCGATCCGACCGATGCCGGCGGCCAGTTCCAGGATCGCGGCTCCAACTATCGGACGGCTATTTTTTACCATAATGAAGAGCAAAAGCGGCTGGCAGAAGCTTCAAAAAAGCAGCTTGCAGAAAGCGGCAAATTCAAAAAGCCGATTGTGACAGAAATTTTGCCGGCGAAGCCTTTTTATCCCGCCGAAGATTACCACCAGGATTTTTATAAGAAAAACCCGAATGCCTATCATGAAGACCGGGCGAAATCGGGCCGCGACACGTTTATTGCTTCCCACTGGGGAAAGTAGTCCGTTCATTGGCCATTTTTCACACCTTTCCGTTTGTGATCCCGGCCGGATTGGGCTATGATTACATTAAGATAGAGGAGAAAGGAAGGAATTGGAATGCGCGATAAAGTGAACCAATTGTTATCACTCGGCCTTGGCATGGCGGTGCTCAGCAAAGAACAAGTGGAAAAAGCAGTCAACCGCCTCGTGGAAAAAGGCAACCTGACAAAAGCGGAATCGACACAATTGATTGATGAACTGCTGGAAAAAGGGGAACAATCCAAACAAGAACTGAATCAGGCCTTGAAAGACCGGGTCAACGAGATCCTTTCTGAAATGAATGTTGCGACAAAAGATGAAATCAAGGCGCTGGAACTTCGCATCCAGCAGCTTGAAGAACGGTTGAATCCGTAAACCGGTTGGCCCTTTTGCCCGGGGCCGGCTGTTTTTTTGCATAAAACAAAACCGGGGGTGGTTGCTTGCTTTCCAGAAAAATGAAGCACGGAAAAAGATACCAGGAAATTGCCGGCGCCCTGATTAAAAATGGCCTCGGTTATTTAATCAGCGATTGGGGCCTTTCGGATTTACTTCCTTTTCCCTCGAAAAAAGCGGCTCCCCGCACCCCCCACCGCAGCACCGGGGAAAGGATCCGGCTGTTTTTAGAGGAATTGGGCCCGACCTTTATTAAACTCGGGCAGCTTGCCAGCTCCCGCCGTGATATTTTGCCGGAATCGATTATTGCTGACCTGGAAAAATTACAGGATAAGGCCACGCCGTTTCCGTTTGAAGAAGTAAAAAAGATTATCAGGGACGAATTTGGAGCGGGCGTTGAGGAGCTTTTTGCCGAATTCGATCCGGAGCCGCTCGCAACCGCATCGATCGGACAAGTGCATAAAGCCAAATTGCATACGGAAGAGCCGGTTGCGATCAAAATCCAGCGCCCGAATATCCGCCCAGTCATTGAAACCGATCTTGAAATATTGGAAAGCCTGTCCCTCTCCCTAGAGTCCCGTTTTGAATGGGCAAGGGCATACCAATTGCGGGACATTGTCGAAGAATTTTCCCAGGCGCTGTTGTCCGAGCTAGATTACTACCATGAAGGCCGGAATGCGGAACGGATCGCCAAACAATTTGAAGGCGATGAAAACATCCGGATTCCGAAAATTTACTGGGACTTTTCCACAAAAAGAGTCCTGACCATGGAATACATAAAGGGCAGGAAAATCAGCGAATTTTTCAGTGAAACAGTCCCCGGATACCGAAAAAAAGCCATTTCTGAACGGCTGATCCATTCGATGCTGCAGCAGATTTTTGTGGAGGGATTTTTTCACGGCGATCCGCATCCGGGAAACATTGTCGTTTTGCCCGGCGATGTGATTTGTTATATGGATTTCGGCATGGTCGGCCGGCTTACGGAAGAGACCAAGTACCATTGCGCCTCACTTGTCATTGCGCTGATGCGGGCGGATACGAATGCCATTATGAAGTCGGTCGATGCGCTTGCGGAAATTCCGGAAGAAACCGATCTTCATCTGCTAAAGGAAGATGTCGAAGTTCTCCGCGAAAAATATTATGATCTGCCGCTCAGCCAGTTAAGCTTGCGGGAAGCCATCAATGATTTATACCATCTCGCGTTCAAATACCATATCCGCTTCCCTGCCGATCTGACGATACTCGGCAAATCGCTGATTACGGTGGAGGGTGTCGTGGAATCGCTTGACCCGGAATTCAGCCTGATCGAAGCTGCGCGCCCGTTTGGGGAAAGGCTGCTTCGGGACCGTTTGCGGCCGGGCAGGGTCGCACGGAAAGGATGGAAAACGTTTTTGGACCAGGCGGAAATTTTGCTCGAGCTTCCGAAAAATTTGCGCGATATTTCCAAAACGATGCGGAAAGGCAAATTCAGGATGGAAGTCGTCATACCGGATTTGTATTTATTTTTGGAAAAACTGGACAGGATCAGCAACCGGCTTTCCTTCGCGATCGTCCTGCTCGCCTTTAGTATCCTGATGGTCGGGCTGATGATCGGCACGTCCATCAGCGGCCAATCGACGGTGATCTGGAAAAACCCGATCATTGAGATCGGATTTGGTGTCGCAACATTGATGCTTTTATGGCTGTTGCTGTCCATTTTTAAATCAGGAAAGTTTTAAAGGAGTTTAGAAAAAGATGGGTGATCAGAAAGAAAAAGAAAAAGTATTATCCGGGCTGCTTGTGGCAGGCGTTATCTGTATTGCAGCAAATCTCAGGCCGGCAATCACTTCCGTCGGGCCCGTAATCGGCACGATCCGCCACAGCCTTCATATGTCAAATGCACAAGCGGGATTTATTACGACGCTCCCGCTTCTTGCCTTCGCACTGATTTCACCGCTTGCGCCAAAACTGGCAAGCCGGATTGGCCAGGAGTTGACATTGCTTCTTGGGATCGTCATATTATTTATCGGCATTTTGGCGCGTACGGCCGGGAATGCCGCCATGCTTTATATTGGCACGGCTTTTATCGGAACAGGCATTGCCATCGGGAATGTGCTGCTGCCAAGCCTCATTAAACACCGGGTGCCTGCAAAACTCGGGTTGATGACGAGTATTTATACAACCGTTATGGGCGGATTTGCCGCGCTCGCTTCCGGCGTCAGCGTCCCGATTGTGAACGGCCTTGGGCTCGGGTGGAAATGGGGGCTGCTTTTCTGGGGCATCTTCTCTATCCTGGCTGCTTTGGTGTGGCTCCCCCAATTGCGTGAGCACGCCAAAGTAAAGTTTTCCACCCATCAGGAAACTCCCGGAAGATCGGTCTGGCTGTCTTCGCTCGCCTGGCAGGTGACGCTTTTTCTCGGCCTGCAGTCGTTTCTATTTTACAGCACCATCGCCTGGCTTGCGGAAATTATGGTCAGCCATGGGGCAAGCCTCGTAGCGGCCGGCTGGATGGTGTCAATCATGCAGTTCGTCAGCCTGCCCGCCACTTTTATGACGCCGATTTGGGCGGAGCGGATGAAAAACCAGATTCCCCTTGTTTTCGGGATTACGATTTTTTATTTGTGCGGGCTTACAGGCCTTTTGTACGGCGGGCATATGTTGTGGATGTGGATTTGTATCATTTTGATCGGCATCGCCCAGGGTGCCAGCATCAGCCTCGCGCTTGCGTTTATCGGCCTCCGTTCGAAAACGGCCACTGAAGCTGCCAATTTGTCCGGCATGAGCCAGTCTGCTGGTTATCTCGTGGCGGCAGCCGGCCCGTTTTTGATCGGCTGGTTGTATGACCGGGCGCATAACTGGCATATGCCGGTTGTGGTCATGATTATCTGTGGCATTCTCATGCTTGCCGCAGGAGCCGGCGCAGGACGAAACAAATATGTATCAAAATAGTGTAAAACAGCCCGGCATTTGCCGGGCTGTTTCTTAATCTACGTATGCCACCATGCCATCTTGATCTTCAATTTCCAGTCGGATACTGACGGCAAACGGGTCAATGCTGTATTCTTCTTCTAAATATTTGCGGATGGCCTGAATCAGTTTCGGCTCAGTCAGCGGCTCGAGATCTTTACCGTTCAGTTCGACATCTGCGCCGTAGCCGGTATCATCATCGTATGTGAGCATCGCCATCACATTTTCCGGATAAGCATAATGCTGATCTGCCACAAACGTGCAAACCGCGTTAATCAAATCTTGCTCTGACAGTTTTAATTCTTCCATCTGTCATAAGCCTCACGATCTTTTTTCCTGTTGCCGAATACGGATTGGAACAATTTGATGACGATGAGAATCAGCGCAATAAAGATTAAAATATTGACCATTGCCGTCAAAGCCGTTCCCAAACCGCCGAGATGGCTGAACATCGATCCGAACAGCATGCCGCCAAGACCGCCGAGCAGCATCCCCTTTACAAAGCTGCCTCTCGATGAAGACGACGCTGTATTGGCTTTATTGCCGGAAACCGAATTTGTATTTTGGTTCGTTTTCGACTGGTAATGGGACTGTTGTTTTGACGATGGTGTTGTTGTCTTTGGCACCGTCTGGTAAGACCGTTTTACAGAACGGTATCCCCTTGCATCAACCGGGTTTGAAAAGTGAATCCCGACAACTGAAAAGGCAAACGTAAATGCCAGGAGCAGCGCAAAAAATTTCTTCAACTTCATTTCCCCTTTTCTATTTTTATATTAGGTTCCTATGAACTTATTATATGAACTTATCAATCAAAATGCAAGCTTTTTTGACAAAAGATTGCATTCCCGGTTTTTATTTTCCCTGAAATGCCGACATTAAACGTTTTCAAACCGAGACAGGTGTAATTTTCTTCCTAAAAGTGCGGATTGTTTCACCTGAAAGAATAAGGCATCCTTGGCATTCCGGGACACCGGAGAAATCTTGTCACGCCGTATGTGTAAAAATTTTTCTCGAAGGGGCAGATGAGGAGAAAAAATGGGAAGACACTCTATTATCTAAATGTACACCGTAAAATAAACATCTATAGAGAGGTCTTCCCATAGATATAATATCACGAATTGCTGGATGATGAAAGGATACAAAGAGTCTTATCATCATCATTGACTTTTCCATCCATCAATCTTACGATAAAAAGTAGCATGCCAATGTTTGGGAGGTGCTGTTAATGGAACTATTCCAAATGACACGCAGGGAAATGGCAGATCTGCTACTTGCGCTGAAGGGAGCAGGCCCCATGACGCCTGCAACGTTTTTACAAGGCTTATGGGCAAAGAAAAACGGTGGCAAAGACCCGCATCACCCCTTTGCAGCTGCTGTAATGCCCCCCATCTTTACAAAAATACTGAAGAAGAACACGGATGACTTCGGATTTTCGTTAAATGAAATCGTGGCGCTCGGAAGCCAGATTGAAAATACAAATTTTACACTGACCGCGATTCAAAACTGGGTCAAGCGCGATATTAAAGAAATGATCGTGGCGCCGGAAAAAGGGAAAAAATATTCGATTGACCAGATGGCGCTACTGTTTCTGGTGGAAGACTTGAAAACGGCGCTCGATTTCGATTCCATCCGTAAGCTGTTGCAATTGATCGTCAATGACCCCGAAGATGAGCATGATGATTTGATTAATCCGGTACAGCTGTATGCCACTTATTCCCAGCTTTTCGAGGAGCTGAATTCCATGCGGGAAGTCGGGCGGTTCCCGGCCGAAAAACATGAACATATGATTTCGGCAATGGAAGGTATGGTTACTGAAAAAGCGGAAGAGATGATATCGAAATACATATCGCCGGACGACCCGAAAAAAGAAGCCATCCGCAACACCATCGTCATCGCGACCCTTTCCGTTTTTACGGCTTATTTTCAAATGCTCGCAAGGCGGTATTTAACCGCAACGATTTTTCTGCAAAATATGTAGTAGGGGCCAGGAGACTTATCCCCCGGCGGATAAGTTTTTCCGGCTCCCGTGCCGACGCCCCGAATGGGAATTCCCAGGCCGGAAAAACGGCAGCTCCTGCAGTTCAATTCAACGCAGCCGGAAAATACCTCACCTTTCTAGTAAAATTTCCGGCGCAGTCTTTCCAAATCTTTTTCCGCACCGACTGTGAAAATGGTGTCCCCTGGCTGAAAAATATAATCCGGCGCCGGCGAGACAACCGGCGTTTCTTCAGTCTGGGAAGTGACCATGACAACAAGGGCTTTATACCTGTTGCGGAAATCGAGTTCTGTCAGAGACTTTCCGATAAAATCTTCCGGCACTGTCATCTCAAGGCCGGAGCAATACGGTGACAGGCGGATATACTGCAAAATGCCCGGGTTTGCAATATGGTAGGCAACCCGGCGCCCCGTATCTTCTTCGGGAAAAAACACGTCCGTCGCACCGGCCCCTTTCAAGCCTCTCCCCCGCTTTTGATCATTCGCCTTCGCATAAACCGTTTCACAGCCAAGATCTTTTAAAGCAAGCACCGTTAAAATGGCGGACTCAAAATCATCTCCCATGCTGACGACCACCGCATCGAAATTGGTCACATTTAGTTCTTCCAAAAAAGCGGTGCTGGTCACATCGCCTTCTGCAAGGTACGATGCAGCGTCCTGCAGTTCCTCATCCTGAAGTACCTTTTCATTTTTATCGGCGCCGACAACATCGTATCCGAGCCTCGCCAATTCTTTCAGCACACTTGACCCGAAGCGGCCGAGCCCGAGCACTAGAAAACTTTCTTTTAAATGTTTCACAATCCCACCCCTAACCGATTAAAATGGATTCTTTTGCATATTTGATTGTGGATTTTTTTTGATTCATAAAAGTATAGATCAAAATAATCACCCCGAGACGGCCAATCAGCATAAGGAAAGCCAGCCAAATTTTGCCGAACACCGTCAGGCCGGCCGTGATCCCGAGTGAAAAGCCGCATGTCGACAGCGCCGACATAATTTCAAATGCAAGCGGAAACGGTGCTGCTTTTTCCGTAAAAGACAATACAAAAAAAGAGAAAAAGAACAAAAAAAGAAAAGCGAAAAAGACGAGAAAGGCTTTGTTTACGTCTTCGGCAAACAGCGTCTTTCTGAACATATGCGTCTCATTTGAACCGCGGATGACAGACCACAATTTGGCAAGAATGACGGCGAATGTGGTCGTCCGGATTCCGCCGGCGCAGCTGCTTGGCGACCCGCCGATAAACATGAGCATGATCATAAACAGCAGAGACGGGAAAGAAAAAACGTGCAAATCGAGTGATGCCAGCCCCCCGCTTCTCGGCGCCGCACTGAAGAAAAGGGACTGGATAATTTTTTCTGTAAAAGAAAGCCCCGGCATATGTATAAAATCGACAAAAAAGAAGAAAAGAAAGCCGGCCAAAAGCAAAATGCCGTGCATCAAAACATTTACTTTGAAATAAAGGCTTTTCTTTTTCCGGCGCGACTGCAAAAACTCCATGACGACGGCAAACCCGAGGACGCCCAGAATGATCATACAGCTTAAAACGGCAAGCACGAACGGTTCGCCTTTAAAATTATCAAGCCCGTTTCCCGAAATTTCAAAGCCGGCGTTTGTAAATGTCGACACCGAAAGAAAAAAAGCGGCAAAAGCATGGCTGCCGTGCTGTAGTGCAGACGGCAGAATCAGCAGAAAGCCTGCCGTCTCGACGATTAATGTGTATTTTACAATAAAGGCCATCAGTTTGGATATCGAACGGCTGCTGTTCTGGTTCTGGTCAAAAATCATCAATGTTTGAGACGGAACAGGCGCGTTCGTCCGCAATGCAATTAAAAGCGCACCGACCAAGGCCATGACGCCGATCCCGCCGATTTCCATCTGGATGAGCAGGATGATTTTTCCAGCCGTTGTAAGTTCTTGCGCAACGGTAACAGTGGACAGCCCTGTTGCACTAATGGCGCTTGCGGACAGGAAAAAAGCATCTACCGGCAGCAACGGCTGTTTGTGTGAAACCGGCAGCAAATACAAAATGGCAAAAATAACCGTGCCCAGCAAATACATGAAAAAAACCATTTTAAACGTTGCCGGGCGGAACTGGAACCTGGACATAAACCAATCTCCCTTGTGACTTCGATCTTCCCTATTATACCTGAAATTTCCCGTTAAAAAAAAGCCGGCCGAAAAGATCATTTGTTAAAATACCTTTTTTAGCAGACAAGTTGCCGCATATATAAAAGCGGCGGGACAAACCAGGTGGGTTCCCGCCGCTTTTTTGTATGCATTTAAAAACTTTTCCAGTAAACCCGTTCCGGCATGGCAACCTCAGGCAACTTCTTCCACATGGATTTTCTTCTTCGGCAAAAAACCGGAAACGGAAAACACGATAAGCGCCAGCCAGATAAAAGCAAAGGACAAAAGCTGCACATGCGTAAAAGGTTCCTTGAAAAAGGCAATGCCCATGATCAGCGTCATCGTCGGCGTCAAGTATTGGAAAAAGCCGATCATTGTCAGGGAAATGCTTCTTGCCCCCTGTGCAAAGCAAATGAGCGGGATTGCCGTCACAACGCCTGTGCCAATTAACAATACGGTTAATCCCGGTGAAACCGTTGCAAAAGATGCCGTGCCTTTTACCTGGATCACCAGTAAGTAGAGGAGCGCAACCGGCATCACAAAGAATGTTTCGAATGTCAGGCCGATAAAAGCATCAATGTCCACTTTCTTTTTCACAAGGCCGTAAAACCCAAATGTGAGGGCAAGGCCGATGGCGATCCAGGGAATATGCCCGTAGCTGAACGTCTGGATCGCGACGCCGCACGCTGCCAGCAGAAAAGCAAGACATTGCCATCGGTTCAGTTTTTCTTTCAAAAAGACCATCCCGAGCAGGATGCTGACAAGTGGGTTGATGTAATATCCCATACTTGTTTCAATGACATGCCCGTTGTTGACCGCCCATATGTAGATAAACCAGTTCCCGCTCACAAGCACGGACGCGAGAAGCAATAAAAGCGGCGTGCGCGGGTGGCGGACCCCTTCTTTTATGCTCGTTTTTAAATCACCCATTTTCCTTAAAAAGGCTAAAAGTATGATCATAAAAATAAAAGACCAGAAAATGCGGTGTGCGAGAATTTCAATAGCAGGCACCTGCTCAATCATTTTCCAGTAAATCGGAAAAAGCCCCCACAAAAAATAAGCAAAAAAGGTGTATAACACCCCGCTTTTTTGATTGTTTCCCATTTGTTGCTTCGCTGGTCCAGGTATACGCCGTCCCCGGGCCATCTCCCCCCTTTCCCCATGATATGTTTCATTATTTTACCATTATTTTCAGATTTGAAAAAGCAAACCGCTTTACAACCTTTACTTTTATCAATGTGCCGACGGAAAACTCTGCTATAATAGGGAATGTATGATTTTTCATGAAGGAGGCCGGAAAGGCATGCGTATATGGTTGGAAAAAGCCCATGAAAAGTACTTCAGCGGGTTTTGGAATCCTTTTATTGTCTTACTGTTGGCAGGCGTGTTTGCTGCTTTTTATTTTGGGCTGACCGGAACGCTCTGGGCCGTCACAGGCGAATTTACCCGCTGGGGAGGGAATTTGCTTCAGCTGTTCGGCGTCGATACGGCTGATTGGGCGTATTTTAAAGCGATCAAACTGATCGGAGAGCCGCAGGACCGGACAGACGGATGGCTGGTCATCGGCATGCTGCTTGGCAGTTTGTTCAGTGCCCTTGCCAGCAAGAATTTTAAATGGAAAGTTCCCCGCCAGAAACGGCGCTGGGTGTGGGGTTTTATTGGCGGCATCATTGCCGGATTCGGAACGCGCCTTGCGATGGGCTGCAATTTGGCTGCGTTTTTTACGGGACTGCCGCAATTTTCTCTCCACGCCTGGTTCTTTATTGTCGGCACCGCGATCGGTACTTATTTTGGCGTCAAACTTGCCGTATTGCCCATTTTTAAAGGAAAACCAAAAATATCGTTCAGCCGGCATGCTGCCAAAAGCACACAGCCGGATCCGCAACACGGGAACTACCAGCTTTATGCTGCTGTTTTGGTTTTGCTTTTTATTGCGCTGATTGCCGCCTGGTATCTCATATCCGGTAAAATAATGCTGGGGCTTGCCGCACTGTTCGGGGCGGCATTTGGGATACTGATCCAGCGCGGCCAAATTTGCTTTACTTCCGGGCTCAGGGATTTATGGCTGACCGGGCGGGGAACGCTCGGAAAAGCGATCATTGTGGGAATGGCGATCCAGACGGCAGGCACCGCTATTTTCATATTTAAAGGCGAAGCCCCTGTTATCCACTGGGCAAGCCCTGGTGCTCTTGTCGGCGGCGTCCTGTTTGGCATTGGCATTGTCATTGCCGGAGGTTGTGAAACAGGGTGGATGTACCGCATTACAGAGGGGCAAGTGCAATTTTTTGCAGTCGGCGCCGGCAATATCGTTGGGGCAACCCTCCTGGCATACGGATGGGATCATTGGGGCATTTTCGATGTGTTTGTCAAAGGATGGCCGGAAGTCAATATTGTCACGTCATTCGGATGGGGCGGGGCGCTTTTCGGTACGGGCGCTTTTCTGCTGGCCCTTTATCTTCTTATCGTATGGCGGGAAAATTGGTATACGAAAAAAATAAACGCAAAACGCACGTTATTCGAAAAGAAAACGTCTGCGTAATCAGGAGGCGGTAAAAATGGCGGAAAATTTTACTGTGGATGCAACACTGGATGTCCGTGGCGAATCATGCCCGTATCCGGAGCTTTATACGCTTGAGGCCATCGAAAAATTAGAAGACGGGAAAATATTGGAAGTGATCGCCGACTGCCCGCAATCTTTTATTAACGTGCCGGCGTCGTGCAAACGGCATGGGCATGAAGTGCTCTCGAAAGTGAAAGACGGAACGACGTTGTATTATTACATCCGCGTTTGTAAATAACCCTGCCGTGCTGGCATCAAGTAATGAAAAAAGGATGTCCCTTATCCGGACATCCTTTTTTCATTACCATTTTTCGATTTTTTTCCGGTCGCCTTTGCTGTTGCCTTTTTTGGCAGAACGGGCCTGCAGTTCGGCTTCCACTTCCGATAGTTTGACATTCTGGTTAGACAGAAGGACAAAGGTATG
Source organism: Weizmannia sp. WK01 (assembly GCF_025905465.1). Classification (NCBI taxonomy): domain Bacteria; kingdom Bacillati; phylum Bacillota; class Bacilli; order Caryophanales; family Bacillaceae; genus Heyndrickxia; species Weizmannia sp. WK01. Next base: position 1,666,832 of record NZ_CP109616.1, on the reverse strand, counting down.
AAACAACAAATCCGCTGTTTCGTAAATGAGTTCTGATTTGCTGTTGTTTTTGGCAGCGATGATGACCTCGCCCGCTTCTTCAATAAATTTTTTTGCGATTTTATCGATGCCCTTCTCAAACAAATAATTGGTATAGGAATTTTCAACCGGCTTGATTTTCCGGCTTTCCATCTCCTCTTCCAGCATGTCAAAGATGCGCCGGTTGGAGGGAATTTCCGCTTCCACCGCTTCCCCTTTTTCATCTAGCCTTGTATAAAAGCATGTCCTTTCCCCCGTGTGGCAGGCAGGGCCTTCCGGGTCAACACGGATTAAAAGCGTGTCGGCATCACAATCCACCTGGAGCGATTTTACTTTTTGCGTGTTTCCACTCGTTTCGCCTTTATGCCAAAGGCTGCCGCGGGACCGGGAATAAAACCATGTTTCTTTCGTTTCAAGCGTTTTTTCGTACGCTTCTTCATTCATATAAGCGAGCATGAGCACATCCCCCGTCGCATCGTCGACCACAATGGCCGGAATCAGCCCTTTCGAAAAATCAAGCTTCACGGATGTTCACCCCTTCTTTGCTGCAAATGTCTTTTACTTCCCGGATGGTAAACGTGCCATCGTGAAAAATGGAGGCGGCAAGGGCTGCAGAAGCGCCTGTTTCTTTCAACACTTCGGCAAAATGTTCCGGTTTGCCACAACCGCCCGATGCGATCACTGGAATTTTGACGGCACCGGCGACCGCTTTTGTCAGCGCCAGGTCAAAGCCGTCTTTTACCCCGTCGGTATCAACGCTCGTCAGTAAAATTTCCCCGGCACCGAGCCGTTCTGCTTCCTTCGCCCATTCAATCGCATCGATTCCGGTATCGATGCGGCCACCGTTTACGACACAAGTCCATTTCCCCTCCGCAGTTTTTTTGGCATCAATCGCCACGACGACACACTGCGCACCAAACCGGTCGGACGCCTTTCGGATCAGGTCCGGGTTTTTGATCGCCGCCGAGTTCACCGACACTTTATCGGCGCCGGCCTTTAACAGGCGGGTCACGTCGAAAATCGTCCGCACGCCGCCGCCGACCGTAAACGGGATAAACACATTTTCAGCTGTCCTTTCCACCATATTGATGACCGTATCGCGCTGTTCGTGGGTTGCGGTAATATCAAGAAAAACCAGTTCATCAGCACCGCTTTCCGAATAAAATGTTGCAAGCTCAACGGGATCGCCGACATTGCGGAGCCCGACAAAATTTGTTCCTTTTACAACCTGCCCGTCTTTCACATCGAGGCACGGAATAATCCGTTTTGCGATCATCGTGCCGCCCCCTTGAGCCGGATTTTGCCTTCGTAAATCGCTTTGCCAACAATGCCTTCCTTGACGCCGATTGCATCCAGGTTTTTCACGTCTTGTTCGCTTGTGATGCCGCCGGAAGCAATGATGTCACAGCTGACCGCTTCAATGAGCGCTTTTAACGCATCAAGGTTCGGGCCTTTCATCGTGCCATCCCTCGATATATCGGTAAAGACGATGCGCGAAACGCCCAGGCTTTCTATTTCTTTTGCAAAACCGATGTAATCCATTTCGGTAACAGCAAGCCAGCCGTGTGCCGCGACTTTCCCGTTTTTTGCATCAATGCCGGCGACGATTTTCTCCGGATATTCGGCGACCGCCGCTTTTAAAAAATCCCGGTTTTCGATTGCGGCCGTTCCGAGCACAATCCGGGAAACGCCTATTTCCGCATATTGATGGACTGTGTCCAAATTGCGGATGCCGCCGCCTACCTCGACTGGAACGGCGGCAGTCTTGCATAAAGAGGCAATCAGTTCAAACTGTGCCGGCCGGCCTGTCTTTGCGCCGTCCAAATCGACAATATGGACCATTTCCGCCCCCATTTCAATAAAGCGTTCCAGCTGTGCCACCGGGTCGGGTGACACTTCTGTCGTTTGGTTAAAATCCCCCTGGTAAAGCCTTACGCATTTTCCGCCAATTAAATCGATAGCCGGGATAATTCTCATGCCTGTACCTCCAAACTGCTTTCCTGCAAAAATATTTTTAACAGTGCCATGCCGGTTTTGCCGCTTTTTTCGGGATGAAACTGCATCCCATACACATTCCCGTTTTTGACAATGGCCGGAATTTCCGCCCCGTAATCGGTTGAAGCCACAATATACGGCGCCTCTGTTTTCGCCTGGTAGGAGTGAACGAAATACACATGTTGATGCTGAAACGGCGCAAAAGCCGGAAAACCCGGTTTCACATCGAGCGTATTCCAGCCGATATGCGGTAAAATTTCATTCGTCTGAATCCGTTCCACCGTCCCCGGAATAAAGCCGAGCCCTTCCGCAACACCATTTTCAAATCCTGTTTCAAATAACAGCTGCATCCCGAGGCAAATGCCGAGAAACGGCTTTTTCTTCCCAAGCTCCGTTAAAACCGGCCGCAGCCCGCGCTTTTCAATTTCGTCCACTGCTGCTTTAAATGCGCCGACGCCGGGCAGGATGATGTGGGTGGCGGCAGCGAGTTTTTCCGGGTCGTCCGTTACGGCAACCTCAAGCCCAAGCGTACGGAAAGCGTTCGAGGCGCTTGCAATATTGCCCATGCCGTAGTCGACAATTGCGATCATTCTATCAGCCCCTTTGTCGAATTGACGCCTTTGATTTCCGGGTCAACTTCCACTGCCTGGTGAAGCGCCCGTCCCAACGCCTTAAACAGCGATTCGATTTTGTGATGGGTGTTTTCGCCGTACAGCACCCTGGCGTGAAGAGTAACTGCCGCCTGGAACGCAAACGCCTGGAAAAATTCGCGCACAAGTTCTGTGTCAAAATTGCCGAGTTTCGGGTTTTCAAATTCCGCTTCAAAATGCAGGAAAGGCCGGCCGCTGATGTCGAGGGCGACAAAGCCGAGCGCTTCATCCATCGGGACATAAGCGGAGCCGTAACGGGTGATGCCTTTTTTATCGCCGAGCGCTTCACGTACCAGCTGGCCGAGCACAATCCCTGTGTCTTCGACGGTATGGTGGCTGTCAATATGCAAATCGCCTTCCGCTTTTACAACAAGTCCGATGCGCCCGTGCCGCGCGAACAGTTCGAGCATATGGTCAAAAAATCCAACACCCGTCTCCACTTTCACTTCCGCCGGATCGTCCAGATTGACGGCAATCTCAATACATGTTTCATTTGTTTTTCTGCTTTTTGCCGCTTTCCGCAACGCACTCACCCTTTCACCCGTTTTTGGACCGCCCGCGCATGCCCGGCGAGCTGCTCTTCCGTAGCAATCGCCATCACATCCGGCGCCGCTTGCTGTAAAGCTTTTTCACCATAATATAAATACGTAATTTTTTTATAAAAATCGTCAACAGACAAACCGGAAGAAAACCGCGCCGTTCCCGATGTCGGCAGGATGTGGTTCGGGCCGCCGTAATAATCGCCGATGGCTTCCGGCGTGTTTTCTCCGAGAAAAACGGAGCCGGCATTTTTCACTTTTGAGAGCTGCAAGAGCGGATTTTCCACCTGGATTTCCAAATGTTCTGGCGCAAGCCGGTTCGAAAGTGCAAAGGCTTCATCTATCGATTCAACAAGCACGGCTGCACTTTGCATCTTGATGGACACTTCCCCGATGTCGCGGCGTGGGAGGACAACAAGCTGTTTTTCAAGTGCCGACTTTGTTTCATTGATCAGTTTCTGTGAGGTGGTGAACAAAAACGTTCTTGCACGTTCGTCGTGTTCGGCCTGGGCGATCAGATCGGCTGCTATATATACTGGATTAGCATTTTCATCGGCAATGATGGCGACTTCCGACGGGCCTGCGATCATGTCGATGCCGACCGTGCCATATACGAGCGATTTGGCGGCAGCGACATATGCGTTCCCAGGGCCAACAATTTTATCGACTTTAGGAATCGTTTCCGTGCCGTATGCAAGCGCCCCGATCGCCTGGATGCCGCCAAGTTTGTAAATGGTCCCGACACCGGCAATATCGGCCGCTACGGATAAAACCGGTGCAATTTTCGTGCCGTTTCTCGCCGGTGTCGCCATGATCACTTCTTCCACGCCGGCAAGGACAGCTGGGATTGCGTTCATGAGAACGGATGACGGATAGCAGGCAGTCCCGCCCGGCACATAAATCCCGGCTTTTTCCACTGGCCGAAACAGCTGGCCTGAAATGATGTTTTCATTCATTTCCATGATCCGGGAGTTTTGCAGCTGTTTCGCGTGGAAACGGCGAATATTTTCCGCTGCTTTTTGCAAGGCGGAAATCACATCTTGCGGGACTTCGTGCCATGCCTGTTTGCGTTCTTCCGGTAAAACTTCCCACGATTCCGGCACTTCCCCGTCAAATTTGGCGGTATATTTTTTCACGGCGGCATCCCCATTTAAGCGAATGTCTTCCAGCACTTCCTTCGCGGTGCGCAGCACGCCTTCATCATGCACGCCGCTCTTGTTTTTCGATTGCAAAAACGTTTCGGCAAATGCTTCTTTTGTGTATTCCCGTATCATTTTGCGACCCCTTCTCCCTGTAGTTTTTCAATAAACGGCCAGATTGCCTGCTTTTTTATTTTTAACGCCGACCGGTTGGCGATCAGCCGCGCTGTGACCGGCTGAATCTCCTCTATGACGGTAAGCCCGTTTTCTCTCAATGTGTTACCCGTTTCCACGATGTCGACAATTGCATCAGCAAGGCCAACGATCGGCGCGAGTTCAACGGAGCCTTCGAGTTTCACGATGTCCACAGATTCCCCTTTTTCGCGGAAAAATTGCTCGGTCACATTTGGGTATTTGGTTGCGATCCGGCGTTTCCGCTGATGGCGGACAGCCTCCGGTTTACCTGCAAGGGCAAACCGGCATTTCCCGAACGGAAGCGGCATTAAATCGAAAACATCGGGATGCGTTTCCGCCAAAATGTCCTCCCCGACAATGCCAAGATCGCAAATGCCGTACTCTACATATGTTGCAACATCAAAGCCTTTTACGAAAATGCAGGTGAATGCATCCGTTTCAACGAGGAGTTTTCTCCCTTTTTCAACGAGCGGTTCAACATGAAAGCCGCGCGACTTTAAATATTGCAAAAATTGTTTTTCCACTCTCCCTTTTGTAAGGGCAATGCTGATCGTCAAATTTCTTCCGCCTCCCAATGGCCGCTCACGTTTTTAAACTTGAGAACCTTATTGAATTCGCCTTCTGCAGGCGGCGCGAAACGGATATCCACGATTTTTCCGCCGTATGCAGCTCGCAGCTTTTCTGCTTCCGCAAGCGTTTCTTCCCCGGCAATGATGCAGATTTTTTCCGGTTTTTCTTCCTGAGCCAGTTCCTCTGCCAGCATATCGGCATCAAAAGCAATGCCGACAGCTGTTGTTTGGCGGTGAAACTGTTCGTACAGCATGTCGTACCGCCCGCCAGAAAAGCAGGAAGCGCCGGTTTGTTTTAAAAATCCCCGGAACAAAATGCCGGTATAATAGGGCAGATTTTTCACCCGGCCAAGGTCAATCATGATGTCTTCCATTCCGACAGCCATGCAAATTTTGCCAAGCTTTTCGATATGAATAAGCATATCCGAAAGTGCCGGTTCCGTTTTCCATCTTTCCTGAAATGTCCGGATCATTTCGAACGAGCCGTACGCATCCACAAGTCCCGCCAGTTCCGCGGCAATTTTTGCATTGCCGCTTAAACTTGCAATCTCGAATACTTCATCTTTTCGTTTATCGTGCATGGCCCCCCTTAACCGGTCAACCTGACCGTCTTCCAGGTTCAGGCGTGCGACCAGTTCCTCAAAAATACCGGCGTGACCAAGCTCCACCATCACCCCGGTAACGCCAAGCCTGTTAAAAAAGTCATGGGCAAAAAACAGGCATTCGCCTTCGCCTAAAAGTTCCGGCAGGTCCACCATTTCGATCCCGACCTGGCGGTTCTCAAGGCCGGGGGTATCCATTCTGAACACTGAACCCTGGTAAGCCCATTTACACGCCCGGAACGGTTTTTGCGAAAGCGCCCTTGCGATGGAGGTGGTCCAGTCCGGGCGCAAAACTTCAATCTGGCCGCGGCCATCAAACCATTTCAGCATATTTTGAAGCTTCATGCCAACCTTTTCATTTGTAAACGTATCCGCGTACTCAACAAGCGGTGTCGAGATTTCCGTATAATTCCGCTTCTCCGCCGTGCGACGGAACATTTCAAACACGGTTGCGCGGTTTTTGACAACCGTGCCCATTTCATCCTGGCTGCCTTCCGGTAAAAACATCGGTTTCACATCCTGTACTTTCTCTTTATTATGTTAGTACTCTAATACACTAAAGGATTTGATTGCATTTAAGATACCATATTTCAGAAAAGCGGTCAAGGTGAAAATTTTTGACAAGCCGGCTTGTCCCGGTCGATTTGGAAATAGAGCGGATAATGGGCGGCGCATCCGGGGTTAAATGGCGCGCCGCAATGCGGGCAAGCGCTTGCCCCCATATATTCCCGGATCGTCATTTCATGCTTGCAGACACCGCAAAGAACCGCTTTTGTATCCCATTCCCGTTTTTCCCACCGCTCGATCGGATGGGCTTCCGCTTCCTCATGGCATTGATAACACGGATAATACTTTCCGCAGCATTTAAAACGGATGGCTACGACATCCAACGGAGAAGCATAATGGATGCAGCGCGTCTCATCATCTACCACCGGGCCGTACACTTTCATTGGAAACGCTCCTTTTGAAATTTTTTCTTTGTTTTTAACATACAGGAATTTGGCTTTCACATCAATGAAACGGGCGCAAAAAAGCTGGCGGTCCCGAGCCGGAAAAGGGCTATTTAGGGCTTGCTGAATTAGCAAAATTCCTAGATTTGGCAAGGATGCTGACAGCTTTGGCATAAATTTAATACAAGGGTTTTATAAAGAATACAGGGAAAAGCTTGCACTTGAAACGCACCCTATGTTAAGGAAGGCCACCAATTTTCCACGCTTCCTTAACGTAGACAGGCTCTATATGAAGGAAAACCCTCGTTTTTTCACGCTTTCTTAACGTAGACGCGCTCTATGTGAAGAAAGGCCGTCAATTTTTCGCGCTTCCTTAACATATACGCGCTCTATGTGAAGGAAGAGCCTCGTTTTTTCGTGCTTCCTTAACGTAGATGCGCCCTATGTTAAGGAAGGCCACCAATTTTCCACGCTTCCTTAACATAGACGGGCTCTATGTCAAGGAAGAGCCTCGTTTTTGCTTGCTTCCTTAACGTAGACGAGTCCTATGTGAAGAAAGGCCGTCAATTTTCCAGGCTTTCTTAACATAGGGCTTGCAAAAATAACCAAAATTCCTAGATCTGGCAAGGATGCTGACAGCTTTGGCAAAAATTTAGATGCAAGGGTGTTATAAAAATCCAGAGAAAAGCTTGCACTTGAAAGCTGATTCAATGTATAGAGAAGACAGAATCGTATTTTTAAAGATGGATTCTTCTAGAACTTACTGACAAATTGGGTACAAACTCAGAATCGGATTCGTTCAGCAAGGGCTATTTAAATAATGATTTTTTCTTATTCCCTTTTAAAATATCGCCTGTCCATCCTTTCCGGTACAAATAGATATAAAGCAGGATGGTATTTACGACAATCAGGCCGAGCGCTGCAATATAGCCGTAGCGCCAGGAGAGTTCCGGCATGTTTTTAAAGTTCATGCCCCATAAGGCGCTCCAGGCGGAAATCGGGGTAAACAGCGTCATTAAAACGGTCAGAGTTTTCATAATCGAATTTCCCCTGTGGCCTGAAACCACTTCTTCCACTTTGAGCAGCGTATCGATTTCCTGTTGGTAATCCTGCAAAAGCGCAAGGCATCTTTCGATTTTCATGACCCTTTGCCGGACTTGCGGGTATTCCAAAATATCAGTGCCAAATCCTTCCTGCATGCCGTATAATATCTCTTTCACCGGGATCATCAAATTCCGGCAGACGAGCAGTTCGTGGCGGCGTTCGTATATTTTATCGAGCGTGTCAATATTGTTCCTTTTTTGGATCTCCCAGATCAGTTCGTTTAATTTAATTTCAAATTCGTCTATTTTATCTAGGTAATTATTTACGATCGCGCCGATGATAATAAAAAATGCCTCAATGGCATTGCGGGAATAGGCCATCTGCCCGATGACTTTTTCGATTTCCGTATTTTTCAGCTTGGAAAAATCAAGATCTACCGTCAACAGCGTTTTTTCGGTGATGTAAAAGTGAAACATATCATGTTCCTCACGGTTGATCGTGTGCTGGTCAAAAATAAGCGAGCCTTCGACAAACGGCCGGTCATTTTGGGTTGTATCAATCTTTAAAGTGTTTGTATCATCATTTTTTATATTTTTAATCCATGTTTTGCATTCCTCGTTTTCATCAATAATCCGTGCGATTTCTTTCTCATCCGCACTTTCCAGCTGATACCATTTCCAGTTGTTTTCCTTGTTTTTATACAGATGTAACAAACGTCTTCCCCCTTTCTCTTCCCTTTTTTATTCCCGCTTGCCTGCTGTATCAAACGTTTCTCTTCCTTTTAGGTTTTCACTGTTGGTGGCGGAAAAGCGAACGGGTAACACGCTTTGTCAAGGCATGGCATACATGAAAAGGCAAGCCCGTGCATAAAATGTACAAGTTTTCCTCGGGAGGAGTGGGGGATGTGGACATCGGCCTTTTTGCCGGCTATGTGTTTCTCGGGCTTTCTTTGGCTGCGCCGATCGGGCCGGTCAATTCCGCGCGCATTGACAAAGGCATTAAAAACGGTTTTTGGCATGCGTGGATGGTCGGGACCGGGTCGATGATCGCGGACGGCATTTTTATGGCGGCAGTGTACTTGGGGCTTGTCCGGTTTTTAAATATTGAAATGGTGCAGGTCTTTCTCTGGCTGTTTGGCGGATTTATCCTCATTTATACCGGCGTGGAAAGTGTAATCAGCTCAAAAACGATCACCGTTGATTTATACCGGAAGAAAGATCCGCTTGCCGCATGCTTTTTAACAGGATTTATCATGTCGATCACAAGTCCTTTATCCATTTTGTTCTGGCTTGGCATATACGGGTCTGTCCTTGCCAAAACCGCCGGCCATTACGGGACGGGCATGTTGCTGGCATACAGCAGCATGATTTTTGTGGGACTTGCCATCTGGGATGTGTTCATCGCCGGTTTGACGGGCGGATTCCGGCGCTATTTCAATCACCGGACACTGCAAATCATTTCCCTCGCTTCCGGCGCGTCTTTAATCGGATTCGGCCTGTATTTCGGCGTGCAGGGGATCAAAACGCTTCTGTCTTAAGAAGCATCAAGGACTTGTACATAAACCGGCCTGCTTTATCAAACAGTATGTAAGGTAAAGGAGGGAACCGGGATGGGCAACCAGAAGCAACCATCTAAAGCGACAAAAAACGGCAACCTGACATGGTGGCAGCTTTCGCTTGTCGGTGTCGGCTGTACGATCGGAACCGGCTATTTTCTCGGATCGGGTATCGGGATCAAAACGACAGGCCCTTCTTTCGTGTTGTCATTCCTGATTGCGGCCGCCGGTACATATATTGTTTTCCGCGCGCTTGCGAAAATGACGGCACGCGACCCACACGAAGGCTCGTTTTGTTATTATGCAAAAAAAGCTTACGGCAACTGGGCAGGATTCAGCTGCGGCTGGAATTACTGGTGTTCGAATGTGCTTATTATGGGGAGCCAGCTGACCGCATTGTCCATTTTAACAAAATTCTGGTTTCATACGGTGCCGTTATGGATACTGGCCGCCATTTACGCAGCCCTTTCCATTGTTGTTGTCCTGCTTGGCACAAAAGGTTTTGATAAGGTGGAAAATATTCTCGCTGTCATCAAAACGGCCGCCATCATCATGTTTATTTTGCTTGCCTTTTGTGCCCTTTTTGGTTGGATTGACGGCGGGCGGGGAACGGGCGGGTTCCTCCCTAATGGTCTCCACGGCTATTTTCCCCATGGCGCGTTAGGCTTTTGGGCTTCGCTCATTTATGCGTTTTATGCGTTTGGCGGCATTGAAGTGATCGGGCTGATGGCGATGCAATTGAAAAACAAAGAAGATGCGCCGAAAGCCGGATCGATCATGCTAGTCGTTCTAACGATGATTTACGTGGTCTCGCTCGGGCTTGCCGTCACAATGGAACACTATACGGCTTTTAATGATAAAGAAAGTCCGTTTGTCAAGGCAATGGCGGACTATCATCTCACCTTTTTCCCCCACGTCTTTAACGGCGCCATTATCATTGCCGGATTTTCGACGATGACGGCCGCGCTGTTCGGGGTTACCAATTTGCTCGTAACCTTGTCGAATGACGGGGATGCGCCAAAATGGTTCGGCAAAAAAATAAAAAAATGGAAAAACCTTCCGCTTCCTTCGCTCGGGCTTGCGGCTTGCGGCCTGGTTCTTTCCATTATTACAGCCCTTTTGCTGCCGGGGAAAATTTATGAATACATTACAACAGCAGCCGGGATTTTGCTGCTGATGAACTGGCTATTTATTATCCTTTCGGCTTTTCGCGTCTTAAAACTAAACGGCGGCGGAAAAATCACGGCCATAGCCGGTATCCTTTTCCTGCTGCTTGCGATCAGCGGGACACTGGCGGAAAAAGAAATTCGCCCCGGGTTTTATGCCAGTTTCATCGTCATGGTGATCATCATTGCCATTGCCGTTTTCGTGAGCCGAAAGAAAAAACAAGCTTCGCACAAACCGGCCCCTGAATAATCAACGGCCGGTTTGTTGCTTTGCAAAAATAAACCGGAGTTTCCCGTCCTCCCATTTCAATTTTGCATCAAAGATTTTGCCATTTTTTCGGAATCCCTTGATCATGTTTGTTTCTTCACCGGCCAGCAGTTTCCTTACATTGGCCAGGCTGATTTTCTTGCCAAGGATCGATTTTGACAGCGTAAAGGTGCAGCCTGATTTCCGATAGGCACTGCAACCGTAAAAATCGCCCTTGTCCACAATGACGCCGCCGCATACCGGGCATTTGCCGGCTTTTTTCCCGATGGTATATTTTGATTCCGGCCTTTTAATGTCATCCGTTTTTAAGCCGGAAAAATCCCATTCGGCCGCTGCCTGAACAGCATCTTGCACAATTTTTCTGGACAGCTTTTTCGTCTGTTCCATAAAAGCGGCTGCTTCTGCCGCCCCCCTCCCGATTTCGCGGAGCCGTTTTTCCCATTTTGCAGTCATTTCCGGAGAAGCCAGAATTTTGCCGCCAATGGCACGGATGAGCACTTTCGCTTTATCAGTGGCATAGACCTGATTCTTTTTCACCTCAATATACTTCCGGTCTTTTAAAATGGTGATGACGCCGGCCCTTGTTGCTTCCGTACCGAGCCCTTCCACTTCCGCCATGACTTTTTCTAGTTCCCTATCCTCAATATATTTTCCGGCCGTTTTCATCAGCGTGATGAGCTGGCCTTCCGTGTACCGTTTCGGCGGCTGCGTTTTGCCTTCTTTGACGTTTGTATCGATGACAACCCCTTTTTCCCCCTGCTTTACATCCGGCAAAATTCCATCTTTTTCCTTTTCTTTCGAAAAAATGACTTTGCGCCAGCCTTCCGCTTCCATTTGCGTGCCCTTGGAAAGAAATGTTGCACGGCTATCCACGACCGTTTTCACCGTCGTGTAATGAAAAACGGCATTGCCGTAATGGGCAGCAATAAGGCGGCGGACGATCATATCATAAATTTTTTTCTCACCGTCCGGAAGACTGCCTGGTGCCACAACCTGTTCGGTCGGAATTATCGCGTAGTGGTCGGAAACCTTTTTCTCATTTACATAACGCTTATTTTGAAGGATGGAACGCTTTGGAAGCGGGAAATACGGAGCATATTCCGGGCAGGCGGATAGTTTTTCCAAAATACCGGGAAAAGTTTCGGCTTCCCCTTTTGTCACGTATTGGGAATCGGAACGGGGATAGGAAACGATCCCTTTTTGGTAGAGGGATTGGACAAGATCAAGCGTTTTTTTCGGTGGAAATTGAAAAGCCCTGTTCGCGGCTGCCTGCAAAGATGACAAGTTAAACAACAGCGGAGGCTGGAATTCCTTTTTTTCTTTTTTCAATTCTGCAACTTCCGCCGGTTTTTGGCGGCAAAATGCGGCAATCCGTGCTGCCATGGCCGGGTCATTCAAACGCGATTCGCCATCTTTCACCCATTTGCCTTCGTATTGTTTGTCATCAAATTGAAACATTGCGGTGACTTCCCAAAACGGTTCGGGTTTAAAATGTTCAATTTCCAGCTCCCTTTTTACGATTAAAGCGAGCGTAGGTGTCTGGACGCGACCGACCGAAAAGACATCGCGCATGCCTTTTTGCCTTAAAAGCAGGCTGTAGACACGGGAGGCGTTCATGCCAACCAGCCAGTCTGCACAAGCGCGGGCGTATGCTTCATCATACAAAGGGCGGGTGTCTTCATCATGTAATAAATGGCGGAACCCTTCCCGGATCGACTGCGGGGTTAAAGACGAGATCCATAGACGCCGGAGCGGTTTTTTGGCGCCGCACAAATGAAGGATGTTGCGGATGATCAGTTCCCCTTCGCGGCCGGCATCGCCTGCATGAATAATATTTGTTACACGCGCGTCTTTTACCAGTTTTTTGACGATTTGAAATTGATTGTATTTTGACTTTGCCACTTCATATTTGAATGTTTCCGGGAGAATCGGCAGCGTTTCCAGTTTCCACTGCTCCCAGGCGGGATTGTAATGTTCCGGCGGGACGAGCTGGGTTAAATGGCCGATCGCCCATGTGCAGAAAGCGCCTTCCGGGAAGATCTCATTCGGCCGGATTTCAATATACCCCTCCCGTTTCACATGCGGAAAAACCGAACAAAGGGTGCGCCCCTGGTCAGGTTTTTCAGCGATGATCAAAGGAAAAGACAAACAGATCACTCCTTTCTTTTTCTAGCTCTACTTTACAATGTTTTTCACACGCTGCCAAGAAAAAATAAACGCCCGGCCGGGTAAATCCTTTTCCACTGGATTTACGCGGCCGGGCGGTGTTTCAAAATGCGGTATTTCCCCCATCGTTCATTGTCACTTCCTAAATGGTTGTTTTCTGTTTTGCTGTGCCTGTTGAATGTTTCGGGTGCAAGTACCGGATCACCATCCGTGCGCCCATTAATTCAGCACGGTGATTTGGATCGTACGGCGCCCCCAGTTGGCGGCTTTTCCTGAATCCGGGACGAGGACATCGATACGGTTTCCTTTAATGGCGCCGCCCGTATCACCTGCAACAGCGGTCCCGTACCCTTCGACATATACTTTTGAACCGAGCGGAATCACGTTCGGATCGACGGCAATCACTTTTGCGTTTGGATTATTTTTAACATTGATGCCGGTCGCTGTAACGCCGGAGCAGCCCGGATCATTGGCTGTATAAGCGGTCGCGGTGACGGTCATCGTTTTTCCCTGCGGTTTTGGAGCCGCCTCTTTGGAAGATTCCACGTGCACGGTCGGCTTTTTCACGTCCACTTTTGCATTTTCCGTGTTTGTTTGCGGCTGGACGGAAACTTCCGCTGCACGTTCTTTTACTGTCACTTTGCTGTTCGGATTGGAACGAATCACGATTTGATCATGCGGGAAAATGACATCCGATGACAGATCGTTCCATTCTTTTATTTGTTCAACCGGCACGCCGTATTTTTTCGAGATATCCGACAGCGTGTCACCGGCTTTAATGACATAAACGTTTTTCGGGGAAATGGTTAACTTTTGTGAAGGATAAATCATTTCGGTGGAAAGTTGGTTATTTTGTTTTAATGTTTTAACGGATGTATTGTATTTTTGAGAGATCCCCCAAAGTGTATCCCCCGGTTTTACGGTATAAGTATCCGGCGCTGCGGCTTGTGCATTGACAGCCATTACGCTTGTGATTGTCACCGCAGCTGCAAGTGCTGATACTGCTTTTTTCATAAATTGTAACCTCCTCTTTTTGCCGGCTTTTGTGCCAACACCGTAAATCCTAACACACGGATTTAACAGGCGGATAACGGCAAAATGTTGATTTGGTTACACAAAAACGCTTCTTTGTAATCCCGTGAAAAATTTGTAACATAGGCATAAAGTCACGAATTCGCGCATAGAAGCAGAAAAACACCGTCGAATTGCGGCGGTGTTTGCAGCACTTTAGTCCTGTTGATCGATTTTTTTCAGCGGTTCTTTCGCCGGCCCTTCTACCACTTCGCCTGTACAAGCAAACCGCGAACCGTGGCACGGGCAGTCCCATGTGCGGTCTCCCGAGTTCCATTTCACTTCACAGCCCATATGGGTACACGTCGTATCAAGCAGATAGATGTTCCCGTCCTGGTCTTTGTAGGCGCCTGCCCGCTTTCCATTGATACGGACAACGGCCCCTTCGTCATTTTTTAACGCATCTAAAGATTGATTCCGCATGTCAAGTTTTCCTTTGACGAGCTGCCCGGCAACATCGACATTTGCCGAGATAAATTTTTTGACCATCGGATCCGCTTCAAAACGCTGCGGGGAAAAGATACCGGCATAAGGATTTTCTTTTTGCATAATCCGGTCCCGCATCAGCATGGCGGCGAGATGGGTGCCGGTCATCCCCCATTTGCGGAACCCTGTTGCGACCATGACCCTTTCTTCATTTTTGGTAATGGGGCCGATATAAGGGATTTTATCTAATGTGGTCATATCCTGGGCTGACCAGCGACAGCAGAATGCCCCTATTCCGAATGTTTCTTCTGCAAATTGCTGCAATGCTTCATAGTGGCGGATCTCCGGTTCCCCATGGCCGGTTTTATGGTTCTCTCCGCCGACCAAAAGCAGTTTTTCCCCGGCTCCTTCCGCTTCCCGGAATGAACGCGACGGCTGCTCCGCATTAATGTACATGCCGCCCGGAAAAGGTTTTACAGGTTTCACGGCAAGCAAGTACGAACGTTCCGGATACATTCTTGAGAAATACAAGCCTTTCGCATTGTAAAAAGGATAGTGTGTACAGATGCAAATGTATTTGCACGTCATGGTATGCCCTTTTTCCGTTTTGATTTTTAATGGGCTGCCAAAATCGATATCTTTCGCAGTGGTTTGTTCAAAAATCGGGACATTTTTGTCCATTAAATATTCAATCAGTGCTTTTAAGTACGAAAGCGGATGGAACTGTGCCTGCCCGGCCATTTTCACCGCTTTTTTCCCGGGAATCCCGTCCGGCAGCGAACCGATCCATTCTCCCGGGATGCCGAGGGTTTCATACGCCTGCATTTCTTTTTCCAGTTTTTCAATATATGCATCGGAATTGGTATAGAGAAAGGCATCCTGCCGCGAAAAATCACAGCGGATCCCGTGCTTCAGGATCGTTTGTTCAATGAACGATGCAGCTGTTTCGTTTGCTTTGTAATAAAGGGATGCTTTTTCTTTTCCTATATGCTGGATCAATTCATCATAAATGAGCCCGTGCTGTGCGGTGATTTTTGCCGTCGTATGCCCGCTTGTGCCATTTGCAATGGATCCGGCATCAAACAGGATCGTTTTATACCCTTCGTTTGCCAGCAAATAGGTAGTTACAATCCCGGCCATTCCGGCACCCACAACGGCCACATCGGCTTCCATATCCTGCGTTAACGATGGAAATTGCGGCATCGTGACCGTTTTGCGCCACAACGGTTCAGGAGATTGCGGCATTGAAGTTCCGTTCATGATTTGACCTCCCCGAAAGACTGTTATGTATAGTCTTCCCCGGGGAGGCCGGTCTAAACATTGCGATTTAGCTGTTGAGCAATTTATCCGTAATCTGGCGCATGATATCGCCTCTTGAGATGACGCCGACAACACGCCCTGCCTGATTGACGACCGGAAGCTTTTTAAAATGGTGTTTTACCAGAATCCTGAGCGCATTTTCAAAATCGTCTTCAGGCCTTACCGTATACAGTTCCCGCCGTTTCATAATCTTTTCCACCGGGAAGTCCAGGCTGTGCACCAATTTTTCATTAAAGTCTTCCTGCTCATTTACCACGATCGTAATATAAAAATCGTAAACGGTCCGTGCTTTTGGCTGCAAAAAGCGGATGACATCCCCGTCGCTGATCATACCGAGTAGCTTTCCTTCCGCGTCCACGACCGGTACGCCGCCGATCCGGTGGTGGGCAAGCACCTTTAACAGTTCCCGGATCGTTGTCTCTTTTTTTACCGTAATAACATCCCGGATCATAAAATCTTTGACTTCCAATTTTCTCACCCCTTTATATCCATCCATTTACAAATTATTGTAAACCTTTGCGGGGAAGGAAGCAATGAACAAACCGCCTATTGTGTGCCATCTACGTATTTCCCGTGATCCGGGAGCGCGATTTCATCAAATCTGGATGCAAGGTCCTCAAGCCCTTTCCGCAAGCCGGAGCCAGACATCGGGATCCCGTGGCCGCAAACAGCAGTTTCCGGCTTTAAAGCAGCTAATTTTTCAACTGAGCGTTTGGCCGCTTTCCAGTCATTTGTAAAATAGCGCGGCGGCCCGTTTACTTCCTGCCTTTGCACCAGCACTTTCCAAAATTCATCCTGCCTGACGGTGATAAATGCGTCCCCCATGATCAACACGCTGTCTGCTTCCCTGAAGAACGACACATGCCCTCTCGAATGGCCGGGCGTATGGATCCATTTCCAGCCCGGCAAAAACGGGACCGTCCCGTCTTCGGGAAGGGGCTGGACAGCATGGCCAAGATCAACCGGTTCATTCGGATAAATCATGGAAATCTTCGCCAGCAGGCCGCCTTCAACGGACGGATCGGGATCCGGATACGTTTCACGCCCGGTTAAATAGGGCAACTCCAATCGATGTGCAAAAACCGGCACGTCCCACTTTTCCAATAATGGCGCAATCGCTCCGACATGGTCAAAATGGCCGAGCGTCAGTAAAACCGCTTTTGGTTTTGCCTTTTCCCCGAAGCGTGCCCGCACGGCTGAAAATATCGCTTCGGCAGAACCCGGCATGCCGGCATCCACGAGGACAAATGCATCGGTTCCGGCCCTGCCGATCAGGCACACATTGACAATTTGGATGGTAAGGCAATAGATATCCGGCAGCAATTCCCTGCCTGTTCCGCTCTCAATCGAAGTCATCGGGATGACCCGGTGGCCAAACGGGTGATGAATGTCTTTGTCCATAAAATCCCCTTTCTTTCATTTTCCTTCTATTTATCTTTTCCCGTTTCTCGAAAGCCTTACCCGTAGCCTCCTATCATCAACCGAAAAAGCAGTAAAAACCGGACTACCGGCTTTACAAGGCGCCTGTTACCATGAAGCCTCTTTCCTTCAGCGAAAACGGCAAGGCGCAGTTGGCCTTGCCGTTTTCAAGTTGCTTTTATGCCGCATGCCTGTGCGGATTGCGGTATTTTGTCAGCAGCTGCGGGGCGGCATTCAAGAGAATCGCCGCAACAGCTGCGCATAAAATCGCATTCCCAATCATCGTGCCGCCGTTCATGATGAGAGAATAGAGAAACGCCGACTGTCCTTTAGGCGCATAGGAACCCCAAAAAATCACGCCGGCTACGAAATGCCAGAAATAGCGGGCAAAACTTCCGGTAAGAACGGAAAGGCATATCCAAAAAGTCATCGTGCCCTTTTTATCGTGACGACAGCTTCTTTCGACAAGCGGCCGGAAAAGCCCGGAAAACCCGATGAACGAAAAAGCGACCGGATATTCCATGATGCCCTGAAGCGGGTTAAGAATATCATTAGCATCACCGGTGACGATCTGCAGCAGGCTCCAAATAAATCCGGAAGCAACACTTGCTTTAAATCCCCAGCGAAAAGCGACCACAAAAATCGGCAGCATGGCAAACGACAGAGAAATCGCGGACGTCACCTTAATGGACGGCAATAAGTCCAACACGAGCGCGAACGCCGCAAAAATAGCCGCTTCAATCATAGCCTGTAAACTTAATTTGCCCATAAAAAAATCCCCCTTTTGGTATGCATGAACATAACGAACCATGGGAGGACAAAAGAAATTCCACATCCCTACGCCGGCATTAACCGGACAGGTTCAAAGGGTCAGAACATGGCGTTCACTCTCAGCTTAACGCTCCCCCTGTGGTTACGTTCATGAAATTGTCACCTTTATGATAAACTTTTTGCCACAACATTTCAACAAAAAATTTAATCTTTTGGCAATAACAGCTCCGGAAAATTGTTTTTCGGCGAATTGACGCGTTCAGATACGGCATACATTTCCATTAGGTCTGCATCATACTGCGAAAGGAGTGGCAACAGCCGGCCCGCCTCAGTGACCGATGTGTCCAGCCATTTTTCTTCATCTTCCCTGCGTAAAATCACCGGCATCCGGTCGTGAATTTTTGCCATCATCCTGTTCGCCTTTGTCGTTAAAATCGTGCAAGTAAAGACCGGATTCCCTTCCTGGTCCATCCATTTTTCCCAAAGCCCGGCCATCGCAAAAATGCCCCTGTTCTTAAGCCTGATCCGCATCGGCTCCCGGGTGCCGTCTTTTCGGTTCCACTCAAAAAAAGAATCGGCCGGAATGAGGCAGCGCCGCCTTTTCACTGCCTCCCGGAAACCCGGTTTCTGAAATACGGTTTCGCTTCTGGCATTGATCATCTTATGCCCGATTTTCGGATCTTTTGCCCAGGAAGGAATCAAGCCCCATTTTAAAAAACCGAGTCTGTACTGCCCATGGGCGCTGATCACGGCAGCCACCATTTGCGAAGGCGCGACATTATAACTTTTGGCATATTCACTGCTTGAAAAAGAAGCTTTGGCATGGAACCTTTCTTCCAATTCATTTACAGATGCCGTTAACGTGTACCTCCCGCACATCCAAATCCCGCCTTTCTTTCTATCCTGAAAATATTGCCCGCTGATTTTCATCCTCTGCCATACCGCGTATGAAGCGGCAAAGATGCCCATTTTTCCCCATTTTACACAAAAAACAGGCAGATAAAAAGGATTTGGCCCAGTTGCACCAAATCCTTTCTCTGTTCCGGAACGCACCGCTTGTTAACCCTGCCCCCGAGCTGGGATGTTTGCAGCAGTTCCCGGTTTTTCTTCTCTTTTTCACATTCCGCTCTTTAGGCCTTGTTTCTTTCAAGAAAATGCCGTTTCCGAAGCAAGGAATCGTTCCGGCAGGGAGCGAGCACGGTTTCCATGCCCTTTTTCACCATCCGCTTTTCGGATAGTAAGGTTAAAAGCCGCACCGTTTACCGGTTTAACGCCGCGTCTTCTTCTTCGATCCGGCGCAGCCGTTCAGCCACTTCTTCCGGTGTAAGGCCGTGTTCTTTTACATATAAGTTATTTGGTACGGTACGGCATTCATGCGAGCAGCTCCGCATATATTTATGTTCATTTTCTTCCGAGCATAAAATTTGCTTGTTGCAGGCCGGGTTGGCGCAGTTGACATAACGTTCGCACGGTTCCCCCGTAAAATAATCCCGGCCGACAACGACATGTTCTTTTCGATTGACCGGAACGGAAATCCGTTCGTCGAATACATACAGTTTGCCGTCCCACAGCTCGCCCTGCACTTCCGGATCCTTTCCGTATGTTACAATCCCGCCGTGCAGTTGGCCGACATCTTCAAACCCTTCTTCCAAAAGCCAGCCCGAAAATTTTTCACAGCGGATGCCGCCTGTGCAATACGTCACAATTCTTTTGCCTTTTAATTGATCTTTATGTTCGCGCACCCATCCCGGCAGTTCGCGGAAAGTGCGGATATCCGGACGCAATGCTCCGCGGAAATGGCCGAGATCATACTCATAATCATTGCGCGCATCCAGTACAACGGTATCTTCAGCCAGCAGCGCCTCGCGAAATTCTTTCGGGGATAAATATTTTCCCGTTTTTTCATTCGGATTGATATCTTTTTCAAGCCGCAGCGTAACAAGTTCCTTGCGCGGGCGGACGTGCATTTTTTTAAACGCATGGCCATCTGCTTCATCTTCTTTAAAGACCATGTCCCGGAACCGGGGATCGGCGTGCATCTTTTCTTTATATTTGGTTGTTTGTTCAACCGTTCCGGAAACGGTGCCATTGATCCCTTCTTTGGCAACGAGGA
The DNA here is from genome assembly GCF_025905465.1 of Weizmannia sp. WK01. NCBI lineage: Bacteria > Bacillati > Bacillota > Bacilli > Caryophanales > Bacillaceae > Heyndrickxia > Weizmannia sp. WK01. The sequence goes on along the minus strand of NZ_CP109616.1, from coordinate 1,646,856 downwards.
TACGCCCCTTTAAACCGGTCTCTTTGCAGAACTGCAAATGCTCGGCTGCAAAGGCTTCCGGATTTTCAATTTCAACATACTTGTAATACAATAAGACTCTGTACGGCTTTGTTTGTTCCATTATTGATAACCACCTATCCAATTATATTTGCAAGATATAATGCAGGCTTTCAGGTTACACTGTCTCTTACAAACCACAATTTTACCAAAAGCCCGTTTGTATTTCAAAATTTTCACTGTGAAAACAGAAGAAACGAAATGATTTATCAATCCTGTTTGATGCGTTATACTTGTTCAGACAGGAATAAAAGAAAGGTGTTATGCAATGAAATCGCTTGTACTCGCCGAAAAGCCGAGCGTCGGGCGCGAACTTGCGCGCGTCCTCGGCTGCACGGAAAATAAAAAACGTTATATTGAGGGGCCGCGCTATATCGTGACATGGGCGCTCGGCCATTTGATCGAACTGAAAATGCCGGAAGATTATCATCCGAAATATAAAGAATGGCGTATGGAAGACCTGCCGATTCTTCCGGATAAAATGGAAATTAAAACAATCCGGCAGACCTATCCGCAATATAAAGCGATCGAACAGCTTGGCAAAAGAAGCGACATCAAAGACTGCATTATCGCAACCGATGCCGGGCGCGAAGGCGAACTTGTCGCACGCTGGATTCTGGAAAAAATGCGCTGGAAAAAACCGGTGAAACGGTTATGGATTTCTTCCCAGACCGATAAAGCGATTAAAGACGGATTCAAACAGTTAAAACCGGCAAAGCAGTATGACAATCTGTACCACTCCGCCGTTTGCCGCAGCGAAGCAGACTGGCTGATCGGATTGAACGTCTCCCGTGCTTTAACCGTGAAATACAACGATCCGCTCTCCGCCGGGCGCGTGCAGACGCCGACATTGGCGATGGTGCTCGAGCGCGAACGGGAAATCCAGTCTTTTGTGCCGAAAAAATACTGGACCATTGAAGCGCTCGCCGGAAAACTCGAAGTATCGTATGACCAGCATGGCGAAAAACGGATATTTGACGAGCAAAAAGCAAATGCCATACATGCGGCTTTATCCGGGCAGACTGCCGTCGTGACAGAGGTGATCCGCAAACAGAAGCAAGAGCAGCAGCCGCTCCCTTACGATTTGACGGAACTGCAACGCGATGCCAACCACCGTTTTGGTTTTACAGCAAAAAAAACATTGAACGTGCTGCAAAACTTATATGAACAGCATAAACTCGTTACCTACCCGCGCACCGATTCGAAATATTTGACGAAAGATATGGAAAATACGATGTACGACCGGCTGCTTGCGGTGAAAGATGCATACAAAGAAGAAGTTCAGCCGGTCCTTTCCCGGAAAGGTAAAATACTGGCCAAACGTGTCATCAATGATGCGAAGGTGACGGACCACCATGCGATTATTCCAACAGATGAACGCCCGGCCTTATCAGATTTGTCTGCCGATGAACGGAAAATCTATGATCTGATCGTAAAACGGTTCCTTGCGCTATTCTATCTGGTTTATGAATATGAAACCGTCCAATTTAAACTTCAAGCAGGCGGAAAAACCATGACCGGGCGGACAATGGCCGTGAAAAATGCCGGTTTTACCGCTGTTTTGCACCATGAACAGGAGCGGGAAAATACGACGCTGCTTTCGATCAAAGAAGGAAAAAAATTTAAGCTGGAACAAATCCGGCTCAGCCAGCATTTAACCGAAGCACCGAAACGGTATTCCGAAGCGGATATTCTTTCGAGAATGGAAAAATACGGACTCGGGACGCCGGCAACACGCGCCGATATCATTGAACGGCTCGTCTCCTCCGAAACGATCAGCCGTGAGTCCGGCCGCCTTGTGCCGACCCCGAAAGGCAAGCAACTGATCGACCTTGTCAATGACGAGCTAAAATCGCCGGAACTCACCGCCAAATGGGAAGAACAGCTTGAAGCAATTGCCCGCGGAAAAGGCAACCCGAAGCAGTTTTTGGAAACCATCCGCCGGGAAACCGTACGCCTCGTCCGTGAAATCCGGACGAGTGACAAAAAATACCGCGCCCACAATTTAACGGGAACAAAATGCCCGGAATGCGGTTCCCTTATGAAAGAAGTAAACGGAAAAGACGGGAAAAAGCTTGTCTGTTCAAACCGGGAATGCCGGTTTACAAAGCGGAAAAGCCCGAAACTATCAAATAGGCGCTGCCCGACCTGCCATAAAAAGATGGAGATTCATCACGGCAAATCCGGCGTCTATTTCCAGTGCCGCCACTGCAATATTGTCCAAAAAGCAGACGAAAAGAAAAAAACTTTGTCAAAACATGAAGAAAAGAAATTGCTGCAAAAATACACAAAGAAAGAGGAAAGTTTCGGCAACAGCCTGGCAGATGCTTTAAAAGCCGCCTTGGAAAAAGAATAGATTGGATATTTGAAAAGCCCGGCCGAGCCGGGCTTTTTTTATAAACATTTTCGCGGTCAATACGGGCAATTTGGGCCCCTAAAAGCGCGCCCTTCCCCATGATTCAAAACGGCCGGGAAAAATTTAAACAACATGGAAATGCATATTCATTCACTTTTTAACTTTCTTATAATATAATTACTCAACTTTCGCAGACTGAAACAGGTAGGTATACCTTGATATAATTCGGCAGACCCGCAATCCATTGTTGTAGTTGACTTTTGATCAGTTGTTGAATTTTCTTATTACTTTTATCCAGAGTATCTTCAAGAATCTCGACTAACTGCTGCAATGCAACAGCCCAATCAAGGTCATCTATTTCATCACATAATTCATAAAACATGCCACCTAATGTTCTGTCATCTACACTGCAACGGTTTTGCCATGACAAGACAATATACCTTGCAAACACAATGGTCGTGTGGCTGATAAGCGCGTCATATGAACGACTCTGGAATTCCTTTTGTAGTTTTAATAGGGACTTTGTTGTTTTGAAGAAAACCTCAATATCCCAACGCATCCCGTAAATACGGATGATTTCCTGGTCACTCAGTGTACAGTCTGTACTCAAAATCGCCAACCAGTCGCTTTTCTTGTTGCGGTTGCGAACAAAGACAACTTTAATTGGCACGCCATTGGCCTGCGTTGTATGGATGGAACGCAAGATTCCTTTCTTTCCACTAGTCGGTTTAGCTAGACGATACAATTCATCTAGGCTAACACGCTTACCATCGACAAAATAGCGTTGTTTTAATTTTTTGACCATACCAATTACGTCAAGACCTTGTTCTGTAATCTCCTTGATGAGAGGTTGTTGGGTGAACCACGAATCCATTAGAACATAGGAAGCATCGATACCAGAATTCATCGCCCGGGCAATCATGCCAGGAATCTGTTCTGGTGCCGTTTGTAATGCTTCTTTTCGGCGCTTATAACCGGAGCTGCGTTTATCGATATTTTCGGATATGCCGTTGATCTGGCTCTTTTTCGAACTCAATAATGAGAAGTCAACGGGTAGGAATGTTGCGCCATCAGACCATCCTAATGTCAACATGCGGAATCCTTTGTAAAAACGCATTTTTTGAGATGCATGATCAAAGCAGCGAGCCAGAAGCTCAACGTGTTTGCTTCGGTTCCGGTCATAAGATGAATCATCTAAAATCAATACTTTCGGACGGTCATGACGTGTCAATTTCGAAACTTTTCCAATCACTGAGGCAACCAGTGAAAGGAGGAAACGACGCCAGTTGAACGTTGATTGGTTGAGAAACCGATAAACGGTATCTTTGGCTGGAATGTCTGTAGCTTTCTTACTTTCCAACATCCTGAACCAGTTTTTGTTTTCAAAGATCATACAAAAAATCAATTGAAAAATGTAGGCACAAGAAAAACCAAAGGACTTCGTAATACCGGCGATTCGCAAGTGTTTCAACATATTCAACTCTTTAAATGTTGATTTTATTTCATTTGGTAGTTGATTATTCAGGCTGTTTTTCGCTATCATAGTAGGAGACACCTCTTCTATTTGGTAGTGATTTTCGATAAATCAACTATACCAAAAGTAGAGGTGTTTTTTCATATATTAATTTTACTGTCAAGTGCTGTATCTGAGACGTAATAGACATTAGCCAGCACTGAATTTATTATGATTTTCTAGGTGCGAAAGTTGAGTAATTATATTATAGATATTTATACCGCTTTTTCTCATCTGTTTGATCGGGAGCGTCCTTCATTGTAAATATTTTTTCGTTCTCCGGTTCAGGGAAAAATCCTTGGCTTTGGAAAACCCCGCTCTTAAAGGAACGGCTTATGTATGCGTAAAATGTACATTTTTTCACAAAAACATTTGGAAAGGGGATAAAATATGGAAGAAACGGCAAAAACATATGCCCAATTCAGGCAGAAGAAAAATAAGTGGGCGGTACTTGGCCAGCGTTTTATCTTTGTCAGCCTCGGCGCGATGATTATGGGGGTTGCCCTCGAGCTGTTCCTTGTCCCGAACCAGATTCTGGACGGCGGCATCACCGGCATCTCGATTATCCTTTCCCACCTTGCCGGCTGGAAACTGGGGCCAGTTATTTTCATCTTAAATCTCCCATTCTTTTATATCGGGTACAAGCAAATCGGGAAAACTTTTGCCTTGACCACCCTTTACGGCATCTCCATCATGTCGGTGACAACCATCCTGCTGACCCCTGTAAAAGTGTTTACGGATGATTTGCTGCTGTGTACGGTTTTTGGCGGTATTATCCTTGGCATCGGCGTCGGCCTTGTCATCCGCTGGGGTGGCTGCCTTGACGGAACAGAAGCGCTTGCCATTCTATTAAACAAAAAGCTTCCTTTCTCTGTCGGTGAAATCATACTCGGTCTCAATCTCTTCATTTTTACCTGTGCCGGCTTTGTGTTCAGCTGGAAATATGCTATGTATTCGGTCATTACCTATTTTATCGCCACAAAAGCAATCGACGTGGTTGTACAGGGGCTGGATGAATCCAAATCGGTATGGATCATCAGCGACGAGATGTATGACATCGGTGATGCGATCATGGCCCGCCTCGGCCGCGGGGTAACCTATCTAAACGGGGAAGGCGCTTATACCGGAGACAATAAAAAAGTCATTTTCTGCGTCATCACCCGCCTTGAGGAAGCAAAATTGAAATCGATTGTAGAAGAATTTGACAAAAGCGCCTTTATCGCGGTTGGAAACATATCAGAAGTGCGCGGCGGCAGATTTAAGAAGAAAGACATTCACTAACAGCGTAACTGAGGACTGTCCATCCGGGCAGTCCCGTTTTATATGCGCGTAAAAATTTTTCCATTTTCATGCTGCCCGGGCATACTCCCCCTCGTATGTGTAAAATTTTACTCGAAGGGGCAAATGAGTGGAAAAAAATGGGAAGACGCTCTATCATCTAATTGTACACTTCAAGATGAACATCTAGAGAGAGAGGTCTTCCCATGGATATTATATCAATAATTGCTGGATTATTAAAGGATACAAAGAGTCTTATCGAATTTGAAGAACAGCTTAAACTTCTGATGCAGAAGGCTTTTACACAATGGGTTGGGGATGTATTTGAGGAGTTAGATAAAACAATTAAACAAAAGAAGTTGGAGGAAGGCTGGGAGTACTGCCGTAGTGATAACAGAAGCGTTCAGTTTCTATTTGGAAGTGTGACTTTTAAACGTTCATTAATGCGTGATAAGAGAGGGAACTCACATTATCCCTTGGATGAATGCTTGGGGCTGGTACCCCACCGGAGATATAGCCCGTTAGTGGAATTAAAGGTGGCAGAGTTGGCAAGTGAGAACACCTATCGGGAGGTGGCGAATATTTTAAAAGAATGGACAGCCGTGAGTCTTAGTCATACAACTGTAGGGGAAATGGTGAAACGCGTAGGAAAAACGCAGGTGGAAGCCGACAAGGCCCTTGTAGAAGAGATGGAAATAGCTGCTTCACTGCCTGATGGGAAGAAGGTAGACTACCTGTTTTCCGAAGCAGATGGCGTATTCATCCGGGGACTGGAAAAGAAACAGGGTATGGAAGTCCGCCATGCCATTCTCTATGAAGGTTGGGAAACCAATGGAAAAAGGGTCTCCCTGCGTCAGCCCACAGTCATCATGACGACGGAAGACATTCAGACATTTTGGGATGAAGTCCAAGCCACAGCTGCCAACACCTATTCCCTCGAAAAAGCGCAAGTCATTACAAACAGTGATGGAGGTGCTGGGTACACAGCTGAACGGTTTCAAACAGCATTCTCACAGTCGGAATTTCCGGTGCTCAACCAGCTGGATACCTACCACGTTGCACAAGCCATCATAAGGACATTTGGGGGCGGAAAGAGCGAGATCAAGGAGCAAATTAGAAAAGCGATTAGAACGCATAACCTGGACCAATTCACGTTATATTTGGATACGCACGAAAGCACCTTGACGGATAAAAAGGCTCTCAAGAAAATCAAGGAATTCCGTTCGTATATCTTGAAAAACTGGGACCGCATTTTTGACTGGAGGGACAGGGTGAAAAACGTGCCGGAAGGTGCGAGAGGCCTAGGAGCGATGGAATCGAACCAAAGGCATATCTCCTTCAGGATGAAAAAAAGGGGCATGCATTGGAGTGAACTTGGCGCAGAAGCCATGGTGAAAATCAAACAAGGCATGCTCAATGGGACATTGAGAGAAGCCTATCTGAAACACCGTTCAAGAAGCGAGAGAAAGCAACGGAACTTGAAACAATCCATCAGGATGTCTCAACTACTCAAGCAGCCTGTACGCCCGTCAGTGGGCGTAAAGCACGGATCAGTTGCCCTGCATTCAAGCAGTTCATCGGCAATGGGACATTTAAGCAAAATATTAGAGCTTTCGTTTTAAGCCTGGCTCAGTGGGGACTGATCGTTGAGGCGCGCGAAATTTACGAGACTCCTGCGGGAAAAGCGAGCCAGGAGAGACCCCGCAGCGAGGTACGAGCGAGGAGGCTCGCCGGCCGCCCGCGGAAAGCGAGTGAATTTCGCGCGCCTCAACATCCCCGTTATCCATCTTTATACGGAAATATTACATCTTTTCCGAAAATTACACCGAGCAAGTAAAGCACGGTAGCCGAAAGTGTACAAAAAGAGTGTCTTGGAATACCCGATATTTAAACCTTGTCGAGAAAAACTTGACACATACCTCCCCCTCCCTTAAATTAGGATTCTTTCGCAGTGTATGGTAAAATGATGATTACGATTGTAAAACAGACAAAATTAAAGTATACTTTGTACTGATCTCTTTAAAGTGAGTGAATAGCTTTGATTCAAAACATCATCGATTTTGTAAATGACCCGGCCGTCTGCACGCTGTCATTTTACGTACTGGCAGCAGGTTTTCTTTATTTGAGCCGGTTTGTGATCAGGCCGGCAGCGTTTGTTGAAGCAAGGCCTGCCGCCGTCATGCAGGATTTTACTGTACACACCCGCCCGGCTGCGGAATGCCGGTGCAATTTCTTTACGATTTGGATTTTAAGTTGCGTCAGAATACGGACATATCCTTCTGAAGATCCTGATTCGGAACCGGATTTAAGACCGGTCAGAAAGGACAGGATTTGTGCAATATACTAAAGGAGGATATTTCATGAAAAGATTTTTCAGTTTTACATTGGTTTTAAGCAGTTTGCTGTTCGTTTTAAGCGCATGTTCAAATTCAACAAACAGCACGCACAGCGTTGGATTTTTCCATCATTATTTTGTTTCCCCGTTTTCAGTTGTCATTAAAGCAACGGCCCAGCTGCTTCATGGTGATTACGGGATTGCCATTATTGTTTTGACGTTAATCATCCGGCTGATTCTCATGCCTTTTATGCTGCATACATTCAAAAAACAGCAAATCATGCAGGATAAAATGAAAGTTTTGAAGCCGGAAATGGATAAGCTGCAGACAAAAATCAAAGCGGCCAAAACGAAAGAAGAACAGGCAAAGCTGCAGCAGGAAATGATGGGGTTGTATCAAAAACACGGCGTTAACCCGCTGAATATGGGCTGCCTGCCGATTATCATCCAAATGCCGATTTTAATGGGGTTTTATTATGCGATCCGCGGCTCGAAAGAAATCGCCACCCACTCCTTTTTATGGTTTAATCTCGGACAAACAGATATTCCGATGGCCATTCTCGCTGGTGTCATTTATTTTATCCAAGCCCAAATTTCACTGATCGGTATTCCTGAGGAACAGAAGAAACAAATGAAATATATGATGCTCATGTCGCCGATCATGATCCTTTTTGTTTCTTTTTCAGCTCCGGCGGTTCTGCCGCTGTACTGGACAGTGAGCGGGCTCTTTATGATCGGACAAACACTGATTCAGAAAAAATTTTATCAGTCCCATCCGCCGAAGGAAGAATCCAATTCATAATTGTATCTGATCATCAAAATATAAAAAAGCGGCGGGTCACAGTTGATGTGTTCCCGCCGCTTTTATGTTGTTTACAGCCCCGGGTTTCCGGGGATTTTTTATACAGGTTTACTTCTGTTCAGTAACTGCCTCGTTTTCCTCCGGCAAGTTCTCATTTTGCTCCATTTCCTGATGCGGTTCTTCCGTATTTGCTGTATCATTCACAAATTCGTACAACCCACGGTCCGGTTTGCGGATACGCGGATCGAGTTTTTCGACGGATTTCATGAAAGAGGTCATATTAGCGATTTTATAGCCGGTTTTTTCTTCGATCATCCGCTGCAGTTCAGCCCCTCTGATCGGTTCCGAAACGTTTTTTAGTATTTGGATAGCCTCTTCTCTCATCTTGCCCGACCTGCCCTTTTTTGACGACCGCGATTTCCGCACCTTTCTTTCATTCGTAAGGGCTTCGCCGCCTGAGGTTTCCGGCGAGACGGACGCAAGTGCATTAAAAGATACATATTCCGGTTTGCCGGATGCTTTTACCTGCTGGCCTTCATTTTCATCCAGCTCCCTTAATCTTTTAAAAATATTTTCCCGTTCTTTTTGGAATTCCTGTATAACCCGAATCTCAGCGTCTTCCAGCTGCTCCAGGCGGATTTTTAGTGCCATTCTCTCATTCATTGTCAATTTTATCCCTCGTTTCTTAAAATATATGTATATATAGATTATAATATGAAACTAGTAAAATAAAAAGATAAAATAATTATTTTTTATTAGAAAATTAGTAGCGAATAATTATTCATAAAGGGGTATGTCGAATTTTTGCGATTTTCCGCAGATTATGTTCAAATTATTCGAATGATTTCTATTGCGTCTATTTTTGATATTTAGTAGAATATGGATGTAAGCGCTGACAGGCTGGCGCACAAAGCAAGTATATAAGGAGGCTTGTCTCCTTGAAATTAACATAAATGGAGGGGTTGGAATGGAACAATTAACCGTGCAGTTGGATGAAAGGGTTCAGCATTTCCTTCAGGGCAAAAAGAAAATGTTCATCAACGGGCAATTTGTTGAAAGTGCATCCGGAAAAACATTTGATACGCCGAATCCGGCTACCGGCGAAACGCTGGCTACGATCTATGAAGGGGATAAACAAGATATCGACCGTGCCGTACAAGCAGCCAGAAAAGCATTTGACGAAGGCCCGTGGCCGCGGATGAACCCTGCCGATAGAAGCCGGTTAATGTATAAATTGGCGGATCTGATGGAAGAGCACCGGGAAGCGCTGGCGCAGCTCGAAACGCTCGACAACGGGAAACCGATCCGTGAAACGGCAAATGCCGATATTCCGCTTGCCATCGAACATATGCGGTATTATGCCGGCTGGACAACGAAAATCACCGGCCAGACCATTCCCGTAAACGGCCCTTACTTTAACTATACCCGCCATGAACCGGTCGGGGTTGTCGGGCAAATTATCCCTTGGAACTTCCCTCTTTTAATGGCAATGTGGAAAATGGGTGCCGCGCTTGCGACCGGCTGCACGATTATCTTAAAACCGGCTGAACAAACGCCGCTTTCCGCCCTTTACTTGGCGCAGCTGGTAAGCGAGGCTGGCTTCCCGGACGGCGTTGTCAATATTGTGCCAGGCTTTGGGGAAACTGCCGGAGCCGCCCTTGTCGACCACCCGCTTGTAGATAAAATTGCCTTTACCGGTTCTACTGAAGTCGGAAAACTGATTATGGCCAATGCCTCGAAAACGTTAAAACGGGTGACGCTCGAACTTGGCGGAAAATCCCCGAATATTATTTTGCCAGATGCCGACTTGTCGAAAGCGATTCCTGGCGCCTTAAACGGTGTCATGTTCAACCAGGGGCAAGTATGCTGTGCCGGTTCGCGCGTGTTCATTCAAAAGAAACATTTTGATAATGTCATTGCCGATATGGCCTCCCACGCCCAGTCGATTAAGCAGGGCTTCGGGCTCAATAAAGATACGGAAATGGGGCCGCTTGTTTCAGATGAGCAGCAAGCGCGCGTTTTGAATTACATTGAAAAAGGACTCGATGAAGGAGCGGAAATTGTAACAGGCGGGAAAAAACCGCGTGAAGAAGGCTTCTTTGTTGAACCGACGATTTTTGCAGATGTCCGTGATGAGATGACGATCGCCAAAGAGGAAATTTTCGGTCCTGTTATTGCGGCCATGCCATATGAATCCCTTGATGAAGTAATCAGCCGCGCCAACAGCAGCGAGTACGGGCTTGCGGCAGGGGTTTGGACGGAAAATGTGGCCAATGCGCACTATATTGCAAACCGTCTCCGTGCGGGCACAGTTTGGGTCAACTGCTACAATGTGTTTGATGCCGCTTCCCCGTTTGGCGGTTATAAACAATCCGGCATTGGACGTGAAATGGGTTCTTACGCACTCCAAAACTATACGGAAGTCAAAAGCGTCTGGATTGCCAACCCTTAAAGGGCACCAAAAAGAAAAGCATCGGCAAAACCGATGCTTTTCTTTCATACTATTAAGATTCCAGCAGCAAATCTTCAGGGTTTTCAATTAATGTCTTCACCGTTTTCAAGAAACCGACAGCATCCTTTCCGTCAATGACGCGGTGGTCATAGGAAAGCGCCACGTACATCATCGGGCGGATCTCAATTCGGTCTCCATCGACTGCAACCGGGCGTTTTTGTATGGTGTGCATGCCGAGGATACCAACCTGTGTCCCGTTGATAATCGGTGTCGAGAACAACGAGCCGAAGACACCGCCGTTTGTAATCGTAAAGGTTCCCCCCTGCAGATCGCTTAATGCAAGTTTATTATCGCGTGCTTTTTGGGCAAATGCAGCAATATCCGCTTCAATTTCCGCGAACGATTTCCGGTCGCAATCCCGGACAACCGGTACGACAAGCCCTTCTTCTGTGGATACTGCAATGCCGATATCATAATATTTTTTCAGCAGCAGCTCATTGCCCTGAATCTCCGCATTAACATACGGATATTTCTTCAATCCCGCAACCACGGCTTTTGTAAAGAACGACATAAAACCGAGACGGATGTCATGATCTTTAACGAACTGTTCTTTTTTCCGCTTTCTTAAATCCATGACAGCTGTCATATCAATTTCGTTGAATGTCGTCAGCATCGCCGTTGTCTGTGTCACTTCAACGAGCCGTTTTGCGATCGTCTGGCGGCGGCGTGACATGCGGATTCTTTCAATCGGTTTGCCGGCTTCTTCCGGCACAACTTTTCCAGCTGCAGGTTTTTCCGGTGCTGCCGGCGCTTTTGCCGCAGCTTGCGGATTGAAAGTTTCCACATCTTGTTTCCTTACCCTGCCAAGCGGATCCACTGCCGGCACTTGCGATAAGTCAATGCCTTTTTCGCGTGCCAGTTTGCGGGCAGCCGGAGAAGCAATCGGGCGGCTTTCGCTTTCTTCCTGAGCCGGCTTTTGTTGTTCCGGAGCAGACGCTTGTGTTTGCGCCGGCTTTTGCTGTTCCGCAGCAAAAGCTTGTGTTTGTGCCGGCGCCTCTGCTTGTGCCGGTTGTGGTGCTTCCGCTTCTTTTTGCGGCGCGGATGGCGTTGCACTGTTTTCCCCTGTTCCTTCGCCGACAATTGCAATGACATCGCCAACTTGTACTGTGTCCCCTTCTTCAAAAAGGAGGGACTGGACGACACCCTCTTCTTCCGAAATGACTTCTACATTTACTTTATCTGTCTCAAGTTCTACAATATATTCACCTTTGTCCACATGGTCCCCCGGATGTTTCAACCATTGTGCAATGGTTCCTTCCGTGATGGATTCTGCCAGTTCAGGCACTTTAATTTCAGCCACAACACTTGTCCTCCCTTAAAAGTATCACTTTTTTTATATCAAAGCCTCCTCCTTCATCTTCCGAGCAGCGCGGCATGTGCGGGCTGCAGGATGAAGCGGGCAAAGCAGCGGTTATTTTGCGCATATTGAAGCCCCCGCCCCTTTGGAAGGAGCGGGCCGCCGTTTAAGGGCGGGTAATGGCTTCAGTCAGAATTCTGTTTTGTTCCTTTTTATGGACGACCGGGTCGCCTTCCGACGGGCTTGATCTTCTCGGCCGGCCGATGTACCGGATTTCCGCTCCCTGAGGCGCCAGCTTTCTTAAATACGCTTCAACGAAAGACCAGGAACCCATATTTTTCGGCTCCTCTTGCATCCATACAATTTCTTTCGCGTTTTTAAAGCGCGCGAACATTTCCTTTAATTCCTGTTCAGGGAAAGGATAAATTTGCTCAACCCTTACCGTATGCAGCCAGCTGGTATTTTCCGCACTGTTCAGCTTTTCTTCCAAGTCTACAGCCACTTTCCCGCTGCAAAGCAGGATTCTTTCGACTGCATCCGTATTTTTCGTACCCGGGCCTTCCAGCACGGTGTGGAATTTTCCGTCCGTCAGTACAGACGGCTCTACAGATGCCAGCGGGTGGCGAAGCAGGCTTTTTGGCGTCATGAGAATGAGCGGGCGGATTTCTTCTTTTGCCAGCCATTTTGCCTGCCTTCTTAAAATATGGAAGTATTGGCCGGCTGTCGAAACATTTGCCACTGTCCAGTTGTTTTCCGCTGCCAGTTGCAGGAAGCGTTCCACCCTGCCGCTTGAATGTTCCGGACCCTGTCCTTCGTATCCGTGCGGCAGCATCATGACAAGCCCTGATTTTTGCCCCCATTTTGCCCTGCCAGATGAAATGAACTGGTCAAACATCACTTGCGCCATGTTTGCAAAATCGCCGAACTGGGCTTCCCAAATGACGAGCGTATCTGGCGAAAAGACGTTATAGCCGTATTCAAAGCCAACGACGCCAGCTTCAGTCAGCGGACTGTTATAAATGGCAAATGAAGTTTGAACGCCGGACAGATGATGGTGCGGAATGTATTCTTCCCCCGTCTGTTCGTCGTGCAGGACGAGATTGCGCTGAGCGAACGTGCCGCGCTGTGTATCCTGGCCGGTAAACCGGATCGGCACGCCATCTTTTAAAATGGCTGCAAACGCGAGCGCTTCCGCATGGGCCCAGTCAATTTTTCCCTTGCCGTCAAAGACGTGTTCGCGGCGTTTCAAAATCCGCGCCAGTTTTTTAAAGACATGGAAGTTTTCAGGCCAGGCGAGCAATTCAGCGTTCCAAGCCCGCAGTTCCTGTTCCGGCACCCCTGTTTCCATGCTCAAATAACCTTTTTTCACATTTTCAGGGGGTTCCATGGCCGTATCGGGTTCCGCTTCGCCGTCCGGCACTTTTTCGTAAGCCGCCTGCAGTTTTTTCTGGACGGCTTCATCGATGGTTTTGACCTCTTCGGCTGTCAGGACGCCTTCTTTTGCAAGCTGTTCACCGTAAATGGCCCTGACCGTCGGATGATTGTGCACTGCATGGTACATTACCGGGTTGGTTACCATCGGTTCATCCATTTCGTTATGGCCATAGCGACGATAGCCGACTAGGTCGATCACAAAATCTTTATGGAATTTTTCGCGGTAAGCATACGCAAACAGCGCCGCCTGTACGCATGCTTCCGGATCATCCGCATTCACATGGAGGATCGGCACTTCATAACCTTTTGCCGGATCGGAAGCATATTTCGTTGACCGCGAGTCATACGTTTCGGTCGTAAACCCGATATTGTTATTGGCGATGATATGGATCGTCCCGCCTGTCCCGTATCCGTTCAGTTTGCTCATGTTCAGCGTTTCTGCGACAATGCCCTGCCCCGCAAATGCGGCATCCCCGTGGACAAGAATCGCAAAGGCGCGGTCCGGATCGCGGTCCGGATAGCCCGTTTTGTTCCGGTTATCCTGCGCGGCGCGTGTATACCCTTCGACAACAGGATCGGCAACTTCCAAATGGCTCGGATTGTTGGCAAGTACGATGCGCGCGCCGATCGGTCCGCCGTTTTGCCCTTTTCTGTCCGCACCGAGATGGTATTTAACGTCGCCGGTCCATCCGTACGTAATGCCGATCGATCCTTCGGAAGGGATTAAATCTTTATTGGAAGCATGCTTGAATTCTGCAAAAATGAGCTCATACGGTTTTTCAAGAATATGGGCAAGCACATTGAGGCGGCCTCTGTGCGCCATGCCGATATTAACGGTTTTCACACCTGTTTTTACCGCTTCAATAATCATTTGTTCCATCAGCGGAACGAGCGCATCAAGCCCTTCAATGGAAAAACGCTTTTGCCCGACAAATGTCCGGTGGATAAATTTTTCAAATCCTTCCACATCGGAAAGGCGTTTTAAAATGCCGATTTTCTGTTCCCGGCTGAGTTCGCGGAAAAAGCTGCCCGATTCAACAGTCCGTTGCAGCCAGTGCTTTTCTTCCATGTCGTGAATATGGTCAAACTCAAAGGCAACTTTTTGGGTGTACACTTCTTTTAAATAATTGATGGCATCAAGCCCGTTTTTGACCCTTTTAGGTGCATCCGGGCAAATAAAGGATGCCGGCACTTTTTTCAAATCTTCTTCGGTTAAATCAAATTCTCCCAGTTCAATTCTTCTGACATCCCCAACAGGTTTTTGGAGCGGGTTGATATCCGCTGCGAGATGGCCAAAAGTCCGGATATTGTCCGCCAATTTGACGGCAGCGACCATTTTGCTGAAAATCGTCGGGTTTGCCGGCAATTGGAAAGAAATATCCGCCTGCCCCTGTGTCGGGCTCCCGCCTTCGGAAACAGCGGGCGCGCCCCACTGGTCAAATACTTTTCTCGCCTCTTCGTCGATGCTCTCCGGATCTTCCAGGTATTGTTCATATAAATCCATGACATACCCAAGATTAGGCCCGGAAAAACTTTCCCAAAATCCCTTTGGTGTAGTTGCATTCATTTTGAAAAACCTCCAGCCCTTCGTCCCTTATTCACTTTCGTATGATTTCGTCTGGCGGATACCAAAACGGAACCATGAAATTATGTAACGATAAAGAATTTTGAAAGCTGTAACGCTTACAAACTCAATTTTAGCACTGTAAGCGTAATAGATAAAGTTAAAAACTCTTATTTTTAAAAATTTGCATGAATAGTGATTCATTCTGTTTTTTTCCCGGAAAGTGATGCTGCATTTGCCTCACCTGATTGTTCAAAACCGCATATTTTATTATATCCCCGTTGCAGAAAGGAGCAGAAAAATGTTCCCATGGAAAACGTTTCCGTTCACCGAAGAGATCTTCAAGATGATGAATATGCCGTTTCCGCCTGTACAGGAACATATCAACCAAGCCCTTTCTCAATGGGACGAATGGGGCGCCGCGTTCAAAAAGGGGGACGGGGCCGATGATCCGGCTCCCTCTTCCCCGGATACGGGCGCCCCGTCTATAGAAATATTTGAAACACTGGATTTTATTTTTATCCGCGTCCCTATCCAGGAGGAAAGCATGCTCACAGGCTTAAAAATCTTCCACACTTCCCTTCAAGTCATGTTAAAATCATTTCCAAAACCGGACTCGGAACAGGTGATACGGCTGCCTTCCCCGGTACGCAGGAAAGGGACGACCGCAAAATACCGGGATGGCATCCTGGAAATCCGGCTCCTGAAAAAAAGCGAACATGAAATGACAGAAGTCGGCATTGATTTTTAACGGCTCTGCCTTCTCGATAAAACTTACAGTTGGTTCTGACAGTTCCCGTTTTTTTGCGTATCAAAAGACTTACCCATCACGGGCGAAAGGCGGGCACCTTGCCAGACACGGCCCTGCACCTTTTCTTTAAAAAGAAAAAAGAACGTTTCATTTTTTCGAAACGCCCTCTTTTCCACCTGTTTTTTGTTTTGCGACAAGGGGGAATGTAAACCGGATCTCGGTCCCTTTACCAACCTCGCTCGCTGCTTCTATCGTGCCGGAATATCCTTCAGTCAGTTGTTTGGCAATGGCGAGCCCGAGTCCGTTCCCGCCTTTTGCGCGGCTCCTTGCTTTATCCACCCGGTAAAAGCGGTGGAAAATTTGCGGCAAATCTTCTTTCGGGATCCCGATGCCGTAATCTTTTACCGTTAACATGGCCCTCCCCTTTTCCTGCTTGAGGCGGATATCGACTTTATAAATGCGGTCGGAATATTTTATCGCATTATCAAATACAATGATCA
Source organism: Weizmannia sp. WK01 (assembly GCF_025905465.1). NCBI lineage: Bacteria > Bacillati > Bacillota > Bacilli > Caryophanales > Bacillaceae > Heyndrickxia > Weizmannia sp. WK01. Next base: position 1,630,457 of record NZ_CP109616.1, on the reverse strand, counting down.
GCACCTGCTCAAGATGGTTCTCGCTCATTTGGATGTCATAGGCCTGATTGGGATCATATTGAAAATTGAAGTCGAACTGCTGATGGATCATTTTAAAATTGCGGATCACCCTTTCTGTGACCGCCAAAAGATCTGCTTTTTCCTCATTGGCCAATATTTTGGCTTCTTCCGCCCGCGAAAGATCGAGCAGTTCCTCCACCAGTTTTTTCATTCTGCTTAATTCCTGCAGCGAAGCCTGGAGCGACTCTTCAAGAATCGCAGGGTCATTTTTCCCCCACCGGTTTAACAAATTTAAGTGCCCTTCCATCACTTGGACGGGGGTCCTTAATTCATGGGAAGCATCCTCGACAAACCGTTTCTGCTGCCGGAACGACTGTTCAATTTGGTCCATCATATCGTTAAAAATATTGGTCAATTCCCCCATTTCGTCTTTAGAGGCGCTCGGCTCCATCCGTTCTTGGAATCCTTTTTTGCGGATGCTTTGCATCGTGGAAGAGAGCTTTTTCAGCGGTTTGAGGAAATTTTTTGCCATCATAAACCCGAGAAAAGCACTCAAAAGCAAGCCCACGCATCCGGCGACCATCATGACAAACAGAACATTCCGCATTAAATTTTCATACCGGTATAAAGGATAGATCACTTCAATATAGCCGTTGAACGATTGGGAGCGGAACGGGCTCCTTCCGACTAAAATTTGATGATTGCCCGCGCGGATCAGGCTGACCCGTTTTTCGTTCACCGGCACAAACGGCACTTTTGCATCGGTGGAATGAATGCTTTTTACGACAAGCATTTCCTTTCCGTCCGCATTGATAATCCGGATCGACTGGTCTTTTTCCAGCACCTGCTGAAAGAGCGTCCGGTTCGATAAAATGTCATCGATGTTTTCCCCCTTGTTGTTCAAATCATCCAGCGCCTCGGACACCGAAGTCGCCTCTTCATGCAAAAGCCATCTGCTGATCAGCGTATACTGGAAAAAACCGAAAATCAGAAACGTTAAAAAGATCGCAATACTTGCGCCAACGGACCATTTTACTTTCAAGGAACTTTTTTGCAGCCAGTGTTTTACCGCTCTCATTCGCGCATCACATATCCTGTCCCCCGCACTGTCTGTATATAGCTGTCTTCGCCTTCTGTATCAATTTTATTGCGCAAGTACCGGATATACACATCGACAACATTCGTTTCGACCTCGGTTTCATATCCCCATACTTTGTTCAGGAGTGCTTCACGGGTCATGACAATATTTTTATTTTCCAAAAGCGTAAGCAGCAAGTCGTATTCCCGTTTTGTCAATTCAATCGTTTTTCCTGCCTTTTTAACAAGCCGGCTTTCTTTTTCCAGCACAAGGTCACGGAACTTGTACGTTGTTAGCGCCGCTTTTTGGGGCTCGGCGTACTCCATCCTTCTGAAAATGGCCCTTAGCCTCGCGAGCAATTCTTCAATCGCAAATGGTTTGACAATATAATCATCCGCCCCGTGGTCAAGCCCGGATACCCGGTCCATAATGCTGTCCCGGGCGGTAATCATGATGACCGGTGTTTCTTTTTCCTGTCGTAAGCGGCGGCATACTTCAAGGCCGTTCAGTTTCGGCAGCATTAAATCAAGGAGAATCACATCCCAGTCCTCCTCCAAAGCCGACTGCAGCCCTTCCCGTCCGTCATACGCCACTTTCACTTCGTATCCTTCATGCCTTAACTCCAGCTCAATAAAACGGGCCAGATTTTTTTCATCTTCTACCAGTAATATCCGTTTCATGATGATTCCCCCTCGAAGTTCTTTTGCCGGAACTCTTTCTTTTCCGCTGCCCTTATTATAGCTCCGGACAGCGCATGATCAAGGAGAATCCGCTTTTTCTTATATGCTAACCGAATGAAAAGAAAAAGATATGAATGGTTTGTTAAAAAATGATGAGAAAGAAAACCCGTTTTTTCCATTCATAAATGTCTTCGGTTGGGCAGATAGTAAAGAAGAGTGCTGACATTGAGAAGAAGAAAGGAAAATACAGACAATGGATCATTTGACAACGAACACACCTTTATCCGATAAAAACAATGAAATCCATCAAAAAAGATGGGCGATTGTTGCATTATCGTCCATTCCCCTGATTATGACACTGGGGAATTCAATGTTGATTCCGGTCCTTCCCCTCATGGAGGACAAACTGGGCATCACCAAAGTCCAATCCAGCTATATTATCACCTTTTATTCAATTGTCGCCATTTTCCTTATTCCGGTTGCCGGATTTTTATCGGACAGATACGGCCGAAAAATGGTCATTATCCCGTCACTTGCGATTACGGCTGCCGGAGGGGCGATTTCGGCATATGCTGCCTGGCAACTCGATCACCCGTATTCCCTTATTTTGGTCGGCCGGACTTTGCAGGGCGTCGGGACGGCCGGCGCGGCACCGATCGTATTGCCGCTTGTCGGCGATATGTTCCGCCGCAACCGGGATGTGAGCACCACCCTCGGCATTATTGAAACGGCCAATACATTTGGAAAAGTATTGAGCCCGATTCTCGGATCCTTTCTGGCAGGGTTGATCTGGTTTTTGCCTTTTGCGGCCATCCCGGTCTTTTGCCTGATCTCTATCCTGTCTGTTTTGTTTCTTGTCAAAAGGCCGGCACAAGAAAAACAGGGTCCGGGAATCAAAGCATTTATATCGAATACGAAAAAGGTGTTCCGCCAGCACTGGCGCTGGCTGGCGTCCGTATTTGCGATCGGGGCCATCGTGATGTTTATTTTGTTTGCGGTGCTGTTTTATTTGTCGTCCAATCTGGAAGACCAGTACGGCTACCACGGCGTGAAGAAAGGGTTTATTTTGGCCGTCCCGCTTGCGGCGCTGTGCCTTTCTTCCTTTATAACAGGGAAAATCATTAAAGAAAACATGGTACTGATGAAATGGATTATTTTCTCCAGTGTGCTTATTACCGGAGCCTCCGTGCTCGAGATCTCCTTTTCGGACCGTTTTTTCTATTTAATGGGGACCTTTCTCATTTGCGGAATCGGAATCGGTGCCTCTCTTACGCCGTTGGATGCGCTGATTAACCAGTCGATTGAAAAAGAAGTCCGCGGGACGATCAGCGCCATTTACAGTTCGATGCGCTATATCGGCGTGGCGGCAGGCCCGTTATTTATGGCCAATTTTATGAAAGGGCGAGTTGAGATCAGCATGGTGATCATGGCCGGTTTCTGCCTGGTGGCGGCAGGGCTTACATTTGCGGCGGTGAAACCGGACAAATCACGTGCTGAAGCCTCTTCCCCTGCTTAATTGCGGAGCCGTGCGATTTCAAGCATTTGTAGCGCCTTTTTGTTTCAGGTAAACTGATGACAAAGGAATTGAAAGAAAGAAGGGAATGTCTTGGGTGAAAACAGACCATTCAATCGGTTAATTCATGAAAAATCGCCTTATTTGCTGCAGCACGCCCGTAATCCGGTTGACTGGTATCCGTGGGGCGAAGACGCTTTTGCGAAAGCGAAGCGGGAAAACAAGCCGGTTTTTGTTTCCATCGGCTATTCGACCTGCCACTGGTGCCATGTGATGGAGCGGGAGTCTTTTGAAAATGAAGAGGTGGCGCGGATCCTGAATGAGAAATTTGTGGCGATTAAGGTGGACAGGGAAGAGCGGCCGGATATTGATGCCATTTATATGCTTGTTTGCCAAATGATGACCGGGCAGGGCGGCTGGCCGTTGAGCGTATTTTTGACGCCGGAGAAGGTCCCTTTTTATGCCGGAACCTATTTTCCGCGGGAAAGCCGGTATGGGATGCCCGGTTTTAAAGAAGTGTTGCATTATTTATCCCAACAATACACCGAAAATCCGGACCGGATCAAGGATGTGGGGGCACAAGTCAAACAGGCGCTCGAGGCAAGCCGGGAAAAAGGAGAACAAACGGCTTTAACGAAAGAAACGACCGGGCGCGCTTTCCAAACTTACAAGCAGGCTTTTGATCCCCGCTACGGCGGTTTTGGCAAGGCGCCGAAATTTCCAATGCCGCATTCACTTGTATTTTTACTCATGTATGCCAAATTTTATGAAAACCGGGATGCGCTTGCGATGGCAACAAAAACATTGGACGGGCTGGCGCGCGGGGGAATTTATGACCATATTGGTTACGGTTTTTCCCGCTATTCCGTTGATGAAAAATTTTTGGTGCCCCACTTTGAAAAAATGCTTTATGACAATGCGCTGCTTGCACTGGCCTATACCGATGCTTTCCGGATGACGAAAAATGCCCGGTACAAAAAAATAACGGAAGAAATCATCAAGTATGTGCTGCGTGATATGGCCCATCCGGATGGCGGATTCTATTCCGCGGAAGATGCCGACTCGGAAGGCGAGGAAGGAAAGTTTTATGTGTGGACGCCTAAAGAAGTAAAAGATGTGCTGGGGGAACAGTTGGGCACGCTCTTTTGCCAGGCATACGGCATTACCGGGCAGGGAAATTTCGAAGGAAAAAATATTCCGAACCAGATTACAACCCATTTGGAAACAATTGCAAAAAAGGAAGGGTTTTCTCCTGCAGCGCTGGCGGAAAAATTAGAAACGGCACGGCAAAGCTTGTTCCAGCACCGGGAAAAACGGGTGCGCCCGTTCCGCGATGATAAAATTTTAACGGCATGGAACGGCTTAATGATTGCAGCACTCGCAAAAGCGGGGCGTGTTTTTTATCAACCATCTTATGTGCAGGCTGCAGAAAAAGCGGTTTCTTTTATAAGGGACAACTTGATCCAAAATGGCCGGGTAATGGTAAGATACCGCGATGGCGAAGTAAAAAACAAAGGTTTTATAGACGAATATGCCTTTCTCCTGTGGGGATATATGGAACTGTATGAGTCCACTTTTGCCCCTTTTTATTTGGCGGAAGCAAAAAGACTGGCCGGCAATATGATTGATTTATTTTGGGACGGACATGGAGGAGGCTTTTTCTTTAGCGGAAACGACGATGAGCCATTGCTCGTCAGGCAAAAGGAGTCTTATGACGGGGCACTGCCTTCCGGGAACAGTGTCGCAGCCTGCCAATTGTTAAGGCTGGCGAAACTGACCGGGGATTTTACGTTGGAAGAAAAAGTCCAGCAAATGTTTCAGGCCTTCAGCAAGGTTATCCATGATGATCCCAATGCCCACGCCATGATGATGCAGGCAGTGATGTACGCACAGCAGGCAACGAAGGAAGTGGTGATCGTTATGGATGATGAAACAGAAAAAGCTGTTGATTTTATCCGCCATATTCAGGAGAATTTTCACCCCGAAATTTCCTTCATGGCAGTAAAAAGGCGCGAAAAGAAGAAACTCTCCAAAATCGCCCCTTTTATTGAAGATTATGCCATGATAAACGGGCAACCAACCATTTATGTCTGTGAAAACTTCAGCTGCAATCAACCGACAAATGATTTTCAAACTGCCAGGGATTTGCTCTTTAAAAAATGATTGAAAACATGCCTGTTGAAAACCATAAAAGAAGCCGGAATGATGCATTCACGATATGCTTTTTCCTGGCACAAAAAACAAACCCCGGTTGCATTCCACCGGGGTTTGTTTTCTTTATTTATTCTTTTTGGCTGAATCCGGAATGGAGGTTTTCGGCAACCCGGCCATATCCGTCTGGTCAAAGGAATAGTCATACTTGTTCCGGTTCACCGGCGTAAAACCTTTTGGTGTGTAGAAACGGAGCAGGTCGTCGTATACCACTTTATCAGACAGATTCAGCATCTCTTTTGCAATCTTTTCATCATTTTTGCCAAGTTTTGGATTGACTTTTTCACCGGTCGCATTGTCGTAAAGCGTTCCGGATACTTGCGTGTACTTATTGGTGACAAAATCGCCGTTACGGAACGGAACAACTTGGCGATGCTGGCTGGACAAAAGATCAGACCCGAACTGGATGTAGTCTTTTGTATCAACGCCAAGCAAATGCATCACCGTCGGCATTACATCGACTTCACCGCCGTACGTATGCTTGATCCCGCCTTTTACGCCCGGAACATGGATAAACAGCGGCACCCTTTGCAGCTGCGCGTTCAAATATGGCGTAATTTCAGGGACACCGAGCACTTTCGCCATTGCCGCATTGTGATTTTCCGAAATGCCGTAATGGTCGCCGTACATGACAATCACGGTATGGTCATAAAGCCCGGATTCCTTCAAATAGGTAAAGAACTGCTGCATCGCTTCATCCAGATAATGGGCGGTTTGGAAATAGTTATCAACGGTTTTATCACCGAAATTGCCTTTCGGGAAGTCAGCATCCTCTTCATCCAATGGAAACGGGAAGTGGTTTGAAAGCGTAATAAACTTCGTATAGAAAGGCTGCGGCAATTTGGTCAAATACTGCATCGATTCATTAAACCAAGGTTTGTCCTTCATCCCGTAGTTTAACGTATTTTTGTCGCTCATATCGTAATACTTGGCGTCAAAGAAACGGTCATAGCCGAACGATTTGTACATTTCGTCACGGTTCCAGAAAGTCTTATAGTTTCCGTGGAAAACAGCCGATGTATAGCCTTTCTGGCCAAGAATGGCAGGTGCTGCCTGGTACGTATTTTGTGCTTTCGTCGTAAATACAGACCCCGTCGGCAGCGGGAACAGCGAGTTTTCCATCATAAATTCGGCATCAGACGTTTTCCCCTGGCCTGTCTGGTGGAAAAAGTTATCGAAATAAAAGGTGTTTTTATCCTTTGTCAGCGAGTTTAAAAACGGTGTGACTTCTTTGCCGTCCAATTTGTAATTGATCAAAAAGTTCTGGAACGACTCAAGTGAAACGTAAATGACATTCATACCCTTTGCCGCGCCGAAATATTTGCTGTCCGGCTCGGTATAGTTCGCTTTCACATAGTTTTCCACATCGCTCACGTCACTGCTGTCAGCCATCGCCCGCTGTGCAGACGATTTTGTTGTCTGGATCGCATCATAAAGCGTGTAATTGTACATACCGAGATATTTCACGATATAGCTACGGTCAAAAGTCCGCGTTAAAAGCTGCGGGCGGTCCGCTTCGGCAAGCCCGAGATTAAAAATGAAAAATGCAATCGCGGCAATCATCAGCCCGGCAAGCGAGCGGCGGTTGATTTTCCCTGCGTTGGCCCTGACGGTTTTCGTTGCAATCAAGGCAATGAGGATGATCGTATCAAAAAAGTAAAAAATATCATAAGGCTTCATTAATGCAGCTGCACTCCCGCCGAGGTCGCCGAAGTTTTTCGTCTGCGACAAAACCGGCAGCGTAATGAAGTCATTGAAGAAACGGTAATAGCATACATTCGCGTACAGCAAAACAGACAAAAGCACGTCAATCACAGTCATTGCAATGATCCGGCCGCGTCCCTTAAAGAAAAGCGCAAGCGCAAAGAAGAACAGTGCCGAGCTGATGGGATTGATGGCAAGCAAAAATTTCTGCATGCCGTTTTGCAGATCCAGATTGAATTCCGCTTTATAGACAATATAAGTTTTTACCCAGAACAATAAAACCATGAGAAAGTACAGGGCGTATTTTTTATTTAGCAAACTTTTAATCTGGTTAAACGAGATCTTCATTCAGTATTCCCTCCCAATTGCCAAACTCTCCGGCAACAATTTCAGGACGCTTCATTTATTCATACCAACATATTGTAATACAATTTTAAAAAAAAGCAAGCGCTCATCAACGGCTTTTCCAGCCCCTGGGCAGCCCTTTCCGGCCAAGCGGGGCTGTCCGCGCCGGAATTCCGCATACCCACCGCCAAATATTTTTATTTCCACCATATTTTATTACAATTTCAATTTTCTTTCAAACAAGTTCAACGCAAGCGCAGATAAAATGACCCAAACAAGGCCGGCCGCATATCCTCCGGCAACGTCGCTCGGGTAGTGGACCCCTAAATAGATGCGGCTAATGCCGATGGCAAGCACCAATAAAAGGGCAAACAGCGTCCCCGCGACCTTCACCCACCGGCGTTTCGCAATGCGGAACAGGATCAATACGAGGCAGCCGTATAAAATCATGGATCCCATCGAATGCCCGCTTGGGAAGCTGTAACCCGTTTCCTGGACGACACGCATAATATCGGGACGCTGGCGCTTGAATATGTATTTTAATATGGTGTTAAAAACCCCGGCTCCAAGCGCGACAGATACAGCGAGATAAAGGCTTAGTGTACGGTATTTTTTGATCCAGAGCACAAGGGAAAGAAAGAGGGTGACCGCCGCCGCCCCTTTTACAGATCCGAGAAAGGTAACAGCCAGCATCACGCTCGTTAGCCGGCCGGAAATATTCCCCTGGACAAATGAGATAATCGGAAGGTCAAAATGCCGGATCTCCGCCTGGTTGAAGTGACCGGCGATTTCAAAAAAAATCCAGGTGCAGAAGGAAAGCACCAGTAAAACGAACAGCCATTGCACAATCGTCTGCCTTTTCATCATCAACCTCCAATATGAAATAATTTACCATATTGGAGGCTTTCCGGCAAATTTTCCGGCATTCCCCGTGCTATCCGGTACCGCCCGGTTTTTACGCTTCTTTTGCCTTTGTTTTGGCCGCTTTTTTTGGTTTTTTTGCCGGTTTTTTTGCCGGCTTTGCCCTGTCAATGGAAGCCTGGAGCGCCGCCATCAGGTCGGTCACATTGTTTTCCGGTTCTTTTACTTTTGCCGTGACGAGTTTTTTTCCGGTCCGTTTCGATTCAATTAAAGCCATCAGGTTTGACCGGTATGCATCCGTATATTTTTCAGGCTCAAACGATGTCGTTAACTGATCAATCAGCAAAATTGCCGTCTCAATTTCTTTTTTCGAGACTTCATCATCTTGCGGCACATTCGGAACGTCAGATGCTTTCCGGACTTCATCCGGGTAATGGATCGTTTCCATCAAAAGCGTGTTTTCATACACGCGGATAACGGCGAGCTGCTCCTTTGAACGCATAACAATCCGGGCAAGTCCGACTTTCTCTGATTCGGTCAGCGCTTTCCGCAACAAGCCGTAAGCTTTTACGCCCCCTTCATTCGGGGACATGTAATAACTCCGGTTAAAATAGACCGGGTCGATCTCCCGCATATCAAGAAAATCCATAATTTCCACTGCTTTTTCTTCTGTCTGTTTGCGCAGTTCTTCCAGTTCTTCCTCTTCCAGTACGACAAACTTTCCTTTCGCGATTTCGTATCCTTTTACGATTTCTTTTGCGTCCAATTCTTCCTCGCACACCGGACAAACCTTTTCATACCGGATCGGGGAATGGCATTTTTTATGAAGGGAACGCAATTTGATATCTTTATCTTCCGTTGCGGCATGCAGTTTAATCGGGATATTGACGAGTCCGAAACTGATCGTGCCTTTCCACATCGTATGCATGAATGAAACGCCTCGCTTTTTGAAGATAATATATGTACGAATCCACCCCGCTATGTACTTCAACTTTTGGAAAAAGAAAGGGTGCTCGAAATGAAACCGATGTTGCCGGTTTTAAAATGGTCTCTGCCAGATACAGGAAAGTGGGTATACGAAATTAAATATGACGGTTATCGCGCGATCCTCGACTGGACAGAAGACGGCATGCGGTTATGGAGCCGCAACGAAAAAGATTTGCTGCCCCGGTTTCCGGAAATCCGCACCTTTTTGCAAACGCTTGAAGGCCGTGTAAAAGGGCAGCTTCCGTTACGGCTTGACGGCGAACTTGTGCTGCTTGAAAATCCGTATAAAGCTGGCTTTGGGGAGCTGCAACGCCGCGGGCGGATGAAAGCTGAAGCAGCTGCAGAGCAGGCGAAAATGCGCCCCGCCCATTATCTCGTATTTGATTTGCTCATGCTTGGTGGAGAGGATATGGCCGGCAAACCGTATTTGCAGCGAAAAAAAGCATTGGAAAACTTATGTGAAACGCTCGCGCTGCCGCTCTCCCCCGCCCCGGGCGAAACGGCACGGGTTCAGCAAATCCCGTTCACCCGTGACGCATCCGTCTTAAAAGAGACGGTGAAAAATTTTAACAGTGAAGGCATTGTCGCAAAACAAACGGACAGCAAGTGGGAAGCGGGAAAACGAGTTGAAACATGGATAAAAGTGAAAAATTGGAAGACAGCCGCCTGCTTTATTACGGCTTACGACGAGAAAAACGGGTATTTCGATGTCGCAGTGTTTAAAGATGGCGACATTTTTCCAATCGGCCAGTTTCTTTTCAGCATGAATCCGGACGAAAAACAAATCCTCACAGAAGCGGTCAGGAAAAATGCCACAAACAATGAAAACGGCGTCTACACGATCGATCCTTCGATTTGCGTCGAGATATTTTATTTGGAATGGGACGGCGCCAATCTGCGGGAACCGCATTTCCACCGCTTCCGCTTTGACCTTTCGCCGGATGCCTGCACGTTTGAAGATTTCAGGCTCCGTAACGCCGCCATTCCGGAAGAAGTGGAAGTGACGCATCCGGATAAACCGCTATGGAAAAAGCGCCATGTGACAAAGCTCGACTTTCTTGCCTATATGCGGGAAATTTCTCCTTTTATGCTGCCGTTTCTTTCGGACAGGCTTTTGACCGTCATCCGTTACCCGCACGGCGTCTTCGGCGAGGCATTTTACCAGAAAAACTGCCCCGATTATGCGCCCGCTTTTGTGGATACGGCTATGCATGAAGACATCCGGTATATTGTCTGCAACGATTTAAAAACACTGATGTGGCTCGCAAACCAGCTAGCGGTGGAATACCATATCCCGTTTCAGACCGTAAACAGCCGTTTCGTCAGTGAGATTGTATTTGATTTTGACCCCCCTTCCCGGGATGCGTTTCAACTTGCAGTAGAAGCGGCTTTGCTGTTAAAACAGGTGACGGATGCCCTTCATTTGGAGAGCTTTGTCAAAATTTCTGGAAATAAAGGGCTGCAAGTCTACATTCCATTGCCGGACAGGCAGTTCTCATGGGAAGATACAAGGCTGTTCACGGAATTTATGGCTGCTTATTTCATTTCGAAATCGCCTGAACATTTTACAATCGAACGGATGAAGAAAAAACGGGGCGGAAAATTATATGTTGATTTCGTCCAGCATGCGGAAGGAAAAACGATCATTGCACCTTATTCGATGCGCGGGCATGAGGATGCGCTTGTGGCGGCGCCGCTTTTCTGGGAAGAAGTAAACGCGTCGCTTTCGCCGTATGACTTTACCATTGAAACGGTCCTTTCGCGTGTGAACCGGTACGGCTGCCCGTTTGCGCGATTCTTTGCCTGCAAAAGCGGCCAGCCTTTTGCCCCGGTACTTGCATTTTTAAAGCAGAACAAAGGGCGCCCCATATAGTTTGGCGCAGCTTTCCAATCGAAAAAAATACGCCTCCCTTTTACAGGAGACGAAAATTTTAAGCCAATGCTTTCTCTACCGTTTCTTTTGCATGGGTTTCGAGCTTTTGATACAGCTTCTGTTCGCCGAAATCCTTTTTTTCTGCAATCCGGAACTGTTCCGGGTGCCCATCGTCAAAAGAAACAGCGGTTTCGTATAAATAGGTGGCATTACCGATCAGGTCAATCGTGTATGCCGGTTCCCCTTCTTTTTCAATTTTTTGGACAAAGCACCGTACTTTACCGCCATTATTGAACACGTCGATCATTTCACCGAACGGGCGCAATCTTAACAGGCAGGCCACAAGGCTTGAAGCGGACATCGCCGTTCCGCACGCATTTGTAAAACCGACGCCGCGTTCAAACGTGCGGACGTATAAGCCATTTTCACCAATCGGTTTGGCAAAGCTGACATTCACGCCGTCCGGAAAGATATCATTTGGTCCGTTCACATACTCGGACAATGTTTTTTGCGTATCAGACCGGAATCCTTCATTTTCGACAAAGGCGATCAGATGCGGATTCGGCACCGCAACTGCTGTAAACGACAAATCTTCCGACAAGGCCTTAACCGGTTCATTGATGAGCACTTCTTTATCAATATGCATCGGCAGTTTGTTCAAGTCAAAGGAGACAGGCGAGATTTCGACCCGGAACGTTGGGATGCCGTCCAATAGGGGCTCTGCTTTGCGGGCATATAGATTTGCTTTCATCGTTTCAATTAACAGATCGTCTTTCCCGCGTTTTTCGGATACGTACCGCGCAACACAGCGCAGGCCGTTCCCGCACATGGACGCCTCGGAACCGTCCGCATTGAATACCCGCATTTTTGCGTCTGCCTGCTGGCTTTCCGACACAAAGAGCAGGCCGTCCGCCCCGAGCCCGGCATCGCGCCGGCAAAATGACAGAGCCATTTTTTTGCGGATGTCGTCCGTTAATGGCGCAGAGATTTCCGTTTCATCGATCAGCAAAAAATCGTTGCCTGAGCCGTGGCATTTAATCAGTTTCACATGCATGATGGATTTCCTCTCTTTTTCTTTCTTTATTCTTACAAAAATTGTATCATTTCTTCTTTTTTTTTACACGAAATATTTATTATGCCTGTAAAAAAAGGCGAGCAGTGCGATGACGAGTACTTCGTCTTCTTCCGTCCCCCGTATAAAAGTAAGTACCGGTGCATTAAGCGGAAACTTCTGCTGCCAGCTTACCGGCATCACGCCGCGTGACACCACTGCTAAAAGTTGTTCGTCCCGGTAAAATTCCAAATCATGGTTTCCATTTTTCCGGATCGCACAAGTCCGGCTGCCGTTTTCAAATATCATTTCTTTTCCCTTTGCTCTTTTTAATGAAAAGAACCGTTCATATGCCGGAAACCCGATGCTGATTTCCCAATTTTGCCGTTTGCGGACCGTGGCGCTAAATGTGGCGCCCGCTCCCCGTTCAAGGCGGAAATACCGGATTTGTTGTCTGAAAGCTTTTTCCTCAAGCAGCCACCCTAAGCGGCCGCTTCCATCATAAAGCTGCACCGAGAGTTTTGCACCGGGCGGAAACTGGATCAAGTACTGCCCGCTGTCCGCTTGTCTTTCTTCCTCCCCTTTTTCTCCGGATATGTTTTCTTCTATCTTTTGATAGTAGAAATAGCGCGCAGCAAAGTAGAGAATGAACAGCCAGACGGCCAAAATCAGCCAGTTGAACATGCCGCCGCGCCCGATATACATCAGCGTGAGACAAAATGCGGAAAGGCCGCATGCAAGAATAACGGTTTGACACAGGTACATGTGAGACAACGTCGAATAGGTTTTTTTCAGCTCCATACAGACTCTCCCGTTTTTGTCTGGTCACTCTATTATATGAGACTTTTTATAAATCATGATGGTTTTACGGGTTTGCAAATCTTTCGCCGGGCATTTCCATCTTCATGGCAGGCTATCCATGGCGGCCCGAAAAATGAATATGTTATAATTTTTTGGAGTCCGTGGAAAAGTTGGGGGAATGAACATGAAACAAACCTTTACCTTAAAAGAAAAAATCGCACAGCTTTGGCATTTATTTCTGCCGATTCTCATCACCCAGCTTGCGATGCTGCTCATGAATTTTTTCGATACAACGATGTCCGGCCATTTTTCCAAAGCCGATCTGGCCGGTGTTGCGATCGGCGCATCCCTCTGGTTCCCCGTTTCAACCGGGCTTGGAACGGTTTTACAGGCGGTTACCCCGATCATTTCCCATTTGATCGGCAGCAAAAACACGGATGAAATCCCCCGTACATTTATCCAGAGCCTTTACGTCGCCGTCTGTATGGCCGTACTGGTGCTGTTTGCAGGCGGGCTATCGATCGGGCCGGTCCTTGGCCGGATGGATTTAGCGCCGCATGTGGAGAGGGTCGCGCATCGGTTTTTATTTGCCCTGTCTTTCGGGCTGATTCCGTTGTTCTGTTACCAGGTTTGCCGCTCGCTGATTGATGCAACCGGGCTGACAAAAATATCAATGTTGATCACACTGTTGGCGCTGCCCATCAATATTGGATTGAATGTTCTGTTCATCTTCGGGCATGCCGGATTTCCGCAGCTTGGCGGGGCAGGTGCCGGCGTTGCGAGTGCCATCACCTACTGGCTTATCTTGTTGATTGCAATCCTTGTGCTTATGCGTTTGCCACGTTTTGCTGAAATGCGGCTGTTCCGCACGTTTTACCCGGTTTCGTTCCGCAGCTGGAAAGCGCTGTTGGCGCTTGGGATCCCGATGGGGTTGTCGACTTTTTTTGAATCAAGCATTTTTTCGGTTGTGACATTGTTCATGAGCAAATTTGGCACTGACACAATCGCTTCCCATCAGGCCGCCATGAATTTTGAATCGCTTTTGTACATGCTTCCGCTCAGCATTTCGCTTGCAATGACGATTCTTGTCAGTTTTGAAGCAGGGGCCGGAAGATTTCAAGACGCCCGCCAGTACAGCACAATCGGGCTTATAACCGCTGTTGTGATCGCCACCTTGACCGGGCTGTTGCTCTACTTATTCCATGAACAAGTTGCAGCGTTTTACAGTGATGATCCGGCTGTCATCCGGTTAACCGGACATTTTTTGCTGTATGCCATCTTTTTCCAATGGTCAGATGCGGTTCAGGCGCCGGTGCAAGGTGCGCTTCGAGGGTATAAAGATGTCCGGATTACGACCATTATGACGTTTGTTTCATATTGGGTTATTGGGCTTCCGCTCGGATATTTGCTGGATGCCGTCACCGCCCTCGGCCCGTTTGCCTACTGGATCGGACTGATCACAGGCCTTGCTGTAGGTGCGGTAACACTTTTAGGGCGCTTGCATTATATCCAGCAAAAAGCCGGAGATTTGCTGAAAAAGAATGGATAAGGTTTGGCGCAAGCGGGGCACATCCGGCAGATGGACCAGCTTGCAGGAAAGTGGACCCGTTTTCCGCAAGTGACGTTTCAAAAAGTGCGTACAAAAAAGCAGCCCCCGTAAAAGAGGCTGCGATAAGCAATTTATTTTCCAATAAACTCTTGTGTCCAGTAATGGCCGTTTTCAACATAGCCCACGCCGATATGGGTGAAGTTTTTATTTAAAATATTCGCCCTGTGGCCTTCGCTGTTCATCCATGCATTCATGACTTCCTGCGGTGTTTGCTGGCCCATTGCGATGTTTTCACCGGCATATTGATACGAGATCCCGAATTGCTTCATCATATCGAACGGAGATCCGTAAGTCGGGCTTGTATGGTCAAAATATTTATGGGTTGCCATATCATTCGATTTGACGCGTGCCATTTTGCTCAAAGCCGTATCAATTTTCAGCGCGCCAAGGCCGTTTTTCGCCCGTTCTTCGTTTACAAGGGTCACCACTTGTTTTTCATAGGCGTTTAACGTGTTGGCAGCCTGGGACTGCGTGCTGCCTGCCGGTTGCGTTGAAGTTTGTTTTGATGCCGATTGCTTTGGTGCTGCTGTTTGTTCCGGTGCCGATTGCTTTGGTGCTGCCGTTGTCTGGTTCGTTTTGCCTGCGTTGTTTGAAGCCGTTTGATTGGTTGCCGGTTTAAAAGAAAAACGGATGTTATGCTGCTTTAACCAGTTCTCCAATTCCTGCATGCTATGAAACTTGTATTCATGTTGAACAACCGTTTTCGGGCTGCAGTTTGTTTCGTTTGAGGCTGCCCCCGCCTTGCCGGAAACTGCCGGTGCAAGGATCAGTGCAAGTGCTGCTGCTGTTGTGAACATGGCCTTTTTCATCAATGATGTCCTCCCTCGTTTTCGTTGGTTTCTCTCTCGTACACAATAGAATCATAACATACGATTTTTGTAATATTTCTGGGAGAAAATAGAACAAGCAGCAAAGCAGGGGCCTGCTTGCAAACTGAAAATGAAAAAGCCAGCTGTATCAAAGGTTTCCATGCATCGTGCGAATTTCCTATCATTTCACACATTGGCACCGTCTTTTTAAATATCCAAAAGATGGAAGGATTTCAGGGTTGACAAGGCGGAAAACGGGCGGGTATTGTTACATTTTTTTCTTAAATGTTGCATGCTGCCACATTCATTTAAAAAAAGCGCCCCGAAGCCGGGCTTGCGGCTTCAGGGCGCTTTTTGTGTATATGGGCGCGTTTTCATATCAGTGCATTTGATTGAGGCGATCTTCAAACTTCCGGAACAGCCTGTACAATGTTTCCCGTTCTTCTTCCGTAAAAACGTTCAGCTGGTCTTTTAGAAACTGAGATTTGGTTTCTTTCAACTGACTGATTAACGATTTTCCTTTTTCCGTTAAAATTAAATCGACCACACGTCTGTCTTTATTGGATCTTTTCCGCTCAATCAGCCCTTTTTCCACGAGTGAATCGGTTACAGAAGTAATATGGCTGGCGGAAACTTGCAGTATTTTCGACAAATCGGATGAACGCATCGAAGATTCCGATAAAAGTTTTAACACCATAAATTCGTTAAGCGTCACATGCTCTTTTAACAAGCTATGCAGTTCTTCTTTAATTTTTCGGTATATTCTACGGAAGATGAATTCCAGATCAACTGTATCTTTTGTCTCCAACACTCCCATTCCTTTCCTTTCTCATATGGGACAGCGAATCTCCTGACTTTATTATATCATTTTTCGTGCATGGGATTGCATAAAATAAGCCGGGAGATTTGCTCCCGGCTTATTTTGCTATTTTTCTTTTTGGACAACTTCTTCGGCTTTTTTGAGCTGCGTATCATGCCGCGTAATAAGATTGCTGATTTCAGACATCAGTTTTGTTGCCGTATCGCCATTGATGATGCCTGTCGGCTGCATTTTTTCATGCATTTGGAAAGCTTCGACAGCCGTTTTTGTATTCCAGTCGAAGTACCCGTCAACCCTGCCCGGATTGTAACCGAGTGCTTTTAGCATTTTTTCCGCCGTCTTTACATCTTCCGAGACCGAATACAGTTTCAATTCTGCATCTGTTCCGATCACCGGAAGTTTGGCATAATCCGGAAGCGACACTTTCTCATCCGGCTCAATCCCTTTTTTATGGATCCAGCTGCCATTTGGTGTCAGCCATTTTTGGACGGTGAATTTTAAAATCGATCCGTCGTTGAATTTTTCAGCAGACTGCACGGTGCCTTTGCCGTATGATTTTTCGCCGACAAGCGGAATGCCTGCCGATTCGTTCAGTGCGGCCGCCAAAATTTCAGAAGCGCTCGCGCTGCCGCCGTCGATCATCACAACCGCCGGGACCGTTATTTTCGTGCCACTTTCTGCCACATATTTCTCCCGGGAGCCGTTCCGGTCTTCCGTTTGCAGGATCGTACGCCCTTCCGGCACAAACATATTCGCAATTTTAATAGCCTGGTCAAGCAATCCGCCCGGGTCCTGACGCACATCGACAATCATCGACTTCATTCCTTGCTTTTTCATGTTCTCAACGGCCGCCTTGAATTCTTTATATGTGCCGTCTGAGAATGTCGTAATCTGGATATGGGCAACCCCGTTTTTCAACATCTTCGCATAAACCGTATTGACCGGGATCGTGTCGCGTGTCAAGGTCACTTTCGTTTCGTCTTTCGATCCGACATGCTGGATCGTGAGTGTCACCTTTGTCCCTTTTTTGCCCCTGATCAACATGACCGCTTCATTGGCGCTCATGCCATGGACGCTTTTGCCGTCAACCGCGAGTATTTTATCGTTCGGCTTCAGGCCGGCTTTTTCGGCCGGGGAACCTTTAATCGGCGAAACAATCACAATATAGCCGTCTTTTTCTTCCACTTCCGCACCGATTCCTTCAAAAGAAGAAGAAATGGTGTTATTGAAGTCTGATGCTTCGGTTTTTGACATATAATCAGAATACGGGTCATTGAGCGATTCCACCATTCCGTTAATGGCCCCGTCGACAAGCGTCTTCTGTTTTACTTTTGTGTAATATTTTTTCTGGATGCTGTCATATGCTTTATATAGTTTGTCAAACTCCGGCCGGTTGACAGTCGTCACGTTGACGGCTTTTTGGTCGCCGAACGCAAAGGCAGCGGTCGTAATGCCGGCTGTTATGAAAATCACGAAAAACAAAAGCATGACAAATTTAAATTTTTTCATACGGATATAACCGGTTTGTTCTTCCTGGCCGGATTCCGTCTGTTTTTTCTCATCGTCCAAAGGCTTCACCACTTTCATGCCGTTTTCCAAAAGTCATAGCTCCCGATTTCTAACTTCTTTATTCTACCAGCTTTTTCTTTTTAATAAAAGAGCCCAGGATTTATTCAGCCTTATGTACATGTTCGAAATACTCTTCAAGCGTCCAGCCGTGCTTGTAAATGACGGCTGCCGCCTCTTTTCCGACATACCGGAAATGCCAGGGCTCGTACTCATATTTCGTAATGTTTTCTTTGTTTTTCGGATACCTTAAAATAAACCCGTATTCATGTGCATGTTTTGCAAGCCAGATGCCTTCCTTCTGCTTCCCCATTTGCTGTGAGAGAAGGAAATGGGCGGTCTGGCTTGTAATATCAACGGCGAGACCGGTCTGATGTTCGCTCGACCCCGGGATGGCAACCGCCTGTTCTGCATGTTCTTCCCCCGAACTTTGCACTTCTGCCGCATACACAGCTTTCTGGCGGTTATACGACCGGTATGCGGAAGCGGCATATAATTCAATGCCGTCCTTCTCGGCGGCGGCAAACATTTTTTCAAGCGCCGCGGCTGCTTCTTTCCGCATATAGCTTTTTTCGATTCTTTCGTCGCCAAATGAAAAGCGGACATTCGGCCGGACGAGGTCTTTCGGTTTGTAATCCCCGAGAATATAGTTTTTATTGACAAGCGCCAAAATATTGTCCGGATTCTGGATCACTTTTTTCCCGTTAACCGTTTTGATTTTGTTAAAATATTTTGCATCAAGCACCAAACCGGAACCGGTTTTTTTCGCGGTATCCGTGTGGGCCGGTTTCGCCGGCGCGGTACTTTTATGGGCGCCCGTTTCCGGCTGGTTTCCGTTTGTTACACTGCAGCCGGCCAAAAAAATCGCGGCAAGGCCGGTATATACATATTTTCTCATGTTGTCACCTTT
The DNA here is from genome assembly GCF_025905465.1 of Weizmannia sp. WK01. NCBI lineage: Bacteria > Bacillati > Bacillota > Bacilli > Caryophanales > Bacillaceae > Heyndrickxia > Weizmannia sp. WK01. The sequence goes on along the minus strand of NZ_CP109616.1, from coordinate 1,611,639 downwards.
CTCTATCCTAAAAAATTTGTGCTTTTGATCCTTCTACCGGTACCGCGTTCACTGCGGCATGGGCTTCTGTCCCAAAATGGATGCTCGCCCCCATTTTGAGCCGGAACTGCAAAAGAAGCGGCATGAATGCCCCATCCGGATCTTTCTGCGATGGAAAAAGCAAGCACATTCCCGTTAAGCGCACAACCGTCCGCATCCCGCTCCTTTGCCAAAAAAAATCGCAGGTTTCTCCCCCTGCGATTTCTCTTTTTATTTTAAGGCAAATTCAACGGGACATCAAGTGCTATTTCGTGCGGGACCGAAAAAGGCTGTCCCGGATACCGATGCTGCACCTTTCCCTGTACGGCCTGCAAACAGATCGCCTCATATGGAATCGTCTTCATATTCTTCGTCTATGATGCTTTTTGCAAGCAAGTATTCAAAAGTGATATCGGCAATTTCGTCCAGTTCTTCTTCACGGGGCGCAAATCCCCTTTTCACGAGCTCTTTAAAAAAGAATGCGGCGATTTCCTCTGTATCAATATAAACATCCATATTCTCCATTAAAAACGCCCCCTTTTTTCATCCCGCAGCCACCCCGCGTTTTGTTCTGTTTGTTGATATAAATATGACCCCGTACGGCCTGATATGCCAAACCCGCTAAACTAATCCGGGCCGCCGTGCGCCGAAAGAACCTGGATTTGCATTTTGACCGCCTCAAGCATGGCCCTGTATGCCTCATCACCAAACAGGTTTAACAGTAGCGCATAATCATTATACATATCGAGCAGGCGGTCGATTTTTTCCTGCGTTTTCAAGTCGGAAGTGACAAGCTGATACAGGGGGCTGCTTTTCATCGGGTAAAAAAATTGATAACGGCTGACAAACGAATCGGCCTGCCCGGCATCGGCGATTAACAAAAGTTCTTCTTCATCCGCTTCAAGCCATTCGCCCTTTGGAATGCTGACCATTTCATAAATCACATCTTCCCATGCATCTTCTGCATACCGCCAAATCTCCGTGCGGAAACCAACAATTTTAAAAAGAACGCCGCCATAGCCTTTTACTTTTACAATATCCCCGATAAAAAATTTCAATTCTATATTGACTTCCTCTTTCTTATACAGAATCCCGTCATATTCTTCCAGGCGGGCGAGGCTTTGTTCGGCTAGGAGGCCTTCCCGGTCATTGACCACATAGAAATACCCTCCTTCCAGCTGTCTCACAGCCGTAATTTTTCCCACCGTCCCGTATACTTTTACGACCACTGTATCTCCAACTTGAAACTTCGGCGCTTTTGCATCCATTTTTCATGCTCCTTGAAAACGAAACACGTTTTACTTCATTCTATGCATGCGCTCCGGAAAAAGCGAACAGCACAATTTTCGGCCGGTTATTTGCTTTCGCCTTTATAAATCTCCCATGCCCGATCAAAAACCGACATTGACGGGATATAATGCCCGTTTAATTCGAGATAGGAACTGATTTCATGATAGTTGGTTGAATGTTTCGGAAAACTGTGATCATTGTATGCCCCATTGGCAAAAACCGTCAACTCGTCACGGAGATGCGGATCCCTATATCTCATTAAAAACTGGTAAAAAGATTTCATAAGTATCCCCCAAAATGATTTTTACTCCAATATAGCGGATCGTCTCCCCCGCGTAAAGTAGAAAGGGTGGCATTACGGGAAGAGGAAGTTTTTACAAAAAACTAGAAAAAGATAGAAAACATGTTTAAAATATAGATGATGATTTGCGGTTCACAGGGTAAAAAGGAGGGGCTTTTGATTGAATAAAAGGAACATTTTTGCAATAAGAAAGCAAAAAAGCGAGAAACGGAAAAATTCCCGTCCGAACCGCCAGCTGCATCGGCTTCCCCTTTATTATTTGCAGACGATCAGGGGAAAAATTGTGATTTCATTCGGGGTTTTAACCGTCTTGCTCATTGTATTAACCGTCACTTCATACATAAACATGCGCGAGCTGGAGAATGAAATCAATCATGTTGTCCAGCATGACCTCGCCGTGCACGATCGTGTCCAAAGCCTGCTCAATCAGACCGGCGAAATTGAAACGGGCGCCCTGAATTACGCCATTTCCGGAAATGAAGCTGCGTTACGGCCGTATGACCAGGGGAAACAGGAAGCCAGCAGCACGTTAAGCCGCTTGCAAAAAATGCTGAAAGATGACCGGTTGCAGAGCCAAAAACTCGAAAAAATTTCGGAAGCCTATAATTTCTGGGTAGGAACAGTTGACCGGGTTGTCGAAGCAAGGCAGTACGGGTCGGAACAAGAAGCGGTTGCACAAGTGAAGGATTCCCAGGCATCCGACTACATGAAAAATTTGAAAAGCAGCATCCATGATTTGCTGATAAGCACCACACAGGCATCAGAAAGCCGGATCGGCGACTTGCATCGTTCCGTCCTGATTGCGCGGATCGTAACCGTCACCCTTTCCTTGCTTGCCATCGTGCTGGCTGTCATGCTCAGCATCAGCCTAACGAAAAACATCAAATCGAGCACGAGAAAAATCAGCCGGTCGATTTTGGGAATCGCAGATGCCGGCGGGGATTTGACAAGGCGGATTGAAGTGACGTCCAATGACGAACTGGCAAAACTGGCAAGAGATACAAACCAGCTGATAGACGGCATTGCCCGGCTTGTAAAAGAAGTATCCGCGATGGCGGAAAGTGTCTCTGCCTCAAGCGAAGAACTGCTCGCTTCTTCTGAAGAAACATCGAAAACGATCCAGTCGATTGCGGAAACAGCCAATGAAATCGCGGCAGACAGCGAACAAACTTCTTCCAAGATGGATACATCCTTATCGAAAATGAAGTCGCTTGAAGAAGTGGTCGATACGCTTTTCCGGCAGGCGGAAACGGTAAAACAGGCTTCGCTCCATATGAAAGAATCGGCAGAAAAAGGCAGCCGGTCCATTATGGAAACGTCCGGCAAAATGAAGAGCATTGAAGCGATCATGACAAATACGAGCAAAACGGTAGAGGCGCTCGGTGAAAAGTCGGATGATATTACAAAGATCATTATGACGATCACCGGGATTGCCAAACAAACCAATTTGCTTGCATTGAATGCGGCAATCGAGGCAGCCAGGGCCGGGGAGCACGGGCGCGGCTTTGCCGTCGTAGCAGATGAAGTCAGAAAACTGGCCGAACAATCCCAGTCTGCCGCCCAGGAAGTCACGAATATTGTGCGTTCGATCCAAAAAGAAATTAGCACCATTATCGGCCAGAATCAGGAAGGGGTAGAGGCGGTTACTTCCGGCGTGCAAATTTCCAATGAAACGATGCACTCGCTCGAAGTCATTCAAAAACAAACGAATGAAACGACAAATGTCATTATTGACATGGCCGCCCAAATTGAAAAAACGCAAAAACTTTCTGTCGATGTCGCCGATTCGTTCGATGCCGTCAGCAAGATTGCCATGAATACCGCGGCAAATACGGAAATGACCGCAGCAAGTACCGAGGAAGGGTCTGCATCGATGGAAGAAGTCACAGCCGCAGCCTCGGAGTTGTCAAAACAGGCAGAAAACCTGCGCAAGCTGATCGGAAACTTTAAAATATAAAAGACACACTGAAAAAGCCCAGGGCTATGCCCCGGGCCTTTTCCGTTTTTTAATTGGGGCCGATCCAGCATGCGCCGATAATGATCAGCAAAATAAACAGCACAACAATTAAAGCAAAGCCGTTTCTGTGTCCTGCAAAGCCCCAGCCGTAACCGGACCCATAACCGTATCCGTAGCCGCAGCAGGGATCATATGCAGGGTAAGCACCTTCATGGCCGTAATACATCCCATTCACTCCTCAAAAAAAACTGTTTTTCTGTACAGTGCATCGTATGGGATACGGGCCCGTTTTGTATGTGCATCCGCCCAGCCGGCTTATTCTTTTTCTTCAAAGAGCGCAAGATACTCCCCATATCCTTCTTCCTCAAGCTTTTCTTTCGGAATAAAACGCATCGCGGCTGAATTCATGCAGTACCGAAGATGCGCAGGGCCTGGCCCATCCGGAAACACATGGCCCAAATGCGCGTCAGACGCCTTGCTTCTCACTTCCGTACGAATCATGCCGTGGCTCGTATCAAGCCGTTCGGTAAGTTGGCCGGCATCGATCGGTTTTGTAAAACTCGGCCAGCCGCAGCCTGCATCATATTTATCTTTTGAACTGAACAGCGGTTTTCCGGAAATAACATCGACATAAATCCCGTCGCGAAACTCGTTCCAGTATTCATTTTGAAACGGCGGTTCCGTTCCGTTTTTCCGCGTCACTTCATATTGCAAAGGCGTCAGTTTTTCATCCTTCATGTTCATCCCTCCAATGGTTGCGGATAAATGCGGCCCTGCCTGAACCTTGCCGGTAAGCCTCGTAATGGGTCGGATTTTTCCGGTAATAATCCTGATGGTAACTTTCCGCCGGATAAAAGGCGGAAGCCGGTTCAATTGTGACAGCAATCGGCTTTTTAAACCGCCCGCTCTCTTCTAGCCGTTTTTTTGAAGCTTCCGCCGCCTGCTTTTGGGCTTCGTTTTGATAGAAAATAACGGGCCGGTAAGAGGTCCCCCTGTCGTAAAACTGCCCGCCTGCATCTGTCGGGTCAATTTGCTGCCAGTAAATGTCAAGCAGCTTTTCGTAAGGAAAAATTTCCGGATCAAACGTAATTTCAACAGCTTCCGTATGCCCGGTCGCACCGGAGCACACTTCCTCATATGTCGGGTTCGGTTTTGTTCCGCCTGTGTACCCGGAAACGACTTTTTGAATGCCGGGCAATTGGTCAAAAGGATGGACCATGCACCAGAAGCATCCGCCGGCAAAAATCGCGGTTTCCTCTGCCATGCGGCTCCCCCCTTTATAAAAGATTATTTTTTATTTTACCTGTTGATGTTGTTTTCATCCAGTTTCGTGACTGCAAGCCCCGATTTCATTATAATGGATCATAGCGGCGATTTTAACGGAAAGGGGTCTCATGATTGGAATTACCTGAAACCTTTATGGAAAAGATGGGGAAGCTGCTTGGAAAGGAAGCCGATGATTTTTTCCGCTCCTATGAAAAACCGCGGGCGTCCGGATTGCGCCTGAATCCGACAAAAGTGAGCGAAACGGAATGGCATGCGCACAACCCTTTCCATTTGGAAAAAATTCCTTTTGCCTCCGGTTATTATTTTGATGAAGAAAAAGACAAGCCTGGAAAACACCCGTACCATGCCGCCGGGCTCTATTATATCCAGGAGCCGAGCGCGATGTTTATCGCAGGGCAGCTCGGACTTGAAAAAGGCGATAAAGTGCTTGATTTATGCGCCGCGCCGGGGGGCAAATCGACGCAAATTGCATCTGGAATCGGCGAAAACGGATTTCTGCTTGCAAATGAAATCCATCCGAAGCGGGTGCGCGCGCTTTCTGAAAATATTGAACGGCTTGGGTTCTCCAATACCGTTGTGACAAACGAAACGCCTGAAAAACTGAGCCGGCATTTCGAAAACTATTTCGATAAAATTTTGGTTGACGCCCCCTGCTCCGGGGAAGGCATGTTCAGAAAAGATCCCGAAGCCGCGCGTTTCTGGAGCCAGGAACATGTCGAAGCGTGCGCGCAAAAACAACGCACGATCTTGGAGCATGCCTGGAAGATGCTAAAGCCCGGCGGCACCCTTGTTTATTCGACCTGCACCTTTTCTCCGGAAGAAAACGAACAGACAATTGAAGCTTTTTTGGCGCGGCATGAAGACATGGCACTGGTGCCGATTCCCCATGAACACGGCGTTGGACCGGGAAAGCCGGAATGGGCAACAGAAAAGCGGAAAGATTTGTCCAATGCGGCGCGTTTATGGCCGCACCGCTTAAAAGGCGAAGGACATTTTGCTGCAAAAATGCGCAAACACCCGGGGGAAACGGGGCAAAAGGTGCCGCTTGAAAAGGGCATGAAGCTTTCAAAGCAACAGGAAAAAGACTGGACAACCTTTGCCAAAAACACCCTCCAGCGTTTTGATCCAGGCAGGCGCTCCTTTTTTCTGTATAAAGACGAACTTTTCCTGCTGCCCTTTAACTGCCCGCAGTTAAAGGGGCTCCGCCTTGTCCGGTGCGGCCTGCATCTCGGCGCTTTCAAAAAAAACCGGTTTGAACCGAATCACGCGCTCGCGCTTTCCCTGAAAGCCGGACAATGCAAACATCGGATGGACCTTAGCGCCGGAAGCAGTGAATGCATCCGCTATTTAAAAGGGGAGACACTGCCGGGAACAAGCGAGAATCGCGGCTGGGTCCTGATCACGGTGGACGGTTTTCCGCTCGGCTGGAGCAAAGAAGCGGGCGGCATTTTGAAAAACTTTTATCCGAAAGGGTTAAGGATCGTTTAAAACCCGTGTAATGCGCCCAGACAAGTGTTTTGGTGCCGTTTACGTCCGCGTCAAGATCGTTTAAAATCCGTATCATGTACACAGGCGGCGGCGAAACCTTCTGTGGCATATTGAAAAGCCGGCTTTTAAAGGCCGGCTTTTTGCGTTATTTTGGAAATCCAAGTGTAAACGAGATGTCATCATGCTGCAAATCAAATTCGTTGACTTTTACTTTGGCGCCGTTTTCCAGCTTCATATTTTGCAGCTGGACATACACTAGTTTTTCGCCCGGCTGGATGATCACCCATTTCGGCAGGTGGTAAGTCGTTTTGACGAATTTTAAAATATAGGATACCGGGAGATGGATGGAACCGAGGGATACAGATTTTTGCTTTAAAACGAGATCCCCATTCTTTAACGCTTTCGGCTTAAACGTCATCTTATACTGCATTTTTTCGGAAAAGACCCCGACAGTTCCATAGTAGACGACTTCATCATTTAAAAGCACTTTCCCTTTTATTTTTTCTTCCCGCAAATAACGGTTAATGAGCGCTGTTAAGTCCGCCTTGTTCGTCTCTACCCGCAAATCAATCGTTTTTCCGGTTTTTTCCGGTTTGGGCACGCGGCCATCCGGCACAAAAAGAAAGAAGGAAAGCACGAGTACAAAGGCCACAACCACTGAAGCCAGTGCAAAAAAAGCGATTTTCCATGGGTTTCTTTTCACGCAAGCATCATTCCTTTACCACTTTGCTATTTTGGAATCCCCAAAAAATTCCCTTTCAGGAGATACCGGTAAATCCGTTTCGACATCCGTTTATACCCTTCATCGTTCGGATGGAAATGATCGTCATAAAGCAATTCATCTTCGTTGTTCTCAAAAATATCTGCAACTGGGATAAAAATGGTATTTTTATAGCGCGATGCCACCTCTTTGCTGGCATCATTCCAGGCTGCAAGCATTTGGTCCACTTCTTTTATATCGGTCAGCCACTTCGAAAAAGGGTTATAGAGCCCGACGAGCGCAATCTTTACATCCGGATTGATCGCGCGGATGCGGCGGAAAATTTGATCGAGCCGTTGTTTGTACCCTGGAATGGCCGCCTCAAACTCCTGCTTGTTTAAATTGGAAATATTTTCACGGAGCACTTTCATCATATCATTGCCGCCGATGGTAATCATAACAACATCTGAATCCTTGATGGACTTCCGAATTTTTTCATCCTGGAGCCGGGCAAGCAATTGGTCGGTCCGGTTCCCTTTTACGCCATAATTGGCAATGGTGGTTTTTTTCACACCCTTTAAGGCGTCCAGTTCATTTTTCAAGTAATAGGTGTAACCGCCGCGCCCTTTGCTGTCGCCTACGCCTTCAGTCAGGGAGTCCCCGATCGAGACGATGTGCAGCGGAACGGGCACCATCTTTTTTTCGTTGCTTGCCGGTTTAAACAACAGGCCGGTTATGCCGTGTGAACAGCCCGATAAAGCAAGCGCAACGGAAGCGAGAAGAGGAATGAACCATTTTTTCATTTTTGTCACCACTTAGCCTTTCTGAATTTACAATGTACCCATTATAACATGAAAAACGGGATCTTCTGCTGATGAATGCATAAAATTGCACCCGCTAAAGACGCAAGTTGTTTCCATTGCAGATTGCCCCGCAAAACCCTATAATAAAAAGAAGCTTAAAGACGAAGGTGGTTTAAATTTTTGACAACTTCAACACTGCTTTCATCCTGGAAACAGGAACTGGCCAATGCCGTTACGCATGGCATCGGTTTTCTGCTCAGCATTCCGGCGATGGTTATACTCGTCGTTTTCGCCGCAGAAAAGAATAACCCGCTCTATCTAGGAAGTTTTCTTGTTTTCGGGGTTTCCATGCTGCTTTTGTATTTGTTTTCCACACTGCTGCACAGCTTTTACTGGACGAAAGTGAAAACATTTCTCGCGATTCTGGACCATTCTGCCATTTACTTGTTAATTGCCGGAACGTATACGCCGATTGTGCTGATTACGCTGCATGGCACTTTGGGATGGGTATTGTTTTCGGTCGTATGGGGAGTGTCTGCCATTGGCATTTCCGGAAAATGTTTTCTCATTCACCGCTTTAAATTATTGTCCACGATGCTTTACTTAATCATGGGCTGGCTGATCCTCATTGCCATTGAGCCTTTGTATAAAGGGCTTACGGCTCCGGGATTCTGGCTCCTTTTTTCAGGCGGGATCTGCTACTCGGTAGGCGCCGTGTTCTACACATGGAAAAACCTTCCTTATTCCCATGCGATCTGGCATATCTTTGTCATTGCCGGAAGCGCGTTTATGTACTTCACGATTTTATTTTATGTCTGATGGCACAGAGAAAAACCATGGGAGTGTTTCCATGGTTTTTTACCTTTTCCGTACAAATACTTGAAATTCGTAGTCATAAGGATTTTTTTCGTTTTTTATCCCTTTTGTGCTGGAAGCCATTTCCCACTCCTCCCAGTCAACAGGCGGAAAATAGGTATCGCCTTCCATGTCAGCATGTATTTTCGTCCGGTACAATTTTTCCGCTTCCTCAAGCAGCAGGGCAAAAATCTCCGCGCCGCCCGTGACAAAAATCTCACCGCCATGTGCATCCGCCCATTTTAACAGTTCTGTTTTGCCTGCGACAACGACGCAGTCTTGGGCCTTAAAATCCGGGTCTCTCGTCATCACAATATTCGTTCTGCCGGGAAGCGGCTTTCCGATCGATTCAAACGTCCGCCTTCCCATGACAACCGGATGACCCATTGTTATGTTTTTAAAATACTTCAAGTCTTCGGGAAGATGCCACGGAAGCGCATTGTTCTTTCCAATCACGCCTTTTTCATCTTCCGCCCATAAAAAGGAAATCATACACTCACCTTCCCCGGGATGTGCGGATACGGATTGTAATCTTTTAATGTAAAATCTTCGTACCGGAAGGAGAAAATGTCTTTTACTTCAGGATTCAAAACCATTTTCGGCAGCTTGCGGGGCTCCCGTGTCAGCTGCAGCTTCACTTGTTCGATATGGTTCAAGTAAATATGGGCATCGCCAAGCGTATGGACAAAGTCCCCCGGTTCCAGCCCCGTAACCTGCGCAATCATCATCGTAAGCAGCGCGTAAGAAGCAATGTTAAACGGCACGCCGAGGAAAATATCGGCCGAACGCTGGTACAGCTGGCATGACAGCTTGCCGTTTGCCACATAAAACTGGAAAAAGCAATGGCACGGCGGCAGGGCCATCCTGTCAATCTCCCCAACATTCCATGCGTTAACGATCAGGCGCCTGGAATCCGGATTGGTTTTGATTTGTTCAATGACCTGGGTGATCTGGTCGATCGTCCGCCCGTCCCGGGTTTGCCATGAACGCCATTGTTTCCCGTAAACCGGGCCGAGGTCGCCGTTTTCATCTGCCCACTCATTCCAAATGCGGACGCCGTTTTCCTGGAGGTATTTTACATTCGTATCTCCTTCAAGCATCCAGAGCAGTTCATAAATAATCGATTTCAAATGCAGTTTCTTAGTTGTCAGAAGCGGAAAACCGTCCTCCAGATGAAACCGCATTTGATGGCCGAAAACGCTGATCGTTCCGGTACCGGTCCGGTCATCTTTTTTGACGCCGTTTTCAAGCACTTCGCGGCAAAGATCTAAATATTGTTTCATCATGATTCCATCCTTTGTCATTCAAATATCCGGGTTTCTATCCTGGAAAATTGCGTTATATAAATTGAAATCCAGTTTTTACAATGGGGCAAAACCATCCATTTGCATAATTATTCCTTTTTGCGGCCGGCAACAAAGAAGCCATGTTTCGCTCATTTTACATCCTTCTGCCGGTGCTGTATTCACTGCGTTTGCAAAAAGCGCATGAAATGTTCGACTGGATGAGGTGTCCGTCTTCCACACCGCTTTAGTCTTTTATCCGTTGCAGCGCTGTCAGCTGCTGCCGCGACAAGCGTTCTTCAACCCGCCTTTATCCTTTCATCCATTGCGGCGGCATGTTTTTGCCCCAGTAAATGGTGCCAAGGTGGCGGTGCGTTTGGAAATGGTCAAAGGCTACATGGTAATGGAAATTAAAATAGTAGCCGTCGCCGGGCGGATGGTCGCGCCGGACATGGAAACGGATGATGTCTTTATTTGTTTCCGTATTGTAAATATGAAACATTTTTTCACCGGTTCCCGCACTCGGCTGGTCTGAAACAGCGAGCAGCGGTAGTTTGTCCTGCGGGTATTCCTGCAGCGTTTCCGCGATGGCGGTTTGAATGTTTGGCAAAACGGCAGCACGGAACTCGTCTTCAATAACAGGCCTGATCCTTTCCCCGAATTTCAGATAAGCCCGTTTTTCTGCATCTTCAACGAATGACCGAGCAAGCGCGGCACTGTCAATCTTGCGGCTTGTGGCAGCCGTCCGATTGGAATAAGCAGAAGTCGTTTCCGCCGTTTCATTGCCAGTTTTATAGAGATGATTCCAGATTGCATGGGAAGGGGGGACAAGGCCGAATGTTAAAACAGAAACAAGGATAACCATTGATTTTTTCAGCCAGTTTTTCACGTGATCCCCTCCATATCCCAACAGTTCGAATATGTATTTATTATATAATATTTACACAGAAAAAACAGGCCCCATTTTGCAACCGGAATGATGCAAACGGGGCCGCAATTTTATGCGCAGTGTTGGTCAAAAGCAGCATGCAGATTTTCGATGATTTCTTCGACTTCATGCCCTTCGATATCGCTTCTCGGGATAAAATGGGCCACTTCTTTCCCTTGAAGCAGCGCCACAGAAGGGGAGGAGGGTTCGATGCCGGTAAAATACTCACGCATTTTTGCCGTTGCTTCTTTGTCCTGGCCGGCAAATACCGTAACAAGATGGTCCGGCTTCTTTTCAGCCGTCCGGATTGCCTCAACAATTGCCGGACGCGCAAGCCCGGCTGCGCAGCCGCACACCGAGTTCACGACAACCAGCGTGGTGCCTTCCGCTTTTTCCATATAGGCCTCTACTTCTTCCGGTGTACGCAGTTCCGTAAACCCGTTTGCCGTCAATTCTTCCCTCATCGGGGTAATAAGCGCCCGCATGTATTCTTCATATGCCATTGACATGTTGATGTCCTCCTTTAATTATGGCTGGATTTGCCTTGCTTCTGTCATCTGCTTCCAGACCGAGCCTTTTGCTTCTTCGCCTTTTGTAATCCGCTCAATCGCCATTCTGACCTGGAGCCTGACTTCAAATTCAGGGTCGTTTTCCGCTTCCCTTAAAGCCGGTAGAGAAGCTTCGTCACCCGCTTCGTATAAAAACATGGCGGCGCGCCACCTGACAATTTTGCTTTTGTCTTTGAGCGCTTTTGCCATTTCCCCGCATGCCTCTTTGAACCCGAGATCGCTAAGACAGTCGCCTGCCGTCCGCCGCACGCTTGCATTCGCATCATGCAGACCGCGGTATAAAAGCGGCAGTACCCGCTTGTCTTTCACCATGCCCAAATACACAACGGCAAGCCGCCTGATCGATGGCTTTTCATCTCCCAAGGCTTTTTCAAGAACAGGCAAGTCGGAAAGATCAGGGTCTTCCATTTGTTCAAGGAGCCGGTACCTTTTGCGCCAGTCATCCGTTTCCAGCATGCCGGGCGTTAATTTCAATCTTTTTTTGGCAGCGGGAACCTGTTCCGGATGCTGCGCTTCATTTACAAGCCGGTTTAGCCTTTCTTTCGGATAAGCGGCAATGATTTCTTCTGTGACTTCCGCACCGATCTCTTGCATCTCTCCGTACCGCACGCCGAAGTCTTTCCATTTCCGCAAGAAAACATAATTGTCGCCTTCCAGTTGCGCAGCGGCCAGCGCCTCGGCAAAATAAGCCGGCAGCCCGAAACGTTTTTCCTGTTCCCCGTCCGTCAGTTTTACCTGGAGTGGAATGCCTTTAAACATCTGGACAAACACCTGAACTTCCCCGAAATGCTCATTGGCACGAGGGCTGTTTCCGGTTTCTGTTTCCGCCTCCCCGAACACCTCACGCACTTTCGGCAAAATGTCCTGCCAGTCCGTTTTACCATGCCGCTCCACCGCGAGAAAATCCGCAACATGGTATACGCCTTTCACGCCTTCGATATCAAGAATACGGCGGATCACAGGCGGCACCCCTTCTTCCTGCCCTTTCTTATAATTGCTGCGGGCGCCGTCCGGCAGTGCTTCCGTCAATACGACTTTCATCGTATTCGGGCTCGGCGTTGGTTCAATCGCTTTAATTTTCATTTCCACACCGCCTTTCCCATTCCAGTCTACTTGCATTTTAACATAATCACAGTGGATACACGAATGAGTTGATTCTTTTCGGAAATATCAAGCGTATCTTGAAAATGGAAAACATCTTTTGCGCGTTCGTAGGCTCACCCTTTTTTCCTTTCAAAAAGCATGTTCCCGGCTACCACCTATTCCTCCAGCCCGGAAAGCGACGGACCAACTGTCACGCTTTTCCGGCAAAAAACGGGTCGCCTTCCTCAGAATTAGTTGTCGTTTTTTTCCTGCAGTTCGGAAAGATAGCTCCAGCGTTCAATAAGGCCTTCCAGCCGTTCGTTTTCTTCTTCGAGCGCTGTTGAAATTTCCTGAGCTTTGACAAAATCGGAGCCGGCTTGTTCCAATTGTTCGTTCAGTTCGGCAATGGTTTGCTCGCATGCTTCAATCTTTTCGTCTATCTCTTCCCATTCCCGTTGTTCATGATAAGACCATTTTTTTCGTTTCGGTTCCCGTTTAGGCTTTGGCACATCCGTTTTTTCCTCCTGTGCCGGCGTTTCATGCGCGATTTCGAGGTAGTCGCTGTAACGGCCGAAAAAGCGGCTGATTTTGCCGCCGCCTTCAAAAATAAGCAGCTGCTCCGCGGTTTTATCAAGAAAATAGCGGTCGTGTGAAACCGAGATGACGACGCCCGGAAACTCTCCGATATAATCTTCAAGCACGGTAAGCGTCTCCGTATCGAGATCATTCGTCGGTTCGTCCAAAAGCAGCACATTTGGCCGCGACATCAGAAGCCTGAGCAAATACAGCCTGCGCTTTTCGCCGCCCGACAGTTTTCTGACCGGGGTGCCGTGCGTGTGCATGTCAAAAAGAAATCTTTCCAGCATTTGCGCGGCGGAAATCGTTTCCCCGTCTTTTGTTGTCACCGTATCCCCCGCTTCCCGTATATACTCGATCATCCGCTTATCTTCATTCATGCCTGGCGTTTCCTGACGGTAATACGCGATTTTAACGGTCTGCCCGGTGAGGCGTTCCCCGGAATCGAGCGGAATCCTGCCAGCGAGAATGTTCATCAAAGTTGATTTTCCGCTTCCATTTTTCCCGACGATGCCGATCCGGTCACCCGGCTTTACGAGCAGGTTGAAATCCTTTAGAATCGTCTCTGAACCGAACGCTTTATTAGCATGCTGCAGTTCAAAAACCTGTTTGCCGAGGCGGCTGCCGGACAAAGCGATATCGGCTTCCTGCTGCCGGGGGCTTTTACCGAGGCTGGATTCCAGTTCTTCAAAACGCCCGATCCTTGCTTTTTGTTTTGTCGAACGCGCCTTTGCCCCGCGCTTCATCCAGGCAAGCTCCCGCCTGTACAAATTTTTCCGTTTTTCTTCCTGCTGCAGTTGCGCTTCTTCCCGCTGCGCTTTTGCTTCCATAAAATCCTGGTAATTCCCTTTGTAGCTGTACAGTTTTCCACCATTAAGCTCGAAAATCCGGTTTGCCGCCCGGTCGAGGAAATAGCGGTCATGTGTCACAAACAGGACAGAACGGGGATATTTTGCAATAAATGCTTCCAGCCACTTGACAGCCGGATAGTCGAGATGGTTGGTCGGCTCATCCAAAATCAACAAATCGGGTGTTTCCATTAATACCCGGGCAAGGGCGACCCGCTTTTTCTGTCCGCCTGACAATCCCGAAATTTTTCTGTCCAAATCGCGGATGCCAAGTTTTGAAAGGACCGTCTGTGCATTGGCGCCGGCTTCCCATGCACCGCCGGCATCCATTTCTTTTTGCAGCCGGAACAATCGATCCTGTTTGTCTGCATTTCCCGGATCCTTCCCGACTTCAAGCAGCGCCTCTTCATAGGAACGTAAAAGCGCCATAATTGGAGACTCGCTTTTATATACCTGTTCAAGGACCGTGAAGGCCGGATTCAGTTCAGGCTCCTGCGGCAAATAACCAATGGTATAATCGTTCGGCGTGCTCAGTTCCCCGCTATCCGCTTCATCCTGTCCCGCAATGATTTTCAGCAGGCTCGATTTTCCGGTGCCATTGACGCCGACAAGGCCGATCCGTTCCTGTTCCCCAATGTGGAAAGAAAGATCACCAAACAGCACTTTTTCCCCGTAAGATTTTGTCAGTCCCTGAGCTTGAAATATTTTCATCGTTCAACATTCCATTCTTTGAAAAATTCCTGTAAAAACTGCTCCATAAAGTAGTGGCGTTCTTCTGCAAGTTTTTTCGCCGTCTCAGTGTACAGCCTATCTTTTAAAAGTAATAGCTTTTCATAAAAATGATGGATCGAGGAAGTTTTCCCGTTTCGATATTCTTCTTCAGTCATTTGTTTTCTCACTGGCAGTTCCGGGTCATAGAGCGGCTGACCCTTTTTTCCGCCGTATGCGAATGCGCGAGCGATCCCAATTGCCCCGATTGCATCCAACCGGTCGGCATCACGGACAGCCATTGCCTCAAAATGCAACAGTTCTGTTTCATTGCCGCCTTTAAAAGAAATGCTTGCAACGATATTTTGAATTTGCTCTTTTTGATATTCCGCTAGCGGCAGGCTGTTTAAAAAGGCCTTCAGTTTTTTCGCCCCTTTCTGGTTGTCCGCGTTCAGCTTTACGTCCGGAATATCGTGCAAAAGGGCGCTAGCTTCAATGATAAATCGATCACCTTTTTCCTCTTTTTCCGCAATATAGAGTGCAAGCCCGCGGACACGCCTAATGTGGTGCCAGTCATGACCGGAAGCATCTCCGCTGTGGAAAGCGCGGGCGAACAGTTCAATCTGTAAAAGAACCGGATGTTTATACATAAATGCCCCTTTCTTTGCCTTCATTTTATCATGTTTTTTGGGCAAGCAAGCCAAAAGCTGCACGACAGAGCATGCAGCTTTTGTTAGACCCTCATCCGGCGCAAAGTCTTCACGGCATCTGCGGGCATCTTAAGCAAATCATCCATTAAATCTTCCGTTATCAGCCGGGCAAAATCGATGGCAACTTCTTCGGTTACACCCGAGCGTGATGAGCGGACAGTCCTTTCCTCGATGCGGCGCCGGTTGCCGTTTCCCCATGCGGAAAAGATAATCTGTTTATAATCAGCGGATCGGTCTCTGTTTTTCCAGGAAAAAGTTACGGCCGCACTGGCACCCGCTTTGGCGCCGGACGCGAGATCCAGTATTTCCGCCGCCAGCTGCCCGAGCGAAGCCGAAAGACAGATCGTTACGCTTGCTTCCTGCCATTCCGGAAGCTGAAGCGTAATGCGGTATTCCCGGGACATTTCCGCCAGGTCGACCAGGTCTTTTCTTCCGGTGATGGATGCTTCCCCTCGTAAATCAAGCTCATAGGCAGCACCTTCGAATACAGTCTTCATATTTTCAAAAGCAGTTGGGTCAAACATCGCCTGTCCCCCGTTTAAAAGAGCCCGGATGCGCGGCCGTCCGCATCAACATCCATCCGGTAAGCGGCCGGTTCTTTCGGAAGACCCGGCATGGTCAGAACGTCTCCTGTCAGGGCAACGATAAACCCGGCGCCAAGCTTCGGGACAAGTTCGCGGACATGGATCGCAAAATCATACGGACGGCACGTTTTGTGCGGGTCATCGGATAAGGAATACTGCGTTTTTGCAATACAAACAGGAAGATGTCCCCATCCGAATTGTTCAAATTCGCGGATTTGTTTTTGCGCCTTCGCGGAAAATTCGGCACCGCGGCCGCCATACACCTGACGCACAATCGCCTCTATCTTCTCTTCAATGGTTGATTCAAGCGGGTAAACCGGCCTGAATGTATGTGGCTGTTTGGCGGCTTCCAGCAGTTTGGCCGCAAGATCTATGCCACCTGCGCCCCCTTTTTCCCACACTTCCGTAAGCGACACAGGAATGCCACGTTCACTGCACCAATTTTCTAAGACAGCAATTTCCGCATCACTGTCCGATATAAACCGGTTGATGGCAACGACAAACGGCAGACCGAATGAAGCGATCGTTTCAACATGTTTTTGCAGGTTTAAAAGCCCGGCTTCAAGAGCTGCAATATTTTCTGCCGCCAAATCTTCCTTGCGCACCCCGCCGTGCATTTTTAATGCGCGGATGGTGGCGACAATCACAACGCCGTCCGGTTTCAAGCCGGCTGCCCGCGCTTTAATGTCGAGGAATTTTTCAGCACCGAGATCGGCACCAAAGCCGGCTTCCGTGACGACATAATCGGCCAGTTTCAAAGCGGTTTTGGTCGCCATCACGCTGTTGCAGCCGTGCGCAATATTGGCAAACGGGCCACCGTGGACAAGCGCCGGTGTATGTTCGATCGTCTGGACAAGATTCGGTTTCAAAGCATCTTTCAGCAATAAGGCAATCGCGCCTTCGATTCCGAGGTCACCGACGGTCACGGGTTTCTTTTCGTAATTGTAGGCTACAACGATGTTCGCAATCCGCCTTTTTAAATCTTCGAGATCTTCCGCCAGGCATAAAACGGCCATCAGTTCAGAAGCCACCGTAATGTCAAATCCGTCTTCACGGGGCACGCCCTGGCCGGGACCGCCGAGACCGACGACCACATGGCGCAGCGCCCGGTCATTTAAATCGACCGCCCGCTTCCAGACAATGCGGCGCTGGTCAATCTGCAATCGATTTCCCTGGTGGATATGATTGTCCAGCAAAGCGGAAATGGCATTATTGGCAGCGGTAATCGCATGAAAATCGCCTGTGAAATGAAGATTGATCTCTTCCATCGGCAAGACTTGTGCATAACCGCCGCCCGTTGCGCCCCCTTTCAGCCCCATGACCGGTCCGAGTGATGGCTCCCTTAAGGCAATCACGGTTTTATGGCCCAGCTGTTTTAATGCATCGCCGAGTCCGATTGTGACGGTTGACTTGCCTTCCCCAGCCGGCGTCGGATTGATGGAAGTGACAAGAAATAATTTTCCGTCTTTTTTGGTTTTAAGCTGCTTGATTTTTTCATATGTAATTTTCGCCTTGTATTTCCCGTAATATTCAAGGTCTTCTTCTGCAAGCTGCACGGTTTCCGCAATTTCTTTGATCGGTTTCAGCGAAGCATGCTGTGCAATATCAATATCCGTCTTTCCAATCGAATGGCTTGGCAATGTCAAATCCTCCGCTTCATCAAAAATCTGCTTCCATCTTCTATTCTACATACCCCTGTAGCCCATTGCACCTGAAAAAAGGATTTTTTCACCCATACCGGAAAATCGTTTGGCTCTAGCCCTAATTTTCTGCATAAAGGCGCCATGCGAAGTTTGTTTTCCGGCTGGCGGGAAAGAGCCCTGCTTGCATCAAGCAGGGAGGGTTCTAAATCCTGATGCGTGCCGGCAGACAGCCTTTTAGGCAACATGCCCCATCATCCGGTGCATAAAAAGGAACCAGCACCCATTTCAAGGGCAGGGAGGCCGGAAAATTCAATCCTCGTTTTGTGCCTGAAGCCGCTTCAGGTCGTTCACCCGGCCCGGATCTTCCTCAAAGTATTGGACAAGGTCTCCGATCCGGTCAATGGAATTCCAGCTCAGGTGATGTTCAATTCCTTCTACATCTCTATAAATATTTTCTTCGTCGACCCCGATGATCCTTAAAAACTGTTCAAGCAAATGATGGCGGTCGACGAGCCGTTTTCCAATTTTTTTGCCTTTAGGGGTGAGGACCAGTCCGCGGTATTTTTCATAAACAAGATAATCATCCTTATCCAGCTTCTGTACCATTTTCGTGACGGATGAAGGATGAACGGAAAGCGCTTCTGCAATATCAGAAACACGCGCATATCCTTTGCTTTCAATCAGAATAAAAATCTGTTCAATGTAGTCTTCCATACTAGGTGTCGGCATCCACGGGCCCCCATTCTTACAACAAATATTGAGTCTGCCGGTACAATAACAATACCATCAGTTTACTATAATCACGGATGATGTACAAGAATTCCTGAAAAAAGCTGCGCCAGTTTTAAACCGCTTGCAAATTTAAGAATTCACAACAATTTTCCCTCATTTTTGATTCGTTTGTCTTGACTATCCATACCGGATGGAGTATATTAATTATAACATTAAACAAGTGATTTCCCAGACCTTGATGGCGGTTTTTCATCTGTTTAATGCAACATTTTTTGGCACGAACGTGCTTTTGATTTAGGAGGATTAAGAAATGCAAAACGGTAAAGTAAAATGGTTCAATAACGAAAAAGGCTACGGGTTCATTGAAGTTGAAGGTGGAGACGATGTTTTCGTTCATTTCACCGCTATTCAAGGTGAAGGATTCAAAACATTGGAAGAAGGCCAAGCTGTTTCTTTCGACATCGTTGAAGGCAACCGCGGACCTCAGGCAGCGAATGTAACAAAACTTTCATAAATCATAGAATGCAACGAGGCTGGCTTTTATGCCAGCCTTTTATTTTTCTGCATTTGTGTAAGTCCTCACAATACCGGATTGTGGCATTTTTCCGGTTGTTGCATCAGTATACTGTTTACAAGTCTGCGATGTCTTCCGCCACGCCTGTTGTCTGAGCCGACTTTGTTCGATTTAATACGGCAAGACGGGCAACCGTTTTCGGGTGCCGCCTGTTTCCCGCATTTTGTAATACCCGTCACGATAACCGGTCGCCGTATTTTTTCAGCTTTTCGCCTACCGTGCATTGCCGGATGCAAAACTGGTGGGCATATTTTTTCCCACGTGTTTTCCGGAAATGCGATTTTAAAAAACAGCCTTCACAATACGTCTTCAATATTTCATCCACTTCCCGGATGAGTTGTTTTCTTTCCATCTTTATCCCTTCTTTCTTTCCGCCAGCTTTCCCATCCGCATTGCGCGTGCATTTATCCATTGCGGCACGCCGGACTTTCCCGGGGATCCCTTTATCAAAATTTCCCCGAATTTGGGCATGCTATAACAAGAGGTGATCAGGATGGCTAAAAAAGACAATACAAACCGCGGTAAAGCGGCAAATTCCGTTACGCCGCAAGGAATCGCACAGGATGCGGCATTCGCGCCGGACCCAAAGACAACCCTTGAAAACCGCGCGAAAAAGTCCAATACAAAAATCTGACAATCGCAAAACGGAGAAGAAAAACAGCATTCTTGTCCTGAATGCTGTTTTTCCACTTTCCGTCCCCAATTAAACCGGGCAAAGTGGTTAAGAAATGAAGCTTGCGTTTATCCGCGCTGTAACTAAATGGCGTTTTACCATTTTTAATTCCAGTTCCTCCATCAGTTCCATAAACGTTTCAGGAATCTGGCCAAACCGCGCTTCTTCCAAAGAAAAAGCCACAGGCACATCACAACGGATTTCAGCAAGTTTTCTGCTCAGGTGCAGCATCTCCAATCCCGCTTCGATTTTTTTCTGCTGTGACGGGGTGAGCTCCCCGAGATGTTCCAAAATGCCGCCGATGTTTCCAAACCGGCTGACGAGCTTAAACGCTGTTTTTTCACCGATCCCCTTCACACCCGGATACCCGTCGCTTGTATCACCCATCAGCGCTTTTACATCGATAAACTGCCGCGGCGTCACCCCGTATTCGTCCATAAACGCCGCCTTTGTATAGGTTTTATAATTTCCGAACCCTTTTTGGAGGAGATGGACTTCCACATGGTCATCCAAAAGCTGCAAGATGTCGCGGTCGCCGGTCAAAATGGAAATATCCGCCTCGTCTTTGAACCGGCTGCTAAGGGTGCCAAGACAGTCGTCCGCTTCATACCCGGCCACTCCGACATTTGGAATTTCAAAAGCTTCCACTGTTTCTTTCGCCAGGTCAAATTGCGGAATCATCTCAACCGGCGGGACGTCCCGGTTTGCTTTATATTCACCGTACAGGTCGTTGCGGAACGTTTTGCTCCCCATATCCCAGCAAACGGCCACATGCGTCGGTTTTTTGTTCTCAGCCGCCAAAAGCAAATGGCGCAAAAAGCCCTGCACGCCGTTTGTCGGCATCCCTTTAGAATTCACCATAAACTGCCCCGTCACGGCAGTGGCATAAAAAGCCCGGAAAAGGAGCGCCATCCCGTCAATTAAAAGCAAATGCGGCCTCTTATTCATGCGATCACCTCATCAAATATCATCCTGTTATTATAACACAACCAGCAACTGGCCGCATTGAAAAAAGGCGGTTCTAAACGGGCGAACCATTGTGCCCGGTTGAAATCCAGCCGACCGTAGATCAAAGCAGGGAAAAATTCAACTGGGATCTACAAGATTTTCTTCCATCAACCGGTCGAGCGCGAGCAGGACGGCCATTTTGACATGCGCATACGTAAGGCCGCCCTGAACATAGGCGGTGTATGGCGGGCGGAGCGGGCCGTCGGCGGAAAGCTCGATGCTTGCCCCCTGGATAAACGTGCCAGCTGCCATGATGACATCGTCCGCATAACCGGGCATATCACTCGGATATGGCGTCACATAAGAATTCACCGGTGAAGCAAACTGAATCGCCTGGCAAAAGGCGACCATGCTGTCCGGGTCGCCAAATTCAACGGACTGGATGAGGTCCGTCCTCGGCGCATCCCATTTCGGATACGTATTCATCCCGGATTTTTCCAAGATTGCCGATGTAAACACCGCACCTTTTAATGCCTCTGCCACCACATGCGGCGCCAGAAAGAAGCCCTGGTACATCTCAAGAAGGCTGTAAAGCGATGCTCCTGCTTCCGCGCCAATTCCGGGAGATGTCATCCTGTAAGCGCAGCTTTCCACCCATTTTTTCTTCCCGACAATATAGCCGCCCGTTTTCGCAAGCCCGCCGCCCGGATTTTTGATAAGCGAACCGGCCATTAAATCCGCGCCAACATGGCATGGCTCCTTCTCCTCTACAAATTCGCCGTAGCAGTTGTCGACAAACACAACTGCATCCGGCTTGATTTCTTTTACAAAGCGGATCATTTCCCCGATCTCATCCACTGTAAACGAAGGTCTTGACGCATATCCTTTTGAGCGCTGGATCGCAACCATTTTTGTATGGGGATGGATCGCTTTTCTTACCGCTTCAAAATCGACCGTGCCGTCTTCCTTCAAGTTTACATAATTATAGGTTATGTTAAACTCCTGCAGCGAACCGTTGCCACTACCGTGCACCCCTGTAATTTCATCAAGCGTATCGTACGGCTTTCCGGTTATGTATAGCAATTCATCCCCCGGGCGGAGGACGCCGAAAAGCGCAATCGTAATCGCATGTGTCCCGGAAATGATTTGCGGGCGGACGAGCCCGGCTTCCGCGCCGAAAACATCGGCATATATGTTCTCAAGTGTTTCCCTGCCGGCGTCATCATAGCCGTATCCGGTCGACGGATAAAAATGCGACTCGCTCACTTTATACTTTTGAAAACTTTGCAAAACGCGGAACTGGTTCGCTTCCGCCCGTTTTTCTATTGCGCTGTGGACCGGGCGAATTTGACGCTCGGCCTCTTCTGCCATTTGCCTGAGTTTGGCACCATGAGTCAAATACTGGTACATCTTCTACACCTTTCCGTTCAAAATATGGGGTGCATGCAAGGCAACCCGCTGCATGCACCCGCGCGCAAGGTTTTTATTCAGCATATTGTTGTATCGCGCCCAGAACCGGATGGCCTGGAAGCGCATATCCCTTGCACTGGTATGCCTCATTTTCTTCTTTAAAAATTAGTTCTCTTAAAATGGTATCACTTTTTAAAACTGAAAGCAGCTTTCCTTCTGTTTGCGGGACAAGCGCGCGATACGGCACCATTTCGGCCAACACTTGTTTTTCAATTTCCAACAGCAGCCGGTGGATGTCTTTTTCGTCTTTCGCGCTGATCATGATGCTGTTTTGTGCATTGGGCACGAAATGGCTGTCTTTTATATCCATTTTATTGTAAACGGCAAGCTGCGGTAGATGGTTCATTTCCAGTTCGGAAAGCAGGCGCTGCACCGTTTTTTGATGGTTGTCATAATCCGGGTTGGAACTGTCAATGACATGCAAAAGCAAATCGGCTTCCCGCACTTCTTCTAAGGTCGAGCGGAACGCCGCAATCAGTGTCGTCGGCAAGTCCTGGATAAATCCGACCGTATCCGTCAACAAAGCCGTATAACCGCTTGGCAACACAACTTTTCTTGTCATCGGATCAAGCGTGGCAAACAGCTGGTTTTCTTCATAAGAATTTGCGGCAGACAGGCGGTTAAACAATGTCGATTTTCCGGCATTGGTATAGCCGACAAGCGCAATTTGAAACACATGGTTCTTTTTCCGCCTTTCGCGGTACCGCTCCCGGTGGTGGACAACCGTTTCAAGCTGCGCCTTGATTTCAGAAATGCGGCGGCGGATATGGCGGCGGTCCGTTTCAAGCTGGGTTTCCCCCGGCCCCCTCGTGCCGATTCCGCCCCCGAGCCGCGACAGCTCCGTCCCGCGCCCGCCAAGACGCGGCAGCAAATACTCAAGTTGCGCCAGTTCCACCTGGAGCTTCCCTTCTTTTGAGCGGGCACGCGTCGCAAAAATATCAAGGATGAGCTGTGTCCTGTCCAGCACGCGGCAATCCACCGCGGCCTGGAGATTGCGGAGCTGGCTCGGCGAAAGTTCCGCGTTAAAAACAATCAGATCAGCTTGCAGTTCTGAAACAAGCGCCCTTAGTTCCGCTACCTTGCCTTTTCCGATATACGTAGCAGCATCTACCCTGTCCCGTTTTTGTACGACTTCAAGCACCGCTTCCCCCTGCGCCGTTTCGACAAGCCGCTTCAGCTCCTCCATTGAATAGGCAAAACGGCTGTGGCTGATGCCGCTCCATTCGCATCCGACAAGAATTGCTCTTTCTTTTTTATTTTCCATTTCATCACCTGTTCCGTCCAGTATACCTGTTATCTTACCAAAAAACGCCCAAGTATAACATGTCGAGGCGCTTTTTTTGGGAAACAGGGCATGGCTTCATGCGATATCGCTTTTTTACCGCCCCCATTAAAAAAGCCCGGGCGCTGTTATGCCCGGGCTTACCTTTCTTAAAAATGTCTTCCCGGGCTGCTTATTTTCCGTGCGAAACATCTGGCCGAAAAAGCCGATTTAAGCTTCCCTACGGAAAATAAGCGCCTGCTGCAAACTGCATAGGATGCAGGCGTCAGTCCGGAAAAACAAGGTCACTGCTGCGCAGCGTGACCAGCTCATGGCGGTCATAGCAAGCCTGCATTAACAGCCGCATGGCCTGGGCGCGCACTGACTTTTCAATTACATTCCGCACATACCGGCCGTTTGAAAAACTGGCAGGGGTGCTCGTTGTTTTGACAAAAGCCAGATGATCGCGAAGCTTCCGTTCTGCATCCAAACTGAGCGTATACTCTTTTTCCGTCAGCATCCTTTTCCCGATATCCATGAGTTCCTCTACCGAGTAATCAGGAAAGTTGAACACGATCGGAAACCGGGAATACAGTCCCGGATTCAGGCTCAGGAAATAATCCATTTCGTTTGAATAGCCGGCCAAAATTAAAATAAATTCGTGCTGTTTGTCTTCCATATGCTTTACAAGCGTATCGATTGCTTCTTTCCCGAAATCTTTCTCGCCGCCGCGGCCGAGAGAGTACGCTTCATCAATAAATAAAATGCCGCCGATCGCTTTTTTAATCAAATCTCTTGTCTTTTGCGCCGTATGGCCGATGTATTCGCCAACCAGATCGGCCCTTTCCGCCTCAATCAAGTGGCCTTTTGACAATACATTCATTTTATGGAACAATTTCCCGATCAATCGGGCGACAGTTGTTTTGCCGGTTCCGGGATTGCCTTTAAACATCATATGAAGGGCCTGCTTTCCCGTTTTTAACCCGGCGGCTTCCCTTTTCTTGTTAATATAGATCCAGGCATAAACTTCTTTAACCATTTTTTTGATTTCTTCCATTCCGACGAGCGTGCCAAGTTCATCTTCAATTTCTTTTAAAATTTCATGTTCTGCTGATAAATCTTTTTTGCCGGTTTCTATTTTCGGCTGGGGAATAACGGCCTCCCTTTGGCCCGCATGGAGGACAATATTGATCTGGCCGTTATTTTTCATACGAATCGGTTGATCCATCACCGCCACCTCGCATTCTACAGACAATATACGCGGATTGGGCCGGGAGTGTGACAAATGCCCACGTACAAAAACTTGTTGTCCGGCATAAGAAAACCGGTTGTTTTTCAAATCCGCACCGGTCGAAAATCAGCACCATCCAAAATGGCGGGGGAAATTGTCGGTTTTTGCGCTTTCCCGAGAAATAATGATCTGTATCAGTTTATGTTTCAGAAGCGGATAACAGTACACATATTTAAAATGCCCGGCAAGCTGCCGGACATTTTGTTTTAATTTTCCTCGAAATTGATTTGAACATTTTTTTGCGGCTGGAACGTTGAAATCGCATGTTTGAAAACGAGTTGCTGTTTGCCGTCTGTTTCAATCAGCACGGTGAAGTTATCAAAGCCTTTTACCTGGCCGCGAAGCTGAAAGCCGTTCATCAAAAAGACTGTGACAACCGTACCGTCTTTCCGCAATTGGTTTAAGTACTGGTCCTGAATATTGATGGCTTTGTTCATTGCGAATCCTCCTCTTTCTCTCTATTTTAACCTGCTCATGACTAAAGCCGCGAGATTCCTGCAAACGCCGGTGGATCTCCGGTGATTTTAGCAGGCAGCCCCCGCAGTTTCTGCGGTTCGGTGCCCGGAGCATCTCATGACTGAAGTCACGCGTGTTCCTGGCTATACTCTATATTATAAACTATTCGATTTTAATTGTAGCTTTCCTGCTATGAAAGCGGAAATTTCTTCAAATTTTTTTTCCTTTTCTTCCTCTTTTGTCATGTCAAACCACTCAATTTCCATCTTATTGCGGAACCAGGTAAGCTGTCTTTTGGCAAAACGCCTTGTATTTTGTTTTAAGCGGGAAACAGCCTCGTCAAGGGTCATGCGCCCGTCAAAGTAATCGTAAAGCTCTTTGTAGCCGATCGCCTGGATGGACTGGACACCGCGCAAATTTTTGTCATACAACTTTCTCACTTCCTCGATTAAACCGCGTTCCATCATTTGATCGACCCGTTCGTTAATGCGTTGATACAGCTTCTCCCTCTCCATCACAAGCCCAATGAGCGCCGCACAATAAAGCGGTTCATCCTGTTGCTGTTTCTTGTAGTCTTGCATCGTCCTACCGGAAAAATGGCCTACTTCCAACGCCCGGATCACCCTTCTGACATTATGTGGATGAATCTTTGCGGCACTTTCCGGATCGGTTTTTTCCAGTAATTTATAAAGCAGGCCGGGCCCTTCCCGCCTTGCAATCTTTTCAAGTTCCGCGCGGTATGCCGGATCTCCGGCAATGTCCGAAAAACGGTAATCGTATAAGACAGATTGTATGTAAAGCCCTGTGCCGCCG
Source organism: Weizmannia sp. WK01 (assembly GCF_025905465.1). NCBI lineage: Bacteria > Bacillati > Bacillota > Bacilli > Caryophanales > Bacillaceae > Heyndrickxia > Weizmannia sp. WK01. Next base: position 1,585,790 of record NZ_CP109616.1, on the reverse strand, counting down.
ACGATCATGGGCAACTTGCCGCGGGAAGCAATATCGCTTATTTTTTCCCGTACCAGTTGCTGGAATTCAGCAACCGAAAAAGACTCATCCGGATTTTTAATGTCGATCAGGTGATGGGGAATCCCTTCCATTTCAGCCTGCGTAATTTTTGCTGTGCCGATATCCATGCCTCTGTATACTTGCATCGAATCGCCGCTGATGATTTCAGCATTGAATTTTTTCGCGAGGCGGATGCTAAGTGCCGTTTTTCCTGATGCTGTCGGGCCGATCAGTACGATCAGTTTTTGTTTTGCCATTCGTACCCTACCTTTTATGCCGGAGATTGCAGCATTCTTTAAATCCCCGGATTTTTCCGTCTCTATCGTACCATAAAACAGCAAACAGAACATCTATACAGTTTCCCTTTTTTCGGGATTTTATTCATCCTTGAAAATTCACTTACGAAAAAATATTTAAAAAAGTGTGTATAGGGCTAAAGTCCTGCTTCACATCCGGTCCATTTATACTATATAATAAGGATAATCATTATGATCTATGTAAGGCAGGTTTTTTCGTATGGTTAAAAATGACGAACGCATCATTTTCATCATTGAATTAGGGCGGCTTTTAGATGAATACCACAAATGCCCGTATGAGGCTGTGAAAAAAAGCATATATGAAGATATCGTTTTGCTCAGGCATGCCATTGACCCTGATTCAAACGATATGCCTGCCAGCTCCGCAAAAAAACCATCTTAAGCACAACCGCCTCCAAAACACGCTCATGCTGCCTTTTCTTCAAAACTGTTTTTCTAATCTTCTTATTTTTCTCCGAAAGGGATGTTTGCATGGAAAAAACGAATCAGTATCTCATACTTGCCTCTGCCCATCTGTCCCGCAATATTTTCATCCTCCGCGAACAATTGATGCAGTGTGCCAAACAAAACGGCATGAACCACCCGGAAACAATCCGCCAAAGCCAATTATTGGACAAACTGATTTATGAATACCAGCTGGTAATGCTCGCACAAAGCAAAGACGGCTCTTTCCATGATTAATTCCTTCCATCCGCCCAATACCTTAAAACAAAGACCAGTCGCTGCTTTTCTGCACGTCGTCGTGATGGTGGCCCGTCAGCCGTTGCATCCTGGAAAAGTGGCCTCCGGCGTGGCGCTTGCAATCGACGAGGAAACAAAAGGACTTGTACGGCCCGTGATTGAAAGCAATCTGCGCCTTGCAAAACAAATAAGATGCCGATGCCGTATTGAATGCCAGCGGAAGATGAGAATCAGCCGGCGCATATTTTCAGGACAGAGATGAATTCCTATGGATTGGATTAAAAATGCAATATATAATGGATGGTGATAGAAATTCACCCCGAAGAAGAAGCTCATCAAAACCATTTGAAAGGAGATTGATAATGGATCAGAAGCTGGAACTTATCCTTAAGAAGCTAAGCTCACTGGAATCGGGTCAAAAAGAGCTGAACCAAAAGTTTGAAGCCTTAGAATCCGGCCAAAAAGAGCTGAACAATAAGTTTGAAGTCCTAGAATCGGGTCAAAAAGAAATGAAACAAAGATTGGAAGTTATGGGATCAGGCCAAAAAGAACTGGGACAAATTGTCAGAGCCATACGCGACCGTTCAGAAGAAACAACTGCAACAAAAATTGATGCCCTATCAATGGATGTCCACCATCTCCACGGTGAGATTGCAGGCGTCAAAGAGGAAATCAAAGATCTTCGGAATGGTGTCATTTTTGTAAATAGAAAAGTTGCAGACGCAGAACTCGAAATTAATATGATGAAGCAAAGTAAAAATCAATGACCAAATCGGATAGGTCAAGGAAATTGCCCGTCTGTAAAGTCATTTGCAGATGAAAATCGGATGAATGCATCGAAACCTCAGTCTACTTGATAGATATGTATTCTATATTCTTTAACACGATGGTGTCCAATTGCTCATACCGAAGTTGTTCCGTCCACTACAAGAATTAGGTATATATGGAAGTTATAACATCCTTTTCATTTGTGACTATATAAAATCATTTAAGTGAACTTGGAGGAGAATTATAGTGAGAAAAATCATTTCAGTTGCAGTGGCTTCCGGCCTAATTTTCGGGGTATCATTTGCTACTTCTCATGATGTTGATGCGGCAAAAACAAAGATTTATGCCAACTGTAAAGCCTTGAATAAAGATTACAAAGGCGGTGTTGCAAGAAGTAAAAGCGCAAAAAACAAAGGTGGAAAAACGCATTATAAGCCATACGTTTCAAAAGCCTTGTATGACAACAATAAAGAAAAAGACAGGGACCATGATAATATCGCTTGTGAAAGATAGTAAAGGCCCCCTAGGCTTTTTCTTAGAATCACAATGAATGACAAAAACCAAAAAGAACCAGAACAAAAACTGTACCAACTCCCATATTTCACCCAAAGCACTTATCGTTAACGGGCTGATGGGCCTTTAGTGGAAGATGGTATCGATACGCTAGTAAAAGGTTGAACAATACAACGATCTCAAACATGTTTGAAATGTGGTCAAATTGTGGTCAAACACCCGTTAAAAAGATTGAAACCCCTTGATCATCAAGGGGTTTCGCGATCCGGGAGTTACATGACCCGTTTAAACATTTTTTCGAGTTCGTACACCGAATAATGGATGATGATTGGACGGCCGTGCGGGCATGTAAACGGGTCGGATGCCATTCGGAGCGCATCGAGCAGTGCCTGGATTTCGTCATTGCGCAAATGCCGGTTCGCCTTGATGGACCCTCTGCAGCTCATCATAATCGCCGCTTTTTCACGCAATTTTTTAATATCGACTTTTTTTATAGAAAGGACATGCTCGATCATTTCCTCAATGACCTCTTTTTCCTCATTTTTCGGAAACCATGTCGGATGGGAACGGACAATGAAGCTGTTGTGCCCGAATGGTTCAAGGAAAACGCCGACCTCTTTCAGCGCATCGAGGTTCTCCTGAATTTTAATGGCTTCGTCCGTTGCGTATTCTAAAGTCAGCGGCACAAGCATTTCCTGCACTTCTTTTTTCACTTCGCCGACTTTTTCGCGGAAAAATTCATACTTGACCCGCTCCTGGGCGGCGTGCTGATCAATGATATACAAGCCGTTTTCATTTTGGGCAAAAATATACGTGCCGTGCATCTGGCCGATCGGATACATCGGCGGGATGCGGGATGCCGGCTGCTGTGCCGCGTCCTGCCCTCTTGCCTCTTCAACATCAAATCCATCGCGCGCCGGTTCATGGATTTCATCTGGAAAAACAGAATCCAGATTTTCCCCTGAAAATGCCGGGAAATCTGCGGCCGGCTGTTCCACGCTGAGATGGGGTTCTGCATCCGGGCTTTTATCGTGCTGCCCCATTTCCGTTTCCTCCGGCCGGGGCGATGGGTGCGGCGCAACAGGCGCGGAGAAAGCTTTCGGAGTTTCCGGTTCCGTTTTTCCCGGCAAATGGTCAAGCTGGAACGACACCTGTTCCTGTTTTGGTTTTTCTGCTTGCCGCACCATGCCGGACGGAATCAATTCCTGCTTTTTGAAAGCAGCTTTAATCGCGCCCGTAATCGCCCGGCACAGCTCCTTTTCTTTGCTGAACCGCACTTCAAGCTTGGCCGGGTGAACATTCGCATCGACTAAAACCGGATCCATTTTTAGCGACATCAACACAATCGGGTAGCGGCCGATCGGGAGCAGTGTATGATAACCTTCTAATATGGCCTTTACAAGCGCATAATTTTTGATAAACCGGCCGTTTACCATCGTGGAAATATAATTGCGTGAAGCCCGCGTAATTTCCGGCAAAGCGATAAACCCGTTGATTTCAAAATCAAGTGTTTGACTTTGTACCGGAATCATTTTTTTGGCAATGTTCACGCCGTAAATGGCGGCAAGCACCTGACGCACATCGCCGTTCCCGCTTGTCTGAAGCAGCATCTTTCCGCCGTGGCGGAGGCGGAAAGACACCTCGGGGTGGCTGAGCGCGAGGCGGTTCACCACATCGGTAATATTGCCGAGCTCGGTATGGATCGACTTCATATACTTTAACCGCGCAGGCGTGTTAAAAAATAAATCGGTGACCGTAATTTCCGTTCCTCTCCGGCTCGGCGCCTGTTCGCGGGCCACCCATTTCCCGCCTTCAATGACCGCTTTTGTCCCGGGCCCGTTTCCGGTTGAGGTGACGATTTCAACACGGGAAACAGCAGCAATGCTCGGGAGCGCTTCGCCGCGAAAACCGAGCGAACGAATCCGGAACAGATCATGTTCGTTTTTGATTTTGCTTGTGGCGTGGCGTGAGAAAGCAAGCTCAACATCGTCAGGCTCGATGCCGGTTCCATTATCAATCATACGGATTTTTTCCATACCGGCTTCCCAGACATCAATTTCGATAACTGTGCTTTCCGCGTCGATGGCATTTTCAGCCAGTTCCTTCACGACAGATGCCGGCCGTTCGACCACTTCACCGGCTGCAATCCTGTTAGAAAGCAACTCGTCCAGTTGTGCAATTTTTCCCATCGCGGACAACACCACCTATTTTTTTAATTTTTTCTGAATCTCATAGAGTGCATTCATGGCCGCAAGCGGCGTCATCTCGAGCAAATCGAGTTCCCTAATTTGCTTGAGCACCTTTCTTTCCTTTGCTTCAACCGTTTTCTGACGCGGCGTTTCCGGCTCTTCAAAAAAGGACAGTTGCGCGGGCTCTGTGGCAGCAGCCGCCTCCGGGGGGTTCATCTGCGTTTCGCCGTTATCCTGGTTTTCAAGCGCATGGAGAATTTTTTCGGCGCGGCGAATCACTTGTTCCGGCAGGCCGGCCAGCTTTGCCACATGGATCCCGTAACTTTTATCTGCAGGGCCTTCTTTGATTTTATGGAGGAAAACCACTTTGCCGTTTTGCTCCATGGCGCTGACATGGACGTTTTGCAGCTTGCCCAGTTCCGCAGAAAGCGCCGTCAGCTCATGATAATGGGTGGAAAAAAGCGTTTTGGCCCCGATTTCATCATGGATGTATTCGATCATCGCCTGGGCGAGTGCCATCCCGTCATATGTAGACGTTCCGCGCCCGATTTCATCAAATAAAATCAGGCTTCGTTCCGTTGCGTTTGCAATCGCGTTTTTCGCTTCAAGCATTTCGACCATGAACGTACTCTGGCCAGAAATGAGATCATCGGCTGCGCCAATCCGTGTAAAAATCCTGTCAAAAACCGGCAGCTCCGCCTCGCGTGCCGGCACAAAGCAGCCGATTTGCGCAAGGATTACCGTCAGCGCAATTTGCCGCATATACGTGCTTTTCCCGGACATGTTCGGCCCGGTAATCAGCAGAATCTCTCGGTTTTCATCCATCAGGCAGTCGTTTGGCACATAGCTTTGCGAATCGAGTACTTTTTCCACGACCGGATGGCGCCCTTCCGTAATCTTCAGCACGCCGTCTTCCCGGAATACCGGCTTTGTGTAGTGGCGTTTTTCGCTTACGACGGCAAAGCTTTGCAGCACATCAATCGTGCTGACCGCTTTTGCGAGGCGCTGCAGCCTGGGAATAAATTCTTTTACATGTGCCCGGATTTCCGTAAACAGCTCGTATTCCAGATCGATCATTCTTTCTTCCGCCTGTAAAATAAGCGCTTCTTTTTCTTTCAATTCCGGTGTGATGAACCGCTCGGCGTTCGCCAACGTCTGTTTCCGTTCATAGCGGCCTTCTTCGAGCAGGTGGAGGTTCGCCTTCGTCACTTCAATATAGTAGCCGAACACGCGGTTGTATCCGACTTTCAGCGACTTGATTCCGGTCCGCTCGCGCTCGTCGCGTTCGAGGCTTGCAATCCACTGCTTGCCGTTTTTGCTCGCGTCGCGGTAGCGGTCCAGCTCTTCGTTATAGCCGTCGCGGATCATCCCGCCTTCCTTCACGGAAACCGGGGGATTGTCCTCAATCGCGCGTTCGAGCAAATCTGTCAGTTCTTCACACGGGTCAAGAAGCGCCGCCAATTTTTTGCTTTCCGGGCTTTCCAAGCTTTCCATGACCGCCCGGATACCCGGAATTTGCTGTAGCGAGCATTTCAGCTGGATGAGGTCACGTGCATTCACATTGCCAAATGCCACCCGGCCGGCAAGCCTTTCCAGGTCGTATACTTCCTTCAGGCGCTCGCGGATATCCTCCCGCTCAAAGTAATGGTTTAAAAAGGTTTCCACCATTTGAAGCCGTGCTTCTATTTTTTCCTGCTTAAGCAGCGGCCGGCCGATCCACTGTTTTAAAAGCCTGCCGCCCATGGCTGTCATCGTTTCATCGAGCAGCCATAAAAGCGATCCTTTTTTGCCTTGCCCGCGGATCGTCTCAGTCAGTTCGAGATTACGCTTGGAGTAATAATCAATATTTAAAAACCGGCGGACTTCATACATTTCAACCGGCTGCAGATGATCGAGGCTCCTTTTCTGCGTGCGGAATAAATAGTTTAACAGTCTTGCTGCAGCCAGCCGCAAAAGCTCCGGTTCCAACTGGGGCAGAAGCCTTTCAAAGCCTTCCTTTACAGCCGTATCCGTTTCAAACGAAATGGTGATATTTCCTGTATTTTTCATTAGCCGCGCGTATTCATCCGGAAATTCCGGATCTACCACAGCTTCTTTTGCGCCGATCGACGCCAGTTCGTTCAGTACTTCTTCAAACGGGCCTTCCAAAAGACAAGCCCTGCCCTCCCCTGTTGACAAATCTATATAGGCAATCGCGAAATTCCCGTCCGCCGGGGATGCAACAGACGCAATATAGTGGTTTTCTTTTTCCGCGAGCGATTTGCCCTCCATCAAGGTGCCAGGGGTAATCAGCTGGATGACTTCCCGCTTGACAACACCCTTTGCCAGTTTCGGGTCTTCCATCTGTTCACATATCGCCACTTTATAGCCTTTATCAATCAGCTGTTCAATATAAGTGCTGGCGGAATGGTACGGTACCCCGCACATCGGGATTTTCTCGTCGCCGCCGCCGTCCCTGCTCGTTAATGTAATTTCCAGTTCCTGGGACGCTTTAATGGCATCTTCGAAGAACATTTCATAAAAATCGCCGAGACGGAAAAATAAAAAGGCATCCTGATATTCCGCCTTCACTTGCAAATATTGCTGGATCATTGGGGTATACGCAGCCATTCTTACCAAATTCCTTTCCTGCTTTTCAATCATTCTTCAATCCTGTTTATTATAACTCAACTTTCGCACCTAGAAAATCATAATAAATTCAGTGCTGGCTAATGTCTATTACGTCTCAGATACAGCACTTGACAGTAAAATTAATATATGAAAAAACACCTCTACTTTTGGTATAGTTGATTTATCGAAAATCACTACCAAATAGAAGAGGTGTCTCCTACTATGATAGCGAAAAACAGCCTGAATAATCAACTACCAAATGAAATAAAATCAACATTTAAAGAGTTGAATATGTTGAAACACTTGCGAATCGCCGGTATTACGAAGTCCTTTGGTTTTTCTTGTGCCTACATTTTTCAATTGATTTTTTGTATGATCTTTGAAAACAAAAACTGGTTCAGGATGTTGGAAAGTAAGAAAGCTACAGACATTCCAGCCAAAGATACCGTTTATCGGTTTCTCAACCAATCAACGTTCAACTGGCGTCGTTTCCTCCTTTCACTGGTTGCCTCAGTGATTGGAAAAGTTTCGAAATTGACACGTCATGACCGTCCGAAAGTATTGATTTTAGATGATTCATCTTATGACCGGAACCGAAGCAAACACGTTGAGCTTCTGGCTCGCTGCTTTGATCATGCATCTCAAAAAATGCGTTTTTACAAAGGATTCCGCATGTTGACATTAGGATGGTCTGATGGCGCAACATTCCTACCCGTTGACTTCTCATTATTGAGTTCGAAAAAGAGCCAGATCAACGGCATATCCGAAAATATCGATAAACGCAGCTCCGGTTATAAGCGCCGAAAAGAAGCATTACAAACGGCACCAGAACAGATTCCTGGCATGATTGCCCGGGCGATGAATTCTGGTATCGATGCTTCCTATGTTCTAATGGATTCGTGGTTCACCCAACAACCTCTCATCAAGGAGATTACAGAACAAGGTCTTGACGTAATTGGTATGGTCAAAAAATTAAAACAACGCTATTTTGTCGATGGTAAGCGTGTTAGCCTAGATGAATTGTATCGTCTAGCTAAACCGACTAGTGGAAAGAAAGGAATCTTGCGTTCCATCCATACAACGCAGGCCAATGGCGTGCCAATTAAAGTTGTCTTTGTTCGCAACCGCAACAAGAAAAGCGACTGGTTGGCGATTTTGAGTACAGACTGTACACTGAGTGACCAGGAAATCATCCGTATTTACGGGATGCGTTGGGATATTGAGGTTTTCTTCAAAACAACAAAGTCCCTATTAAAACTACAAAAGGAATTCCAGAGTCGTTCATATGACGCGCTTATCAGCCACACGACCATTGTGTTTGCAAGGTATATTGTCTTGTCATGGCAAAACCGTTGCAGTGTAGATGACAGAACATTAGGTGGCATGTTTTATGAATTATGTGATGAAATAGATGACCTTGATTGGGCTGTTGCATTGCAGCAGTTAGTCGAGATTCTTGAAGATACTCTGGATAAAAGTAATAAGAAAATTCAACAACTGATCAAAAGTCAACTACAACAATGGATTGCGGGTCTGCCGAATTATATCAAGGTATACCTACCTGTTTCAGTCTGCGAAAGTTGAGTTATAACATATTTGCATGAAGGCCTTCATAAATTGAAATACGGATCATTTTACAAAGCCGGGCCTTGTCTGTTGATTTTCAATGTCTCCTCCAGGGATGCCAGGTTTTTTCTGCCTGTGTCAAAACCCATTACAGGATTTCGCGTGCATTCTAAGCATGCGTTTTGGTGGGGCAAATGGCCGCGCTTTTACCGCCGGATGCCCAGAAAAAAACTAGGAGTGCATGTCTCCTAGTTTGTGGCTTCTATTCTTCTTCACTTCCCACTAAAAAGTCAGGGTTTAATTCTTCAAACTCGTCGCTGCTTTCTTCTTCCCATTCATCGTCATCGCTGCATCCTTCAGGCGAGATGGCAACACAAACCTTTGTTTCTCCGATGACTTCCACGAGAAACTCTCTTTCAACACTGACAATGATTTTATTGCCGTTTGGCGAAATGACCGCTTCAATGCAATTCGGCTGCTGCAGGACGCTTGCGATGACTTCTTTGTCGTCCAGGCAATCCGGATCCCTGTAATGCAATTTAACGGTATCGGTATACTCGACTTTTTCCGTCATGACCGATGTCTTCGTATTGTCATTATGGGAATACCAGATGTTCACATCATAAGAGCCGCGGATTTTAACTTCTTTATCTATTTTCCTGGCTTCGTACTTATGGTTGATAATCCAGCAGCCTAAAATGCTCGAAGGATGCTGCGGCGGGCAAATCGTATGATTGGACTGCGTAAATTTGCGCCCTTTCGCAACGACTGCTTTTGTAATGATTTCTCTATATTCTGCCATTCGAGCGAACCCTCCTCATCTATTTTCAATTCATCCTATGCTTTTACCCAGGCCGGTGTGCCAATTCTTTTTCTCGCCACCTCCGGGTAATCCTAACATATGCCGCGACAATAGGAGGGTGCCCGTACAATGGATTTGCCTTGTGCTGCGCACCAAAAAAACGGTGTGCACAGATGCACACCGTTTTTTTCAGTGGAGGGTGCCGGAAGAATATTTCACCTGGGATCCGGTTTGGCCTTTTAAAAGATCGCCGCCGGTCGATTTGATGATTTCATCCGTGACCGTATTGGAAATGGTATTTGTGACAATCTGGAGCAGGTCGTTTACGTCCACCTGTGACTGCTTGAATTCCTGAACGACCGGGATGCCGTCCAGTTCTTCCTCCAGTTTATCTATTTTGGCTTCTACTTGTTTTAATGCTTCTTTTTTTCCATAATGCTGCAAGTTGACAGCCTGCTTTTGCAAAGCTTTAATATTGGCAATTAAATTGCGGACTCTCTCATTTTCATTGATTTGCGCTTCCGCCCGCTTAAAAAAATCGACCTCTTCCGTTTCCGCAATCATTTTCGCAAGTTCGGCAGCTTTTGCGACGATATCATCTTTTGTAAACTTCTGCATCACGCTTCCACCCCGGCCGGATCAGGCACGGCCACCATTTCCCCGTCCAGTGACCATGTTTTCGCCTTCGTAATTTTTACCTGCACAAGTTTTCCAATTGCTGATTTCGGCCCCTTGAAGTTGACGAGTTTGTTTTTGCGTGTGTAACCGGCTAAAATTTCCGGATTGTTTTTGCTTTCGCCTTCTACAAGCACTTCCACAACCTGGCCTTCGTATTTTTCCATGGCCGCTTTTGAATAGGCATTGACGAGTTCATTCAGGCGCTGCAGCCTTTCCTTTTTCACTTCCATCGGGATATTATCTTTCATTCTGGCTGCCGGCGTGCCTTCGCGCGGGGAATAAATAAACGTATAGGCCGTTTCGAACCCGACTTCTTTATACAGGGACAAGGTTTCTTCAAACTGCTCTTCGGTTTCGTTTGGGAAACCGACAATAATATCGGTAGACAGCGCCACATTCGGAATCGCGGCTTTGATTTTTCTGACGAGTTCCAAATATTGTTCCCGCGTATATTTGCGGCCCATAATTTTTAAAATTTCGCTTGAACCAGACTGGACAGGAAGATGGATATGCTCGACAAGGTTTCCTTTTTTCGCCAGCACTTCGATCAGACGGTCGTCGAAATCGCGCGGATGGCTCGTGGTAAAGCGGATGCGCGGGATGTTGATTTTGCGCAGATCATCCATCAAATCGCCAAGTCCGTATTCAAGGTCATCAAAATCTTTTCCGTAGGCATTGACGTTCTGGCCGAGCAGCGTGATTTCCTTGTAGCCTTTGGCTGCCAGTTCACGCACTTCCTGGATGATGTCTTCCGGACGCCTTGACCGCTCTTTTCCGCGCGTATACGGCACGATACAATACGTGCAGAACTTATCGCATCCGTACATGATGTTTACCCATGCCTTGATGTTGCCTTTGCGCACTTTCGGCAGGCTTTCGATCACGTCGCCTTCTTTGGACCATACTTCCACAACCATTGCCTTGGACATATACGCTTCTTTTAAAATGTGCGGCAGGCGGTGAATGTTGTGGGTGCCGAAAACCATATCGACATGCGGGTGTTTTTGCAAAATTTTATTGACGACGGATTCTTCCTGCGACATACAGCCGCAAACCCCGATCAGCATGTCCGGTTTTTCCGTTTTCAACGGTTTCAGGTGGCCGATTTCGCCAAACACTTTATTTTCGGCATTTTCACGGATGGCGCATGTATTTAGCAGAACCACATCCGCATCTTCCACCGTTTCGGTCGGTGTGTAACCAAGCTGCATAAAAATGCCGGCCATCACTTCCGTGTCATGTTCGTTCATTTGGCAGCCGTAAGTCCGGATGTAAAATTTCAATCCGTCGCCCATGCCTTTTAAGTCTTCATCGATTTCGAAGTCTTTAAAATACTGGACTGGTTTCCGGCTCCGTTTTCTTGCTTCTTTTAAATTCGGCGGAATATAAACCGATTGGAAATATTTGCTGTAGTCCTTTTCGGATTTTTTGTCCGCAGGCTCTACAGGGTTCACTTGCTGCTGTTCCAAACGTTGTTTCTCGTTCATGGCAATCCCCTTTCTGTTTGCACCATGCCGCGCTCAATTTGCGGCAACCATATAAAAATCATGCGTATAACCAGTATAAATGGTTTTTTCTCCTATTACAACAAACCCCCGTTCCCGGTATGTGTCAAGTTTTTCACGATTCCCGGAACATCCGGACTTCAAAAGCCGTTTGTTTAACCATTTAACGCGGATTCATTCGCGGTTTGTGCCGGTGTCACATTGGCAAAACACCGGGCTGTGCGCTTTACCGGGAAAAAAGAAGCCGTTACCTTCGTGCCCGGCGCAAAAAGCCCCTTCCTGTTTCAGGCAGAGGCTTTTTGCGTTTCTCTTCCGTTTTACATTTTATGCCTTCACTTGCGATAAAACGTGTTTGAACGTACGGATAACCTGGTCGATTTCTTCATAGCTGATTGTAAGTGCCGGTTCAAAGCGCAAAGTTTTCGAATTAATCAATGTGCCTGCGACAAGCACGCCCCCGTCAAACATGCCTTTTGCCACTTCATAACCGAGTTCATCCGAATGGAATTCTATCCCGATCATTAACCCTTTCCCGCGGACTTCCTGGACAATGTCTTCGTGGCCTTTTGCCGCCTCTTTTAAGCCGTTCAGGAAATAATCCCCGGCAACAGCTGCGCGTTCCGGCAGCTTTTCCTCGATGAGGACACCGATCGTTGCAATTGCCGCAGCACAGGCAAGCGGATTTCCGCCGAAAGTGGTAGTATGCATGAACGGATTCGGGAACCAGCTTTTGAACACTTCTTCTTTCGCGACCACCGCGCCGGCAGGCATCACACCGCCGCCAAAAGCTTTCGCGAGACAGAGAATATCCGGGACGACGCCGTAAAGTTCCGCCGCGAACATTTTTCCGGTACGGCCCATGCCGGTCTGCACTTCATCAAAAATGAGCAGCGCGCCAAACGCATCGCAAAGTTCACGGACTTGTTGCAAGTAGCCCTCCGGCGGGAGAATAATGCCGCCTTCCCCTTGGATCGGCTCCAGCATGACGGCTGCAACATCTTCTCCGACAAGGGCGCATGTTTCAAACGTTTTTCGCATCATGTCAATGTCGCCGTACGGGATATGGCGGAAGCCCGGAACAAGCGGAAGGAATGGTTTGCGGAACATGCCTTTCGCCGTCCCGGACAATGAACCGAGGCTTTTCCCATGAAAAGCACGGGTAGTCGAAATGATGGTTGTCCGGTCGCTGTACATTTTTGCGAGTTTCAATGCCGCTTCCACGCTTTCCGTTCCGCTGTTTGTGAAAAACGCATATTTTAAATCGCCGGGCGTGATATCCGCCAATATTTTTGCAAGCATGGCCCGAAGCGGGTCAAGCAAATCCTGGCTGTGGAGCGCCTGGCGTTTCAGCTGGTCGGTCACAGCTTTTACGACTTTCGGATTACGGTGCCCGACATTGTAGATTCCGAAACCGCCCAGACAGTCGATATATTCTTTGCCGTTTACATCTTTAAAACAGGCGCCGCTGTCGGACCATTCGACTGCCGCAAACTGGCCGCCTTCCGTCACGGTTTTCCGGTATTCCAGAAAGCCCGGATTCACATATTCGCGGAATCCGTCCACCGTTTCCTTCGTAATCCATTCCGCTTCTTCCTGCGTGACTTCCTGTTTTTCAATTAAATTCAGCACTTTATGAATATAACCGAGTACCGCTTGTTCTTCGCTGTTTTTCTTCTCTTGTTTGATATCTATCCCCATTTATGATCTCTCCTTATTTTTCATGTGAAAACCAGCCGGTTGGTTCCACTTGTAAATTGATGTTGATTTGTTTGATTTCCTGAAATTCTTCGAGCCCGAATGTGCCGAGGCTGCGCCCGATTCCGCTTTGCTTATAGCCGCCCCACGGCGCTTCGTTATAAGTAGGATGATAGGAATTGATCCACGTAATGCCGGACCGGATCTTTTTAATGACCCTTAACGCCTTGGCCCCGTCATTGGAGAAAACCGCACCGGCCAGCCCGTATACCGTGTCATTGGCCAATTTTACAGCTTCCGCCTCATCCTTGAATTTTTGAATAACAACGACAGGGCCGAAAATTTCCTCCTGGACAATCCGCATGTTTTGTTTAACATCCACAAACACGGCCGGCCCGACAAAATACCCTTTATCCAGCCCGTTTTCCAATAGGCGGTTGCCGCCAAGCGCTAAGGTGGCGCCTTCCTGCTTGCCGATTTCAATATAAGAAAGCACTTTTTTCATATGTTCTTCGCTGACAAGCGGGCCCATTTCCGTATCCGGATCATCCCCCGGCCCGACTTTAATTTTGGCGGCTCTTTCCACAAAATGGGAGACAAATCTTTCGTACAAGCTTTCTTCAACAAGGATTCTCGAGCCGGCGGAACATACCTGGCCGGCCCCGCTGAAAATGCCGTACAAGGCGTAATCAACGGCCGTTTCAAAATCTGCATCGGCAAAAATAATATTCGGAGATTTCCCGCCGAGTTCAAGGGAAACTTTTTTCAACGTATCGGCCGCCTGCCGCATCAGATGTTTCCCGGTTTTCGTGCCGCCGGTAAAGGAAATCATATCCACTTCCGGATGGGTGACGATCTCCTCGCCTACTACCGGCCCCGCGCCCATGACCATATTGGCGACACCTTTCGGCAAGCCGATTTCTTCAAAGATTTCAAAGAGCTTCATGGCTGTCACCGGCGTCACCTCGGACGGTTTAAAAACGATCGTATTTCCGGCTGCCAGTGCCGGCGCGATTTTCCAGACGCTCATTAAAAGCGGATAATTCCATGGCACGATAAGGCCGCATACCCCGACGGGTTCCCGGACAACCATTGCCTGCATCGGATCTGCGACATGGTAGGTAAACCCGTCAGGCTTCGTAATTAAGCCGGCGTAGTAACGGAAACAGGCAGCCGCATCGGCAATATCATAGCTTGCTTCTCTTAACGGTTTCCCGTTGTCCAACGTTTCAAGCCTGGTTAAAGCCTTCGCGTTTTCGTCGATTTTATCGGCAACTTGAAATAAATACGCTGCCCTTTCCTGTGCAGGAATGCCGGACCATATCCCCGATTCAAAAGCTTTTCGAGCTGCATCCACTGCTTCATGGGCATCACGGGTGGTGCCTTCCGGGGCAATGGCGATGGTTTCACCGTTCGCAGGATTTTTTATGGCACGCGTTTCCCGGTTATCTGCATCGATCCATTCGCCGTTAATATACATTTTCAGGTTGATGACGGATTGTTGTACCCCGACCATTTTTCATCCTCCTTTATTCTCTTCGACGAATAATCTTGCAAGAAGGGTGCCAATTAATTTTCAGCCTGATTTATGCGGTTTCGCACGCACAGCATTATGCAGTTTTGCATAATGCTATTTTTTTCTGCATGGAAACGGAGCGGGGAAAGTAAAAAAGAAAACCGGCGCGTTTACACCGGGAGGCACTGAAACAAGTTGCAGGCTGCAAAAAAACGGCGGGACACTGTGAATGGTAGCGTCCCGCCGTTTTTTAGGCTTTGTTTGCGGCAGCAGGGGTTTTTAGAAGAAGCTTTACTTGAAAACGGCATCCTCTGTTTTCCTGTTTTTCTTGTTTAATATTTTTTGGTATTTGCGGCTGACGGAAGACTGGCTGATGCCCAGTGCTTTCGCCGCTTTTGTTGTCGTTTTGTACTGGTTCATGGCCAGCAAAATGAGCTGCTCCTCGACGGACTCCATCGCCTCCTGCAACGGCATGATTCTTGTGACGACCGGCTTCATTTTTTTCCTTTCAGAGCCGAATGTTAAAAACTGGCTGACAAACCCGCCATCGATGGCAGCATGGTCCGCAGTGACGACCAGCCTTTCAATAATATTTTGCAGTTCCCTTACATTTCCCGGCCACGGGTAACATTCCAGCACATTGATCGCATCAGGCGTTAAATAAAACTTCCGGCCGTATTTTTCGTTTAATTGCTGCAAAAAGTGGAAGGCAAGCAGCGATATATCTTCCGGCCGTTCCCGGAGCGGCGGGATCCGGATCGGAATGACGTTCAATCGGTAATATAAATCTTCCCGGAACCGGCCCTCTTCCACCATTTTTGCCAGGTTTTGATTTGTCGCCGCAATGATCTGGACATCGATTTTAATGGGGGTTGTGCTGCCGATCGGGATCACTTCCTGTTCCTGCAGCACCCGCAGCAATTTGACCTGCAGGTGCACCGGCAATTCGCCGATTTCATCAAGGAACAAAATGCCGCCGTCCGCCTGCTTAAAGTATCCTTCTTTTCCGTTTTTTTCCGCACCTGTAAAGGCGCCTTTGACATATCCGAACAATTCGCTTTCCAGCAAAGTTTCCGGAATCGCACCGCAGTTCAGTTTTAAAAACGGTTTTTCCGACCTTTTCCCGAATTGGTGGATCGCCTGGGCAATGACTTCTTTTCCGACGCCCGATTCGCCGGACAGTAAAACAGTGGACGAAAATTCGGCGATTTTCTTTACCTGGTGCATGATTTTTTCCATTTTCGGGCTGCAGTAAATCATTTTTTTCAAAAACCGGTCTTTGTTTTTGAACTGGTCGAGCTCTTTTTTGTACCGGGCTGAAATTTCTTTCATCTCTTTCAGTTCGGTTTTTAACCGGGTCGTCTCGGTTATGTCCCGCGATGCAATAATGATCCGGTCAAGCGCGCCTTTTTCATTAAAAACCGGGTTCCCGACGGCCAGAATTTTTCTTCCCGTCCGCGTTTCCTGCACAACGGATACTTTTTTCCGTTTTTCCATCACGAGCCTTATAACCGACGGGGTGAATAAGCCCTGGTCTTCAAAATCGAGGATATTTTTCCCGATCAGCGTTTTTACGTCCACCTGCCAGAAATCTTCAATGATGTTCTCCCCGTAGCGAAGCAGTTCGCCCTTTGCATTGACGACAAGAATTTCGTCATAAATCGTCGACAGAATCGCATTCAAGTCTTTATTTAAGTCTTTTATATATTCGATTTCAAGTGCCATTTCTTCTACCATCGGCAAATCCTGAACGACAATGATCAGGCCTTCAACTTCACCGGCGAAATTTTGAATCGGGCTGTAGTCGGCCAAAACCCCGACCCCGTTTGCGAATTCAAGATGGTTCAGATACGTTTTCCCGGTTTCAAACGCTTTTGCGATATGGTCATGGCTGAAAATACTTTTACCAGGGGCATTCAGCACCGCTTCGTGCGGCAATTTAATCATTCGTAAACCTGCTTCGTTACAATGGATGATCCGTTTTTCCCTGTTGAGCACAAAAATGCCCATTGGGATCGATGCGAGCAAGATTTTCAGAAAGTGGGCGCTTTCGTTTTCCTGTTTAAAGAGCTCCGCCAGCATGTCCTCTCTTTGGATGTAGCCGGACGGGCGGCCATCTTCGCTTCTCACAAGCGCAAATGGTTCACCAATGATTTGGAACAAGCTCGTAATGGAAATATGGTCATCGAGACGGCTGATCCCGTCAAGCGGTTTTGCGTGGCGAAGCAGGGTTTCTTTTGAAAAGTTGCCTTTTTTAAGCTTTTCCAGCAGTTGATGATTCAGCAAGGCATAGGCAAATAATTCTCCGTCCTTCTTTAAAAACAGAAAAGGCCCTTTATGCTTTTGTAACGCCAGCCTTAAATCTTCTTCACCGTCAACCGAAAAGGGGATGATCGGCTTTATTTTTTCTTTTGCAATTGCCGGCATTGCGATTCCTCCTTGCACCTTCTAAAAATATAGTATCACTATATTTTAATATTGGAAATAGTCCGGCACAAAAAAAGAAGATGCCTGCACATCTTCTGCCATGTAACCATTGCTTTTTATCTTAAAGAATAGAAGTTTTTTCTGCTTCATCCAATTGAAAATCGATGACCTGCTTGCGGAAAAATTTCGTTTGGATCGCCATATAAATAAATCCGATGCCTGACCAGATAATGCCGAAAATGAGGGCGTCTTTTTGCAAGTTGGACCATAAAACGCCCGTCAGCCCTGCCCCGGCTAAAGGCATCACCAGGTAGGAAAACACATCTTTTGCCGTTTTATAGCGCTTTTTCCGGAAGACAAAGAAGGCAATAACAGATAAATTGACGAATGTAAAAGCAATCAGGGCGCCAAAGTTGATAAACGAGGAAATGAGTTCCAGGCTGGGCGTGATCGCAAGCAGCGACACCAGGCCGACAAGGATTACATTCCATGCGGGGGTCCGGAATTTCGGATGCACGTACCCGAACCATCGCTTCGGCAGGACGCCGTTTCTCCCCATCACATATAACAGCCGCGAAACACTGGCATGGGAAGCAAGGCCGGACGCAACCGTGGCGGCAAATGCACCGGAAATAAACAATAATTTAAACAGCGTTCCGCCCACATACAATCCGATTTCGGGCAATGTGTCATCCGTGTTTTTAAAATGGGAAACGTCCGGAAACAAGGCTTGCGCGAAATAACTGGCGATAAAGAAGACCGCACCGCCGATAAAAACCGTTAGCATGATCGCTCTCGGCATGATTTTGGGATCTTTCGCTTCCTCCGCATACATCGTTACCGCATCAAAGCCGATAAACGAGAAGCATACGACTGTCGCTCCGGTCAGGACCGCGCTCAAACGGACATTGGAGTGGTAAAGCGGATCGAAAGTGAAAACCGTACCTTTTCCCATTCCGTGCGAAAATTGTACAACGGCCAGCACAAGAAAAGCACCGATTAGCACGAGTTCAAAAACGACAAGAATGGTGTTCATATTGGACGTTTTCCCCATGCTCCATACATTGATGCCCGTCACGGCGGCTACATACGTCACCACCCAGATCCAGGCGGGCACGTTTGGAAAGACGGATACCATATAAATCCGGATAATTAAAGCATTCACCATGGGCAACAGCAAATAGTCGAGCAACGCCGCCCACCCGACAAGGAAACCGAGATGGGGGTTCATCGTTTCCCTTGTATACGTGTAGGCAGATCCGGCGTTCGGGAAAACTTTTACCATCTTCCCGTAACTGATGGCGGTAAACAGCATGACAATCAACGCAGTGATATAGGCAAGCGGCACCACCCCGTTGGTTTCCTTTGATACGATGCCAAAAGTATCAAACACAATGGTAGGCGTCATATACCCTAATCCAAGTCCGACGATGGCCCATAAACCGAGTGAACGCTTTAATGTCGCATTCTCCAATTTTATCATCCTCCCTCTCTCTTCCACGAATCAAAGATGTTTGCTTTTTGGTACGCTAATAAGGCTGCTCCGCTTCCATCCATGTGAAGGCCTATTATTCTACATCTTTGCAATTTTCATACCAATTATTAGAAAAACAAGAGGAGGATTTGAAAAACTCAGAATTCAGGAAAAGCAGTCGCGGGAGTTCGGAGGGGTAGGGGGAAAAACGGAAAGTTTCTTATGCAATATTGCATAGTTTCACCTGTTTTGCATACCATTGGAAGGCAAATTGACGAAAGCCGGGGATGCAAAAACGGCGGGAACGTATTTTTGTATCCCGCCGTTTTGAGGTAAATTTTCATTCACTTGGAGCCTGTCCAGGAAAGTTTGAAAAGCGTGCCGTACTCACCGGCATTTTGCGTATCCGCATCAAATCATAAGGTTTTACAGGATGGTCGACGATTGTTTTCACGGTCATCATCGCATTCGGGGCACGTTCAATGCACTTGCCGTCTTCATCCCAAAGCTTGCGGATGGTTTGGGTGAAACGGGCAAATCCCGGCCCGTAAAACTCCACTTCTTCCCCTGTCGTAAAATGGTTGCGCTGTTCAAGCGTGGCGATTTTTGTAGCCGGATCGTAATCCAAAACACGGGCAGCGAAAGTATATTTCGGAATTTTGCGGGGGCGCCCGAACAGTTGCTGGTGGGCATCCGGTTCCCCAAAGTAAAAACCGGTGGCCAGTTCCCGTTGTGCCACTTTCCAAATTTCTTCCTCCCACGCCGGGTCAAAAACAAAATGGTCCGGATCTTCACAATAGGCATCGACAATCGCCCGGTACACATTCGCCACAGTCGAAACATAGTGGATCGACTTCATTCTGCCTTCAATTTTAAAACTTCCCACACCCGCTTCAATCAATTCCGGCACGTGATGGATCATCGTAAGGTCCACCGCACTCATGGAAAACGGCTCGCCGCCAGCTGTTAAGATGTCGGCTCCTTCATTTTCAAACAAGTCATATTTCCAACGGCATGACTGGGCGCATCCGCCGCGGTTTGCATCGCGGTTCGCCATATGATTGGACAGTACGCAACGCCCGGAATACGAAATGCACATCGCCCCCTGTACAAACGCCTCTATTTCCATACCGGTATTTTTCCGGATTTCGCGGATTTCTTCAAGGCTGACTTCGCGGGCCAGGACCACCCTTTCGACCCCTTCCTGCTCCCAGAACTGAAGCGCTTTGTAATTTGTTGCAGAAGCCTGGGTCGACAAATGGACGGCAAGGCCGGGCGCCTCTTCCATACAAATGGTGATAAAACCCGGGTCGGAGATGATGACAGCGTCAATCCCGATCTCCTTTAATGTGCGGAAAAAATCCCCTGCCCCTTCATCATCGCCTTCATGGCCGACCATATTTGCAGCTACATACACTTTTGCGCCGCGGGCATGCGCAAAGCGGACCCCTTCCTTCATTTCGTCATACGTAAAATTGCCGGCTCTTGAACGCAAGCCGTAAGCCTGTCCGCCAATATATACGGCATCCGCGCCATAGCGGACGGCGATTTCCAGTTTTTCAAGATTTCCGGCCGGCGCAAGCACTTCCGGTTTTTTGATGATGTTTCGCATATTCTCCCTCCTACTGTACTTCATCCGGCTGCCGCAGGAAAAACCCCGTGCCAAGCTTCCGCGTTTCCGGCTGCAATTGCAAAAGCTCAGCTGAAAAACGCGCCGCATCAAAAGTGCCGGACAGCACCGCTTCTTTTGCCCGGACATAAAGGGCGGCAATATCCGTAAAGGTTTCCCCTTCGGCCAAAATGCCGTCGAGTTTCCACGTATCCAGCCCCGCCCTGTGCAGATCCGGCAAATACCGAATGAGCGCAATGTCTTCTGCGGAAAAAATATGGGTGCCATTTTCATCCTCAAAAAGCGGATACTGATTTTCCCTGTCTTTTTTCTCGCTGATGCTGAGCCTGTCACGGACAGTTGTGCCGGCATTAAGATGCGCAAATTGGGTGTAATTCGAAAGCAAGCGGCGCTTCGAGTGGTGGATGCATGTCGGGCCGTATACTTGTACCTCGACGGGTTGCTTGATTTGCGCCTGTATCTCTTTTAATTCAATAAAAGTACATTCGCGCGCCGCCACGGCCCCTATTGCCCCGCGTTTGAGCCAGAACTTTATCTGGTTTGCCGATGTGACAAGCGTCTGTGCATCGTAAATATAAGGCAGATTCAGTTTCATTTCTT
This sequence comes from Weizmannia sp. WK01, assembly GCF_025905465.1. Classification (NCBI taxonomy): domain Bacteria; kingdom Bacillati; phylum Bacillota; class Bacilli; order Caryophanales; family Bacillaceae; genus Heyndrickxia; species Weizmannia sp. WK01. The sequence goes on along the minus strand of NZ_CP109616.1, from coordinate 1,564,780 downwards.
TTAAGAGCTGTATCACGCCCGGATCCCCGGCAGTAATCGCATCCACTCCCGCTTTTTCAAGTGATAACAAATATTCCGGAAGCGCCTCTATATGGCCGTTATGCATCAATCCGTTAACGGCTGTATACACTTTTCTATTCTGCCGGTGTGCAAACTTTGTAATGTCGCCTATGTCTTCAAGCGTGATATGGCCGGGCATGCGCAAGCCGAAACGGTTCCCCCCGATATAGAGGGTATCCACTCCGGCCGCAATCAGCGCTTCAGCCTGCCTGGACGATTCAGCAGTAGCAATGATATGGATCAACTTCCACCCCTCCTTCAGCCACTTTTCAGGCTGCAGTAAAAAAGGCGCAAAGATAAAGCGCGCCACGATTTTACTTTATCACGTGGACGGGTTCTTTTTGCTGATAAAGTATGACAGTTTCCGCAAACCTTTTTTCCATACAAAAAAAAGCTGTCTGCTTCTGCAAACAGCGTTTCTTTTCAATCTATATCAGCGGGGTTCAATGATGAGTTTAATAGCGGTTCTTTCTTCTCCTTCAATCTGAATATCCGTGAAAGCCGGGATGCAAATTAAATCCACACCGCTCGGGGCCACAAACCCTCTTGCGATGGCAACGGCTTTTACAGCCTGATTAATGGCGCCCGCCCCGATCGCCTGGATTTCCGCCCCCCCTCTTTCACGAAGAACACCGGCAAGTGCACCAGCTACAGAATTAGGATTAGATTTTGCTGAAACTTTTAATATTTCCATTCCTTCTCCTCCTTGTCTCCTTCCGTTAACCGAATGTCCGTTCAGAGTGACGATTCATGTTCGAACGTGAAGTATCTCTTGCCCGTTTCCAGCCCGGCCTTTTCCCGGCTTCGCTGGAAACGGGGCGGCTGTCCGAAACAATCCGGCAGCCGCCCCGCATATAGGCTACTGATTTTCCTGCTTGTCGTGCGGGCTTTCGTGAACGTCTCTTGCTCAAAAAAACTCCGGGGAGCTGCCCCCCGCACAGCGGGAAAAATCATTTCACTGCTACTATATTCCTTTGTTCTGCGAGTTATGCCATCCTTCATAAGCACCGGTACATAAAAAGAGGCGCTGTCCTGCCCGGCACCCATCCGGAAAAAGAAAAAACCCGTTTATTCAGAGATAAACGGGTGGTCTTCATTAATTAAAATGTTCTGGATCGTTGCGGCTTTGCCTGTTTTTTTATCAAGGCTGATGATGCATCCGCTTAATATTTTCCTTCCCGATTTCGGCACTTCAAAACGGACAGGAAGCGAAGTCAGGAATTTTTTCATTACCGCTTCTTTGTCCATGCCGAGAATGGCATCGTACGGCCCGGTCATGCCGGCATCGGTCAGATAGGCTGTACCGTTTGGCAAAATTCTTGCATCCGCGGTTTGCACATGCGTATGCGTCCCGATCACGGCAGACACTTTGCCGTCGAGAAACCAGCCCATCGCCTGCTTTTCGCTTGTCGTTTCGGCATGAAAATCAACAAAGATAAAATGAGTTCTTTTTCTTGCCAGTGCCACCATCTCTTCTGCTTTCCGGAACGGGTCATCGAGCGCGTTCATAAACGTTCTGCCCTGCAGGTTGATGACTGCAAACTCCGTTCCTTCCGCTTTGATCAACGCCATCCCTTTTCCCGGGGTCCCGTCCGGAAAATTGGCCGGGCGCACCATCCATTTTGCATCCTCAATAAAGTCGAAAATCTCTTTGTTGTCCCATGCATGGTTTCCGAGCGTGATGATATCCGCACCTGCATCCAGCAGGCCGCGGTAAATATTTTTGGTAATCCCACGCCCGCCGGCTGCATTTTCCCCGTTTACGATGGTCAAATGCGGCCTGTATTTCGCCTTTAACTTCGGCAAATATTCATTCACCATCTCACGCCCTAATGACCCTACAACATCCCCTATAAATAAAATCTTCATGCAATAAATCCTTTCTATGCTTTGTAAAACAATCTTTATTTTCTTTTCAAAACGTTAAAGAAAATAAGCGGTGAACACGTCACCGCTTATTTTGCATATTCAACAGCCCGCGTTTCCCGAATAACCGTTACTTTAATATGGCCCGGATAATCCAGCTCATTTTCAATTTTTTTGCGGATATCACGTGCCAGGCGATGAGCTTCCAGGTCGTCGATCTGTTCCGGTTTCACCATAATGCGTACTTCTCTCCCCGCCTGGATCGCGAACGATTTTTCAACACCGTCATACGATTCGGCGATTTCCTCCAGCTTTTCAAGCCGTCTGATGTAATGCTCAAGCGTTTCGCTGCGCGCCCCAGGCCGTGCAGCGGATAAAGCATCAGCGGCAGCGACAAGCACCGCGATAACAGAGGTCGGTTCCGTATCGCCATGGTGAGAAGCAATACTGTTAATGACCACCGGATGTTCTTTGTATTTGGTTGCGAGTTCGACGCCAATTTGCACATGGCTTCCTTCTACTTCATGGTCTACCGCTTTTCCGATATCATGAAGCAGACCGGCACGGCGGGCAAGGATTTCATCTTCCCCGAGTTCGGCAGCCAGCAATCCGGAAAGGAATGCGACTTCTATCGAGTGCTTGAGGACATTTTGCCCGTAGCTCGTGCGGAATTTTAACCGGCCAAGAATTTTGATTAAGTCCGGATGGAGGCCATGGACACCAACTTCAAAAGTGGTTTGTTCCCCCACTTCGCGTATATGTTCATCCACTTCCCGCCTTGCTTTTTCAACCATTTCTTCAATGCGGGCCGGATGGATGCGGCCGTCTTGAACCAGTTTTTCCAGTGCAATGCGTGCCGTTTCCCGGCGCACTGGATCGAATCCCGAAAGAATCACCGCTTCCGGCGTATCATCGATGATCAGGTCAATCCCGGTCAGCGTTTCAAGTGTCCGGATATTGCGGCCTTCCCTTCCGATGATGCGGCCTTTCATTTCATCATTCGGCAGGTTGACAACCGATACCGTTGTTTCAGCAACATGCTCGGCTGCACACCGCTGAATGGCCAGCGAAAGAATGCTTTTCGCCTTTTTATCGGCTTCTTCTTTTGCCCTTGTTTCCGCTTCCTTTACCTTAACGGCAATGTCATGGGAAAGCTCGTTTTCCAGTTTTTCAATAATGATGGCTTTCGCCTGTTCGCGATTGAGGCCCGAGATTCTTTCCAGCTCAGACTCCTGCTCGTTAACCATCTCCTCCAATTTGCTTTCCATCTCTTCAATATGTTGTTGTCTCAGGTTTAAAGAATCCTCTTTCTTTTCAAGCATCGATTCACGCTTATCGAGCGATTCATCTTTGCGATCGAGGTTCTCTTCCTTTTGCAATAAGCGGTTTTCCTGTCTTTGCAATTCATTTCTTCGTTCACGCAATTCCCGTTCCATATCCGTACGAAGTTTATGATTTTCATCCTTCGCTTCAAGCAGGGCTTCTTTTTTCAGGCGATCAGCTTCGCGTTTTGCTTCATCAACGATCTGATCTGCCGCATTTTTCGCCCCTGCAATTTTCGCTTCATAAATTGATCTCCGGATGAAATAGCCAACAACTACACCGACGATAAGGACAAGCAAAAGGGAGATGATCCATATGAGAGACTCCATCAATCTCACCTCCTCTTGCTATGAACTTCTTCTACGTTAAAAATGTCGGCTGTTACATTAATCCTTAGGTTTACAGTATACAGCGCCTGGCTTAAAAAGTAAAACGTTGATCCCGGGGCAAGCCCCTCCGGTGTATATGCATGAAAACCCAATCATGCGTTTCGTCCCGGTCCGGCTGAAGACAAGGATGGTTCCATCAGCCGCATGCGGAAAAGCCGCCGGATGAAAAAACCGGCCCCCCTTCCGGAAACTTCCGGGAGGATTTGCTTTCCGTACAGGAGAAAGTCATTTTTAGAAAAATAAAATATACATATTAATTTTAAAGGTGGGAATTTTTATTGTCAAGTGAAGCGGAAAGATTGCCATTGTAAATTTGTGTTGATTCCTCTCCGCCATGCAGATTTTGTGGCGCAAAAAAGTGCGGTAAATGGACGGCAAAAAGCGCCTGGATGCGGTCAGCATTTCAGGCGCTTATACACCGGTTACTCCAAATTTAATTCTTCCTGTCCTTCCACAGCTTCTTGTTCATCTATAGCTTTCTCGGTTTCATGGGAACCGGCATCTTCTGTCAGGTCGTAATGTTCCCGGATTTTTGCGGCAATCTCGTTTTTCAGATCCGCATTTTCCTTTAAAAATTGCTTCGCATTTTCACGCCCCTGGCCGAGCCGCTCGCCGTTATAAGCATACCAGGCCCCGCTTTTTTGGATGATGTCAAGGTCGCTTCCCATATCGACGATCTCGCCTTCTTTTGAGATCCCCTCGCCGTACATAATATCCACTTCTGCCGTTTTAAACGGAGGCGCTACTTTGTTTTTGACAACCTTGATTTTCGTTTTGTTGCCGACAATGTCGCTCCCTTGTTTGATCTGTTCGGCACGGCGCACTTCAAGGCGCACGGATGAGTAGAATTTGAGCGCACGGCCGCCCGGTGTGACTTCAGGATTACCGAACATTACGCCGACTTTTTCCCGGATTTGGTTAATGAAAATCGCAATCGTGTTCGATTTGTTGATTGCACCCGATAATTTCCGCAGCGCCTGGGACATCAGCCGTGCCTGGAGGCCGACGTGGGAATCGCCCATTTCCCCTTCAATTTCCGCTCTCGGCACAAGCGCAGCAACGGAGTCAACGACCACAATATCCACTGCGCCGCTGCGGACGAGCGCTTCCGCAATTTCCAGCGCCTGTTCGCCCGTATCCGGCTGGGACAGGAGCAGCTCATCAATATTGACACCGAGCTTTTGGGCATAAACCGGGTCAAGTGCATGTTCCGCATCAATAAACGCCGCTTGTCCACCCTGTGCCTGGACTTCCGCAATCGCATGCAGGGCAACCGTTGTTTTACCAGAACTTTCAGGGCCGTATATTTCAATGACGCGGCCGCGCGGGTAACCGCCGACACCAAGGGCAATATCAAGCGCAAGCGAACCGGTCGGGATCGTGGAGACAACCCGGTCGGTCTGCTCGCCCAACCGCATAATGGAACCCTTACCAAATTGCTTTTCTATTTGTTTCAGAGCCTTGTCTAAGGCTTCTTGACGATCATTCACAAAATTTCCTCCTTTTATTCATTCCAAACTCTCGAAAGCAATGAATCTATATCTATACTATACCCGTTTTTTCTCTGTTTGCCAAGCAAAATCTCGAACGCTCATTCGTCTCTTTTTTGCAAAAATCCGGCAAAAAAATGGGGTTTTCCCCTTGTAAAAATGAAAATTCCCCCGGCAAAAAGAGCCGAAAATTGAATTTTTGGCAAACAAATTTTTTTATAAAAAGGCCGCTTCCGTCACTTGCCATGAGCAGAAGCGGCTTTCGACCTAAAGCAGTTTCAGCAAATGCCAGCAGCCGTATTTCACCGATCGCGTGCGGACGTTGTTGCGGGATCCGGGAAGTTCCAACAGATAAGTGGCAGTTTCTTTCCCTTTTATCGCAATGCCGATCCACACGGTTCCCGGCGGATGGCCTTCAAGGGAGTCCGGGCCAGCCACGCCTGTAAAACTGATGCCAATGTCGGCATCCATAATGCTACGGATATTTTCCGCCAGTTCTTTTGCACACTGGCTGCTGACGGCGCCGTACTTGTCAAGCGTTTCTTTTTTCACTTTGGCGAGCTTCATCTTCGCTTCGTTTGAATAGACGACAACGCCGCCTTTCAACATTGTGCTGACACCCTGGATGGACGCCATTTCCGCTGCAAATTTGCCGGCAGTCAGGCTTTCCGCGCAGGCAAGCGTCAGCTGTTTTTTCGAAAGCTTTTCGAGCAGGGCCTCCATTAATGTCATATCATTATAACCGTAAAAATACGATCCGGCAATTTGCATAATCTCTTTTTCCACTTGATCGATCATTTCGTTCGCCGTTTCCGCCGACTGGTGTTTCGCCGTAATCCTAAGTGTCACTTCCCCTTCTTTCGCAAGCGGAGCGACAGTCGGATTGGTTTGGCTATCCAATATATGGCGGATTTCTGTTTCCAGCTGGGATTCGCCGATCCCGAAGAAGCGGAGAACGCGCGATTCGATTTTTTCGATCGTTTCCAGTTCTTCCTGGATTGCGGGGCTGGCGTAATGGATAAACATCGGTTCCAGTTCATGCGGCGGGCCGGGCAGCAGCATATAATAATGGTTTCCGCTTTTGGCCAGCATGCCCGGCGCCATACCGTGGTCATTCGGAAACACTTTTGAACCTTCGATGACCAGTGCCTGCTTTTTGTTGTTTTCCGTCATTTTTCGTTTTGTACGGATAAAAAACTGTTCGATGGAGCGCATGGCATCTTCGTTTGTCACCAGTTTTTTTTCGATGTGCGATGCAATCGTTTCTTTTGTTAAATCATCCTTTGTCGGACCGAGCCCACCAGTAAAAATCAATAGATCGGCGCGGCCCTCCGCTGTCCGGATTGCCGCTTCGAGCCGCTCTGCGTTATCGCCGACAACGGTCTGGTAGTACACATCCACGCCGATCTCCGCCAATTGTGCGGCAATAAATGTGGCATTTGTATTGGTGATCTGGCCAAGCAAAAGTTCCGAACCGACTGCAATAATTTCGGCATTCACTTTCCATTCCTCCCTTTCTTTTAAAGCAAAAAAACGAACACATGACGGCGCAATCCAGGCCGCCAATCCACCCGAAGCAATGGCTGCCTTTTTCTCCCGTGCCGGATTAGCACAAGCCACTGGCGGGCAAAAAAGCAGTGAAAGGCTGCCTTTCACTGCATGGTTATTTCGAGCGGGCAAATACGCCCCGGTTTAAATAGAAATAATCAGCGCCTGACCAGATGGTAAAGATGAGCGCTACCCACAAAGCGATCAGATCCAAGCGAAAAGAGAGCGCCGAAAACGGAAAGTTATGCAACAGCAATAAAAGGATGGCAATGATTTGCGTCCATGTTTTGATTTTCCCAAGCATATTGGCTGCTGCTACTTCCCCGCCCTCTGCTAAAATCAGTCGCAAGCCTGTCACGGCAAACTCGCGGGCAATGATTACGACAACAATCCATGCCGGCGCCAGCTTGAGCCCAACGAGCAAAATAAACGCCGTTGAAACAAGCAGTTTGTCCGCAAGCGGATCGAGAAATTTCCCGAAGTTGGTAACGAGATTGTATTTGCGGGCATAGTGGCCGTCGATCCAGTCTGTCATAGAGGCAATGGCAAAAATCACCGCACCGACAAAATGGGTGACCGGAATTTTGGCTCCCAGCCATTCAAAGGTGCCCCAATCGAACGGCACCGCCATGATGAGTAAAAAAACAGGGATTAAACATACACGTGATACAGTAATTTTATTCGGCAAATTCACTGGCTTTTCCTCCAACTGTCTATATATTTTCCAAAGAAAAAGCCTTAAAACAAGGCTTATTTCGTTTGTGACCCGTTAAACTGGACGATCATATCCTGGCGTACTTCTTTGGATGCCGGAATATTGTATTTTAGTTTTTTGCCATTGATATACACTTCCGTATTGACGGTGTTTCCGACCGTGATCGTGACTTGTTTTTGTTTTGACAGATCCGCTGTCCGGCTGTCCCCGTCATTCAGCAATTGTTGAAAGTTCGTTGAACCGTCGCTGTTTTTCACCTGTACCCATGACCGTCCGCCGTTTGCTTTCAGTTCAAGTTTGAACTGGTTGGTGCCGGCCAGTTTATAGGTGGTCGTGTACCCGCTTGAAGATACGGTTTCCAGTTTTTGGGTTGTTTTCTTCGTTTTCGCTTCCGGTTTTTTTGGCGCTTTCGCCGCATTTTTTTCGGAAGAGCTGCCGGTGTTTTTGCCGGATGACACCTTTTCAGCCGATTTGACGTTATCTTTTTGTACGCTCACATTGCCGGAAGTCCCGCTGTTTAATTTTTCCTTTGTGTTGTGGCCGGCAAGCTTATATACAACAAACCAAAGCAAAAATAAAATCGCGATGATGGCGGCGACCACAAGGATCCTTGGCAGCACGTTCATCATCTTGAAGGTATCCGGTGCGGCCCTTTTGGAGGACGTCTGCACCCGCGAAAGTTGCTCGGGAAATTCTTCCTGTTCCGTACGGGGGATGTCACTCTGGTACTCTTCAAATAAAGTTTCCGGATCAAGCCCGACTGCCTCGGCATACTGCTTAATAAATGCCCGGACGTAAAATTTTCCAGGCATTGAATCATAATTTCCTTCTTCAATGTTTTTTAAATATCTTTTTTGGATCTTGGTCATCTCCTGCAAATCATCCAGGCTGATGCCCTTTTCTTTCCTTGCTTCTTTTAAACGATTCCCTAATTCCGTCATGGTAACACCTGCCAATCTAGTAATCAAATCCTCCAAATTCGCCTTGAAACATCCGGTTTTGCTGGAGCAAGTCGTATGTAATTTCTTGTGACGGGTCTTCTCTCAACTCAATAATGTAGTCAAAGTCATCGAGCGTGTATTCCGAACGCTGCACGAAAATATCCGGGTGTTCCACCACTTTAACAGCCGGGAGCCGCATGATTTCACGGATCAGCTGCCAGTGCCGTTCGTTTCCCCTCTCGGCGGATACGACACCATCCAGGATAAAAATATTGTTTGCATTGTATTCATCCTCAATCAAGCTGCTTCTCACCGTCTGCTTGATCATCGTGGAGGAGAGAAAAATCCACTTTTTATTGGCGCACACGCTTGCAGCCACAATCGATTCTGTTTTTCCGACGCGCGGCATCCCGCGAATGCCAATCAGCTTATGGCCTTCCTGTTTAAAATGCTCGGCCATAAAATCGACCAGAATCCCGAGATCATCGCGCACAAAACGGAATGTTTTCCGGTCGTCATGATCGCGCTGAATATACCTTCCGTGCCGGACTGCAAGCCTGTCTCTGAGCTTGGATTCCCTGATTTTCGTTACTTTTATCGTTTCCACTGTTCGCAATATCGATTCGAGCCGGCCGATCTGTTCTTCATTTTTGACAAACAGCAGCAGGCCTCGTTTTTTATGGTCAACGCCGTTAATGCTTCTGATATTGATCGCTAACATGCCCAAGAGAGAGGAAATATCACCCAACAGCCCCGGCCGGTTGATCGTGATTTCATATTCCAAGTACCACTCTTTCCTGTCATCCACCCATAACCCCTCCCGAAATCCGGATCCAAACGAACATATCTAGGTTATATGATATATGATTTTACATCAATAAGGAAGCGAAAGCTCTAAAAATCGTGAATTTTGTCGTGACATGAAAAAACCGGCGGCATCAGCCAAACAACCGGCTTTTCTTGTAAAAAAGCAGCCAATTGTTATCATGATGCGCCGGTATTTCTTTATGACTGGGTACCGTTATTTTGAACGAGTTTTACCATTACATTGGCAATGGCTTGCTGTTCTTCCTGCGATGCCACTGACCATAAGTCAGCAAGAACGCGTTCCTGTTCATTTTTCGGATCTACTTGTGCGGCCAAATAATCGCCGACCTGCTCAGCAAGTTTGTTAATCGTTTCCTGGGGCATCCCCTGTTGCTTTGCCTGGTTGAGGCGGTCCCCCAAAAAGTTTTTCCATTGGTCCCAGTTTTCGAATACGTTCATGTCACAGCCTCCTTTCAAGTTGTTCAACCTTAGTTTGTGACCCGGCGTGGAAGGCTATGCATGGAAAATGGAACCCGTGCTTCTTTCAAGGCACCAGCCGGGCAAAACGGTGTGCTGTTGCCCTTTTTTGGTTAATCCGCGAAAAAACAAAGAGGATTCCTTTGCAACTTTCTCCAGGCGGGACTACATATACCAGCCCCCATTGACGCCAATCGTCTGGCCGGTGATGTAATTGCTTTTTTCCGAGAGCAGGAAAGAAACCGCGCCGGCAATTTCTTCCGGTTTGGCAAGCCGGCCGAGCGGGATGTCCGCTTCGAGATCCGAAATTTCTTCCGGCGCAAACCTTGAAAGCATATTGGTGCCAACCGCCCCGGGCGCGACCGCATTCACCCGTACGCCGCTTCTTGCCGTTTCTTTGGCGAGCGCTTTTACAAATGCGATCTGTGCGCCTTTCATCGCCGAATATACGGCTTCGCACGCCGCGCCTGCCTGTCCCCAGATTGAACTGACAAGCACAATGTGTGAAACCGCATTTTGCCGCAATTTGGGCAACAGCTGCCTGATGATCAGAAGCGGCGCCTTCACATGAATCCGGTAAAGCTTGTCAATGGCTGCCTCATCGATATCCGAAAGCAGCCCGTAGTGGGAAATGCCGGCCGCATGGATGATCGCATCGAGATGAAAAACATTTTCTGCAATCGTTTTTACGGTGCCGTCCGTTGCAAGATCGGCGCGGATCGGGATCGCTTCCGCCCCGAAATGCCGGCAAATGGAAAGCAGTTCTTTGATGGCCGCTTCATTTTGATGGTAATGCAAATACAAATTCCATCCTTCTTTTGCCAGCATTTCAGCTGTTGCCTTCCCGATGCCGCCACTCGCACCCGTAATCAACGCAAACTTTTTCAATTTTCTCCCCCACTTAAAAACCCGGGAGAGTCCCGGGTTATTTCGGTAAAACTTGGCAAACGGTAAACCGTTCTTCTTCAAAAAAAGCTTCCGCCGTTTCCAGCACATCACTGAACCGGATTTGTTCAAGCGCAGGGACGACGTCAAATAAATTCATATCATTAAACGCATATCTTGTAAACTGGTTGGCGATAAATTCAGGTGAATTCAGCTGGCGCAGGAATCCCCCAATTTTTTTCTTTTTCGTCCGTTCAAGCGCTTCTTCCGCCAAACCTTTTCCTTCTTTTGCCGCAATCATCACCTCTTTCAGCCGTTTTGCCAAAAGGTCCGGATCTTTCGTATCCCCTCCGGCCATCGCAAATCCAAATCCCTGCTCCTGGGAATAGTCAAAAGAAAAACTGGTGTCGATCAGGCCGTCATTGTACAACGCATTGTACGCATCTGAACTGCGCCCGAACAGCATGTCAAGGAGAAGATTGACCACAAGTTCGTTCTTTTGCATTTCAGCGCCGCGCTGGCTCGTATGAAGCGCCTTAACGCCAACAAGGCATTTTGGAATCTGCACATTCATATGCAATTTCTGCTCTTTTTCGGCCGCCTGTGCTGGTTCTTCCGGAAAACGCCTTTTAATCTCCGGTGCTTTTTCGTACTTTTTCTTCGCCTGGTTTTCTCTCATAAAAGAAAGAACCTCATCCGGCGATACATTTCCGACGGCAAACAGCAGCATATTGCTCGGATGATAAAATGTATGGTAACACTCGTACAATTGCTCCGCGGTGATTTTTGCGATCGAGTCAACCGTGCCGGCAATGTCAATTTTTACCGGGTGGTTTGCATATAAATTTTCAATCAGGCCGTAATACAGCCGCCAGTCCGGGTTGTCATTGTACATCATGATTTCCTGGCCGATAATTCCCTTTTCTTTTTCAACCGTCTGTGCGGTAAAATACGGCGTTTGCACCATATCGACCAGCGTTTCCAGGTTTTTCATCACCTGATCGGTGCTTGAAAACAGATAGGCCGTCCGGTTAAAACTTGTAAAAGCATTGGCGGATGCGCCCTGCCGGCTGAATTGCTGAAACACATCCCCGTCTTCTTTTTCAAACATTTTATGTTCGAGAAAATGGGCAATGCCGTCCGGGACCCGCACAAAATCGCTTTTTCCAAGCGGGACAAACGTGTTGTCAACAGAACCGTATTTTGTCGTAAACGTGACAAATGTTTTGTTAAACCCGCGCTTCGGGAGCACATAGACTTTTAATCCGTTATCAAGTGTTTCACCGTAAAGCGTTTCGCCAAGCTGGCTGAATTGTTGGGTTTCCATTTATTTCCCCTCCATTCCGGACAAGAAGTAGATCGTATCGGGTTCAATTTTTGCCGCCACTTTCACAATCTCCCCTTTTCCGACTGCCTTGATTTCCCTTATCCAGTCTTCCACGCCGGTCTTGGTGCCGGCAATGACGTTATGGTACAAAATTTCAACGAGGCCGCGGGATGTATCCGTTGACTCAAGCAGCTGGTTGCGGATAACGGCTTTCGTTTGCCCGATTTCCTGCTCACTGAAATCGCCGTTTTTCATTGCTTCCAGCTGTTTTTCAATAATGGAGACGGCCTTGTCAAAATTCGCGGATTCGATGCCGCTCATCACCATCATGAGCCCTTTATGGCTCTCGATCTGGCTCGCGACATAATAGCAAAGGCTTTCTTTCTCCCGTACATTCAGGAAAAGCTTGGAGTGGGAAAAACCGCCGAAAATGCCGTTAAACATCTGGAGCGGAAAATAATCGCTGTCTCCGAACGTAATATTGGTGCGGTAGCCGATATTCAGCTTGCCCTGGCGGATATCCTGCGATTCTTTGATTTTTTTGACGCTGGAGACCTTTTGAAGCGTTCTTGCGGCAGCGCGTGTCGGCTCGCGGTCCGGAAAACGCAGGCATTCGCAAATGGCCGCAAGCCGGTCTTCATCGACATCACCTGTCACAAATAAGTCCAGTTCATCTTCCCGGATGGCTTTTTGATAATATTGATAAAGATCGGCAGGCGTGATGGCGTCCACATCATCAAGAACACCGTTTACCTGCAGTGCGTACGGCTCTCCTTTGCACATTTCTTCAATCAGCCGCATGCTTGCATACCGCATTTTATCATCGTATACAGACTGGATCCGCTGTTTCAGCACCCGTTTTTCCTTTTCCACCGTTTGGCTGTCAAACTGCCCGCCGTCTGCATGCGGGTTCAGCAAAACTTCCGCCAAAAATTCAACCCCCCGTTGGAGCAGCGGTTCTGCATCCTGCAAAAACTTTTCGTTCGCAATTTCAATCGTAAAGGTTAGAATATGGTATTCCCCTTTTTTGGCCGTATCGACATAAAAATGAGCGCCGTACAAATCATCGAGATACGCCCTTAATTTTGCGGTCGTATTCAAACGCTTCGTGCTGCTTTGAAGCACATTCGGGAGCAGGGCCCGCAGCGTAACCGTGTCTTTTTCAAGCGGTGCTTTCATTTTCCATACAAGCGTATTCGTTTTGTATTTGTCCGTTTTGATGGTATGTAGTGTGTACCCTTTCATTTTGCGAACCGTCTCTTTTGAAATGGCCATATGGATCCTCCTTTTTCAACGAGCTTCGTGCAATAGTAAAAGTATGCCTGACTAGGGGGTTGTTTAACCTGTAAATGCATTAATTTTACTATACAAGGGAGACAGGTGTCCCGGCAAGTTTTACGGCACATAAAGAAACCGGCACCAGGCGGGAAAAGCAGCCTGATGCCGGATGGAATAACCTAGCGTTCACCCTTGATATAAGGGACGCCGTCTGCTTTCGGGGCTTCCGCACGCCCGATGAATCCGGCGAGTGCCAGAATGGTCAGGACATACGGCGCAATGAGCAAATAAACGCTCGGGATTTCTTTCAAATACGGAATGCTGTTGCCAACGATGCTGAGGCTCTGTGCAAATCCGAAAAATAAAGCGGCCCCCATCGCGCCGAGCGGATTCCATTTGCCGAAAATCATCGCAGCCAGCGCCATATACCCTTGCCCTGAAATCGTCGAAGAACTGAAATTCAGGGTGATCGACTGTGCGTACACGGCCCCGCCGATTCCGCCGAATACACCGGATAAAAAGACGGCAAAGTAGCGCATTTTTACAACATTGATGCCCATCGTATCGGCCGCCATCGGATGTTCCCCGACCGAACGGAGGCGTAGGCCGAACGGCGTTTTGTAAAGGATAAACCAGACGAGAATCGCAATCAGGATGGCAATGTAAGAAGGGTATGTAATCCCCTGGAAAAACAGTTTGCCGATCCCGGGAATATGGCTGAGGCCGGGAACATCCACCTGCTGGAAATATTCGCTGATCGTATTGGTCTGGCCTTTCCCGTAAATGTTTTTGATGAGAAACATCGCGACGCCGAGCGCAAGGAAGTTAATCGCAACGCCGCTGACTGTCTGGTCGGCGCGGAAAGAAATGGATGCAGCCGCATGGATCAAGGCAAATAATCCGCCGACAAGCATCGCCACCAGCACCGCGATCCACGGCGTCCAGGCGCCCAGGGCATGAGAAAACGTTAAATTAAAGACAATCGATATAAAAGCCCCCATGATCATTAACCCTTCAAGGCCGATGTTCACCACGCCGGAACGTTCGGAGAAAACGCCCCCCAAAGCAGTAAAAATAAGCGGTGCTGCAGATAGTAAAGACGCCGAAATAATGATTTCCAAAGCGGTCATAAAATGCATTTTATTTCGCCTCCCTTTTCAAACGGGCCAGGGACCATTTGATGATATAGCCGGATGCGACAAAAAGAATAATCAAAGCAATGACAATGTTGACCAGCTCATTCGGCACGTTGGCATCGACCGGCATGTTCAGCGAGCCGACTTTTAAAGCGCCGAATAAAACAGCTGCGATTAAAACGCCGGGCGCTGTATTCCCGCCGAGCAGCGCCACTGCAATACCGTCAAACCCGATGCCGGAGAAGTTAGATTGCAAAAAGGCAAAGCCGTAATTCCCGAGCCCTTCCATTGCGCCGCCGAGCCCGGCAAAAGCACCGGAGATGACCATAGAAAGGATAATGCTGCGATTCACACTCATGCCAGCGTATTCGGATGCGCTCTGGTTAAACCCGACCGATTTCAGTTCAAAGCCGAGCGTGGTCTTTTCAATGATAAACCACATCACCACAACAGCAACCAAAGAAAGGTAAATGCCATTGTGCAAAGTGGAAAAGTCAGTAATCTTCTGAAAAAACGGAGACGAAAGCGATGCCGAATGATGAATATGCGGTGTCGTATCCTGCTGTTTTGAAAGCACATTCCGGATTAAATAGTTGGATGTGTGCAGCGCAATATAATTCATCATAATGGTCACAATCACTTCGTGCACCCTGAGCCGCGCTTTCAAAAGGCCGGGAATGAATCCCCAAAATGCCCCGGCGCAGCAGGCGGCAAGTATCGCGAGCGGCAAGTGGATCACTTTTGGCAGATCAAAAGCAACGCCGACCCAGACAGCCGCAATCCACCCGACGATCAGCTGGCCTTCAGCCCCGATATTAAACAGCCCGGTCCGGAACGCAAAGGCAATGGCAAGCCCCGCAAAAATATAAGGCGTTGCAAGCCGCAGCGTTTCGCCGACGTAAAAAGCCTGGCCGAAAGCGCCGTTCCAGAGTGCAATATATCCATCCACCGGGTTATAGCCGCTGACAAGCATAATCAATGCGCCTGCCAAAAGTCCGAGAATGACAGACACGACAGGGATCAGAAGGTTCAATGTTCGGTTAGACATTGGTTTGTTCACCTTCCCTTTCTTTTTTGGAACCGGCCATCAAGAGCCCGAGCTCCTGTTCTGTCGTCTGCTTCGGATCGACAATATCAATGATGGCTCCTTCGTAGATGACGGCAATCCGGTCACTTAAGTTCATAATTTCATCCAGTTCAAACGATACAAGCAGGACAGCCTTTCCGTGGTCTCGCTGTTCAATCAGCCGCCTGTGGATAAACTCAATTGCCCCGACATCAAGCCCGCGGGTCGGCTGTGCCGCAATCAAAAGGTCCGGATCGCGGTCCACTTCACGCCCGATGATCGCTTTCTGCTGGTTTCCCCCTGAGAGCGCCCGCGCTTTTGTAAATTCGCTTGGGGTACGGACATCGAATTCTGCAATAATCGATTTTGCCTTTTTATAAATTTCTTTGTAATTTAAGATACCGTTACGGGACATTGGGTTTTTGTAATACGTTTGCAGCACCATGTTTTCCCCGATCGTATAATCGAGTACAAGCCCGTATTTATGCCTGTCCTCGGGAATATGGGAGACGCCCGCTTCCGTTACTTTGCGCGGCCTTAAGTTCGTAATGTTTTTACCGTTCAGGCGGACCGTGCCGCTGTCTGCTTTTCTGAGCCCTGTAATCGCTTCAATCAGCTCTGACTGCCCGTTACCGTCCACACCGGCAATACCGACAATTTCGCCGGCCCTGACCGTTAAATCCAGCCCTCTGACCGCTTCCACCCCGCGTGAATCTTTCACATGCAATTGCTCGATTTCAAGCACATTTTGTCCCGGGCGGCCCTCCGTTTTTTCCGTCTTGAAAAGGACATCTCGCCCGACCATTAAATGGGCGAGCTCCTGCGGGTTTGTATCTTGGACATTGAGCGTCCCGATGCCCTTCCCTTTGCGGATGACGGTAACCCTGTCGCATACTTCCATAATTTCTTTCAATTTGTGGGTAATTAAAATGATGGATTTTCCTTCCTGGATCAGCGTCTTCATGATGCCGATCAGTTCATGGATCTCCTGTGGCGTAAGCACGGCCGTTGGTTCGTCAAAAATAAGGATTTCTGCGCCCCGGTACAGCGTTTTTAAAATTTCCACCCGCTGCTGCATACCGACGGAAATATCTGAAATTTTCGCTTGCGGATCCACATCCAGCCCGTAACGGTCGGAAATTTCCCGGACTTGCTGTTCCGCTTTTTTGATATCGATGGTAAAGGATTTTTTCGGTTCCTTGCCGAGGATAATATTTTCAGTCACCGTAAACTTATCAATGAGCATAAAATGCTGATGAACCATGCCGATGCCGAGATCATTTGCGACATTCGGATCGGTAATGTTCACTTTCTGGCCGTTTACACGGATTTCTCCCTTTTCCGGCTGATACAACCCGAAAAGTACATTCATTAACGTCGACTTTCCGGCGCCGTTTTCTCCAAGCAGCGCGTGGATTTCTCCTTTTTTTACCTGCAGGGTGATGTCATCGTTCGCAACAATTCCCGGAAATTCTTTGCGAATATGGAGCATTTCAATTACGTAGTCCACCCTTTATCACTCCTTAACATTGGGGTATAAAGAAAGCAATCGTCATGGCGTCTTTAGACAGCAGCTTCGGGGAATCCGCCCTGCCTTTTTGGCTGAAATTGTTTCATTTTTTAAACATTTTTAACACGGGACCGGCAAAAACCAGTCCCGTGAGATGGATCGATTACTTCAATTTTGATGGAATGTTCACTTTCCCGTTAATGATCTTTTGTTTCCAGTCTTTCACGGCCGATTTCATTTCAGGCGTTAAATTGTCCTGTGTCGGCGCAATCCCGATGGCATCTTCTTTCAAGCCGTAAACAATATTTTTCCCGCCCGGAAATTTGCCGTCTTTCGCTCTGGTCGATAAATCGATGACTGCCTTATCAACCCGTTTGACCATTGAAGTCAGTGTCACATTGTATTCCTTTCCTTTAACCGTTACCTTTCCTTCATCTGCCTGGTCGCGGTCCACACCGATCACCCAGACGTTTTTGTTCGGATCATTCTGTTTTATATTTTTCGCTTCTGTAAAGACGCCTTTCCCGCTGCCACCGGCTGCATGGTAAATCACGTCGATGCCAGATTTATACATTGCTGAAGCCATCGACTGTCCTTTGCTTGCATCATCAAACGAGCCGACATATTGAATTTGCACATTTGCTTTCGGATTGGCAGCTTTGACGCCCGCACGGAACCCGGCTGCGAATTTGTTGATCAAATCGCTGTCTGTCCCGCCGATAAATCCGATTTTATTGGTTTTTGTCGCCAGGCCTGCCACGACCCCGACAAGGAAGGAACCTTCTTGTTCTTTAAACGTAATGCTTGCCACATTTTTCTTTCCGGTAATGACATCGTCAATGATTGCGAAATTGGTATTTTTACGCTGATCCGCAATTTTTTCAATGGCCGGCTTCAGCTTATAGCCGACGCCGTAAACGAGGTCAAACTGGTTCCGGACGGCCGTGTTCAGATTTGTTGTGTAATCTGCATCCGATTTGGATTGCAAATAGTCAAAGCCGCCTTTACCTTTTGATAAGTGATTGTCCTTCCCGAACTGCTGTAAGCCTTCCCATGCCGACTGGTTAAAAGAACGATCGTCAATTCCGCCCGTATCGGTTACGAGTGCAACGGTGAACTTGTCCTTACCTTTGCTTGCGGAATTGTCGCTCTTTGTGCCGCATGCGCCGAGAAGCGTCCCTGCTGCCAGGACAGCGGCAAGAGCCAAACCAAATTTACGTTTTTTCACTTTTGTTCCCCCCGGGAAAGTTATTTTTGGATAACAGTCTTTAGAAACAGCCTATTATCCTGCTTACCGACATAAATATATCATTTTTTAATTGCGAAAGAAACATAAATTTATATTTTTGTCGAAAATAGTAAAACCTGCGCGCACCGCGGCGTTTTGTGGCCGCTAAGGTGCGCGCAGGTTTTTTCTTTGGCGTGCTATGAGCTCTGTTCTTCTGAAGGTTTCGGGATTAAAACCGCACGCGGCTTGCTGCCTTCATACGGCCCGACAACCCCTCTTGCCTCCATTGCATCAATCAGCCGCGCCGCCCTTGTATAGCCAATCCGGAAACGGCGCTGCAACATGGAGACGGAAGCGGTCTGCATTTCCGAGATTAAGAGAACCGCTTCATCATATAATTCATCGTCGAAATCCGGCTGGTCCTGAGGCTCTTCCGGAATCATCTCTTCCTGGTACTGTGCTTTTTGCTGGGAAATGACGAAATCAACAACTTCTTCAACTTCTTCATCGGAAAGATAAGCGCCCTGGACGCGTACCGGTTTGGAAGCCCCAACCGGCAAAAACAGCATGTCCCCGCGGCCAAGCAGTTTTTCCGCGCCACCCGTATCCAAAATCGTTCTCGAGTCAGTCGCCGAAGACACGGCAAAAGCGATTCTTGACGGGATGTTCGCTTTAATGACACCGGTAATGACATCAACAGACGGCCGTTGCGTGGCAATAATCAGATGAATACCTGCCGCCCGCGCCATTTGCGACAGCCGCGTAATGGAATCTTCCACATCGCCGCTTGCCACCATCATTAAATCGGCAAGCTCATCGATAATGACAACGATATAAGGCAAAAGCGGCTGCTTGTCCCCTGTTTCGATGTTGCTTTTTTTAATATGATCGTTGTATCCTTCGATGTTGCGTGTGCCGGTATGGGAAAAAAGCTCATACCTCCGCTCCATCTCATTCACGACTTTTTTCAGCGCCTGGGAAGCTTTTTTCGGATTGGTCACAACCGGTGCAAGCAAATGCGGGACACCGTTATAAACATTCAATTCGACCATTTTCGGGTCAATCATCATCATTTTCACTTCATGCGGTTTGGCGCGCATTAAGATGCTCGTAATGATCCCGTTAATGCACACGCTTTTCCCGCTCCCCGTTGCGCCGGCCACAAGCAGGTGAGGCATTTTATTCAGCTCTGCGAGTACCGCCTGCCCTGTAATATCCCGGCCCAGCCCGATCTGCAGTTTTGCCTGCGGGTTATTTTCCTTTCCTTCAAGCACTTCCCTGAGCGATACGACCGCGATTTCCTTATTCGGGACTTCGATGCCGATCGCTGATTTTCCCGGGATCGGCGCTTCCATCCGAATATCTTTCGCCGCCAGCGCAAGGGCAATGTCGTCACTTAAACTGACAATCTTGCTGACTTTCACGCCGACATCAGGGTGCACTTCGTATTTTGTAACGGCAGGCCCTAAATGCACCTGTGTTACACGCGCCTTGACCCCGAAGCTTTGGAAAGTCCGTTCAAGTTTTGCCGCATTGGCATGGATCGCTTTATATTCGCTGCTCTGGTCCGCTGCCCGCGGCCTATTTAACAGCGTCAGGGGTGGCAATTGATAGTCTTCATTTTCATACTCCGTAAACTGAATCGGAGGCGTATGGTCCTCTTCCGCTTCTGTATCCGGCGTTTCCGGCTGCGCTTCTTCCGCTTGCGGAGCCGTGCCGGCATACTGCTCCGTAAAGCTGGAAATAATCGGGGGAGGCGTTTCCTCGCCTGCCGGTCCGGCATCCCCGTCGCTGACTTCCCCGTCTGCGGAGGCGGATTGCGGCTGCGACGGCGCTTTCTGCCGTTTCTTTTCCTGTTTTTCTTTTTTGGCTTCCCGCCATGCCTGGAATTCTGTTTTCATCTGGTTCCATTGCTTTTTTAAAAACAGCCAGAGCCCTTCCAATGCCTTTTCCACATACGGGCTTATAGGCTTGCCCGTTAAAAGCATCAGAGCGATGAGCGCGAGTAAAACGCAAATGATTTTCGTACCCACCGAGTCAAATAAGAAATGGGAGGCCGCATATAAAATGGCACCTGCCATGCCGCCGCCGATCTGCGTACTGAAAATATTGCCGTGCACATCCCCGCCGAGCACAAGCTTCCACCAGATCTGCTCTTCCTGATGCCAGATCCTGATCGTATTTTCGACCGCGCTGTTGCCGGACAATTCATGCGCATTTGCCAATGACCCGATAAGCCGCTCATGGCAGTAAAGGAGGGCGCTCGCAAATAAAAGATAAAATCCGGTCATGCGGATAGTGAAAAATGCAGGCCATGCCCGTTTAATCATGAGAAAAACGCTGAGCACGACCAGAGAGGCAACCGCAACCCAGTACAGCCGGCCGAAGAAAAACCGGAAGAACAGAATCAGGGTTGTGCCCGTTTTGCCAATATGGTAAAGGGTAAAAATGCCGAGCGTAAGCAGGATAATACCGAGCAACTCAAACTTTAAATCTATCTTGATTTGTTCAGCAGCTTTTTTTCTTCTGCGCCGCTTTTTTTTCGCCATATAACCACCTTCGATAGTGAAAACGTATTTTTCAGTCTTGCCTGCCGGAACGGGATGCAAGAAAGCAGCCTGTGTGGCTGCTTGTTTTAACATATTATAGCATATTTGCGGCCCGGGTGGTTTACGGTCCGAAATGGCGGATCACATTTCCGGGTGCAAGCTCCGGATTCAGATAGTCGAAAGGATTGGAGCTGAGAATGCGGGTAATCCGGTATCCTTCATCAAGCTGCTCTGCCAGTACCGGCACGCCTTTTACGTTTAACATTTCAATTTTATTCCAGGCGTTTGCATCTTCAGGAAAAATCAACTCCTGCGGCATCATCGTATAGAGAATCATTGGATCAGCCCCTCTTTCCCTTTTTCATCCCGGTATTTTTCAATGAGGCTGTTTAATTTGCCAAGCGCTTTGCCAATCCCGCCCACTTCATCAATCAAACCGTACTGGACGGCTTCCTGACCGACAATATTGGTGCCGATATCCCTTGTCAAATTCCCTTTCGCAAACATTAAGTCTTTAAAAACCTCTTCTTCCACATGCGAATGCCGCGTCACAAACTTGATCACCCGTTCCTGCATTTTATCCAGATATTCAAACGTTTGCGGGACGCCAATGACAAGGCCTGTGAGCCGGATCGGATGAATCGTCATCGTCGCGGTTTCAGCAATAAAGGAATACGAACAGGATACAGCGATCGGCACGCCGATGGAATGCCCCCCGCCGAGCACAATCGAAACAGTGGGTTTGGAAAGGGAAGCAAGCATTTCGGAAATGGCAAGCCCGGCCTCCACGTCCCCTCCGACCGTGTTCAGAATGACGAGCACCCCTTCAATTTTCGGATTTTGTTCAATCGCTACAAGCTGGGGGATCATATGCTCATACTTTGTCGTTTTATTTTGGGGCGGCAGCTGCAGATGTCCTTCAATCTGGCCGACGATGGCCAGGCAGTGGATATTGGAGTCCTGCCCGAGCTGCGGCACATTTGTCTGGCCGAGCTGCTGGATTTTCTCTACAAGCGCGGATGCCGCATTTCCTTCTTTCGGTTCTTCTTTATTCGGTTGCTGGTCGCTCATTTTTCTAAAACCCCTTTTTGCCTGTAATGTAAGGGCGTGACGCCTTTACGCCTTATTATTTGCATGGAAGGGGTTTTCATACGGAAGCCCCGCGGTTTCCGGAACCGGAAGCGGGGCTTTGCTTTGCATTTTTAATGGTGCACCAGGCGGGCCTTGTGCCGCAATGAGCGCGGGCACGCGGGAACCCCCGCCCCGCCCTCTGTCGTTTAAGCATCAAACTTCCATAATAATTGGCAGGATCATCGGGCGCCTTTTCGTCTGCTCATATAAAAAGGAGCTGAGATGGTCGCGGATCCCCTGTTTAATACTCGTCCAGTCAAAAGCTTCCTGTGACGTGTTCTGCTCCACCACTTCTTTTACGATGTTGGACGAATGGCTGATCAGCTTTTCGGATTCGCGTACATAGACGAACCCGCGCGAGATAATTTCAGGGCCAGCAGCCAGTTTTTTATGCTTTTTATCAAGCGTGACGACGACAACCAATATCCCGTCCTGGCTTAAAAGTTTTCGATCCCGCAATACAATATTGCCGACATCGCCAACGCCGATTCCGTCAATGAGAATATTGCCGGAAGCAACCCGGCTGCTCGCTTGGAATTTGCCGTGCTTGTATTCCAATACTTCCCCGTTGCTGGAGATGATGACTGACTCTTTCGGCATCCCCGTTTTGTACGCCAGTTTTGCATGGGCATACAGGCTCCTGTATTCCCCCTGGATCGGGACAAAGTATTTAGGCCTCATTAAATCAAGCATCAGCTTTAAATCTTCCTGGCAGCCGTGGCCGGTCACATGAATTTTCCGGTCGCCCGCGTAAACATCGGCTCCTGCACGGTACAGCATGTCGATCGTTTTCGCCATGAACAGTTCCAGCCCCGGAGACGGCGTTGTGGCAAGGATAACCGTATCCCCTTTTTGAATATTGACCTGCTTATGGTTCTTTTTCGCCATTTTCTGGAGGACGAGAAACGGTTCCCCCTGGCTCCCTGTTGTCAAAATCGCCAGTTCTTCGTCCCGGTATTTTGAAATTTGTTGCAGCGGGATGATGAGATCCTCTGTCCGAGCCTGCAAGTATCCCAATTTTAATGCAATTTTATATATTTTTTCAAGATAATTTCCGACAAACGCAACTTTGCGGCCGGTAGCAGAAGCCGCATCGAGCACTTGCTGCACCCTGATTAAATTCGAGGCAAAGCTTGCGATAATAATCCGGCCCTTCGCATCGTAGAAAGCATCCGTTATTTCTTCCGCCACAACAGACTCATGGGTCGTGTAGCCTGGATGTTCCGCTTCCGTGCTGTCGGATAGTAACAGCAGCACGCCTTCTTCACCGATTTTCGACATTTTTCCGATTTCTGAACGATAATGCCCGCCCAGTTCCTGGTCAAATTTAAAATCGCCGGTATACACAATATTGCCTTTCGATGTGGAAATGCAAATGCCGACCGAGTCGGGAATGCTGTGCGTTGTTTTGAAAAAGCGAATATCGCAAGCCTCAAAATGGAGAACTGTGTCAGCGTCGATTTCCGTAAAGCGGATATGCTTTTTCACTTTTAGTTCCTTCAATTTTTCTTTCGCCAGCGCGACGGTAAACTTTGTGGCATACACCGGCACGTTCAATTTCATCAGGATATACGGCAGGGCACCAATCGCATCCTCATGCCCGTGTGTCAGGAAAATCCCTTTTATCCGCTGCCTGTTTTCCATTAAATAAGTAAAATCCGGGATGACGATATCGATCCCGAGCATTTCGTCTTCCGGTAGCATCAGCCCGGCATCGAGCACAAACAGATCCTCTCCGGTTTCCACCACGTACATATTCTTTCCGATTTCACCAATTCCTCCTAAAGGAATGACCTTAATGGTTTCGTTTTTTTCCTTACGCAAAATTCTTTTCCTCCCGTGTTGTCTGAAATTCTAGAGCAGGAATCACGTTTCTTTTTGATAGATCGCAAAGGGTTGCCGGATTCCGTCCGATACGGCTTTGCGCATATTCAAGTTTCCGGCATAAAAATAAGCGGCCGGCTCTCCCGCCGCATCCCTTTAAAAACGTCATACCTGGCATGAGGCGCCCGCACGATCACTTGCACCGTTCCGGTTCTATCGAAAAAGACTTTCTGAGCCCGTAAAAATAAATTGCTGTCCGATCCTTTCTCTTATGTATAGCTTAACCGAAAAGGGTATATCCGGTCAATGAAGAGCGTGTGATATTTCTATCGACAAATGCTGCCCATTTCCGCTAATCTGCTGTTTGCCGGAAGATTAGCGGAAACGGGGCCTGTTTTCCTTTCCCGAAGCCGGTATGGGATCACTTAAGCAAAAGAAAACGGCCCTGTCCGTTTTTCCGGAAGGGCCGTTTTTTTGCTTAAAGATCGCCAAGCAGGCGGTGAATGTTTTCCCGTTCTTCTTTTGTTAACGGAACGAGCGGGAGGCGGACGCCGCCGACATCCATCCCTTTTAATTGCAAAGCGGTTTTGACCGGTGCCGGATTAGGCGCCATAAACAGGCCGCGCATCAATGGAAGCAGCTTTTGATGCAGTTTTGCCGCTTTTGTTACATCCCCGGCAAAAAAGGCTTGCACCATTTCCTGTAGGGCCGGGCCGGCAACATGGGAAGCAACCGAAATCACACCCGCCCCGCCGATTGAAAGCACGGGAATTGTCAGGCCGTCATCCCCGCTGTACAATTCAAAATCATCCGGCGTACGGGCAATAATTTGCGCCATCGCATCCAAATTCCCGCTTGCTTCTTTTACTGCAACGATATTCGGGATTTTGGAAAGTTCGATGATCGTTTCCGGTTCAATATTGACAGCCGACCGGCCAGGGATATTGTAAATGACAACCGGGAGGCTGGTGGATTCCGCAATCGCTTTGAAATGGGCATACATGCCGGCCTGGTTCGGTTTGTTATAATACGGGCCAACAGCCATGACGGCATCAACGCCGCATGATTCCGCACGCTTCGTCAATTCGATCGAAGCATACGTATTGTTGCTCCCTGTTCCGGCAATGACCGGCACCCGCCCGTCTGACGTTTTCACAACCTGCTTGAACAGCGCAGTTTTTTCCTCAGGCGAAAGTGTCGGGGATTCCCCCGTTGTTCCCGCAACAACCAAAGATTCTGTTCCGTTTTCAATTAAATAATCAACCAGCTTTGCCGCCTTTTGCAAATCCAGATTCCCTTTATGGTCAAAAGGCGTCACCATTGCCGTTGAAACTTTTCCGAAACGACTCATACTTACACTCCTCATCCTGCCAGGTTTTGCAAGTTGCAAGGTGAAAACACCCGGCAGAAAATCTTTCATTTTTTACGCATGAATTTCATACGTTTCCGTTTCGCTTTCTAAATTAAAGGCATCATGAAGGGCATTGACCGCTGTAACCAGATCTTCCTGCTTCACCAGCACCCAGATGGTTGTATGGCTGTCAGCAGACTGTAAAATCCGGATCCCTTTTTCGGAAAGCGCCGACACGATTTTATACGTGATACCCGGCACGCCCGCAATCCCGGCGCCGACAATCGATACTTTGGCGCAGTTCCGTTCAATTACCGGTTCATGCCCCAGTTTTTTCAGCACCGCTTCAGCCCGGTTTGCCACCTCTCCTGAAACCGTGTAGACAACGCTTGTCGGGGAAATATTGATAAAATCGACACTGATATTTTCAGCAGCCATCGCTTTAAACACAACCGTCTGCAAATCATACTGCCCGTCTTTTGCATATACTTTGATCTGTGAAACATTCGGTACATGCGCAATTCCGGTAACAGTGCGTTCTTTTATATCGGTCCCGAGTTTCTGACGGTGGCTTAAAGATGTGACAAGCGTACCGATATCGTCGGAATAAGTGGACCGGATGCGGATCGGCACTTTCGACTGCATCGCGATTTCAACGGCGCGCGGATGGATCACTTTTGCGCCCTGGTAAGCCATATTGCAGACCTCGTTATACGTGACAACCTGAAGCTTCCGCGCATTTTCAGCAATCCGCGGGTCAGCTGTCATGATGCCTTCCACATCGGTAAAAATATCAATCCACTCCGCCTGAAGCGCAGCACCGAGCGCCGCAGCGGATGTGTCACTGCCCCCGCGTCCGAGCGTGGTGACGTCCCCGTTTTTTGCGGCTCCTTGAAATCCTGCAACGACGACAACATCGTGCAGTTTCAGTTCACGCAGGACACGGTCGCACTTCATGTCCGTGATTTTCGCATTGGTATGCTCCGCGTTCGTGTGGAAACCGGCTTGCGCACCGGTCAGGGCACACGCACTGATGCCGTGTGCGTTTAACATATTGGCAAACACAAGGCTGGAGATGATTTCGCCGGTTGACAACAGTAAATCCTGCTCACGCCTGCTTAAACAGGTGTCGGATCCGCCAACGAGTGACAGGAGCGTATCTGTTGCATACGGTTCCCCTTTGCGACCCATCGCCGAAACGACGGCAACCACCTTATAGCCTTCTTCCAGCGCTTTTTCTACATGATGTTTGGCATGCATTCTTGCATCATGATCCCGTACGGATGTGCCGCCGAATTTTTGGACAACGATTTTCAATGAAGAACACCTCTGTTATGAACTGATAAATAAGAACAGTGATTCCGGTAACGTGCGGGCTTTGCCGGCCGTTTTTTTGTCAAAGGCCGTTTTAAGGGCCGGCCGTTTTTAAACCGTTTCCTTCCCGGCCGGAAAGGAAACGGCATACGTGTCCATAAAATATATCAGGAAATGGAACCCTCTCCGATACCGGATTCCGGCATAACTTTTCTTTCCCTATATCTTATCACCAATATTGCAAAAAGGTCAGCCTAAATTGTCCACAAATCAGATGAGCCCCATCCTGATCAGGCTTTCCGCAATCTGGATGGAATTTGAGGCAGCGCCTTTCAGCAAATTGTCGGAAACAACCCACATATGGAATCCGTTGTCTTCATCCGGGTCTTTGCGGATCCGCCCGACAAATGTGTCATACTTGCCGACCGCATTGACGGCCATCGGGTAAATCTGTTCTTCGGGGCGGTCTTCCAGTACAACACCAGGTGCAGACGCGAGCACTTCCCGGATCTGCCCAGCATTTATGCCGTCCTTTTCGGTTTCAAAATAAACCGATTCCGAGTGGCCGGTTGCAACCGGAATCCGAACGCATGTGGCGGAAACTTTTAATTCCGGCATATGCATGATTTTTTTCGTTTCGTTGATCATTTTCATTTCTTCAAATGTAAAGCCGTTGTCCGTAAACACATCGATTTGCGGGATGGCATTAAACGCAATCTGGTAATGCTTTTTGTCACCTTTTACCGGCAGTACATGCGGCTCGTAAGTCTGCCCTTCAAGCAACGCCTTCGTCTCGTCGTTCAGCTCCTGGATGGCAGCCGCGCCCGAACCGGAGACAGCCTGGTACGTGGAAACGAGCACCCGCTTCAGGCCGAAATTTTTGCGGACGGGTTCCAACGCAACAACCATCTGGATCGTCGAGCAGTTCGGATTGGCGATGATGCCGTTATGTTTTTGAATGTCTTCTTCGTTTACTTCCGGGACCACAAGCGGCACTTCTGGGTCCATGCGGAAGGCGCTCGTATTGTCAATGACAATTGCCCCGCGTTTCACCGCTTCCGGCGCAAACTTTTTCGACACGCTCCCGCCTGCGCTGAAAAGGGCGATATCCACTCCTTCAAAGCTTTCCGGCACCGCTTCTTGGACCGTAATTTCTTCCCCGTTTACCGTTATTTTTTTGCCGGCGGAACGCGAAGATGACAGCAGCGTCAATTTGTTATACGGAAATTTGCGGTTTACCAAAGTTTTAATCATTTGCTGGCCGACAGCGCCGGTTGCCCCGACAACAGCTACGTGATAACCTGATGTGTTTGCCATTGGCGTATTCCCCTTCCAATTCCAAAACCAAATTCATTTTTATAGCTATTATTGTATCACAAGTCTTCCGGCACCGTGTGTATTTTTTTAATTTTAAATCGGTTTCAATTTGATTTTCCGTTGCGGAAACGTTCGACAATGACAGGCTGGATTTGTTTCCCCTCGAGTGCAAGCGAAACCGTATCGACAAGGGCAGTCATTCTCGCCACCATTGAATTCGGTTTGTTGACCGGGTCGTCCTGCCCGTACGGAATAAAATAGATGTTTTTCGTTGCCATCAGCCGCATCAAATTCACGCCGTTTAATCCGAGCGCATCATTGGTCGAAATGCCGAGCACAACCGGTTTCAAATTGCGGAGCGTCGCTTTTGCCGCCATTAGCACTGGGGAATCAGTGAGTGCATTAGCTAGCTTGCTCATCGTAAATCCGGTCAGGGGCGCAATCACCATGCAGTCAAGCGGCAAGGTTGGCCCGAGCGGCTCGGCTTCAACAATCGAATCAATCGCTTTTTGCCCGGTGCATTTTTCGATTTTCTCCACCCATTCCGAGCCTTTGCCGAATCTTGTATCCGTCGTTTTCACCGTGTGCGTGACAACCGGGATGACTTCTGCTCCCGATGCCACGAGCTTTTCAATTTCAGGAAAAACAGCCGCGTAAGTGCAATGGGAGCCGGTTAAGCCGAAGCCGATTCTTTTACCCTTTACATCCATGGCGATGACCCCTTTCTTTTTAAAACGTCTTCTTCAATCAGCCGGCCGAGCACATTCCCGAGTATCCGCCCAGCTGTTTTTGGCGCGACAATGCCGGGCAGGCTCGGTGCCAGCATCGCTTTAATGCCGCGCTTTTCGGCATAGCGGAAATCCGTCCCGCCCGGTTTGGAGGCAATATCCAGAATGAGCGTATGCGAAGGCATCTTTTGGATAACGGATGCATTGACGATCAAGTGTGGAACCGTATTAATGCAGATGTCAATGTCTTTTACTTCCTGTTCAAGATCGTTTAAATGAAAAGGCGCAAGCCCCATCTCCGTTATCCTCGCAAGATGTTCGCTTTTTCTCGCGCCGACTTTCACCTTCGCACCGAGATAGTGGAAAGCACGGGCAACGCTCATTCCGACCCTGCCAAGGCCGAGGACGGCAACGTTTGAGCCGTGAATCGTAAATTCCGTGTTCTGGATGGCCATCATGATCGTTCCTTCGACGGTCGGAATCGAATTATAGATGGCCACATCGTCCCGTTCGAATAGTTTCACAAGGCGGCGGCCCGCTTTTTTCACAATTTGTTCCAAATAAGGATTACTGATGCCGGTATAGATTGTAAAATAAGGCGGCGTTTCAGCCAGCATATCACCGGTCAGCACAACTTCTTCGTTTGAAAAAATCAAATCGATTTTCCCGTCGTCCGCTGTCCCGGTAATCGGCAAAATGACGCAATCCATTTCCGAAAATCGGATATCTTTAAATTTTTCTTTCGTGACGCCGGAATACACAAAATCAAGCTGTTCAAATCCGATCAATGAAATTTTCGCATCGAGATCCGCAAGTTTCCGGATCACTTCCAGTTGGCGCGCATCTCCGCCTATGATGGCAATTTGGACGCCGGTCAACAAATGCCTCACCTTCTTTTCCATGTGCATGGGGGATTCCCCATATCTTATGGCGGCGGCATGTTTTTTGTGAAAAAAGGCAAAGAAAAATGCCGGAACACCCGGCATGCTTCTTTGCCTTTTTAATAGCTGTACTGGTTTTCAGGCACTTCCAAAATCATCATATCGGCACCAATCGTTCTGATCCGGTTCCACGGGACGCGGATCTCGTTCGCTTGTTTTTTAAACCGCCTTCCGACCGGGATGATCAGGGCCTCCACTTTTCCGCTCGCTTCATCAATTTCAAGGTCCGTTGCGCCCAATACCCCGAGCCGTTCCGCTTTTTTAAAATCGACCATTTCTTTTCCGCTGAGTTCGCTGAGCCGCATATTCCCCCTTCTTTCTCTCATGGACTGATTCCATTTTATGCGGGGGATGGAAAAGATATGCCGTCTTTAAGACAGCCGCTCCGGCAATTTTCCGTCCGGGCTGATTAAAGATGCCGAATACGGTTTGGAGAAAATCTCCCTCGCACAAGCATTGACTTTTTCCACGGTGACACGGTCGATTTCCTCGAGCATTTCATCAAGCGAACGGTGCTTCTTTAATAACAGTTCGTTCTTTCCGTTCCGGCTCATGCGGCTGTTCGTGCTCTCCAAGCTGAGCATGAGGCTCCCTTTTAACTGTTCTTTACAGTTTCGTACTTCTTTTTCTGTTACCCCTTTTGCTTTCAGCGTCTGCAGCGTCTCCTGCACCGTCTCAAACAGCTCGTCCAATTGGGAGGCGCCCGTTCCGCCGTAAATCGTTAAAATGCCGCTGTCCTTATAGGCGGTATGGTAGGAATACACCGAATAGGCAAGCCCCCGCTGTTCCCGTACATTTTGGAAAAGGCGGGAGGACATGCTGCCACCTAATATATTATTCAGGACAATCAGCTCATAAATATCGTCACTGCCGATTTTCTTTCCCTCAAAGCCGAGGCAGAGATGGGCCTGTTCTGTTTCTTTTTTGCGCGCAAGGTCATTCGTATGAAAAACGGCCGTTTCACCGCCTGTCTCTTCCTTCCCGCCTTCATAGGAACCGAACAACGCTTCAATCTCCTTTACGAAAGACGGCGGCACATTGCCGGCAACGGAGACGACAACGCGGTCAGGGGTATACATATCATATACATATTGATGGAGATCGTCGCTCGTAAACGATGCAAGCGTTTCTTCCGTCCCTAAAATCGGATAGCCGAGCGGATGGTTTTCATAAATGGCCTTGCCAAGCAAATCGTGGACAATATCGTCCGGCGTATCTTCATACATTTTGATTTCTTCATTGACAACGCTTTTTTCGCGTTCCATTTCATCTTCTGAAAAAGTGGAGTGGAAAAACATGTCCGACAGAATTTCAAGCGCGAGCGGTGCATGCGTGTCGAGCACTTTCGCATAAAAGCATGTATATTCTTTCGACGTAAAAGCATTCACCTGGCCGCCAATGGCATCAAAGGCCTCGGCAATGTCTTTTGCGCTCCTTTTTTCCGTCCCTTTGAAAAACATATGCTCAAGAAAATGGGAAATGCCATTGTTTTTTTCATTTTCATTTCTCGAACCGGTGCCGATCCAAATGCCGATCGCAACCGAACGGACAGTTGGAATTTCTTCCAGTACAATCCTCAAGCCGTTATGGCAAGTATATTTTTGTATCATGTTGTGCCTCCTCGCAGTCTCATTTCACTCTGTGCCGTCTTTTGTATCAGCGGGATCCTTTTCGCTGTTTAAAAATGTTCCGTCCTCATTTTTAATGATTCTTTCCTCATCGAGCAATTTTGAAACGGTTCCGACTTGTAAATTTTTCTTTTCCAGCCTGGCAATCAACGGTTCCAACGCTTTCGCTGTAGAAGCGGTCGGATGCATTAAAATAAGCGAACCGCCCTGTGCTTTCGCAGTCACGCGCTCTACAATCGTCTCCGGGGAGGGGTTCTGCCAGTCGACCGTATCGACCGTCCACATGATCGTTTCCATTCCCATTGATTTTGCGATGCTTACCGCTTCATCCCGGTAACTGCCGCTTGGCGGGGCAAACCACTTCACTTTTTCTTCCGTAATCGCTTCAAGCACCCGGTTTGTCTTCACCAGCTGGCTTTTGATCTTTGATTCCGGCAAAGTGCTAAAATCGGGGTGGGTATAGGAATGGTTCCCGGTTTCATGCCCGCCGCTTACAATCATGCGGGCAAGCTCAGGGTTTTCTTTTGCCCATCGCCCCTCTAAGAAAAAGGTAGCATGAAGATGATGCTTTTTTAAAGTTTTTAGCATATCCGGCAAATATTCATTCCCCCATGCGACATTGATTAAAAAAGCAACCATTGGTTTATCCGGATTTCCCGTATAGACGGGGGCCGGGTCCAGATCTTTAAGGTGGACGGCAGGGGGAATTTGTTTAAATACCAGTTTGCGTTCGTCGTAACGGCCGTCCTGTTTCATTTTCGAGTAAGAAGCTTTTTTGTCCACTTCCACCCCGTTATAGCCGGGGATCGCCTTCCAAACCCTGTCAATCTTGGCATTTTCCGGCGGACGGTAAAACCGTTCTGCAGCCTGTTCAATTTTTTCCTGAAGCTCGTTCTCTTTTGTGCTAAAGGCGGCCCGCTCCTGCAAATACCGGGTGGAAAGCGGATTTCCCGCAAGCAACAATGCTAGAATAGCAATCAAGCCAAGCGCAATCAAGCGTTTTGCTTTATTCACGTTATTTTCCCCCTTCTTTAAAAAAAGTATGAAAAGGGAAAGGGGCATAGAACGGGCGCGCGGGACAAATAAAAAAAGCCAGGGCTCCCTGACTTTCATCACGATTTATTTTCTTTTTTTTGCTGCTCCTTTAAAACAGCTTTGCGGGAAAGGTTGATGCGCCCGTGGCTGTCAATATCCGTCACTTTGACCAGAATTTCATCGCCGATTTTGACAACATCTTCGACTTTCCGGACGCGTTCTTCGGCGAGTTCGGAAATGTGGACAAGGCCGTCTTTGCCGTTAAAGATTTCCACAAAAGCGCCAAATTTTTCGATCCGTTTTACTTTACCGAGATAAACCTTGCCGACTTCGACTTCCCGGACAATATCCTCAATCAATTTCTTCGCTTTGTTGTTTGCCTCTTCGTCCGTCGAAGAAATAAAGATGGTGCCATCCTGTTCAATGTCAATTTTCACGCCGGTTTCGTCAATGATTTTATTGATTTGTTTACCGCTTGGCCCGATGACGTCGCGGATTTTATCCGGATGAATGGTCATCGTTAAAATCTTCGGCGCATAGACGGACAAATGGTCACGTGTTTTCGAAATCGTCGACATCATATGGTCGAGAATCTGCATTCTGCCCTTTCTCGCCTGCTGCAACGCTTCTTCCAGTATCTCCCTTGACAGTCCTGCAATTTTAATATCCATTTGCAGCGCGGTGACGCCCTTCGACGTGCCGGCCACTTTAAAGTCCATATCGCCGAGATGGTCTTCCATGCCCTGGATATCGGTTAAAATCGTATAATGTTCGCCGGATTT
Source organism: Weizmannia sp. WK01 (assembly GCF_025905465.1). Classification (NCBI taxonomy): domain Bacteria; kingdom Bacillati; phylum Bacillota; class Bacilli; order Caryophanales; family Bacillaceae; genus Heyndrickxia; species Weizmannia sp. WK01. The sequence goes on along the minus strand of NZ_CP109616.1, from coordinate 1,532,134 downwards.
CACAAGCCCCATCGCAATCCCAGCAACCGGCGCTTTAATCGGAATGCCGGCATCCATCATGGCAAGGGTGGATGCGCAAATGCTTGCCTGTGAAGTGGAGCCGTTCGATTCGAGCACCTCGGATACAAGCCGGATCGTGTACGGAAATTCTTTTTCATCCGGAATGACCGGTTCCAGCGCACGTTCACCCAGTGCCCCGTGCCCGATTTCGCGGCGGCCCGGCCCTCTCATTGGCCCGGTTTCCCCGACGCTGAATGAAGGGAAATTGTAATGGTGCATAAACCGTTTTGACTCTTCAATGCCGAGCCCGTCCAAAATTTGCACGTCGCCTAAAGCGCCTAACGTACAAATGCTTAAAGCCTGTGTTTGCCCGCGGGTAAACAACCCGGAACCGTGCGTGCGCGGCAAAACCCCGACTTCGGAGGAAAGCGGCCGGATTTCATCGATTTTGCGGCCGTCCGGGCGAATTTTATCGACCGTGATCAGCTTGCGGACTTCTTCTTTTTCAATATCGTGCAAAATTTGTTTAACCTGCTTGACCGTTTCTTCATCGGCTTCTTCTGCTTCAAATTGGGCAAGCACCTCATCGCCCACTTTTCTGATCGCTTCTTCGCGCGCTTTCTTCTCATGAACCTGGATGGCTTCAATCATTTTTTTCCGGCACATGCCGCTGACTTTTTCCACCAGTTCTTCGTCAAGTTCGAACAATTCGACAGCCATTTTCTCTTTCCCGATTTCTGCCACAATTTTTTCCTGGAAAGCAATCAGGCGCTTGATTTCCTCATGCCCGAACATGATCGCTTCAAGCATCACTTCTTCCGGCACTTCTTTCGCACCCGCTTCAACCATATTAATGGCGTCTTTTGTGCCGGCAACGGTTAAATGGATGTCGCTTTTTTCCATCTGTTCCACGGTCGGGTTGATGAGGAACTTGCCGTCCACCCTTCCGACGATGACGCCGGCAATCGGGCCTTCAAACGGAATATCGGAGACGGAAAGTGCGAGCGAAGACCCGAGCATTGCTGCCATTTCCGGCGTGCAGTCCTGGTCGACGCTCATGACCATGCTGACGACCTGCACTTCATTGCGGAAGCCGTCGGCAAAGAGTGGGCGGATCGGCCTGTCAATCAGCCGACTTGACAAAATGGCTTTTTCGCTCGGGCGCCCTTCTCTTTTGATAAAGCCGCCCGGAATTTTCCCGACAGCATATAGCCGTTCCTCATAATTTACGGTCAGTGGAAAAAAGTCCACATTTTTCGGTTCTTTAGAAGCGGTTGCTGTACTGAGGACAGCCGTTTCGCCGTAACGGACGAGTGCAGCACCGTTTGCCTGTTTTGCGAGCTGGCCGATCTCCACGGTGAGCGGGCGGCCGGCCCAATCTATCGTATAGGTATGTTTATCCTGTACCATACAGATGAAAATCTCCTTTCTTTTTGCCTATATTGTTTCACATTTATGCAAAGATAAGCACGGGTAATGATTCAAAAACGAATCAACCGTTTGCTATGTATGTACAAGCCGCGCCAGGTCAGTGCGAAAACCCGGCGGCAATTTGAAATACATCTGTTCCCAAAATTAAGGGGGGAAAAACACATTGCAAAAAAGCGGGAATACTCCCGCTTTTTGCATTCTGCATTTTTTTATCGGCGCAAGCCCAGCCGGTTAATCAATTCACGGTAACGATGCACATCTTTATTGCGCAGATAGGTCAACAAATTACGCCGTCTCCCTACCATTTTCATCAAGCCGCGGCGTGAATGGTGGTCTTTTTTATGGACACGCAAATGATCGTTCAATTTGTTGATTTCTTCTGTCAATACAGCAATTTGCACTTCCGGAGAACCGGTATCGTTCTCGTGGATTTTAAATTGGTTGATGATTTCATTTTTACGTTCTTTTGAAATCGCCATCCTGTTCACCTCCTCTGTTTCCTATCCCCTGTTGCCGAGCAGGCGTCGGTGAGTCGCGCTGCCAAGCACAGGTTCCGGTACTGTAATAGAATACTACTTTTTCGCACAAAACTCAAGTAGCAGTTCCCTGTTTTTCAAAGTAACGCCTTGCTGCCGTTTCATCCCGTTTCATTTCTTCAATCAAGTCCTCCACGCGGGCGAACTTTTTCTCTTCGCGGATGCGCGCAAGCCATTTGACAACTGCTTCTTCCCCGTAAATGGTATCGGAAAAATCAAGCAGATACACTTCTGTCGTTTTTTCATATTCTTCCGGATTTTTAAACGTAGGATTGTAGCCAATGCTGCATAAGCCGTTATGCCACGTATCCGCGACCTTCATTTGCACAATGTATACCCCGTTTGGCGGCAGCATATACGACGCGGTAAGCTTTAGATTTGCCGTTGGAAACCCGAGCTGTCGTCCCCGCTTCTCCCCATGGACGACAATGCCTTTGATCTCATAATCGCGCCCGAGCAGCGGCTTCACTTCCCCGACTTTTCCTTCCCTGATTTTTGACCGGATCAGGGTGGAGCTGACTTTTTCCCCGGTATTTTCAAGGGCCAGTTTTTCAATCACCGTAATCCCGAACCTGCCGTTTGCATATTCAGGGAGATTCTCCATATTGCCTTTCCCGAATTTGCCGTATGTATAATCAAAACCAGCAACAACATGTTTCACACCGAGTGCGGCCAGATATTGGTCGACAAATTGCTGCGGCAAAAGAGACGCAAAACGGGAGGTAAAACGGACGACGAACAGATAATCGACACCAAGTTTTTCAATCAACTTGATCTTGTCTTCAAGCGGTGTAATCAGTTCAATGCCATCCTTTTTCTTTCCCAGCACAATAGAAGGATGGGGTTCAAATGTCATGACGGCGCTTTTCCATCCGTTTTTTTCAGCGATCCCGCGGGCTGTTTTAATCACTTTCTGATGTCCGAGATGGATGCCGTCAAAATAACCCAATGCGATGGCAAGCGGCGGAAAATCGCCGGGTTTAAAGGAATGGGGATGATGGACCGTTATTGTTTTCAAAATTTCTCACCTTTTCCCTTTTACAAATTGAAGCAGCCGCCTTCCTTGTTTTATACCCGGAAGGCTTTTTATATCACTTTCGCCGGTTTGATAAAGCCGGGCCTGCCGGAATGCGCCACGTATACCGCGAGTATTTTTCCGCGGAAAAAGACAGCAAGCCTGTCTCCTGTTTCCGGCCAGGTCTCCGGTTTTTTCAACACGGCACCGTTCTTTACTTTCTCTGCTAATGTATCACTAATTTCCCATTTCGGCAAATGGCGGATCCCGGCCTCGAGCGGGTAGAGCAGGCTTTCCCTGTCGCCGGTTTCCGCGGCTTTTTCAATCTCCTGAAAGGTGGCGCATTGTTCCTTTGAAAAACCGCCTGCTTCAATTCTTGTAAGATTGGACATATGTGCCGGATAGCCGAGCTTTTCTCCGATCATAACAGCAAGCGTGCGGATATAGGTGCCTTTGCTGCATGAAGCGCGGAAACGGAACGACACAACCGGCCCTTCAAAATATTCCCGCCCGTCCAATAGTTCAAGGCTGTAAATTTGCACATTCCTTTTAGGGCGTTCCACTTCGATGCCCGCCCGCGCATATTCATACAACCTTCTTCCGTTCACCTTGACGGCGGAAAACATCGGCGGGATCTGGGTAATATGCCCGGTAAACGAAGCGAGTGCGGCTAAAATTTCTTCCCGGCTGATCGGCCGGCTAATTTCCTTTTTTTCAATGATATCGCCGGAAGCATCTTCTGTCGTCGTTGAAATCCCGATCGTTGCTTCACCTTCGTAAGTTTTGCCGGCATCCTGAAGGTATTCGGCAATCTTTGTCGCACGCCCGATGCAAACCGGGAGGACCCCTTCCACATCCGGATCAAGCGTGCCGGTATGGCCTGCTTTTTTTGTGCCGAAAAGCTTCCGGATTTTAAAAACACAGTCATGGGAAGTCATCCCCGCCGGTTTCCAGAGCGGTAAAATGCCATCCATGGCGCCACTTCCTTTCGCAAATCCAATAGAATCACTCAAAAAAAGGAAACTTACCGAACCGTGTTCCGGCTCCGATCAGTTTCCTGAAACATTCATTCATCCGTGTCATGGATTTTTTTGATCAGCGTCTCAATGCGGTTGCCGTATTCGATGGATTCATCGATTTCAAAAATCAGTTCAGGCGTTTTGCGGAGCCGGATCCTTTTGCCAACTTCCGAGCGGATAAAGCCTTTTGCTTTTTCCAGGCCGTCAAGGGTGTCTTTCTTTTGTACCTCATCGCCGAGGACGGTGAGGTACACTTTTGCCTGCTGAAGATCGCCTGTTACTTCCACATCGGTTACAGTGACAAAGCCGACACGCGGATCTTTTAGTTTTCGCCCGATAATGTCGCTCAGCTCTTTTTTCATTTGCTCGCCAACCCTATTTGCACGAAGATTCATCAATCACACCTCATTTATAGCCATTCAATATTTGTTTCAAGACGCTCCCATTCAGGGAAGGAATCCAGAAAGAGAATTGCCCGCTGCAATTCTCTTTCAGCCGCCGCCCGGCTTGAAGCAACGGTCACGACTTCAACGAGGGTCCGCTGCCAGGCATCCTGGAAATCCATTTCACCGGCTGCAACATTATATTTTTGCTTTAGCCGCGTCAATATTCTTTGCAGCACTGCCCTTTTTTCTTTCAATGAACGGGCATCATAAATGCGAAATTCGCAACGGGCGCTCCCAATCATGCTCTTTCAATTTCCTCCATGATAAAGGACTCGATGACATCTCCTTCTTTGATGTCATTAAAGTTTTTAATCGTAATCCCGCATTCATATCCCTGGTTGACTTCTTTCACATCATCTTTATAGCGTTTCAGCGTATCAATTACACCTTCATAAATGACCACGCCGTCACGGATGACGCGCACGCCGCTGTCACGGGTGATTTTTCCGTCGGTGACATAGCCGCCCGCAATCGTGCCGATCCGTGATACTTTAAACGTCTGCCGCACTTCAACCTGGCCGATGATTTTTTCTTTGTATTCCGGATCAAGCATCCCTTTCATGGCAGATTCGATTTCTTCGATCGCTTTGTAGATAATGCGGTGCAGGCGGATATCCACTTTTTCCGTTTCGGCTGCGCGTTTGGCGTTATTATCCGGGCGGACATTAAAGCCAATAATAATCGCATTCGAAGCGGAAGCAAGCGTCACATCGGATTCATTAATCGCGCCGACGCCCGTATGGATAACGTTAATGTTGACGCCCTCCACATCAATCTTTTGCAAAGCGGCGGTCAATGCTTCTACAGAGCCTTGCACATCCGCTTTGACAATCACATTTAATTCTTTCATTTCCCCTTGCTTCATTTGCTCAAACAACGTGTCAAGGCTGACGCGCGCGGTTTCGTTACGGTGCGCCTGGACAGCCTGTTGTTTCCGCGCTTCCCCGACCTGGCGGGCTGTTTTCTCATCTTCAAAGACAACAAAACGGTCGCCGGCTTCCGGTACATCATTTAAACCGGTAATTTCAACAGGCGTGGACGGCCCTGCTTCTTTCACGCGACGGCCGAGATCATTGACCATCGCACGGACGCGCCCGTAAGTGTGACCGACTACAATCGGGTCGCCGATGCGCAAAGTGCCGTTTTGTACGAGCAAAGTGGCAACCGGGCCCCTGCCTTTATCAAGGCGCGCTTCAATAACCGAACCGAGTGCGCGGCGGTTCGGGTTTGCTTTCAGTTCTTCCACTTCGCTGACAAGCAAAATCATTTCAAGCAGATTGTCAATCCCTTCACCGGTTAGAGCAGAAATCGGGACAAAAATCGTATCCCCGCCCCAGTCTTCCGGAACCAGATTGTATTCCGTCAGTTCCTGCATGACTCGTTCGGGGTTCGCTGTCGGTTTATCAATTTTATTGACCGCAACAATGATCGGAACGCCGGCTGCTTTCGCGTGGTTAATGGCTTCCACTGTCTGCGGCTTCACGCCGTCATCGGCAGCAACAACAAGCACGGTAATGTCCGTCACTTGCGCCCCCCGCGCACGCATTGTTGTAAAGGCTTCATGCCCCGGCGTGTCTAAAAATGTAATTTTTTTGCCGCCTACTTTCACCTGGTATGCACCGATATGCTGGGTAATCCCGCCTGCTTCTCCGGCGGTGACTTTTGTATGGCGGATGGAATCGAGCGTTGTCGTTTTCCCATGGTCAACATGGCCCATAATGGTGACAACCGGCGGGCGGACTTCGAGGTCTTCTTCACGGTCTTCCGTAAAATACGTTTCCAGATCCGTCTGGTCAACGATCACTTTTTCTTCCACTTCAACGCCGTATTCCGAAGCAATCAGTTCAATGGCGTCTTTGTCAAGCTGCTGGTTGATCGTTGCCGCAACGCCGAGCAGGAACAGTTTTTTAATAATTTCGGAAGGTTCCCTGTAGAGCTTCTTCGCAAGTTCCGCAACGGTCAGCGATTCTGTGAACGTAATTTTTTCAGGCAGTTCTTTTACCTTTTGGACCGGCTGCGGCTGCGGTTTGAAGTTTTTATTTTTCCGGTTATTTTTCTTTTGTTTGTTAAACGGCCGTCCGTTGTTGCCGCGGTTTCCGTTATTGCTACGGTTTCCATTGCCACTGTTGCGGTTATTCCCGTTGTTCCGGCTGTTCCCGCTGTTTTGATTATTCCTGTTGTTGCCCGCGGCTTGGGTGTTTCCATTGCTCCGGTTGTTGCTTGTGTTCTGGCTGTTTCCGTTATTCCGGTTGTTACTTGCAGCCTGGCTTTTTTCGTTATTCCGGTTGTTGCTTGCGGCCTGGGTGTTTCCATTGCTCCGGTTGTTGCCGCCGGTTTGGCCGTTCCTGTTATTCCGATTGTTGCCGCCCGTTCTGCTCTTCCCATCGCTGCGGTTGCTGCCGCCAGAGCGGTTATTGTTATTGTTTCTGCTGTTTCCGTTATCCCCTTGGTTTTTGCTGTTTTGGCCGTTTCCGTGATTCGGCTTCTGGTTTTCGCGCCGGGTGCGGTTTTCGGGTTTGTTTCCTTGTCGGTCCCCGGTTTCGGACCTGGTGCTTCTTTCATTTCTGGTCGGCCCGTTTTGCCCGTTTTTCTTGCCATCCTGCTGATTTTTGCCGCTGTAAACCGTATCCAGCTTCCTTACTGTTTCCCCATCGATCATTGACATATGATTGGATACCTCTATATTCATTTGTTTTAGTTTCGTGATAATTTCCTTACTTGATGTATGATGAGCTTTCGCATATTCGTAAACACGTATTTTGCTCATGTCGTCACCCCCACCTATGATTCATCGAGCAGTTCAGCAAGTTTTTCCGCAAATCCGCGGTCACTTACTGCCACTGCGACTCTCGCCTCTTTCCCAATGGCTTTTCCAAGCATTTCCCTCGTCTCTATCCACCGTACCGGTACATGATAGAAACGGCATTTGTCTAACAATTTTTTTGACGTATTGGATGAGGCATCTTTTGAAAGCAATACAAGTTTTGCCTGGCCTGCCCGGATTTCTTTCAGGACAGGCTCCTCTCCCGAAACGATCTTTCCTGCCTTGAACGCAAGGCCTAAAAGGGACATTGCCTGCTTCCCGTTCATGATTTTTGTTTATTCTCCTTTTTTTCCTTTTGAATAAACGCGATGATTTCATCGTAAAAAGCATCTTCTACAGCGGCACCAAGATGGGATGAGAGAATATTTTTTTTCTTTGCCAACAGCACCGCTTCCTCGTCTTTTGAAAGATAGGCGCCTCTTCCTGACTTTTTCCCGGTCGGGTCAATCGAAACATCGCCTTCCTTGGAACGGACGATACGGACCATTTCTTTTTTCGGTTTCATTTCTCCCGTTGCTACGCATTTTCTCATCGGAATTTTCTTACGTGTCGCCATCAGCCCCACTCCTTATTCGATCTCTTCATCTTTCCCGCCGTTTTCAGGCAGATCCGCTTCTTTCGCATCCGGTACGGCCAGTGCTTCGGAAGTGCGGCCGGCATCATCGTCATCAAAAAGCCCCGGTGTTTCCCCGTCTATGTCATCATTGGTTTCAGAACGCGGATAAATGCCTGACTCCCTTGCATCCGTTTCGCTCTTAATATCAATTTTCCAGCCTGTGAGTTTCGCGGCAAGCCGGGCGTTTTGGCCGCGTTTCCCGATTGCAAGCGACAGCTGGTAATCCGGAACGATGACCGTTGTAGCCTTATTGTTTTCGTCAACAAGCACATCAAGCACTTTTGCAGGGCTTAACGCATTTGCTACAAATTTAGCCGGGTCGTCCGACCATTTTACAATATCAATCTTTTCCCCGTGAAGTTCATTTACAATCGCCTGGACGCGCTGCCCTTTAGGCCCGACGCATGCGCCGACAGGATCAACCTCCGGGCGGTCGGTGTAAACCGAAATTTTCGAACGGTCCCCTGCTTCGCGGGCGATCGAACGGATTTCTACGATGCCATCGTAAATTTCCGGCACTTCAAGTTCAAACAGCCGTTTTAAAAGGCCGGGATGGGTGCGCGAGACAAAAATTTGCGGCCCCTTTGTTGTCCGTTCGACTTTTGTAATGTAGACCTTAATCCGGTCATGCGGGTTGTACGTTTCATTCGGGGATTGTTCCCCCGGCGGCAGCAGTGCTTCTGTTTTTCCGAGGCTGACATACGTAAAACGCGGATCTTTCCGCTGCACAATCCCGGTCATGACCTCGTCTTCACGGTCGATAAATTGATTGTAAATGATTCCCCGTTCCGCTTCCCGGACGCGCTGCGTGACAACCTGTTTTGCTGTCTGTGCGGCGATCCGGCCAAAATCTTTCGGCGTGACTTCCAATTCGACAACATCGCCGATTTCATAAGACGGATTGATTTTCTGGGCATCTTCAAGCGAAATTTCAAGGCGCGGGTCAAATACTTCTTCAACCACGTCTTTACGCGCGAACACACGGATCGTCCCGTTCGCCAGATTTAAATCCGTCCTTACATTCTGTGCCTGGTTAAAATTGCGGCGGTATGCCGATACAAGCGCGGCTTCGATGGCTTCAACGAGCACATCCCGCGAAATTCCTTTTTCTTCTTCAAGTATCGTAAGCGCATCTACCAGTTCTGAGCTCATGGAAATTGGATCCCCCTTCATTTTTTGAAAAATGATGCATTTTTAAAATTCAACGGCAAGCCGTGCGTTGGCCACTTTGTCATACGGAATTTCCTTCTCGATTTTCTTCGTTTTCACTTTACATTCTAATGTTAGGCACCCGTTGTGAAAAGCAATCAATTTTCCCTGGAACGTTTTCTCCCCGTCAAGCGGTTCATACGTTTTCACGAGGACGGTCCGGCCGACAGCACGTTCAAAGTCACGCGCTTTTTTTAACGGGCGTTCCGCACCCGGGGAGGAAACCTCAAGGAAATAATTATGGGGAATCGGGTCCGCTTCATCGAGCTTTTCCCCGAGCCGTTCGCTGACGAGCCCGCATTCTTCGATATCGACCCCGTTTTCTTTGTCAATATAAACACGAAGAAACCAGTTTTTTCCTTCTTTGACGTATTCAATATCAACAAGTTCAAGGCCGAGCCCTTCCACAACCGGGGATGCCAGTTGTTCCACCACTTCAACGACTTTACTCATGCTGACCTCCTCAAAAATCCGATTTAAAACACGAAAGAGCGGGGTGATGGCCCCACTCTTTCGCACGAGCGTTTATCCGTAGTATTTCCATAAAAAACTATACCATAACAGGCAAAAAAAAGCAAACAGCGGTCCTTAACCCGTATTTAGAAAAGCGACAGCTGGTTCTGCTCCGGCAGCGACTCTAAGCAGCCGTGCCCGTCAAGGTATTCCATAATCGTTTTGGAGACTTTTCCGCGGCGCTGCAAGTCTTCTTTTGAAAGGAATTCACCTTCTTCACGCGCTTTTACGATATTGACCGCGGCGTTTGTACCAAGACCCGGAATCGCATTAAACGGCGGAATGAGCGAATCGCCGTCAATGACAAACTTGTCTGCTTCCGATCGATACAAATCAATCGGCTGGAAGCGGAAGCCGCGCGCCGTCATTTCAAGCGCCAGTTCGAGCACGGTCAGCAAACTTTTCTCCTTCGCCGATGCGTCCATCCCTTTTGCATTAATTTCACTGATTTTTGCCTTGATGGAATTCGAGCCGTGGATCATGACATCGAGATCGAAATCCTCCGCGCGCACCGTAAAATACGTCGCATAGTAGATCAGCGGATGGTACACCTTGAAGTAAGCGATCCTTACCGCCATCAGCACATAGGCGGTGGCGTGGGCTTTCGGGAACATATATTTAATCTTTTTGCACGATTCAATATACCAATTTGGCACGTTTTGCTTGATCATTTCCTCTTCCATTTCAGGCGTGAGCCCTTTCCCTTTCCGTACCGATTCCATAATTTTAAAAGCAAGGGACGGCTCTAAGCCCTGATAGATTAAATAGACCATAATATCGTCCCGGCAGCCGATTACTTCAGGCAGGGTGCATGTGCCGTTTTGGATCAGTTCCTGGGCGTTGCCGAGCCATACGTCCGTTCCGTGCGAAAGCCCTGAAATCTGGACCAGTTCGGCAAAAGTCGTCGGTTTTGTATCTTCGAGCATTTGGCGCACAAACTTTGTGCCAAATTCCGGAATGCCGAGCGTGCCGGTTTTGCACATAATCTGCTCTTCCGTAACCCCGAGCGGTTCCGGCCCGCTGAAAATTTTCATCACTTCCGGGTCATCGGTCGGGATCGTTTTCGGGTCAATCCCGCTTAAGTCCTGGAGCATGCGGATGACGGTCGGATCATCGTGCCCGAGTATATCAAGCTTCAAAATATTATCGTGGATCGAGTGGAAATCAAAATGCGTTGTCCGCCATTCCGAATTGTGATCGTCCGCCGGATACTGGATCGGCGTAAAATCGTATATATCCATATAATCCGGGACGACGATAATGCCACCCGGATGCTGGCCGGTCGTCCGTTTCACCCCGGTGCAGCCCTGGACAAGCCGGTCAATTTCCGCGCTCCGGAATGTCAGATTATGGTCCTGGGCATACCCTTTTACATAGCCGTAGGCCGTTTTTTCCGCAACCGTGCCGATCGTGCCGGCGCGGTATACATACTCTTCGCCGAACAACACTTTTGTATAGGCGTGGGCGCGCGGCTGGTAATCGCCCGAAAAGTTCAGGTCAATATCCGGTACCTTGTCCCCTTTAAAGCCAAGGAACGTTTCAAACGGAATATCATGGCCGTCTTTTTTGTATTTTGCCCCGCACGCCGGGCAGTTTTTATCCGGCAGGTCAAAACCGGAACCGACCGAACCGTCATTGAAAAACTCGGAATGCTTGCAGTTCGGGCACACATAATGCGGCGGGAGCGGGTTGACTTCGGTGATTTCCGTCATCGTTGCAACAAGCGAAGAGCCGACAGACCCCCGCGAACCGACAAGGTAACCGTCATTCAATGATTTCTTGACAAGTTTATGGGCAATCAGATAAATGACCGCAAATCCGTGACCAATAATGCTTTTTAGCTCTTTTTCAAGCCGTGCTTCGACAATTTCGGGAAGTGGATCCCCGTAAATCCTTTTCGCGCGCTTATAGCTTTGCTCGCGGATTTCTTCTTCCGCCCCTTCAATTTTCGGCGTGTACAACTCATCTTTTACCGGCTTGACGTCCTCGATTAAGCCGGCAATTTTATTCGTGTTGTCAACCACGATTTCTTTTGCCTTTTCTTCGCCTAAAAACGAGAAGCATGCAAGCATTTCATCCGTCGTGCGGAAATGCACGTCCGGCAGCCGGTGCCGGTTCAGCGGATTGGCACCGCCCTGGGAGCTGATCAGGATTTTCCGGTAAATTTTGTCTTCGGGGTTTAAATAATGGACATTGCCTGTTGCGACAACCGGCAGATTTAATTTTTCCCCGAGCCTGACGATTTTCGTGATGATTTCTTCAAGCGCCTTTTCATCCCTTATCAGTTCCTGGTCGATGAGCGGGGCGTACACTTCTTTCGGATGGACTTCAAGATAATCATAAAAGCGGGCGATCTCCTCTACTTCCGCCGGATCTTTCTGCATCATGCCTTCAAATACTTCGCCTTTGTCACAGCCGGACCCGACGAGAATGCCTTCCCGGTACTTTTGCAGCTCGGAACGCGGAATACGCGGCACACGGTAAAAGTAATCGATATGGGAAAGAGAAATCAGTTTAAATAAATTTTTCAAGCCTTCCTGCGTCCGGACAAGCAGCGTGCAGTGCGACGGGCGCGCCCGCTTGTACGCGCCGCCTTCCCCCATATACTGGTTCAGCTCGTCATGGTATGTGATCCCCCGGTTACGGGCATCTTTCAGCATTTTTAAAAAGATTTGTCCTGTTGCTTCCGTATCGTAGATTGCGCGGTGGTGCTGGGTCAGTTCCACATTGAATTTTTTCGCGAGCGTGTTCAGCCGGTAGTTTTTGAAATCCGGATATAAAAACCGTCCGAGTTCGAGCGTATCAATGACGGGGTTATTGGATTTCGGCAGCCCGGCTTTTTTCAGGCCAACGTTTAAAAACCCGATGTCGAACGAAGCATTGTGGGCTACAAGCACCGCGTCGCCAATCCATTCATTGTATTCTTTCAACACTTCGGAAATGTCCGGCGCATCTTTTAACATATCGTCGGTAATATGGGTCAGCTCAATAATCGTATTGGACAGCGGACGTCCGGGATTGGCAAACCGTTCAAACGTATCGACCACTTCGCCGTCTTGGATTTTCACCGCAGCGATTTCGATGATCGTATCATAAACGGCAGATAATCCCGTTGTTTCAACGTCAAAGACGACATATGTCGCTTCATCAAGGTGGACGTGCGCATCATTATAGGCAATCGGCACCCCGTCGTCGACAAGATTGGCTTCAACGCCGAAGATGACTTTTATACCGTTCTTTTTGCCGGCGCTGTAAGCTTCCGGAAAACTTTGCGCGACGGCGTGGTCTGTGATCGCAATCGCCGGATGGCCCCATTTTTTTGCCTGGGCGACAAGGGTAGACGCGGAAGTGACCGCATCCATCTGGCTCATCGGCGTATGGAGATGGAGTTCGACCCGCTTCTCATTTTCCGGCGCATGGTCTTTCCGGACGCGCGGGGCTACTTCAGAAAGATCGTTGGCGATCATGACCAGATCACGGACAAACGTATCGTTCTGGATGCTGCCGCGCGCACGCAGCCACATCCCTTTCTTCACGCGGGCAAATTGTGCGGCATCTTCCTTATCCCGCGAAAACATCTTCACGAGAATGGAGCTCGTATAATCGGTGATTTTTAACGTCAAAAGCGTCCGCCCGCTGCGCAGTTCTTTCGTTTCGACGTCAAACACATAGCCTTCCACCGTAATCCGCCGTTCTTCATCAACAATCTCGGAAAGGCGGCGGATATCATCATCGGGCGGGATTCTCAGCCCGATCATAAGCGGTCCCGCGTCGTGCGTTTCTTCCCCGCTCTGTTGCTCATTCACGTGCTTCTGCATTTCGAGAACGGCCTGTTTTGCCCGTTCCTCATCTTCTTTTTTCTTTTCTTCCATAAATTTGGCGTATGCTTCACTTGCTTCAGGTGCCGCCGAAATTTCCGTGTCAAACATCAGCTGCGGAAAACCGGCCCGTTCGTAAAAACGGACGATCCATTCCCCGTATTTTTGTTTTAATGTCGCTGCTTCCGGTTCATTGCGGCCGGTTACCACCAGCTTATTGCCGGAAAGTGACGGCACCTGCTCCGCAAGTAGGGACAAAAGCATCGGCGACATGCCTTCCAGTTCTCCTAGGCACGCTTTCCAGTAATCGGCAATCAGCGCCGGCCCAAAAGAAGGGTCTTTCGCCCGGATTGAAAAACGGACGTCGGCAATATGCTGAAAAGCCTGGCGCAAACGGGTTGTAAATGTCAAGTACACTTCAAAGGGGAGAATTTTTTCGAGCAAAAAATAAAAATGCCATCGCTTTGACTGGCGTTCCACAACTAGTTTTTCAATTTCTCCGTATTTAAAATGCTCGTAAAACCTGTCATCAAGCAGTTCCAGCTGCCGGAGCAAAATCTGGAACCTTTCTTTCTTTCCGGCGGGATTTTCAATCATCTTGTCCTCTCCCATCCTTTTTCATTCAATCTATCTTTATCTTAAAAAACAAGCGTCCCGAATGCAATCTTTCCGGAATTTTTCCCGGTAGTGTTGAAAGGTTCGGGTGTTGAAATTTTCCAGGCAAAACATTTTCTGCCTCTTTTTTGCAGGAAAAGAAGAGAAGCACCGGCCGGTAAGCCGATGCCCCTGTCATGAAGCAAGTTGTGCTAAAATATTAGAAATTGTCTCGGCCAAATCCTCTTTTTTCACTTCGAGCACTTCCCCGGTTTTTCTGATTTTCACTTCGACGATGCCTTCCGCCGCTTTTTTCCCGACGGTTACCCGGACAGGCAGGCCGATCAGGTCGGAATCCGCAAATTTCACACCCGGGCGCTCGTTTCTGTCATCCATCAAGACGGTAAACTGCTTTTCAAGTTCCGCATGGAGCGATTCTGCAAGGGCGGATTGTTGGGCATCCTTCATATTTACCGGAACGAGATGCACGTCAAACGGCGCCAGATTGACAGGCCAAACAAGCCCTTTATCATCGTTATGCTGTTCGCACACTGCTGTTAAAGTGCGGGAGACACCAATCCCGTAACACCCCATCAACATGACCTGCTCCCTGCCGTTTTCGTCTAAAAAGGCGGCGTGCATGGCCTCACTGTATTTTGTGCCGAGTTTGAAAATATGCCCGACCTCTATGCCGCGTGCAAACCGGATCGTTCCCTTTCCGTCCGGTGACGGGTCGCCTTCCTGGATATTGCGGAGATCCCCGTATAGATCGACGCGGTAATCCCTCTCCGGATTCGCATTCACATAGTGGAAGTCATTCTCATTGGCACCGCAAATGCCGTTGACTACATAGCGGACGGCGTGATCGGCCAAAATCCGGATCTGTTCCGGCGCGCCGACAGGGCCGAGCGAACCGGGATCCGCCCCCATGATCGACTTGATGGCTTCCGGATCTGCCATTTCAATCGTTTCAGAACCGAGAAGATGTTTGACTTTGACTTCATTTACGTCATGATCGCCCCTGACCAGCACAATGACATATTCATCATCCGCTTTCAGCACAAGGGTCTTCAGGCATTTTTCAGGATCTGCCTTTAGAAAGTCCGCAATTTGCGCGATCGTTCTTTGCCCCGGGGTCGGAATTTTTTCGAGCGGTTTTTCCGCTTCATCCGGCTTTGTGTAAACGGTCTTCACTTCCGCCATTTCAATATTTGCCGCATAATCGGATGAGTCGGAATACGCAATGGTGTCTTCCCCGATTTCAGACAGCACCATAAACTCCTGCGTATCTTTCCCGCCGATCGCGCCCGAGTCCGCCAATACGGCGCGGAAATCCAGTTTGCACCGCGAGAATATATTGGTATAAGCCCGATACATATCCTTATACGTCTCATCAAGGCTCTCTTTGTTGGCATGGAAAGAATACGCGTCTTTCATGATGAATTCCCGTCCGCGCAGCAAGCCGAAACGCGGGCGCTTTTCATCCCGAAATTTCGTTTGAATTTGGTATAAAGAAAGCGGCAGGCGTTTATACGATTTTACTTCGTTCCGAATTAAACTTGTGATCACTTCTTCATGCGTCGGCCCGAGCGCAAAGTCCCGTTCATGCCGGTCCTTAAGGCGCATCAAATCCGGCCCGTAAGAATACCAGCGCCCCGATTCCTGCCACAATTCCGCCGGCTGGAGGGACGGCATCAGCAATTCCATGGAACCGATAGCTTCCAATTCTTCGCGGATAATCGCTTCAATTTTATGTAAGACTTTTTTCGCGAGCGGCAAATACGTATAAACACCGCTTGCAATTTGCCGTATGTAACCGGCACGGAGCAGCAGCTGATGGCTTTTCACCTCGGCTTCTGCCGGTACGTCCCGCAATGTCGGAATAAACAATTTGCTCTGTTTCATACATCGCACTCCCGTATTCATTTATTATAGATCAGTCGCGTTGATTACGTTCCTTCGTTTCTATTCCCCCGATTCAGCAAACCAGGTCCAAGGTTGGATGGTAAGAGATTGTAAATCAAAAGCCGGGCCAGGGTGCTAGAAATGCAGATTTTAAAAGGGATCCGCACGGTAAAAATACGAAGATTTGGCGTTGCTTGTGAAGACGAGCGGGCCAAACCGGGCTAATGGCGGATCAAAAATGCAAATCCATTTTATAACCGTCTCCGTAAAGCAGGTAAGGAAGCAGGCCCTTTTGCAACAGGGCCCGCTGGAACCCCCTCGAAACCGGAAACTTTACAGGAAAAATCTTTGGATATCATTCCAGGTGACAATAATCATCAACAGCATCAGGAGCGCAAAACCGATAAAATGGACGATGCCTTCTTTTTGCCGGTCAATCGGTTTGCCCCGCAATGCTTCGATGCCGAAAAACAGCAGCCTGCCGCCATCTAAAGCCGGCAGCGGGAGCAGGTTCATAATCCCGATGTTGATGCTCAACAATCCTGCCCATTTAAACAAATAAATGATGCCCGACTTGGCGACGGTCTCTGTTGATTTGTAAATGCCGACAGGGCCTGACAGCATATCAATGGAAAAGCCGCCGCTGATCAGGTGGCCAAGCAGTTTAAAAATTTCCACCGTCCAAACGTATGTCTGTGTAATGCCGTACGTGGCTACTTTCAGCGGGGAATGGTCAACCGGGCTGGTCACGCCGATTCTCCCGATGGTCTTCCCGTCCTCTGAAATGCTTTTTGGCGTCACCGGAATGTCCATTGTTTTGCCGTTCCGTTCCACTGTAAACGTAATTTTTTCATCAGGGTGTTTTTGGATCACGTCGACAATGTCATTCCACGTCGAGATTTCGGCACCGTCAATGCTGATCACTGTATCCCCTTTATGCAGCCCGGCCTTTGCCGCAGCACTGTCCTTGACAACCGTTCCGAGCACCGGATCGGTCATCGGCACCCCCTGCACCACGGCCATAAGGGTAAAGACAAGGGCTGCCAGAACGAAATTCATGAGCGGGCCCGCAAAAATCGTGAGCGCCCGCTTCCCAAGCGATTTGGAGGCAAACTGGCGGTCCCAAGGCGCGATTTGCATTTCCATCCGGTCTTCGACAAGCACGGCATCCCTTTTCACTTTAAACGTCCGGAGGTGTTCATCATCGCCTTCTTCATAGCCTTTGATTACAAGCGCACGTTCCAGATCTGCAGATTCCGTTTCAATCATGCGCAATCCGGTATACCGGTCTTTTCCGTTCACCACGATTTTTTCAACGGCTTCGTTTTCATCGAAAAGCAGCCCAACCCGCTGGCCTGGCTTCAACTCCGGCATATCCGGGTCTTCCCCCGCCATCCGTACGTATCCGCCGATCGGAAGCAGGCGGACGGTATACTGCGTTTCGTTTTTCTTAAACGAAAGGATCTTCGGGCCGAATCCGATCGCAAATTCGCGGCATAAAATCCCGGCTTTTTTGGCAACAAAGAAATGCCCGGCTTCATGGAAAATGACAAGTGAACCAAAAATCAAAATAAAGGCTATAACTGTCGTCAAATGAATACCACCTTACTTTAAAATAGTCTCCGCCTTTTTCAGGAACTCCGGGCAAGCTCCCGCTTATATGAGCGAGGCCACATAGTCCCGCGTCTCACGGTCAACGGCCCAGATCGTTTCCAAATCAGGGTGTATAATTACATTATGCCTTGCAAGCGCCTTTTCAATCAACTGATCAATTTGCAAAAACGAAATTTTTTCCTGCAAAAAGGCATGGACCGCCACCTCATTGGCCGCATTCAGCACGGCCGGCATCGATCCGCCGGCTTTTCCGGCTTCATAGGCAAGTTTCAGGCAGTAAAAGCGTTCTTCATCCATTTTTTCAAAATGAAGCCGGCCGATTTCCGCCAAATCGAGCCGCTTTGCATCCGGTAGCGGCAACCTTTTTGGAAATCCGAGCGCATATTGAATCGGGATGCGCATATCGGGCATCCCGAGCTGCGCCTTTACGCTGCTGTCACGGAATTCGACGAGAGAGTGGATGATGCTTTCGCGGTGCAGGATAGTATCAATTTTTTCAAAGGGAAGGCCGAACAGCCAGTGTGCTTCAATGACTTCGAGCCCTTTATTCATCATTGTTGCCGAATCAACCGTGATTTTGGCGCCCATCGACCAATTCGGGTGGTTCAGCGCATCTTTTACGGTGACGGTTTCAAGCTGTTCCCTTGTATAATCACGGAAACTGCCGCCGGATGCGGTAATGATGAGCCGTTCGATCTCATCCCGGTTTTCCCCTTGCAAACATTGAAAAATGGCGGAATGCTCGCTGTCGATCGGAAGAATTTCAGTTTCGGCGCGCCTTGCTGCATCCATCACGAGGTGGCCAGCTGTGACGAGCGTTTCTTTATTGGCGATCGCAACAGTTTTCCCCGCCCGGATCGCCTCCAAAGTCGGCAACAGCCCGACACTGCCAAGCACCGCATTGACCAAAATATCCGATTCGGCATATACCGCCGTTTCGACCATCCCTTTTTCCCCGTAGAGCACAACCGGGCTGTCCCCGAATTCGGTTTTCAGCCGGGCACAGTCTTCTTTGTCAGCGACAGAGACAAGCGCCGGATGAAACTCCGAAATAATTTTCCTCGTTAAATTGAGATTTCTCCCTGCTGAAAAGGCCGCGAGCCGGAATGCTTCCGGATGGTTCCGGATCACATCCAGCGTTTGTGTACCAATGGAGCCCGTCGCCCCCAATAAGCTGATTTGCTTCAATGCTATCCACCTCTTTTTCTATCCCGCCATCATTTTTAAAAAATGGATAAGCGGGAGGACAAACAATAAACTGTCAAAGCGGTCCAAAATGCCGCCGTGCCCGGGCAGGATTTTCCCTGCGTCTTTTACCCCGTAATGCCGTTTATACGCGGATTCCACCAAATCCCCGATCTGGCCGAAAACGGAGAGGACGACCGTGGACACCATGAGCCGCCCGAGCCCGAGGCCGATATTGGAATAGAAAAAAAACAGCACAGCAACAATGACCGCACACAGTACGCCGCCAAGCGCGCCTTCAACCGTTTTATTCGGGCTGATCTCTGGCCACAGCTTATGCTTTCCAAAAGCCCGTCCGACGAAATAAGCGCCGGAATCCGTTGCCCAAATGAGAAACAGGGCGTAAAAAATATAGGTTATGCCCGCATCTGGCGCATTTCTTGTTTCAATAAAATAATAAAAGCCGATGCCAACGTAGATGGCGGACAAAATGTGGAAACCAGCCTGCTCAAATGTAAACCGGTTTTTCGTCACCACCATGTAGGCAAGAAAAAGCAGCACGATCATATACACCAATTCAAGCTTTGAAAAGCCTGTTTGTGCGATGACATGCATATACTTTGATGGAAATAAAATCAGCCAAAGCAGCAGGACGGAAAGGAGGCCGCCAAAGGAAAAAAATGACTGTTTTCCCATCCGCAACAGCTCGTATAGCGCAACGGTCGCCATGGCATACACGAGCAGCGCAAACGGCCATCTCCCGTATATCACAAAAGGAATAAAAAAAGCTGCTGCCACGATGGCTGTAATGATTCTTTGCTTCATTCAGACTGCTCCTCACTTTTTAAACCGCCGTATCTTCGGGAACGTTTTTGATATTCTTCAATCGCACTTAAAAAATGTTCCTCATTAAAATCCGGCCATAACACATCGGTAAACACAAACTCCGTATACGCCAGCTGCCACAACATAAAATTGCTGAGCCGGATTTCCCCGCTCGTCCGGATTAAAAGGTCGGGGTCCTGCAGGCCGTGCGTCATTAAGTACTGGTGGAACACTTCCTCGGTCAGCTCGTTTTCATTCATTATACCATTTTTTACATCCATTAAAATATTTCTCACGGCGCGCATAATTTCATCCCTGCTCCCGTAGTTCAACGCAAAATTGAGAATCAGCCCGTCGTTTTGCGCCGTTTCACTGATCGCTTTATTGATGGCCCTTTGAGTATGAAGCGGGATTTTTTCTTTGCACCCCATCATCTGCACTTTCACATTTTCCGCTTTCAGCTCGGGAAGATAAGTGGATAAAAATTCTTCCGGCAGCTTCATTAAGTATTCCACTTCTAATTTTGGCCGTTTCCAGTTTTCTGTTGAAAAAGCATACAGCGTCAATACTTTGATTCCGAGCCGGTTGGCGATACGGGTAATTTTCCGGACGGTTTTCATGCCTTCGTGATGGCCGGCCACCCGCGGCAAATGGCGTTTTTTCGCCCATCTTCCGTTGCCGTCCATGATGATGGCGACATGTTCCGGGATGGCGGCAGCTTTCACTTTTTCGCCGCGGGTTGTCGTGTCGCGGCCTTCTTTATCGAAAGATTTCCATCTTTTTAAATTCATATGCACATTTGCCCTCCAAATGGTATCCGCCTGCAACTTTATGCACGGTACCGCGGCCATACGTGTTCAGTCGTTTCCGGCAAAAGTGGTATGACCTTTGTATTCCATTTGCCAACCTCTATTATAGAGAAAATGGATGCGTTTGTGTAGTTCTGTTTTTTAAACGATCCGGCCATTTGGTTTGGGGGTGTATGGAAAACCGGCTTTGTATCCCCTTTTAAACGCGTGTGTAGCCCCATTTTCCGGCAATATGACAGGATTTTAGAACCGGAACATTCCATGCTCCCGGGAAAAGCGCGCACTGATAACATAATAAAAAACTTCCATCGGCCGCTTGCCAACGGAAGTTTTTTGTCCGGCAGTCAGACTTCCATAATTTCCTGCTCTTTTGTTTTTGTCATTTTATCGATTTTTTGAATGTGCTGGTCGGTGATTTTCTGAACGTCTTCCGCGAAACCACGATGCTCATCTTCTGTAATCTCACCGTTTTTCTCCTGCTTTTTCAGTTCATCATTGGCATCACGGCGCACGTTACGGATGGCAACTTTTGCTTCTTCCGCTTCTTTTTTGATGAGCTTCACCAGTTCTTTTCTACGTTCTTCCGTTAAAGGCGGGATGGAAAGGCGGATTACGGAACCGTCATTATTCGGCGTAAGGCCGAGATCCGATTTTAAAATGGCCCTTTCAATTTCACCCAGCACCGTTTTATCATACGGCTGGATCACCATCAGGCGCGCTTCCGGCACGGAAATGGACGCAAGCTGGTTTACAGGTGTCCTAGCGCCGTAGTAATCTATCGTGATTTTATCGAGCAGGGCCGCGTTTGCACGCCCCGCACGGATGGAGCCGAGTTCGCGCTGAAAAGCCTGGATTGCTTTTGCCATTTTATCTTTTGCAGTGTCAATGACCTGATTTGCCATCATATTTTCCCCCTAACGATTGTCCCAATGGTTTCGCCCAAGACGGCGCGTTTGATGTTTCCTTCCTCCATAATTGAGAATACTATAAGCGGGATGTCATTGTCCATACATAAAGAGGACGCGGTGGAGTCCATGACAGCGAGGCCGTCTTTGATGACATCCAGATATGAAAGCTCTTCATATTTCACAGCATCTTTGTCCAGTTTCGGATCGGCAGAATAAACACCGTCCACATTATTTTTTGCCATTAAAATGACATCGGCTTCAATTTCTGCTGCACGCAGCGCGGCGGTCGTATCGGTGGAGAAAAACGGGTTGCCCGTACCGGCGGCAAAAATAACGACACGACCCTTTTCCAGATGGCGGATGGCCCGCCTTCTGATATAAGGTTCTGCCACCTGGCGCATATCAATGGAAGTCTGCACGCGTGTTTCCACGTCGCTCTGTTCCAGGCTGTCCTGAAGGGCCATTGCATTCATGACCGTGGCGAGCATGCCCATATAATCAGCCGTTGCCCTGTCCATTCCCATCTGGCTGCCGATCTTGCCGCGCCAAATATTGCCGCCGCCGACGACAATCGCCACTTCAACGCCAAGCTCGACAATTTCTTTTACTTGCCGCGCGACGGACTGGATGACCGTCGGATGAATACCAAAGCCCTGCTCTCCAGCCAATGCCTCACCACTTAATTTCAATACGACACGTTTATATTTAGGGGTGTCCATTTTGAACCTCCAATATGGTTATGTAAAATTGCCCCGGTCCATCTTTGCCGGTAAACGGGGCGTTTTTTTTGCAAGGTTAAAATCCTGCCTTCTTTTAAAAAGAGGAACACACTGTGTTCCCCTTTTAAAACTAGTTTTTCTTCACTTGATTCATGACTTCTTCAGCAAAGTTTTCCTGGCGTTTTTCAATGCCTTCGCCGACTTCATAACGGACAAAATCTGCCACTTTTGCATTATGGGAAGCGACGAACTGCCCAACCGTTTGATCCGGATTTTTGACAAACGCCTGGTCTGCCACACAAATTTCCTCGAAGTATTTCTTCAAGCGTCCTTCCACCATTTTTTCCACAATCTTTTCCGGTTTGCCTTCGTTCAGCGCCTGTTGTTTTAATACTTCGCGTTCATGGGCCACTTCTTCTTCCGAAACCTGGTCGCGGGAGATGTATTTCGGATTCATCGCTGCAACATGAAGGGCAACGTCTTTTGCAACAGAAGCATCGGTTGTGCCTTCAAGAACAGTGAGCACACCGATACGGCCGCCCATGTGGAGGTATTCGCCGAACGCACCGTTATCCGTTTTCGTTTTCAGGGCAAAACGGCGGAGCGAAATTTTTTCACCGATTTTGGAAATCGCCTGTGTAATAAAATCATTGACAGTCGATCCGTTTGCCATTGTTGATTGTAAAGCGGCATCCAGATCGGCCGGTTTGCTTTGAAGCAAATGTTCAGCGATTTCTTTTACAAGGTTTTGGAATTCTGCATTTTTTGCAACAAAGTCTGTTTCGGCATTGACTTCGAGAATGACGGCGTGGTTGCCTTCGCTTAATACGTAAGTGGTTCCTTCTGCAGCAACGCGGTCTGCCTTTTTCGCCGCTTTTGCGATCCCTTTTTCACGAAGATAGTCCACCGCTTTTTCCATATCGCCGTTCGTTTCCGTCAGCGCTTTTTTGCAATCCATCATGCCTGCGCCGGTTTTTTCACGAAGTTCTTTCACCATTTGAGCTGTAATTGCCATCGGATTTCCTCCTTCAAGTTTATGTACGTCTCCCTAAAAAAAGGTGATAAGCACAAACCTTCTTATCACCTTTTTTATTGGGATATTTTGGGTAAGGTGCGGCCGCTGTCAAACCCCGGCCGGAAAACGGATCAGGCTTCGACAGTCGTTTCTTCCGTGCCCGCTGCTTCGCCGGATTCGGCCGGAACTTCAGCGGCACCTTCTTCGCCCTGTTTTGCTTCCACAATAGCATCCGCCATTTTGCTGGTCAAAAGTTTGACCGCACGGATCGCATCATCGTTTGCCGGAATGACATAGTCAATTTCATCCGGATCGCAGTTTGTATCCACAATCCCGATAATCGGAATGTTTAATTTTCTTGCTTCCGCTACCGCGATGCGTTCTTTGCGCGGATCGATTACAAACAATGCATCCGGCAGGTTCCGCATATCTTTAATGCCGCCAAGGAATTTCACCAAACGGTCGTGTTCTTTTTTCAACTGGACGACTTCTTTTTTCGGAAGGACATCAAATGTGCCGTCTTCTTCCATTTTTTCGATTTGTTTCAAACGGTCAATCCGTTTTTGGATCGTTTCAAAGTTGGTTAAGGTTCCGCCAAGCCAGCGGTGGTTCACGTAAAACATGCCGGAACGTTCCGCTTCATCTTTAACGGATTCCTGCGCCTGTTTTTTCGTGCCGACGAACAGAATATTTCCGCCGTTGCCTGCAAGATCTTTTACAAAGTTATAAGCTTCTTCTACTTTTTTGACCGTTTTTTGCAGGTCAATAATATAGATGCCGTTCCGTTCCGTGAAAATGTATTTTTTCATTTTCGGGTTCCAGCGGCGCGTCTGGTGGCCGAAATGGACACCGGCTTCGAGCAGTTGTTTCATTGAGATTACTGACATTTTATTTCCTCCTATGGTTTTTTTCCTCCGCCCCAATCCTTTTCAAAAGGAGACCGCTTAAAAGCAGCACCGTCCTTTAAATCATGAAGCGTGTGTGATAACACCAACGATTACTATACCATAAAAAAAAATGCGAATCAAGCATTATCCGCGTCCTGTCTGAAATTTGAGAAGCAGCTCGATTTCCGTGCGGCCTTTATTTAATTTTTGGGCAATTTCATCAACAGTATACCCGTTTTGTTGCAAATCATTCACTTTTTGCAAAAGGCTTTTTTCTTCCTGAAGCTGCCCATCGCTTTGTTCCCCTGAAATTTGCCGGGCCGCATTCCGGTACGCCCGGTTTGCGGATACCTGGATGAGCGCATCTGACTTCAGTTCCGCTGTTTCTTCTGTCTCAGGCGGTTGTTTTGTTTCCGAACCCGGCTGTCCCGTTTCCGGCCCTGCTTTTTCCGCCGGGCTTGCCTCTTTCATCCTGCCTGCTTTCATTTTTTTGATGAAAGCATCGTTTTCTTCTTTTAACTCCATCAGGTATACGGAAAAGATGTCTTCAATTTCTTTCACCATTTTATTGACGTTTTGTTCTGCCCGGGCAAAGCGGTTTTGCCGTAAATAGAGCAGGATGATGGCAAAAATGGAGAGCACATTAAATAGGAAAGAAAGAATGAGGAAAAAAATAACCGTTTGATTCACCCCCTCTGATTACAGCAGCCGTTTTTCCAAAATATTCCGCAGTTTGTAAATGGCCTTCGAATGGATCTGGGAAATCCGGGAAGTGGAAAGCCCCATCACTTCGCCGATTTCTGTCAGCGTGCATTCTTCCTGATAAAAGAGGCTCAGCACAAGCTGCTCTTTTTCCGACAGGGCACAGATGGCCTCCGCCAGTTCCTTTACGGTTTCCTTTTTTTCCAGCTCGGATTCCGGCTGGCCGGCATTCCTGTCCCCGGACACGAACCGGGATGCTGCTTCCGGTTCATCATTATCGGTGCCCGTTTCTTCAATCGACAGGACATTGGCAAAAAACTGTTCATTCATCGTTGTGCAGACTTCCGTTTCTTCCATGCCAAGCTCCAAAGCGACTTCTTTTGGAGAAACGGTGCGCAAGTATTTCTGCTCGAGACTTTCAATGGCGCTTTCAATTTTTTTCGCTTTTTCCCTTGTGCCTCTTGACAGCCAGTCTTCTTTCCGCAGGCCGTCCAAAATCGCGCCGCGGATCCGAAAAGAAGCATATGTATCAAATCTCAGTTCGCGGGACGGATCAAATTTGTTTAATGAATCCAAAAGCCCGAACATGCCAAGGCTTTTTAAATCCTCTTTTGACACGTTGCGGGGAAGCCCGGCGGCAATTCTTTGGACATGGAAAGAAACAAGCGGCATATATCTTTTCACAAGGGCATTCCCGGCTTCCGGATCACGGGATTTAAGCCACAAATCCCAATCTTTCTGCTCCTCACCCTGTTTTGGCTCCTCCGCCATATCGCATCCCTCCTTGTTGCCATCGCTTTTCCCGAAAACAAAGGGGCGGCCTCGTCATATTTCGACAGAACCCTGGTTGACCGTTCTCACGGTCAGTACGGCATTTCCCGGGTTAAATTCAATCGTGCGGCCGCTTTTTCCCCCGGTATCTTCGGCCACCAATTGAATGCGGTACTTTTTCAGTTCCTGTTTTACAGCCTCGACATTGCGCGGCCCGATCCGCATCGCTTCATTCATGGAAGAAAAAGAAAACATTTCGGCTCCGCCGGCGATTTTTGCTAGCAGTCTGCTCTGGTGGCAGCCTGCGCTTTTCAGCATGCCGATCAGTTCAAAAATAGCGGTATCCGCAAATTTTGCTTTATTCATATGCTCTCCATTCTTCGCAATGAAGGATGAAGGCAGCATTACATGGGCAAGCCCGGCTGTTTTAGCCGGCAAATCGTACAAAACGACGCCAACGCATGAGCCAAGCCCGATTGTCCTGATCAGGCCGGGAGAAGTGACGATCTTCATTTCCGCAATGCCCACTTTGACAATGTTCATTTCGCTATCCATCTAATTCAACCCTTAGCGCACGGAATAGGATTTCATAAGAATCCGGATCCGGAAAGAGGAAAAAATGCCCCTTCATATCGGAATTTTCCGCCTGCTCATCGCTCAGCACTGTATCAATCACGATGGCATAATCGCTGACCTGGGACAGTTCAATCAAACCATAGCTGATAATGGAACCGAACATATCAATGCTGAGTGCCGGGACGGAAGGCAGCATATCCAGCTTCGTAAAATCGGAAAGCGCCGTTAAATAAGACCCCGACAAAATATTGCCCAGTTCCAGCATCGCCGACAGCCCGAGCTCCGGGTATGGCGGCTTTTCAAAGGAGAACGACGGATCCTCGATCATTTCTTTAATGAATCTTTCGCCCTGGGCAACCGGCACGATGAAAAAAATATTGCCGGGCGCATCGCCTTCAATCCGCAAAAACACGCTCACCACAACGAGCTCAGCGCCGCCGATCAGCTCCATAATTTCTTCAAAGGAGGCAATATGGACATCCGGGACCGTCATTTTGATTTTTTTATGCAGCAATTTGGAAAGCGCCGTTGCGGCATGTCCCGCTCCGATATTCCCGATTTCTTTTAAGACATCAAGGTGAAGATTTGTGATTTTATTTTTAATATCCATTTAAAATACCCCTATTGTAATGGCGTTAAAGTTTTTTCTAAATCAAGCAGCAGCAAAAGCCTCTGGTTTATATTCGCCACACCGGAAATAAAGTCCTCTTTGCCCGCGTTTACCACTTCCGGCTCGGGTTCCACTTTTTTTTCGTCGATATCCAGAACATCCGTCGCCTCGTCCACAAGCAGGCCCGTTTCAATTTCTCCAAACCGGACGATGATCAGCTTGCGTTCCTCCTTATCAGCGTCCGTGTCATCCTCCATGCCAAACCGTTTTTTCAGATCAATGACCGGAATAATGATACCGCGTAAATTCATCACGCCAAGTATAAAAGGAGCGGTAAGCGGCACTCTTGTAATATGCTGCAGCTTTTCAATGGCCAAAACCTGCGTAACCGGCAGGGCATACTCTTTATCATTCAACTGAAATACGATCACTTTCTCCAACGATCTCAACCTCTTTCCTGGGCAATGAAATGGGCGGCAAGCGCCTTGTTTTCTATTTGATCAGCGCATTGCTGTCGATGATAAGGGCAACCTGGCCGTTTCCAAGAATGGTGGCGCCTGATATGGCAAATACATTCGTTAAATAATTTCCTAAAGATTTTAATACGATTTCCTGCTGGCCGATAAAGGCGTCCACCACAAATGCAGCCAGTTTTTCCCCTTTTCGCACAATCAGTACGGAGACATATTCATCATTTTGCTTTGCATCCGGAACTTCAAATATTTCATTCAAAAAGACAAGCGGCACCACTTTGCCCCGGAAATCGATCACTTTTTGGTGATGCGCTTTTAATATTTCGCCCTTCTTAATAATGGCCGTCTCTACAATAGAGGATAACGGAACAGCATATTTTTCCGTCCCGATTTCCACAAGCATGACGGAAATGATCGATAAGGTAAGCGGCAGCTGAATCGTAAAGACGGACCCGCGCCCTTCTGCGGAATGGACAGAAATCGAGCCGCCCAATGATTGAATGGTTGATTTCACCACATCCAGCCCGACACCCCGGCCGGAAATATCGGATACATGGTCAGCGGTTGAAAAACCGGATTCAAAAATCAGGTTATAAATCTGGCTGTCTGTTAAACTGCCGGCTTCTTCCTTTTTGACAATGCCTTTTTCAATGGCTTTTTCCAACACTTTTTCACGGTTAATGCCGGCGCCGTCGTCTTCAATTTCTATAAACACATGGTTGCCGCTGTGATAAGCTTTTAACGTAATGGTTCCTGTTTCCGGCTTCCCTGCCCGCTTTCTTTCTTCCGACTGTTCAATGCCGTGGTCGCACGAATTCCGGATCAGATGGACAAGCGGGTCGCCGATTTCATCAATGACGGTGCGGTCCAGTTCTGTTTCGGCGCCGATAATGTCGAGATCCATTTTTTTGTGCAATTCTCTTGCCAGCTGGCGGACAAGCCGCGGAAAACGGTTAAACACCGTTTCGACCGGCACCATCCGCATGTTCAAAATAATCGTTTGCAAGTCGCCGGAAATTCTGGACATCCTTTCAACGGTTTCATTGAGCTCCGGATGGTTCACTTCTTTTGCAATTTGTTCGAGGCGCCCGCGGTCAATGACCAGCTCTTCAAATAGATTCAGCAGATTATCCAGCCGCTCGATGTTCACACGGATCGTCTTGGTTGTATGTTTCTGTTTTTGCGGATGCTTTTTTGCCGGTTTTTGCGGATGCTTTTCCGCTGCGTCCGGTGCTGCCTGTTTTTTCTGCTCTGGTTCTGCCGGTTTCTCCGATTCTGCCGTTTCCGGGTGTTGACCGCGCCCATCCTGCTTTGTGAGAGTCACGGTGCTTGCTTTAACATCTTCAATCTCTGACACCTTGCAGATTTTTTCGCGAATCTCTTCCCTGTCTTCTTTTGAGATCAGTGTCACTTTAAATTCATTGTCAAACTGTTCTTCTTCCAGCTGGTCGGCCGGCGGATCGGAATGGATGATCTCGCCGCATTTTTCAAGGATATCAAAGACCATGAATACCCGCGCCGCTTTTAATAGGCAGTCGCTGCGCAATTTTACCGTGAACTGGTAACAGTTGTACCCTTGTTCTTCCGATTGAACAATCACGGCCTGTTCGTACTGGTCAAATTCGTCTTCCTCTGTTTCCGCCTTTTCCGCTGTCGCAGCTGAAGTTTCTTTCTCCGTCTTCTTCTCTCCGGCTGAACCATGATCTACCGCTTCGAGGCGGGCGATCGTCCCGCTCACATCCAATTTGCCGTCCCCACCGTTTGCAACCGATTCCACCATCGCTTCCAGATGGTCCACCGCAGTAAAAATCACATCGATAATGTCCGGGGTTACAGACAGCTTCCCGTTCCGGATGGCATCAAGCACATTTTCCATTTTATGGGTCAGATTGGCGAGATCTTCATACCCCATTGTTGCCGACATCCCTTTCAATGTGTGGGCGGAGCGGAAAATTTCATTGACAATTTGCAAGTCATCCGGGCTTTTTTCAAGTAGCAGCACATTTTCGTTTAACGACTGGATATGTTCCCTGCTTTCTTCAATAAACACTTCCAAGTACTGGCTCATTTCCATCTATACCACACCCTAATCACTAATAAATTTCATGATTGCCTCCGCAATTTTTTCCAGCGGCAAAACTTCATCCACCACTTTCGCGGCAATGGCACTTCTCGGCATGCCGTAAACGATGCAGCTTTCTTCCGCTTCGGCAATCGCTCTTACGTGCCCGCGATTCTTTAAGGCGATCAAACCTTTTGTTCCGTCTGAACCCATCCCGGTCATGATGATGGCAAGTGTTTCATAGTTTTTTAGCATGCTCACCGATTCAAATGTTTTATCCACAGCCGGCCTGTGCCCGTTAACCGGCGCGGATTGCTCAAGCTGGATAAAGAGATGTGCGCCGTGCGCCTCCACGCCCATATGGAAGTCCCCGGGCGCAATATAAACCGCCCCCGGCTTGAGCATTTCGCCATCCTCGGCTTCTTTCACCCTGATGTTTGAAATGGCATTCAGCCGGTTGGCAAGCGACTTTGTAAATCCGCTTGGCATATGCTGGACAACCAGAACGGGCGCTTCCAAATTCCCGGGCAGGGAAGAAAGAACGGTTTGCAGGGCGCGCGGGCCTCCGGTCGATGTTCCGATGCAAACCAATTTTTTCTGTGCTATCCGTCCGCTTTGAACAGGATCGGACAAAGGTTGCGTGTTTTTTTCCGGTTCGCTTCCTTTACGTTTTTCCCATTTCACAAATCTGCCCCCTGTTTTTCAAAACTGTCATTTCATTGCCCTGTTATTGTCATGCATGTTTAAGATTTCAACAAAAGCCCCCTCAGTTTCCGCATAAATACCGGTGCGCGCTGGCTGGGCCCGTCCGAATTGCCGGATACATAGCGGTTAAGCAATTCATCGATTCTTCTTGCAGCCGCTGAATGTGGAAATGCACTGTAAAACGGCAGCTGCCTTGATACAGCTTTTTTTACATGCGCATCTTCCGGCACAACGCCGAGAATGTTCACTTCTTTCCCTAAAAATTTCTTAACTGTAAATTGAAGCCGGTTTAACGTCAACATCCCGTCTTTTTCTTTTTCCGCCCGGTTGCAAATTAAATAAAGGGGGGCGCTGAATTGCTGCATGTAAATATATTTCATCATCGAATAAGCATCGGTAATCGCTGTCGGCTCAGGTGTTGTGACAATAAAAATATCATCAGCCGAAAGCAAAATTTTAAGGCTTGATGGCGCGGCGCCGGCACCCATATCGAAAATGATGTAATCAAAATCATACTGGAGCAGTTCGAGCTCTGTGACAAGCCTGGTTACAGCAGCTTCTTCCATCTCGACAATCTGGGCAAACCCGTTGCCGGCAGAAATATAAGAAATACCGGCCGGCCCGTCGCATATCATTTGGGCAAGTGGGATATTCCGGTTGATAAAGTCCGAGATCGTGTATGGTGCGTCAAGCCCGAGAAGGACGTGGATATTGCCCATGCCGACATCCAGGTCAAATAAAAGGACTTTTTTTCCCCTTTCTGCAAGTGCCATTGCCAAATTGACCGAGATGTTGGACTTCCCGACGCCGCCCTTTCCACTTGCGACTGCAAGCGTTTTTGCCGGAATCCCGTGTTGCATTTTTAACTTTGCGCGCAGCTGTTCTGCCTGGTCTCTCATTTGTCGTTCTCCCCAAATACGTATTCGGCAAAAATACCGGGGGTTGCCTCGAGCATATCATCAGGGACATCCTGGCCGTTTGTCACATAAGCACAGCCTTTTCCATACTGTTCCATTAAATTGATCGCAGCGCCGTAAGTGGATGTCTCATCCAGCTTGGTGAAAATAAACCGGTCAATCCTGATGCTTTGAAAACTGTCAAAAACGGCTTTCATATCTTTCTCTTTCATCGTTAACGACAACGTCAGAAAGGTTTCCATTTCCGCATGAAAATCGATGAGTCCTGAAAGCTCGCGGACATATTGCAGCTCCCTGTAATTCCGGCCGGCGGTATCGATAAAAACACGGTCAAAATCGGAAAATTTTTCGATCGCTTTTTTGAAATCGGACAATTTATAGACCACTTCGAGCGGCACATTCAGCAGGTTTGCATACGTTTTTAATTGTTCAATCGCTGCAATCCGATACGTATCCGTTGTAATGAAAGCAATTTTTTCCTTTTTTTCGAGCACGGCCTGTGCAGCCATTTTGGCGAGTGTCGTCGTTTTGCCGACACCGGTTGGCCCGATCAGGTTCACGTACTTTTTCCGGCTTCCCCCGTATGTAAAACGAGAAAGCTTTTTTTGAAGCAGTGCCTTCGCCTGCTTTAAAATTTCGTCTTCCGTCAGATTGCCGTTTGCTTTCTCCCATTCTTCATACAGGGCATCTCCGATCACAAGCAACAGCGATTCATCCAGCCCTTGTTGCGAACCAGCATTTAATCGTTTTTGAACCGGCAGCGGATACTTTTGGTAAGCGGGATTGGCAAGTTTCGACACTTCTTGGACCACTTTTTTCAGCGCTGCGATTTCTTTTTGCAGGCTTTCTTTTTCTGAACGGACGGAGGCATCCGGCGCACGCGCGGGTTTTTCACCACGGGCAGGGGCCGTTTGTACCGGGCTGTTTTTCCCGGCATCCGGGTCAACGGCTGCAATTACTTCGATGTTCCGCTTTTTCATAAATCCAAGAAAGCCTTTGCGCTGGACCACTTTTGAATTTAAAATGACGGCCTGGTCCCCAAGCTCAAGCCGGATCTGTTTCATTGCTTCAGACATATTGGGCGCCATAAACTTTTTAATTTTCATTCTATGTTCACCAGCCCTGTGCTTTGTACCTCAACGTTTGCTTCCAGTTCATTATAGGAAAGAACCGGCACCTGAGGAAAGAACCGTTCAATCATTTGCCGCAAATACATGCGGATGGCAGGCGAACAAAGGATGACCGCGGAACTGCCGGTAAGCGATACCCTCTCAACCTGCTGTGCAACGGATTCCACAATTTTTTGCGACACGGACGGGTCCAGGGAAAGATAATTGCCATGTTCCGTACGCTGGATGCCATCCGCAATCAATTTCTCTACTTTCCCCGAAACGGTGATGACTTTTAATTGCCCGTCTTGCGCATATTGCGCCGTAATTTGCCGCGCGAGACTTTGGCGGGCGTATTCCGTCAGCAAATCGGTATCTGTTGTTAATTTACCAT
Organism: Weizmannia sp. WK01; assembly: GCF_025905465.1. Classification (NCBI taxonomy): domain Bacteria; kingdom Bacillati; phylum Bacillota; class Bacilli; order Caryophanales; family Bacillaceae; genus Heyndrickxia; species Weizmannia sp. WK01. Next base: position 1,499,927 of record NZ_CP109616.1, on the reverse strand, counting down.
AGTCGGCTAACGTTTCAAAGATAATCGGCAGTTTTCGGATGGAAACATTTTCTTTCAAAAGATTCGCCAGCACTTTTTGGATCTCGCCGACGGACAACGGGTTCGGTGTTACCTCTTCCACAAGCACCGGGTACGACTCTTTCAAATGGTCAATCAACGCTTTTGTTTCCTGCCTTCCGAGCAGCATATACGCGTTTTGCCGGATCGTTTCCGTAATATGGGTCGAGACAACCGTCGGGGGGTCCACGACCGTATAGCCCATCATTTCCGCCTGTTCTTTTTGTTCTTCCGTCACCCATTTTGCCGGCATTCCGAAAGCCGGCTCGACCGTCTCAATACCTTCAACGGAGCCGTCATCTTCGCCGGGCGCCATCGCTAAATAATGGTCGAGAAGAAGCTCGCCTTTGGCAAGTTCATTCCCGTTAATTTTCAACCGGTACTCATTCGGCTCAAGCTGGATATTATCGCGGATCCGGACAACCGGAATGACAATGCCGAGTTCGATGGCGAGCTGCCTGCGGATCATGACAATCCTGTCAAGCAAATCGCCCCCCTGGTTGGCATCCACAAGCGGGATCAGGCCGTAGCCGAATTCGAATTCGATCGGGTCAATATCGAGCAGGCTCATGACGCTTTCCGGGCTTTTCAATTCCTCAGGCTGGAGTTCTTCCGCTTTCTCCGCGCTTTCCTGTTCCGTCTTTTTCGGGACTTGCTGGAGCCGGAAACCGCCGATGAACAGCGCCGCTGCCACCGTCATGGTTAAAAAATCATTAATCGGCGTAAACAAGCCGAGCAGAAAGATCGTGCCGCCCGCGACATATAGCATTTTGGGATAGGACAGCATCTGCGCCATTACGTCCTGGCCAAGATTGCCGTCTGATGCCGCCCTCGTGACCACGATCCCGGTTGCTGTCGAAATGAGCAGAGCCGGCACCTGGCTGACAATGCCGTCGCCAACGGTCATCAGCGAAAACTGGCTCGCGGCATCACTAATGGAGAGGCCGAGCTGGGTCATGCCGATAATGATCCCGAAGATAAGATTAATGAGAACGATAATGATGCTGGCAATCGCATCGCCCTTGACAAATTTGCTGGCACCGTCCATCGCGCCGTAAAAGTCTGCTTCCCGGCTGACTTTTTCCCGGCGAGCGCGCGCCTCCTGATCGGATATCATGCCGGCATTCAAGTCCGCATCAATGCTCATTTGCTTGCCCGGCATCGCATCGAGCGTGAACCGGGCCGCGACTTCAGCCACCCGTTCAGCGCCTTTTGTAATCACAATAAATTGGATAATAATCAAAATCGTAAAGACGACTAGCCCGACGACGATGTTGCCGCCGACAACGAACGATCCGAACGTCTCAATGACCCCGCCGGCATTGCCGGTGGAAAGGATCGAGCGGGTGGTTGAGATATTCAGCCCGAGCCGGAATAAGGTTAAAATGAGCAGCAATGACGGAAAGACGGAAAACTGAAGCGGCTCTTTCATATTCATTGAGATTAAAAGTACCATCAATGCAAGAGAAATATTACATATAATTAAAAAGCTCAATGCCCATGTCGGAAAAGGGATAATTAGCATAGTGACGATTAAAATGACACCTGCGATCACGGGAATATCTCTCAAATCTCTTGCACTCATACGGTTTCTCTCCTAACTTGCATGAAAAAGCTTAAATTTTATGCTTGATTTTGTATACGTACGCCAAAATTTCCGCTACTGCTTTAAAAAACTGTTCCGGAATGCGTCCGCCAACTTCCACCTGCTCATAAAGCGCCCTTGCCAGCGGCCTGTTTTCCAGCATGACAATGTCATGCTCTTTTGCGATCGATTTGATTTTTTGGGCAAGGAAGTCCGCTCCTTTTGCCACAACGATGGGCGCATCGCTCTTTGTTTCATCGTAGCGGAGGCAGACGGCAAAATGCGTTGGGTTCGTAATGACGACATCGGCGTTCGGCACTTCCTGCATCATTCTCCGCATCGCCATTTCGCGTTGCTTTTGCCTGATTTTTGATTTAATCAGCGGGTCGCCTTCCATATTTTTAAATTCTTCCTTGATTTCCTGCTTGGACATCCGGATATTTTTTTCAAAATCGAAACGCTGGTACAAGTAATCAAGAACGGCGAGCACAAACAGGGCAACAGAAGCGCTGATGCCGGTTATGGCGGCGAGATGCCCGACTGCAGCCAGCGTATCGCCCGCGCTTTTAAACGGCAGGCCTGAAATATCCTGGATATTGGCCCAAATGACGTAAAAAGCAACAACGCCGACCACCGCCATTTTTAAAACGGATTTTAACAATTCCACAAGCGCCCGGATCGAAAAAATCCGTTTTAATCCGGCGACGGGATTGATTTTGTTTATATTCGGTTTCAGCCCTTCACCGGTAAAAAGGAGGCCGGTTTGGGCCACATTTCCGACCACGCCGGCCAAAAGGGCAACGGCCATAACCGGCAAAAGCATCGAAGCCAGCTGTTTCATGACGCCGGTCATCAATTTGCCAACGCTTTGCTCCGTGACATCCTGCAGCATATATTTTGAAAAAGCCTGGCGAAAGAGTGCCATCATCGGGCTTCCGATCGAGGAGGCCCCGAAATACAAGAACAGAAACACCGCAAGAAGCATGACAGCCGTTACGATATCCTGGCTTTTGGCTGTCTGCCCCTTTTTGCGGGCATCACGCCGCTTTTTCGGCGTTGCCTTTTCTGTTTTCTCCCCTGCGAAAAACTGCAAATCGAGTGAGAGGTGCTTCAAACGGATCCCCCCAACAGTGCCATACAATTCCGCATCGCAACAAACATCCATTCAAACAAATGTTCAACCGCGATATAAATCGTGCCCATTGCCACCGCCAGCGCGATCAAACTAACGGCAATTTTGACCGGAAAGCCGACCACAAAAATATTAAGCTGCGGTACGGTCCGGGCGATGATGCCAAGCGCAATGTCCGTTAAAAACAGGACGGCGACAACAGGTGCCGACATTTGAAAAGCGACGAGAAACACACGGGCCAAAAGGGTTGCCAAATATTTTGCGAGATTGAAAGACCCGAGATGGACCCATGCCTGATCGAGCGGGATAAACGAATAGCTGTAATAAATCCCGTCCAAAAGCAGGTGGTGCCCGTTCAGGGAAAGCAATAAAAGCAGCGCAAAACTGTACAAATATTCCCCGGTAAGCGGCGTTTGCGCCCCTGATTGCGGATCAATCACATTGGCCATGGAAAACCCTGCCTGAAAATCGATAAACGTACCGGCCAATTGCACGGCCGACAAAATGAAATAGGCTACAAAGCCAAGCAGCAGGCCGACAAGTGCTTCTTTAATCATCAGCATAAAATAGGCGCCATCCATGGTGAACGGTTTGGCATGGATCGTGTATGTCACAAGGACGGACAAAAAGAAGCCAAGGCCGATCCGGAACCGGGCCGGTACGCTCCTGTGGGAAAATAACGGCATCATGATAAAAAAAGTGGTGACCCTAATGAAAACGAGTAAAAATATGCTGAATGACGGAATCAGTTCATCCATATGTTAACCTATATATTGTGTTAAATTGGATAAAATTTCTTTTGTGTATGTAAGCATGTGGCTTAGCATCCACGGGCCAAGCAGTACAAGGCCGAGCAGCACCGCAACAATTTTCGGGACAAATGCCAGCGTCTGTTCCTGGATTTGCGTTGCAGCCTGGAAGATACTGACAATCATACCGACGACAAGCGCAATCAATAAAAGCGGACCGCAGACCATAAAGGTCACCATGATGCCTTTTTCGGCCAGTGAAATGACCATTTCCTCACTCAATCCATTCACCTTCTTTAAAAACTTTCAAGCAGCGACTTCACAACAAGATACCATCCGTCCACGAGCACAAACAGTAAGATTTTAAAAGGCAGCGAGATCATCACAGGCGGCAGCATCATCATTCCCATCGACATCAGGACACTTGCCACGACCATATCGATGACAAGAAAAGGAATGAAAATCATGAAGCCCATTTGAAAAGCCGTCTTTAATTCGCTGATTGTAAATGCCGGAACAAGGGTTGTCATTGGAATATCCTGCACCGACTTAGGCTGCTTTTTATGGGCATAATCCAAAAACAGCTGCAAGTCTTTCTGCCGGGTCTCTTTCGCCATAAATTCCTTAAACGGCTTCTGGGCTTTGTCATAAGCCTCTTCCAGCGTCAGTTTATCATGGAACAACGGCGTGAGCGCCTGTTTATTTACCTGTTGAAACGTCGGAGCCATGATAAAAAACGTCAGAAACAGCGCAAGGCCTACGATCACCTGATTCGGTGGGGCTGTCTGCGTGCCGAGCGAAGTCCGGACAAAAGACAGGACAATGACAATCCGCGTAAAAGAAGTCAATAGGATTAAAATGCTCGGTGCCAATGAAAGAACGGTCATAAGCAAAAGGATTTTGACCGAAAGGGAAACGGTATCGCCGGATGTGCTGCTTAATGTATTCAACAACTCATTCATCGTTCTGTTTCTCCTTCTCCCTTTGTTCCAGTTCTTTCATCGCCTGCGCCCGCTCCTCCCTGATCGCGCTAATTTGCGACTTCAGCAAATGCCCGAACGGGGTTGCTTCTGTTTTTGCCCCAGTTTCCCTGTTTTTCACCGCTTTTATGAGCCTTGTCGCAATATCGCGCGGTTCCAGTTGCTCCTCGAGCTTTTGATTGTACTGGTCAACGAACTGCCTGACCTCTTCCTCGTCATCAATTTCTTTGACAAGCTGCACATCGTCCCCGACACCTAAAATAAGAATCCTGTCGCCCGCTTTTACAATTTGCAGCGACTTATTTCCGCCCAAAGGCGTGCCGCCGAAATTCTGTATCATTTTACTGCTTTGATAGGCACGGCTTCTTTTGTTGACAAATTTTAAAACAAAGTATAGTAAACAAATCACGAAAATAAGTGCGAGGATCATCCGCGCAATATCCCCGAAGGTTACCGCCGGATTTGCCGTTTCCGATTGTGTAGCCTGGCTTTCGGATTTTCCGTCCGTTTGTTTTTGACACTGTTTCGGATGGTCGATACATTCTTTCACATTTCCGTTAAAAGAAGCCGCGAGGGCATTGCCGGGTGCCGAAAACCCGTACAGCAGGCACAGCAGAATCCCAAACAGCAAAAGCCCCTTCGTCACTTGGCTTTGCAAATCATTGTCACCTTCCTGGCATCGTCAGCCGAGCGTTTTTTGGATGGCCTCAATTACACGGTCAGCTTGGAACGGTTTGACGATAAAGTCTTTTGCACCGGCCTGGATGGCATCAATGACCATCGCCTGCTGGCCCATTGCCGAACACATGATGACTTTTGCATCCGGGTCGATTTTTTTAATTTCCTTCAGCGCGCTGATCCCGTCCACTTCCGGCATTGTAATATCCATTGTCACAAGATCCGGCCGGTGTTCCTTATATTTTTCGATTGCTTGTGCGCCGTCTCCCGCTTCAGCGACAACGTCATATCCGTTTTTTGTCAGAATGTCTTTAATCATCATGCGCATAAACGCAGCGTCATCTACAATCAAAATTTTCTTTGCCATTTGGATCTTCCCCCATTATCTCAGTTTTTTCAGCCGGTCTTTCTGGCTCACGATATCTGTCACACGCACACCGAAGTTCTCATCAATCACCACCACTTCCCCAATGGCAATTAACTGATGGTTGATGAGAATATCCACGGGTTCTCCGGCGAGCTTGTCCAGTTCCACAATGGAGCCGGCGCCCATCTCAAGAATTTCCCTTACTGTTTTCGATGTCCTGCCCAGTTCAACAGTCACTTCAAGCGGGATATCAAGGAGCATGTCCAGATTTTTCGTTTCAACGCGCGGCGCTGTTTCTTCAAAACTCGTAAAAACAGCTGGCTGCACATTTTGGTACATCTCCTGTTTTGCTGCATTTTGAGCAGGCTCAGCCGGTTTTTCCGCAGCATGGCCGCGCATATTTTGATCCGGCTGCTTTTCCTCTGCTTTTTTTTCAGCTTCGGCGGGTTGTTCAGGATGAATGAGATCGCGCGCCAGTTTTTTCGCAAACGAAAGCGGCAACAGCTGCATGATCTGCGAATCGATTAATGACCCGATCATAATCCGGAACGAGACTTTCACAAGCAAATCCTGGTCCGGAAGCTTGTCCGTGCCTTCGCCTTCCAAAATATTTAAAAGTGAAACGGCCGGCGGGGAAATATCGATTCTTTTATTAAAAACCGTAGACATCGAGGTAGCGGCAGAACCCATCATCTGATTCATCGCTTCCTGTACCGCGCTCAAATGGATCTCATCCAGTTCGCTGCTCGGATTTTCGCCGGTTCCGCCCAGCATCAAGTCGGCAATAATGGCGGCATCGGATTGTTTAATGACGAGCACATTCACGCCGGAAAAGCCCTCCGTGTATTTCACCTGAATGGCCACGTAAGGATGCGGAAATTCATCCGCCAGTTTGTCGTGCCGGACAATGCTGACCTCAGGCGTTGTAATTTCAACTTTTTGTGAAAGCAGGGTGGACAATGCCGTCGCAGAGCTCCCGAACGAAATGTTACCAATTTCCCCAAGCGCATCCCTTTCCATGGAATCGAGATAATCTTCCACACGGAGGGAATCTTTGGCGCTTGCGTCTTCCAGATTTGCAGTGCCGTTAAGAAGGGCATCAATTTCTTCTTGCGACAGCATATCATCGCTCATACTGTTCTTCTTCCCCTTCCTCTATGATATCAAGGATTTGGACAGCCATTTTAGTGCCTTGCTTGCCTGGCTGCCCGATGAATTTCGGAATTTTATCCACCTTGACAACCAACGGCTCTTCAATGGTTTGGTTCAGCCGTATACAGTCGCCAATTTCTAAATTCAGAAAGTCTTCAATTTTTACCGTTGCCGTCCCCAGTTCGGCGGTGAGCGGCACTTTTGCCTCCTTGATGCCTTCTTCGAGCAGGCGGATATTGTCCGGATCCGGTTCCTTTCCGGCGTGCTGCATCCAATAATGCCCGGACAATTTCGGCATCATCGGGTCAAGCACCACTTGCGGCAGGCATAAATTGATCATGCCGTTTGTATCGCCGATTGTCGTGTTGAGAGAAATAACGACCACGGTTTCATTCGGAGAAATCATCTGCAGAAACTGCGGATTGACTTCCAGTTCAGTCAGAAAGGGATTGATCTCGATGATCTCACTCCACGCTTCCTTTAACTGGTCGATGGTCTGGTCAAAAATTCTCGTCATGATTTTCTTTTCAATCTCAGTGAGTTTGTCAATTTTATTGATGCTTTCCCCGTACCCTCCCAGCACTCGATCCATCATCGTGTAGGCAATGTTCGGGTTAATTTCCATAATAATATTCCCGTCAAGCGGGGGAACTTCATAAACCGTCAGAAGGGTCATTTTCGGTATCGAACGGATAAATTCCTCATACGGAATCTGGTCAGCCGATGCAACCGAAATCTGCACGTAAGTCCGGAGCTGGGCAGATAAAAAGGTTGTGAGAATCCTTGAGAAGTTTTCATGAATTCTTGTCAGGCTTCTGATCTGGTCTTTTGAAAACCGGAGCGCCCGCTTGAAATCATATACTTTGACTTTCCGGGTTTCCTCTTTTTTTATTTCCTCCGCATTCATTTCCCCCGTTGACAGGGCGGATAGCAGCGCATCAATTTCAGACTGCGATAAAATATCTTCCGGCAACTTTATCCACCCCCTTTGTATACATACAGGCACAGGGGCCGGACTGCCTGCTGCGGCACTGCCTTTTTGCTGCAATCTGCCCTTGATCCGGCAGGCGGCATACTTTTATTGGATAACAAAGGAAGTAATATATACATTTACAACTTCGCCGTCCTGCATCATTTTATTTAACCGGTTTTTTATGTCTGTTTTAAACTTTTGCTTCCCCTGCTCAGATTGCAAATCCTGCATGTTCATATTTGACAGCTCGTCAATCATGATGTCTTTGATTTGGAAATCTCTTTTTGTCAGTTCTTCTTTTGCTTTCTTATCGTTTCCTTCAATTTTGATGGCAATCTGGACAATGTGGTTGTCTTTCAGATTGGTTGTCATCGTGTCAATGTCAACGGAAGAGTCGACAACTTCATCTATATTTGGCCCTGTTGCGTTTGTTGCTTCGTTCGACTTATAAATGACGACAATGGTGATGATGCCGGCCAGTAAAATGACGGAAATCATCACAAGCATGATCCGCACCATTTTATTCATTCCGGCCCCTCCTCCCCGGCATTTCTTCCAAGCAAAGAAACAGCCCGGAAAAAGGCGGTCACTTTTTGCTCGATTTCTTTGCTCGACTCCCTGACAATATAGGCGTGGCCGTTTGTCAGGATGATTCTTGTATCCGGCATGCTTTCCACCGTTTCAATATGAATGGCGTTAATCCAGAATGCCCTGCCGTTTAATTTTGTCACTTCAATCACATTGTGCGGGCCGGGCGAAAAGCCCTGGCCCCCTTCCCCCTATCGTTTCAGATTGACAAGTTCCTGCAGAATTTCATCGGATGTCGTGATAATTCTTGTATTCGCCTGAAACCCGCGTTCTGCTACGATCATATTCGTCAACTCTTCCGACAGGTCGACATTGGACATTTCAAGATAGCCGGATTTGATCGTGCCTGCACCGTTCTGTCCCGGCTGGCTTACTGTCACCTGGCCCGCATTGGAATTCGCAGTGGTGTATAAATTGCCGCCGGCTTTTGTCAACCCGGCAGGATTCTGGAAAGTGGCAATGCTGATTGTCCCGATTGTATTGCCATTCTGATCGGAAATGGTTCCATCCGTTGCGACTGAAAAGCTTTTTACATTTGCTCCAAGGGTGATTGCTTGTCCATTTGTGCCCAGCACAGCAAAACCTTCTGAATTAACGAGCCTTCTGTTATCATCAAAGTAAAAATTGCCGGCACGCGTATAATACGTGTCATTTCCATCCTGTACCCTGAAGTATCCGTCCCCTGTAATCGCAAAGTCAAGGGGACGCCCCGTTGATTCCGGGCTTCCTGAAGTATCAACGGTATCAATTGAACCGATTTGGGACCCAAGGCCAACCTGCTGGGCGCTTGTGCCGGGCGTAGCGCTGGCCAGCGTCTGGCTGATTGCATCTTTAAATGTCACACGCCCTTTTTTGTACCCGTAAGTATTCACATTTGCGATGTTGTTTCCGATGGTATCAAGTTCTGTTTGAAAGTTTTTCATGCCGCTTACACCTGAATATAATGAACGTAACATTGCATTAACCCCTCTCCATTTTTGTTTTCAGCTGCGTCTGTCATTCGGCAGCTGCGGCCTTCCTTCCGGTCCGGCCGGTGATTCTAAAATGATGGCGCCGTTAATATTGCTGAAAATTTGGGAACCGGCTTCACTCCGGTCCATTGCAGTAATCACTGTTGCATTTTTTGCGCTGACGATCAGCGCGGCATCATCTGCCAGGACCAGTGTCTCATCCAGCCCTTTTTTCTTTGCCTCCGCCACCTTTGTGCTGATCTGTTTCCAGGTGGAATCGTCCAGTTCAATCCCCCGTTCCTGCAGCCTTTCGCCGGCATGTTTGCTGATTTTTAATGCGGCTGGTTCAGACTGCCCGGACAATGCCTGCTGCAAATAATCCGAAAAATGGCCGGTTTGGTTTTTTCCTTGGCCGGATTTCTGCGTTCCATTAAGAGAACGCATAGGCGCGGTTCGCTGCAATGGAATGGACGGATAGGATTGATCCATTCAATCACTTCCTAGTTTGCAATTTTCGTAAGCTGCCCGCTTGCGGCTTTTTTCCCGTTGTCAAGTGTAAAAACCAGGCTGCCGTTTTGGATGGCAACGGTACTGACCGAAGCTGTTTCTTCTTCTCCTGCATCATTTGTATAGGTCACTTTTTTCCCAATTAAATAGCTTGCCTGAATCAGTGCTGCTTCATTTGAAGTGCTGCTGTCTATCCCTGTCATATCGGAAAAACTGATTTTCGTCCCGTCATCCAGGGTGAAGGTGGCCGCATTGTCATCACCGAATGAAATGCCGGTAATCGTCCCGGTTCCCGACTTAACGGATGCCGTCCCGTCATCAGCTGTTTCGGTTTTTTTCCAGGAAACCGTTCTCCCGATATATTGTGTATACGCAATTTGCTGCGATTGCTGCGAAAGTTTGATCAGGTTGTCGATATCGTCTTTCAAATTCGTCATTTGCTCCAATGAGGAGAACTGCGCCATTTGCGATACAAATTGCGTGTCGTCAATCGGGTTGGTCGGGTCCTGGTTTTGAAGCTGGGCAATCAATATTTTCAAAAAAGCATTTTTATCCAGCGTCTTGCTTCCCGTACGCGTGCCGGAAGCTGTATTTTGATTGCTCAACAGCAGGCTCGGGTCAATAGAAGTCATGTCATTCACCTACGCTTCCGCATCAATCATATTGTTTTCCAACATGGCTGAAAAATGTCCCGCTTCCGGGTTTTCCCGCCGCTTTTGCTGCTGTTGCCGTTGTTCGCGGCCCCCGCTGTCCCCGGGCTGGCCGTGGGCGGTTTGTGCCGCTGTGTCACGGTATTCAATATCCATTTTTGTTAACTGGACCTGCTGGCCTGCCAAAGCATGTTTAAGCTGCTGCAGCTGGGAATCAAGCAAATCTTTTGCCGCACCAGTGTCTGTCAGTATCTTTGCTGCCAGTTTTCCGTCCTGCTCAAGCAATTCCACGCGCAAAGAACCGAGGTTTTCAGGTTCAAGCCGGATCAACAGCCTGTTTGCGCCTTTATGGCTGGAATAGGCCGCCTTTTGAATGATATTGGCGAATTCCTGGACAAACTGCCGGTACGAAACCGGATTATGTTTTTCGCCGGTGTAAAGGACGAGCTGTTCCACTTTGCCCGAGAGTGAAAATGCCGGGGCTGTATTGCCGTTCCCGTTTATTTCTTCTGCTGCTTGAAGATGGCTGCTGTTATGCGCAACAGGGCTTCTTTTTCCGGTTTCCCATCCGTTTGCCAATCCATCTTCGGTGCTATCGTTTCCGGATTGTCCTGTCTGCTGGATTTCCCGGGAAAAATCCAATGCGGCATGCCGGCTGCTGTCTTCTAGTTTTCCGTTTTCCTGCTGGGGACCCGCATTTTGGCCTGGCACAGCAATCCGGCCATTTTCACCAGCTGTTGCCTGCGTCTTCACCCTGCCGTTGCTTCCCGGTATCCCGTCTTCCATGAGCTCAATATGCTGGCTTGCAGTGGCCTGCACCTCATCAGCCGTTGCTTTTAGTGCCTTGAGCTGGCTGCCATCTGCAGGCTGCCCGGTATTTGCCTCTGGATGGGCGGTCGTTTGCACACTGGGCGCCTGATTTTGCAATGGCCCGCCTGTCCTGCTTTCACTTGGCGCATTGCCCCGAATCGCTGCTTTGCCATTTTGCGCGTCCGCTCCTGAAGTACCCGCCTGCAGCGGTTTTGCAGCCGGATTCCCAGCATTTTCATCCGCGGCGACGGATTCTGCTGCCAGACTAAACGGCACCCCTTCCTGCCGGGATGAGCGGCCATCCTTTGATAAGGCTTCCGTCACTTCATTGTTGTCTGTTTGTAGCAGTGCTGTTCCGGTGGTGCCCGTGCCTGCAGCAGCCGGTTCGCTTCTTTCATTTGCCGGCAATACCGCTTCGTTCATTTCCGGAATCGCCCCATTTGCAGAAACTGGGCCGTTTTGAAGCAATACCTGGTTACTTTCCCGTCCATTTTGCGCCGAGTTGGCATGATCCGGATTGGAAGCCATTCCTAGAGCCGCGGCAGCTGGAGATAAAGGAAGAACAGGTGCTTTTTTAAACAGCGATGGATCCGCCTTTCCGCCGGATAAATGCAAATAAGCAGTTTTTAATATTTCTTCTTTTACGGCAATGCCCGGCTGTTGCGGCGCGCTTGAAACCGTCTGCCCCGCGTTTAGCGCATCTGCTGAAATGGCCTTGAGAAAACGGCCGATTTTTTCGGACAACTGGGCTAATTGTTCCGTTGTCTGCATCATGTTGATGCCTGCTGCTGTATTTTCGGGAAACGTTTTTAGAACAGCCCCCACCTGCCTGAGCAATGTTTCCGCATCTTCAAGTCCGAGCTTTATTAAAGACGGGACTGGCATGGAGGCGAGCATTTGCGCCATATTCATGATGGCAGCTGCGGCATCGCCTGTTTCGATGGCCGTTTTTGTTTCTTGTATCTTTTTTTTGCTGTTTTCGTCTTCAGCGCCGGCAAACCGCACCAGCCGGTTGAAAAGAGCGGAAATGGTCTGCATATCAGCCCCTTCTTCCTGGCTTCCATCTTCTCTAGCCTGTTCCGTTGCCCCGGCCTTTTCCGTTAAAACCGCGACAATCCTTTGTTGAAGCTTTTGGCAAACATCCACTGCCTCCTCGTTTTCCGGCATCCGGCCGCTGTCCTGGCCGGCAAGGCTCAATTGCTGAAAAAACCCGGATGGCTGCGTCTGCAGCTGTGCGCCAGCCGTTTGCGTACTTGGCGGAGAAAATGGTACAGCCTGAAGAGCCGAATTTACATTCATGTTTTCACCTCCTTTCAAGTTTAATGGATGGCTTATGATCCTGTACGCCCGAGCATTTGGGTGTATTTTGCTGCTTTATCGGCACTCATTTTTTCAAGGACGTTCGCCAATGTTTCCGAACTGAGCTGGGAAAGGATCCCCGTTGCTTCCTGATCGCTCATTTTTTGAATAATGGCAGCCGCATTTTCCGGATTCATATTTTCATAGGTGCTTGCGATTTCTTTTAATTTTTTCTGATTGGCTGCCTGTTGTTGCTGGGCTTTCTTCAATTGCTGCTTCAGATCAGAGACGGTTTGTTTCATTTTCAAATTGTTCTGTTGGCTTTTGTCCAGTTCGGATTGCAGCTTGCTGATTTCTTTGTCTTTTTCTGACGCCTGTTTTTGTAAAGAACGGATCTGGCTTTTATACTGTGTTTCACTGAACGTGCCGCTTTGCTTCTTCCCTTTTTCATTCCCGCCTGTGCCAAATATCCCGGTCACCTGATGGGCGAGGCCCGATGCTTTACTGATCACATTGACACCCGAGATAGTAGCGATAATGATCGCCATCGCGGTGGCAAACAGTAGCGGAATCAGGATCACGTAAAAAAACCACTGCAGTTTACCGCCTTTTTTTTCTTCTGCTGCTGTCTCGATTTCTTCCATTTGTTTGCGCATAACATCACCCGGTTTTCAGGCTTTAGTGATAAAAAGTCTGGGTTGAAATTTCATCTGCCTGCTTTTCTTCCTGTATTTTCAGTTTCATCAGAAAACGGCCATAATCTTTGTCTTTCAGTTTTTCGTATTTTTTGACTTCTATATTTTTCTCCTGCAGTTTCTGCTGATGCCAGTTCATCCGGTTTCGTGCATTCATGACGAGGCTCTGATAATAATGGATTGATTTTTCAATATCATCAATAAACCGCCGGTAATGCCGGATTTCCTGGACGGAAAGGCCCGCTTTCATTTTTTCAGCCTGGTGGGCTTCCAGGTCTTCTTTCTTTTTCAAAAGCGCGTACAGCTCCCGGGCCACATTTTCAAATGCCTGTACCGCATTTTTGTATGCACTGAGCGCCTCGTCTTTTTCCTTTTCTTTGACATCAAGGATTTTCTCGAATTTATAATGATAATTCATGCCCACTCACCCGTTTCCGCAAGTCCGATTAAAGCCCGGATACTGCTTTCCATACTATAGGTTTCGTCGGTGCTTTGTTTGATAAAAGAAACGATTTTCGGATAGCGTTCGATCGCTTCATCAATTTCTTTTGATGCGCCCGGTTTATAAGCGCCGATATTGATCAGGTCCTCTGAATTCAAATAAGTGCTTAACTGTTCGCGAATCTTTTCTGCGGCTTTTTTGTGTGCAGGACTGGCAAGTTGGCTCATCAGTCGGCTAACGCTTTTTAAAATATTGATAGCCGGGTATTGCCCTTTATTTGCCAAATCCCTGTCCAGAACAAAATGCCCGTCTAAAATGCCGCGCACCGTATCGGCAATCGGTTCATTCAAATCATCCCCGTCGACAAGCACGGTGTAGATCCCGGTAATCGTGCCGGACTCATTTGTTCCGGTCCTTTCCAAAAGTTTCGGCAAAATCGCGAAAACGGACGGGGTATATCCTTTTGTAGCCGGCGGTTCCCCCGTTGCCAGTCCGACTTCACGCTGGGCCATCGCGACCCGGGTAACCGAGTCCATCATAAACATGACATTTAGCCCCTGGTCCCTGAAATATTCCGCTATCGCTGTTGCTGTATAGGCGCCTTTAATCCGCATCAATGCCGGCTGGTCGCTTGTTGCCACGACAACAATGGACTTTTTTAAACCTTCAGGGCCGAGATCTTGTTCAATAAATTCCCTTACTTCCCTGCCCCGCTCCCCGATTAGGGCGATCACATTCAGATCGGCATTTGTGTTGCGTGCAATCATGCCGAGCAGGGTGCTTTTGCCGACGCCGCTTCCAGCAAATATGCCGATCCGCTGGCCTTTTCCAACCGTCAGCAGACTGTCGATCGCGCGGACGCCAAGCTCAATCGGTTCCCTGATCGGCGGGCGCTTGAGCGGGTTGGGGGGCGTCCGGTCGATCGGAATCGGTTTTAGGCCGGCGGGAAGCGGGGAATGGTCGAGCGGCACGCCCAAAGGATCAATGACTTTCCCCAACAGCCGTGGGCCTGCTTTCACCCGCATCGGTTTCCCTGTTGCTTCCACAAGGCTGCCGGGAGAAATTTCTTGGATGTTCGTATAAGGCATTAAAATAACATTCCCGTCACGGAACCCGACAACTTCGGCAATGATTTTTTTCGTATTTTTTTTGTTATCCACATGAATATAACAGACGTCACCGATGGAGCTTTCCGGCCCGAGTGATTCGATCATTAAGCCGATCACTCTTTTTACTTTTCCGTAATGTTTAAACGTCCCAATTTCGGGTATATAGTCTAAGAGATCGGTTGCTTTCATTCCGCATCCTCCCCGATCAGTTCCAAAAGCTTTGCCTTAAGTTCAGACAGCTGGCTGTCAATGCTTGCATCAATCCTGCCGCTGCCGCTTTCAATATAGACCTGGTACGGTTCAAGCGAATCATCCGGGTAGACATAGCATTTTGTATCGTTCGGGAAGAGGGCATCCAGTTCTTCCTTGTTGTCCATGACGAAGGCGTACTGCCCCGGATGGATATGGAGATCGACTTCTTTATACCCAGTCGCTTCTTTTAATACGTTTTTTACGATGGCAAACATTTTTTCGGGGGATGTTTCAAGTGTGTCTTGCAAAATTTTCCCCGCTGCTTTCATCGCAATTTCCAAAATATCTTTTTCCGATGCTTCTAAATGTTTTTTGAACGCCTCTTTGGAACGGTTGACGATGTCAATGGACTCGTTTAAATGGTCGCGGATGCTTTCAAACCCTTCCTTGCGGCCATCTGCATAACCGGCTTCAAACCCTTGGCGCTGTGCTTGTTCGGTGAGCTTTGCTTTTTCCTGCTCCCACTGTTTTTTCTCTTCGGCAATTTGCCGGCGTACTGCTTCTGCTTCTTTTTGACTGTCTAAAAGCAGGCGCTCTGCCTCGGTTTGATATTTTGCGAAAATATCCTCTTTCACAGCGGTTGCATCTCCCGTTTCTTCGGGCAAAGCCGGGAGCCGGCGCACGCTGATTACGCGCATTTTGGAAACAACACCTGCATCTTGCTTTGTTTTAATAACTCAACTTTCGCAGACTGAAACAGGTAGGTATACCTTGATATAATTCGGCAGACCCGCAATCCATTGTTGTAGTTGACTTTTGATCAGTTGTTGAATTTTCTTATTACTTTTATCCAGAGTATCTTCAAGAATCTCGACTAACTGCTGCAATGCAACAGCCCAATCAAGGTCATCTATTTCATCACATAATTCATAAAACATGCCACCTAATGTTCTGTCATCTACACTGCAACGGTTTTGCCATGACAAGACAATATACCTTGCAAACACAATGGTCGTGTGGCTGATAAGCGCGTCATATGAACGACTCTGGAATTCCTTTTGTAGTTTTAATAGGGACTTTGTTGTTTTGAAGAAAACCTCAATATCCCAACGCATCCCGTAAATACGGATGATTTCCTGGTCACTCAGTGTACAGTCTGTACTCAAAATCGCCAACCAGTCGCTTTTCTTGTTGCGGTTGCGAACAAAGACAACTTTAATTGGCACGCCATTGGCCTGCGTTGTATGGATGGAACGCAAGATTCCTTTCTTTCCACTAGTCGGTTTAGCTAGACGATACAATTCATCTAGGCTAACACGCTTACCATCGACAAAATAGCGTTGTTTTAATTTTTTGACCATACCAATTACGTCAAGACCTTGTTCTGTAATCTCCTTGATGAGAGGTTGTTGGGTGAACCACGAATCCATTAGAACATAGGAAGCATCGATACCAGAATTCATCGCCCGGGCAATCATGCCAGGAATCTGTTCTGGTGCCGTTTGTAATGCTTCTTTTCGGCGCTTATAACCGGAGCTGCGTTTATCGATATTTTCGGATATGCCGTTGATCTGGCTCTTTTTCGAACTCAATAATGAGAAGTCAACGGGTAGGAATGTTGCGCCATCAGACCATCCTAATGTCAACATGCGGAATCCTTTGTAAAAACGCATTTTTTGAGATGCATGATCAAAGCAGCGAGCCAGAAGCTCAACGTGTTTGCTTCGGTTCCGGTCATAAGATGAATCATCTAAAATCAATACTTTCGGACGGTCATGACGTGTCAATTTCGAAACTTTTCCAATCACTGAGGCAACCAGTGAAAGGAGGAAACGACGCCAGTTGAACGTTGATTGGTTGAGAAACCGATAAACGGTATCTTTGGCTGGAATGTCTGTAGCTTTCTTACTTTCCAACATCCTGAACCAGTTTTTGTTTTCAAAGATCATACAAAAAATCAATTGAAAAATGTAGGCACAAGAAAAACCAAAGGACTTCGTAATACCGGCGATTCGCAAGTGTTTCAACATATTCAACTCTTTAAATGTTGATTTTATTTCATTTGGTAGTTGATTATTCAGGCTGTTTTTCGCTATCATAGTAGGAGACACCTCTTCTATTTGGTAGTGATTTTCGATAAATCAACTATACCAAAAGTAGAGGTGTTTTTTCATATATTAATTTTACTGTCAAGTGCTGTATCTGAGACGTAATAGACATTAGCCAGCACTGAATTTATTATGATTTTCTAGGTGCGAAAGTTGAGTTAATAATATTAGACAATGATGTCGTCGCCTCCGTTCCTTGCGATAATGATTTCGCCGCTGTCTTCCAGCCTGCGGATAATGGACACAATTCTCGACTGGGCTTCTTCGACTTCACGCAGCCGCACCGGGCCCATATATTCCATTTCTTCTTTCATGGAATCGGCCATCCGTTGCGACATATTGCGGAAAATAATTTCTTTTACTTCGTCGCTTGAGACTTTCAGTGCAAGAAGCAGGTCTTCATTTTCGCATTCGCGGATGACGCGCTGAATGGAACGATTGTCAAGGGTGACGATATCTTCAAATACAAACATTCGTTTTTTGATTTCTTCGGCAAGTTCGGGATCTTTCTGTTCCAGCGAGTCAAGGATCGTTTTCTCTGTCGTACGATCGACCCCGTTCAACACTTCGACAACGGATTCCACCCCGCCTGTCTGCGTATAATCCTGTGTCACCGTCGCGGACAGCTTTCTTTCCAAAATGGCTTCCACTTCGCTGATAATTTCAGGGGATGTGCCTTCCATTAAGGCAATTCTTCTGGCAATGTCCCCCTGCATTTCAGGCGGAAGCTCGGAAAGAATCTGCCCGGCTTTTTCCGGATCCAGGTAGGACAGAATCAAGGCGATCGTCTGCGGGTGTTCATCCTGGATAAAATTCAGAATCTGGGCCGCATCTGCTTTTCTAGCAAAATCAAACGGGCGCACCTGCAGCGATGAAGTGAGCCGGTTGATGATGGATGCCGCCTGTTCCGGGCCGAGTGCTTTTTCGAGAATCATTTTGGCATAACCGATTCCGCCCTGGGTAATATAGTCCTGTGCCAAAGCAATATGGTGAAATTCGGTCAGCACTTTTTCCTTCGTTTCATTGTCGACTTTTCTGACGCCTGAGATTTCCAGCGTCAGCTTTTCGATTTCTTCTTCTGTTAAATGTTTGTAGACGGATGCCGATACGTCCGGGCCGAGAGAAATCAAGAGAATGGCTGCTTTTTCTTTGCCGGATAACGTTTTTTCTTTACTTGCCATCTTGTTTCCCTCCTATTCTTCGGAAAGCCATGACCGCAATAGTTTCGCAAACTCATCCGGTTTTTCCTTTGCCATTTTTTCAAGCTGTTTCCGCCTTGCTGAAGCGTCGGTTTCCTGTTCCTCATTTACGTCCGGAATGCGGGGCGGTGCCGGTTTTTCCGGCGTTTCTTCCGCCATCTCTTCTTCAGCCTCCGAAGCGGCCCGCCTTCTGTTGCGGATCATGAAGAAGATGAGCCCGGCTATCACGAGAAGCAAACCTCCGCCAATCGCGTATACCCACCACGGAATCGAAGCTTTTTTCGCCTTCTCCGGCGCATTGGCTGCAAATGGCTGGACGGAAACTGCGATTTTATCGGCAACCGTTTGATTGGTCAGCCTTGTGCCGCTTGACTTGTCAATCGACGTTCTGACAATCGTAGAAAGCATCGATTTAATATCTTTTAACCGGGAAGCGGGCAAGGAAGACCGTTTTGTTCTGACCGGCGGCTCGACCATGACTTCTATGCCGAGATCGCGGATTTTGTACGGGCTCTCTGTAATTTTCCGTTTAATCCGGTTTACTTCGTAGTTGATCGTGTCACTTGTTTTGGAATACGTCCCGTTCCCGTTCGACCCGGATACATACGAAGAGCCGACAGAATCTGTACTGCCAGATGGCGTTCCGGCTGCTGCGCCTGTACCCTGGTATGTTTCCTGGATTTTTTTGGCGCTGATTTCAATGCCTTTCATATTCGTCTTATCAACCGGTTCAACGAGATCTTCCTCGCGTTTTTCCTGCGTAAAATCGATATCCGCTGTAACGGTGACAACCGCTTTTCCTGCACCCATCAGTGTGGAAAGCATCGTTTGCACCTGCTGCTGAATATCCCGTTCAATTTGTTTTTTGATCGCCTGCTGCTGTGTATAAGCATTTCCGGAAGAATTTGAAGAATTTAAGTCATAGTACTCAAAATTCTGGTTCATAATGACGATATTATCGGTAGGAAGATTCGGAACGCTTTTTGAAACAAGATTGTAAACGGCTTTTATCTGGTTTTGGTCCAATTCATAACCGGGTTTTAACGTCAGGACAACCGATGCGGAAGCTTTTGCCTGGCTGTCGGCTACGAAGACGCTTTGGTTCGGAAGATTGATCATCACCTTTGCTTTTTCGACGCCGTCCATCTGTTCAATCAGATTTTCCAGTTCCGTCTGCATCGCATCGAGCTTTACGACGTTAAATTCATTGTCTGTCATCCCGAATTTTGCATTCTGGCTGAAAAAAGAATAGTCGATGCTGCCGGTCTTTGGCAGCCCTTTTGCAGCCAATGTGACTTTCAAATCGTCCACCTGGTCTTCAGGCACTTCGATCGTTTTGCCACCATCCGTGATTTTGGACGGTACGCCTTCCTGGTCCAGTTCGTCCTTGATGGATCCTGTTTCGGAGACATCCAGCCCGCTGTAGAGCGGCGCGTATTTTGTTTTTGTCATAAAATAAGTGATTCCGGCAGCAAGTACCAGCATAAGGGCAACGGCGGATATGCCGATTGTTTTCTGCTTCTTGCTCCTGCTTTTCCAAAACCCCTTCAGGTTTTGAAAAGATTGTTTTAACTTTTCATTCATCATTATCCCCCGGGATAAAAAATTCACGGTGTTTCATCAATAGAACAGTCGGACAGCAAACGTTCCGGCATCCTTTTCGCCTTTAGGGCAGACGGAAAGGATCCGGGCGTTACGGCCGGGAAACGGCTTTTATGTACGCCGGATCAGAACGTTACACTTGCATCTGCATCATTTCTTTATAGCCTTCGACTGCTTTATTTCGGACTTCGAGCGCCGTCTGCATTGAAAGGTTTGCTTTTTGTACGGCGACCATTACCTGGTACAGGTCCACATTTTCGCCGTTCGATAGTTTTGTAATCAAGGTGTCGGAATGGTTCTGCTGTTTGTTCAGTTCATTGACAGACTGCTTCAGCAGGTCCGAAAATGAAACGGAGCCGTTAGCGGACGAAGCGGCGCCTGCTGATTTTGGCGACAGCCCGCTCAAACTTGCGAACGGCGTCTGACTGATTGATTGAACAGACACATCATTCCCCTCCTTTCATATGCGGAATTTTCTCTGTTATTGGCCGAGTTCGAGCGTCTTCATCAGCATCGCTTTGGAAGCATTCAGCGCCGTGACATTGGCTTCATACGAGCGGGTGGCGCTGATCATACCGGTCATTTCCGTTAAAAGATCCACATTTGGTTTTGTCACATATCCGTTTGCATCCGCATCAGGATCATCCGGATTGTATTCTTTTTTAAAATCGCTGTTATCTTCGACAATGCCGGCCACCTGGACGCCGGACCCAGCACCCTGCATTCCGAGTTTCGAACGAAATATGGAGGCAAAAGAACCGCCTCCTGCAGCAAGTACCACTTCTTTCCGGCGGTATGGCTGCCATTTCCCATTTACATACGTATCTCTTGTTGTATCAGCGTTCGCAATATTGGAAGAGATGACATCCATCCGCAGGCGCTGTGCCGATAAGGCTTCAGAAGAAATGTTCATTCCGGTGAACATGGACATCTTACTGTCCTCCTCTCACAACATTTAATAAGGATGAGAGCTTTCCCTTTTCGAGCTCAATCAGTGACTCGTAATAAATCTGGTTGCTGGCAAGGTTCGCCATTTCGGTATCGATGTCAACACTGTTGCCATTGCTGTTGTAAGTGGTGCCGGATTCCGTCACGATTTCTGAACTTGAATCCCCGGCAGAAAAACGGAAGTGCCGGGGGTCGGTCCGGGTCGCTGAAATGGCATTGACCGAATCCTCCAGCACATTTTTAAAACTGACATCCTGCGCCTTATAATTCGGTGTATCCGCATTGGCAATATTGTTTGAAATCACTTTCTGTCGGAGCGAAGCATACTGCAATGCATGCTCAAGCGACCGCAACGTATTGGAAGAGAGACTCATCAATGGACACCTCATTACATAAACTTGACATTTTTTTCTTTTATACGACAAATTGTTTGCTATTTTTTATTTTAATTATTTCATAACGGGCTGTAAATGAACATATTCTTAAATCACAAAAAAATTTTTTTGATAGTAGGACTTTTGGATTAATCCCTTACTCCCACACCGCGAAAAAGATGCCGAAAAATTTTTCAAGCACCTTAATACACCTAGGATTACAAAAATTTACAATTACTAGGAAACACTATTGGAAGGTCGGATTTCCTTAAATTTTATCAGTATCTATATATTGGTATTTATGTGTTTTTATGGTAAATTAAATACCAATAAAAAAAAGGATACGAATCGTATCCTTTTTTGGCGCAAATTGCCGTAAAGCTTATCCGTTAGTTAGAACGGACTTTTTCCAGTTCAACGAGGAATTTGTTATTCAATACTTTAATATAGGTCCCTTTCATGCCAAGGGAACGGGATTCAATGACCCCTGCGCTCTCCAGTTTACGCAGCGCATTCACGATGACAGAGCGGGTAATGCCAACGCGGTCCGCAATTTTGGACGCGACAAGCAGGCCTTCCTTCCCGTTTAATTCTTCAAAAATATGCTCAATGGCTTCCAGCTCGCTGTAGGACAAAGAACTGATGGCCATTTGCACGACCGCTTTGCTGCGCGCTTCTTCTTCAATTTCTTCTGTTTTTTCGCGGAGGATTTCCATGCCGACAACCGTCGCACTGTATTCTGCCAAAACAAGATCTTCGTCATCGAATTCCCGCTCAAGACGAGCCAGAATCAACGTACCGATTCTTTCCCCGCCGCCGACGATCGGAACAATCGTTGTCAGGCCTTTTTCAAACAGGTCTTTGTTTTCAATCGGAAATGCCGTGTACTCACTTTCAATCGTCAAATTGGATGAGGTTTCCGTAATGTTAAACAGGCTGTTCGTGTATTCTTCCGGAAACTGGCGGTCTTCAAACATTTGTTTCATCCGCTCGTTTTCAATTTTCTGGTTGATGGCGAGACCGAGTAATTTCCCGCGGCGGCTGACGATGTAAATATTGGCCTCAATCACATCGCTCAGCGTTTCCGCCATTTCTTTAAAATTCACCGGACGTCCGGCTGCTTTTTGCAACATCGAATTAATTTTCCTTGTTTTATCTAACAAACTCATTTCCATTCCTCCTAGATTGATTCGGTATTTGAACTGCATTGAATTGCCGGGACCTGCCGCAAAAGAGAGAAAGCCTTCATTACACGTCTACCCTTATCCGATTTTTCAAAACGGTTATAAAATATACTGGCTTAAATCTTTGTTCTGTGAAATCGCACCGAGCTTTTCGTCCACATACTGCGGGGTGATGGACACTTTTTCCAAATGGATGTCCGGTGCTTCGAAAGACAGATCTTCAAGCAGTTTTTCCATGATGGTATGAAGTCTTCTCGCCCCGATATTATCGGTATTTTGGTTCACTTCAAAAGCAATTTCAGCAATTCTGGTAATAGCTTCGTCAGAAAATTCTATTTGTATACCTTCTGTTTCCAATAATGCAATATATTGTTTTACCAGGGCATTATCCGGCTCGACAAGAATTTTGACAAAATCGCTGACGGTCAGTTTCTCAAGCTCCACTCTGATCGGGAATCGTCCCTGCAGTTCGGGGATCAGATCGGACGGTTTTGCCATATGAAAAGCGCCGGCAGCAATAAACAAAATATAATCCGTTTTAATGGAGCCGTATTTTGTGACAACCGTCGATCCTTCGACAATCGGCAGAATATCCCGCTGGACGCCTTCCCTCGATACGTCCGCTTGGGACCCGTTCCCGTTTTTGGAGGCAATTTTGTCAATTTCGTCAATGAAGATAATGCCGGTTTGTTCTGCCCGGAAAATGGCTTCCTGGGTCACTTCGTCCATGTCGATCAGTTTCTGTGCCTCATCCTGTGCAAGCACTTTTCTTGCTTCCCTGACCGGCAATTTCCGCCGTTTTGTTTTTTTCGGTAGCAGATTGCCAAGCGCGTCCTGCACACTCATGCCCATTTGTTCCATGCCGGAACCCTGGAACAAATCAAACATGGACGAAGCCTGCTCTTCCACTTCCACGGTAACCGGTTCATCTTCCAGTTCACCGTTTAAGAGCTTTTCCCGTATACGCTGTTTCTGTTCCCTTTTGGAGTATTCTTCCTCCTCTTCATCCGGTGCCGTGTCCTGCTGCCCGCCGCCGCCAAAAATCATTTCAAACGGGTTTTTGAAATTCCCTTGCTTCTTCCGCGACGGGACAAGCAAATCGACGAGGCGTTCATTTGCATTTTTCTCCGCCTGATCGCGCACGCCGTTCATTTTTTCCTCTTTTACAAGCCGGACAGCCGTCTCGACAAGGTCGCGTACCATCGACTCCACATCCCGGCCGACATATCCGACTTCCGTAAACTTCGTGGCTTCTACTTTGACGAACGGGGCACCGACAAGCCGTGCCATTCTTCTTGCGATTTCCGTCTTTCCGACACCGGTCGGCCCGATCATCAAAATGTTTTTCGGAATAATTTCTTCCCGCATTTTTTCAGACAGTAGGCTTCTTCTGTAACGGTTCCTGAGCGCCACGGCAACAGCCCGCTTTGCTTCTTTCTGGCCGACAATATACTGGTCCAGGCGCTCAACAATCTGCCTTGGTGTCAAACTGTTTGTTTTTCTAAACGTGTTGGCCAATCCGCTCACTCCTTTATGGAAATATACCGGTACCGGAACCTTTCCGCTTATAGTTCTTCCACGATAATGTTTGAATTTGTAAATACACAAATTTCAGATGCGATTTCAAGGGAAGCCCGCGCAATTTCTTTTGCGGTGAAGTTCTCTGCCGCATGCCGTTTCAGTGCACGGCCGGCAGCGAGCGCGTAATTGCCGCCCGAGCCGATAGCGAGGATGCCGTCATCCGGTTCAATGACTTCCCCCGTTCCCGAGACAAGCAGCAAATTGTTTTCATCCATGACAATCAGCATCGCTTCGAGCTTTCGGAGCACTTTATCGCTTCTCCACATTTTGGCCAGTTCCACTGCTGCCCGCGTCAGGTTGCCGTTATATTCCTGCAGTTTTCCTTCAAACATTTCGGAAAGCGTAAAAGCATCCGCAACCGAGCCGGCAAAACCGGCCAGCACTTTTCCGTTAAACAGCCGGCGGACTTTTTTGGCCGTATTTTTCATCACGACAGAGTTTCCGAGCGTCACCTGCCCATCCCCAGCCATTGCACTTTTTCCGTTATGGCGGATGGCAAATATTGTGGTTGCGTGAAAATCACCCATATCAGCACCTCCTATGTAATCAAAGCGAACCGCCTTGCATTGCTATGCTCTCGGGTGGTAAGCCATATAAGTTTGCCGCAAATGCTCCTTGGTTACATGTGTGTAGACTTGCGTGGAAGACAAGCTTTCATGCCCAAGAAGGTCCTGTACTGTGCGCAAATCAGCCCCATGGTTCAGCAAATGGGTTGCAAATGTATGCCGCAACATGTGGGGATGAATTTTTCCGGTCAGTGCCGCTTTTTTGATCATTTCATTTAAAATATAGCGGACACCTTTATCGGTCAATGCGCCGCCGCGTGCATTTACAAATAAATAGGGATGGTCTTCTTTACCGCGCATCAACGTTTTCCGTGCATGCGCCATATAATCCGAAACGGCTTCCCCTGCAAAATGGCCGAACAGCACGATCCGTTCTTTTTTTCCTTTCCCTTTTACATGGATCGTCTCGAATTCAAAATCAATATCCTGCAACCGAATATTGACGCATTCGCTCACGCGGATGCCGGTCGCATACAGGATTTCGAGCAAAGCACGGTTGCGCCGGGACAGTGCATCATCGCCTTCACATGCCGCAAACAGTTGCTCCATTTCTTC
The DNA here is from genome assembly GCF_025905465.1 of Weizmannia sp. WK01. Classification (NCBI taxonomy): domain Bacteria; kingdom Bacillati; phylum Bacillota; class Bacilli; order Caryophanales; family Bacillaceae; genus Heyndrickxia; species Weizmannia sp. WK01. The sequence goes on along the minus strand of NZ_CP109616.1, from coordinate 1,474,895 downwards.
CTCATAAAAAAATTTGGGCAGGCGCTTATGTTGTTTCGGCTGTGATAAAAGTGCAAAGGGATTTTCTTTGACGATTCTCTCCCGCATCAGGAATTTGAAAAAACTGCGAATGCTGGATATTTTCCGTGCTACCGTGGCGCGGCTGTATCCGTGTTCATGCAACATTGTCAAATACAGTCTCCCTGCCGGATACCCCACCTCGTCCAGCGAGGCAATCCCCTGTGCGGTTAAAAACGCAAAAAAATCCTCCAGGTCCAGGCGATAAAATTTGATTGTGTATGCGGAATAGTTTTTCTCCACTTGCATGTATTCCATAAAAGAAAGCAAATAGCCGGACAGTTCGCCGTTCATCTGTTTAACACCTCACATGTGCGGGGAAACGGGCCTGCTTTACGCCACTCTTCACGTTGATAGACAACAATAGGCTTTCCGGGGTTATTGCCATTTTTTTCAGCCGGTAAAACGGCCCGGACAAACCCGCCAGCCGGGCTTTTTGCGCCGGTCCGGGTATCCGTAAGCCCCGGCTTGCGCCAACCGAAACCCCGTCTCCCGCCGGCTCATATGCTTCGAAGCCAAGGGACGGCATTCGGAAATCCGGTTAAATCATAACACATTTCCGGATCGGATTGCAACGAATGTTACATATTTTTCATAAATTTTCGAATTGTCCTTTTGACTGGCGCTTCCTGCCGTGAAAAGCCGGGAATGCCGTTTATTGAAAAGCTTTTGGCCGCTGCCCGCCAACGATTCGGGAATTCTGTCGTTTTTTGTCGCAACTGTCCTTTAAGCATTTTACAACAGCTGCTCCAAGAAGTAAAAGAATAAGATGCATTTTCTCGTAAAAATGTAAATATTCATTTTGATCAACCGGAACTTTGCCGCCCGCTCCACGCAAGGCCGCCAAAGTTCCGGCAAGGTCGATCATTACTTCACCGACTGCTCTTTATAGTCACAGTGCACACATTGGATCTGCGTCCCTTTTTTCAGCTTTTTCTCAACGAGCATGTCGCCGCACTTCGGGCACTTCCTGCCAACCGGCTTATCCCAAGAGACAAAATCACATTCCGGATAACGGTCGCACCCGTAAAAAATGCGGTTTTTCTTTGTTTTCCGCTCAATGATTTCACCTTTACCACATTTCGGGCAAGTGACGCCGATTTTTTTGACGATTGGCTTCGTATTGCGGCAATCAGGAAAATTGCTGCAAGCCATAAACTTGCCATAACGCCCCATTTTATACACCATCGGACTTCCGCACAGCTCGCACATTTCCCCGGTTTCTTCATCTTTGATCTCGATTTTTTCCATTTCGGTTTCCGCTTTTTTCAGGCGGACTTCAAAATTTTGATAAAACGCATCAATGATTTGGACCCATGGTACTTTTCCTTCTTCAATTTCGTCCAGGTCTTTTTCCATATCAGCGGTGAATTCGACATCTATGATTTCCGGGAAAAATTCCCGAATCAATTCGAGCACGATTTCGCCGAGCTCTGTCGGGACAAACCGCTTATTCTCAAGCGCCACATAGCCGCGCTTTTGGATTGTATCCAATGTCGGCGCATAGGTGGACGGCCGCCCAATTCCAAGTTCTTCCAGCGTTTTGACAAGCCGGGCTTCGGTATAGCGTGGCGGCGGCTGGGTGAAATGCTGTTTCGGTTCGATCGACTCAGATTGGACAACATCCCCTTCTTCGAGATGCGGCAAATAACGTTCGCCTTCTTCCTGCTGGTCGTCGGAACCTTCCACATACACTTTCATAAAACCCGGAAACTGGATTTTTGACCCGGACGCCCGGAACAAAACCGTGCCGTTTGCCAGCGTGGCACTCATCGTATCCAGTATCGCAGGGGCCATCTGGCTTGCCATAAAGCGTTCCCAAATCAATTTGTACAGCTTATACTGGTCTCTGCTTAGAAAGGACTTGACCGAACCCGGATCCCGGAAAATGCTTGTTGGCCGGATCCCTTCGTGTGCATCCTGGGCATTTGTCTGTTTTTTCTCTTTTCTTTCTTCCTGGCGCAAATAGTTTTCCCCGAATTTTTCCCGAATATATTGATTGGCTTCTGTTTTTGCGACTTCCGAAATCCGGGTCGAGTCTGTTCTCATATACGTGATCAGCCCGATAGTCCCTTCTTTTCCAAGGTCGATGCCTTCATACAGCTGCTGGGCCACCATCATTGTTTTCTTTGCCCTGAAGTTCAGCTTCCGGGCGGCTTCTTGTTGCAAGGAAGAAGTCGTAAACGGCGGTTCCGGATTCCGTTTCTTCTCTTTGTGCATGACGGAAGAAACCTGGAACTTGTCGCTTTTCAGCATGCCGGTAATTTTTTTCACATCCGCTTCTGACTTCAGCTGCATTTTTTTCCCGTCCACACCGTAAAAAGATGCCTGGAACGTGTCTTTCCCTTTTTTAAAGGACCCGGCAATCGTCCAGTACTCTTCCGGCACAAACGATTTAATTTCATTTTCCCGGTCGATGATAAGGCGGACGGCAACGGACTGTACCCTACCCGCACTCAAACCTTTTTTCACTTTCTTCCATAAAAGCGGGCTAATGTTATAACCGACGAGACGATCCAAAATCCGTCTTGCCTGCTGGGCATCGACAAGGTCCATATTGATCGGGCGCGGATGTTTAAATGATTCTTTAATCGCGTCCTTTGTAATTTCATTAAACACGACGCGGCAGTCCGAATGCACATCCAGATTCAAGCTGTTGGCGAGATGCCAGGCAATTGCTTCCCCTTCGCGGTCAGGGTCGGCGGCAAGATAGACTTTTTTTGCTTTTTTGGCCGCGTTTTTCAAATCTTTTAAGACCGGCCCCTTGCCCCTGATTGTAATGTACTTCGGCTTAAAATGGTCGTCCACATCCACCCCCATTTGGCTTTTCGGCAAGTCGCGCACATGCCCCATGGAAGCTTTCACTCTATATTTTTTTCCCAAATATTTTTCAATCGTTTTCGCTTTTGCAGGTGATTCTACAATCACTAAGTAGTCTGACATTCAAAAATCCTCCCTGGAGAGCTTATACCCTCTCTTTGCAGCAACTTTGCTTTCATTTTTCAAACAAAATCATTTGTAATTATGGGCATGGATGCCCGCATTTGTCAATTGTAACAGCACGAATGATGAAAAATCAACATCGCAAGCGGTTTCATTTTGAAAATTTTATCTTTTCTTTCTCTATTTTATAACCATTTTATCCAAAAATCATGCGTTTTTTCACAAAATCGGAAAATCACTGCCCATTTATGAATTTTCTCTAACTATTTTTTACCTTGTCGGAAGCAGTTCTTCCAAAATGTCTCCGCTGCATGTTACCAATTTTGCGCCCTGCTGGATAAGATGGTTTGTTCCTTTCGACAGGCTGTCCAGCACGTTTCCCGGCACGCTGAAAACTTCCCGGCCTTCCTGGAGGGCGTAATCTGCCGTGATCAGGGAGCCGCTCCGTTTTTCCGCCTGAAGCACGAGCACACCTTCAGAAATGCCGCTGATGATCCGGTTGCGTTCCGGAAAACGCCATTTTTCCGGGCGCGTAAACGGCGGATATTCCGACAGCAGTAAATGGCCCTGTTTTATTTTTTCCGCCATTTGTATATTTTCCCGCGGATAAATATGAAAAAACCCACTTCCGAGCACCGCAATCGTCTTCCCCCCGTATTTCATGGCGGCACGGTGGGCAATCGAATCCGCCCCTCTCGCCAGCCCGCTGACAATGGCAAACTGTTTTTCGATCAGGGGTGGCAGCAAATGATCGGCGACTTTTTCTGCATAGGAACCGGCCTTTCTTGACCCGACAACGGCCAGCGCACGGTTTTTCAGCAATGATACATTTCCGATTGAATAGAGTACGGCAGGAGGCTGGTACGTTTCTTTCAGAAGCGGCGGATATTCCGGTTCAAAACGGGCTGTCATTCGGATCTGTTTTTTCTGGTAGAGGGTTAAATAGGGTTTGATGTCAAGATGAAGAAGATCTTCATAAAAGCGTTCAAATGTTTCCTTTTGCATATGAAGCATGGCGCGCAGTGTTTCAGGGGGAATCCGGCAGATTTTTTCAAGCAGCGGATCAAATTCGAGGATTTTCATTTTTTGCACGCGGGAAATTCCCCTGCAATGATCCAAATGAATGTATTTGATTTTTAATGGTTCCATTGTTTGCCTCGCTTTCAAACCGTATTTCATTGAAAAAGAAAAACATTTAGGACCCGGCTGCACGCTTAAAAATGGCAGCCGGATCCAGGCAGTTTTACCGGACTGTCCCGGAAAATGCGGGTTCCGGGACGGCCGGTGCCGCCGCTTAAAGGTTTTTACATTTCTCGTAAAGGCCTCTTTCCTTCAGTACACGAACGAGCGTTTCCCCAATGACAGCCGGCGTTTCGGCTACTTGGATGCCGCATTCGTTCATCGTGCGGATCTTTTCCGCTGCGGTTCCTTTGCCGCCTGAAATGATGGCGCCGGCGTGGCCCATCCGTTTTCCAGGAGGCGCGGTGACACCGCCGATAAATCCGACAACCGGTTTCTTCATGTTTGCCTGCACCCATTTGGCGGCTTCTTCTTCCGCCGTCCCGCCGATTTCACCGATCATAATGACCGCTTCCGTTTCCGGATCATTGTTAAATTCTTTTAATACATCAATAAAATTGGTGCCGTTCACAGGGTCGCCGCCGATGCCGATCGCCCCTGTCTGACCGATGCCGGCGCGCGTCAGCTGATGGACGGCTTCATAAGTCAGCGTACCGGAACGGGAAACAACGCCGACATGGCCTTTTTTATGAATATAACCCGGCATAATGCCGATTTTGCATTCGTCTGGCGTGATGATGCCCGGGCAGTTCGGCCCGATCAGGCGCGTTTTCTTTCCTTCCATATAACGTTTCACTTTGACCATATCCAATACCGGGATATGCTCCGTAATACAGATGACAAGATCGAGTTCTGCATCGACCGCTTCCATAATCGCATCTGCCGCAAACGGAGCCGGCACATAGATAACTGAAACGGTTGCGCCCGTTTTTTCAACGGCTTCTTTCACCGTATTAAAGACCGGCACGCCTTCTACTTCAGTCCCGCCTTTGCCAGGGCTTGTGCCGCCGACAATTTTCGTCCCGTATTCCAAGCATTGTTTTGTATGGAAAAGCGCCGTTTTCCCGGTAATCCCCTGGACAATGACTTTCGTGTCTTTATTTACATAAATGCTCACTTTTTTCCCCTGCCTTCTTCATTCAAGAATATTTGTTCGCATTTTGTCTGAATGAACAGCTGCTGTCAGCTGACCAGTTCGACAATTTTTTGCGCGCCGTCTGCCATCGATTCAGCGGCAACAATTTTCAGCCCAGATTCGTTTAAAATTTTCTTCCCAAGTTCCACATTGGTCCCTTCAAGACGGACAACGAGCGGGATGTCGAGTCCGACTTGTTTTGTGGCTGCAACGACGCCGGAAGCAATGACATCGCACTTCATAATGCCGCCGAAAATGTTGACAAAAATGCCTTTGACTTTTTCATCCGATAAAATGATTTTAAACGCTTCCGTTACTTTTTCTTCCGTTGCGCCACCCCCGACATCAAGGAAGTTGGCCGGATCGCCGCCGTAATATTTAATAATGTCCATTGTCGCCATCGCAAGGCCGGCGCCGTTTACCATGCAGCCGATATTGCCGTCAAGGGCGACATAGCTCAAATCGTATTTCGACGCTTCAATTTCTTTCGGATCTTCTTCTTCGAGATCGCGGTACGCCAGAACATCCTGCTGGCGGAACAAGCCGTTCGAATCAAAATTCAATTTGGCATCGAGCGCCATTACTTTTCCGTCGCCGGTTACAACAAGCGGATTGATTTCCGCGATCGAGCAGTCTTTTTCCACAAATACTTGATAAAGGCCTGTCATAAATTTAACGGCCTGATTTACAAGTTTAGCAGGAATATTGATGTTGAACGCAATGCGGCGCGCCTGGAATGGCAAGAGCCCGACTGCCGGGTCAATGGTTTCTTTAAAAATCTTTTCCGGTGTTTTCGCCGCCACTTCTTCAATTTCCGTGCCGCCTTCTTCAGAAGCCATCAGCACAACCCGGCTTGTGGCACGGTCCAAAACAAGGCCGACATAGTATTCTTTTTGAATGTCGCACCCTTCTTCGATCAAGAGGCGCTTCACTTCTTTTCCTTCAGGGCCTGTCTGATGCGTCACAAGCGTTTTGCCAAGCAGTTCCTGTGCGTATGTACGAACCTCATCCAAATTTTTTGCCACTTTGACGCCGCCTGCTTTTCCGCGGCCGCCGGCATGAATTTGCGCTTTTACCACACATACTTGTGTACCGAGCGATTTCGCTGCTTCCACCGCTTCATCCACGGTGAAGGCCACTTTCCCGTTCGGCACAGCGACCCCGTATTTTCTCAGGATCTCTTTGCCCTGATACTCGTGAATATTCATGTTCCATCCTCCTATCAAACTGTTCAAAAAATTAACTGCGCTTTCATTTTAATAAACATCGGAAAAGATGTCTACCATAATGAACTAAAATGGCTATTATTATTCAAGAATATTTTTTTCGGTATAAAATGGACGTGATTTTACTGGTCGTTGGCCTATTGTCACCGCAGCCTTTATGCAAATGGGTGCCCAGGCTTAATGGTCAGCTTTCGTTCATTTTTTATCCTTGTTTTTTAGCGACTGGTCGAGGCGGTAAATCATGGCAAACACCTCGGCCACAGCTGCATACAGTTCTTCCGGGATCGCTTCGTTGATGTCAAGCCGGCCGAGCAGTGCGGCAAGATCCGGGTCCTGCTGGATCGGAACATTCGCTTTTTTTGCTTCTTCAATAATCCGCCTGGCCACATCCCCTTTACCTTTTGCCTTCACGACAGGGGCGGAATGCGCATCCGGGCTGTACTGGAGCGCGACCGCTTCTTTTATGTCCTTTTGTGGATCCTTCATATCCTAAGATCAACCCCTTTCCCGGAAACCTCCGGCCGGCTGAGCGTGGCACGCACAGCATCCGGCTGGAATTCCCCGAACCGAACGTCAGACAATGTGTAACCGGTTTTGGAAAGGCCTTCCTTTAAAGCCGGCAAAAAAGGCTTCACGGCTTCCTGAAGACCCTTTTTCAAACTGGAAATGCGGATGGAAACGATCCGGTTTTGCACATTCATCTCGACCAATGTTTCTTTCATAAACTGAAGATTCAAGTAAAAAATGATTTTACAATAATTACTGTCTATTTTTCCGCCATTTTTCCGCCTGCCTGACCATTGTACAACGGCATTCGTTTGAAAGTGCGCGAATGAAAGCGGAATTTCCATCCAAATGTGCTGCACTACCCCGCCGGAAAGCGCGAGCAGCTGCTGGCCGTTCAGTTTCTGTACGATTTCGTCTGCTGCATCCCGGGCAGCTTTTGTTCCCCCGCCTTTTTGCAGCAAATCAACAAGCAGCGCTTTTAAAGTCAGCCCGTCCTTGTCCGCGGCTTTGTCCTCATGCAAAAGCCCCGCCTCATAAAAAAGTCCCATTTTTTGAATCTTCTCTTTGATTTGCCGGCGTAACGCCTCTCCTGTCACCTGCTCGCTGCCTGTCCCAAGCTCCCCGATAAGTGCAAGCAATTGCCTCGTTTCCGGCGTCTGTTCCCCCTGCTTGAGCGCCTGCTGCAACCGGTTTAAAAGCTGATCCGCCGGTATGTTTTGACCTGCGGCAAGGAGCGAAGTGAACACGCCCTCTGACACAGGAAAGCCTTCTTGGAGCATAAAGGCAGCCGTTTCCAGCCCGTTTGCCAGATCCGGTACATGCTTCAGCCATGCGCCGATCGCAGCAATGTCATTTTTCGTAAACGGAATTTCCTGTTCAGCCAAGTACGAAACAAGGGACTGGAACGTTTTTCCTGGCGGCAGTTGCATTTGCGGGAGCAAAGCTTTCCCGGCCATGCCGTTTGCATCGGCTTCCGAAAGCATTTTCAACTGCACTTCACCGTCGGCCAAAACCGTTTGAAACCAGTAGTTTTTTCCGGCTTCAAGCGGCACTTCGAGTTTCGCGGCAAATGTACGCCCGCCTGCCTGGACAAGTGCGGTGTCATTTGGAAACAGTTTTTGGATGGCACCGGAAAAAATCTGCCCCGTTTGAAATGCAAACGTGCGGATATTTGAGCCGGCATCAATAGAAAATGGCTGTTTGCCTAAAAAAATTTGCATGCTATTCCCCCGCCCTGTTTCTTTCTTCTTGCTTATTTATCGGCGGATTGCCGGTCTGTCTTTAATCGGCGCAAACGATTTTCGATGGATCGGGCACGGGCCAAGCTTCATGAGCGCTTCCAGATGTTTTTTCGTCCCGTACCCCTTATGTATGGCGAAACCGTAACCGGGATATTTTTCATCCATTTCCTGCATATACCGGTCTCTCGTTACTTTTGCAACCACAGATGCCGCGGCAATTGAAATGCTTTTCGCATCCCCTTTTACAATCGAAGTTTGCGGGTACGAAGCGGGAATTTCCATCGCATCGATCAGCAAATGGTCAGGAGCAGCAGGCAAATGGCCCAAAGCCGCAAGCATCGCCTTTTTGGCCGCCTCGTAAATATTCATCCTGTCAATTTCTTCTGCGCTGGCAAAGCCGACGCCGACAAGGGTTTCTTCCTGGATCCGCGCAAAAAAGGCCTCCCGCTGTTTTTCGGAAAGCTGTTTGGAATCGTTCAGGCCGGGCAGGTAAAAATCTTCTGGAAGAATGACGGCAGCGGCTACAACTGGCCCGGCAAGCGGCCCCCTGCCTGCCTCGTCAATTCCGGCGATCAGGCGGCAGCCGTGGCTGCGCAGGGCGTCTTCAAACCGTCCCATCTCCCGGAATTTTTCAAGCTGTTCACGCTCTTTTTGTAATTTTCTCATCCATTTTTCCAGCGCTTTTTGTGCGCCTTTCCGTTCGTCCCGGCCTAGCGCCTGGATAAACGGATCGGACGGGTTTGTGATTTCCTGAAGACGCGCTTCAATTTCACTGATTTTCAATGTTTCCCCTCCCCGAAAAATAAGCACTCCCTTACGGAGAGCGCTTATTACAAATCAAATGTCAGAGGCCCCAGTTTCATGCCGCGGATATCACGGATAATCACTTCAGCCGTTTTGTCGTAATCGATTTCCCCTCCCGCCCGCAAGCAGCCGCGCAGGCGACCGATATGGTCAAAAAGGGGGACAATATCCGGGATATCCTCAAGCTTGTACCGGGCTTTTAATGTGCCGGGATAATGTTTTTCAAGAAAACGCAGGCCAAATACGGAAACGTCCTGCAGGTTGAGGATCGTGTCTTTAATCGCACCGGTTAAAGCGAGCTTATAACCGGTTTCTTTGTCTTCGAATTTCGGCCAAAGGATCCCAGGCGTATCGAGGAGCTCCATCGTTTTCCCGACTTTTATCCATGCCTGCGCTTTTGTCACGCCCGGCGTATTGCCGGTTTTGGCGATATTTTTCCCGGCAAGCCGGTTAATGAGCGTCGATTTACCGACGTTCGGAATTCCGACAATCATGGCCCGGATCGCACGCGGCCGGATGCCTTTTGCCCGCATCCTCTCCCATTTTGGCTCCAAAATCTGTTCAGCCAGTTTCACCATTTTGTCGAGCCCTTTTCCGCTTTGCGCGTCAATGGCAAGGACATGCGTATTGCCGCCGGACAATTTTTCAAGCCAGCGGGCTGTAGCGGCCGGATCTGCCATATCGGCCTTGTTCAGCAATTTGATCCGCGGCTTTTGCTGAATCAGTTCATCCAGCATCGGATTGGCGGAGGAAACCGGGATCCTTGCATCAAGCAATTCAAAAACAATATCGACCAGTTTTAATTTTTCGGTCACTTCTCTCCTTGCCTTCGCCATATGGCCCGGAAACCATTGTATTGCCATCATGCGTCAACTCCATAACGGTTACTTTTTTCCGTAAAATGCGCAACGAACGGGCGCTTATTTATTGATCATATGGGCATCTTTCACCGGCCAGTATACAAAGTTTGTCTCCCCGACCACCTTGCTGAGCGGAATCGTCCCGATCTGGCGGCTGTCTTTGCTGTACCGGCGGTTATCGCCCATCACAAAAATCTGCCCTTTTGGCACCGTGTCGCGCCCGATATAGTCTTTTAAGGTAAAATCTTCCGTAAGCGGTCCGTCGGCTACGGCTTTTTTATATTTATCGAGATAAGGCTCTTTATACGCTTTCCCGTTAATATACAGGATGTCATTTTTATACTCGATCCGGTCGCCCGGCAGCCCGATGACCCTTTTGATATAATCTTTGCCTTCCGGGGCGTGGAAAACGATGATGTCGAACCGTTTCGGGCTCCCGATTTTATTCACAATCATCCGGTCGCCGTTTTTCAAAGTCGGCATCATGGAAGAGCCGTCGACCACGATCGGGGCGAAGAAAAAGTAGCGCAAAATGCCGGCCAGTGCCACAGCAATCAGCAGCGCTTTCACCCATTCGAACAGTTCATTTTTTGGTTTTTTCTGTTTTGCCATTTATTTACACCGCCTCATTCCATGTATCCATAAGCGTATATTCCCTGATATTTTGCATTATAACAGGATTGGTTGCCGATTGAAAACCTCAGAGACACCCGGGTTATTTATGTATAAGTATGAAGAAAAGGGGCCATGATAGCCCCTTTTCGAACAGCCGTTGCAGCAAATTAGCGAATTTCTTTAATACGGGCAGCTTTACCGCGCAGATTACGCAGGTAGTAAAGTTTCGCACGGCGAACTTTACCGCGACGCACGACTTCAAGCTTCGCAATTTTTGGTGTATGGAGCGGGAATGTACGTTCAACGCCGACACCGTAAGAAACTTTCCGGACTGTAAACGTTTCGCTGATCCCGCCGCCGCGGCGTTTAATGACCACACCTTCAAAAACCTGGATACGTTCGCGTGAACCTTCGATAACTTTTACATGGACGCGGACCGTATCCCCCGGGCGGAAAGCAGGCAGATCAGTGCGAAGTTGATCTTTTGTAATTTCGTCAATAATATTGTGCATCGTATTCAACTCCTTCCAACAAATGCTCTTGCAAATCTTCCATCGTATTTGCAGCGGAACATCGTTTTACGGCGGTCTGCCTTGTTTTCAAGCAAACCACAAAAGCAATCTTAGCATAAACGCATGCTGATTGCAACAGCTATCCGCGTTTTTCTTCCCATTCTTTCAGCCACGCTTTTTGCTTTTCGGAGAGCGGATATCCGCGTAAAAGATCCGGCCTTCTCGTATAGGTGCGGTACAGCGACTCTTTTTCGCGCCATTCTTCAATCAGCCGGTGATTTCCGGATAATAACACGTCCGGCACCTTCATTCCGCGAAAATCCGCCGGCCGCGTATAATGCGGATGTTCCAGCAGCCCGGTCGAAAAAGAATCAGTAACAGGCGAGGTTTCATTGCCCAAAACACCGGGAAGCAGGCGGACGATGCTGTCGATCATGACCATTGCGCCCAGCTCGCCGCCCGTTAACACATAGTCTCCGATTGAGATTTCATCGGTTACAAGCGTCCGGATCCGTTCATCATACCCTTCGTAATGGCCGCAAATAAAGATCAGATGTTCTTCTTCCGCAAACGCTTCCGCTTTTTGTTGCGTATACGTTTCCCCCTGGGGGCAGAGCAAAATGATGCGCGGCTTTTTTTCGCTTCCCTCAAGCCGGTCTTCGATAGCATCGAACACCGGCTGGGGCTTTAACACCATGCCCGCCCCGCCGCCGTACGGGTAGTCATCGACGGTTTTATGCTTGTTGTCGCTGTATTCACGGAAATTGACCAGATGATAATGGACGATCCCTTTTTCTTCTGCTTTTTTTAAAATGGAGGATCCGAGAACGCCTTCAAACATTTCCGGGAACAGCGTCAATATATCTATTTTCATGGCAAAAGCCCTTCCATCGGTTCAATTACAATTCTTTTTTCTTTTTTGTCGACTTTTTTGACGACGTCTTCAATATACGGGATTAGCGCCTCTTCCTGCTGCGCTGTTTTCACCACCCAGACGTCATTTGCCCCGGGCGTTAAAATCTCTTTTACCGTCCCGACTTTCTCGCCTGCGGTTGTCACGACTTCGCAGCCGATGATTTCATGAAAATAAAACTCATTTTCGCCAAGTTCATCCAGCTGGTCTTCGGAAACTTTCAGCATGCCGCCTTTCCATTTCTCGGCTTCCTCAATCGAATCAAAGCCCTCAAACTTCAGCAAATCAAACTGCTTATGCACCCGGTGAGATTCAATCGTAAGCGCAACCGGTTCATTGCAGCCGGGAAGAAACAAGTAAAGCGTATTGCCCGGTTTATACCGTTCCGCTTTGAAATCCGTTTTGGAAATGACCCGCACTTCTCCGCGGATGCCGTGTGTATTGACGATTTTGCCGACATTAAACCATTGTGTCATATTCTCACCTCTCGCGAATTTCATGGATGATGCCGTCTTTTATAATAATCGATTTCTCTTTTGTCACCGCACTCCAGTCGTCGCCTTCCCGGACGTCAACAATAGCGTGCATTTCTTTTTCTTTTAATTCCGTCCCGATCGGAAGCAAAAGCAGTTGTTCAATTTGAAACTCCACCAGTTTGATTTTCTCCTGCCGGCTTTCAATTTCTTTTTCAAAATGCATTTTTAAATTGGTTCCCGAAAACTTTTTTTGTTTTTCCAGTTTTTTCGTTTCAAACCGGAGCTGCTCACATTCTTTTTGAAGTTGTTGTTTCTTTTGCCGGTATGTATCCAAAAGCATCCCTTTGCTCTTTTCGGTCAGGATTTGCTTGACCGTCACTTTTTGAAGGATTTTCAAGATGCCCTGCCCTCCTTTTCGCCATTTATTAGCAACCCAAATAAAAGAAGCCGGAAAAAGCGGATGTCGGTTAAGATGAGGGGAAAGCCCGAAAGATGTATGTAAAAAGGGAGGTGTGCGCCTCCCTTTCTCTGGTGTTCTATCCATCGTTGTCCGTTATTCGGCAATTTCAAGACGGATTTTTTTATGCCCGTGCACGCCGGCCGCAGCATATACGACCGTACGGATGGCCTTTGCGGTACGCCCTTTTTTGCCAATAACCATGCCGGCATCATCCGGATGGATAATCAGGCGGTAGAGCGTTCCGGATTCTTGTTCATCCCGCTCTACTCGCACCTCATCCGGATGGCCGACAATCGGCTTGACGATCGAAAGGATTAAATCATCCATCTGTTGGTCCATGATTATTTGCCGTGTTTTTCGTTATGGTATTTTTCCATAATGCCTTGTTTTGAAAACAAGTTGCGTACCGTGTCAGACGGTTGGGCGCCGTTTTTCAGCCATTGGAGCGCGGCTTCCTCGTTGATTTTGACTTCTGCAGGATCTACAACAGGATTGTAAGTTCCTACTGTTTCAATAAAACGTCCATCACGCGGTGAACGGGAATCTGCCACAACAATGCGGTAAAACGGGGATTTTTTTGTGCCCATGCGTTTCAAGCGGATTTTTACTGCCATTTTAATCATACACCTCCAAAAAAGTTTCTCACAAGACTGTATCATATCAGAAAATCATGATGGTGTAAAGTCTTTTCTCTTAACACCCTCGTTTTTTACATAAAAGGGAATTTAAAGCCTTTTTTCCGGCCTTTTTGATTCATGCCCTGCAGTTGTTTCATCATTTTCTTCATTTCTTCAAACTGTTTCAAAAGCCGGTTGACTTCCTGTACCGGGCGGCCGGAACCTTTCGCAATCCGTTTTTTCCGGCTTGCATTGATGATGTCCGGGCGGATTTTTTCCTGCTTTGTCATCGACTGGATAATCGCTTCAACATGCGCAATTTGTTTCTCATCAATTTGCAGATTATCCATCCCTTTCATCCGGTTGGCCCCCGGGATCATTTTCAAAATGTCGCCGAGCGGCCCCATTTTCCGGACCTGGCCGAGCTGTTCAAGGAAATCATCGAGCGTAAATGACTGGTCCCGCATTTTCTTTTCGAGCGCGCGCGCTTTTTCTTCGTCGACAGTTTCCTGTGCTTTTTCAATCAGCGACAGAATATCGCCCATGCCGAGAATACGGGAGGCCATCCTTTCCGGGTGAAACGGTTCGAGCGCATCCATTTTCTCGCCCATCCCGGCAAATTTAATCGGCTTTTCGGTTACGGCCCGGATCGATAAAGCCGCCCCGCCGCGCGTGTCGCCGTCAAGCTTCGTCAGGATGACGCCAGTGATGCCGAGCTGGTCATTAAAACTTTGTGCGACATTTACGGCATCCTGGCCTGTCATCGCATCGACGACAAGAAAAATTTCATCCGGATGCGCAAGTTCCTTGATTTCCTTCAGTTCATTCATCAGCTCGCTGTCAATATGGAGGCGGCCGGCCGTATCGATGATGACGGTATCGTGATGTTCTTCTTTTGCTTTTTCAATCGCTTGCCTGGCAATTTCCACCGGGCTGATTTTGTCGCCAAGCGAAAACACCGGCATGCCGAGTTGTTTGCCGAGCGTTTCCAGCTGCTTGATTGCAGCGGGGCGGTAAATATCGGCCGCAACGAGCAGCGGGGTCCGGTTGTATTTTTTTCGCAACAGGTTGGCCAGTTTCCCGGATGTCGTCGTTTTCCCGGCACCCTGCAGGCCAACCATCATGATGACGGTTGGCGGGCGCTTTGCAACGGCAATCTTGCTCTGCGATCCGCCCATAAGGTTGGTCAGCTCTTCCTGGACAATTTTGATGACCTGCTGCCCGGGCGTCAGGCTTTTCAGCACATCCTGGCCAACCGCACGTTCACTCACTTTTTTTACAAAATCTTTTACCACTTTGAAGTTGACGTCAGCTTCCAGAAGGGCAAGACGGACTTCCCGCATCATTTCTTTGACGTCGCTTTCCGTGACCTTGCCTTTTCCGCGGATTTTCTGCATCGTGCCCTGCAGGCGTTCTGCGAGTCCTTCAAATGCCATTTTTCCGCCCCCTATTCCAATTTTTCGAGCGCATCGACAAGCCGCAACAGTTCCGGATTGGCATCATGCGCCAAAAGATTGCGCATCGACCGGAAAATGCGTGTGCGCGCTTGAAATTTTTCCAATAAACCAAGCTTTTTTTCATAGTCTTCAAGCGTTTGTTCGGTGCGTTTGATATTATCGTAAACCGCTTGACGACTCACACCGTATTGTTCGGCGATTTCGCCAAGCGACAAGTCGTCGAGATAATAGAGGGACATATAGCTGCGCTGCTTCGGAGTCAACAACGATTGGTAAAAATCGTACAAATCATTCATTCGCGTTGTTTTCTCCAGCATGGCTTCTTCCCCCTGTTAAGTGAAAATGCTTTACATAAACACAGAATACAAAGATTCCTGTTTTTTGTCAATGAAAACAAGTTCGTTTCCCCACAACCGATTTGAAGCGCTCCCGGCGGGCTTTAATACCGCGGCCTTCTGATTCGCAGTACGGCCCACATACGGTCAGGCTTGTTCTTCCGGCACTTCATCGATCAGATCGGAAAACAACCCGTACACATATTTTTCCGCATCAAACGGCTGAAGGTCATCCATTTTCTCGCCGAGGCCGACGAATTTGACGGGAATATGGAGTTCGTTCCGGATCGCGAGCACAATCCCGCCTTTTGCCGTGCCATCCAATTTTGTCAGCACAATCCCGGTTACGTCTGTTGCTTCTTTAAACGTCTTAGCCTGCACCATCGCATTTTGCCCGGTGGTGGCATCCAAAACGAGCAGCACTTCATGCGGGGCGCCCGGGATTTCCCGTTCGATGACACGCTTTACTTTTTCCAGTTCCTTCATCAAATTGACCTTGTTTTGCAGGCGGCCCGCCGTATCACAAAGCAGCACATCTGCATTTCTTGCTTTCGCTGCCTGGACGGCGTCAAACATGACAGCGGCTGGATCGGATCCTTCCGAATGTTTGATCACTTCCACGCCGACCCTCTCTCCCCAGACTTCAAGCTGTTCAATCGCGCCGGCGCGGAATGTATCGCCGGCTGCCATGATCACTTTTTTCCCCTGCTGCTTCAGCATATGGGCGAGCTTACCGATCGTAGTCGTTTTGCCGACGCCATTTACGCCGACAAACAAAATAACGGTCAAGGCGCCGTCCTGGATGTTAAGCCGGTTCGGGGCATCTTCGCCGGCCGAATAAATGTCAACCAGTTTTTCGGAAATCACGGACTGGACTTCAGAAGGGTCTTTAATGTTTTTCCGTTTCACTTCCATTTTTAATTCATCGATTAGTTCCATCACGGTCTGGAAGCCGACATCCGCCTGAATTAAAATTTCTTCCAGTTCTTCGAAAAAGTCTTCATCGATTTTCCGGTAACGCGCGACAAGATTGTTGACTTTGTTCGAGAAATTATCGCGCGTTTTTGCAAGCCCGGTTTTAAATTTATCGGTTACCGTATCGGCTTGCCGGGTGAATTTGTCTTTTAATGTTTTAAAAAAGCTCATTTGTCCACTTCCTTTGGCTTTCCTGAATTTGCGTATCAGCTTGTGCGGCATAAAAGCCGCACGAGCAGTCGTAAAAATCGCCGGCCTGATTTTTATCCCTGCCGGCCCGCTTGTGGCACGGGCGCTTCTTTTTAAACACGGCGCTGATTCGCCTGTTTAAGACGTTTGAAAAGCGAGGTCGGTTGATTCTTCCAGTTTGACCGACACAAGCTTCGATACGCCGGATTCCTGCATCGTAACCCCGTAGAGGACGTCCGCTTCCTCCATCGTTCCTTTCCGGTGGGTGATGACAATAAACTGGGTTTCCGCACTGAATTGTTTCAAATATTTGCTAAACCGGTATACATTGGCT
Source organism: Weizmannia sp. WK01 (assembly GCF_025905465.1). Lineage (NCBI taxonomy): Bacteria > Bacillati > Bacillota > Bacilli > Caryophanales > Bacillaceae > Heyndrickxia > Weizmannia sp. WK01. The sequence continues at coordinate 1,458,159 of NZ_CP109616.1, read as the reverse complement.
TCATCCAGCGCAGCTTCCACTTCATCGAGAATGCAAAACGGCACCGGGCGCACACGCAAAATCGCAAACAAAAGCGCGATCGCGGTCAGCGCTCTTTCGCCGCCTGAAAGCAGCCCGAGATTTTGCAGTTTTTTCCCCGGCGGCTGCGCGAAAATTTCCACGCCTGTCGTAAGCAAATCTTTCGGATCCGTCAGCCGCAAATCCGCTCTCCCACCGCCAAAAAGCTCGCGGAAAACGGGTTCGAATTCGTTCCGGATGGCGTTAAACGTCTCATCGAACCGGCGGACCATTTCGCCGTCCATTTCCGTAATCACCTGGTCAAGGGTGTCTTTTGCTTCAAGCAGGTCGGTCTCCTGTTCTTTTAAAAACTGGTAACGTTCCGATACGCGCTCATATTCTTCGATCGCGCCGAGATTGACGGCGCCAAGCTCATCAATCGACAGTTTGATCAGCTTCACTTTTTTGCGTGCTTCCTCCAGGGAAACATTGAGCGGGCGGGCTTCTTTCGCGGCTTCAAAGGTGAGCGTGTATTCTTCGCGGAGCCTTTGAAGCCGGTTCTCAAGTTCCACATCCAGCCGGTTTGCTTTGACTTCTTCATCCTGAATGGCCTGCTGGAGCCCTTTTTGCTGCCGTTTCCATTCCTTCAGGCCGCGTTCCAGGTCTTCCATCTCTGCTGTCAGCCGGGCCCGTTCTTCCCTGCGCACGGCGATAAAGGCGAGCGTATCGTTTTTGTCACGCGCTTTTTGTTCGGCCGCTTCTGCCAGTTCGCTTTCCGACATGTGATGCTTCTTCGATTCGTCCGTAAGAAAGTGGTACTGCTCATCGTAACGCGCTTTACGTGACGCCCACTCCTTTATTTCACGGTCGAGCCGCGCAAGCTCTTCGCGGTCGCGCGCCGCCTGTTCCATCTTTACGGCAAGCGTCGATTTTAAATCGCTCAGTTCGCCCTGGAGCCTGCTTTTTGCCGTCGAATCATCGTTTTTCTTTACGGTCAGGGCTTCAATTTCCGCTTCCAGTTGCTGCGCTTTTTCGCCGGTACGCGCCAGCATATCTTCCAGTTCGCCGATCCGTTTACGGGCTTCATCCTGCTGCTTTTCCGCCTCTTGTTTTTCCATATCGTAGACGAGCAGGTGCTCATCCAGATTTTTTTCCTCAACCGCAAGCCGTTCCAGTTCCGCTTTCGCCTGCTGTTCTCCAAGTCTCAGCGCTTCGCCGTTTTTCCTCGCTTCATCCAGCTCCTGTTGCATGCGGGAAGCTTCGGCTTTCAATGCTTTGACTTCCGTTTCAAGCGCCATCGTTGTTTTTTCCATGCCGGCAAGCTTTTCTTTTAATGCTTCCAGTTCGCTTTTTCTCGAAAGGAGTGACACACTGTTTTGTTTCGAAGCCCCGCCTGTCATCGAGCCGCCCGGATTAACAACATCCCCGTCAAGCGTCACGATGCGGTAGCGGTAGCCGAGCATTTTGGCGATTTTGTTTGCACTTTTTAAATCACGGACTACAAGGACATGGCCGAGCAGATTGGACACAATGGACTGGTAGCGGCTTTCAAAGCGGACAAGCTCCGCGCACACGCCGACGTACGCCTCTTCATTGCGGAGCGGTTTGAGGCTTGCTTCCGGAATGGCCCGCGGCTTAATAATATCGAGCGGCAAAAAAGTCGCCCGCCCGGCCTTTCGTTCTTTTAAAAATGCAATGGCGTGCCGCGCATGCCGTTCCGTTTCTGTCACAATATGCTGCATCGAAGCACCCAGTGCTGTTTCAACCGCTTTTTCGTAAGGCGCGGGCACCCGGACCAGTTCAGCCACAGCACCTTCAATGCCTTCCAGCTGTTTGCCGCGGGCTTTCAAAATTGCACGCACGCCTTGGTAAAAGCCGGTATAATCTTCTTCCATCTCTTCAAGCGTTTCTTTCCGTGATTTCGCTTTTTGCAAATATTGGTATGCCTGATACAGATTGGACTCCTGTTTTTGATACCGACTGTTTACGGATTCCAGCTGCCTTTGCTTTTCCATATAGGCACCGGCTGCCGCTTCCAGCTCCTGTTTGATTTTTGCAAGGCGGCCGGTCGCCATTTTTTTCTTTTCCCGCACTTTTTCCCGTTCTTCGACATATTTCCGGTTTTCGGCTTCAAGCCGGCTGAGGCGGTTTAACGACGTTTGCAGCTGCTGCATAAGCAGGCGCTTTTCATTTTTTCCGCTTGCCTGCTCATTCAGCAGTTCAATATAGTCGCTTTTTAAAGACTCAATTTTTCCCTCCAGATTCGTGCTGAGGCGGAAAAGGCCCGCTTCCTTCTCTTTCACGCTTTCTTTCAGGGACGATAAGGCTTGTTCATTTTCCGCCGCCGTTTGCAAAAGCTTTTCCTTTTGGGCTTCCAGTTCTTTTAAAGCGTTCTCCGCTTCATTTATATTTTTCTCAAGCTGGGCTTTGTTCTCGCTGGCGTTCTTTTTGCGTTCCTTCAGCACTTCTTTTTGCCCTTCGAGTTTTTCCAGCTCTTCTGTCGCTTGAAGCAGCACATTCTGCAAGTCTTGAATCGATTCATCGAGCGCGTCCAGCTGATTGCGCTTTTCTTCCAGCTGTGCTTCCTGTTTGCGGATTTCGGAAGAGAGCCCCGCTTCTTTATCCCGGTGTGCTTCAAGCTGCGATTTAAGCGATTCCCACTCGCCATGCAATGATTCTATTTCATACGCCAAAACGGCAATTTCATAATTTTTCAATGCTTCCTTTTGTTCCAGATAATCTTTTGCGACCGATGCCTGCATTTTCAACGGCTCAAGCTGGCTTTCCAGTTCATACAGAATGTCGCTAACACGGTTTAAGTTATCCTGCGTTTCGGCAAGCTTCACTTCCGCCTTTTTCTTGCGCGTCTTATATTTTAAAACGCCGGCTGCCTCTTCAAAAATGCTGCGGCGTTCTTCCGCTTTGCTGTTTAAAATTTCTTCCACTTTCCCCTGGCTGATAATGGAAAAAGCTTCTTTGCCAAGGCCGGAATCCATAAACAATTCCACAATATCCTTCAACCGGCATTGCTGTTTATTGATATAAAACTCGCTTTCCCCTGAACGGTACACCCGCCTTGTCACGCTCACTTCCTGGTAATCAATTGGAAGGGCGCGGCCTTCGTTTTCAAGCGTTAACGTCACTTCTGCAAAATTCAGTGGTTTTCTTGTATCGCTGCCGGCAAATATAACATCTTCCATCTTTCCACCGCGCAGGCTTTTCGCTGATTGTTCACCGAGCACCCAGCGGACGGCGTCGATCACATTGCTTTTGCCGCTGCCGTTCGGGCCGACAACCGCTGTCACGCCCGGAACAAATTCAAAGGAAATCCGGTCCGCAAATGACTTAAATCCGATCACATCGAGACGTTTCAGAAACAATCCGTTCCCCCTCCATTCTTTACGGCTTCTTTTTTTCTTCTTTCTGCAAATTGGATAAAGCCGTTTGCGCAGCCTGCTGTTCCGCTTCTTTTTTGGAGCGGCCTTTTCCTGTCCCGAGCGCTTTATTGTTTAGCGACACGCTGGAGATGAACTCCTTGTCATGCGCAGGGCCGCGTTCATCGAGAATCGTGTATTCCAACACACCGGATGTTCTTTTTTGGACGTACTCCTGCAACTTGCTTTTATAATCCGCCGTGCTGCTGAAGAGCCCCTCGTCTATTTTCGGGAATACAACTTTTTCAAGAAGGGAAACAACAGCCTTTAACCCCTTGTCCAAATAAAGCGCGCCGATAAACGCTTCAAACACATCGGCTAAAAGAGCCGGGCGCGTTCTGCCGCCGGTCATTTCCTCGCCTTTACCGAGCAGGATATACTCGCCAAAATGCAGCTCATTGGCAAAAATGACAAGCGACGGCTCACAGACGACGGACGCCCGCAATTTCGTCATTTCCCCTTCGTTCATCGACGGGAACCGATTAAATAAATAATGGGACACGGTCAGTTCCAGGACGGCGTCGCCTAAAAATTCAAGCCTTTCATTGTCGTGCCTGCGCTTTTCCGGATGCTCGTTCACATAGGAGGAATGCGTAAAAGCCTGTTTCAGCAGGTTTACGTCTTGAAAATGGATCCCGAGTTGTTCCTGCAGCTTGCCGAATTTGTTTACTACATGTTCTTCATCTGATTTTATTTTTTTTACCATCGTTCATCCACCCGATATCTTGATATAGTTTCAACTTAACTTAAATATATAGAAAAATACTGCTGAACGCAAAGGCATCTCCCAGGACCCGGGCGGTCGTAAATAGGCAAAAAGGGATCGCGCTTTTTTGCCCATTTACCATCCTCAGGCAGGAGACGATTGACGCCGGATTAGAGAAAAATGTCCCGCTTTATGGGGCGGGACATTTTACATGAAGACGATTACTGCTGATTTTGTATGTAATTTACAGCGTCACCCACTGTTACAATTTTCTCAGCATCCTCGTCAGAAATTTCCATTCCGAATTCATCTTCCAATTCCATCACCAATTCCACTACATCAAGGGAATCAGCGCCAAGATCTTCTTTGAATTTCGCTTCCAGTGTAACTTTGGATTCTTCGACACCAAGGCGGTCAACGATGATCTTTGTCACACGCTCTAATACGTCTGCCATGCGGTTCACCTCCCCTCAAGGTATTATAGAGGATTTTTTATAATTAATAAAGTGAAACTTAAAAACAAGCTTTGCCGCAACCGTTACATGACCATTCCGCCATCGACGTGGATCGTTTGCCCGGTGATGTAGTCGGAACTGCTGCTTGCCAAAAACAGGGCAGTCTTTGCCACATCTTCCGGCTTGCCGAAACGGGAAAGTGGGATTTGGCCCAGCATGCCTTCTTTGATGTCTTCCGTCAGCTTATCGGTCATATCCGTTTCAATCATGCCCGGGGCAATGGCGTTTACAGTAATACCGCGGCTTGCCAGCTCACGCGCCGCCGTTTTTGTAAGCCCAATGACGCCGGCTTTGGCAGCGGTATAATTGGCCTGACCGGGGTTGCCGCTGATGCCGACAACCGAGGCAATATTAATGATTTTGCCGCTCCGCTGCTTCATCATCGGCCGCGCCGCCGCTTTTGTGCACAGGAAGACCCCTTTTAAATTGGTATCGATGACTGCATCCCATTCTGCTTCTTTCATCCTCATCAAAAGGTTATCCCGGGTGATGCCGGCGTTATTCACCAATATATCAAGTTTGCCGAATTTTTCCAGCACCTGTCTGAACATTTCCTGCACTTCCGATTCATTCGAAACATCAGCCCGGATGGCAAAGGATTCCACACCATAAGAACGGACGGCGTTTACCACTTCTTCCGCTTTTTCAGCATTCCCTGCATAGTTGACCACAACATGCGCGCCGGAAGCGGCAAACGCAAGCGCGATTTCGTGGCCGATGCCGCGGGACGCACCGGTCACAAGCGCAACTTTGTCTTTTAAAAGCATTCGGTCTCCTCCTCCATTATTTTTGCAACGCGCCAACCGCAGCTTCCAGGGTTTCCATATCCTGGACGGCATATGTTTTTACGCTGCGGTCAATTTTCCGGATTAATCCGGAAAGCACTTTGCCCGGCCCGACTTCAATAAAGGTATCAACGCCGAGGCTGATCATTTTTTTGACAGAATCTTCCCATAAAACAGGGGAATAGAGCTGGCGGATACAATTTGCTTTGATGTCCTGAGCGCCCGTTTCCACTTCGGCATCAACATTGGCGATCACAGGAACCGCCGCATCCCGGATAGCAATTTCGTCAAGAACCGCCTTATATTTTTCCGCTGCCGGCTCCATCAATTTGGAGTGGAAAGGCCCGCTTACCTGAAGCGGGAGGACGCGTTTCGCCCCTCTTTCCTTGGCAAGGGCGCCCGCTTTCTCAATTCCGGCAGCTGTCCCGGAAATGACTATCTGGCCGGGACAGTTCAAATTCGCGAGCTGGACCGTTTCCCCTTCACGGCTCACTTCATCTGCAACTTCCTCTAGCACGCCGCGGTCAAGCCCGAGCACGGCGGACATTGCCCCGGCACCGTTCGGGAATGCTTCATCCATATATTCGCCACGTTTGCGTACCGCATATACGGCATCTTCAAAAGACAAAGCGCCAGCTGCCACAAGCGCCGAATATTCGCCAAGGCTGTGCCCGGCTGTGAAATCTGCATGGATGCCCGCTTCCTGAAGCACCTGTAAAATCGCAGTGCTTACCGTTAAAAGGGCCGGCTGGGCATTTTCGGTACGGGTCAGTTTGTCCAGCGGGCCGTTTTGAATGAGCCCGGATAAGTCCATCCCAAGCTTTTCATCTGCTTTTTGAAAAACAGCCGCCGCTTTTTCATTTGCACCGGCAACCGACTGCCCCATGCCAACCGTCTGGGATCCCTGCCCCGGAAAAACAAATGCTATTTTCCCCATCTCTTTTCCTCCATCCTTACTTTTGTTCAAGTTGTTGAATTGCGTGTTTGATTTTGCCGGTGACGTCAGACTGTACCATTTCACGCGCCTGCCGCACCGCATTGTAAATTGCATTGGCGTTTGATGACCCGTGTGCTTTAATGACGGGCGCATTCAGCCCCATTAAACCCGATCCGCCGTATTCCGAGTAGTCCATGATATTTTTCAGGCCTGACAGTTCTGATTTGATCATCGCAGCGGCCAGTTTTGTCTTCAGATTGTGCATGAACACTTTTTTGATCATGGAAAACAAGGATCCGGCCGTACCTTCAATCGTTTTCAGCACCATATTGCCGGTAAACCCGTCTGTGACAACGACATCCGCCGCCCCCTCGAGCAAGTCGCGGGCTTCAACATTGCCGGTAAAATTCAAATCAGTTTCTTTTAAAAGTTGAAATGCTTTTTTTGTTAATTCATTGCCTTTCTTTTCTTCTGTTCCGATATTTAAGAGGCCGACGCGCGGATTTTTTAAGCCTCTTACCTTTTCGGCATACAGCGAGCCCATGATGGCAAACTGCAGCAAATGTTCCGGCTTGGCTTCCGCGTTTGCGCCGAGATCGAGCATGACAAAACCGCGCCCGTCCGTTGTCGGGAGCACCGGGGCAAGGGCCGGCCTTTCAATACCTTCAATCCTGCCAACCACAAAGAGACCGGATGCCATTAGAGCGCCCGTATTTCCGGCCGAGATGCACGCGTCCGCTTCCCCGTCTTTCACGGCTTGGGCCATACGCACCATGGAAGAATTTTTTTTGCGGCGAACTGCCCGCACAGGTTCGTCTGTTCCAGATATTACCTCATCGGTATGGATAACGGCAACGCGGTCAGACGTTTCCAGTTCCTTCCTGATTTGCGTTTCGTCCCCGAACAGGATAAACGCCGTGTCCGGAAATGCGTTTACAGCCCGGTTAATCCCTTGTACAATTTCTTTTGGGGCATAATCCCCGCCCATTGCATCAATTGCTAATCTCATTCTGTTCAGCCCCGTTTCTAAAATCAAGCTTTTCCCGTGCGAAAGTTTTCCCGGCCATGCCGCAACCGGGGGTGCCGGTACCCGGGAAAATGGTTTACCTGTCCGCGAAGCATAGTTAAGCACTGCCGCCTTTTCCGGCATGATCCCGATACATTTCAAATTCGCCTTTAAAGACGAGGTCACGGCCAACATAGCTTTCAACAAGCACAGTCGTTCTGCCGTTTTCCTGATTGACGTTCGCCACTTTTGCCTTGGCAATGACGCGGTCGCCGATTTTCGCGGACCGCAAAAACCGGATGGTGGCTTTCGCCGTGAGGGCCAGTTCATCATCAATGACGGCAACGGCAAGCGAGTTGGCCTGCGCAAACAGATGATGCCCGCGGGCGATGGCGTTTCGCTTAAAAACATGTTCTTTTTTGACATCAAAAATAGAGATGGCGCTGCGATCCAATTCGATATCGATCACTTCCCCGATGACTTCTTCGATCGGCAGCGCCCTTACTTCATTGGCGAACCGCTTTTCAGCAACGTTTTTGATCCTTTCCCGCAGTTCCGGAATGGAAAGCTCCAGCCGGTCAAGGCGGATCGTCTGCACGCTGACATGGTATTTTTCCGCCAGTTCTTCATCTGTGATAAAAGGATTCTGCCTGATGGTTTCCTGCAAACTTTGCTGCCGGTCCTTTTTTTTCATTTTCATGGGTGACACCATCCGAAATTTTAGGACTTGGTACTAATCGTAGTATATAGAAAGAAAAGGAAGTTTGCAAGAATTGCCAAAGCTGCCCTGGCAAAACGCAAACTCCCTTTAGTCCAGTTTCTCCCCTTCGAGCACACCTGATGCTTCAAGCTGGCGCCGCAAGTGTGAAAAAGCCGGGTCATGCCAGAATGTATCGGAACTGATCAATTGCTGCGCATCCTGCCTGGCTGTTTCAAGCGCCCGGAAATCATGGACCATATCGGCCACTTTAAATTCCGGCAGCCCGCTTTGTTTTTTTCCGAAAAAATCGCCGGGTCCGCGAAGCTCGAGATCTTTTTCGCTCAAAACAAAGCCGTTGTCCGTTTCCGTCATAATTTTCATCCGCTCTTTGCCGATTTCTGTTTTCGGGTCGGCGAGCAAAATACAATACGATTGCGCATCGCCTCTGCCAACACGGCCGCGCAACTGGTGAAGCTGGGCAAGGCCGAACCGTTCGGCATCATAAATGACCATAATGGTCGCATTCGGCACATTGACCCCGACTTCGACAACCGTTGTCGACACAAGCACTTGAATTTCGTTGCGGCTGAACGCTTTCATGACTGCTTCCTTTTCGTCACCCGGCAGCCTGCCATGCATCAGCCCGGCTGTATACCTGCCATTAAAATATTGGTTTAAAATGGCATACACATCAATCGCGTTCTGGACGTCAAGCTTATCGGATTCCTCGATGAGCGGACAAATGACATACGCCTGTCTGCCTTTTTTGAGCTCTTTTTCGATAAAGCCGAGCACCCTTTCGAACAGATTGTTTTTCACCCAGTACGTTTCAATCTTTTTCCGGCCAGCTGGCATCTGGTCAATGACAGAAACATCCATTTCGCCGAACACGGTGATGGCAAGCGTCCGCGGAATGGGCGTCGCCGTCATAAAAAGCACATCCGGATTCATCCCTTTTTCGCGAAGGATCCGTCTTTGCTCAACCCCGAACCGGTGCTGTTCATCTGTGATCACAAGGCCGAGCCGGGAAAATGCCACATCTTCCTGGATTAAAGCATGCGTGCCGATTAAAATATCGATACCGCCTGTACCAAGCTGTTCCAAAAGCGCTTTTCGCCGTTTCCCTTTTACGGTGCTCGTCAGTAAAGCGACCTGGACGCCGTGCGGTTCGAGCAGCTGGCAAAGCGATTCGGCATGCTGCTCGGCGAGAATTTCCGTCGGGACCATCAGTGCCCCTTGAAATCCCGCCGTCACCGCAGCGTATAGCGCAATCGCAGCAACGACCGTCTTCCCGGAGCCGACATCCCCCTGGAGTAAACGGTTCATGCGGAACGGCGACTTCATGTCCGCGCAAATTTCGTTTACCACTCTTTTCTGGGCGGCCGTCAATGAAAACGGCAAGGAGTCGATAAAATGTCTTAATTTCCGCACATCATAGCGGATGGCCCGGCCGTTTGAATGTTCGCGCTCGAATTTCCTTAACGCCTGCATCTTCAGCTGAAAAGCCAAAAACTCTTCGTATACAATGGTCCTTCTCGCCATTTTCACTTCTTGTTCCGATTTTGGGAAGTGCATCGCAAACATGGCCTGCTTTTTCGGCATTAATTTATATTTTGCAAGCATTTCTGCCGGGAGCGCCTCTTCGATTTCACTGCCATAAGCATGAAAGGCGGATTGAATGTATTTGCGCAACGTTTTTACCGTCATTTTTCCTTTCACCGCATAGACGGGCCCGAATCCGGACGTTTGATCAGCCGTGCCTGTTTTTACGGATTGGGCCGTAATCGTCTGCCGGTGCATGTCCCATTTTCCGGTAACCGTAATCTCATCATGGACATGGATTTTCTTTTTCAAATACGGCTGGTTAAAACAGACAACCGTAATGAGAAAATCGCCTGCGAACACTTTCATCGACAGGCGTGACCGTTTTTTTGAATAATAGATGAGGGAGGGTTCGCTATGCACCCTCCCCGTCACCGTCACCCGTTCATCATGCCCGACTTCACGCAAATCTTTGAGCCGGTCATCTTCATACCGGAAAGGAAAATAAGTAAGCAGGTCATAGATGGTAAAAATCCCCATCTGCCCGAGGCTTGCTTCCGTTTCTTCGCCGATCCCTTTTAAAACGGATACCGGCAGATCAAGCGGGCTATTCATGCAGATCAAGCGGCATACCGAAAATTTTGGCTTCCAGTTTCCGGGCGGTCGGCGTATCCGCCAAGCCTCCCCGCGCTGTTTCTTTGAGCGCAGTCGGCATCTGCTGCCCGACGCGGTACATCGCATCAATCACTTCATCGCAAGGGATCCGGCTTTTAATGCCGGCAAGCGCCATATCTGCCGCAACCATTGCATTGGCCGCCCCCATTGCATTCCGTTTCACGCATGGTACTTCCACAAGACCGGCAACAGGATCGCATACGAGGCCGATCATATTTTTCAACGTAATGGCCATCGCATGGGCACATTGATCCGGTGTGCCGCCCGCCATCTCAACGATAGCCGCGGCAGCCATCCCGGCGGCTGATCCGACTTCTGCCTGGCAGCCGCCTGCTGCGCCGGAAATAAACGCATTATTGGCCACCACAAAACCGAATGCGCCGGCTGTAAATAAGAAACGGACCATTTCTTCACGCGTCGGATGCAGTTTGTTTTTGACCGCAAAGAACGTTCCCGGCACGACGCCGGCAGAACCGGCTGTCGGCGTTGCGCAAATCGTTCCCATTGCCGCGTTCACTTCATTTGTCGCAACGGCTTTGCTGACGGCATCCAAAATGGTGGCGCCGGATAAGAAATTGCCTTTTTCAATATATTTTTGCAGCAGTACGGCATCGCCGCCCGTAAGCCCTGAGTGGGAGTGGACGCCGGCAATCCCTTTTTCAACTGCTTTTTCCATCACAGCCAGATTTTCATCCATCTTTTTTATGATGGCTTCCCTCGATTTTCCGGTTACTTCCATTTCTTGCTCTATCATAATTTCCGAGATTTTTTTATTTTGCTGTTCGGCCAGTTCTACAAGCTCAGCAACATTCCGAAACATAATTTCCCTCCTTCAATATCCATGCTGCTTCTCCTGGCACAGGCAAGGATGCACGCACATTTTTTAAAGACAGCCAAAAGAAAGCGCCACCTGCTTAGCAGCTGCGCTTTTTTCTCACTATTAATCTACAACTCTTGCAACCTGGGTAATATTCGGGAGCTGCTTCATCTCTTCAATGACGGCGTCATCGAGATTCTGGTCCACTTCGATAGCCATCAAGGCCATCTTTCCGGCTTCTTTGCGCGATACTTCCATATGGCCGATATTGATTTCATGTGCTGATAAAATATTGGATACGGCCGCAATCGCCCCGTAGCGATCCTGGTGAACGACGAGCACAGCCGGATGGTGGCCGGATAAATGCAGTTCAAAGCCGCTCAGTTCTGTCACTTCAATTTTTCCGCCGCCGATTGAGATACCGGTCAGTTCCATATCTCCCGATGCGTCGCCCATCCGGATCTTTACCGTGTTCGGGTGATCCGTGACGGCGCTTTCCACGAAAAACTTTACCGAAAGTCCGTGCTGTTCCGCAATCTGAAGAGAAGATTTGATCCGTTCATCATCCGTGTCAAAATCGAGCAGGCCGCCGACAATGGCAACGTCTGTGCCGTGACCTTTATAGGTGGTCGCGAACGATCCGTAAAAATGGATGTCTGCCCACTGTGGCTGCCTGCCGAATAAGCTTCTCGCCACCCGACCGATGCGCGCGGCACCTGCTGTATGGGAGCTCGAGGGCCCGATCATCACCGGGCCGATAATATCAAAAACACTTTTATATTTCATTGCGCATCACACCCACATTATTGTGTTTTTTCGCGATTTCAATCTTGGTGGGTGCGCCCCGTTTTTCAGGCCGCACCCGCCGTTGTGCTGATTTTAAAGTTTGCCGGGCAAAACCGGGTTGGTTCGGCCGGCTCGCCCGAACTGGAACCTTTTTACCAAAAAAGAATGGATGAAAGCTTTGCACTTGAAAGCGCTGCAACAGATGAAAACAAACAGCAGCGGATGGTGCATTTTTTCGTATTCAGCAAGCTCTTTTTATAATATGCGGGCAAGCAATCTTATTCCACTGCCAAAATAAAGGAATATAACGGCTGCCTGCCTTCATGGACTTCGATTTCTATCTCCGGCCAGTTGGTTTCAATATAGGAAACGAGTTCGTTTACCTGTTCCTTGCTGACATCTTTTCCGTATATGACGGTGGCAATTTCATCTTCCGCGCCGATCATGTGCGAAAGCAGCTGCCCGGATGCTTCCAACAGGGCAGGGCTCGTTTTGACGATTTTCCCTTCGTAAATCCCCATATAATCCCCTTTTTTGATGGAGATGCCGTCAATATTCGTATCCCTGACCGCATTGGTAACCTGGCCGGATTTCACGCGGCCGAGCGCTTCTTCCATTGCTTGGACGTTTTTGTCAAACGGCTGTCCGGGGTTAAATGCGAGCAGCGCCGCCATTCCCTGCGGCACGGTTTTAGACGGGACAATAGCCACTTTTTCTTCCGCTAGTTCCGCTGCCTGCTCGCTTGCCATGACAATATTTTTATTGTTCGGTAAAATGATGATTTGTTTTGCGTTTGCCTCTTCAATGGCTTTCAATATGTCCTCGGTGCTCGGGTTCATCGTCTGGCCGCCTTCAATGACAACATCGGCGCCGATGCTTTTAAACAGCGCAGCGATTCCGTCCCCCATGGCAACCGTAATCACACCGTAATCTTTCTTTTCTTTTTTCTCCTGTTCCGCTCCGTTTTCGCCAACAAGCGCATGATGCGTTTCGCCCACTATCGCGCTGTGCTGCTCGCGCATATTGTCCACTTTTAACTTAATGAGGCTGCCGTATTGCTGGCCGTAGTTCAAAACATCACCCGGGCGCTCAGTGTGGACATGGACTTTCACGATATCATCATCCGAAATGACCAGGAGGGAATCCCCGAAACGGCTCATATCACTGCGGAACCGCTCCTCCGAGAATGTCTTGGCGGACGGTTTCGAGCGGTCGAGCCTGACCATGATTTCCGTGCAGTACCCATATTTGATATCTTCCGTACGCATAAAGTCCTGCACATGCTTATGGTGTTCGGCGTTTACGAGCTCGTCCATTGACGGCATGACGGACGGTGTATCCGGCAGCTCTTCCCCTTTTAACTCGGCAAGAAAGCCTTCATAAATAAAAACAAGCCCCTGGCCGCCGCTGTCGACCACGCCGACTTCTTTTAACACCGGCAACATGTCCGGCGTCCGGCTCAGCGTCGTTTTCGCTTCCCCGAGGATCGCTTCCATGACTGCCGCCAGATCCTTTTCGGTTTTCGCCGTTTGCACGCCTTTTTTGGCCGCTTCCCTTGCAACGGTGAGAATCGTTCCTTCAACCGGCTTCATGATCGCCTTAAAAGCGCTCTCGATCCCGGCCTGAAAAGCCGCTGCAAACTCTTTTGCGGAAATATGCGCTTTTGTTTCAATCGATTTGGAGAAGCCGCGGAACAGCTGGGATAAAATCACGCCCGAATTGCCCCGCGCGCCCATCAGCAGCCCTTTTGCAAAACTTGCGGCAACGGACCCGATATGCGCCTGGACATTTTTTTGCACTTCCTTTGCACCGGAAGTCATCGTTAAATTCATATTTGTTCCCGTATCGCCATCAGGGACAGGGAATACATTCAGGGCGTCAACCGTTTTGGCATTTGCCGCAAGATGGTTCGCCCCTTGTATGACCATTTCTGCAAAACGCTTTCCATCCAGTGATGTAACCACAAAATTTCCTCCTCGTTACGGGTTCGCGACACGCACGCCCTGAACGTAAATATTAATGGCGTCAACTGATAAGCCGACTGTTTGATTCAGCGTATATTTTACTTTCTGCTGGACGTTGCGGGCGATTTCGGAAATTTTTGTCCCGTAGCCCACAATAATATACATGTCAATTTCCACTTTTTCATCCTGTTGACGCACAATAACGCCCCTCGAGAAGTTTTCTTTGCGCAGGATTTCTGTAATGCCGTCTTTTATTTGATTTTTCGAGGCCATTCCGACAATGCCGAAACAGTCAATGGCGGCACCTCCTGCAATTGTGGCGACGACTTCATTCGATATATCAATTTGTCCGTAATGCGTATTTATTTCAATCGGCATAAATCGCTCCCCCTTATCTTCACTGTTTCCAAACCGGATTTGACCTGCTATCGCCATTGTACTATAAGACAGGGTACATGGAAAGCAGAGCAGGACTGCATTGTTATAGTTTACCACAAAACAGGGTGCTCTGCATGTATACTCACCGGCAGGACTTGCATTGTGTCTTCCAATATGATAAATTATTATAGTGAATTTTTAACGAAAAATGAAGAGATGAAAGCATAAATATGTTCTATTTCTGCTTCGCAACAGGAGGAGGGAATACAATGCCAAAAAAATGTGCAATTACCGGACGTAAAACGGTATCCGGCAATAAACGTTCTCACGCCATGAACGCAAACAAACGCACCTGGAAAGCGAACTTGCAAAAAGTGCGCATTCTGGTGGACGGCAAACCGCAACGCGTCTGGGTTTCCGCTCGCGCTTTGAAATCCGGGAAAGTCGAACGTGTATAATGCAAAAACAGGAAACCGGGTATCCGGTTTCCTGTTTTTTTTGCGGCAAAAAAAACCGGCGCGCCGCCGATTTTCCCGCTGTGTAGAATGAACTGCCCCACGAACCGCCATGCGTCCATTTTATCTCTTATCCTTTTTTAAAAGTCCCCAGCATGGCCCTGACAATACCGCCCAAAAATTTAGGCAGTTTAATCGTATAAAATTTCATGTATGTCCCTCCCCATTCAAATACAATCCGGGTCTCCCGCACATTATATTCATGCGTAAGCGAAAAGGATACAGCCTGCTTGTTCATGAAATATCATTAATCATGGCTTCTTACCATCATTAATATGCCGCTTGAAAAAGAAAAAGTACCAAAATCACGGATTAGTTCATTGCTGACACAAAGGGTGGTGCCCCTTACAATATGCCGGTTTTCAAGCGGATACTTAAATCCGGTTAAAAAGATCCCTTCTACCTCTTCCGTCAACGGGAGAAAAGAAACATACGGATACGCATCCATTTTTTCAATCGTATAAGTTCCGGGCAAAAACATTTCCACGAGATTCTGCCTGTCGATCATTTCTATTTTTCCTTTAAATTGCAAAGCTTTTTCATGTACAAGTAAAAGGACATTGGTAAAAGCATGATCGAGCCGTCCGCCGGTAGCACCAAAAATGCGGATCACATCCGGATCCTGGCTGATTGCCCACATCAAGGCCAGCTCCATATCGGTCTCATCTTTTTCGGGCTGGAATTTGCGAATATGCTCAAGTTTCCGGTTGATCCAGTCCCATTCTTCCTGATTGACAGAATCAAAGTCGCCAAAGGCCATTTCCGGGATGATCCCTTGTTTAAGCAAATGCAGCACGCCCCTGTCTACACCTGCCCATGCCGCTCGTTTGTCCTCCGCATATGGCGCAAGATCCGGTACATTTTCGGGCGGGCCGCCTGCTAAAATATAGATTTTCTTTTCCATGCCTCATTCCCCTTTTATACGACGGATTTAAGACAACCTGATGCTTTGTCCACTCCCCGCGGGTTTTTCATGCAGAAAAAGCCGGATGAACCCCGGCTGTTGTTTTACTGCCCGTATTTTAATGCCTGGATCGCTTTTTTCCGGTTCTTGCTTTTAAAAATATTGGAGCCCGCAACCAGCACCGTTGCACCGGCCTGTGTGCATTTTTGCGCTGTTTCCGGATGGATGCCGCCGTCGACTTCAATGTCAAATGCAAGCCCCTGCTCTTTTTTTAAACGGTGCAGTTTTTCAATTTTCGGGACAACGGATTCAATAAAAGCCTGTCCGCCAAACCCGGGATTGACCGTCATCAGCAATACAAGGCCGACATCCCCCAGTATGGGCGCAATCCATTCGACCGGTGTGGCGGGATTTAAGACAACGCCGGGATTTACACCAAGGGACCGGATTTCCTGGATCGTCCGGTGGAGATGCCTGCACGCTTCCACATGGACAGAAATTGTATCCGCCCCTGCTTTCGCAAAAGCTTCCAAATACTGGTCCGGATTTTCAATCATTAAATGGACGTCGAGCGGAAGCTTTGTGACCGGCCGCACCGCCCCAACAACGAGCGGCCCCATCGTAATGTTCGGCACAAAATGGCCGTCCATTACATCAATATGGATCCAGTCCGCCCCGCCTTCCTCCACATCTTTAATTTCCTCTCCCAGTTTTGCAAAATTTGCAGACAAAATAGAAGGTGCGATTTTTACCATCGTCAATACCTCGGCTTTCTGTTTTTAATTTCCTGAAGAAACTGGATGTAATGGCTGTACCGGAATGAAGCGATCTCCCCTTCGGCCAAAGCGGCTTTTACCGCACAATGCGGCTCGTTTTCATGCAGACAGCCACGGAACTTGCAGCCGGCCGATTTTTCACTGATTTCCGGAAAATAGGCCCCGAGCTCCGTGAATTCCACGCCGGCGAAGTCGAGTGAGCTGAAACCCGGCGTATCCGCGACGAGCCCGCCTCCGACCGGCAATAGTTCAACATGGCGGGTAGTGTGCTTCCCTCTGCCCAGATGCGTGGAAATTTCATTTGTTTTTAAACCCAAAGCAGGGTCCAGACGGTTGAGAATGGACGTTTTCCCCACTCCGGACTGGCCGCAAAAGACGGTGATTTTTCCTTTCAATGCCGAAAGCAAAGCATCTGCCCCTTCGCCTGCTTTCGCCGACGACAAAATAACCGGGTAACCGATTTGCCGGTATACTGCAAGCGTCTCGAGCAGCTTTTCTTTTTCATCCGCGCCCAAGAGATCGCATTTTGTGATCAGAATAAGCGGCCGAATCAGGTTCTTTTCAATTGGGACTAAAAAACGGTCCAAAAGCAGCGTAGAAAAGGCTGGTTCTTTTGCGGAAAAAACCAAAACAGCCTGATCCACATTGGCAATCGGTGGACGGACGAGTTCATTCTTTCTTTCGCCGATGTCCAAAATATAACCTTCCCGCCCGTTTTCTTTTTGGAATTCGACATGGTCCCCGACGAGCGGGGTGATTTTCCTTTTCCGGAAGACACCTCTGCCCCTGCATTGGTAAATTTCGCCGTCTTCACGATTTTTCACATAGTAAAAGCCGCTTAAAGCCTTGATGATTTTTCCTTCTGCCATACATCCACCTCCATCTCTCCGACATTTTCAAACCAGGGGAGGCGCCGGGTTACGGCCCGGCGCTTTCTCAGTTAAGAAAGGATAAATTTTTCAATTTCTACTTTCCTAACGCATAAATGCAACGACGGCGCTGCTCTCGCCTAAGGATGGGACGCCCGCGTTTTCTTAATTTGGATACGGAACGGTCTCTTCGGCGATGACTTTGCCATCCCTCATGATTTTGTATGTCGCCTCTTTCCCGTATTCAATCGTGAACTCCAGCTGTTTTTTCACCGTTTTCGTAATCTCAAACGTTTGAACAGGTGCGGACATCGAATGGTTCATGTCTTCAATAAAAATTTGCACTTCCTGTTTCGGGTTTTCTTGTGCAGATGCATCTGTTTTGCCGCCGGAATCGTTTCCGTTTGATTCGCTGTTGCTGTCACCGGACTGGCTGTTTCCGTCCGACCCGGAACTTTCGCTATTGTTTTCATTTGTGCTCCCGGCGGAATCCGTGTCCGGCTCATACGGGATCGTTACTTCCTTTGTGACCGTCTTTGGCGGCATTTCTTTCTGTCCTTTGCTGATGGTCACTTTTACGACCGAGCCTTTTTTCAGCTCGGTTCCCGGCTGCGGGGATTGCGAAATGACATGGTCCTTTTTCACGGTATCCGAATAATCTTTTCCGGCATATTCAATGGAAAAACCGGATGTTTTTTCATATGCGTCCAGCTGTTTTTTTGAAAATCCAGTTAAATCCCCGACTGCATAAATTTCCGGGCCTTTGCTTACAGTAAAGGTAAGCACCGTGCTTTCGGGCACCACTTTTTTATCGGGCGCGGGATCCTGTGATATAATGGTCCCTTGCGCACTGTCATCGTATACTTCTTCTTTATCGATGTCTTTAAAATGTTCCCCAGTCAATAAATTCACGACATCGTCAAACTGCCTGCCGGTATAATCGGACAGGGTAAATGTTTCTTTTCCCGTGCTGATATAAAGGGAAACTTTTGTCCCCTCTTTGATTTTTTCCCCGGCTTCGGGATCCGTTTTGATCACCTGCCCCTTTGGTACCGTTTCGCTTGTTGTTTTAATCTTCTCCCCGGTTTTCAGACCATGCGCCGTAAGCACGGCGGCAGCAGCATCCGCCGTTTTGCCTGATACTGACGGGACGCTGACGGTTTTCGGGCCGAGCAGGGACGGCAGCAACAAGGCGGCAAGGCCGGCAAGCACGACCAGAAAGGCAAGGGTGCCGACAACGAACGGCCATTTTTTCCGCCGTTTTTTCTCTTTTTTGTCCCGCTTTGTGTCCGGTTTCTTTTCCTTTTCATTTTCTCCGGCCGGATTTGCGATAATGGTTTCTTCATTCCGGTCGGGGCCGGCAGCCACTTCGGAAATCACCGGCATAATTTTCGTCTGATCTTCGTCTTCCGGGATAACAAATTTCGGTTCATTCAGCCTTTCCGGCAGGAGTGCGGTGCGGATATCCTCCCCCATTTCTTCGGTGCTGTTATAACGGTAAAACGGATCTTTCGCCGTTGCTTTTAAAACAATATTTTCAACACTTTGGGGAATATCGGGATTCCACCTTTTCGGCGACGGCGTCTCGCTTTGCAAATGTTTTAAAGCAATGGAAACGGCAGATTCCCCGGAAAAAGGAAGCCTTCCCGTTAAAAGCTCGAACATCACGATGCCGAGTGCGTATATATCCGATTTATATGTGGCAACACCGCCCCTTGCCTGCTCGGGGGAAAGATAATGGACCGAACCGAGCACGGCATTTGTCCGGGTGATTGAAGTAGCGGATAAAGCCATGGCAATCCCGAAGTCCGTAATTTTCACAACGCCGTCATGGCTGATTAAAATATTTTGCGGCTTAATGTCACGGTGGATAATATGGTTGTCATGGGCATGTGCGATCGCCGCTGCAAGCTGTCCCATAATGTCCAGCGTTTTCTCAACGGAAACCGGGCCGTTTTGCTGTATGTATTGTTTTAACGTCATGCCCTCGACATTTTCCATGACGATATAATTTAAATCGTCCTCTTCGCCAACATCATAAATACTGACAATATTCGGATGGACCAGGCTCGTTGCCGATTGGGCCTCCCTGTGAAAACGTTGGATAAACTCCGGCTCATTTGCAAAATCCGGGCGCAGCACTTTGACGGCCACATCACGGTCCAAAATCATATCGCGGGCCAGATAGACGTTTGCCGTGCCGCCGCCGCCGATCAGGCTTTTGACTTTATAGCGGCCGCTGATCCGTCTTCCGATTAACATTAAGGGCACCCGCCTTTATTGCGGCCGGACGAAAGAAGCACAATCGTAATATTGTCTTCCCCACCGTTTTCATTGGCATAATCCACGAGCATGTCCGCTTTCTCCCCAAGCGGCAGATCTTTTTCCAGCACTTCTTTCATCACTTCCGTCGGCACTTTATTCGACAGGCCGTCTGAACAAAGCAGCAAAGTATCATTTTCTTCAAATACAATCGTTTTTAAGTCGGGCGAGATCGAATCTTCCGTCCCGAGCGCTTTCAGGATCACATTTTTATGTGGGTGATTTTCGGCGTCTTCTTTTGAAATCTGGCCGGTTTTGACCAGTTCATTGACCAGCGAATGATCTTCCGTCAGCTGCTGGAAGCCGTTTTCATTAAAAATATAGCCGCGGCTGTCTCCGATATTGGCGATGGAAATAAAGCCTTCGGTGCAGACCGCTGCAACCAGTGTGGTGCCCATTCCTTCGCATTCAGGGTGATGGGCGGCATGTTCAAATAAACGGGCATTCACCTCGCCGATCGTCTCGGAAAGCCACGCCTCCGCGGACTCCGCATCGGCAACCGGGCCGAATTTTTCAAACGCTTCTTTAAAACATTGCACCGTCATGCCGCTCGCAATGTCACCCGCACGATGGCCGCCCATGCCATCCGCAACAATCGCAAGGAGATCACCGCCGGCATTTTCAAAGACTCCCCCACTGTCTTCGTTATGCTGCCTTACTCTGCCCTTGTCCGTTTTGTAGACAGATTCCATTATACCCCCACCTTCATACTCTTTGACGTGTTTATCATCAGGCAAACCTATGCTTTACCGGCCTTTTTGCGGATGCTGGCGATGAAAAATCCGTCCCCGCCGAAGTCCTGCGGAAAAATCTGCATCCGGTATCCGTCAACGCAAGATTCCATTGCTTCCGGGACGTGCAGCGGATACGGTTCAAATTCCGGATGTTCCTGCAAAAATGTTTCAATCGTCCCTTCGTTTTCTTTCCGGTCAACGGTGCACGTGCTGAAAACAAGGATGCCGTCCGGTTTTAACAGTTCCGACACGCCCGATAAAATCGAAAGCTGGACCTGCTTTAGCGCATGGATATCGTCAACGGTTTTCGCATATTTGATATCCGGTTTCCGTCGCAGCACGCCAAAACCTGTGCACGGCGCGTCGACAAGAATGCGGTCAAAAGTATTTTTTTCAAAACGGGCGCCTGCATCCCGGCTGTCCATCGCAATCGCTTCGACCTGTCCGGTACCGAGCCTCTCTGCATTTTCCTGAACCAGTTTTACTTTATGCGGATGGAGATCGAGCGCGACAACTTCTCCCGTTCCTTCTAACTTTTCCGCAATATGGGTCGTTTTTCCGCCCGGTGCCGCACAAGCGTCCAGAATCCGCTGGCCTTCCTGGATGCAAAGCGCATAGGCAACCGCCATCGAACTTTCATCCTGGATGGTGAAGAGCCCTTCTTTAAAGCATGCCGAGCGGGCAAGATTGCCTTTTCGTGAGCGGACAGCTTCCGGAATAACCGGGCTCCGCTCAACGGTAAACCCTTCCCGCTCCAGTTTTTCGATGACTTCTTCCACGGATGCCCGGTTCAGGTTCACCCTTGCTGTCTGTAACGGCGGAATCAGGTTTGCTTCACACATTTCTTTCGTCGTTTTATAGCCGTAAGCTTCCGCCCATCTTGCCACAAGCCAGTGCGGATGGCTCGTTGCCACCGATAATCTTTCAAGCGGGTCTTCTATTTCCTTTAAACTTCTGAGCCCCCCGCGCTGGATGGCGCGCAAAACGCCGTTGACCATTCCGGAAATCCCGCGGTGGCCCCGTTTTTTGGCGATCTCCACCGCTTCAAAAATAATCGCGCGGTCAGGGATTTTATCTAAGTATACCATTTGATATAAAGACAAGCGCAACAAAATCCGCACCCAATTTTCAATTTTTTTGCGCAAAAACGGGGCGAGAAAATAGTCCAGTGTCTGTTTTCTCTGCAACGTGCCATAAGTGATTTCCGTAAGCAGCGCCCGGTCAGGACCGTGGAACCGGTATTTTTCAATATAGCGGTCAAGCAGCAAATTGCTGTACGACTCGTTTTTCTCCACTGCCTCCAAAAGTTCAAGCGCCGCTTCACGGACATTTTTCCGATCTTTACTCATCTTCATCTCCAAATTTCATTCCGGGTGCAAGGCCGCCCGCTGAACCGTTTAAAAATTGTGCAACCGCCATCCGTTTCTTCCCGGCAGGTTGCAGTTCCGTCACTTTAATGCCGGTTGTGTTGCCCGTTGCGACCACGATCCCGTCTTTTTCTATCGTGACGATGGTGCCCGGCTCCGCCTGCTCAGAAAGCGGCACTTTTTCGCTTTTCCATATTTTAAACGTCTTTCCGCCAAGCACGGTGTAGGCAACCGGCCACGGGCACAGCCCCCTGATTTGGTTGTAAATGACTTCCCCCGGTTTTTTCCAATCGATTTTTTCCTGGCTGCGCGTAATATTGTGGGCAAACGTCGCCTTCTGTTCATCCTGCGGCACCGGCGTCACTTCTTTTGCCAAGATTTTCGGAAGCGTTTCGGATAAAAGCACAGCGCCCGCTTTGCTCAGCTTGTCATGGAGGGTGCCGGCATCATCGGTTTCTTCAATTTCGACTTCCCGCTGGCTGAAAATGTCGCCGGCATCGAGTTTTTCCGCCATGTACATAATGGTGACGCCGGTCTTTTTCTTCCCTTGTAAAATAGCCGTATGGATCGGCGCCCCGCCACGCAGTTCCGGCAGCAGTGACGCATGGACATTGATGCAGCCGAACGGGGGCGCATCAAGCAATGCTTTCGGCAAAATCTGCCCGTATGCGCATGTAACCACAACATCCGGTTTGAGCGCCAAAATACGGGCGAGGCTTTCCGGCTCGCGCAATTTTTCCGGCTGAAAAACCGGAATGCCGTGCTTTTCCGTCTCCCGTTTTACAGGCGGAGGGGTTAAAACCTGTTTTCTGCCAACCGGCCTATCCGGCTGCGTCACAACGCCAATGACCTCGTACCCGTCGCGGATCAAAGTCTGTAAAACCGGCACGGCAAAATCCGGCGTTCCCAAAAACACCACTTTCGTCATTCGGCATCGGCCTCCTCAAAAACCAAGTCTTCCTCATCCACATAATCAATGATTTTGGACGTAAACAAAACGCCGTGCAGATGGTCGATTTCATGCTGCAAAGCGCGGGCAAGGAAATCTTCCGCTTCAATGGTGAACGCCCTTCCGTTTGCATCCTGTGCTTTTACTTTCACATAATGGGCGCGCGAAACCGTCCCATAAACGCCGGGAAAACTCAGGCAGCCTTCGACATCCGTCTGTTCCCCGCGCCTTGTTACGATTTTCGGATTGATGAGGTCAATCCGGCCTGTTTCATCCCCGGTATCGACAACGGCGATTTGCTGGTTGATGCCGACTTGCGGGGCGGCAAGGCCGACCCCGTCCGCTTCAAGCATCGTTTCATACATTTCATCCAGTACCGCTTTTAAAGACGGGCCGAATGCCGTGACCCGTTTGCATTTTTCCTCCAAAATAGCGGCAGGATATTTTACAATCTCCATCATTTCGAATCACTCGTTCCTGTTACATCATCATATTAGGATTGACATCGACCGCGATGCTTAATCCTTCCGAGGCAATCTGGTGCTGGAAATGTTCCAGCAAAACAGATAATGTTTCATTGAGCCGCGGTTCCCGTTTGTATTTTATCAGACATTGGTAACGATATCTATTTTTCACACGGGGTACCGGGCATGCCGAAGGGCCTAAAATCACGCTTCCGCCCGACACCCGGTTCCGCATAAAACCTGCGATTTTTTCGGCTGCGGACATGGCTTTCATCACATTTTCATGGCTGACCGTAATCAGGGTGAGATAGTAAAAAGGAGGATAGGCGCCCACTTTCCGCATTCTCATTTCCTGGCGGTAAAAGCGTTCATAGTCCTGTTCCCCTGCAAATTGGATGCTGTAATGTTCGGGGGTATAGGTTTGGACAACAACCTCGCCTTCCAGCTGGTGCCGCCCCGCGCGCCCGCTTACTTGCGTTAAAAGCTGAAACGTTTTTTCAGACGCCCTGAAATCGGGCAAATGGAGCATCGTGTCCGCATTCAGCACGCCGACAAGCGTAATATTTGGGAAATCGAGCCCTTTTGCAATCATCTGCGTCCCGAGCAAAATATCGGCTTCCCCGTTTGCAAAGCTTTGCAGCATCCGTTCATGTGCCCCTTTGTGGCCGGTTGTATCGACATCCATCCGGATCACGTGTGCTTCGGGCAACAGCCGCCCCAGTTCCTCTTCCACTTTCTGCGTCCCTGTTCCGAAATAACGAATATGGGAACTCCCGCATTCCGGGCATGTTGCGGGCACAAACGTCTCGTAACCGCAGTAATGGCATTTCATTTCGTTTGTAGAGCGGTGATAGGTAAGCGAGATATCACAGTTCGGGCATTGCTGCACATACCCGCAGTCCCGGCACATGACAAAGGAAGAGTATCCCCTTTTATTCAGCAGCAGCACAGTTTGCTGTTTTTTCTCCAGACGGTCTTTCAATTTTTCAAAAAGCTCTCTTGAGAACATGGAACGGTTGCCTGCGCGCAATTCTTCGCGCATATCGACAATTGAAACTTCGGGAAGCGGGTGGTTGTTCATCCGTTTTCCCATTTTCAGCAAAGTATAGACCCCTTTTTGCGCGCGGGCAAATGATTCAAGCGACGGGGTGGCGCTGCCGAGTATGACCGGGCAATGGTGGTTTTTGCTCCGGAAAAGGGCGACGTCCCTCGCATGGTAGCGCGGGTTGTCCTCCTGTTTGTAGCTGTTTTCATGTTCTTCATCAATAATAATGATGCCAAGATTTTCAAGCGGGGCAAAAATCGCCGACCGCGCCCCGACGACCACTTTCGCTTCTTTGCGGGTAATTTTCCGCCATTCATCGTATTTTTCGCCGACCGATAAGCCGCTGTGCAAAACCGCCACGTCTTTGCCGAAACGGCTTTTAAAACGGTTCACCATTTGCGGCGTAAGAGAAATTTCCGGCACAAGGACAATCGCCTCTTTTCCCTGGTTCAGCACTTCCTGTATCGACTGGAGATAAATTTCCGTTTTTCCGCTACCGGTTACGCCAAAAAGCAAAAACGTTTCATTTCTGTTTTCGCGGACAGCGGAAAGGACCGGGCCGATTGCCTGCTTCTGCTCCGCAGTTAAAGCATGTGGCACGCTCTTTTGAAATTGGCGGCCGGCATACGGATCGCGGTACGATTCTTCCTGTTTTTCTTCCAACCATCCTTTTTCAAGCAATGTTTTGATAACCGCCCGCGATACGCCGGCTGTTTCTGCCAGTTCGGGAGAAGCCATCTTAGCATCCGGATTTTCCAGGAAAAATTGCAGCACCTGCTTTTGCTTCGGTGCATTTTTCGGCACTTCTTCCATCCGTTTTTCAAGCTCGTCTTTGGACAGCGGGCAGAAAATAAGCCGGACCGTTTTCTTATTGGCTTTGCTTTTGACTTCATACACGACTTCCACCGATCCGTTTTTCGCTTCTTTTTGCAGAAACGGCAGAAAGCCCTTTTGCTGTGCTTCTTTCCAGCTGATTTCGTCATGACCCTTAAACACTTCGTCAAGAAAAGGGTTGGCGCCCCCGTCCTGCCTTTTGATGCGTTTTTCATATTTTGCCTTCATCGCAGCCGGCAGCATCGCCTGGTAAGCGGAGATTTTCAGGCAAAGCGTTTCCTTCGCAAGCCAGTCCCCGAGCGCAAGCAGCTCCGCATTCAAAACCGGGGCCAAATCCTGCGGCGCAATGATTTCACGCAAGTTCTTCACTTCTGAACGGTCTTTTATGCCCGCAACAAATCCCTGGATCGTACGCGGGCCGAACGGGACAATGACGCGCATTCCCGGCTGAATGGCCGTTTCCCATTTTTCCGGGATCCGGTAATCAAAATATTTATCTGTCTGCATTGCCGGTATATCGACAATCACATTTGCAATCTTCATTTCTTTTCGCCCTTTTCGATCTCGCGGCAGATTTCGCGCAAAATTTCCCTTGCCGCCTCATGCTTGGAAAGCAGCGGGAGTTCCCGTTTCGAGCCGTCGCGTTTAAAAATGGTCACGATATTGGTATCACCGGCAAAGCCGGCGCCTTCCCGGCTCACATCATTGGCAACAATTATATCCGCACGCTTCCGTTCCATTTTGTCGCGCGCATAGTTTTCGAGATTATCGGTTTCCGCGGCAAAGCCGACGAGAAAAGGCTTGTCCGGCCTTTCGCCGAGTTCTTTTAAAATATCTTTTGTCCGTTTCAATTCCAGCGTCAGGTTGCCCGGCTGTTTTTTCATTTTTTTATCAAAAACACGGACCGGCGTGTAGTCTGCCACGGCTGCGCTTTTAATGATGATATCCGCTTCTTTGTAGCGGCCCATAACCGCATGATACATCTCCTCTGCGCTCTCCGCTTTGATGATTTCCGTTTCGGCGGGCGGTGTCAGATTGTCCACACTTGTGACAAGCAAAACGTTTGCCCCCATATTGGCCGCTTCTTCGGCAAGCGCAAATCCCATTTTTCCGGACGAACGGTTTGAAAGAAAGCGAACAGGATCAATTTTTTCAATCGTCGGGCCGGCTGTCACTAAAACCGTTTTCCCGGACAACGGTTTTGGTCCGCCACCGCTGAAAAAATCTTTCAAAAGCGCCACGATGTTCTCCGGTTCTTCCAATCTTCCTTTTCCGGTATAGCCGCATGCGAGATGCCCATCCGCAGGCTCGATCAGCCGGTAGCCGAAGCTTCCAAGCGTTTCCAGGTTCCGGCGGACAGCCGGGTGGCCATACATATGGACATTCATCGCCGGCGCCACCCATACCGGCGCGGTCGTGGCGAGAATCGTGGTCGAGACCATATCATCCGCTATTCCGTTCGCCAATTTTCCAATAATATTAGCGGTGGCCGGCGCAACGAGGACAAGATCCGCCCAGTCTGCAAGATCAATATGGGCAATTTTTTCCGGGTGTTTCTCATCAAATGTATCGGTGTACACTTCATTCCGGGAAAGCGCCTGAAACGTTAACGGCGCCACAAACTTGCAGGCGGATTCCGTCATGATGACTTTCACATGTGCGCCGGACTGCGCCAGCTTGCTTGTGAGCGCAGCCGCTTTAAAGACGGCAATCCCGCCGGTTACGCACAATAGTATATTTTTTCCAAGCATCCATATGCCCCCTGTAAAATCTCAGTCAAACTCCTTACGACCATTCTAACAAAAAAGCAAATATAAGAAAAAGGGCTGACGCCATATCCGCCAGTCCCTGCTCTGTGATTTTCCGTATGATCGCGCCAGGATGCCTTAAGAAGCTGTTCCATCGTGTTTGATCCGGAGGACGCCGACATAAATTTCTTCAAGCGCCTTGCCGACATTTTTATCGGAAACATATTTTTCAAGTACTTCGTTATGCTCGTCCTGCAGCTGGCGGGCGCGTTTTGCCGCGATCGTGACAAGGGAATATTTTGAATCGATAATTTTCAATAGTTCATCAATGGAAGGATAAAGCATCTTATTCAACCTCCAGAATTTTTTTATACAGCTTCGCAACGCGTGTCGTCCGGCAATGTTCCGCGACGACAATGGCTTTGATTTTTTCGCAGGCGTTTTCTATTGTATCATTTTCCACGACGTAATCATATAAATTCATCATTTCGATTTCTTTGCGGGCTTTTTCCATCCGGTCGCGAATCCTTTCGGCTGTTTCCGTCCCGCGCTGCGTAATCCTCAATTCCAGTTCGGACAAACTTGGCGGCGCAAGAAAAATGAATAAGCCGTCCGGAAATTTTTCGCGGACCTGCCGTGCGCCCTGCACTTCAATTTCGAGAAACACATCTTTTCCCGCTTCCAATGTTTCCTTCACATAATCGACAGGTGTCCCGTAATAATTGCCGACATATTCCGCGTACTCCAGCAGTTTTCCCTGCCTGATCAGTTCTTCAAATTCTTCGCGTTCTTTGAAAAAATAATCCACCCCGTCGATTTCACCTTCCCGCGGTTTTCTCGTCGTCATTGAGATGGAATATTCAAATTTCGTATCCGGCTGCGAAAAAATGGCTTTCCGTACGGTCCCTTTCCCGACACCGGACGGACCGGATAACACAATGAGCAATCCTTTTTTCTTCAACGCTATACCTCCTCGCCATCTGTTTCCCCGTCCGTAACACGGTGCGCCACTGTTTCCGGCTGAACTGCGGAGAGAATCACATGGCCGCTGTCCATCGTTACCACTGCCCGGGTTTTTCTGCCGTATGTCGCATCGATTAAAGTGCCACGCTCGCGTGCATCCTGAATGAGCCGCTTAATCGGCGCTGATTCCGGGCTTACAATGGAAATGATGCGGTTTGCCGAAATGATATTGCCAAAGCCGATATTAATGAGTTTTACCACCTGCATCCTCTCCCGCTCGCATACAATTGACTTCGCGCGAATCATTCTATATTCTGCACTTGCTCGCGCATCTTCTCAAGGACCGTTTTGAGCTCAACAACGGCTGTTGAAATACCGGAAGCATTTGCTTTTGATCCGATCGTGTTCACTTCCCTGTTCATCTCCTGGATCATGAAATCCAGTTTTCTGCCAATTGGCTCATCAAGCGCCAACGTTTCGCCAAATTGAATCAAGTGGCTCTCAAGCCTTGTTACTTCTTCATGGATATCGGATTTGTCGGCAAACAGCGCCGCTTCCTGGACGAGCCTCGCTTCATCCAGCCGGCCGCCTGATAGCTCCTGCATCCGCTTTTCAAGTTTGAATCGGTATGTAGAAACGAGCGACTGCGCCTCTGTTTTGATATCGTCCACCTGCTTTGAAATCGTTTGGAGATGTTTTTCCAAATCGGCTTTGAGCAGGGAACCTTCTTTTTCGCGCATAAGCCGCAACTGCCCGGCCGCCTCTTTGCAGGCTTCCAAGACAAGGGTGAGGATTTCTTCATTATCTTCCTCTATTTCTTCTATTGTAACTAAATCTTCGCGGTTTAATAACTCGCGAATGCCAAAACCTGATTCAATTCCGTATTGCTCACGGATCCGGCTTAAAAACCGGTGGTATTCGTCCAGCAAATCCCAGTCGACCCGCAGCCTGCGTTTGACAAGCCCTTCACCGGCAATGGTGACAAACACGTCAATACGACCCCGCTGCACATAGTTCCCGATGATTTTTTTCAACTCTTCTTCCACTTTGACAAGCTGCTTCGGCATCCTGATCTGATATTCGCAAAAGCGATGGTTGACAGACTTGATCTCAACTGTCACACTGAACTGCTGCGTCTTTCGGCGGCCTCTGCCATAGCCCGTCATGCTTAAGACCATCTTCTCACGCCCAATCTCTTCTTACATCTACCGTCGCGCCGGTTTTAACCTTCACGGCTTTCATCGCGCCTTTTCCTGGCTCAATCAAAAAAGCTTTTACGGAGATTATACCGCGCCCCGTTCAATTAGGAAAGAAAATCTTAACCGGAGCGCCGGGGGAAACTTCGCCAAAAGAAAAAGTAATAGAGGATCCCCTATTACTTTTAAGATTATAGCATAATTTAAGGTTTTTTTCTTAAATAATAGGTCCCCGCAAGCAAAAATGTCGGAATCGCACTCATGCAGAGGACGAGCAGCCAGTCTTTCGGCAAAATCGGAAGCGTATGGAAAACCGGCTGGAGGGCCGGAACATAAATCACGGCAAGCATAAGCAACACCGATGACAAAACAGCAAGCACAAGATAGACGTTTCCAAACGGGTTGCGTGCAAGCACCGAGCGTTCGCTGCGGCAGTCAAACACATGGATCAGCTGAGCAAGGACAAGCGTTGCAAATGCAATCGTTTGGGCATAAGGAAGCCGGTCAGGATGCTGGTAATATACGGTCACAAAAGCGGCCAATGTCGCAATTCCGATCAGAAAACCGCGCGAAATCACTTTCCAGCCGAGCCCGCGCGCAAACACCCCTTCACGCGGATGGCGCGGATTCCGCTTCATCACATCTTCTTCCGGCTGGTCGAGGCCGAGCGCCATCGCCGGCAGCCCATCCGTTACGAGATTGACCCACAGAATTTGGATGGGAACGACGGGAAGCGGCAGGGACAAAAGCATCGCAAACAGCATGACCAGAATTTCGCCGACATTGGAAGCGAGCAGGTAACGGATGAATTTCCGGATATTTTCGTAAATATTGCGGCCTTCCTGGATCGCCGCTTTAATCGTCGCAAAATTGTCATCGAGCAAAATGAGCGAGGACGCTTCTTTTGCGACATCGGTTCCGGTTATGCCCATCGAGATGCCGATATCGGCCGTTTTTATGGCCGGTGCGTCATTGATGCCGTCTCCTGTCATGGCGACGACTGCCCCGCGGTTTTGGAAAGCTTTGACGATTTTCAGTTTATGATCCGGCGATACACGTGCAAATACGGAAACTTCGTCAATCACGTCTTCCAGCTCATCCACCGTCAGTTCGTTCAGCATCGCGCCGTCCACCACTTTTTCACGGCTTGTGCGCAAAATCCCGAGCTGTCTTGCAATTGCTTTTGCGGTCACAGCATGGTCGCCCGTAATCATCACCGTCCGGATGCCCGCTTCCTTACATTCTTTAATGGCTTGTCTGACTTCCGGCCGCGGCGGATCGATCATTCCCTGGACGCCGAGAAAAATCAAATTTTTCTCCGCCTCTTGTTCGTTTTTTGCCGTTTCGCCTGCTGCAAGCGGCTTGAATGCGATGGCGATCGTCCGGAGCGCCTGGGCAGCCAAAGATTCGACCGCTTTCTCTACTTTTCTCCGTGTTTCCGGATCAAACGATTGTTCCCTGCCGTTCCAGAGCACCGACCGGCTTACCCCGAGCAGCACATCCGGCGCGCCTTTTGTGATCACAAACCGTTTGCCGTGTTTGTCACGGATCACCATGCTCATCATTTTCCGCGTTGAATCAAATGGAAATTCCTGTTCAATCGTAAAATCTTTCAGCAGTAATTCCCTCGTTAAACCGGCCTTCAGGGCAGAAACGAGGAGCGCGCCTTCCGTCGGGTCGCCGTCTATGATATATTCTTTGTTTTTCACTTTCAATTCGGCATGGTTGCATAATAGCCCGAACGTCAACAGCTGGTAGACGCTTTTTTCCTTTAACGGGTGGATTTCCGCGCCATTGTCCGTAAAAATCCCTTTCGGCTCATAGCCCGTCCCGGACACTTTCCACGTCTTTCCCCCGCTCCATAAATGAGTGACTGTCATTTTGTTTTGCGTCATTGTGCCGGTTTTATCCGAGCAGATGACAGACGCACAGCCAAGCGTTTCCACAGCCGGCAGTTTCCGGACGATCGCGTTTTTCCGGATCATGCGCTGGACACCGAGCGATAATGCGATCGTCACAATCGCCGGCAGGCCTTCCGGAATCGCCGCAACCGCGAGCGAAACCCCCGCCAGAAACATGGAATACAAGTCATGCCCGTGCCAGACGCCGACAAGAACAACAAGGAGGGTTAAAAGCAGCGCCACCACGATTAAAATTTTTCCCAGTTGCTCGAGCCTTCTTTGCAAAGGGGTCGCCATCGCTTCGGCGTTTTGAATCATATCGGCAATTTCCCCCATTGCCGTCTGCATCCCGATGCCGGTGACAATGCCGATGCCGTTGCCGCGCGTTACCATTGTCCCCATAAACGCCATATTATGCAAATCGCCAAGGCCCGCATTTTCCACAGGAATCGGTTCCGTTGATTTCTGGGAAGGGATGGACTCTCCGGTTAACGCCGACTCTTCAATTTCAAGATTATTGGCCTTTACAATCCGGACATCGGCGCCAACCCGGTCCCCGCTTTCAAATTTTAAAATATCACCAAGCGTCACTTCTTTGGAAGGGATTTTTACCCATCGCCCGTTTCTTCGTACATTGACTTGCGGTGCGGAAAGTTCTTTTAATGCTTCAAGCGATTTCTCGGCCCGCCGCTCCTGAAAAAAGCCGAGAAACCCGTTAATCAATACAATGGCGATGATGGCGACCGCGTCGACATATTCGCCTAAAAATCCGGAAATCACGGTTGCGGCAAGCAGGACGAGCGTCATAAAATCTTTAAACTGGCTGAGAAAGAGCATAAGGGCAGATTCCTTTTCCGCCTCTTCCAGTTCATTAAAGCCGTACTGCCTGATTCTTTTTTCCGCTTCTTTTTCGGTGAGCCCTTTTTCCAGATCAGTTCCGAATTCCTGTTCTACTTCTTTTTCACTCATTTCGTGAAACATCATGAAAATACACTCTCCCCTGCTTCTGCCCATTATTGTCTTAATAGCAACATATTCAGCCCTGTCCAAAAAAATGATATAATTTAACATGCCAACGACTGACGCAATGCTTTATGCATGCGCGAAAGAATTGAGGAATGCGATATGTCATTTGACGGATTATTTACAAGAGCGATGGTAAAAGAACTTGTTGATACGATAAAAGGTGGGCGGATTAACAGAATCCACCAGCCGTACCAGAATGAACTGGTCCTTGTGGTGCGTGCAAACGGAAAAAACAGGCGGCTGCTTTTGTCAGCACACCCGGCCTATGCGCGCATTCAGCTGACGGATGAACCGTTTGACAACCCGCAGGACCCGCCGATGTTTTGCATGCTTTTAAGAAAACATCTGGAAGGTGCCGTGATCGAGGATATTCACCAGGCCGGCCTTGACCGTGTTGTTGTCTTTGACATCAAAAGCCGGAACGAAATCGGGGATATTTCCTTTAAACAGCTGTACGTGGAAATCATGGGCCGCCACAGCAATATCATCTTGGTCGACAAAGAGCGGAACCTGATCATGGACAGCATCAAACATGTCCCGCCGGCTGTTAATACGTACCGGACGATTCTCCCCGGGCATGAATATGTTATGCCCCCCGAGCAGCACAAACGGAACCCACTTGAAGCGGCAAAAGAGGATGTCACAGCAGCGCTTGACTGGAACAGCGGGAAAATGGACAAGCAGATTGTCGCGCAATTTGCCGGCGTCTCTCCTCTTTTGGCGAAAGAAATCATGCACCGGGCGAAGTTTTCGAATCCGGAAGCAGTCACGGACGCGTTTTTGTCTGTTATGGAGCCGATTAAAAAGTTTGACCTCCAGCCAGTGATGATCATTGGCACGCAAAAAGAATCGTTCTACATGATCCCGCTTACGTCTCTTGAAGGCGAAGTCAAAACTTTTCCGACTTTAAGCGCGCTGCTTGACCGTTTTTATGCCGGTAAAGCCGAACGTGACCGCGTCAAGCAAAAAGGCCACGATCTTGAGCGGTATGTGAAAAATGAACTGGAGAAAAACGAAAGCAAAATCAAAAAGCTGGAAGCCACGCTTGCGGAAGCGCAAAACGCCGAACAGTTCCAGCTGTACGGCGAACTATTGACAGCCAATTTGTACGCCGTAAAAAAAGGCATGGACAAAGTGAAAGTGCAAAACTATTACGATGAGGACGGGGCAATGGTTGAAATTCCGCTTGATCCGCTGAAAACCCCTGCGGAAAATGCGCAAAGCTATTTTTCTCGCTACCAGAAAGCAAAGCATGCACAAGTCGCCGTGCGTGAACAGATCAAAAAGGCTCGGGATGAAGTGCTGTATTTTGAAAACCTCCTCCAGCAGCTTGAAACGGCCTCCCCGAAAGATATCGGGGAAATCCGCGAAGAGCTGGAAGAAGAAGGTTATTTGAAAAAACGGCACATCCGCGTCCGGCGGAAAAATGCAAACAAAATCGCCCTCGAAAAATACGAGGCATCGGATGGTACGGAAATGCTTGTTGGAAAGAACAACAAGCAAAACGATTATTTGACAAACCGGGTCGCCGCCCGCGATGAAATCTGGCTTCACACAAAAGACATTCCCGGGTCGCATGTTGTCATCCGCAGCAAAAACCCGGCGCCGGAAACGATTTTGGAAGCCGCAACACTTGCCGCTTATTTCAGCAAAGCGCGCCAGTCCGCTTCCGTCCCGGTCGATTATACAAAAGTGCGCTACGTGAAAAAACCGAACGGCGCAAAACCCGGGTTTGTCATTTACGAGAACCAGCAAACCGTTTATGTCACACCGGATGTCGACAAAGTGCTGGCCATGAAAAAAACGAAGGATGCATGAAAAACACGGAATAGGTTGTAAACAGCGCAGGACTGGGCCTGCGCTGTTTTTTTTGGCAAAAAAACGCTTTCGGGAGTGAATGATCTAAATAAATCCCAAAATATTGAAATAACTGCCTTAATTTATTTTGTCAGATCATTTTAGAAAACAATTTATATTTGGAGGTCTTCACATGGCAACTTTAGAAAAAATCAGCGCGTTTGCAGGAAAAACGTTCACCGTATGGGTGCTGATTTTTGCAGTCATCGCTTATTTTTTACCCCAGCATTTTGCGTGGATTGGGAATTATATCGTACCGTTATTGGGAATTGTCATGTTTGGCATGGGGCTGACGCTTGAATTATCAGATTTTAAAGAAGTTTTTAAAAAACCGCTCGAGGTGGCGCTCGGCGTGATCGGCCATTTTGTCATCATGCCGCTTATCGCTTTTCTGCTTGCAGTCGGGCTCAACTTGCCGAAAGATATTGCAATCGGCGTCATCCTTGTCGGCTGCTGCCCGAGCGGCACGGCTTCGAACGTGATGGTGTTTCTCGCGCGTGGAAATGTGGCGCTTGCTGTTGCGATCGCTTCCGTGTCCACGATTCTTGCGCCGATTGTCACACCGCTTTTAATCTTGCTATTTGCCAGCAAATGGGTGCATGTCAGTGTATTGTCTTTATTCCTTTCAGTTGTCCAAGTAATCATTGTGCCGCTTTTGCTCAGGTTTATCGTGAAAAGGTTTTTCGGCAAACAGGCGCGCGCCGGTGCAAAGGCGATGCCGCTTGTCTCGGTTGTGGCGATCGTGCTGATTGTAGCGGGAGTGGTCGCCGGAAGCGCCGAAAAAATCGCACAAACGGCTTTACTCGTTTTTGCTGTCGTTATTTTGCATAACTTGCTTGGCTTTATCATCGGCTTTTTCTTCGCCCGTTTGTGCGGGATGGACCTTGCCAAGCAAAAAGCGGTTTCGATGGAAGTCGGCATGCAAAATTCCGGGCTCGGCGTTGCGCTGGCCACCGCGCATTTTTCCCCGCTTGCCGCCGTCCCGAGCGCGATTTTCAGCGTCTGGCACAATTTGTCCGGTTCGTTGCTCGCAAACATCTACAGCCGGATGAAAGACAAAAAGGCAGTCAATCCCGACACAAAACCGGCCGCAAGCCAGCATATGTGAGAAAAAGAGGGGACGGCCTGCGAAGACAGGTAAAGTGATACCGATGACAAGGACACATGATGAAAAGCGAAAGCAACAAGAAGAGGATGATGCGTTCTATGTTAAGAAGGACCTTCGTTTTTTCGCGGTTTCTTAACATAGGCGGGGGCTATGTGAAGGAAGGCCTTCGTTTTTACTTGCTTCCTTAACATAGACGGGCTCTAGGTGAAGAAAGGACTTCGTTTTTTCACGCTTCCTTAACGTAGACGCGCTCTAGGTTAAGGAAGAACTTTGTTTTTTCTTGCTTTCTTAATGTAGACGCCTTCTATGTGAAGGAAGACCTTCTTTTTTCCGCGCTTCCTTAACGTAGACGTCCTCTAGGTTAAGGAAGGACTCTGTTTTTGCTTGCTTCCTTAACGTAGACGGGCTCTAGGTGAAAAAAGGCCGTCTTTTTTCCGCACTTCCTTAACGTAGACGTCCTCTATGTGAAGAAAGGACTTCGTTTTTTCACGCTTACTTAATATAGATGCATTTTATGTTAAGGAAGGCCTTCGTTTTTGCTTGCTTTCTTAACGTAGACAGGCTCTAGGTTAAGGAAGGACTTTCTTTTTCCGCGACTCCTTAACATTTGAATGAAGCCGCTGACAAAAAAACGGCGAGACACCGCCATTAATCGTGTCTCACCGTTTTTTTGCATCCTATAATAAAAATAACATCTTTTTTATACGCCCCGCTTGTTCCCCCACACCAATGCATGCAGCTGCGGAAGGACATAAGCATCATTCATTTCTTCTGCCTGCAAGGTTAGATTCACCAGCCATTCGTATCTTCCGATCAGCATTTTCGCTAACGCATCCCGGTCGGGCAAAGCAATATCCGGATTGCCGACTTGTAAATAGAAGGGAACAGCAGGATAGCGTTTATGGATCTTTTTGGCGTAATCAAAATCCTTCTCGTCGAAAACGACAACTTTTAAGCAAAAATGGCTTCCCGCCAGTGTTAACTGTTCAATCATCCTATCCAAAGTCTCAAAATCTGTGTGCATGCCGGAACTCGGCGGCTTTGGCGAAATGGTCACATCATTAACGTCCGGAAGCCAATTTTGCCAGCGCGATCCCTGTGTCTCAACTGCTGTACGGATTTGATGGGTTTTAAGCAAATCAACCAGTTCACCAAGGCCTTTCAACAAAAGTGGATTGCCTCCCGAAATCGTGACATGGCTAAAGTTTTCTCCTCCTGTTTCTTTCAGCTTCTGGAAGATCTCCTCTGCCGTCATCAGCACAATCCGGCCTTTTTCCTCCCCGTTCCAGGTAAAAGCAGAATCACACCAGCTGCAGGCATAATCACACCCGGCCGTGCGGACAAACATGGTTTTCTTTCCGATGACCATACCTTCCCCTTGTATCGTTGGACCAAATATTTCGATCACCGGAATTTTACTTACCATCTGTTTCTTCCTCCATCCATTCCCGTTTCATCGTTGCATAACTTTTTGGTGTTTCATAGAGTACCAGTTCTTCCAATCTCGCTCCCCGGTCTTT
Source organism: Weizmannia sp. WK01 (assembly GCF_025905465.1). NCBI lineage: Bacteria > Bacillati > Bacillota > Bacilli > Caryophanales > Bacillaceae > Heyndrickxia > Weizmannia sp. WK01. Next base: position 1,421,819 of record NZ_CP109616.1, on the reverse strand, counting down.
GTAATCTTTTTGCTGGTTAAGCCGGTTTTCAATCTCTTCCCACATCCAGACCACCATATTTTCCGCAGTGGTGTTCATTGGCGGAAGAACGTTGTTTAAATATTGGTGATCCAGTTTTTCCTCAACCGCTTCCTGAAATATCTTTTTCAGATCGCCAAAGTCTATGCTGATGCCAATTTCATTTAAGTACGCACTGCATGTTATTTTTACTTTGTATGTATGGCCGTGCAGGCTTTTGCATTTTCCTTCATACAAATGCAAATGATGGGCAGCATCGAAAGTAAATTCCTTTGTTACAGCTGTTCTCTTATGATGATACTTCAATTGCTCTTTCCGAATATCTTTTCCAAATATCTGGACCTTCTCCGGAATGTGATATTCACTCAACGTTAACATCCTCTCCTGATCATTGCTTATTTCTCTATTATAATGGTATTCTGGAAAACCAGAAAGATTTTGGAATTCACCTTCTTCTTTTTCTAAACTCGGAAACCGTAGACTAGTCTATATCCATTAAAATGAAAAAATGCCCGGCATTCGCATATCCCATTGTTCCTCGGAAATGCTTTTAACATATAGGCCAAATGCTGCGCCTTTTAAAACTCCGGTTGAAATTTCCACAGCGAGTTCTCTTTGAACCGTCCATTGATAAAACTTAAGTTACTCAACTTTCGCAGACTGAAACAGGTAGGTATACCTTGATATAATTCGGCAGACCCGCAATCCATTGTTGTAGTTGACTTTTGATCAGTTGTTGAATTTTCTTATTACTTTTATCCAGAGTATCTTCAAGAATCTCGACTAACTGCTGCAATGCAACAGCCCAATCAAGGTCATCTATTTCATCACATAATTCATAAAACATGCCACCTAATGTTCTGTCATCTACACTGCAACGGTTTTGCCATGACAAGACAATATACCTTGCAAACACAATGGTCGTGTGGCTGATAAGCGCGTCATATGAACGACTCTGGAATTCCTTTTGTAGTTTTAATAGGGACTTTGTTGTTTTGAAGAAAACCTCAATATCCCAACGCATCCCGTAAATACGGATGATTTCCTGGTCACTCAGTGTACAGTCTGTACTCAAAATCGCCAACCAGTCGCTTTTCTTGTTGCGGTTGCGAACAAAGACAACTTTAATTGGCACGCCATTGGCCTGCGTTGTATGGATGGAACGCAAGATTCCTTTCTTTCCACTAGTCGGTTTAGCTAGACGATACAATTCATCTAGGCTAACACGCTTACCATCGACAAAATAGCGTTGTTTTAATTTTTTGACCATACCAATTACGTCAAGACCTTGTTCTGTAATCTCCTTGATGAGAGGTTGTTGGGTGAACCACGAATCCATTAGAACATAGGAAGCATCGATACCAGAATTCATCGCCCGGGCAATCATGCCAGGAATCTGTTCTGGTGCCGTTTGTAATGCTTCTTTTCGGCGCTTATAACCGGAGCTGCGTTTATCGATATTTTCGGATATGCCGTTGATCTGGCTCTTTTTCGAACTCAATAATGAGAAGTCAACGGGTAGGAATGTTGCGCCATCAGACCATCCTAATGTCAACATGCGGAATCCTTTGTAAAAACGCATTTTTTGAGATGCATGATCAAAGCAGCGAGCCAGAAGCTCAACGTGTTTGCTTCGGTTCCGGTCATAAGATGAATCATCTAAAATCAATACTTTCGGACGGTCATGACGTGTCAATTTCGAAACTTTTCCAATCACTGAGGCAACCAGTGAAAGGAGGAAACGACGCCAGTTGAACGTTGATTGGTTGAGAAACCGATAAACGGTATCTTTGGCTGGAATGTCTGTAGCTTTCTTACTTTCCAACATCCTGAACCAGTTTTTGTTTTCAAAGATCATACAAAAAATCAATTGAAAAATGTAGGCACAAGAAAAACCAAAGGACTTCGTAATACCGGCGATTCGCAAGTGTTTCAACATATTCAACTCTTTAAATGTTGATTTTATTTCATTTGGTAGTTGATTATTCAGGCTGTTTTTCGCTATCATAGTAGGAGACACCTCTTCTATTTGGTAGTGATTTTCGATAAATCAACTATACCAAAAGTAGAGGTGTTTTTTCATATATTAATTTTACTGTCAAGTGCTGTATCTGAGACGTAATAGACATTAGCCAGCACTGAATTTATTATGATTTTCTAGGTGCGAAAGTTGAGTTAAGTTATATAAGATGAACTAATCATCTTTGCTCAATTTTTTGGTCCTTTTTCGGGTATAAAGTCTGTAATGATACCAAAAAGGATGGAGAAAAAATGGTAAAACAAGAAATTGAATCCTTACGAAATGCAATGAAAAATACAAAAGATAAACGTCTTTATGAGCGTTACCTTTCTGTGCTATTACACCTAGAAGGCCATACTTAGGGCTTGCTGAATAAGCGAAATTCCTAGATTTGGCAAGGATGCTGACAGCTTTGGCAACCATTTAAATGCAAAGGTTTTACAACAAATCCAGGGAAATGCCTGCACGCGAAAGCCGATTCAACGTCCGGAGAAGACAAACTCACGCATTTTCGCATATATTTTGCGATGGAGTTTGCAGACAAATTGGGTACAAATTCAGAACCGGATTCGTTCAGCAAGCCCTACTTATATGGATATCGCTAAGATTATAGGACGTAATCGGCAGACGGTTATGGCATACTTTCATTCTTATGAAGAAGGTGGAATTTCCGGGCTACAAATGAAAAAAACAACAGGTAAACCCGAAAAGTTAAGTAAAGAACAACAGAAACAGTTGGCCGATACCATCGTGAATAAAACACCTGCAGAAGTCGGTTTCGAAGCAAAATACACTTGGACGCTCCAATTAATTGCCGACTGGATTCAACAAGAGTTTCAGCAGTCTTTTACTCCCAAGGGTGTTTCTAAGATGTTACACAGGCTTGGATTCAGCTACACTAAGGCAACGTATACTTTGGCAAAAGCTGATCCGGACGAACAAGGAGTTCAAAGAAGTCACTTTTCCAGCGTTGAAAAAGGAACTGGAGAACGGTCTCATTGACGACAGTTTTATGTGATTTTTATCCAATATACAACGCAGACTTTGCAGATGAAAAGTTTGCGTTGTATATTGGAAAGAGGCGGCTTTTCACTCCAAATTCGGGAGGGTGCCTGTTACCTCCCGAACAATTCATTTAAACTTGAAATCTTGCTTTCCGGACTTTCCTTTTTGTTCCAAAATCTGTATTTTTCTTTCCAAATCAGCATTTTTTCTTTCCAATTCCCTGTTTGTTCATTCCAAAATTGGACGTTTGCTTGTTGAAACTGCTCCCTTGACCTGCATTACCTGCTGTTCATCTCCGCCACGATTTCTTTATATTTCTTTTCCGTCAGGCGGTAGAAAAAGCCGAATACAACAATGGTTAAAATGGACAGTGCTGCCGGATAGATGAACATAAGCGCTTTGATACCGAAAATGGCGCTTGCAGACTGGACGGCATTCGGCACATATCCGGAAATGCCCAGCACAAACCCGGGAATAAACCCGGCGACAGCCTGCGACAATTTGCGAAAGAATGTAAAAAAAGAGTAGACAATGCCTTCCGTCCGCTTTCCGGTTTTCCATTCCCCGTATTCCACACAGTCGGAAATCAATGCCCAGTTCAGGCTGTTGACAAAAGCGTTTCCGAAAAAGGCGAGGCAGGCAAATACAATAAAGAGGACGGCATTATGGGCAAAAAACAAAGCAAGCAGATCGGCAACAGCCCAAATGGCACAGCCGAACATATACGTGTACTTTTTCCCGATTTTTCGCTGAGCAAAAGGGGCAAGGGCAATCCCGAAAAATGCGCAGCCCATGCTGAAAAATCCCATATAGGAAACGACGGTGACATTGTGCAGTACATACTGGCAGTAATACACCTGGACGGCCAGTTTCACATTGTAGGCTGAAATGGTAAATAAATTGACCAGACTGACAATGAAAAGGGGGCCGTTTTTGACAAGCGCCTTGTAGCTGTCTTTAACCGAGTGGTTTGTTTTTTTCGGTTCCAGTTCGACATGGCGCTCTTTTATATGCTTATAAGAATAGATTTGCAGCAATATACCGGCCGTTGCAAAAATCGCAGCCGCCACCGGATATCCGATTTTCGGATTGTCGAACAGGAGGACAACCGGCATAAAACTGACTGTTGTAATGAGCAATCCAAGATTGGCGCCGGCTTGCCTGAAAGCGGACAATTCAGCCCGTTCATTGGCTTTTTTCGTCATTGCCGGGGCCATTGAACCGTATGGTATGCTGGAAATGCTGTAGATGGTGCCGAAAGCCATGTATGTAGCAAAGGCCCAAATCACTTTTCCGTTTAATGAAAAATCCGGTGAAAGAAAATTCGTCACCGTCATCAGCGCCAGCGGAACTGCGGTATACAGAATGAAAGGGCGGAATTTCCCCTTTGGCCCGATTTTTTTCCGGTGGTCCACAACCGTACCAATCGTAAAATCCGAAAAAGCGTCCCAAATTTTTGTCACTAAAAATACCATTCCTGCAATGGAAGCCGGAAGCCCGAGCGTATCCGTATAAAACTTAAGCAAATAGATTTGCCCGAGGTCAAACAGAAAATTATACCCGATATCCCCTGCGCCGTATGCGATTTTTTCCTTTCGTTGCAATTCTCCTGTTTGCGTTACCGGCTTTTGGATCCCGGCATAATCGCCCTCCAAACGGCTGGCATAATGATCCATGCAAAAACCTCCTCGTATAATAAGTTTAAATCCAAAGTGGATGTCAATTTCCAGTTCATTCTGCTGCTCATTGACAAGTGAATATAAGATTTTGTATTCCGGGCGAGCCCGGAATACAAGTTCGGACTTGGACGCTTCGCGATGTTCCCGGATAATGGTCTTAGGATCGTTTGGGTCAATGCTTCCCCTCCTTGTAGCCTGACTACTCGAAAAATCTGCATCCCCAGGTTCTTGCTTGAACGTCTAACCCGTAGGCCGTTCCTCCGGATCTCCGTGCTGGAAATGAGCAGTTCCAGGCAGCCCACGGCCCGGATGAGTTCTCATACGCGAGGCTGACAGATCGGCAAGCCATCTGGGGATATCCCGAAGCGTCCGATTCCATCGATCCCAATACAGAGAGGAGGAAATCATATGCCCTTATTTGTCGGTATTGACGTGAGCTCCAAAAACCTCGATGCCTGCCTGATGGATGGAATGGGGGAAACGTTGGCCACCCAAACGGTGACAAACAATCTTCCCGGTGCCTCTGAGTTAAGAGACGCCATCCTCCAACATGCGGAGGCGGATGACACCATCCAGATCGCCATGGAGGCCACATCTGTGTATAGTTGGCACCCGGCAATGTTTTTCCATGAAGATCCCGAGCTGAAACAGCGTCGTACAAAGGTGTTTACCCTGAATCCGAAGCTGGTGAGAAATTTCAAAAAGGCTTATGCCGAGATGGACAAGACCGATCCCAAAGATGCCTGGGTAATTGCGGACCGCTTGCGTTTCGGGAGATTGCCGAAATCCGTGATTCAGTCAGAACAATACCTTGCCCTTCAACGGTTAACACGGATGCGCTATCACCTGATTCAAAGTTTAACCCGGGAACAACAAGTATTTTTGAATCATCTGTTTTTCAAATTCAGTGCCTTTAACCTTGAAGTGGATACACCGGTCTTCGGCCATGCCATAACGGAATTTTTGCTTGAGGCCTATAGCCTCGATGAAATTGCCCAAATGCCTCTGGAGGACTTAGCGATGTATCTCCAGACCAAAGGCCATGGCCGCTTTAGCGATCCCGAGGATTTGGCCGCATCCATCCAAAAAGCTGCCCGGTCCTCTTACCGGCTTTCTAAATGTGTGGAGGATTCGATTGACTTGGTCCTGGGCAGTTCTATTGAGATCATCCGGCATCTTAAACGCCAAATCAAGGATTTGGATAAGGCGATTGCCCGCGTTCTTGATGGAATCCCGAATACCCTCCAGACCATTCCGGGAATAGGCCCGGTGAGCTGTGCTGGGATTCTCGCTGAAATCGGCGACATTGAGCGCTTTGACGACCAAGCCGCGATCGCAAAATTTGCTGGATTGTTCTGGCCCCGCCACCAATCGGGTGATTTTGAGGCTGATGACAAAATGCTTGCGCGTACAGGCAATCGTTATCTCCGGTATTACCTGGTTGAGGCTGCCAATCTGGTCCGGCGACACGAACCTGAGTACCGCGCCTTTTACCAAAAGAAATATCGTGAGGTGCATAAGCACTCACACAAACGCGCCCTCGTCTTAACGGCAAGAAAACTGGTGCGCCTGATCGATGCGCTGCTCCGCAACGATCAAATTTATGCGCCGAAAAAGAAGGTGACGCGATGAGGTAACCAGGTAACCATCATCGATAGCCTGAACTTGAAAACTTCCAGATTATTCTAATTATCTGGAGGCTTAGTTCAGTATTGCCATTTTTACGACATAGAGCCAACAAAATTTCCAATTCACTTGTTTTTAACCCTTGACATCACACCGTAGGACTTTTTCATGATCTTCCAAGTAAAAACATATATACCCTGTTTATCTCCATTTTTTCTTTTCAAAATAATTTTTTAGGAATGCGGGCCCCATCTTTTTTCGAAAAAAATTAAGTTTGGCGGGCATTTTCGGCCAAAATAACCCGTTTTGAATGCGAGCGCAAACAATCAAAATAAGCGCACATGCCCATGCGCTTTCTCATAATCTTTATTTCTCCATTTTGTTAAAGTTGGCCCTCGCTTTCACCATTTGTCTGTGCCATAATATGGGTTGGGAAGCATCTGTAAGACAACTATTTTTTCAGGGGAGAAAAATGATGCACTTTTCCAAAAGAAAAATCATGATTTTTTTGCCGGCTGCTTTGATCCTTATTTTCACAGGCTGGATTTACGCCAGCGTTTACAAAGCATCGAGTGATATTGAAACGCAAATGTCCCAGCTGGTCAATGACAAAGACAAAGCAAGAATAGAAAGAATTGCCGGCGATAAGACAACTTACAGCTTTATTGAGAATCTTCCTAAGAGCGCAAAACTACCAAAATTTGTCGGATATGCAAGGAATCAGGCCTGACGGAGCGGAATATTCCGTGGGCGAAATAAATGAAAAAAGCGTTGACGTATATGCACGCAAAGAAGATAAAGGGATGAGGCGGCTGATGTCTGAGTGGGTTGTGTTTGAAGTAAAGGTTGCCCCGTAATGCTGGGCCATTTTCGCCCATTCCCTATTTAGGTGCCGTATAGAAGGTTGCGACAGCATACGAGAGAGCAGACTGTTTCGTATGACATTCAGAGTCCGGATTCCAGGTTTAAACACCCGGAATCCTGCCTGGACCGGCATTTTGCATGTGAACCCAGTGAAAAAATCACGAGGTCCGTTATGTTGTCAAATTAACTTCGTGCCGCTGCGATCGCCCGGCCGGCCATTCTTCCGGTGAAAAGGCAGCCGCCCAGAAAGGTTCCTTCAAGGGCCCTGTAGCCATGGACACCACCGCCGCCAAATCCGGAAACCTCACCCGCCGCATACAAACCGGGTATGGTGTGGCCTTCAGAATCCAATACTCTCCCGGATAAATCGGTTTGCAGTCCGCCTAATGTTTTTCTGCTTAAAAGATGAAGGCGCACGGCGATGAGCGGGCCATTTTTAGGGTCGAGGATTTTATGCGGCGGGGCAACGCGGATCCAGGTTATGGGCAATGATAAAATCTTCTCCCTTGTCCATGAAGGCCTGGACGGGTTCAGGCGCGCCGGGCAAAGCTCTGCCCAGCACTTTCCGGATACTTTTGCCGGTAAGATCCGGATTTTGCTCCGATCCAGACAACGCAAACTCTTTTTCTATAATTTTTTGCGTTAAAATAAACCACGAATAGCCATAGCCGGTTTTTTGAATGGCTTCCAGTGTGCTGAGCGTGTCAAATCCCGGCAAATTAGGGACGGGAAAGTGCTTTCCTTCTGCATCAAGCCAAATGGAGGATGGTCCGGGTAAAATACGGATACCGTGGTTGGACCAAATCGGGTTCCAATTTTTTATGCCTTCCGTATAATGCCACATCCGGTCGCGGTTCACAATCCGCCCGCCCGCTTCTTCCGTAATGCCAAGCATTCTGCCGTCCACATGGGCAGGAACGCCCGATAACATATGTGCAGGCGGCGTTCCGAGCCGCTCCGGCCAATTTTTCCGAACGAAATCAAGATTCCCGCCAATGCCCCCGCTGGCCACTAATACAGCTTCGGCCCTATATTCGAAATCGCCAATAACCTCTCTTTCGCTATCCTCTCCCCGCTTCTTTGTGCTGGGAATCAAAACAGAACCGGCTACCCCTGCAACAGTGCCATTTTCTTTTAAAAGATGATCCACCCGGTGGCGGGGCAAATATTGGACCAAACCGGCTTTCATATATTCCCGAACTTTTTTCTCAAAAGGCGCCACCAGTGCCGGCCCGGTTCCCCACACAATATGAAAGCGGGGAACGGAATTGCCGTGGCCGGTCGCTAAATGCCCGCCCCGTTCAGCCCAACCGACAACCGGGAAAAAGCGCACGCCCATTTTGTGCAGCCACGTTCTTTTTTCTCCGGCAGCAAAATCGACGTAAGCTTCAGCCCATTTTTTTCCCCAGTAATCTTCATCCTCCTCCCGGTCAAATCCGGCAGTACCAAGCCAGTCCTGCCATGCCAGTTCCCTGGAATCTTTTATCCCCAGCCGCCTTTGTTCCGGAGAATCCACTAAAAATAGCCCGCCAAACGACCACCAGGCCTGGCCGCCCATACTGTTTTCCGGCTCCTGGTCCAGAAGCAGCACTTTTTTCCCGGCATCTGCCATTTCTGCGGTTGCAACCAAGCCGGCCAGCCCCGCCCCGACGACAATGGCATCGAACTTCATCAAGCCCTCCCCCTTTTCCATAAAGCATGGCCATGTCTATTATTGAAAATATCCTATGTAAAGTATTTCAACGATGCGGGTATCTGCAGCCGGCAAAAAGGAGACCATTTTCTTCTCCCGGCCGGCATAACATTGTATGCTAACATTTCGACAAAAAATTGAAATTTCCTTTTTAAGTGAGATGAAAAAACAGCAGGAGATAAAAAAATTCCCGGCCAACGCGCCCGTCGCTGGCCGGGAAGCCAGGTAAGAGAAGTCTACTTGGCTATGTGATAAATGTATTCCAACAAAGGATTCAGCCGTATCTTGTTTTTATTTACAATCCTCCTAAATATTTTTGAAAAAACGATAAAACAGCCATATCCAGCCATCGTGCCGATAAAATTAAAAATCACGTCATTTATGTCAATCACCCCTAGGATAATTGTAAAAGCTCGATGATGGCACCGATGAGAATGCCCGCAATTTTTCTAACGGCTGTTTTAAAAAGCATGCCGCAAAATGAGGAGATGGGCAGCAAACGGTGGCTGTTTTTTTGGTTTTATTCCCCTTCGTTTTCCCCCAATATGTACTTTCGCAAAGCATGCGCAACGCCGTTTTCATGATTGGCTTTTGTGACATAGGTGCTCTGTGCTTTCACTTTTTCTTCCGCATTTCCCATCGCGATGCTGGTGCCGGCTGCTTCGAACATTGACAGGTCGTTGAAATTGTCACCGATTGCGACCGTATTTTCCATCGGGATGTTCAAATGGCGGGCCATAAACTGAAGGGCATGGCCTTTGCTGGCTTCCGCATGGGCAATTTCCAACTTCGTGCGTCCCGATGTTGTCATCGAAAGATCCTGCCTCCCGCCCAACCGGCTGCGAAGTTGCTTTAACCGTTCAGGACGAAAGGACAATACAAAAATTTTATAAACCTCCAAACGCGCAAGGTCCAGCTCAGCATAATGGCGGAAATAATGAATCCCGTACTGCCGCATCTGGAGCTCAATTTGGCCGGCAGCCCATTCCAAGGAAAATGTTTCATCTTTTTCGTGCAAGGAACGCATTTCCGATTCAAGGCGCTTTCTCCCTTTTTGCAGCAAATACACGCCCTGGTTGGTATATAACTCGTAATAATATCCTTGCGCTTCCAGTTCCGGAAGCATGTCGTCCAGTACTTTATCCGGAATTACAAGTTTTAAAATGCATTGATCCGAATAGAAGAGGATGGCGCCGTTTCCCGTTATCACCGGGCAATCAAGGCCTGCCTTTTTAAGAATATGCCGCGTATCATGAAGCGAACGCCCCGAACAGGCAGCCACAATATCTCCCCGCTCCTGTACCTTCCGAATCGCTGCAGCATTTTCTTCGCTAATCGTTCCGTCATCAGATAATAACGTCCCGTCAAAATCAATTGCAATCAGCTTCATTTTGTCTCCTTCCTGTTGTACCCGGACGGTAATTTTTCGAGAGGCGTATTCCCGTCTCTATACATCCTGCCCCCGTTTGTTTCATCTACTCCCTGGTGGCGTTTGCAGCCGTTTCTCCACCTGGTCGCTTAGCAGCTTATACAATGTGGCGGCAACCGGCACACCGAAAAGCATGCCAACGATCCCGCCAAGGCCGCCCCCGATGATCACCGCCGCCAGGACCCACAAACCCGGCAACCCGATCGACGAACCCACTACCCGCGGATAGATAATGTTGCCTTCCACTTGCTGAAGCACAATAATGAAAACCAGAAAGAACAGCGCCTTCATCGGATCCACCGTTAAAATCATAAATGCGCCAAATGCGGCACCCAAATACGCGCCGACAACCGGAATCAAGGCCGTTGCACTGATAAATGCCCCGACCATGGCAGCATATGGAAAATGTAAAAGAAACATGCCTGCCGTACATAAGCAGCCTAAAATCACGGCCTCTACACATTGCCCGACAATAAAGCTTGAAAAAGTCCGGTTTGCCACCTTGAGCACATAATACAATCTGTCCGCCGTCTGCTTTTTCAAAAAAGCACGGACCACTTTATCCGCCTGAATAGCCAGCTTCTCCTTTGCCGCCAAAATATAGATGGCAAAAATAATGGCAATGACCAGGTTCATTACGCCGCTTGTTAAGGCGCCGGCGATGGAAAACGTCGAATTCAAAATGCCGGTCACCACTTTGGAAAGAGATGCGGTCAATTTTTTTGTGACTGCATCCAGATCGACCTGCAGGCTGGAGATGAACTTTCCGAGACTGGAGTACTTGCCGCTGTTTGACTGGAAATAGTCCAAGCTTTTCGTGTAAACGCGCGGAATGGCATCAATCAACACTGTAAAAGCCTGGATCAATTGCGGCACAATGATCAAAACCAGAATGGAAACAATGCCGAAAATCACCACAAACGAAAAAAGAATGCTGACGCCCCTCCGTGTTGCGCGGATGAATTTGTTTTGCGCGTTCGGAAAATAAACGCGTTCCACTTTTTTCATTAAAATATTGAGCACATAGGCAATCGCAGCCCCGAGCACAAGCGGGAATGCAACATGCCAAACCGCCCCGAGCGCGCCCAGAATCGTGCTGAAATATTTTACAACAAGCACGGCCACAACCGCCAGCAGTATGTATTTAGCCCATAAACCGAGTTTCATTTCTTTCATCCAACCACTCCGTCATTTTTTGTTTATTTTCTTATCTTGATTATACTTGAAAAGGAAACTTTTTTCCGGTTTATTTTAAAAGCTATGTTAAATAATATTGTGGATAAATGATCATAAAACAAGGACCCGATGTGGGATCCCTGTTTTAGATTCATATTGAAGATTAGCACCCGTTATTTGAATAGCTTATACCAATACAAAGTGGTTTCTATATTTGGATTATATGACTGTTTCAATGTGTCAACTCCACCTAGTATGAATCCTTGTTTCACATAAAACCTGCACGCTCCAAGATTATCATCTTGCGTTTCTAAAGACATTCCGATAAGTTTTCTTTTTTTTGCCCATTCTTCCGCTTTAGTTAAAAGCAACTTCCCGATTCCATATCCTCTAAATTCTTTTTTTGTAGCGATATTTTCAATATAACAGAAGCGATTCCAATCCTTAATTATTCTAATTTGCCCAATGCAATTATGATTCTTATAAGCTAAAAATAGAGCTTTATCTTCACGGTTTATATAACGGCTCCAATCCAGTTTATCATCTGGGAAACGAATTTCTTTAGTTTCATCAAATAGAATCTCTTCAAAAGACCATTTTCCTGATTGAAGACTGGGTACAACCTTACCAAACACGTTGAAATAATCATTTGTTTTATTGATGTCCTCAATTAATTCATCCTTTAATGGAGAAATTATGATTTCTTCTGCAATATTCATTTTGGCACCTTCCCATTCTGAAAAAGAATTTTTCTAGCACAAGCCTAAATACCTACCCTCTTTAACATGACTGCCCCAATAGTTGAATAATGCTTATGAAACTCTGAATATAGATAACCTCAATTTATCATAAGTCGCCATTGTCGGAAATAAGCAGCTGTCGACAATCAGCCTACATACAGTTGGATAATCGTTCGGAGGCGGATCGTATTCAAATACAAAAACAGCTCAAATAATGGTCGCGGTACTTGGTTGCCCCGCCGTTGAATCGGTTCATCCAACCCTTTAAGCGGCTGTAATAGTTATTAACATTTTGGATATGGTAAAGCCCTTTTACCCGTTCCTTTCCACAGGATTTGAACGGGTAATGTTCGATTCCTTTTTCTTTTGCATAGGCTTTGAAAGCTCTCCAGGCGTCTGTAAAAAGGGGATTCGTAACGGATACCTTGGAACCAATTGCTTGGTTAAAATACGACCCTCATCACGTTAAAGAAGGTTTGTTTTGACGATCCCTCGCAACCAAAACGCAGACCTGCTCCTTACTGTTATTATAGGAAGAATGTTTGATTTTAGTAAATTAACATGATTTATTGGGTGCAACCCGTGTTGTATGGACCCTCAAATCAATTATATGCCCTTATTTCATCATAAATGGTAGCTTAGCTATTACCAGCAAAAATCATGGGCTGCGGCTTTATACGTGTTTCTGTTGGAAAATGATAAATGAAAGGTTGACAAAAGATGTAAAGCATTGCTATTATACTTACTAAGTTGATGTGAATAATATACTATCCGACCAGTCTACTGGAGGTTCCCATTGATTTTCTACAGAAAATAAATGGGAACCTTTTTACATTTTCTTACATATAAGGAGGGATCATTTTGAAAAACCAAACAAAATTACAGCAGGTATTACTCCCTAAAGTCATTTCCGTGATCAGTATCGCGCTCTTGGTTATTCTTTGGGAAGTCAGTACGAGTTTGAAGTGGGTCAACCCTATTTTTCTTCCCGCCCCCCAAAGTGTTTTCAGTACTTTCATGGAGCTTTTAAGGGACGGGTATAAGGGGTCCTCATTAACAACCCATATATCCGCTAGCTTATACCGGCTATTCACGTCTTTAGTAATTGCCTTTTTAACAGCTGTTCCGCTTGGGATAATTTGTGGATATTCAAAATACGTACTTGCTATTTTTGATCCAATCATTGAATTTTATAGGCCGCTTCCGCCATTGGCCTACTATGCCCTGCTCGTTTTATGGATGGGAATTGATGATCGTTCGAAAGTGGCATTGCTGTATTTAAGCGCTTTTGCCCCCCTCTTTCTTGCCACTGTTTCAGGCGTGAAAAAAGTGCCGCAGGACCGTATTCATGCGGCATATACACTGGGTGCATCGAAATGGAAAATGTTGTACCACATTATGCTGCCCTCTGCCCTTCCTGATATTGTAACCGGCCTTCGCACCGCAATTGGTGTGACGTATGCCACACTGGTCGCTGCGGAAATGGTAGCTGCCACTTCGGGATTAGGCTGGATGGTACTTGATGCCAGCAAATATCTGCGCAGTGACATTGTCTTCGCCGGCATTTTCATTATGGCAGGGATCGCCATTCTTATGGATGGCCTAATCAGATGGTTCCAGCACGCAAAATTTTCTTGGGTGGGAAAATGAGAAACGAATAAAAAGGGGGATGACAAATGTTGTTTACAAAAAAATGTTTTAAAATTGAAATTTTTCTTTTGCTGATTGTATTACTGCTTTCCGGCTGCTCTGGAAGCCGAACAGGGGAAGCCAATAGTTCTAGGCCAAGCCATGCGCTGCCAAAGGAAATCAGGTTAGGTTACCAGGTTTCCCCAAACGGTGAACTGCTGGCAAAGGCCCTCGGCTTACTTGAGAAAAAATATCCAGATGTCAAAATCAAATGGATAAAATTTGATTCCGGGCGGGATGTCAACAATGCGATGGCGTCCGGGAGCATAGATTTCGGCCTTGTCGGCACGCCCCCCGGATCCATCGGCATTGCCAACAAACTGCCTTACAAAGTCTATTACTTGCATGATATTATCGGCGAAAGTGAGGCATTGATTGTACAAAAAGATTCCGGCATTCAAACATTAGCAGATTTAAAAGGGAAAAAAATTGCAACAACATTCAGCTCAACTTCCCATTACAGCTTGTTAAAAGCTTTGGAAAAAGAAAAGATGGATCCGAAAAAAAAAAACATTACGATTCTTGACATGCAGCCGCAGGACATTTATGCCGCCTGGAAAAGAAAAGATATTGATGCTGCCTATATTTGGCAACCCATTCAAACAAAATTGATCAATAGCGGCGGAAAGATGATCACTAATTCAAAACTTCTTGCAAAAGAGGGAATCATCACTGGGGAGTTTGGAATTGTAAGCAATACGTTTGCCGCGCATTATCCGAATGTCATCCGTGCATATGTAAAAATATTGAACCAGTCTGTACATTATTATGAAAACCATCCGGAAAAGTCGGCACAATTGCTCTCCAAAGAACTCGGACTTTCTCCGGAAGAGAGCTTAAAAACAATGAAACAAATCATTTGGCTTGATGAAGCAAAGCAAAAAGAATATTTCGGTTCAGCGGGCCGAACCGGGAAGCTAGCTTCGATCCTGAAAGATACAGCAGATTATATGGTTCAGCAAAAAAATATCCCTTCGGCCCCGGATTTAAAAACTTACCAGAAAGCGTTGTATACCAATTTATATCAATAGAAAGAAGGAACAACATGTCTGGAAAACCAAACCCATCTGCATACATTCCTGCTTCAGCCCGTAAAATGATTGAAGTGAAAGATCTTTCTTTACGGTATGGCGCGCGTGAGATGAACATTTTGGAACATATCAATCTTGACATCTATGAAAATGACTTTGTTTGTATACTGGGGCCCTCCGGCTGCGGCAAAACTTCCCTTCTGAACGTGATCGCCGGTTTTCAGACGCCGGATTCAGGGGAAGTTATTATCGATGGCATCAGACATGCCAAGCCGGGCCCGGATGTTGGCGTCGTTTTTCAGCAACCGAATTTATTCCCATGGTTGTCAATAGAAAATAACATTGCTTTCGGATTAAAAATGAAAAAAATGGTTAAAAAAGAAAGGAAACAATTTATTGCACATTATTTACAACTCACCGGATTGGAGGCAGCTGCAAAAAAATTGCCGTATCAGCTGTCAGGTGGAATGAAGCAAAGGGCAGCCATTGCAAGGACACTCGCAACCAATCCAAAAGTCATTTTGATGGATGAGCCATTCAGCGCGCTTGATGCATTGACTCGTGCATCTATGCAGAACCATTTGCTTCAAATATGGAGAAAAGAGAAAAAATGCATTTTGTTTATTACTCATGACGTGGAAGAAGCTCTGCTGCTTGGTACACGGATTATATTAATGAAACCAAATCCCGGCAGCCTTTCAGCTGATTTTGCGAACCCACTTTTTCGACCTGAAAACCGCTCTATCGAGGAAATAAAAACTGACCGTGACTTCCATCAATGGAGTGCACGTTTGCTGACAGACATTCGGAGTTTTAAAAAACTTACAAAAAAATGAAAACAAGCAAAAGCAGGTGTACAGATGAGTTGGATTTTTCTTTTACTCGGGATCTTTTTTGAAATTCTCGGTACAACTTCCATGAAATTCTCTGCCGGCTTTTCAAAATTGGTGCCTTCTATCTTCTTATTTCTTTTTTATGGGCTCAGCCTTACATTCGTCACATTATCGCTTAAAAAAATAGATGTAAGCATTGCGTATGCTGTTTGGTCAGGCCTTGGCACTGTACTCATTACAGCCGTCTCTGTCTACTATTTCAAAGAGCCTATGACATTTGCTAAAATTTTTTTCATTCTTATGATCATTGGAGGAGTGATTGGCCTAAATTTCAGCTTCGGGAACGAACATGAGCAGGGATCTGAAGTACCGGAAATGCAACGGCCAAACAACTAATACGTCATCTACCCTGCAATTTTAAATGTTGACTTTCCATAAAAAACCGTTATAATGTTCTTAAATAAAGAAAGTTCATAAGAATACTTGGAATTTACTTGTGCCGATCAGTCAGCTGAAGGCCAGTTTACCCCCGCGGTAGACTGGCCTTTTTGATTTTTCTGAACTTTCTTTTCCTAAAATACTACAAAAAAGGGAGGAAACAAAATTGAGCTACGACAATCATACGCAATCCAAAAATGCCGTATTAAACATTAAACCGGTTACTGCGCGCATTGGCGCTGAAATTGAGGATATCCGGTTGTCTGCTGATTTGAGCCCTGCTGAAGTGGCAGCCATACAAAATGCTCTATTAAAGTATAAAGTGCTATTTTTCCGTCACCAGACCCATCTGGACGATGCAGGCCAAGAAGCTTTTGCCCGCCTTTTCGGTGAGCTCTTCGCACACCCGACTGTACCAAAACGAAGTGGAACAGGCAGCATATTTGAACTTGATTCGACACACGGTGGCCGAGCGGATGCCTGGCATACTGATGTCACATTCATAGACGCCATACCGAAAATATCCATTCTCCGTGGGGTGACGATTCCTGAAACGGGCGGTGATACCGTTTGGGCCAATACAGCTGCTGCTTATCAGGACCTGCCGGATGGATTGAAAAGTCTTGCGGACCATTTATGGGCGCTGCACACAAACGAATATGATTATGGTGCTTATCATTCAAAGGCCAGTGAGGAAGATATACGTTACCATGAAGAAGTATTCACTTCCACCATTTATGAGACAACACACCCGGTTGTAGCCATCCATCCCGAAACAGGGGAACGCACCCTGATTTTAGGACAGTTTACAAAAAGGTTGCTTGGACTCTCTTTGTCCGACTCCAACCATCTTTATTCCTTGCTGCAGGATCGTATTACAAAATTGGAAAATACAGTGCGCTGGAGATGGTCTGCCGGAGATGTTGTCATTTGGGACAATCGCGCAACCCAGCATTATGCTGTAAACGATTATGGTCAGCAGAAACGCGTTGTGAGGCGAGTCACTCTAAAGGGAGAGGTGCCGATCAGTATAGACGGCCAGAAAAGTAAAATGAAGAAAAAAGAAAAGGCCATATTGGATCCGGCTATCTTTAAAACAGCTTTATCCTAACGGTCCCACTTCTCCAAAAATGGATTCCATTTTTCGTTTATATCCCGCGGTAAGCTGTTTTGGTCTGCGGGATATAATTTTATCCTGAAATTTCCTTCTCTCTTACGCATCCATCAGATTAATTCTGCTTATCCCCGCTTAACCACGCGGCCACGGATATCGTAAAAAAGCAAAGTCATCTATTTGAGGCAATCCGCTCTGTTGACAAATTTACTCGGCTAATGATAATATATAGACCGATCGGTACAATTTAAGGAGAATAAGATAAGATGGCAAAGAGTAAAAGAGAAGCAATTATCCAGGCGGCAAAACAGCTCTTCCAGGTGCAGGGTTACCATGCGACTGGCATCAATCAAATCATTGAGGAAAGCGGCGCACCGAAAGGCTCTTTATATTACCATTTTCCAAACGGGAAAGAAGAAATTGCGATTGCCGCGATTGACAGTGTCAAGGTTGAAGTGAGGCAGGAACTGGAGCAGTTGCTTGCCGGTTGCGACGATCCGATTGAAGCCATGCAGGCGCAGCTTTTACATGTCGCTGAAAAAATATTCGGCGATCAGCCGGACTTCCGGATTGGCCTGCTCGCTTCGGAAAGTGCAAGCCTTAACGAAAATATCAGGGAAGCGTGCAAAAATGCGTATGAGGAATGGATCGCAACCGATACCGATTATCTGATAAAAAAAGGCTTCACAAAGGAAAGTGCAAGGCAAACCGCTGTTTTGTTCCATACCTTAATCGAAGGCGCGATGACGATGTCGATCACATACAAGGATGCTTCCTATTTTCAATTAGTCGCAGAACAAATCCCAAAAATAGTAAAGAACATTTGATGTTCTTTTTTCTCCAAATTGTACTGACCGGTCTACTTAAAAATAAAGGGGAGATTTTACCATTGCAAAGTGATTTTAAAAAATTTCCGATTATGCTCGGGCTTTTAATTGGCGGCTTTATCGGCATGTTCAGCGAAACAGCCTTAAATATTGCATTAACTTCATTGATGAAAGATCTGCACATTACAGCTTCCACCGTCCAATGGCTTACAACCGGATATTTGCTTGTTGTCGGCGTGCTGGTGCCGGTATCCGGCTTAATGATCAGATGGTTTACAACAAGGCAGCTGCTGCTGAGCGCATTAAGCGCATTTATCATTGGCACACTCATTTCAGCCGTGTCCCATACCTTCACCTTTTTACTCATCGGCAGGCTCGTTCAGGGAATCGCAACTGGCATTCTCATCCCGCTGATCTTTAATACGGTCATGGCAATTTTCCCGCCGCATAAAAGAGGCGCGGCACTCGGCGTTGTCGGGCTTGTCATTATGTTTGCGCCGGCAATTGGCCCGACCGCTGCCGGGTTCATTTTGGGCAAACTCACATGGCAGTGGATTTTCTGGGTCATGCTGCCGTTTTTGGTTGCTGCCCTGATCATTTCCGCCATCTTTTGTAAAAATGTAAATGAAGTCACCCGGCCAAAAATCGATGTGCTCTCTATCGTGCTGTCCACGGTCGGGTTCGGCGGGATTGTCTTCGGC
This sequence comes from Weizmannia sp. WK01, assembly GCF_025905465.1. Lineage (NCBI taxonomy): Bacteria > Bacillati > Bacillota > Bacilli > Caryophanales > Bacillaceae > Heyndrickxia > Weizmannia sp. WK01. The sequence continues at coordinate 1,402,936 of NZ_CP109616.1, read as the reverse complement.
TTCAGTTCCGCGGGGGATGCAGGCTGGGGAAATGCAAAAGTCATCGCGGCCCTTGCAATCGGTGTTGCGGCTCTGGCGATTTTTTCTATCCGGCAATTGCGAATGGAAAAGCCGATGCTGAATGTGCGTGCCTTCCAGCATAAAATGTTCACCATTGGCACGCTGATGATTATGATCGTCTTCAGTATTATCATGTCATCCATGCTTTTGCTGCCGATGTACTGGCAGAGCGGAAAACTGGTAGCTGTCGCGCTTACCGGCATCCTTCTTTTGCCAGGGGGAATTGTAAACGGGATTGTGTCGGCTGTCTCGGGCAAGCTTTATGATCTATACGGCGCAAAATGGCTTGTCAGAATCGGGTTTCTGATCTGCATCGCAGCTGGTGCAATGTTTATCTGTGTCCAAACAACATCTTCTTTTCTTTTTGTGATTGCAGCGAATCTTTTGCTCATGGTCGGCGCGCCGCTTGTTATGTCCCCGGCGCAAACGAACGGGCTGAACGCATTGCCGAAAGAGATGTCCCCTGACGGCAGCGCGATTATGAATACCGCCCAGCAAGTGAGCGGCGCGATTGCCACTGCCTTGTCTGCCACATTGCTGGCTGCAGGCGAACACGCTTATACAGGGGCAGGCGGGCAAAGTGCCGCAGCGGCCTTAACAAACGGCGTCCAGTACGGTTTTATGTTCACGCTCATCCTGGCAGTCATCGGATTTGCCCTTTCCTTTACCGTCCAAACCGTTGGTGTATTGGAAAAGCCGCGGGACCAGCAAAGGAAAATGCAGTTAAAAAAAGAAACGGACTCCCCCTGTTGAGGAGCAGAAAACCCGTTTTAGCCTGATAAGCTAAGACGGGTTTATTAAGGTTTGCTGATTAAATCCGATTTGCCGGCAAGCTCTGCCTCAATATTACCAAATCATGGATCTGCGAAAGAGCCTGTTTTCGAGTAAAACGTGAAGTTCGCCCAGAGCTGCTAGATCCCCTGCCAGGCACCGGCTGATTCAGCAAGCCCTATTGATTTGCTGCTGTTTTTCCGCTTTCACTCGTATCATTATGAATCAGGAAAGAAGTTAAAAAGGCCAAAATGCTGCCGCAAAAGCCGAACAGGAACAAATGGTGAATGCCCTGCATATAAGTAGACCCGCTTGTCAGAAAGGCGCCCATTACAGTCACGCCGATCGCAGTTCCCATGTTCCGGCAAAACATAAAAAACGAAGTGGCTACTCCTTTTTCATGGGCGCTCACCATTTGCTGGGAACCGATAATTCCAACCGTCGAAAGCAGCCCGAACGCAGCGCCATGGACAATCATGACGAGAAAGACGTACCAGAACCCGTGGCCCGGATTTAAAAAGATCCAGCATAAACCCGAAACAAGCAAAAGCCCGTTCCCGATTAAAAGCAGCCGCCGGTAGCCGTACCGCAATATCCATTTTCCGGCGGGGACTGCAGCGGCCATCCAGCCGATCGATGACCCGAGCAGCGCAACCCCGCTCATGAGCAGAGACAGCCCTGTTACTTTCTGCAAAAACAGCGGCACATAGCTGGAAGCGCCAAACAATGCCACCGTCCCGATAAAGGAGTTGGCATTCATCCGGGCAAATGTCTTATTTTTAAACATGGAAAGCGGCACAATCGGGGAATCCTGCCTTTTTTCATAAAAATAAAAAAGGAGAAGAAAAAGGATTCCGGCTGCCGCAAACAACCAGTAGTTGCGGTGTACGACCGTGACCAAAAGCAGGAGTGTGATCGCAACCGCAAATAATGCAGCACCTATGTAATCGACACGCGCTTTTTTCGGCGCGTAATGCTCGCTATAAGGCAAAAGCGTTAAAAATGAAATGAGGCAGACAGGCAGGTTGACAAAGAAAATCCACCTCCACGTTAAATACGTTACAAAAAACGAGCCTAAAAGCGGCGCCAGGACAGCGGATAATCCCCACATGCCAGTAAACAATGCCTGGATTTTTCCGCGGTTTTCAACAGAAAACAGATCTCCTGCGATAATGGCCGGGAACGGGACCATAAAACCTGCCCCAATGCCCTGAATAGCCCGAAAGACAATCAGTTCAATCATCCCGGATGACATGCCGCATAAAAGCGACCCGGCGAAAAAAAGCACGATCCCGGACCCGAACACTTTTTTCCTCCCGAACAAGTCGGACAACCGGCCCGCAACCGGGGATAAAATAGTACTGGTGATCATATAGGAAGCAAATGCCCATGCGTACAAGTCAAAGCGGCCGAGTTCTTTTGCAATGACAGGCATTGTGGTGTTCATAATCGTTGCGTCAATCGATGACACAAGCATTGCCAGGACAATACTGACCATGACAAACGTTCTGCTCTTCATAAAATCCCTCCATTCCCTTTTAACATTCCGGTTTCCGTCACGATTTGCCGGACCGGAATATCATAAGATTCGCTGGGGACATGCTCCTTCAATTGGTACGAGTGGACCAAAGACACGGTCTGATTGGGAAAACCGGCAAGAAACCGGTCATAATAACCGCCGCCAAAACCGATACGAAAACCTTTTTTGTCAAAAACAAGGCCAGGAACGATGAGCAGGTCTATGGCCTGCTTTTCGATTTTTGCCGTTTCTTCCGGTTTCGGCTCGAGCAGGTTAAAAAAGCTTTTTTCCAATTGCGCGAAATCATCCAGCCTGTAAAAAACGAGCTCTTTTTCTTTTGGCACGCATTTTGGAACACAAATCGTTTTCCCCTGCGCCCACCCGGTTTCAATGATCCGCTTCGTATCCCATTCGAAATGTTGGGAGACCGTCACGCCAACCGTTCCGGCATTTTTCCACAAACCGGAGGAAAATAAAATTTGTTGCAGTTTTTCTTCTATGGCCTGCTTTTCGCTAAAATCCAGCCGCTTTAACCAGCCGATCATTTCTCTTCGCATTTCCGCCTTGTCCATTTTCTTCACCTCGGAACACCCATCAAAATTTGCGCTTTTCCATCTTACCATGTTTGGGCTGAAGTGGAAACGAAAATGCCCCCCGGGTGTATGAGACCAGAGGGGATTTTCTGATTCGCTCCCTTGGGAATGGCAAGTACTTTTTTTACTTTTTAAAATTCCCCGGTTATCCACGCCAAAGTGATTCGAGATTATTGTTGAATTCCACTTTCAACGGGTGCAAGAGGCAGCTTTTCCGGGATACCGGAGCTCCTGAACCCCGCTGGCAATGACAGTTGCTTAGCATCCTTTGCTGCAACAGAAAAAGCCCCCAAGCTGCATACGGCATGGGGGCTTTTTCTTATCTTTTTCCTGCATTTAGTTGTGCCATTTCTCCGAGATAGCGCCCGCTTTCCTTTATCATCCGTTCCTGCGTTTTTCGGTTTACGGCAATCAGGCCGAATTTCATAGAATAGCCGGATTGCCATTGTGATCAAATGTTGACTAGTTGCAGCAAACTGATGCCTGACTTCTCCCCTTTTTTCACCACCCGGACTGCAGGGAAACATTAATGGCCCCGTTCTATTTCCCGCTGGATTTTTTTGATTTCTTCAAGCGGATAATCGAGCATATCTGCGATCGTTTCGGGTGCGGTGCCTTTGCTCAGCATTTTTTTGATTGCTATTTGTACCCCTTCTTCGATTCCTTTTTGCCTGCCTTCTTCAATCCCTTTTTGTATCCCTTCTTTGAGCCCTTCCTCTCTTTCCCCGCGGATATTCGCAAGCTGGTCGCGCAAAAATTTCAGCCGGGCTTCGTACAATACTTTGTTTTCCCGATTGGCACTTAAATTTTCCCACTCTTTGATTGCGTCAAGCACTTCCTGCTCGTTCATCGCCCATTTCTCCGGTTCGGGGAAACCTCTTTCGGTGCCGGCAGGTTTTTTCGATTTGACCCTGCCCTTAGAACGGCCCGCTCATCATTCTGCCGCCCGCATTTTCGTAGTATTCGCGGCGGTTCCGTTCAATGTACTTGCTGAACCGCTTTCCTGCTGTTCCCGGATAGCCCCCTTTCACTCTATCCAGGAACGCATCAGGGGCTAACATCCATTTATCCCAGCCTGTGCCTGGCATTCCAATCCAATGACGGGGGAACCAAAAGGATTCCCAAAATGCGGAAATCCTAATTTTCCTTCACCGGAAGCTGGCATGGAATATGGCGGAAATTCTTATTCCCCCTTGTTCTTCTTCTCCTTTTCATGCACAATCATGCGCCAGTTTAAATCGCCGCGCATTAAGCCCTGGACGAGCAGTTCAGCTGTACCCATGTTGGTGGCAAGCGGAATCGAATAGACATCGCAAAGACGGAGTAAAGCGGTAATGTCCGGTTCGTGCGGCTGGGCCGTGAGCGGATCACGGAAAAAGAAAACGAGATCCATTTCATTTTTTGCAATCATTGCGCCGATTTCCTGGTCGCCGCCGAGCGGGCCAGAATTGAAGCGGGTAATTTTCAAATTGGTTTTTTCCATAATCCTCTTGCCGGTTGTGCCGGTCGAGTACAATTCATGGCCGTCGAATACCGGCTCATAGGCAACCGCAAAGTTTACAATTTCCTCTTTCTTTTTATCATGGGCAATAAAAGCAATTTTCAACTGGAAAACTCCCTTCTCCAAAAAATAACGTTACTACTATAATACGATAATATTATAAAAAAAACGAATGGCCCGTTTTCCAGGACCACCCGTTTTTTACCCTAGGCTTTCACTGGGATCATGCAGCATGGATTTGTACAATGCTTCGATTTCTTCCACGCTTATGCCGCGCGGGTTGCCGCCCGTATACACATCTGCATACACAACTTTTGCGAGATTCGGGATGTCTTCTTCTTTGACACCGAGTTATCAAGCAATTGGAATGCCGGCATTTTCATTTCATCATATAAAATTTTAAGAGAATGGCACGAAACTTCCGTGCCATTCCGGCTGTTATTCTCCCAAAAATCCTTCCCGCGGCACGACGCCGAATGCATCGGCCAAATCTTTCAGCTGCCGGTCGGTAATGGTTTGTTTTATGCCGCCCTGCGCCTGCACATAGGTGTAAACCTGCGCCGCTTTTTCCGCTGTTTCAATCAGACCGAACGTTTCATCCATCGTGCGGCCGGCGCCGTAAATGCCGTGATGCGGCCAAATGACAAGGCGAAAGTCTTTCATTTTCGCTGCCGTCGCTTCGCCGATTTCATTTGTGCCCGGCACGATCCATGGAATGATGCCGACACCTTCCGGGAATACGACGAGGCATTCCGTGCACATTTGCCAAAGCGTGCGCGTAAAAGCTTTTTCATCAAGCGGATGGGAAAATGTCATTGCGAGCAAATGGGTCGCATGGTTGTGCATAACAATCCGGTTTTCCGGATCAACCTCAAGCCTTGCGATATGGCTCATAAAATGGGACGGCAGCTCGCTTGTCGGCATTCCGCCCCCTTCAAGCCCCCAAAGCAGTTCAATATTCTGCCCGTCCTGTGCGACACGGATCAGACCGAGGTTTTCAGCAGGATTGTCGGCCACATTTTTAAAATATTTTCCCGAGCCGGTGACAATAAAATATTTGCCGGCAAGCGCCCTTGCGTCGAATTGGACCGGGATAGCCCGGATAACGGCGTTCACATCGAGATACGGCGCCACTTCTTCTTCTTTTAGAAGATAGCTGATATTCCCGCCGTTCCGTTCGTCCCAGCCAAGCCGGTACAAATTGGCGGTCGTTTTCATCATTTCTTGTGTAAAAGGTGCTTCAATGATATCCCATTTCGTCTTTATGTTTGCCATGTGCTTTCCCTTCCTTGTTTACGCCCTTACAAGCAACGTTTCTTTTTCATACTTTTGGACTTCTTCCAGCCAGCCAAGCCCTGCCGGCACACCGTTTGTTTCGCAGAAATAGTGCCAAACATCGCCATACGGGAAGTCTTTCAGTTCTTCTGTATAGACGAGGCGGGTGGTAAAATCGCCTTCCAGTTCTTTTTGTTTTAAAAAATCTGTCGGTTCAAGCAGCGCTTTCAGCAAAGCTTTTTGCGTGTTGCGGGCGCCCACTACCCAGGCTGCGACCCGGTTAATGGTGGCATCAAAGAAATCAAGGCCAATATTCGTTTTCTCAAGCAAGTTGTTGCGGACAAGTTCCCTGCCGATTGCCGCCAATTCATCATCCATGATGACGACATGGTCACTGTCCCAGCGCACCGGGCGGCTGACATGGAGCATAAGCCCTTTGCTAAAGAGAGAAAGGGCGCTTAGTTTATTGGAAATCACTTCTGTCGGATGGAAGTGGCCGGCATCAAGGCAGACCAGTTTGTTTCTTGAGATGCCATAGCCCATATAGAACTCATGGGAACCGGCTGTATAGGCTTCCGCACCGAGACCGAACAATTTGCTTTCCACCGCATCTTCCGTATAAGCCGGATTGAGCGGTTCCGCAAAAATTTCATCGAGCGCTTCCATTAAACGCCGGCGCGGACCGAGCGTATCTACCGGATTGTCTTTATAACCGTCCGGAATCCAGAAATTATTGATGCTCGTTTGCCCTGTTTCTTTTCCGAAATACTCGGCAATTTTCCGCGTCCTTTTCCCGTGTTCCACCCAGAAATCCCGCACTGTTTTGTCAGGAGAGGCGAGCGTAAAACCGTCTTTATACATCGGATGCGAGAAAAATGTCGGGTTAAAATCAAGGCCGAGCCCCTGTTCTTTTGCCCAGTCCACCCACGAAGCAAAATGTTTCGGTTCAATGGTGTCAAGGTCGATTTTTTCATCCGTGTCCGCATAAATGGCATGCAGATTCAATTTATGCTTGCCCGGTATCAGAGAAAATGTTTTTTCCAGGTCTTTGCGCAGCTCGGAAGGCGTATGGGCGGCGCCCGGGTAGTTGCCGGTTGCCATAATGCCGCCGGTCAGGTCGCCATCCGGATTTAAAAAGCCGCGGACATCGTCACCCTGCCAGCAGTGCAGCGAGATTTTAATCTTTTGCAAGTTTTCAAGCGCCGCATCTGTATCCACGCCGATTTCGGCATACCGCTGTTTTGCGGTTTCATAATTTCGGATGATCGCTTCTTTTTTTGCCATTCTTTTCCGCTCCCTTTCCTTTCGCCGTTTTTAGCAAGGCCTTTTTGTAACGGCCGATTACCGCTTTCCAATTGCCCTGCTGCGGCTTGTAAGATTTGATTTCAAACGACTGCCGGACGATTTTTCTTCCTTCACGGATATCACGGATGTCCCCTTTGGCGATCATTTGCACAAGGAGATTGCCGATAGCGGTTGCTTCCTGGGGGCCGGCTGACACTTCGACATTTGCGAGATTTGCCGTCAGCTGGTTCAGAAGGCTTACATTGCTGCCGCCTCCGACAATGTACAGGCGGTCAATGGGCCGGCCCGTGATCGCGGCGAGTTTCTCCAGCTCGACGGCGTAACAGAGCGCCAGACTGCTGTAAATGCAGTTTGTCAGTTCCCCGATCGATTCCGGAACCGCCTGGTCGGTTTCCCTGCAGTAATCCTGGATCTCTTTTACCATGTTTTCCGGGTTGTTAAAGCGCGGGTCGTTGACATGGACAAATTGCGCAAACGGCTTGCATTTTCCGGCCTGTTCCGCCATTTCGGCATAGGTATAACGGTAGTCGTAATGCCGGGCGATTTCCTGGATGATCCACATGCCCATAATGTTTTTCAAAAAGCGGTAAGTACCATATGCGCCCCACTCGTTTGTGTAATTTTCCCTGAATGCTTCCTCGCTTGTGACAGGCACATTCAATTCCATGCCGAGCAACGACCATGTCCCGCTGCTTAAGAATGCCCAGGAATCGCCTTCTGCCGGCGTACCGAGGACAGCGGAGGCGGTATCATGGGTTGCAACCGTGACAACCTGGCATGCCGGAAGATCGTATTTTTGGTACCATTCTGGTTTGATTTCGCCCAAAATCGTGCCGGCATCGGCCAGTTTGGCAAATTTATCGGCACTGACATGGACATGGTTGAGCAAGTCTTTATCGAATAATTTGTCACGCAAGTTCAGCATCTGTGTTGTGGAAGAATTTGTCACTTCAGAAACGGCCTTTCCCGTCAGCACATACCCGATGTAATCCGGGATGAGCAGAATTTTATCCGCTTTTTCCAAAAGATTTTTATCTTCGGCATACAGTTGGTACAGCGTGTTCAATTCAAGAAACTGGATGCCGGTCTTTTTATAGATGAATTGCTTTGAATATTTGGACGTCAGCGCTTCTATCGCGCCAACCGTCCGTGGATCGCGGTAGCTGACCGGATCCTGGAGCCGGTCGCCGTTTTTGTCAACGAGCACATAATCGACCGCCCACGTATCAATGCCGAGCATACACGCTTCAATGCCCATCTTTTTGGCTTTTTCCAGGCCTGTAAAAATTTCTTCAATCAGCCGGCCGATATCCCAACGGTCATGGCCGTCCCGTTTGGTAAAACCGTTTTTGAAGCGGTGAATTTCTTTGATTTCGATTTTTTGATGCCGGCAGGTGCCTGCAATCAGCCGTCCGCTTGAAGCGCCAATGTCAATAGCGATGTAATTCCGGATCAATTTCTCACTCCTTTCCACCTTCAAAATTGCATTATCTTTACATCATCTGCTTCTTCTATGAAGCATTGCATCTATTAAAATTTAACGTTTACATTCCTATCGTAAACGTTATCAAAAAAGATTTCATGAAACATTATTGGCAAACCATTGTACGATCTTGGCAAGGTTGTGAAGGATATGGCATAATCAATTTGAAGAGAGGGAGCGAAATGGAACAATACTGGGAAAAAGCCGACTATTCCTGGACAGATGACTCCATCCGCTGTTTTAACACGCCGTCGCAGCGGGCGCGCCAGCTGTTTTACTATGTGCAGGAAATCGGCCATTTTAAAGCGATGAAACCGTATTTTACAGAAAGGCAGCATTTGAAATCGTACTTGTTAAAATATACGTTTGGCGGCAGGGGGAAATTGATTTATGAAGGGCGCGAATATACGCTTGAAAAAGGGGATGTTTTTTTCATCGACTGCATGAATTACCAGCATTACAGCACGATAAGCGATGAACCGTGGGAGATGGATTGGATCCATTTTTACGGGCCGAATGCGGATGCTTTTTACGGGGAATTTATGAAAAACGGCAGCAATGTTTTTCATGCAAAAAACGGACGCATTTCCCAAATCATTGATGAGATCATGGCGCTTGTCGAAACGCGGAATGCAAAGGCGGAGTTCCGGATTTCGCTGTTGATCCATGAAATGCTGAATGAAGTGCTGATCCAGAAATACGATCTTGCATTTGAGGAAGAAAACATTCCCGGTTACATTATAGAAGCAAAAAAATTTTTGGAGGACCATTTTAAAGAAAAAATTACCCTGCAGGATTTGGAACGGGTGTGCCGCCTGAACAAGTACCAGCTCAGCAAGGAATTCACGCACTACATCGGCATCCCCCCGATTGAGTACTTAATCCATTTTCGGATCAACACCGCGAAAAGACTGCTCCGCTACTCCAATAAAAGCGTAAAAGAAATTGCCCTAGACGTCGGGATTGAGGACCCTCCCTATTTCAACCGACTGTTCAAGCGGAAAACAGAGATGACCCCGCTTGCGTACAGGCGGAATGGATGACGAATCCATGCTGTTTGCGTTACCGGAACGTAGAGAAGACGTTACTGTTAGGGTTACCGGCACACAAGCGAGGGCGGGGTTATACTTCGGTTGCGGTTTGGGCTGTATTACGGGTGGGCGAAAATTCTGTATGCAAATTGATCGATTTGTCCCAATGTAAAAATTTAAAGTTCAATATTATTCTTCTGCCTCTACTTCTTTAATCACCATCTTTGGCAGATCCCTGATAGTCTCACGTATTCGTTTCAATCGGGCTTTTCCCTGACCGGCAAAGCGAAGCAGATTGTAAGCGTATATGCCAAAATGCAGGGCAAGCTCATTCGTTTTTTGATTCCGGGAAGGCAGCTGTTTAAAACCAAGATCAGACATAAATTCCCGTCTCAGCGATTTACAGACTTTCCGGTGTTCGTCGTAAAGCCTTGGCACAGCTTCCGGCGGAATATCGAGCGTTGTCATGTACACATCCGCTTCATACTCTGGAATCAAAAGGATTTGCCCGTTTTTATCAATGGTTGTTTCAGTGAGTTTAAAAACATAATAGGCTGGTTTTTTTGCCCCGGCTGTCGTGTTGGTTTCCGCAACAGATCCAAAGTAAACGTTTTTTCCTTCCCATTCGGATGAGCATGTGCCGTGTTTCCGTGCAGTTTCTACCCAAGTGCCAGCATCTGTCTGAAGTTTCATCACAAAATCGATGTGAAGGTCCAGCAGTTTTGCCGCAATTTCGGATCCTTCTTTTGCCTCGAACCGCCAAAGGAAAGCCCCTTCCGCCAATTGTTCAGCCGCACGGACCGACACGCTCGTTTCTTGTCCAAAGGAAAGGCAGTACCCTTCCTTTCCAATAAAAGCAAACGGCATTGCAACATCCACCGGTATAAAACTTTTGCCTTGTATGGTCACCGGGTTGATAGGTGCACCAGCCTTGCGAAGCAGGTGAAGAGACTCTTCAAGGATGATCTGTTTCCATTCTTCTGATAAAGCTGCCTCGTCCAGACGGTGCTCCAAAACAGCCGGCGAGGGAACCCTTTCCAATTTTAAAAAAGTACGGAAATCATAGTCGCTCCGTAACGGTTCAATTTCAGCAAACTTATTTTTTCCAAGGCAAAGCAGCCCGATATAGGCCTTCGCGATGTCCCCGTTTGAATAGCCGGGATTCCTTTTAATGGTTTCTGACTTGGCGCTATTCAGCCTTGATGCGAGATGAGTCTGGCTGATAAGGAACTCTACTATGCCCATTCCGAATTTATCCAATATCATTTCATTCGTTTGCTCAATCCGTAAATTTTTCATCTGCTCACCTGCGAAAATTGATATTTATATTATACAAAAAGTAGCTTATAATGGGTGTGAAGTCTGAATTTTAGAAAGGATGTGAACGATGCTTTTCAAGGAAAGAAAAACTTCACTTGAATGTGCTCTTTTAAAGTCGCTGAACAACCGGATGAAACTCCATGAAAAAGACATCCAGTATCTCCGGAATTTGGAAAAAGGGGACGAAGGCGAGCGGTATTTTGACTCTTTAACAGCAGCACTTACATGTGATTGTTTTGTACTGAATGATTTGCGGCTTTCCTGCAACAATGCTACGTTCCAGATTGATGCCCTCATGATTACCGGCGAAACCATTTACCTGTTTGAAGTGAAAAATTATGAAGGCGATTTTTATTACGAGCGGGACAGAATTTTTACAAAAAATAAGTCTGAAATCAACAATCCGCTGCTTCAGGTCAAACGTTGCGAATCGCTTTTCCGGCAGTTGATTCTCTCGCTCGGTTTCAATATGCCGGTCTCGGCTTCCGTTGTTTTTGTAAACCCCGAATTTACCCTGTACCAGGCACCCCTGAGTGCGCCATTTATTTTCCCGAATCAGTTAAAACGGTATATGAAAGATTTGAATGCAATTTCTGCAAAGCTGAGCGGAAAGCATAGAAGGCTGGCAGAAAAGCTATCTTCGCTGCATATAGAAGAATCGCCTTTTCTTCATTTGCCGAAATATGAGTATGATCAATTGCGGAAAGGCATTGTGTGCGACGCTTGTGGTTTTTTTCCTGTGCGGTAAAAGGGCATGCAATGATTTGTGAGGATTGTGGACATGCTGAATCTGTTGAGGCCGCGGTCCTCCGCAGTGTCAGAGAATTTCGGATGTTGTTTCCAGAGCGGAAGATTACAACAAATGATATTTTTGACTGGTGCAGGATTGTGGAATCGAAAAAAAGGGTGAGCAGGATACTGGCAAAAAATTTTAATAAGTTCAGAGGTGGAAGGTGGTCTTACTATGAGTAATTGATGATCACAAACTTATGAATTACAAATTCTACCGGGGAAAAGCATTTGGTATTTTGACACTTCAAAAAGACCAAATATGCTCAGTTCCCCGGTTATTTTTGTCCTTTTGAACACTCCAAAAAGACATTTTGTTCCGGTCAATGGCTCCTTTTGTCCTTTTGGATGCTCCAAAAGAACAATTTGCTCCGGTCCACGGCTCCTTTTGTCCTTTTGACAGCTTCAAAAGGACATTTTGTTTCAGTTCACGGCTCCTTTTGTCCTTTTGACTGCTTCGTGACCACTGAAAAAAGCCATTTTTTTATGTAAAATTTGCTGTGTAGTGTAAGAAATTTTCTGTAAATGGTACTCTTTACCATAGAAATTAGTAAAAATGACAAATGTTTGGCTATAATTCGCCTTTTTAGAGGATAGTATGGCGGCTATCCTCTTTAAATTTACTGCCAAGGCTGTTAGCTTGGCTTGTAAGCCCATGCTTTTTAGACCGTACCATTTGGCACGATCTAACCCGTGGAAATTCTTCATTTCGCCATTTTTCCCTTCTTGGCATGCTCTTTTTTTATACTTCTCTTTAAATCCCTCCGATTTCTGTTGTTGACTATACTCATAAAATTCTGGGGTGTTGATTCCGATCCCTAATACTTTTCCGACTGTTTTTCCGGTTATGCAAACTTCTCGCATTGGGCAATTTCTACATTGTTCTCTGTCAAAATAGTAATTATACGTTTCTTTTCCACATTTTCTTATATAGTGTTTCTTTTTGATTGTTTTGTTTCCTTGACTACAGAACCACTCGTCAGAATCTTTGTTATAACTGAATCTTTCTTCGTCTATGCGATATGCAGCTTCACTTACAGGGATGTATGCCTTTGCTTTAAGTTCAGAGATTTTGTCTAAGATTGGCTTTTTAAAATAGGCTTTATCACCATATACTTCTGGCATTTTTATTCTCGTTTTCTTGGTTAACTCTAATAATTCATCAAACTTCGTTCCATCCACATAAGCTCCATTACCAGTATGAACAGCTGTAATCATTCGATCTTCTGTTGTCATCATAAATTCCGTTTTATAACCAAAGAAAGGATCATTTTTGCTTTTATACCCTATTCTCGCTTCTTGGTCGACAATCGATCGTACCCCTTTTTGCTCCATAAACTTCGGGTCTGCTAAAATTTCTTTCGCATTATTAACGAGTGCTTTTGTTTCAGGTGCTTTCTCCAGTTCAACTAGTTCTTCTACCTTTGATACCGTTTCTTCAAGATAGGACTTCATTGTTTTTCTAGCTTCATCATGGTTTTCTATTTCTTTATAATCAGGGATTTCTTGGTTGATTTCACTTGGTATTTCTCCGTTTTCTTCTTTAACGGTTTTAAAGATTTTTTTCGCTAATTGTTTCATGACTCGTTCCGGTCTATATTTTTTGGTGTTGGCTTCTGTATGAGTGGAATCAATCGTTATACCAGAAACCTTTTGTAAAATTCCTTTTTCAATGCATTGGTTTATGATTTCAATAATAATTTCATCTATAGTGAGATTGCCTTCTAATCTACTTTTACGAAATTTTGCCAAAAGACTTGGGTGAGGGAGGTCGTCTTCCGGATTGATTCCTAAAAAATACATATATGCAAGGTTTAATGAGCAATTTTCTATAACTTTCTCATCAGATAAGTCATAGAGTTTTTGTAACACCAAGATTTTAACCATAAGTTCGGGCTCTTTTGCTGGCCTTCCATATTCTTTACAGTAAGTTTTTTCAAGCATTTTATTGATAAAACTAAAATCCACTTCATCTCTTAATAATTTAAGTGTATGATTTTCAGGAATTTTATCGTATAATATGGAATAGATGCTTAATTGATTATCTTTTTCTTTAAGCATGATAGATACCCCCAGTTTGGTTTTGGTTTGTAGTATAACTTTATTATACCAAATACTGGGGGCATTTTTTTTCAATTTATTGTACATATAATTATTTTGAATTTTCAGATTGACTTTTTCAGTGGTCCCGACTGCTTCAAAAGGACATTCCGATCCCAGATGCAACGCGTTTTGTCCTTTTGGCAGCTTCAAAAGGACATTCCGAGCCCAGATGCAACGTGTTTTGTCCTTTTGGCAGCTTCAAAAAGACATTTCGAGCCCGGATGCAGCGTGTTTTGTCCTTTTGACAGCTTGAAAAAAACATTTCAGGCCTAGGTGCGGCTCCTTTTTGTCTTGAATACTCCAAAAAAAACAATTTGCTATGGTCCCGCGATTTCATTTGTGTTTTTAAATGCCTCCCTGAAACAACAGTAAGCTTACTTTTGCCATATTTTATAGCAAACCAAAGTATCTTGTTCAGCCCTTTTTGGATTTCCCCCATTTCTCCGGTTCCCGCCGCCATTCCTCGAGTGTCGCCAAGTCTTCTTCCCGGATCAGCCCCCTTTCTACGCCAACCTGAAGCAGTGTGGAGTAATTCGATAAGGAGTAAGCGGTGATGCCTTCTTTTGCAAAATTTGCCGCTCCGGCCGGAAGTTCATATGTAAAAATCGAGACAACGCCGAGCACTTCGCAGCCGGCTTCCCGTAATGCGCGGACAACGGTGAGCACGCTACCGCCGGTTGAAATTAAATCTTCGACAACGACAACTTTTTGCCCGGTGGAAACCCGCCCTTCGATCTGGTTGCCCTTGCCGTGTGTTTTTGCACTCGAACGGACGTATACCATTGGCAAATTCATCAGGTCGCTGACAAAAGCGGCGTGGGCAATCCCGGCAGTTGCCGTGCCTGCCACCACTTCCGTTTCCGGGAAGTGTGCTTCGATCAGCTTTTTCAGTCCGATGGCGATTTCTTTCCGCAGGTTCGGATAGGACAATGTAATGCGATTATCGCAGTAAATTGGCGATTTGATTCCGGATGACCATGTAAAAGGTTCACCGGGTTTTAAAAAAACAGCTTCAATGTCAAGCAATTGTCCGGCAATGTATTTTTCCATTATTCGTTCCCCCATTGTTGTTTCACTTTTAAATAAGCTTCGTACGGGTCGGGCGCTTTCGTAATCGAACGCCCGACGACAATTGCGGTCGAACCGAGTTCCCTTGCCTTCGCAGGTGTAACGACACGTTTCTGATCGGAAACATCATCTCCGGCCAGCCGGATGCCCGGCACCACTTTCAAAAACGCCCCGCCGAGCCGCGCCGTAATATCAGGGGCTTCAAATGCGGAGCAGACAACACCGTCAAGCCCTGCATCATAAGCAAGCACAGCGTAATCCAGCACTGATTCGCGCAGCGGTTTTAAAATGCCCTGTTCTTTTTGCATTTGCGTTTCAGAGGTGCTTGTTAGCTGTGTTACTGCGAGAATCGCCGGGCGTTTTTTCCCTGCAGGGGTGCCGGCTTCCAAACCAGCCAAAGCGGCTTTCATCATGTCCGAACCGCCGGCGGCATGGACGTTCACCATATCCACTCCAAGCCGTGCCAGCCCTTTCATTGCCCGCCCCACTGTATGTGGAATGTCATGCAGCTTTAAATCAAGAAAAATATCATGCCCCATTTCTTTGAGGGCAGCAATCAAACAAGGGCCGGTCTGGTAAAACAGTTCCATTCCCACTTTGACATAGAGCGGTTCGCCGCCAAACTGCTGTAAAAAAGCGAGCGTTTCTTCTTCCGATGAAAAATCAAGGGCGATGATCGGTTTATGCATGCTGCGTGTGGCTCCTTCCTATCAGGTCTTGAATGCTTTCGGCGCCGAGCTGTTCCATCACAGCCGGCAGTTCACGGATGATGCGCGGGCAGGCGAGCGGATCAATAAAATTCGCGGTACCGACTGCGACTGCACTGGCGCCGGCGTATAAAAATTCCACTGCATCTTCTGCCGTCATAATACCGCCCATGCCGATAATCGGGATATCCACTTCCCGGCTCACCTCGTAAATCATCCGGACAGCAACCGGTTTGACGGCCGGTCCCGAGAGCCCCCCTGTTTCATTGGCGAGAAGCGGGCGCGCCGTTTTCAAATCGATTTTCATGCCAAGGAGTGTGTTAATCATCGTGAGCCCGTCGGCACCGCCGGCTTCTGCTGCCTTGGCAATCGCCACAATATCCGTGACATTCGGGGAAAGTTTTACATACACCGGCACTTCCGAAACAGCTTTTACTTGCCGTGTCAGTTCAAACGCCATCTCCGGATCGGTACCGAATGCGATGCCGCCGGATTTCACGTTTGGGCAGGAAATATTGAGTTCAAGCGCGTGCACATTCGGCGTTTTTGAAAGGCGGGTGGACACGTAGACATAATCTTCAAAAGTGGAGCCCGCTACATTCGCAATGATTGGAACATCATATGACTGTAAAAACGGGAGCTCTTCCACAAGCACACTTTCCAGCCCCGGATTTTGCAGGCCGATTGCATTCAGCATGCCGGCTTCCGTTTCCGCAATCCGCGGGACCGGGTTGCCGAAGCGCGGTTCTGTTGTTGTCGCTTTAATCATGATCGCGCCCAGTTCGCTCAAATCATACCAGCGGCTGTACTCACGCCCGAAACCGAAGCAGCCCGATGCCGGCATGACCGGATTTTTCAAGGACAAGCCCGGCAGTTCGACGTGCAAATCCGGAAGAACACGGCGCTTTATTCCCCGTCTTTCGGCATGGTCTTTAGGTGAATCCGGGGGAACACGACACTCTATTCCCCGTCTTTCAGCATGATGTTCAGACAAATCCGGGGGAACACGGCGCTCTATTTCCCGTCTTTCAGCATGATGTTCAGGCAAATCTGGAAGAACACGGTGCTCTATTTCCCGTCTTGCAGCATGATGTTCAGGCAAATCCGGGGGAACGCGGTGCTTTACTTCCCGTCTTTCATCATGGTGTTCAGGTAACTCGGTCATATTAGGATCTCCCCCATTTCAAATACAGGCCCGTCGCTGCATACTTTTTTCGAAGCGGTGCCGGTTGGGTCATTTTTCGGGCGGCAGACGCACCCGTAGCAAGCGCCGGTTCCGCACGCCATCCGTTCTTCAAGCGAGAAAAAGCCGCGCTGCCCCGGGTATGCCGCTTCCAATGCGCGCAGCATCGCAGCCGGGCCGCATGCGTACAAACAGTCAAATGCCCAATTCTCCGCCGCCAGTACATCCGTTACAAACCCTTTCGTCCCCCATGAACCGTCCACCGTTGCGACGGATGTCGGGGCAAGGGTTGAAAACTTCTCCACGTAAAAAGCGTGGGCCGCCGATTCAAACCCGAGCACGTGGCGGACTTCAACGCCGCCTGCTTTAAGCTGCCGGGACAGCTCGTACAGCGGCGGGACCCCGATGCCGCCGCCGACAAGGAGCGCTTTTTGCCCGGGGCGAAGCGCGTCCACCGGGAACCCGTTGCCAAGGGGGCCGAGCACATCGAGCCGTGCGCCGGGTGCCATGTTTGCCATCAGGCGCGTTCCTTTTCCCTGCACCCGGTACAACAAAGTAAGCGCGCCGTTTTTGCGGTCCACCGCCGCGATGCTGATCGGACGGCGCAACAGGGGATCAAACCCGCTTCCCGCTTTCACATGAACAAACTGTCCGGGGCGGGCGATTTGCCGGACCAAACTGCCGGCAAGCACCATTTCCCAAATATCCTGCGCAATGAGCCGGTTGCTTTTCACGATCATATATTCCTGGATCATGCGTGCACCGCCTGCTTTGCCCCCTGCACCATCGGCATGATCGAAAAACTTATCGATTCCAAAATGGATACGATGGCTGCTGCTGTATCAAGCGAAGTCAGGCACGGGATGCCGCATTCGACTGCTTCCCTGCGGATCCGGAAGCCGTCGCGTTCGTATTCCCGGCCTTTTGTGATCGTGTTCAGGACAAATTGCACATCGCCCCTTTGGATCGAGTCGAGCACGGTCGCCCCTTCGCCGCCAATTTTTTCCACTTCTTCGACAGCCAGGCCGTTTTCCCTTAAAAATTTTGCCGTTCCCGCCGTTGCTTTTAAGGTAAAACCGATCTCGACAAAGCGTTTCGCAAGCGGCAGGGCTTCCGGTTTGTCTTTATCGGCAACCGTAAACAGGATGCTGCCATCCGGCGAAAGCTTCATGCCTGCTGCAACGAGCCCTTTGTACAGCGCTTTTTCAAATGTACGGTCGCAACCCATCACTTCTCCCGTCGATTTCATTTCCGGTCCGAGTGTCGGTTCCACCCGCTTCAATTTTGCAAAAGAGAAGACCGGCACTTTCACGAACACCTCCGCTTTTTCCGGCCTCAAGCCGGTGCCATAGCCGAGATTTTCAAGCGATTCGCCTAAAATCACTTTCATCGCGAGTTTTGCCATCGGGACATCGGTAATTTTGCTTAAAAACGGAACCGTCCGGCTTGAGCGCGGGTTCACTTCGATCACAAAGAGTTCATTGTGCGAGACGATAAACTGGATGTTCATTAACCCTTTGATTTCAAGCTCTGAAGCAAGCTTGCGGCACGTCTCCACCATTTCCGCTTTTAATGCCTCGGAAAGCCGCTGCGGCGGATAGACTGCGATCGAGTCGCCGGAGTGGACGCCGGCCCGTTCAATATGTTCCACGATGCCCGGGATTAAAATATCCCGGCCGTCCGCGATCACATCGACTTCAAACTCCTGCCCTGTCACATAGCGGTCAATCAAAACCGGCTGGTTCGGGCTGACTTTCACCGCGTGTTTCATATACTGGCGCAAGTCTTCTTCATGGTAGACGATTTCCATCGCCCGTCCGCCGAGCACAAACGACGGGCGCACGAGCACCGGATAGCCGATTTCGGCCGCAATTCGGACGACTTCTTCCGCCGAAGTGCCGGTTTTTCCAAGCGGGCGTTTAATGCCGAGCCGGTTTAACAAATGGTCGAATTTGTCGCGGTCTTCGGCACGATCGAGATTTTCAAGCGAAGTGCCGAGAATGCGCACCCCGCGGTTTGCGAGCTGTTCCGCGAGATTGATCGCCGTCTGGCCGCCGAACTGGACAACAACCCCTTCCGGCTGTTCCAAATCGATGATATGCATGACATCTTCAATCGTCAGCGGTTCAAAATAGAGCTTGTCAGAGATGCTGAAATCGGTGGAGACGGTTTCCGGGTTGTTGTTAATGATGATCGCTTCGTACCCGGCTTCCTGGATTGCCCACACCGCATGGACGGTTGCATAGTCAAACTCGATTCCCTGGCCGATCCGGATCGGGCCGGAACCGAGGACAATGATGCTTTTTCTGTTTGTCACAACCGATTCGTTTTCTTCTTCATATGTACCGTAAAAATACGGCGTTTCTGATGCGAATTCGCCGGCACATGTATCGACCATTTTATAGACCGGTAAAATGCCATTCTCTTTGCGCCATGCGTACACTTTTTCTTCTGTCGTTTTCCACAGCCCGGCAATCGTCTGATCGGCAAAGCCCATTTCTTTTGCTTTCCGGGCCGCCTCTTTGTCCCATTGCGCCTCCTGAAGCGTGTTTTCAAAGCGGATGATGTTTTCCAGCTTATGAAGGAAAAACAAGTCGATTTTGCTCCAGTCATGCAGCTGCCCGATCGTGACACCCTTTCTTAGCGCTTCTGCGATGTAAAAAAGGCGTTCGTCGCCGGCATTTTTGATCCTTTTTTCGATCACGCCCATACCGGATGCTTCCTCGAGTTCCAAATGATGGACGCCGATTTCAAGCGACCGTACTGCTTTTAACAGCGATTCTTCAAATGTGCGGCCGATCGCCATTACTTCGCCCGTTGCTTTCATTTGCGTGCCAAGTCTGCGGTATGCCTGTTCAAACTTATCGAACGGGAACCGCGGAATTTTTGTGACGACATAATCAAGCGCCGGTTCAAAATTGGCGTAAGAAGTGCCGGTGACCGGGTTTTTCATCTCGGCCAGCGTGAGCCCGACTGCAATTTTCGCTGACAGTTTCGCAATCGGGTATCCGGTTGCTTTCGAAGCGAGCGCAGATGAACGGCTGACGCGCGGGTTGACTTCGATTACATAATATTGAAAACTGTCCGGGTCAAGCGCGAACTGTACATTGCAGCCGCCTTCGATGCCGAGGGCGCGGATAATTTTCAATGAAACATTGCGCAGCATCTGGTATTCTTTGTCGCTTAACGTCTGGCTTGGGGCGACGACAATCGAATCGCCGGTATGGACGCCGACCGGGTCAATGTTTTCCATGTTGCAGACGACGATGGCATGGTCTTCGCTGTCGCGCATCACTTCGTATTCGATTTCTTTAAAGCCGGCAATGCTTTTTTCGAGCAGGCACTGGTGGACAGGGCTCTGGCGCAATCCGCCTGATACGGTTTCGATCAGCTCCTCTTCATTACGGCAGATGCCGCCGCCCGTTCCGCCCAGCGTGTAAGCCGGACGGACGATGACCGGGTAGCCCGCTTTTTCGATAAAACGGTAAGCTTCTTCGAGTGTATGGATGATCATGCTGTCCGGCACCGGCTCGCCAAGTTTTCCCATCAGTTCGCGGAACGCTTCCCGGTCTTCCGCCTGCTCGATGGCGCCCAGTCTTGTTCCGAGCACTTCGACGCCGTACTCGTCAAGGATGCCGGATTTCGCCAGTTCCATTGCAATGTTGAGACCGGTCTGGCCACCAAGCGTCGGCAGGAGGGCATCCGGGCGTTCTTTGCGGATGATGCGGGCGACAAATGCCGGCGTAAGCGGTTCGATGTAGATTTTATCCGCCATTTCCGTATCGGTCATAATCGTTGCCGGATTGGAATTGACCAAAACGACATGATACCCTTCTTCTTTTAAAGCAAGGCAGGCCTGCGTGCCGGCGTAATCAAATTCTGCAGCCTGGCCGATCACGATCGGGCCGGATCCGATCACAAGAATTTTTTCGATATCAGTGCGTTTTGGCATAGGTTTGTTCCTCCTTTTGTTTTTCAACCATGGTTAAAAACTTGTCGAATAACGGGTTCGAATCGTGCGGGCCTGGCGATGCTTCCGGGTGGTACTGGACGGTAAAAGCAGGGTATTTGCGATGTGCCAGTCCTTCAATCGTGCCGTCGTTCAATGCCCGTTCCGTTACGATAAGGTCTGTTCCGGCAAGCGAATGTTCATCGACCGCATAGCCGTGGTTCTGCGAGGTGATCACCGTTTTCCCTGTTTCGATGTCCTGGACAGGATGATTCGCGCCGCGGTGGCCGAATTTTAATTTGAACGTATCGGCGCCGCACGCTAACGCAAACAGCTGGTGCCCGAGACAAATCCCGAAAAGCGGCACTTTCCCGAGTATGCCTTTTACCATATCAACCGCACAAGCGACATCTTTCGGGTTGCCGGGACCGTTTGACAACATCACCCCATCCGGCCGGAGCTGTAAAATGTCCGCCGCCGTTGTATCATACGGCAACACGGTAACGCGGCAGTTTCGTTTTGAAAGTTCGGTTAAAATGCTTTTTTTCGCGCCGAAATCGACAAGGGCAATATGTTTGCCGGGCCCTTCCATTTCGTAACGCTTCTTTGTGGATACTTGTGCAACGGCATCATGAATAGCTCGTTTCTCTTGAAGATTTTTGATCACGGCTTCCGGATCTTCGTCTTCGGCACAAAGGGCGGCCCTGAGCGTACCGAAAGCGCGGATTTTTCTTGTCAGTTTCCGGGTGTCAATGCCGGATATACCGGGGATGCCTTTTTCTTTTAAAAAGGTATCGAGCGTTAAGGTGCTCCGCCAGTTTGACGGGTACGAAGCCGCTTCTTTCACCACGACCCCCTTCACATACGGCTTTACCGCTTCAAAATCGTTCCAGTTGATGCCGTAGTTCCCGATGAGCGGGTAGGTGAACGTGACGATCTGGCCGTAAAAAGACGGGTCGGTTAATGTCTCCTGGTAACCAGTCATCCCGGTTGTAAAAACGATTTCCCCGTAAGCCGCTTTTTCACTGCCAAAACCTTCCCCTTTAAAAACCGTGCCGTCTTCCAAGAGCAGTTGCCTTTTCATTTCAATGCCAGCTCCTTTTCCCATACCAGTTTTCCGCTTCCCCATGTGGCTTGCGGGAAGCCTTTGCATACACACCCCAAAAACGGGGTATTTTTTCCTTTCGATAAAAAGCGATCCGGGTCAATTGTTTTTTCTTCTGCCAGGTTAACTGCCGTGATATCGGCGGGTGCCCCTGTTTTCAGCGTCCCGTATGGAAGACCGAACACGCTAGCCGGCTTTATTGTCATCCAGTCAACAAGCTGTTTTAGCGTAAATATGCCGGTTTCAACAAAATGTGTATATAAAAGCGGAAAAGCTGTTTCAAATCCGGTGATGCCAAATGGCGCCTGTTCAATGCCTTTTGCTTTTTCCTCCGCGGTATGCGGAGCGTGGTCAGTGGCGATAAAATCAATCGTGCCATCCAAAAGGCCTTCAATAAGGGCGTCGCGGTCTCTTTTCGACCGGAGCGGCGGGTTCATTTTCCAGTTGGCATCAGGGCCCGGGATGTCGTCTTCAGAAAGGAGCAAATGGTGCGGTGTCACTTCGGCTGTCACTGGAATGCCGGCCCGTTTTGCGTCACGAACAACCCGGACGGATTCTTTCGTGCTGATATGGCAGACATGATAATGGCAGCCTGTATGTTCTGCAAGCAACACGTCGCGGGCGATCTGCACCGACTCGCATACGGAAGGGATCCCTTTTAACCCGTGCGCCGCCGCGAAAGATCCGTCATGCACGCAGCCGCCCCGGATGAGCGAATTGTCTTCACAATGGGCGACGACCGCCATACCGAGTGTTTTTGCCTGTTCCATCGCAGCTAGCATCTGCCCCGCTTCCTGCACGCCGACGCCGTCATCCGTGAACGCGAAGGCGCCTGCTGCTTTTAAACCGGCAAAATCCACGAGTTCGCCGCCTTTTTCATCAAGGGTGATGGCAGCATAAGGGAGCACGCGCACAACTGCATCCCGGCTGATTTTTTCCTTTAGAGACAAAAGGCGCGCCGGCCGGTCGGTAACCGGTTTGGTGTTTGGCATCGCCGCTACCGTTGTAAACCCGCCTTTTGCCGCGGCCATCGTCCCGGTGCGGATCGTTTCCTTCTGTTCGAACCCCGGTTCCCGCAAATGCACATGCAAGTCGACAAACCCGGGGAGAACCGTAAGCCCCGTTGCATCATATACCTGTTCGCCCGCTTCTTTCAGTTCCGAGCCGGTTTCCGCAATTTTTCCATCTTTGATCCGGATATCCCGCTTTACCGATTCTCCCTTTTCATCTAAAACCATCCCGCCTTTAATTAACCAGTCCACTTGGCAAACCACCTTTTCTGTTTTGTCAAAATAGCGCGATCCATAGCAATTTTCATTTTTCAAGCTGTCTGGAAAACCGCTTTTTCTTTCTGTAAAATCGTTTTTAAAATCGCCATCCGTGCAAACACGCCGTTTTCCATTTGTTTAAAAATCCGCGACCGGCTGCATTCCACGAGGCTAGTTGCAATCTCGACATCGCGGTTGACCGGCGCCGGGTGCATAATGATGCTGCCCGGTTTCATCATCCGTTCCCGTTCCACCGTCAGCCCGTATGCGCGGTGGTATGCTTCTTTTGTCAGATGAGCGGTTTCTTGATGGCGTTCATGTTGGATGCGGAGCAGCATGACGACATCTGCTTCCGCTACGCCGTCATCGATCGGAACGTACGGGAGATGCATGGTCGGATCAAACCATTCTACAGGCCCCGAACATGTGACGGTGGCACCGAGCTTTTTCAATGCTTCGGCATTTGATCTGGCAACACGGCTGTGGACGATATCACCGATGATACACACCTTTAAGCCGCGGAAGCCGCCGAATTCCTGTTTGATCGTCAAAAGATCAAGCAGGCATTGGGACGGATGCTGGCCGCTGCCGTCTCCCGCATTGACAATCGAAAGCGCCAACCCTGCGAGCTGCCTGTAATATTCATCTTCCTGGTGGCGGATCACCACCACTTTGACGCCGATCGACTGCAATGTTTTCACCGTGTCGTACAATGTTTCACCCTTTTGCACGCTTGATGCCCCGACTTCAAACGGAAGCAGCTCAAGGCCAATCCGCCGTTCTGCCACTTCAAAGCTGCATTTTGTCCGCGTGCTCGGCTCGTAAAACAAATTGGCTGCAAAAACCGGCTCCGGCGCTTTCCATACGGCCCCTTTTGAAAAGGCATCGGCTTCTTCCAGAAGTTCCAAAATTTCCTCATTGCCCAAATCGGATATCGTCAGAAAATGCTGCATGTTCCATCCTCCTTTGTTTTTCAGCCAAAAAAGCACCCTGCTTATGGCAGGGTGCGTGAAATGGCACGGCAAGTCAAAAGCCTTGCGCGGCCGGCACCCTTCCAAGCCTCTCCGGACTTGCAGTTAAAAGGTGTTCCGTATTCATTTCAAATCGAGTAGGAGGCTAATCATTATTTGATTAGCCGACCTCTCACACCACCGTGCGTACGGTTCCGTACACGGCGGTTCTAAAGTTTACGACCGTACAGACAGATAGTAATCCAGAAAACTTATATACCTTGCTCTTCGGAAGAGTTCGTTTGTAAGGGTTCTAGCTAAGATATGGCTGCCGGAGATTCTCCAGTAGCCTTTTCTTGTGTTAGCCCATTCCCACGCCTTTCTTTTATTGATCCCTAATTTCTTGAGCCAATAAAATCTTGTGCGTACTCTCTTCCATCTTTTCCAAGTTACCATTCGCATTCTTCTTCGTGTCCATTGGTCCAGTCTGGTTACCAGACTTTTCATATCCGCTAGCTTGTAGTAATTTACCCATCCTCGGACAGTGTCGTTTAGCCTTTTCTTTCTTTCCTCTACGCTTAATCCGTTGCTTCTTCCTGTGATTCTGCGAATTTTCTCCTTTAATTTTTGAACACCCTTCGGGTGTACCCGGAATTTGCATTTTCCTTCATAAAGGTAGAATCCATAACTCAGGAACTTGATGTTTCTAATATGTGTGATCATCGTCTTCTCTCGGTTCACTTTGAGTCGCAATTTCCTCTCAATGAATGGGAGAATGTTATGGTATGTTCTTTCGCAGCTTCTTCGGCTTTTACAGAATATGATCACATCATCAGCGTAACGGACAAATCGGTGATTTCTTGCTTCCATTTCTTTATCCAATTCGTTTAACATTACATTGGCAAGAAGCGGACTTAGTGGTCCTCCTTGTGGAACACCGAAATCATTTGTTGTCCTTATTCCTTTGATCATAACACCTGCATTTAGGAATTTATGGATTAAGGAGATTACACGTCCGTCGTGAATTGTTTCACTCAATATCTGGATAAGCTTACTATGGTTTACCGTGTCAAAGTACTGTTCTAAGTCCAGGTCTACTACATACTGGTATCCTTCATTTACATTCTTTTGGCACTTGAGAAGTGCCTGATTTGTACTTCTATGTGGTCGGAAACCATAGCTATTGTCTGAGAACTTTCTTTCATATATAGGGACTAGGACCTGCGAAATGGCTTGTTGGATGACTCGGTCTACTACCGTTGGTATTCCAAGTTTCCTTGTTTTCCCGTTGTCTTTTGGTATTTCTACCCTTCTAACGGGTTGGGGCTTGTATGTCCCATTTCGAATGGAGAGGACGAGCTCCCTCTGATGTTCAGTTAGGTATGCCAAAAGTTCACCTGTTTTCATTCCATCGACACCGCCCGCACCTTTGTTTTTCTTTACCTTTTTATAGGCACGGTGCAGGTTATTACTTGAAAGGATTCGTTCGAGCATCCATTCGTTCTGTCTGTTGGTGTTAGTGGTGTTGTTTTCAGTTATCCTCTTGAAACTATGCCCTCTGTCATATCCTTCCTGTTCCGCAGTATCTTTTTGACAGCAGGTTTCTTCCTGTTTTCTGCATTTGTTCGTTTCTTCGGTAACTTTCATTGACTTCCACTTCCTTTAGTTCAGCCCTTCCTTCGATGCTCCAGGCATCTCCGTACTATGGCCTCTGCTGACTTCTCACGGCAAATCTTGTTTCAACCAGGTTTCATACTCTGTTTCCACCTGTCCGTGAGACCTCCCGTGGTAAGGTGATTCACTTTCATTCCATGTACCCGCACCATTTACGTTTCCACATCCGGATAGCTTTTGGGCTTTGACTTGTTCAGCAGCCTTACCCTGTGAGAGTACGCCTAATGATGTTCGTGTTCCTCGGGTCAGAATTTTGCCTCCAGCTTCCTTCAGATTCCATCTCACGATGGACACCCTTGCTCTTGGCTAATGGTTGGTCGCTACCTACCCCCATAGCGGACTTACACCGCCTAGCGAATCGCCATGCACGGCGCACTGAAAAAGCCCCTTTGCCGTGAGGGTACAAAGGGGCTTTCAAACCTCCTTTGCAAACCTCACAGGGCTTGCTTAAAAGGATTACACATCGTGGATTGTGACCAGGTCCCGCCCGTCCACATCCGTCAATTGTACAACGATTCTTTCCGACTGGCTCATCGGGATATTTTTTCCGATAAAGTCGGGGCGGATCGGCAATTCCCGGTGGCCGCGGTCAACGAGCACCGCGAGCTGGATCCGGCTCGGGCGGCCGATATCCATCAGCGCGTCCATCGCCGCGCGCACTGTCCTGCCTGTATACAGCACATCATCGACAAGCACGATGTTTTTATCGGTGATGCTAGATGGCAGGTTCGCGCCTTTTACTTCCGGTTCGCCGTTTGCCGTTTTTTTCGATAAATCGTCACGGTACAGCGTAATGTCCAGCTCGCCGACTTCGACTTTGCGCCCTTCGATTTGCGCAATTCTTTCCGCCAGACGCTCGGCAAGGTAAATGCCGCGCGTTTTAATCCCGATGAGCATCGTATCTTCAATGCCTTTATTCCGTTCAATGATTTCGTGGGCGATCCGCGTCAACGCCCTGCGGATCATGATTTCATCCATTACTACCGCTTTTTGGGCCATGGTGTCTCCTCCCGAGAAAAATCAAAGCCTTCCGCACCGAAGGCAGGAAGGCTTTGTAAAATGAACGTTCCCTTGCCAGCCTCACGGGACTGTCTTTAAAAGGCTTATGAAGTTATTTTTACCTTACCCGTTTTTCATCCGTTTGTCAATCCTTTTTTATATCATGATGCTCACAACCCACGCCTGAGTGTGTTTAAAAGATGCGCGAAATCATCCGGCAGCGGTGCTTCAAATGTGAGCGTTTCTCCTGTGCGCGGATGGCGGAAACCGAGTACCCCAGC
Source organism: Weizmannia sp. WK01 (assembly GCF_025905465.1). Taxonomy (NCBI): domain Bacteria; kingdom Bacillati; phylum Bacillota; class Bacilli; order Caryophanales; family Bacillaceae; genus Heyndrickxia; species Weizmannia sp. WK01. The sequence goes on along the minus strand of NZ_CP109616.1, from coordinate 1,376,002 downwards.
ATGGAGCGCCTGGCCGCCGAAATCAATCGTTTTTTTCGGCCCGTATTTCGGGTCGCCTGCCAAAGGATGGCCGATATACTTCATATGGACGCGGATCTGGTGGGTGCGCCCCGTTTCAAGCCGGCATTCGATAAACGTAAACCGGTCAAACCGTTCCAGCACGCGGAAATGGGTCACCGCGTCTTTTCCGTTATCGACCACGGCCATCCGCTGGCGGTCAGCCGGGTCCCTTCCGATCGGGGCGTCAATGGTGCCGGCTTCATGCGGAATATTGCCGTGAACAAGCGCAAAATATTTGCGGGTTACCGTTTTTTCACTGAGCTGCGCCGCCAGCTTTTCGTGCGCGTAATCGTTTTTGGCCACCATTAACAGCCCGGATGTGTCCTTGTCAATCCGGTGGACAATCCCGGGGCGGAGCACGCCGTTAATACCCGATAGATCTTTGCAGTGGTACATCAGGCCGTTCACAAGCGTCCCTGTAAAATGCCCATTCGACGGATGGACAACCATGCCTTTTGGTTTATTGACGACAAGCACATCGGCATCTTCATAATAGATATCAAGATGCAAGTCTTCCGGTTCAATATCGGGCAATTCCGGCTCCGGCACCTCAATTTCAACCAAGTCGCCTGTTTGCAATCTGTAATTTGCTTTTTCTTTTTTGCCGTTTACGGTAATGTCACCATCTTTAATCCATTGCTGAACTTGTGATCTTGACCATTCTTCCCGGATAGAAGAGACCATTTTATCAAGCCGTTCATTTGCTTCGTGTTCAAGAATGGTGTGATCCATTTTTTCCATCGGTTTTCTCCTTTGTCTTTCTGTCTTCCAAAAGCATTGAAATCAGCAACAATACAACGCCAATCGTTAAACTGGCATCCGCCACGTTAAAAATGGCAAAATCATAACTGCCGAAACGCAAATGGACAAAATCAACCACTTCGCCGCGGAACAGGCGGTCAATAAAGTTGCCGATTGCCCCTCCTAATATAAGGCCGAGGCTGATGCCGACTAGCGCCCTATCTTTCGCATATTTTTGTATGTAATAAAGAATGCCGGCAATGACAATTAGGGTAATGAGATAAAATAGCCACATCTGCCCTTCCAGTATGCTGAAGGCAGCGCCTGTGTTGCGCGTCGATGTGAGAAAAAAGAAACCCGGAATCACTTCGATGCTTTCCCCGAGCGCCATCCCTTTTAAAACGAGCCATTTTGCCAGCTGGTCCAAGATGATCACAATGAGTGCAACCACATAATAAAAAATAACCAATCGCTTTTCCTCCGCCTGTGTTTACGGCAGGCGCAAAATGCCACCTGGTCCGGAATATATTTCTTCCTGCATTTTAGCATAAACAGCAGGAAGTGAAAAGAACGGACGGCTGGATCCGGTCCGCCCGTTCCTGCCAGCTTCTTTTAGGCGGAAACCATTTTTGCTGATTGAAGTTGCGCAAAAGCAATGCCTTTTTGACATTTCTTTCGCCCTTTTCTAGTGAATAAGATCGTACGGGACGGTTACTTTGCCGTATGACAGGATGGTTTGCCGGTCCGCAGGCAACAGGGCAGGGATTTCCGCAAGGCCCGGGTCAACTTTCCGGGTGCCGTGAAACCCGTCCAATGCCGCCTCAATCTCTTTCAATTCTTCCTGAACCAGATGTTGCACGAGTTCATGCTTCACCTCGTACTCGGATAATTCAGCCTGTAGCGATTGCAGCCAAAGTTTCGGATCTTTACGCATCTTCCAACAGCCTCCCCGCGTCTTTGTTGGTTATAGCATTCCCGCAGGCAAGGCTTGTTTGCAGAAAAACGATTTCTAAAAGTAACAAAATCATGCAGCAGCAAACGGTTTTTGCCAGTTAAAATCCGGCGCCGGCAATGGGCTGAAATCCGTTAAAAAAGCCGGTGCTGCATGTCTTCATGCAAGCCCCGGCTTAAAGCTTTACACTTCCCGCATCAATGTTTTTACAACTTGTGCACAGCGCGGGCAGAGCGTCGGATGGTCATGGTCCAGGCCGACTTCCGGCGTTACAACCCAGCACCGTTCGCATGTTTCGCCTTCCGCTTTTTCGACAACAATGGCTGCGTGCTCAAGCTTCAGCGCATTTTCCGGTGCGTCTTCAATGGCCCCTGCCACTTCAAATCCCGACACAATGAACAATTGCTTTTTGCTTTCCGAAATGCTGTCAAGCAGTGCTTTCGTCTCCGCATTCACATACAAGGTCACTTTTGCCGTTAGCGATTTTCCGATTACTTTTGCGTTCCGCGCTTCTTCCAATGCTTTCAAAACGTCTCCGCGGAGCGCCATAAACGCATTCCATTTTTCCTCAAGCGCCGCAGCATCCGGCAAATCCACATATTCCGGCATATCGGTCAGCTGGACGCTTTCTTCCGCCACACCCGGAATATACTGCCAGACTTCATCGGCTGTATGCGGCAAAATTGGCGACAACAGCTTGGTTAAGGCAACAAGGCATTCATACAAAACGGTTTGCATCGCACGGCGTTCCGGATTGTCTGCAAGTTCGATGTACAGCACGTCTTTTGCAAAATCCATATAGAACGAACTGAGGTCTGTGGCACAGAAATTGTTCACCGCATGATAAATGGTGGCAAATTCGTACCGTTCATAAGCCTCCCGCACTTCCTTTACAAGCTTGTTCAGTTTGACAAGCATAAACCGGTCGACCTCGCGCAAATCTTCATAGGCAACTTGGTGCTGGGCAGGGTCGAAGTCGTTCAGATTGCCGAGCATGAAGCGGAATGTGTTGCGGATTTTCCGATAGACCTCGGACACTTGTTTTAAAATTTCATTGGAAACCCGGACATCTGCCTGATAGTCAACGGAAGCGACCCACAAGCGGATAATGTCAGCCCCCAGCTGTTCAACCACTTTGCCAGGCAAAATCGTATTGCCGAGCGATTTGCTCATCTTCCGGCCTTCGCCGTCCAGCACAAACCCATGGCTTAAAACGCCGTCGTACGGAGCGTGCCCTGTTACCGCCACACTGGTAATAAGCGATGAGTTAAACCAGCCGCGGTACTGGTCGGAACCTTCAAGGTACAAATCAGCCGGCCGTTTCAAGCCTTCCTGTGCAGCCAGCACGCCCTGATGGGAAGAACCGGAATCGAACCAGACGTCCATAATATCCGTTTCTTTTTTAAATACGCCGTTTGGACTCGCCGGATGCGTAAAGCCTTCCGGAAGCAGGTCTTTCGCTTCCCGTTCAAACCAGACGTTTGATCCGTGTTCGCGGAACAGGTCGGATACATGCTGGATGGTTTCTTCCGTGATGATCGCTTCGCCGTTTTCCGCGTAAAAAACAGGGATCGGCACACCCCATGCACGCTGGCGGGAGATACACCAGTCGCCACGGTCGCGGATCATGTTATGCATCCGGAGTTCGCCCCATACAGGCGTCCATTTGACCTCTTCAACGGCTTTCAAAATGTCATCGCGGAACATATCAACCGATGCGAACCATTGCGATGTTGCCCGGAAAATTACCGGTTTTTTCGTCCGCCAGTCATGCGGGTACGAGTGCGTTAAAAATTTCAATTTTAAAAGCGCACCTGCCTGATCCAGTGCTTCACAGATCGGTTTGTTGGCTTTGTCGTAAAACAATCCTTCAAAACCGGGCGCGTCTTTTGTCATCATGCCTTTGTCATCTACAGCACAAATCACATCAAGCCCGTATTTTTTGCCGATGAGAAAGTCATCTTCCCCGTGTCCAGGTGAGGTATGGACGCATCCTGTCCCGCTGTCGGTTGTGACGTGGTCGCCGAGCATGACGAGCGAATCGCGGCCGTACAGCGGATGTTTTGCGACAATGTACTCCAGCTTTTTCCCCGGAACCGTTTGAACGACTTCCGCGTTTTCCCATTCCAAAACGCCGCTTACTTCTTCGAGCAAGGCTTCGGCAATCAGGTATTTCTTGCCGTCCACTTTTACGACAACATAGTTGATCTCCGGATTGACGGCAATGCCGAGGTTTGACGGAATGGTCCAAGGTGTCGTTGTCCAGATGACGATTTTCGTATCCGTATCAAGCACGCCTTTTCCGTCTTTTACGTCGAACGCAACATAAATCGATGGCGATTTAATGTCTTTGTACTCAATTTCCGCATCTGCAAGCGCGGATTCGCTGGAAGGGGACCAGTATACCGGCTTCAGGCCTTTGTAAATATAGCCTTTTTTCGCCATTTCCCCGAATACTTTAATTTGCTCGGCTTCATACGCGGGCCGGAGCGTTAAATACGGATTTCCCCAGTCGCCACGCACGCCGAGCCGTTTAAACGCTGTCCGCTGGCGGTCGATTTGCTCATGGGCATATTTTTCGCACAGTTTCCTGAATTCGGCAACCGACATCGATTTCCGGTCCACGCCTTTTTTTGTCAGTTCCTGCTCTATAGGCAACCCGTGCGTATCCCAGCCCGGTACATAAGGGGCATGGTAACCTGTCATTGATTTGAACCGGTTGATGATGTCTTTCAATGTTTTATTCAGGGCGTGGCCCATATGGAGATCGCCGTTTGCATACGGAGGCCCGTCATGGAGCACAAACAAGGGCCTTCCTTCCGTGCGTTTCATCACCTTTTGATAAATATCCATTTCTTCCCATTTTGCCTGGATTTGCGGCTCTTTTTTCGGCAAATTTCCACGCATCGGGAAATCCGTTTTCGGCATTAAAAGTGTATCTTTGTAATCCATGCTGATCCTCCTGCCTTTTGCATATTGTATTTTGAATTTTTCGTTATGTTCAGCCTTGCCAAAAATCCAATAAAAAAACCTTCCCATCCCCAAAATAGGGACGAGAAGGTTCCCGCGGTACCACCCTAGTAGGCATTCCATATGCCCGCTCGACATCCGTAACGTGGAAGGTCCCGCTTAACTCTACTGGCCTTTTCGGCGTTCAAGGCAAGAACTCAAGGGGGATGTTCAGACTGCGCGCTTTGCCGGGCTCGCACTATCCCCGGCTCGCTTGGAAAGCTTTCACAACCCTACTGCCCTGTCATCGTTTTTTCGTATACAGTATTGAATGTATTCCATTATAGTTGACCTTTTTCGGATTCGTCAAGTCTGGTTTGCTTCTTCTTCTTCGAGCTCAAAGTCCGTGGCATCGACTTCAAATTCCATCAGCTTTTCCCAATCGTCGCTATCAATCAGGTCAAGCTGCGCCTCAATCAGCATTTTAAAGCGCGTCCGGAAGACTTTCGACTGTTTTTTCAGCTCTTCGATTTCGAGCGCAATTTTTCTTGCTTTCGAAAGGGCTTCATTGACAATCCGATCGGCATTTTTTTCCGCCTCGCGGATGATCAGTTTCGCTTCTTTCTGGGCATTGCCCTTGACTTCTTCCGCCGCTTCCTGGGCAACAACAATCGATTTATTTAAAGTTTCCTCAATGGAAGTAAAATGGCTCAGGCGTTCGTTTAATGATGCCACCTTATCTTCCAGGTTTTTCTTTTCGCGGATCAGCATTTCATAATCTTTGATCAGCTGGTCAAGAAATTCATTTACTTCATCTTCATCATAGCCGCGAAACCCTTTGCTGAACTCCTTATTATGTATATCTAAAGGCGTTAAAGGCATGTGGCCACCTCCTGTTCAATTTGCCTTTCGATTGCAAGATTCCCCTTCTTTTTTATATTATAATGGAATTCGACGATTTTTTGGGAAAATCCTGCTAATCCATCAAATTATTTTAAAATCCCTGCCACCATTCGCCACTTTTCTTTCTTCGTTTTGCCTTCCACGCGGATGAGCCGGCTTCTCCCGTACCCCCTAGCTGAAAAAGTATCACCTTCCTCGCACTGGAATGCCGGATCTTCCACTGTTTTCCAGTTCACTTTTACAAGCCCGTGCTCAATCAGCGCCCGCGTTTTTTGCCTTGAAATATTGTAAACGGCGGATAAAATCGCATCAAGGCGGAGCGAACTGACGGTGGCCTGTTTTTCAAGCCAGCGTTGCTGTTGCCCGATGGCCTCGCCCAACTGCATTTTCGTAAGGGTAACCGGCGTTTTTCCAATTTGCCGGAATTCCATTTGAATAAAGTCCGAAAGTTCCGCTGCCACGAAAAACTGAATGCGCCCTTCCCCGATTAAAATATCCCCGAATTTTTCGCGTTTCAGGCCGAGCGCCATCAGCGAACCAAGCACATGTTTATGTTCAAAGGAAACAAATTTGGCAGGGTAATGGACTTCGAATAAGGCAAGATGGAAGTCGTCCTCATCCGGAGAAAAATAGTCAGGAAAAAGCAGCATTCTTTTCCGCTCACTCTCTCTGTATCCGCCAAAAGCCCGGACAGAGACTGCGCCGTGGTTTCCGATCACCGTGTTGACAATCCGCTGCATGCGCGGATCCAAAAAATCCGTCAGTTCAGGGGCATACGCATCTTTCACGTATTGTTTCCAGGTCAGCACCTGGTCAATAAATTCCTTTTCATCCGGCCGGAAATGCTGGTAAATCGATTCCATTTGTCTGACTCCTTTTAAAAAAAGGAACTGCACAGTCCCTTTTTCTGAAAATGGCTCTTTTTACATGAACCATGAAAAAATTTCCGCAATGCCGGCTCTTGCCAAATCCAGGACAAAAAAAGCGACGATCGGAGAAATATCAATCATGCCGATCGGTGGAATGATTCTGCGGAAAGGGTCGAGATAAGGTTCCGAAACGCGCGCAAACAAACGCCCGATGTCGGTGTCCCTGAGATTAAACCACGACATAAAGATATAAATCAGGAGAATGTAAGAGTAAATTCTCATGAGAAGCAGAATGATCTTTAAAATTGAAAATAAAATTGGATCCATCCGGTTTATGGCCACCTCGTATCGTCATATTCCTGTCCCTGCAGGAATTCAGAAATTTTTCCGGAAACTTCTACGTTATCCGGCGTACAAAGAAAAATATTGCTGCCGACTCTCTGGATATCGCCTGCAATGGCATACACCGTTCCGCTCAGAAAATCGACAATCCGCTTCGCCTGGTCATGCGGCATGCTTTGCAAATTGACGACCACCGCGCGCCTGTTTTTCAAATGGTCGGCAATTTCCTGTGCATCGGCATATACCCGCGGTTCCACCAGAATGACTTTTGAAGACTTTTGGACGCTTTGCAGGCTGACCACATTTTGCCGCGCATGCCGGACCGGTTTCTCAGCGGGCTGCTCGGGTTCTTCATACTCTTTTTCCATCATTTCTTCTTCCTGGTCTTCGTATTCATCATCAAGCAAAAAGAATGACTTAAATTTCGTTTTCAGTCCCATTCCATTACACCTCCGTTTGTTTTCCCTTATCCGACAAGCGCAGTGCCGATTCTGACAAAAGTCGCCCCTTCTTCTACTGCAATTTCAAAGTCGTTGGACATCCCCATCGACAATTCGCGGCACGGAGCGTAATCCAAATGCAGTGATTCAATGTCCTGCTGCAGTTGTTTCAGCCCGCGGAATGTGCGCCGGATGACGTCCTCATCTTCCGTAAGCGGCGCCATCGTCATCAGACCCGCAACGCGAATATGCGGAAAATCCTTCAGTTTGCGGACAAAATCCACCACTTGCCCGGGCGCCATCCCGTGTTTCGATTCTTCCCCGGAAACATTCACCTGAATAAAGCAATTGATTTCTTTATCCAATTTTGCCGCCCTTTTTTCGATTTCCTCTGCAAGGCTCAGACGGTCCAAAGAGTGTATGTAGCTGACTTTATCAATAATGTTTTTGACTTTCCTTGTCTGCAGCGTCCCGATAAAATGCCAGACGGGACGGTTTCCGAGCGCCTCGTATTTTTTTAGAAGACCGTCATCGCGGTTCTCGCCTAAATGCTGAATGCCTGCTTCCAGTGCCTCTTTTGCTCTTTCTGTTGTGACATATTTCGTTACTGCAATGATTTCCACATCCCCGCGGCTTCTTCCTGCCCTTTGGCACGCTTTTTCAATTTTTTCGTTGATGCGCGCGAGGTTTTCCGATACTTTCATTTCTCCGGTGCTCCTTTTATCCCAATAAAGCCAAGCATTCTCCCGGTAGCGCCGTGATCGCGCCGGTGCGAAAAAAAGTCTTCTTCACAACAGCTTGTGCACAGGCTGCTGATTGCGATCCGGCTTTCCGGAATGCCTGCCTGCTGTAATATGATTTTGTTTAACTGCTTTAAATCAAGTGCATACTGGCCGGGTGATTTTTCCACGTACGGTAATTTTTCTTCTTTGCCAGTCCAAGGGCGGACAGCCTGGATGACACGGTCATCAACAAGATAGCATTCGCCGCAAATGGACGGCCCGATAACGGCTTCTATTTCATCAAGCGGTACGCCATCCTTTACCCATTTTTCAACCATTTTAGCCGCAATCCCGCGGGTGGTTCCTTTCCACCCGGCATGTGCGATCCCGACGCGCCCGTACTTCGGTGCGAAAAAGAAAACCGGCACACAGTCCGCAAACGCCAGCACAAGCAATATGTCTTTTTCATCGGTATACAATCCGTCCGTATGCGGAAAAGCGGAACGATAATCAGCCGCCCCCTTGCCGGCATCTTTATGCGTGACCCGTTGCACATGGTCTTCATGCGTTTGTTCGGCCCCGATCCAGTTTGATAAAGGGAATCCGGCCGCACTTGCAATGATCTCTCGGTTTTTCTTCACCGCTGCAGGGTCATCGTTCACATGGAAAGCAAGGTTTAAAGTGCCGGGAAAATTTGTGCTTGTGCCGCCGTTTTTCACTGTAAATCCGGCACATAACCCGTTTTTTTGCCAGGCACCGACAGAATAATACACGTCCTGTGTTTTTATAAACGGTTCTCTCATCTCGCCTCACCCGGTTTCTCTTTTGTACTATTATACCTTTTTATCCATATGTCTTCTATAGATTTTAGCATTCAATCCGTTTTTTCCGTACTGATTTTATTTATAGCAAATTTCATCAAAATTCTCTACTTTTTAGCTTAAAAACGAGGATGATTCAGAAATTCCTCAGATGTAACAGGTTTGTAACGCAACTAATAAACTGCTGTTACCTCTCTGTTATATAAGACTGCTATTCTATCAATAACAAAAACTTACATAACAGAGGGAATGAATTTGAAAAAAACTTTAGTATCACTACTGACTGTTTGTATGTTGTCTATTGGGACGGGCCATGCATTTGCAGCAACAACAACATATACGGTGAAGCCGGGAGATTCATTATATAAAATTGCCGGTAAATATCATGTGACTGTGGCACAGTTAAAAAGCTGGAACCACTTGAGGTCAAATATGATCCGGGTGAAGCAGAAGCTGAAAATCCAGACGAAAACGCCTGCAAAAAAAGTTTCATCTTCGTCTTCTTCTTACCGCACGATAACGGTGAAAGCAACGGCTTATACAGCGGGTTCCGGCGGCGGGATTACGGCGACCGGCTTCAACTTAAAAAGACATCCTTCCGCAAAAGTGATTGCGGTCGATCCAAAGGTGATCCGGCTCGGTTCGAAAGTGTACGTTCCGGGTTACGGGATGGCTGTTGCCAGTGATACCGGCGGGGCTATCAAAGGGAAAAAAATTGATGTCTTTATTTCAAGTAAAAAGAAAGCCCTCCAGTGGGGCCGAAAAACGGTGACAATTAAAGTGTATAAGTAAAAAACGGCTGCGCGGCCGTTTTTTTCTTTGTCAGGCCGCGCTTATTTTCTCGGTTCCTGCAGCTGCTGCTGGGTATAGGCCGACTCTTTAAACCTGACGAGGATCACATCGGCGCCGATTTTGACGATGTTGCTCCACGGGATGACCACTTCGTCCTCTTTTCCAAATAAGCCGAACATTTTCCCCGACGAGCCGCCGACAATGATGCTTTCAATTGTGCCATTATCCAGATTGATATCAATATCTTCCACGTTTCCGAGTTTTCTGCCGTCCGATATGCTGACAACATCTTTCACTTGAAAATCTGAAATTCGGACCATCTGCTCTCCCCCCTGCTGTCTTTCCGACATGTAATACAAGTTTATGCACGGGGGGCGGATTTTACGAATAGAAAAGCGGAGGCGTTGCCGGACAAGGATTTCAAAGCCCCCTTTAATAAAGGGGCGGAAATCCATACGCCGACGGGCAAGCGCCCTCCGCTTTTCTTACTACTGTATATTTTTGTTCATTTGTTTGATGGCTGCTTTTTCGAGGCGGGAGACTTGGGCTTGGGAGATGCCGATTTCTTCTGCGACTTCCATCTGTGTTTTTCCTTGGAAAAACCGTTTGCGGATGATCATTTTCTCCCGTTCGTTCAGACGCCGCATTCCTTCTTGCAAGGCGATTTCTTCAATCCATTGCGAATCTTTGTTTTTTTCGTCACTCACCTGGTCCATGACATAAATCGGATCCCCTCCGTCGTTATAAATCGGTTCAAACAGTGATACGGGATCCTGAATGGCATCAAGTGCAAATACAATGTCTTCGTGCGGAACATCCAGCTCTCTGGCGATTTCTTCTGTTGTCGGTTCTTTCGAAGTGGCGCTCATCAGCTTTTCCCTTACTTGCAGGGCTTTATAAGCAATATCCCTCAAGGAGCGCGATACGCGGATCGGATTATTATCCCGTAAATAACGCCGGATTTCGCCAATAATCATCGGCACGGCGTACGTTGAAAAGCGGACATTTTGATTCAGATCAAAATTATCAATGGATTTCATGAGTCCGATACAGCCGACTTGAAACAGGTCGTCCACATATTCGCCTCGGTTGTTAAAGCGCTGAATGACGCTCAGCACAAGGCGTAAATTGCCATTGACCAGCTTTTCTCTTGCGGACGCATCGCCGGCATGCATTTTCTTTAAAAGATCCCTCATTTCCTCATTTTTCAAAACGGGAAGCTTGGAGGTATCCACCCCGCAAATTTCCACTTTGTTGCGCTTCAAATCTTTTCCCCCCTTCAGGACTTCAGGAGCTGCTGTTCAAAAAACAGTATCTCCCCGGGTGGGAAATTTATGCACTGCGCAAAAAGCGGGAATTGCCTGCGGAAGATGCCCGGACATTGCCGTTCCTGCTTCCCGCCCGCCTGCAAATTTTCCTGCTATACCATTTTATTGAATTCTTTACGCAATCTTTTAATAATTCTTTTTTCAAGCCGCGAAATATAGGACTGGGAAATACCAAGCATATCGGCAACATCTTTTTGTGTTTTCTCTTCCTGCCCTTTAAGGCCGAAACGCAATTCCATAATCTGCTTTTCCCGATCCGACAAACGGTGCAGGGCGCTGTAAAGTAATTTTTTATCGACGTTCGCTTCAAGATCCCTTGTAATGATATCATCATCCGTGCCGAGCACATCCGAAAGCAGCAGTTCATTGCCGTCCCAATCGATATTTAGCGGTTCATCAAACGAAACTTCGGACCGGAGCTTATTGTTCCGCCTTAAATACATCAAAATTTCATTTTCAATACAGCGGGAAGCGTAAGTCGCCAGTTTGATCTTCTTTTCCGGATTAAACGTATTCACGGCTTTAATGAGGCCGATTGTGCCGATGCTGATTAAGTCTTCGATATTGATGCCGGTGTTTTCAAATTTGCGCGCAATGTAAACGACAAGGCGCAAGTTGCGTTCGATAAGGATCGAACGTGCTGCCTTATCCCCTGCCGGCAGTTTTTTTAACAGCATTTCTTCTTCTTCTTTGGAAAGCGGGGGCGGCAGGGCTTCATTCCCGCCGATATAATAAATTTCATCCGCTTTCAGCCCGAGCTTGAATAGGAGTTTGTACCAAAAATAAGAGAGTTTTAACCGTAAATGTTTCATATTCATCCTCCTCGTATAATAAGTTTAAATCCAAAGTGGATGTCAATTTCCAGTTCATTCTGCTGCTCATTGACAAGTGAATATAAGATTTTGTATTCCGGGCTCGCCCGGAATACAAGTTCGGACTTGGACGCTTCGCGATGTTCCCGGATAATGGTCTTAGGATCGTTTGGGTCAATGCTTCCCCTCCTTGTAGCCTGACTACTCGAAAAGTCTGCATCCCCAGGTTCTTGCTTGAACGTCTAACCCGTAGGCCGTTCCTCCGGATCTCCGTGCTGGAAATGAGCAGTTCCAGGCAGCCCACGGCCCGGATGAGTTCTCATACGCGAGGCTGACAGATCGGCAAGCCATCTGGGGATATCCCGAAGCGTCCGATTCCATCGATCCCAATACAGAGAGGAGGAAATCATATGCCCTTATTTGTCGGTATTGACGTGAGCTCCAAAAACCTCGATGCCTGCCTGATGGATGGAATGGGGGAAACGTTGGCCACCCAAACGGTGACAAACAATCTTCCCGGTGCCTCTGAGTTAAGAGACGCCATCCTCCAACATGCGGAGGCGGATGACACCATCCAGATCGCCATGGAGGCCACATCTGTGTATAGTTGGCACCCGGCAATGTTTTTCCATGAAGATCCCGAGCTGAAACAGCGTCGTACAAAGGTGTTTACCCTGAATCCGAAGCTGGTGAGAAATTTCAAAAAGGCTTATGCCGAGATGGACAAGACCGATCCCAAAGATGCCTGGGTAATTGCGGACCGCTTGCGTTTCGGGAGATTGCCGAAATCCGTGATTCAGTCAGAACAATACCTTGCCCTTCAACGGTTAACACGGATGCGCTATCACCTGATTCAAAGTTTAACCCGGGAACAACAGGTATTTTTGAATCATCTGTTTTTCAAATTCAGTGCCTTTAACCTTGAAGTGGATACACCGGTCTTCGGCCATGCCATAACGGAATTTTTGCTTGAGGCCTATAGCCTCGATGAAATTGCCCAAATGCCTCTAGAGGACTTAGCGATGTATCTCCAGACCAAAGGCCATGGCCGCTTTAGCGATCCCGAGGATTTGGCCGCATCCATCCAAAAAGCTGCCCGGTCCTCTTACCGGCTTTCTAAATGTGTGGAGGATTCGATTGACTTGGTCCTGGGCAGTTCTATTGAGATCATCCGGCATCTTAAACGCCAAATCAAGGATTTGGATAAGGCGATTGCCCGCGTTCTTGATGGAATCCCGAATACCCTCCAGACCATTCCGGGAATAGGCCCGGTGAGCTGTGCTGGGATTCTCGCTGAAATCGGCGACATTGAGCGCTTTGACGACCAAGCCGCGATCGCAAAATTTGCTGGATTGTTCTGGCCCCGCCACCAATCGGGTGATTTTGAGGCTGATGACAAAATGCTTGCGCGTACAGGCAATCGTTATCTCCGGTATTACCTGGTTGAGGCTGCCAATCTGGTCCGGCGACACGAACCTGAGTACCGCGCCTTTTACCAAAAGAAATATCGTGAGGTGCATAAGCACTCACACAAACGCGCCCTCGTCTTAACGGCAAGAAAACTGGTGCGCCTGATCGATGCGCTGCTCCGCAACGATCAAATTTATGCGCCGAAAAAGAAGGTGACGCGATGAGGTAACCAGGTAACCATCATCGATAGCCTGAACTTGAAAACTTCCAGATTATTCCAATTATCTGGAGGCTTAGTTCAGTATTGCCATTTTTACGACATAGAGCCAACAAAATTTCCAATTCACTTGTTTTTAACCCTTGACATCACACCGTAGGACTTTAAAGTCACCATCAGGCGGATTGCGCAGCTTCTGCCATCATTTGCGGGTGAACAATGCAGCTGAATGCATCATCCCCGGATAAACATTGTGCCGAAAAAGAAATCAGCACTTTTTTTACAGGCCATGTCCGGTTTCCGCTCGTCAGTTGTACCTCATCCGGCTTGTACGCTAAAAGAAGCGATTGTTTCCCGACTGTTTTTGCCGGGATGAACCGGACGCGGCCGGCCCATTCGTCAGGAAGTGTAGCACTTCCGTCCAAAAGACGGGTCGCATCTTCCGCAAGCACCGCAATTTCTTCGGGGAGATGCTCACGGACGGGCAGGATGGAAAGGATCATCACTGGCAGCTTTGTCAGCGGATCATATAACTGGTTGCCGCTATCCACCAGCCCTTTTACTGTAAAATCACTTTCCCCGATGCGAATATAAACATCGACAAGCTGGTCATACTTGATTTTCGCCATTTCAAGCCCCTGAATCCGGTTCTTTGAAAACAGCCATGCCGCCGGAAGACCGAGCGCAACAAACGCCCAGCTGACCGGGTCGCCAAATCCCCCCGCCGCAGCTTTAAGCATTTTCACCTGCATGTCGAAGTGAAAGCTTAAAAAGTAGTGGGCCCCCATTAAAATGCCGCCCATCAGAAACGTGGCAAAATAAAAGGTTAGGAGATTTGAAAAAAAATAGCGCCACCGCTTATAGCCGAAAACTGCAAATACCATGATGCCGGAAAAAAGCAGCTTTACAACCGGGTTACCGGCATAATAAGAAAGCTGCGGCATAAAGCCCATGATGATGATCGCTGAACCGATGAGCCCGCCTGCAAGAATCCGGAGCAGGCGGGCCGGCCGTTTTAAGGCAATGCTTGTCAGCCACAACAGCAGGCTGTCGGCAAGAAAATTCAAAAGCCAGATGGCATCCATATATACAACCAAACGCATCCCCCCTGTCTCCGCCTCAAATGAATCCGCAGCCGTCCCGCCAAAACGGCCGCTTTTGCCCGGGCCGCGTGCCCGAGGCTGCGGAATGCTTGCCGCAATGCATCCTGTGCCGGTTTTCGTATACTAACCCGGTAACGTTGTTGAAAGGTACATCGACTAAGGCTTTACCCGGTGATTGTTGCTGAAAGGTGCATCTGCTGCGGCTTTAAGAACGCCAATCCGGTGAATGAACATAGTGCAAACCAATTTCCGGCTTCCAGGCGAACTCTTTTGCCGATTGCTGCTTCTGTCCTTTTGATTAGATTTATGGCTAGTATAACGCACGCGGAGCATTAAAGTGTGTCAGTTTCTGCTGGCAAAAAAACAGAACTTTTCATTTTTTTAGCCGAAAAGTGTCAAGCATGCTTGCTCGATTCTGTTGTCACACCGATATGCATCCGAAAAAAACCCCGACTGGATATACAGACAACATCTCGCAAATTCAAAACAACTTAGCAACATAAACATAGCTGCGGTGCTCTCAATATGCAGACGACATCTCGCCAATCCAAAACGGGTTTAAAAAGTGTTTTCAAACGCAAAAAAGCCCGTCTTTGCTTTCAGACAATGGCCTGGAAAGCAGAGACGGGCTCTTTCATTATTTTCTTCTGTTCCGGTTTCGCAAAAAAGTCGGAATATCAAGTGTATCTTCACTGTACTGAACGGCGCGTTGCGGTTCAGACTGGGGTTCTTCACGCTTTGTTTCGCGTTTTGCCTGTTGGTTCAAGGCCGGCCTTGATTGTCCGAGCGACGGGCGCTGCTTGCTCTGGGTCTGCGCTTCTTCATTAAAGCCGGTTGCAATGACCGTAACCACGATTTCGTCCTTCAGGCTTTCATTGATAACGGACCCGAAAATCATATTGACTTCCTGGTCTGATGCGGAGGCGACAATATCGGCCGCTTCCTGCACTTCATACAAACTTAAATTTGCGCTGCCGGTAATGTTCATCAGCACGCCTTGTGCACCGTCAATAGACGTTTCAAGCAGCGGCGACGAAATGGCTTTTTTTGCCGCCTCTGTCGCACGATTTTCCCCGGAAGCGATCCCGATTCCCATCAATGCTGAACCTTTATTGGTCATAATTGTTTTGACATCCGCAAAATCCAGGTTGATCAGGCCCGGTACCGCGATCAGGTCGGAAATCCCTTGTACGCCCTGGCGCAGCACATTATCCGCTTCCCGGAATGCTTCTAGCATCGGTGTGCTTTTATCGACAATTTCCAGCAGGCGGTCATTCGGGATCACGATCAGCGTATCGACCGCTTCTTTCATGGCACTGATGCCGCCGGCCGCCTGGTTTGCCCGTTTGCGGCCTTCGAATGTGAACGGCCTTGTAACCACACCGACCGTCAGCGCCCCGAGTTCCTTTGCGATATGGGCAATGACCGGCGCCGCCCCTGTTCCGGTGCCGCCGCCCATCCCGGCTGTCACGAACACCATATCCGCACCCTTTAACGCTTCTTCAATTTGTTCTTTGCTTTCTTCGGCCGCTTTCCGCCCGACTTCCGGATTTGCGCCGGCACCGAGGCCACGCGTTAATTTTGCGCCAATTTGCATTTTAATTTCAGCTTTGGAAAGGTTTAATGCCTGGGCATCCGTGTTTACGGCAATAAATTCAACGCCCTGCAGATCATGTTCAATCATACGGTTCACGGCATTGTTGCCGCCGCCGCCAACGCCGATAACTTTTATCGTTGCCAAAGCGTCTACATTGGTATCGAACTCTAACATTCACTAATCCTCCTAATTCGTATTGCGTATCTTATCCCGGTCCTGCTGCCGGACGGGCTCCGGTTTTTTCGCACATGATGCCGGCAGGCTATTCGAAAAACAAACCAAAGAATTTTTTCATTTTCGATGACATTTTTTCTTCCTGACCGGAAGCTTGTTTTGGTTTGGACTGCGGCTTTTTCGCCGGTTTCGGTTCCGCATACTCCATTCCGGCTGCCACCAGGCGGGAGCTGACATTTTTCCCTTCCAGCCGCGCATTTTTCGCAGCGTACTGGATCAGGCCGACCGCCGTCGTATATTGCGGCTCACGGACACCGATATAATCCGGAATGGCAACTCTTACGCGGTTTTGAAAGACCGTTTCTGCAAGCTCCGGTACACCGGGCATATTTGCAGTGCCCCCTGTCAGCACAATCCCGCCCGGCAAATCATGGACGCCGATCTTCCTCAGTTCCTGCTGGATAAACAAAAAGATTTCTTCTAATCTAGCTTCTATAATATCAGAAATTTGTAATTGGTTAAATTGTTCTTTTTGTTCACTGCCGATGATCTGTACATCAAAAACATCGTCTTCGAGCGCATCCTGGCTGAACGCGTGCCCGTGCTTCAGTTTGATTTTTTCCGCATCTTCCGTTGAAGCCCTTAGACAGATGGACAAATCTTTTGTGATATGGTCCCCGCCGACGGGCAGCACGCTCGTTGTCCGGATATGGCCGTTTTCAAAAACAGCCAGCGTCGTCGACCCGCCGCCGATGTCAACGAGTGCCGTCCCGAGTTCCATTTCATCTTTTGACAGCGCAATGGCACCGGCTGCAAGCGGCATGAGAACAATTTCCGCGATGGTCAGGCCGGCCTTTTCAACACAGCGCAATGTATTATGTAAGATCGTTTTGGAAGTCGTGACAATGATGCCTTCCATTTCCAATCTGACACCGATCATCCCGCGAGGATCATGTATTTCATCCAAACCGTCCACAATGAATTGCTTCGGAATGACATTCACAATCTCTCTTTCGGGAGGAATAGAAAGCACTTGCGCCGCATCCATCACTCTTTGTACATCCCCATCCGTAATTTCCCGGTTCTCGCTCTGGACCGCCACCACCCCGTGGCACGGCTGCAGCATCACATGATTGCTGGCAATGCCGACGATCACGTGGTCAATTTTCATGCCGACCATTCTTTCCGCTTGTTCAATTGCCCGCCTGATGGACAGGACGGTTTCATCTATATCTACAATCGATCCTTTTTTAATGCCTTCGGACCTGACATTGCCAACCCCAATAATATTTAATGAATCATTGCCCATTTCGGCAATGATGACTTTCGTGGCAGATGTACCGATGTCAAGACTCACATATATTTCACTGCTGTTCATACTGCGGCACCTCCCTTTGCCTTTCGATCAAACGCAATCCGCCTATGTTAAAGCGCCATTTTTCCCAATTCGTCTCTTCTGAGGCGGGCTCTTTTTGCCGTTCCGTCCGTGAGTCCGCCAGAAGCCTCCATTCAAAAAGGTGATTATAAACAAAGTATTCTGCGTCATAATCAAATTCCCTTTTTTTCAATCGGACTTTTTTCATTTTCTTTTGGTGATCAAAATATTTCCAGTCTCAAAATATAGCAATTCCTAAAATTTGGTTTCATCATAAGTCTACACTAAGATGGACACGGAGAAAAGCGAAATTTTTTCATGTCTACTTCGAATCGTAAGCTTTAAAATACGAACCGACTTCGAGGTCAATCACACCTTTTTTCTTCGGGTCAAGCTGACTGATGATCGAAGGGTAATGCGCCATCTTTTCTGCGAACGACGGAATGCTTGCGCGCACTTCAAAACCGTTATTCATGTACAGGGTGACAAGGTCACGGTCAACGTTTGAAGGGGTATAGCGGACTTCCGAAATGGCATTTGTGATCGAATCCGGCAATTTTTGCATCTGGCGGATCATTTCATGCAAATGCGTATCCTGTTTGAAACCGGTAAATATCAGGCTTG
This sequence comes from Weizmannia sp. WK01, assembly GCF_025905465.1. Lineage (NCBI taxonomy): Bacteria > Bacillati > Bacillota > Bacilli > Caryophanales > Bacillaceae > Heyndrickxia > Weizmannia sp. WK01. Next base: position 1,357,771 of record NZ_CP109616.1, on the reverse strand, counting down.
CGGCCGGAATTTCTTTCACCGTTCTTTTGACGACCGAACCGTTATCCAAAACCGGCAAAAAACCGCCTTTCTGCTGTAAATACCCGATTTTTTGATGCTCTTTCACTTTTATGTAAAGCGTATTCGGCAAGGAAATGCCCACTTTCACCGAATCAACTTCAGGGATGGATGCGATTCTTTTCCGGACTGCGTCTTTACGGATATTCCATATATTCTCACCCGTGGCAATGCCGCTTTTTTTCAAAATGTACGGCTTGCTGACCGCCTCATTTCCCTCTATCTGAATGCGGTGGACGCGGCTCAGCGGGGACTCGAGGTAGATGATCAGCATCACCAGCATAAAAAAAACCGTCAGCAGCATGATGAGCCGCCGGTTCGTTTTTCGGCGGCGCTGCTGCTTTAATTTCGGGATCCGGTCTTCCAGCGAAACGATGTTTTTGTCAGACCGCGCCATTTTGTTCCTCCCTTTTTTATTTGCCGCATCACGATTTGGCTTTTGCGGCCAGATTTTCCATCACTTCATAAAGCCGCCATGAAGCGTCACGAATACCGAGCTTGCGGGCGGCCGCCTGCATTTTCTCCATCTGTTCCCGATCCAGCAAAATTTTATCAATCAAGGATACGAGCTTTGCGGAAGATAAATCTTTTTCAAGCAGCATAAAAGCTGCGCCGTTTTCCACGAGTGTTTTCGCGTTTTTTTCCTGGTGATTGTTTGTCACATAAGGGCTCGGGATTAAGATACTTGGCAAACCGAGCGCCGTCAGTTCGGCCAATGTGGTTGCCCCTGCCCTTGAGACGACAAGATCCACCGCTCGCAACACTTCCGGCATATTGTGGATAAACGGTACCACCTTGATATTTCCTTTTTCGCCGATCAATGCAATTTCTTTTTTGACGGCCTCATAATGCACATCCCCTGTCGCATAAATGACCTGGTAATTTTTTTGTGCAAAATTGGAAAAAGATTTCACAACCGCTTCATTAATCGGGCGTGCCCCGCGGCTCCCGCCGAAAATGAGAACGGTTGGAAGCGTTGTTTTCAGGTTGAAACCGGAAAGGACGCCGCGCCTTTTGTCCCCGATCACTTCCGATGCGCGCGGATTGCCGGTCAGCACCACTTTTTTCTCATCAAAAAAAGATTTTGCAGATTCAAAGCAAATGGCCACTTTGTCAACGTACCGGCTTAAAAATTTATTCGTCAGCCCCGGCACGCTGTTTTGTTCGTGAATGATGGTCGGGATGTGCAGTTTGGCGGCAGCGTAGACAACCGGACCGCATACATACCCGCCTGTTCCGATGACCACATCCGGCTTGAATTCGCGGATGATTTTTTTGCACCGGCTTACCCCTTTTAGAAAGCGGACAACCGTTTTGACATTTTCAAACGAAAGGGAGCGTTTAAACCCCGTAATATGAATCGATTTGAACGGAATGTTTTCCCGCGGCACAAGCCGGGATTCGAGCCCTTTTTCCGTGCCAATATACAAACATTCCGTGTCAGGATGTTTCTGTTTGATCGTTCTGATCAATGCCAGGGCCGGATAAATATGCCCGCCTGTTCCGCCCCCGCTGACAATGATTTTCATGTTTTTCCACCTCAGGACGCCGTGCTGGGTTGCACGGGTATCAATATATGATGTTTGAAACATTCATTTTTCTATATTACTATATTTTAAACGACAATGGGTGCACAGTAAAACGATTATTACCAAAATGTTAACTTGTTGTCAAACGAAAAAAGAACCCCTTTATGAGGTTCTCCTTCCGTTACAGCCGGGAATGGCGGCTGATGTTTAAGAGCACGCCGACTGCGACAAGCATCAACGTCAAAGAAGAGCCGCCGTAACTGATGAACGGAAGCGTAATGCCTGTAACCGGGATCAGGCCGATGACAACGCTGATATTGATCATCACCTGGATCGCGATCATGGAAATAATGCCGACTGCGAGCAGGCTTCCGTACAGATCGGGTGCGCCAAGTGCGATCCGGATGCCGCGCCAGAGCAATAGCGCAAACAAAATCAGGACAAAAGTCCCGCCGATAAAACCGAGCTCCTCGGAAAGAATGGCAAAGATAAAATCATTTTGCGGTTCCGGCAGATAGTGGAATTTTTGTTTGCTCTCCCCAAGCCCCATGCCGAACAGGCCGCCTGGACCGATCGCAAGGAGCGACTGGATAATTTGAAATCCTTTCCCCTGCGGATCGGACCATGGATCAAGGAAAGAGGTGATCCGTGCGATCCGGTATGGAGCCGATAAAACAAGAGCGACAAAACCGCCCACACCAAGGAGCCCGAGCATGACAAAATGGGCAATGCGGGCGCCGGAAACAAAAATCATGATGATGCATGTCCCAAGCATCACCGTTCCCGTTCCAAGGTCCGGCTGCAGCATAATCATCCCGAAAGCAACAAAAACGAGCGCCAGCGCCGGGAGCATGCCTTTTTTAAAAGTCGTAATGTATTTCTGGTTCTCCGATAAAAATTTTGCCAAATACGCGATCAGCGCCATTTTAATGAATTCGGAAGGCTGGATGGAAAATGCGCCGACCCCGATCCAGCTCCGCGACCCGTTCCGTTCAAGCCCGATGCCGGGAATCAAAACAAGAACGAGCAGCACAAAACAGATGATCAGGATGGTTTTCGCCCATGCCCGCCACGTCCAGTAATCAATGCGCATCACGAAAAACATCGCTGCCACGCCGAGCCCGGCAAAAAGCAGCTGCCGCTTCAAAAAATAAAATGCATCGTTAAATTTGTATTCCGCCACGATCTCGCTCGCGCTGAACACCATCAGAAGCCCGGTTGCAAGCAGCGCCAGGGTCACAATGATTAATAAAAAGTCGGGATTCGTTTTTTTCGACGGCATCCGCGCCCACCCCAGAAAAGATTTAGAGCTTCCCGCAAAAACCGGCAACCCGCGCCGGCCAAAAACGGTCCAAGCCCTTATCTTAACTTATGCACGGCGTCGATGAAAATATCACCACGAATTTCAAAAGATTTGTACTGGTCCCAGCTGGCGCATGCCGGCGACAGCAAAATGCAATCGCCCGGTTCGGATAATGCCCATGCGGCCGGGACTGCTTCTTCCACGTTTTCCACCGTGCGGATGACCGGAATGCCTGCTTTTTTCGCGGTGCTTTCCAGTTTCGGCGCTGTTTCCCCGAAAGTAATCAATGCTTTGACATATTTCAAAGCCGGGATCAGTTCATCAAAGCCGTTGCCACGGTCAAGCCCGCCGGCAAGCAGAATGACCGGCTGATGGAAAGCGGCGAGTGCGGCTTTGCAGGCCAGGATATTGGTCGCTTTTGAATCGTTGTAAAATTTCCGTCCTTTGATTTCGCCGATATATTGCGTCCGGTGCTTAACGCCTTTAAACGTTCCGAGCACCCCGCGGATGGCATCATTACTTGCTCCCATCAGCTTGGCAGCGGCGACAGCGGCTAAAATATTTTCCAGGTTATGGTCTCCCGGCAGCACAATTTCAGCGCGGTCCATGATTTTTTCGCCTTTCCACATGATGCTGCCGTCTTTTACCGATGCGCCGTCTTCAACATATTCCTTCGTTGAAAAAGGAATAATTTTTGCTTTCGTGAAGGAGACCAGATCCCACAGTTCCGGCTGGGCATGGTTCAGAATCAGGAAATCATCCTCTGTCTGGTTTCGGGTAATATTTGATTTTGCTTTTGCATAAGCTTCTTTTGTCCCGTGATAATCGAGATGGGCTTCATAAATATTCGTGATGATGGCAATATGCGGCCTGAATGTTTGCACGCCCATCAGCTGGAAAGAAGACAACTCCACCACCATCTGCTGGTCCGCGCGTGCTCTTTGCGCCACCGTGGAGGCCACTTTGCCAATATTTCCGGCAATTAACGGATCAAGATGCGGATCCGCCTGGAAAATTTCATAAATCAACGTGGTAGTCGTCGTTTTCCCGTTCGTTCCCGTAATGCCGACCATCGGGCATTCTGCAATTTTATAAGCCAGCTCGATTTCGGTAATGACCGGGATCCCTTTTTCAATCGCCCCCGCAACAAGCGGGTTCGAATAAGGGATGCCCGGATTTTTCACAATCAGTTCAAAGCCTTCATCCAATAGTTCAATTGGATGGCTGCCACAAATGACTTTGATCCCCTGTTCCAAAAGCCCCTGCGCCTCCGGGTTCTCTTCAAGCGGTTTATAATCATTCACCGTCACAAACGCCCCGAGCCGGTGCAACAGGGAGGCCGCGCTCACCCCGCTTTTCGCCAGCCCGAGTACCAATACTTTTTTATGTTCATATTCCGTGATATTTTTCATGTTACATCCACACCTCGATATAAATTCCTAAAATCGCACACAAAAGGCCTACCGCCCAGAACGTCACGACAACACGCCATTCCGACCAGCCCGAAAGCTCATAATGGTGGTGCAGCGGGCTCATCCTGAAAATTCTTTTTCCTGTTGTCTTAAATGATATCACTTGGAGAATGACAGACAAAGTCTCAATAACAAAAACGCCGCCAATCACAATTAAAAGAATCTCAAGATTGGTCAGAATCGAAATGGCGGCAATCGCTCCGCCCAATGCAAGTGAGCCGGTGTCCCCCATGAAAACTTTTGCCGGATGGGCATTAAAGACGAGAAAACCGAGCACGGCCCCGACAACGGCAACCGAAAACAGGGCGACATCCGCCTGTGACTGGTTCCATGCCAAAACGGCGAATGCCCCGAAAGCAATCGCTGCCGTCCCGGATACAAGGCCGTCAAGCCCATCCGTCAGATTGACCGCATTGGAAAACCCGACAAGCCAGAGAAGAATGATAACAAAGTAAAACCAGCCGAAATCGACCGATTTGTCCGTAAACGGAATCGAGACTTCCGAAGATAAATGGAAGTGGCGGAAAACGACATAAAAAATGATGGCAACGAGAATCTGGCCGAGCAGTTTCTGCTTTGATGTAAGGCCAAGATTCCGCTTCATCACCACTTTAATAAAGTCGTCCAAAAATCCGAGCAGCCCGAATCCGATCGTCACAAGCAGCAAAAGGTAAATTCTTACAGTCGGTTCTGCGAATTTACCGGCCATGATCAGTGTGGATGCAATGATCGATACCAAAATAATCAAGCCGCCCATTGTCGGCGTCCCGGATTTTTTCTGGTGCGATTTCGGGCCTTCTTCCCGGATGCTCTGGCCGAATTTCAATCTCCTTAAAAAAGGGATAAAAACGGGCGAAAGCAGCACGGAAATCAAAAAAGCCATCAGCGTTGTAAAAAAAATCACTTGCTCGATCATGCTTTTTCCCTCCCGTGGCGCCTGCATGCACAAAGCAGCCGCTTCCTGTTTTCCGCATCCGCCAAATCATATGTATGAGGGTTTTTTTCCCGCAATTCCGGTCCGTAAAAAATAAAAGTTGTCTTCATATCCAAATCCTTGCTTTCCATTTTTTTTAGATAAAACTGTACCAGTTGTGTAAAAGCAACAGAAACATCCTCTGCCATAAACAGTGGAAAATCATTCGGTATATAGCGGGGCACGGGTGCATCGTTTTTCCAAAGCGCCGCGATTGCCCCGTGTGCAATTGCCCGGTTAATGTCCGGTTCAGAAAAAGGGACGTATAATCCCTTTGGCTGGTTTACATCCGCAAACACGCTGACTGTGGCAAATTCGAGCGCCATCTCCATGCCGCGGCCCAAACTGAAAAGGCGGGCTGTATCCCCGAATGATAACATATGCTTCACCGCTCCTTTATCATTTCCAGTGCAACTTCCCTGTCATCAAAATGATGCACTTCATTTCCAATGATTTGATACGTTTCATGGCCTTTTCCGGCAATCAGGACAACATCCCCCGCCTCTGCACGGAAAATGGCTGTTTTGATTGCTTCCCTCCGGTCGGGGATGCATTCATATTGCTCACCTTCTACCCCTTTTTCCATCTCGCGCAAAATGGCAAGCGGATCTTCACTGCGCGGATTATCCGATGTAAAAATCGGATAATGCGCATATTTGCAAGCAATTTGCGCCATCACCGGCCGCTTTGTTTTATCGCGGTCGCCGCCGCAGCCGACAACGACAAAGATTTTTTTGCGGGCAAACTGCCGGATCGTTTTCAGGACATTTTCCAGACTGTCGGGCGTGTGCGCGTAATCGACAATCACGGAAAAATCCTGGCCGCCGTTTACGAGTTCAAACCGGCCGCGTACGCCTTCCATCGCTTCCGCCGTTTTAATGACCGAATCAAGCGGCACCCCGGAAACAACTCCGGCTGCGATCGCTGCAAGCATATTATAGACGCTGAACTTCCCGGCGAGCTTGAGCCGAACTTCCCGTTTCTCAAAAGGCGTCACAAGCGTGAATGTTGTCCCGCGGGCGTGCATGTCAATGTTTTCGGCCATAAAATCCGCATCATGGTCGATCCCGTACGTAATGACAGGCACCGCGGTTACTTGTTCAAATTCCTTTGATGCGGCGTCATCTGCATTTAAGATGGCATATTTCGGCTTATCTTGCGGGCAGGAGTTCCCGAGCTGCGAAAACAATAAACTTTTGGCGCGCCGGTATTCCGCCATCGTTTTATGATAATCGAGATGATCCTGCGTGAGATTTGTGAAAACGGCAATATCATAGTCGCAGCCGTGCACCCGGCCTTCAACAAGCGAATGCGAAGAAACTTCCATCACACAATCGGTGACACCGCGCGCGTTCATTTCATGGAATGTTTTTTGCAATGTCAGACTGTCCGGCGTTGTGTTTTTCGTTTCCAGTGTTTCATCGCCGATTTTCATATACATCGTGCCAATCAGGCCGGTCGTTCTGCCTGCATCCCGGTATATTTTTTCGATAATATGGCTCGTAGTTGTTTTTCCGTTTGTGCCGGTAATTCCGACAAGGCGAAACTTGCGGGACGGCTGCCCGTAAAACCGGTCTGCAAGGAGCGCCATTGCCCGTTTTGTATTGCGGACGATAATAACTGGTATATCCACATCGACCGGCTTTTCGGCTAAAATGGCTGCTGCACCCCGTTTGGCCGCATCAACGGCAAACTTATGCCCGTCAACCGTATAGCCCTTGATACAAATAAACAGACTGTTTTTCGTGACAAGCCGGTTATCCTGGACAAGTTCCGTAATTTCCGGATTCACTGCAGGCATTTTCACAAATGGTAATGCCTCTAACAATGTATGTAACTTCATTTTGCTTCCAACCCTTCCTGTTCCAAACCCTTGTTGCTGCATCTTCTTTGTGTATACATGTAAATACAGTCCTTTTCTATTGTACAAAAAAAACGGCCATTAAGCTATGAAGTCCTGTTGATTTTTAAAATGTACGCCGAAAGAGCTTGTTTATGCCTCTTGAAACAAAAACACGGGCGGCCGGACATACGGCGCCGCCCTGTTTTTCTGCATGCAAATCCGGATTGTTGAGCCTAGCGGGGCCCATTCCGGAATTGGTGAATCTATTTTACTGCATGTAAACCCGGATCGTTGAGCCCTCTTCCACTTTCACGCCTGCTTCAGGGGACTGCCGGATCACCTTGTTTCCGGATCCGCTGACATCAAGTTTGAGATTATATTGATCGTTCATCATCTCTTTTTTCGTCTCTCCGATTAAATTCGGCACTTTTACCGTTGGCGTTTCAAAATAACTTTTTTCTTTTTCCGCCTGGTTTTTCACCGGCTTGACGCCCATGGCACGCAGGCTGTCGCCGATGATCGTGCCCGCGATCGGGGCTGCCACCTGGCCGCCGAATTGGATCGTATTTTTCGGATTATCGACCGCCAAGTAGACGACGATTTTCGGATCATTGGCCGGGGCGAAACCGATAAAGGATAAAACATAATTGTTTTCGAGATAGCGGCCGTTTTTGGCTTTTTGCGCCGTCCCGGTTTTCCCGCCGACCGGATAACCGTCCACATAAGCATTTTTTCCGCTCCCTTGTGTGACAACTGTTTCAAGCGCATGGCGGATTTGTTTCGATGTGTTTTCCGAGATCACCCTTCTTTTGGCAACCGGGTTTTTCCGCATGACCGTTTCCCCTGTTTTAGGGTCAACGAGTTCCTTTGCAATATACGGTTTGTAAAGAATCCCGCCGTTTACGGCAGCCGAGACCGCTGCCACCTGCTGGATCGGCGTAACAGAAACCCCCTGCCCGAAAGCCGTTGTCGCCAGTTCAACCGGCCCGACGCGGTCAAGGTTGAACAAAATGCCGGAAGCTTCGCCGGATAGATCCACACCCGTTTTTGTGCCAAACCCGAAATTGCGGATGTATTTGAATAATGTATTTTTTCCGAGCCTTTCGCCAAGTTCGACAAAGCCCGGGTTGCATGAATTTTGGACGACTTCAAGGAACGTTTCGCTGCCGTGCCCGCCCCTTTTCCAGCAGTGCAGCGTCGAGCCTCCGACTTCAACCGCGCCGGAATCGTAAAATTTGTCTTTTGTCAAATTCACTTTCTTTTCTTCAAGGGCGGCGGCAAGTGTGATAATTTTAAATGTCGAGCCCGGTTCGTATGTGCTCCAGATCGGCAGGTTCCGGTTATACACTTCCTGTGGCACATTTTTATAATTGTCAGGCGTATAGCTCGGCCTGCTGGACATCCCGAGAATTTCCCCGGTGCCCGGGTCCATGGCAATCGCAATCAGCCCGTCCGGATGATATTTTTTTTCAGCATTATCGAGTTCACGTTCAATAATCGTCTGGACTTTTGTATCAACCGTTAGTTTCAGGTCAAGCCCGTTTTTTGGCGGTTCATATTCATCTGCCATATCCTTCATCTTTTTCTTCCCTTTTGCGTCCGTATAAAACTCGACTGCCCCTTTTTTTCCGCTCAGCGCATCATCATAATACAGTTCGAGCCCGGTCAGCCCCTGATTGTCGGCACCAGTGAATCCGAGTACATGCGAAAGGTAACGGCCGAACGGATAATACCGCTTGGAATCTTCCGCGATATAGACCCCTGAAAGCCCAAGGCGGCGTACGGCATTTGCCTTTTCATTGCTGATTTTCCGCCCTTCTTTTATTCTGACAATCGATCTGACCTGTGTAATTTCTTTATAAAGCTTTTCTTTGTCTGCATCAAGGGCGTCCCCCAGTTTTTCAGCCGTTTTTGCCGGATCCTTGACCTGCCTCGGAATGATAAAAATCGTCGGGGCACTTTGGTTGGAGGCGATCGGCACACCGTTTCTGTCTTCGATTTTTCCCCGCTCCCCTTCAAAAGGGATGCTTCTGCTCCATAGCGCTTTTGCCCTGTTCGTCAGCATATCCCCGAGCCCGAACTGGACATAGCCGAGCCGCACATCTATAATGCTGAAAATGACAATCCCGCAAAGCAATATAAAAACAAGCCGCTTTCTCACCGTAACATTGGATACACGTTTCACGAGCGCGCCTCCTTCATTTAAATCTCAAAGCAGCAGATTCCTGGGTAGGAAAGATGAAAGATTTCAGCCTTCTCTTGGTTTCCTTTAACCCTGAAAAATCCGCTCCGGGCGCATAAAATGCCCTTTGTTGCCTTTATACCCATTTATATGCTTGTACGCATCCGGCTAGTACCTTTTCACACGCATGAAAAAAAGCAAGCCTTGTGCTTGCTTTTTTTCGGTATTCCTTCTACCGGCCGCCTAAGGGTTTTTAAATTTTACAGTAAGGGCCTGTCCGGATTTCACTTTTGATTTTGCCGGAATGCTTTGGGATACGGCATAACCTTCCCCGCTTATGGTCAGGCGGAGGCCGAGCAGTTTGGCAGCGCCCGCCACGTCGCGTTTCGAAAAGCCGCGTATATCCGGCATTACTTTATTGCCATTTGTTTTCAAAAATACTTTTGCGCCCGGCAGCAGTTGTCCCTGTGCCCTGGGTTCCTGGGCCGTTACGGCATCGCCATCGCCGAGCACAACAGGGGTAAGGCCCAATGCTTTTACGGCAGATGACGCTTCTGACCGGCTGTCACCCGTAAAATCAGGAAGCTTGGCAAGGCGTACGGTCTTTCCTTTTGCCGGTTTAATGTTTAAATATTGCAGGCTGTTCTTCATAATCGGGTTAAACAGCGCTTTAACCGGTTCGCCGCCAAGCTCGCCGGCTTTTAAATGCGGCTGCTGGACAACGGCGTAAACGATTAATTTCGGATTGTCTTTCGGCGCCATACCGAGAAAAGAAAAGATATAATTATCGGTACCGGTTAAATATCCGCCGCCGTTCGGATTCGGGATCTGGGCGGTACCGGTTTTGCCGGTCACCTCGTAGCCCGGAATGTTATAGGCCGTGCCGGTTCCGGTTTTTTTATTCGTCACAACCGTCCGCAAATAATCCCGGACTTTTTTCGCGGTATCCGCGCTGATCGGGTTGCCGGCAACGGTTGGTTTTGTTTTTTCCGTTTTTCCGGTTGCGGGATTGACCACTTTCTCGACTACATACGGTTTCATCATTTTCCCGTCATTGGCAATAGCTGTTGCCGCCTGAATCATCTGCATCGCGGTAACGGTTGTACCCTGCCCGAATGTCGACGTATACCGTTCAATCGGATAATCGTATAAAATTTTGCCGGAAGCTTCATTCGGCAAGCCGACTTTCGTCTGTTTCCCGAACCCGAACGCTTCCAAATACTGCTTAAATTTATCCTGCTTAATATAATCCAGCAATGTGGCAAATGCAACATTAGAAGAACGCTGCAGCCCTTCTAAAAAGGTGATCCTGCCCCAGCCGACCCCGCCATTATGGTCTTTAATCGGGTTTGGCACATTTTTCACCCGGAATTCTCCTGACTTATAGGTCGCATTCGGGTGAAAAACGCCTTCCTGGACGGCCGCCGCCAAGGTAAAAATTTTCATCGTTGAGCCCGGTTCATAAGCGGTTTCGACTGGATCGTCCTGCCAAGCATCGCTCAAACCTTTCCGCGTTTCCGGATCAAATGTCGGCCGCTGCCCCATTGCCAGTATCTTACCCGTTTTCGGATCGGCCACGACAACAAACGCTTTTTTCGGATTGTATTGTTTCTGGACTTTGCCAAGCGCATCTTCAACGAAAGACTGGATTTTCTTGTCAATCGTTAAATAGACATTTTCCCCGTTTTTCGGTTTGGTGACTTTTTTATGCGCGTTTGGCAAAATATATCCCCAAAAGTCGCCTTCATAACTGATTTTTCCGTCTTTGCCTTCCAAAGCGGCATTCATGCTTTTTTCGATTCCCATTACACCTGCCATTTGGCCGCCTGTCTCATTTTTCTGCGCATAGCCGACCAGATGGGAGGCAAACGAACCGTTCGGATACGTGCGTTTCGGCACGGCTTCGAACTGGATGCCCGGCAAGTTCTGTTTTTGAATTTCATTTTTTACGTTATACGGAATATCCTGCCCCGCCTTCCCGAACTCCACTTGAAACCGCCCTTTTTGTGTCAGGAGCGAATAAATTTTTGATTCGGGCATGTCAATATATTTCGCAAGGGCCTGGGCGGTTTTTCGAGGGTTGACAACATGTTTCGGATGTTCCGGATCAATCGTGACTTTCGGGTCCAAAACGGCGACCAGATTGTACGAAACAACATTTTCGGCGATCACTTCCCCGCTTGCATCGTAAATATTGCCGCGGGAAGCGGGAATGGCGCTTGTCCGCAAATATTTTTTCGCCGCTTTTGCCGCGAGCACTTTCCCGTCTGCCTGCCCTGTGATTTCAATCGTCAAAAACCTTACGGCGATAATAAAAAAGGACAGACCGAATATGATAAATAATATCGCTGCCCCCCTGTTTGTATTCAGTTTTCTGGACTTCATTTATTTTCAACAACCTTGACATTATTCTCGTCCAATTTCAAGCCGAGTTTTTTTGCCTTTTCGTAAATACGGTCGTAGCGGCTCAATTCGCTTACTTGCATTTTCAAATCATCGGTCACCTTGTTTTTGTTCTGGATCGTGGTTTTTGTATCTTCAATCGACCGGTTGACATTATAAATTGCAGCTTCCGTCGATACGATCTTCACGGCCATAATCAACACGAACAAAGCAAAAAGGCTTGCGATGATTTTTTCCCCTAAAGTGATCTGCGCGCGTCTTGTGGCCGGTGCTACTCTTTTTTCAATCTGTTGTTGCTGTTCCAGCGCACGTTTCGGCTGCCTTGCTAAATTACTCAAAAAACTCCCTCCTCTATTTTCTTAGCGTTTTTCCGCAATGCGCAGTTTAGCCGACCTTGACCGGTTGTTCTCGCCCACTTCCTCATCATTCGGGACAATGGGTTTCCTCGTAATGAGTTTTAATACGGGCTCGTATTCTTTTGGGATGACAGGCAGCCCATGCGGCAAATCTCCTGCACTGCTGTATTCTTTCAATATATTTTTACAAATGCGGTCTTCCAGGGAATGAAATGTAATGACAGAGACCCGCCCGCCTGGTTTTAAAAGCGAAATGGCATCCGTTAAAGACGTTTCAAAAGCAGATAATTCATCGTTCACGGCAATCCGGATCGCCTGAAAGACCCTTTTTGCCGGATGCCCGCCTTTTCTTCGTGCGGGTGCAGGAATCGCTTCTTTAATTAAATCGGCCAGTTCACCGGTTGTTTCGATCGGTTTTTTGGCACGGGACGCCTCGATTTTGCGGGCAATTTGTTTTGAAAATTTTTCTTCCCCGTACCGGAAAAAGATCCGGACCAGTTTTTCATACGGCCATTCATTGACGACTTCATAAGCGGTAAGCGGCGCATCGAGGTCCATCCGCATATCGAGCGGTGCATCATGCTGATAGCTGAATCCCCGTTCCGGTGTATCAAGCTGGGGAGAGGAAACGCCCAAATCATACAAGATGCCGTCGACAGCCTGCACACCGCGCGCGTTCAATTCTGATTTTAAATACCGGAAATTGCTTTTAATAAAAGTGATCCTGTTTTGGTCATGGGCAAACTTTTCTTTGGCATGCTGAATCGCCGTTTCATCCTGGTCAAAAGCGTATAAATGCCCGCCGGTAAGCTGCTGAAGCAAATAGGCGCTGTGGCCCCCGCCACCGAGCGTGCAGTCAACATAAATCCCGTCCGGTTTAATATGTAGCCCGTCAACGGTTTCTTTCAGCAAAACGGTCTTGTGTTGAAACATACTGAATCTCCTATCCAATCGAACATGTTAAAGGTCAAAATCGATGAGGTTTTCCGCAATATCAGCAAAAGAAGCCTCCGATTCCTGAAAATATTCTTCCCATAAATCTTTGCTCCAAATCTCAATTCGATTGGAAACGCCGAGCACCACGCATTCTTTTTCGAGTTTCGCATAGGAAAGGAGCGGTGCGGGAATAAGAATGCGCCCTTGCTTGTCCCACTCGCATTCGGTCGCCCCCGAAAAGAAAAATCGTGTGAATGCGCGGGCATCTTTTTTCGTTAACGGAAGGGACTTCAGTTTTTCTTCCACCTGTTTCCATTCATCCGCAGGGTAACCGAAAATGCAACGGTCAAGCCCGCGGGTAATGACAAACGTATCGCCAAGCTGTTCACGGAATTTGGCCGGTACAATCAAACGGCCTTTTACATCGATATTGTGCCGGTATTCTCCCATGAACATTGGCGCGTGCCCCCCGCTTCCCACTTCATATTAATAATTTACCACAATCCCCCACCTTTCACCACTTTAATTTTTATATTCTCCTCGCAGCTCCGTTTTCCTGCTTTTTGCAAGAAAAAATCAATTTAAAACTTGCCTGCCGTAAAGCCTTGTTCCAACATGGTGAGTCCCGGCAACCCGCTTTTTCGCTTTGCAATTATTTTTTCAAAAAAGCATCATGAACCAAAACCACGTCGGTATCGTGCGGGAAGCGTCTTTACAATTCATTTTTCCAACAAAGCATCGTGAACCAAAACCCCCTGTTTTTTTGCATAAAAAAAGCCGGCCGCTGTCAGCCGGTTAAATTTTAACGAGTTTATGTGTGCCGTCAAATGTGAACGGCAGGGCGGCAAGGGTGTGGATAAAGTCCGCCCCATATTTGTTAAGGAAATAAAAAAGGTTCCAGACCCTTTCCTGGGGATTGCCGTCCGGGCGCAAGGCACGTTCGACCCGCGCGTATTTTTCAAGGATGTTTTCATGTTTTCCCGCAATCTCTTCATCCACTTTCCGCTGCAAAAACGCAAGCTGCCCCAGGTGAAAATCGAGATTTTTGCGGGCAAGCGGTTCCAACCCCTTTCCAATTGCGGCAAAAATTTTATCGTATTGCATTTTCAGCATGTTTTCCGTTTCTGCAATGAGCGCGTCCATATTCTCATCTTTTGCGTCATTCCAATATTTTTCCCGCTCTTTCCGGGTCCCGTATTTTAATACATGCCCGATATCGAGTTCCAGTTCCTCGATATCCCTTTGGACCGCTCTCTCAAGCAACGTGATATTGAGTCGCGGCACAAGAGGCGGCATCAGAATCCCCATTTCTTCAAACACCCGCTTCAGCTCGGCCCAGTACGCAATTTCGCCCGGCCCGCCGATAAACGCAAGGGTTGGGAAGAGCCATTCCTGCATAAGCGGCCTTGTGACAACATTATTGCTCAGCCGTTCAGGGCTTTTCGCACAAAGCGCGCACAACGCTTCCTCTGTAAAAAAGGGGCTGCCGCCTTTTCCGGTAAATCCGCCTTGCTCCGGACTGTACTCCAGCAAAATCCGTTCCTTGCCGTCATAATAAAAAAGATTCAGCGCCCGCCTGGAAATATCAATCGCTTTTGGAAACTCAAACTGCGCGATTTCCTGCTGCTGCCAGAGGACCGCTTCCGTAATCTTGTCATAATCCTGGATCATCCGTTCAAAAAACGGCGCCTCGATCTTCCGCAAGTGTGCATCAGCCGAATCGATGAGCAGCACCCCGTATGCCTTGAAAAGATCGTGAATCATGCAGGCAAACAGGTCAGAAAGGCTTTGTGCCCTGTCTGCAAACGCCTCCAGCTTGGAAAGAAGGGCATTGGTATGTTCGGTTTCGCCAAATGCTTCAAAAACTTTATGTATCCATTTTTTTAAATGGGCAGGATCCGGTGTGGTATCAGAGATCATTTTTTTCTCAAGCGGCCCTTCAGCATAACTAAATTTTTTTAAACGCCTTTCCTGTTCGGCATAAATATGGTTCACTTCCAAATAGTCATGGTCCTCGCCCGCGATCCAGAAAACAGGTACAACCGGAATTTGCAGGGCTTCTTCCTGCTCACTGGCAAGCCGGATAATCGAAATCAGTTTATGGATCGTATAAAGCGGCCCTGTTAATAGCCCTGCCTGCTGGCCACCGATCACAACAGCAGCGTTCGGCTGCCTTAATTTTTCCAAGGAATGGGCCGTCTCCGGGGAGATTCCAAATTTTTCCATATAGTGCCCGATACAATCTGCCAGCCCTTCCCGGTTAAAAGCCCGTTTTTTTAAATCTTCCACTCTTTTATGGAAAACAGAAGCATCCGTTATATCATAATGAAAAAAATCCTTTACAGGAGATTTTTGCGCAAGATAGAGGGAAGCGAACCGATTCGTTGCTGGAATTGAAAAGTTTTCCAGTTCCATCAAATGATTCTTCCTTTCTCGTTTTCATTGATTTTCTCATTGAGTATAGCATTTTTGTGAAAAAAAGAAAAAAAGCCTGCCTGCTCGTTGCAACAACTGAAACCTTGTTTCCGGCCGCTGCGGGCACGGCGGCAACACACGGAACGTGCCTCACCCCTTATCCTCCATCCCTTTCACCATTTCATAAAGGGCGGACGCAAGCGGAACCTGGCTGTTTTGACGGGCAGCCGTTTCCAGCATGTAACCGAGAATCGCGTCAATCTCGGTCCGTGCTCCTTTTTTCACATCTTTCAGCATGGACGATTCATTTTCGCACGTATTTTTGCAAATGCCGGTGACTTCCTCCCACATCTTTTCCCGCGAAAGTTTCGGGAAAAGCGCCGCCAGTTCTTCAAATACGGCGCGGAACACACGGGCATAATGCGGGTTTTTGACCAGTTCCCCGTTCTTTGCCTTTAAAACGGCTGTGAGCGGATTGATGACGGCATTGGCAAAACATTTGCGCAAAAGCATCAGCTCATAATCCGGCTGCACCGTGAACGGGAAAGCATCCGTATGCAAATGCACGCTTTCATCCCATTTCCCGCGGTAGACGGCGATATTCGTTTTGCCGTGCCCATTATGCTTCACCGTTGTGCCGTCAAGCCGGGATGCGCCGTGCTCTACCGTACCGACAAGGATCGTTTTTTGCGGCAATTCTTCAAGAAGAACAAGATGGCCCATGCCGTTTTGCAAAAACAAGACCGGCACCCCGCCATCTTCGTTTTTTAAAACGGTTGTCACAGCAGGAAGGTCATATTGCTTGACGGCAACAATGACTAGATCCTGGGAGGAAAGCGAAGAGAACGTGTCATCCGCTTTGACGAAAGTTCTGAACGAAGATGCGCCGTCTTTTACGGTAATCCCTTTTTCATTCAGCTCTACGGCCTGCGCCTTCGTATTTGGAAACAAGGTCACTTCATGCAACTTTCCAAGCCAACCCCCGTATAATAAACCGATCGCACCAGCGCCAATCACCCCAATTTTCATTTTGCCCGCCCCTTTCCATTTTCTTTGCTCCATTTTAACAGGCAATAAGGGAATGGAAAAGAAAATTCCAGACAAATGGTGTGCGACCGTTTACACGTATTTCTTTCATTCTTCCAATTGTTTGTTATATAATGATAATATCAACCGGTTTTATGTAAGAATCGCCGCCATGCTGCTGCGACACAGCATATAAAGAGGGATGGGGGAATTGATATGGCTTATCAAGTGGAAAGGCTGAAAGTGAACTACAAAACGCTCGAAGAATTCAAGCAGTTTAAAGAGTACGGGCAGCAGGAACTGTCCATGCTTGAAGATTTGCAGGACAATATTATTGAAGACAACGCCGACTCGCCATTTTACGGCATTTATTTTGCCGATAAACTCGTTGCGCGCATGAGCCTTTACGAACGGGATGCAAAATACGATCTCTATTTTGACCCCCCGCAAACATTTTTGGAACTTTGGAAGCTGGAAGTGCTCCCGAACTATCAATATAAGAATTACGGCCGGGCGCTTGTTGATTTTGCCAAAAGCTTCGGGCTGCCGATTAAAACAAACGCCCGCCTGAAGTCGCGAGGATTTTGGGAAAAAATGGGGTTCAAACCTGTTCCTTATAATGTCGAACGCGATTTGAGTGAAAACCCGTTTGTCTGGTTGCCGCACGGCGTGAAGCTGAAAGACGCAAAACAGGATAAAAAAACGACCTCTTCTTAAAGAACCGGATTCCGGTTCTTTTTTTGCCTTTTACGAACAAAAAATGTCCCCTGCCTTTTAAGGTCCAGGGGATGTGCCGCCGTTTTAATCTTGCTCAGACAACTGCCGTGCTTTTTCCATAATGGAAAGGAGCGCACTGTATTCTTTTTGCAGCTGCTCATGCTTTTCCTTTTCTTCAAGATACTTTTGAAGCAGCGCCTCATATTTGCTTTTCCATTCCTCTGTACCGCGCCGGGATGCGG
The DNA here is from genome assembly GCF_025905465.1 of Weizmannia sp. WK01. Lineage (NCBI taxonomy): Bacteria > Bacillati > Bacillota > Bacilli > Caryophanales > Bacillaceae > Heyndrickxia > Weizmannia sp. WK01. The sequence goes on along the minus strand of NZ_CP109616.1, from coordinate 1,340,317 downwards.
ACAACTGCCCACTCTCGTGCCTGCTTTTTTCCGCAAGCTGCTGAAGGATACGGATGGCATCAAACAGCGTTGCTTCTGTCTGCTGCCCTTCTTCAGCCGGTGCTCTCCCGGAATCTCGGACGAGCTGCTTTCTTTCCTTTCTTTCTTTTTTTGCGGCTTCAATTTCTGAGGCGTACTGCTTTCTCACATAAGAATTCCACCTGAACCCGCATGCCGCTGCGGTCCGGTTCATCCGCTTCCCTGCCTCTTCAAACGCCCGGAGCTGCGTGCTGCCTTCGCGAATATGGCGCAACACAATGTCCGATAGCAGCAAATCTTCTTCCTGTGTCCAGGCATCCTGTCTGACTGCCGGCATATCTTTCCCCCCATCCTTTTTAATACTATTCATATGCCGTTGATAGAAAAGATAGACGAAATTTCGAGAAAAAAAGGAGGAACGGGGAGAAGCTTTTGGCGGAAAGGGATGGCGTTTTGAAGGCAAATAAAAAAGCACGGGTTTGCGCCGTGCTCTTTTATTATTTATTTACCACAACTTTGTTTTTGTAATAACCGCAAGATGGGCATACGCGGTGTGCCATTTTCATTTCACCGCATCGCGGGCATTCAATCATGCCGGGAACTTGCAATTTAAAATGTGTGCGGCGTTTTCTTTTTGCCGTTTTAGAAGTTCTTCTAAAAGGTACAGCCATTCTTCCCACCTCCTTATAAGAGATCAGCATATCATTTAGCCGAAGATGGCGGTTATTCAGAATCCTGGTCAAAAAATTTCGCAAGGTCGGCCATACGCGGGTCTACCGCTTTTTCCGCCTTCTGCTCCATTTCCAAATACTCGTCCTCCGTCAGCACCTGCCAGTTGTCCGTATGCGGCAGTTCGCCTTTTTTGGCTTCCTCACTGAAAACCTGCATGGGAATGTCGAGCAAAATCAATTCTTTCATAACCGGGATCAAATCAATGACCTCATTTTCGGCAACATGCACTTCTTCATCTTCAGCACCTTCATAATCGGAAGGCTCAAGAAGAAACGTTTCTGTCGATTTCAAGTCTACCGGGTAATGTACATCAACAAGCGTCCGGGCACAAGGCAGCACAAGCGTTCCTTCAATGTGAAGATCAAACGTCACCCTGCCCTGCTGAGCACTCCCCGTTCCCGTTACGTGGAAAGGCGAAGCCCCGCGGATCTCGGAATCAGTTTCCATTAAATCTTTTGTAATATCAACCGATTCATCTATCTCAAAGCGCTTGTCCCGAAATTTTTGCAATTGAATGGCAGACCATTTCACTTTCATCACCCCAAGACAACAAAGGTAATTATAGCTTCCCTCATACCTTTTGTCAATATTTTTTGCTTTACAACCATGATGTCCAAAACGAAAATTTTTCTTCAAACCAGAAACCGGCCCGGGCTTGTTTAAGACGCGTCCTTTTTACGCTTTCATCTTCAAGACTCCCCGTTTTTTCAAAAAAATTTTGCAGCAGGCAGGATTGCTTTTTTTGCCGGTTATGTTAAAAATAACTTATCCCAAACGGGTGCTTTTAAACATCCAAATCTTCCGGAAAGGGGAATCACAATTGAAAAGTACCGGCATCATTGTGGAGTACAATCCTTTTCATAATGGCCATTTGCACCATCTTCGCGAGACGCGGCGGATGACAGGCGCAGAGTGTATCATTGCCGTAATGAGCGGCTATTTTATGCAGCGGGGCGAGCCGGCGCTTGTTTCAAAATGGACGCGGGCGGAGATGGCCGTATTATCGGGCGCGGATCTCGTTGTCGAACTGCCGTATGCATTTGCCGTCCAGCCCGCCGAAAAATTTGCGGCAGGCGGGATTGCCATTTTGGACGCTTTGCAGTGCAAAAGCTTCTGCTTCGGCAGCGAATCCGGCGACATCGAAGCATTCCGCCAGGCGGCTGCCGTCCTGCTTGAAAACGAAGCGGCATTTAACGCATCCGTCAAGCGCGAGGTCAAAAAAGGGATCAGCTATCCGGCAGCGCTATCAAACAGCTTTCAGAAGCTCGCACCAGGCGACAGTACGCTCGATTTAAGCTCACCCAATAATATTCTCGGCTTCCATTATATGCTCGCGGCAGCAAGGCAAAACCCGGCGATGGAGGCTTTTACCGTCCAAAGAAAAGCGGCTGGGCACCATGACGTCGCGATAACCGGTGAAATTGCAAGTGCAAGCGCCATCAGAAAAACCATCTTGCAAACCGAAGATCTGCACGCTGCCCGCCCGGTGCTGCCGGAACCAGCATTTCATGTACTGAGCCGGCACCGCAACAACAACGGGCACTTCCTGCATTGGGCGCTTTACTGGCCTTTTTTGCACTACCGGCTGCTTTCCTCATCTGAAGAAGAATTACGCGCCATTTATGAAGTGGAAGAAGGCATTGAATACCGTTTAAAAAAAGCCGCGGCATCTGCCAACAGTTTTCCCGACTTCATGGAAAAAGTGAAAACAAAACGATACACATGGACAAGACTGCAGCGAATTTGCACCCATTTGTTAACCAATGCCAAAAAAGCAGAAATCAAAAAGCATGCGGCAAAGCCGGCGTATATCCGGCTGCTCGCCATGAACGAAACGGGAAGGCGCTATTTGAACAGCGTGAAAAAAACGGTACCGGTTCCTATTATTTCAAAATTTTCGCTGCAAACTGCCCCGTCGCTTGCACCGGACATAAGAGCCGCGCGGATATATGCCCTCCCGCTTCCGGCAAACGAACGGGAACACTTAATGATCCGGGAATTCAGCAAGCCACCTTTTTTTGCAGACGAAAAAACGGATGGCGCGTGAATCCGTAGGCTGTCTTTTTACAGGCGGAAAAGCTTCGGGCATGCGGCTGGGAAGAACCGGATGAAACGCATGATTTTATGAGAACGGCTTTTTGCAGACGAGAAAGCCGCATACTTAGGCTGTTCTCCTTTTTGCAAGCGAAAAAACTGCAGGCATGCAGGCTAACACCTTTTTGCAAGCGAAAAACCGATGAAACGCATGATTTTCAGCTTTTTACAGGCGGAAAACCGGAACCCACATTACATTTCAGACTTGCAGGCAAAAGCCCGGGATGCGTGACAGCCTTCCCCCTTCTTTACAGGGAAAAGCCGCTAAAACAAGCGGCTTTCCGGTTATTTTTGTTTCAGGCCGTTTAAATAGGCGAGTGCATCATCCAGTGTTTTGACCGGTACAATTTTCATGTTCGTCCCGATTTCTTTCGCCGCCGCTTTTGCCTCTTCGTAATTCGGCTTGATGCCAGGCTCGGCTTTTTTCATTTCAGGTGTAATCGTATCATCTGGAGCAAAGAAAATGTCCGCCCCTGCTTTGTCCGCTGCAATCACTTTTTTATCAATCCCGCCGATGCGGCCGACCTCCCCGTTTGGCGAAATGGTTCCGGTTCCGGCAATTTTATAGCCTTTTGTGATGTCCTGTTTGGTCAGCTGGTTGTAGATTTCCAATGTGAACATCAGCCCGGCGGAAGGGCCACCGATTTTTTCGGTATCCATTTTCACAGCCGGGTCGGATTTGACGGTCCGGTCATCGACAAGGCTGATCCCGATTCCCGTTTTATGATGGTTTTCCTTGAATTTTGCAAGTGCAACGGTTGCCATCTTCGCCTTTTTATGACGCATATAGTCCAATTTCACTTTGTCCCCGGCTTTTTTCTTTGCGACATAGTTCATAAACTGTTTGGAAGACTTGAATGCATGGCCGTCCACTTTTGTAATTCTGTCCCCGGCTTTGAGCACTTTTGCGGCCGGCATCCCGTCATATACATTCAGGACATAAATCCCTTCGTAATGGGAGCTGAACGGCCTTTTTGCCTTCTTAAAAGCAGCCTGGATGGCATTATGTTTTGCTGATTCCATTAAATAAAGCTGATAGACATTGTATTCCTCGTCCGTCATATTTTTATCCATAATTTCACGAACCGGTACGACATCCTCGTGTTTTCTCATTTTTGCCCAAAGATACGTATACGGATTCGCGCGGCCCATACGGACAGTCGTCAGCATCAATTGGCCTTTTTCAGGATAGCCGCCCTTTACTTTGATCAGCGGGGCAAGCTGCATGGCACTCCCCGGCATTTCAATATAATAAGGCAGCGGCACAAAGGACAGGAGGGCAAGAATCAGCACTGCCACAATCAATATGCGCCGCCGGATGTTTCGGTGTTTCATTTGTCGGGCTCCTTCCATTTTTCCAGCAATTGCTGTATTTCAGTTACGGATTGTTTTGCTGCTTCTTCCCCTATCTTAATGATTTGTCCGGCATTTGTAAAAGCCATTGAACTGTACATTGAGACATCGGGGCGGATCAAAACATGGGCTTCCGTTTTCCGGCTTTCGGCCAGTTCCATCTGCATGATATCGATGCTTTGCATAATCACATCATAAATATGGCGGATTTCCGCTTCTTTTTTCATGACGGAAACATCCACCCCGATCAAAAGCTCCGCCCCCATTTCCTTTACAACGGACACCGGGACGCGGTCCACCACACCGCCGTCCACAAAAAGATGGCCGCCAATTTTTTTCGGGACAAAAATGCCAGGGATGGAAATGCTGGCGCGCACCGCTTCTTGAACCGGCCCTTTTTTGAACACCGTTTTTTCGCCGTTTGAAAGATTTGCGGCGACAACGGCAACAGGTGGGTTCAATTCTTCAAGTTTTTTCCCATGAACGAGCAAACGGATCAGATCTTCAATTCTTTTCCCCGAAATCAGGCCCATCTTGCCAATTTTAAAGTCCAAATAATATTTGCGTTTAAATGCACCGGAAAGCAGCTCCATCTCGCGGACAGTCCGCCCCGCCCCGTACAGCGCCGCAACCAGCGCCCCAATGCTGCTGCCGGAAATCATATCCACCGGAATGCCTTCCTCTTCAAAAACTTTCAATACGCCGATATGCGCAAAGCCTCTGGCGCCTCCCGATCCGAGCGCCAATCCGATTTTTGGGCGACCCGCCATTGTCCCCCTCCTCGTGTCCTTCTTTCGTACAGTTTATGGTCTAATTTACAGACCTATGAGTATATTTGATTTATAGGGACAAGCGAGCAAGTGCTGCGGATTGAAAGACAGGGGAGGAACACAGATTGTACCAGTCTAAACTCAAAAGCGCCATTTTGGCCTTCAGCGTTTCGATAATGGCGATTTCCATGATTGTATTGCCGGATGAATCTTTTAAAGCCTCCATTCAAGGTTTAAATATGTGGTGGGAAGTCGTTTTCCCCTCACTTTTTCCTTTTTTTGTCATTTCTGAACTGCTGATCGGCTTCGGAGTGGTCCGCTTCGTCGGTGTTCTCTTGGAGCCGTTGATGCGGCCATTATTCCGTGTTCCCGGTGTTGGCGGGTTTACTTGGGCCATGGGGCTTGCTTCCGGCAATCCTTCAGGGGCGAAGTTGACCGCCCGTCTCCGTCAGGAAAAACAGATTGACCGGGTTGAAGCAGAACGGCTTGTAGCGTTCACCAGTTCTTCCAGCCCCCTTTTTATTTTCGGGGCGGTCGCTGTCGGCTTTTTCCATAATCCTTCTCTCGGCCTTCTGTTTGCCGCGGCGCATTATGCGGGCAATATTATTGTCGGCCTGGTGATGCGTTTTTACGGAACCGGCGAGGATACAAGAGGGCCGAAAAAGAAACATACTTTTCTTTTAAAAGAAGCGCTTCTCGTTTTGCATGCGACAAGAATTAAAAACAGCAAGCCGATCGGGAAGCTGCTCGGGGACGCTGTCATGTCCGCCATCCAGACGCTTCTGATGATCGGCGGATTTATCATCCTGTTTTCAGTCTTTAATAAATTGCTTCTGTATATGCATGTCACGTCCGTATTCGGCATGTTTGTCTCCCAGCTGCTTCACCTTGCGCATTTTTCGGAAAAGCTGAGCATCCCGCTCATTTCCGGCCTTTTCGAAGTAACGCTCGGAATCCAAATGATCAGTGAAGTGCAGGAATCCTCGCTGCTTCAGCAGGCCATCGCCGCGAGCTTCATCCTCGGGTTTGGCGGATTCAGCATCCAGGCACAGGTGGCCAGTATTCTTGCCCAGACGGATATCCGTTTCCGGCCGTTTTTTCTTGCCCGCCTGCTGCACGGTTTTCTGTCGGCTGTGATCATCCGGCTCGTTTGGAATCCGGTCTACTTACGCTTTTTTGCTGAAAAAAGCGCGTGGCAGGAAGCTTTTGGTATGCCAGGTGGAGGCCGCAGCTTGTACGCGCGTGTGACAGATTGGCTTGAAATCTACGGGCCGTTGTTTACCCTGTCCTGTCTTGTACTGTACATTTTTCTTTATTATCGTGCCTGCCGGGCGGACCAGGCCTGAAAAAAGCGCAAAAAAGCGGGGAGCATTCCCGCTTTTTCTGATGCCTTCGCAAATTTTTCAATAAATAAACCGGGCCTGTTTTTAAAGTTTTTAGTGCGGTGTATAAACGGCATGTCCGGTTTTGGGGAGCCGGTTTAAAATGTACATCCGGCCCAGCCCGGGATTTTCCGGCACTTTATGTACGGCCGGTATGTCCGGTTCCCATTGCTTTTTCTATTGTATCAACACTTCTGTGTTCGTCCAGCTCTTCCGGAATGTCCGGTTCCGCCCGCTTTTCTATTGCCCCTGAAATTTCTTTTTCAATGCTTCATGCACAACTGGTGGTACCAGTTCCGCAATATTGCCGTGGTATTTGGCGATTTCTTTCACAATGCTTGAGCTGAGAAAAGAATACTGGTTGTTTGTCATGATAAAAAAGGTTTCAATTCTGTCATTCAGCACACGGTTCATGGACGTCAGCTGCAATTCATATTCAAAATCCGAAACAGCCCGTAAGCCCCGGATAATCACATCCGCTTTTTTTGATTCTGCATATTCCATTAAAAGCCCCTGGAAGGAATCGACTTCCACATTCGGGATCTCTTTTGTCACTTCCCGGATCAGCGCTTTTCTTTCTTCAATATCGAAAAGCGGCTGTTTTGAAATATTGTTCAGCACTGCCACATAGACTTTGTCGAATACTTTTGCCCCTCTTTTAATAATATCCAAATGCCCGTTTGTAATCGGATCAAAGCTGCCCGGGCAGATCGCGGTCTTCCCCACGGGTTTCATCCCCCTTTTTCGTGTAAATCGTGATGCCGGTGATGCCGTACTGTGCTGTTTTATATGTAAAAAGATTGCCCGCTTTTTCCGGTAAGGTCAGTCCGGCGTCGTGCTCGCAAACAGCGTAACCGTTTTCACGGAGAAGGCCGTTTGCCGAGATAAATTTCAGCATCGCGGTTAGTTTTTGCTTTTTGTAAGGCGGGTCGAGAAATACCGTATCAAAGGCAAGCCCCCGTTTCGCCAGCACTTTCAATGCACGGCCGGCATCGTTCCGGTATACTTCACTCCGGCCTAAAAATTCGCATTTTTCCAGGTTGGCCCGGACGGTTTGCAGCGCCTGGATCTCCTTATCAACGAAAATCACTTTCTCCATACCCCTGCTCAAGGCTTCGATCCCGAGCCCGCCGCTCCCTGCATATAAATCGAGGCCCAGGCCTTTTTCAAAATACGGGCCGATCATATTAAAAATCGCTTCTTTTACTTTATCTGTCGTAGGCCTCGTTCCCATTCCCGGAACGGCTTTTAAAACAGTGCCCTTTTGGCTGCCTGAAATGACTCTCATGCTGGTCACCACGTATCATCAGATTTCCATCTTATCCTACCATATTTTCCGGCCGGGTGGAAAAGTTTTTCACCAAAATTTAAAGCAAAAGTATAATTCAGGAAAAGTTGGCCATAATGATACCAGCAGCATCAAAAGATGTTGCTGCCAACCGCGGAGAAGACTTACGTTTCCCCATAAGTTCTTCCTCCGGTTTCTCCTCTCCCTTTGCCTTCTGTCCGGAATAAGGATATAGAAGGGCCCTGCAGTATTGGCTGCAGGGTTTTTTATTTTCCGCATCTAGGCCGGGCACGTCGTTTCAAAAAGCCGGCCGGCATCTCCCCCGGTTTATTTTGCAGAAATACTTTCCGAATAAAAAGAAGTGCAGTAGAATAGAAGCAGCAAATTTGTTTGTAAGCGAGGAATGAAGATGCAACAAAGATTTATTGAACTAGGAAACGGATATACAGATTTATTTGAACTGATCGAACTGGCAAAAGCAAACCGGCACCGGCTGCACGGCATGCTTGCCCTTCATACCATCGTTGCGGATCAAGCTGTCACTTCGCCCGTGCTCATTTTAAAACCGACCGATCCGGGGGAATTTCAGGCGTTATACGTTTGCCTTGAAGGGATTCCGGATCCGAGGGTGCAGCCAAACAAACGGTACAGCCTGTTTGCCGAAACCGCAGCTGCTTTAGGAGCGGACATTGTGGAACTCGAAGTCCGGCCATCTTCGTCTTTTTCCGACAAAAACCTTTTTTATCAATATTTAATCGGCATATTAAGAATGAACCGGCTGATTCCGCCGCTGCAATAAATATTTCGGCCAGAGTGCAGCCGGATGTGCTTGATTTAAAATGCGCGGGACGGAGCTTCCGGGCAGCAACGCTTTTTTGGGCACGGCGGATTTGCGGTGATGCACACGCAGGGAATGCTAGCATGCAAACCCGGCGCCTTTATAGCCCTATTTTATAATCGTATTCTTTTGCTTTGTCCGGTTTTGCGTTTTCATATTCCGTTTTTAAAAACGGCTTCATGGAATAATCCACTTTCCTTACAAACGGAAGATTTTCAATTTTCGCTTTTACCTGCTCTATCTCTTTGCGGTCACAATAAAGGACGGCATACTTCATCCTTTTTGACGCATAATGGACATTGCCAAATCTTCGTAAATGTTTCGTATGCTTCATCTGATACAGCCAAATGATGAGGCCCTGCCGATCTGATAACATAGCGTTTCCCCTTCGTGCTTTTTTTAATGAGTGTACCATACCTTTTTTCACGGAACAATAAGGAAAGGCCGCGGATTGCGGCCTTATCACGATTTATGCGGAACAGCTGCAGCTGCCGCCGGTTCCGCAGCCGCCGGAACAAGAGGCATCAAAAAACGGATTTCCGGTCGGCACTTTTATATGTTCAGAAACAGATTTGCCAATCATCAGGCTGATTTGGTCGAGCAGATCCTGGAGGGCATTTTCCGCCCGCCTGAATCTTGCGACGTTCTCATCCAGATCCATTTCCCTCTTGGCTTCCCTTGTTTCTTTGTTGATGCGTTTATAATCAGGGTGATACCTGCCAAAGCGCTGGACTTCCTCAAACTGTTCTTTCAGGCGTGCAAATTTCCGGATTTTCTGCTGTGTGGCTGGATCATGATACATCCTGTTATAGCAGTCCCGGTAATTTTCGGCAATATCCGAGGCAATGACCATTTTCGCCAGTGCTTCAGCTTCAGACAAAATTTCCGCGCTTTCCAATGTTGCAAGCAAAAAGCTCACCTCCACATGATGATTTTACCATGTTTCCGCAAGCTTTGCGAATTTGCCCGATCAGCTGACAGAAATATAAAACTGCCTGTGAATGCCTAGGCGGGCGCCTGTGTTTTTGTCCACTACTTCCAGCTGCACTGTATGTACCCCTTTATCAAGCCCTTTTACAACAAATGCAGCCGTATTGTACTCGCCTTTCCATACACCATCCACATAGACTTTGATTTTTGCCGGTTTGGCATGCCGGCTGCCTGAAAAGGTGACGCTTGGAATCATACATTCCACAAACAAATCCCGATCTTTTACAAAATACCGGACTGATGCCTGGTTTTCTGCCGCGGAAGCAGCATCCGCTTCCCGCTGCTCTTTACGCGGCATATGCCCGCTGCAGCCGGCAAACAGCAAACATACAGCAAGGAATCCTGCAGCCATCTTCATTTCGATCACTCCTTGCGGTTATTTTCCGCAAGAAAGCGCTGATTTACTCAAAAAAGGCAAATTTTTTCGGAAATCATCCTTGTTCATAGATGGACTGCACCATATGCATCATCATTTGTGCCATTTGCAACCCGTTTGCAAACTTTTCAACCCGCTGCGGGATCGTTTTCTGGTAATAATGGAGCGCGGCAATTTGAAATTGCTCCAGTTCCTCGGGATGCCTTGACAATTTCCGGTACCACGCCGGCTGCTCCCTTAAAAAAGTTTTCCATTCGTTCGACTGCCGGATGACTTCCATTACTTCGTTCCGCATATGTGCAGCCCCTCTCTAGTCTTTTCTGAATGAAAACGGGCCCTTCGGCTGGGGAGCCTGGGATTGTGGCGTCTGCCCCCCTGTAAACTGCGTGATCACATTTTGGACGGCGGTAATCGCTTCCGTCAAATGCTGCAGGTGGCCTTGGACCTGTGCTGGGTCCAGGTTCTCGAGCATCGCGCCGAGCTGGTTCAGCCAGCTGCTTCTCCCGCCCGTTTTTTCCTTCGTTTCACTGCCTTCTGCCGCGTATTTTTCCCAGACCGGGTCGTCTTCGCCCAGTATATACCATTCTTCAAAGAAATCCTGTAAAGACTTTTTTCCGCCCCGGACTTCTTTTAAAATCAAAGGATGGGTTTTTGTAAAAGCTTTAAACTTTTCTACGGAAGGATGCAATTTTTTCGTTCCCATTTCCGCTCACCCCGCGAGAAAACATTTTTTTCGAACGTTGGCTTTCTGTTACGTTCACATACCTTCCTCATATCCAGCATATGCCGGCAGTAAGCAGGTGTGAAGGTTTTCATTTCCCGTGAATTTTGATACGATATGGGTATGCTTTTAAAAAAACGCGTTAAAAGAGGTATCAGGAGATGAAAGAAGAAATACACCATACTTTTGAAAAAGTGGTCCAAGCGGCAACGGAAGAAGACTTAATCGTATTGCAGCAAATGTTAAATGGACTTTCCAATAAACAAGCCGGGAACGAACGTACATATTTCAAGGATCTCTTTTTGATGGAAGCGGACTTCGATGGGGAAGAATGCGAGGTGACCATTCCAGTTACGCCGTTACTCTACAATAACTTTTCCATCGTTCACGGCGGTGTAACGGCAACCCTGCTTGATACAGCAATGGGCGTGATGGCAAATCGCCTGTTGCCGGCGGGTCAGCAGGCTGTTACATCCAATCTCACCATTCATTATATTGCCCCGGGGACGGGAAGCCGCTTAAAAGCGAAGGCAAAGGTAATCCACCGCGGCACGCAAACGATGGTGCTGGAAGGAACTGCCTTTCGGGATGACGGGACAAAGATCGCCCATTGCACGGGTTCTTTTTTCATTTTGAAATGAGAAGCCGGAAATACCCTTTCAAAAGCCCCGGGCAGCCCGCCTGCCTTATATGCATACATCAGCCGGACCCCTCTCCAGCTTAGGCTGGAACGGTATCCGGCTATGGTGCCTTCATGAAATCCTGGGTATAGTATTTCTGGTACACCCCGACGCCAAGATGGGTGAAATCTTTCTCCAGCAATGTTTTCCGGTGGCCTTCTGAATTAAGCCATCCCTCCACAGCAGCCGGACCATCCGTATAGTGGGCGGCAATATTTTCCCCAGCCGCAGCATAAGAAACATGCCCATTCTTTAATCTTTCTTTTAAGTCTCCATATTTGGGGGAGACATGCGAAAAATAATGGTCGTCAGCCATGTCTTTGCTGTGATTGTACGCCACTTCGGAAAGAGCTGTATTCCAGGCCAGTTTTTTTAAACCGAATCGTGCCCTGACAATGTTTGTAAGGTCAAAAATTTGCCTGGCGTTCGCCTTTTCTACGTCAACCCATTTCGGATCATCCTCCGGAACGGATTCGGGCAGTTCTCCGTGGTACACCATTTCATATGGATGCAGCATCGTCAGTGTGTTTTTATCCATAAAACGGATAAACAGCAATTTGCCGCTGAACTTATCAAGCGCCAGCTGGGCATAGATATCCCCAAGACGGACAAGCGGGCGGATATTCAAATCTTCTTCCGACAATTCAAAGCGGTATGTGCCTTCATTTGTTTGCACCGTCATATCCGTATCCATTAAAATGGAACTGTAAATTTTTTCTACATTTTCTCCAATCTCAAACGGGGCTACGTCTAAACGGGTTCCGACAGCGTAAATGGTCGTAACCTTGCCATTTTTCACGCCGGCCTGAAAATAACCGGTCGATTTTTTCTTATAAATCCACCAATCATAACCATATGGAGACGGATCCACCCTTTGTGGTTTTCCGAAATGTGTGGTCAACGTTTTCACAGGTTTCCCGATATATACCGACATGCCATGATCCGGACGGCTGTACGTTTGATCCTTGCTGTGGTCATGAATGTCAGAACTGTTATCCATTTTCTTGTTAGAGGAATGGTTTTGCAGTACGCCGTTTTCAGGACGAAGCTGGACATAAAGTCCGATCAGAAATATGATCACAAGGATCGCGGCTGTTTTTAAAAAGGTACGCAGGTGACTTCACCTCTCTTGATGTTCCGTAAATTTTTTCTCCTTTAATTCATTTTATTATATATTTTACAGTTTTAAGCAGAAAAGCACCAATTTTTTCAATCACCTCCTCGAAGGGCAGCCGGTGCGGCCGGTTTTTTTGCGGGTATGAACATTTGCATTGCATAAATGTTTGTATTCAGATAAGATAAAATTGAAAGATTTTAATTGCGCGGACGGGAGGGGTATTTTTGCGGTTTGATGACACGGGTTTGGAAAATATGAAAGTGGATCTGACGCGGCTGGATGATGTAATGGAGCGGCACAAGATGGTACGTGCCGGGCAATGGGATTATGAACGCGTCACATATGATAGAAAATTTACGATTCAGGAAGGCACCTATTATCTTCGCGTGCAGGGAGTTGCAACCGAGGGGGATGTGGATTCGTTTGATGCCGTGATTCAGTTAAAGGCGCCTATTTTAGGAAAATATTATTATCCGCATGGTGTGGAATACGGCGATGACGAGTATTTTCCGCATGATCTCGTCAAGTATTGCAGAAAAATTTTGGAAGCGCTTAAAGAAGACTTGGTTGTATTTGCTGAATAAAATGTGCCGCTCCTGTGGCCCCTTAAAACGGTGGGCCATAGAGAGCGGCCTTTTTTTAATGCTGTTCCATTAGCCTCCGCTGTTCTCCGGCAACCGGATTCTTTTCCGTACTGCCATCTTCCTGTTCTGTCCTTGCCCATTGGAAAAAAATGCGGGCAAGCATGATGCCGTAGACGATTTCCTGCATGATTTTCATCACCACACCGCCAAGCTGCTGGTCCTGCAGTACAGGAAGCGGTGAGAAAAGTGCCGGGGAGCCGTAACGCGCCACTCCGGAGAGCATGTCAGCAGGCACACATAAATGCATGGACGAAAGCCACATCGTTCCGTCGGAAAAGCTCCTGTAAACCGGATGATTGGCGAACATGATTAAGGCGCATGCAGGGGTTAAAAGCATGGCGCTTGCAAATAAATAAGCGATTTTTTTCAGGCCGCCCAGCGCATATTGCCCGGGCAATGGCGACAAAATCGGCCACCACATCGCTATGGCTAAAAGAAACAGCACAATGGTGTAGATGCTGTGGAGAAACGGAGTGACCTTGACCTGATCGAAAACGGCCGGAATGTGGTACAGGGAAAAAATGATATTAAAGGTGATAACGGCAAGCACCGGATTTGTAAAGAACCGGACAACGGGCGCGACAACCGGAAGCTGCATCCCCTTTTCCAATATCCACACCGGCATCCCACGCAAAAACAGCGGTGCGACAATGAAAAAAAGGATAGACATTTGCAGCATATGGACGGAAAACAGGATATGCCCGATAAGATCGACAGGAGAGCCTTTGACGATGTAAAGCAATACCATCGCTGTACAAAAAGAAACAGACTGCACCGGACTCGGCGGCATTGCGTTCAAATAAGACCTTTTGCATAAGGACGCAAGCAGAAAATAAAGAAAAACAAACAGTAAGATCGTGATAAAAAAATAAGGGCTCCACAGTGCACGAAATCCGAATATTTCAAGCGGCACCATTACCACTCCTTTCCGCACCATTGCAAATCGATTTAAAGCGGGGGCGTCCAAGAAGCGCCCTCCGCTTTACTTTTAGCTCTGGCTCCTAACAGCCGATAATCAAACGCCCTCCGCTTTTCTTTGTCTAGCTGCGGCTCCTAGCCCCTCGGGTCGAATAACCCGTCCGTCCTGAAGCCAAGGCTTCATCCCGGCCGGAACATTCGCCTGTCGGGGCTAAGCAGTCGCCTCCGCTTTTCTTTGTCTAGCTCCGGGCGCTGTCGGCTAGTGAATTTCCAGTCCCCTCCCCTACGATAAGTCAACATCGGCTCGTTCCTCGCCGTGTTTCCTTTATCTCAGTTCGGGGACTATGAAATTCATACGCCGACGGGCAAACGCCCTCCGCTTTTCTTTTCACCACCAGATGATGGTGAGGAATGCCAGTACTGTGACAAATGCGACGAGTGTGCCGCCAAAGATGAAAAGTTTCGGGCCTTCATGGTGCTTATGGTTCATATGCATGAAATAAAACAGCTGAAATACGACCTGGATCGCAGCCAAAAGCAGGATAACCGGAATGGTAAACCATTTGGACAAATGGGCATGGACGGCCCAGAATGCAACAATAGTCAAAAACATCATCAAAATAAAACTGACGACCTGGTACTTCATTTCCTCCGCGCTTTTGCGGCGCCTGTATTCGTATTCAACATGGCGTCTGTCCATTTGTGCATTGTGTTCCATCTTATCCCACCATCCCCATCAAATATACAACCGTAAAGATAAACACCCAGACGACATCAATAAAGTGCCAATACAGGCTTGCCACGTAAAATTTCGGCGCATTGTACAAATTCAATCCCCGTTTCGCGTTCCGCACCATCAGTGTCGTAATCCATAACAGCCCGAACGCCACGTGGCCGCCGTGGAACCCGACAAGCGTATAAAACGCGGAACCGAATGCGCTGCTTGTAAATGTATGATGGTATTCCGTCACATAATGATGGAATTCATAGACTTCAAGCCCAAGAAAACAAGCACCAAGCAAAACGGTAATCAAAAACCAGGCCTGCATTTTTTTAAAAGCAAAATTTTTCATATGATAAATGGCATACACACTTGTAATGGAACTCGTTAACAGAAAAACCGTGGCCAAAAAGGTTAGCGGCAGTTCAAATAAGTCTTTTGCATGCACCATTGATGCCGGGCCCTTGTCTTTCAGCGCCAGGTAGGTTGCAAACAAGGAAGCAAAAAGGACCGTCTCGCCGCCTAAAAACAGCCAAAAACCGAGAAATTTATTCCTGCCTTCAAGCGTCGCCCGCTCCGGGGACTCTGGCCATGTTTTCGCCGTAAAATTTTGTTCTATTTCCATTACGCCCCGGCCCCCCTTTCTTCGCGTTCCATTAAGGCTTCCTTCCTAATATGGTATCCCGTATCATCTTTTACCGACCGGATCAGCATCGATCCAAGGGTAATCGCCAAGCCGATGACAAGGATCGTGATGCCGGCTTTGGTATGGTTTGCATGATACATTGCGCCGAACGCGGCAATAAATAAACCGAATGCCATAAAAAACGGCAAGATGGACGAGTTCGGCATATGGATGTCTTTGATCGGCTCTGCTGGTGTCACCTGTTTTTTCCCTTCCATTTTTTCGAGCCACCAGGTGTCAATTCCTCTGACAAGCGGTGTTTGTGCAAAGTTGTATTCCGGCGGCGGAGAGGAAATCGACCATTCGAGCGTCCTGCCAAACTCCCACGGATCGTTTCCGACTTTCCGGTTCTGGACGGCCGTGACAACAATATTGGCCACGAGGATTAGCACACCTGCCGCCATCAACACCGCGCCGGATGAACTGACGAGGTTATCCGTATCCCAGCCTTGATTCGGCAGATATGTCCACTGCCTTCTCGGCATCCCGAGCAATCCGAGCCAGTGCTGGATCATAAAGGTTAAATGGAAACCAATGAAAAATAGCCAGAATGTGATTTTCCCCATTGTCTCATTCAGCATCGTGCCGAACATTTTCGGCCAGTAATAATGCAGTGCCGCAAGCAACCCGAAAACAACACCGCCGACAATAACATAGTGGAAGTGGGCTACAACAAAATAGCTGTCATGATATTGGTAGTCAGCAGGTGCAGCCGCGAGCATCACCCCGGTAACACCGCCCAATGTAAAGGACGGGATGAAAGCAGCCGCATAAAGCATCGGCGTTGTAAACCGGATGCTCCCGCCCCACATCGTAAGCAGCCAGTTGAAAATTTTAATGCCCGTCGGCACCGCAATGGTCATTGTAGACACGGCAAAAATGGCGTTGGCTACATTGCCCAGGCCGGTTGTAAACATATGGTGGGCCCACACCATAAAGCCTAAAAACCCAATTAAAATAACGGCGAATACCATGGAAGAGTATCCGAATAATCGCTTTTTAGAAAAATGTGCAAAAATTTCAGAGAAAATGCCAAATGCCGGCAAAATTAAAATGTAGACTTCCGGATGCCCGAAAATCCAGAAAAGATGTTCCCAAATGATGGTATTTCCTCCGAAGGCCACGTCAAAAAATTTCGCACCGAACATCCGATCAAATGTTAGCAAGAACAAACCGGCTGTAAGTGGTGGAAACGCAAACAGAATAAGGGCGGACACAACGAAAGTCGTCCATGTGAACATCGGCATGCGCATGTACGTCATTCCCGGCGCCCGCATGTTCATAATCGTCACAAGGAAATTCACCCCAGCAATGAGCGTACCGAAACCTGAAACTTGCAGCCCGAGTGAATAAAAATCAATCCCGTGTCCGCCAGATGCGAGGGACAGTGAAGCATAGGAAGTCCACCCCGCATCGGGCGCGCCCCCAAGAAACCAGGATAAATTCAAGAAAATACCGCCAAAGAAAAACAACCAGAACCCCAATGCATTTAAAAACGGAAAAGCCACATCACGGGCACCGATCTGAAGCGGGACAATCGCATTCATAAAACCAAACAAGAGCGGCATGGCCGCAAGAAAGATCATGGTAGTGCCGTGCATTGTCATGACTTGATTGTACGTATCCGCGCCGACAAAATGATTGTTCGGCACCGCCAGCTGTATGCGGATCATCAGCGCTTCAATCCCGCCGATGACAAAAAACAATCCCCCTGTAATCAAATACAAAATGCCGATTTTTTTATGATCCACTGTTGTGAGATATTCATAGACAGTGGCGCCAAAACCTGCCTTTTTTGTTCCTACGCTCACTTTAACCTCCCCTTTGCTTTCGAATATCCCCTTTGTTTTATTCACCAGCTTTCAATTGCATCAAATAAGCCGCAAGCGCATCGATTTGCCGGTCGGAAAGCTTATCCCCGAAGGCGGGCATTTTTGTCCCCGGTTTGTATTTCTCCGGATCTTTTATCCAGTTTTTGAGATTGGCCTCATTACGGTCCAAAATGCCGGCGACTTTTTCCCTTTCGCCAAAGGTTGCCATATTGGGAGCTGTCCGTGCCTGTTCCGGCCGTGTGTCATTCGGCGTGACCGCGTGGCAGCTGATGCAGCTTTTTTTGAATACATCCTGCCCTTCCTGTGCGAGAGCGGACGCCGGTTTTGTTTCTTTTGCATTTTTCATATTGCTGATCCACGCCTTAAACTCATCCTGTGGCACCGCTTTCACGCGGAAGTCCATTAAGGCATGGGAAGGGCCGCATAATTCGGCGCATTTTCCATAAAACACATTTCCGGCATCCTCTGCCTTCTGATCATCAATTTCAAGCCAGAATTTGTTGATATTATCTGTGTTGGCATCCATTTTCCCGCCAACGGACGGTATCCAAAATGAGTGTTTCACATCTGAGGCTTTCACTTGGAAGTAAACTTTCTGGTTTGTTGGGACAACGAGTTCCTGGCTTGTCACCACACCATAACCCGGGTATTCAAATTCCCACCAATAAAGGCTGGCGCGAACTTTAACGATAAGCGCCCCTTGCTTGGCATCCTTTTTCTTATCCATCGCTTTCGTATCTCCGAGGCTGAAGACCTGGCTGATGGTCGGAATGGCAATTAAAATCAATAAAACAATCGGAATAATGGTCCATAAGATTTCAAGCTTATGATTCCCCGGCACCTGTTTTGGAATGGATTCGTCCCCTTTTTTCCGCCTGAACCGTATGAGAACGGTAAGGAAAACGGCGAATACGACAACCATGACGAACACCATAATCCAAACGCTCCACATCATCAAATCATACTGCTTCCGGGCCACTTCGCCGGCAGGATCAAGTGCCGACAAATATGGCTTGCCACAGCCCGAAAGCGCGGCCATAAACAAAGTGACAATAAAAAGCAAACTCCCCTTTTGCAGCCGCTGTTTCATCGCTCTACCAATCCCCTCTTTCCTGTATCTTTCTGTCAGAACAAGGATGCAATCTATTGGATTTCTTTTGCAAGAAAGAACTCCCTTTAGAAAAGCGTAGCGATTACCATTGCTACAAACAAGATCGTTAAATAGTTCAGCGAATAAATGAACATCCATTTCGCCCATTTTAAATCATTCTTCATTTTAAAACCGGACAGGCTTAATGCCAGCCAGCCCAGATTAAACAATGTCGCAAGGATGATAAAACCAATGCCGAGCGGTTTCAGGAAAAACGGCACCGGAATAAGCAATGCCACCCATATGAGCATATGCCATTTTGTGATTTGAAACCCCTTGACAGCCGGAAGCATCGGAATGCCCGCTGCCTTGTATTCTTCGCATTTTTTCATCGCAATCGCATAAAAATGCGGTGGTTGCCAGATAAACATAAGCAAAAACAGCATCCATGGCACAATCCCGAGATGCGGGTCAACAGCCGCCCAGCCGATCAGCGGGGGAACAGCGCCGGCAAAACTGCCGATCACGGTATTGCTGACAAGGGTTCGTTTTGACCACATTGTATACAGCACGACATAGCTGAATACGCCAAACAGCCCGATCAGCCCCGCCATTGGAGTGGTCATAAACAATAGCAGTGTGCCGAGTGCCACAAATCCGAGGCCAATTGTAAGCACTTTTGCGTTTGAAAATCTGCCTGTAACCGTCGGCCTGAAATTTTTGCTTTTCATAATGACATCAATATCCCGGTCATACCAGTTGTTCAGGCTGCACGACCCGGCGACAATCAGCGCAGTTCCCGCCATCGCAAGAACCATAATGTCCAGTGACTGTAAAAAATGCCTGTTTGTCAATTCCAAAGCAAGCCACATTCCGGTAAATGCCGTAATTAAATTTGAGTTTACAATTCCAATTTTAATCAAGGATAAGAAATCTTTCAACGCAGAAGCGTCTGCAGCTTTTACCCTTGTTGTTGTATCCATCGTCCGACTATCTGCCACGATAGTCCCTCCTTCCAATTTTTCAAAACCGTTCAAAAAAAATGGCCTGACACGTTGTCGGCGGATTCCTTTTGTAAATGTTTTTACGCTGCCAATAAGGAAAACGGTATACTACAACTATAATCCATCTTTTCCTTTTTGGCTATTAATCAAAACTGTATGTAACGATATCGTCATACTAAGATCATTTATAAGTTTCCCAACATGTAAATATGCGGAATTCCGAAATATACCTGCCTATATTCTATTTAATCATAAATTACCGCGAAGGTGTGATATTTTCGACACATTTTTATGGCAAATTTGTGTCATGGGAAATAAATATTTTTCCTTCAGACTGTTTTACGATAAGATGATAGTTGGAAGCACCTTGCCGAACGGATTTTCTACTATATGAACGGTTGCAATGATGCGGGACTGTATGTTGCATTCGTGGCTTGTGATACATGTTTACAAATGAGATTAAAGAAGGTGGAACAATTGCGCACAACTTTAAAATGGCTCGGAGTAGTGACAACTTTATCGATGATGGTGGTTTTAATCGGCGGGGCACTTGTCACCAATACCGGTTCAAGCCTTGGCTGCGGCCGCCAATGGCCGCTTTGTAACGGCAAAATTTTTCCTGATCCGCTCACTGTCGAGTCGCTGATCGAGTGGCTGCACAGGTTTTGCACGGGCATCGCATCGTTTCTTGTCTTTGCGCTTGCCATTTGGTCATGGTTTGCAATCGGCCATAAAAGAGAAACGAAATTTTTATCCATTATTTCCGTCATTTTTCTGCTTCTGCAGGCATTTCTCGGTATGGCGGCAGTCGTCTGGGGTTCATCCGATCTTGTGATGGCGCTTCATTTCGGCGTTTCGCTCATTTCGTTTGCGTCCGTGCTGATGCTAACGCTGATGGTTTTTGAATGGGACCAGAAATTTGACGCAGGCCGGCTTGTCCTTGAAAAAAGCATGAGATGGCATACGATCGGCGTGACCGTTTACAGCTTTATCGTCGTTTATACGGGCGCGCTTGTCCGCCATATGAATGCAAGCCTTGTTTGCCGGGATTTCCCGCTTTGTGTGAACAGCGACCCTTCCTTGCCCGCAAACCGGTTCGAATGGGTGCAGATGGGGCACCGGACGGCGGCACTCCTCATCTTTGTCTGGATTGCTTATATCACCTTTAAAGCGGTAAGGCATTATCAAAACCAGCGCGTTATTTACTGGGGATGGATCATTGCGTTCGTGCTTGTCTGCCTGCAGGCTGTTTCAGGCGCCATGGTCGTTTTTTCGAGGATGAATCTTACTTTCACCCTCCTGCACGCATTTTTCATTTCCTGTCTGTTCGGCCTGTTATGTTATTTGAACCTTGTTGTCGGGCGAGTGAAGCAGTTTGCCAAAAGCAAAGACAGCCTCCCGCTAAAAAAAGCCCGGGTTCGCTGAGTTTGGAAAAACCAATGGTACCGCATGTTGCGGCTTGGTGCAAAATAAGGCAGCAAAGGGCTTACGTAAGATAGGCGGAAAAGGCGCAAGGCATAAAACCTTGCGCCTTTTTATTTTATCCTCTGCTTTCACTCTGCCGCGCACCCGTTTTTAAACGTTACGGCCTTGAGTAGACCTGATACGGCCTCCGGTTTGCTCCGCCCGCTTCCTGCGGCTTTTCCTGTTTGTGTTTATACTTTTCCTCATACTTTGTAAACATGCCCACATTGACCAGAATGCCGAGGGAAAGGGACAAAATCAGAAGCGATGAACCGCCGTAACTGATAAACGGCAGCGTCACCCCCGTAATTGGAATCAGGCCGCAGACGCCGCCCAGATTGATAAATGTCTGGATGGCAATCATGCCGGAAATTCCGATCGCAAGCAGGCTCCCGAACTGGTCTTTTGAATGGATGCCGATATATATGCCGCGCAGCACAATGTAGCAAAGCCCGCCGATCACAAACAAAACGCCAAAAGCCCCAAGTTCTTCGGCAATAATGGCCATAATAAAGTCGGTGTGGGGCTCTGGAAGATAACCGAGCTTTTGAATGCTTTCCCCGAGTCCCTGCCCTTTCAGCCCGCCTGACCCGATCGCAATATAGGAGTTTACGAGCTGAAGACCTTCCCCGCCTTCGTTCTGAAAAGGATTCAAATAGCCTGTAAACCGTGCGATCTTAACCGGTGTAAAGATTTTGTCCTTTTCCAGAAAAAGAAACGGCGACAACAGAACGGCAAATAGAAGCCCGAGCCCTGCCAGCTTCAGCATGGTTTTCAGGCGCATGCCGGATGCAACGATGATCGTGCAGCCAATCCCAAAAATGATGGTCGCCGTCCCGATATCCGGCTGGATCGCAACCAGGAAACAAACAACGATAAGAAAGATAAGCGGCGGGACAACCCCTTTGTTAAAGATGTCAATGTATGCCTGTTTCTTGGCATAAACGGCGGACAGATAAATAATAATCGCAACTTTCACAAATTCCGACGGCTGTACGGAACTGGAACCGAGCCGGAACCAGCTTTGCGCGTTATTCGACGTATGGCCGAAAATAAACAGTGCCAAAAGCCCGAACATCGACCCGCACATCAGCACTGCAAGGAATTTTTTGCTCGCGTATAGTTTATACGGGAGAAAAGCCGTAACGGTAAACGCAAGGAGTGCAAGGGCCAAATTGATTTTCTGCTTGTTGTAAAAATAGGCGCTGTCCAGCCCGTAACGCTGCACTGCAATCACCATGCTGGAACTGTAGATCATTACCAAACCGAATAAGCAAAGAAGCAGGTAGACAACGATGACCGAGTAGTCGAATGATTTTAAGATTTTTTTCAGCATAGGAACCTTCCAATCCGTAAAAACTGCAACATTCATGATAAAAAATATTCTACCGTTTTAAAAAAACTCCTGCCGTTATTTTTAAATTATAACATCTTTTTCGCCGGCCGCCATTACCTGACCCTTATTCAAAAAATAAAAAACTCAAACAACCGGAACATCGTTTGAGTTTTCAACATTATTTTTTTATATATGCATCATGCAAAAGGGACAGTTCCTGTTCAAGCGAATCAAGAAGCCGCTTTCCGTCACCGGCATCCACTAAGCCGAGCCGGACCGCAAAATCTATTTCACGGGATAAACCAAACATTTGTGTATCCAATACTTCCTCGTATAAAGGGCATTGGGGCATCGTTAAGTTATCCATTTGAACCTGAATTAATTTTAATATCTTTTCTGCGTCCGCCTTGAGCAGGCTGTATGCTTTCTCCCGGTGGTTCACCTTTGTTTCAGACGCCAAATTGATCCCCCCGTTCACATATCAATCTAATTAAAAATTGTACCTTTAAAACCGTGATTTTGCAAGTTATACGAAATCAATAAACGCCCGGAATCCCGTAAACAAGCGGGGGAGACAGAATTTGAAATTCCGCAATTCCCCGACCCCGAACGCTTTCCGGACTGTTTTTATACGCTTTCAAGTGACACGGGCAGCCGTGAAAGGTATAATGCTGTATAGACGGACAGAAAGGGGCCACAATCATGATTATGCAAATAAAGGGAAAAGTGAAGTTTCCGATTACGCTAGATATCGGCACTTGGATATTTGATGACCGGAAAGTCGATCTTGATACATATTTCGACGAAGAAAAGCAGGAAACCAGCCAGGAAGAAGCCTACTTAAAGAAAACCGGCAAATATTTTGACAAAGCCATGGCAGAAGGGGCCGATCCGCAGGCTGCTGTAAGGACAAAGTCAAAGTTTAAACGGCACCATTTGAAAACTGGGACATTTGGCATCCCGGTCGGCCTGTTCATTCAAAATGCGGAGCCGCTGGAAGATGCGGAAAAAATCGTGTTTGAAACAAAGAACGGGCCTGTCGCTTATCCGCTTGAAATGGCTGGCCATTTAATTGCTGCCTTTTCTATTAAAGGAAGGGCGCTGAAAGAAGACGGCCCGCTTCACATTTTATTGGATGACGGTTCAAACCGGGAAAACCCGGTCAAATATGTAACCGGTATGCGCATTGAATAATCCCGGATGCCGGGGGCAGCATAAACGTTTTAAGACAGCTGCTCCCGGTTTTTTCATATAGTGGTCTTACAAAAGGTCTGCCGCGATTTGCGCGAGTTTTGAGCGCTCGCCCTTAAGCAGCTGCACATGCCCGGCGAGCGGCACATCTTTAAATTTCTCAACGACGTACGTCAGCCCGTTATTGTAAGCATCCAAATACGGGTGGTCAATTTGTTCCGGATCCCCCATTAACACGATCTTACTCTGTTCCCCTACCCTTGTTAAAATCGTCTTCACTTCATGCTTGGATAAATTTTGCGCCTCATCAATAATGATATATTGCTCCGGGATGCTGCGCCCGCGGATATACGTCAGCGCCTCCACCTCAATCGAACTCATGCCGGACAATATGCCATCAATTTCTCCCGCTTTTTTCGTATTAAACAAAAACTCAAGATTATCGTAGATGGGCTGCATCCACGGCCGCAGCTTTTCCTCTTTTTCTCCCGGCAAATAGCCGATATCTTTGCCAAACGGAACAATCGGACGAGCGACCAAAAGCTTTTTATAATCATGCAAATCTTCCGTCTGCATCAGGCCTGCAGCAAGGGCAAGCAATGTTTTGCCCGTTCCCGCTTTTCCGGTCAGGGTGACGAGCGGAATATCGGGGCGCAGCAAAAGTTCCATTGCCATCCACTGCTGGGCGTTTCTCGGCTTAATTCCCCAGACAGCATCCTGCACATGAAAGAGCTTTTTCGCCGTTTTTCCAGCCTGATCCACAATGGCAATTGCGGAAGCCGAGCTGCCGAGCGCATCTTTCAAAATCAGAAATTGGTTCGGGTAGAACGGGTGGTTGGCAATTTCGCTCAGCGACAGTTCCTGCTTTTCATAAAACCGTTTCAATAAATCGGGGCTGATATACATTTCCATTTGCCCGGTATAAAGATGATCGAGGCTTACGACACGGTCGTTTAAAAAATCTTCCGCCAACAGGCCGAGCGCGTCCGCTTTTACCCGGACGAGCGCATCTTTGCTGACAAGAATCACCGGGCGGCCATTTTCTTTTCTCTCTTCTTCCAGCGATAAATTTTTCGCAACCGCGAGGATCCGGTTGTCATTTGTTTTTTCCACGAAAATATCCTGCAGCTGGTGAAAGGAGCGGTGATTCAGCTCAATTCTGAGCACACCCCCGTTTTCAAGCGGGATTTTCTCATGCAGTTTTCCGGCTTGCCGGAAACCGTCCATTAATTTGGATACCTGGCGCGCATTTCTGCCGATTTCGTCCATATTTCGTTTTTTAGAATCCACTTCTTCCAGTACAACAGCCGGTATGACAATTTCATTATCTTCAAAAGAAAAGATGGCATATGGATCCTGGAGCAATACATTGGTATCCAAGACGTATATTTTCTTCAAATCGATGCCCCCTGCTTCATATGGATTATGTTAGTTTATGTGAGCGCGGTGTGACCTGTTCATCGCTGGGATTGGACAAAGGACCAGGCACTGCTAAAGTATATGTACGGGCAAGTCCGGTTAGAATCATTGCGCGCGTCCAGTTCTTTTGCGGCACAAAAAAAAGCTTCCGGAACCGGAAGCGTGCTACATTGGAAAACGTTCCTTTTTTTCAGTTTTTTTATGCTGATACAGGCGGATTTTGTAAACGCCGAGCACAACAGCCGCTAAACAGAGCGACTCCCCCACGGGCAAAAAGATGGCAAAAAACGTGAGCAGCGTGCATCCCAAAAGGAGCAGTACATAAATAACAGCAGATTTCAGAACTGGCAACTTTCTCGCAAATCCGAGCCGGTAGACAATGACCGAAAGAACGACGATGGTCAGATACAAGGCCCACATCCCCGGTTCCGGGTTTTCATCCACTTTGTACAACGCCGCAAAAAATGACAATTGGTGGTGAACCGCCTCGCTTGTCATCCTATCTCCCCTTTTCCCCTTTGAATATATGAAAGAACAGGGTCATGCCGGCCCTATTCTTTGCTTATGCATTCTCTGCTGCTTTTGCCCGTTTCTGCGCTTTTTCGCGCTCGCTCTTATTCAGGATTTTTTTGCGCAGCCGGATTGATTCTGGCGTCACTTCGCAATATTCGTCGTCGTTCAGGTATTCGAGCGCCTGTTCTAACGACATTATGCGCGGCTTTTTGATGACCGCCGTCTGATCTTTTGTTGCCGAGCGGACGTTTGTCGCGTGTTTTGCTTTCGTAATATTGACAGCAATATCATTTTCACGGGAGTTTTCCCCGACGATCATGCCTTCATAAATGTCCGTGCCTGGCTCGACAAACAGCGTGCCACGGTCTTCCACCTGCATCATGCCGTATGTCGTGGCTTTGCCCGTTTCCATGGAGACGAGAACGCCGTTTCTGCGGCCGCCGACACGACCAGACTGCATTGGCTGGTAGGAATCAAACGTATGGTTTAAAATGCCGTAACCCCTCGTGAGCGTCATAAATTCGGTCGTATAGCCGATCAATCCGCGGGCCGGGACATTGAAAATCAGGCGGACTTGTCCATTTCCGTTATTGATCATATCGAGCATTTCGCCTTTCCGGGAACCGAGCGACTCAATAATCGCACCGGTGTGTTCTTCCGGTGTATCGATTTGGACACGTTCCACCGGTTCGCATTTGACGCCGTCGATTTCTTTAATGATCACTTTCGGTTTTGAAACCTGCAGTTCAAACCCTTCACGGCGCATATTTTCAATTAAAATGGATAAATGCAGTTCCCCCCGTCCAGATACAACCCATGCATCCGGAGAGTCAGTGTTTTCAACACGCAAGCTGACATCCGTCTGCAGCTGCGAACGGAGCCGTTCTTCAATTTTCCGCGCCGTCACAAATTTTCCTTCACGGCCGGCAAACGGGCTGTTATTGACAAGGAAAGTCATTTGCAAAGTCGGCTCATCAATGCGGAGTGGCGTCAGTGCTTCCTGGTGTTCAATTGGGCAGACCGTCTCCCCAACATTGATGTCTTCCATTCCGGACACCGCAATTAAATCCCCAGCATATGCTTCCTCGATTTCTTCCCGCTTCAGCCCGAAGAAACCGAACATTTTGGTGACACGGAACTGCTTGACGCTGCCGTCCAGCTTCATCAATGCCACCTGCTGGCCGACATGCATTTTTCCACGGAAAATGCGGCCGATGCCGATCCGCCCGACATAATCGTTGTAATCGAGCAGGGCAACCTGGAACTGGAGCGGTTCTTCGCGGTTGTCGACAGGTGCCGGAATATGTTCGATAATCGTATCAAACAGCACTTTCATATTTTCTTCCTGTTTGGCCGGATCCGGATCGAGGCTTGCCGTCCCGTTAATGGCGGAAGCATACACAACCGGAAATTCCAGCTGTTCATCATTAGCATCCAGCTCAATAAATAATTCAAGCACTTCATCAACCACTTCTTCAGGGCGTGCAAAATCGCGGTCAATTTTGTTTACGACCACAATCGGCGTCAAGTTTTGTTCCAGTGCTTTTTTCAGCACGAAACGCGTCTGCGGCATGCAGCCTTCATAGGCATCCACCACAAGCAAGACCCCGTCCACCATTTTCATAATCCGTTCGACTTCGCCGCCAAAGTCAGCATGTCCCGGAGTATCCAAAATATTGATTTTCTTATCTTTATAATGAACTGCCGTATTTTTGGCAAGGATCGTAATGCCTCTTTCCCGTTCCAGATCATTGGAATCCATTGCACGTTCTTCAACATGCTCATTGGCACGGAAAGTACCGGACTGCTTCAGCAGCTGGTCCACAAGTGTCGTCTTCCCATGGTCTACGTGCGCGATAATGGCAATGTTGCGTAAATCTTCTCTTCTTTTCAAAAACATTTCCTCCTGCCTAAACGCAAATCTATGTTAGTCTGTACCTTTAACTAAAATATTATAACACAATGCTGGCTTTATTAAAACATTTTCGCTAAAATAAGGGGAGAGGGAGGTTCATCATATGCGGGAAATCAAATGGGTATTTGTGTTCTTTTCACTGGCTGCATTCCTTTCCATGTGCGGCATCGGCGTTGCGATCGGCGCCCAAAGCGTTGCCGGCATTCTCGGTTGCACCGCGCTTCTCATTGTCATTATGGGATTCGGCTTTAAAACAAAGAAAAAAATGCGTGAAGAGGGGAAACTGTGAGCCCCTCTTTTCTTATTCCTGCCCTTTTAGATACCGCTTTAAAATTTCCTCATGCAGCCCGGGCTTGCCGGCAAACACGGAACTGTTCCCGAGCATATCGAGCGGGCGCCCGAAAACATCCGTCACAACGCCGCCCACTTCTTCCACGATCACTTTCCCGGCGGCAAAATCCCACGGCGACAGGCGCATCGTAATATAAGCATCAAGCCTTCCCATTGCCACATAAGCAAGCTCAAGCGCTGCCGACCCGTAACTCCTTGTGCCGCGCACATCCCTGACAAGCGCTGCCAGACGGGCCGGGTCGATACCCCTGTTTTCCACCATGCAATACGGATTCAGCGCAAGGATCGTATCTTCCAGCCTGTTTTGCGCAAGTAACGGAATCCGTTCCCCGTTAAAATAAGCCCCCTTGCCCTTTTCTGCAAAATACAATTCTTTCCGGACGACATCATAAATATAGCCCAGTTTGCCTTCTCCGTTCTCGTAGACCCCAATGGAAATCATGAAATTGACTTTTTGGTGGACAAAATTGACCGTCCCGTCAATCGGATCCACAATCCAGAGGATGCCTTCTGTATCACGAATATCCTCACCGAAGCCTTCTTCACCCAAAATGTGGTGATCCGGAAAGGTTGTCCGGATTTTGCCGATTAAAAATTGTTCTGTTTCCTTGTCAATATTGGTAACCAGATCATTGCGGTCCGATTTTGTTTCAATTTGCAGCGGTTTTTGCGAAGCAAGAATCCGCTCGCCCGCTTCCCTGATCCACCGGACGGCATATGTATTGATTTCTTCCCATCTGTCCATAGTCGGGCCCTCCATCTATGCAAATCATTTCCCTTAAGCGTAAAGGAAATAAAGACAATTATCAAGTTTTGAGAATGCGTCCGAAATCGTTTTCCCATAGCGGTTTTGTCAGTAAAGATGAACCTCTCCTGCACAAAAACGAACCCCATCTGTATCCAATACAGGGAGTCCGCTTTCAACGACATCCTGCCTTTTCGTTCCATTACATGGCTTTCATTTTCAGCAGTTCTTCACGGATTTTTTCCAGACGCTTAATCGACTTTCCTTTTTGCTCTTCATCTTTCATTTCCATCGCTTCATATAACGTAGCCAGTTCGTAATCCAGTTCCATGCGCAATACTGCAATCCGTTTTCTTTCATAAGGTTTTCTTTTCACCGAAGAGATTACTTGTTTCATTTTTCTTCACATCCTCCTGGGGTAATGATATGAATTTTCTGATATTATCTTTATATATATTATGTGTAATCTCGATTGATGTAACAAAATTGTGTGTATACCTATTTTTACCCACCGGCTTTTATTTGTTAAACCTCCCTGATGGATGATAAAATATGAATATCCCCATGGTTCATACAGAACGGAGGTGAACAAATGGGCATCACTGCTTTTACTGGACAGGATTTTGACGTTTTCCGGATCGAAGGCCTCGATCAGCGGATGGAACAGCTGAAATCAACCGTCCGTCCGAAACTTGAAGTATTGGGGGAGTATTTTTCGCCGGTTTTGTCGGTTTTGACCGGTGAAGAAATATTTTATCATGTTGCCAAACACGCCCGCCGTACCGTCAATCCGCCGAAAGATACGTGGGTGGCCTTTTCCCCTGGCAAGCGCGGCTACAAAATGCTTCCTCATTTTCAAATCGGGCTGTGGGAAGACCGGCTCTTCATTGTCACGGCCGTCATGAATGAGTGCCCGCAAAAAGCGTCCATCGGAAAAAAACTCGAAAAGAAAATTGATCCGATTTTAGAAAATATACCCGGCCATTACATTTGGTCGGATGATCATACAAAACCGGGTGGCATCCGCACTGACCGTATGAATCCCCATACTTTAAACACGTTTTTCAGACGGATGCAGGTTGTTAAAAAAGCCGAAATGCTTTGCGGGCTTGAGATCCCGCGGGAAGAAGCAGCCGGCATGTCCCCGGATGAACTGGCCAAAACGATCGAGGACGTCTTTGTACATGTATTACCCATCTACAAAATGGCCTAAACAGCATGCAGAGTGGAAAAAAGCGCGCCGGAACACGGTGCGCTTTTTCTCCTGTGCCGATTCGTAATTTGCAGACAATTTAAAAGCAGCATCAGCGGGTGATGCTGCTTTCTTTCCGTGCCGCTAATCGCGCGATCCGTTTTTATCCATTTTAATGACCGGTCCCTGCTCTTCCTTCATTTTCTTGATGGCCCGGTACGGGGAATAACCGCTCGCCTCTTCAAATTCATTGCATATATTCCGCTCATCCGCCTTCCCGGGGACGATTTCTTTAAAACGGCGGTACCTGGCAAGCAGCACATCCCGGTTGACCCCTTTTTCATATGCTTCTTCCACCGCTTCGAAAAATTGAACGGCGTCGATGACTTCCTGTGTCGACCAGTCAGCTGAAATCGGATATGGATATTCCATCCAAACCACCTCGCTTTTCTTCTGTATACCCGTTCTATTTTACCTGAATCGCTTCCGCCTGGCCAATGATGCCGCCATCTGCCGGAATACAAGGGCTACCATCCGTTTGGTTTCCCATGGCTCCCCGCCTTGTACATTCACCGTCTAGCTTCCCCTCATTTCTCCATGCTTTATGCGCTTTATCTTTTTCCATTGCCCGCATCCGGCTTTTTTTCCCTGTGCAAAGAAAAACTATTTAAAAACCGTGTCCGGAATGCTATAATTCATCTTGTTTTTCTTCAAAAGCAAGCAATGAGATAAAGAGGTGGAATGATTGTCACAATATCACACGCCGTTATACACCGGGCTTCTCCGGCATATTGAACGAAATCCCGTCCAATTCCATATTCCCGGCCATAAAACCGGGCGCGGGATGGATCCTGATTTTCGCAAATTCATCGGCGACAATGTATTAAAACTGGATTTAATTAATATCGAGCCGCTCGATGATCTTCACCAGCCCCATGGCATGATTGAGGAGGCGCAGAAGCTTGCGGCGGAAGCATTCGGTGCGGATGCCACGTTTTTTTCCGTACAAGGGACGAGCGGCGCGATTATGGCCATGGTGATGAGCGTCTGCGGGCCGGGCGATAAAATTATTGTGCCACGCAATGTCCATAAATCGGTGATGTCTGCGATTGTGTTTTCCGGCGCCGTGCCCGTTTTTATCCACCCAGAAGTGGATCCTTTGCTTGGCATCTCACACGGCATTACCCCGGCGTCCGTTTCCAAAGCGCTCAAGCAGCATCCCGATGCGAAAGCCGTTCTGGTCATTAATCCGACCTATTACGGCATTTCCGCTGATTTGAATAGCATTGTGGATATATCCCATGCCTGCCATGTCCCGGTACTGGTGGACGAGGCACACGGTGTCCATATTCATTTTGACGATGAACTGCCAGTTTCCGCCATGCAGGCCGGCGCCGATATGGCCGCAACGAGCGTCCACAAGCTTGGCGGCTCGCTGACGCAAAGTTCGATCTTGAATCTGAAGGAAGGGCTTGTATCGAAAAAACGTGTCCAAAGCATTTTCAGCATGCTGACGACCACGTCCACTTCCTACATTTTACTGGCTTCGCTCGATGTCGCCCGAAAAAGGCTTGCAACCGAGGGAAGCACGATCATCAAGGAAACAACCCGCCTTGCGCAAAAAACACGGGAGCGGATAAACGAAATCGATCATTTGTATTGCGCCGGAAGCGAGATCCTCCAAACGAAAGCAACATATGATTACGATCCGGCAAAGTTGATCATCTCTGTAAAAGATTTGGGGATCACCGGCCATGATGCGGAAAAATGGCTGCGTGAAACCTACCATATAGAAGTGGAACTCTCTGATTTGTACAATATTCTTTGCATTGTGACGCCCGGGGATACGGAAACGGAGCTGGACTTGCTCGTTGAGGCTTTACACAGCTTGTCCGACACGTTCTCGCATTTGTCCGGCAAGGTAGGGGTGAAAGTGATGCTTCCCGAAATTCCATCGCTTGCCCTCTCGCCGCGTGATGCCTTTTATGCCGAGACGGAATCCATTCCGCTTTCCGGTTCTGCTGGCAGGATCATTGCCGAGTTTGTCATGGTCTATCCGCCGGGCATTCCGATTTTTATCCCGGGGGAAATTATTACGGAAGAAAACATTGCTTATATCCGGAAAAACATCGAAGCCGGCCTTCCCGTACAGGGGCCTGAAGACGAAACATTGCAAACGATCCGCGTCATTAAAGAACATCATGCCATTCAATAAGTTTGAAAAAGCAGGCTGGGGCCTTCCCGCCTGCTTTTTTGTCCCATCACGCAAAAAAAGCCGGGCAACAAGCCGGCCGAGAGAAAATGGACGCATGCATTGGAAAAATCAAGTGCTACAGTTCAGGACTATTCTTCTTCGTGTTTACATTGGTCACACGTTGAGTAAAGCACGGATACTTTTTCTTCCTCAACGTGGTCAATCGTGGCATCGCATGATTGGCAAACAATGATTCCCATCCGATTTTCCTCCCCTTTGCGCTTTTTGTAATCGCTTGTAATATTATAATATGTCATACTGGAGAAAAAATCAAGGATTTTGTATAACATATTTTAAATTATGTTATACAATTGAAAGCGAA
This sequence comes from Weizmannia sp. WK01, assembly GCF_025905465.1. Taxonomy (NCBI): domain Bacteria; kingdom Bacillati; phylum Bacillota; class Bacilli; order Caryophanales; family Bacillaceae; genus Heyndrickxia; species Weizmannia sp. WK01. Next base: position 1,308,362 of record NZ_CP109616.1, on the reverse strand, counting down.
ATCATTTTGCGGTTGTTTTAGAAAATCAGTTTTGAAAATGACACTTCCACAAGCCCGTATACAGCGAGACTCAGCACCGTTACCACAGATGCAGCCCGGAGCGAATGCACAATTGATTTTGCCAGGGCAAAGGCAATGAATAAAAAAATAATGAACAGGGCGGCGGTAAAAATAACTGGATCGTGATCGGACAACCACTCTGCCAGTTTAAAACCGCTCCATATCATGATCTGGAATAAAAATGCCACCGTACATTTCATTGTCCCACCTGCACCTTTCATCATAATTCAAAATATGCACGCAGTTTCGTTGTTATAACCTTGCCTGCCAGCACGAAAAAATCTGTCCCATATGCAGTTGTTACTGTTATAGCCTTATAGCGGCGCCTTTAAACGGAAAAAGGCTTCACGCCGGGGCAGCCTTCCCGGTGTGAAGCCTTTGAATCATTATTTTAAAATATGGACTGGGGTGCCGAGTGCCGCTTCGGCCGCTTCCATCGTAATTTCCCCTAATGTCGGGTGGGCATGGATCGTCAGCGCGATATCTTCCGCTGTCATGCCCGCCTCGATTGCGAGGCCGATTTCCGAAATAATATCGGAAGCGCTGATCCCGACGATTTGGCCACCGATCAACAGCCCGTCTTCTTTGCGTGTAATCAGTTTGACGAAACCTTCGCCGGCTTCAAGGGCAAGTGCCCGCCCGTTCGCGCCGTACGGAAATTTGCCGACTGCATAATCAATGCCCTCTTCTTTTGCCTGCTGTTCTGTATAGCCGACCGTTGCAAGTTCCGGATCAGAAAAGACAATGACCGGAATGCCGAGGTAATCCACTTCGGCCGGCTGCCCGGAAATGGCTTCGGCCGCAATCTTCCCTTCATAGGAGGCTTTGTGGGCAAGCTGCGGGCCCGGGACAATATCGCCGATGGCATAAATATTCGGCACGCTTGTCCGGCACTGTTTATCCACTTCGATAATGCCCCTGTCTGTCATCTTTAAATTCAACTGTTCAAGGCCGAGTTCATCTGTGTTTGGACGGCGCCCGACCGTAACCAGCACATAATCGCCTTCCACTTTTTGTTCCTGGCCTTTTGCTTCATACGTGACAACTACGCCGTTTTCCTTCTCTTCCACGCCTTTTGCCATCGCTTCCGTGATAATTTCGACACCCCGTTTTTTCAGCTTGCGGACAACGAGGGAAGTCATTTGTTTTTCAAACGCGCCGCCGATAATGTCTTTTGCCCCTTCCAAAATCGTTACTTTCGTCCCGAATTTTGCATAGGCTGTCCCGAGTTCCATTCCGATGACGCCGCCGCCGATAATGACGAGTTTTTCCGGAATTTCCTTCAAACTCAGCGCGCCGGTTGAATCAATGACGCGTTCTGAAAATTTGAAGGAAGGGATTTCAATCGGTCGCGAACCGGTTGCGAGAATCGCATTTTTAAATGTATAGGTTTGCGCTGATTTCTCGTCCATTACACGAAGCGTATGGTCATCGACAAAATAGGCTTCCCCGCGGACGATGTCAATTTTGTTGCCTTTTAACAGGCTTTCTACGCCTCCGGTCAGTTTTTTCACGACGCCGGATTTCCATTCCTGCACTTTCCCAAAATCAATTTTTGCATTTTCAACGGCAATGCCGAGCGCCTCGGATTCCGTTGCGTATTCATAGCGGTGCGCCGCCGAAATGAGCGCTTTTGAAGGAATGCATCCTACATTTAAGCAAACCCCGCCGATAAACTGCTTTTCAACGATCGTCACTTTTTGGCCGAGCTGGGCTGCCCGGATGGCCGCGACATATCCGCCAGGCCCTGCGCCGATTACAATTGTGTCGGTTTCAATTGGAAAATCTCCTACAACCATCAGATTACGCCTCCATTAATAAAAGTTCTGGATCATGCAACAAACGTTTGATATGATTTAACGCATTTTGTGCGGTGGCACCATCGATGATACGGTGGTCAAAACTGAGCGACAACGCCAGTACAGGCGCTGCAACAATTTCACCGTTTTTAACGACCGGCTTTTCTGCAATCCGGCCGATTCCTAAAATGGCCACTTCCGGACGGTTGATAACCGGTGTAAACCATTGCCCGCCGGCGGAACCGATATTGGAAATCGTAATGGAAGCGCCTTTCATTTCGTTCGGGGCAAGCTTTCCATCTCTTGCTTTTTCAGCCAGTTCATTAATTTCTTTGGAAACCGCAAATACCGGTTTGCGGTCGGCGTGTTTGACGACCGGCACAAGCAAGCCGCGCTCCGTATCAGCGGCAATCCCGATATTGTAATAATGCTTATGGATGATTTCATTCGTTTCATCATCAATCGAACTATTTAAAACCGGGTATTCCCGCAGCGTGCTGACGAGCGCTTTTACGACATACGGCAGGAAAGTCAGTTTGATGCCTTTTTCTGCCGCGATCTCTTTGAATTTTTTCCGGTGCGCGACCAGTGCCGTCACATCGACATCATCCATCAGCGTAACATGCGGCGCGGTTTGTTTCGAGTTGACCATCGCTTTTGCAATCACTTTGCGGATGCCGCTCATCGGTTCACGTGTTTCAGGGAATTCCCCTTCAGGAATAGCATTCTGGGAAGCAGGTGCCTGTGCTTCGGTTTTGCCGGTTTCCGCTTCCGGCTGCTGCGGCCCGTTCACATACGCATCGATATCTTCGCGGAGCACGCGGCCGTTTTTTCCGGTTCCGGACACAAGCTGGATATCGACACCTTTTTCCCGGGCATATTTCCGTACGGATGGCATTGCGATCACGCGGCGATCCGCGGATTCGGAGCCATGTTCTGCTTCTTTTTCAGCAGGCTTGGCAGTTTCAGCTGTTTCCTGTTTTGCCGGTTCCGGTTTGGCCGGTTCCGGTTTTGCACTTTCTGCCGCCTCTTCTTTCTGATCTTGCCCATGATCCCCTTTAAATTTAAGATTTTCATATCCGGGCGCATCGAATTTTACAAGGACGTCGCCGACAACTGCGACGCTCCCTTCTTCAACAAGAATGTCTTCAACAGTCCCTTCCACAGGGGACGGAATTTCGACAACCGATTTGTCATTTTGCACTTCACAAAGCACATCATCTTCCGAAACTTTATCGCCCGGTTTAATAAACCATTTTACAATCTCGCCTTCGTGGATCCCTTCGCCGATATCCGGCAGCCTGAATTCAAATGACAAGGTGTTCACGCTCCTTTTTTCAAAATGCGCCCCCATCAAGGTGCAGCAAAAAACTTGATTGGAATGTATCTCGGTTCAACGCGCCGCCATCACCCGTTTACGGCAAAAACCGGTTTAGAATGTCAATGTCTCTTTTGCTTTTTCCAAAATATCTTTATAGGTCGGAATCCAAACGCCTTCCGCCTGCGAGAACGGATAAACGGTATCCGGCGCTGTTACGCGCAATACTGGTGCTTCCAGGCTCAAAATCGCGCGTTCGTTGATTTCCGCAACGACGTTTGCCGCAACACCAGCCTGGCGCTGTGCTTCCTGGACGACAATGGCGCGGTTTGTTTTTTCCACAGACGCCACAATCGTTTCTACATCAAGCGGGCTGACTGTACGGAGATCAACCACTTCTGCGGAGTACCCTTCTTTTTCAAGTTCATCCGCTGCTTTCAATGATTCATGGACCATTGCGCCGTAAGCGATAATCGAAATATCTTTTCCTTCCCGTTTTACATCGGCTTTTCCGAGCGGAATCGTATATTCTTCTTCCGGCACTTCTTCCCGGAAAGAACGGTACAGTTTCATATGTTCGAGAAAAACGACCGGGTCATTGTCCCGGATCGCGGAGATAAGCAACCCTTTCGCATCATAAGGCGTGGACGGAATTACAACTTTAATGCCCGGTGTTTGCGCCATGAGTCCTTCGAGGCTGTCCGCATGCATTTCCGGCGTATGCACGCCTCCGCCGAAAGGAGCGCGGATCGTAATCGGCATTTTCAAATCCCCGCCGGTGCGGAACCGGTATCTCGCCATCTGGCCGTGGATCGAGTCCATCGTTTCAAAAACAAAGCCGAAAAACTGGATTTCAGGAACCGGCCGGAACCCTTGGAGCGCAAGCCCGATGGCAAGCCCGTTGATGCCGGATTCGGCGAGCGGCGTATCGATGACGCGGTCTTTGCCGAACTCTTTTTGCAGCCCTTCCGTTGCCCGGAAGACGCCGCCGTTTACGCCGACGTCTTCACCGAATACCAAAACATTTTCATCATTTTTCAACTCGGTCCTGAGCGCATCCGTAATTGCCTGTATCATCGTTAGTTGGGCCATGGCTTATTTCGACTCCTTTGCTTGGTAAAATTCGTATTGTTCCTTTAAAGTTTGCGGAAGTTCTTCGTACATCACGGAGATCAGATCCGTCACTTTCTGTTTAGGTGCGCTGTCCGCTTTCTTAATGGCAGCTTTAATATCTTCTTTCGCCTGTTCGATCGTTTCATTTTCCTGCTCTTCGCTCCACAGGTTTTTCTGTTCGAGGAACTTGCGGAAACGGACGAGCGGATCTTTTTTCGCCCATTCATTGTCAAGGTCTTCCGTACGATAACGCGTCGGGTCGTCCCCGCTCATCGTATGCGGGCCGAAACGGTAGCAGATCGTTTCAATCAGAGAAGGACCTTCTCCGGCGAGCGCCCGTTCGCGCGCGCGTTTTACCGCCGCATATACACTAAACGGGTCCATGCCGTCCACTACAATGCCCGGGATGCCTGCAGCCACCGCTTTTTGCGCCAGTGTTTTGGCCGCAGTTTGCACGGAACGCGGCGTTGAAATCGCGAACTGGTTGTTTTGAACAATAAAAACAGCTGGGGCTTTAAAAGCACCCGCAAAGTTGATGCCTTCGTAAAAGTCCCCTTGTGAACTGCCGCCGTCCCCTGTATATGTCACGGCAACGGCCTTTTTGCCGCGTTTTTTAATGCCGAGCGCAACGCCGGCAGTCTGCACATACTGAGCGCCGATAATGATTTGCGGCGGGAGAATGTTCAATTTTTCAATGCCCTTCATCCCGTCCACATGTCCACGCGACCATAAAAATGCCTGTTCAAGCGGAAGGCCATGCCAGATCAGCTGCGGCACATCGCGGTATCCCGGGAGAATGAAGTCCTCTTTTTCAAGTGCAAAATGGGAAGCAATTTGGGAAGCTTCCTGGCCGGCAGTCGGCGCGTAAAACCCGAGGCGGCCTTGGCGGTTCAAGGAAATGGACCGCTGATCAAGAATGCGCGTATACACCATTCTCCGCATCATTTCCTGAAGCTGTTCATCCGTTAAATCCGGCATGAGGGAATCGTTTACAATTTTCCCTTCTTCATTTAAGATTTGGACTGTTTCAAACTTTTCTTCAATATCATGAAGCGTCTTTACTTCATCAAGGTTTGTGCGTGAAGCCATCCCGTTCACCAATCCTTTCTTTATCCGCATATATGGATATACAATTTCGCCGATTTTAAAAAATGTGTGTTTACTGCAGAAACCGACAATTCTTTCAAGTAACCGCAATCATTTTTGGCCTGCCAAAAAAGCGCTGTATCAATAAAAAAGCGGATGTGACTAATACAACACTATATTCAACATATATAGAGTACATGAAAAATAAAAAAGCGTCAATTATAAACGCTTTTTCTATCCGATATTTTTTTAATATACCGAATCATTCTCCCCGGGAAAACTGTATCAATATGCAATTTAAACTGTACTATAAAAGCGGAAACGTTGCGAGAGAAGGTTTTCAGGAAAACCGGTTCCGCGGGCCCGAAACGTTGTTGCAAACGCTGCCATTTTTTGCAGCAATCTTTCCCGGCATGCCGGAAATTGTCATATTTTGGCGTGATGGTTCCGCATTTTCCCTACATATAATAAAGGACAAGATGAGCCGCACGCCTTTACAATATCCAAATAAATATTACAATAGAAGTAGGGAGTTGATCCACAATGTTAAAAAAGCTGAGGAAGAAGCTTTTAAAACAGTGGAAAGATATGCTGCGCAAAAAGTTAATCGCCTGAACTTTTGAATCCCTCTTTTCCAGAGGGATTATTCTTTTCTTTATGAAAAAAAGGCCATGAAAAAGTTGTGATATGTACCATGATTTATATATAATAGAAAAAGTTACATTGAAAACGGAGCAAGGAGAGATTAATCATGATTTACAAAGTGTATTACCAGGAAAATCCTGAAGAGATTCCTGTCCGGGAAAACACGAAGACGTTCTATATTGAAGCCGGATCGGAAAGGGAAGTACGCCAAAAGTTGAAAGACCGCCGAATCAACATTGAATACATTCAGCTGCTTGAGGGAAAATATCTTGAATACGAAAAGCAGCAGGAAAATTTTAAATTAACGGAGTAACTGTATGAAATTTGTTAAAAATGACCAGACAGCGGTTTTCGCCCTCGGCGGATTAGGCGAAATCGGAAAAAATACTTATGGCGTACAATTTCAAGATGAAATCATTTTAATTGATGCAGGCATCAAATTTCCGGAAGATGAACTGCTCGGAATCGACTATGTCATCCCGGATTATACCTACCTCGTGAAAAACGCGGACAAAATTAAGGGCCTGTTTATTACGCACGGGCATGAAGACCATATCGGCGGCATTCCGTATTTGCTGCGCCAGATCAATGTCCCGATTTACGGCGGGAAGCTTGCACTCGGCCTTATCCGGAACAAGCTGGAAGAGCACGGCCTTCTCCGGCAGACAAAGCTGATTGAAATTAAAGAAGACGATGTGATTAAATTCCGGAAAACATCTGTTACGTTTTTCCGGACGACGCACAGCATTCCGGATTCTTACGGCATCGTCGTCAAAACGCCGCCGGGCAATATCGTGCACACCGGCGACTTTAAGTTTGACTTTACACCAGTGGGTGAGCCGGCCAACTTAACGAAAATGGCCGAAATCGGAAAAGAAGGCGTGCTTTGCCTTTTGTCCGACAGCACAAACAGCGAAGTGCCGCATTTTACGATGTCTGAACGACGTGTCGGGGAAAGCATACAGGATATTTTCCGGAAAGTGGACGGACGGATTATTTTTGCAACCTTTGCCTCCAATATCCACCGCCTGCAACAGATGACGGAAGCGGCTGTTTTGGCGGGTCGGAAAATTGCCGTGTTCGGGCGTAGTATGGAAGCGGCGATTGAAATTGGCCGTGATCTCGGCTATATCCGTGCCCCGAAAGATACGTTTATTGACACACAACAATTGAACCGTCTGCCGGCCAACCGGGTTACCATTCTTTGTACCGGTACCCAGGGCGAACCGATGGCGGCACTGTCCAGAATTGCAAATGGCACGCACCGGCAGATCCAGATCCAACCGGGCGACACCGTCGTTTTTTCTTCCTCCCCGATTCCGGGTAATACGACGAGCATCAACCGGACGATTAATTTGCTGTACCGCGCCGGCGCCGATGTGATCAGCGGGTCTTTGAACAATGTGCACACATCAGGCCATGGCGGTCAGGAAGAACAGAAATTGATGCTGCGGCTGATCAAACCGAAATATTTTATGCCAATCCACGGTGAATACCGGATGCTCAGGATGCATGCCAAGCTTGCCAACGACTGTGGCGTCCCGGAAGAAAACTGCTTTATCATGGATAACGGGGAAGTGCTGGCGCTCGGTCATGACACCGCAGAAGTTGCTGGCAAAATCCCATCCGGCTCTGTCTATATTGACGGGAGCGGCATTGGCGATATCGGCAATATTGTTTTGCGCGACCGCCGCATCCTTTCTGAAGAAGGGCTCGTCATTGTCGTTGTGGCCATCAATATGAACGAGTTTAAAATTGCATCCGGCCCTGACATTATTTCAAGGGGCTTTGTGTACATGCGTGAATCCGGCGATTTGATCAACGAAGCGCAAACGATCATCACAAAGCACTTGAATAAAGTGATGGAACGGAAAACGACGCAATGGGCCGAAATCAAAAATGAAATTACGGATACGCTGGCGCCGTTTTTATACGAAAAAACGAAACGCCGGCCGATGATTATGCCGATTATTATGGAAGTTTAAAAAAGGGGATCCCGTCAGGAAGCCCACTTGAAAAGTCCAAAAGAAAACGAAAAACGGCGAGACACCACCATTCATCGTGTCTCGCCGTTTTTTTGCATTGTATAAATAAATTTAAAACACATTTTTTCAGTGTCCTCCCCGTTAGCATAGTGCTTTTTTGTATGTCTGTTTGAAAAAGGCGCGCCAAACCGGTGTACCCGATCCGGCCGGCGTTTTGCAGAGGAAACGTTTCCAATTTTATCCATCCGCTTGAAAAGAATTTTTTATTTTTTTTTGCAAAAAGTACTGTACAAAACAAATTTCAGGGTATATACTGTATTATAACAGAAGGATAAATGATTTGTTGTTATAAAACATGCTTTTGCTGACACCAGCCCGGCTGTCGCAGCATCATTGAATGGTTTTATAACAACCTAAAAATCCAAACACGAAAAAGGAGATGGATGAAAAATGATGATGAGCCCAGTTGAATTTTTTAAAACATTGCCTGCGAAACAATGCCCTGAATGCGGTCAGCCGATTGAAGAACAAGCAGAATCATACATGCTGGAATGCGACCATTGCCTTTCCAAAAAAGAAGAATAACGCCGTAATAAAAAAGAAGGGGAAATCCCCTTCTTTTTTATTGCAACGATAAAATATAGGCTATCATCAAATCGGCAGCTGTCTCGAGCGCTCGTTCGTCCGGCGCAAATTTGGCATGGTGCAGCCCGTATGGTGACCCGACACCGAGCCAGAACATAAAGCCAGGGATTTCTTTCAACATATAGCCGAAATCCTCCCCTGTTAAAGCCTCCCTGCATTCATGCAGGTGCACCCCGCCGTAGCTTCGGACAAAATCCATAAAGCGGGCGGTCTCTTCCGGATGATTGAACACCTGATAATAATTACAGCCGTAATCAATTTCCGCCCGGCACTCAAAACCGACCGAAAGCCCGTTTGTGAGCGTTTCAATCCTGTGCTTCACTTTTTCCATCGCTTCGCTCGATAACGTGCGGATCGTCCCTTCAAGGCGTGCATGTTCCGCGATTGCATTTTGAACCGTGCCGCCGGTGATTTTCCCGATGGTCACCACTGCGCTGTCGAGCGGGTCGATATTGCGTGAGATAATAGACTGGAGCTGGGTCACCAGATGGGCCGCCGCCACCACCATATCCTTTGTATGCTGCGGATAGGCCGCATGCCCGCCCTTTCCTTCCAGGTCAATATACAGTTCAGATGTATTGGCAAACAGCAGCCCTTTTTTTACCGCCACCGTACCAGCCGGGTATTCCGGCGCAACATGGAGTGCCATCACAAGGTCCGGCTGCCATTCATCGTGCAGCACTTCTTCCAGCATCGCTTTCGCCCCGCCAGGCCCTTCTTCTGCCGGCTGAAAAATAAAGATCAGATCATCCTTAACGGGCCGGCTTGCAAAATGCGATAAAATCCCGAGTGCAATCGTCATATGAAAATCGTGACCGCACGCATGCATGTTTCCTTCGTGTTCCGATTGAAACGGGAACCCTGTCTCTTCTTTGATCGGCAGGCCGTCTATATCCGTCCGGTAACCAATCTTTTTTTCGGGGCAGGTCCCCTTTACTTTTACAAGCACCCCGGTTTTCCATGTTTTCACTTCAAGATGGCCTTTTGGCAAACGCGAAATAAAATCAAGGATGTACCGCTGTGTTTTATGCTCCTTGTATCCGAGTTCGGGAATCCGGTGCAGATCCCGCCTGATGGCAATCAAATTCGTTTCCATATCCAGTCCTTCCTTTCCGGTATGGCAAAAAAGGCCGGGCACCGTTTTTTTGGCACCCGTCCCCGGCTTACAAATTTCTGAGGTCTTTCATGATTTCGGTTTTGGATTTTGTTTTTTCGTCAATTTCTTTGATCACTTTTGCCGGAATGCCCGCAACAACGGTATGTGGCGGCACATCTTGCGTGACGACCGCACCAGCTGCCACAACCGCCCCTTTTCCGACGCGTACGCCTTCCAGAATCACAGCATTCGCCCCGATTAATACATCATCCTCAATGACAACCGGGTTCGCAGAAGGCGGTTCAATGACCCCGGCAAGCACGGTGCCCGCTCCGATATGGCAGTTTTTCCCGACTGTTGCACGGCCGCCTAAAACGGCGTTCATGTCGATCATCGTGCCTTCTCCAATGACGGCGCCAATATTGATTACGGCCCCCATCATAATGACGGCGTTATTGCCGATTTCCACACGGTCACGGATCGTGACGCCAGGTTCAATGCGGGCGTTGATTCCTTTTAAATCGAGAAGCGGAATGGCCGAGTTGCGGCGGTCATTTTCCACAACATAATCCGCGATTTTGCCACGGTTTGCTTCCAGCACGGCCGAAATCTCTTCCCATTCACCAAAGACGACAGCCATGCCGCCGCCTGCAAAAACACGGGCTGATTCACCGAAATCAAGGCCTTCGACATTTCCTTTCACATATACTTTTACAGGTGTTGATTTTTTGCTGTTTGCTATGAATGAAATGATTTCATTTGCATCCATCATGTCCATATGTATGCCTCCTGACAGCAGATTCGCACGTAAATGTGATCATTTGCGCATATGTTTCATTTTAAAGGATATGGGGCTGCGCCGCAATAAATTCACGCACCACTTTTACAAAAGCACGGACCTGCTTCAATTGAAACGCGGCGTCATAACCGAGCAGCCATGTGTCGCGTTTCAGCGGCTCCCCGCCTTCCCCTTCGAGCGGAATTTTGTGCAGATGGCGGATTTCCGCCCCGTCCAGCGTGATCGCAGGCAAAATCGCATAGCCAATACCGTTAAAAACCATTTGCTTGCACGTTTCGATCTGGTCTACTACGATTGTTTGTTTCGGGGAAGTTTGAAACTCGCGGTGCCACCAGTCCATCATTTCCTGATAATAATTCGAATCGCTTTTAAACTGGATAAACGGCCGGTCGGCAGCCGGCAGCTTTTCAAGGGTGTCAATTTCCTGGTCTACAAGAAAGAGCGGATCTTCAAACAAATGGATTTTCGTACTTTTCCATTCATTCAAGCCGCGGACAATGCCGATATGGACTTCATCTTCGTAAATGGACCGCAAAATTTCACTGCTCCAGCCCGTAACAAGCGAGATTTTTGCCTCCGGATATTTTTCAACGAATGTTTTCAGTACTTTCGGCAGCCAGTTTTGGCCGACGATCGTGGCGCAGGCGATTTTTAATGTTCCGTACACTTTTGAGTCGAGCGTGCGGATGGCTTCCCGCACATTTTCTTCCCTTTCGAGCATTTCGTTGGCGAGCTGGATGACCAGTTCCCCTTCAGGCGTTATGATCAACCCTTTTTGCGTGCGGAGAAACAATTGCGCTCCCCACTGCTTTTCAATCGACTGCAGCCTTTGCGACAAGGCGGGCTGCGACACAAACAGCCGTTCAGCCGCCTTCCGCATATTTAACTCCTGTGCTAAAACAGACAGTAACTGACACTCCGAAAAATTCATGTTAACCCCAATCCGTTTTCTTTGGTTTATGGAAAAAAGGACCGCGCAGCCATTTGCGCGGTGCCACCGCTAAAAATGATTCAATTTATGAATATGATGGTTCAATTCCTTCAGAAGCGAACGCCGTGTAAAAATGCCGGCAAAAAATCCTTCATCGTCTTCAACACATAAAAAATTGTGGTCAACAAGCCAGCGCAACGCTTTTTCAAAATTGTCATGCACATTCAGCCGTGGAATGTCCGCCTTCATGACCTGTTCCACCTTAATCTCGCCTAGTTTTTCAAACTCAATCCGTTCCAACCCCAAAATGGAATCGGTGATCATCGCGGAACTGATCAGGCCGTGCAGTCGGTAGCTGGCGTCCAAAACCGGAACAGCGGCATACCCACTTTTCGTCAGCACGAGCAAAGCATGTTCCAGGCTGTTCCCAACCTGCACATGGGCCACTTTTTCAGACGGGATCATAAAATCCATGATTTTCGGTTCAAGAAATTCCTGGCTCTGCAATGAAATCATCTTGCAAAAATCTCCTTTTCTTCCGTATTTTCAGGTACAAAAACCTTCAAGAGGAGATGCTTATTTCGTTTGCCGTTGATGCATGATGGATCACTACTATTTTATCATAAACAGGACTTGATTGACGAAAGAAAAACGCCCGGCTTTGTGCCGGGCGAAAAAATTTTTTAACTGTCAGAGCCTTCCTGGACGATATCAAAGATTTCGATGGCGGCAATATCCAGATCGTCAAACTGGTACTTGCTGGCGTGTTTTTGCCCATCGAATACTTCCAGTTCAAACGTTCCGGTCTGCGGGAAAAATTTCACCTGGCAGAGCGCCTTGCCGTTCACTTCAAAACGCCGTTGCTGGACTTCCCCTGTATCTTTTGCTTCCTGCATCGCCTGCAGTCTTTGGATAATACCTAATAATTGAGACATAATGGACTCCTTTCAACGAACGTGAGTACCGGTTTTGGATGCCGGCATTCACCCTTTTATTCACACAAATGATAACCTGTCCCATTCGAATTTTACAGTAAAACCTTCGCTTAGAAAAGGGAGCGGCGGCAAATTTTTTCATTTTGTGCCGTTTCTGTCCTTATTTTATCCGAAATCGGGGAAGACCTTGTAACATTTTTGCGATTTGTCCCGGAGAAAAAACTCCTGTTTTAAAAGAAGCCGCTCCAAAAAATTGAAAAGAAAACATAAAAACGGCGAGACACCGCTCATCCAGAGTGTCTCACCGTTTCTTGAATACTTTTTCAGTGTCCTGCTTTTAAAGCAGAGGGCCCGGCGCGAACAAATCGGGCAAAACAGCTTTCGGCACAGCTATTCTGACCGTCACAAGCGGATTTACAATCTGACTGATTTCTAGGGAGCATGTGGCACTCAACAGCCTGTAGGCGTCATTAAACCCAAGCCCGAAAGCAGCCCGGAACCTGTTTGCAGCCGCTCGCATCCCTTTTTTCGTCGCCGCTTCCACGGTTTCTGCCGATGAAATCAAAAACCATGCGCGGTCGGTTTCAACGGCCGGCATGCCGATAGCGGGCGCGCCGGCCAGTTTCGTGCATTGCAGGGTGACTTTTCCGCCAATCTCCACGCCGGAACCGTCCAGTTCCCCGTCCCCCATTGCGGCGTGAAGATCGCCGAGCGCAAGCAGGGCACCATCATGGAAAACGGGAAGGTACAATGTCGACCCCGTTGTGATCCATCTCGTATCCATATTGCCGCCATGGTCCCCGGGTGTTTCACAAAGCACCGCGCCTTTTTCCGGGGCAACGCCGATAACGCCGATCATCGGGGCAGCCGGAAATTGAAGCTGGCTGTTAAACTGGATGTGACCGTCTTTCACACGGATGATGCGCGTATCGGTTTCTTTTACATCCTCGCCGAGCACCCCCATCCCAGGGTAAAGCACCATGACACCGGCTTCATCCAGCTCGATATTTTGAATGTTGATACAAAGGATGTCGCCTTTTTTAACCCCTTCAATCTCAATCGGGCCTGTCGCCGGGTTGATAAAGGGAATGTCCACTTCCGTCCTAAGCTGGGTTTCCAATGTGATTTTTCCGCCGTAGCAATCAAACGTCTCCACGGCAAACGTTTCGTTCAGCCGGACTTTGTAAGCCGGCTTGTTTTCCGCTGAAAAATGGGTGATAAAATGTTCTTTTTTCAGTTGCTGCATGATCCGCTCCTTTCGCGGCCGTTTAAAAAGGATGCTGATTCAGCCACTGGCCGCCGTCCATTGTAATCACTTCTCCATTGATATAGGCAGCATGGGACGAGAACAGGAAAAAAGCAAGTTCGGCAATTTCTTCCGGCGTTCCGAGCCGTCCGAGCGGGACACTGTCTAATGTCCTTTTTGCCGCTTCTTCCGATTCCCACAGCTTGCCCGCACCGCCTGTTCTTTCAATCGGGCCGGGCGCGATCGCATTGACGCGGATGCCGTATTTTTTGCCCCATTCCACCGCAAGCGTACGTGTTAAGGATAACACACCCGCTTTTGCCGCTGCAGAATGGACAACGCCGGCTCCTGCCCCCCAGGCATAGGTGGCGACCATATTGAGGATGCTCCCTTTGATCTTTTTTTCTATCCAGTAGTTTCCAACCGTCCGTGAACAATAGAATGTCCCGTTTAAGACAATATTGATGACCGCATTCCAGCCGTTTACCGATAATTTTTCCGCCGGGCAGATAAAATTTCCGGCGGCATTATTGACAAGGAAATCAATGCGTCCGAATTTTTTGTCTGTCTCTTCCACCATTCGCTGGACGTCTTCCGGATTCCGGACATCCATTTGCACCGTGAGAATATCAGAATGGTAACGGAGCAGTTCCGCTTTTGTTGCCTTTAATTTTTCCTCATCCCTTCCTGTAATGACCACTTTTGCTTCTGACTGCGCAAATTTATTCGCCATTGCCTTCCCCACTCCGCTTGAACCGCCTGTTACGATGACAACTTTTTCTTTCATCAACCTTCTCCCCTTTCATGAATGAACAGCCATTCATTATATATAAAAAAATCAACGGATTCGGCAAGCTGCCGGATACCGTCGCAAACGATCCCAGTGCCCCGGCCCAAGTGCTTCCAGGGCGTATGAAACTAAGAATCTTTTTTTATTTTTAATAAGGACTCATGCAGCTTCGTTAATGCCCGGATGATCGTTTTCTTACGGTTATAGCCTTTTACCACAACCGTCAGGCCGTTATATTCCGCATACGCCTGCCCCCAGGCACTGTCACGCAAAAAACCGAAAACGTAAACTTTAATATATCCAGCCTCAGCCGGGATAAAAATCATGTCCATTCTTTCGCTCATTTTGAACGCTCCTTCCGTGTCCAAAAATGCGGCCCGGATTCCGGCTGGCACCGAAAACGATAGAAAGAGCCGTCTTGGTGAAATTCTTTTTTCTATACCATACCATACAATGTACCATTAGTCAGGGGAAAAGAAAATACGTTTTTGCAATTTAACCGGACGGATTTTACACAAACAGCTGCTTTTCCACTTCTTCGGCGGGGACAGGCCGGCTGAAGAAGTAACCTTGTGCTTTCTGGCAGCGGGCCGATTGCAAAAACTCCACCTGTCCTTGTTCCTCGACCCCTTCCGCGACGACTTCAAGCCCGAGCTGGTGGGCAAGGTGAATGATCGTTTTTGTAATGGCCGCATCTTTTTGGCTGTTTTCCAGTTCCCGGACAAAAGACTGGTCAATTTTTAAAATGTCAACCGGAAATTTTTTAAGATAGTTCAAAGAAGAATACCCGGTTCCGAAATCATCGACCGATATCGTCAGCCCCATTTCTTTCAGGCTGCTAAGCACTTTTAAAATATGGCCTTTATCTTCCATTGCGCCTTCTGTAATTTCAATTTCAAGCACGGACGCAGGCAGCTTGTATTTTTCAAGCGTTCTTCCGATAAGTCCGGCCAGGCCGGGATCAAGAAACTGCTTCGGGGATATATTCACAGCGACCCGGAAACCGGCCCACCCTTTTTGCCGCCATTGTGCAATTTGCGCGCATACGTGATCGATCACCCACGCGCCGATTGAAGTGATCAGCCCTGTTTCTTCTGCAAGCGGAATGAATTTCAAAGGCGGGACATTACCGAATTTCGGGTTGCGCCATCTCAACAAGGCTTCAAAACTTTTAATTTTGCCCGTATCGAGCTGCACTTGCGGCTGATAATGGACGGCCAGCTCGTTTTTTTCAATGGCGCGGCATGGCGCGGCGGAGATGGGCTTCCATCAAAATATAATTATGGAAGTCGGCATCCATTTTTTTGCTGTAAAAAAGGAAATGCCCTTTCCCCCGTTCCTTCACTTTAAAAAGAGCCGTGTCCGCATGTTTGATTAACGTTTCCCCGTCTTCGCCGTCTTCCGGAAACAGGCTGATGCCAACGGACGGCGTCAAAAAATAATCTTCCCCTTCAATTTTAAACGGGTCATAAAAGAGCGCCAGGATCTGTTCCGCCATTTGCTTCACTTCTTCCCGTGAGCGCCCGGCCGTAAGCACGATAAACTCATCCCCGCCTTGGCGGTACACTTCGTAATCCGAAAAGGGGAGCTGCTTCAGGCGGATGGCTATCCGTTTTAAAATTTCATCGCCGACATGCTGGCCAAGAATATCGTTAAAAAATTTAAAACGGTCAAGATCGATATATAATACAGCCGGATGGGGCGCGCCTTTTTTTGCTTCCGCCGTTTTCCTGTTCAACCGATCCAGCAAAGCGTGCCTGTTCCAAAGGCCTGTTAAAGGGTCAAGCTGATATGTACGTGCATCCGGAAGCATCCGTTCGCCATCCAGCAGTGCTGTCACATCCCTTGTAATGGCAATCACCCACTCTCCGCCGTTCATGCCGGCCAAAGAAGTATGGAGGATGCGCCTTGCATCCGAATGATGAATGAAGTCGACAGCTTTGTTATCTTCCAGCGCAGTTTGGCAAAAATATGCAAACCGGGCGGCTTCCTCTTCCCCGAGGACATCATGTAGAAATTTTCCGGTCTTTTCCATCTGCTCTTCTTTGTTCACATAAACAAACTTAAACGCCGGCCCGTTCTCCACTTTCAAAACACTGACCGTCTCGGAAAGCTTGGAAAGAAAATCGCGGCTGAAAAAAACATCGATTGGCAGTTCCTGGAATTTCTTTGTTTGTCCTTCAGCTTTCGATTTGTCCATAATATCATCCTTTTTCTGATCAAGAAAATGCTTGCTGACGCTGAAAAACTCAGGTGAAAGTATATTTCTATTTTACAGAGAAATGTACGAAAAGCATAGTTAAAATACAAAAAACCGGGGCGGAAAGTGCGGCCGGGAAATCCGCGGCCGTTGCTTTCCTTCTAGGCCGGCCATCCATTTGCCGGGTCCCGCCACTCCCGGTTTTTGTCTTTTTCCGTCGGTAGTGATCCGCCCGTCGCTCACTTGTTGCCCCTTTTTTACTTCTGATTTGCGATAAAGGGCCACCAATTTGCCTTCCCAAGCATTTTTACAAGCACCGGCACAAACAAGGGCAGCATGATCAAGGCATAAAACAGAAGCCCGGTAAGTGTCAGGGTGGCGATTTGCAGCAATGATAAAACGCCGGACGGCATCATAGCCGCAAAAGTGCCGGAAAGAATGATGGCTGCAGAAAGAATAACGGTCCCCATCTTTTTCATGGCAAGCAAAATCGCCTCTTTTGCAGGCAAATGCTGGTATTCATTGAACCGTTCCATTAAAAAGATGGAATAGTCGGTACCGAGCGCGATTAAAATGACAAAACCGAAGAACGGCACCGCCCAGCTGATACCCGGATAGCCGAGCAGATGGACAAAAATGATTTCCGTTAAACCGGCAGATGCAAAATAAGTGATAAGAAGGGACGCCAGCAAATAGAGCGGCATGACGATCGACCGCAAGAAAATCAAAAGTGCGGCGGCCACCCCGATCAGCATAAAAGTAACGGTACGCGTGTAATCCGCTTTCGACATCTTATCCAAATCGCGGTTGATGCTTGACACGCCGCCGATCCCGATGTGGGCATTTTCCAATTTTGTCCCCTTTACGGCGTCTTTTAATGCCCGGTTGATATGACTAATATCAGCCATTGCCCTGTTGGAATACGGGTTTTCATTTAATATCAGATGAAAAGTCACCATTTTTCCGTCTTTCGAAATATAATGGCCAAGCGCTTTCTGATAATCCGCATTTGAAAGCAGGGCATCCGGAATATAAATGCCGGACTGTTCCATACTTGTTTCATCCGCCAAATCATTCAGATAAGAACCGGCATCGTACAACCCGGATTCGATTTTCCCGAGTCCTGCTGCGCTTTTATCAAGACCATCGGAAAGCTGATTCATATGGGTTCCAAACGTCGTGAGGCCGGTTTTCAGCTGTGCCTGGCCGTCCGCGATCCCCTGAAGCCCTTTTTGCAGCGCCGGGATTTTCCGGATCACTTCGTTTTGGCCTGCTGCGGTCTGGTTCAAACCGTTTTCAAGCTGATCAAGCCCGTTGATGATCGGCGTAAACCCATCGGCAAAGCGGCCAAGCCCGGCGGAAATCGCTGAAAGTTTTGCGTCCACGCTTTCCAATGTTGCTGTGACGGCATCAATCTGGCGGTACAGGCTGACAATGGTATCATTGTCATTACCGGTGCCGAGCCCAAGCTCATTCATCGCCTGCTGCACTTTTTGGAATTGCGGGTCATTCGCTGCTTCCGGATTATCTTTTAAAAACGCCTGGTAAGCCGCTTGCAGGGAGCTGACCTGCTTCGGAATATCAGCCGGCAACTGGTCCGTTTGGCTGATAAACTGGCGGATGCCAGACTGGACGAGCTGGTATTTTCCATACAGCTGGTTAAAACCGGACTGCAGTTCCTTTGCCTGCTGCTGGGCATTTTTTACCCCGCTTTTCAGTTCGTCCGCGCCCGCCGAACCGCTCTGGATGCCTTCTTCAATCCGGCTGAGCGAGTTTGACAGATTCCCCATGCCGGCTGAGATTTTCTCTGAACCGGCCTCCAGCTCTCCGATCCCGTCGGTTGCTTCTTTAAACTTTGATTTGGCGTTTTCCAGGGAACCGGATGCCCCCGTTAATCCTGATTTGATTTTCTGAATGCCGTTATGGCTTTTTTCCAGCCCCTCACCCAATGTTTTGGCCTGGTTTTTGACATAAATTTCTTTCATTACCGAACCGTCCGGCCTTGTCGCGCTTTGAATTTGTGCAACATGCGGGACTTTATCCAGATCAGCGCTGATTTTCTCGATTAAAGCGAGATAGTCTTTTGATTTAACAGGCTCATCATTCTCGAGGACGACTTCGGCCGGCATTGCTTTCCCGGCGCCGAAACTTTCGGCAATGATGTTGAACGCTTTTACGGAATCGTAGTTGTCCCCGAGTTCATCGAGAGAATTGAAAGACAGCTTTCCGTTATAGCTGATCAATAGCGGAACCATGATCACCGCCACAATCGCAAGGGAAAGAAACGGCCTTGCCAGCGCAAAAAGGCCGGCCCGTTCCCAAATTTTGCTTTCATGGTGGGAAATGTCCCCGCGCACAGGCCAGAACAGCCCTTTCTTTAACACAGCCATAAAAAACGGCACAATCGAAAACAGGGCAAACAGCAAAACGGCTACCCCGACCGCAACGGCAGAAGCGGATTGGTACAGCTTAAAACTGGCAAGCCCGATCGAGGCAAAACCGATCAGGACGGCAATGCCGCTGAACAGCACCGTTTTCCCGGCCGAACGGTAAGTCGCAAGAATGGCCGGCAATGTTTCTTTGCCATCCGCCAGTTCTTCCTTAAAGCGGCTGAGCAGCAAAATACAATAATCCGTACCAATCCCGAACAAAACAGCAACGAGAAAAATTTGCGTAAAATTTGAAACCGGAAAATCAAGCTTGTCGACGAGTATCGCAACGATAAACTGGCTGACAAGATAAGAAAGCCCGACCGTTAATAGCGGGATGAGCGGCGCGACGATTGAACGGTACACGAGCACAAGGACGGCCAGGATGAAAACAATCGTAATCGCTTCTGTTTTTTTCAAGCCCGCCTGTGATCTGTCCGTGACATCTTCATTGATCAGCCTGTTGCCGGTCATCATCACCTCGACGCCCGGCGTTTTTACCGCTTTCTGCAAAGCCGCGCGCACTGTTTTAAAAGACTTCTTGCCCGGATCCACGCTGGCAATGGCCATCACCGTTTTTCCGTCTTTGGAGACAAGCTCACTTTTAAGGGCCGGCTCGCGAAAATGGGTTGTTAAGCCCGTAATCGCATATTGCTTTTTATTTTTTTCCAGCCGTTCAAGTGTGCTCCGGATATGCCCCATCTCATGGCCGGATATTTTTACCCGGTCATGGAACACGATGATGACGCTTGTACCGTGGTTTTCTGTCTGCTGGTGCCGGCTTTTGATTTCAGCCGCCCGTTGCGAGGCATAACCTTCCGGAACCTTAATCTGGCCTTTTTCCCTGACTAATGGTTCCATTGCCGGCGCTTTCCATGCCAATAAAATGCTGATCAATGCCCATACTAAAACAACAATCCATTTCAACTGCACCAATCGCTTCATGAACTGGTTTCCTCCCAAGCTTGTGATCACGTCACTCTTGAACCATTATAAAACAAACGGCCGCAGAAGTATGTAAAAAAATGGACATTTTCATGTTGCTTTCTTTCCAAAATAAACGAAAAGTAGTATAATTGACTAAAAAATAATATGATTAAAAATGAAAGGAGTTCTCTATTTGAATTCGCATAAACCTGCTCCATTACAACCTACAATCGAAAACCTCTCTTATGCTGTATTCACGGTCAATCGCCATGCGAAAACCGCAACCAATCCAAAATTTCTTTACCTTTTAAAGAAAAAAGCGCTTGAAAAAATGATCCGGGAAGGGAAAGCACTGAAAGTCGGGCTACACTTTTCCGAGCATCCAAAGTACAGCCAGCAGCAGTCTGATGTGCTTGTAAAGTGCGGTGATTATACATTCCATATTCCGCCGTCAAAAGACGATTTTAAAAACCTCCCCCATCTCGGATACCTGGACCATAAAACAAGGAACCCGAAATGCCGCATGCCTTTAAGCCAGGCTAAGCAGTTGCTCGAGCAGTATACTGGGCTCACGGAAAAACAACAGCATCCGGGGCAGCCCCGCACCGGCAGAAAAAATTGCAAACCGGTTTTTAAAAAATTGGGTGACTCCTTTTTCTAAGCCGCAATAAGCGCAAACCAAATAACGGGAAAATCCGTTTGCAAAACCGGGTAAAAGACCCCTTCCAGATGAATCACGATACGCAACCATACAGGAAAGCCCTCCGCGATTAGCCGGGGGCTTTTCTGCGTTTACAGCACTTTTTCGTCCATCGCAAGGATAAGCTGGTTGATTTCAGGTTTACTGATTTGGGCATCGGCGCCGACCATTTCCCCTTTATGCCTCAATGCGTCCGTGATCAGCGACGAAAAGATGATAACCGGCAGCACTTTTAATGCAGGATCTTCTTTTATTTTTTTCGTTAAATGGTGTCCATCCATTTGCGGCATTTCAATGTCCGTAATCACAAGCTGGACTTCATCTTTAATCTCTTTTCCGCTTTCTGCAATCCCGGATAAATATTCGAATGCTTCTTTCCCGTTTTCAAAAAACGCAATTTGTTCATACCCGGCTTCAAGCAGCGTATCGCGGAGCAATTCCCTGAGCAGGCCGGAATCTTCCGCGATCACAATCCGTTTATTGTTCCGCTCCCGCTTTCCAAGCTTTTTGACTTCTTCCACCCGGATCGTGGCTTCCGGGTTGATTTCCGCAATCATTTTTTCAAAATCAAGCAGCAAAATCATCATGTCTTCTTTCTTGATCACGCCGATCACCTGTGTATCGGTGCCCGCATACATCCCAGACGGTTTTTCAATTTGATCCCAGGAGAACCGGTGGATTTTTGAAACATTGTCCACATGAAAGACAATTTTTTGCTGGTTGAACTCCGTCACGATAAATTTGTCATCCTCGCCCGTTTCAGGCGGATAACCGAGCACTTTGCGCAAATTAACAACCGGCAGTATTTCCCCGCGCAGCTGGATAATGCCTTCAACATTTGGATGGGCGTGCGGAATGGTGGTGACCGCAGCCGGCATGATAATTTCCTTTACTTTAATGACATTGATGCCATAATGATTTTGTGCAACAGAAAATTCTACAATCTCTACTTCGTTTGTGCCACTTTCCAGTAAAATCTCGTGCTCTAGACTCATCTTTCTCACCCCCTCGTTCTAAAACGTATGAAAATCCGGCGCGGAGCATTTTGTAGACTGCCCGATTCTCAATATTTGCCCACATGAATTATATCGGCAGATGGACCAGAATGTTTCACCTCTAAAAGGGCAAACGGAAAAGATTGCTTTTTCACAAATGTGCAAGCGTGGTAAGATGAAGAAGAACAGGACATACATATTTAATGAAAAGCAATTCGTGAAAGAGGAGGAAACCGGTTTTGGAACATTTACTGAACCCGCATGTGCGGGAGATTGAAATATCCGGCATCCGCAAGTTTTCAAACATGGTTGCCGGAATCGAAGACATGGTCTCATTTACAATCGGCCAGCCCGATTTTAAAACGCCGGAACATGTCAAACAAGCAGGGATCCGCGCCATTGAAGAAAATAAGACAACGTATACCCACAATGCCGGCGACCTTGCTTTACGCAAGGCTGCAGCACAATTTGTAAAAACGAAATACAATCTGTCTTATAAACCGGAAACGGAAGTCATTGTCACGATCGGCGCCAGCGAGGCGATCGATATTACGCTCAGAACCGTATTGACACCCGGTTCCGAAGTCATCCTGCCCGGGCCCGTTTACCCGGGGTATGAACCGGCCATCCGCCTGTTGGGAGCCGTTCCGGTGCACGTGGACACAAGGGCAAACCGGTTTAAGCTAACCGCGGATCTCATCCGCCAGGCTATCACAGCAAAAACGAAATGCATCATTTTGCCGTACCCTTCCAATCCGACAGGGGTTACGCTCGAAAAGGCGGAATTGCAGGAAATTGCAGACCTGCTCCGCGGCCGTGATATTTTCATTCTGGCCGATGAAATTTACAGCGAGCTAACGTACAATCTGCAGCACGTCTCGATTGCTTCGTTTTTGCCGGAGCAGACCATCGTCATTAACGGCGTCTCAAAGTCCCACTCGATGACCGGCTGGCGGATCGGCTTCGTGTTTGCGCCGGAATGGCTCACAAAGCATATTTTAAAAGTCCACCAATATAATGTGTCGTGCGCGCCTTCTATTTCCCAGATGGCGGCGCTTGAAGCGCTGACAGCCGGCATCGATGACGCGCACGCCATGAAAAAGGAATATGAAAAGCGGAGAGACTATGTATGCAGGAGGCTGGATGAGATCGGCATCGGGTATGTGAAACCGGACGGGGCTTTTTACGTATTCGCAAAGGTGCCGGAAGCGTTGAAGCGGTCCTCTTTCGATTTTGCGCTCGATCTGGCAAAACAGCAAAAAGTCGCGGTTGTCCCGGGCAGCGCTTTTTCGAAGTACGGCGAAGGCTGGTTCCGGATGTCTTACGCATGCAGCATGGATCAACTTGAAAAAGGGCTTGCGCGCATGGAAAAGTTTGTTGCAAATCTATCCTGAAATATGCGCCGGCTGATTTTCATTTTTCCGCCGGTACCGCATTCCATGGGCAATGGGTGTTATGCTGAAAATGAAATATATTTTCATTCCTTGCTGGCTTGCTGGCGCCGCGTTCGCCATAAAGAGAGAAGCCTGCGTTAAACCATAACGGCTTCCCGTGTTAACAAAATTTGCTGGAACATGGGCATATGACCCGGCCAGGATGATCCCGCCAGCATAAAAAATAAGCCCGCCGGCATATGCCGGCGGGCAAACTTTACTTGGACCAATATTTAATCAATGCTTGTGTGCCGCTATTTTCTTCACCTTTTGCGGCCAGTTCTTCATATAATTTTTTGCTGAGCGCAAGCCCCGGCAGGTTGAGCCCCATTTTTTCCGCTTCATCAAGGGCGATTTTCATGTCTTTAATAAAATGCTTGATAAAAAAGCCCGGGGAATAATCGCCCGCAAGCATGCGCGGAACAAGATTGGACATTGACCAGCTCCCGGCTGCCCCGGCGCTGATAGATTTGAGCACTTTTTCCGGATCGAGTCCTGCTTTTTTCGCATACACAACCGACTCTGTCACGCCGATCATATTGGAGGCAATGGCGATCTGGTTGCACATTTTGGTATGCTGGCCGGATCCCGGGCCGCCCTGCAGCACGATATTTTCCCCGAGTACGGAAAAAACCGGTTTTACTTCTTCAAATACCGATTCGTCGCCGCCTACCATAATCGTCAAATTGCCTTTTTGCGCCCCGATATCGCCACCGGAAACCGGTGCATCAAGCGCCTTCACCTGTTTCGCTTTAGCCGCTTCATCAATCTTTTTGGCAAGGGTCGGCGTGGAAGTGGTCATATCGATCAGGATCGTTCCTTCTTTCGCCGCGCCAAGCAGCCCGTTTTCCCCGAAATACACTTCTTCCACATCGTGCGGATAGCCGACCATCGTAATGACGATATCTGATTTTGCAGCCGTTTCTGCCGGCGTGCTGCACCATTCGGCTCCTGCTTTGAGAAGTGGCTCCGCTTTTTCTTTTGTCCGGTTATAGACAAAAAGCGGATATCCTGCATTCCGCAAATTTTGCGCCATGCTCCGGCCCATTACGCCTAGCCCGATAAATCCGATCTTTTTCATCCTGGGTCCCCCTTTTTCGCAAATAAACAAAAAAGCCTGCATCACAGCAGGCCAAAAGCAAACATGGGGGTACAAGGAAGAAAACAATCTTTCCTCTATTTTATACCCCGCATGATCTGCTTTAAACCTGGCAAATTAAATCGATTTGACTTTTCCGCCGTCGATCAGGAAGCTGCTTCCGGTAACATAGGAATTGGCTTCCGAAGCCAGAAACGCAACAAACTTCCCGAATTCGTCCGGTTCGCCGTATCTGCCGAGCGGAATCGACTCCAGTTCCTTTGCCTGGACTTCTTCCATCGATTTTCCGGTTTTCTCCGCTGTCACTTTGTCAAGATGGACGATCCGGTCCGTTGCAATTCTGCCCGGGCCGACCGTATTCACAAGGATTTGGTACGGGGCAAATTCTTCCGCCAGCGTTTTCGAAAGCCCCACAATGCCCGTCCGGAACGTATTCGACAAAATCAGCCCCGGGATCGGCTCCTTAATGGATGAAGAGGCAATGTTGATGATCCGGCCGCCGTTTTTCTTTAAAAGTGGCAATGCTTCCCTGATGATGCGTATGTACGAAAGCAGATTCAGTTCGAATGATTTTTGCCAGTCTTCATCCGCCATATCTTCAAAACTTCCGGCCGGCGGTCCTCCTGCATTGTTGACCAGTATATCCAGTCTGCCGAATGTATCCCGTGCTTTTTGTACCATGGCGCGAATATCTTCCGGATGGGTAATATCTGCCCGGATATACGCTACTTTTCCGGTGCCGTAAGCGGATAATTCTTCTTTTGCCGCCTGCAGTTTTTCTTCATTCCGGCTTGTAATGAGGACATCCGCGCCTTCCATTACAAGTTGTTTGGCTACCGCTTTCCCAAGCCCCTGGCTGGAAGCGGCAACAAGGGCGGCTTTTCCTTTCAACCCTAAATCCATTCAAAATCCCTCCCCGAAATCTTATGTTCACAAAATCCTGTCTTCATTATAAACGATTTTTCCCCATCCATACACGATAAAGCTTCAAACCGGCTTCCCCACCATTTTTCCGTTAAAAATGGATATCCGGCATTTTGATGTGCGCTCCGCCAAAGCGCAATCCAAAAAAAAGCCGAATGGCAAAGCCACTCGGCAAAAATAGGGGGAAAAATGAGAAAGAAACGATATACATCCGGTATTGTAACAATACTGGATACCAATAATACTACCCTTAATGCTGGGATGGTTTACATATACCCGCTTCCTTCGCCCCTAAACCTGTTTTTGAAAAATTTTTTTTATGCCTTTGAAAGAACTTTTTTCACGTGTTCTTTTACTTCTTCGTTCGTTGTGAGGTTCAAAACGTCTTCTGCCAGTTTTTCCATATCAGCCTTATTCAGGTTCCTGATTTGGGAACGGGCCCTTAAAATCGAAGAAGCGCTCATTGAAAATTCATCAAGGCCGAGGCCGAGCAGAATCGGAATAGCGATTTCGTCTCCGGCCATTTCGCCGCACATGCCGGCCCATTTGCCTTCTTTGTGCGCCGCGTCAATGACGCGTTTCACAAGGCGTAAAATGGCCGGGTTATACGGCTGGTACAAATACGAAATGTGTTCGTTCATACGGTCTGCAGCCATCGTGTACTGGATCAGATCGTTTGTGCCGACACTGAAGAAATCAACTTCTTTTGCAAACAAATCAGCCATTACGGCAGTGGAAGGAATTTCAACCATAATGCCGACTTCGATATGATCTGCAACCTGCACGCCTTCCTGGATAAGCTTTTCTTTTTCTTCCAAAAGAATCGCTTTTGCTTTGCGGAATTCATCCAGATTGGAAATCATCGGGAACATAATTTTCAGGTTGCCGTATGCGCTCGCGCGGAGCAATGCACGCAGCTGGGTGCGGAAAATATCCTGTCTGTCCAGGCACAAGCGGATCGCACGGAAGCCGAGGAACGGGTTCATTTCTTCCGGAAGCGGCAAGTATGGCAGTTTTTTGTCGCCGCCGATATCCAGCGTACGGACTACAACCGGTTTGCCTTTTAAGCCTTCAAGCACCGCTTTATAGGCTTCAAATTGCACTTCTTCTGACGGAAGCTCGTCCCTGCCCATATAGAGGAACTCTGTACGGTACAGGCCGACGCCTTCCCCGCCGTTCCGGATCACGCCGTCGAGATCGTTCGGGGTGCCGATATTGGCAACCAGTTCAACCGTATGGCCGTCTTTCGAAACGGATTTTTCATTGACCAGCTTCGCCCATTCGGCTTTTTGCCGTTCAAATTGTTCCTGCTTTTGTTTGTATTCATCGACCACTTCAGGTGTCGGATTCACATGGACATCGCCATTGTTGCCGTCCACGATGACAAGGTCGCCGTTTTGGATATCCTGGATCGCCGTTTTCGTCCCGACGACTGCAGGGATTTCCAAAGAACGCGCCATGATCGCAGAGTGGGACGTACGCCCGCCGACATTTGTTGCAAAACCTTTTACATACTGGCGGTTCAACTGCGCCGTATCAGAAGGGGTCAAGTCTTCAGCAATGACAATGACTTCTTCCGAGATCATGCTTGGATTCGGAATATCCACTTTCAGCAGATGAGCCAGAATCCGTTTTGTCACGTCGCGGATGTCCGCTGCACGTTCGCGCATATATTCGTTGTCCATTTGTTCGAACATGGTCACGAACATATCCGCAACTTCTTTCAATGCGTATTCCGCATTGACCTGGTCATCCCTGATTTTGTCCTGGACCGGCGTCAACAGTTCCGGATCTTCCAAAACGAGCAAATGGGCATCAAAGATCGCTGCTTTGTCCGCCCCCAGTTCCTTCATTGCATGCTCCCTGATCGCCTGCAGTTCAGACTTGGATTCAGACACAGCAGTATCAAAGCGTTTCAATTCATCCGAAACATTCTGGACAGACCTTTTTTCAAAAGACAAATCCGGTTCTACCAGGCGATATGCTTTTGCGATGGCAATCCCGTTGGATGCTGCTATACCTTTTAAAATGGTTGACATTATTCGCCCAGACCCTCTTTTTTCATTAATTCAGCTAAAGCGTTCAATGCATCTTGTGCATCGTTGCCTTCTGCAGAAATGGTAATGTCGGCGCCTTTGCCGATTCCAAGGGACATAACCCCCATGATCGATTTCAGGTTCACTTTCTTATCCTTATACTGCAATTGGATATCTGAATCGAATTTGCTTGCCGTTTGTACGAGCAATGTAGCAGGACGTGCGTGGATTCCTGTATCTGCTGTTACTTTAAATTGTTTTTCAGCCATGGGTAGAACGACTCCTTTTCTATAATATAGTTCTAAAAATAATGCACTGTACATTTTTCGTCAATATTTATCAACCATCTTCATACAAATGACAAATTTTGCAAACGGGGGTTGAAAAAAACCGCAGCGATGCCGGGTACCTGCAAACACCGTTCATCCCCGGTTATTCAGCAGGCTGCTCCCTCAAAGTACGCGCGGCCCATCCGTGCCAAAAACACGCCTCGCCCGAAACCGGGAACACGCATGTCCCCGGCCGGATCAAAAAAATGACAAATATTGCACAGTGCGGGAAAAACAAAATCCCCGTAATAGAATAACATGCCTTTCCAAATAAAACAATCATCAGAGTTGACTTCATTTTGCTTAAAAATGCACAAAATTATGCATGCCCCGGTCAGATTTCCGGCTCGTCCAAATAAATATAGCGGACATTCCCGCCGCGCAAGGCAATGCCCTTAAAATGTTTAAAGTCTTCCTCGGCAATAAGCACTTTCCGGAAGTCCATAAAATCTTCACGGCTGACGAATAATTCTTCGATTTCCCTGTTGCGAAGCCGGTTGATTTCCTGTCTGATTTCTTCTTCCGACATACGACCACCCCACCCGGTATTGTACCACATTCTTCCTGCCGCCTACTTGTTTGCTTTCGCGATTTTTTAAAACCGGCCCGATTTGTATTTTTCTGTTCCTTTCGCCTTGAATTTTTCAGAAAAATAGTGCAAACTGGTTACAATACTTTCTTACGGGAGGACCGCAATGAAAAAAGCACAAATTGGTGACATTATTGAATTTAAAGACGGGCTTCAAGGAATTGTCGAAAAGGTGAACGAGAACTCGGTCATCGTGGATTTAACCTATATGGAAAACTATCAGGAACTGGAGCTTGATGAAAAAACAGTGGTCAATCATAAAAACTATCAGGTTATCCATTCGGCTTTACATTAATTCAAACGCTTACCGCGCAGTAAAAAACCGGCACATGCCGGTTTTTTACTGCCGTTTCTATGATTGTGAATTTTTTAACATTATTTTCCCGGATACCTTTTTCCCTATTTCTCTGCTAAAATATTCAATGTATTTTTGTTTGACCCAATGCCGCGAAGGCCGGACTGCGGGGCCGGATCTCTTTTTGGCCCTTCCCGGTTTTTTTGCCGGCGGTTTGCGAACTTAAGAAAGGAGCGCATTGGCGGTGGCAAAAAACATGGTGGATACAAAGCTTCTCGGAAGTATCTTGATCGCCCACCTTCTGCTATATATTACGTTTCGGGATACCTCCGTTTTTTGGTATTTATATTCCGGAGCAATGCTGTTTTTGATCAGTTACACGGTTTTTCTTGGAAAATCAGAAAAACACGAAAAGCTTCCGTACCTTCAATTGCTGTTGTATGGCATTTTTTCGGGTTTTCTCCTCTATATTATTTTCAGAATTGGCAATACAGTACTCGGTTTTTTGCCGGGCGGGCTTGACAATGAAGTCGCCCGCGCATACAGGCGTTTTTCGCCCGAATCCTTCTGGCATTACTTAGCGCTTGTCCTGATTCTCATCCCCGGAGAAGAAATTTTTTGGCGTTCATTTGTCCAGGCCCGGCTCATGAAAATGATGGAAGCGAAATATGCGATTTTGATTTCCGCCGTATTGAACGCATCCGTTTATTTTTACTGCGGATTAAAAATCATGGTCATTGCCGCTTTTGCCGGTTCGATTTTCTGGGGGCTGCTGTATGCAAAAAAACGGAGCCTGTCTGCGCAAATTTTGTCGCATCTTACCTTTGATTTGCTGCTTGTCGTCTTCCTGCCGATTTTTTAAGCAGGGGGACGGCTTTTTTTCGGCATTTGCCCGCCACAAATGCATAACAACCGCGCAAAGCTGTTTTGAATGCCTTACCGGTCACCCCCGGATCGTCTTTATTCCGAGTGCCATCATAAAAACAAGGCTGAAATAGCCGAACAAGGGATATAAAACCGATAATAGCGGGCCGTAATGCAAGCTGCTGATCAGCAGAATGGCGGAAAAAATCAACCCGTACAGCAAACCGCTTTTCATCGGGATATATTTTTGCATTTGCCGCTCAAGCCCGTAGGCATCCCCGATAATAGAAGTGAAAATTTCCCCGAAAATCAGCAGAACATAAATAAAATAAATGCCCGGAAAACTCGCTTTCACAATATGCGCCATCGGAATCTCCACTTGGGCAACGTCCGGCAGCGTGACCAGTGACAAATGGCTGGAAATCAGGATGAGCGTTAAAAACAGCCCGCCCAGTATCCCGCCGGCACGGACGACTTCCTTATCTTTCACTTCCGCCGCAACCGGGACAAGCACCGCCTGCGCGAGCGCCAAATTCAAAGCCGCATAGGAAAGGGCGCGGAGAAGGGCACGGGGCATATCAACACTTTCCGGCCGGGCCATGAGCGCTTGAAAAAATCCGGGTGACTGGACGGACTGCGACAAAAGGAGAAAATTAAACAAAAGCATCAAAGGCACGACAAACGTGTTGACGCCAAGCAGCCCCTTGATGCCAAAGCACATGACAAAAAAGGCGAGCAGCACCGTCAATAAAATCCCTGTCCCCCTGCCAACACGGAGCTGTTCCTCGAAAACAGCACCCGCACCGGACAGCATGACGCCACAGACCCCGAATAGCATGGCCATCATCATCACATTCACGAAACCGGCCGCTTTTTTGCCAAATAAATACCGGTTTAAGGTTTCATAGGAATCCGCATGTAAATCGATCGCTTTTTCCATCATTTTTGTGCCAAAGAAAATAAATAAAAACCCTGAAAGGCAGATGGCAAGCAATCCATACAGCCCAAACTGTGTAAAGAAAACGGTAATTTCTTTCCCTGTTGCAAACCCTGCCCCGATCACCGTTCCAATATATACGGCTGCGATTTGGACAGCACCGCCCCACTTATTCAACGCCTGCACCCCTTTAAGAAAAAATAAGACAACCTGCCGGCTCCGTTACTATCCTATGTCCCGCTTTCTTAAAATAGCCCTGCCGGTTCATTTCCGCCGCTAAAAAATTGGTCAAAAAAAGTCAAAAAAACCTTTACAAACAAAAAAAGTTGTCATATACTATAGGCAAAGGTCAAAGATAGTCAATTATAAGATGGTGCCATTGGCCGATAGCGCAAATGACAAATGCAGATCTTTTGATTTTCG
This sequence comes from Weizmannia sp. WK01, assembly GCF_025905465.1. Lineage (NCBI taxonomy): Bacteria > Bacillati > Bacillota > Bacilli > Caryophanales > Bacillaceae > Heyndrickxia > Weizmannia sp. WK01. Next base: position 1,277,734 of record NZ_CP109616.1, on the reverse strand, counting down.
GGCCGCGCAGTTGTATCATGATATTAGAAAGGTCAAAAATAGTCAAAAGGTGACTCGCAGATGCCGTTTCCTTTTTTCAGCACAAGACAAATGACTTTGCCATTCTACTGTAAAGGCCAAAATGCATCAAAGGGGTGCATGCAAAAGACTTGCATCTTGTGAAATTTTGAGCTATACTGATTTCCAATTAAGGTCAAAGCAAATCAAAGCGCTTTGATTGTTTTTCAATCTCATTAGTCAAAGATAGTCAAAATCAAACCGATCAAAGGAGGAATGTTTGATGTTATGTGACAAATGCCATCAAAACGAAGCGACGATCGGGATGCATATAAATGTGAACGGAAACCAAAAAACATTGAACCTGTGCCAGTCCTGCTACCAAAAAGAACGGGCAAAATTCGAAAACAACTGGGGAGGCATGTTTATGAATAACGGATTTGGAAACTTCGGATTCGGAGGATTCAACGACCTCTTTAACCAAATGAACGCCAACGGGTTCCAGCCGAACGGCGCGAAACAAACCGTACAAACGCAAACACAGGGCGGCGGCAACGGACTACTTGACCAGTTCGGCCGCAACCTGACCGCTGCTGCACGGGCCGGGCAAATTGACCCTGTCATCGGCCGTGATGAAGAAATCGCCCGCGTCATTGAAATCTTAAACCGGCGCAATAAAAACAACCCGGTGTTAATCGGCGAACCGGGCGTCGGAAAAACCGCCATTGCAGAAGGGCTCGCTTTAAAAATTGCCGAAAAACAGGTTCCGGCAAAACTGCGGCATAAAGAAGTTTACTTGCTCGATGTGGCTTCGCTTGTCGCAAACACGGGAATCCGCGGCCAATTTGAAGAACGGATGAAAAAATTGATTGCCGAACTGGAACAACGGAAAAACGTGCTTCTGTTTATTGACGAAATTCACCTGCTTGTCGGCGCAGGTTCTGCAGAAGGTTCGATGGACGCAGGCAATATTTTGAAACCGGCGCTTGCCCGCGGCGAAATCCAGGTTATCGGCGCGACCACTTTGAAAGAATACCGGCAAATTGAAAAAGATGCCGCACTTGAACGGCGTTTCCAACCGGTACAGGTCAATGAACCAAGCCTCGAAGAAACCGTCATGATTTTGCGCGGCTTAAAAGACCGGTATGAAAACTACCACCACGTTTCCTATACCGATGAAGCGATTGAAGCTTGTGCGAAGTTGTCGCACCGCTACATCCAGGACCGCTTCCTGCCGGATAAGGCGATCGACCTGATGGATGAAGCCGGTTCGAAATTGAACCTGACGATTGCGGTTCCGAGCAAAGAAGATATCCAAAAACGGCTTGCTGAAATTGCGCAGGAAAAACAAACTGCGGTTGCAACGGAAAACTATGAAAAGGCAGCCGAACTGAAAAAAGAAGAACAAAAACTGAACGAGCTGGCTGCTTCCGGACAAACCGAAGCCAAACCGGTTGTCGATGTCACGCAAATTCAGGAAATCGTCGAAAAGAAAACGGGTATTCCGGTCGGCAAACTCGAAGCGGATGAAGCGAAAAAACTGCAGCATCTGGAAGAAAACCTCGCTAAAAAAGTGATCGGCCAGGATGAAGCGGTCCGGAAAGTGGCGAAAGCAATCCGCCGTTCGCGTGCCGGCCTGAAAGCGAAAAGCCGCCCGATCGGTTCGTTCCTGTTCGTCGGCCCGACCGGCGTCGGAAAAACGGAACTGACAAAACGGCTCGCGGAAGAACTGTTCGGCACGAAAGATGCGATGATCCGGCTTGACATGAGCGAATATATGGAAAAACACAGCGTCTCGAAACTGATCGGGGCACCTGCCGGCTATGTCGGTTATGAAGATGCCGGCCAACTGACGGAAAAAGTGCGCCGCAACCCGTACAGCATTATTTTGCTCGACGAAATTGAAAAAGCGCACCCGGATGTTTTGAACATGTTTCTGCAAATTCTCGATGACGGGCGCTTAACCGATGCCCAAGGGCGGACGGTCAGCTTCAAAGATACCGTCATCATTATGACGAGCAACGCCGGCACCCAATTTAAGCATAAAACAGTCGGGTTCGCTAAAAGTGAAGCGATCAAAGAATCGAATATTCTCGATTCACTCGGCGACTTCTTCAAACCGGAGTTTCTGAACCGTTTCGACAACATTATCGAATTTAAACCACTTGAAAAAGAACATTTGGTTAAAATTGTTGACCTGATGCTCGGCGAACTGAATGAAACGCTGAACGAACAAGCGATTACGCTTGACGTGACAGCAGAAGCGAAAGAAAAAATCGCCGAACTCGGTTATGACCCGGCATTTGGGGCCCGCCCGATCCGCCGCGTTATCCAGGAAAAAATTGAAGACCGGATTGCCGACTTTATCCTCGACCATCCGGAAAGCAAAAACTTAAAAGCGGAAGTCCGCGAAGGTGACATTGCCATCGCGGAAAAATAAAGCAAAAACCGGCATGCGGACATAGCCCATGCCGGTTTTTGCATTCCGGCAGATGGACAGCACGGGCCATCTGCCGGGTTTTTTATGTTTGTAAAAAGATCGAACGCAGTCCAAACCCGGCTGTTGTAAATCAATCGGAAGAAAGCCGGGTTTTATTACCCGGCCAAAACCAGTCCAAACAAAAAGGCGGGCGGGAAACATATTCATCCGGAATATTGATCAGGGATTCATCCGCACTCAAAGGAGCAAAACCAAGATGCAAAGGTTGGAAGCAGTTCCCCTGTTTGTTAAACAAGCTGCATGGCTTTATACGTTTTTCTCGCTTCAGCCAGATTGAGCCGCTGCACTTTTTCATACAATATGAATGACATTTCCCGGATAATCACCATTTCGGATGACCGGGCGTTGTGCTGCTTTCGATAGGCTTCATACTCATTCATGAGCGAATCCAGCTGCTGGCTGCACCGGACCGTTTTCTCATGCGTCAGGCCCAGTTTTTTCCCAAGCTCCATCATTTCCTGACGTTTTTTCTGAATTCTGTAAAGATACTTGTTCTCCTCTAACATGTGCGTGTCCACTTCCAAATTCTCCTTTAGTTCTCTTTTTCTATTGAATGATTGTTATCCCCCGATTATGCTTCAAAAAATGTGAGGTGTTACACATGGAAAATGGCGGACTATTCTGCCGGTTTTCCGCATGATGGCATCGTGGCAAAAGTTCTCTGCAAGCCGGAAAGGCGCAAAAGCCCTGCCCCCATCCTGCTTATTTTACCATTACTAAAGTAGTATCGCAGGTCTTGACGGAAATGTAAATACAATCGCAATATTAGACAAAATTTTCGCCAAAAATTTTCACATCTCCCGAAAAAACCACCCGTTTTTCACCGCTCCATGTTTTTTTTGGTCACGCAGTGGAAAAATAAAAGAGAAAAAGACATGAAAGAAGTGAAGCAGATGGCAAAAAATTTTCTGCTGGCCAAAGCAGCCGGATGGTTATTTCGTTCAAAAGCAAAACAGTATTTAAACGACCGGAAAAAAACCGGCGATCTGGTTAACCGCGCGGAGAAAAAAGCACTCTCCAACAAAATCACGCTTGCCAATATGTGGAGTAAAATCCGCGTCCTTTTCCAGCTTGTCAGGGCATGGGCAAAAGGCGAATACCGCACCGTTCCGTACCGGACGATTCTCATGATTGTAATCGGCCTTATTTATTTCGTATCTCCCATTGACATCATCCCTGATTTTCTTGCCGGCGCGGGCCTTGTTGACGACACCGCCGTGCTTGCTTTTCTCCTGACGCAAGTGACCCCGGATTTGGAAAAATTTTTACAATGGAAAAACAAAAGAGATAAAAGTTGAACCTTGGTCCGCGCGGGATTTCAAAACTTTGCCCCTTTTAGATAATCGCCCCTTCAAGATGGAGCAGGAATGCCTTTTGATCGATCCGGCTCCCGGCATAGCCTGTTAACGACTTGTCTTTTCCGATCACGCGGTGGCAGGGGATCAGGATCGGAACAGGGTTTTTCCGGTTCGCCTGCCCGACGGCCCGCACGGCTTTCGGGTTCCCGACAGCCTCAGCGATGTCTTTATACGAGCACGTTTCCCCATACGGAATTTTTTTCAGCGCTTCCCAAACCGCCATTTGAAAGGGAGTGCCGGAGACAGAAACCGGCACATCAAAACGGGTTCTTTTCTTTGCAAAATACGCTTCCAGTTCACTGGCTGCGCGCAAAAGCAGCGGGTGGCGGGGTTCCGGCATACCCTCTTCATCTGTTTTGCCGAAAGAAACGGCCGTAATGCCTTTTTCATCAGCCCTTACTGTTAAAGGTCCGATTGGGCTTTCCAGCCAAATAAAAGCCATTTTCATCACCTGCTTCCTGCTGCACGGGAAGAAAGATATGAAAAGTTGTGCCTTCCCGTACTTTGCTTTGGACTTGAATGAAGCCTTTATGCTCCTTTATGATTTTATAACTGATCATCAAACCAAGTCCGGTTCCTCTTTCTTTTGTCGTATAGAACGGCTCGCCCAGCTTTTCAATTTTATCGTCCGGGATGCCTTCCCCTTCATCCAGCTCTGAGGAGTAAAAATTTTTCGTGATAATTTAACTATTCCCCCCCCAAAAATGCGGCTAAATATGTAATAATTTAAATAATTAGAGCTTGCTGGACGAATATTTTGGCATGGCTTAGTGACAAGTCGAATACAAGCTAAAATTTGATTCGTTCAGCAAGCCCTAATTAAACTTGGCTGTTTTGAGGGGGTTTTTATTTTGGTTACTAGAAAAGAAAAAAGAAATCGTGAAAAAGAAGCAAATTATTTTTTCGAGTTCCTTAAAATTCAGAAGCATTTTTTCAAAGACCTGATGAATAACCTAAAAAAGGTAGCAGACCACCGACATCAAAGCTATATCACTTATGGTCCAGAGGTCCTTTTATTTACGATGATGTTGAAAAATATGACCGGCCTAAAATCCATGAGAAACATGAGTGAGAGTTTTAATAAAGAAGAATGTATTAAAAATGTAGGGAAGGTGTTAGGCTTAGATTCTCTTGAAGAACTTCCACATTATGATACAATTAACGACTTTTTATCTGGCTTAGATGTAAATGAATTAGAAAAAATTAGAACGTATATGATTAAAGAATTATTGAAAAAAAGGTCTCTCGAGTCTTATCGAATTGAAGGAAAGTACTGGGGTGTCATCATTGATGGAACTGGATTACACACCTTTCATGAGAAACATTGTAAACACTGCCTGAGACGGGCATATACAAATAAAGAAACAGGAGAAACGAACGTACTTTATATGCACCATGTACTTGAAGCCAAGCTTGTCGTGGGGGATATGGTCTTCAGTATTGCCTCCGAATTTATCGAAAATGAATCAGAAAATGTTTCTAAGCAAGATTGTGAATTAAAAGCCTTCGACAGGCTGGCAAAGAAAATAAAAAAAATATTTAAAAGACTACCGATTTGTATCTTGGGAGATAGTCTCTATGCATGTGAAACGGTATTTAATCTGTGCAGGGCGCACAAATGGAAATATATATGCAGATTTAAGGAAGGGAGAATTAAAAGTATCTCGACGGAGTTTAAGGCAATAAAAGAGCTGGAACAAAGTAAGGATCAGAATTCATTAGTTTGGGTGAATGATATTGCCTACAAAGACAGAACGGTCAATCTGATGGAGGCCACAATGAAAACAGAGGATGGGAAATCGAAAGAGTATGTATTTATAACGGATATTAAAATCACGAAAAAGAACGTGGAACGACTCATCGCTGCAGGAAGAAGCCGCTGGAAGATTGAAAATCAAGGATTTAACGAACAAAAAAATAATCGTTACAATATAGAACATGCCAATAGCCAAAACTACACAGCCATGAAAAATCATTATTTATTAGTTCAAATAACAGATATTATTAGACAGCTGTTTGAAAAAGGTTCGTCAATCTTAAAAGCACTCAAAAAAACGGCAAAAGAAAAATCCTCAAATCTGTTGGAATCGTTTCGGACACGCATTTTAACAGACGAGGATTTCACCCATTTAAGTAAGCCAATACAAGTAAGGTTTACTTAATGGTTATATTATAGCAAAGGATGTGATGTAAAAAAAGGTTTTTTTGAAGTTATCCACAATTTTAAAAAAGAAATTTGCAAATTCGGCTCTTTTTGACTTTGAAAGCAGAAAAAATAGATGGAAAAATTTTCTAAATGTGGATAAGTCATTTTATCATAAAACATCTAAAAATTGATGAATTTACTCTTCAGAACTGCCCTTCATCGCGAATGCTTGTATGGACCAGCCCTCTTTCCTTTTCGTAACAAATCTTGATATCTATTTTTCCTCCGTCCGGCATGACTTCTATTGCATTTTTAATGATATTGATAAAGACCTGCTTAAGCTGGTTGCCTTCGCAATAAACATCCGGAAGCCCATCGTCAAAGCGGCAGGAAATCTGGATATTGTGCATCAGCGCTTGCGCATTCAGCAAACCAATCGTATCGCGCATGATTTTCCGGATATCATGATTTTGGAACTGGATTGCCTGCGGCTTTGCCAGCACCAGAAAGTCGGTAATAATTGTTTCAATCCGCGCCAGTTCCGATGTAATCACGTTAAAATATAATGAATGCTCTTCCTCTTTCATGCTGTTTTGCAGCAGCTGGATAAAACCTTTCAAAGCTGTCATCGGATTGCGGATTTCGTGGGCAATGCCGGCCGCGAGCTCCCCGACAATATTCAGGGTATCCGATTTGCGGAGCTGCTCCTGCATCGCCCTTCTTTCGGTAATATCCCGGATGACCGTTAAATTCATATTCGATGTCAGGTTCCCTTTTGACGTGATCTCATAATATTTCGTTTCATTGGCTTTTGAAACATTAAACAAATAATCTGCCGTCCCGTTCTCTTTCAACTGAAAAAGATGGCGGAGAAAATCTTTTTGCACTTTTTCGTCATTGGTAAGCAATAAATTTTGGATTTTCTTCCCGATCGCATCTTCCCGGCTGCAGTCGAAATAGTTCGCGGCTGCAGGGTTAATATCGACAATTTTCAAATCCCAGTTCCATAAGACCATCCCGTCGATCGATCCTTCGAACACTTTCCGGAACCGTTCCTCGCTGTCCCGCAGCGTCTGTTCCATCTTGTAACGGCTGCTGACATTGCGGAAAATGGTCACATGGTAATTTTCTGCGCTGATATACCGGGATGTAAACTCGAGATGCTTCAGCTGCCCGTTCGGCATTTTAAAGAGCAGTTCTTCGCGGGCTGCCGGGATGTGGTTCAGCCTGTCGAACTCCCGGCAATTCCCGCCGTTTTCGACATAAACAAAATCGCTCAGCTTTTTCCCGATAAACTCCTCCATCGTGCACTCGAAAATTTTTAAAGCGGCTTCGTTTGCCAACAGGATCCGGCCGTTTTGATCCCAAAATACAATTGCATCCATTGCTTCCAAAAAAAGGGTTCGGTAAAGCTGCTCATGATCTCTTAATACAAGTCCCCTTTTCTTTTGGCTCATAAACTGATCTGTTCCCAAATTTGTTCTCCCCTTCTTCATAAGAAGCATGCCCCTGAATTTATGATATTTCTGTTCACAACAAATGTCTGGAAAAGTCTGCTGCATAAGGGTTTCCAGCTGCTATTTAAGAACATATTCTTTTTGAGAAGATATGTCAAATGAAATTGGCAAGATGGATGATATGGTGATAATTCGTGGTCCAACGGGGGAATTCCTGCTGCCATTTCCGCAAAAAAGGATGGCGGCTGCCATCCTCATTTTTTATTTTTTTTTGCATTTTTTCTTTTTTTGCCGGTTCCGCTTTCAGCCATGATTTCATATATCTTCCCGGCATTGATGTCCCCGAATTCCAGCCCCGCTTCTTCCCGGACATTTTGTTTCCTGCGGTTCATGAACGCCCTTTCCTGCCTTTTTTTGAATTCCGGTTTGCCCCTTTCACCGCTTCTTCCCCGCGGGCAAATTCCGTGGAGAAAGCTGTTTCAGCCAGATTCTCTTTCGGGGTTTTGTTATTTTTCGCGGCTGCATCAAATTCCGCTTTTCGTTTCGCCATGCCGTCCCCTCCATTTCAGGTTGCCTGCATCATTAGCATGCCCGCGCACCACCGCCCTTATGGCTGCAATATCTGTCAAAACCGGCTCAGGGTGCATGCAAATACAACTGTTTCCAAACATAATTCTTTCCTGCAAGCCGATACTATTCATAAAGGCTGAAGCCGCAATACGGGCGGCAGAAAGAGGAGCCAATTTTTTAAAAAAAGGAGAATGATGATGGCGAGAAACAGCAATAAATTGTTGGTACCGGGGATTGAGGCATACATGGACCAAGTAAAGTATGAAATAGCGCAAGAATTTGGCGTGCAGCTCGGATCGGATACCGTATCTCGGGCAAACGGATCGGTAGGCGGAGAAATGACAAAACGGCTCGTGCGCGAGGCCCAGTCCCGCCTTTTGGGGCAAAATCCGGAATAAAAGAAAAACCGGCAAAGCGGGATTCGCCTGCTTTGCCGGTTTTTTTACATCTGTTGCTGCTTTTTACCCGATTTCCCGGCGGATTGCGCCTCTTTATTGCGATTTTTTTTGCGGACGGAGAAAAAATAGCCGCCCGCTGCGATCGCAAGCATCACCGCCCAGAAAATCAGTTTCCACAAAGCAGACTCCGGGAAATGTTCATCAATCAGCCCGACGCCCGGGTGTGAAAGCGTAAAAACGAGCAATTTCACCCCGACCCAGCCGACAATCAGAAAAGCGGCATCTTCAAGGCCCGGATATTTTTCCAGCAGGCGGACAAACCGGTTGGCAGCAAAGCGGATTAGCACCAGTCCGATCACCCCGCCTAAAAACATAACGCTGAACTGTCCGCCGTTAATTCCCCCAATTTGAAACGAGCCGGCCGGGGACAGCGTCACAGCCATGGCCACAGCTGCAAGCATAGAATCAATGGCAAACGCAATGTCGGCGAGTTCCACTTTAAAAACGGTCATCCAGAAAGAAACCGGCTTCGATGCGGCTTCGGCAAGTTTTGGGCCATTTTCCCGGTGCTTTTTTACAAAATGGTGGATCATAATAAAAAACAAGTAAGCGGCCCCGACAGCCTGAATCTGCCATATGTTTGCAAGAAACGAAATGAGAAACAGGGCAGTGAACCGGAATACAAATGCGCCCAGAAGCCCGTAAAAGAGCGCTTTTTTTTGCTGCGCGTGCGGCAGATGTTTGACCATCACCGCCATCACGACCGCATTATCCGCAGCTAAAATTCCTTCCAGTCCGACCAATACGCATAACACCCATGCATATTCGAATAGCATTGATAAATCCATTCCACAAAGTCCTCCTTTGCCGGCACCCGGAACCATTGCCCTTACAGATCAAAAGCGGCATTCCGGTCCAAGACGCGTACCGGCGTGATCAGTGAAGTGCCACTTTTGACAATTTCCTGTAAAGACAAAAAGCAAGACCTTTGCCAGTACAGGCAAAGGTCTTGCTAGACATCCAAATGGTGCCAACAAAGCCGATGACCGCCGAAACGGATCATGTAATGACGACTTTGTTTTAAGTGTGCCATGCACACTTAACGCTACTCCCCTTTGACAATTGTCAAAAGTATTCTGTTATTTTGATTATATGGGATCCATCCATTTCCGTCAACTATTTTTATGCGATTTTCGCGTTAAAATTATGCGGAGCAGCCCGCCGGCCAAAAGTCCAGGGATGGTGCAAAGCATCGGGAAAAAAACAGGCCCGGGCATCTTTTGCCGGACGATAACCGCAGGGGAGAGCATTAATCCGAGCGTTACAAAGTAAGCAGCAAACACAAAAGGCAGATAACTATACGGCTGAAGATTGCCGCGGGCCATTTTATATGCATCCCACATGGCAAAAAAGTATAGACAAGGATAAAACATCAGCCATCCGTAATCGACAATGTTGCCGGCTTCCCTTGTTCTTCCGAGAAAACTGAGCATGATCGCTTCATTAAAACGGCTGTTCACATTAATCAGAAACTCCATAAAAAGAAACATGATGCCCTTCACATAACGGCCCGCCAAAAGCTGGGCAAACCCTGGCAAGGCAATGTTCCAAACAATCGCCTCAAGCGGTGCTAATTTTTTCATGCACATGCCCCTTTAAAGCTGAAGTTGGCTAGTCATAATCCTCCCGTTTTTACGTGTTCTTATCATGCCCCGGAAAAAATCGAGTAGGAGGCTAATCATTATTTGATTAGCCGACCTCTCACACCACCGTGCGTACGGTTCCGTACACGGCGGTTCTAAAGTTTACGACCGTACAGACAGATAGTAATCCAGAAAACTTATATACCTTGCTCTTCGGAAGAGTTCGTTTGTAAGGGTTCTAGCTAAGATATGGCTGCCGGAGATTCTCCAGTAGCCTTTTCTTGTGTTAGCCCATTCCCACGCCTTTCTTTTATTGATCCCTAATTTCTTGAGCCAATAAAATCTTGTGCGTACTCTCTTCCATCTTTTCCAAGTTACCATTCGCATTCTTCTTCGTGTCCATTGGTCCAGTCTGGTTACCAGACTTTTCATATCCGCTAGCTTGTAGTAATTTACCCATCCTCGGACAGTGTCGTTTAGCCTTTTCTTTCTTTCCTCTACGCTTAATCCGTTGCTTCTTCCTGTGATTCTGCGAATTTTCTCCTTTAATTTTTGAACACCCTTCGGGTGTACCCGGAATTTGCATTTTCCTTCATAAAGGTAGAATCCATAACTCAGGAACTTGATGTTTCTAATATGTGTGATCATCGTCTTCTCTCGGTTCACTTTGAGTCGCAATTTCCTCTCAATGAATGGGAGAATGTTATGGTATGTTCTTTCGCAGCTTCTTCGGCTTTTACAGAATATGATCACATCATCAGCGTAACGGACAAATCGGTGATTTCTTGCTTCCATTTCTTTATCCAATTCGTTTAACATTACATTGGCAAGAAGCGGACTTAGTGGTCCTCCTTGTGGAACACCGAAATCATTTGTTGTCCTTATTCCTTTGATCATAACACCTGCATTTAGGAATTTATGGATTAAGGAGATTACACGTCCGTCGTGAATTGTTTCACTCAATATCTGGATAAGCTTACTATGGTTTACCGTGTCAAAGTACTGTTCTAAGTCCAGGTCTACTACATACTGGTATCCTTCATTTACATTCTTTTGGCACTTGAGAAGTGCCTGATTTGTACTTCTATGTGGTCGGAAACCATAGCTATTGTCTGAGAACTTTCTTTCATATATAGGGACTAGGACCTGCGAAATGGCTTGTTGGATGACTCGGTCTACTACCGTTGGTATTCCAAGTTTCCTTGTTTTCCCGTTGTCTTTTGGTATTTCTACCCTTCTAACGGGTTGGGGCTTGTATGTCCCATTTCGAATGGAGAGGACGAGCTCCCTCTGATGTTCAGTTAGGTATGCCAAAAGTTCACCTGTTTTCATTCCATCGACACCGCCCGCACCTTTGTTTTTCTTTACCTTTTTATAGGCACGGTGCAGGTTATTACTTGAAAGGATTCGTTCGAGCATCCATTCGTTCTGTCTGTTGGTGTTAGTGGTGTTGTTTTCAGTTATCCTCTTGAAACTATGCCCTCTGTCATATCCTTCCTGTTCCGCAGTATCTTTTTGACAGCAGGTTTCTTCCTGTTTTCTGCATTTGTTCGTTTCTTCGGTAACTTTCATTGACTTCCACTTCCTTTAGTTCAGCCCTTCCTTCGATGCTCCAGGCATCTCCGTACTATGGCCTCTGCTGACTTCTCACGGCAAATCTTGTTTCAACCAGGTTTCATACTCTGTTTCCACCTGTCCGTGAGACCTCCCGTGGTAAGGTGATTCACTTTCATTCCATGTACCCGCACCATTTACGTTTCCACATCCGGATAGCTTTTGGGCTTTGACTTGTTCAGCAGCCTTACCCTGTGAGAGTACGCCTAATGATGTTCGTGTTCCTCGGGTCAGAATTTTGCCTCCAGCTTCCTTCAGATTCCATCTCACGATGGACACCCTTGCTCTTGGCTAATGGTTGGTCGCTACCTACCCCCATAGCGGACTTACACCGCCTAGCGAATCGCCATGCACGGCGCACTGCAAAAAACACTGTACGGCAAAGCCGCACAGTGTTTTTTAATTCATCGGATTATACAGTTTAATGTCGGGATGCTTGTCCGTGAACCAGCGCAATGCAAAATCATTTTCAAATAAAAACAACGGTTTTCCGAAACGGTCTTTCACAAGCAGACTGCGCGAACTGGAAAGGGATTCGTCCACCGTATCCCCCTCAACCCAGCGCGGAATTTTGGAACCGATCGATTCCATTACGACATCGGAGTTATACTCATTTTTCATGCGATGTTCGAACACTTCAAACTGCAGCTGCCCGACCGCCCCTAAAATATAATCTTCCGTATGCCATGTGCGGTACAGCTGGATCGCGCCTTCCTGAACGAGCTGGTTGATCCCTTTATGGAAACTTTTTTGTTTCATCACGTTTTTCGCCGATACTTTTACAAACAGTTCCGGTGTAAATTGCGGCAGCTTTTCAAATTGGACCGGCTGTTTCCCGGAGAAGATTGTGTCGCCAATCTGGTATGTGCCGGTATCATACAGGCCGAGAATATCGCCGCTAACCGCTTCTTCAACCGTGCTCCTGTCATCCGCAAGAAACTGGGTTGACTGGGACAGTTTCATTTGTTTTCCGGTTCTTGCAAGCGTGACGGACATGCCGCGTTCAAATTTTCCAGAACAAATACGGATAAACGCAATCCGATCGCGGTGGGCGGGATTCATATTCGCCTGGATTTTGAACACAAAACCCGAAAATTGTTCGCTTAACGGATCCACCACCCCTTCGTCCGTCTTTCTTCCTTGAGGGGGCGGCGCAAATTGAAGATACGTTTCCAGAAATGTCTGCACGCCGAAATTTGTCAGGGCACTGCCGAAAAAGACCGGCGTCAGCGTGCCGTTTGCAATCCGCTTCTCCGAAAATTCATTGCCCGCTTCATCGAGCAGCATGATTTCTTCCAACGCCTGGCCATACAGCGCGTTTTCTTTGATCGGGGCATCCCCTTCCACTTCACCCGCTTCATTTAACGCGAGAAACCGGTCCCCTTCTTCCACGCGGAACTGCTCGATGCGGCGGTGATAACGGTCATAAATGCCGAGAAATTCTTTTCCCATGCCAATCGGCCAGTTCATCGGATACGATTCAATGCCGAGGATTTCCTCCAGTTCAGCCAGCAGCTCAAGCGGCGGCCTCCCTTGGCGGTCCAGTTTATTGATAAACGTAAAAATCGGAATCCCCCGCATCCGGCACACTTTAAACAGTTTAATCGTCTGTGCCTCAATCCCTTTAGCAGCATCAATGATCATGACGGCGCTGTCGACGGCCATCAGTGTCCGGTATGTGTCTTCACTGAAATCCTGGTGGCCGGGCGTATCCAAAATATTGATCCTTTTTCCCGCATATTCAAACTGCATAACGGAAGAAGTAACGGAAATGCCCCGCTGCTTCTCGATTTCCATCCAGTCGGAAGTCGCAAATTTCCCGGTTTTTTTGCCTTTGACCGTCCCGGCGGCGCGGATGGCCCCGCCAAACAGAAGCAGCTTCTCCGTCAACGTTGTTTTCCCGGCGTCCGGGTGGGAAATAATCGCAAAAGTCCTTCTTGATAACACTTCATCTTCAAATCCTGCCATATGTCAGTTCCTTTCAATCATGTAGAGTAGGCTTGTTTTTGCATCGTTTTTTTACATCGGCCCTCACCTTCCTAATAAACAGTGCACAAATCATCCGGCCATTGGAGACTGTACATAAGCATACAACAGTTTTTCCTTATTCTCAATGGAAGAAATCTGCCGGAAAGGCCGGGTTCTTCTTGGCTTCACAGATTGCCGGATGCTTTGAGGCGCGCATCAAAAACTGCCAGATGCCTCCTGTTCCCCGTCCGGCCCCGCCCAGGGCAGAACCACGGTGAAAACAGTGCCTTCCCCGGGTTTGCTCTCTATGGAAATGTCTCCGTTATGCTCTCTTACAATCTGGTAACAAACCATTAAACCAAGCCCGTTGCCGCGCTCTTTTGTCGTATAAAAAGGCTGGCCGATTTTTTCCAATTTTTCCGGTGGGATCCCGATTCCCTCATCCCGGATCGCAACGGCTGCACGTTCCTCGGCCACCGAAAGTTCAACGGTCAGCGTTCCCCCTTCTTCCATCGCCTCCAGGCCGTTTTTGATTAAATTCACAAATACCTGCTTCATTTTTGAATCGTCACAAGAAATAAAAATGGGCTGCGATGGAAAAACCGTTTCAATTTGGATGTTTTTTCCGTACGATTGCGTTTCCATTAAAACAAGCACTTCATCAAGCAATGTTTGCAAGCAGCAAACTTTCATATCCGATGCTTTCGGCCTGCCGAGAAAAAGCAGCTCGCTTGAAATCATTTCAATCCGTTCAATTTCATTTTGCATAATATCGAGGTAATTGCCTGTATCAATTACACCAGCCTGCATCAGCTGCAAAAAGCCTTTAATTGACGTGAGCGGATTCCGGATTTCATGTGCAATGCCTGCAGCAAGTTGTCCGACCATGGACAACTGTTCAGATGAAACAAGATAATCGTATAATTCCTTGACAACCGTCATATCCTTCGTCAGCAAATGGATATGAGGCTTTTCGCCATACTTTAAATCTTTAAAGATGGCATAAGTCGACTCCACCCATTTGTAATCGCCGTTTTTCGATTTCATCCTGTACATGAAAAGACCCATTTCTTCTTTCTCTCCATTTAGAATGCCTACCCATTTGTTGCGGTCATCGTGGTGCATCAAAGCAGAAAAAGGCCTTCCTACCCAGTCGCCGGCATCAAAACCCGTTACAGTCTGCATATCAGAGGAAATGCTTTTTAAAATACCGTCCATTCCGACAACAGCAGAAAAAAGATGAAAGCGGAGCGGGAGATCCATAAATTCATAATGTATTTTTCCGACACCCATATTTTTGCACCTGCCTATCTTTCTATCAATCCGTATTTCAAGCTTTTTTTGAAATGAACTTTCATGCTCAATATATGTCTGATGAAGACCGGGCATTCCTGTGATTATGTATATATATTTCAACTATATATCTTTTTCAACAAAAATATCCATTTATTTATAAAATTTTATGTCGAATCCTCACTGTTTATCAACCGTTTCGACATGTGATACAATGAACGTATCAAGATAAAATGAGAAAAGGAAGCGATGCTATGCGTTTTGCAACCGTTGGAACAAGCTGGATTACCTCTGCTTTTATTGAAGCAGCAAAATTATCCGGAAAATTAACCCTTGAAGCCGTTTACTCGCGCAAAAAAGAAAGCGCTGAACAAATGGCGGAAAAACATGGCGCACCGAATATGTTTACGGATCTTGAAGAAATGGCAAAAAACGAGAACATTGATGCTATTTATATCGCGTCACCAAATGCGCTCCATTTTGAACAAGTGCTCGTTTTTCTGAAAAACAAAAAACATGTCATTTGCGAAAAACCGATTTTTTCGAATACGGAAGAATTTAAGGAAGCTTTTCGTGTTGCCGATCAGAACGGTGTATTTTTATTTGAGGCAATCCGGAATATCCATTATCCGAATACTGCCCTTTTAAAAGAAAAATTAAAGGATGTTGGCCAAATCAGAACCGGAATTTTCCAATATGTACAATACTCTTCCCGCTACGATAAATTCCTTGCCGGTGAAGAGCCAAACGTATTCTCGCGGAACTTCTCCGGTGGGGCATTAATGGATCTTGGCGTCTATCCGCTTTCGCTTGCGGTCTGGTTATTCGGCGCACCGAAAGACAGCCGGTACTTCCCGGTCCTTTTGCGGAACGGCATTGACGGGGCTGGCACCCTTGTCCTGCAATACGAAGGGTTCAATATTACCGTGATCTGCTCAAAAATTTCCCATTCTTATATTCCGAGCGAAATCCACGGCGAAAAAGGCAGCATTATTATTGAAGGCATCTCAGAATTGGAAAAGATGAAGTTTGCCGATGTGCGGACAAAGGAGCCGGTCCTCTTCTCGCGGAAGCAGGAAGCGCAAAATATGATGTATGAAATCAATGATTTTGCCGATATCATCGCGCAAAATGATAGAAAAACGTATGAAACCTTGCGCCAGTCCAGTTATGAAGTCCTTTCGGTTATTGAAAAATCGCGGAAACAAAACGGGATTGTCTTTAAAACCGACAGAAACTAAAAACCGTTCCAGGAGAAAATCTGATTCCGGATCGTACCGTGCAGTTTAAGCGCAAAAACCGGGCAACAGGCCGGGGGAAATTTGAAAACGGATGGCAAGGGCAATAAGGGAATCCCTTGTCCCTGCATTTGAAAACGGGGGCAAGCGGGATTTCCTTGTCCCCTGCCTTTGCGTTTAATACCAGAGAAAACCGGGACGGCCGGGGGATGCCTATTCAGAAGCGTACCGTGTAGAAAGCGAGGGCAAGCGGAGCTTCTTTGCCCTACCTTTGCGTTTTAAAACCAGCGAAAGGTGAAGCGGCCGGGGGAGTGCTAATTGGAGCATATTGTGCAATAAACGCATTCGCTTGTCCCCTGCCTTTGCGTTTAATACCAGAGAAAACCGGGACGGCTGGGGGATGATGATTTGGGGCGTATTGTTATTAAACCAGATAGAGACGGACAAATTATCAACATTCCCACCTTGTTTATAATTATTATAATTTAATATTGACTTTTAAGTGATATATATTATAATAAAAATATAGCAAGACCAAAACCCGGGGAGGAATGAAAATGTATATTGAAACAGCGTTAAACGTACAAGTTGCAAACTGGAGCGTCCTATACACAAAATTGCACCACTACCACTGGTATGTAAAAGGCCCGCTGTTCTTCACGCTGCACGTAAAATTTGAAGAACTGTACAACGAAGCTGCCACGGTGGTCGATGATTTTGCAGAACGCATCCTTGCGATCGGCGGAAAACCGGCTGCTTCTTTCAAAGAATACCTCGAAATTGCAACCATTGAAGAAGCAAAATCCGGCTTAACCGCTGAACAAATGGTGGAATCCCTTGTAAAAGACTACAAACAAATCGCCGGCGAACTGAAAAAATTGATCGCACTTGCTGAAGACAATCATGATTATGGCACGGCTGACATGGCAACAACGCTTGTGGAAAGCGTTGAAAAAACCATCTGGATGCTGAGCGCGCTACTCGCTGTACCGGTTACGCAATAAACTGCCAAAACGGCCCCGTTCTAAAAGAATGGAGCCGTTTTTTTCATGCTGCAAAACAGGCGCCGCTTTTTTACGTCTTGATTCATCAACAGTCCGATTTGACCCCGGCTCAACCTTTAAATAAAACCAAGATTAAGAAAGTGCAAAAACCAACTGAATAATCCTTTCATAATCCTTGCCAAATCTAGGAATTTTGGTTATTTTAGCAAGCCCTATGTGAAGGAAGCCTGGAAAATTGACGGCCTTTCTTCACATAGGGCGCGTTTACGTTAAGAAAGCACGAAAAAACGAGGCTCTTCCTTCACATAGAGTGCGTCTACGTTAAGAAAGCGCGGAAAATTGACGGCCTTCCTTCACATAGAGCCCGTCTACGTTAAGAAAGCGCGGAAAATTGACGGCCTTCCTTCACATAGAGTACGTCTACGTTAAGAAAGCGCGGAAAAACGATGGCCTTTCTTCACATAGAGCCCGTCTACGTTAAGAAAGCAAGCAAAAACGATGACCTTCCTTCACATAGAGCGCGTTTCAAGTGCAAGCTTTTCCCTGCATTTTTTATAAAACCCTTGCATTACATTTATGCCAAAGCTGTCAGCATCCTTGCCAAATCCAGGAATTTTGCTTATTTAGCAAACCCTAATTAGACATTTTCAAAATGGTTGTCGCCTCTTTTTTCCTTTTGCCCCCCCAAAAGGACATTCCATACCGCGTACCATGCCATTTTACATCGCACATGCCGCTTCTCACGCTGCATATCAGAAGCATTCAGCGGGCGAAACTCAGGCACACCTCTTTAAGATGGAGCCACAAATACCGGCAGCGTGACAAGGCCTGCGGTTCCGGATAAAATGGAAGAAGTACAATGCGAAAGAAGGATTTTCCATCATGCATGTTTCCATCTTGATTACGATGTTTTTAACAGGACTTATTTTAGGCTTTATCGGGGCAGGCGGCGCGGGCTTTATCATTTCCCTGCTGACGATTTTATTCGGGGTTTCGATCCATACCGCGCTTGCGACTGCTTTAACAGCCATGATCTTTTCTTCATTTTCCGGGGCGGTAAGCCATTACCGGGAAGGCAATGTCTCCATTAAAGCAGGCATTACAACCGGCATCATAGGCGCTGCCGGAGCCTGGGCCGGATCCCATGTCTCCGCGCATATTGCGAGTAGCGAACTAAAATGGCTCACAGCCGGCATGCTCATGTTTTCAGCCTTTCTGCTCTGGCTCAGAATGTTTTTGCTGCAAAAGCAATCCATCCAGGCAAAAACCCTTCCGTTCGGGCCCCGTTTTGTGACCCGCTCGCTGTTGCTCGGCATCGTAACCGGCGCGCTCTCAGGGATGTTCGGGATCGGCTCGACACCATTTATCCAGCTTGGCTTAATGATCCTTCTCGGCTTATCCGTCCGCCAGGCTGCCGGCACAACCATGATGGTCATTATCCCAATTGCAATAGGCGGCGGACTCGCCAGCTTCCAGCAAGGGACACTCGATCTTGGGCTCCTTGTGGAAGTCGTCATCGGCACAATGTCCGGCGCATACATCGGTGCCAAATTTACAAACCGCGCCCCCGTCTCGCTGCTAAAGTCTTCGATGATTGCCGTTCCAATTGTCGCAAGCTTGCTGCTGATTTTATGAAAAAGGGGCTGTCCCAAAAGTCGTTAGACGGCTGATGGGAGCCCCTTATTTTTGTAAGGACGAAACAGTTGGTTGATCGTGAAATTCAGTCACTATTTCCAAAAGCATTTCGCGATCTTCATTGCATGAGCCAAAATGGGACAGCCCCTTCCCGCTTTAAAATTGCGGGAAAAAGGGACTGGTTCAGGTCGCAAACGATGTGCCGGCATGAAAAAATGAGCGTTTCATCACGGAGTTTTCTTTCCCCCGCTCGGTTAAACGGCTGCAGCCGGCGCCAGTTCCATTGCCGGCCCAAAAAATTCATAGCGGATATTTTCTTTGGCAACGCCAAGTTCCGTTAAAATCTGCACTGCATTTCTCAAAAACGGAACCGGTCCGCAAATATAACAAACCGTTTGCGTGGTTACAATCTTTTCCAAAAATGCTTTGGAAAGATGGCCTGTGAAATCGCAGCCGCTGTTTTCGTGAAGGGGATGCCCGTACCCAAAATAATAATGCCCGTTTTCAAGCTTTTCAATATGGTGCTTTGCTTCCTCTTTAAAAGCATGGAATTCTTCATTGCGGGCAGCATGAATAAAATGGACTTCACGTTTAGAGCTGGCATCCGCTAAAGCTTCCAGCATACTCATCATTGGTGTCAAGCCAACCCCGCCACTAATTAGGGCAATCGGTGCAGCCTCATCGTCAAGTGTGAAGACGCCGGCCGGTACGCTGATCTCCAGCTCGTCTCCCACTTTTACTTGATCATGTAAATATGTTGACACCTTCCCGTTCGGTTCATGATCTGCTTCCCGTTTCACCGAAATCCGGAAATACTCATGCCCCGGCCCGCATGAAAGGCTGTACTGGCGGTTAAACAGATATGTTTCGCCTGGAATTTTCACTCTTAGTGTAAGGTACTGCCCCGGAAGATAGGATGGCACCGGGCCCCCGTCCGTAGGTTTTAAATAAAAGGAAGTAATAACATTGCTCTCTTTTACCTTTTTTACAACTCTAAACGGTTTAAAACCGTCCCATCCCCCTCTTTGGGTTTCAGCTTCTTGATACATTTTTTTCTCGACTTGAATGAAAACATCAGCAATGGCCCCGTATGCTTCAGCCCAAGCCTGTAAAACCTCTTCCGTGGCCACATCTCCTAATACTTCTTTAATGGCTTTTAGTAAAAATTCCCCGACAATCGGATAATGCTCCGGTTTAACGCCCAGGCCACGGTGTTTTTGTGAAATTTGTTCCACAACCGGCAAGATGGTTTCCAAATGGTCAATATAAGAAGCCGCCGCAAGTACGGCATTGGCGAGTGCTGTTTGCTGCCTTCCTCGTGATTGATTCGTTTGATTAAAAATATTCAGCAGCTCGGGATGTGCTGCAAACATGGTTTTATAAAAGTATGTAGTAATGTCCGTCCCTTGTGTTTTTAATACGGGCACAGTTGATTTTACGATCTCAATGGTTTTCTGCGATAACATGATTTCCACTCTCCAAATAGTAATATTTAAAATATATCTTTAAGATAGTGCTCCTTTGTTTTTAAAGCAATATTTTAAATACATCTTTAATAAAGTTATCACATTTTCCGAAAAGGAAAAAATGAGCGCCATTTTCGAGGGGAACGGGTATAATGGGGTTGGCAGGTGATATAAATGCGTTTAACCCATTACTCTGATTATGCTTTGCGTGAATTAATCTATCTCGCTTCATTGGAAGAAGGAAAATTAGCCAGCATCAAAGAAATTGCGGATGCCTACAACATCTCAAAAAATCATTTAATGAAAATCACATACGAGTTAAGCAAACTCGGGCTGATCAAAACAGTGCGCGGAAGGGGAGGCGGCATATGCCTGAACAAGCATCCCCGCGAAATTAATGTCGGAAAACTGATCCGCATAACAGAAGATGATTTTAAATTAGTCGAATGTATGGAAGACGGGGCTTCCGCCTGTATCATCTCCCCCGTTTGCGGATTAAAGCATGTTTTAAACGAAGCCCTCATCGCTTATCTCCGCGTGCTCGACAAATATACACTAGAAGATTTAGTAAAAGATCCCTTATCCTACAGGCAACTGCTTGTAAAATAAAACTAAGTGGTGCAGCGTCACATCCCGAGATCAAAATAGTGGTAGAAGTAAAGAAAAACCAAAAATGAAATAAGGTGAACAAAATAAACATAGACATTAAAAAAGTCACATATGGAAATAAATCTGTACTTGAACATTTAGTGCAATTCTATTCATATGATTTAAGTGAGTATACAGAATTTGATATCAATAAGAAAGGCTATTTACTCAGCATTTTTTAAATTAAATTTATTTTAAGCAAATCATTTATTCGACTAATTAGGGTTTGCTGAATAAGCAAAAGGTTTGGCAAGGATGCTGACAGCTTTGATAAAAATTGAATGCAAGTATGTTATAAAAATGCAGGAAAAAGCTTGCACTTGAAACGCGCCCTATGTTAAGGAAGAGACTCGTTTTTTCGCGCTTCCTTAACGTAGACGACCTCTACGTGAAGAAAGACCGTCGTTTTTCCATGCTTCCTTAACATAGACGCCCTCTACGTGAAGAAAGGCCGTCTTTTCCAAAAAAATTTTTTCCAACCTTCCTGAAAAGTGTTAAAATGATAGATAAATTATATAAATATAAAAATTTTGGAGAAGGTGGTTTGGCGATGCTAAAGGAAGCTTTTTTAAATACCTTATATGATGCTTACAAAAATAGAAAAGCGCTGAATAAGGATGTTTTTCCGGCAGGCATTGATTTAGATGAGGCTTATCGGATGCAGCATGCTTTTACTGCGGCAAAAAAAGAAAACCACGAAACGTTAAATGGGTATAAGATCAGCATGACAAGCCCCGAAACGCAGGCATTATTTGATGCGCGTGAACCATTGTACGGCGAGTTGACCGATCAGCAGGTGACAAATCATATATCCCTCAGCAAAGATACGCTTAATCCATTGATCGAATTGGAATTGGTTTTTCTTGTAAAAGAACGGCTTACGGCAGACGCGTCTGAAGCAGAAATCATCCAAAAGACACAAGTTGCACCGGGATTGGAAATTCCTGATTCCCGATTTAAGGACTGGTTCCCTAAAATGCCAAAAGAACAAGTTTGCGCAGACGGGGCTGTCGGCGGAAAAGTAGCTTTTGGGGAAGCCAAAGATTATACATATGGCGATATTGATAATATCCATGGCCAATTGCTCCTTAACGGCAAGGTGCTCGATGAAGGCAAATCTTCAGCTGTCATGGGGCATCCGGTTCATGCCGTAAAATGGCTGCTGAAAAAACTAGGCGAACATCAGGCAGCGCTTGAACCGGGCATGTTTGTCTCATCCGGCACATTTGTCCTGCCAAAGCCGCTGGAAGCCGGAACATACAGCGGAAAATTTGAAGGAATAGGCACTGTGAAATTGACGGTCACAGAATAGAAATGAAGCGTCCATATAATAAATGCACGGCAAAAAACATCTCCGAAAATGCCAGCAGGAGATGTTTTTTTGGACATACAGGCACCTGTTTACAATGAACCGCGGCTGCAGATATCCCTCCCTTCCAGACATCCACAATGCCACACCCGCACAAGCATGAAAATGAGTAAAAAGAGATCATATAGTCGGCCAGTTGATCCATGGTTTTACAGAAAGAGGCATTACATTCCTTCCGGGTGGTACAATGGTTGCAGTTTTTCAAGATCTTCAATGAACAGATGGATATCTTCAGCGGATAAATGAACCGGCATTTGATCATATAAGGTCAAGATTTGGCCTTCATGGTCATCCCGGTGCTTCTTCAAATAATCATATAAGGATCTGAACTGGTTTGCATTGATGGTCGATGATGTAACAAATTGTTTGACATGCTGCAGTGAAAATTCATTCCGGTTCTTATCAAATTCTCCTTTAATCACATTCCCTTCGATGTGCATCACGAACACTCCCAAGCCGGTTGATTGATAAAATAATTTTTGCCCTATTGCTTGGTTTTCATTCACCTAAATACCGCCATTCTTTCAAGGCGGCATTTAAGTGTCCTAAGCAGGTCAACAATTCCGAGGCGGTAATGGCCTTGCCCGCATCCGTTGCAACCACTGCCGTCATTTTTATTGGATTGGAAAATAATTGCAGCAGTGATTCTTCTCTTTTGCTGCCGGCATGTTTTTTTGCGGGCGCGGCAAGCCAGCATCTTGCAAAGAATACCACGCTACCGGGCCGTGGCACAAAATACGGGCCAAATCAGAAACCGTTGCCGCCCATTGGCCATCAAAAATTGAAACCGTTGCCGTTTTTGTTTTGAGGTTTATTGGATTTTTTACAGGTTATACAAATACTGTATGCAATATGAAGGAGGAGGATGCATCGATGAATATTTACGAACAGCAAAAAAACGGACAACCTGCCCAAACCCAGCCGGAACAACCGGGCATTGAATCGCTGATGAATCCGCGGCCTGTCCAACCGCTGAATTATAAAGGCAGTGAAAAATTAAAAGGACGGGTGGCGCTCATTACTGGTGGAGACAGCGGTATCGGACGTGCTGTTGCGATCGCTTATGCAAAAGAAGGCGCGAACGTAGCCATAAACTATTTAAATGAACAAAACGATGCTGAAGAAACGAAGAGCCTTGTTGAAGCAGAAGGCGTCCAATGTCTGCTGCTACCGGGGGATGTCTCCCAAGAAGCAACATGTAAACAGCTCGTTGAAAAAACGGTAGCAGAGTTTGGAAAACTCGATATTTTGGTCAATAATGCAGGCGTGCAGTTCCCTACTGAAAAGATTGAAGATATTACCCATGAACAATGGGACAAAACCTTCCGTACCAACATTTATTCCGTCTTTTATATGTGCAAATATGCCGTCCCGCACTTAAAACAAGGCAGTGCCATCATTTCAACGGCATCTATTAATCCCTATGTAGGCAATCCGAAACTCCTAGACTATACTGCTACAAAAGGGGCCATTGTCGGATTTACGCGCAGCCTTGCACAAAATCTCGCCTCAAAAGGGATACGCGTCAATATGGTAGCACCAGGACCGATTTGGACACCGCTTATTCCTTCCACTTTTGACGAAAAGACAGTGGAAAGCTTTGGGCTTAAAACCCCGCTCGGACGCCCGGGACAGCCGGCCGACCATGCAGGGGCATATGTGCTTTTAGCTTCTGATGAAGGGGCTTATATTACCGGTCAGTGCATCCATGTTAACGGCGGCATGGCAATGTCATCTGATGGAAAAAAACTGCAGAAAATCTTTTCTGCAGTTTTTTTAACTCTTCCACCCAAATGAACAAATGGATGCGATGATATGGACTTTAAAGACCCTCACGTTTTAAAACAGCAAATCATTCAAATTCTTGAATTTTATTATCCTGCCTGCATAGATACGGAAAACGGCGGGTATATAAACGGTTTTCTCGATAATGGCTCCATCAATGACCGGGAAACAAAGCATCTGGTCGGTACAAGCCGGTTTATTTACAATTTCAGCATTGGCTCCCTGATTGGCGGGCCGGAGTGGTGTGCACAGGCCGCTGCCCACGGTATTGAATTTCTGAAAAATCGCCATCGTGATAAAAAATACGGCGGCTACTTTTTTGAATTAAAAGGGCAGAGTGTAAAAGATCCCGCAAAAATGACATACGGCCATGCATTCGCCCTGTTGGCAGCCGCCATTGCTGATCAAGCCGGCATCCGGGGTGCGAAGGAACTGATCGAGGATCTGTACCATGTTACAGAGCAGCATTTCTGGGATCCGGACGACGGGCTCTACCGGGATGAATGGGATGCATCCTGGTCAACACTTTCTTCCTACCGCGGGCAAAACGCAAATATGCATATGTGTGAAGCCATGCTTACGGCATACGAAGCAACCGGCGAAAAGAAATACTTAAACCGGGCATATAAACTAGCAGAAAGCGTCTGCCGCACATTAAAAGAGAGATCCGGCGGAATGATCTGGGAAAACTACACACCTGACTGGCAGCCGGATTGGACCTATCATCTTCACCAAACAAAAGATGAGTTCCGCCCATACGGCTTTATTCCCGGCCATCAGCTGGAATGAAGCAAACTGCTGATGTGGCTTGACCGCCATCTCTCTGAACCGTGGATAGTTGAGACAGCTGAAGAACTTTACGGAAAAGCCTGGGAGAAAGGCGCTGATGAAACATTCGGCGGCATCTTTTTTGCACTCTCTCCACAAGGCGAAGTCATTGATACGGATAAAAACTACTGGGTGATATCGGAAGCGATCGCAGCCTCTGCGCTTCTTGCCGCAAAAACCGGAAAAAGTATCTACTCCGAGCGGTACAATCAGCTGTTTTCTTATGCTTCCAACTACTTGATCGACCACCAATACGGCGGCTGGTATAAACTGCTCAACCGGAAAAATGAACGTGTTTCCGGCCCGAAAAGCTCCCCGCCGAAAACCGACTACCATCCCGTCGCTGCCTGCTACCAGGCACTGCAGGCATTTTCAAAACCATAAGCAGCGGAAACTTTCACTTTATCAACAGAAAAAGCGCCAAATCTTTTGGCGCTTTTTCTGTTTAAAGGCTGAGCTGGGATCCGGAAAGGCCGGCAAGCCTGCCATCCCCGGCACAAATTTTGCACAGCCGTTTAATTGTACAGACGCTTATTTTCCTCTTGTTTTTCCATCAGCCACCATAATGAATGTCTTGGATTTTCTATAGCTTCCTTATACTCCGTCTTCGTCGCCACTGTTGGGTACGAACCCTTTAGAGACTTTCCGGAAGTACTGGTGAACAAGAACAAGATGACGAAAAAGCCAATAAGGCTGAAGAATGTCAGATAAAAAGCAGGCGCCAGGGCATTCCCGGTTTGGTGAACCAGCCATGTTGAGATGAGCGGGGTAGTGCCGCCAAATAATGAAACAGAAACATTAAAAGTCACAGCCAGTGTTCTGTACCGAATATCCGTGTAAAACATGGTTGGCAAAGTACCAGGCATCGTGCCTTCATAAGTTGAAAGCAAAATACCTAAAATGAGAATACCTAAAAATACGAATGCAATTGTATTCAAATGGATGAAGTAAAATGCAAGGACAGATAATAAGGTTAATCCGCCTAAACCCATGATTAAAACCGTCTTGTTTCCAATTTGGTCGCTGAGCTTCCCAAACAATAAAGCGAGCGGCACCATAATCACCATAATCAGCGTAATTAATACCGTCCCTGCCGTACTGGATAAACCAATCACCTCATCCAAATACGATGGCATGTAGGATAATAACATATAGTTTGTAACATTAAAGAATGCGACAGATACGAAACATACTAGAATGTCTTTTTTATGGTTTTTTAAAATCGAAAGGAAGCTTTCCTCCTGGACACCCTCCACAGAAAGTTCATTTTCGAAAATGGGGGTTTCCTCTAAATGGGCTCTTAAATAAAACCCTACCAGCCCTAAAGGCAAGCCAAGCAAAAATGGAATTCGCCAACCCCATGTGGCCATCTGCTGGTCAGTTAGCGTGATGAAGAGCGTACTGGCAAGGAGTGAAGCTAATATATAGCCGGCAAGCGTACCAATTTCCAGTCCGCTTCCAAGCACATTACGCTTATTGTCCGGGGAAGATTCTGCAATATAGACCATGGCGCCGGCATATTCGCCGCCAGTTGAAAATCCTTGAATAATTCTGGCTACTAATAAGAGCACCGGGGCCCATATTCCAATTTGGTCATACGTAGGTAATAAACCGATTAGGAGTGTGGAAAAAGCCATTAAAATAATCGTGATGGTTAAAACGACTTTTCTCCCATATTTATCTCCGATTCTGCCGAATATAACACCGCCTAAAGGGCGCATTAAAAAGGCAATCGCAAATGTGGCAAATGTAAACATTAATTTCAGCTCGTCATTCTCCACGGCACTAAAAAAGTTCCGGCTGATAATGACAGCTAAATAAGAATACAAGCCAAAATCAAACCATTCCATCGCGTTTCCTACTCCTGTAGCAAACACGCTTTTTTTCGTTTGTCGAATATTAACGATGTTAATTTTTTTCTTATTAAATACCATTTTTCAAATCTACTCCTTATTTGATAGTTTTCGGCACCTGTCTTCCCTTCTATAAAGATTCATTTTTAATACCTACATTGATAAAAGATTTTTTCATCAGCCGTCATTTGTTTTGGCTTTCTTTTTCAAAAACCCGCAGGCGAATGGAAATGGGAATCATTGAAATTAAAAACCACTCGTTGATACTTCAGCATTTCTGCTAATATTTCCAGAAAAACCACCGAATAGATGGCAGGCATATGTAGTGCAAGAATTGATCAACTACTCGAAGATAGCGGGCAAGAGTGCAAGTTAGCAAAGTGAAAAAGGGCTTAAAATGGGCGGAGGCGGACAGGAAACGGAGGCTTAAGGCGCCTCTAAAGATTTTTACGGGCAGCTGGTTCCCCACCTATCTTCTTTATACCTCAAATAGTGAAAGCGGGTTATATGCCGTTAAAGACGGAACGCATTACAGATGAACAATCGGACAACGCTCAACAGCTTTTTTGAACGGTTCATTGATTAGTTTACCATAATCGAAGTGTTAACGCAAAAAATCAGCTTCCACCCCATTATTTCAACGGATCAGGCCAACAGCAATGCTGTAAAATGGTCATTCAATCTGTGCTTAAATATCTCTATGTTTGTCCTGCAATGATAAAAAAGCTGCTTATCCTCTTCATGATTTTATCTCCCACCTGCTCTTCCCCGTCTCCATAAAGGATACAAGCGA
Source organism: Weizmannia sp. WK01 (assembly GCF_025905465.1). NCBI lineage: Bacteria > Bacillati > Bacillota > Bacilli > Caryophanales > Bacillaceae > Heyndrickxia > Weizmannia sp. WK01. The sequence goes on along the minus strand of NZ_CP109616.1, from coordinate 1,250,171 downwards.
TGTTAGCGCCATTTCCACCATATCGCTAACCGCCTGATCGGTGTAAAACGCAGTGTGCGGCGTGACGATCACATTGGGAAAAGATCTCAGAATAGCCAGCTGGTGGTGGGCCAAAATATCCGTGCGGCGGTCATAATGAAAAATCCCTTCCTCATCTTCCAGTACATCAATCCCGGCAGCGCCGACTTTCCCCGCCTCGATCCCTGCGATAAGCGCATCCGTATCCACTACGGCACCACGGGAACAATTGATGATGCAAACGCCGTCCTTCATTTTTGCAATCCGATCCTGGTTAATCATATGGTATGTACGATCAAATAAGGGTGTGTGGATGGTTATCACATCGCTTTCCTTCAGCAGTTCATCCAAAGATACATATTTCAAAATGCCGCGCAATTCATCTCTTTCAACGGTATCGTGTGCAATGATGTTGCAGCCAAAACCGGACAAATTTTTCGCAACAATACTGCCGATTCTGCCGGCGCCAATAATCCCGATCGTTAAGTTATGCATTTCCCTGCCCTGAATCCCTTCCACAGAAAAATCTTGTGCCTCCACACGGCTTAAGATCTGTTTTGCTTTCCTTACACACATCAAAATCAGCATCGTTGCAAAATCGGCAACACAATAGGGCGAATACGCCACATTCGAAAAACGAATGCCATATGCTTTGGCGGCTTCCTGATCGATATGATTATACCCTGCAGTCCTCAAGCCAATATATTTTACACCGGCATCTCTTAAAGCCATAAAAGTTTCGGCGCCCACCGGATAATTCCCAAGGATCGTCACCGCTTCAGCCCCTTTTGCTTCCACTGCCGTTTCAGGGGTTAACACATCATCCACATACTTGATATCCAAATCAAATTTTCTCGCAAACTTTTGAAATAAGGGGAATTCATCCGCCCTCGTCTCATAGGCAACAACTTTTCTCATACGACAGCTTCCTTTCCATTCATTTTGATCATGCTAAAAACTACGCATGGCTTCATTAACCACGCCCGCAATAAACCCATCTCCTCCCCATGTCTCCAATTGGATTCCGGTGTCCAGAAGCCTGGTTTTACCAGGCCAGCGACAAGATACCCATGCCCAATCCAACAAGACGGATCAGCGATTCTTTCTATTTCATTTTTGCCAAAGTGAACGATCGTCCGGTCTTTTTATACATCGTAACGGCTTCAAAAGCAAAGATTTTACGTGTTTCCTATAAAACCCCTACACTTTTTATTCGACAAAAGCGGCAGAAATCCTTGTCAAATTTGTAATTTTTGTTTATTCAGGAAGTTCTAGATAGTCGCTGTCTAAAAGCACTGCGTTGCTTGAATCTACTTCTGACTGGACCGATAAAATATGACTGGAGAATTGTACACTCAAGCTTTCAAATAAAGTTTTCCGTTGTTTTCATATGAAAATCTTTGAGATAATCTTTCGCAGCATCTGCTGTAATCCAGTAAAGGAATCCATTTCTGCAATTTGATTTGCGCTTTTTTTAATAGCATCGAGCTGGCTTTTCAACGAACTTGCCGCCGATTTCAATTCATCCGAAAAAGAAACGACTTCAGTCATCTCAACTTTGTTGCCCATGGTTTGCCTCCTTTACTGTTGCAATTTTCGATAATTAACATAGGATTTTTCAATTTGTTCATCGAGTTTCTTGATGGCTTCCCCGGTGTTCTTAAGGGTCTGAATATCTGCTTCCAAAATCGATTTATATTTACTGAGCAGTTCCATCGCCTTTGTCACTTGTTTTAGCTCTTCTTTAAACGGGTTAATGTTCGTCTGGTCAAAAGACGTTGTTTTGATGAGATTGGTCTCCATGTCTGACACGGCTGCCTGCAGTTGTTCAATATTTGAATTGAACAATTCAACATTCAGTTTAATTTCTCCCATGTAAAGTCACCTCTATTTTTTGTTTTGCGCAGTCTCAATGAGGTTTGACACGTTTGAAATCTGTGCGGCAATACTAGATAGGCTGTCTTGGTACATGGAACGTTTGCTTTCTTCACGTCTGATTTCGTCGCTCAACTGCTCCTTTTTATTTTCCGCTTTTTTTAAATAGTTATTTATACTTTTCTGGTAAACATCATAAGCCTCCTCAAATTTCCCCTTTTTTTCACCTTTCCACTTGCTGCCGTCGATTTCAAAAATTTAAAATTGGCTTTGCTTTGTCCTGTAAATTGGAAATTTCCTTTTCCAGTTCTCCTAAAGCACTTTTTAATCTCTTAATCTTTGCGTTTATATCTGCCAGATCCTGCTGAATGTGAATTTTTTGGCTTGAGAGCCTGGACTTCTGATTCATCAAAGTATGCACCATTTCATCCATCATACATCCATCCTTTTATTGAGGAATTTTAATTCTTTCATATTGATAGTCACGAACAAAATAACCCTCGTACGGTTTTGGATACTTTTCATTAGAAATATAGGATTGTTTAAATACATCCTGATCACTTAGACGCATACTAATCAGCCCTGTCTCCACATAATCACGTACAAGTCTTGGCACTTCTTCAAAACTTTGGCCCACATAAGCATATTCTGATCCGATGATAAAATGAATGGCTGTTTTGGGTCCATTCTTCAGCAGCTTATTCATTTCTTCTGCTGTGAGATTTGTCCGCCGGCAGAAGTCTTTTAAATCGGAAATAAAGATTATCCAATTGGGATCAAGTAAACCGGTTTTCATTCTTTTTTCTATTTCAACCAGCAGATCATTTTTCACCCTGGAGATGATTTCCTGCTCCGAAATATAGGCATGGAGCTGTGAAGCTATCCGTGACAAAGATTGTTCACCCGAATCAATGACCATAATTTGCTTCTTATTTTTTATAAGTGACAAATTTTTTGTGACCGATTCTCTCAATCGGCTTAATTCATCCAGCCGGTCGCTCATCAAGAGAAAGAGCCCACTGGCATTCGTGTCAATTGCAATGGGCGTTACATTTTCAAACTCCAGCTTGGAATCCATCCTTTTTCAGCATATTCCTTTGCAGCAGGATTTGCTGCAAACTGTGGAAATTCAAGGACTTCTGGCATCACCGGAATTGGGGCTGGCCGCTTTCCGCTCCAGAAACGGTCCATTTCCTTTGCTTCTTTTTGAATATTTTCTATGATCGCAAGGGTATCCGTTCCGCTCGCTGGCAATGCGGTTTGGAACAATATCGGATTATCCAACTTTACGATCCCTCTTCCCGGTATTTCCTCAATTTCAATATCTGTTTTCCCTACAATGGCACGGACATCTGTACGGTCTATTAAATACAACGGAATTTGTATTTTAATATTTGATAATACTTGCATCCGCATTGCGTTTTGCCGGCTGGCGCTGATAACAAGATGCAGGCCGATACTTGCTCCTTCCCTGGCAATTTGTGTAATCATTTTCTCAAAAGCATCCGAATTATCCGCTTCCCTGACAGCATCGTAATTATCTATGACAAAAAGCAGGTCAGGAACATGTTCTTTGCTTGCTTTCTCGTACATTTTCAAGTTTGCAACCCCGTACTGGCTAAGCCGCCTTTTCCGCTTTTTAATCTCCGATGAAGTAAGCCGGATCAGTTTTGAAATTTTTTCGGTTTCATCAATCATTATCGTATCAGCAACATGCGGCAGTTCCTTTAACGGAAGCAAGCCGTTTGTACCAAAATCAAGCAAATACACATGCAAGTTTTCCGGGTTGTTCACTCTGGCCAGATCCATTACCGTTGTTTGGAGAAATGTAGATTTTCCGTACCCCGGACTTGAATAAATCAAGATGTGTCCATCTTTCGCCATATTGAGCTGCAGCACCTTTTGTTCTTGCATTTCAGGCAAATCCGCAAAACCAATCACCGGCTCAAGATCTGTTTTTTCATTTTGCCAACTTTCCCTAAAATCCACCGCATGCAATTCCGGCAGATAGATCCGCTCTTCAAGCGGCGGCAGCCACGGTTTTGGTAGTTGGGCGATGCCGAGTTTTTTGGCGCGGGCATGGATCCAATCGACGACGGCTTCGAGTTCGGTCGGGACTTTGGTAATTTCTTTCTGGTTAGCAAGCCCGCTTAAGTCTGCAGAAATAGGTTCGTACTGGCCAAGGTCGTTGATCGCATAAATCGTAGTGTCCAACATGTCCTGGTCGTCCTGGTCCGGGACGTAGTTGGCGCCGCTCCATGCGCTTTGGAACAGTTCGTATATTTCATTGTTGCCGACCTGCAAGTAGGCGCGGCCCGGCAAGGTGATCTCTGCAGCATCCGGCGTTTTTAAAATTTCCATGGAATCGCTTGTGTTTTGGACTTTGAGCGACAGTTTGAATTTCGAGTTGGACCAGATTTGGTCGTCGACAACCCCGCTCGGTTTTTGCGTTGCCAAAATCAAATGGATGCCGAGTGACCGGCCGATACGGGCAGTCGATACGAGTTCTTTCATAAAATAGACCTGAATCCCTGATGAAAAACTAGTAAACACTGGTGGTAAGCAGTTTCCCAAGAGTGAAACTCTAATATTATCTGATTATTCGATAATGCACTTTTGTTGCTTTGATAGATAAATATTTCTCTTTTTTCACTTATTTTAGATCATAACAAGTAGATCTTCAAATTTTTATTTTTGCATACTTATTGGTTTGTTTCGGTTTTCTTCTTATCGCTTATTACCCAGGATTTCTAGTATTAAGGTATTATATAAGTGAGCAAAAGTCAGCAGTCGTTTGTTGTCCCCTGTGACCTTAAAATTACCATTCCCGGCCCTCGTAACCAGCTTAGAAGCCATCGTTATCATATTCTGAATGACGGTTCGGATTCTTCGTGTTGCCTTCTTTTTCAATGGCTCATCCTGTTTTTTCATGCTTTCTTGTCCGCTCAAAAAAAGCATGTGAATGGGTTTAGCGTGAAGTGAAAAATTTCGTCACGTATTCTGGTATCATTTAAAATGTAATGAATTTGACGGAGGCAATTGTTTGTCAACGTCATTATTCCTATTTAGGGCTTGCTGAACGAATCCGACGCTGAGTTTGTGCCCAATTTATCTACAACCTCTGTCTCAAAATATAGAAGAATCCTTTTGCGAAAAGGGGTGATTTGATCTTCTCCATACGTTGAATCGGATTTCACGTGCAGGCATTTCCCTGGATTTGTTGTAAAACCCATGCATTTAAATGGTGGCCAAAGCTGTCAGCAGCCTTGCCAAATCTAGGAATTTCACTTATTCAGCAAGCCCTATTTACAATGTGGCTAAAGCTTGGAAAAACAGCGTGCATCATGGTCAGTTGTGTAATTGGACTACATTGGAATTCGTATTTCTTTATTATGTAAGCGTAAAATAATATCCGCCTATGTTAGTAGATGGGTATTATTTTACGCTTACCGTGGTAAGGTGATTCACTTTCATCCCATGCATCCGCACCATTTACGTTTTCACGTCCGAATAGCTTTTGGGCTTTGACTTGTTTAGCAGCCTCACCCTGTGAAAGTACGCCTAATGATGTTCGTTCCTCGGATCAGAATTTTGCCTCCAGCTTCCTTCAGATTCCATCACACGATAGACACCCTTGCTCTAACGGTCGTGACATAGTTTCTCAGGACCGTTTCCACAGGGGAAATTTTGCTTTAAATGAAAAAACCCGTCGAGAAAAATTAATATCTCAACGGGTTTTCTTGTTTAAAAAGGACTTTGGGACTGCCCCTTTTCTGAAAAAATATCCATTTCTTTTTCTTAGATGAACAATGGATATTTTACAAATTTGATTTAGAAAAATATGGATCACCTTGAATGGTAGAAAGGCTGACCTCCGCGGTTGAGGCAAAGTGGATAGCCGCTTCATAAAGTTCATCTTTGTCCCCGATCCCGACCGATACTTCCCCCGCACCATTAATTGACTTGATACCCGCGATAGAGTCTTCCAAGCCGATCACTTCACAAGGTTGCAGATTCATCAACTCTGCAGCGCGGACAAAAATTTCAGGGTCAGGCTTACCGGATTTTAAAGCAGCCGGATCAACAACCGCATCAAACATATCAGCGATGCCCAATCTCTCTAAAATGATGGGTGCGTTCTTGGAAGCCGAAGCGACGGCAAGCTTGTACCCTTTATGCTTGACCTCCATTAAAAATTCAGCCATTCCCGGCAAAATATCCTCCGGCGTTAATGTATCGATCAGCTTTTTATAATACTCATTTTTTTCATCTGCCAATTGTGCTTTCTGTTCGTGTGTATAAGAATGCTCACAGTTTCCGGCCTTCAGGATCATTTCCAGGGAATCCATCCGGCTGATTCCTTTTAAACCCGCAGCCAGTTCATCTGTCCATTTCGTGCCGACTTCCTCTGCCGTTTTCTTCCATGCCTGTGCATGGAAACGGGCGGTATCCGTCAACACACCATCAAGGTCAAAAGCAAATCCTTTAATATCATGAAAACTTCTCATTTGGAATCTCCCAGACTTTTTCTATTTTTACGTTAGTGTACAATGTTGATGGCCGCGATATCCGCCCGTTTGCCAATTCTTGCCCGATACCTCAGCAAGAGGGGGCCAGCCTGTCCCGCGTATCCCGCAGGAGTCTCCCGCGGCCATCAACAATAACATTTAACCGAGCATTAGGATGAAAATATTTTGGAAAAATGCCTCCGATATCTTCGCATAAAGGAGAATCATTTAAACAAAAACCGAAGATTGTGCAACCAGTTCAACGTCTTTTCCATACAAACCGACCGTCAAGGGTTCGCCTTCCAGCAATTCAAGTGACACTCCATTTGTATCCACACCTACTTCAATCAGACGGCCTCGGAACAACAGGCGGAATTGGTATTTGTCCCATTTTTTCGGCAGGAACGGGGCAAAGTGCAGCTTGCCATCCCGGACACGCATGCCGGCAAATCCCTGCACTATAGCCAGCCAGCTCCCCGTCATTGAAGTGATATGCAGCCCGTCTTCGGTATCATTGTTATAGTTGTCCAAGTCAAGGCGTGATGTCCGTTCATACATTTCCACCGCCTTGTTTTCATCGTGCAGATCGGAAGCCAGAATCGCATGGATAGAAGCAGACAGGCTCGATTCATGCACGGTTAAAGGTTCGTAAAAATCAAAGTTGCGTTTTTTCTGTTCCGGTGTAAATTCATCAATAAAATTCCAGATTCCTTGCAATACATCCGCTTGTTTGATATACGCCGAACGCAGTATTTTATCCCATGACCAGTGCTGATTGATTGGCAATTCATCAGCCGGAATTTCGCTCACAGGCTTAATATCTTTATCAAGGAAACCGTCATGCTGGACAAAAATGCCGAGTTCTTCATCTTCCGGAAGATACATGCGGTCTACAATATCCTGCCACAACTGTTTTTCTTCCTCTGTCACATTTAAAACAGCTGCCTGTTCCTGAGAAACTTCCTCCAGGACCTGCAAAGTGTATGCCAAAGTCCATCGGGCCATGTAGTTGGTATACCAGTTATTATCCACATTATTCTCATATTCGTCAGGACCGGTGACGCCGTGCAGCATATATTTTTGTTTGCGTTTGGAAAAATGCACGCGGTCAGCCCAGAACCGGGAGATTTCTGTCAACACTTTGCTGCCTTCGTTTAAAACATAGGACTTGTCTCCGGTATAGCGGGTGTAGTTATAAATGGCAAAGGCAATATCCCCGTTCCGGTGAATTTCTTCAAACGTAATTTCCCATTCATTGTGGGACTCAATGCCATCGAAAGTGACCATAGGGAACAAAGCGCCCTTTAATCCTTGCTTTTTAGCATTATGATAAGCGCCATCGAGCTGCTGGTAACGGTACTTCAACAGATTTTTGGAAATTTTTGGTTCTGCCACCCCCAAGTAAAACGGCAGGGCAAAAGCCTCAGTATCCCAATACGTGGCACCGCCGTATTTTTCACCTGTAAATCCTTTCGGGCCAATGTTAAGGCGGGCGTCTTCACCATAATACGTTGAAAACATCTGGAAGAGGTTAAAACGGATCCCCTGCTGTGCTGCAACATCGCCTTCAATTTTGACGTCCGACTTTTCCCAGCGCTCTGCCCAAATCGCACGATGGGCATCGAATAATTCATCATAGGATAGATTGTCAGTTTTTTCGCTGATCGCGTTCATCGCAGAAACCAAATTATTTTGAGTATGATAATCCCGAGAGGTAACCACGATCACGCGCTTTTCAAAATCGATTTCCGAACCGGCTACCAATTTACCGCTAAATCCATTTACAACTTCTTTATCATGAGCCGGTGCAGCTACTTTCGCTTGCAAAGCTGTCCGATGGTGCATTTCCGCCCCGACCGTAAAGCGCGGGGTTCCGAACGGGTTGGCTTTCGTAATGGCAACCAGTGATCCGGATTGTTCTTTTTGATCAGTTTGCAATACTTCCCAAAAGCGTTCGCCGTAGTTTGCATCTTCATTTTTAACGTCCGCATCGATGGCTGAAATGATCTTAACGTCCACATCATCTGATCCGAGATTTTTTAGGCGAACCCGCTGGACTGACAATTCTTTTTGGGCAACACTCAAGAAACGTTCAAAGGTAACCACAACTTTTACCGTACCCTTTTCCACAGTAAAAGAACGGGTAAGACGTGCGTTTTTCATATCGAGATTCAGTTCGAATCCGGTAATCTCATCTTTAGCCAAATCAATAAATTCTCCGTTTAACGCAATATTGATTTTAATAAAATTGATGGCATTAATCACCTTGCCGAAGTATTCAGGATAACCGATTTTCCACCACCCTACACGGGTCCTGTCCGGAAACCATACACCGCCTAAATAAATACCCGGCAAAGTATCTCCGCTGTAGTTCTCCTCGAAAAACCCGCGCATGCCCATATAGCCGTTGCCTAAACTGGTCATGGATTCCTGCAGCCTTTTTTCTGCCCGGTTAAAATCATGGCTGACAACATTCCATGGCTGTACTTCAAAAATACGTTTCATATTCATTCCCCTTTTCCATAAAAATTTACTTTGTTTGCGTTGTTTTAATCAGCGAAACAGAAGCCGCCCCAATAACCAGCAGCACGCCTGACAACAAAATCATCGCCGGCATAGAGGACCCGAGCGCCGGGAATATCAAAAAACTTAAGCAGGAAGCCACAATTTGTGGCAAACAGATGCTGCCGTTAAACAACCCGAGATAGGTTCCCATATTCTCTCCTGATAATGCATTGGTCAGAATCGTGAACGGGAATGCCATCATCGCAGCCCATGCAATGCCGATCAGGATAAACGAAACAAGTAATGTGCCCGGGTTGTGGATAAAGAAAACTGAACCGAAACCAACCCCGCCAAGCACTAGGCTGAACGCATAAGCCGGTTTCTGTTTATTTTTCGGTACCTTTGTTAACACAAGAGACCAAAATACCGCGGCAAGGGAATACACGCCTGATAAAACGCCGAACCAGTTGGCTGCTTCCTGATAGGCCGTGCTTGACGGATCCACTGCATTCCAAGCGTTTTTGGCCACTGCCCCCGCTCCATACGTCCACAAATATTGAAAACCCATCCAGCAGAAAAATTGTACGACAGTAATCGTCCAGAACTCTTTCGGCGCATTGAGGAGCAATTGAAACATGCCCATTTTTTCTTTTTGTGCTTGATTTTGGATGCCATGATAAACGGCATACTCATCCGGGGAATATTCTTTGACTTTAAAAACCGTAAACAGGCTGCACACAATTAAAATAACGGCTCCGCTGTAAAACGAGACCACAACCGATTGCGGCACCACGCCTTTTGGAGCACTGTTTGAAACGCCCAATGCCGTTAAAACAAACGGAAAAATACATGCCAGTACTGCACCGCTGTTAGAGAGAAAACTTTGGACAGCATAAGCAAAACCTTTTTGTTCTTCATTTACCATGTCGCCGACCATCATCTTAAACGGTTGCATGGCTACATTGGAAGATAAATCCATAAACAAGATAGTCACCGCTCCAAATGTCAACGCTGTTATTGATCCGAACCCAAAGCCAAAACTTCCGGCATTCGGAAGCAAACACATAACTATCACAGCCACAGCGGCCCCTACCAACAAATAAGGGATCCGGCGGCCCAGTTTCGGTATCCATGTCCGGTCAGAGAAATAACCGACCAACGGCTGGACAACAAGTCCAGCAAGCGGAGGCAGGATGAAGAAGAAACCTAATTTTGTCGGATCGGCGCCAATCGTTTGAAAGATGCGCCCCATATTCGAACTTTGCAGTGAAAAGGCCATTTGCACACCTAAAAAACCAAAACTAATCATCCAAATCGTGCTGATTGGCAGCGCCGGCAATTGGTGGCTGTCAATTTTCTTGCCGTCTTTAACAGTTGCAGATGATTTTACCCGTCCAATACTTTTTTCGTCGGTATTCACCGTTGCTCGCATGATCATTCCTCCATTCTATTTAAGAGCCTGCGCTCAGGCCGGATATTTCTGGTTGCGTTCACAACCGGTTGCATTCCCCCGTAAACGCAGAGACACCTTCCATATTTATTACAGACTTTGAAGATCCATATTGGTTCGTTCCAGCATAAGTTTTATTCCCTTATTTTTGGGTAATCCTCATCGTAATTCCCCCTTTTCAATGCGCAACCGGTTGCATTTTTGCCACCAATGTACTATCGCTTTCCATATTTATTGGAAGCCCCAACAAATTTTCTTCCAGATTTCTTAGTTCCTGCTAGTAGTTATAGATTTAATCTTATTAAAACCTCATGGCAGGGGATTGCGCAATCGGTTGCATTACAGGCAATAAAAAATGAACATGTTCATCATTTTGGGTCTTCTGCATCGAACATCTTTATTATATATAATTTTACCGGATCAGCGCAACCGGTTTCACACAATATCCATAAACCGGTTGCAAGATTGGAATCTGCTGCATGTAAAACACTGCCGTTAACTGATTTCAAATGGCAGAATGATTTTACGCGGTGGCTCTTCGCCCCCCTTATTTTCCTTATCTGTAAAAAGCAGCTCGACAGCTGCAGAACCGAGATTTTCCGGAAATAAATTGATCGAATGAAACTGATGATTTGCCAATTGTAAAATAAAAGAATGATTAAAGCTTACAGCCGGTATGCTTTTGCCAGGATGGGCGCACTGCCAATGATGGTAAAATTCAAAACCGATCATGTCATCAGTCGCCATGATACTATCAATTTCCGGATGCTGCCGGATAAACTCCTCCGTTATGCCGTCATTGTTTTCCTTTTGAAGGCGGTAAATCAGTGGGGAAACGCCACGTCTTAAAATGGCTGCCTGAAAGCCTTCCCGCCTGCTGCGCTCATAAGGCCATTCATGGGAAGATTCGATAAAAACCGGGTGTTTCGCCCCTAAATGCCCAAGCAAGTATTCTGTTCCAGCAATACCAGCTTGATAATTATTATTGTCTACATAAAAATCATTTTTATCTTCAACCGGCTCGCCGATAATGACAAAGCGCAATGCCTTTTTTCGCAAGTATTCTGTTACCGGATCGCCTGCATAGGAATACAGTAAGATAAATCGCTTTACTTTCGCCTGTTCAACCATAGATTTCACGTTCTCAAAAACTTGTTCTGTGTGATCACCAATCGCAACTGACAGAACGTAGTGGCGAGGGGCCAGCTGTTTGTTGATGCCCCGTAAAATATCAATATAGAAAGGATTCCCCTGTACATTGTTTTCAGCTGCCGGAAATATAACCCCTACGACGTTTGCCTCACCAAGCGTTAAATTTTTGGCATTATAGTTCGGCATATAACCTTCCGCGGCTGCGATGTCTTGGATGCGCTGTCTTGTCTTTACGCTGATGCGCGGATTATTATTCAAAGCCCGTGAAGCAGTCGAAACGGAGACATTTGCTTTTTTCGCAATATCCCGAATGGTTGTCATCTAAATCACCTTTCTTCAGGAAAAATAACTGAATAATCGGATCGATGCAGAGCTCTTAGATAGATTTATTTTAAGCAATTATTCATAGAAATCATAGACTGAATACATGATTTTTAAATTATTTATTCATAGGGTAAGCAATGTCAGCCGACGCACAATTGACATCCAGGATCAGTTTCCCTTTGTTCTGCTTTTCTGCAGTAGAACCGGATTCACTGTGACTTTCCAAACCGGGGTTAGAAGGATGGTTTCCTTCATCATCATGATTGTCATGATCGCCATCTCCCCCCTCTATACGGTTTTCTTCCGCTTTGCGAATATTTTGGTCAAGATAATGACATGCTTATAAACTCAGTAGTCAGTATTTCAACTACTGAGACAAATCAACCTGAAATATTCATAGCTACAAATCCCATTTGATAAATTTTGTTAAATTAGTTGAAAATAACGGTATTTAATTGAGGGTTTTGCCGGCATAGCATGAAGGGCAAACGCGGCAAACAAAGCCGCGATTGCCACATTAAAGTGCCTGATGGACATCGTCATCTTCCGCCTCCCCTGCTTTTGTAAAGCGGTTCAGAACGAACAGCTGGCCGATTTCTGCCAATAAGCCAACAGAAACGAGTACAATCAGGTAGCGCACGGAATCCACATTGTGACTGTCAAACCCAGCAAGCAAGTTCTGGATATACTGTAAAGGCGAAACCCGCTGCCACATTGCAGCTGCCGAGGCCGGATCAAAGTGGATGCCGAGCGTATCCGTGAGAAACAAATACAGGCAAAGCACCATCAACAGAAGAAACATGCCGACCATCTTCAGTTGCCGCAACAAGTATACGGCAACAGCCACCATTGAAAAACTGATGGCAACGGACAATCCGATCCATGGCAAATATTATCCTCTGCGATATGCAAATAGGCAGCTGAAATTGCGCCAATCAGCAGGCCTTCCACAATTCCTGTGCCGGCAGTCAGTACAGCCGCCGGCATAATGGTCGCATACAACGGCTTTTCTTCTTCGAAAGAACTGCCGGAGGCGCGCCGTTTTTCAAAGGTTGATAGGACATAAGCCGTAAACAGTGCGGAAATGAAAAAAATCAGCACGAGATAGTACGGCACAAAACTGTCTTTTGCAGCGATCGTCCCGCTGTTTTTCGTCTGCACCGGATTGGACAAAAAGTTTAGCAAATCTTCATTCGGACGGTTGCCGATACGGCTTTTTGCCAATACACCTACGAAATTTTTCGCAAATTTCTCATCGCCCGAAAGCTTGTTGAGCAAGTTGTCGGAAAGTGAATTGGCTCGTTTAACCAAAATCTGCCCGCTCGTTTTGATGTCCCCGGCCTGCTTGTCAATTTCATCAAAGGTTGTAAAAACGGTGTCCGCAGCATGCAGGTTATGCTCGGATACTTCTTTTAATGACTCGCTTGTTGCAAGCAACGTTGTCAGCCGGTCCCCGAGGTAAACGACCGTTGTTCCTTCTTTTCCCATGCTTTCAGTCATTTGCCCGTTGTCTTTTTGAAGATCGAGCGAAGTTTGCCGCCAGTCATCCAGCTGCTGCAGTGTTGCCATAATGGCCGTATTCATATTTTCCGCCTGTGCCATGGCAGCCTGGATTTGCGATGCCATTTGGTCGGCATGGCTTTGCGTTTCTTCCACAAGCTCGAGCCAGCCGTCCGTTTTGTTTTTCAATGCTGCCGTCTGTGCGCGGACATCTTCTGAAATCTGCCCGGCAATATAAGCGGCAAGCACATCCGCGATATTCTGCTTGTTAAACAGGTAGTACAGCGAGTCTTCCGTTGCAGCATCTTTTAAGCTGCCGGCACCTGCCAAATCATCTGCATTTTTTCCAAAGTACAGTTCATACAACATTGCGGTCTTCTGATATTCCCGGATTGTTTCATTTAAACTCTTCATCAGTTTGTTTTCCGGATCATCCGTGAGCATCGTCATCGCTTGGTGCGAAATCGTATTGTTGACAATCGTGACCGGTTCTGGCTGCTGTGTGCCGCCCGCGTTTCCGCTTGTGTCCCCGGTCCCCCCATTTCCGGCGTCACCATTTCCGGGATTTTGAGGATCCGTGCCTGTTCCGGTCCCCGTGCCGTTATCCGTATTGCCGGCTCCATTTCCGGTTCCTGTGCCATTATCCGGATTGTCATTTGTTGTGCCATTCCCCGGATTGTCGTTTGCTGTGCCGGTTCCGGAGCCATTCCCCGGCGCGTTGCCAGCCCCATTTCCGGTACCGGAGCCGTTACCCGGATTGTCGTTTGCTGTGCCGTTCCCCGGATTGTCATTTGTTGTGCTAGTCCCAGAGCCATTCCCCGGTGTATTGCCGGCCTTGTTTCCGGTCTCCGTGCCGCTATTTGCCGGACTACCGCCATTGCTGGATCCGCTTCCTTTAGAACCACTGTCTCCTTTATCGCCAGCCCCGCTGTTTGCGTTTCTGCCAGTGCTCTTCGGGGTGCCGCTAACGGTTGTTTCGCCCTTACTTGCATGTGCTGCCTTGCGGGCGTCACCAGTCTTGCTATTTTTTTCCATTTTTCCGTTTTCCTTTTGGCCGCTTTCGTCATCTCCGGTTTTTCCTTTGCTGTCTGTCGCATCTTCCTGTTTGATTTTCCAGGACCAGGCAACCGGCTCAAAAAGTTTTACGTCTTCCCGATCCTTTTTCAAAATGACTTTTGCTTTGACTGAAAAAGGTCCTTGAGCCGTTTTTGGAAGCGTGACCCCGTTATCTTTTACATCGTTCGCCCCATATGTTTTCTCTTCGCCGCCAGGGAGAACGAAGGTCAATTTTTCCAACGTAAAAGCATCCGGGATTTGAAGCGTAAAGATTTGCCCGTCTTTCTTCATTTCCGGCAGGTCTGCGACTTCATCCGATAAGACAAGCCCGTTTTCTTCAAGATTTTTCTTGATATCCTCCACTTGTTCCACAATCGGCAGCGTCTCAATTTTTGCCAGAGGGGTGTATCCGAATTCTTCGTCATATTGGTTCGTAACGGAAATGACGTTTTTTAAGCCAGAAGATACTGATTCATCCAAACCGGCATTTTCAATTTCCTCTAATTTCAGTGCCGGCAGTTTTTCAATTTCGCGCTCAATAGCAGCCCGGATTGATTTATCAGGCCCTTCAAAAAACCGGTTTAACGGGACCTTCTGATCCCCCGCGTTGAAATTTTTTTGCAGTTGCCCACTAATCGACTGCTGCAGGTCGGATTGGAGAGTCGTTTCAAGGTCGTTCTGCTGCGCACGGAGCGCATTCGCCATATCAGCCAGATATTGCCGGATTGTATCGGATTCGAAGCGGATATTCGCATTTTCACCCGTTTTATTGCTGAACTGGGCGCGCACCGCTTCGTTTGCAAGGTTAAGGCCATCAAGCTGTTGTTTGACGGCTTCGCTCGTTAGCGCGTCATTTAAAGAAAGAAGACGGTCGCTGAAATTTTTGGCAAGGGAGTCGGTCATATTTTTCATTTTGACATAATCCAAATAATCGTTTTGGAGTGAGTCCCCTTCCTTTTTGCCATCTGCCAGTACACTGCTGTTGCTTTTCAGCAGATCCTGAAATCCTTTAAATACCTCTTTTGAAAGCTGCGACTGGTCCTGGACCGTTGCAAATTGCCCGGTGTATCCGGCAATCGGTGCCTTCACATGTTGAATGTAATCTGATGTATGTTTTTTTTCTTCGTTTACAAGGGCGGATACATTGTCCTGCGCGTCATGCAGATTGCCAAGGACACTGGCAAAATAAACATCGATAATCCGCCGGTTAAAATCTTCGAGTATGGAGCCGGCCGTTTTTTCAGCTTTTGCCTTTAAAGCAGAGCTGTCCGATGCATTGACTTTGTAATTGAGTACAATATTTTGCGGATTTTTGGAATCAATGGATAATGCCCTTTTTGTAAAATCGCTTGGGATGACGATCATCATATTGTATGTATTGTCATTCAGTCCATTTTCGCCATCCCGCGGCTTACAACATACCAGTCCTGGCTGTTGTCTTTTTCGATACTTTTGACAAATTCATTTCCAAATGTGTATTTTTTTCCATTAAATTGGCCGCCTTCGTCTTTATTGACGAGCGCCACTGCCATTTTCCTGTCATCATCGCTCGTGGTTCCCTGCTTTGCCGCATCTAACCCAAAATAAGAACTGCCAGATGTCAGGACAAGTATAAATAGAAGAAATGCGGCTCCCCCTGCTAACCATCTTCTCAAAACTTTTCCACTCCCCTCGTTCCTGTTTGATTGGAATTAAAATGGATGTTTCTATAGCTGTAAGCCGCGTGAAAACCGATATGGAAGTTTCAGATATGGCGAGAAAACGTAGTTTCATTCGTTCAATACACGTTTTATGCTGAATTTTTCTTTCAAAACTATAAAATGAATGAACCATTGCTACTTTGTTGCCGGCTGCAAAAAGGAATCATCTTACAAATGGATGACCTTGTCTCAATGTAAAAACTAAGGGTTTCAAGGATGATTCCCACTGATCTCGAACCAGCAACCTCCCCCCCCCAAGGTGGCGCTCTCCCAGCTGAGCTTAAGTTCATTTATAATAGGTGCATATTTCAGGTTCATTGCCCATGCCGGCATGAATGCAGCACCATCAAAGGAATAAAAATGAACAAGCGCGTCTTTCAAGATAGATAGCTTCCGTCTTGCATTTTCAATAGAGAAAAAGCCACACAACGGCTGTCGCGTGGCTCTTTGTGGAAAAAGACTGCAGATGTGTTATTGAAGCCCGAAGTTCCGGGACAATTCTTCATCATGCTGCGCAACTGCATCCGCCGTTTTGTTCAGCTGCGTATTAATGTCATGCATGAGCTGGGCAAAATTTTGTACTTTCGGCTTCAGCTGGTTGAACTGGTCATCGAAGCCCTGGAACGCACGGCCCTCCCATTCCCCACGTAATTCATTTTGCAGATTGGTAAGGTCCCTCAACAATTGTTCAATTTGCTGCCCGGCATTGCCGTAGCGCTGTGCCTTTGCCTTGAGTTCTTCAGGCGTCATTCGAATTTGTCCTGCCACCATCATTTTGTCTTTTTGAGCTGTTGTAAAAGACAGTTCAGTGGAAAGCTGCGACGGTTTTGTCTTTTTGAGCCGGTGTAAAAAGACATTTTGGTCGGCTCCTGGCCCGTTTTTGTTTTTGATCTTTTGCTTGCAGTACATCACTTGGCACATTCATTTGCCAAAAAGCGGTTTACTTTCCTTCCTTTTTTTGCTATCATTCTAAATATTTACAAGAAAAGGAGAAGATGCAATTGGCAAGAAAGACAACACCACCATTCCGCGCCGATCATGTCGGGAGTATGCTCAGGCCGGAAAAGTTGAAACAAGCCCGCCGCCGGCAAGAATCAGGCGAAATCCCAAAAGAGGCGCTGCGTGAATTAGAAAATGAGGAAATCAAAAGGATTGTGGAAAAGCAGAAAGAAATCGGCCTGCAGTCTGTAACAGACGGAGAATTCCGACGGGCTTACTGGCATTTTGATTTTCTCGAAAATCTTACTGGTGTGCAAGGATACGAATCCGGGGGCGGCATCCAATTTAAAGAAAAGCAGACTAAATCGCATTCCATCCGGATAATCGGAGATCTGGATTTTTCCGGCCATCCGATGATTGATGATTATAAATTTTTACATAGCATTGCCGGGGACCACATGCCTAAAATGACCATTCCAAGTCCTAGCATGCTGCATTTCCGCGGCAAGATTGCATACGGGCGTTACCAGGCGGATGAAGATTTGTTTTTCCACGATCTTGGAAAAGCTTATAAAAAAGCGATTGCCGCTTTTTACGATGCCGGCTGCCGCTATTTGCAGCTCGATGATACAGCATGGGCATACCTTTGCTCCGATGAACAAAAAGAACAGTTGAAAGCCCGCGGGGTGAATCCGGGCCATCTGGAAAAACTTTATGCCCGCACCATAAATGAAGCAGTCAGCGGACGGCCCGATGATTTGACAGTTACGATACACATTTGCCGGGGCAATTTCCGTTCGACATGGATTGCTTCCGGCGGCTATGAACCGGTCGCCGAAACGCTATTTAACGGCCTCAATATTGACGGCTTTTTCCTGGAATATGACAGCGACCGCGCCGGCGGATTCGAACCCTTGCGCCATGTACAAAGGAAAGACCTGCAAATTGTGCTCGGCCTTGTCACTTCCAAATTCGGCGAGCTCGAAAATGCGGACGATGTGAAGCGCAGAATTGACGAAGCCTCCAAGTATGTCCCGCTTGAACAGCTTTGCCTCAGTCCGCAATGCGGTTTCGCTTCCACAGAAGAAGGCAATCTGCTTACTGAGGAAGAACAATGGGCAAAACTATCACACGTGGTAAAGATTGCCGGGGAAGTTTGGGGATAGCCGGGCAAGTCCCGTTTGTTTTCCAGCAAAAAAGGACGATGCGCCGATCGTTTTACCGCATCGTCCTTTTTTAAATTGCCGCTTTTTCAGACCCTCACTGTTTGTTTTTCGGACAAACGCGCGGCTTGCCCTTCACTTAAGCGCCAGGTATCCCGTGCAATCATCAATTCTTCGTTTGCCGGAATGACCAGTAAAGACACTTTTGAATCAGGGGTATGAATATACGGCCCGTTTTCTTCGTTTGACTGGAAATCCAATTTTGCCCCAAGATAGGCTAAATTGGACACCACTGCTTGCCGGACGGAGGCAGAATGTTCCCCGATCCCTGCCGTGAACACAATGGCATCCACACCGCCCATCAATGCAACATAACCGCCGACACATTCTGTCACACGATTCACAAACATTTTGATTGCCAATTCCGCCTGCTCATTATGGGCTTTTGCTGCCAGCTCCACGTCGCGGAAATCATTTGAAATCTCGGAAATGCCGAGCAAGCCGGACTCTTTATTGAACATATCCATCATTTCATCAATGGTGTGCCCTGTTTTTTTCATGATAAATGGAATGATGGAAGGATCAACCGTGCCGGAACGCGTTCCCATCATCAATCCGGCCAGCGGGGTAAAGCCCATTGAAGTATTGACAGACTTTCCGCCTTGAATTGCGCAAATGCTGGAACCGTTCCCTAAATGGCAGGAAATGATTTTCAAATCTTTCAATGGTTTTTCAAGAAGCAGGGCCGCTTCACTGGCAACATACTGATGATTGGTTCCATGGAAGCCGTATTTCCGGATATGATATTGGTTGTATAATTTCAAAGGCACCGGATACAAATATGTTTCAGGTGCAAGTGTTTGATGGAAAGAGGTATCGAACACGGCTACAGCACATGCTTTAGGAAGCCTTTTCATAAAAGTCCTGATTCCGAGTAACCCAGCCGGATTATGCAAAGGCGCCAATTCGCATAAATTTTCAATTTTTTGAATCACTGTACGGTCGAGTACGGCAGAATCCGAAAAGTCTGAACCCCCATGTGTGATCCGATGTCCGACAGCTGAAATTTCATTTAAATCATCGACAATATGGTTCTTTAAAAGAATTTCAATCAAATAATCCGCAGCGTCACGGTGATCGTGAATCGGCGGTTTTTCTTTTTGGCGGAAACCGTTGATTTTATATGAAACTTCAGGGGCGTCGAATCCGATTCGTTCAAACACCCCTCCAATTAAAATACTTTCATCCGGCATATTGAAAACTTTAAATTTTAATGAAGAACTGCCTGCATTAATGGCCATTATTTTTTTCATTTTATATCCCTCCGAAAGATAACAATCTTATCCGCAACAATTTATGTGATCTCTTTCACAAATAATTATATGCATTTCCTTATAATACAAGTATAAAGAAACGCTTTGTAACAAATTTGCCTATTCCGGCGTCAAATTCAGCTAAAAATAGAGAAAATGATATTTTTTTGTTGCACTTTCATTTATAATGAGGTTAGAAATCAATGTTTGCGCTTTCCCGCCTTTTTGCATGGTAAAAGATTCATTTGTATTTTTTTGTTCAGCTTTGAACAAGATTTTGTAATCGCTTTAACGATTGCTTTTTGAAAACGGGGGCTTTGTGAAATGGAAAACAAACAGCAAATTGAAAAAGTAATGGAAATGTTTTCTTCTGCGACCGGGCTCACAGCGGTTTATGTGGATATTGACGGAAAAGAACTTTCTGATGATGATCAATTCCCGCCTGTCTGTCAAATCATCCGGCAAGTTCCGCATCTCCGGAAACACTGCCAAGCATGTGCGAAATTCGGCGGTTTTGAAACAATGAAAAACGGGCAACCCTGCATTTACAGGTGCCATGCTGGCCTCGCGGATTTTGCGGTACCGGTAAAAAGCCGGGAAAACACGCTTTATGGTTTTATCATTGGCGGGCAGGTGCGCCTGGAAGACGATGAAACTCAAGTGAAAGATTTTTTGCAGCAAGAACCGCTTGATCTGTCTTCCCACCGTGATTTTGCGGCCGCCTATAGCAAACTTCCGGTTTTTTCTTTAGAAAAATTATCTGCTTCTGCCGAAGTGCTGGGTACTTTGTCAGAATACTATTTGTCTTCCGTTTTAAATGAAGAAGCAAAACCGGCGAAGGAATCAACCGCTCAAGTGAAAAAACATGCCAGCTCCAAAAAAGAAATAAAACAAGCCCTTAAATATATTCAGAAACACATTCACCAGCCTGTCACTTTGGAAGAAGCCGCCGGCCATGTGTATTTAAGTCCATATTATTTCAGCAAACTTTTCAAAAAGGAAACCGGCGAAACTTTTGTTTCTTTTGTCAACCGTCAAAAAATGAATCTGGCAAAAGACATGCTTGCCAACGATGACTTGCCGGTTTCTTATATTGCGCACAGCCTGGGTTTTCGGGAGATCAGTTATTTCAGTAAAGTGTTCAAAAGGTATTACCAAACCACCCCGACCAGCTACAGGGCGATGTCCCGTAAGAAAGGATGACCGTGCGCGGCATGAAGGAGAATCCCATTTTTTCGAGATAGGATTTCTATTCTTTTTTTAAAAAAAACTGATTGACAAGGCACCCCGTTCCTTATATACTAAGTATTGTCCGACAGAGATGAATACGATTCCGTAGCTCAGCTGGGAGAGCGCCACCTTGACAGGGTGGAGGTCGCTGGTTCGAGACCAGTCGGAATCATCCTGCTAGCGTCAATCCGTACGTATCAACGGTTTGGCGCTTTTTTCATGACCGCTGACATAGTCGGTGACTTGTCCGAACGGTTACGGTTACCGTCACCCGGTATGTTACACGCTTCATTTAGGAGGCGTGTTTTTGATGCGTAAAAATAACCGCAAAACAGATGATCGCAAGATGGCAACAAACCTCGATAACCTGTTCGAAATTTTCTACACGATTAAAACTGCGGAAGGCCGCGCGCCTGGCACATTAAAACAATACCGCGAGAATTACCAATATTTTGCTGTTTTTTTGGACAAACGCGGTATTCCTCGTAACATTACCGATATCACCCGTAATACCATACGCGACTATATCCGTTACATGCAAACGGAAGTCATTAAATACGAAGGCCACCGGTTCAAGACGGAAGCACAACAAACAGCAGGGCTTTCGCCTAGCTCGATAAACACACGGTTGAAAACGCTTCGAGTGTTCTTCCGCTGCCTTGTCAGCGAAGGTTTACTCGACACCAACCCGACCCACGGCGTTACTAACGTACCGGAGCCGCAGGAAAAAATCACAATCTTAACACCGGAAGAAATGAAGCGTTTGACGTTCCGAATAAAAGGAGATTCACAGACTTCCGCGACTATGTACTGATGGTCTTGCTTATTGACGGTATGATGCGGATTAGTGAGGCGATCAACCTGCGGAAATCTGACTTCGATTACAAGGGTCAAACGGTAACCATTCGGGCATCCGTTGCCAAGAACCGGAAAACCCGAACCATTCCGTTAGAACATCGCACATGCCGGCTGATTAAGGAGCTGATAGCCGAAAACGAAACGGACTTCGAAAGCGAATACGTTTTTCTTGCAAATTATGGCGAGCAGATTACACGCGATCACTTCCGAAAACGGCTCGGCAAGTTTGCCGAACAGGCCGGCATCAAGCGGAATAATGCCTTCCATTTTAATCACACCATGAGAGGGGCGAAAACCAAAGATCCGCAATAGGCGGAAGGAATCCGAACAGACCCGCCTGTGTCTGTCCCAATTGCAAAATCTGTGCACCCGGCTGCTGCAGCGGCTGCGGAACCGCTGGATGATCCTCCGGGAATACGATCTTTCAGAACAGGATTGGCCGGAGTGCCGTAGTGAACATTTTCTCCCTTTCAAAACGGCTTTTTTCATTTTGTCATTCATTTTGTAAAATGGATTGTATTTCGTTCGCAGTTTCAGTATATTAATACATATAGATACTTATAGATAAGAATGGCTTACATTTTGAAATAAAGGAGAGGGGTCTATGCCCAGGCAATATGATGGTGCCGCCGTTCAGCTGGATGAAATTGACCGCCAAATTATCCAGCTTTTAAACGGAAATGGCAGAATATCGTTTACAGATTTGGCAAAGGAAATCAAACTTTCCCGTGTGGCTGTTCAATCACGCGTCCATTCCCTCGTTGAAAATGGTGTGATTGAATGTTTTACCGCTGTCGTGAACCCTGAAAAAATCGGCCTTCACCAGTCCGCTTTTTTTAATGTTGAAGTAGAACCGAAACATTTACAGAAAGTGGCCGAAACATTGGCCAAAGATCCGGCGGTTTCAAGCCTTTATCATATGTCAGGCCCCAGCAAACTTCATATGCACGGCTTATTTAAAGACAACGAGGAAATGGAACTGTTTCTTAAAGAACGGTTATATCCGCTGCCCGGCATTATGAGCGTCGATTGCCAGATTTTACTCAAACGTTATAAAAGCCGGATAGGAATGAAACTGTAAGGGGGTTGCATTGTGGAAAAACAGCAAAATGCTTATGCCCAGCTTGCCATGGCGATGCTGCGGACCGGCATTCTCGGCTATGGCGGCGGCCCGTCTGTCATGCCGCTTTTCCGGTATGAGGCGGTGACAAGGTATAAATGGCTAGATGATGACGAATTCGGGGAAACATTGGCAATCGCAAACGCGCTCCCGGGCCCGATTGCAACAAAAATGGCTGCTTACCTTGGTTACAAATTGAAAAAGACAACCGGCGCCGTGTTCGCCATTTTATTCCATATTCTTCCGAGCAGCATCGCCATGATTGCGTTGCTGTCGCTTGTATCAGTATTAAGCCATTCAAAGATTGTGGCCGGAATGATCGCAGGGGTCATGCCGGTTGTTGCCGTTATGCTTGGCCAGATGGCTTACGATTTCGGGGAAAAAACGGTCAAGGGCCTTGGGAAGGTTTTCGGAATCGCGATGTTTGTTATTTCCTTTCTCCTGCTTGAAACGATCCATCTCCATCCGGCTATTGTCATTCTGATTTTTCTTGCGTACGGAAGCATCCACTTTCGACTCGTTGCAAAATGGAGGAGAGATGAAAAAAAGAAGAAAAGGGATGAAGCGGGATGATCTGGTTCCAATTGATGCTCGGTTTTTTCATTGCAAATATCCTTGGCTACGGCGGGGGGCCTTCCTCCATTCCATTGATGTACCATGAAATTGTGACGCATTACGGATGGCTGAACGACAGCGAATTTTCCAATATGCTGGCACTCGGCAATGCACTCCCAGGCCCGATCGCGACAAAAATTGCCGCATTCGTCGGCTATGGAGCGGGCGGGTGGACAGGACTGTTAGCGGCTCTTGCCGGAACGATATTGCCGTCTGCCGTTGCATTGATTGTGTTGCTGAAAGTATTGCACAAATACCGCCAGTCTCCGGTTGTGAAAGGGATGTCTCTGCTTGTGCAGCCGGTCATTACCATCATGATGGTTGTGCTGACATGGCAGATGGCAAAAAGTTCCTTCGGCCAGATCGGCATCTGGCAGTCGCTTGGCATCGCCGTCGTCGCTTTCTGGGCCATGCATATCCGGAAGATCCACCCCGCCCTTGTGATTTGCGCGGCATTTCTCTATGGTGGCATCGTGCTTCAGCATATTGTGTAACGGGATAAGGAGAAGATGCGCCAATCGAGTAGGAGGCTAATCATTATTTGATTAGCCGACCTCTCACACCACCGTGCGTACGGTTCCGTACACGGCGGTTCTAAAGTTTACGACCGTACGACCGTACAGACAGATAATAATCCAGAAAACTTATATACCTTGCTCTTCGGAAGAGTTCGTTTGTAAGGGTTCTGGCTAAGATATGGCTGCCGGAGATTCTCCAGTAGCCTTTTCTTGTGTTAGCCCATTCCCACGCCTTTCTTTTATTGATCCCTAATTTCTTGAGCCAATAAAATTTTGTGCGTACTCTCTTCCATCTTTTCCAGGTTACCATTCGCATTCTTCTTCGTGTCCACTGGTCCAGTCTGGTTACCAGACTTTTCATGTCCGCTAGCTTGTAGTAATTTACCCATCCTCGGACAGTGTCATTTAGCCTTTTCTTTCTTTCCTCTACGCTTAATCCGTTGCTTCTTCCTGTGATTCTGCGAATTTTCTCCTTTAATTTTTGAACACCCTTCGGGTGTACCCGGAATCTGCATTTTCCTTCATAAAGGTAAAATCCATAACTCAGGAACTTGATGTTCCTAATATGTGTGATCATCGTCTTCTCTCGGTTCACTTTGAGTCGCAATTTCTTCTCAATGAATGGGAGAATGTTATGGTATGTTCTTTCACAGCTTCTTCGGCTTTTACAGAATATGATCACATCATCAGCGTAACGGACAAATCGGTGATTTCTTGCTTCCATTTCTTTATCCAATTCGTTTAACATTACATTGGCAAGAAGCGGGCTTAGTGGTCCTCCTTGTGGAACACCGAAATCATTTGTTGTCCTTATCCCTTTGATCATAACACCTGCATTTAGGAATTTATGGATTAAGGAGATTACACGTCCGTCGTGAATTGTTTCACTCAATATCTGGATAAGCTTACTATGGTTTACTGTGTCAAAGTACTGTTCTAAGTCCAGATCTACTACATACTGGTATCCTTCATTTACATTCTTTTGGCACTTGAGAAGTGCCTGATGTGTACTTCTATGTGGTCGGAAACCATAGCTATTGTCTGAAAACTTTCTTTCATATATAGGGATTAGGACCTGCGAAATGGCTTGTTGGATGACTCGGTCTACTACCGTTGGTATTCCAAGTTTCCTTGTTTTTCCGTTGTCTTTTGGTATTTCTACCCTTCTAACGGGTTGGGGCTTGTATGTCCCATTTCGAATGGAGAGGACGAGTTCCCTCTGGTGTTCAGTTAGGTATGCCAAAAGTTCACCTGTTTTCATTCCATCGACACCGCCCGCACCTTTGTTTTTCTTTACCTTTTTATAGGCACGGTGCAGGTTATTACTTGAAAGGATTCGTTCGAGCATCCATTCGTTCTGTCTGTTGGTGTTAGTGGTGTTGTTTTCGGTTATCCTCTTGAAACTATGCCCTCTGTCATATCCTTCCTGTTCCGCAGTATCTTTTTGACAGCAGGTTTCTTCCTGTTTTCTGCATTTGTTCGTTTCTTCGGTAACTTTCATTGACTTCCACTTCCTTTAGTTCAGCCCTTCCTTCGATGCCCCAGGCATCTCCGTACTATGGCTTCTGCTGACTTCTCACGGCAAATCTTGTTTCAACCAGGTTTCATACTCTGTTTCCACCTGTCCGTGAGACCTCCCGTGGTAAGGTGATTCACTTTCATTCCATGTACCCGCACCATTTACGTTTCCACATCCGGATAGCTTTTGGGCTTTGACTTGTTCAGCAGCCTTACCCTGTGAGAGTACGCCTAATGATGTTCGTGTTCCTCGGGTCAGAATTTTGCCTCCAGCTTCCTTCAGATTCCATCTCACGATGGACACCCTTGCTCTTGGCTAATGGTTGGTCGCTATCTACCCCCATAGCGGACTTACACCGCCTAGCGAATCGCCATGCACGGCGCACCAAAAAACCTGGATGCCTGATGAAGCAGGCATCCAGGTTTTTTACTCTGTTTCAGTTTTCTGATCGTTTAGCGTTTGGGCGAGTTCAATAAAGAAGTCAAGTGCTTCCGGATTGGCCATTGAACCCCTGTTCACGACTTTATCAACCGGAAAGCCGAGCAAAATTTTACGGATCGGGACTTCCAGTTTCTTTCCGCTCAATGTTTTTGGGATTTGTTCAACTTCATAAATTTCATCCGGGACAAAGCGTGGCGAAACTTTCGCCCGGATTTCGGTTTTGATGCGGTTTTTTAACGTCTCATCCATATGCCGGCCTTGCTTCAGGGCGACAAATAGCGGCATGAACGATTGCCTGCCGAGATGTTCAAGGTCGATGACAAGGCTCTCGATAATTTCATCAATGCCTTCGACCGCCCGGTAAATTTCGCTCGTGCCCATGCGAACGCCCTGGCGGTTGATCGTGGAATCGGAGCGGCCATAAATGACACAGCTGCCTTTTTCATCAATCTTGATCCAGTCCCCGTGCCGCCATACCCCCGGATAGACATCAAAATAATTTTCGAAGTAACGTTTGTTGCCTTCATCCCCCCAAAAATACAGCGGCATTGACGGCATCGGATCACAAATTACCAGTTCCCCGACTTCATTCACAACCGGCTTGCCTTCCTCGTCAAATGCCTGAATATTTGCGCCCAGCCCGCGCGTCTGGATTTCGCCGGCATGAACCGGCAAAACAGGCGACCCGCCGACAAATGCAGTGCAAAGGTCCGTCCCCCCGCTTGTCGAAACCACCCATAAATCCGCTTTGACATTTTCGTAACACCAAATGAAACCTTCTGCCGTAAGCGGGGATCCCGTTGACAAAATTGCTTTCAGACGGGATAAATCATGTTTTTCCTTCGGCTTGACGCCGGATTTCATGCATCCACTAATGTACCCCGCACTTGTGCCGAAGTGGGTCATGCCGGTTTTTTCCGCCAAATCCCATAATGCATCCATATCCGGATATGCCGGGCTGCCATCGTACAGGACGACCGTCGCCCCGGCCAGCAGGTTGCCGATTAAAAGATTCCACATCATCCAGCCGGTTGTGGTGAACCAAAAATACACATCATCCGGCTCCACCCCTTGTTCGACTTTTAAAATTTTCAAGTGTTCCAAAAGGATGCCGCCCTGTCCCTGGACGATCGGTTTCGGCAGGCCGGTTGTGCCGGATGAAAATAAAATCCACAGCGGGTGATCAAACGGTACAGGTTCAAACGCGAGTTTAGCTTCTTCTTTCAGCACTTCCTTAAAGGAGACCGTGCTGCTGTCCGGTTTTATCTCTCCAAAATCCATATAAGGCACCACGATGGTTTTCTTTAATGTTGGAAGTGACGCCTGCAGTTCCGTGATGTTTTTTCGTTTGTCAAAAATCCTGCCGTTATAGGAATAGCCGTCAACAGCAAATAAAACAGCCGGTTCGATTTGTTTAAACCGCTCAATGACGCTCTCGTTGCCGAAGTCCGGGGAACACGACGACCAGACCGCGCCAATGGAGGCACATGCCAGGAAAGCAATCACCGTTTCCGGCATGCTTGGCATATAGGCCACTACCCGGTCTCCTTTTTGGACGCCAAGATTTTTCAGGTACTGTGCCGTTTTTGCTGTTTTTTCCTTCAGTTCCTGCCAGCTGACTTCCCTTTGCCGGACGGTTTCCGATTGGAAAATGAGCGCAGGCTTGTGCTTTCTGCTGTTTCGGAAAACGTGCTCGGCGTAGTTCAGCGTGGACCCGGCGAACCATTCGGCACCGGGCATTGTCCTTGATTTCAGGACTTGTTCATACGGCGTATGGGAAATGACACCGCAGTATTCCCAAATGCTTTTCCAAAACGTTTCCAGCTGATCCACGGACCATTTCCAAAGATCCTGGTGGCGCTGAAATGCCAAGCCGTATTCTTTTTCCAGCCATTTACGGTAACGGGTAACCCCTGCTTTTTCAATCCGCTCCCCTGACGGCTGCCATAATAATGCCCCTTCTGTGACCGCCTTCACTCGGTTTCCTCCCCATCTGCGTGATATATTTTGTAAGCGTTGTCTTTTACTATTTTACCAAGACATGAAATATTTCGTCAACGAATGAAAAGGCGTTTCATGGAAAATGGGGAAAGGCCCTGCACGCTTCTTGCCTCTTCTTGGATCATACAAAATGTCAAATAGCAGCTATGTTCTTGGCGCTTTTTTCGTCCCGTTATGTTTCTCCAGTTCCGTTGCAGAACCATCATTTGGGCAGGCGGCCGTATAAAACTTTCCCGGATACATATGCTATTGGCTGTACGAGGAGGTGATTTTGTGGGAAACCAGAAGAATAACAACCAAAAGAACAACAGCCAGCAAAACAAAAATAATATTGCGGAAGATGTAAAAAATACGGCAGGTGCCGCTTTTCATGCTGTCCATAAAGGGCTGGAAACGACAGAAGATGTGGCGATGAACGCTGTGGATGCAACTTCAAATGCAGTCAACAATGTGACGGGCGGATCGCAAAACAATAAAAAATAAAAAGTGCCGGGAAAGAAGCGTTCACTTAGGGATTGAAGAAAAACTTAAATGAACAGCTTCAAGCGGGGCAAAAAAGACCACATAAGAGTTTTTATACTCCTGTGTGGTCTTTTTTTTTACATTCAGCTAATTTTGTCCCAATAGTTCTATAATCAATAGTTTATCTGCAATATCCTTAATAAAATGAGGAATTTCCTCTATATGTTGTGCAATAGCTTTAGCTTTTCCTGGTTTTGAAGAAATATGATATTTTTCAGATATGGTTTGTTCCATTGAAGTATAATCATCTATTGCTATACGTAAATAGGATTCAAAGTCTTTACCGAAGTATGCATAATCGGCTCTAACAATACAATTTTCAGTTTCTGTATCCCATTCTTCTTCGCAAAAGATGCCATTAAACACATCCCTAGTCTTTGATGCATTCCTGTCACAATCAAATATGGCATAACAATTGTAACCGTATGCTTTAAATAACCTCCAGTACAAGGGGATTGCATCCTTACCGCGACAATTAACAATTTCGGTTCCATGTTCAGCTAAAGAATATCCACTACGTTTTAAATACACTGGCAGAGCAAAATATTCAGTAGCTCCCTCCACTAAAATGATTGTTTCGGCAAACATTCCTTTTAACTGGTCTGAAAATAGTTTTGTTGAGTAAAAATCAACTATGTTTTCTGGTGACACACAATTCTCTGGAACACCTGACCCTATACAAAAATCGCAAAGTTGTTGAGCGGATAGTTGTATTGCTTTAGTAACTCCACCCTCTTTATGTACTCGAACAAGTCCGTCTAAGTATTCTGCATCTATGAATTCTGTGGAATGTGTTGAAATGATTACTTGAATACCACATGAACACATATCTACAACATATTCCTTTAACCATCTTTGAGCTAAGGAATGGAGATGAGCTTCTGGTTCTTCAATAATCAACACAAAATTTTCACCTGTGAATACTTCCATATATGCTTTAACAAAAGCCATTAATAAGACTTGCTGTTCACCAGTGCCGAATTCTTCAAATCCACGAATATTATCTCCCTCTTTTGCATAGATCCGAAGTGACTTTGCATAATTGTTTGGATCATAGGCTGAAAAATCCACAGCCAATGAATGAACAAACCCTTTTACTGCCCCCTTTAGAGCTTCAGAAAATCGATTAAAAAAACCAGAGAATTCATCAGTCTGTTCAAAGGATGCTGTAATTTGATTAAAGGCTTGTGATAATTCATCTTTGTGTTCTGTACTTAAGGCTTCATGTATTTTCTTTGAAAATTTGCTTAACAGGGAGTAGCTACTACTATAATTAAAAGCGCTCTGGATATTTCTTTCAGCATGAATCAAGTAAGATTGACAAGCGGAACGCTCTTCATTTTTTATATATAACCTATTTCCATTAACATCGTGAAAAAGATTATTATTAGCCTGTCCATTATAATTATAACTTATAGTTATCACATCATGTCCATTCCCTCTACTATCATAATGTAAAGGCTCAGAAAATTTAGCAGTTATCTGTGCGGTAGGATATTCACTTTGATTACGTTTAAAGTAATCACTTTCCAACATCTCAATATTTGTTGGATACCTTTCACCAAGTAATCTATTTATAGCTGATAATATATTAGATTTTCCTGCGTTATTCGGTCCAAATAGGACAAGTGGCTTATTTTGAGGAAGTTTAAGAGCCACTTTTTCTATCGATCGATAATGTTTAATTACAATTGCTTCTAACCTCAACCTTTCATCCCCCTAAATTAAATTACTCTGCCAATACTTCTTTAATAATCTGAGCCATCTGTTTGTTGTTTAACTGATCACGGAAATAAACAGTGTATCCATCTTTCGAGAGCATATCAAAGAAAACACGAGCACAATCAATTTTTGCTTTTTCTGTACCACGTAAGTCGGATTTATTTTCTACGTCTTTTGTTTCGACTACAATGTTAAGCTCTTTCTCACCGGAAGCCTTTCTTACAACATACATGAAGTCTGGACTGTACATTCCACCGGTAATAGTCGGTATGGCAATGCTGCTACGTGGAATTTTTCCATATACAATGACTTCTTCGATGTCCGACATAATATTCTTTTGTTCCAACGGTGAGTCATAAGCGAAAGCATCATATAAATACTTCTCGCTTGGTGTTCCCGGAGCTATCTTTGTGCCGATACGTCCCTGTGCAATATCTTCACGTGGAGAACCGTCTGAATAGGTAAGTGCTGTTGCACCAACAGGCGTATTGCTTTTTGCATAATGGAATCGACCTTGCAAATTATTGCTTCTCCAGTCATGAAATTGTTGGATAAACATGCTGACAGAATTTTCATTAATACGTTCTGGATTTATAGTTCCATTCCTCTTAACATACTCACACAATGCCTCATGCAATACTTTAATTGGAATGTTTGTAGCATTTGTGATCCTCTTAAGAAATTCATTGTAGGGAATAGGTTTGGATACTATATATTGGGCGCCTGTATCTGAAACAATCATCATCTGTGAGCCATCGCTCTTAACGATATCTCTGGAGCTAGTCATGACAACGTCTGTAAAAACACCGGGTTTTTCCAGCAAGGATAAAACAACTTTAGCCATATCAGCATCCAGATCATCATCATAGAAAAGTAGGTATCGTTGATTGATTGCTTCCCATAATTCGCGTATTTCACTGTAAACAGCTTTGCGGATTTTTACAGGTCTTGGTTTTGCTACATTTCGGTCTTTTACCTTACCTGAAGACAATCCTGTAGCAAAGTCCGGGTATTCTGCAAAGAAAGCGTCCCTTGTATCAGGTTTTATATTTAATCGCCTGTCTATGTAATGTTTATCATATAGTGCATCAAAAAGCTCATCAGAAGTCATGCCAAGCTTCTTGGCCACTTGTTCCAATCTTTCTTCGCTAATAGAAGAAGCTTGTGGAATTTCTCCGTTTATTTGGTCTATTAATCGTTTAGCAAAGTCTGCCTCTGTGAAGTCGACAATATAATTAAGCTGGAATTCTTCATTGGAGATTCGATTACCATTCTCATCTACAGGTAGTCGTAAACCTCGTCCAACCTCTTGCAGTTTACTATTTTCGCTTCCGCTAGAACGAAGCTTAGCTATCGTAAATACATTAGGGTTATCCCAGCCCTCTTTAAGTGTCCATTTTGAAAATAGAAAACGTAAAGTATTGTAGCTACCGTCTTTATTCTTAAACGAGAGAAGCTGCTTCTTTCCATGAAGGATGGTTTCTACTTCTTTTGCTATATCTTCATCCGAATCGCTATTGTCCTGTGAAAAATAGCCAGCATGGCAAGCAGAAATATCTGCAAGACTTGCCTCCAGATATGCCCGATATTCTGTATCATGCTCACTGAGGGTAGATAGCACCGATTCTATTCGTTCCTTAAGCAATCTCTCAAAAGCTTGTAATAGATAAGGGGTTTTACCTTCCTCGTTTGGTCTGTATGATGATATATCATCGATAAAGAATAATGCCAATGTCTTGATCTTGAAATTGCGTCCACAGAAGTTTGCTTTTTCTGTTTCAAAATGACGTTCGAGGGCAAGGCGTATCATCTGCTCTTGATAAGAGGTCATATAGATATCCACATCCAATTCCTCACCAGATGACTTTTGAATGCCATTAGAAAACTCAACTGTTGATTTGCCAATAGCATGAATCGTAATTCCCTCAAAAGCTTCATTAATGATAGATAGTGAATCTCCAGTTTTAAGAGTAAATGTTTTAGTCGATTCATCACGCTTTTTATACTGAAAGGTAACAGAATCCTTGCTTGTGATGGAAGTGATTTTCACCTTTTCTTCACGCTTAGATACCGGTTCAAAATGTTCCTTCGTTACTCCCTTAATCAAATTCTGATTAAAGGCTTCACAGGCATTTAAATCATAGAGCAGGTTTTGGTAGTCTTTTACGGTTATTTTGTTTTTTCCACGTCCACTTGTAGTTTCAGGGAAGGTAGCACCAAAGCGTATAATACACTGTGGTTTTATTTCATCAACGATAACCTTAAATGCCTTCTGGTCACGAGAAAATCTGTGTGGCTCATCAATAATAACAACAGGGTTTGTTGCACGAATAGCATCAAGTGGTCTATAAAAACCTTCTACTCCATAATCATAGTCGTCACGGCTAAGCATACCATTTGATCGGACAACAAGTAGTTGCATATTAACTAATAATACATAAATCTTCTTCGTGTTCTGGCAAGAACCTTTTACAAAGTCGCTCACAACACTCGGGAAATAGGAGCGCCCCTTTTTCTTGTTTTTTGGTGCTTCTAGTACTCCAACCTCAATTTCTGTACCATAACCACAAACATCGGAAAAATGTCGCTTTACATATTCATCACGCAAAAACTGTGCAGTTCCTGCTTTAATCGCAAGTGAAGGTACAGCGATAATAAACTTATTAAGTCCGTAACGTTTATGAAGTTCATATATAGTATGAGTATAAACGTAAGTCTTTCCTGTACCAGTTTCCATTTTAATATCAATATTCAAATAGTCACCAATAGGCATACTGCTTCTATATTCTGCAGGTATATTTTTTTGAATTTCTCTAATATTTTCAGCTAGTTTAGGGTCAGAAAGAGAAATACTTGGGTTTTCATAAAATTGCACAGGAGGAGTTATCTGTACCCCATTCAAAGCAGCACTTATTGCATCTACAGCTTTTTGTTGGTGTGGTAATCCTCGTTGTAGGATAAGTTCCATAACATACCCTCCAATCAATAACGGATATCGAAGTTGATACGCAAGTTTTTCTCTGTATCCTTCAACCGTTTCAAATTAATTTTTAAAGCTTCCATTTCCGTCCATGTAAAACTATAACCGAATAACACCACGTTCTCAGGATTAAAGCTGCCGTCAGTTTCATATTTTACTACAATGGCTTCAATCGCCTTATTAGACAATTCCGGGTCAATTAGGTAAAGATGTTTTCCTATATAATAGCCATTGTATCCAGCAAAATTTAACTCCTCAGCATCTGCTGTAAGTCCATATCCATCTCTAACAAGCCACGTTGCAAGGACGGTAGGTTTTCCAAAATCACTAAGAATGTCTTTGTCAGCAAATAATTTATTTTCAGTAGGGTCAAACTTTTCAAGCTTGTCTAGAGTGTTTTGCTCAGGCTCAACCAATGTATAGTGCTTAAAGCCAAGATCCGCTGTTGTATCTGGATAATCTTCCTTTATTTCAGTTGCTGCACGTCTTATTCGTTCCATGCCAATTTCATCGATAGTTTTATAACCAGCTTTTTCAGCATCACTGTTTGGAAGAACAGGTTCGGGGATTTGCACCATAATAAACTTCCTACGGCCACTATCCTCAGCATTTAACTGCATTACAGAATGTGCTGTTGTAGCAGATCCTGAAAAAAAGTCAACAATTATATCATCCTCATTCATTCCAACTTTAATTAAATCGGAAATTAATGAAAGTGGCTTAGGAAAGGAGAAAATTTTACCTCCCAACAGCTCCTCGACTTCAGCGGTTCCACGTCTACTGGAATACTTTGTGTCAGATAAAATGCTACGAATTAATTTTTCATTATGACGCATCTTTTGTACTATGCGATATTCGTCTGAATTTGTTCGGTAGCCGATAATCTCTTGATTCATATACCTTCTTGCTTTTTCTTTTCCCCATCTCCAAACAAACTGAACATTGTTTCTTAACGACTTCGGTGGATATATTTCAATAGAATTATCTCTTTCTTCTAATCCAATTTTAAAGAATCCATCCTCACAAGGTTCATCAAGGTATAAATAAAATGGATAAAATAAGTTAGGACGGTTTCCTTTATGAAAAGCTTCATTACTATTATATAGAGGATGAATATTAAATCCCCCTTTGTCATCTATGTATTTAAAATTCTTATCTGTATCCGGTAACATGTTAGTTTCTGTTTCTTCATTATTCTTTACATAGAAAAGACAGTATTCATGCATTTTACCTATATGTCCGTAGTCACGTGCATTTGGTGTTGAATTAATGACAAAATTTCCAACAAAATTTTCTTCGCCAAAAACATCATCACATAGTAATTTTAAGTTATGACATTCATTGTCATCAATACTAATATAGATTACACCATTATCTTTAAGTAAATCTCGAGCAAGTAAAAGGCGCGGGTACATAAACATCAACCAAGCAGAATGAGAAGCCGAACCACGTTTTGTTAAGTCTAAAATACGTTGTGCCTGTTCTTCGCTAATACTTAGTTTTTCCGAAAGTTCTTCCACAGTAAAATTGAACTGGTCATTATACACAAATCCATCTGTTCCAGTGTTATAAGGTGGATCAATATAAATGCATTTAACTTGACGTGAATAGGACTTCAAGAGATGCTTTAACCCATCAAGATTGTCGCCACTTATGTAGATATTTTCACTGTTCATATTTTCTGGTTTTGAGTTATGTTCCTCGTCCGGCACAACAACTGTTGTAGTATCAATTGAAGCCAGCAATCGGGCATAGTTTTTACCCAAAAACTTAAGTTCATAACCCTCTCCCGTTACAGCAATCTTATCACTTAAAAATTCCTTAAACCGCTCAATATCAAAGGACCCATCTGCCTTAAAACATGAGGGGAAATTTTCTTTTAATACAGCCATTTCTCGACTGTTCGGTGTTGCACTATCATTGGCATTCATAATATCCTTAATCATTGTTATCATTCACCTTGCCTTTCTCAATTTTATCAGGTACAAACTCTAAAATATCACAAATGTCACATTCTAAAGCTGTGCATATTTTTTGAAGTATTTCTGTATTTACATTTTCGTTTCTGCCAAGCTTTGTGATAGTTGCCGAGCTAACACCGGAAAGGCGTTGCAAATCTTTCTTTTTCATATTCTTATCAATTAGCAGCTTCCATAGCTTGTTATAATGTATTGCCATTTTTTGCACCTCCCACAAATATTAATAATTATATCACAAAAACACGCTATAAACAGTATAAATTTTTAATCTCACATTATTTTTCGTCTATTTCAATCACAATTTTCTATTTATGCATTTAATCAAAGGGGTTCAAATCAAGACTTTTAGACAAAAAAGTCTGTAAGTCTATTTGTAAAACCAAAGGCAAAGTTATAACATTAATCTTTCTTAAACTAAATATCACTTCCGCTCAAATTTGAGCAAAAGCATATGCATTACAGCCGTCTTTTCTGGCAAATAGACAGGCTGTTTTTTTATTTTAAGGGGTTCGAATCAATAGAATTCTTCGCTTATGAATGAGGAAGAAAATTATTTTTCTAAAATCCTCAACTAATGTGCCCTACCGTGGCTATAAGGTGAGAGGAAAAAAATCCTCCAATGAAAGCATAGTTTTTCTCTCACTGCTCCTTGACAACTGAATACCCCGAAATGCAAGAGATATTTCAAGCAGAATATGCCATGACGATAATTCCGAGCGTAATCCTTGTAAGATAACGAGGTTGTGTCAAACAAGGCAAACCCTCTGGAACAGTAGCGTTTCGGGTCATTTATAAAAGGCAAGGAGGTGAAATAACTGAAAACAAAATATGATAACTTGCCACAGAAGCTTAAAGATAAGCCACAGTTTTGCTGTTGGAAATATGAAGAACGAAGTGGTAGAAAAACCAAAGTTCCCTATAACCCAGTAACAGGAAAAAGGGCAAAAGCAGATAAACAGGGTACTTTTAAAGATTTTAGTTCGGCTGTAGCTGCTGTAAGTAATTATGATGGTATCGGATTTTTGGTGGGTAATGACATATGTGTTATCGACTTAGATGATTGCTTTGATAGCAGCGGTAAGCTTAAGCCTGTTGCCCAAATTGTTGTAGAGGCTTTTAGTGGTTGCTATATGGAACACAGTCCATCTGGGAAAGGGCTTCATATTTTCTTTAAGGCCACTGGCTTTGACTTTGACAAAACAAAATACTATATCAACAACAGAAAGCTGGGAGTTGAGGTCTATGTGGCTGGAGCAACAAACCGCTTTGTTACCGTAACAGGCAATGTATTTGTAGATGGTGATATACCGGAGAAATCGTATGAATTACAGATGATACTAGACAAGTATATGCTACGTCCTACTCCTGTGAGGCAACTACTGGATACAGAAAGTCAATCCTATCTGTCTGACAAGTCTGTTATTGAGAAGGCTTTAAAATCGGTAAACGGAGAAAGGTTCAAAGCATTATGGGAGGGTGATAAATCTGGCTATGCTTCTGCCAGTGAAGCTGATTTGGCACTTTGCGGTATGCTGGCATTTTGGTGTGGCAGAGATATTGGACAGATGGACAGACTATTCCGAAAAAGCGGCTTAATGCGGAATAAATGGAATAGACCGCAGTCCGGCAGTACTTATGGAATGATAACCATAGAAAAAGCTATCGCAAATGTTGCTGAAATATATAAACCAGGTGGTAAGCGTTCATCAGCTACAGAGGATTTTGGTGAATGTTCTCTTACTGGCTTTAAGCCTGAGAGTAACGATCGCTACCCTTGGACGGATATTGGGGCAAGCAGGCTGTTTGCTGATTATTATAAATCTTTTGCCCGATTTGTTCCCGAAAGAAAAATGTGGTTTTGCTACGAGAATGGCATTTGGATTCCCGATGTAGGTAATCTCAAAGTGATGGAAATGTGTAAATCATTGGCTAACCAACTGCTAACCTATGCTTTGAATATTCAGGATGAACATCAAAGAAAGGCGTACATTGACTATTGCCGAAAGTGGCAGTCAAGAAGATACAGGGAAACGGTGCTTAAGGATGCACAGAGCGTATATCCCATATCAATGGCTGAATTTGACCAAGACTTGCTTATGCTCAACTGTGCCAATGGAACATTGTTTTTAACATCCATGGATTTTCGTCCCCACAACAGCGAGGACAGACTTACAAAGATATCTGGCAGTATCAGTGGAGACACTCAGTATGAATGCCTGTTTGTTCTCTATGGTGCTACAACTCGAAACGGTAAAGGTACGACGCTATGTGAGAGCGTTCTTAAGGTATTGGGCAGTTATGGCTGTACCGCAAGGCCAGAGACTATCAGTCTGAAAAAGAACAATAACAGTTCAAGTCCAAGTGAAGATATTGCCAGGCTTGCAGGAGTACGCTTTGTGAATATCTCCGAACCTAGCAGAGGACTTGTCCTAAATGCTGCACAGGTAAAAAGCATGACGGGTGGTGACACCATCAACGCAAGGTTTCTACATGAGAATTCTTTTGACTTTTCGCCAAAGTTTAAGCTGTATATCAACACCAATTATCTGCCTGTTATTACGGATATGACGCTGTTTTCCAGTGGCAGAGTGGTAATTATCCCTTTTGAACGACACTTTGATGAAAGCGAGCAGGATAAAAACCTAAAACGTGAATTCGCCAAACCGAAGAATCAGAGTGCTATCCTTAACTGGCTAATTGAAGGCTATCAGCTGTTAAAAAAGGAAGGCTTGACTTTACCTGATTCCGTTAAGACAGCAACGGAAGCTTATAAGCGTGACAGCGACAAAATAGCATTATTTTTCGAGGATGCCTTGGAGGAAAGTCATAACAGTGAGGTGCGGACATCCGAAGTGTATGCCCGGTATCAGCGTTGGTGTAGTGCCAATGGATGTTATTCGGAGAATGCAAGAAACTTCAAACAAGCATTAACAGCTATCGCCCGTGTAGAACGGAAACGACCACGTTCTGGTGGTGGAATGACCACAATGCTTATCGGATATAAGCTGACAGAAGAAGAATTTTTTCTTATTTAAACACAGTGTAGCAGCTTGTAGCAAGAAAAACAGGTTATTTAAAAAATCGCTCTCGTATAGAGAGTTTAGTTTTTACCTGCTACATCTTGCTACAAAGCTTAAAACCACTAAAACCACTGGATACAACTTCATGTGTTAATACCTGCCCTAGGGGAGGTCAAATCTCCACACCTTTTCATCTGGATAACGGGCGTGGGGCAACGCGTAAAAAAACGCGGTTTCAAACGGGGTATATACCCCACAATCCATTTTAATTTAGGAGGTAAACGATTATGGCAACATCAACAACTTATAATAGAGCGTTTTGGAATGTTATGAAAGGAAAAGAAGAAAATAATCAAAATCTAAGAGAGGGCTTTGATAATGCAGGAGCCTATGTCGCACCAGATGAGTTCAGAGAAGGCTTTAACACTGCTTTGGCAAAGGAGAATATATTCCGCAGATTTGCTACTGTTATCAATCTATCTTCTGCAGAAGGTAAAATTCAAGCTGTATCCTCAACGGGTACAGCAGATTGGGTTGAAGACGGAGATCCAATCCCCGAAAGTACCGATACATTTACACAGTTTCTGGTGAAATCATACAAGCTGGCATCTCTTGTCAAGCTAAACTGCTCATTCGTCACCGATATGAACTTTAATCTTGAAAAATATCTGATTGGTGATTTTGCGAAGCGTTTTGGCAAGGCTGAGGAAAATGCATTGCTTAATGGAAATGGCACAACTCAGCCAACAGGTATACTTACGGCAGATGCAGATGTAACTACAGCAGATAGTGCTATTATCTCTTTTGACGAGATTATTTCGCAGTATTTTTCATTAAAAGATGAATACCGAAATAACGCTGTGTTTATCATGCACGATAATACTGCCATGCTTCTTAGAACCCTTAAAAATACAAATGGCAGTTATCTGTGGAATCCTTCAGATAACACCATCTTCGGAAAGCCTGTAGTTACCTCTCCATATATGCCTACATTATCTGCAGGAGCAAAAAGCATTGTATTTGGAGATTTATCATACTACTGGCTGATTGAGCGTCTGACCGCTCCTAAATGGGCGCTTTTTGCAAATGTAAAAGGCCGGGGGTATCCCGGCCTTTTACATTCTGCTCGCCACTTCTTTTACAATATCTTCAGCAGACATGCCTTTTGCATCAATGACAGGCGCCTTTGTCATCGTGTCATTGATCCCCATTGCGTTCATCTCGCTGCCAGTTACAACACAGCAGTCACAACCTTGTACATCTTGTTCGTTCTTAATGGTTTTCACTTCATATCCTTTATCGCGCAGCGCTTCCTGGACATTTGTCAAAGCCTCTTCTACACCGATTATTACAGCCATGGTTAACACCTCCCTCTTTTTTATCGTACCCATCTGATTTTAGAAAAAACATGTTTTTTCCCCGGCCGCAGACGGATGCTTTTTATTTTTTAATGGTGCTGAGAATCCGGTTGATTTCTGTATCATGTCTCCCGGTTTTACTGAAATAGCCGATATCTTTTTGGCACACGTCAATTCCCGTGCGGCGGCAGCAAAAATATTTTTGTGTTCTTCCGCTTTTCATTTGTATATTTAAAAATCCTCTCCGCATTTTTGAATACATTCATCATGCCCCGTATTGAAAAGCCGCACAGTTTTGCCAACTGTGCGGCTTTTTTGGCGTGCGCCTTTACTTGCCGAGCAATTCGTCCGAAAGCCGGATAAATTCGCGGGCATCTTCTGCCATAAGGTTAATGCCGGCTGCCCAGAAGTCCGGTTTTGTCAGATCAACGCCAAGATGTTTTTTGGCAAGATCTTCCACCTTCATCCGGCCGGTATCGCGCAAAAGGGCAATATATTTGTCTTCAAAGCCATCTGGATTCTTCAAAAATTCGGCGTAAATGCCAAGGCTGAATAAATAACCGAATGTGTACGGAAAGTTGTAGAACGGCACATCGTCAATAAAGAAGTGGAGCTTGCTGCACCAGAAATGCGGGTGGTAGCCGGACAAGCTGCCGGCATACGCTTCTTTTTGCGCCTTTTCCATCAGTTCATTGAGCCTTTGTTCGGACACAATGCCTTTTGAACGCTCTTCGTAAAAACTTTTTTCAAACAGGAAGCGGGCATGGATGTTTAAAAACATAGCCGTTGCATTTTCAAGCTTTGCATTTAATAAAGAAACTTTTTCTTCCTTTGACTTTGCATTGGCGACAGTCGCATTGCCGATGATCGTTTCTGCAAAGGTGCTCGCCGTTTCGGCCACGTTCATCGCGTATTCGCGGTTCAAACGCGGCAAATCGCGCATGACATGGCTGTGGAAGGCGTGGCCAAGTTCGTGCGCCAACGTGCTTGCATCATTTGTGGAGCCGGTAAATGTCATAAAAATCCGCGACTCTTCGAACTCCGGCAGACTGGTACAATAGCCGCCCGGGCGTTTATTCGGCCGGTCTTCCGCCTCTACCCAGCGGTTTTCAAGGGCGTGTTTCGCAAATGCAGACAGTTTCGGCCCGAAAGAAGCAAAATGTTGGATGACAAAATCGCACGCTTCATCATATGTAAATCGGGCCGGTTTCATATCGCCGAGTGCAACCGGCGCATCAACATCCTGCCAGCCGAGTTTTTCCATCCCGAAAATTTTTGCTTTTTGGTTGAGAAAGTCGACAAACGGCTGCTTGTTTTCAGAAACGGCTTTCCACATCGCATGAAGCGTGTCTTCAGACATCCGGTTGTATTCAAGCGGCTCTTCGAGAAAAGACTTCCTGCCATGGGCTTTTTGCAGCGTAATCCGGTACCCGTCCAGGTGGTTGAGCGTATCGGCAAAAACCGGCGCATATTTTTCCCATGCCGCTTCCCAGTTTTCGAACAGCTGTTTGCGCACTTCCGGATCCGGGTCGGCATACATCCGGTTCATCGCCTGGCCGACGGATAAGGATACCGTCTTGCCTTCTTTGTCCGTAAACGGGATTGTCATAACGGAAACAGCTGTGTCATACAATCTGCTCCAGCCGGCCAGCCCGTCCTGGTTGAGATCGGCAATCAGCTTTTCCTCTTCTTCCGACAAGAGCCGTTTTCCTTCATCGCGCGTTTCATTGAGGGCAAAGGAGACTTCGCTCAATTCCTTGTCCTGTAAAAACTTTTTCCAGTCTTCGTCCGAAATGGCCACCAGTTTTTTCTGAAAAGTGGTCCCGAGCTTTTGCATCTCGCTGTACAAATCCATGATTTGGCCCATCACGACATTTGCATAGTCATCATCCATATAGGCATCATGCCACATTTGCACAAATGTCGCAGACTGGCTGAGCCCTTTTTCGATCTCTTCCTGTTTTTTCAGGATGGCTTTAAACGGCTCCGGAGACGGGTCTTTCGAAAATGCCCATCCGTCGAGTCGGCTTTTGTATTGCCCGATTTCTTCTTTCAGCCCGCGCAGTTTTTCCTGCAATTCCGGCGATTTTGTGCCGCCCGGAATAACGGCATCCAGATCCCAAGTATTCTTATATTTCATATTTGCAACTCCTTTCTTTCTTCCATTTTACAGGGTACCGCACAAAATACCAATATATTTACAATCACGGTAAAAAATTTCAGGGCCGGATCTTTTTTTGGGGGAATGTTTTGCATTTTTAAAACGCCAAGTGGGCATTTGCATACTTAAAAGGCGCGGCTATATCAACCGCGCCTTTTGTTTAATGCATCCAGGCAAGAGACCCCATCGGATCCCAAGGTTTCAGGGCGATCGGATCTTGTTCCCATGCTTTTTGCAATTCCTCCGGCAAATATTTTTTGTCAATGACGATTTGGTACGTATATTCATCCATCCAGGCGTCACTCATGACAAAATAACCGTCTTTGCCCACTTTTTCACCCCAGCTGTTTTCCACTTTCCATCTGTCCGGTTTGCCGTCAACGAGGTTGACACCGGTCAGTACCATTGCATGCGTCATCACACTGTCTTTATAATCGAGGCGTTCTGCTTTGGTCATTCCGAACGAGAATCCGAAAGCTTTTTCCAAATCAAAAAGGCCGGTATCCATGATGCCTTCATTCCGGTCTGATGATGCTGCAACATCACAGCCGAACCAGACGCTGCGGTTATCCTTCAGCTGTTTTACGGCCAGCGATTTAAAGGTTTCGATATCGACATTTAAATATTTGACCGGTTTGCCGCCAACCACATTGCCCAAATACTGCACCGTATACGTTTTGCCGTACGGTTTGTCGCTTGTCGGCGCATTGATAATGCTAATGTAATTGTCGAGGTCAAACCCGACGTATTTCTCAAAAAATGCCTGCGGGGTGATATTTTGCTCGCGATGGAACAATTTGTCGGTATCGCGGAATTCAAAATCAAAGGTCTTCGGCGGCTCACCGAGTGCAAAGGCAAGCAATTTGTAAACTTCTGCAAGCATACCTTCTTTCGCTTGCCGCAATTCTTCTTCCGGCTGCCCTGCTGCGTGCAATTTTCTCAGTTTCACCGCGTTTTCGCGGAGTTTGGCATTCAAAAGCGAATTAAGTTCGCGTGAGCTGCTGCTGTTATACGTTTCCGGCATGACCTGTTTCGGCACAACGCCGTATTTTTTAATGAGCGCGACGAGCATATCCCACTGCCCGCCGTCCTGCTGCGGGGTTTCAAGCAGCCAGGAAATGAGCCGTCCTTCCACAGGTTCGTCTACGGTTTCAATCATCGTTTCCAGGAAGTAATTGGCTTTTTCAAATTTGTCCCAGAAATTCGTATAGTTTTGCGAAAGCTCAAAGTCTTTCAATCTGAATTTGGCATTTAACTTATGCGTAAACGTATTTAAGGCGGCAAACATCCAGCAGCGCCCGCTTTGTTTCTGATTTGACACTTTTCCCGTTTCAATTTCGTGGGAGAATACGTGATTCATAGAAACCACAGCATCATTGTTGATTGTCGCGGCCTTTATCCCGTTTTTCATCATTGCATTTTGAATCACTTTGTTTTGCGGCAGTTCGCGGATTTGTCGGGAAAACCGCTCCGCCATTTCCCGTGTAATGTCTTTTGCCATTTAAATCTTCCTTTCCATTAAGTTCTTTTTTATTATACGCCTTTTTCAATCAGATAAGACAATTTTGCGTTTTGGAAAAGCATGCCTTTCTGAAACGGGACACGGTTCGGTGATTTTTCCTTTGCATTTCCGCTGTGCGGTGAGGAAGGGTTTTTCGTCCGCTTCTTTCACACGTTTTTCGAAATTATGGTATGCTGTTTTACGAGAAAGACTCAAACGGGGTGATGGCAGATGAGTGAAGAAAAGGATTATGAAACAAAAGGTTATGATACAAGTATTGTTTATGATTATAAAGAAATGCCCGACGTCCATCCGGGCCGCTGTGACAATTGTGGTTACAGCCACTTCAAGTCATCGGTCAAACATGGCGTGTTTTTGCGTGAATGCCGGAGATGCGGGATGAAAAAGAGCATTTAACAGGCAAAAGCGGACTTCCTGCAAATGGGAAATCCGCTTTCTTCAATTTAGCATCCGGGGCAGTCGGAATGATTTACGCAAATTCAGCTGCATCAAAATCGCCATTCGCAGAGATAAACCGCTCCCGTCTTCCTATTTCGCAGCATGGCTGTGAGCGTTCTGTTTTCGGAAAATTCACCCAAATTCACGGACGTTTCCGTACGTCTTTAAAGAGTTGCATACACATCCGGATGGGGCCTTAGCACAAGCAGAAGCGCCTGTTCGTTCCGGTGCGTATTTTGTCTTTCAACACGCAATCCTTGCCGCCGAGTCATAAAAAATTTTGGGCAGCCCGGACCTTTATCGCTCATCTATGTAATACGGCTTTATTTGCTGAACCAAATAAAGTAACCGGCAAGCACCACGACGATAAGAAAAAGCACAATGGTACCAAAGACGACTCTTTTTGATTTCAAAATAAAACGCTCCCCTCTGCACGGACTTTCTGTTACATTCAGTTTACCCAACGAGGGGAGAATTCAAACTGGCAGGATTAGGCTTCTTTTGACATTTGCAGCGCCTTCAGAATGGTTTTCAACGAATTGCTTTTGCCGTAAAGCAGCACGCCGCCGCGGTAGATGCGCGCACCTGCTATCGCCATGAAAACAATCGTGACAACCATAACCGCCACGCCCGAAAGCCCTGCCCATACTGGCAAGTCGAGCATGCCGACCCGCAAAAACATGAGCATCGGCGTAAAAAACGGAATGTACGAAAGAACGGTAATATAGCCGGCAGAAGGGTTTCCAAGCCCTGCCATCGCAAGGAAAAAACCGATCATCACAAGAAACGTCATCGGCATCATCATCTGCTGGGCATCTTCAATCC
Source organism: Weizmannia sp. WK01 (assembly GCF_025905465.1). Lineage (NCBI taxonomy): Bacteria > Bacillati > Bacillota > Bacilli > Caryophanales > Bacillaceae > Heyndrickxia > Weizmannia sp. WK01. The sequence goes on along the minus strand of NZ_CP109616.1, from coordinate 1,205,839 downwards.
GGCTGACAAGCGAGCCGAGAAAAGCCGCTAACGTGGCATACAGCAAATACCCGAGCAGGAAAAACACCACGGCATACACAATCGTTGAAACCTTTATATCCGAAAATCCAAACACAGAAAAAAAGCCGCCCGTCAAGTGATTGATATTTTGTTTGATAGTGGCGTAAGCGGCGGCAAGGAGCACCGCCATCTGTGTCAAACCGAGCAGGGCGCCGCTGATGATTTTCGCAAACATCTGCTGCACAGGCGGCACGCTCGAAATTAAGATTTCCATCACGCGTGAAGCTTTTTCAGTCGCCACTTCCATCCCGACCGCACTGGCGTAAAAAATGACCGCAAAATAAATCGCAAACAGCAAAATATAGACAAGCCCCCTCGCCTGCGCCAGTTCTGCTTCGGATTTTGCATCCCGCTCCAGATTGATGCTCTTAAAGGATGCGGGGCTGTTTAAAAGTGAAAGCTCTGCAGAAGAAAGCTTCAGTTTTCCTGCCGCCATATTGCTTTTTACAGCCTGCAGCGCCTGCTCCAAACTGTCCGTAGTCCCGGTATCGGCAAGATTCGGGGCTTTATAGACTGCTTTCGGCATGCCAGCTGCGTCAAGCGATAAAACAACATACCCTTCATATTTTTCCTTTAATACTTCTTTCCGCAACGCACTTTCGCTTTTTTCGGCCTGCACAAGCCGGATATCTTTATCAACGGTTTTTAATTGCTGCTTAAGCGGCCCGTACAGCGTGTTCGTCTCATCCAAAACCGCAACCTTTTTCTGCTTGCTGCCGGCAAACATATCGATCATCCGGTTTATGTTTCCCATCAGCAGGACAGCAACAAGCAAAATAGCCGTCGTGATCACAAAGGATTTTGTTTTTAGTTTTGACATGTAGGCATGACCGATTAAAATGCCGAACCTATTCATAGGAAGCCCCCACCTTTTCTATGAAAATATCGTTTAGAGATGGTTCTTCAAGCGCAAACTTGCGGATGAAACCTTTTCCGTTGATTTCATCTAAAATTTTTTGCGCCGCTTCCATCCGGTCAATTTGCAGCTCTGCCCCGAGCGCCGTTTTCTTAAATCGGACGACCCCCGGGAAGGCACGTAAAAATGCCAGATCAAAATCAGCATGGATCACGACATTTTGTTTCCCAAATGCACGTTTGACCGCTCTCAGTTCACCATGCACAACCGGGCTGCCATGATGCATAATGCACAAATGCTCACAAAGTTCTTCAACATGTTCCATCCGGTGGCTTGAAAACACAATGGTCGCGCCCTGATCCCGCAGTTCTGCGACCGCTGTTTTTAACGTTTCCACATTGACCGGGTCAAGGCCGCTGAAGGGCTCATCTAAAATCAGCAGCTTCGGCTTATGTAGAACAGCAGCGATAAACTGGATCTTCTGCTGGTTTCCTTTTGACAGTTCTTCCACCCGTTTATCCAAATATTCTTCGACATGAAAACGGCCAAGCCAGTATTTTAGTTCTTTCACCGCATCCTGCTTGCCCATCCCGCGCAGCCGTGCAAGATAAACAAGCTGGTCTTTTACTTTTAATTTTGGATACAGCCCGCGTTCTTCCGGCAGATACCCGATTTCTGGGCTCAATGTGTAATCCATTTTGCGCCCGTTCCAGGAGATGTTTCCTTCATTCGGCTTTAATAGACCAAGGATCATCCGGAAAGTCGTCGTTTTTCCTGCTCCGTTTGCCCCTAAAAACCCGAACAGCTCCTTTTCCGGGATCATTAACGACAAATCGTTTACCGCTGTAAACGCGCCAAATTTTTTCGTCACATGTTCCAACACCAAGGACATGATTTCCCCTCCTTTGTTCGTACTTACGCAAACCGGCAGGAAAAGTTTCAAAAGTCTGCAGGAAATTTCCCCTGATGATCCATACATTTTAAAAAAGCAGCTTTTTCAATGACTTGTTACTACCCATTTGATGGATGAGTTTTTATAAATTTTCAGTCATATAAAGAAAAATTACCGCTCATCATCATGCAAATTGGTGCCCGGGCTTGATGCAAACTGAAGTTCATTTTATATATAAGTTGAACTAATATTACTACTTCTTTATGTATAGCCAGAAGCAATGTTCAGCTGATTTTGGTGCGAAAAATTTAAGTTCATTTTTATATAGCTGGCTTTGTACATTTGCCAAACAGTGTTTTCAAAAAAAGCAGCGGGTTTTTCTATATTTTCCCGCCGCTTTTTTGAAATTAATAAGCCGTCCACCCAGCATCTGCCGTAATCACGGCACCATTTACGAAGGAAGCATCGTCTGAAGCAAGGAACAGGGCGATAGTCGCAATTTCTTCGGGTTTTCCGCTCCTCGGGTTGATTGCCGACCCGGACATTGCCCGCTCAAGCCCGAAAGCATTTGGCTCGCTCATGGTTGTGCCGATATTCGTTTCCACCCCGCCTGGCGCAATCGCATTGCAGCGGATGCCTTTCAGTGCATATTGAAAACCGACGTTTTTTGTCAACCCGATCACCGCATGTTTGGACGCCGTATAAGCGGCGCCAGCCCGCGATCCGTTCAGCCCGCCGACAGAAGCAACATTGACAATGACGCCGTTTCCTTTTTCAATAAAGATCGGGAGTGACTTCCGGATCGTGCGCATCGGCCCGGTTGTGTTGACAGCAAACACTTTTTCCCACAGGGCGTCTGTCAGATCCCCAGCCGGCACCATATTATCCATGATCCCCGCATTATTGACAAGAATATCGAGTGTTCCATACTCTTTCACGGCGGTATCAATCAAATGTTGCACATCTTCTTCGCTCGCCACATTGGCCTGGACTGCCAGAGCTTTGCCTCCTGCAGCTTCTATTTCAGCAACCGTCTGCTGCACACCTTCCAAATTGAGGTCGGATGCCACCACTTTTGCTCCTTCTTTTGCGTAAAGCGCTGCAATCGCCTTGCCCATACCAGAGGCAGCGCCTGTTACAACCGCAACTTTTCCATCCAGTTTTGCCATAATCCCCTCTCCTTTCTGAATGCGCTTTCAAGTATTCGTGAATGCGCTCACAAATATTATATCCTATCACTATTCATCTTCCAACTTTAAAGATGAACCTAAGTTGTGAAAGTTAAATAGAAGTTAAAATTGAAAAATTCCCCCAAACTTTGGGTAATATCGGGTAAGAACCAAGGTACTTCTCTTGCCTTGCAGAAAGACTAGAAGGTAGCTTCGATTAGTCTTCTTCTGCGACAGAAAAAGTATTATCAAATGAAATGACAGACACTTTTTTCCCATTTTTTTCATAGATGGTCATAGCACCTTCCCGGTCAATTTGCTTCCATCCGCACCACTGGATTTCCTTCCGATAAACATAGGGGAGCCCGTTCACTTCACTTGCTTCCCACCATTTATACATTTCTACGGACTGTTTATCCTTTACAAGCTTTGCGCTTACAGGAATAGGAAAACCAAAAACTTTGCTGATTGCCGGAAAGCAAAGGCATAGATCCCTGCAGCCAGCAATAGCAGTAAAACAAAAGTTAACACATATTTCCGTTTCTTTATCAAAAAGACTCCCCCTGTATTAGACGAAAATTCAGAATCATATTTATTATAACTTATTCATTCTTTCCGGTCGAGAAACTCTAGGTTTCAGCTACCTCACCGTATTGTTAGGTTTTCAGATTTATTTTTTGGTAGCGCGGCACGAACAGAACAGGGACCTGGCAAAAGTTTTTGATTCAGTCTTTATGCAGGCTCCAAATAAAACTTCATCGTCTTTATGAAGAAAATATACATAAAAAAACGCCAGCCACTCCCTCGATTTATGCCGATTTAAATCGAAAAATCGGAGAAGCAGCCAGCACTCAGCTAAATTTTGTTTTATAATTTACCTGTTTCATATGCCTGTTTTCCGAGCAAAATCGCCCCTGTAATGCCGGCGTCGTTGCCAAGGCCCGGGGACGTAATATATTCGGACAGCGGTTCAGGCAGCTTGATATAACCGTTGATCAGCTCGGTCAGTTTTTTGTGTATCAGCGGGAACAATTGCTGTTGGTGCATCACGCCGCCGCCCATGATGATTTTTTTCGGCGACACAATTAGAATGTATTGCATGAGCGCCTGTGCCAGATAATCTGCCTCCATTTCCCAGACTTCCGGACGGTCCGAGAGTTCTTTTCCTTTCTGCCCCCACCGCGCTTCGATTGCCGGCCCGGCTGCGAGTCCTTCGAGGCAGTCATGATGGAAAGGGCATGCCCCTTCAAAATGATCATCCGGGTGGCGGCGCAAAAGAATATGCCCCATTTCCGGGTGCGACCATCCTTCAAGGAGATTGCCTTTTACAACGGCTCCAGCTCCGATACCGGTACCGACCGTGATGTACAGGCAGCTGTCTAGCCCTTTGGCCGCGCCAAGCACCGACTCCCCGAGCGCCGCCCCGTTCACATCTGTCGTAAAACCGGCCGGAACGCCCAATGCTTTCTCTATCGTTTGCTTAATGGGATAATTTTGCCAGGCCGTTTTCGGTGTTGTTGTAATGTATCCATATGTATCACTTTCCGGATTGACGTCAATCGGCCCAAATGAGGCAATGCCGATTGCTTTTGTCTCGAACTGTGAAAAAAACGCGATTACATCTTTCACCGTTTCTTCCGGATCGCGCGTCGGGAACTCAACCCTTTCCTGAATTTTCCCTGTTTCATCTCCCGTTGCACAAACAAATTTTGTACCGCCTGCTTCCACTCCGCCAAAAAGCATGGTGATTCCCCCTCAATAAAATTGGTTTGAATGGCCTCTCCGTTCATAATGGAGAGGTAAATATCTCTCATTCTAGTATACCGTTTTCTTCAATTGAGTTAAGTGTTTATATATCGGAACCCGCATAAAATGTGACAAATTTGTTTCTCATTTTTTTCTCATTTTTTCTTCATGACTTTTTAGTGTAAGAGGGTTATATTTTAGGTGTAGCAAGGAAAAAGCAACAAACCCTTAAGTTTCTAGATACCCCCCTTAATGTCTAGAAAAAACTCCCCTTACCAACCGGCATTGTGCCGGTTTTTTTTCGCATTAAAGCCGGCGCAATCTTGATGCCCCGGCCCGTAAGTCTGCTTTACATCTCCTCATCGTCCTCTTCATCCCAGTCGTCTTCCAAATTTTCATCGTCCAGGTCCCAATCTTCCCAATCCCCTGTTGTGTCCAGTTTGAACAAATCTAACAGGCGCTTGAACATTTGTGGCGTCTCCCTTCTTTTTCCTTATAGGATTTACAGGTTAAAACCAATTTATACGGTATAAGAAAAAGGCCGGGCGAAAAAATATACATAGAAGCAAACCCGGGGGTGGACGATTTGGAAACCTGGTTTTATCTCCATGTGATGAACACGTTATACTTTGTATTTTTTATGTTTGCTGTGCCGCCCGCCATCGCAGCCCTGATTTGCCGGCCCGAAATCAAAAAATATTTGGAAAAGAGGAAAGAAGGCAAGCCATGAAAAACGATGATAAAAGAATTTCTGAAGGGTTAAACGGATGGTTTGAAATGATGAATGCAAAAGGAGATAAAGGAGAAATCGCGCAGATCGTGGAAAAATACAAGGCGCGGGCTGCAGACAGCAACGATGCTGCCGATCAAGACAAGAAGTAGAGTTTCAACAAAAATCGACAATTCTCATCAAAAATTTATTTTTCTTTCATGATCTTTTAGGAAAAGAACCGTACTATTATACCTGTAGCAAGGACAAGTTACAAAACCCTATACCAACTAGACAACCCCCCCTTTTTGTTGTCTAGCAATACCCCCTTAAAAACCGGCTTTTGCCGGTTTTTTTATTTTTTGCTACTTTGTTGCCGGCTCATTATCATGCGAATGGATGACCTTGTCTTAGTGTCAGTTATATAAAATGAAACGAAGGGTGTGAGGACCATGAAAACGGTGGTGAAGTTTTGCCTGACGCTCGTATTGGCTTATTTTATCAACCAACTGATATCCCGGATATTTGCCTACTATCTCCCAGAAGAAGGCGCTGGCGCGATCTTTATCCCGATTCTGATTTTTTCATTTTGTCTGTTAGCCGGATATGCCATTGTAGGCTATATTTTTAAGATTGCTGCAAAAAAATAGTCCGGGGCACCGTTATTCGGCATCCCGGACAAGAACATAGCGGTCTTCAATCGTTTTCGGCGATACCAGATTGCCGGTGCCGAGCATAATGCTTTCGTTTTGGACTGCGACCACCATGGCAAGTGTTTCATGCTGCTTTTCTTTATATACTTGTCCGATTTTGATTTCCATGGAGCCCCACCTCTATTACAAGTGCGTACGGCGTTTTTTCTGTTCTTGTATCACTTTATTCCGCTCACCGCCGTCTGAAAGTTCTTCGTATTGAAATTCTGTCTCATCACTTTGAGCCGCAAGCAAATCAGCGGACGCCTGATGGTTATTGGGTGCCGCTTGTTCATTCCATTTCACACGGATCGCCTCCTTTCTTTTAATATGCGTCCGCTTCCGAAAAAAATGCGCGCCGGATTGCCGTTTCCATTTTTTGTGGAAAACAGCGTCCCTGGCTTTTTGGAGGATTCTCCTCAGCATGCGGCCGGGTATTACATATTCCTGCAGCTAAATAGGGCTTGCTGAACGAATTAGAATTTGGCATTTTATGGATTTGACAGACCAAGTGGACGTACAGCTCCTGTATTGTCCCCGCAGCCATGCCTAACGTCGCTGTAGCAAGGGGGGTTGATAAATGAGTCCCCCAAAAATTGGATGTGGGGGTTAAAAGATGGATTTTTGAAGTTTTTAAAAACGGCTCAAAAAGATTTTATCTTATTGAGGGTGGAATACCAGAAAATGATGGACGATACCCGTTAGAAAAAGTGACATTGAAAAAATAACTGATGTGTCCCCTAAATAAACCGAATTGACAGCAAGATATTTCCTCTAATCAGGTTGCTTTTTATTTTGGCGGAATGGGGATGCGGACTCTCTTTATCTCGCCCTGAGCAAGGCGTTAAAAGGAGTCTTTATGTTTGAAGGCGTTAAAAAACAATCGTGAAATAAAAGGTGCTGCAACCAAAAAGCAGAGGAATGATTATAACGTAATCGGTCAATCTCACCTTATAAAAATGGTCATGATTTAGAAGGATTTAATGACGAGGAGCAAGAAGTATTATTTGTTAGGAATTCCAAATTTAAAATTTCGATCCAAACTGTTAAGGATAGAAAAATTATTTTTGAAATGGAGACATTTTAATATGGGAAAAAAAGAAAAATTATTTTCTGCTCCTCGTTGGACTGAACCTATAGGACTAAAATCTGATGGATCTCCAAGTGCAATTAGTAGTGGGACAAAGCACTATGAAACAGAAGAAGAACGACAGAAAGATATCGAAACGACAAGATATATACGTGAAATGCTGAAATAAAGAATGGAGGAAAACAATAAAAATTTTTAAGTACCTTGTGCTGGGTACTTTTTCTTTTGCCTATGATTGAAAGCGTTAAAAAACAATCATGAGATAAAAGGTACCTGCAACCAAAAAGCAGAAGAATGATCACGACGTAAATGGTCAATCTCACCTTATAATAAAAAGCAAAAATGGTCATGATTTAGAAGGATTTAATGACGAGGAGCAAGAAGTATTATTTAAACGTAATACAGCTTATAAAATCTTATCCAGTCAATTTATAAATGGTAGAGTTATATTCGAATTGGAGGAAATCCTATGGATAAAAATAATAAACCATATTCCGACCGTCGTTGGACGGATCCAATTGGAATAACAGAAGATGGGGAAATCAGCGCTATTTCCATAGGAACCAAACATTATGCATCAGAAGAAGAAAGACAAAGAGATATCGAAGAAGGTAAGAAGATTCGAAAAGAATTTTTGAAAATGCTAAAAGAACGCCATAAAAACAATAAATAGAATTTGTCGTTGGAATATTATGATCCATTCCATGGATTCCAACGACATATTAAAAACCAAAATTACTTTTAAAGAATATATATCTTTGAAGGATAGAATGATGCTGCCCAATCGGTAGAGATTTGAAAGGAATTAATGATCAGGAGGCCAAAGTATTATTTAAGAGAGTCAATTTAAAATCTTAAATCAAAAGTTTCAATCCGGTAAAATTTTGTTTGAGTTGGAGGAAATGTAAATGAGCAGCAAAAAACTATTTTCTGACAAACGATGAACAGAACCACCAGGAATGACATCCGATGGTAAATTCACTGCTATTGTAAGCGGAACTAAGCATTATGCTTCTGAAGAAGAACGACAGAAAGATATTGAAACGACAAGACTTATACGCGAAATGTTGAAAAAGAGAATGAAGGAAAACAATAAAAATTTTTAAGTAGGGCTTGCTAAATAAGCAAAATTCCTAGATTTGGCAAGGATGCAGACAGGTTCGGCAAAAAATTAATGAGAATTTTTCTTCATATAAAATGAGCTCCGTTTTTCCCATCCGGATGGATATCACATTCAAATTTAGGATCTCCCTCACGTCTTCGTTTTTCCAAATCTATCCATGCTGTAATCAGCTCTCTTCATCAAAGGTGCTTGGTTTATCCATATCAAGCGTTGCCGGATTCTGGATGTTTTTCGCATGGGCTGGTAAACTGAATTTACAGGCAGCGGGGTGTGTAAATTTTTTCCTGAATGCCATTTTTTCCGGGAAGGCGAGGCAGCCCCCATCTTGAGAAGGAGGTTTTCAACATATGGAAATTGAAAGAGGCACGATTAAAGATGTCCCGTTTGAAAGCAGGGAACTCGGGGAAACGCTCAATCTCTGGGTATACTTGCCGGCGCGTTTTTCCCCGCTTTATAAATATGCCGTATGCATATGCCAGGACGGAAAAGACTTCTTCCAGCTCGGCCGGATTGCACGTGCGGCGGATGAACTGCTTGCAAAAGGCGAAATTGAAGACTTGATTATTGTCGGGATCCCTTATGCGGATATTCCGGACAGGCGCCGGAAATACCATCCTGACGGCGAGCAACATGGCGCTTATATCCGGTTTTTGGCGCATGAACTTGTCCCTTTCCTTGACCGTGAGTTTCCGACTGCGCAAATGGCATCGGACCGAGCACTGGCGGGAGACTCACTGGCGGCAACCGTCTCGCTCATGGCGGCATTCAAGTACCCCCATACATTTGGAAAAGCCGCATTAATGTCGCCGCTCGTGAATGAAAAAGTGATGGAAGCCGCAAAACAATGTACGGATCCAAAGTTGCTGGACATTTACCATATTGCTGGAAAAGGCGAGACGGAAGTGAAAACGACTGACGGCAAGATCCAGAATTTTATCACACCGAACCGCACCCTGCATCAAGTTCTGGAAGAAAAAGGGGTCCCCGGATTTTATGACGAATTTGACGGTGATCACTCTTGGAGGTACTGGCAAAAAGATTTGCCACGTGCCCTCAAGTACCTGTTTAAAAAAGATTAATTTTCGGCAATTTTTCTGATAAAATTGTATTATAACGGCTTAATATCCAGAAAGAGGAGGCCATTTTATGAATTATGCGCTTGTTGTCTTTCCATCAAAAAAACTTCAGGACCTTGTTAACTCCTACCGGAAGCGCTATGATCCGAAATACGCGCTAATCCCGCCGCATATTACGCTAAAAGCAGCGTTCGAGGCATCCGAAGAAGAGGCGGAAGTTTTTCGCGGGCAACTGAAGGAAATTGCCAAAAAATACAACCCGTTTTTGTTGAAAGTAACAAAAGTGAAATCTTTTGAACCCGTCAGCAATACGATTTATTTTAAAGTTGAACCGACGCCTGAACTGGAAGGGCTTTTCGCAGATTTCAGGGACCGTCTGCCGGGCGGGCCGCCTCCGTACCCGTTTGTGCCGCATATTACCATCGGCCAGGAGTTGTCTAAAGAGGAACATGCCGATGTGTTCCGCCAGCTGGAAATGGTTGGCATTGACCACGAAGAAAAGGTAAACCGGTTCCATCTTTTATATCAGCTGGAAAACGGGGTTTGGACCGTTTATGAGACCTATCATCTCGGAAAGGACTAACAAATGTGGACGTAATAATTGTAGAAAATGAAGAACAACTGGAGACGGCTTTTCAAATCCGGAAAAAAGTATTTGTAGAAGAGCAGCACGTCCCGGTTGAAGAAGAAATTGACGCATTGGAACAGGACTGCACGCATTTTCTGCTGTACGATGATGAAGGGAAACCCTCAGGCGCCGGGCGTTTTCGGATGGTGGACGGGTACGGGAAAGTGGAACGCATCTGCATCCTTCCGTCCGTGCGCGGGAAAGGGGCCGGCCGGGAACTGATGCTGGCAATTGAACATTATGCCGCAGAACAAGGCGTGCAAAAATGCAAATTAAACGCACAGACACACGCGATTCCTTTTTACGAAAAACTCGGATACCGTGTTGTTTCCGGTGAATTTCTCGATGCCGGCATTCCGCATAAAGCAATGGAGAAAACGATCAAATAGCATCCGGAAACTGGGGCTGCAGAATCCGTGACAAAGCGGCGAGAAGGAGTTGTGTCTCGCCGCTTTGTCTATAGAATGGCCTTATTTTTTTGCACCAATTTTGTTTATTTTATATAATCGCTTTTTCAACCTTGCTGCTTATCTTGTGAAAAAATTCACACTTCAGCGGGAAAGATTTAAACCGAAAGATCAATATATTGCCCCAGGCCGGTGATTTTTGCGATGATCCGGCTTTTTGCCGGTTTTCTTCCCGGTTGTTCATTTGCTTTAAAATGGTATTCTGTTCCGCCCGTGACGCCGTTTTGCCGCTTAACAGGATAAGCCCTCGAAACGGCATCTGCTTTTTCCACTTCAAGCTGGCGTAAGGACATTCCGTCATAAAGCCGGTACTGGCTTGCCTGATAGTCTGGAATTGGAGCGATCAAACTCATGGCAGTCACCCCTTTAAATGATTTCTATATTCTTTTCCCTCTCTTCTTTCATTTTAAACAGAAAAATGCGGACTTGCATCTGATTTGCAAGCCCGCTTTGGTTACTTTCCGTTGTTCATCATTTTGTTGATCGTGTTAAAATCGAGCTTTTTTCCATCTTTGACAATTGATTCAACAATTTTATCTTCCAGCTCTTTCGGTACCCGTTTGTTTGCAATTTGCGAGACGCGCTGGATGATGCCACGGACGGTATTTTCATCTTTAAAATTCGCGTTCTGCAGGGAATTTGCAAGCTGGAAAATGTCATTCATATTAACGCCTGTCTTCTTTTCGATATTCTTGAAAAACTGATGATCCACCTTCGTCGCTCCTCTCTTCAAGCTGTTTTATCGTATGAAAAAAGAAGCCGGATTGACAGTACAAAAGTGGATTTTCAATTGAAAACGTGTTAGCCGGAATTTTACATTGCAAAAAAGTGCATTTTCCCGGTGCACAAGCTTGATTTACAGCCAGTGCTTTGATGAAGGACAGTTTGATGTTTCATGGCACTTGTTTTGTCTTTCATCAACCTGGTGAAGGACAGTTTGGCGTTTTTCGGCCTGGGTTTTGTCCTTCATTACCCTGATGAAGGACATTTCTGCATTTCCCGACCTGAGTTTTGTCCTTCATCACCTCGATGAAGGACATTTCGGCGTTATCCGCCCGGTGTTTTGTCTTTCATCACCTCGATGAAAGACAATTTGACTTTGCCAGGCCAGTGTTTTGTCCTTCATCACCTCGATGAAGGACAATTGGGCTTTGCCAGACCTGGGTTTTGTCTTTCATCACCTCGATGAAGGACAATTTGGTATTTTTCAGCCGGTGTTTTGTCCTTCATCATCTCGATGAAGGACATTTCGGCTTTGCCAGGCCTGGGGTTTGTCTTTCATTGAAGTTGCCAAAAGGAAAAACAAGCTGCATCTGGATCCGAAATGTCCTTTTGAAGCCGTCAAAAGGACAAAACACGATGTATCCGGGCCCGAAATGTCCTTTTGTAACCGTCAAAAGGACAAAACACGCTGCATCCGGGCCCGAAATGTCTTTTTGAAGCCGTCAAAAGGACAAAACACGATGTATCCGGGCCCGAAATGTCCTTTTGTAACCGTCAAAAGGACAAAACACGCTGTTTCCGGGTCCGAAATGTCTTTTTGAACCTGCCAAAAGGACAAAACACGTTTCATCCGAGCTCGAAATGTCTTTTTGAAGCCGTCAAAAGGACAAAACACGTTTCATCCGAGCTCGAAATGTCTTTTTGAAGCCGTCAAAAGGACAAAACACGTTACGTCTGGATCCGAAATGTCCTTTTGAAAGTCAAGTCCAGGTTATTGTGTAAATTTATGGGCAAATGTTTTCAACCACCCCTTCATTTTTTCGGCTTAACTTCCATGGATTTTTTTCTTCATCTCCGGGAAGGGATGTCAAATGCCTTTCAATTTGACATCCCTTCCCGGAGATGAAATCATCCATGATGGAAGTTAAGCTGAAAATGCTGCTAACTATTCTTTCCCATAAGTGACTTCCTCTTCGAGTATTCTGTATCTTGATACTGCATTAAAACGGCACCAACCAAACGAAAAGCAGATTGGGTATTAGGAAAAATGCGAATGACCCTTTCCCTTCTACGAACCTCTTGGTTAAGCCGCTCGAGGGAATTAGTACTCCGTATGTGCATACGAATATTCTCAGGAAAGTTCATGTATTGGATAGTATCTTCAAAACCTTCATCTAAAATGGCCAGGGCTTTTTCAAATCTTGCTTCTGTACCAAATTTGTTTATTAATTCATCTTTAAACTTGCGTATGTCCTCAATCGTAACGGCCTCAAACACGCGCTTAATCATCACCCGGATTTCTGCAGTATCTTTTTTGGGCAGTTTTTCAATGATATTGCGTTTAAAATGAACATTGCACCTTTGCCAAGCAGTGCCAATGAATTCCCGTTGTATTGCTTTCTGAAGGCCCATGTGAGCATCGGAAATAACGAGTTTTGGTGATTGGAGTCCACGTGATTTAAGTTGTTTAAAAAATGAACTCCAACTCTCCAAACTTTCTGCATGGTCAACGCTTAAACCCAGTATTTCACGTGTATTCTTCTCTGTAATGGCAGTCGCAATATAAACAGCCTTTGATATGACCTTATGGTGCTCCCGTACTTTTATATACATGGCGTCCACAAACACATAAGGGTAGTAGGTTGTATTCAACGGTCTCTCGGCCCAAGCATTCACAATGGGATCCAGTTTTTGCGTAAGGGAAGAGACAAACGACTTGGATACATTCTTACCGCAAAGCTGTTCTACGACATTTGTGACCTTACGGGTAGAGACGCCATTGATGACCATCTCCAACATAGAAAGGACGAAAGCTTGGTCACATCTGGCATACTTTTCAAATAAGGTAGTTGAGAATTCGCCATTACGTGTCCGGGGAACTTTTAATGTAACATTGCCGATGCTCATCAACAGCTCGCGTTCATAGTAACCGTTCCGGTAATCCCGGCGTTCAACAGCGCGTTCATAAGGGCTCGTTTTTAAATAGTCATCCCTTTCCTTTTCCATAAACTCGTTTAACACGAGGACAACCGCTGATTTAATTACCGCGTCAAGATCGGAAGTCATGATGGCTTCTTTTAAAACATCCAAATTTAAGTTAAACTGTAAGTGAGTCATTTTATCTCCTCTTTTCATTAGTTTATCGTCGTTGAAAACAGTGTTGCCAAGAGTTGATAAAATGACTCCTTCTTTTTACACAATTATACGGACTTAATCCTTTTGAAGCCGTCAAAAGGACAAAACACGCTGCTTCCGGGTCCAAAATGTCTTTTTGAACCTGCCAAAAGGACAAAACACGTTACGTCTGGATCCGAAATGTCCCTTTGAACCTGCCAAAAGGACAAAAAAAGGATCGCGTTTGGGCCCAAATATCCTTTTGAACCTGTCAAAAGGACAAAAGGAGTCGCGACTGGATCAAAATGTCTTTTTGAAGTTGCCACACGGACAAAACAAAACATTACTCCGATGAAGGACAATTTGACGGTTCACTTTTGTCTATCCTGAAAAATATGCGCCAGCTGATTTTCATTCTACTGTTGGTGCGCGTTCACTGCAGCATGGGCGTCTAATTGGATCTTCCAATTAGACAAAACACGCTCGGGTTCCGGGGCTTTTGTCCAATTAGAGGCGGCTCGGTCATCGTTCCCTATGAAGAACAGTTCGCCGATTCCCGGCCTCGCATTTTGTGCCCGTTCCCCTCGTACGAGCGTTTTTTCTCCGGCTATAAAAAAAGGCGGGGAATCCTCCCCGCAACTTGTCAGCAGAAGCTTGCACCGACAATAATTAACAGAATGAACAAAACAACGATCAATACAAATGTGCTGCCGTAGCCGTAACCACCGCCGTAACCGCCATAGCCGCAGCCGCCGCCATAACCGTATCCAAACATGTTTTTCACCTCACTTCTTGTATTACACTATACAATATGTAAGGTGCAGGCATTCGGTATAGGCGTGTGTCAGGGACGGCATCATTATCCTCTTGGCTTAAAGAGGAGCGAGCCGATAAATCCGAAAATAATCGCAGCCGAAATGCCGGAAGATGTGACTTCAAACATGCCGGTCAATACCCCGACAATGCCATGCCTTTGCACTTCCTGCATGGCGCCAGTTGCAAGCGAATTGCCAAAACTTGTAATTGGAATGGTCGCCCCGGCACCGGCAAAATTTACAAGCGGTTCATAAAGGCCGAGGCCCGATAAAATCGCGCCGGCCGTAACGAGGACACTCATCGTATGCCCCGGCGATAATTTTGCGACATCAAACAGCAACTGGCCAATTACACAAATCAGCCCGCCAATCACAAAGGCCCAGAAAAACATTGCAAGCATTACGCATCCTTCCTTTCTTACAAATACTCGATCGCTCAGGCTCACACAATCCATGCTGCAACCTAAGCGAATACTCGATCGCGCACCTCAAATTATCCGTATCCGTGCCGCAACCTAAGCAAATATCGATGGCGCAGGCTCAATCCATGCCGCAACGCAACCCAGGCAATACCCTTTCTTACAAATATTCGATGGCGCAGGCGTGCGCGATGCACGGAATGGTTTCGCCCTGCTGATAAGACAAAGGCGACAATAGTGCGCCGGTTGCGACGAGCAAGATTTTTTGGTAACGGCCTTTTTTCATTTCGTTTAGCAAATGGCCGTACAAGACAATCGCTGAACATCCGGCCCCGCTTGCCCCGGCCTGCACGGGCTGGGACTTGTCATATACCATCAGGCCGCAATCCTGGAACTGTTCGCTGCGAATGTCAAGATTCCTCTGTTTGAAAAGATCGAGCGCGATGGAACGGCCAATTTTCGCCAAATCGCCGGTCACAATCAAATCATAGTAAGATGGATCACGGCCGGTTTCCCGGAGATGCTGTTCAATCGTATCGACCGCAGCCGGCGCCATTGCACCACCCATATTAAACGGATCGGAAATGCCAAGGTCCAGTACTTTTCCGATCGTGGCCGACGTAATCCGCGGCGCCGGCCCGTTTTCTTCCGTACCGACCACCGCGAATCCCGCTCCCGTCACTGTCCATTGTGCGGTCGGCGGTTTCTGCCCGCCGTATTCGGTCGGATAACGGAATTGCTTCTCTGTTGTTGCATTGTGGCTCGAAGCCCCGGCCAGCACTTTCTCCGCCCCACCGTGATTAACGATGAAAGCGGCAAGCGCCAGGCTTTCCATCGAAGTGGCACAGGCGCTAAAAAGGCCCAGGTAAGGAATCGCATTTGTCCTTGCCGCAAAACTTGTCGGCGTGATTTGGTTAATCAAATCACCAGCGAGAAAAAACTGAATATCGGTTTCCTTAAGGTTTCGCTTTTTCAGGGCAATGCCAACTGCTTCCTCGATCAGTTTGCGCTGGGCTTTTTCATACGAATCCTCGCCGATCCACAAATCTTCAAAAAACCGGTCGAAATCGTCTGCCATCTGCCCCTTTTTCTCAAACGGGCCCCCGACAACACCGGTTGAAAGAATGGCCGGGCGGTTCGTGAAAGTCCATGTTTGCGATTTTGCGGGCATTACGATCCCCCCCACATCATGATGACGGTCCGGATCAGGACGACAACAAACGCGGAAAACACACCAAATACAATGACGGTGCCGGCCAGTTTAAAAATATTTCCGCCGACGCCGAGCACATAGCCTTCCGTCCGATGTTCAATCGCAGCGGATACAACGGAGTTCCCGAAGCCCGTTACCGGCACCGCGCTCCCTGCACCGGCGTACTGCCCGATATGGTCATAAATGCCAAAGCCGGTCAACAGCATGGATAAAAACACCATTGTCGCGGTTGTCGGGTTGCCGGCCGTTTTTTCGGTGAAATTAAACATGTATATATAGAAGTAA
This sequence comes from Weizmannia sp. WK01, assembly GCF_025905465.1. Lineage (NCBI taxonomy): Bacteria > Bacillati > Bacillota > Bacilli > Caryophanales > Bacillaceae > Heyndrickxia > Weizmannia sp. WK01. Next base: position 1,189,542 of record NZ_CP109616.1, on the reverse strand, counting down.
GTAAGGGCCTGACCAGCCAGACAAAAACAGCCGCCTACCCAAAATGCACGGATGCAGTTTTTCAATACCGGCCTTTTCAGCTCATGCTTTTTTTCGAACTGATCATACGCTTTTTGTTCGGGTGTTTTGTTTTGATTTTTGTTTGCCATTATCTCAGCCCTTTTCCTATGTTAATTCCTGTTTCAGCTTGATGATGTCTTTGAAACGTTTTTTTGCCTTGCCGGCTGAAATTTTGTGCTCGTCCATATCTTCCTTGAGGCGGACGGTTTCCAGGAAAATTTTATAGTCGCTGGAAGTAATAAATTTGCGTCCGGGGTAGCGTTTCTTTAAAAAGGCGTTGAGCTGTTTTTCGATTTTCTTCATTTTAAAACGGTGCAGATGCCTGACTTTGTAGGCAACCAATGTTTCTTTTGGCCCTTCAATGATGGCCACATCGTAAATGCTGTCAAAGCCAAGGACATCTTTTTTCAATTGTCCTGAAACGGCCTTATTCCCGGTGTTCGTGAGTCTCACCGGCGACGGTTGTGTTTTTTTCACAAGGGCCATTTTGCTGTCCTTGTGTTCCGGCCCGTTAAAACCGCAGCCGGTGAGCAAACATACTGAAGCTAAAACATACATGATTTTTTTCATACTCATCCCTCTGCGCTTTCAACTTTTACCTCTCTATTTTTCGCGCAAGCGCAGATTTTATAATTAGAAATTCTTGCCGCATCCTGGAAAAAAGGGAAAACAAAAGCGGAAGTGCAATCCTGCCTTCCGCTTTTGTTTTATCGCGTTTTTTTGCCGCCGCAGCCGCATCCGCCTTTTTTGACTTTTTTCTGATTGTTTGTATACGCCGGGACGGATGAAGGGGTGACCGGAATTTTGATGCGTGGTTTGCCCATAATCTTACCATCCTTTCCTCAGGATTCGCGCTTCCTTTTTTATCGTATGCAGCATTTTCACGGTTGTTCACTTCATTCGTCCATGATCCGCAAAAGAACGGTTTCGAGGATACTCGCCAGGCCGGCAATTGCAAGGATCATGACAATAGGCGACCCGATTTGCGGAAAAAGCATCCAACTCCCGTACAGGATGGCCGCGGACCAGACACCGGTGCACCAGTGGCAACTTAATAATTCGCCAATCCACTTTCTGATCCCTGTTCCTTTGATTTCAATATATTCCTCGATTGTTCCATCAGGCGCCATTTCGGTTATTTCTTTATGAAAAGGTTTTCGTAAAAAGGCCGTAATTTTATCATAAACCAACAAGCGCGTCAGTCTGAAACTGGCCAGTGCAAGCAGAACGAAATCAAGCCAATAGGAAACCATTTCCTGCCTCCTTCCCCGGGTACAAAATTCCCTATGCAAGTTGTTTGCCTATTTTTGCAAAAACGCGGGGACATTCGTAACAAAAAAAGCACCGAGACAATATTCTATAGTGTACTGAAACTAAACCATTGAAGGAGTTGAAAAATGAATGAGCAGTAAATCCCATGAATATTCCCGTACTTGCGTTTGTGATGTCGTACATTTCATCAACGATTTGCAGGATGCTGCGGTAGAAGACAGCAGCTGCCCGACCAACTGCTTGAATCCCGTGCTCGGTGCCAACAGGGAAAAACATTCACATGTCAACACACGTCCATTCATTCTATATACAAAAGACGGTTGTGCTTTTGAACCATTTTACAAAAATCACCACTTTGACAGCTGCGACGACTTCTGCGAAAAATCGAAATTTTTAAGAGTCGAAAATGTGGAAGGGTGCTGTGCTGTTGTACGGGTTTTAAAATGCGTCTGCGAACATCATGACGGCCATTCTAGGGTCCACTTCGAAGCAACCGATACATGCATCACGCTTGATTTAACCGATTTCATTGCCATTCAATGCCTCGAAGACACTTTTGTCAATTTGTAATGTATGAAAGTCGATAAGTTGCCGCTTATCGACTTTTTTTCCGTGGCTTTACTGAACCAGTAATTTAATGTCCGTGATCTCGTCCAGATTGATCCAGGCCGTCTCCATTGAGGAAAAAGGCATGACGGACAATTGGTCTTCCATCCGTTCAAGGATCACGGCACGATAGGCGATGCTGTTCGTTTGAATCATGACGGGGATTTCCGGTAGAAAACCTGGCTTATGAATTAAATAGTCAATTTTTTCATGGACTGTCATTTCTTTGAACCGTTTTCTCGATGGTGGTTGGACGGTTTCTTGTTCCGGCCAGGTGTCGGCTTTGTCAGCGCCGTCCGTTTCCAAATCCGTCTCCGCTTCCACCGCTCCGGCGGGTTCCGCAACATGTTGCTGCCCCATGGCATTTGCCGATTCCTCATGTTCCGCAGGATCTGCCGTTTTTGTCTTGAATGAAACGTTTACGGCTCCCCCGCGTTCTGCAGCTTCTTCTGTTTTTTCCTGTTCTACCGCTTTATTCGGTTTGGGCTGTTCCGGTTCTGTTTTTTTCTCGCGTGCGGCTGCATTGTTTTTTTCTTCGGCATGCCCTGTATCGCCGCTGGCAGGCATTGGTTCCGCGATCGTTCCATGGCCGGCATGTTCAGTTTTTTCGCTCACCACATTTCTGTACACTTTCTGCATCTTGATCGCGAGCGGAACATTTTTCGGCTGGATAATATAAAGAAGCGGTTTTTGGCTGCTGTACTGGCTCTCCTCCATGTTTCCAAAATCCCTCCTCCTGATTTCTGGCTCGCTTTATACCTATGCACGAAAATAAGAAATGTGCCTAGAGCTTGAATCTCCCAATCATTTGCTATTTCTGCCTTATCGTATGTTTTGGGGACAAGGAACGGAACCGCGGTTTCCACAGCATATTGGCACAAATGGATAAAGCAGGGAAAAATGTGCTTTTATACGCTACCATCCGTCTATTCCAAAAATATGCGAATGAGTAGAATATAGTAACAAAACGAAGGGAGGCATTTAAATGTCTTATTACGACTCAAACGACAGCTGCTATGATGATCATCGCCACCACAAACGGCAAGACGAGGAAGAACGGGGGCTTCTGTCGGAATTCGATGTAGATCAATCGCCGTCCGTACCTGTATCCGTGACAGGCGTCTTTAACATGGCAAACGCTATTGCTGAAGTAGATGTAAAAGTGGATGATTATGATGACCGTGTTTCATTGCTCGCAACTGTCGAATGGTCGCCAGCAGACCTGCCACTCGGTGTAACACTTGCAGCCTTAATTGGGGCAATTACAGGAGCAGGACCAGGGATCGTCATTCCGTTAACCATTCCGGCAGTCTTCCGAATCTGGAGAAGAAATTCTTCCGGTACGACACTCATTTCCCAAAAACGGGATGAAAGCGGAATTTCCGGCATTGGCATTCTTACAGCCGGCGGACTCGTTACAGTGCTCTTTGAAAACGTGACAACGACGGTTCACGCCGTAGATACCGATCCGTCCAAAGGGAAAAACGAATACTTCTTAACCATTGAACTCGGTAATTTCGCTCCAGATACAACGATTCCGGGGGTTGCACCTACCCTGCTTGGAACCATTACACTGACGCCTCAAAATGTTGTCAGCTACACATTCTCTGCTGCAGAAATTGAAGATAACGACCATTATCATTATGACAACAAAAAAGGCCATAAAAAAAATTACAGAGACTGATGCCATGCCAAAAAAGCCAGGAAGGTTTCACTTCCTGGCTTTTTTCATTTGCGCTTTTGGACAAGCCGTTGCATTTTATGATAGCCGGCATTCGGAAGGACCAGTTTTCGAACCGTCCGGAATTGTCCGGTTAGCCCATAATATGATAGCCGGCATCCACATGAATGTTTTCGCCTGTAACAGCGCGCGACAGGTCACTAAAAAGAAACAACGCGGTATCGCCGACTTCGCGTGTATCCACACCACGGTGAAGCGGCGCCCTTTCTTCCATCACTTTCAAAATGCTGTTGAAGTCGCTGACACCTTTTGCCGACAAGGTGCGAATCGGGCCGGCCGAGATCGAGTTGACGCGGATATTGAGCTTTCCTAGGTCATAGGCCAAATAGCGGACGCTTGCATCGAGGGAAGCTTTCGCAACGCCCATTACATTGTAATTTTCCATGACGCGTTCGCCGCCGAGGTAGGTCAGGGTAACAATGCTGCCCCCGTTAGGCATGAGTTCCAGCTCTTTCACCGCTTTGGCAACGGCCGATAGCGAATAGGAACTGATATTATGGGCCAGTAAAAACCCTTCACGCGTCACGTTTGTGTAGTCGCCTTTTAATTCTTCTCTGCGGGCAAACGCAACACAGTGGGCAATACCGTCGATCGTGCCAGCTTCCTTTTTGATCGTTTGAAAGCATGACTGAATCTGCTCGTCGCTTTCCACGTCGCATTGAAGGATCAGATAGTCCTTTCGATTCAGCGTTTCAGCAAGTTCGTGGATGCTTTTTTCATTCCGGTCGAGCGCATAGGTAAAAATAATCCTTGCGCCTGCTGCATCAAGCGATTGGGCAATTCCCCAGGCAATACTGCGCTTATTTGCAACACCCATCACAACAAATGTTTTATTTTCCAAAGATAACTGCATCGTGTTAACTCCTTTATTTACAATTTATATACGATTTTTAGTACCTGATACCAATTCTACATGAACTTTCCGGGTTTGAAAAGCACCTGTGTTTTATTTGTTGCAGGATAATCGTACCGGGACCCCGGGGAATACCAACCTTTTTTCAACTACCCGGCATTTGTTTAGGCGCGCCGGACAACATAAAATAGAGTTGGAAGGAGCGAGTTCAATGAAAATCGATATCATTGGGGATATACATGGCTGCATGGCGGAATTCAGGAAGCTTACGGAAAAACTGGGGTATCAATGGGAAAACGGTATGCCCGTTCATCCAGGTGGCCGGCTGCTTGGTTTTGTCGGTGATCTGACAGACCGCGGGCCGGCATCTTTGGAAGTGGCCGATACTGTCTATCGATTGTGGAAAAAGAAGCTTGGCCTGTATGTCCCCGGAAACCACTGCAACAAGCTGTACCGATATTTTTTAGGGAGAAATGTCCAGCAGAAGCACGGCCTTGAAACAACGGTGGCGGAACTGGAGGCGCTCCCCGTAAAAGAACGGGAACGGCACAGCAAACAATTTATGGAACTGTATGAGAAATCCCCGCTTTATCTTGTTCTAGACGGCGGCAAGCTAGTCATCGCCCATGCCGGCATCCGGCGCAAAGATATTGGGAAGATGAATAAATCGGTGCAGACTTTTATCCTTTACGGTGATATTAACGGGGAAACCAATCCGGACGGGACACCGGTGCGCCGCGACTGGGCGAAAAATGATGAGGGGGAAGGCTGGATTGTATACGGGCATACGCCGGTGAAAGAACCGCGATTGATCGGCCACACGGTCAATATTGATACCGGCTGCGTATTCGGCGGCAAACTGACAGCACTCCGGTATCCGGAAATTGAAACCGTCTCCGTCCCCTCTTCAATGCCATATGTGGAAGAAAAGTTCAGGACGTTCGCCTGAATTGAGAAGCATTTGGCATCCCTTCCCAGAGAGGAAGAAAAAAATCCATGGAAGTATGTTTTAACTTGTCTACTTCATGGAATGAGTTCTATAACGATCTTTCTAAAGAACAATTATAACAGACTCAAGACACCATGAATTATATTAGGGCTTGCTGAACGGATCCGATTCTGAGTTTGTACCCAATTTGTCTGCAAGTTCTGTCTTAAAAATATAGAAGAATCCTTTTGCGAAAAGGGGTGATTTGATCTTCTCCATACGTTGAATCGGCTTTCGAGGGCAATCATTCTCTAGATTTGTTGTAAAACTCTTGCATTAAAATGGTTGTCAAAGCTGTCAGCAGCCTTGCCAAATCTAGAAATTTTACTGATTCAGTAAGCCCTATATTAGAACATGTTATGATAAAAAATAAAGCGGGAGAATATACAATTAACCAGTAAGAACTTGAAAACTCTTCATTTAAAGTTACTAAAAATTTTTTAGATTTTACGAATCAAAAGGTGGTCAACCACAGGAAAACGCCTTACAAGATGCGATTCACATCAGCAAATCAATGGCACAGGAAGTTGCGCGAGAAGTCGAAAAGGGGAATTGGCTTGCTGCTGGAAAGGTTGTGGCCACCGGTTTATTTGTTAACCCAGTATCCGCATAGGTGGTGCCGAAACAGTCAGCTAAAAGGAGGATAAATAATCGTGACATTAAATCATTTACTTTTTCTAACTCAACTACTTACCCTAGTATATGCGGCAGGCTATTCTCGACATTTAAAAAGAACTAAAAGAGAAAGGAAACTTTCTCTTTTAGAGGCTTTTTTATATTATTCTTCGTTAATCATTATTCCTTTATCGGCATTTATTTTTCTTTATACAAATTGGAATAGTTAAAAAAGAGTAGAAAAACTAAGCTTTAATAAAATCATTTTGACGTTTCCCGTTCCACATGGCAATAATGGAATAACCATCTTCATGTTTTTTTAGAGCGTTGAGCTTTTTCAGGACATCCTGTAGCAATCATAAAGTCCCGGGGAGAAAAGAACATGCAACAGCAAAATTAAGGATAAACGCCCATGCCGGAAACTAAACGCTGGCATCAGAAGCAGGGAAATCCGAATCAACATCAAAGAAGATCCAAAAAGGGCGGTTTAGAAAGGAAATGCATTTCTTTCCCTGAAACCGGGTGCTGAAATGAAAGCTCACTGCAATGGAGCGCCTGCCGGGTGAAGCGGCTCGTGTTGCCACCGTACAGGCTGTCGCCGAGAAGCGGGTGGCCGATATAGGAAAGATGGACACGGATCTGGTGCGTCCTGCCGGTGTCAAGCCGGAGACGCACATGTGCATATGCCGGAAATTGCCGGACCACTTCATAATGGGTGCGCGCAAACTGGCCATCGTCCCGGACTTCGCGTTCTATAATGCTCGTCTCTTTTCTCCCGATCGGGGCTTCAATTGTGCCGCTTTTTTCAGTAAAAGTCCCTTCCGCGAGCGCTTCGTACGTCCGGCAAATTACATGCTTTTGCTGCATCAGGCTGCATAAATGGTGGATATAACGATTTTTTGCGATCAGGACAAGCCCGGATGTGTTTCGGTCAAGCCGGGTCACAACATGGACCGCGGATTCTATCCCGTTTTTCCGGTAATGGCCGAGCACCGCATTGGCAAGGCTTGCGGACGGGTGCTCGCGGGAAGGGATTGTATTCATAAACGCCGGCTTATCGGCAACAAGCACGCTTTCATCTTCATAGACAAGGCCGAACGGAATGTTTTCGGGCGTAAGATTGGGGCTCGGGGTTTCTTTTGGAAAAACAATGGCGGCCGCATCGCCCGGCTGCAAGCGATAGCGAACCGTTACTTCGCGGCCGTTCACAAGGATCAGCCCGCCGCGGAATTTAATATCCGCAAGCGCCCGTTTCGAGATATGGCGCGTTTTTAAAAACTCTTTCAATTCCTGATGTGCCTCATCTTCTGTAATTGTCCACGATAATGTCAACATGTTTTCACCTAATCCGAAATAAAAGAATCATGCACCCTCTTCCAGAAAGGAAACGGCCTGAAGCGGGCAAACCGGATTTTTTCTTTTGCCACGCGGTACTGGATGGACCGGACTTCCTTATGGAGCAGTGTTAAATGATCAACGGTTACCAAAAAATCTTTTTGCCGGACCGGGCGCAATACACAAGTATGGTGCCCCGGCAAAATAAGCGGCGAGCCGATTGTCCGGAACACTTTATTGTTAATGGATGCCATCTCGGTGAGCTGGATCGACTGCAGGGAAGGGTGGACAATGGCCCCGCCGAGCGCCTTGTTATAAGCCGTACTGCCGCTTGGTGTGGCAAGGCATAATCCGTCACCGCGGAAACGCTCAAAATGCCGGCCATTGATCTCCACATCGATGACAAATGTGCCGTCCACGCATTTGACTGTTGACTCATTTAACGCAAGGTAACGCGTTTCGTGGCCGCCGTGCTCATACGCAATCATCACTTCAAGAAGCGGGTAGTCCACCGTCGTGTAAGTTTTATGGGCGATGGCATCGACCAGCTCCTCAATCTCATCCGGCACCCAGTCAGCATAAAAGCCGAGATGGCCGGTATGCACCCCGACAAAAGCCGTCCGGTCAAGCCGGGAACTGTAGCGGTGAAAAGCATACAGAAGCGTGCCGTCCCCGCCGACCGAGATCACGATATCCGGTTGTGCCTCGTCGTAAACAAGCCCGAAATCCTGCAAATAAGAACGCATTTTATGCATCCATATATTGGATTCCGTATCCCCTTTAGAAGTGATGGCAAATTTCAAGCTGCTTCTCCTCCCCTTCTTTTTTTGCCGCCGGTTTCATGGCTTTTTTCGTTCCGCGCGCTCTTTGTTTTTCGAAAAATACATTTGGGCTTCCTGAATTTCTTCACGGATCTCAGACATTTCTTCATCAAGGCGGAAAGCGGCTTCGGCAGCCCGCTTCAGCCGCAAATTAATTTCTTCGGGAAACCTGCCTTTATACTTATAGTTTAAAGAATGTTCAATCGTCGCCCAAAAATTCATCGCCAGCGTCCGGATCTGGATCTCCGCAAGAATTTTCTTTTCCCCGCGGATCGTTTGTACCGGATATTCAATAATGACATGATAAGACCGGTAGCCGCTCGGTTTTTTATTCGAAATATAGTCTTTTTCTTCAACAATCCGGAAATCGTTCCGGCGTCTGAGAAGCCCGACGACCAGTTTAATATCATCGACAAACTGGCACATCATCCTGAGCCCGGCGATATCTTGCATTTCCGCCTCCAGCCGGTCAAGCGGGATGCCTTTTATGTTCGCTTTTTCTATAATGCTTGCTACCGGCTTTACCCGCCCTGTCACAAACTCAATCGGGCAATGGGTATGCTCTTTTTCAAATTGGGTGCGCATCCCCTTTAACTTTACTTTTAATTCATCAACAGCCTGTTTATACGGGGTTAAAAATTCCTCCCAATCCACTGCCTGATCACCTCTTCGGATCTCATTCCAATGCAAAAACGGCCTCTACCTTATCCAGCATCTTTTTTCCGTAATTGCTGTTGCCTCGGATATTATCGAGCAAAAATTGAAGTTCCTCATCAAGCCCGGTAAGCTCCAATTTCCCATCTTTTGAAACAGCAACCACTTTTTTATGTTCAAATGCCGCCGTCCGAATCTCTTTCCAAACCGGAACAGGCAAATATAAATATGTATAATCCTCATCGCCATCGTCTTCAGCCAGATAGATAAAGGCACAGGCATCCGAATCGACGATCATTTGCCCTCCCGGCTTCAGGTGCTGCATAGAAACGTCCGGGCGCTCAGAATGCAGCTCAAGGATCCCGTCTTTCCACTCAGGCTGCCCCAGTTCAATGATCTTGCGCAATCTGCTTCCCTCCCTCTCCTTCCCGCCGGAAAACAAAGTTTCAATTCCATTTTATTTTACCATATCTCCACAGAGAATAGACACTTTAAGGAAGGGATTCGCTTTAGTATAATGAAGATGGAAGTGAGGGCTTATCATGAGCAAAGAAATTGAAATTGAATGTAAAAATATGGTCACCCGCCGCGATTTCTGCCGGCTTGCCCGGGCTTTTTGCATCGCGGAACATGATTTTAAACAGCAGGAAAACTTTTATTTTGATACGCCTGATTTTGCTTTAAAACATAAAAAATCGGCCTTGCGTGTCCGGAAAAAAGCAGGGTGCTTTCAGCTCACCTTGAAAACGCCGGAGGAAACCGGGCTACTGGAAACAAGCCAAATGATTGGCGAAAAAGTTTTTCAAAAGCTTAAAAACGGGAGCGGTTTTCCGGAAGGCGAAGTCATGGAAAAATTAATGGAACTAGAGGTGACACCAAGTAAATTGGTGTATTTTGGAAAACTTACAACAAAGCGGGCTGAAATCGCATATAAAGGCGGGCTGCTCGTATTTGACCATAATTTTTATTTAAACGAGGAAGATTTTGAGATAGAATATGAAGTAAGTGAACTGGAAACAGGCACAAAGCAGTTTTTAAAATTGCTGGAAACATACGGCATCCCGCACCATCCGGCAAAAAACAAGGTTCTCCGCTTTTATGAGGCAAAAAGGAGCAATGAGAAATGAGTACAATCAGCCAACTCGCGTCTTTAATGGAACTGGAGGCGCTGCAGTCGCTTTCTCCCGGCAGCAATGCTGCTCAAACGGCCAACAGTACCTCCCTTTTTCAAGAGATGCTGTCAAGCTTTTTAGAAGAAGCAAAGAAAAATGAAACGGCTGCTGGCGCAAGCGGTAAAGACGAATCCGGGGCGTTATCAGCCCTGGCAGCAACTTTAAATCCGGCGTTCAATTCATTGTCTTCTTTAACGGGGGGAAATTCGGTGCTTACCACGTTGCCTGCTTCACAAGGATTAAGCACGTTGTCCGGTAAGGAAACGTCAGCTGCGGCGCAGGCAGGAACAAGCGCGGCTTTTTCCGCTTCTGCACAAAATTCAGCTTCAGAAAGCACGCAGACAACAGCCGCTTCCGGCAGTGGTGGAATCCCGGCGAAAATCAGCCAGGCGATTCAGCAAGCATCGGAAAAATACGGCGTGCCAGAAAAGCTCATTCAAGCTGTCATCAAACAGGAATCCGGTTATCGTCCGGATGCAGTGAGTGCGGCAGGCGCAGCAGGGCTGATGCAGCTGATGCCAGAAACGGCGGCCTCGCTCGGGGTAAGCAATGTACTTGACCCGGAACAAAATGTGGACGCCGGCACAAAGTATTTGAAATCTTTGCTGGGAAAATACGACCACAATGTCCAGCTTGCATTGGCCGCCTATAATGCAGGCCCCGGCAATGTCGACCGATACGGCGGTATTCCGCCATTCAAAGAAACACAGAAATACGTCTCATCGATTATGAATCATTTGGCATAACGATTAAAACCCGCCGCTCTGTGCGGCATTTTTTTATGGGGAAATTTCTGACTGGAGCCGATGAAGAACATTACCCGGTCAAGGCTCCGCTTTTTTGTCTTTCATTTGTCGTGTGAAGGACATTTTAATGGTTGGTGGCCCGCGCTTTGTCCTTCATTTGCCCGATGAAGGACATTTTAATGGTTGGTGGCTCACGTTTTGTCCTTCATTACCTCGATGAAGGACATTTCTACGGTTTCGAGCTCGTGTTTTGTCCTTCATCAACCCGGTGAAGGACATTTTCCCGGTCTCGGGCCTGCGTTTTGTCTTTCATCTGCCCTATTAAAGACATTTCAATGGTTGGTGGCATGCGTTTTGTCCTTCATTAACCCAATGAAGGACATTTTCACGGTTCGGGGCTCGTGTTTTGTCTTTCATTTGCCCGATGAAGGACATTTCAATGGTTGGTGGCATGCGTTTTGTCCTTCATTAACCCAATGAAGGACATTTTAATGTGTGGTGGCACGCGTTTTGTCCTTCATTACCTCGATGAAGGACATTTTCATGGTCTCGGGCATGCGTTTTGTCCTTCATCAACCCGGTGAAAGACATTTTCACGGTCTCGGGCTCGCGTTTTGTCCTTCATTTGCCGTATGAAGGACATTTCAACGGTTTCGTAGAGATTAAGTCCGTATAATTGTGTAAAAAGAAGGAGTCATTTTATCAACTCTTGGCAACACTGTTTTCAACGACGATAAACTAATGAAAAGAGGAGATAAAATGACTCACTTACAGTTTAACTTAAATTTGGATGTTTTAAAAGAAGCCATCATGACTTCCGATCTTGACGCGGTAATTAAATCAGCGGTTGTCCTCGTGTTAAACGAGTTTATGGAAAAGGAAAGGGATGACTATTTAAAAACGAGCCCTTATGAACGCGCTGTTGAACGCCGGGATTACCGGAACGGTTACTATGAACGCGAGCTGTTGATGAGCATCGGCAATGTTACATTAAAAGTTCCCCGGACACGTAATGGCGAATTCTCAACTACCTTATTTGAAAAGTATGCCAGATGTGACCAAGCTTTCGTCCTTTCTATGTTGGAGATGGTCATCAATGGCGTCTCTACCCGTAAGGTCACAAATGTCGTAGAACAGCTTTGCGGTAAGAATGTATCCAAGTCGTTTGTCTCTTCCCTTACGCAAAAACTGGATCCCATTGTGAATGCTTGGGCCGAGAGACCGTTGAATACAACCTACTACCCTTATGTGTTTGTGGACGCCATGTATATAAAAGTACGGGAGCACCATAAGGTCATATCAAAGGCTGTTTATATTGCGACTGCCATTACAGAGAAGAATACACGTGAAATACTGGGTTTAAGCGTTGACCATGCAGAAAGTTTGGAGAGTTGGAGTTCATTTTTTAAACAACTTAAATCACGTGGACTCCAATCACCAAAACTCGTTATTTCCGATGCTCACATGGGCCTTCAGAAAGCAATACAACGGGAATTCATTGGCACTGCTTGGCAAAGGTGCAATGTTCATTTTAAACGCAATATCATTGAAAAACTGCCCAAAAAAGATACTGCAGAAATCCGGGTGATGATTAAGCGCGTGTTTGAGGCCGTTACGATTGAGGACATACGCAAGTTTAAAGATGAATTAATAAACAAATTTGGTACAGAAGCAAGATTTGAAAAAGCCCTGGCCATTTTAGATGAAGGTTTTGAAGATACTATCCAATACATGAACTTTCCTGAGAATATTCGTATGCACATACGGAGTACTAATTCCCTCGAGCGGCTTAACCAAGAGGTTCGTAGAAGGGAAAGGGTCATTCGCATTTTTCCTAATACCCAATCTGCTTTTCGTTTGGTTGGTGCCGTTTTAATGCAGTATCAAGATACAGAATACTCGAAGAGGAAGTCACTTATGGGAAAGAATAGTTAGCAGCATTTTCAGCTTAACTTCCATCATGGATGATTTCATCTCCGGGAAGGGATGTCAAATTGAAAGGCATTTGACATCCCTTCCCGGAGATGAAGAAAAAAATCCATGGAAGTTAAGCCGAAAAAATGAAGGGGTGGTTGAAAACATTTGCCCATAAATTTACACAATAACCTGGACTTGACTTTCGGGCATGCGTTTTGTCCTTCATTTGCCCGATGAAGGACGTTTCAATGGTTGGCGGCCCGCGTTTTGTCCTTCATCAACCCGGTGAAAGACATTTTCACGGTCTCGGGCTCGCGTTTTGTCCTTCATCAACCCGGTGAAGGACATTTTCACGGTCTCGGGCCTGCATTTTGTCCTTCATTTGCCCGATGAAAGACATTTCAATGTTTGGCGGCTCACTTTTGTCCTTCATCACCCCGATGAAGGACATTTCAACGGTTTCGGGCATGCGTTTTTTCCCTTTTACAGATTCAAAAGGACGTTTCGGGCCTGTATGCAGCGTGTTCTGTCCTTTTGACAAGCTCAAAAAGACATTTCGGGCTCAAACGTCACTCCTTTTGTCCTTTTGGCGACATCAAAAAGACAGTTTGAGCCCGGATGCAGCCTGTTTTGTCTTTTTGACAGGTTCAAAAAGACAGTTTGAACCCAGACGCAGCCTGTTTTGTCCTTTTGACAGCTTTAAAAAGACAGTTTGAACCCAGACGCAGCCTGTTTTGTCCTTTTGACAAGCTCAAAAAGACATTTCGAGCCCGAATGCAGCCTGTTTTGTCCTTTTGACAGCCCCAAAAAGACATTTCGAGCCCAATCGCCACTCCTTTTGTCCTTTTGACAGCTTTAAAAAGACAGTTTGAACCCAGACGCAGCCTGTTTTGTCCTTTTGACAAGCTCAAAAAGACATTTCGAGCCCGAATGCAGCCTGTTTTGTCCTTTTGACAGCCCCAAAAAGACATTTCGAGCCCAATCGCCACTCCTTTTGTCCTTTTGGCGGCTTTAAAAAGACATTTCGGGCCCGGGTGCATCCTGTTTTGTCCTTTTGACAGGTTCAAAAGGACAGTTCGCCGCCTCACACGCATACCTCTTGTTCATCCCGCCGCAATGAAGGACATTTCCCCGGTCACACGCATACATTTTGTCCTTCCCCGCCCCGATAAATATCATTACCACGTTTACATCCCAATGAATTGTCTTTCATCAGGTCGATCGCGCAGGTTTTCCAAAATAAATATTATGACACCTATTGCTCCAGGTCATAGGAAGCTGTGAAAGTTTGCCAAATAAAGCGGATTGTTTGAGTTATTGCGGCCCCCTTGATAAAATAAAGAACAAACGGCAGATATGTCGACAAAAATTTTAATGAGCAAACCTTTTCGTCGATTTTAAATATACGCAAGATAAAAACGAGATAAAGGAGCAGTTATTCTATGGTGGAAAAGAAAACTGTGCCATATGAGATCATTGGGGGAGAAAAACTTGGCCGGCTTGTTGATGCGTTTTACAAGCGGGTCGCCAAACATCCGGATTTAATCCCGATTTTTCCTGATGATTTAACGGAAGTTGCCAGGAAGCAGAAGCAGTTTTTAACGCAGTTTTTGGGCGGTCCCCCGCTGTACACGGAAGAGCACGGGCATCCGATGCTCAGGGCGCGGCACCTGCCACATGAAGTTACGCCTAAACGCGCCAAAGCATGGCTGTCCTGCATGAGTGCCGCAATGGACGAAACAGGGATTGACGGCGAATTCCGCGACTTCTTTTTTCAAAGGCTTGTCCTGACCGCACAGCATATGGTCAATACTCCGGATGATGTGCCAGGTGACGCAAATTGAAAAACATGATTGATTTAATGAAACATTCCAGCTGTTTTTCAAAAAAGCCGCTGGAAATCTACGTTTTTATCGATCCGCTTTGCCCGGAATGCTGGGCGCTGGAACCGGTTTTAAAAAAGCTGCGTCTCGAGTATGGCGTCTATTTCCGCCTCCGCCATGTGCTGATCGGAAAATTATCCAATCTGAACGACATTCCGAAAAAACGGGAAGCGATTGCGGATTACTGGGAAAAAACGGCGAGCCGCACCGGCATGTCCTGCGACGGCAGTTTATGGATTGAAAACCCGATTACGTCGCCTTATATCGTGTCGATTGCGATAAAAGCGGCCGAACTGCAGGGAAAGAAACAGGGATTGCGGTTTTTGCGGAAAGTACAGGAGCTCGTCTTTCTTGAAAAACGAAATATATCGGATATCCAAATTTTAGTGGATTGTGCAAAAGGCGCTTCCATCGATGTCGACGAATTTTTGCATGACATCCATTCCGAAAGCGCAGCGAAGGCTTTTCAGTGCGATTTGAAAATTACGTCGGAAATGGAAGTAACCGAAAGCCCGTCGCTTGTTTTCTTTAATGAACATATTGAAGATGAAGGATTAAAAATTTCCGGACTCTATTCTTATGATATTTATGTACAAGTTCTTCAGGAGATGCTGGGCAAAGAGCCTTCACCATTGCCGCTCCCCCCATTGGAGGAATTTCTGAAGTATTTCGGGTTTGTGGCATCAAAGGAAATTGCGGTGGTATACGATCTGCCGGTCCATGAAGCCGAAAAAGAATTGAAAAAGCTCGTTCTTCAGCAAAAGGTTCGGAAAATCGAAGGAAAGCACGGCTCATTCTGGAAATATATCAACTGACCCTTGTCTATGGCAGGGGATTTTTATATTTTAGGCTTGCTGAGCGAATCCGATTTTGAGTTTGATTTACGAAAATGCGTACGTTTGTCTTCTCCATGTGTTGAATCGACTTTCGCGTCCTGGATTTCCCATAAAATGCTTGCATTTATTTTTTCCAAACATCCTTGCCAAACCCTAAAAAAGAAAGAGGCCTTGCGTTTGCAAGGCCTCTTTCAACACGAACAAAGGGGATGGGAGAAATTTTTCACGGTCAAACAAAGGGGTATGTTTGCTTGTGATCAACTTCACATCTATATAATAACATCCCCCTATCCGGTATGCAAGTACTTGTTAAAGAGTTCACACATCTGTCAAATTTAAATTTTGCATACCGCGTCAGCCTGTTCATAAAATAGCACTGAAGCTGTGTAAATAACGGAAGACCGGGACTGTGTAAACCTGATGAAAGGAGCCTGGTGGATATGAAAAAATGTAAACTTATCGCACTTGCCGCCGGTTTCTGCGCTTTATTCTGCCTGAATCTGCTCGGCCTGATGAAGCTTCTCCCTCTTTTTCTCACGTCCACGCTTTTGTTCGCGGCCATCTTCGCGCTGCTTTTGCATGTAAACCGCCGCAACCGTTTTAAAGGGTTTAACAGGCGCCACTTGTAACAAGCGGGTTAAAAAACAACGCTTGCTGCCTGCTCCCTTATCTACAAAAAGTGTCCCATACAAATTGAGCGGCGGAAAAATTCCGCCGTTGTTTCTTTATCCGAGCAAGTTTTCCATTTCCGTTAATTTTTCTTCAAAAACTTTTAACGCATCTTCGACCGGTTGGGGTGACGTCATATCGACGCCTGCTTTTTTCAATACTTCAATCGGATATTCCGAGCTGCCGGCGCTCAAATAGCCGATATAGCGTTTGACAGCCGGTTCCCCTTCTTCGAGGATTTGTTTGCTTAACGCGGTCGCGGCGCTGAAGCCGGTCGCATACTGATATACATAATAATCGTAATAAAAATGCGGAATGCGTGCCCACTCTAGCCCGATTTCCTGATCAATGGCGGTATCCGTACCATAGTATTTTTGGTTCAGCTTATAATACTCATCTGTTAAAAGTTCCGCCGTCAACGCTTCGCCATGTTGCGCTTTTTGATGGATCAGATGCTCAAATTCAGCAAACATCGTCTGGCGGAAAACCGTCCCGCGGAAACCTTCCAGATAATGATTCAATAAATAAATCCGCTGTTTCTCGTCTTTGATCGTTTTTAACAGATAGTCATTCAATAGTGCCTCATTGCACGTGGAAGCCACTTCCGCCACAAAAATAGAATAATCCCCGTACGGATATGGCTGGTTCTTCCGCGTGTAATAGCTGTGGACGCTGTGGCCGAGCTCATGCGCGAGGGTGAACACATTGTCAATATTGTCCTGCCAGTTCAGCAAAATGTACGGATTGGTCCCGTAAGCGCCCGAAGAATAGGCCCCGCTCCGTTTTCCCTTATTTTCCACCACATCAATCCAGCGGTTTTCAAACGCCTGTTGCAAAATGCTCCGGTATTCCTCGCCGAGCGGATGGAGGCCGTCAAGCACAATCTCTTTCGCTTTTTCATATGTTACTTCCATATCGGCGTCCTGGACAAGCGGCGTATACAAATCATACATATGCACTTCATCAAGCTGCAGCGCTTTTTTGCGCAGTGCAACATACCGATGCAGCAAACCAAGATGCTTGTTCACCGTTTCCACAAGCTGGTCGTACACTTTTTCAGGAATGTGGTTTGCCGAAAGGGCAGCTTCACGCGCCGAATGGTAATGGCGGATTTGCGCAACAACATTGTTCTTTTTCACCTGGCCGCTGAGCGTGCTCGCAAACGTGTTGGAGAATTTTTTGTAGGTTGCATACAATTTCTGGAATGCCTCTTTGCGCACGCGGCGGTCTTTGCTTTCCAGCAGGCGTGTAAAACGGCCGTGCGTGATCTGCACTTCATTGCCGTTTTCATCGATCACGGTCGGGAACTCAAGGTCGGCATTGTTCAGCATGCCGAAAGTGGTGCTGGAAGTATTCAGCACTTCTGAAACCTGTGCGAGCAATGCTTCTTCTTCCTTCGATAAAATATGCGGGCGCATCTCATTGATTTCTTCCAATGCGTGCCGGTACAATTGCAGCGGCTCATAAGCTTCCAGGAATTGGTTCAGTTTCGCTTCTTCAATCGAAAGAATTTCCGGCACCACAAACGCAAACGCGCTCCCAACCTGGGCAGCAAGGCTTTTTGCTTTGCTGTCTATCCCCTGGTAAAAGGCATTCGTTGTGTCCTGGTCATAACGCATATGCGCGTAAGTATACAGCTTGCCGAACCTTTCTGTCACTTCATCCTGGAACTTTAGCGCATGATAAAGCTGTTCCGCGCTTTCGCCAAGTTTCCCCTGATAAGAAGCGGCATCGGCCAGCTTTTCTTTTACTGTTTGGTATTCTTTATTCCAGTCATCGTCGCTTGGAAAAATATCCTCAAGCCTCCAGGTTAATGCTTCACGAACCTCGTCCCGGCTTGGCAACGCGTGTACTTTTTTCCCATTTTCCATCAATTTTCCTCCATTCTTCACAAAAAATTCCTTCTTTTTTCATTTTAGCGTAACTCCCCTGATCCCGCTACTGTTCCGCTTTCCCGGTTGAAACACCGGCCCCGAGCACGGAAGACAGATGGCGCTCCATATGTTCAAGTTCTTCTGTATTTTTTGGCGCAAAAACATTTTTATTCATATAGTAGCCTGCTTTTCCTTTTGACCAGAGCCCTAATTGAACGAGCAGCTGCGCATACTCATAAATCATCGCTTTCGCCGCGTTCCTTTCGCGTACATACGGTGACTTTCTGAATGCAATTTCCTTTTTTTCCATCCTCACGGTAAACAGCCGCAGCAGTTCGTCCAGTGAAACCGCTGCTTTTGTCCGCAATGCGAAAAGGGCATCCAGCCATATATAGAATTGCCACTCGACCGGATGCTGTTTACAGGCAGCCATGTGCAAAAGCGGCAGGCCGATAAACGGCGGCAGGGACCCGGGGTGCATTCCCGCTTCATACACGTGCCGTAAAAACGGGTCTTGAAAGGCTTTTCCAAACTGAATCTTCAGGCCGATCCAGCGCCGCCTTTCCGCAAACCATTCAGGAAGCGGCACAGGGGCAGAAACAAATGAAAACTGGTCATCTGTAAACGGAAAAGAAAAGGCAGACAGCGGCTTTTCCGCGTAACAGGCGTGGAACGTTTTGGCGGATATGGGCGTCATGTGGGACAAGAGGCAGACCTTCTTTTTGCCGGGAGGATAGCTGAATAAATAAAAGTGGTGCCGGGTATGCCGTAAAAAAGACAACTGAAAATCGCTGCAACGGTACACGCTTTCCGCCTCTTTCCCTGAGGACCGGAAAGGCATACCGCCCAGTATCCAAACAGGCAAAATGCCGAGGTGCCTGTACCCTTCCGTTCTCTCCATCAGCCGCTCAAACGGGATCGGGGAACACTGGTATTCTATGGCAAAAAGCTGCCGGTATTTGCGCACCACAAGATCTGCCCTTTGCCGGATAGAAGGAAAATATTGTTCGAGGGAAACATCGAGCCCCTGCCCCCTCAACCATAAAAACAAGTCTTTTTTGCCTTGCAAATGCATCGGGCTTTCCGGTTCAGAAAATGTGGCACAAGTGGAATGGCGGTAATGGGAAAAATGGGGGGTGACACGGCTGCCGATTTTTAAAATGAGGGGTTCACGGCAGTCCCGACAGTAAAACGTATGGGAGGTTTTTAACTGCTTTAGATCCAATCTTGTAAAGCGTTCCGTCAGCATGATCAGCTCCCCCCGCTCGTTTAGCGCAGAAAGCAACGGCATCCTCTCCTTTTTTAACTGTAGGCGGGCCCTCTAGCCGGCAGTCCCGCTTTTGTTTGGCCGTGGCATTCGGTCGTATGCAGTTGCCGGCCTCTCCGCAAGCCTTAGATTGACCGGCCCTTATCTGTATAAACGCCATGCACAGCCGTATTGAATACATTCACCACCCGGGGCGAAAAATCCTGTTTGCCAGGATGAATTTTTTCCGGATAAACAAAAAAATCGATGCGTTTGCGCACCGATTTTTATCGATTAAAAGTACGAGTTTAATTTTGCAAATACATTGCTGTCAATGATCGGCTTTCCGTATTCCAGCAGACGATGGCTGGTGACAGAGGAAAGATCGGAATACTCCAGCAGCTGGCTTAACTTAAAGTCATTAGCTTCTTCCGTTACATCTTCCGGGAAGCGGACATACAGATAATATTTGCCTTCAAAGACGTACAGCTTCGTGCTGACGTCTTCCATCCGGACGTTTTTGGCCAGCGCCAGCAAATCTTCAAAGTCCTTGAAATACAAGACCTGTTCGAGCGGATCGCCATCCGTGAAAACCTGCTGCATCGGCGTTTGGAAGTTCTCGCTGAAAAATTCCTCAAGCTGGTCGCCGATTGGCAGTTCTTTCAGCTTCTCATCCGGAATCGGCAACTCAAAACGCTGTCCGTCTTTCGACAACTGCGCTTTCGTGACAAGCACTTCCAGCCCTTTTTCGAGCGCCTGCACCTGTATCCAAAGCGGGCCTTCCGGGTCAAATACATCGTCGTCCGTGTGAATCTCATCCATCATTTCCCAGAACAATTCTTCGCTTCTTTCCCGGTCATACCAGATTTCTTCACGATTAAACCCGCGTTTCTCTATATCAACGTACGAAATATAAAACTTCACCGTGTTCTCATTGATTCTTTCGATTTCCATACATCAACTCTCCCTTCTTGCAGATGTAGTGAAGGGACATGTTCCCCCATTCAGGTATAGGTAACCTTGTACTTTTATTTTATGATAAAATACTGGCAAATGGAAATAAAAAAACTTTCCTTTTTAAAATTCCACGCCGGCCCATTTCTTAAACATCCGGCAAAAAAGATCATTTACATCTTTTTTGTATTGTATCCGATTTGCTGCAGAAATTCAAGACAAAATTTTCTAAATACATATTCGTTATTTGACAATTTTATGACAAAAAGGTGAAGAAAACCTCCCGGGCCGGAACCTGGGAGGTGATTTGCCGGTTTACGCTTATAAAAGGCATCCGGCAAAAGAAATATTAAAAGTTGTCAATTGACAAGCCGTTGTGCTTCCCTTAGCTGGAAGGTCCGCACTTTCCGCGGCAGGAAGCGGCGGATTTCATCTTCGTTATAGCCGACCTGCAGCCGTTTTTCATCCACGATAATTGGCCTTCTTAATAAACCGGGGTTTTGCTGGATCAATGTGTACAATTCTTGGAGCGGCAGGGCATCCAGATCGACGTTTAATTTTTGGAATGTTTTCGAACGGGTGGAAATAATTTCGTCCGTCCCGTCTTCCGTCATCCGCAAAATCCCTTTAATTTCATCCAGTGAAAGCGGTTCAGAAAAAATGTTGCGTTCTTTATACTCAATATGGTTTTCTTCAAGCCAGTTCCTTGCTTTTCTGCATGATGTGCAGCTCGGTGAAGTGTATAATGTGACCATCTAGCATTCACACTCCTAAATTTTTATATTTGGATTCCCATTTGATTCTCACATTAAAATAAGTTTAATCAAACAATCTCTATTATGTATTATACACTATATCCGCGTGATTGAATATATTTTTTTGAAAAATAGTTTGTTGTATTTTTCCACCGGTTTAATAGTCTTCTTTTTCCCCAATTCTCTCTATTTAAACCACTATTCTTCATTTTTTTATAAAAAAAGTGAGAAGAAGAACGCATTTCAACCGGCATGCGTTCTTCTTCCCATTGAGAATGATTAGCCATGATAAGTTTTTTTGTACTGCTCGAGTTCCCTTTCTGAACAGTAAACAAAATGATGCGGTGCCACTTCGCGCATTTTTACTTCTTCGCCTTCCTTGTATTGATGGACGGACGGGTCGTAAATTTTCCGTTGCCGTGTCCGTTCATAATCAGGGTCCGGAAGCGGGATGGCGGATAGCAATGACTGTGTGTACGGATGATGCGGATGGTTATACAAATCATCGGCATCGGCCAGTTCCACAAGCTTGCCGAAATACATGACGCCGATCCGGTCGCTAATGTATTTCACCATCGACAAATCGTGGGCAATGAACAAATACGTTAAATCATGTTCTTTCTGCAGTTTTTTCAACAGGTTCACGACCTGTGCCTGAATCGAGACGTCCAGCGCGGAAATCGGTTCGTCAGCAATAATAAATTCAGGATCGACCGCAAGTGCCCTGGCGATTCCGATCCGCTGCCTTTGCCCGCCCGAGAATTCGTGCGGATAGCGGTTGGCGTGTTCTTTGCTTAAGCCGACTGTTTCCAGCAGTTCATAAACGCGGTGCATCCGTTCTTCATTTGATTTTGCAAGCCCGTGGATATCAATTCCTTCCGCAATGACATCGGCCACTTTCAGGCGCGGATTGAGGGAAGCATACGGGTCCTGGAAAATCATTTGCATTTTCCGGCGAAAATGTTTCAGTTCTTTATGGGACATTTTGGCATGGACATTTTTGCCGCCATACAAAACTTCTCCTGCCGTTGCATTGTAAAGGCGGATAATCGTCCGTCCGGTTGTCGATTTGCCACAGCCGGATTCGCCGACAAGTCCGAGGGTTTCGCCTTTGTAAATATCAAATGTAAGATCATCGACAGCACGGACTTCATTTGCTTTTCCAACATTGAAATATTGTTTTAAATGTTTGACTTCGATCAGTTTTTCTTTCACTGCCATCTTACTTCCCCTCCTCAGCCGGTATCGGGCGCACATTTCCTTTAAACTTGTACATCCGCTTTTTCACGGCTTCCGGCGGCTCTACTTTCGGGGCATCCGGATGCAGGAGCCATGTTGCGGCATAATGCGTGTCCGACACTTTAAACATCGGCGGCTCCTGCTCCAAATCGATTTTAAGTGCGTACGGATTGCGCGGCGCAAAGGCATCCCCTTTTGGCGGGTTCAATAAATCCGGCGGGGTGCCCGGTATCGCGTACAGTTCTTCATCCTTGACATCAAGGCTCGGCATCGAACTGATCAGTCCCCATGTGTACGGATGTTTTGGATTATAAAAAATTTCATCCACGGTTCCGATCTCGACAATTTTTCCGCCGTACATAACGGCAACACGGTCTGCCACATTCGCCACCACGCCCAAATCGTGCGTAATAAAAATAATGGAGGTATCAATTTTAGACTGCAGTTTTTTCATCAGTTCAAGGATTTGCGCCTGAATCGTAACGTCAAGTGCCGTTGTCGGTTCATCCGCAATTAAAATTTTCGGGTTGCACGCCAAAGCAATCGCAATGACGACCCTTTGCCGCATCCCGCCGGAAAACTGGTGAGGATACTGTTTGACACGGATTTCCGCATTCGGGATGCCAACAAGCTTCAAAAGCTCAATGGCACGTTTTTTTGCTTCACTTTTATGCATCTTCTGGTGTTTCAAAAGCGGCTCCATAATCTGCTTCCCGATTGTCATGGTCGGATTTAAAGACGTCATCGGATCTTGGAAAATCATTGAAATCTCTTTCCCACGGATCGATTGCATCTTTCTTTCTGACGCTTTGGCAATGTCGACGTCGCCGAACAGGATTTGCCCCGACTTGATTTCCGAATTGTTAGGAGGCAACAGTCGCATAATCGATTTCGTCGTCACCGATTTTCCTGAACCGGATTCCCCTACGATGGCCAATGTTTCCCCTTTATATAAATCAAAACTCACACCGCGGATCGCTTTTACTTCACCGCCAAAAGTGTGAAAGGATATATTCAGGTCTTTCACTTGCAAAATCTTTTCCATTCGGCTTCACCTCATTTCTTAATCGCGCATTTTCGGGTCAAATGCATCACGTAAACCGTCTGCCAGCAGGTTGAAGGCGACAAGCAGCAAACAAATAATCGTGCCCGGCACTGCCATCAAATACGGCAGGAACTGGAATGTCTTATAACCGTCTTCAATCAATGTCCCGAGCGATGCAGCCGGGGACTGGAGCCCGATCCCGATGAAACTTAAAAAGGCTTCGAAGAAAATTGCACTTGGAATGGTGAACATGGTATTGATAATAATCACCCCGGTCAAATTCGGGAGCAGATGTTTAAATAAAATCCGCATGTTCGAAGCGCCAAGTGTTTTTGCCGCCAATACATACTCCATATTTTTCAGCTTTAACACCTGGCCGCGAACAACCCGTGCCATATTCAGCCAGCCGGTGATTACCATCGCAATCGTGATCGAAAAGATTCCCGGTTTAAAGATCAAAAGCATTAAAATCACGACAATCAAGTTCGGAATACCGGACAAAATTTCAATAATCCGCTGCATCACGTTATCGACCTGCCCGCCTTTGTATCCGGATATGAGGCCGTAAGAAACGCCGATGAGCATATCGATCAACGCCGCAAGGAAGGCAATATATAAGGAAATTCTCGTTCCTTGCCATGCCCTTGCAAACAAGTCGCGGCCGAGGGCATCCGTGCCGAACCAGTAATACGTATGAATATGGTTTTGTTCATACATGTTCACTTTTTGCCCGCCAACCGTCTGGGACCCATCAAAAATGCCGAGCTTTTCAATCACAGGAATTCTTGGCGGCAAATTCGCCCTGGAAGTATCTTGTGCGTACGGACCCGATTTGGAAAGATGCGGCCCAATAATCGCCATCAAAATTAAAATCACAATCACAAACAGACTGGCAACCGCGCCTTTGTTTTTGCGGATCCGCATCCATGCATCCTGCATAAAGGACAGTTGCGGTTTGGCGATCAACTCACTTTGTTCGCGATCCGGGGCTGCGGGTTCAAATAATTCTTTCGGCAATGTCTCTACGTTGTTGTTCATGATTTATTCCCCCCGGCCAATCGAATTCTCGGGTCAATGACACCGTATAAAATGTCGACAACTAATGTAATCAAAACTAACAGGAATGAGAAAAAGAGGGTTGTCCCCATAATAATCGGGTAATCATTCATTTGAATGGATTTAACAAATTGTTCGCCAATCCCGGGAACAGCAAAAATTTGTTCCACAACCATCGATCCGGTCATCAAGTTAACGGCAAGCGGCCCAAGCACCGTAATAAGCGGAATCAGCGCGTTCCGGATCGCGTGCTTAAAGGCGATTTGCCCGTAAGAATTCCCTTTTGCTCTCGCCAGCGTAATGTAATCGGAACCGAACACTTCAATCAGCTCCGTTCTCATAAACCGTGCAGCTGTTGCAACCGGAAAAATAGCGAGCGCAATCGTGGGCAATATGGAAGAGGCGAACCCATCCCAAGCTGCAACCGGCAGCCATTGCAGTTTCGCGCCTATCGCATATTGCAGGACTGCGGCAAATACAAACGAGGGAATGGATATACCGAGGACCGAAAGAAATGTGCTTCCGTAGTCAATCCATGTGTTTTGAAACATTGCCGCCAGTACGCCTAGTAATATGCCAATTAACGTGCCGACAATCATGGCCTGAAGCCCCAACTGCAAGGACGGACCCATCCTTTCCACAATCAGCTGCGTAACCGGCTGGTTGTCAAACTGGAAAGAAACGCCGAGATCCCCTTTCAGCAAATTCACCATATAATTTTTATACTGGACAGGCAAAGATTCATTCAGCCCGTATTTCTGGTTCAGGATATGAACCTGTTCCGGTGATAATTTTTGCTGGTTCCGGAACGGGGTCCCCGGCAAAAATTTCATCAGGAAAAACGTAAAAGAAGCAATAATTAATAAGGTAATGCACAAATAAATAATCCTTTGCACAATGTACTTCGTCACACGTGACACCTCCCAAAGAAAAGGAATGTTTAAATTTTTCACATAAAAATCCTCTTAACGGTGAAAAGAGAGTATTTCGGAAAGAAAATACTCTCTTTTACCTTTTTAATTGAGGTCATGCAGTTTTCTTACTTTTGCACATATGCATCTTTAAACGTGTAATCCGGCCCGAATGTATGGTACTCGATCCCTTTTACATACGGTTTAACAAGGCGTAATGTAGCACGTTGATAAATCGGGCCGATCGCCGCATCGTCCATCAGGATTTTTTCAGCTTGCAGCATGATTTGCCAACGTTTTTCCGGATCATTGCCGTATTTGTTCTTCGCTTCATCAATCAGCTTATCGTATTCTTTATTCGAATAGCCGGATTTGTTGTTATCGCCGTTTGTTACAAACAAGTCGAGGAAGGTCATCGGGTCTTTGTAGTCAGGACTCCAACCGGCAACCTGGATGTCATAATCTTGGTTTGTATCCAATTGCAAACGGTTTTTGAATGGTACGTTTTTCAGTTTGATCGTTAACCCAGGAAGATTCTTTTCCAATTGGTTTTGGAAGAATTCGCCTGTTGTTTTTGCGTTATCTGTATCATCACCGAGAATTTCAAGCGTTAAGTTCTTCTTGCCGAGTTCTTTCAACCCTTTTTCCCAATATTTTTTTGCTTCTGTCGGGTTATACTGGAGGTAAGAACCCGATTCCGTACGGAAATCTTTGCCGTTTTTCGGATCTTTTGTAAAGTCTTTCGGCACGAGCCCGTTTGCCGGAATCGAACCGTTAGACAAGACCGTGTCGACATACGATTTTTTATCATAAGCCATCGCCAGTGCCATCCGGATGTTTTTGTTTGCTAAAGCGGTTTTCTTTCCGTTTCTAACTTCATTGTATTTGAAGTAGAAAACGCTTGACTCCGGATTTGTCACAGCTTCTTTGTTATTTTTATATTGTTTCGCATATTCGGCGCTCAAAACAGTCCGGTCGATTTTGCCCGTATTGTACAAGTTGACGCCTGTGCTTGGCGATTTTACAACCTGAACATTGATTTGGCTCAGTTTCACATGTTTCTTGTCATAGTAATTCGGGTTTTTCACGTATTTCCATGTCAAGCCTGTGCCGTTCCAGTCTTTTAATACGAACGGGCCGTTGAACAGCATATTGTCGCTGTTTGTCCCGAATTTGCTGCCTTTTGACTCAACAAATTTTTGGTTGAGCGGCAAATATGTGCCGAAAGCCAGCAATGATTTTAAGTAAGGAACCGGTTTTTCAAGCTGGACTTGCAATGTATGATCGTCAATCGCTTTTACCCCTAAAGTGCTTAGATCTTTTTTGCCAGCATTGATATCCGAAGCGTTTTTAACGACACCAAAGAACATATAAGCATATTGCGACCCTGTCTTCGGATTCACAGCCCTTTGCCAAGAGTAAACAAAGTCTTTTGCTGTAACCGGATCACCGTTTGACCATTTTGCGTCTTTACGGAGCTTAAATGTATACGTTTTGCCGTCTTTGCTGACTGTCGGTTCTTCTTTCGCAATCCCGAGTTTCAGCTCATCATTTTTCCCAACGACATAAAGGCCTTCCATTGTATTACCGAAAACGGTAAAGCTTGCCGCATCCGTTGCAAGTGTCGGATCCCCTGTCGGAAGTTCAGCCGTTTCATCCATATTCAGCACTTGCTTGGTTTTGGATGAACCGCTGCTTGAACCTGAGCTGCTGTTTTTGCTTCCGCCGCCGCATGCGCCGAGGACGAGCGACAGGGCAAAAGCCAGCGTCATAAACACATAAAATTTTGACTTCTTCATCAGCTAACCACCCTTTTTTTATTTTTCTGAAAAGCTAGTGACTTTTCGAATTTAATTATACTAACATTTCACTTTCTTGTACATGTTTTTTTAATCTTTTTTAATTACGTAAAAGGAGTAATAAACCAAAAAGATATTGTCATCTCAATATTGTAACCCCTTACAAATGGTTAAAAAAATTATAAATAAAACTATTAAAATAAATAAACTTTGGTAGGTTTTTTAACAATGTTTTTTGTTTGAAAGCGTTAACAAACGCTTAACTTCCGCGTTCCGTTGTATTTATAATTTTTTCATTAATTTTAATAAATTTAATTTAACTTTAATTTAGGTTTAGATTTTCCGCTATTTCATCTTTTCTTTTGTTCCTGTATAATGAATGAAAATCATTTTGTAGGTGAGCGTATGTTCAAAAAGCTTGTCTGCTGGTTGCTGGCCTCCCAGTTGCTTGTTTTGTTTTTTTCTTTTTTGGTGTATAAGCGGATCGATTTGCTTAGCTATATTAATACTTCATTTACGATCGGGGCACTGTTGATTCTTTTTGCCGCATCGGTTTTCATGGCGCGGACCGGTTTTTTTGACGCGTTTGTTTACGGTTTTCAAAGAATGTCTTCTAAATTTAACGAGGAGGACGTCCGCCCGCTGTCGAAGCTGGTTACCTTGCGTGTTTCCATGCCTTTTCTTACCGGGGTGTCCATGATGGTGCTGATGGCCATCGCCCTTTTTCTGCAAAGTTCGTCATAAAATGCTGGCCGTTTAAAACGATCAGGCAAAGACGGAATCCTACATAAAATGGGCCTTGGCGGACAGCGGTTTTTGACATTTTTCCATCTTTTCATTATAATGATACTGGTATATAGAAGCGATGAAAAAGAAGAGTACATCTGTTTATGGCTTTTCAGAGAGTTTGTGGCTGGTGGAAACAAACATGCCTGCAGGTGGAATGGGCTTTCGAGCTCCGGAGATGAACGGGCGGCCGCCTCATTAGTTTCCGGCGTACGCCTTGCGTTAACCAGGCTCCAATTGGCATTGGAACTAAGCGGCCCGTATTGCCGGGCACTTAGGGTGGCACCGCGGATTTATCCCATTCGTCCCTAATTTTGGTTGAATGGGTTTTTTATTTTTCTGGAAAAATATCCATGCTTTAGGAGGAAGAAAAAATGAGGACGATTTTTTCAGCTATTCAGCCGAGTGGAACGATCCACATCGGGAACTATCTTGGGTCAATGAAGCAGTTTGTGGAATTGCAGAACAGCTTTAATTGCTATTTTTGCATTGCTGACGAGCACGCCATTACCGTCCCGCAAGACCGCCTTGAACTCCGCAAAAACATCAGGAGCCTTGCCGCTTTTTATCTGGCAGTCGGCATTGACCCGAACAAAGCGACGCTCTTTATCCAGTCGGAAGTGCCGGCGCACGCCCAGGCCGCATGGATGCTGCAATGCGTTGCCTATGTCGGCGAGTTGGAAAGGATGACGCAGTTTAAAGACAAATCTGCAGGGAAAGAAAGCGTATCGGCCGGGCTTCTCACATATCCGCCGCTCATGGCCGCTGATATTCTACTGTATAGCACGGATCTTGTGCCGGTCGGTGAGGACCAGAAACAGCATCTCGAGCTGACAAGGGATTTGGCGGAAAGGTTCAATAAACGTTACCTCGAAATTTTTACGCTGCCGGATATTAAGCTTTCCAATTCCGGAGCAAGGATTATGTCGCTGCAGGACCCGATGAAAAAAATGAGCAAATCCGATCCGAATAAAAAAGCATTTATCTCGCTGCTTGATGACCCGAAACTGGTCGACAAAAAGATTAAAAGCGCGGTTACAGACTCAGAAGGCGTGGTCAAATACGACAAAGAGCGGAAACCGGGCATTTCCAATTTGCTCGACATCTATTCCAACTTCAGCAGCTTGACCATTGAAGAGCTGGAACGGAAATATGACGGCGTCGGCTATGGCGCGTTTAAAGCGGATCTCGTTGATGTAGTGAATGAAGGGCTGGCCCCGATCCAAAAACGGTATTATAAACTGATTGAATCGGAGGAACTGGACCGGATTTTAGATGAAGGCGCGGAAAAAGCCAGTATTGTAGCCGGAAATATGCTGAGAAAAATGGAAAATGCGATGGGATTGGGCAGAAAAAAACGCCATTAAGAAAAAAACGAGTTGCGGAGGTTTCGCAACTCGTTTTTACATCAGTTCGCTTTTTTCATTGTGTTCCAGTTCCCATAGTTTTTCAAAAAAAGGCTGCCCTTTGATCATATTTTCGCACAACTGTTCATGCTTTTTGGACCAGCCTGTTTTTGTTTCTGCATAAAGCCGCTCCCACGCATCTTCAAAAGGCATAAACTGGATGTGTTCATACTGCTCCGGGCACCACTCTGTATACCAGTACCGCACTTCCGCCGTATTTTTCGAGGAATAGAGCTGGTCGAGCGCCATAAATAACAGCTGCTTTAATTGTCGTTCCCTTCTTGTCAGCCCCTGCATGCACTCCGGCGACGGGGATAAAATATGATGTTCTTTCGGATTGCTGCGGTTTTCAAACGGATAGGACACCGGTTCATGCCCTTCGATCATTTCATAGACAAGCTGTTCCTGCCTCGGAATCAGCCGGCTTTTGCGGATCGGTAGCG
The DNA here is from genome assembly GCF_025905465.1 of Weizmannia sp. WK01. NCBI lineage: Bacteria > Bacillati > Bacillota > Bacilli > Caryophanales > Bacillaceae > Heyndrickxia > Weizmannia sp. WK01. The sequence goes on along the minus strand of NZ_CP109616.1, from coordinate 1,159,860 downwards.
TATAGCCGATCGTATCCACCGCCAAAATCCCTTTTCCATCCGTCACGACAAAACAATATTCCAGCTGGATTCGTTCATGGTTTTTGCGCAAAACCGCCTTCTGGAAAACATCATTCAGCAAAGTTTGCGGCAGTTCAGCCAAATCGTTTTCAATGTACTCGTATAAAAGCGTGTCCACAAATAAAAGCGGCACCTGGTCCAGCAGTTCAATCACATCGTCCCTCCGCCACTCATGGAATGGGCAGACATTATAACTGTTTTCCTCCCCCTCGAACCAGTTGACCCATATATCGTGAAGATACAGCATGGATAACCCCCCGTATACTCTGTTTGTCATTCAGTATAGGCAGGGGGCAGTTAAATTATTCCTTCTTTTCCGGATTCCGCTGTGTAGAAAATAAAGATTGCACTTCGCTTGTAAAAAGAAGAACCCCAATCCCACCGCGTCGAAAAGGAAGAAGGCCTGCTTTAAAAGACGCTTCGTTTTCCCTCCCCCGGTAAGTCGGAAAGGATAAAGGCTCTGCTTTAAAAAGACGCTCTGCTCTCCCGATCCCGGCAAGCCGGAAAGGAAAAAGGCCCTGCCAAAGACAGGGCCTTTATGGATTATTCTTGGGTGTCCGCTTTTTCGGATGTGACACTCACCTTGCTCCAATCCGTTTGTGTTTCATCCGGATATACAGCCAAGTTTTTCACGCGGTTGTTCACCGCATACAATTGATAACGGTAAACGGTCGGAATGACTGCCGCTTCCTCATTCATATACTTCTGCCATTCATTGTAAACCTTTTTGCGGTATGCTGTGTCAAAGGCTTGCGGAGAATGCCCTTTTTCCAACAGTTCATCATTTTTCTTGCTGACAAAGCGGGTGTAGTTAAACATAACGTTCCGACCGTACAAGCCGTACGGGTCCACATCGCTACCTGTTCCCCAGGCACCTGCATAGATATCCACTTTCGGGTCATCCTTTTGCACCATATCATAGAAGGAGTTAAACTCAGCAAGACGACCGTTAACAAGTTTGACATTTAAGCCGACATCTTTCCAGCACTGCATATAGAATTTTGCCAGCGGCTCGGCCGTATCCCCGCCGCTCATGGAAAGGAAATTAATGACGAATTTTTTGCCGTTTGGATCTTCACGGTACCCGTCTTTGTCGACATCTTTATAACCGGCTTCATCAAGCAGTTTCTTTGCTTTTTTCGGATCATACGTGTACCCTTTTGCGGACTTGTCATGCCATTCCGGGAAAGATGGCGGAATTAAAGTCGTCGCCGGGAAACGCAAACCGTGGTAGATTTTTTCGCCGACTGACTTGTTATCGAGCGCATACGCCATCGCCTGGCGCAGTTTTTTATTTTGGAATTTCGGGTTATCCATGACGTTTTCCTGTTTCTTTGCATCCCAGTGGCCGAGTTTAAATCCGATATAGCTGTAAGCCAAATCGATCGTGCCGAGCAGCTGGAAGTTTTTTACACCTTTAGCAGCCTCGTATTGGTCTACCGGGAAAGCAGCATAGTCAATTTCGCCTTTTTTCAAGGCTTGTAACACCACTTTCGGATTGACCACTTTGATGACGACACCTTTCAGTTTCGGTTTTCCTGCCCAGTAATGGTCGTTTCTGACAAGTTCAACAGACTCGCCCGGAACCACTTTTTTAACTTTAAACGGACCGAAGCCTAAAGGATGTAACCGAATTTTATCCGACTGTGCCATTTTTGCGATCGGCACATCTTTTAAGTAATGTTTCGGAAGCGGTGTTGTCCAGACGCCTGTTTTTTCGGAAGGGTTGGCACTCTTCCAGGTAATGGAAATCGTTTTATCATCGATTACTTTAACACCAGAAATGTTTTTCGCTTTTCCTTTATGGTATTCATCCATGCCGACGATATTTTGGAACAGAGCATCGCCGTAGCGCACACCGGTATAGTCTTTATTTCCGATAACCAGGTATGCAAATTCGAGGTCTTCGGCGGTTACCGGCTTCCCATCAGACCAGTTGACATTGTCTTTGATTTTAATCGTCATTGTTTTGTTGTCATTGGACAATTTGTACGTGGCGGCGCCGTCATTCGTAAATTCATAGTTTTCGTCTGTTTTTAACAGCGAATCATCAAAAAATTTAATGACTTCAAAATCCGGTTGCCCTTCGTAGAAAGCAAGGTTGAATGTGCCTTCAATCGGCGTATCGGAAACGATGCCGTAATTCAAAATCCCGCCGTCAATCGCTTTTTTGTTGTTTTTGACGGTATTCGGAAACTTGCTTGTTAAATCTTCCGTTTTCACTGCCTTGTCTTCCTTGCTTCCGCTGCTCGGTGAATTGTTACAGGCTGACAGCACCAATACGAGTATCACCAGCAAACTGAATACGCTTGACCATTTTCTTTTCCTCATTGCTAAGCCCCCTCTTTTTTATCCTTGTCTTTGTCTTGCATCGGCTGCGCGTTTTAACGCCTGGCCGATAAAATTTATACACAGCATCATCACCAGAATCAGGAGCGATGCAGGTAACCAAATCCACCATTTATGCTGGAGCACATCCGGGTTTGTGGCATAACTGACCAACGTCCCAAGGCTCGGTGTGCTTTCCGGCAACCCGAAGCCGAGATAGGTCAGGCTCGATTCAATCCCAATATTGCTTGCCAAGTTAATCGTCAAGTTCACGATAATAATCGAGCTCAAATTCGGCAGGACCTGGAAGAGAATAATTTTCCAGTCCGGCGTACCGAGCGTCTTGGAAGCACTGACATAGTCGAGTTCCCTTTCCGAAAGCGTCTTGGAACGAATCAGTCTTGCTTTTCCGACCCAAAGGAATGCACTCATAATGAGAATAAAAGAAAACACATTATATTTCGGTACGATTGTCACGAGGACAATGATGAGCATGAGAAACGGCAGGACAAGAATAAAGTCAATGATTCTCATGATGATATTGTCAATGACTCCGCCGAAGTAACCGGCAATTAATCCGACCGCAAGCCCGATTGCACCGGTAATCAACGTAATCGCAAGCCCGATTGTAAACGAATTTTTTGCACCGATAATCAGTTGCCCGAATATATCCCGGCCGCCGTAATCGGTGCCGAGCCAGTGTTCAGCTGAGGGCGGTGCGTAAATGGATAAAAGGTCAACCTTTACAATCTCATTTTCGTTTAAAATCAATGACATGCCGTAAACTGTTATCAGAATCAGCCCCAGCACGATCATGGAGATAACGGCCATTTTATCTTTGATCAGTTCCCGCCAGATAATCGAAAATCCGGACGGGCTTTTTTCTGTTTCGACAGTTGCGGGCTGTTGTGTTGAAATGACTGCTTTCATCCTCTCACCCCCCGTTACTCAATCCGGATACGCGGATCCACAGCGCTTAAAATAATGTCTGATAATAATGTGCCGAACAAGGTCGCCACGCCGGAAATCATGACGAGCGCCGTGACTACGCTGTAATCACGCTGCATAATCGATTGCAAAAACAGCTGCCCAATCCCCGGATAACCGAATATCGATTCCAAAATGACGGACCCGCCGATTAATCCGGTAATCTCATAACCGAAAAAGGTGGCGATCGGTAAAAGCGAATTTCTTAAAATATGATGCGTATACACCTTCGATTCAGGCACGCCTTTTGCCCGCGCCGTTTTTACAAAATCTTTGATTTTTGTATCGATGATTTCATTCCGCAAATACTGGATCGTGCCCACCGTTGCAAGCAGCGATCCGGATAAGGCTGGCAAAATTAGATGGTAAGCCTTGCTCATGAAATATTCAAACGTGCCGTCACGGGCCTGGATATTGACACTGCCGCTTGTCGGAAACCATGATAGGACAAAACCGAACACAAACAGCATAATCAATGCAAAGATAAACAGCGGAGTTGCATAGCTGAGATAGTTATAACCGGTAATCAGCTTATCCGCCCATGAATCCGTCCATCGCCCGGCCACGATCCCAAGCGGAATGGCGATCAAATATGTCAGGATCAGAATCACCGCCGACAGTAAAATCGTGTTCCACAGTCGCCCGGCAAGCAGTTCTGTTACAGGCTGCTGGTGAATATAAGACATGCCAAGATCGCCTTTGAAGAGATTTTTCACCCAGCGGGCGTACTGTACATAAGCCGGATCATACAGCCCCAATTTTTCTTTCATTTCATGAAGCGTGTGGATATCCATTTTCGGATTGCTCGCCAGCCGGCCGGTCAGTGCATCGCCGGGCATGGCCTTTGCCAGCACGAAAATCAAAATACTCAAAATAATTAATTGAGGGATCATGATGAGAATTCTGCGCAATATAAATTTAATCATAACTGTGCCCCCCTCTTTACGGCAGTGCTACGGAATGGGTATGCGAAACCGGCTTGAGATGGTACGGCTTCCCTTCCTCGTCAAAATAATCCCTGAAAGCTTGCCGGAATTCATTGTTGATTTTTTCCCGGTACTGTTTTTGTGCTGCTCTATTTTCCGGGTCCCCATTTGGAATCGCGGACAGCAGCCGTTTTGTGTAGATATGTTGCGGATTCTCGTAAATTTCGTCACTCGTCCCTTCTTCCACAAAACGCCCGCGGTACATGATGCCGATTCGGTCGCACATATGGCGGATAATGCCAAGGTCATGGCTAATAAATAGGTAGGTGAGCCCGAATTCTTTTTGGATGTCTTTCATAAAATTGAGCACCTGCGCCTGGACGGAAACATCAAGGGCGGAGACCGGCTCATCCGCAATGATCAGTTTCGGATTCAATGTCAGCGCCCGGGCAATGCCGATCCGCTGGCGCTGCCCTCCTGAAAATTCATGCGGGTATTTAAACATGGAGTCCGGACTCAGGCCGACTTTTTCCATGACTTCGCGGACTTTTTCCCGCTCTTGTTCGCGGGGCAGTTTCTCAAAATTGCGAATCGGTTCAGCGATAATATCCGCCACGCGCTTTTTCGGATTCAGGGAAGAATACGGATCCTGGAAGATCATTTGGATATCTTTCCGGTAATGTTGAAATTCCTTCCGGCTGAGCCGGGCCAAATCCGTTCCTTCAAACACAATTTTGCCCGCGGTTGCATGATTCAGCCCGACGATCGTTCTGCCCGTTGTCGTTTTGCCGCAGCCCGATTCGCCGACAAGCCCGTACGTTTCTCCAGGCTGCAATTCGAAGCTGATATCATTGACCGCTTTTACATGATCGACCACCCGGCGGAAAAACCCGCCCCGTACCGGATAATAGACTTTTAGATTTTCGATCTTAAGAAGTGGCATGATACATATCCCCTGTCTCCATGTTCTGTTCGTCCGGGAAATAAAAATGTTTGTAACAGGTACAGCGCACCCAGTGGCCGTTTTCCACTTCGCGAAGAACCGGATTTTCTTCGTGCGCCGCGTCGCTGATCCAGCCAATCCTTGATTTAAAGCGGCATCCCGAGCGCGGCAGGTTCTTCAGTGAAGGAACAATGCCCTGGATGACATGCAATCTTTCTTTGGCTTCCGTCGCCGACGGGATTGAATTCAGCAAAGAACGGGTATAAGGATGTAACGGATTTTTGAAGAGTGTTGTAACATCCGCAATTTCGACAATTTCGCCTGCATACATGACGGCCACTCTGTCGGCCATTTCGGCAACGACGCCGAGATCATGGGTAATCAGAATAATGCCCGTCTTCATCTGGCGCTGCAAATCTTTCAGCAAATCCATAATTTGGGCCTGGATCGTGACATCAAGCGCGGTTGTCGGTTCATCCGCAATCACAAGCGACGGCTGGCAGGCGATCGCGATGGCAATGACCACCCGCTGCCTCATGCCGCCGGAAAGCTCATGCGGGTATTGCTTATATGTTCTTTCGGGATAAGGGATCCCGACCCGGCTTAACAATTCAAGCGTCCGTTTTTTCTTTTCGGAACCGGATAGTTTGGTGTGGTAATCCATGCTTTCTTCTATTTGCCGCCCGACCGTCATCAGCGGGTTCAGCGCAGTCAATGGATCCTGGAAAATAATGCCCATTTCCGCCCCGCGGATTTCATTCAGTTTCCCAGTCCCGAGCGGCACGAGATCCTGCCCTTTAAAGAGAATGCGCCCTTCAACTTTTGTCTTTTCTTCCGGATGCAGCCCCATCACTGCCAGAGCGAGTGCACTTTTTCCGCAGCCGGATTCCCCGACAATCGCCACCACTTCATTTTCGTTGACGGTTAAAGAGACGTGATCGACTGCCGGATAGTATGTATCCTGGATTTGGAAAGAAACAGTCAAATCCTCAATTTGCAAAAGCGGTGGTTTTTCCAATATACAAAACCTCCCTTCGTAAAAGTAGAAAAAACGAAAATAGATTAAAATCTTATTAATTTATTGTTTAAATAATATTACAAAATTAAAAGAAACGCAATCATTTTTTTAGTTAAAATTATATTTGTATTTTTTTGGTACTTTATGGATTCAGGATTCCGGCGGGTTGGTAAACATTCCTTCTGCAAATATTTCGGAACGGCGGCCGAGATTTGCTATTGTAGAAAAAGAATGGGCCGTTTTATACTTCTCTATCAAATGGTATCCGAGCGCATATCCCATCATCGGCGGGACGTATTTTCTGCCGAAAAGAAGGTCATCATGAATTTTTTCTTCTTTTCCGGCTGCAAGATTTTTTTTGAAAAACTGTTGCCACGCATGTTTTTTCTGTTTTTCGGAATAGCGTTTTGATGTTTCCGATACATATTCTTCTCCGACATACTCGAGCACGGCATGTTCGGCGAGGCCTTCAAACACGAGGGAATCGAGCAAAGTATAATCACGCAGCGGTTTTTTCAACCTGCTCATTCTTGCCGCATGATGGTATTCATGGACAAACAGCGCTTCCCATTCTTTCCGGTCCCGAACCGGTGCAAGAAATAAAAAAACGGCACCCGGCAGTGTTACGCCCGATTTTCCGCGGCTGCGGCCAAAGTTGAAACCGTTTCCATTCCTGACTGGAAAAATGTAAATGTCCGGATCTGGCCCGTTCCAAAGCTTTTTGTATTTTGCATGATACTCCCCGATTTTCTCCCAGGCATCCGCTTTTTTCAACGCAGTAAAAATCTGTTCTGCCTGCCTTGAAGGGCGGTACATGCCGAAACGCTGCAAGTAGCGATAAAAATCTTCCGGATCTTCCCTTTCCTGTTTGATTGTTTCTAAAAACAGCTCCGGTTTTGAGAAAGCTTCTTCCATCCACAAATCCGTCCGAATGATCCCCATCGCCGGTTCCCCCTCCCGTTTGCTTTATTTTATTGCGGAAGACCGGATTTTAGAAAATAAATTTTTCAAAAGCCAGAGCAGACTGCCGCACATCCCGGAATGCGTTTTTTCCCCTGTAAATTCATCTTTCCGCCCGCAAAAATCACACTTTTGAAACCGCCAGCATGGGAGTCTGTCCGCACCCTTTGATCCCCATGCCAAAACGTTATCGGAACCGCATGTGATGTTCCATCCCCTTTTTGCGACTCGGCTTTTCTAGCACGTGATCCTTGAAAAACGTTTCGCAATATTTGGTTTCGTTTCCATGCAAAAAGGGTATCCCATTTTAACCGGGATACCCCTTTTGGATCAGGCTTCGTATTTTTTAAAAGCAAGGGTTGCGTTGTGTCCGCCGAAACCGAGCGAATTGCTGACCGCTGCGTTCAGCTCCTGTTTGCGCGCTTTATCCGGAACATAGTCCAAATCGCATTCCGGATCAGGCGTTTGAATATTGATGGTTGGCGGAACAATGCCTTCTTTGATCGCAAGCACAGTAAAAATGGCTTCCACGCTGCCTGCTGCCCCGAGCAGATGGCCTGTCATCGATTTTGTCGAGCTGACGGCCAGTTTGTAAGCATGGTCGCCGAAAACCTCTTTAATCGCCATTGTCTCGTATTTATCATTATACGGCGTGCTTGTCCCATGGGCATTAATATAGCCGATTTCATCCGGGGCAAGGCCAGCATCATCAAGCGCCATTTGCATCGAGCGCGCGCCGCCTTCCCCGCCAGGCGCAGGCGCAGTAATATGGTAGGCATCCCCGGTTGACCCGTAGCCAACCACTTCCGCATAAATTTTGGCTCCGCGTTTTAAAGCATGTTCTAAGTCTTCAAGCACCAAAATGCCGGCGCCTTCGCCGATGACAAACCCGTCCCGGTTTAAATCAAACGGGCGGCTTGCCGTTTCCGGATCCGGATTGGTGGACAGCGCTGTATTGGCACAAAATCCCGCGAACGACATTCTTGTAATCGGCGCTTCCGTCCCGCCTGCAATCATAGCATCGCAATCGCCGCGCTGGATCGCTTTAAAGGCGTCCCCGATTGAGTTTGTTCCCGTTGCACACGCCGTGACGGTACAAGAGTTAATCCCTTTTGCGCCAAGAATGATTGAGACCTGGCCTGCTGCCATATCCGGAATCATCATCGGTACAAAGAAAGGACTCACACGCCGATATCCGCGCTTTTGGAATACTTCAAACTGGTTTTCGAATGTTTCCATGCCGCCGATACCGGAACCGATCCAGACGCCGACACGGGTTGCGTTTTCTTCGTTGATCGTAAGTCCGGCATCTTCTACCGCCATCAGTGCAGATGCAACCGCATAATGGGTAAAACGGTCCATTTTGCGGGCTTCTCTTCGTTCAATAAATTCTTCGATGTTAAAGTCTCTCACTTCAGCTGCCACTTTTGCCGGAAACTGGTCCGCATCCAGCCTTGTCAGCGGGCCGATGCCGGATTTCCCGTCCAGCACAGTTTGCCAGGCTGTCCGCGCATCATTTCCGACCGGCGTGACAGCCCCGATTCCCGTAACAACCACTCTTCTTTTTTCCATTATGCCATCTCCTTTTCCTGGTATAAGAAGACCGTGTTTCTTACAATCTGTATGCTGCATTTAAGCGTGTTATCGTCCCCATCTGATCAGTACGGCTCCCCAGGTCAGTCCGCCGCCGAAGCCGACCATCAAGATGAGGTCATCCTCTTTGATCTTTCCTTCTTCTAGTTCATCCACCAATGAAATCGGTATGGATGCTGCCGAAGTATTCCCGTATTTGTGGATTGTTTTCGACATTTTTTCCACCGGCAGGCCGAGCCTTTCCCGCGCAGATTCCATGATTCGGATATTGGCCTGGTGCGGAATTAAGAAATCGACGTCTTCTTTCCTGACGCCGGCCTTTTCGATCACGCGCACGCTTGATTCGCCCATTTGGCGGACGGCAAATTTAAACACTTCACGACCGTTCATGACAATATGGCCACTTTTATCTTCATACAAATATTTTCCGCCTGAACCGTCCGAACCGAGTTCAAAAGCAAGGATGCCCCTGCCTTCCGATACCGGGCCGACAACCGCTGCGCCCGCCCCGTCGCCGAACAGCACCGCCGTACTGCGGTCTTCCCAGTTCGTGATCTTGGATAATTTCTCAACACCTACAATTAAAACATATTTATACGTTTTCGTCTCAATAAATTGCTTGGCCGTCGCAAGCCCGTACATAAAACCGGAACAGGCCGCACTGATATCCATCGCGGCAGCTTTTTTTGCGCCGAGGCGGTCCTGCAAAATATTGGAAACCGTCGGAAACGGCTGATCCGGCGTCACGGTCGCAACAAGGATTAAGTCGAGCTCTTCCGCGGAAATGCCTGCATGTTTCACCGCTTTTACAGCCGCTTCATATGCCATATCGGAAGTCTCCATATCATCCGCTGCAATCCGCCGTTCTTCAATCCCGGTTCTCGTCCGGATCCATTCATCCGACGTGTCCATCATTTTTTCAAAGTCCGCATTTGTTAAAACCTTTTCAGGATTATATTTTCCGACACCGATAATGCCAGCATTCATTTTGCATTCCTTCTTTCACTAAAATAATCAAAGCGGCATAATTCCTTATCGCACAATATTATGACCTGCTCCTAATTATAACAAAGCCCTGTTTGCTTGTCACGAATAGAAGAAAATACGGGCCATGCCCACAATGGCGGGATGAAAAAACGTGCTACCAATAGGGCGGAGCCGCGCGGATCGCATGGTGCTTGTTTTCCTCCCGCTTTAAGATCCGGGCCATTGATGCAAGCCGATTCAGTTTTTCTCTCATATGCTGATCATAGATCCGGACCGCCCTCATCCTGGCAAAAAAGAAGGAAAGGAAGTGAAAAAATGGAAGAACATGAAAAAATCCACCCTTTTGACCGGATGTTTTTCCCGCAAAAGCGGCAAGAGCCGCCCGGGACCGGACAGGAAGAAGCAGATGAAGAAATAAACGGCGGCTTGTTTGACCTTTCTTTTTTCCGCAATGTGGACATGGAAGCGTTGCTGGATCAAGCTGACAAAGTCGTTGGCATTTTCGAGGAGTTTAAGCCGTTGTTCCGGAAAATCACGCCGGTTTTTGAAAAGTGGCTTTCCCATTTTGAAAAGGAAGATTAGCGTTCTTTAGCTGTTCTTCCGTTGACAGGCGATTTGCTGTTGAATCGCGGCCTGCCAGGAAACGGACGGCCGGACGATCATCGGTTCCAGTTCACCTTTTGCCTCAAGCCTGCACGAAGGAAGCGTGGGGCTGCCTGTATCCTGCGTTAAAAACCGGGCGACAGGCTCCCATCCGTTTCCGTCAGGGCTTTTTAAATAAAAGGCTTTCCCCGTTTCCCCTTTTTCAAGCTCGGAGACAATGGCCACTGCGGCATCTGCTGCAAAAAGGGCATCGCGGTCGTCATATTTCAAGTCCGGTTCCGTATTCCCGTTAATCATTTGGGAAAAAGCAAGGCTCCCGGGCTGACCGGGGCCGAACAGTGCCGGAACAAAAAAGGTAATGCGTGCGCAATCGCCAAGCACGCCGGGAACCCATTCTGCCTGTTCCGCAACCGCCAGATGGTTTGGAAGAATGAGTGCCACACGTTCGATTTGCGCTTTAAACGGTTCTAAAAAGCGGCATGCATCTTGTAAATCTTCACGGGCATCCCGGACATAATAATCGTATACCGGAATACAGCATGTGCATTTTTCCGGCGACAACCGGCTCAGAGGCTGGTAATCCAAATTGGCATTTCTTCCGATTTCCATCCATCTTTCTTCCAACAAAAACCCGGGATCCGTTTCTTGATCAGCCGCTATAACCGGATACCCCGCATCAAGCAGTGCCTTGCACAGCTCAAATCCGAAGAACGCCCCGGCACCAATGACAAGTGCTTGATTCATGGCCGGCCCTCCATTCATCTTTATTCAAGCATATGCTTTTCCCGCCGTAAAGATACTTCCGGACGATCCAAAACGGACAAAAGGCCGCTGTGCCCATTTTTCGTTCCAGCCTTCGGGAAAAATTTCATCCGCGGCAACCGGGTTCCCCTTTTCCAATGACTGCGGCTGTGATAAGATAAAGGGTGATTTAAAAAGTGTTTTTCAATCGGGGTGAAAGTATGAAATACATCGTAACGATTTTTTGGGTGTTTTTACTGAGCCAAATGCTCGGCTACGTTGGCAGTGCCATGTCAAACTCGCATTACAGCATGAAAACGATGGCCATTATGTCGCTTGTCATTTCCGCTGCTGCATTTATTGTCAATGCAGCATTGCCGAAAAACACAAGTCCCGAACATTAAATCAAAACACCCCTCACCGGAAATCGGGAGGCGCTGATTCAAAGTGCCTCCCGGTTTTTTCATCATGATTCGGTTGTCACTTGAAGCGCGCCGTCTTTCACATCAAGCGTGACGGTTTGATGCGGCTTCACCTTTCCCGCAATGATTTCTTTTGCAAGCCTCGTTTCAATTTGATGCTGGATAAACCTTTTCAACGGCCGTGCCCCGTACACCGGATCATAGGCCGATTCCGCAATCCATTTTTTCGCCTCATCGGACAGCTGAAGCCCGACCGATTGTTCAGCGAGGCGTGCAGCCAATTCGTGCATCATTTTATCCACGATGCCCATCATATTTTCCAGCGTGAGCGGCTTGAATAAGATGATATCGTCAATCCGGTTTAAAAATTCGGGCCGGAACGACGCGTGCAACTGTGCCATCACCGCATTTTTCGTCTCTTCGCTGATGTCATCGCCTTTGATATCGAGCAAATAGGACGACCCGATATTTGACGTCATGATCACGATCGCATTTTTAAAATCAACCGTCCGTCCCTGTGAATCAGTGATACGGCCGTCATCGAGCACCTGGAGCAAGATATTGAACACTTCCGGGTGGGCTTTTTCAATTTCATCCAGCAAAATGACGGAATACGGTTTCCGCCGCACCGCTTCAGTGAGCTGGCCGCCTTCTTCATAGCCGACATATCCCGGTGGCGCCCCGATCAGCCGCGAGACCGCAAATTTTTCCATATATTCACTCATGTCGATTCGGATCATATGATTTTCATCGTCAAATAAATGCTGTGCCAGTGCTTTGGCAAGTTCTGTCTTCCCAACGCCGGTAGGGCCGAGAAAAATAAAGGATCCGATCGGGCGGTTCGGGTCTTTCATGCCGGCTCTGGCTCTTAGAACCGCGTCGCTGACAAGGCGGACAGCTTCATCCTGGCCGATGACGCGTTCATGTAAAATGCTTTCCAGCTTTAGCAGTTTTTCGCGTTCGCTTTGCACAAGTTTTGCCACAGGGATCCCTGTCCAGCGCGCGACAATCGCTGCAATTTCTTCTTCTGTGACTTCTTCGCGCAAAATCCGCCCGCTGCCTTCTTTTTCCGCCATTTGCTGTTCGAGCTGTTTTAATTCTTTTTCAACGGCCGGAATCCTGCCATGCCGAAGTTCAGCCGCTTTGTTCAAATCATACCGGTTTTCCGCTTCTTCAAGATCGCGCCGGTATTTTTCAAGCAATTCCCGTTTTTCCTGTACTTTTTGCAATTCCGCTTTTTCAGCCTGCCATTTGGCGCGCATCCGGTTCGCTTCTTCTTTCAAATTGGCAAGCTCTTTTTGCAAAATGCCAAGGCGGGCTTTGCTTGCTTCATCCGTTTCTTTTTGCAAAGCGGCTTCTTCAATTTCCAGCTGCATGACACGCCTTGTCACTTCATCGAGTTCCGTCGGCATAGAATCCATTTCAACACGGATGTTTGCGCAGGCTTCATCGACAAGATCGATCGCCTTATCCGGCAAAAAACGGTCGGTAATATAACGGTTTGATAATGTTGCTGCAGCGACAAGCGCTTTGTCATGGATGCGGACGCCGTGGTGGATTTCAAAACGTTCCCTTAACCCTCTTAAAATCGAAATCGTATCCTCCACATCCGGCTCCTGGACGAGCACTTGCTGGAAACGGCGTTCGAGGGCCGCATCTTTTTCAATATACTGCCGATATTCGTTCAGGGTCGTCGCGCCGATGCAGTGCAGTTCACCACGGGCAAGCATTGGCTTCAGCATATTGCCGGCATCCATTGCCCCTTCTGTTTTGCCGGCGCCGACAATCGTGTGCAGTTCATCGATAAACAGCAAAATCTGCCCGTTGCTTTTTTTAATTTCCTGCAATACCGCCTTCAGCCGTTCTTCAAATTCCCCCCTGAACTTGGCGCCTGCAACAAGCGCCCCGAGGTCGAGTGAAAAAATCGTTTTGTCTTTTAAGCCTTCCGGGACATCTTTCCTGACGATCCGCTGGGCAAGCCCCTCGACAATGGCCGTTTTCCCAACGCCGGGTTCGCCGATCAGAACAGGGTTGTTTTTCGTTTTCCGTGATAAAATCCGGATGACGTTCCGGATTTCCGCATCCCGGCCGATAACAGGGTCGATTTTTCCGGCTTTAACGGCTTCAACAAGGTCAGTGCCGTATTTTTTTAAAACATTGTAGGTTGCTTCCGGGTTTTGCGAGGCCACTTTTTGATTCCCCCTTATGTTTTTGATCACCTGAAGCAGTTGCTGTTTCGTGATCCTGCTTTTCAAATACCGGGACAGGTCATCGTGTTCGACATCCATGACAGCAAGGGCCAGATGTTCAACCGAAATGTACTCGTCCTGGAGCGCGCGCATTTCTTCTTCCGCGAGTCTGAACAGCTCGATCAGCGCCGCAGACAAATACGGCGCGCTTTGCCCGGTCACTTCCGGCTTTTTCGCGAGAATCCCATCTGCAATTTTTCCAATTTCTTCCTTGCTTAAGCCAAGGCCGTTATATATCTCAGGAAGCAGGCTGTCCGGCTTTTCCATTAACGTTTTCCATAAATGGGCAATATCGAGTTCCGGGTGATGTTTTTGAGCGGCCAGCTGCTGGGCTTCCGCCAACCCTTCCTGTACCGTAAAAGTCATGCGGTTGATATCCATCCATTCCACCTCCGAATGGCGCGTACCGTTTAACGCGGCGCGGGCACCTGTCCTTATTTTACCGTTTTTCCTTTGACGGCAGCAAAAAAACGGGGATTTCTCCCCGTTTTGATTTTAAGGTTTGCGTTTGCGCCTCCAATGGCGGGCATCGTTCGTTGTTTCCGGAAAGCGGTCGCCTCTGTGGAGATGGGCGCTTTTCGGGTTTACGACCGGGTCGCCATTTTCGCCAACTTCTACATAAACCCCATTATTCGGTGCTTTGCTTCCGGGGTGAAACAGGTTGCTTTGCCCCAAAGTAACGCCCCCTTTTTTTATCGTCAGCATTAGTTTGGGCTGATCTTGTTAAAGCATGAGCGCTTATTTTTGCCAGCCAAAAAATACAACGGCGAAGAGGGGGCTGTTTAATCAGTTAATTCCGAGCGCAATTTTGGCATAACGCGACATGCGGTCTTTTGTCCACGGCGGGTTCCAGACGATATTGACATGGGTGTCCTTCACTTCAGGAATGTCCTGTACCGCCATTTGCACCTGGTCAACGAGAATTCCCGCGAGCGGGCAGCCCATTGCGGTCAGGGTCATGGTCACCGTCAGGCAGCCTTCCTCATCTAGGTCGAGATCATACACAAGCCCGAGGTTTACAATATCTATGCCAATTTCCGGGTCAATCACTTGTTCAAGCGCGCCCATAATGTTTTCTTTCAATGCTTCATCCATGGTTTTCAAACCTCCTCCGTAACTATCATAACAAAACGGTATGCAAGATAAAAATGCTTTACAGCAGGTTTTTAAGCTGGGAAAATGTTATATTATTTAGTATAATGGATCATCACGAAAATTGCATGTAAACTGAATCATTTCGAGAAAAAGGAGAAATTCAAATGCCTCAACCTTATTTAATTGCATTGGATCTTGACGGCACATTGTTAAATGATGAAAAGACCATCTCCCCGAAAACAAAATCCGTTCTGCAAAAAACAATCAAAGCCGGCCATAAGGTCATCATCTCTACCGGCCGCCCTTTCCGCTCCAGCCAGCCGTATTATGAAGAACTTGGACTCGATACGCCGATTGTCAATTTTAACGGCGCTTTTGTCCACCATCCGAAAAATACGGGCTTTGGCATCTATCATGAACCGATGCCGCTTCAAGTAGCAAAATCGATCGTTGAAACATGCGGCGATTTCCGGCTGTATAATATTGTAGCAGAAGTGAAAGATGAGGTGTACCTCCATTATCACGACGAAAAACTGCTCAATATTTTTCAAATTGGAAACCCGCATGTCACAACCGGAAATTTAATGCGCTTTTTAAAAGACGAGCCGACGTCCATGCTGATCCATGCAGCAAAGGAAGACGTGCCGTTGATCCGCAGCTACTTAAGCGATGTCCATGCCGAAGTGATCGACCACAGGCGCTGGGGGGCACCGTGGCACATCATCGAGATCATTAAAGCCGGGCTGAATAAAGCGGCCGGCGTGAAAAAAGTCGCCGACGCCTACGGAATACCGAAAGAACGGATCATTGCCTTCGGGGATGAAGACAACGACCTGGAAATGATTGAATACGCGGGGACGGGGGTTGCGATGGGAAATGCCATTCCGGCCTTAAAAGCAATCGCAAATGAAATCACCCTTTCCAATACGGAAGACGGCATTGGCCTTTTTCTTGAAGAAGCGCTGAATTTGAAAGCCATCTCCTGAAAAACGCATAATCAGCGCCGGGAATTCCAACACTATAAATGGGCGCGGCACCCCGTGCACCCTTCCCGTAAAGGCGGTGTTTCGTTTGGGCAGAAGCAGCAAATCGAAACGTTTTGTCCATCAGGGAAAAGATGCAGTGAAAAAGTATAGCGAGCGTTTCCCGTATCACTCCACATTGGCCGAAGCAGAAGCGAACAGGAGCGAAGAAGGCAATTCGGGAGGCATCTTATAATGGCGAACCGACTGTTTCAAGAGGCCAGGCAATTTGTCGAACTGGCGAAAGAGACGGCTGCTTTCGGAACGGAACAAGAAAAAAACGAAATGGTGCAAAAAGCGAAAAACGCCTTATCCAGTGCATATGCCAACACGACACTTGCAGAAAAAGCACAGCTGCGCGACATGCAGCATGAACTTGGAAAATTGGAATAGCTGCCGACTTCCGGCAGCTATTCCTTTTGTTTATGTGGTTTTGCTTGTTGTCTTTGGCATGTAGTTTCGCTTGTTGCCTTCTGCAGCGGTTTTGCTTGCTGTCTTTGCCATGTGGTTTCGCTTGTTGTCTTCTGCATCGGTTTTGCTTATCGTCTTCCTGAAACGGGTTTTCTTTTCGGCAGCGCCCCAAGATTCATTTTTCCTCACTTGAAGCATCTGCTTGAAATTGTGCAAAACGGGGAAAATCGGTAAACTAAAGACAGAACTGATTGTGAGGGTGAAAACGATGGGCATTCAAATTTTTGCTGACAGTGCCAGCGACTTGCCGCTGTCTTTTTTCAAAGAAAACCATGTACACTTGATTCCGTTGACCGTGTATGTAGAGGACAAATCCTATGACGACCTTGTCGGCATTGACCCGAAAGAAGTGTTCCG
Organism: Weizmannia sp. WK01; assembly: GCF_025905465.1. Lineage (NCBI taxonomy): Bacteria > Bacillati > Bacillota > Bacilli > Caryophanales > Bacillaceae > Heyndrickxia > Weizmannia sp. WK01. The sequence goes on along the minus strand of NZ_CP109616.1, from coordinate 1,143,098 downwards.
CTTGATTCGCGCGGGGGTGGGTACAAAAACGTCGCAACCGTCACCGCAATATTTTGAAAAACTTTTTACCGATCTTGCCAAATCAGGAGATACCGGTATTTACCTGGCTTTTTCGTCCGAGCTGTCCGGCACGTACCAAACGGCGGCCATGATCGCCGACCAAGTGAAAGAAGCCTATCCCAATCTTGATTTAACGGTACTCGATACAAAATGTGCTTCGATCGGTTACGGCCTCGTTGTAAAAGCAGCCGCCGATTTACGGAAAAACGGGGCAGGAAAAGAGGAAATCATCCGGGATGCCGCATTCCGCAGCAAACATATGGAGCATATTTTCACAGTCCCCGATCTTGATTTTCTTGCCAGAGGCGGCAGGCTATCGAAAACAAGCGCATTTTTCGGCGGCTTGCTGAATATTAAACCGATCCTCGATGTAGAGGACGGGAAGCTGATTCCGATTGAAAAAATCCGCGGGCGGAAAAAACTGTTGCACCGTATGCTCGATATCATGGAAGAACGCGGCACAGACCTTGAACACCAGCTGATCGGCATCTGCCACGGCGATGATGAAACGGCTGCAGAAGAAATGAAACAGCTGATTGAAGCACGTTTCGGTACAAAACAATTCTTGATCAACACAATCGGCGCCGTGATCGGGTCGCACGCCGGGCCTGGCACAATATCCGTCTTTTTCCTGAATGAGCTGCCATAACGCCTTCCAACTTTTTTCCGGGTATACCGGTTAATAGAAATTTTGGACGGGTATAGACTAATGGTGATGGCCGGTCAATCCAAATTCCGGATTGCCGTTCCGTTTAAAAATTGAACGAGGAGTGGTAAAAATGGCGAACGAACAAAATGCTTCCAAGAAAACTTTACCCGCCCAGCACCAGAACAGGCAGCCCGGCACTGAAACGGAAATGAACCCGCAGCCGAAAAATGTAAAAGACAACTACAAAGGAAGCGGCAAACTAGATGGAAAAATTGCGCTCATTACCGGTGGGGATTCCGGGATCGGAAAATCTGTCGCCATTTATTTTGCAAAAGAGGGCGCGCATGTCGCCATTTGCTATCTGAATGAAAATGAGGATGCAAAACAAACAAAAGAACTGGTGGAAAAAGAGGGGCGCCAATGCCTGATCATCCCGGGCGATATCGGGGACGAACAGCATTGCCGGGACGCAGTGGAAAAAGTGGTCAGCACATTCGGCCGGCTCGATATTTTGGTGAATAATGCGGCCGAACAACACCCGCAAAAAAGCATTCTGGATATCTCGGAAGAACAGCTTGTGAGAACATTCCGGACCAATATTTTTTCACAATTTTTCATGGTGAAAGCCGCACTGCCGCACTTAAAAGAAGGCAGCTCCATTATTAACACGACTTCGATTACGGCTTATCAAGGCAGCCCGCAACTGCTTGATTATTCGGCAACAAAGGGCGCCATCGCAGCATTCATACGCTCTTTGTCACAGGCGCTCGTATCAAAAGGCATCCGCGTGAACGGCGTGGCCCCGGGGCCGATCTGGACGCCGCTAATCCCGTCAACCTTTACGGCAGATCAGGTTGAAAAATTCGGTTCCGACGTCCCGATGAAACGCCCCGGTCAACCGTCCGAACTGGCACCTGCCTATGTCTATCTTGCGTCCGACGACTCAAGCTATGTGACCGGGCAAGTCATTCACGTAAACGGCGGCACCGTGATCAACGGCTGACGCGCACACCGGAAAGGCACATTCCTTTCCGGTTTTCTTTTTGCTTAAAAAAGGCGCGCACGATACCGGCGTACATTTCCCCGGACCAAAGTTTCTTGATGCAAAACAGTGAACATTTTTACGGGCTAAAATCTCTAGCTCCGGACCCTTTTCTTTCTGCTTATAAAGGTATGAAAACCCCTCCCCTTGTCAAAAACAAATAAGGAAATGATGCTCGGGAAGGAGGGCCGCAAATGGACGGACAGTTCAGATTAAAAATCATGGAATGCCAGTCCCGCGCTTTTTTAACCGGTTCAATCGAGAAGCTGAATGAAGAATGGGTGTTTTTTGATGATATATCTGATGAGGCATCGATGCTTGAGGAGTTTGTTGGCCAAAAAATTGAAATCTTCCATTCCGGGCGTTGGAAAAAAGGCATATTAACAGAAGATCAAACCGTCATGTCGGACGGAGAAATGCTTCTTCTTGAAGAAAAAGCAAGCTTGCGGATTCCGAAGCCGGTCAATTTTTCGCTTGAGATGCTCTTCGGAGAGTGGGAGGACGGCCTGTTTCACCGCTTCGTCTCTTTCTTAAACGGGGCAGGCTTTTCTATTTATGATTGTATCTACTGTCATAACGTATTGTCATGCCTCGTCAACCTGGAGAAAAAAGAAGGCGTGAATTTCATGCTGTTTGATAACGGGGAGGCTATTTTATCCGTCCACCACCATTTCCGGCTGGGCAAACAAGCGGACGAGTGGTTCGAGTGTACATGGAGTAACGGAAGGCGCATGCTTTTGAAAAAAATGTAAAAAGGGAGGCAAGCCGACCCTTGCCTCCCCTCTCCAAATCCTATCCTGAAAAATTGCACCGGTACCGCATGGGCGTCAATAAAAAGGATGCCATCCCATCGGCAGGCGCAGCCCAAGATACAGGACGGCGGCGAAAAAGATGATCAGCAAAACCCAGAGAATTCCGGTACTTTTTCTTTTAGAAAGCCGCAGCGTAATCATTTCCATCATCCCGATCACGAGAATCCCGCCAAGCAGTTTAAGGCCGTACAGGGCAGGATCGAGGCGCTGGTTATGGAAAAAGAGCAGCGCACCTGTGACGATGACGAGTATGTAAAACAGCCTTAAAACCATCTGGACCGTTTTAAATGCCTTTTCTTTTCCTGCGCGATGGAGGAACAAGGCCAAAATAAACAAAAGGATCGCAATGACCCATGTTGTGACATGCGCATCTGTCCGGGTTAACATCGTTCGATCTTCTCCTTTGCTTCTTTATCTGTCTTATACCCATCTTACTTTATTTGATGGTGTTTCGCAAAGTTCCCACCTTTTCAACCGTAATTTCAACCTCATCACCCGGATTCAAGAAACGCGGCGGATGAAACCCGTTGCCGACGCCGGCTGGGGTGCCCGTTGCAATGATATCCCCGGGTAAAAGCGTCATCCCTTTCGACAATTCGGATATAATCTCCTCAACCGGGAAAATGAAGCGGGATGTATTGGACTGTTGGCGGACTTCCCCGTTTACTTTTGTCACGATATCAAGCGCATTCGGATTTTCGATTTCGGAATGATCGACAATCCACGGACCAACCGGGCAGGATCCGTCCAGACTTTTCCCGATAAAATATTGCTTATGCTTCCGTTGAAGATCCCTCGCTGTGATATCGTTTAAAATGGTATACCCGAACACATGGGAAAGGGCATTTTCTTTTGCAATCTGCTTCCCTTCCTTCCCGATCACGACGGCCAACTCCCCTTCGTAATCCAACTCGCGGGTAACCGTCCGGTGTGAATCAACCGGTGCTTCATGTGCATTGACAGTTGTTGTCGCTTTTGTAAACACAATAATATGTTCAGGAATATCTTCCGCGCTCCCCATTTCAATCGCATGTTCCCGGTAATTTTTGCCGACACACAACATGTTTCTCACCGGATTCGGAATCGGGGGAAGGCAGGAAACCTCGTGAAGCGGAACGAGCGCGCCATCAAGGGTTGCTTCCGGTTTTTTCAATGCTTCCCGGACACGGCCGGTAAACGCCTCGCCCGCCCGGATGCCTTCAAGCAAAGATGGCGGAAAACCATCCAAGACCCGTAAATTTAAAATCGTTGTTTCATTATAAAGCACACCGTATTGTACCTGGTCTTGCCAAACAAAGCTCATGAATTTCATCGTATACACCTCATCCTTTTTTGTCATTTCGATAACTGAGTCGCCGCCAGCCCCATTCAAGCGGCCCGTAGCGGAAGCGGTGCAGCCAAATGTCGGAAACCAGCACTTGCATAAGAAAAAGCAAAACAACAAGCAATACCCCGCTTGACACAGACAGCTTTCCGTAAAGCCCGAGACCGTAGGCGTAAAAGATCAAAGAGGCTAAACCAGACTGGCTGATGTAATTGGAAAGCGACATCCTCCCGGCCATTGCAACCGGCCTGAGAAAATCCGCCAGCCGGTGCTTCACACAGAGCTCAATGAGTGCAACATAAGCACCGCTTAAGATGACGCCGCCGATCGTCTCCCGGATGTACAGAAAAGGCAGGATGGGGGCGACAATAACCGGCAACAGTTTGCAAAACAGGCCAAAAGCAAAGCAGCAACAAAAAAACAGCAGCCATTTTTTTGCCGGAATCCTCCTCTTTGTAAGCCAGCCTTCCCTGCAAACGCCCGCTCCCGCCATTATCAGCGGAAAAACAGACAGAAAAGCATGCCATGTGCCGGAAGGGCCGTATACCGCATACCAATCCAGCCACCTTCTTTTCGTAATGTCGATAAAGCTCCCGTTTGCATACACCTGCAATGAAGCGGTGGCATTGCGCCAGTCGGTATACAAAAGTGAAGCGTCCGGCGACCGGATGGCCATCACCATCAGGTAAAAGCTTATGAGTAAATGCGGGATAAAAAAGAGCGCAGCCCCGCCAAACATCAAAACTTTTCCTCCCAGTTTCAGAAAAGGCAAAAGCATCATGCCAAAGACTGCATAAGCCGCTAAAATGTCCCCCGGCCAGATGAGCCATGCATGGGCAAGGCCGAGAACGAGCAAAACGGAAAGGCGCCGGAAAAGAAACTGATAAACCTCGACCCCTGCCCTTTCCGCCCGCTGTTTTTGCACCATCAGCCCATATCCGAAAAGAAACGCAAAAATGGGATAAAAACTGGACTGGAAAAATACCTCAATCCATGTCACGATTGCCCGATCCTCCGCTTTGAACCAGTCATACGGATTTATATAAAGATAAGGGGACAGAAAAGAAAGCATATTGACCATCAGAATGCCAAAAAGGGAAAATCCCCTCAGTATGTCAATTGCAGGATTCCGCCGTTTTTCACGGATTGGCGCCCATTCAGCCATTGCAACGCTCCTTTTTTGTTTTTGCCTGTTAGGCGGATAAATCACCCTTTTTTCGGTTGCTTCATACAATAAAATATGAAAAAGCCAATTGCCACTGACCAAGGAAGGATGTGCGCGCCATGCCCGGTTTTGTCGGCGCCGTCCAAATTATCAGCATCGGATCAAGCGGCGTCTTTAATGTCGGTGACGTATTCCTAATTCAGCCGGTTGCCAGTTCCAAAACGTTTGCCGGGGCGGGATCTTTTAATACCGGTGAAAACCTGTCCATTACAAACTACCAGTCCAATACCAACACGTATGATTTTGATGCCATTGACCAGGGAAACTATTTTAATTTGTAACGGGTGAAAACAGATGAATTTTTACGTGCAACAAAGCATCCACATCCGCATGATCAAGATCGGCGGCATTACCAATTCTTCCGTCTTCCAAATTGGCACGTCCGGCATCATCAAGCCGGCAGCTTATTTGTATAATACCGGAAATTTTTCCGAACCGGCTCCTACTGCCGCTGCAGACCAGCCTTACAATCCGAATGTGACCGTTCCGATGCAGTCCGGCGCTTCCGCTTCAAGCTCAAGATAGAAAGCGCAGGCTCGGTTTTCCCGGCGTTATGCCTGAACATGACCGGCATGTTCTTTCCGGCTTATGCGCCATTTCGGGCTTGAAGCACCACTTTGTTTCGGGCGTCATTCTAAAAGCCGCGGCCTTGATACATTCCTGGCTGCAGGATGCGCGGACCCGGTTTTCCCGGCGTCGTGTTTGAAGCCGGCATGTTCTTTCCGGACAGATGTAGGGTAGATCGCGTGTGCTGAAACCGGCATGTTCTTTCTTGACACATTTAGACGGCAGCGACTTCTGGTATGTACACGTGTACGGAACCTGCACGTCTTTCCGGAGCCTGCGCCAGGTTCAGCATTGACACTGCACGCCGATTTTTGCTTTAAGTTCAAGGCTGATTGTTTCGTTCCGATCCAAGCCGGCGGTCACTGCCGGGCTTTAAGCCAGAAGGGGGTTTTTGAATGCCAGACCTTTTTGCCGAACTCCGGCAGCTTTACCAATACTTTCAACACCATGAAACGAAGTTGGCGAAAATGGAAAAGACGCTTGCCTCCCTCATAGAGGAGATTGAGCAGCTGAAAGCAAGGCCGCCTGTCCGGGTAGACCGGATCGAATATGCATTTGATCAGCTAAAAATTGAAACACTGGATGGCACCTTGAATATCGGCATTAATCCGTCTGACCTGTCCAGCATAGAGGATGCAGCCATCCCAAAAACGCAGGGCATCCCCCATGCCAATAATGAACACCGTGCTGCTTTAAAACAGGCGCTTACCGAAAAACTGATGGAATATTTGGAAAAAGAACTCCCAACAACGATCACCGACAATGAGCGGCAATTTAAAGTCCGCCTAAATCAAGAATATCATAATTTTATAAAAAATGACTTGAAAAACCAACTTCCACAGCGCATTGATTATTATATCAACCAGCTCAATTCAACCGGACCCGTTGAAGGCGAATGGTTTGACAAATTGCTCGGGCAAATCAAGGCGGATATGGCGCATGCCGTACAAGTTTTTATTTCCCATCTGCCGCCGCAAATGAACGGAGGTGCCAGCGATGGAACTGAACGTCACAAACCGTGAAATCTGTGTGGATTATGTCCAAATTATCGGGATTTCAAGTGCCTCGGTTTTCCTCATTGGCGATACGGAAACGATTCAGCAGGGAGCGGCCTTCGATACGCCGCCGGAATCCCTAATTATCAGTCCGTACGTGCCGTTTGTGCCGAGGGGATAGCAGGATGCAAAGAAACTCCTTTGTGGATACGCTCCGGGTCAAAACCGTCATATTTGGTTCGAACGTCATTGTTGGAGACTCCGAGCGGATCCAGATGTCTGCCGCCGTCCTTGCGATCCAGCGCCAGCAGGAATTGTACTACGGATTTGAAGCGCCGTTTCAAACTTTTCCCATTTTCCGCCTGGCCGTTCCGATTCCGCCAGTAACAGAACAAATCCGGTTTCAGGTTTACCAAGAAAATCCGGTCATAAAAGTTTCGAATGTAGAGATCATTGGGATGTCGACTTCAACCGTCATGCAAGTCGGAAGCACTAAATCAATCGCCCTTGAATCAAGGGTCCACCATACCCGTCAGCTAGACCCGAATATTCTGAAGCTTGGCGGCCGTGTTCCCCCGCGCACCGTTGCCGTCAGCGAGGAAAGCAGCGTCATGCCAGATTAATCCTGAAAGCAGGTGATCAAAATGCCGGCCATTGTAGGCCCTTTACAAATCTATAATGTTGGAAGCGGCATTGTCCATTTTGGCGACACAGCTGTCATCTCTCCGAAAACAAGTTCGAAAACATCTACCGGCTCCGGTTCTCTTTCCACTTCCGCATTTGTCATTACAAACAACGCGCTCAGTGTAAACAATACGGCTAACGGCAGTGTTGTCGACCAGCCATCTGCAGGAAACCATTAGAAAGGCAAAGAGGGCAGGCAAATTTTCCGCTACCTCGCTGCCTTCAAAATGGAAAGATAAATTTTTATGTGTTGCAATAGCTATGGCAAGAATGGGCTCCCTTAAAGGAGGGCCCATTTATGATTGGATTTCGAGAAGATGCCCGCCATCAAAGAAATACAAGTATTGCGCTTTTACCTTTTTCTTTAAAATGGTTTCCAGCGCCCTTGAATAAAGGGCCAGCTGGACTTCATAACGTTTGCGTAGGACAGGCTCTGCTTCTTCAAATCCGCCTTTAAACCTGCCATGGATATTGTCTGTCTTAAAATCGAGCAATACGAGGCCGTCTTTTTCCTCTGCCACGCAATCAAATATGCCCTGGATAAGAACATGTTCATCCGCAAGAGATGCATCTCGGTAAATTTCCGCTGCGGGAACGGACAAACTGAACGGCATTTCCCGCATCACCCGGCCGGCTGCTAGGATACGGCGGCCGATATCCGTTTCAAAAAAGCGGACAAGCTGTTCAGCCGCAATGGCATCCGCCTGTTCTTCCGTGAGCAGCTCCTGTTTCACCATCTCTTCAACCAGCGCCTCAACGGAAGCATAAGTCGGCGGCGCATCAAACGGGATATGCTGCATTACCATATGCATCGCTGTCCCGCGTTCAGCCGGCGTAATCGATTTTTCCTGCATAAAACGGGGGCGGTCAAAGATATGTTTTTCCGCATTCGGAATAAACCGGGTACCATTCGTTTCGTCATGCTCTTCATGCATCCGTTTCAATTCAGATACCGATTGTTTGGCACGCCGGAATGTTGCCGGCTCATTGCTGTACCGGAAGCTTAAGCGCCCGAAAACCTGTGCTTTATAAGCGGATTCCGCCGCAACCGGGAGGCCGGCTTTCACTTGATGCTGCCAGTCCACTTCCCCAACTTGTTCCGGTTCCTGGATATCGGCAAACTGTTCTTTCGGCAAAACGGCGATCTGCCATTTGGATGGATCATCCAGCACCACCCGGCCGTCATCCCCGAAAAGCACTGTTCCGTCCGCATGCCTGCTGAGCGAAGGAATGATCCAGTCCAAGTAAGTGCCGGCCGCTGCGCGCACATGGTCTGGCATCAGCCAGCCTTCCTGCCGCCTCGTTTTCCCCCATTTTTCCAGGCGCTTGCCAAGATTTTTCACCGTCCCGACCAAATACAGTTTTTCTTTTGCCCTAGTGAGTGCGACATACAAGACGCGCATTTCTTCAGCCAGCATTTCCAGCTTTTTCTTTCTTTTAAAAGCAAGCTGCGGCAAAGACGGGTATGTGATCCGTTTTTCCGGATGAATATACTTTGAGGCGAACCCGAAATCTTTATCAAGAAGAAACGCCTGGCTAATATCGCGCATATTAAATTTCCTATTGAGACCGGCCACGAACACCACCGGGAACTCGAGCCCTTTGCTTGCATGGATGGTCATCAGGCGGACGACATCTTCCTGTTCGCTCAATGCCCTCGCTGTTCCGAGGTCATCCCCGCGCTCCTGCATGCGTTCGATAAAGCGCAAAAACCGGAACAGCCCCCTGAAAGATGTTTCTTCATATTGCCGCGCCCGGTCATACAAAGCCCGCAAATTGGCCTGCCGCTGCTTTCCTCCAGGCAGTCCGCCGGCAAAGTCATAAAACTGCGTGTCCCGGTAAAGCTGCCAAATGAGGGAGGACAAATCCCCCTGCCTTGCAACAGACCGCCACACCGACAATTTTTCCATGAATCTGGACACTTTCTCATACGCTTCTTCTTCCTCAGGATCCGGCCGGTCTGCTATAAATTTTTTCACCGCTTCATAATACGGACCCCGCTTTTCATGAATGCGGATAAGGGCAAGCGCTTCTTCATCGAGCCCGACAATCGGGGAACGGAGCACGACTGCAAGCGGAATGTCCTGATACGGGTTGTCAATTACCTTTAATAAAGAAAGCATGATGGATACTTCCGTCGCGTCAAAATACCCGGTTGAAAGTTCGGTGTACAACGGGATGCCCGCCTGTTTCAATTCTTCCATTATGGTCGGCGCCCATGCCATGGAACGCATCAGGATAACGATATCTTTGTACCGGATCGGGCGGAATGTGCCGGTCTTCGGATTGTAAACCTGTTCTTCGTCGATCAGTTTTTTTATTTCACGGGCAAGGTAACGGGCTTCAAGCTGGGATTGTTCCAGTTCGGCCCGGTCCAGCGTTTCTTCATCCGAAATGTCTTCTTCAATCGCTTCATCGGCCTGGTCAATCAATGCCACTTTGACCGGATGATCCCTTTCCGGATAAGAGGCGCCTGCCACAAGTGCAGCCTGGCTGTCATATGCCATCTCGCCCACCTTTAGGCCCATGATTTGTTTAAAAATAAAATTCGTACCGTCGAGAATTTCTTTGCGGCTGCGGAAGTTTTTCGACAAGTCGATTCTGAGACCTGTATCCCGGCCTTCCGGATCAAAATCCCGGTACTTTTTTAAAAACAGGTTCGGTTCAGCAAGCCGGAACCGGTAGATGCTTTGTTTCACGTCTCCAACCATAAACCGGTTGCCGTCAAATCCCGCCCCTTTTGCCACAAGGTTCATAATCGTTTCCTGTACCATGTTGACATCCTGAAATTCATCAATCAGCACTTCTTTAAATTGCTGCTGGTAAGCTTTGGCCACTTCTGACGGGGTGAGGCTGCCATCTTCATTTTTTTCAGCAAGAATGTCCAGGCAAAAATGCTCCAAGTCCGAAAAATCAACGATCCCTTTTTCCGCTTTTACCGCGCCATAAGCCTCTGCAAATTTTTTGACGAGCGTTCTAAGTTCCGCAATCACCGGCCGCATTTCCTGCATGTCTTTCAGGAACGATGCCGGCTTCCTTGAGAAAAAGTCTTTTTTTAAATCTTCAAGTGTTTTCTTTGCAGATTTCCGCAAATCATCGGCTGCTTTGACGAGTTCCGCTTCATATGCATCCCCTTTGCACGCTTTGGCGCGTGTAAACTGCCATGCATTCATTTCTTCATAAAGCCCCTGCCATGGACCGTGAATTGCCGCAAGCAATCTGTCTGTAATCTTCATGTCATTGAGATAATTTTCCGCCCTCGGCGCAGGCCCGCCCGGCTCTAAGGCGAGTCCATACGCTTCCTCCAGCATGTCTTTTGCAGCCTGCAGCTGGAGGTGAATATCAGCTTTCACCGCTGCCATAAACGGCAGGCTGTCCACCTCTTCCACATCCCCGGCATCATACAGCTCGACCATTTTATCGAGCCATGCAGACGGATCCGGGTGGGAACGGGAAAAATCGTAAAGCTTCCGGATCAGATGCTGGAGCTCGTCATCACTGCGGTCGTTTGAGAATGTATCGACTGTGCGGTAAAACAGGTCATTTCCCGCTTTCGCATACTCCGTTTCAAAGAGGTCATCCAGCACTTCATCGCGCAGAAGTTCGGCTTCTGTATCATCAGCGATCCTGAATCCGGGGTCGATGTCAATCAAATAATAATATTTTCGGATCACTTCAAGGCAGAAAGCGTGCAGCGTGGAAATCGGCGCTTTATTCAGCAGGCTCAGCTGTTTCCGTAAATGATGCGAATCCGGGCGGCTGCTGATCGCCTCCTCGATCGCTTTACCGATGCGATGGCGCATTTCCGCAGCCGCAGCATTGGTAAAGGTGACAATGAGCAGTTCATCAATATCGAGCGGATCGTGTTCATCCAATATTTTTTGGATAATCCTTTCCACGAGCACGGCTGTTTTTCCTGAACCGGCAGCCGCTGCGACAAGGATGTCCTGCCCTTTTGCCATGACGGCTTTCCATTGGTCATCCGTCCAGACGGCATTCGCCGGTTTATCCGGAATGGCTGTTTTCATCTGTTCTGCGCTCCTTTCTCATTTTGGCGAGGATTTCTTCCGGTTTTTCCGGGTGAATAAGGCGGTAATTGTTTTCTTCCATCGACTGGTCAAACTGGCAGACCGAACGGAACGGGCAGAATGTGCACGCCGCCTGTTTTTTTATTTTATATGGCGCGATATCCGTCGTACCGGACAGGATCGCATTACCAGCCTCTGTGTAAATATTGCGCACATAGCTGCGGATCGCTTCAAAGTCTTCTTTGCTTGCCACTTCGGACCGGGCCGTTAATTGGCCGTCCTTTTTCAAACCTGCCGACACAATCGCACTGTTGCCGGATTCAAGCGACCGGTCCATCAATGTGATCACTTCCGGGCTGTCCAGCAATAGTCCTCGCATCCGGAAGTCTTTTAAAATTTCTTCTTCAATTTCTTCAGCCGACAACATTTTTTCCGCCGAAATCAGCGGGTCATGAAGATGGAAATACAAAACGCCTGCCGGAATCGTTTCTTCCCCTGTCAGCTGTTTCGAATACGTCATAATGAGATCCAGATAGGTGAGCATTTGCAAATCAAGGCCGTAATACACATTTGTCAAATCGAGCTTGTGCGCACTTGATTTGTAATCGATGATCCTGACGTACACACCGTTTTCACTTTCCGCCTTGTCGACGCGGTCAATCCGGCCCTGCAGCTCCATTTTCGCCCCGTTTTTCAATGTAAACGAAAGCGGTGGGAGCTCTTTTTTCGGCCCAAAAGCGAGTTCCATCGCGACCGGTTCAAAGCCGCTCCGTTTCGCATGGACGCTTAAAATATATGAAGCCCTTCCGACAACCTGTTCCAGTTTCCTTTTAATATATTGGTAGCGTTTTGAACTGAGCAGGATTTGATGCTGCAATTTCGGGGCAAGATCGTCCACAGCCGCTTTTGCGAGCTCCATGCTTTGCTGTTTTGTGATCTCTGACCACGGAATGCCTTGGCGCTGCAGGGTGTCGGAAATCCATTTCAATGCACCGTGGAAAAGATCTCCGATATTCGGCGCATCAAGACGAAATACATCCCGTTCCCGCAGCCTCAGCCCGTATGTCGAAAAATGGGAAAACGGGCAGGTGAAAAACTGCTCCATTCTCGATACGCTGGCAAGGATATGGTCGCCGTACAGTTCCCGGCTCGTTTTTTCGGAGAGCTTCCGGGCTTTGTTTTGGTAAAACAAACTGGAAAAAGCATGGGCCGCCCGATTTTTCCATTCCGGGTGCTCCATATAAAAGTTATACGTATCCCACCAGAAGTCGGCCATCGGATACCCTCTTTTTTTCAACTGCAGCTGCGAAGTGACAAAAGCAATGGCAGCCGCCGGATGGGAAATGTATGCAGCTTGCTGCTTCTCTTCCAGTTCCGCCGGGTCATTCACCCATAATCCGCCGCCGCGTGCCGGGAACATGTCCTCTATCCGGTTGATGAACGGGGACGGCAGCAATGCTTTCCCTTCTTCATCGGCAAGCGGAAAAGATAGTACCAGTTTTTCAGAAGGTGTCGTCAATGCCCGGTAAAAGATAAATTCTTCGTCGAGCAGGCGCCTTTTGCTGCCGGGCATAATTTCAAGCCCGGTAAGTCTTAAATATTCACGCTCTTCATCATTTAAAACGCCATCTTCGGAAATTTTCGCCGGCATGACCCCGTCATTGACCCCAATGATAAACGCCAGTTTGACATCAGACAGCCGGGACTGCTCCAGATTCGCCACGAGCACCTGGTCCAAAGCCGGAGGAACGATCGAAAATTTTAATGACTCAAGCCCGGTTTCCATAATGGCAGAGAATTTCCCAACATCAGCAGGTTCATCGCCAAGGATTTCAACATACTGATCCAAAACGCCCATGACTTCATCCCATGCCTGGTCGTGTTCCCTGGCAGCGACAAGATCCCCCGCTTCTTCCTTTTCAAGCCGGAGCGCTTCCAGTTTTTCCGGAATCTCCAATTCTTCGAGATAAAGATACAACGCTTCACAAAGCGCTTTTCCAGTGCGGGCGCGCTTCAAACGCCGCGACAGGCGCAAAATCGGCGCCGTGACGAGAAGCCTGAGTTCATTCAGTTCCTGTTCGATTTTTCTTTCCTCATCCGTTTGTGGCAGGTTTTCTAGTTCGAGGCCGCGGATCCGCCGGTATTCCCATCTTTTTCTACTCGTCCACCGTTCCCCCTGGATGCCGTAAGCCAGACAATAGTTTTCAAGCCGGTCCATTTTTTCACGCAGCATACGGGTATCTCCAGGCGGAAACAGCAATTCTGTTTTGATGGCACGGAAAACCGGTTCATAACGCCAGTTGCCGCGGATGATTTCCAAAGTCGAACGGATCAGTTCAATGAGCGGATGGTTCAGCATCGGCCGTTTTCTGTCAATAAAATACGGCACATCATAATCGTAAAAAACCGTTTCGATTAAATCCTGATAGGCCTCCCCGTTGCGAACAAGGAGGGCAATGTCACGATAGCGGCAGCTGCCTTCCATAACCGCTTCACGGATGGAACGGGCAACGCCTTCGATTTCTGCCCGCCGGTTGTTCGCCTGCCAGATTTCGATGCTGCTTTCCCCCGGAAAAGAAGGAAACGGGAGTTCTTCAAACCGGGACTGCAAAAAGCGCAAACTTTCATGCCGGAAACGGACCGGTTCATACAGCGCCACGTCTTCTTCCGTTTCAATTTGAAAGGCGCGCGCCAGTTCATAAATATGGGCATAGGCTTCTCCCGGCATCCGGAACAAGTATAAATCATCCGGCTGCATCCCGCGGAAAGCCCGGTCCGTTGTGAGCGCAACCGTCACGCGGCGACATTTTTTCAGGAGTTCCCCGATCACCAAGTATTCCTGCGGGTTAAAAGTATGGAAGCCGTCTATATAAATTTCCGCATCGTCCAGATAGCGGGATTTTTCAATGGCAGAAGCAAGCAGCCTTAAGTAATCTTCCGAATCAATGTATTTGCCTTCCAGCTTTTGTTCATATGCCTGATATACGCATTCCAAATCGTGCAGCTTGTCGGAAAGCACTCTTTCCCCGTCCGCTTCCTCGATTGACGCACGTTTTTCCTGAAGCTGTGCAGGTGAAACGCAAAATCGTTTGAATTCAGTCAGAATGCGTTCGACATTGTCAATAAAGCCGGTCTTATCCGCCGCCCGCGTGAAAACCGACAGTTCTTCTTTTTGGTCTTCCAAAATTTTCCGAATGAGCATATTTAACCCGCTGCTCGATACATGGGTACGGCTGATCCCGCCGACTTCCTGCAATATTTTCCAGGCAAGGCGCGTAAAACTGTACACCTGGGCGCGGATCATCCCGCCCAGTTCAGGGTCATGCGCAAGCCGTGTTTCCGATAAAAAAGTCATTTGCTCCGGAACAAGGTAAATGAGCGGTGCCCCGCCCGGATCGCCAAGCAGTTTCTGCCTGATTTCACGGTGGATGAAAGCTGTCTTTCCTGTCCCGGGGCGCCCGGTAATAAATCGAAGGGACAATTGGTTCACTTCCTTTTGATGGGCTCAGTTGGCTCCATATCCGGAAACATGCCGGACAAGGAACATTTGTTCTTTTATTGTAACGGATATTTTTCTATGAATCAAGCTTTTTGCCAAAAAAATATGCTTCCTGTTTTTTCTGCCGGGGGATGCCCCGCTTCCAAGTAAAATACTGCCTTTTCCCGCCCCCGGAAAAGTCCTTCCCATCCAATCCGGATGCCCTCCCCATCCGGCCGGTCCACGCAACCGCCGTCGGGGCACTCTCCCCGCTTCCGTCCGGGCGTATCATTTTTTCATATGCCAAAAAAAAGCACTGCCTGTTCCGGGAAACGTCCCGCAAAATGCAGTGCTTTTACACCTCTTAATCCCCGTTAAACAAATTAAACAAGCCTTTTGCCATGCTGCCTTCATCCTTCGAACCGCCCGCTGCCGGCATTGCGGCAAATACGCGGCTGGCCAGGCGGCTGAATGGCAGGGACTGCACCCAGACCGATCCCGGCCCGCGTAAAGTGGCAAAGAACAGGCCCTCTCCCCCAAACAGGGCTGTTTTGATCCCTTTGACAAATTCAATGTCATAATCGATCGTCCGTGACATGGCGACAAGGCAGCCTGTATCCACCTTTAATGTTTCGCCGGGTGCGAGCTCGCGTTTCTGGATCGTGCCGCCTGCATGAATAAAGGCAAGGCCGTCTCCCTCAAGCTTCTGCATAATAAATCCTTCCCCGCCGAAAAACCCTGTTCCAAGTTTCCGCTGAAATTCAACACCAACTGAAACCCCTTTTGCCGCTGCCAAAAATGCATCTTTCTGGCAAATGATTTTTCCCCCTTGTTCACTTAAATCCATCGGTACAATTTTGCCCGGATAAGGCGCTGCAAACGCTACATGCTTTTTATCACGGCCTTCGTTCGTAAAGGCGGTCATAAAAAGACTTTCGCCGGTGATCAGCCGTTTTCCTGCAGAGAACAGTTTTCCCATAATGCCTCCGCCCTGGCTGCCCGATCCGTCGCCAAAAATCGTTTCCATCCGGATGCCGTCTTCCATCATCATCAAGCTGCCGGCCTCGGCGATGACGGTCTCCTGCGGGTCGAGCTCGACTTCGACAAACTGCATGTCATCCCCGACCAGTTTAAAATCAATATCGTGGTTGTTCATTTCCAAACCTCCTCAAATTGCACTACCCCCTGTATACGGACTTGCCGTTCGCAATGTTTCATTTTTATTTCCCGGGCAGGCGTTCGTTTTATTGGACGAAAAGGCAGGGGCCCCCTCCCTGCCAAGCTTAAATCCAATACAGCCCGCTGTCTTCCATCGCCCTGTATCCCTGTTGTTTCAAAAATTGCATGCGGGAGCGTCGGATATTAATTTCATAAGCAACCTGCAAAGCAGCTGCTTTATGGTACTGGTTAATAAACGAACCGTAGCTGATTGGCAATACGAGTGATTGATTGTTTGAAAAAATCACTTCAGTTTTTTTGCCTTCTGGGGTGTGGTCTTTAATATGCCCGGAGATCAGCCAAATACAGTCCGGCTGGCTGGGCGATTTTGTTGGAAAAATTATGGTAGCTGTATGAGGATCAACGAGGATCGGCGGCTTGTGCCGAACATGAATCAAGCTTTTTGTCGCATTTTTCCTTCCTTCGTAATCGCTTCCAAAGTATTGACAGCTTTTTTTCACGATACTCAGGGGAAGTTCTGGCACAAATCGTTCCCGATCCACTTCCAGTATTTTTGTCCCTGTTTCTCCTCCCTCCTGGCAAGGAATCAGCGCAATCGTATTTGGATGAATGTCCAATTCTCCATGTTGCATAAAGTATTCCCCCATTCTATTTTTCTCATAATTCACTTTCTATTATAGTACAAATTTCCTACATTTCTAGTCGTTTTTCTAAAAATATGCATTTTTTTCCTTGTTTACCGTTTCAGAAAAATTCAATTTTTACATTGCTTTTTATTGAAATGCTCTGTATAATAAAAAAAAGCGGAAAAAGGTGATCATACATGGAAAACAAAAAATCTTTCTCTGACGTGCCGAAAGAAAGCCCGAAGTCCCGGATTCAGATGGAGAAATTTGTGGAACACATTTACACGGACATGTTGCTGAATGAGATCCTGCTGAACAAAAAAAGAGAAGCGTTGTTAAGAAAAATTGACCATGTACTTGATCTTCGCGATAAGGAGCAGTTCATGCATTTAACAAACGAACTGAAAAAAATCAACCTGCAATTTGGTTAAATACAGGCCATGCAAACAGGCCCGGCCCGTTTGCACGGCTTTTCTTTTGCATAAAAATGGCAAATGCAGGGCGCGGCCAAAAGATTTTTGCCCGGAACAGGCCGCGCCTACTGCACTTTCAGTATCCCTTATTCTTCCAGCATGCGGATCCGCTCCAGCATTGTTGGATGGTCATAGCGAAATATTTTGACAAGAAGCGGTGGATTGACTTCGCTTAAACCCGCTTTTGTTAAAATTTGGAACGTTTCAACCCCGGACTTTTTATCATGCGTCATCTGTACGGCATAACGGTCCGCCCGCATCTCCTGGTAGCGCGATGCCCAGTTGGTAAGCGGGCTTGACGCAAAAAGGAGAACCGAGGAAATGAGCAAAAATAAAGGCAGCGAGCTGATGCTGGAAATCCCGGACATCCACCGCCCAACCGCATTCATCCACCTGGCAATCAGCCACAGCCCGATGAGCATCATCAAAATATAGCCCGCGATGCCGAAGTAGATATGTTTTTCTACATAATGCCCCATCTCGTGTGCCATCACAAATAAAATTTCTTTATCATCCATACGGTTGAGGGTCGTGTCCCAGAGTACGATTCTTGAGTTGGAACCGATGCCGGTGACGTAAGCATTCAGGGCGTTTGTTTTTTCCGACATATTCACTTCGTACACATGATCAGCGGGAATCTGTGCTTTTTCCGCAAGCGCCAGAATTTTCGCCTCCAGCGCCTTATCTTTTAACGGATAAAAATCGTTATACAGCGGGTCAATCACGACCGGCTGGATAAACATCATGAATACCGTAAAAGGAATGGAAAGCAGCCAGGCCGGGAGCCACCATTTTCGCCGGAATTTTTTCATCAAGGCGTACAATACCGCGACGACAGCAAACATGATGGCAAAGTTTACCCAGAAATCGGTCAGTTCATCTTTCATCCATCCTGCAAAATCTTGGGTGGAAATGCCGTACGCTTTTGAAAAACGATGGGACAAATAACCGAACGGAAAGGTAAACAAAAAGGATGCAAGCGAAAACCAAAAGAAATAAACCGCGGTTTGAATGAGGCGGATGCGTGAAACTGCCGCTGCCCATTGTTCAAACATTTTGGAAATGCCAAGCACAAGTACCAAAAAATAAAACAGCCATTCATACGGCACGGATAGGAAAAAAAGCAGATTCCTGATTTTTGCGTATGCTTCGCTTAAAAACAATTGGCGGCCGCTCATAAAAGTAGCGGGATCTGCGGCTGTCCCTTTATATTGGGCGGGAAGAGCAGCATCGGCGTAATAAAACAAATACCAGTACATCAAAAGGCCGAACAGGATGTATGCCGCAATCGCCCGCAGCGCCCACTTCATCTTCACTCCACATGCACTCCTTCCTTGTCCTCTTCTATATATGTAGCCAAGGAAAAAGGCATTTAGAACAGCCAATACGGCTTTGCCTTAAAACAGAAAAGAATAAAAGCTCAACACCGCAATCGCCCCGAGCACGACAATGATGACATTCGCGCCGATGAACGCGAGGAGGATGGCCGTTCCCGCGCCGATTACCCCGAACAGCGGATCTTTTTGGATCAAAAACACTTTTGGAAAAATCAAGGCGCCTAAAATGGCGTACGGAACATTTTTTAAAATGCCTTCCAAAAATGGCGGCAGCGTTTTGTTTTGCAAAAGGACGAGCGGCAGCATCCGCGGCAAAAACGTTACGATGCCCATGCCGATAATCACGAGGAGGATGGTGTTCATTTTTCTTTCACCTGCTTTTTCCGTTTGTATGTTTCCGCCATTTCGACCAAAAAAGCCGACAACAAAGTGGATACGATGATGGACCAGCCTTCCTCCATGACGCCGTAACCGGTAAAAATGCTGTTGAACGCTGCTGAAAGGGCGGCAAGGAAAAGGACTTTCACACTTTTTTTCAAAGACGGGACAAGGAGGCCAATAAACATCGCATATAAGGCAACCGTCATGCTTGCCTGCAAAAATTGCGGCAGATTGGCTCCGATTACATACCCGATCCCGGAGCTCACGACCCAGCTGGCATAAGCGATAAAAGTGACGCCAAATCCGTAGCCGAGCGGTATTTTTCCGTTCCGCATGGCGAGCACCGAGAAAGTTTCATCCGTAATGCCGAACGCAAACAATCCGCGTTTCCATTTGCTTGGTTCTTCCACTTTTTGGTTCAAGGCGGCAGTCATAAGAAAATGGCGGATGTTGACGACAAAGGTGGTCAGGATAATGACAAACGGGCTTGTGCCGGCAGCGATCAAACTTAAACCCATATACTGGCTGGCGCCGGCATAGACAATCAGGCTCATCAGCACAGTCTCTATCAATGTCAGGCCGGTTGTTTTAGACAACAGGCCGAATGTGAGCGCAATGGGAAAGTATCCGATCGCAATGCTTGCGCCTGCCTGCAGCCCGGGTTTGAAACTGCCTGTTTTTTCCTCCGCCATGGATGCTGCTTCCAACTTTTATCCCCCCAGCTTTGAAATGATGATCCAATATTCTTATATTTTCCTATTATACGCCTTGTCTGTTTTTCTAACAAGATGCCAAAAATCTGGCTTTTCGTTCAGAAGGGCACTGAAAAAGTGTTGTTTATCAAGAAAGATGCAATAAAAAAACGGCGGGACACGATGAATGGTGGTGTCCCGCCGTTTCTTTCGGGCTTTTTCGAGCGGTTTTCCGTTCCGCGGCGGATTTATTCTGATTGGCTTTGCATGCGTTTTTTGCCATTTACCGCCGATTTTTTAATCGTTTTCAGCAGTCCCTACTTCCATATTGCAATTTTTCTAGGAAACCGTGCGCCCGGTTTTCTAATCTTTGGCTTTTCCGTATCCCGATTTTTTATGGCCGGGCCGATTGTTTTTGCAGCTGTTCTTTTAAAGACCTGCGCAAAATTTTTCCGGTTGTGTTTTTCGGAAGCTCATCCAGAAATTCAATTTCTTTCGGGACTTTGTATTTGGCAAGCCGTTCTTTGCAATAATCGAGCAATGCCTGTTCCGTCAGATTTTTGTTTTTCGATACGACATATACTTTCACGACTTCCCCTTGATTGGGGTCAGGGATGCCCACTGCAGCTGCCTCCACGACATCCGGATGGTCGTAAAGCACTTCTTCTACTTCGCGCGGATACACATTAAAACCACCGACAATGACCATATCTTTCTTGCGGTCTACAATATAAAAGTAACCGTCTTCATCCATTCTCGCCATGTCCCCGGTATGCAGCCAGCCGTTCCGGATCGCAGCCGCCGTTTCTTCCGGCATTTTATAGTACCCTTTCATCACGTTCGGACCACGTACAACGAGTTCGCCCACTTCGCCGACAGGCACCTCATTTCCTAGCTCATCCACGACTTTATTTTCAACATGGACAATATTGGCGCCGATCGATCCCGGTTTGCGCGGGCGGTCAAGCGGATTGAAGCAGGTAACCGGGGAGGCTTCTGACAATCCGTATCCTTCCGAAATGAGCACATTGAATTTTTTTTCAAAGTTTTTCAGAAGCGCAACCGGCATCGAAGCGCCGCCCGAGATGCACAGCCTGAGCGTTGCGAAGTCTTTCGGATCCCCGCCTTCATATTGGAACAAATAATTGTACATCGTCGGCACGCCGGCAAATATCGTTGCTTTGTATTGTTTTGCCACCCGGAACACTTCTTTCGGGCTGAACTTCGGCAATATGAGCAGCGTTGCCCCGCTGATGAGCGGCGCATTCACGGCAACCGACAGGCAGAAAACGTGAAACATTGGCAACGCCGTAATGACCCGGTCATCCGCGCTCATTTTCAAATAGGAGCCGATATCGCTCGCATTTGAATATAAATTTTTATGCGTAAGCATCGCTCCTTTTGGCTTTCCGGTCGTTCCGGACGTATACAAAATAACCGCCGTATCCTCTTCAGAAAGCGGCACTTCTTCGACGAACGGCGAACTTTCCGCCAGTATTTGTGAAAACGATTTCAATTTTGGGTGCGCATATTTTCCCACTTTTGCCGGATCGGTTTCACAAATGATGTAATGCTCTACTTTCGGCAGCAGGGCATCGATCTTATCCACATATGGTACAAATAAATCAAGCGCCACGACTGCTTTCACATCACCGTTATCCAATATGTAGCGAATTTCCTCCGGCGTGTAAATCGGGTTGACCGGTATCGTCGTCACGCCGGCCCGCATCGCCCCGTACAAGGCAATAATAAATTGCGGTGAATTGCCAAGCAGAAGGGCCATATGATCCCCTTTTTTGAGCCCGAGTTTTTTCAGCCCGTCCGCAAACTTTGAAACGGCCGTGTCAAGTTCCTTGTACGTAACAAGCTGATCCATAAAAATATAAGCTGTTTTGTCCGCGTTCGTTTCCGCCGTCTTTTTTAAACTGGACGGTAAATTCAATTTCTCCCTCCCCTTTCTGAGTGAACAATCATTCATTCTACCCATTTATTATATAAAAACAATTAAAATATTTCAATACAAATTCCCGGATTGCCATTGGAACCCGGGAATTTGCGCGTTCTTAATAGATAAGGCTGATAAAATCTTCTTTCGTTATGTTGCCAAAATAATGCCGGATATCTACGCCTTCCAACGCTTTTTCAATACCGGCGCGCTCATAACGGCAGCCGGTCAGCTTTTCTTCTATATCCTTTACTTCCCCGATGCCGAAGAAATCGCCGTAAATTTTACAGTTTTCGATGATCCCTTTGTTCACGTCAAGGCGCACATCGACCGTTCCCACCGGAAAACGCCGGGAATGTCGGAGATTGAATTTCGGCGATTTGCCATAGTTCCATTCCCATGTCTGGTACCGCTCTTTGGAAATTTGGCGGATTTTTTCCCAATCCTTTTCGGTCAGCTGATATTCCGGTATTTCCTTGCCGCCGAAAATGCTTTCCAAAAGCAATTGCCTGAATGCCGACATGGAGATCGGATGGTCGAGAAATTCGGAGATGTTGGCGACGCGGCTCCTCACTGACTTGATCCCTTTTGATTCGATTTTTTCTTTTTTGACCTTTAAAGCCTGTGCAACTTTATCAAGTTCTGAATTGAGCATCAACGTGCCGTGGCTGAACATGCGCCCGTTTGTGGAAAACTGCGCGTTCCCCGAAATTTTCCGGTCGCCAACTTGGATGTCATTGCGCCCGCTCAATTCTGCGTTTACACCGAGTTTGCGTAATGCCTGCACAACCGGATCGGTAAATTTGCGGAAATTGCTGAAGGACTCGCCGTCATCTTTTGTGATGAAACTGAAATTGATGTTGCCGAGATCATGGTACACCGCGCCGCCGCCGGAGAGCCTGCGGACGACGATGACACCATTTTTGTCCACGTAATCCGTATTGATTTCTTCGATGGTGTTTTGGTTGCGGCCGATAATAATCGACGGCTGGTTTATGTAAAAAAGTAAATAAGTTTCATTGATATCGAGATTTTTCAGGGCATACTCTTCGATGGCAAGGTTGATGCGCGGGTCGGTAATACCCTGATTATCAATAAACAGCATAATGCCGCCTCCTTTATGCAAAATGTAAAGCAATCCCTTTCATTTTCATTATAGAACAAGGGATGCCCGTGGGCAATCTTTGATCTTTTCTCTATTTTTCTAAAAAATTCACCGTTTCGCCATTGACATTTAAAAACTGTTATAATACAATTAAAAAATATAGTAAACAGTTATATAACAAAGGAGTCGTGAAAATGGTACAAAATATTTTAGACTTTTTCAAAAACTTGCCTGACAAATATTGCACAGAATGCGGTAAAAAAATCGATGAGCAGTCGGAATGCTATGGCAATACATGCCCGAACTGCCTGCATGTGAAAAGCCATGAATAACAAAAAGGGCAGCGCAAAGATAAAAAACGCCTTCACGCTGCCCGGTTGTTTTTCAGTTTACGGATAAAGCGGTTTTAGGCATGACATGCATTTTCCGCGCTGTCACGTGCACCTGGACCGTATATGTGCCGGGTTCTTTGATGACCGTTTTTGCGGTATAAATGCCGTGCTGATCATGCTTCGCTTCCAACATCGAGCTGTTTTTATCCGAATTTTCCTTCCAAATTTCAAACTTCACTTCGTCTGCATCGTCTACTTTTTCTTTTCCTTGTGTGACAACCGCCTTTAACGGGATGCTTGTGCCGGCGTTAGCGGTTTTGGGCACGATGAGCTGCACTTTTACCATTTTCGCCGGTTTTACAGCCGCCTGCTCCTGTTTTCCGCATCCGGCAAAGAGCGATACGGCCATCAGGAACAAGCCCGCCAGAATCCACTTTTTCACCACTTCACCCTCCTTTTTCTGTTTTTACCGTTTATACTGAAAATACATGTTATAATGATCATACAAAATAACGCTTACATCCGTAAAGGGGGAGGCTGATTTGAAGAGAAAGATTGCACTTCTCGTGTTGTTCGTATTTTTGCTTCCGGCGCTTTCCTCCTGTGCGCCAAAAGGGGACCCGGTTGAACACTTTCAATTTAAGGACCAGGATGGGAAATCTTTCAGTCTGGACGATTTAAAAGGGAAAGTATGGGTGGCCGACTTTATTTTTACGAGCTGCAAAACGGTTTGCCCCCCGATGACGATGCATATGAGCGAATTGCAGGAGAAAATTAAAAAAGCGGGTTACAAAGATGTGGAACTTGTATCTTTCAGCATCGACCCCGAAGTGGATACGCCGCAAAAGCTGAAACAATTTGCCAACCAATTTCACAGCGATTTTTCCATGTGGCATTTCCTTACCGGCTACTCGCAGAAAAAAATTGAAAAGTTTGCGATGAAAAATTTTAAAAACCCGGTCGCCAAATCGGATGGAAATGACCAGGTTGTCCACGGCACGAGTTTTTATGTCGTCAATAAAGACGGTGAGCTTATAAAAGACTTTGACGGAAGTGCGGACTTTGATGCTGAAAAAATCATGAAAGAAATTGAGAAACTGCGATAATCAAAAACGCCGGCTGCCGGCCGGCGCTTTTGATTATTTGTATTGTACATATACAACATGCGTTTGCAAGTATTCTTCGAGGCCGTGTTTGCCGTCTGCACCGCCGACGCCCGATTTTCTCCAGCCGGCGTGGAAGCCCTGGATCGCTTCAAAGCTTTCACGGTTCACATACGTTTCGCCAAACTTCAATTCATTGCTGGCACGCATCATTGTGTCTACATTGGAAGTGAAAATGGCAGAAGTCAGGCCGTATTGGCAGTCATTTGCCAGTTCAATCGCCTCATCAAGTGTTTTAAACGTCGCAATCGGGAGAACCGGCCCGAAAATTTCCTCGCGCATGATTTCCATTGTGTTATCGACATTGACAAGCACGGTCGGCTCATAATAGTAGCCTTTGTCCCTGCCAGCCGGTTTGCCGCCGGTTAACACTTTGGCGCCGCCTTCAACCGCTCTTTTCACCATTTGATCGACGCTTTCCAGTGCGCTTTTGCTGACAAGCGGCCCCATATCCAGCCCTTCTTCAGCAAGCGGGTCACCGAATTTGACATCCTGCATGGCTTTGACGATTTTGCTGATAAACACATCTGCGACACTTTCTTGAACATATACGCGTTCTGTGCAGTTGCAAACCTGCCCGGTATTGATCACACGCGATTCAACAACCGATTTGACAGCAAGATCGATATCGGCATCGTCCATCACAATCGTCGGGGCTTTCCCGCCTAATTCAAGCGAAACTTTTGTAATATTGTCCGCGGCTGCCCGCATCACGGCCGCTCCTGCACTGTAACTGCCGGTAAGGCTGACCATGCCAACTTTCGGGTTGCGGGACAGTTCATCCCCGAGCGTGCTTCCGCTGCCTGTGACAATATTGATAACCCCTTTCGGCAGGCCGATTTTGTCAATGATTTTTGCAAATTCCAACGCATTGTTCGGCGATTCCCCGCTCGGTTTGATCACAATCGTATTTCCGGTAATCAGCGCCGGCGCTGCTTTACGGGCGATGAGGAAAAACGGGAAGTTCCATGGCAAAATGCCAGCAATGACGCCAATGGGGGCTTTGTAGACGAAAATGTTTTCTTTCGGGCGGTCGCTTGGCACGATTTCCCCTTCGTATCGCCGCGCCCAGCCGGCCATGTAGTCGATATAATCGGCTGTAAAATGGACTTCGGTTGTGGAAAGTTCCAGCGTTTTTCCGACTTCTTCTGAAATGACGCGCGCCAAAGCATCGGCGTTGCGGCGTATTTCCTGTGCTATCGCAGTTAAGTATTTTGCCCGTTCAGAAGAAGGACATTTTTCCCATGATTTCTGGGCACGTTCTGCCGCATCGATTGCCCTTCTGACATCCTCGATTGTTGCTTTCGGGACTTCGGAAATCACTTCTTCTGTTGCCGGGTTTATAACTTGGGAAGTTTCTTTTGAAGCAGCATCTGTAAATTCCCCGTCAATATACATTTGGTATGTTTTTGTATCCGTTTTCATCCTCTCCCAGCCTTTCAATCTGAAATTTTTTGTTTCTTCTTTTATTTTAATGTGGCTATGTTGGGGTGTCAAATAAAACAAACATAATTTATATAACTATGATGTTGTTTGTTTTTTGCTGTTCTTTGTCTATTGATTCAACAGATCGTCAAAAAGGTGGCACTTTCAGATACTTAAAGTTCCGCCATTCTTACAAGTTTTCGTGATCGTTCATATTCGCTGGACTTCTCTACCAAGTCCGAAACCGGGTTGCGGGCTGCATGGGCTTTCTCGTTCCTCTGCAAAACAAATCCATCAGGAAACAAGCGAAAATCGAAGGAAAAATAAGATGAAAGGAGAGGGAAACGAATTCTTCAGGCGGCAGACACCAATTTGTCCTATTGTTCACATAGTTGTCCTTTTCTTTATGAATGGAAGAGCATTATAATAAGAGATGAAAAAAACTGAAATAGGGGAATTTGCGCTGCCGTTTTTTGTTGATCATCAGATGACCGGATAACCATTTAAACATTTTGAAAGAGATCGAGGTAATGAGCATGAAAAAAGGAATTTTATACATTGTTTTGTCTGCTATATTTTTCAGCACGATGGAAATTGCCATAAAAATGGTTGCCGGTACGTTTCATCCGATCCAATTGAACCTGCTTCGCTTTTTTATTGGCGCGGTTATATTGTCGCCATTGGCGTTTCAGCATATGAAAAAATATCATTTTCACATGACAAAGGACAGTTTTTTATTTTTTGTTGTAACCGGCTTTTTATGTATTGTTATTAGCATGACATTTTACCAATTGGCCATTGTTTATACGAAAGCTTCCACCGTTGCGATTTTGTTCAGTTGCAACCCGCTGTTTGTTATTCCGCTCGCCCATTTTCTTTTAAAAGAGCGTCTTTCGAAGCGGACGCTGGTTGCATTGGGCATCAGCTTGGTCGGCATTTTGTTTATCGTCAACCCGTTTGAAATCCAAAGTCCATTTGGCATCATTGTTGCGCTTCTTTCGGCGGTTACGTTTGCGCTTTACAGTGTTGTCGGCAGAAAAGGCAGCCAGCAGTTTAAATGTGATGGTGTCATTTTAACCTGTTTGAGCTTTTTTACCGGCAGCATTGAAATTCTTGCGCTTGTATTGATTTCGAAAATTGGATTTGTTGCGGGCTGGCTGCGTTCCGTTGGCCTCGGCGTATTTGCAAATGTGCCCGTGTTCCGCGGAATTGCATGGCATACGCTGCCAAGCCTGATTTATATCGGCATTTTTGTCACCGGGCTCGGGTTTGCGTTTTACTTCCTTGCGATGGATGTAACAAGTGCATCAATGGCTTCGATGGTTTTCTTTATTAAGCCTGCACTGGCGCCAATTTTGGCCCTCATTTTTCTGAGAGAAGCGATTACGCCGGCTGTTACGGTCGGGATTATCCTGATCGTCGCGGGTTCACTGATGACGTTGTTGCCAGCCGGAAGCAAACAGCCCGAACTCAGGGTCAGCCGGGCAAAAAACAGATAATCTTTTAGGCACAAGTGTGATCCGCACTTGTGCCTTTTGGTTTACTGATTCAAATGTTCCGCTGCAGTTGTTGGTGTAACGGCTCGTTTTACCCCGTCCCGAACGGTCCCGAACCGTTCTTTTTCAATTTCTTCCAGCGTTTTTCCTTGTGTAGACGGTGCGAGCGCGATTCCGATGATACAATGGATGACAAGGAATACGATCATTACAATTCCCGCTACTTTAAAACTGAGCGTGTCCATAATGGTCGGAAGCAGAAAAGACCAGATGGCAATTCCGAACCGGACGAGGAAATAAATGAACCCTTGTGCGCCCGCGCGGTACCGGGTCGGAAACAGTTCGCTCGCCCACAAGCCGTAAAACGCCTGGGCGCCGAATCCGGCAGCGCTTCCCCAGAGAATAACAAAGGCAAAAAGGGAGAACCAATTCATCCCTGTAAAAGTCAAAATAAGCCATGCGGCAATGCCCATCACCGCCCCTAAACCAAAGAGGAAACGCCGGCTGTAACGGTCACCCAGCCTCATAAAGACAACATAGGTTGTCAGCACCGTTAACGCCCAGAGGAAAGCTTGCAGCAAGTTCGCCTGTTCGTTCGTCAGGCCGCCAACATTTTGGTAAATATAGGGCATAAAGTACCCCATTGCCCCTGCCGTTAAGTTCCAGAATAGATAAATGCCGATCAGTAAAAAGAGGGCCTGGCGGTTTACTTTTAAACGAAATAATTCTTTCAAGGAGCTTCTTGATTTTTTCCCCAGCTGGGCGTCGGTTTTTTCTTTTTCTTTATCTTCTTTCCAGATGGCTGATTCTTCAAGCCCCTGGCGGATATACCAAGTGATGAATGCGATGACTAATAGATGGAGGAAAATAATCCGGCTGCCGAGCAGGCCAAGCGGCGCAAGCAAAACGGCGAGCAGAAACGTGATCATTGGCCCCGTTGACCATGCCAATTGCGCCGTACCTACATGGGCCGCACGCTTTGAATGCGGGGCTTCTTCCGCAATATATGTCCACGAAGCAGGCACCCCTGTTCCTACGGCTACCCCGGTAATAATGGTGCCGATTAACAGCATCGGAAAGTTGACGGAAACCGCAATCAAAAACACACCAAGCATATATACAAGCAAATCATACGTGTAGATAAATTTTCTGCCGTATTTATCGGTTAAATACCCGCCGAACAGTGCTCCGATTGCCGCGCCAAATGCGTTGGCACTGAGGGCGCTTAACAAACCCACGGAAATGCTGTTTAAGTGCAGGTAAGCCTGCCAGAGCGTCAAACTGCTGGCTGCTGCGATAATGGAACCGGCTTCAATGTAATTGGCCATGGCAACCGAAATTGTCGCTTTCCAGCCGGTCGTGCTTTTGCTTCCTATTCTCGCCATTTCTTCTCCGCCTTTCTGTTATCATTTTTATGAAGGGTTTGATATCGCTTACAATGTGAACTGCTGGAGTTCTGAATGGGATGGCTGTTAGGTCAGGTGAAAAACTTCCTTTAATGCAACAGACACAGGGCTGTTATCGGGATTGGTTTCCATTAGCGGTTCCATATAGTCCCACCATTTTCTGCAAATCTCTGTATCTGCCATTTTTTCATAGAGCGCTTCATCTTCCACTTCCAAATAAGCAAATAACCGACCCGTTTCTTCATCCAAAAAAATCGAATAATTACGGGCCCCGTGCGCCTTTAATTCTTTTGACATTTCCGGCCAGATATGGTCATGCCGGCGCTTGTATTCCTCATATTGATCCTTATGCACAAACATTACACTCGCTTTTCTGATCACGTTTTACCCCTCGCTTTCCTTTATTTTAAAATCTTCTATCTTATTACCAGATGAAAAATCCGCCAGCAGTCCGATATACAAACCATCAAAAGCAATCTGTATGGCTTTTTCCGCCGCCCTTATTCCTTCCATGTTATATTGATTGTTGGGCAGCGGGACAAACAAGCCGCCATGCGTGCACTTCAAAATTTGGTTCAGAAACCGCTTTCTTTAACTGGTTTGTGAAAACCCTTCTTCACATTTCCTATACTAGCGAAAGAACAAACATAAATCAATATAAAAAAAGATTTTTTTATTTATTTTATTGTACTTTTGTTGTTTTCTTTTTTAAACGGACGATTTTTGCTAAAATGGGCTTATCAGAGAAAAGGATACAGGACAGGAACGGGGTTGGGGACATGCTGGCTTTTGAACGGAGAGATAAAATTTTAAATACGCTGTACCGGGAGAAAAAAGTGTATGTTGCCAATTTGGCAAAGGAGTTTCAAGTAACGGAAGAGACGATCAGGCGAGATCTGGAGAAGCTTGAAAAAGAAGGAATTGTGACGCGGACATACGGGGGTGCTGTGCTCAATCTCCATACAAATGAAGATCTCCCCTACCAGACAAGATTCACCGTCAATATGGAAGCAAAGCAAAACATTGCCGGCAAGCTGCAGCCGCTCATTTCAGACGGAAATACGATTGTGGCGGATGCGAGCTCGACCGTGTTGGAAGCGTTAAAAGAGTTGAACAGAACGAAAGAGGGACTTGTCGTCTTAACCAATTCTGCCATCGCATTAAGCGAACTGGCCCAGTCAAACATTCAGCTTCTGTCAACAGGCGGAGCGCTGCGGAAACGTTCCAATTCGCTGGTCGGTTCTGTTGCTGAACATGCTGTGCGCCAATACAATGTCGATGTGGCGCTGTTCAGTTGTAAAGGCATTTCCATGGTGCGGGGGATCACCGACTCGAATGAAGCGGAAAGCCATATTAAAAAGGAAATGCTCAAACAGGCAAATAAAGTCATTCTGCTCGCGGACAAAAGCAAATTCGACAAAATTGCCTTTGTCCATTTTGCGGATTTTTCGGCTGTTGACTTTGTGGTCACAGATGAAAAACCGAGTGATGAATGGCTCCGTTTTTTCAAAGATCATCAGGTGGATATTGTTTACTGACAAACAGGGCGCCGTATGTGGCACCCTGTTTGTTTTTTAACTGACTATCGTCATCAGCTGGTCACTGGCAACAACTTTTTTCCGGTCCGTTTCCAGCACCTCAACATAATTGTCCGCGTTCGTGATCACAACCGGGGAAGTTAAATCGTACCCGGCTGCTTCGATTTCAGGAATATCAAATTCGATTAACATTTCACCTTTTTCAACCGGCTGGCCTTTTTTCACATGGACATGATAATATTTTCCTTCGAGCCGGACCGTATCAATACCGATATGAATCAAAATTTGAATGCCGGTTTTGGACGTGATGCCGATCGCGTGCCCGCTCGGAAACACCGCCGTTACCGTCCCGCTGATCGGCGCAAAAAGCTTGCCAACAGAAGGCTTAATGCCGACCCCTTTGCCGAGTATGCCGGAAGAAAATGCAGGATCATTGACTTGCTCAAGCGGGATCGTTTCCCCTGTAAACGGGCTGGCGATCATTTCCTTTTTCTGATATCGCACCGGTTCTTCCGTTTTCTTATGCGGGATACCTCCGGCAACGGCCGGTTCTTTGTTTTTGCACCCGAATAAAACGACCATAACCGGCTCGCCTCCGCCCCGGGCATTCAAAATGGATGTCGCCGTGTCCATCATCTGATGAAACAATTGATCCTCAAGGCCGGATATTTCTGCCGCATCCGGGCGTCCGGTTAATCTGCCCGGCTGCATGACCGGGTTTTCAAAGCCAGAAGTTTCTTCCCGTTGCCCGCTTTCCATCCGGACTAGATGCAGATATTTTAACATGTCATTGTGCACTTCCCCGGCATTTATCCCTGTCACAATATGAAAATACCCGCCGGAAACAGCGGCCGAAATCACCCCGTCAAGCTCCTCTACCGCCGCTTTTTTTGCCCGCCCCGGGTCTTTTAATTTAAAGCGGAGCCTTGTTGAACAGTGGAAAACCGCTTGAATATTTTCCCCGCCTCCCGAAAGCTGCACCAGTTTACTGGCCAATCGTTCGTAGCCCACCTCTCTCACCCTTTCCTTTACACCATCTCTAATCTTATTATAAGCCCCTGCAGAAAGCGCTTTTATACCCGTTCATGACAAGTTTGTGAAAGTTTTATCATTGTTTCCGAAAAAGGGGCTGCTTTTGTGATCGCTTCACATGGAAAATGGCGGAAACCTGTCTTTTACAGCAATGTCCGGCAAGCCCTTGAAATATAAAATACCGGCATGCAGCTCCATTTACAAATACAACTATAGTCGGACTAACCATTCCTCCTTTACGTGTTGCCTGAAGCAATTTATCCTGTTCGTCATATTTTGCAATAAAAAAGCAGCAGGATCGGCCAAAATGGCTTCGTCCTGCTGCTTTTACAGCAAATCTCTTATGCTTCTACCGGAGAGGCTGCTCCTTCCTTTTCTGCCATCCTGTGAAGATGTCTAAATTTCACAACAAAGTACAGAAGGGAAAGAAAGATAAACGCTGCAAAAAAGACCGAAAGCTTATCAACATTTTGCCACATGTAGCTGAAATCGCCGCTTGAAATCACCGCTTTGAACATTTGCAGCGAATAGGTCATCGGCATCAGATCATGAACAGCCTGAAGCGGCTTTGGAATCAATTCAAGCGGGAATGTGCCTGCGCTTGTCGTCAGTTGCAAAATCAAAATGATGACGGAAATGTATCTGCCTGGGTTGGCGAATGCCGCAACCAAAAAGTGAATGATCGCCATATAGGTCAGGCTCGTCACAATGGTTGCGATCATAAACAGCGGCACACTTTGCACATGCAATTTCAGCAGATCAAGCAGAATGAAATCTGCCAAAAGCGATTGTAAGACGCCAATCAGTGCCATGACGCCGAATTTTCCAAGAAACCAGGTTACCCCGTTTTTCGGCATGATTGCCGGTGCTTTTACATTGTAGATAATCGTCAGCAATAATCCGCCGACAAAAAGCCCGAGCGATAAGAAATACGGAGCAAGGCCGGTACCATAGTTCGGCACTTTTGTCACAGCATCATGGTTCAGCCGGACCGGGCTGCTCATCATGTTATAAGTGGCGCCGGTCGGGTTGATAGCCCCAGCCTGGTCAGCCGCTTTGCCAAGTTTATTGCTCAGTTTGTCTGCGCCGTCATTTAATTGGCCTGTGCCGGAAACAAGGTTGCCCGCACCGTTGTTCAACTGCTTGCTGCCGCTTTGCAACTGGCCTGCGCCGTTTAACAATTGGGATGTGCCTTTTACGAGCACGCTTGAGCCGTTTGCAAGCGATTGTGTACCGTTCGTCAATTCGTTTGAACCGTCAGCCAGTTTTCCGGTCCCTTCTGCAAGCGTGCTTGACCCGTCTGCCAGTTGTTTCGTTCCGGTTACGAGCTGACCTGATCCGCTAGAAAGCTGGCCAAGTCCGGATGCAACCGCCGTCGCCCCGGATTCAAGGCTGTTTGCGCCAGATGCAGCTTGTTGCAGTTTCCCGTTAAAAATGGTTGCGTTTTTGACGAATGCATTTTGGCCGCTTGCAAGTTGCTGTGCGCCAGCATTCAAAGTATTGGCACCTTTGGTAAGTTGGTCAATACCAGTTTGCAATTTTTGCTGCCCGCTGCTTACCTTTGTAAGCCCTTCGTTCAGGTCGGAAAAGTACGGAGCAATCGCCTGTTGAATTTGGCTTTGCAAAGCGGCTTGCGTAGAGGCAGACCCGCTGGTTAACGATGCCAAAAGCTTATTTTTGACCTCGTCTTGGAATGCTTGTTGGAATTCCTGTTTCTTTTTATCTGTATAATTACTTAAGATTTGGTTGGAAACCGTCTGATACGTTTCGGGTGGCAGCACTTGTTTTAACTGGCTGAGCAAGTTTTCTGCCTGTGCCTTTTGCTGGTCAAACATGCTACCGCTCATCGCATCGATTTGTGACTGAACACGAGGGGACATCATCGTTTTCTCCATCTGGCTTGTAATGCCCGCTGCAAGATTTTCAGGCAACTTTTGTTGCAGCTCTTTTACGCCGCTTTGCACTTTGGCGGTGCCGCTCGTTAACGCCGGAAGCTTTTTGTTTGCATCATTTAAGCCATTACTTAATGTGGCGCTCCCGTTTGCCACCTTGTCGGCACCAGATTGAAGCTGTTTCGACGCATCAAGCAACTGGCCACTTGCCGTCTGCAGCTGGTTCATGCCTGAGGCCAACGATTTTGAACCATTTGCGACCTTGTCAGCACCCGATTTTGCCTCCGACAGCCCGTTTGAAAAAGTAACCGAGCTTGCCGCCAATTGGGCTAAATGGTTTTTCAAGGAAACGGCGCCGCTGTTCGCCTGGGCAATTCCTTCGCCGAGCGTGCGTGAACCGTTATACAGTTTCAAAGCGCCCTTGTTTAAATCAGCCGCGCCGTTATGAACCCGGCCGATGCCGTCGTTCAAGGCTGTAGCGCCGGTCAATAAATTTTCCGTTCCTTTTCTTAAGACAACTGCGCCGTCGTTTAGTTTTCCGCTCCCTTTGGCAAGGCTACTTGCCCCGTTTCCGGCAGACCGGTAGCCGTTTGCCATCTCTTTCACTTTGCCGAATACTTCTTCCGCATACGTTTTTGTCACCTGTTCTGCAACGCTCGATTTTATTTTTGTCATTGCAGATTCTTCAATTTTGGAAGAAGTGTAGTTCATTGCTTGGTTTTGAATATAGTTCAACTGCAATTTTTTTGGGTTTTTATCCAGTAATGTGGTTGCGTTTTTAGAGAAATCTTCAGGGATCTCTATAATCATATAATATTGGTTATCGTTCAGTTTTTTCTCCGCTGTTTGCTTATCGACAAAGTGAAAATCAAAACTGTCCTTTTCCTTTAAATTTTTGATGAGCTTATCCCCGAGGGCGAGATGTTCCCCCTCCATTTGTGCTCCTTTGTCTTCATTTACAACGGCAACCGGCAATTTTTCAAGATGCCCGTACGGATCCCAAAAAGACCAGATAAACATGCCGGCATATAAAATTGGCACAAGAATAATGGCTGCCGTTTCAATCAGCTTTTTCGGCGAACGTAAAATATTCCGTATTTCCGCGAACCATAAATTGTCCATCTAAAATACCTCCTTTTCCAACCGAAAAATCAGTTCTGCAGCCCTTTTAACAAATACAGTTCAAACGCCTCCGCGATTTCCTCTTTCGACAGGGAATCATGGTGCTTTTCCCAGTCAAAAATAATGGCGACGTACAGTTTAAACATGATAAAAGCGGTCAGTTCCGGATTGCACGGTTTGATTTTCCCCGCCTGTATCGCCCGTTCGAGCATCCCCTTCAAATAGTCAATGATCCGCTCTTCAATTTTCTCGACCATGTCATTGACGGCCGGCGTTCCCATTTCTTTCTGCTCTTCAAATAATTTAAGCGTCAGCTGATGGGTTTTGCGGAATTCAAGGATGCTGAACAGAGCGGAATGCAGATTGGCATAAAAGGAAGCATCTGGATCCATTGACGCTTCTGCCACCTGCTCCATTTCATCAATCAGGCGGGCAATGATTTCATGGAATAATTCTTCTTTATTGCGGAAAAAGTTATAAATGGTCCCTTTTCCAACATTGGCCATTTTCGCGATCAGATCCATTGTTGTCGCTTTATAACCATACTGGGCAAAAGATTTTGTAGCAGCGTTTAATATTTGCAGCCTGCGGTCCGTTTCCAAGCTTTCCACCTCCCTCGAGAACAATTGACTATTTTGGTTTTTTGGTCATTTTTGCACAAAAAGTAATATACCACGTTTCCCCTTGAACATCAAGTAATTGCATTCAGTGAATCTGCTTCTTGCCAAAACGAATCATTCAAGCTTTTCATTTTTCAGCTTGCCCGCTTCTTCAAATAAAGCATTTCTCCATTGGGGAGTGCGCGCTGATGCGGCATACTTACCTGGCAACGCGCCGGAAAAATTTATACATGCCTGACTCCCGTTTCGGGACAATAAAAACGGCAGGTGCCAGTCGAATGCACCCTACCGCTTCTTCACTGTCTATTAAAATTCAGCCTTGAGTTGGAAGTACCGGAGCATCTCGCCAACCGCCGCCCTTCCCTGGGAGATGCAGTCCGGCACGCCGACCCCGTTAAACGAGCTGCCGGCAAAAGAAATGCCCGGCAATTCATGTTTGGCTGCCGCTAAAATCTTATCCATTCTTTCTTTATGGCCTACCGTATATTGCGGCATTGCATATTTCCAGCGGGAAACAACCGTAAACTCCGGTTCTGCTGTAATTTCCATGATTTTATTCAAATCTTCCAGCACGATTTTCTGGATCCTGTCATCTGCGAGATCGACGACCGCGGCTTCCGCCGACCGGCCGATATAACAACGCAGCAACGCTTTTCCTTCCGGTGCGGTGTGCGGCCATTTTTTATGCGTCCACGTGCAGGCTGTAATTGTATAATCACTGTTTCTCGTCACCACAAAGCCTGTCCCGTCAATGTCTTTTTTTACCGCGCTCTCCGGAAACGCCATCGATACGGTTGCGACGGACGTGGATGGCACCTTTTCGAGCGGCGCAAAAAAAGCATACTTTGAAAAAATATGGGGGAGCGAAAAATGGGGGAGGGCTGAAATAATATAATCCGCTTTCATGTGGGTTCCATTTGTCAATGTGATCCTGTAATCCCCGCCGCCCGCGCTTTTTTCAATCGCGTCCACCGTCACACCCTTCATGACTGCCTCAGCGCCGATTTTTTCCTCAAGTGCTTCAACGAGCGTTTCAAGGCCGTTTTGAAAGGTTAAAAAAGCCCCCTTTTTCCGGGTAGGCCTGGAGTCTTGCGCAAATTCCGCTGCTACTTTTTTCATGCCGAGGATCAGGCTGCGGTGCTTTTGGACAGCCTCGAAAAATTGAGGCTGCGTTGCCAGCACGCTCAGCTCGTCGACATCCCCGGCATATACCCCGAACAATAATGGTTCAACAAGGTTTTCCAGCACTTCTTCACCGAGCCGGTAGCGGACAAAATCCCCGACTGACTGGTCTTCACCGGTATTTTTCCGGGGCAGGATCAAATCG
Organism: Weizmannia sp. WK01; assembly: GCF_025905465.1. Classification (NCBI taxonomy): domain Bacteria; kingdom Bacillati; phylum Bacillota; class Bacilli; order Caryophanales; family Bacillaceae; genus Heyndrickxia; species Weizmannia sp. WK01. Next base: position 1,107,143 of record NZ_CP109616.1, on the reverse strand, counting down.
CAGAGCGCCCGGATTTTGCCGGTAACGGAAAACAAAGGAGAAGCAAAAAAAGGCGCTAATCTTGTCGGAATGCCCATCACAGACCCTCTTGGCACCGGATAGAGCTGTTGGTTTAATAAAATATAAGATTTGCCTGTCGCATTAGATACGAGGGAAGGCGAAAGCCCGAGATCTTCTGCCAGATGCAAAGCGCTTTGCTTTCTTGCCAGAAAAGAATCCGGCCCGCGTTCAATGACAAATCCGGCACGCCTGACCGTCTGGATTTTGCCGCCAAGCCGGCGCCCTTTTTCCAACAATATCACATCAAGCGGCAGCTGTTGGTCCTCAACAAGGCGCCGCAAATAATAAGCAGCTGTCAAGCCGGTGATTCCGCCGCCAAGTACAGCTACTTTTTTTCTGTTTCCGGCCATGGTCAGCACCTTCTTTGGCAATAATGTCATGTTTTATGGAAATACGTTAAAAATCTCCGGCGGCTGCCTATTCTTGCGGCAGTAAACCGAATTTTGTTTTTTTCAAAACGGCCTCAGCCAGCGCATCAATAAAAGCCGGGTTGTCATTCGGCATTTCCGGGCGATAATACGATGCGCCGACTGCATCGCAAACTGCCTTGCACTCATAATCATTATCATATAAAACTTCCAGATGTTCCGCAACGAACCCGACCGGAGCATAAATGAAAGCCTTATAATGATGTTTTTCATACAGCGTTCTTGTAAGGTCCTGCACATCGGGGCCGAGCCACGGATCCGGCGTATTGCCTGCACTTTGCCAGCCGACTGCATACGCCTGGACGCCCGCTGCCTCCGCAATCAGATCAGCTGTTTCCCGGATTTGTTCCGGATACGGGTCGCCGTACTGCAAAATTTTTTCCGGGAGGCTGTGGGCCGATACAATCAGGCAGGAAGACGCACGTTCTTCTTCACTCATTGTAGCATACGTTTTCTGAAGTTGCTGTGCCCAAAAATCGACAAATTTCGGTTCATCATACCAGCTTTCGACCGATTGGATGGCGGGCCCACCCAGTTTTGCCGCTGCTTCTTTCGCCCTTTCGTTGTACGATTTCACGCTAAAAGCCGAGTAATGTGGCGCAAGCACGATCGATACCGCTTCTTCAATACCGTCATCATGCATTTGTTTGACGGCATCTTCAATAAAAGGTTCAATATGTTTTAAGCCGATATAAGCTTTAAATTCCGCTCCGTCCGTCCGTTCATTCAGCCTCGCTTCAAGCGCATATGTCTGGTTTTCTGTTATTTTGGCAAGCGGGGACAGACCTCCGATTGCTTTATACCGGCGTTTCAAATCTTCCAGCATCTCATCCTGGGGCCTTCTCCCGTGCCGGATATGGGTATAGTAACGCTCAATATCTTCTTCTTTATACGGCGTGCCGTACGCCATGACAAGCAGTCCGATTTTTTTCTTTTCCATTATGCTTCCTCCTGTTGTTTTCTTTCGCTGTATTCATGAATAAACGTTGTCAGCCTTTTTAATGTTTCCGGACGGACATCAGGGGTGACGCCGTGCCCGAGGTTAAAGATGTAACCCGGCTGCGCCATGCCTTCGTCCAGTATGGCGGCCGCCTTTTCTTGAATAACTTCCCACGGGGACAAGAGCACGGCGGGGTCAAGATTCCCCTGGATTGCTTTTGTCACGCCGAGCGCGCGCGCTTTTTGGATTGGCAGCCGCCAGTCGAGGCCAACCACATCAATTGGCAGGCTGTTCCATTCTAGCGCCAGATGCCCGGCCCCGACACCGAACAGGATGAACGGGGCATTTTCTGTTCGCAATGCGGTAAATATCCGTTCCATTACAGGTTTTATATAATTGCGGTAATCCGCTGCATTTAAAGCGCCCACCCATGAATCGAATATTTGAATGGCGCTGGCACCGGCTTTGATTTGTGCTTTTACATACACGATGATCATGTCCGCCAGTTTTTCCATCAGCGCAAACCACGCTTTTGGTTCTGTATACATAAACGCTTTTGTTTTTCTATAATCTTTTGAAGGCCCGCCTTCAATCATATAACTGGCCAGAGTAAAAGGCGCGCCGGAAAATCCGATCAACGGAACCGCCAATTGTTCCTCCGTTAACAGCCGGATCGTCTCCAGCACATAGGGAACATCTTCTTCCGGATGCAACTCCCCCAATTTTTCCACATCTTTTAACGAAGAAATCGAGTTATGTATGACAGGGCCTGCTCCTTTGAGGATTTCAACTTCCACACCGAGGGCGGGGAGCGGCGTCATGATATCTTTATAAAGAATGGCGGCATCCACATCGTAATGCTCTACCGGCAGCCTTGTCACATATGCGCACAGTTCCGGCTGATGCGTGATGTCGAACAGAGAATATTTTTCTTTCAGTTTCCGGTATTCAGGCTGGGATCTGCCGGCCTGCCGCATATACCAGACGGGGACGCGGCCTGTCTGTTCTCCCCTGGCCGCTTTTAAAAGGGAATCGTTTAGGATTTTTTTCTTCAAATGTTATCCTCCTCACGCCACACAGTCACCATTTATTTTATAATAATTCTTTTCAAATAAAAACTATTTTATCCTGAAAGGGTAATATCTTTTTTTACTATAATCGTTTTAAAAAGCATTGTGCAGCCAGCTCTTTCAACTGTCACAAATTTGCCGTATTTTGCTTTTCCTTAGGGTTGTACGCGAAATACAGGCTATGTCCGATTTTTACCCGGTTTTTTCATTATTATTCCATTTTGTGCCGCTTCCTTCCCCCATCGCCTCTCCGGCACAGACAGAAAAGATGAAAAGGCGTGAGCCGCTTCCTATTTCTATTCGCTTTCGGCCGCCGTCTTTATTTTGCAAAACTTTACAAATTGAACAGCGGAAAGATATAGGTTAAACTGGAAGTAGAGAGGGGTGATAGAAATGAATGTCTACGTCACAACGGGTACTTATGATTTTCTCTTAAAAATAAAGGAAAAATATCCCGATGAAAAGATGGTGCTGTTGCAAAACCCGGAACATGCCCTGTTGCTGCACGAAACGGAGGGGAAAACCGTTTTTGCCTCGCCACGCCGTTATCAGCTAGCTGCCTCCAACGGGAATTTGGAAGACGGCATATTCTTCATTTTTACCCATCTTCCGATTCCGGATGAAGGAAAACCGGTTTACGAATTCCACTTCAAAAAAAACACCCCGGCCATAGAGAATAAGCCCGGTTTTGCAGCATACCGGCTCCTCCGCCCGGTAAAAGGGGATACGTATATCGCCATTACCGGCTGGAAAGACAAAGAAAGTTTCGAAAGATGGAAGCGTTCCATTGACTATTTGCTTATCCATAGCCTGGATCTGGATGAAATCGGCACAAACAAAAGCACATACGATGCCCCTGCTTTTACAAAAGAATATGTCATCCCGCAAGATGAAGAGGAAGGATAAACAGATCCCGGCCGCCTGCTTAGGCAGCCGGGATCTGTTATTGTTACCATTCGGATTTACGCAGATAATATTGCCATAAGCACTCTGATCGTGACAGTCACCCATTTATTGCCCCCGCCATATGCTGCATCAAGAAGGGGGCAATGGAAATGGGCATTGATCTGACTGCCATTCACTTTGTATATTTGATGTTTATTTTTTTCATTATCCTGATGATGGTACTGAAAAAGGATACGTCCCTTGTATGTATTGCCGGCATTTTCATCATTGCATGGATTGCAACGGGATCGTTCACTGCGTCTGTCAGCGGTATTTTTACAAGCTTTGTATTTGCGATCAAAGAATTGCTGCCCATCATTCTTGTCATTTCCATTATCGTCTCAATGAGCAGGAGCATGCTTGATACCGGGATCAATGATGTGATGGTGGCCCCGTTCGCAAAGCTGATAAAAGGGCCGAATCTCGCTTTTTGGATCATCGGCTTTTTAATGCTGTTTATCTCCACTTTCTTTTGGCCTTCCCCTGCTGTCGCACTGATGGGGGCTGTGCTTTTGCCGGTTGCACTCCGGGTCGGGCTGCCGGCGATCGGTGTAGCTGTCGCAATGAACTTGTTCGGGCACGGGATCGCCCTCTCCGGCGACTATGTCATCCAGGGGGCGCCGAAACTGACAGCTGACGGTGCCGGCATTCCCGTATCGTCCGTAATAGAAGCAAGCGTGCCACTCGTCATCGTGATGGGCGTGGTGACGACCGTTACCGCTTTTCTGCTGCTTAAACGCGATATGAAAAAAGGCTTGCTTGCTGCCGGGGAGAACCCGGCCGGCCGCACCGCACCGCCTGATGCAAAAGTCCCCAGGCTCAAGCCGGTATACAAAAAACTTTTTGCTCTTTTCATTCCTGTTTTTTTCATCCTTGACATCGTTGCCATGGTTCTTTTTCATTTGCAGGGGGATGCGGCAACCGCACTCGTTGGCGGCACCTCAATCATGATCCTGCTTCTCATTACAATGGCCGGTTCCCATAAAAACGGCCTTGAAAAAGTAACAAAATATTTGATAGACGGTCTGCAGTTCGGTTTCCAGGTGTTCGGCCCCGTCATTCCGATTGCCGCGTTTTTCTATCTTGGCGGCGACGGTTTCCATACGATGATCCATGCCGATCTGCCGGACGCTTCCCAAGGAATTGTGAATGATCTTGGCAGCGCCCTGGCATCGGTTATGCCGGTCTCAAAAGAAATCGGCGCACTGACAACAGCCGGAGTTGGCGTCATTACCGGTCTTGACGGATCGGGGTTTTCCGGCATTTCACTCGCCGGCTCAATTGCAGCACTGTTTGCCCATGCGATTGGTTCGGGAGCCGCCACCCTGACCGCACTCGGGCAAATTGCCGCAATTTTCGTTGGCGGGGGAACAATCATTCCGTGGGCATTAATTCCAGCTGCCGCTATTTGCAATGTCGACCCGTTTGAACTGGCAAGACGCAATGTAATCCCTGTCATCACCGGTCTCATTGTGACAACCATTGTCGCGATGTTTCTAATCTGACCCATGTCCATGTCCAGGCAGACCGGAAACGGGACGGCTGAAGCTGCGATCTCCCCATTCGCACAGGCCAACAGCGGCCCGTTTTGACACGGTGCGGTAAATGATGTAGTAAGGCGTCAACAGCGGCAGCCTGCATCTGCAGGTGCCGCTTTCTTTTTGCTGTTACCGCGATAAAGCAGCAGACTTTTTCACAATTATGGTATAATAGTAAAAATAACTGGTTGGGGGAATCGCAGATGACAGTGTTGGAAAAAATACATAAAAAACTGGACGGTTTGTACCCGGAAATGGTGGAGACAAGAAGATATCTCCATATGCACCCGGAATTGTCCTTTAAAGAAGTGGAAACAGCCCGCTATATCGCTGATTTTTACAAAAACCTCGGCATCCGGCCGCGCGAACATGTCGGCGGAAACGGTGTCGTCGCCCGTGTAAAAGGCGCAAAGCCAGGGAAAACCATCGCGCTCCGAGCCGATTTTGATGCGCTGCCGATCCAGGAGGAAAATGATGTGCCCTATCAATCACAGGTGCCGGGTGTGATGCACGCATGCGGACACGACGGGCATACGGCGACACTGCTGATGCTCGCCAAAGCGATACATGAATTGAAAGATGAATTGGAAGGCGAGTATGTTTTCATCCATCAACATGCCGAAGAATACGCGCCAGGCGGGGCAAAAGCCATGATCGAAGATGGCTGCCTCGAAGGCGTGGATGCCATTTTCGGCACACACTTATGGGCAACGGTCCCGGTTGGACATATCCAATACCGGAGAGGGCCGTTTATGGCGGCTGCCGACCGGTTTGAAGTGACGATCCAAGGCCATGGCGGGCACGGCGCCCAGCCCCATCTTTCGAAAGACGCGGTCGTAGTCGGGGCGCAACTTGTCACGAATCTTCAGCAAGTCATCAGCCGCCGGATTAATCCGATCCGGTCCGCGGTTTTAACGGTCGGGTCCTTTTCATCCGGCGATGCTTTCAATATCATTGCCGATACGGCGAAAATCACGGGCACGGTCCGGACATTTGACGAAGATGTGCGGGACAGGGTGGAAAAAGAAATCGAAAGGATCATCCAAGGCACATGCCTGGCGGCGGACTGCACATATGATTATCACTATTTCCGCGGATATCCGCCGGTTGTGAACCATGAGGCTGAAACAGCATTTTTGGCCGACTGCGCAAAAGAAATCGAAGGTGTCACCAATGTGGAAGAAGTCGACCCGTCAATGATCGGGGAAGATTTTGCCTATTATTTACAGCATGTAAAAGGCGTCTTTTTCTTTACAGGGGCGGACCCGGAAAAAGCCGACCCGGCCTATCCGCATCACCATCCGCGCTTTGACATCCATGAAAAAGCGATGCTTATTGCCGCCAAAACTTTGGGTGCAGCAGCCATCCGGTACCAGAACGTCTGAAAATGCTCAAGCATCAACGTTGCCGGCCTGGTTTTATTTTCCCCGGCAATCCGGGCGTTTTGAAAAACCGCTGCAGGCATGGGGTTCCGTTTTTTCAGCAAAAGCCTGCAATCTCTAAAGACAAGGGGCGGCTTTTTGGCCAGTGGCTGAAAACGCCATAGACGGACGCATTCAAATGGGGCGGTCGGACATGGAAAAACGGCACAGGCTCTCCAGCTTGTGCCGTTTTTCATGTTTACGAGCAGGCTGCCACTTGCCAACTGAACCGCCGCTTACATGGAGAGCCTGCGCCATTTTTAAATTTACGCCGGCGTTACTGGCGCCGAATTTTTCCGGGGACATACCAGGCGACAAGCAGCCAGGAAAATACAGCGCCTGCCACAAGGACGAAAAGACCGTTCATCCACAAGCCGTTCAATGCGGCCGCCGCTGCAAAAATGACCGTCTGCACATACAGGCAGACTGCAAGCAGCCGGATAAAAGACGTTTCTTTCAACTTGCGGGGCACCGGATAGAGGCGTAGCCAGATTTTTAAATCGTGGGAGCCGATCATCGGGATCATTTGGAAAGCTGTCAAATAAATAAACACGACGGCAAGAACGAGCGTGAGCACCCGTTCATGGCTGAAAAACAACAGCACGGCCCCGATCGCGGTCAGCCGGACAAAAAGCCCGAAATACTGGCTTGTCCTGAGGAACGTGCGGGCAAATAAGTATTGATACGTATGTTCCTGGCCGTACCGGATGCCGGCGAGGAGCGGATCGAGCCATTTGCGCCGTTTGACCTGCCCTTTTAGTTCCGGCACATCGGCAAACAGATTTGCAAACCGGTAAAAACCCATTAGCCGCCTTTCTTCGCGTTCAATGAGCGCATCCCATCTGAGTGTCCGTTTTTGGGCGAGCCGGTAAAAATACAGAAACAAGCCGAGCATAACGACAGCCAGAATGACCACAAGAAAGAGGTTTGCCTCATTGACAACGAGAAACACAAACGCGGCGCTTAATGCAAACCGGATGATCCAGTCGAAAACAGGGGCATACGGCTCCGGCAGTTTATACACGTTCCAGCTCAAAAGCAGGTTCCACATTTTTAACACGAGCAGCAGGATCAGCAGACCAAAAAAACGGCCGAATCCGTGCCCCGTAACAGCCGCATACATCGGCATCAAAGCGGCAAGCACAAACAGAAGCAGATAAGCCTGAATGCTGAAGGAAAACAGGATCGCTTTTTTAAAAAACGGGCGCATCCGCATTTCCATCGGGATAAGAAACACCCGGTCCGCTTCTTTTAACAGCGTGTACACCGGGCTCGCCGCCAGAAACAACCCGAGCAAAAGGCCCATTACAAGGGCAACGGGAAAATCTGGACTGAGATGCTTCACCCAGCGGCTGTAATAAAAAGCGGCGGCACCGAGCCCGAAAATCAGCACAAACAGCAAATGGTCATTAAAAATATACCGTGTATAGCGCCTTAGGTTTTGTAAGTAGGAAGCAAATCTTTCTTTCCAAAGGCGGTCAATTTCGTTCATCGTCATCTTCCTTTGTCAATTGGATATACAAATCATCCAATGTTGCGCCGGGCATCGAAAATTGCTGCTGCAGCTCTTCTAATGTTCCTTTCGCACGGATCCGCCCGTTATGCAAAATGATGAATCCGTCGCAATACCGTTCTGCCGTTGCAAGAATGTGGGTGGACATCAGGATGCCCGCCCCCTTTTTCTTCATCGTGCCCATCAAATCCAGCAGTGACTGGATGCCGAGCGGGTCGAGGCCGAGAAAAGGCTCGTCAATAATGTACAGGCTCGGCTGGACTAAAAAGGCGCACATAATCATCACCTTTTGCTTCATGCCTTTTGAAAAATTGGCCGGAAACCAGCCGAGCTTTTTATGCAGGCGGAATTCCTTTAATAAAGGCGCGGTTCTGTCCGCATAGGTTTTTTCATCGATGCCATATGCCATTGCCGCCAGTTTTAAATGTTCTTCCAGCGTCAGTTCCTCATATAAAATCGGGGTTTCCGGTATGTACGAAAACTGCTTCCGATAAGCGTCCGGATCCGCGTTTAAGTTTTTGCCGTTGATCGTGATCCGCCCTTTTTTCGGTTCCATTAACCCGATAATATGCCGGATGGTCGTACTTTTTCCGGCGCCGTTTAAGCCGATCAGCCCGATCAGCTGCCCCGCTTCTACTGTAAATGAAACATCTTGAATCACAGGTTTTTTCGTATATCCACCTGTTAAGGACGCCACTTCCAATAATGTCATCTAAAGAACCCCTTTATGTCAAAAGTTCTGATCTGTACCCTTTATTGTACCATGAAAGCGTTCGTGACTGAATGCCAACTGCGCGCCTGAAAAATTTTTGCAATGCGCATGTATAGATTCCAACCATTTGCCCATCCTATACTTGCAGGGGAAAAACAAGCAATCGGGGTGGTTGTCAAAGACCAGTAACGATGCTTTACATTAGCCATAACCGACTTCCAGGCACCCTTTTCATGAGGTGCTGGCGGTGAATCTGTTTAAAGGTGATGCACTTTAAACGTTACCCAATAAGGGGATGATCGCGTTGGAAAAAGTTGAGGAAGCCCATTATCAACCATATCATTCGTAAATGAAGTGTTGATCAAAGGTGCTTTTCGGCTAGTTGAAAAACCCTGCAGAGCGGGGCGGAAACGCAGATTTCCGCCCCGTTTCCTTTTCTTTCGCCTTTTCATCCGTTATAATGAAATCAAAAAAATGGAAAGGTTGATCAAAATGTGTATTTTTTGCAAGATTATAAACGGTGAAATCCCGAGTGCAAAAGTGTACGAAAATGAGCATGTATACGCTTTTCTTGACATCAGCCAGGTGACAAAGGGCCATACCCTGATTGTCCCGAAAATACATAAAGAGAATGTCTACGAACTGACGCCGGAGATTGCCCGCAATTTCTTTGAATCCGTCCCTGTCGTAGCCAATGCATTGAAAGCGGCATTCCAGCCTGTGGGGCTCAATGTGTTGAACAATAATGGCGAGATTGCCGGCCAGTCTGTATTCCATTATCATATGCACCTGATCCCGCGATATGGAAAAGGAGACGGCTTCGGGGCAGTCTGGAAAACACATGAAAAAGATTACAGCCAGGAGGACCTCCAGCAAATCGCCGCGGAGATTTCCAAAAAAATATAAGTTGCACCGGGTAGTGCCACTGAATAAGCCCACTTTTGCGTTTTTGCAGCCGGGTTCGCGCTTATTTTTTTCAGCGGCCATTTGGGCTGCCATTTTTTGTTGCGCCCAATTTGATCAAAACATGCGTCACTTTTTCCGGCTGCATGCTATAATAAGGTTAATCTTTCGCCGCCGGCCATGAGGGTACGTCGGGAAAGCACCAGATGAGATGAGAATAGGAGAGTGGAGACAGATGAAGACAAAATCACTTGTCAGCTTGGCGTTGCTTGTTGGGATCGGCACGGTATTACACACGGTGATTCCGGGCTTCGTGTTCGGGATGAAACCGGATATGATGCTTACTATGATGTTTATCGGCATTATTTTGTTCAAGGAGAAAAAATACGTACTGTTGCTTGGTGTACTGACCGGCATCATTTCCGGCCTGACCACCAGCTTCCCGGGCGGTTTTTTCCCGAACATCATCGATAAATGTATCACTTCTTTTGCTTTTTACGGTTTGCTTCTCGCTTCCGGAAAACTGGCAAAAAAGCTGCCGGCACTGATTGTATTCACGGCCATTGGCACACTGATTTCAGGCATCATTTTCTTAGGATCCGCGTTCTTTATTGCCGGGTTGCCAGGGCCTTTTGCCATTTTGTTTGGCACCGTCGTTTTGCCGGCAACCGTGCTCAATGCAGTTGCGATGTTTATTCTTTTTCCGATCATCTCAAACGTTGCAAAGCGCACAAATGCCGCCCACAGCATGCAAGCGTGAAAATGGCCGCCGGGTTTCCGGCGGTTTTTTTCGCTTGCACAGCTTAAAATAAATGAAACAGAGCGGCGAGAAGCAGGAAAACCATTCCGGCCGTTCCGAAAAATGCAATCCTTTTTCTTATGACTTTCCGCGGCGGATAAATTCTTCTTTTCTGGTACAGCAGCATGTGCCGGACCATCGCGGCAAACAGGACAACGCCGGCCATTAAAAAGCAGAAAGCAACACGCCCCAACGAACTCCCCCTCTTTTCTGCCTGGACTATTACATCATATGCCCTGATGCGGATTAACATGTACCAGACGCGGGTAAAGAACAAACAGAGGCACGCGCCGAACCCGCTCTTTTGTCCTTCATACCGCTTATGAAGGACAATTCTGCGGTGCGGGGGCCGGGTTTTGTCTTTCATCGGGCTGATGAAAGACAGTTGGATGCATGCCGCCCGCTCTTTTGTCCTTCATACCGCCTGTGAAGGACAATTCCACGGCACGGGGGCCAGGTTTTGTCTTTCATCGGGCTGATGAAAGACAGTTGGATGCGTGGCGTCCGCTCTTTTGTCCTTCATACCGCCCGTGAAGGACAATCCGCGGTCAAGCTTGGAATATCGCTTTGGACGAGCCCGGCAAAAAAGAAAGAGAACTTTGCAAAAGACTGGCAAATTCTATATCATGAGGATAAAAGACCATTCCAGGAGGTGCATTCCATGAACAAATCCAGTTTATTTTACGGATTACTGGTTGGAGCAACAGCAGGCGCTGTTTCCGTCCTTTTCACCACACCCGCTTCCGGAAAAAGAATACGGGAAGCCATCAAAAATAATTCCGGTGATTTCATTGAATCGGCCAAAAGGATCGCCGAAAATGTAAAAGACTTAAAAGCATCCGTCGAAGATTTTTCAATAGAAGGCAAAAAAGTCGCCACGAACGTAATGGAAGAAATCCAACACTGTATCGAAGAATGGCAAAAAAGCATTGAGCCAAACAAAGACGCCCTGCAAAATGAAATCAAAGAAATCCGGAAAACGATTGAAAACATGGAACAACAAATGGAGAAAAAATCTTCCTGACTTTTCGCTGTCCGGAAAGCAACAACCGCTTTCCGGGCTTTTTCTTTGCTATTCTTTTCAAAAAAATTTAGTAAATTGTTTCAGCTCTGAGGAGTAAAAATTTTTCGTGATAATTTAACTATTCCCCCCCCCAAAAATGCGGCTAAATATGTAATAATTTAAATAATTAGAGCTTGCTGGACGAATATTTTGGCATGGCTTAGTGACAAGTCGAATACAAGCTAAAATTTGATTCGTTCAGCAAGCCCTAATTAAACTTGGCTGTTTTGAGGGGGTTTTTATTTTGGTTACTAGAAAAGAAAAAAGAAATCGTGAAAAAGAAGCAAATTATTTTTTCGAGTTCCTTAAAATTCAGAAGCATTTTTTCAAAGACCTGATGAATAACCTAAAAAAGGTAGCAGACCACCGACATCAAAGCTATATCACTTATGGTCCAGAGGTCCTTTTATTTACGATGATGTTGAAAAATATGACCGGCCTAAAATCCATGAGAAACATGAGTGAGCGTTTTAATAAAGAAGAATGTATTAAAAATGTAGGGAAGGTGTTAGGCTTAGATTCTCTTGAAGAACTTCCACATTATGATACAATTAACGACTTTTTATCTGGCTTAGATGTAAATGAATTAGAAAAAATTAGAACGTATATGATTAAAGAATTATTGAAAAAAAGGTCTCTCGAGTCTTATCGAATTGAAGGAAAGTACTGGGGTGTCATCATTGATGGAACTGGATTACACACCTTTCATGAGAAACATTGTAAACACTGCCTGAGACGGGCATATACAAATAAAGAAACAGGAGAAACGAACGTACTTTATATGCACCATGTACTTGAAGCCAAGCTTGTCGTGGGGGATATGGTCTTCAGTATTGCCTCCGAATTTATCGAAAATGAATCAGAAAATGTTTCTAAGCAAGATTGTGAATTAAAAGCCTTCGACAGGCTGGCAAAGAAAATAAAAAAAATATTTAAAAGACTACCGATTTGTATCTTGGGAGATAGTCTCTATGCATGTGAAACGGTATTTAATCTGTGCAGGGCGCACAAATGGAAATATATATGCAGATTTAAGGAAGGGAGAATTAAAAGTATCTCGACGGAGTTTAAGGCAATAAAAGAGCTGGAACAAAGTAAGGATCAGAATTCATTAGTTTGGGTGAATGATATTGCCTACAAAGACAGAACGGTCAATCTGATGGAGGCCACAATGAAAACAGAGGATGGGAAATCGAAAGAGTATGTATTTATAACGGATATTAAAATCACGAAAAAGAACGTGGAACGACTCATCGCTGCAGGAAGAAGCCGCTGGAAGATTGAAAATCAAGGATTTAACGAACAAAAAAATAATCGTTACAATATAGAACATGCCAATAGCCAAAACTACACAGCCATGAAAAATCATTATTTATTAGTTCAAATAACAGATATTATTAGACAGCTGTTTGAAAAAGGTTCGTCAATCTTAAAAGCACTCAAAAAAACGGCAAAAGAAAAATCCTCAAATCTGTTGGAATCGTTTCGGACACGCATTTTAACAGACGAGGATTTCACCCATTTAAGTAAGCCAATACAAGTAAGGTTTACTTAATGGTTATATTATAGCAAAGGATGTGATGTAAAAAAAGGTTTTTTTGAAGTTATCCACAATTTTAAAAAAGAAATTTGCAAATTCGGCTCTTTTTGACTTTGAAAGCAGAAAAAATAGATGGAAAAATTTTCTAAATGTGGATAAGTCATTTTATCATAAAACATCTAAAAATTGATGAATTTACTCTTCAGAACTGAAATTGTTTTTTATTACTTTTTATTTTACTGGCATAATGATAATATATAGGGTAAGGGGTGATGGGAAAAATATGACGGAACAAATGTTGACGACCAATGAGTATCTTCTATTTTGCAAAAGGGTCACGCAATTGTCGAAAGCGCTCTGGAAAACGATTGAAAAAGACTGGCAGCAATGGATTAGGCCTTTCGATCTGAACATCAATGAACATCATATTTTATGGATTGCCTATCATTTAAAGGGCGCATCGATTTCGGACGTGGCAAAATTCGGGGTGATGCACGTATCAACAGCTTTTAATTTTTCGAAAAAGCTTGAGGAGCGCGGCTTGCTCGAATTCTCGAAAAAGGAAAACGACAAGCGGAACACGTATATTCAATTAACTAATAAAGGAAGAGAGATTTTTTTAAAGTCATTGGAAGCGTTTAACCCGAAAAAAAGCACCGTCGTACAAGGCACGATGCCGCTTTACGATCTTTACGGCAAATTTCCGGACATGATGGAACTGGCTGCGATCGTACGCCAGATTTATGGTCAAGATTTTATGGACATTGTAGAAAATTCCATTTTCAATGGGGAGCTGGATGATGTCATTGAAACGGAACTGTTGGGAAAACCTTCGCTGAACCGCTTCTGACCCGTTTCGGGCAGCTACAAATTCCGTTTCAATGCCTTCATTAAGTCAGGATACAGCCCTTGTTGCAAACAGGCGGCAATCACTTCCGCCGGCTGCAGTTTTTCATGCAGGGATTCCTTAAACTTTTGAAAAAGCGGATAAAAATATACAAATTTGTCCGCCTTCTGTTCTTTCAGCTCATCGCTCAAACGATCGCACAGCGCATAAAATTGTTCAATATCCTGTTTTGAAAGCTGTTTTTCCATAATCAGCCTGAAAAACGGATATTGGCTGGTCCCGATCATTTTTAAAAGCAATGTTTGATAAAATTCCAGTCTTTCCAGCTTTTGTTCAATCGATTCCATTCAGTTCCCTCGTTTATATGTTTTTATGATTCTGCTGAGAACAGCGCGACCCCGGTCATGGGATGCTTCAGTTTTAGACAGGGGCGTGTTTTCCGGCAAGGCCCATTGTCCGGCCGGCCTTTAAAAACTTCCCCGCGGCATTCGCCACGAGCGGTTCAAGGCAGTGCCTGTTAAAAATGAATAATCGTTCATCCACCTTGCATGGAAAAGACCAGCGTGCATTACACATTTGCCATCCGAAAGACAGGCGGAACGTTACGAACCCAGATTCTAAACCGGCGCGCTCCGCCTTTATTTTACTGCAAATTTTCGGGAGGGGGGCCGGCCGGCATGTATGTGCTTGTTTTTTTTACAGTTACGCTTTCTTTATATTATACTTTATCAACGTATTGACAAGCCATCTATGTACAAAAAAAGAAATACCGGAAGAACACCGGCCGGGAGTTTTTCGGACGATCAACATCCTCATGACCATTTTACTGTTTTCCTCCTACCTTGGCACTCAATAACAACACAACAAGAAAGGCCGGCAGCTGCCGACCCCAAATTTTACCAAGCCCAGGATGCACCAATAATGATCAATAAAATGAACAACACAACCAGCAAGGCAAAGCCGCCTCCGTAAGCTGCTCCTCCGCTCATTCCATCCACCTCCTCTTGTTTCATCAGTATATTATTCATCCACCCCTGTATTGGTTAAGGCACCCGTCTATTTGCCGGCCTAAATTTCACAAATTCACAATGGAACCCCATGCAATATCATATGCAGCAAACATCCATCCTGCCTTCTACAAACGCCTGCCCCATATGAAAAGAAGATTGGCATGGTGTGAAAATTCCATAAGAAACCCGGCAATCCCTTTCTTTTCTCTTTCAATTTATGTTATAGTAGTGGTTGTAAATCTCTCTTGCAAGACAAAATGAATAGGAGTTGTTCTTGAATGAAGAAATGGGTACTATCCCTTGTTTTGGCAGGCAGCATGTTCGGACTTGCAGCATGCGGCAACAGCGGCAATAGCGCCGTCGTGAAGACGAACGCCGGAAATGTTACCAAAGACGAGTTATATAATGCAATGAAGGATAAATATGGTTCAACTGTGCTCCAGCAGCTTACCATTGAAAAAGTCCTTTCCAAAAAATACACTGTCAAAAAGAGCGAAATTGACAAACAAGTAAACGATACAAAAAAACAATTGGGCAGCTCATTTAATACAGCGCTGCAGCAATACGGTTATGCAAATGAAAAAGATTTCCGCAACAGTGTGAAAATCGGACTGCTTGAACAAAAAGCGGCAGAGGCAACCATACATCCAACGGAAAAGCAGTTAAAAAATTATTATAACAATGACATAAAACCGAAAATCAAAGCGCGCCACATTCTTGTTTCCAGCAAGTCGAAAGCGGAAGATATCAAGAAACAACTGGATAAAGGCGCCGACTTTGCAACGCTGGCCAAAAAGTATTCAACCGATACCGCAACTGCTTCTAAAGGCGGAGACCTCGGCTGGTTCGGTGCAGGCGAAATGGACAGCGATTTTGAAAATGCTGCTTATAAACTGAAAGTCAATGAAATCAGCGGCCCTGTTAAGACTTCTTACGGCTACCATATTATTCAGCTGACCGGCGAAAAACAGAAAAAACCGTACAGCGAAATGAAAAAAGACGTCGTCAAACAATATAAAGAATCAAAAGTGACAACAGAAAAAATCCAGTCCGTTTTGAAGAAAGAATTAAAAGCGGCTGACATAAAAGTAAAAGATGAAGATTTGAAAACAACTTTTGACCCCCTGCTTGGGACTTCATCAAGCAAATAATGCCGCAAAAAACCGCCCTTCCGGTTAGGGGCGGTTTTTTTACGGCCGTTATGCTTCATGGGCTTTTTCAGCTTCACCGCTGCGCAATTCTTTTTCTTTATGCATCCTTTCAATAAAAACTTCCCCTTCTTTTTCAATCCATTCCTGTTCCTGTTCGTGTTCTTCCCGGGCTGTTTTCACCGCCATAAACGCACATATGACAATGCCTGCCACAACAAAATAAATCCAGATTGGGAAATCCATGTTTTCCCCTCCTTTTCGGTTTGTCCCTGCTATAATGTATGGCAGAATCCATTAAAAAATGCCTTTCATTTTGAAAGGCATTTTAAAAGTTTTTCACCAGACGGGCGCTTTCCAAACGTTTGCGTTTCTATGAATCTCACTGATGAAACGTTGGTTTGTAAAAAGAACGGTTATCAAGTGCATAAATCCGGTCCGAGAACTCGCCCGGTTTGACATTGCGGAGCGCACGGTCAAGCATATTCATTTTCGCATCAATATTATCAATATAGTGGAGAATTTCCGCCTCTTTAATCATCGGGGGCTTGGCACTTCCCCATTCCGCTTTTCCGTGGTGGGAGATCACCATATGTTCCAGCACCATGACTTCTTCCCCGTGGATTCCGAGTTCCTCCGCTGCTTTTGCAATTTCTGTGACCATAATCGAGATATGGCCGAGCAAATTCCCTTCAGCCGTATAAGTTGTTGAGATCGGGCCGGACAGTTCTTGCACCTTTCCCAAATCATGCAAAATGACACCGGCATACAACAAATCCCGGTCGAGTGAAGGATAAAGGCCCGCGATTGCCTTGGCAAGGTCGAGCATGGAGACAACATGGTACGCCAGCCCCGATACGAATTCGTGATGGTTTTTCGTTGCAGCTGGATAGACAAGGAACCGCTTCTGGTATTTTTTCAGCAGATGCCGGGTCAGCCTCTGGATATTTGGATTTTTCATATCAAAAATGTACTGGGTGATTTTCCCCATCATTTCTTCCTGCGATAACGGGGCCGTTTCGATAAAATCGGAAATCCGGACACCGTCCCCCGGTTGTGCCGGATGGATCTGGCGGATTTTCAGCTGCAGCCGCCCGCGGTAATTTAAAATGTCCCCAGTTACTTTTACAATCGTCTCCGGTTTATATGTTTGTTCGTCCTGTTCGGTCGCATCCCAGAGTTTTGCTTCGATATCCCCGGTCCGGTCCTGCAAAATCAATGTTAAAAAAGGTTTGCCGTTGCTCGCAATTCCTTTTGTTGCGTGTTTGATGAGCAAAAACGCGTCAAACTGTTCGCCCACCTCATAGTAGAGTAGCCCTTTTGCCATAATAATCCTCCGATCTAACCCCTGATTGATTTGTCTTAAAGTATACCATAATCCGGCCGGAATCCGCTTTTGATCTAAACCGGATTTGCTTGTGCGTTTCACCGCCGTGTTGAAATTAGGAAAAAGACGACTACGGCCAGGACAAACTGGTTTACTGCTTGTGCGTTTCACCACCGTGTCGAAATACAGACATTCGGCCCGCCCCTCTTATTTACGGCTGAATACGGCTGATGTTTCCAGAACCTGTCAGCTCTTGACCGTGTATAGCCCCCAAGGTTTTCACCTCATGGCCTTTAAAAAACCGGAGCATCGGCTGCTGGCATGTAAAAAGCAGCACCTGCCTCGATTCGCTCACCTGGTCGAGCAAGCGGGCCATTTTCTCTGTCCGGTAAATATCAAAATTAACAAAACCGTCATCAATGACAACCGGTGACGGGAATTCTCCGCCGAGCGCCTCCGCAAGGGAAAAACGCAAAGCAATATACAGCTGTTCCGCCGTTGCCTGGCTCAGCTCATTTGCAGCAAACAGCACATCATCACGCCGTTTAACGTAAAAACGGCCATCCTCCCCGCCCATATGGAGGGAGACATACGATCCGTTTGTTAAAGATTGCAAATACGCTTCGGCTTTATTCAGGACTTGCGGAAAGCGGGTTTCCCGGAGCCGCTTCATCATGCCGGAAAGCAAACGTTTCGCCGTGGCAAACCGTGCCCATTCGAAAGCTTCTTCCCGGAAATCTGAAAGCGCGCTGTAATATTCATGCAGTTTTTCGGTAAACGTCCCGCCTTTTTCCAGCCTGTCCAGTTCAAACCGGATTTCCGCCGCTTCTTTTCTCATACTGCGAAGCGCGTTCGCCTTTTCCGCAATTTTCTCTTCCAGCTTTTGCTTTTCCTGCTCAAATATGGATACATCTTCTATCCTTTCGAGCCGTTCTAGGTCTTCCCGGCTGATCCGTAAATCTATGATTTCGAGCTGACCGGTCAACTTTTCGTATTGCTGAAAAAGGCTACCGGCTTTCCGGAAATCTTCCTCATTCGCGGCACCGGCAAGGGCAAAAAGTTTTTTAATCTCCTTATCTGTTGCTTCCGCTTCCGATTCAAGCAGCTGCAATTGTTCTTCCAGCTCGGCACATTTCTTTTCCCATTCCTGCAGGCGGATTTTTCTTTCCTGTTGTTCCGCACACGCCTGCTGCAACAGCAAGATACCCTCCTGGCGTAATGGCCAGTTGACGTGGAGCCGGGACCACAGGTTTTCCATCCTTTCTGCAAATGCCGACTGAGAGGCGGAAAGCTGCGCCAGTTTCTTTTCGATACGCGACCGCTCGCGCAATTTCCCGCTTAAGTCCGTCAAAAGTTGGAACGCATCGGGCAGCTGTCCGGGCCGGAAGCCATCACCCAATTGCAAAGTTTGCCTGAAATGGCTGATTTCTGCCAGCAGCTGTCTTTCTTCCGCTTCCAGACGCTGCTTCCGGTTTTGCATTTGCCGGCCGTTCTGTTCGCCTTCCTCAAGCTTCAGAATGAGCTGTTTCCAGTTTTCGCGCAGCTGTTTCTGCCGTTCATACTCATGCCAATCCGTGTCCCCGTCTTTCCAATTCCGCAGCTCTTTTTCCTCTTCCTCCAGTTCCTGTTCGAGCGCTCGGATTTCTTCTTCAAACGGGTTCCGCTTTCCCTTCAAAGCATGGTAGCCTGACACGATTGCACCAAGCACAAAAACGCCCAGAAACAGGTATTGCCCTGTGAGCAAACTCCACACGCCGGCCATCAGAAACAATAATGCAAGGCCAAAAAACAGGACCGGGGGCTTCCGGGCCTCATCCGCCATTTTTTTCAGGCGGGAAAGCTGCTGTTTCCCGCGCCTGATATCGGCTTCAAGCAATGATTTTTTTTCCTTTTCCTGCCGCTTTGCCGATAAATCGCGAAAAGCCTCTTCGGATACGAGCTCTTTTTCCAAAAGTGCGCATTGCTGCTCAACAGCATTCATCCGAGCCCGCAAGTCCTCAAGCTGTGCCTGTAAAGCATCGTTGCGGGAACGGTGATGGTCATACGCCTTGATAAGGGTGCTGAGCCTTTCTTTTGCCGCAATGCTTAAGTCAAGCTGCGGTACTTTTTCAACTTGCGATGCCGTAAGATGCAGCATGCCCGATAATTCGGAGATTTGGCTGTCTAGGATTTCGCGTTCAGATTGAAGGCGCTCTGCTTCCGCCTGCCACCCGCGGTATTGCGGCCAGTCATCGAGCAGCTTTTTAATCTCCCCTTCATGCCGGACGAAAAGCGGATCCGGCTGCTCTCCTTCCATTTTTTCCACCAGTACCTGTTTTTGTTTTTTAACGGCTGACAGGCGCCCGGTAGAAGCGCGCCATTCCGACATCAGCGCGTCGAGGCGCCGGATTCCGTCAGCGGGAAAGCGGACGGGACCGATTTCCGCCAGCTGCAGTTTGATATGCTTTCTTTCTGCATAAAGCGGCCAAAGGCTTGTGAGATGTTCATACTGCTGAACCGTTCCCCTTAAGGCTTCCAGCTCCGCCTCCGCTTCTTCCTGTGCTGCTTCAATCGTTGCCAGCCGGGCTTTCCATTCGCCATAACGGCCGTTTTCCGCTTTCAGGTGATTCAGTTCTTTTTCCATGGCCTGCAGTTTCCGGAGTTGCACGTTCAAGACCGGCTTCCGCCCGTTCGGTTTAAAACGCGCCTCCATTTCCTTTTCGAGTTCCCGTTCCGCCGAAAGCAGCGCATCCGTCCCGATTGTCCCTGCAGCAAATAAATAGCGGCTGATATCATCGCCTGTTAATTTGCGGATTTCCTGGAGGCTTTGCAGATTAAAAGAATAAATGGACTGGAACATTTGCCGGTTCAGCCCGTTTAAAACTTGTGCAAGTACCTCTTCGCCGCCTGTTCTGCCATCTGCAAAAGTGACGGACACTTCTCCGGCTGCTCTTCCTTTTATCCGTTCCACCGTTATTTTTCCGTCTTTTTCTGTTTCGAGGACAAGCCTCCCGCCGTACACCGGTGAAAATTTTGGCTCATAGTGCTGCCCGTTTTGCTGTCTTGAAGGAAACCCGAATAAAACGGCTTCGATAAAAGCCATGAAGGTTGATTTGCCGGCTTCGTTTTCCCCGTAAATGACCTGCAGATCCGAAAGATTTTCCATATGAAAATCAACAAGCCGGCCAAAACCGTAAATATGGACCTCCCGTATTTTCATCGTTTCCCCCTGCCTTTCAACTTCTCAAAAACAGCCGCTTCCGCTTCCAACAGAAGCCGCTGCTTTTCATCTCCGTCCAAGTCCAGGTAGCGGCCCGCAACCATATGGCTGTACAACGGGGAGACCGCTTCATCTACTGTGGTTTCTTCCAATTGTGCCAGCGTTTTCTTCATTTCCTGCAAAATAAAGCCGTCATCCCGTGCGGAGACAAAGGCATCTTCAGGCAGTGTGATGCGGTGTACCCAGACAAAATTGCGGTCTGCTTCTTCGCCTTCCTGTAGCACTTCCATCAGTTCGCCGTTTTTCACTTTTCCAAGCGCTTCATCATCGAGCAGATCCGGATCTTTTATATCCAATTGCAAAAATACGCCCTGTGCCTCTTTCCTTTCTTCTTCAAGGGCATTGCGGCAAACTGTGTACAGACGATTAAAATCATTTGCGCCTTTTACGGAAACGGTACGTTTTTCCCATAAAATGTCCGCCGTCTCATAGAATGCGGTATGCGTACCAAGCGGATCCATTTCGGTAACCATACAGCCTTTCGGACCCGTTTCTTTCCGGTTTCTCCCCTGAATATTCCCGGGATAAATGATATAGGGATGCGTATGTAAAATCTGCTGCTTGTGGATATGGCCAAGCGCCCAGTAATCCATCCCTTTTTCCAGCAAATCCTGCAAGGCAAAAGGCGCATAAGGCTGGTGCATTTTCGTCCCGCCTTCAAGGTAACCGTGCAACATGCCGATGTGAAAATCAGCATCTCCTGTTTTCCTGTATTCATCCGTTTTGTTCTCCAGCACGTGCCGCTTCGGGTAACTGAACCCGTACACATGGACTTTCGACCCGTTTTTAGCTGTAAAAGATTTGGCTTCAACACGCTCGGAAAATATCCGGACATTTGCGGGCATGTCCAATTTTGTCCATGACCCGCTTAGATGGTCGTGATTGCCATGCAGCACAAATACGGAAATGCCAGCCTCTTGGAGCCGCTCAAACTGCTTCTTCAGCCTCACCTGGGCTTTCAGGCTGCGGTCTTCCCCGTCGTATAAATCCCCGCATATCAGCAGGAAATCCGCTTCTTTTTCAATTGTAAGGTCACATAGATTTTTAAATGCCCGGAAAGTGCTCTCCTTTACCCGTTCAAACAGCGCCGGCGGAAGCTTGCGGAGCCCCGCAAACGGACTGTCAAGGTGCAGGTCGGCCGCATGGACAAAGCGAATCCTTTTCAACGACATCCCTCTTTCGTAAAAAAATAACCGGCATTTTTCCATTTTTTGTGAAATCCAACCTGTTCGTAATCAAACGCATTTCATAGAATATATGTTCTATCTTCATTATAAAAGGTTTGGCACGTTCAGGCAACAAAAAAATGGCTGAACATGCCAAACCTTTTTAATTGTATTGCCGGTATACGTATGGATCTTTCGGCTCGCTGCTTTTATGGTAACTTGTTACTTTTAAATACGGGATATTCTCTTTAAACGGCGTATAGTACGTCGTATCCAGTTTTCCTTCAACCTCAATCCATGTATTTTCTTTCACGTTTGCCATATTGTCCGGAAAATCAACGAGCATCCCGTATACGCCGGCATCGGCAATGCAGTGGATAATGCCGAACCGGAGCACAAACAGCTGATTCGCTTTAATATCATCCGTCCGGTAGACAAACCCTTTAATCGCCACTTTTTTGCCGATAAAATTCCCCGGATAATTATAAATCGTTTCAAGCCCGTGGAAATAATGGTCATCATCGAGGACGATGCTTTGCAATTTACTGTACTTTTTCAAATCCGAACTTTCCATTTCTGTATACTGGTCCTTATCATAGTAAAGGCTGGAATTCGGCCGTAAAATCTGGTGATTGGCATATTGGTCCTTGTCATTGTCAATCATCGAAAAGTGGAAGCCCTTTGCTTTGACAACGGTGGAATTCAAGGTGGCCACCGGAAGAAAAATGCCCGTTACAACCGGGATTAAAATCATACCGTACGTAAACATTTTTTTGTACCATGTATTTTCATCCGTTTCATGCGAATGGCCGTGGTGGGCGGCGTGATGATGGTCATGCGCCTCGTTTCCCGCCCTGACCCATTTCACGAGCTGGTACAAACATAAAAAACCCATCGCAAAAATCATGGAAAACGACAAATACGCATACTTCATATTAATATATTTGCTAATATCTCCTGTCGCGTGCAGCTTCATAAAAAAATACGCGAAGCCGAACAAAACGATAAATCGCAACATTTTAAACACCTTCTATATCAAGAATGCACCCGTAAACACAAAAACGATAATCAGCCCGATCATCGAAAAGACAAATTTTCTTTTAAAGGAATGCATCATCATGAGCAGATTTTTTATATCCACCATCGCGCCAAATACTAAAAACGCAAGGATGGCCGACGTCCCGAACATCCCGTTGAAAGACGAAGCAATGAAGGCATCCGCCTCGGAACAGATCGACATAATAAAAGCAAGCAGCATCATAATTAGAATCGCCGCCATTTTTGTCTGCCCGAGCGACAGCAGCGTGCTCGTCCGGAAGAAGGTCTGCATTGCGGCAGAAATCAGGCCGCCAAACACGAGAAACTTCCCGACGGAAAAAAACTCATCAATCGCATGGTCGATCGTACCGGTGATTTTTTGCAGAAAATTCGGTTTATCATGTGCTTCGTGGTCATGCCCGTGGTGGTGCAATTTGGCCTCCACAAATTCGCGAAGCTGGTTTTCGGAAAAAAAATATGAAATCGCAATCGCGGTTAAAACAGCAGTAAAAATCGCCAGTCCGCAGCGAAGCAGTGCCATTTTCCAGGAATCGCCAAACGCGACAAACGTAGAAAAAATGACAACCGGGTTGATAATCGGCCCCGTCAGCATAAAAGCGATGGCGGCAGAAAGCGGGACATTTTTCCGGACAAGCCTTTCCGTAATCGGGACAATGCCGCATTCACAGGCTGGAAAAAGCGCGCCCATCCCGGTGCCGAACGCAATGGATAAAAAGCGGTTTTTCGGCATAACTTTTGCAATCATTTCCTCAGTGACAAACATCTGGATCACCGCTGAAATGAACACACCCAGCACAATAAAAGGCAACGCCTCGATGATAATGCTGATAAAAATGGTATTCATTTGCAATAAGGACTGGCCCATAACGGCATATCGCACTCCTTTTTCTATCACACTCACAAAAAACTCTCCCAATAAGGATACTATAAGTCTTCATTGGCGTAAATGAAGAAAACCAGGAAATGGCGGGTAAGCAGGGAAACGATGGAAAAAAATGATTTCCAATTTGATGAAATCGATGCGATTCTATTACTTTTCGGGTCGGACTGTGTTATGATAGTGTCAAATGAACTAGTATTGAGAACGTGAAGGGAATGAAGCAATTGCCGGTATCTATATTTGACTTTGGGTTGGTTGTTTCTGCCGGGGCTTTTGTTGCGCTGCTTAAGATCATTATGATCGATATCATTTTATCGGGCGACAATGCGGTTGTGATCGCCATGGCAACCCGGAAACTGCAGCGCGAACAACAAAACAAAGCGATTTTCTGGGGGACAGCCGGTGCGGTGATTTTAAGAATTCTGCTGGCAATGGCAATCGTTGCTTTGCTGAAAATTCCTTATGTAAATGTCATTGGCGGGCTTTTGCTTCTATGGATCGCATATAAAGTGCTCGGCGGCGGAGATGAAAATGTCCACGTCAGAGCAAAAAATGGGCTGCTGGTTTCGATTGGTACGATTATTATGGCTGATGCGATTATGAGCCTTGACAATGTAGTGGCGCTGGCCGGTGCTTCAAACGGGCATATCGGCATGATTGCGCTCGGCGTTGCCATCAGTATTCCGGTCATGATCTTCGGTTCAAAGATGATTGTAAAAGCGATGAACCGTTACAGCTGGATTGCCTATGTCGGGTCCGGCATCCTCGCCTGGACGGCAGCAGAAATGCTCTTTAAAGATGAACAAATCCTGAAATGGTTGAATATCTCACACGGGCCGGTAACGTATACGATCGGCGGCATTCTTACGGTTTTGGTGTTGTTCCTTGGCTGGCTTTCGAACCGTAGGGCGGCGGTAAAGCAGGTTAAGCAAGTAAAACGGGATATAAAAAAGGATGTAAAGCAGGATGTGCAGCAGCGTGTCCATATCCATTAATGGCAAGCGCATGCGCCGTTCCCATTAAATGAACCCGGGCTAGGTTGGCCCGGGTTCTTTTTAGCGGTGGAACAAAATCAGTTTTCCTTCAGGGGATACGCAACGGTGCGTTTTCTCATCGACGCCTTTTTCTTTTAAAAGCGCCTCCCCTTTTTTCTTCGCTTCCGTATCATCCTGTGCTTCAAAACCTTCATCGAGAATCTTTTCTCCTGTCGGTTCAAAGGCAGTCAGTTTATAGTCGCGCATGTTTTCACTCCCCTTTGAATTGCGGCGCCCGCTTCTCTACAAAAGCGCGGATGCCTTCCTTGTGGTCTTTCGTCTGGCGCATTTTCCACTGTGCATGTTTTTCCAGTTCCAATGATTTATTGAAATCAGGGCGGTTCAGTTCCGTATAGATTTTTTTCGTTTTGATCATCGCGAGGACCGGTTTTTTCTGCCATTCTGTAATTTTTTGGTCAACGGCAAGCGCAAGATCGGGCACGGCTTCATCGATAATGCCCGTTTCGGCTGCCTCTTCAGCGGACATGACTTTTCCTTCCCAAATCACTTTTTTCGCCTTTTCCTGGCCGATCCGGCGCTGCAGCAAATAGTGGCCGCCACCGTCCGGCACAAGGCCGATCCCGATGAAGTTCATCGCGATTTTACTGTCCAAATCACTGATAATGGTATCACAGGCTAGGGCAAGGCTTAAGCCCAATCCTGCAGCAGCTCCATTAATCGCCGCAATGGTGAGTTTCGGCATGCCCACAAGAATGGAAACGGCTTCATTTATTTGGTTCATAAAAGAGGTGAACCCTTTCTCTTCTTCCATCGCCAGCATGGCTTTAATGTCCCCGCCTGCGGAGAATGCTTTGCCGTTTCCGGACAAGACGAGAATGTGAATGTCATCCTTCATCGCAATCGCTTTCAACGCGTCCGCCAGTTCCTTAATCATCTCCAAGTTCAGCGCGTTCATTGCGTCCGGGCGGTTGAAATACAAATAGGCCGCCCCGTCTTTTTCCTCCACTTTGATCGTCTCATACGTTGAAATCACCGAGATCCCTCTCCCTTTGTTTTATTCTTCCTATTACTAGGATAGCGAAATATTCGGCAATTTCCAATACAAAATGACAGCTTTTTAAAAAATTCATCAAAAAAAAGAGGCTGCCGCCTAAAGCAAACAGCCCCTTCCATCCTTATTTCAGCAGTTTCATTTTTTTCAAAAAGTCGATTGGCTGCTGTTTCCGGAAATGCTCTTTTACCATATAAGACACCCCGTTTTCATTGTTAGAACGGGTCACCCAGTCTGACACGTTTTTGACAGCGGGATGCGCATTTCCCATCGCAACGCCGAGCCCAGCCCACTCGACAAGCGGGAGATCATCAAGGCCCGAACCGATTACGACCACTTCCTCACGACGGATGTTCATCCGGTCGCATACATATAAAAGCCCGCGAAGCTTGGAAATACCAGCCGGCACAATATCCAGCTTCCCGTTTCCGCAAAAAATACAATCCACTTCATGGAACATATTGGCAATCGCTTTTTTAGCTGCCTGAATGTCCTCTCCGTCAGAAAAAATCACTTCGATTTTGGGCGGGGAAAGCGGCGTTTGTTCCAGTTTTGCCGATAAATCGTCCACATATTGTTCTGCATAAGAAAACGGATTGGACGTTTGATAAATGACTTTTCCCATCAACTTATTCGGATGCTTCACTCTGTTAGACAATGTAAACCGCTCGGAAACAAGGCGGATTTGGGCGTGAAACCCTTCCAAAAAGCGCACAAGGTCACGGGTGGCCTCTTCGCTGATCCTTCTGACAAAAATCGGTTTATCCAGTTCACTGGCAATATAAGCGCCCTGGTGCGTGATTAAGGAAGAATGCAGCTTCAGCCATTTGGCAATCCGGTGGGCCGAAGCGAAATTTTTTGACGTAATGAGCGTCACCGCAATGCCTTTTGCACCTGCATATTCGATTGCTTCTTTCGTTGTTTTGCCGAGCCGGCCGTTATCCTGCAGCAATGTTCCCTCAATATTTAACGCCAGCATTTTATAGATCATGGATGCTCCCCCTCTTCATGATGCTCCCGGCTGCCGGGCTGATTTCTCACACAGCCTGCTTTCTTTTACAGATGTATGAGAAAAAAGGGGGAAATAGAACTTTCCGGCTCCATTCTTCTATTTTCCGGCGTACAAATCTTCGACAGGCCTCATCAGCACCTGGTTGATTTCGCTGAGCAGATCGCTTAGCCGCTGTTCAGCACCGATCAACTGCATAATGGCGGGATTTGACTGGACCGCTTGCATGGCAGCCTGCGCCTGTTTTTCATCTTCTTCTGTAACCAGAAGCCCCTGCATTTGTTTATCTTGCAAATTGAGTTGAAGCTGCCTGAAACGGTCAAACAATGCTCTCGCCTGGCCGTTTGACCGGACATTTTCATACGCCTGCTTCAATGCAGCAAATTCATGGCTTTCCCGAATTCCTTTTTCAAGCATACGCGCGTACTCATTTAAATGGGATGGCATATAACTCCTCCTTATCAAATTTTATTCGTCACGGATGGTTTCACGGTTTTGACGCGTTACACAAGCAGCGGCCGGGCCGCCTGAAACCTGTCACAGAAATGCCGGAATACATAGGTTTCCTGTTTTCTCTTTCCTGCACGAAAAGCAGGATCAGGCCGGCCTTATGCCAACAATGCGCCGGAGCTTGCTTCCTTTATACAAGCAGCACGATCACCCCCTGAACGATCCCAATCAGGCCGCCCAGTAACGCGCCAAGATACGTAATCATTGAAAATTCGCGGGCGGTAATGCCAAGAATCAGACTTTCCAGGCGCTCAATCGGAAAAGATTCCACTTCCTGGCGCACAAGATCCGCTACCTGCAGCTTCCGGATGATCAAATGCACGTTTTCGCTAATAAGGTGCAGCGCTTTTTCCGCCAATACAGGGATCCATTCTTCTTCAATTTTATTCCGATACCGGGCAACAAATGCCTGGACGGGTGTGTCCAAAAAACGTTCGACAGGGAGGAGAGACAATACATTTTTCTCCAGCCATCCGCTTATTTCTTCATCCGGCAAATCCGGCAAAAGTTCCCCGGCCTGTTTTGCTTTCAGGCCGTTCCATTCCCTTTCCAGCATTTCCGCCATGGTTGCTTTCATTCCAGGTTCCTGGAGCGCCCGGATGATCTCAGGCTGAATTTTATCGGCAATCGAAGTATTTCCGATAAAACGTTTCACCATCGCGCCGATCATGCCGCGGTCATCGAGAAAATGGCTAATCATCCCTTCAATTTTCGTGCGGCCTGCAGGGCTCGAAATGTATTCACTAATCCTTGCAATGATCAAATCCGCCAAAACAGGGATTTTTTCTTCGGCTTTTTTGATCACGGCTTCGGGCAGCAGTGCTTCAAGCGTTTGAGGTGCGATATGTTGTTTTGCCTGCCCGTAACGGGTGCGGATGAATGCTTTGATCCCGGTTTGCACACGCTCCGCCGACAAATCCACTTTAAAAAAACGAGCCATTTGCGGGGCTGTCCAACTCATCTCCAGCCATTTCAAAAAAGTATCCGTCATCCATCGGGCCGTCTCTTTCCGAAACCCGGGCGACAACAGCTTTTTTTCGATGCTTTCCGGGGTGACCAGATGACGCACCACCATTTCGCCGAGCTGTTTCGCAATTTCTTCGCGCCTTTTCGGAATCAACCCGGGCGTGAACGGAAGCCGCCAATTTTTAATATAAATCGCCTCATACGGCCGAAACAGCATTTTAATGGCCAGATAATTTGTGAATCCGCCGATCACTGCCCCCACGACAGTCATAAACAAAATTTCCAAAAATGCATGCATACACAATCATCCCTCATTGTTTTCGTTGTGAAATTTTTTCCAAAGAAGCACGGGAAGTTTCCAGCCCGCTATGCGGACACAACCGTTGATTTTGGTTCTATGCTGCGGAAAACCGCAAACTTAATGAAAAAATACCCTTTTTTGCGGCCGGGTATTTCTAAAATCAGCTATTTTTTTTGAACCGATTTTCTGTACTAATCATAAGATATCAGCAAAAGCCCAATAAAGTCAAAAATGGACCGTGTTCGTGCCCGTGTTTTCAGGAGGAAGGGAGGGAACGGATTGGCATCAACCATTGCATTCCGGCATGATGATGAAACGAAAGGCGCGGCGGCGGAAATTCCACGGGCGCTCCTTTCCTTTTTGCACATTTCAAACGGCGAGCTCACCATCCGGTTCGGGGGAAAAACAGCCACGGCAAAAGTAGAAACCGATGCATCCGGCAAAACGGTGATGATGCTCTCTGCGGATGGTTACAAACATCTGAAGCTCCCTGTTCCGCCCGCACGGATGAGAGCCTTCTGCCGGCAGGGAGCGCTTGAACTTGGCCCGGTAATTGCCGTCCTAACAGAACTCACTGGAAGTGCCCCTTCCGAAAACATTCGGCCATTTTGCGAAGAACTGCACAACCTGCTCGAAAAAGAAGGCGGCTACCTTTTTGTAGAAGGCTTGGATTCCCGTGCCGGTACCGGCTGCACGTTTTCCGACGACCGTTGGAAAACAAGGGAAGTGCCGGAACCGGACATCGTCTATAACCGCATTCACTCCAGGCTGGCTGAAAAAAGCCGTCAGTTTGAGAAAAAAACAGCGGCGTACAAAGAAAAGGGAATCGATTTTTTTAACGCCAAGTATTTAACAAAAATGGAAGTTTACGAATGCCTTTATGCAAACCGATTTTTGCGGCCGTATTTACCGGAAACTTGCCGGTACGGGCCAGCGTGCCTTGCGGAAAAACTTGAGGCATCAAGCGTCCTGTATGTCAAGCCCGAAAACGGAAGCCAGGGGCGCGGCATCATCCGGATTGAAAAAAAAGAAGGCCGGTTCCTCCTTGACCATAATACGCACAAGGAAAACAGTTTGCCGGAAGTTGCGGAAAATGTGGAAGACACCGTTAAAAAAATGGACCAACTCACCGGAAACCTTCCGTATATCCTTCAACAAGGCATTCCATTGCTTTCGGCAGATGGAAGGCAAACCGATTTCCGGTTTCTTGTCTGGAGAACCGGCGCAAAAAACGATTGGCAGATCGCGTCATCCCTCGCAAGAACAGCGGCAGATGATGCGATTGTATCAAACCTCTCACAAGGAGGGCTTCCGGCAAAACCGGCGCCGCTGATCTTCCATCATTTCGGAAAGGAAAAAGGCCGGCTTGCGCTGGAACTCATGCACGAGCTGGCGGAAGCCGCCGCCATCACGCTCTGTTCTGCCGGAAACGGGCATTTTGCGGAATTCGGGATCGATATAGGCGTGGACCGGGAAGGAAAACCGTGGGTAATTGAAGCAAACGTTAAGCCGTCTAAGGCCGCGTTTGGCGTATCCCGCGGCGGCATCCGCCCATCCGTAAAAGCACTTTACCGTTACGGTTTATTTCTATGGACTGAAAGGGGAATGGAACATGCCGGATAAATTAGGCATTCTAACGCTGGATCCTGCTTCCCGGCAGGAATATTTTGACCAAATGGCACATGAATCAAAAAAATACGGGACCGATCTTTATTCATTCTCCCCCCTTGATTTACTGCCCGGCACGCAGAAAGCAAAAGGACTCCATTTTGACACTGCAAGCGGCATATGGAAAGAAGAAGTTTTCCAAATTCCGGAATTCCTTTATGACCGCTGCTTTTACGGTGAAGACCAGCCATCAAAAGATGCCAAAAAAATTGTCGCATGGCTGAAAGAACGGAAAGACCTTACCTTTCTCGGATACGGGCTGCCGAATAAAGCCATGCTTTATGACCGCCTAAAGGAAATTCCGGAGATCTCTCCGTATTTGCCGGAGACAGTAAAGGCGGACAGCACGGGAACGGTTTTGCGGGAGCTGAACAAATACCTTTCCATTATTTTAAAACCGGCAAACGGTGCGCATGGTTATGCGGTATATTCCCTCGAAAAGAGAACGGGCGGACTGCTTGTGAGTACGACGAAAAACGGCAGTCTTATATCGCGGAACTTCGACCGTTTGGATCAATTTCAAGCTTGGCTCAATCAGCTGCTTGGAAAGCATGATTTTCTCATTCAGGCAAGGATTGACAATATGGACCGGAAAAACCGGCCTTTTGATCTCCGCATCTTTTTGCAAAAAGACAGCCGCGGCGAGTGGCAGGAAGTGGCGCGGGGCATCCGTACCGGCATGGAAAACGGCATTCTAACCAATTTGAGCGCAGGGGCAAGCCTCTCAACATACGAGAACTGGCAACGCGAAACGCCGCATTTTAATCACGTCTATATCAGCCAGGAAATCTCTGACATCATCAGCACCTTGCCGGCTGTTTTGGAAGAAACTTTTCAACCGCTGTTTGAGCTGGGGATCGATCTGCTCATTGCGGGAGACCAATCGATCTGGATACTCGACATCAATTCGAAACCGGGCAGGAAAATGGTCAGCCTTCTCCATCCGGAAAAAACCGGGCAAATGGCTGAAGCCCCGCTTGCCTACTGCCGGCATTTACAGGAAACCGGAAGCTGCGCGCGGGCAAATATCGAAACTGTATAGCACGAAGCTGAAAATGAAACGAGGTGTTTTGCAAATGGCTAGAAAATATAAAATCGAGTTTTTTGAGGCATCCGACCCGATCCTGTACACGCCGCAAAGCCTTCCGATACTTGAACACACCGACAAAGTGGCTTTCGGCTCTAAGATCGCTGCCGCAAAAATCGAACCGCATCCAAATGGCCGCAATGTTTTTTCCGTCTCAAGCGCACTTGCCGGTGAACTGAGAATGCCCGCCTTTTTAACGGTTCTTCACTGTTTCCAAAACAGCGATATCCTAATGCTCGGCCCGCTTGTCGGCATTTTTACGGCCGGCTTCACCCCTTTTGAAAACCGGCCGGCCGGCGCAAGGTCAGCGTGGTTTGCAAAACTTCTTTCCGCCCAGCCGGACGCCGGTGTTGTGCCGTTTTTATTCGGCGAACAGCATATAGATTGGGAACAGGGTGTGATCACCGGCTACTTTTACGGGAGAGCGGGCTGGGAAAAACAGGAAGTTCCATTTCCCAATGCCATTTACGACCGGCTCCCGAACCGGAAGAGTGAAAAACTTGTAAATGCGCAGAAAATTAAAGAAAAATTGGAAAATGAATATTTCATTCCATGGTACAATCCCGGTTTTTTCAACAAACTAGAAATTAACGAGCGGCTGTTTCAAGATCCGGATGTGCGCCCATATTTGCCGGAAACAAACCCGCTCACCTCTTTTCATCAAATTGAACGGATGCTGTCTGACTACGGGATGGTCTATATCAAACCGGTGAATGGCAGCCTTGGCCTCGGCGTCCATCAAATCCTTTACCACCATGCTTCCGGTGCGTATTATTGCCGGTACCGGGACACTGGCAACCGATTGTTAAAATTCAGCAGCCTTGAAAACTTAATGAACCGTGTTTTTTCCAAAAAGCAATGGAACCGGCTGCTTGTCCAGCAGGGCATTTTTCTCGTAACAGACGGAGGGCGGCCGGTTGATTTCCGGGTCCATACCAATAAAGACGGGGATGGAAACTGGGTCGTTACAGCAATCGCGGCAAAAGTGGCCGGCCCGGGAAGCCCGACAACGCATGTGAGAAGCGGCGGATTAATTAAAACACTTCCCGAGCTTACGGAAAACCCGGAACAACAGGAGATGTACCGGCATGCACTGGAAACAGCCGCCCTCAAACTTTCCCGTGCCATCGATGAACATGTCGAAGGAATCATTGGAGAAATCGGGTTTGACCTCGGCATCAGTACGGACGGAAAAGTATGGCTGTTTGAAGCCAATTCAAAGCCCGGGCGCTCCATTTTCAACCATCCGTTCATGAAGGCGTGCGATTTATTGACGCGCAAAATGAGCTTATCATTTGCCGTTTATTTGACGGAACGGCAGGTGCAGTCACCAGGGGAAATGTTCCCATGACCGTCATCTGGTTTGACCGCAAGGAAAAAATGTTTAAGCGCACTACCCCGTCCCCGCTTTTTTGGGGAAAAGAAGCGGAACTGATTCCTTTCTCCGCGAAACCCGGTGAGGAAACGCCTCACCGCCTGATGTTAAAAGGAGCATCGGCCGGCCCCCTTATCGGGATACTTATCAGTAAATCAAAGAAAGCCATCAGCGGAGATCGTGATTTTTTTATCGCCATTCAACAAGCATTGCAGGAAAAACAGGGCGGTCTGTCTTTTTTATTCAGCCTTGCCGATATTTCAGCACATATTACCGGTGTGTTTTGGGATATAAAACAAGAAAAATGGCACAGGGCAATGTTCCCGCTTCCGGACGTGGTTTATAACCGGATCCGGAAGCGGGAGGAAGAATCGGGCGAAGATTTCCACCGCTTCACCACGCTTCTCCGGCAAAAAAGGATTCCTTTTTTCAACCCGCATTTTTTAAATAAATATGATGTGTACGAAAAATTGAAGCAGGACCCGGCGATTGCTGGTTTTCTTCCGGAAACGGCGCTTATTTCTGATGAAGACAGCTTGCACGCTTTTTTATTGACGCACAAGGATGTCTATATCAAGCCCGCCGCCCGTTCGCAAGGATACGGCATCCGCCGCATTGTAGAGGGACCCTGTGAGACATGGACATTTTACACGCCCCAATCCGCCCGCTTGCCCGCCAGCTTTTCGGATGTGTGGCAGGAGATTGGCCTGCTTGCGGAAAAAGAAACGTACATTGTCCAAGAAACCGTGCCAACATTATTGCTTGATGGTCGGAAATATGACTACCGTGTCCACGTCCATTACGACGGAACAGGTTACCGGGTTACCAGCATCGGCGTGCGGGTTGCCCGCCCCGGCGGCATGACAACCCATACGGCAAAGGGCGGGGAAACGCTGGTGCTATCTTCCCGGGAAAAAACGGAGATTGAAAAAAAGCTTGCGCCGCTCATTTCAGCATGCGGCAATGCTTTAGCGGAATCATACGGCTTTTTCGGGGAATTTACCGCTGACATCGCACCCGGCAATGAAGACAGCTTTTATTTGTTTGAACTGAATGCGAAACCAATGTCCTTTGATGAACCTGAAATTGAAACAGCAAAAACCCAGAAACTTGCCGATTTGTTTTATGCCGTTACCGGATTTTTGGCAAAATGATTCCCTCCCTTTAAAAAAATTGAGTAAAATAGACTATATCCAATGAAAAACTGAGGGGTCCAAACATGCTGGAAAGATTAAAAACGAGGTATCCAAATGCTTGCATTGCAAATGAACCGATTGCGGCGAAACCTTTGTTGTGGTTTTGGATGGAAGAAGAAAAAAAGTATTTCGGGATTGATCCGGTCGAATTGACACCGGAAGAAACGCTGCTGTTAAAGACATTATTCCCAAAATTTCAAGAAAATACTGCCGGCACGACGAGCGAAGCATCCAAATGGTATGACTACCTGTTTTTGCCGGATGCCGATGCCCCTGTCCATGACGGCGTATATCGCGTTACACAATTTGCGCTGGCAAAAGCAGGGTCGGATGTATCCGGCGTTCAGGAAGCTATCAAAAACATGTTTGTGCCTGATGTCTTGGTGATTGTGACCAATCAGCTGGAAGGCATTGTGATTGAAGAAAAAAGTGAAACAATTGCAACCAAAGACGATCTGACGGCATCCCTCCGTGCGTTTGAAGGGGATTTCTACACCCCTGTTTTGCTGTATTTAGGCGAATTTCAGGAAATGGCAGCATTAAAGCACCACTTCTCATTCGAACGCCGGCTTTTCGAATTTGCCAAAAGCCGCCGGAAAACGTCCGCTTTGTTCACGGTTCATTCCCTGCTTCCCCTTTATTTGCTGTCTAATTTGCCTGAAAGTGAAAAGGGCCTGCTCTTTCAATCCCTGCACGGGCTGTTTGAAGAAGACCGGGAAATGGGGCAAACGATCAAACGGTATCTTGAAAATTTTGCGAATGCCAGCCTGACGGCAAAACAATTATTCATCCACCGCAATTCCTTGCAGTACCGGATTGAAAAATTCGAAGAAAAAACGGGTTTGAATTTAAAACATTTTACAGATGCGATCTTTGCGTATTTCGCCTGTCTCGAAACCTTTGGCGGCTA
The DNA here is from genome assembly GCF_025905465.1 of Weizmannia sp. WK01. Taxonomy (NCBI): domain Bacteria; kingdom Bacillati; phylum Bacillota; class Bacilli; order Caryophanales; family Bacillaceae; genus Heyndrickxia; species Weizmannia sp. WK01. The sequence continues at coordinate 1,072,447 of NZ_CP109616.1, read as the reverse complement.
ACCCTTCCGATAAGTCTTACGTGATCTGCCTTGAGATGGAATAGGCCTATTTTACAAAAAATGGTTGTATCAAGAGTGGCATGCCGGCATCAGCTCCCATGTTGTAATGAATGCGGCAACCAGAAGAATGGAAAACGAGCTGCTTTTACATTGCCAGGATCCCGGCTCTCTCATTTCACTGCGTCAACCGGGAAAATCGTGTGGGCAGGGTGCCGAAAATCGCCCTGCATTTTTTGTGCATCCTGACGTTCCCATTATGAAAGGGTTTTCTTTATAATAAAGACAACTTATAACGGGGGAGGATTTTACGATGACAGAACTTGCGCTTGAGCATATTTATAAGATTTACGACAATAATGTAACCGCTGTATCCGATTTTAATCTACATATTAATGACAAGGAATTCATTGTATTTGTCGGTCCTTCCGGCTGCGGGAAATCGACGACGCTCAGGATGATTGCCGGGCTTGAAGAAATTTCAAAAGGCGATTTATACATGGATGGCAAACGGGTGAACGATGTCGCGCCGAAAGATCGTGATATCGCGATGGTATTCCAGAACTACGCGCTTTATCCGCATATGACGGTATACGACAATATGGCATTCGGGCTGAAACTCCGCAAAGTGCCGAAAGCGGAAATTGACAAGCGGGTACAGGAAGCCGCAAAAATTCTTGGCCTTGAAGAATATTTAAAACGGAAACCAAAAGCTTTATCAGGCGGACAAAGGCAACGGGTTGCCCTCGGCCGCGCGATTGTACGGGATGCAAAAGTCTTCCTCATGGACGAACCTTTATCAAATCTGGACGCAAAATTGCGGGTGCAAATGCGGGCCGAAATTGCCCGGCTTCACCAGCGTTTGCAAACGACGACCATTTATGTGACGCATGACCAGACGGAAGCAATGACGATGGCTTCGAGGATTGTCGTCATGAAAGATGGTGTCATCCAGCAAGTCGGAACGCCGCGTGAAGTATACGACTCACCTGCTAACCTGTTCGTCGCCGGTTTTATCGGCTCACCAGCGATGAACTTCTTCCGCGGTAAACTGGATAACGGCAAATTCCACTTAAACGAATCGGTTCAGATTGATGTGCCGGAAGGAAAAATGAAACACTTGAAAAGCCATATCGGGAAAGATGTCATCCTCGGCGTCCGCCCCGAAGACATCCACGATGAACCTGTTTTCATTGAGACAATGCCGGGCGCTACCATCAAAGCCACGATTGATGTTTCCGAACTTCATGGCGCTGAAACAATGCTTTATTCCAGAATCAACGGGCAAGAGTTTATCTCCCGCATCGATTCCAGGACGGTTGTCAAACCGGGTGACGAAATTACGCTCGGGCTTGATATGAACAAAGCCCATTTCTTTGATGCTGAAACAGAATTAAGGATTGGGTGAATAGAAATGCCGGCTGCTGGTTGCAGCCGGCATTTTTTCACTGCAAAAATCACCAGCGATTACCATCCAGGAACCAGTATAATTAAAATTTTTTCCTCCATAATACGTAGTACATCGATCAAATTCCGCTGGGTTCAACCAAGAAGGTGGCGGGGAATTCCCCGCTTGCTGGTGCAATTCCAGCCGACCCAACCAAAAACTTACAACGAGGAGATGACACAGATGGCAAACAACAGCAATTCAAACCAATTGTTAGTTTCCGGTGCTGAGCAGGCTCTCGACCAAATGAAATACGAAATTGCACAAGAATTCGGCGTAAACCTCGGCGCAGATACGACATCCCGCGCGAACGGATCTGTCGGGGGAGAAATTACAAAACGCCTTGTGCAAATGGCTGAACAACAACTTGGTGGTACTTTCCATTCGTAATAAAACAAACCAATAAAATGGCTGAAAAAAAGGGGGGCAATCGCCTCCCTTTTTTTCAGTGATTTAAATTGACCATTTTTTCCGGCACAATCCACTCCTCATATTGTTCTTCGGTTACATAACCTGTTTTAATGGCGGCTTCTTTCAGCGTCGTACCTTCCTTGAAAGCAAGTTTCGCGATTTGGGCCGCTTTTTCATAACCGATATGCGGATTTAAGGCCGTCACCAGCATGAGGGAACGATTGACATTTTCCCGGATCGTTTCTACATTCGGTTCGATGCCGCGCACGCATCTTTCATCAAATGACTTCATCGCATCGCCGAGCAGATGGACGGACTGCAGGAAGTTGTATATAATTACCGGTTTAAATACATTTAATTCAAAGTTGCCCTGGCTCGCGGCAAACCCGATTGCGGCATCATTCCCGAATACTTGGACCGCTACCATCGTCAACGCTTCGCACTGGGTCGGGTTGACTTTGCCAGGCATAATCGAGCTGCCCGGTTCATTGGCCGGGATCGTAATCTCACCGATTCCGCTTCTCGGCCCGCTTGCAAGCCATCTGACATCATTGGCCATTTTCATTAAATCTGCAGCAAGGCCTTTTAATGCCCCGTGGACATGAACGATTTCGTCATGGCTTGTGAGCGCATGGAATTTGTTATCAGAAGAAACAAACGGGTAGCCGGTCTGTTTTTCCAGTTCTTCCGCAACTTTATCACCAAAAGTCGGGTCCGCATTAATGCCGGTACCAACAGCCGTGCCGCCGATCGCCAGGTTCAAAATATGTTTTGCACTTTCTTTGATCATGCGTTCGCTTTTTTCCAGCATGGCACGCCAGCCGCTGATTTCCTGGCCGAGAGTAAGCGGGGTTGCATCCTGCAAATGCGTGCGCCCGATTTTGATGATTTTCATGTATGCTTTTTCTTTTTCAAGCAGCGTTTCTTTCAGCTGTTCCAGCGGCGGCAACAGCCTTGTCTGTAGTTCATGGTAGGCGGCAATATGCATTGCAGTCGGGAACGTATCGTTCGAGCTTTGCGACATATTCACATCATCGTTCGGATGGACGTGTTCAGCACTATTTTCTCCGGAAAGAATTTCGTTTGCCCTTCTTGCCACCACCTCATTCACATTCATGTTTGACTGGGTGCCGCTGCCTGTTTGCCAGACAACAAGCGGAAAATGTTCATCAAATTTCCCGTCCAGCACTTCTTCACAAGCCTGGACAATGGCCTTCATTTTGGCATCCGATAATTTGCCGAGGCGATTGTTGCTGACGGCAGCCGCCTTTTTCAAATGGGCAAAAGCGCGGATCACTTCCATCGGCATTTTTTCCCCGCCGATCGGGAAGTTTTCCTTGCTGCGCTGCGTTTGTGCCCCCCAATATTTGTCCCGCGGCACTTTCATTTCTCCGAGTGTGTCTTTTTCAATTCGGTACTCCACTTTCTTCCCCTCCTGTATGTGCTTACAATTGAGTTTTGCAAAACGGTGGAAACGGTGGCAAGCCTAAAAAACTTGCCGGTATGTAGCTGCAAGTTTATTTTACTATAAATTCCCGCAAAGCAACACCTCAACGCTCGCGAGTCGCTGATCAATTCCTTTTTGAAAACAATTTTCAGGAATGAAACTTGCACCAAAAAAGCGGCATATCCGTTCACGAGCCGGCCAATGCCGTACATTTACCGTTTGCCGGTATCACAGTCCTGAAAAAATGCCTGCCACTCTCCGGATTTGCCGGATTGTAACAGACATCATTCCCCGCTAACGACCGCTTGAACGGCACCCCTGCTGACTCAGGCCGGCCGTTTTTTCAATGCATTGCGGGTCGCTACCGCCCTGAGCAGCCTGTTCGCAATGGTGTGCATTTATTTTATTTCATATATTCGCGAAATCAAAATAAAAATTCGGCAGCTTCAATACTTGTCCTGCTTTGTCTCCAGTTGCTGTTTTATTTTTTCCACTTCTGTCTGGCTCAGGCCGGTTTTTTCTACAATTAATTGAAGCTCCGTACCTGCCAGCAACATTTTGATGGCAATTGGAATCGTTTGTAACAATTCTTTTCTTTCTTCTTCCCTTCCTTCTTCTCTTCCCTTCTCTACTCCTATTTCAATTCCTTTCTTATACCCGCGATCAAAGTAAGAATTCGGCAGCTTTAATACTTGCTCTGCTTCGTCATAACTCGGGTTCAAGGCTTTTCCCCTTCTATCTGCCTTTTGATTTTCATGATCTCATCTTCACTCAAGCCGGATGCTTGGGCAATGACCTTCACATCCACTTGATTTTTCAACAAGTTAACAATAAATCTTCTTAACCTTTCTTCCCCTTCTTCCCTTCCTTCTTCTCTGCCTTCCTCTTTCCCCTTCTTATACCCGCGGTCAAAATAGGAATTCGGCAGCTTCAATACTTGCTCTGCTTCGTCTGGATCCAGCATTTTAATGTTTTCCATTACTTCCGCCTCCTCTTTTTCGTTCAATTTTAAATAATAATCAAAGAAACCGTGTAACAGCCTCATTTTTGCAGGGTCAAGTTCCATCCGGGCCAGCATCCGCAGAAACTCCAGTTTGACCTGCACCCGTTCTTTTTCTGTATACCCCATTTTGCTTAATAATGCCGCGGCAACAGGGTTGTTGCTCCGGATATAATTTCTCCAATTTTGTTTCATCAGATGAATGGATAAATAGTGAAAACGAAGAATTTCAATGTTGTGGAACGCAAAGGTGTACGTATCAGGGGTTTCTGTTTTCTCCTCGTAACTAAAAACGGCAATCGGCAATACCGGTTTCCGGTGCCGGAGACTGATCATCATGTAGTAACGAAACATGCGTTCAGGAAAAGGTTTCTCGTAATACGACTGCGGCTCTACATGGATGAGAATCACGGTATCTTTGCCTTTTACCTTCGTTTCGGCAAGGATGTCAACCCGTTTTTGCTCACCGCCCGGAAAGTCCGTAAACTGTTCCTGCGACAAAAACCGCACCCGGCGGTAGTCGAGATCCGCTGCCACATCCGGGAAAAACGCCTCCATAAACTCCTGAAAAAAGTTTTGGATCAGCTCCTTAAAAAAACGATCATGCACGTGATAACCGGCATGTTTTTCCATTACAAGTTCCAATGGCAACACCCCTTTTCTCATTTTTCAGTTTTATTATAAAGGACAAACGTTCGTTTTTCAAGTGGATTTTGCAAATTTGGTCCGGCATTCTCCTTTTGCATATTTCTTATCAATTTATCGTAACCAATAAAGCCCTCCATGATTAATACAAAAACTGTTCAAAACCTGAATATATGGCACTATGAAGGAAATGTCGCAGGTGGCGCAATGAATGAGATTTGTGGTGCAAAATTCATTCAATTTTCGCCTTATTTTTCCGTATCAGAGAAAAAGAAAAACGACTGCAAATGCAGTCGTATCAAGGGTTTAAAAAATTTTAAGCTAATTGTTCAGTTTTTAGAAAACGCCCTCGGCAGGAATCGAACCCACATTTTGAGAACCGGAATCTCACGTGCTATCCTTTGCACCACGAGGGCAATAAGTGATTCAACAATAATAGATTATAAAGGACAATGAACAAAAAAGCAAGCCCCTTTTTGGTTTTATTTTATCGGAATTTGGTTATGATGGGTATTGTAGTTCAGGTGAAGGCAATTCTTTTGACCTTCATTGACCAATATTGTATGATCAGTACATAAGGATGGAGAATAATTCCTTTAACATCCATGATATAGCATATGATGGACCATTCCGAAGAGAAGAAGGAGGATACTCAATATGAATTTAATTCCCACAGTAATTGAACAAACAAACCGCGGGGAACGCGCATACGACATTTATTCCCGCCTGTTAAAAGACCGGATTATTATGCTTGGCAGCGCGATTGACGACAATGTTTCCAACTCGATTGTTTCCCAGCTTTTGTTCCTGGAAGCGGAAAACCCTGAAAAAGATATTTATCTTTATATTAACAGTCCTGGCGGGAGTGTCACTGCGGGCCTTGCCATTTATGACACCATGCAGATCATCAAACCGGACGTGCAAACGATTTGCGTCGGGATGGCTGCATCAATGGGCTCCGTGCTGTTGACCGCCGGCACGAAAGGGAAACGTTATGCCCTGCCGAACAGCGAAGTGATGATTCACCAACCATTAGGCGGCGCCCAAGGCCAGGCAACAGAAATTGAAATCGCGGCAAAACATATTTTGTATACGCGCGCGAAATTAAACAAAATTTTGTCCGACCATACCGGCCAGCCGATTGAAGTGATCGAAAGGGATACAGACCGCGATAACTTCATGAGCGCGGAAAAAGCAAAAGAATATGGTTTGATTGACCATATTATGACAAAAAAGAATTGAAATAAGATTGAACAAGGCCGTCCGCAAGCGGGCGGCCTTGTGCTGTGTTTGAAAAACCCGCAGGCTGACGGCCGCATGCGCTTACATCAGGACGGAAGTTTTTCTTTCCCTTCAATATAGTTTGCCAAGTGTTCAAAAGCTTCTTCTTCATCGCTCCCGTCCACGCTCAGCGTAACAGTTTCCCCGTGGCCCGCAGCAAGGGTCATCAGCCCCATAATGCTTTTTGCATTTACCTTTCTTCCTTCTTTTTCAAGAAAAATTTCCGATGAAAAGCGGGTGGCTTCCTGGACAAATTGGGCTGCAGGGCGCGCCTGCAAACCGGATTTTAATTTCACTTCCAATTGTTTTTCGATCACGATAACCCTCTCCTTTCAAGTAGCAGGACAGGGGCGCCTTCTGCCAATACGCCCCCCGTCTTTATACTTTTTAAACCTATCCATCTTACATGATTAATTTTTGGCACCCATTATGAATTTTTATTGGCAGGCCCGTTTGCCCGCAGTTTTTCGGCAATTTCATCGATTTTGCGGAGCCGGTGATTGATGCCGGATTTGCTGATATGCCCGCCGGACACCATTTCGCCGAGTTCCTTCAACGTCACATCCTGATGGTTCACGCGCAATACTGCAATCTCGCGCAATTTCTCCGGCAGTGCGTCAAGGCCGACCGTTTCTTCAATATAGCGGATATTTTCCACTTGGCGAAGGGCCGCCCCGATCGTTTTATTCAAATTGGCCGTTTCGCAATTGACGAGCCGGTTGACGGAATTGCGCATATCCCGGACAATCCGGACATCTTCAAACCGGAGCAGGGCATGATGGGCGCCGATAATATTGAGAAATTCCGTAATCTTTTCCGCTTCTTTTAAATACGTAATATATCCTTTTTTTCTTTCAAGCGTTTTGCTGTTTAAATGAAACCCGTTCATCAGGCGGCATAGTGCATCGTTGTGCTCTTTGTATTGGGAGGAAATTTCCAAATGATAAGAGGAAGTTTCCGGATTGTTAACGGATCCGCCCGCCAGAAAAGCCCCGCGCAAATAGGAGCGTTTGCAGCACTTCTTCTTCAGCAGTTCCGGGGAAATGTTCCGGGTAAAGGTAAAATGTTCACCGAGAATATGCAAATCTTCCAATATTTCTTTTGCCCGGGCCTTCAGCCTGACAATGTAGACATTGTTTTTTTTCAGGCGCATTTTTTTCCTGACTAATAATTCCACCGGGACATCATATAATCTTTTTACAAGGACGTAAATCCGCCGGGCAATGGCGGCATTTTCCGTCTGCACATTGACAACCAGCACCTTGTTGGAAAAAGATAAAGATCCGTTCATCCGGATCAGTGCCGATAATTCGGATCTCACGCAGCAATCTTTTACTGCTAAATTGGTCAGCTCTTTTTTGATCTCTGATGCAAATGACATCCTCCAGGCCCCTCCCTTGGCAAAATTTAGAGCTATGCGAAAAAATGCACATGAAAAGGGGATGTTCCACCTTTATCCTTTCACCGGGCACTGGAGCGTGAAAGCCATTGCTGCTTTTTCAAAATATCATAAAGGATTTCGGCAACTTTTTCCGTATCGTGGCGGATGACCCCGCCTTTATACGTTAAAATATTTCCCGAAACCACCTCCAGGCCGAGCCCCATTAAACGCTTCACGTCGTATACAACAGGCTGTGCCAGCTCCTCGCGGTACCGGCTCATAACCGGTTCCGGCACATCTTCATCATTGACGAGGATCGTATCAATACAGGCACTGCCCATATGGTTTAAAATCGCCTGCACGTGATCCGCGGCAGTATAATGATTCGTCTCGCCCGCCTGTGTCATCAAATTGCATACATACACTTTTTTCGCATGTGCCTGGCATACTGCTTCTCCAAGACCTGGCACCATTAAATTCGGCAAAATACTTGTATAAAGGCTGCCTGGGCCGATCACGATCAAGTCAGCTTCCTGAATGGCCGTTAATGTTTCCGGAAGCGGCTGAATGACTTCTGGGGTCAAAAACACCCTTTTGATTTTTTTGCCGGCACACGGAATTTTGGATTCTCCGGAAACGATCGATCCGTCTTCCATTTCGGCGTGCAACACGACACTTTGGTTGGCGGATGGTAAAACCTGCCCCCGTACATTCAGGACTTTGCTCAGTTCCTTTACGGCGTGTACAAAATCTCCAGTTATCGAAGTGAGCGCCGCAATGATCAGATTGCCAAGCGAATGCCCGGAAAGTTCATCGCCGGTTTCAAAGCGGTGCTGGAACATTTTTTCAAGCAGCGGCTCCACATCGGATAGAGCCGCGAGCACATTGCGGATGTCCCCCGGGGAAGGCATATCCATTTCATTGCGGATTCTTCCGGAACTCCCGCCGTCATCTGCAACGGTTACAATGGCGCTGATCTCAACCGGGTATTTTTTCAGCCCCCGCAAAAGCACCGGAAGCCCCGTCCCGCCCCCGATCAGCACAATTTTCGGATGCCTCATGGCTTACGCTCCTCCTTTCTTTTGATATCACGATGGGAAATTGTTGTATGATAGTCTTTTTCAAAAAAATGGCCGATATACTCGGCAAGCGCTACGGAACGGTGCTGGCCGCCCGTGCACCCGATGCCGATCACCAGCTGGCTTTTTCCTTCCCGTTTGTAATGCGGGAGCATAAAAGCAAGCAAATCGGTCAGCTTTTCAAGAAATTTTTGCGTTTCATTCCATTTTAAAACGTAAGTGTATACCTCTTCGTCCAGTCCGGTTTTCGGGCGCATATGCTCAATGTAGAACGGATTCGGCAAAAACCGGACATCAAAAACAAGGTCGCAGTCAATCGGAATGCCGTTTTTGAAGCCGAACGACAGGACATTGACCGTGAAAACCGACTGCTTATTCGCCGAAAACTCCAACACGATTTTTTCGCGGAGTTCGCGCGGTTTTAAATTGGATGTGTTGAGAATAAGCTGCGCACGCCCTTTCAGCTCCTCGAGGATTTTTCTTTCCTGCTGTATTCCTTCGAGCGGCGTCCCATCCGGCGAAAGCGGATGGGACCGGCGCGTTTCTTTATACCTGCGCACGAGCACAGAATCATCCGCATCCAAAAATAAAATGGTGGGCGTAACCCACGAAGACTTGTCAAGTTCATCCAGTGCCCGGAACAAGTCATCAAAGAATTCACGGCCGCGCAAATCCATTACAAGCGCGACTTTATTCATTTTATTACTGGCATCTTTCATCAGTTCCAGAAATTTTGGCAAAAGCGTCGGCGGCAAATTATCGACACAGAAAAACCCGAGATCCTCCAGGCTTTGGATCGCAACTGTTTTTCCGGCCCCACTCATGCCGGTAATGATGACAAACTGCATTTGATTTCCTTCTAAACCCATTCTTTTTCCCCCTGACGGAAAATTTAGCATGGCGTTTCAGCTTGGATCGAGCCTGTATGAAAGCAATTCAAAGTCGGGCGTGTACGTAAACTGGCCGTAGATGATGCCGCTTCCGTGAACCATATATTCCAAGATATGGGTATCCCCCGCCGCCATCGGCAAGTTCTTCATTTCATCAATGGCATGCCACTGCAAAATTCCTTCAGCAGATTGCTCGAAGTTTTTGCCGTCGCCGTCTGTGGCAACAAACGTAAACATCATCCATTCAGACACGGGTTTATCCCCGTCTTTGATGACAATGGTGAAAACGCCTTTTAAATCAGGATGTTTTAAATAGATGCCCGTTTCTTCACGGTATTCACGAATGACAGCTTCACGGACCGTTTCTCCTTGCTCCATTTTCCCACCGGGTGCAACCCACCAGTTGCGCCGCGGCTTTTGCAGCAATAAAACCTGTCCGTCTTTGATGAATACACAATTTGTTATTCTTTGCAAAGGAGTCACCTCATATCTGAACCGGAATGATGCGGACAAATCCGCATCTATTCAACCGATGGATAAACCTTTCCCGTGCGTAAAACCATGTACCTTTTTATTATACTATTAATGAAATGGTTGAACAATGAATGCACCTGCCCCGTTTGTGTCAAGTTTTCCCCAATCGTGAAAATCGCATGGGTGAGGACAAGTCCGTGGCTCCTGAACTTTGATTTGTCTTTCACCGGGCAGATGAAGGACAAATGGCTGGCAGCTGCGCTTTGTTTTGTCTTTCATTATGCCGGTGAAGGACAGAATACTGGCAGCCATCTTATAAAATGTCTTTCATCGGGGTGATGAAGGACAAATCGATACCCGTCATACCTTGTTTTGTCTTTCATCGCATCGATGAGGGACAAATGGCAAGCAGTCGCGCTTTGTTTTGTCTTTCATCAAACCGGTGAAGGACAAATAGGCGCCCGCCACCCTTTAAAATGTCTTTCATCTCCCGTATAAACGAGCCAGCGCATTTATCAGCCGGAAAAAGCAGCGCAATATCCCGCACCGCAATTTTTGCGCAAAAAAAGAGCACAGGATTTTCCTGTGCCTGGGAGATAGGTTCCTTGAACCGCTTATAGCCGGAGCCATAAGTGTTCTTGGTTCAAACATATAAAAAAGGGGGTCAATTTATATTTACATCATACCGCAAGTTTATTTCATGCGGGTTACAAACACGTTAAAACCACTTGACGTTTTCCCTGTTTTTAGCAAAATGCCGAGGATGCACGCCTTTTTATCCAGCAATCAACCGGCTTTCATGGCTTCTTTCACTTCTTCTACATAATGCTGGGCGTTTTGTGCGGCAATGCTGCCGTCGCCCGTTGCCGTGACGATTTGGCGGAGCGTTTTTTCACGGACATCGCCGGCTGCAAAAATGCCCGGAATTTTCGTTTCCATTTCCTCATTCGTCAAAATATAACCGGCTTCATTCGTAATGCCCAGGTTTTCAAAAGGCTTGGTCAAAGGCACCATGCCAATATAAATGAAAACGCCGTCCGTTTTAAATGGTTTTTCTGATCCGTCCACAGTCGAAACGAGCGTCACAGAGCCGACTTTTCCGTTTTCTTCATGGATTTCTTTCACCGTATGATTCCAGATAAAGTCAATTTTTTCATTTTTAAAAGCCCGGTCCTGCAGGATTTTTTGCGCCCGCAGCTGATCACGCCGGTGCACAATCGTCACTTTATTGGCAAAGCGCGTCAGGTAATTTCCCTCTTCAACAGCCGAGTCACCGCCGCCAACGACAACGAGATCTTTTCCTTTGAAGAAAGCGCCGTCGCACACTGCACAATAAGAAACGCCGCGGCCGCCCAGTTCGTTTTCGCCTTTGACACCGAGTTTCTTATATTGGGCGCCCGTTGCGATAATCACAGCAAGCGCTTTGTATGCTTTTGCGCCCGCTTTGACAATTTTATAATCCCCGTCTATCTCAATGCCTTTAATATCGCCGTATGCATACTCGGCACCGAACTTTTTGGCATGCTCAAACATTTTATTTGATAGCTCCGGACCGAGAATCGATTCATAACCCGGATAGTTTTCCACTTCTTCCGTGTTGACCATCTGGCCTCCTGGAACGCCGCGCTCGATCATCAAGGTTTTCAAGTCAGACCGCGATGCATAAACGGCAGCTGTCATCCCGGCAGGCCCCGCCCCGATAATGATCACATCATAAATTTGTTCTTCACTCATCGTTTGTACCACTCCTTATTGAAAGGCCGCGGCCGGGAAACCGCAGGCCGCCTGTTTTCATCGTTCCACAAAGATGCAATTCCATACGATTTTTTTGAAAAAAACCCACTCTCTTTTATGCAGTGGGGTTTTCTTTCATTCTCTATAGTAAAGGAATATTGGTTTATCGTCTATTTTTGTGCTTAAAGGAGCGATTTGATCCGGTTTGCGTATTTCCTTAATGTGGAGACGGAAATCCGGTACTCCCTTGCGATTGCCTGTTGGGATACTTTATCGCCTTTTTGGTGATGCCACAAGTAATCGATAGCGGCGGCAAAACCGGACTCATTTTGAAACCGTTCCCCGCGTTTCAGACCGGTTAAAAAAATCGAAAACCAGGCGAGCATTAAGTTCGTATAGCCCGGAAACATCGGACCGTAATGGCTGTGGAGGATACATGCAATATTGTGGCCGCGCACAAACACCTCATCCGGGTCAAACGATTCGCGAATATCCGACTCCAGCACATGGGCGAGATAAATTTTTTCGGTCAGCGTAAAATCGTCAAGCGGTTTAAAATCCGGATGCGATACGATATCCGAACGATTGGAAGACAATCCGATCATGAAAATTCCGAAGAACCGCTCGGGCAACTCCGTGCTGTTCAACCTGTCCAAAATAAACTGGACATTTTTCTCGTTCATTTTCTTTTCCATTTCCCGGTTCCATGGTTCGCAGCCTTTTTTCTCCGGATTCAGTTCCACAAGCTGCTCCCAGGCGGCTTCTGCTGCCTGTTGCCGGTTCGTATGGTAAGCCGCCCGCGAAAGCCAGTAGTAAAACGAAGCATCCCCGTCAAATCCAACTTTTTTCAACCGGTTCAGCCAAAGGTACGCCTCTTCATAGCGCCCGACAATTGCAAATGTTGCACCGAGTTTATATTGATGGTCCAGTAACACCGGCCGAACTTTTTCAAGGCCGCGTAAAATCTGTTCCAGCTTTTCGTCATCGCGTTTATGGTAGTAAAAAACCGCTAAATTGCAAAGTGCATGAAGGTTGCCAGGGTTCTTTTCGAGCAAATCCATCAGTACCTCGACCGCTTTTTCCGTCTGGCCAAGGTAAAAACACGCAAGCGCCATGTTGTTGTAGGCAGACCAGAAATCGGGGTATTTCTTGATCAGTTTATGCAACTCCGAAAGCGCCGTATCGAAATGTCCCGCTTCGAGATACCGCCTTGCTTCCTCTTGTCTGGCCATGAGTTCGTCCTGTTCATACGAAATAGCGCCCGTTTCGTCCTCTTCTTCCAAATCAAGCACATAAATGAGTTCTTCTGCTTCTTCCCTGTACTCGCCAAACGGGTCCAGTTCAAGATATTTTCGCGCATGGTATAAAGCTTCGTTAAAAAATCCGAGATCCGCATAATTATTGGCAATAAAATAATGGCATTCGACCATGCCGGGATCGAGTTTTGCTAAAATATGGCGAAAAATGTCAATCGCCTTCCGAAACGCTTCACAATGGGTATAAATGATCGCAAGCTGGCAGGCGATGACCGGATCATACGGGTCAAGCTGGGCAGCGCGCTGCATATATTTCAATGCCTTTTTGATGTCATGGCGGTCATAAGCCTGGACACCTTTATTAAAATAGTATTCTCCCGTTGGTACAAAAGACAGCACATTGTCATGTTCCTGCCTTAATTTGGAATCTTTGCTCATGTTGTTCCCTCACAAACAAGTAACATTCATCGTTTCTTGTAGTATAACATACAATTGGAAAGCCTTTAACCTTTTGGGATAAAGTAATTCTTCCCTTTTTTATCGTTTTGTTTGTTCCGGGTCTTTCTTTTCGCTACTTTTCTGCCTGATTTGAAGCGGATTCCCGCAAGCAAAGGCACCAGCCGGCACATCTTTATGGACGACAGAACCGGCGGCCACCACCGCCCTGTCTCCGATCGTTACACCTGGAAGGATCGTCGTGTTCGCCCCGATCATCACATCATCGCCAATCACAACTTCACCGATTCGGTATTCATCAATCAAATATTCATGCGCGAGAATGGTCGTATGATAGCCGATCACGCAATTTTTGCCGACTGTGATCATCTCCGGGAACAGAATATCGACAAGCGCTTTGTAGGCAAAAGCCGTCCTGTCCCCGACTTGCATGTGCAAAAAGGTGCGGTACATTTGGTTTTTGAAGCGCAAAAACGGAAGAAAGCGCGCAATTTCAATGACAAGCACGTTTTTAAAAACTTTCCAGAATGAAACGGTTTTATAAATTTGCCAAAGGGCATTCGATCCTTTAACCGGATACCGCTTTGTATTTCTCATTTCACATGGACCCCGACAATTTCAGCAAGATCCGTCATCGTTTCGAGCATAAAATCCGGGTTGTATTGCTCGAGAAAAGCGCGCCCTTTTGCCGACCATGCCACACCGGCCGAAAAGGTGCCGGCATTTTTCCCCGCTTCGATATCATGGTAATTGTCGCCGATCATCATCGCTTCTTCCGGCTTTGAACCGAGAAGGCGGAGCGCTTTTTGAACAGGCTCCGGATCCGGTTTGGCCTTTTTGACATCATCAAGCGCCACAATCACATCAAAAAACGGGTCCAGTTTTGCCAGTTTAAGTCCTTTCTTGATCGTGTCCTTCATTTTTGTTGAAACAATTCCGAGCTTAAAGCGGTGTTCCTTGAGCATTTTAATCGTGTCATATACGCCCGGAAATTCCTTTACAAGCGCATCATGCTGCTGAATATTATACGTCCGGTATTTGGCGGTCATTTCTTCCGCCCGTTCCGGATCGATCGATAGAAACGTGTCGATTAAAGGCGGGCCGTTAAAAATGAGCACGTCCTCGCGGCTGTAACGGCCCGGATAGTACGCATTGAGCGTATACAAAAAGGAATGAATAATCAATTCGTTTGTGTCAATTAAAGTGCCGTCAAAGTCAAACAACAATGTCGTAATCCGGTTTTTCAATCTGCTTCCCTCTTTCTTTTCGTGGCTCCGTTTGGCCGGCAAGCCTGTTTGCCTCTCTGAAACGGGCTGGACCATCCGGAAAAATCAATCCTTTTTCACTGCTCGTCGTATCGTTTGGCCGATAAGCCTGTTTGTTGTCTGAAACAGGCTTATCCTTCCGGAAAAATCAAGCCTTTTTCACTCTTCGTTGTATCGTTTTTCCGATAAGCCTGTTTGTTGTCTGAAACAGGTTGATCCATCCGGAAAAATTAAGCCTTTTTCACTCTTCGTTGTATCGTTTTTCCGATAAGCCTGTTTGTTGTCTGAAACAGGTTGATCCATCCGGAAAAATTAAGCCTTTTTCACTCTTCATCGTATCGTTTGGCCGATAAGCCTGTTTTTCTGCGGTAAAACCAGAGAAGAAGCGCGCAAACAATCAGGATGAAGGATACAACTTGCGCCATGCGGATATGCGCAGTCAACATCAGGCTGTCCGTCCGCAAACCTTCGATAAAAAACCGGCCGATCGAGTACCAGATAAGATAGGTTAGAAAAATTTCGCCCCTGTGCATCGCCGCCCGCCTTCTCAACAAAAGCAAAAAGATGAAACCTGCAAGATCCCAAAGTGATTCGTATAAAAATGTTGGCTGGTAATAAGTGCCGTTTATGTACATTTGATTAATGATCCAGTCCGGGAGATGCAAGTTCTCGAGAAAAGCCCTGGACACAGCCCGGCCATGCGCCTCCTGATTCATAAAATTGCCCCAGCGCCCGA
This sequence comes from Weizmannia sp. WK01, assembly GCF_025905465.1. Classification (NCBI taxonomy): domain Bacteria; kingdom Bacillati; phylum Bacillota; class Bacilli; order Caryophanales; family Bacillaceae; genus Heyndrickxia; species Weizmannia sp. WK01. The sequence goes on along the minus strand of NZ_CP109616.1, from coordinate 1,056,948 downwards.
TCGCCTGCCCTAAAATCAGGCTCGGCGCAACGATATCCGCAATTTTCCAGAAAGAAACGCCCTTTGCACGTGTAAAAAGAATGGCGGTGACCACCGCCCCAATCAGCGCGCCGTGAATGGCAATGCCGCCATTCCAAATTTTAATGATTTCACTTGTATGTTGGGCATAATACTTCCATTCAAACAGGACATAGTAAATCCGGGCGCAAATAATGGAAACCGGAATCGCCCAAATGCATAAATCGGCAATGATATTTTGGTCAACCGAAAGCCGGTCAGCTTCCCGCATCGCAAGGGCAAGACCCAAAAGAATGCCGCAGCCGATAATGATTCCGTACCAGTGCACACTAAACCCGCCTAAATGAAACGCAATCGGATCCAGCGGGGTAATATTCGAATCCATTTTTCACAACCACTCCTTCTTTTCCGCGCCGTAAAGGCCAGCCTAAAATACAGCCGGCCATTTTTACGGTTCGTTCTTTTCTTCTTCCGTTCCCTGCTCGTGTTCTTCGATGACGTTTGCGAGCTTGGCCGTAAATTGCCGCGCCGCATTGACGCCCATATTTTTCAGACGGTAATTCATCGCCGCCACTTCGATGATAATGGCGAGGTTCCGCCCCGGCCGCACCGGTACCGTCATCTTTGTAATTTCGGTATCAAGGATTTTGACTTTTTCCTCATCCAGCCCGAGCCGGTCATATTGCTTATGCTCGTCCCATAACTCGAGATTGGCAATCATAGTAATTTTTTTATGGCTTCGGACCGCACCAGCGCCAAACAGCGTCATAACATTGATAATGCCAAGGCCGCGGATTTCAAGCAAATGCTCGATCAATTCCGGCGCATGCCCGATCAGAGATCCTTCTTCTTCCTGGACAATCTCCACGCAGTCATCCGCGACAAGGCGGTGCCCCCTTTTGACAAGTTCAAGCGCTGTTTCGCTTTTTCCGACCCCGCTCTTGCCGGTGATCAGAACGCCGACCCCGTACACATCTACAAGCACACCATGGATGGCTGTTGCCGGGGCGAGCTTATATTCCAAATAATTGGTTAAGCGGCTTGAAAACCGGGTTGTTTTCATCGGGGTCCGCATCACAGGGATCGATTTTTCTTCGGAAGCTTCTATTAACTCATCCGGTACTTCCAAATTTCGTGATATCACGATGCCCGGTGTAATATCGCTGCATAAGTTGTCCATCCTGCTTTTCCGTTCCTCCGGCGAGAGCCTCTTGCTGAATGTGATTTCCGTCATCCCGAGCAGCTGGATCCGGTCGGCTGGATAATAATCGAAAAATCCCGTCATCTCGAGCCCCGGTCTTGAAATATCGCTTGTGGTAATCGGGCGATGGATGCCCTCTTCCCCACTGATCAATTCCAGATTAAAATGTTTAATCATATCTGCTACGCGCACCTTTGCCACTGTAATTCCTCCTGTTAAGTCCGGATGAAAACCACCGGAACGGCTTGTTGATGATTCAAAGGCTTCTTATTATTTTATCATTTCCCAAAGGGCCCGTTCCACCCTTTTCAACCAAAAATCATCCTGTGCCGTGTAAAACTGCGTTAGAGCGGTTCAGGGCCTAATGGCAAATCAGAGCGGACGCTGCTTTCCTCCTTTTCCAAAAGGGCGACGCTATAAATGAACGAAAAGTCGCCACCCTGTTACTTCTTTTGAGATAAATGCCGGGTGGTGCATTTTTCATTTTAAAAATAGCTTGGCTGCCTGAAAATGATTTACCCTATATCCATCGGGCCATGGCATGAAAAAACGGCGGGTTTTCGCCGCCGTTTTTTCAAAGCTCCGGTTTCAGGCCGCCGCGTATCTTATTTTCGGAATACGGTTTCCTGTAAAATTAAGTTTACGACCGCCATGATGATCGCAACGAAAAAAGCCATGCCGAAGCTGTCAATTTCAAAACTTGCGCCCATCAGTTCATCCGTCAGCACAAGCGTAATGGCGTTAATGACGAGCAAAAAAATGCCCAAGGTGAGAATCGTGATCGGCAACGTAAGCAAAATCAGGATCGGCCGTACCAGAATATTTAAAATGGACAAGACGAGACTTGACATAACGGCAGCCCCAATATTTTCGACATAAAAGCCATGAAAATAGCCGGAAAGTGCAATAAACAACGCCGCATTGATCAAAATTCCAAGTAACCAGCGCATGATCATCAAACCTTTTCTGTGTGGTTCTTTTTACAGTATATAACGGCATAGCAGTTGATTCCAGCAGCAGAGCAGGTACGCATCTTTTTTTCGCGAAATTTCTGCTCCCCCGGCAAAAATACGATTATGCTTCCGGGCTTTCTTCTTCATCCGGCGTTTGTTCGTTGATCGTGATGGACCCCGTTTTCGCGTCGGCAAAAATATATAATGCGGGCTCGGTGGTGCCTTTTCTGCTGAACCGCGCCACTTTCTGAATCATTTCTTTTCGTTCTTCATATTTTTCCATGCCTTGAAGGTCAATCGCAAAGTTGCCGAAGTTGCTTTTTCCTTCCCCGTGTACGGAGATGTTTTCCGGGATGGTCATTTCAATGTTTCCGGAGACGGTCTTGCTGTGCAATGAATCGGCGCCCGGAGCCATTTTTACCGTAATATTGCCGTTAAATGCTTCAAAGTCTGACCGCCTGCACGCTCCGTTCCACCGGATGTCCCCGTTCATCGTCTGTACTTCAACCTGCCCGATTGTATTTCCGTCAAAATCAACGGTGCCGTTTCCCGTTTCGACTTCCGCCGTTTCCAAATCGGCATGTTCCACAAGTACTTTTCCGTGGAGTGTTTTCACTTTTAACTGGTCTGCCTGAATGTCTTTCACCTGGACGTTTCCATTGAAAGTGCTCAACGTGATTTTCCGGTAGCGGGACGCCGGAACATAAACGGCTGTATCCACTTTCATCCATTTGGATTGCGTAGAAAACACAAGCCTGCCGCCCTCCACCGAAAACGTGCTATTGTTCAGCAGAAAACTGCGGGCATCTTCCCTGTCATTGGTGCGGTACACTTTTGCTTGGCATTCTATCCGCACATCTTCCTGATCCCATTGTTTAAACGTTAAATGCCCGTTTGCGATGTCCAATTCAATCGTATCGGTTTCCGGCAGGCTTTGCTGGAAAACATGGGAAACTTCGGCAGACTGGCCCAGCTGGAGATCAAAGTCCTTTATTTTTTTCAGCGCGCCGCCGACAAGATCAAACAACTTTTCTTTCGTTTCATTAAAATTCCGGTCTGCGTCGCGGAACTTTTTCTGTCCGGTGGTACTACCAGCCTCGCCGCTGCCGCCGTTTGTAGCCTGTTCCCCGTTTTCTGCCGGATCCTCTTTCGCAGCAATTTGTCCCGCCTCTTCCCTGTCCAACGCCTCCAACAGCGTCAGTGCCTCATCCGTCGACAATTTCCCGTCCTTCACCATATCCAAAATCCGTTTTCGTTTGTTTTCCATGGGGGATGGCCTCCTTTTTCTGCTCGTTACTTCTCTTACGTTTAACAGCATATTAAGTTTCAATTATTCCATCATTCATTTTAAAAACCTGAAACCGGATTCCTTTGCTGCCATCATATAGACAAATATACTTTTTTTCGATAAGATTTGTTAGGGAAACCTCCCTACAATATGATTCCTTTTTTGACAAAATTCATATCAATTTTTATCGATAAGGAAATAATATGATGGATCATGACAGAAAAAACTTGTAAATCATTACCAATATAGAGATCTCTTTTGAAAGGAGACACCGTCAGTTGAATAAAAAGGTATTAAAAAGAAGATTGAAATTTATCGGTGCGCCGATTATACAGTATCTCATTAAAGATAACCATCAGCGTGCCAATCAATATGCAAAATTTTATGACCAGTTGCGGATAAAACCAAACACCATTCTTTACGAAAGCCGCGACGGAAAAAGTATGACAGACAGCCCTTATGCGATTTTTAAATATATGGTTGACAATCCCGCTTATCAACATTACAACCATATTTGGTCAATCCAGGATTTTCAATCGCTCCAGCCGGTTATAGACAAATACAAAAAATATCCAAACGTTAAATTTGTACAGCGTAATTCCAGGGAATATTTAAAGGAATTGGCCTCATGTGCGTATTTAATTAATAATTCCACATTCCAATCTTTTTACGCTCCGAAAAAAGGCCAGGTTTATATCAATACGTGGCACGGCACGCCATTGAAAAGCATGGGCTTTGACATTCCGGGCAATCCGGCCCAGTCGCAAAACGTGTTAAGAAATTTCCTGAGTGCCGACTATTTGCTGAGCCCGAATGAACATACGACCAAAATGTATCTGGACAGTTATAAGCTTGAAGGGCTGTATGACGGAAAAATTATCGAAGAAGGGTATCCGAGGATTGATTTAACCTTCCATACAAATCCGAATACCGTAAAAAAAGCGTTAAAAGACGCCGGATTAACCGTTGATTTCAATAAAAAGAACCTCCTTTACGCGCCGACTTGGAAAGGAAAAAGTGTTTCAAAGGCCAATAATGATGTAATGCAAATCATCTCTGACATGGACAGAGTCGAAAAAGAGGCCGGAAATGAATACAACGTTTTCGTAAAAGTCCATCCGTTTTTATACCCGCAGGCAGCCAAATATCCTGAATTGCAAAGCCGGCTTGTTCCTGACTATATGGACACGAATGAACTGCTTGCTGCAACGGATCTTTTAATTACGGATTACTCCAGCATCTTTTTCGATTACCTGGTCACAGGAAAACCAATATTATTTTATACATGGGATTATGATGTATACAGCGAGGAAAGAGGACAATATCTCAAAAATGAAGATTTGCCCGGCCCGCTCTTGTTTAGCGTAGAGCAATTGATTGAAGCCATTCACAACATTGAAACGGTATCGCAAAAATATGCTTCAAATTACCAAAACCTCCGCAGCCGTTTTACCAACCATGAAGACGGAAAAGTGACGGAAAGAATTGTACAGTATATTTTCGACCAAGCTTCTTTGCCCCTTCATATTGTCAATGCAGTGCCGGTTAAAAAGGAACGGATACTGATTTATCCGGGGGGGATGCGAAATAACGGGATTACCTCCTCTTTCCTGAATTTAATGAACAACATTGATTTTGAAAAATACGATGTCAGCTGTTTTACCGGCGCACCAAGATCGAAAGAAGTCCTGAATAATATTTACAAAATCAATAAAAATGTGCGCATGATCTTTAAACCTGGCGTACCGCTTTACCGCGTGTTTGAAGTATACCGGGATAAATTTACGCATAACCGGGGCATACAAGGGAATCTTGGGAAAAAGATTTTTCCAGAGCGTGCTTATGTCAGGGAACATACGAGATTGTTTGGCAACAGCCATTTTGATTATATTATCGATTTCAGTGGATACAGTTACTATTGGGCAAAGTATCTGGTCGTTGCAGATGCGAAAAGAAAAATTTGCTTTATGCATAACGACCTGCTTTCAGACAGTGAACGTGAAATCAACGGGAAACACCCGCACAGAATCAACCTGAGAGGCTTGTTCACGCTGTACTACAGATTTGATAAGCTGGTCAGCGTCTCCAAAGGAACAATGGAAGTCAACCGGAAAAATTTAAGCCGGTATGCAAATGATGATCAATTTGATTACGTCCTGAATTCCATTAATCCGGACAGAATTCTTTATGCAGAAGAAGAAAAATCGGATGAGCCTAAAATTACCAAGTTTAAGGCACGGGCGCTCCTCAGTAATGTAAATGATTATCCGGTTTGGCGGGTGCTCCCTTCCATTGAAGGCGCAACACAAGTATCTTTGTCCAATGAGATGGCGAATGCCGAGGTTTTGATTACAGCCAAATCAACAGTAAAACACGCATTATATTACCGTTTCCATTACGAAGGCAAAGAAATCGGCTGGATTCATGAAAAAGCAGTTGCCCTTCTTCCGGATAGTGTTGTCACATCGGAAAAGGTAGATAAGCTGGCAAAGATTGTTAAAACAAGAGGAAATGCTATATGGAGCAAACCTTTTAAACTGCCTGGAACAAGAAAGATCTCTTTGAGTTCCGACTTTAAAAACTGTATTGTAGCTGTTGATCAGGCAGTACAAACACAGCATTCAACTTATTACCGGTTCTCTGTAAAGAAAGAAGCCATTGGCTGGATTGACAAAAGAGCGCTTGGATTTTACAGCAGCTGTACGATTGAACCCAATACGGGAATTTTCAGCAAGCTCAAGATATTTGTTTTACGAAAGCTGATTCAAACGTTAAATTACAGTAAAAGAGAATTTTTAAACCATCTTGACGGCCGAACACGCAGGCTTGTTGACCTCCGCAAGCCTAAATATTATAAAGTGGCAGGTTCAGTAAATGAACCAATATGGAACAAGCCGTATCCAAATCATAAGGCCAAGATGGTAGAAGAAGCTTTGAACTATAAAGATGCCATTGTCACTGTAAAGAAATTAGCAAAAACAAAACAGGGCGTTTACGCTCTCATTTATTTAAAAAACAATAAAATCGGCTGGATTCATACAAGCGCATTAAGCCCATTGAAACGCTCAACTGTCGTCTCTGACATTGAAGTTTTAAAAATCGCGAGGATATTGCCGGATGAGAAAAATGCGGTAATCTGGTCCAAGCCATATGGAATGGAAGGCGCGGAAAAGGCAGGGCTTCCCGATATGCTGAAAGGTGATGCAACCTTTACAATAGACAGGGAAGTTACCACCCCATCCGGGACTTATGGCCGTATCCTGCAGGCGGACGGGCCTGAAATTGGCTGGATCAACATGCGGAACGTCTTTGTAGAGCGTGCTTACGGATACGAAGTAAATGGCCAGTATGTCCCGGAACCGGACAGCAGCCATTACAATTTTGTCAACATGGGCAGGCTTTCTCCGGAAAAAGCGCAGGCCAATTTAATTTCGGCGTTTGCCGATTTTCATAAAAACCATCCGAAAAGTAAACTCTATATTCTCGGGCAGGGCCCTTTAAAAGCCGAGTTGCAGGCGCTGATTCTGGAGCTTGGCGTAAGCGATTCTGTTTTCCTAATGGGCCAGCTTGATAATCCTTTTCCTTTTATGAAAAAATGCGATTGTTTTGTCCTGTCATCGCATTATGAGGGCCAGCCGATGGTACTGCTCGAGGCGTTAACGCTCGGCATGAAAATCGTGGCAACAGATATTGTCGCAAATCGTACCGTCCTCGAAGACGGCAAATACGGGCTGCTTGTGGAAGACAGCATTAACGGGTTAAAATCAGGATTGGAAGCCATGATCACCCACCAGCATCCGGAATTTGAAAAGTTTCATTATCAGGCGTATAACAAAGCCGCCATGGAAACATTCTACAGATGCTTGCATGAATAAGATGAAAAAAAGCACTCCCTATTAATAGGAAGTGCTTTTTTTCATACCTGTTTTTCGTCATCCGGGCCATTTCGAGTCAGCTCTAAAAATCTGATCACGGCCGGAAATGGCCATCTTTCGGGAAAACCCTTATAAGAAATCGACAAAACTATTTCTAAATTTGATATGCAGCGCCGAACCAATCATAAAGACGATGAGGGTTACAGCCCAGAAATAAATCGTGTAATGTAAATGTTCAACAAGATACCATCCCATATTTCCAAGCAATGCAGAGCGGTACCCTTCAACAATGTAGTAGTACGGATTTAACTTTAAAATCAATTCAATCGGGCCATGCAATCTTGCAGATGGATCCCAAAGAACAGGCAAAATATAAATCATCATCCGCATAATCGCCTGCACAATGTTTTGCACGTCCCGTACAATCGTTGCCAGCGTAGATGTAATCAAAGATAAAGAAAATGTAAATACAAACGTGCAAACCAAATAATATGGCAGCTCAAGGTAATAGACGGAAACCGGATAACCTTGAAATTGAAGGATAATGATCACAATCGCAAGCAGCAGCAAGTGCTGATAAAATTTTGACATAATGACATAACTCGGAATGGCGCTTAATGGAAAATTCATTTTTGCAACCATTCGGATCCGGGAATAAATGGAACGGGATCCTTGCAAAACAGCCGGGCTGATAAAAAACCAAATAGACGACCCTGCAAACAGCCATGGAATATAACCCGGCCGCGGATGCCCGCCTCTTAAACCAAAACCGAAAACAAACCAGTAAATCGCAAGCTGGATCATCGGATTTATGACTTCCCAAAGGATGCCCAAATAATTATTCCTGTTTTCACTCCTTACCTCATATAAGGAAAGGCGGATAATTAAATAAAAACTGTTGAATTGCTCTTTTAAGACAGTAATGGCAGATTTCATAACTCTTTCCTTTCTGCAAATACCCTTTCAACAACGCGCCGTGCTGATTCTCCACATTCTAAATAACAGAATTTCTGATAAAAAGCATCAAATGAATCCGGCAGTTTATATCCCGCGGCATCCATCTTCTTCACTTCATCAATCACCTGTGCGGTCGTTGTAACAAGCGGGCCCGGTGCCTCTTTTTCAAAATCAAAATAAAAACCGCGCAAATGGTCTCGGTATTCTTCAATATCGTATACGAAGAAAAGCATCGGCCGTTTTAAAATGGCATAATCAAAAAATACGGATGAATAATCCGTGATCAGCAAATCAGAAATTAAATAAAGCTGCGCGATATCTTCATAATTGGAAAAATCATAGGCAAAACCTTGATAAGGTGCTAAATCCAATTGTTCCGCAACCAAATAATGCATCCGTAAAATTAAGATATAATCATGGCTCAGATGATGCTGCAACTGATCTAAATCAAGTTTTAATTCAAACCGGTACTTCCCGGTTTCATGAATTTGGTTATCCCGCCAGGTAGGGGCATAAAGAATCACTTTCTTATCAGCCGGAAGCCCCAGTTTGCTTTTTAATGACTTAATAGATGCACGGTTGTTTTGGGCGGCTAAAATATCATTACGCGGATACCCGGTTTCAAGTATCGCCTGGCGGAATTGAAAAGCGCTCCGGAAAATGGCTGTTGAATAGGCATTGGGCGAAATTAAGAAATCCCACTTCCCCGCCTCTTTCAAAAAATCTTTTTTATACTGTTCAGCCGTAGTTCCCGGAATATGCACTTCTTCCATATCATTTGCAAGTTTTTTCAAAGGCGTCCCGTGCCATGTTTGAAGATACACGGTATGTTTCGGCTTCGGAATCCATAAAGGCATCCGGCTGTTGGTCACCCAGTAACGGGCCCTAGCCATCATATATACCCAGTAAGGAGATAGCCTTTTAATATAGCGGACGTCTTTATTTTGGAAGTTATGTAAGAAGTTTTTGTGCACGCTCCAGTAACAAGTATAGCCCGGGTAATGCGCTTTGATATATTCATATATCGCCCGCGGATTATCGCTGTACTGCTTGCCCTGAAAGCTCTCAAACATAATCACGTTCTTTTTGGCGGGCAATTTCCCGATCAAAAGCATAGCCAAAAAATAAATTTGCTGTGCTATGCTTTTCAAGATTTTTTTCATACAAATGCATCCTCACATCAAGACACGATTAAAAGCACTTAGACGGCTGAAACACAGTAAAATTAAACAGGTTCTCCGTTGATTCCGGTTTCCTACAATACCGGAATCCGCCCCGGAATTCCGTTTTCCTGCAAACTCACCCATACATTCTTCCCTTTTTCTCGTCCTGTTCACGCAAATACTGTACCAGATCGCGGCTGGAGTGGCCGGCAGAGTACGTATTCCAGGTTCTTGAAAATGCTTCAACACTTCCCGCATCAAAAGAACCATTTTTAATCAAACCAATGATTTCTGCCGTCGTACACGCAATCGGCCCGGGGACAAGCCGGTCATACGGTTCCCACAGCCCCCGTGTGGCCTGATAGCTTTCCAGATCATACGGATAAAAGATCATTGGGCGGCCTAACAGGGAAAACTCAAAAGGGACAGAAGAATAATCCGTGATCAAGTAATCCGTTACCAGCAATAATTCGTTGATATTCATATCTTGCGGGCAGTCCACCACAAAATCAGGATACTGCAGCAGCCCTGCCCCTTTGTTTACAGCCGGATGAAATTTCACAGCGAAAATATACTCATCCTTCAATGCATCATAAAGCTGGCCCCAATCAAGCGGCACTTCAAAATGATCCGGATGCTGGTCCCTGAAAGTCGGAGCATACAAGATCACTTTTTTCTTTTGAAAGGCAGGATACCGTTTGTACAGCTCCCTCTTTATGTCCCGAATCCTGTTTTGGTCAAAAAAAAGATCGGTCCGTGGTATGCCTGTGCAAAGAAAATTTTCAGGAGGAAGCCCGAAAGCCCTCATAAAAATATGCTTCATTTTTTCAGACCCCACCACTACCCGGTCAAAATGGGCATACACTTTTTTAAACCGCTTCAATGCACGCTTGCCCCTCGTGCGGATCGTTTTGTCTTCAAGGCCAAACGTTTTAACAGCCCCTGCTGCATGCCAGAGCTGGATGCACTCCACCTCTTTTTTAAACGGGGCGGCAGCCAGGAAACCGTAATAATTATCAACAATCACAAATTTCGATGTCGCAATGTTGTATATGCTACGGATAAAATGCTGCAAATTTTTCAGTTCAAACAGAAATACCTTCTCTTGCCGGACGGTTTCCGCAACACGGCGATAGCAGGAAGAAGTACAAACGAACGCTACCTGAAAAGGATCGGGAAGCTTTTTCAATTCCTCATACACGTATAAACTGTTCTGCTCAAATGAAACGACAAAAGTGATTTTCCTTTTCAAAGGAAAAATTTTACACAATGTAAAAAGCACGCGAAAAAGCAGTAAGTATAAGGAAATGAACAGTTCCCTAACCATTTTTCACAGAGAAGAGGTCCTTCTTAATTTTTGACGTAGAGATGCCAACCGTCCGTGGCAGGTAAACCACTTCACAATAATCCTTCAGAAAATCAAATTTGCCTTTCCAGTCATCGCCCATCACGAAAACATCGACATTGTATTTTTTAATATCGTCTATTTTTTGTTCCCACGAATGTTCCGGTATGACCTGGTCAACGTAACGGATCGCTTCCAAAATTAATTTCCGGTTTTCATAGCTATGGTACGATTTTTTATTTTTGATTTCGTTAAATTCATCCGATGAAAGGCCGACGATTAAATAGTCGCCTAATGCTCTTGCGCGTTTCAGTAAATTGATATGCCCCCAATGGAGAAGGTCAAATGTTCCGTATGTGATTACTTTTTTCATACAGTTCTCTCCCTGCTAAATGTAATAGGCAACATTCCTGCACAATGCGACACTTTTCATTATTTTTCCCTAATCTTTACTCATTATATGTCTATTTCAAGCAGAATTCAAATACTTCTTCAAGAAGCGGGCGCCGGGTTTTCCCCTATGTACGAGGGTCCCTCCCACAAGCGGGGAGGAACGCCATACAGTGAGCACGCCGGTTTTCCACGTAATAGAAAAAATGGCCAAAAGACACCGTACATCCCGCATTCAGTTATTCATCCGGCAGGGCAGGAGGTAGAGAAACGCGGGCGTCCGGGACTTTAGGCGCGAACACAGCCAGAGTCGCACTTATGAAAAAACAAAAAGCATGCCTCAGCGCGCCAGGTTTTCTATTTCTTTTTCCATTCTTTCCCGGTCGCGTTCCAACACCGGTTTCAAATATTTTCCGGTGTAGGAGGTTGGGTGTTCCGCAACTTTTTCCGGCGTACCGGTAGCAACAACGGTTCCGCCGCCATCTCCGCCTTCCGGTCCGAGGTCAATGATATAGTCGGCGGTTTTGATGACATCGAGGTTATGCTCGATCACAAGCACCGTATCGCCGTTTTCCACCAGCCGCTGCAGCACATCAAGCAGTTTGGCAATATCATGGACGTGAAGGCCGGTTGTCGGTTCATCCAAAATATAGAAAGAACGGCCGGTCGAACGCCGGTGCAGTTCGGATGCGAGTTTCACGCGCTGCGCTTCGCCGCCGGACAAGGTTGTTGCCGGCTGCCCGAGTTTGATGTAACCAAGACCAACATCCGCGATGGTCTGCAGTTTCCGTCTGATTTTCGGAATGTTTTCGAAAAACGCAATCGCATCTTCCACCGTCATATCGAGGACATCTGCAATATTTTTGCCCTTGTATTGGACTTCGAGCGTTTCACGGTTGTACCGTTTGCCGTGGCATACTTCACACGGTACGTACACATCCGGCAAAAAGTGCATTTCAATTTTGATAATCCCGTCGCCGTGGCAGGCTTCACACCGGCCGCCCTTGACGTTAAAGCTGAACCGCCCTTTTTTATAGCCGCGGATTTTTGCTTCGTTCGTGGAAGCAAACACGTCGCGGATATCATCGAACACGCCGGTATAGGTCGCCGGGTTGGACCGCGGCGTCCTGCCGATCGGGGACTGGTCGATGTCAATGACTTTGTCGAGATGTTCAATACCCTTGATTTCTTTGTAAGCGCCCGGTTTTGCTTTTGCACGCTGCAATTTTTGGGCAAGCGCCTTATGCAAAATTTCATTGACAAGCGTGCTCTTTCCGGAGCCGGAGACGCCGGTTACAGCAATAAACAGGCCGAGCGGGAATTTTACATTGATGTTTTTTAAATTATTTTCTTTCGCGCCCCTGATTTCAACAAAACGGCCGTCCCCTTTCCGCCGTTCAGGCGGGAGCGGGATAAATTTCTTTCCGGATAAATACTGGCCGGTGAGTGAATCCGGATTTTTCATCACCTCGCGCGGCGTGCCGGCAGCAACAACCTTTCCGCCATGGACGCCTGCTCCCGGGCCGATGTCAATCAAGTAGTCTGCGGCAAGCATGGTATCTTCGTCGTGTTCGACAACAATAAGCGTATTGCCGATATCAGCCATTTGCCTGAGCGTTGCAATCAGGCGGTCATTGTCGCGCTGATGGAGGCCGATCGACGGTTCATCAAGAATGTATAAAACGCCTGTAAGCCTCGATCCGATCTGCGTCGCAAGCCGGATGCGCTGGGCTTCGCCGCCGGAGAGCGTGCCGGCAGAACGGCTCAGCGTCAAATAATCGAGGCCGACATTGACGAGAAAACCGAGCCGGGATTCGATTTCGCGCAGGATCAGCCGGGCGATCGCCTGCTCTTTTTCCGTCAATTCGAGATGGGCAAAAAAGGAGCGGGCTTCCGCGATCGAGTAATCCGTCACTTCACTGATATGTTTCCCGCCCACTTTCACAGCAAGGCTTTCCGGTTTCAGACGGTAACCTTTGCATTTCGGGCATGGCTGCTGAGCCATATATTTTTCCATCTGCTCGCGCGTAAAATCGGAACTGGTTTCGCGGTAACGGCGTTCGATATTGTTCAGTACGCCTTCAAATTGAATCATATTGTCGCGCACCTGGCCGAAATCATTTTCATAATGGAAATAAATCCGTTCATTGCCGGATCCGTATAAAATGATCTCCATCTGATGCTTTGGCAAATCTTTTACAGGCGTGTCCATGTCAATGCCAAAATGCTCGCACACCGCTTTTAAGAGCTGCGGATAATATTGTGAGCTGATCGGTTCCCACGGGGCGATCGCGCCTTCATTGAGCGTAAGCGAGGCGTCCGGAATGACAAGGCTTGGATCCACTTCAAGCTTTGCCCCGAGCCCGTCACATTCCGGGCAGGCGCCGAACGGGCTGTTGAACGAAAACATGCGCGGTTCCAGTTTGTCGATCGAAAAGCCGCAAATCGGGCAGGCAAGGTGCTCGCTAAACAGCAGTTCCTCTTCCCCGATCACATCAATTACCACACGCCCGTCCGCCAATTTCAGCGCGGTTTCAAGCGAATCGGCCAGGCGGGGCTCAATTCCATCTTTTACGACAATACGGTCAACAACGATATCAATGGAATGTTTTTTGTTTTTGTCCAGCTCGATTTCTTCGCCGAGGTCGAGCATTTCCCCGTCAATGCGGACGCGGACGAAACCCTGTTTCTTAATATCATCCAGCAGTTTCACATGCCGGCCTTTTTTACCCGATACCACCGGGGCAAGCACCTGGAGCCGTGTCCGTTCCGGATATGCCATGATCCGGTCCACCATTTGTTCGACCGTCTGCGATGCAATTTCAATGCCATGGTTCGGGCAGATCGGGTGGCCGACGCGGGCATACAGAAGCCGCAAATAATCATAAATTTCTGTTACCGTCCCGACGGTGGAACGCGGATTTCGGCTCGTTGTCTTCTGGTCGATGGAGATTGCCGGGGAAAGACCTTCAATCGCATCCACATCCGGCTTGTCCATCTGCCCTAAAAATTGCCGGGCATAGGCGGACAGCGATTCAACATAGCGCCGCTGCCCTTCCGCATAAATCGTATCAAATGCGAGCGAAGATTTTCCGGACCCGGACAATCCCGTCAGCACAACAAGCTGGTCCCGCGGCAAGGTTGCATCAATATTTTTTAAATTATGAACGCGGGCCCCTTTTACTTCAATTTTATCTAATACCATTGTGGTCATCACCTGCTTTCAGTTCTAAAAGGGCATCACGGTACCGGGCAGCCTGCTCGAAGTCAAGCGCTTTTGCCGCTTCTTTCATCTTTTCTTCCAGTTCTGCAATCATCCGTATGCGCTCTTCTTTTGTCAGCGGCTTTTTCGTTTCTTCCGCTTCATACGGCGCTGCATCTTCCGCCGCATAGGTCGCGTGGATCGTATCGCGGATATCTTTTTGGATCGTTTTCGGCGTGATGCCATGTTTTTTGTTATAGGCTTCCTGGACGGCACGGCGCCGTTTCGTTTCGCTGATCGCTTTTTCCATCGAATCCGTGATTCTGTCGGCGTACATGATCACTTTGCCGTTTGCGTTCCGAGCGGCGCGGCCGATCGTCTGGATCAGCGAGCGTTCGGAACGCAGGAAGCCTTCCTTATCGGCATCGAGAATGGCAACAAGCGACACTTCCGGGATGTCCAGCCCTTCCCGGAGCAGGTTGATGCCGACGATACAATCATATTTGCCGAGACGGAGGTCGCGGATAATTTCAATCCGTTCAAGCGTTTTTACTTCAGAGTGGAGATACTGGACTTTAATGCCCACTTCTTTCAAGTAGTCCGTCAAATCTTCCGCCATTTTTTTCGTCAGTGTCGTGACAAGCACGCGCTCATTTTTCTCAATTCTGTCCTGGATTTCCCCGAGCAGGTCGTCGATTTGCCCTTCGATCGGCCGCACCTCAATTTCCGGATCCAAAAGGCCTGTCGGGCGGATAATTTGTTCCACCATTTTCGGCGTATGCTCGAGTTCATACGGCCCCGGCGTAGCGGATACGCAAATCATTTGCGAAATATGTTTTTCAAATTCCTCAAACCGGAGCGGCCGGTTGTCAAGCGCGGACGGCAGCCGGAACCCGTGGTCGACGAGCACCTGCTTGCGCGCCTGGTCCCCATTAAACATTCCCCTGATTTGCGGGAGCGTAACATGGGACTCGTCAATGACGAGCAGAAAATCTTTCGGGAAATAGTCCAGAAGCGTATACGGCGTCGAACCGGGCGGGCGCAGCGCCAAATGGCGGGAATAGTTTTCAATCCCGGAACAAAAGCCCATTTCCCGCATCATTTCCAGATCATAGCGCGTCCGCTGTTCGAGCCGTTGCGCTTCGAGCAGTTTGCCGTTATCGCGGAGCTCTTTCAGCCGTTCTTCGAGTTCCGCTTCAATATTCCGGATCGCAATCTGCAGTTTCTCATTGCGCGTAACGAAGTGGGAAGCCGGGAAAATCGCGACATGGTCGCGGTCACCGATAATCTCGCCGGTCAGCGCGTCGACTTCCCGGATCCGGTCAATTTCGTCGCCGAAAAATTCGACACGGATGCAGTGTTCATCGCGCGAAGCCGGGAAAATTTCGACGACATCGCCGCGCACACGGAACGTCCCGCGCTGGAAGTCAATATCATTGCGGGCATACTGGATATCGACAAGCCGCCGCAATAACTGGTTCCGCTCGATTTCCATCCCGGTCCGGAGCGAGACGACAAGCTCGCGGTATTCTTCCGGCGAACCTAAGCCGTAAATACAGGAGACGCTCGCAATAATAATGACATCATTGCGCTCAAACAGGGCAGACGTTGCCGAGTGCCGCAGTTTGTCAATTTCATCATTAATGCTTGCATCTTTTTCAATATACGTATCGGTTTGCGGCACGTACGCTTCAGGCTGGTAATAATCGTAATAACTGACGAAATACTCTACTGCATTGTTCGGGAAAAACTCCTTAAACTCGCTGTACAATTGCCCGGCCAGCGTTTTGTTGTGGGCAATGACAAGCGTCGGCTTATTCACTTCTTTAATCACATTCGAAACCGTAAACGTTTTTCCCGTTCCGGTCGCCCCGAGCAGTGTCTGAATCTTTTTGCCTGCACGGATGCCGTCCACAAGCTGGCGGATCGCTTCCGGCTGGTCCCCCTCCGGCTTGTATTTCGAAACAAGTTCAAAAGCATGCTGTTCCATCCATGAGCCTCCTTAACCGGCATCATCTATTTCAACCTTAAAAGGCGTTCTTCGTCTTTCAGTCTTTTTATTTTAACATAAATCCTGCCCTGTCTCCAACAAAAAGCGAACAAGTTTTCTATCTTTTTCATAAGAAAGAACGGTAAGGATTTTCCCTACCGCTTTTAGGAACGGATGGCCGTTATTTCACCGGGATTTCCAGGGCGTACCATTCTTCTTCAAGACGTGCATTTTGCCCTTCCCATATTTTCTTCGCATCCTCAATTCCCTTATTATAGTAGTGTGCCGCAAGCTTTTCCTGAAAAAAGTCAAAATACGCCTGTGCGGCAATCACGCCGATTTCTTCACCTGTCTGTTCCCAGACAAATTGCTGTATTTCCCGCAGAACCCGCTGCTTTTCTGCAGGGTCCATTTTGAATCCGGTCATGGGTGCCTCCGTCTTCATTTTTTCATTCCTTTTTTCATCTTTGCCTTCCGTATCATTGTATTAGCAAAATAAAACCCGATTGTCAATGAAGCTGCATCCACGATATACACCGGCCACGTGCGCGTATAGCCTTTATAAACGGAAGCGACAATGAGCGCAACCGTAAGAATCAACCCAATCACTTGGTTAAACGTAACCCGCGAAAAAAAGATGACGAGAAAGCATGGAAAAACAGCGGCTACCACCAATTGAACGATCATCCTCACCCCACTCCAAGCCCTTACTTCTGCTATCCCTATTTTTTAACATTCCACCCGAAAATACAAGAAAAATCATTGAAAATGAATTATCTTTTGAATTCATTTTCAATGATTTCATTTGTAATGCCGCGCAACTGGCTCCGTTCGATAAAACGTTCTGCGAGCAAATCAGGCAAAATGGACGTTAAAAAGTATTGGACGGATGCAAGCCCCGAAAACTGCAAAATGGTCCGCAGCGATTCCTCGTAAATTTCCAGAAACAGCGGTTCCGGATTGCCTTTTTGGATTTCCCCGAAAGATTCATACAAAAGATCGACTTTGTCGGAAACGGATAATATTTTTCCTTCTAACGTATCGTCCTTGCCTTCTTTGAACAAGTCAAAATAAATTTCCCGGTATTCTTCCGGAAACACGCCGTTGATAAAGTTTTTCGTCATTTCTTCCTCGACTTGTTTGAACAACTCATGCAGCTCTTTTGAAGAATATTTGACCGGCGTTTTGATGTCGCCTGTAAACAGTTCCGGATAATCATGATTCAGCGCCTTTTGATAGAGCGCGCGCCAGTTCACTTTATTGCCGGCTTTCTCTTCCACATGGCCGAAAAACTGGGCGATTTTTGCCACTTTAAAAGAATGGGCTGCCACCGAGTGTTCTTGAAATTTAAATTTGCCCGGGCAACGGTAAATTTTTTCCAGGTCAGACAAACTTTTAAAATATTGGTGAACCCCCATCCTGCTCCCTCCTTGCTGTCCGATTTTCTTTTCTTATAGGATTGGGACTGGTTTTTTGATATTTCCACTATTCTAGAAAAAAATAAACCCAGCGTCAAGCAACTGGATTTAAATCCAGTTCTGAAGAGTAAATTCATCAATTTTTAGATGTTTTATGATAAAATGACTTATCCACATTTAGAAAATTTTTCCATCTATTTTTTCTGCTTTCAAAGTCAAAAAGAGCCGAATTTGCAAATTTCTTTTTTAAAATTGTGGATAACTTCAAAAAAACCTTTTTTTACATCACATCCTTTGCTATAATATAACCATTAAGTAAACCTTACTTGTATTGGCTTACTTAAATGGGTGAAATCCTCGTCTGTTAAAATGCGTGTCCGAAACGATTCCAACAGATTTGAGGATTTTTCTTTTGCCGTTTTTTTGAGTGCTTTTAAGATTGACGAACCTTTTTCAAACAGCTGTCTAATAATATCTGTTATTTGAACTAATAAATAATGATTTTTCATGGCTGTGTAGTTTTGGCTATTGGCATGTTCTATATTGTAACGATTATTTTTTTGTTCGTTAAATCCTTGATTTTCAATCTTCCAGCGGCTTCTTCCTGCAGCGATGAGTCGTTCCACGTTCTTTTTCGTGATTTTAATATCCGTTATAAATACATACTCTTTCGATTTCCCATCCTCTGTTTTCATTGTGGCCTCCATCAGATTGACCGTTCTGTCTTTGTAGGCAATATCATTCACCCAAACTAATGAATTCTGATCCTTACTTTGTTCCAGCTCTTTTATTGCCTTAAACTCCGTCGAGATACTTTTAATTCTCCCTTCCTTAAATCTGCATATATATTTCCATTTGTGCGCCCTGCACAGATTAAATACCGTTTCACATGCATAGAGACTATCTCCCAAGATACAAATCGGTAGTCTTTTAAATATTTTTTTTATTTTCTTTGCCAGCCTGTCGAAGGCTTTTAATTCACAATCTTGCTTAGAAACATTTTCTGATTCATTTTCGATAAATTCGGAGGCAATACTGAAGACCATATCCCCCACGACAAGCTTGGCTTCAAGTACATGGTGCATATAAAGTACGTTCGTTTCTCCTGTTTCTTTATTTGTATATGCCCGTCTCAGGCAGTGTTTACAATGTTTCTCATGAAAGGTGTGTAATCCAGTTCCATCAATGATGACACCCCAGTACTTTCCTTCAATTCGATAAGACTCGAGAGACCTTTTTTTCAATAATTCTTTAATCATATACGTTCTAATTTTTTCTAATTCATTTACATCTAAGCCAGATAAAAAGTCGTTAATTGTATCATAATGTGGAAGTTCTTCAAGAGAATCTAAGCCTAACACCTTCCCTACATTTTTAATACATTCTTCTTTATTAAAACGCTCACTCATGTTTCTCATGGATTTTAGGCCGGTCATATTTTTCAACATCATCGTAAATAAAAGGACCTCTGGACCATAAGTGATATAGCTTTGATGTCGGTGGTCTGCTACCTTTTTTAGGTTATTCATCAGGTCTTTGAAAAAATGCTTCTGAATTTTAAGGAACTCGAAAAAATAATTTGCTTCTTTTTCACGATTTCTTTTTTCTTTTCTAGTAACCAAAATAAAAACCCCCTCAAAACAGCCAAGTTTAATTAGGGCTTGCTGAACGAATCAAATTTTAGCTTGTATTCGACTTGTCACTAAGCCATGCCAAAATATTCGTCCAGCAAGCTCTAATTATTTAAATTATTACATATTTAGCCGCATTTTTGGGGGGGGGAATAGTTAAATTATCACGAAAAATTTTTACTCCTCAGAGCTGATTTAAATCTACATGGTAAGGAAAAATGCCCCTGTAATGACGAGCAGAATCCCGAACCATTTTCTCCTGTTCATTTTTTCCGACAAAAAAAGGGAAGAAAGGATCAAGGTCCAAATATATGTGATGGATGTTAATGGATACACAATCGTATACGGCATCATTTTCAGCAACTGAATATTCAGCAATGCCCCTAATACATAGAAAACACCGCCAATACCAAGATTGACAATGAAAAATCCGCTCAGCTTTAATCCTCTGGAAGTGCATTTTTTGAAAAAGAAGCCCCCCAATGACCCTAACAGCGTCATGCATAGAAGCAGTACAAGCTTAATCAGCATCCCCGCCCCCTATCAGCGCCGCCCCTGCAAAAATGATGCAAGTGCCGATGATTTTGAAAGGCGTCATATGTTCTCCTAAAAAAATGCTCCCCAGAAAAAGGGAAAAAATATACCCCATACTTAAAAGCGGGTGAAGGACAGAAAGATCCCCGAAACGAAATGCAACAATCATCAGCAGGGCGCCGCAAAAATAGAGAAAAAAGCCGATCACAAAGTATCCATCCAAAAAATGGCCGGACATTTTCCACAGCATCTGTCCGACAGAGGTGGAAAATGCCGCAAGCATAATCAGCAAAATGCCCGTTTTATTTTTACGGATCGATTGAAAAATAGAATTACCCATGGCTATCACGCTTTCTGCTTGTTAATGTTGCAAGGAAGAAAAACGGCACCGCCAGTAAAAAGTTTGGAAAAAAGTAGCGGATGTCCTGGGCCGGAATCGCCGCGAACATGGAACCGAGATTTAAAAACATCGGAACAGCCGCGAGCACAAACCGCCAGTTTCCTTTTAAAATGGCAGTAAACAAAAACAAAAGGATGAGATACAAATAGAA
Organism: Weizmannia sp. WK01; assembly: GCF_025905465.1. NCBI lineage: Bacteria > Bacillati > Bacillota > Bacilli > Caryophanales > Bacillaceae > Heyndrickxia > Weizmannia sp. WK01. The sequence continues at coordinate 1,036,432 of NZ_CP109616.1, read as the reverse complement.
CGCCGGCATCATAAGCACACGGAGCATCCCTTGTGAAAATGTCTGATTGATTTGCGTAATGCGCGACGAAAGTTTTGTATTCGCCAGATCTGATCCATAATCTTTATAATAGAACCATTTATAATGAACATGATATTTTTGCACATTCTTTTGGGTCATAAAATAAACGGGACGGTACTTCTCAAAATCCTTGTTCCGGAAAATCGGGCGGCGCAACTCTTCGCCGGAAATATACAGTTTCCACGAAAGCTTTTCCTGATCGTAAAAAGCTTCCAAAGCAAGTTTTGGATTTTGCCGGCATAGCGCGAACCACGTACTGAAAAAGGCTTTTTTATGGGATTTAATATACGCACGGTCAAAGTGCGGCGTAAACTTTATCCGATCAACGTCTGTCGGCTGATAATATTTTTTCCAATCCGGAATCGGCATCACCTGATTGATCACGGCTCTTTGGGCAGGCGTTATATGCCCGTTTTCCTTCACAATCCTTCCAATCTGCTGGTAAAGAATGGAATACGATTCCGTTTCATCAGCCGGAAACACTTTATAATGCTTGTAAACCGGGCCTGTCACAATTAGGAACGTAATGACCGCAAGCGCGAAAACGCCATACATATACCAATACCGTTTTCGCAGGAAAAAAAGAAAAATAACAATCGTTGCAAGCAGCACCGGCCAGCCGTTATGCCGGTAAAAAATGACACCGCAAACGGATAAGTACAAAAACAACAAATGGGAGAACGACCGCAGCCATTTGCCGTTCGAATCAATGATCTGAATCAGCATAACCGTAAACGCCAGCAGAAAATAACTGAACAACGTATCTTTCCAAATCACGACAGAATAAAGCGGGATAAGCGGCAAAAAGCAGAAAAACGCATACCCCAGCCATAAAACCGGCTTTTTGATCCTTAATTTTTCAAATACATAAAAGACGTATCCGGTAATCAGCGCTGTCAAGATGAACTGGAAAATCACATATGATGCCGGCGTATCCCATATGCGGGCCGCCAATTTGATAATCCACGTCATCACAGCAGGGTGCCAGTCATTGTAAAAAGTGGAGTGTGCCTGCTGCCACTGATTGACAGAATCAGCCATTAAAATGCCCGGATAAAAAGCCCAGAAGTACAGAAGGGAGATCAATAAAGGCAGGATTGAAAAATAAAGAATATGCCTCTTGGGAACATCCCCTTCTGCCCGGCTCTCTGTTAAAGAATACAATATTTTGATCGCCAGCAGCATGGCAAATAGCAAAAACACAATCGTTGCAAGATAAATAAGGCAGTTTATCAAAAAGGGCTGGTGCGCCAGATGCTGCTGCGGCCCTTTTAAGGCAAATGTGACAATGACCGAGAGCACAAGGGAAAAAAGAAAAGAACCCCATTTTAAAGGGCGCTTCATCCGGCCAATATTCCAAAAAATGGCACCGTATGCCAGAAAGCTACCGGCCAGCGCGAAAAAAACCGGATACCAACCGGGCACGCTTTTAAAAGAATAAGAAAAAAGCAGAAAACCGGGTCCTACCAAGATGCCGATCACTAAACTAAGTACCGCCTGCATGGTCTTTTGATGCGCAAACATTACCTGCTCCATTCCTTTTCTCTTTTTAATTCTTCGTAAACGGCGTGAAGCTCCATTTCATATTGCTTGCGGGAGTGGCTGACAACCGTATCCAGAATGAGCGCACAGGCAAAAGAAAGCATGGCCATCAGGACAAGACCGACTGCCAGGATCGCTGACGGTACTTTTGTAATGTAATGGGTGTGGAAAAATTCCACAATAACCGGCACGCCCGCTACGAGCCCGAGAATAAGCAAAATGACGGCCCAAAATGTGAAAAATAGCATCGGTTTGTAATCTTTAAAAAGGGTAAAAATCGTTTTGATTACCTTCAGGCCGTCGGAAAAAGTGTTGAGTTTTGACTCGCTCCCTTCCGGACGATCGCGGTAGTCAATGGGAATTTCTTTGATTTTAAATCCTTTATCGAGCGAATGGATGCTCATCTCTGTTTCAATTTCAAAACCTTTGCTTACCACAGGAAAAGAACGTACAAACAAGCGGTTAAATGCACGGTATCCCGTCATAATATCCTGGATATTGCTTTTGTAAAGCTTGTTGATTAAACTTCTTACCAAATTGTTTCCCAGGTTATGAAAAGCCCGTTTATTTTCTTTTTCGTAAGTGCCGTTTGACAGCCTGTCCCCAATGGTCATATCGGCTTCGCCTGTTTTTAAAGGCTCTAACAATTGATGTACAAATTCAGCAGGATACGTATCATCCCCGTCTACCATTACATAGTAATCTGCATCAATTTCAAAGAACATGGCTCTTACGACATTGCCTTTTCCCTGGCGCGGTTCTTTTTTTACAATGGCCCCGTTTTCCCGGGCAATTTCATATGTACGATCCGTTGAATTATTATCATAAACATATATGTCCGCGTCAGGCAACTCTCTCTTAAAGTCCCGGATCACCTTTGCAATCGTCAGTTCTTCGTTATAACAAGGAACCAAGACGGCTGTTTTCATTGTTGCTCCTCCAAATCATTACTGATTTTATCATTCGCCATACAGTACTGAACTATTATAGCACGAGGAGAAATTTTAGTGAAAGAGTGTTTCAGGATTTTTCCGGATTTGCCGGGACCTTTTTTCCGTTTTGTTGCCATGGTTCCGCTCACCGGGTACACGAAAAGAACACGCTTCGTGAACGTGCTTTTTTTTGTGCATTTCAGGCTCAAGAAAACAGAAATGTCAGCTGCACGGTTGCCCTCTCAGCTGAACTTGAATGGAAAATGTGCTTTCCTTCACCTGTCAAGCGATGGAAAGGATTAGCCGAACCGTCCTGAAATATAGTCTTCTGTCTGCTTCGATGCAGGATTTGTAAACATTTTGGTTGTTTCAGCGAATTCCACCACCCTGCCATTCAAAAAGAAAGCGGTATGTCCGGACACGCGCATCGCCTGCTGCATATTATGGGTGACGATGATGATTGTGTATTGCGCCTTCAACTCAAGGATCAACTCCTCAATTTTTGCGGCCGATACCGGATCAAGCGCCGATGCCGGTTCGTCCATTAAAATAATACCCGGTTCAACCGCGAGCACCCTCGCAAGCACAAGCCTTTGCTGCTGCCCGCCGGAAAGCCCCGCGGCAGATGTATGAAGGCGGTCTTTCACTTCATCCCACAGCGCAGCCTGAAGCAAACATCTTTCTACCATTTCATCAAGCACATGCCGGTTTTTAACGCCGTGGATGCGCGGTCCGTACGCGACATTATCGTAAATGGACATCGGAAACGGATTCGGGCGCTGGAAGACCATGCCGACCTTTTTTCTTAATTGGACAACATCCGTTTTCGGCGCATAAATATTTTCGTCTCCAATCGTAACATGGCCTTCCATTCGGAAACCGGGGATGTTGTCATTCATTCGGTTCAACGTCCTTAAAAACGTGGATTTTCCGCATCCGGACGGGCCGATCAGTGCTGTTACATGCTTTTTTGGAAATGCCAGATTGATATCGTAAAGGGCCTGGAAGTTTTTATAAAACACATTTACATGCTCGGCACGGATAGCCGTTTGGTTGTCTGCCCGTTTTTCCAATACTGTTGCCATTTTGCATTTCTCCTTTTCCACCAGGATTTAGCCAAAAAAGCCGGATAAGTAATCCCTTGTTTGTTGTTTTTCCGGTTTAGTAAACATTTTCGTCGTGTCCCCCGCTTCGATCAGTGCACCCATGTAAAAGAAGGCGGTTTTGTCAGAAATGCGGGCGGCCTGCTGCAAGTTGTGCGTGACAATGGCAACGGTATAATCTTTTTTCAGTTCGAGCATCAGTTCCTCAATTTTACCGGTTGAGACCGGATCGAGCGCCGATGCCGGTTCATCAAGAAGCAGGACATCTGGGTTCATGGCGAGCGCCCTTGCAATACAGAGCCGCTGCTGTTGGCCGCCTGATAGGGCAAGCGCGGACGTATGCAGGCGGTCCTTCACTTCATCCCATAATGCAGCTTTTTTTAAGCTTTCTTCGACAATTTCTTCCAGCCATGCTTTTTTCTTCACGCCATGGTGCTTTGGGCCGAACGCGACATTTTCAAAAACCGATTTTGCGAACGGATTCGGGCGCTGGAACACCATGCCGATATGCTTTCGGATTTCAAAAACGTCCGCGCACGAAAGGGTGATGTCGGCTCCTTTATAAAAAATTCCGCCGGACATCCTGCAGCCTGCAATTTCATCATTCATGCGGTTCAGGCTCCGCAAAAAGGTGGATTTTCCGCATCCGGACGGGCCGATTAATGCCGTCACCTGATGTTCGGGAAACGCGAGGCTAACATTTTGGATCGCTGCTTTTTCCCCGTAAAAAACACTTAAATTTTTGGTTTCGATGATAATGTTCTGTGCTTCCGGCATCTGCCCAGGGATTTCAACCGCGGGTAGCACTATTTTTTCATTCCGTGCCAGCATCGATACTGCCATGGGTCATTCCTCCTTTTATTGTGAAATGATTCAGGTGGATCTGTTTTTTGTCTTGGCTAAAAGGAAACGTGTGCAAGCCTAGCGTTTGATACGGATGGCCGTTACCAGTTTTTGGAACGGTACATGCCCAACCTCTTATGGCGAACTCAACCGATTGTCGAGCTGTTTGCTTCTCATTCTCTCTAAGTAAAAACGAGCTATGATGCCAAACAGACGTAGCGTTGTTAGTTTTTGAACATCCCCACTTATCCGGTTGCGAAGCTGTTGCTTTTAATCCTGCCATGCACCGATTTGAAAGCAGGCACGGCACGTTTCCAAATGGATACGGTGCCTTCATTGCGAAGTCATCCGGTTGTGGAGCCATTTGCCGATAAACCTTGCTGAAAAATTAAAGATGAGCACAAACAGGATCAGCACTGCGGACGCGCCGCTTGATACGGACGCGGCATCCGGCATGAGGCCTTCCCCGTTGATTTTCCAAATGTGCACAGCCAATGTTTCAGCCGGGCGGAGCGGATTCAGCGGAGAGTTCATGCTGAACGGGTTCCAGTTTGAAAAATCAAGATTCGGCGAGCTCATGCCTGCTGTATAAATTAGGGCTGCCGCTTCGCCGAAAACGCGCCCGGAGGCCAAAATAATCCCGGTGATGATCCCCGGCAACGCAGCCGGAAGCAGCACCGATTGAATCGTTTCCCATCTTGACACCCCAAGTGCAAGGCCTGCTTCCCGCTGCGCTGGCGAAATGGCACGGAGCGAATCTTCCACGACCCGGACCAGCAGCGGCAAATTGAAAAGCGCCAATGCAAACGCGCCGGACAAAATCGAAAATCCCCAGCCCATCGACAGGACAAAGAACAGAAAACCAAACAGCCCGACCACAATAGACGGAAGCGAAGACAACACTTCAATCGCCGTCCTGAGCAAATCCGTCAGCCGGTTTTTCCGTGCATACTCTGCCATATAAATACCTGCGCCAAGTGCGATTGGCATGCTGATCACCATTGTCAACACGAGTAAATAAAAGGAATTGAACAACTGTGGCCCGATTCCCCCGCCTTCTTTAAAGGTTTGGGGAGGGGACGAAATGAATGACCAGCTAACGTGCGGCAGCCCTTTTACAAGAATGTATCCGACGAGCCCCGCAAGAATGGCGACGATAAACATGGCAATGAAGTAAAGAACGGATGTTGCGATACGGTCCGCCATTTTTGCTTTCATGATGCATCCCTCCTGCGGCCGATAAAACGGACGATGATGATAAAGACGAGCGACATGAGCAGCAGCACGAGCGCCAACGTCCAAAGCGCGTTATTTTCCACGCTTCCCATCACGGTATTGCCCATGCCCATCGTTAAAATGCTCGTTAAAGTGGATGCCGGTTCGAACAATGAACGGGGCATCACCGTTGCGTTGCCAATCACCATCTGCACCGCGAGCGCTTCGCCGAATGCCCGGGCCATCCCGAAAATAACAGCTGTTAACAGGCCCGGCCGCGCCGTCCGCAGCACTACTTTGTAAGTCGTTTGCCAACGCGTCGCCCCAAGCGCAAGCGAGGCTTCCCGGAGCGAATCGGGCACAGCCCGGATTGCATCCACCGACAAACTCATCACAGTCGGCAAAATCATGACTGCAAGCACAATGGTTCCTGCCGCAATGCCAAAGCCGCTTCCTGATATATGTTCACGAAGAAAAGGAACGACGACGCTTAATCCAATAAATCCGTAAACAACCGACGGAATGCCGACAAGCAATTCGATGACCGGCTGCAACATTTTTTGCCCCCGTTTAGCGGAAATTTCCGTCATAAATACAGCCCCGCCGATTGCAAGCGGCGCACAGGCGATAGCGGCAAGAAATGTTACAGCAAAGGAACCGGTTATCATCGGCAAAGCGCCCGCAACCGGGTTTCCAGCAGCATCCTTTTTGCCCGGATTCCAGTCTTTTCCGGTGAAAAATTCTAGGACACTGGCGTGATGTTCAAAGAAAAGGGCAAGCCCTTTTGTTGCGACAAAAATAAAAATTGATGTGGCAACAACCGCCATCAAAGCAATGCAAATCAGTGTCATCATTTTCCCGCGCCGTTCTATTTTGATTTTCGAACGCGGCTTAGCTTTATTTTTGACAACCTGTTCTGTCCATTTGAGTGCATTTTCACTCACGTTGTTCAAATCCCCTTCCGGTTACGGTTTCTAAAAACGGGCATGGTTGCCGCTTTGATTTCCGGATGAATTTCTACTTTGCGAGCAACCTGCTTTGCCCGCTCGGCTGTTTGTGCTTTTACACGGTCTATCCTTTTCAGTTGCGGTTTTGAAAAAAGAGCATGGTTGCCGCTTGTTTGTCGAACTCATTTTGTTTTCGAACAACCTATTTTACCCGCTCGGCTGCTTGTGCTTTTACTTGGTCTATCCCTTTCAGTTGCGGTTTTGAAAAACGGGCATGGTTGCCACTTTGATTGCCGAACTCATTTCTGCCTTGCGAGCAACCTATTTTACCCGCTCGGCTGCTTGTGCTTTTACATGGTCTATCCTTTTCAGTTGCGGTTTTGAAAAACGGGCATGGTTGCCGCTTTGATTGCCGAACTCATTTCTGCTTTGCGAGCAACCCGCTCTGCCCGCTTGGCTGCTTGTGCTTTTACATGGTCTATCCTTTTCAGTTGCGGTTTTCAAAAAAGGACAAGACAAGCAGAAATGTGCCGCCGGACGTGCCCCGGATAACCGGAAACCGTATCGTTCTGGCGATCATTCTGCTGCTTGCATCAGTTCAGAGCTCCGCAAAGTTTTAAATCCACTTTATTTTGTTGTAACGTTTCCGCTTGCATCCCGTTCAACTTGCATTTCAGAAATAGGCATGTACCCGAGTTTCGGAACGAGGTTTTTTTGCACTTCATCCGAAAGCATGTAATCTATAAACTTTTTCGTTAAGCCTTTTGCCTTTCCTTTTGTGTACATATGTTCATAAGCCCAAATTTTCCATTTGTTTGTTTTGACGTTCTCTTCTGTCGGTTCAACGCCGTCCACTTTTAAAGCTTTGACTTTATTGTTCATATAAGAGAATGCGAGATAGCTGATAGCCCCCGGTGTTTCGTTGACAATTTTTTGCACAGTACCCGAAGAGTCCTGTTCCTGCGCCTTCACTGCAGTAGCGCCATCTAAAGCCTGTTTTTCAAAGACGGCCCGTGTGCCAGATCCTTCCGCACGATTGATCACAACGATTTTCAGGTCTTTTCCGCCGACTTCTTTCCAGTTTTTAATTTTTCCAGTGAAAATGCCGATCAGCTGCTGTTTTGTCAGGTTATCGACGCCGATATCCTGATTTGCAACCGGCGCAAATCCAACAACCGCAACTTTATGGTCCGTAATTTTGCTTGCGTCAATGCCGTCTTTTTCCTCGGCAAAAACGTCAGAATTCCCGATTTGGACAGCGCCTTCCGCAACTTTGCTCAAGCCGGTTCCGCTGCCGCCGCCCTGTACGTTAATGGTTGCACCAGAATGATCATTCATATATTGTGTCGCGGCTTCCTGCACGAGCGGCTGGAGTGCGGTTGAACCTACGGACGTGATGCTTTCCTGTTTTGCGCCCTTGCCGGATACTGTCGTCTCTTTTGCGTTCCCGCACCCAGCTGCAATCACTGCGAAAATCGTGAATAAGCCAAATACCGCTGCAAACTTTTTCTTCATTTTTTTGCCCCCTGTTTTTTATTGGCTTGCTCCTTGCACTTTTAAAGATAATCGTGCGGTATTAAGCAGATATGAATGGAATGTTAAGAGTTTGTAAAGATGATAGAACCAGGTGTAAGATTTGAAAGGGTGATTGTCACATTTTAGGCAAAAACATAAAAAATAGAAGAAACCGATTTGTTTATAATAGAAGTAACAGAGGCTGAACGGAGGTATAAAATTGAAATCGGTCGTGATCATTGGCGGGGGCATTACGGGCCTTACCGCATTGTACGAGCTTCATAAACAGATCGAAAAAACAGGGGCACAGGTATCCTTGACCCTTGTGGAAGAAAATCCGGAAGTCGGCGGAAAGCTCCGTACCGTCCGGAAAGAGGGTTTTATTATGGAAACGGGTGCGGATTCGATCGTTGCCCGCAAAAAAGGGGTAGCCGGGTTTTTGAAAGAACTTGGGCTTGAAAACCGGATCCGCCACAATGCTACCGGCATCTCGTATCTTTACCGGGAAGATGGGTTAAAACCGATTCCGCGAGAGGCAGTGTTTGGCATTCCGGCAAGTTTGGATGCCCTTTTTGGCAGTGAACTTGTTTCAACGAAAGGGAAACTGACGGCGCTGAAAGATTTGTTTACGAAAAACCATTCTTTTACAAAAGACAGTTCAGCCGGGGAATTTTTGGAGGCTTTTTTCGGCAAAGAACTGGTGGAGAAACAAATTGCGCCGGTGCTGTCCGGCGTTTACTCCGGCAATTTGTATGAACTGACATTGGCGACAACAATGCCGTTTCTTGTCGATTATAAAAATCGGTATGGCAGCATTATGAAAGGTTTGTCCGAACATAAGCAAACTTTCTTGTCTCCTGAGAAGAAAAAATTTGTATCGTTTAAAAACGGTTTGTCCGAACTGGCTGACCGCCTTGAGGAAAAGGCAGCGGGCGCTGACATCATAAAAGGCGTGAAAGCAGATGCGCTTGAACGGCACGAAAAAGGCTATACGGTTGTATTGTCGGACGGGCGCAGGCTTAAAGCAGATGTGGTGGTGCTTGCCGTACCGCATGCTGCAGCAAAGAAACTGCTTGCGAACCCTGCTTTGGATGAGGAATGGGATCAGTTTAAGGCCGCTTCGGTGATCACCGTTTATCTTGGTTTTGACGTGCCGGATGCAGTCTTGCCGAAAGACGGGACAGGTTTTATTGTTTCTGGCGGAAGTGGGCTCGTTTGCAATGCCTGCACATGGACAAGCCGGAAATGGCCACACACGTCGAAAAATGGACGCCTGCTGTTGCGCTTGTTTTATAAAGACGCGGATGCCGCACTGTTTAACCGGCTGAATGCGATGGATCAGGAGGGGCTGATTGAAACGGCGCTGAAAGATGTGCGGCAGGCACTCGGGATAAGTGCACAGCCAGTGGCAGCGGAAGTGACAAAATGGCTGGGCAAGATGCCGAAGTACGATTTGCACCACCGGCAGAGGGTAGAGGCGCTAACCAAAAAGCTGTCAGCAAGCGACCCGAACGTGGTGCTCGCCGGTTGCTCTTACTACGGCGTAGGCATCGCCGATTGCATCATGAATGGAAAAGAAACGGCGGGAAAGGTAATGGAAAAACTAAGGGAGCAGGGCAGTTTAAATGTGTAAATCATGTATTGCCGAATGGACAAAATTTGCAAAGCTTTGTTCATTCGGCATTTCTGTTGAAACCCGCAGACAAGATTGGCTGCACTGATCGGGCAAAACACGGATCGGCCATTTTTATCTTGTCTATCCTGAAAAGATGCGCCGGTTGATTTTTTATTTTTCCACTGGTGCCTCAGTGAATGTGGTTTTGACGTCTAATTAGACAAAACTTACGGAGGTCAGGAGGGTTTGTCTAATTAGAACGCCTAACGGAACAAAGCTTGCGGGGAACGGGAGCTTTTTGTCTAGTTAGACCCGCTAATGGGACAAAGCTTGCGCCGGGCGCGGGCCTTTTGTCTAATTGGAACGCCTAACGGGACAGTTCTTACTGGGCGGCAGGAGCTTTTGTCCAATTAGAATTGCTAACGGGACAGTTCTTACTGGGCGGCAGGAGCTTTTGTCTAGTTAGATCCGCCAATTGGTCAAAGCTTGCGCCGGGCGCGGGCCTTTTGTCTAATTGGAACGCCTAACGGGACAGTTCTACCGGAGATGCAGTTCCTGCTCTTTTGTCTTACAATCCAATTATGAAAGACATTTCGAATTGCAGCTCGCCCCTTTTGTCCTTCATTCAACTTATGAAGGACATTTCAGCTTGTGGTTCGTCCCCTTTTGTCCTTCATTCCGCTTATGAAGGACATTTCAGACTGCGGTTTGTCCCCTTTTGTCCCTCATCCCGCTTATGAAGAACGTTTCGGCTCGCAGCTCTTGCCCTTTTGTCCTTCATCCTGCTTATGAAGGACATTTCAGACTGCGGTTCCAACCCTTTTGTCTTTCATTCCGCTTATGAAGGACATTTCAGACTGCGGTTCCAACCCTTTTGTCCTTCATTCAACTTATGAAGGACATTTCAGCTTGCAGTTCGCCTACTTTTGTCCTTCATCCCGCTTATGAAGGACGTTTCGGCTCGCAGCTCTTGCCCTTTTGTCCTTCATCCCGCTTATGAAGGACATTTCAGACTGCGGTTTGCATCCTTTTGTCCTTCATTCAACTTATGAAGGACATTTCAGCTTGTGGTTCGTCCCCTTTTGTCCTTCATCCCGCTTATGAAGGACATTTCAACTTGTGGTTCCCAACCTTTTGTCCTTCATAAGCGGGATGAAGGACGTTTCAGTTTTTGTATGTTAAGGAAGCTCAAAAAAAAGACGGCCTTTCTTCACATAGAGCCCATCTACGTGAAGAAAGCACGGAAAAACGTAGACCTTTCTTAACATAGAGCCCGTCTATGAGTCAAGTCCAGGTTATTGTGTAAATTTATGGGCAAATGTTTTCAACCACCCCTTCATTTTTTCGGCTTAACTTCCATGGATTTTTTTCTTCATCTCCGGGAAGGGATGTCAAATGCCTTTCAATTTGACATCCCTTCCCGGAGATGAAATCATCCATGATGGAAGTTAAGCTGAAAATGCTGCTAACTATTCTTTCCCATAAGTGACTTCCTCTTCGAGTATTCTGTATCTTGATACTGCATTAAAACGGCACCAACCAAACGAAAAGCAGATTGGGTATTAGGAAAAATGCGAATGACCCTTTCCCTTCTACGAACCTCTTGGTTAAGCCGCTCGAGGGAATTAGTACTCCGTATGTGCATACGAATATTCTCAGGAAAGTTCATGTATTGGATAGTATCTTCAAAACCTTCATCTAAAATGGCCAGGGCTTTTTCAAATCTTGCTTCTGTACCAAATTTGTTTATTAATTCATCTTTAAACTTGCGTATGTCCTCAATCGTAACGGCCTCAAACACGCGCTTAATCATCACCCGGATTTCTGCAGTATCTTTTTTGGGCAGTTTTTCAATGATATTGCGTTTAAAATGAACATTGCACCTTTGCCAAGCAGTGCCAATGAATTCCCGTTGTATTGCTTTCTGAAGGCCCATGTGAGCATCGGAAATAACGAGTTTTGGTGATTGGAGTCCACGTGATTTAAGTTGTTTAAAAAATGAACTCCAACTCTCCAAACTTTCTGCATGGTCAACGCTTAAACCCAGTATTTCACGTGTATTCTTCTCTGTAATGGCAGTCGCAATATAAACAGCCTTTGATATGACCTTATGGTGCTCCCGTACTTTTATATACATGGCGTCCACAAACACATAAGGGTAGTAGGTTGTATTCAACGGTCTCTCGGCCCAAGCATTCACAATGGGATCCAGTTTTTGCGTAAGGGAAGAGACAAACGACTTGGATACATTCTTACCGCAAAGCTGTTCTACGACATTTGTGACCTTACGGGTAGAGACGCCATTGATGACCATCTCCAACATAGAAAGGACGAAAGCTTGGTCACATCTGGCATACTTTTCAAATAAGGTAGTTGAGAATTCGCCATTACGTGTCCGGGGAACTTTTAATGTAACATTGCCGATGCTCATCAACAGCTCGCGTTCATAGTAACCGTTCCGGTAATCCCGGCGTTCAACAGCGCGTTCATAAGGGCTCGTTTTTAAATAGTCATCCCTTTCCTTTTCCATAAACTCGTTTAACACGAGGACAACCGCTGATTTAATTACCGCGTCAAGATCGGAAGTCATGATGGCTTCTTTTAAAACATCCAAATTTAAGTTAAACTGTAAGTGAGTCATTTTATCTCCTCTTTTCATTAGTTTATCGTCGTTGAAAACAGTGTTGCCAAGAGTTGATAAAATGACTCCTTCTTTTTACACAATTATACGGACTTAATCCGTCTATGTTAAGAAAGCACGGAAAATTGACGGCCTTCCTTCACATAGAGCCCATCTACGTTAAGAAAGTACGAAAAAACGAAGGCCTTCCTTCACATAGAACCCGTCTACGTGAAGAAAGCACGGAAAAACGACGACCTTCCTTTACATAGAGCCCGTCTACGTTAAGAAAGCGAGGAAAATTGACGACCTTCCTTTACATAGAGCCCGCCTATGCTAAGGAAGTAAGCAAAAACGAGGCGCTTCCTTCACATAGAGCTCATCTACGTGAAGAAAGCAAACAAAAACGAAGCGCTTCCTTCACATAGAACGCGTTTATTATCCGCAAAAAGCAACAGACCGGACGCTTTTAAACAGCGTCCGGCCTGGTTTGCGTCCGCGGCAGGGTGACGATAAAGGTGCTCCCTTTTCCTTCCTCGCTTTCAACCCGGATTTTGCCATGGTATGATTCAACAAGATGCTTAACAATCGCAAGGCCGAGCCCCGTACCGCCGGACTGCCTTGATCGGGCTTTATCGACCCGGTAAAACCGTTCAAAGATGCGTGGCAAATCCTTTTCGGAAATGCCGATGCCTGTATCGCTTACGATCAGGTCCAGCTCATTTTCCCTTTCGATCAGGCTGATTTCAATCCTGCCTTTATCCGGCGTATAAGCAATCGCGTTCGTAACCAAATTCAACAGGATTTGGCGGAGCCGGTCTTTGTCTGCTTCCATCATGACGTGCCGCTTTTGTGGCAGCACAAGTTCCAGCTGTTTCTTTTCTATTCTTTTCCGCATCGTTTGGACGGTCTCTGCGACAACATCCACCACATTGAGCTGTTCCATTTTCAACGGAATGCGGTGCTGCTCAATCCTGGACAAATCGAGAATGTCGGAAATGAGCCGGTGCAGCCGGTCAGACTCGTCATAGATGATCTTTAAAAATTCCCTGAGTGTCGCTTCATCATACATGGCACCGTCTAATAACGTTTCCGCAAATCCTTTGACAGAGGTGACAGGCGTTTTCAATTCGTGGGAGACATTTGCAACAAACTCGCTGCGGATCTGCTCAAGTCGTCTCGTTTCTGTTACGTCGTGCAGGACCGCCACAACGCCGCGCAGCTCTCCGCTCTCCCCGACATATGGCGCAATATGGGCATCGAGAATGCGCTCTTTCGGGTAATAAAGATGGACCTCGTCCCGAAACCGTTCACCCGTTTTTAATGAACGATCGATCAGCTGGCTGAGCCCGAAACTTTTTCCCGCTTCGATATGGCGCTTTCCAATCAATTCGCCGGACGACAAACCCGTCATTTCTTCCATTGCCCGGTTCACAAGCATGATCCGCCCCGATGTCTGAATAAGCATGACCCCGCTGTCCATATTTTCCAATACGGCGGTCAGCTGCTGCTCGTTTTCATCAATCTCGTTCATTTGCTGCTTTAAGTTATGGGCAAGATTATTAATGGCTTTTGTCAGCTGCCGCAATTCCCCGCTTGCATTGACACGGACACGGCTGTCATAATCTTTTTCAATCAGGCGGTTGCTAACCTCAATGCTCGCTTCAATCGGGCGCGTAAATTTCCGTGCCAACACATAGCTGATCCAGCCGGAAATGAGGAAGGCCACCGCCATTGCAAGCCCGAGGCTGAACCACAATCCTTTTAGCACAGCATCAATCCGGTTAAGCGCAATGGAGGTCCGGATGACTGCGATAACTTTCCCATTTTCTTTTATCGGATTTGCGACATACATCATATTGTACCCGAGCGTATGGCTTGAGCGGATGGACTCACCGCTTGCTTTATGCTGCCTTATAACCTGCCTGAATTCCGGTCGGTTTGCGTGATTTTCCATCTTTGCCGGATCATCGTCCGAATCTGCGAGCACTTTCCCGTTTGTATCAATGATGGTAATACGCGGTTCGTGGTTGGAATAATAATGCCGGACTTTTCCTTGCAGTACATCCGGCTTGTCTTTGAATGTTTGCGGACGGATCGTTTTCATCAGTAGATCTGCATCCTGGGAAAGCTGCGTGCGCGCCATGTCCATATATGTATGTTGAATCATATCAGCAACGAAAAAACCGATAGCCAGCAATACGGCGGCCAAAATCGATAAAAATGCAATAAAAATGCGGATCCATAATTTATTCATTGCATAGCCCTTTCCTGCTACATCACTTCCATTTTATAGCCAAAACCCCTGACTGTTTTAATATATTGCGGCTGTTTCGTATCTTCTTCCATTTTTTCGCGAAGGTGGCTGATGTGTACGTCGACGATTCTTGTATCACCCGCAAAATCGAAATTCCAAACAGCATTAAGCAGCTGGTCGCGACTTAACACTTTTCCTGCATGGTTTGCCAAATACAAAAGCAATTCGAATTCTTTCGGGGTCAGCTCCAGTTTTTTCTCTTTAAAATAGGCTTCGAATTGTTCCGGTAAAATGCGCAGGTCGCCCACTTTTATCGCCTCAGCGGTTTCTTCTTCTGTTTTTGTTTCTGCCCGCCGCAGGATCGCTTTCACACGTGCCACCACTTCCCGCGGGCTGAACGGTTTTGTAATATAGTCGTCTGCCCCGAGTTCAAGGCCGAGAATTTTATCCAGTTCATCGCTTTTGGCTGTCAGCATTAAAATGGGCGTATTGATTTTCCCAAGCCGCAGCTGCTTGCAAACGTCCATGCCGTCCATGCCCGGAAGCATCAGATCGAGAATAATGACATCAAGTTTTTCTTTCCTTGCTGTATCATATCCCTCGTTTCCGTCACTGGCAGTCAGCACTTCAAAACCGGCCTGCTCAAGATTAAATTTTAAAAGGGTCACAATGGATGGTTCATCATCCACAACCAAAACTTTTTTAGCCATCTGTTATAGCCCCGCTCCCCGACTTGTTTTTCTTCATTGTATCGTGCCTGCTTTTCCATTGTAAAGCTGGATCTCAAGCATTCCACGCGCGGCCGGGAAATATGTAAATGTTAAGCGTACATTTGGATGAGAAATCCCACCAGTACGGTAATCAGATTCGGCAATCCGAACAGGAAAAATAGCATCGTCAGGCTGATTTGTTTCAGAAAAATAGTTTGCTCGCGTCTCCATGCCGCCCACAAACGCCCCCATCGTGATGCCGGAGAATACAATTCCAATTGCTGCCGCTATCCCGCAGAGCCAATAGGTTTTTGAAAAATCCCCGGTAAAAAGCCCCACAATAATGCCAATCGCAGCAATGATTATTCCGATTATAAAAGCATATGCCTTCAATTTTGCCCCCCTCCTTTTCTTTATAAGTTATATTCCGCCTTCATCGTAAAATGTCCTGCTCTTAAGACGCCTCTTGTTGCGTTTTTTCCCGCAATATGCCGGTATGCAGAGAATTTTGATTGAAAGATTCGTACCATTTTGTTATATTAAAAATGATCGTTAAAAGATAAAGCATGGATTCCAGGCTTCGAATATTGCGTATTGTCACCCCGCCAGCCCGGGATGCCCAGCTGGCAAAATGGATGGATATAAACGCAACGCTAGACGGATAATGATTAACATATAGGAAAAAGGTGATCTGGAAAATGGCATTTGTAATTACCCAACCGTGCATCGGCGAAAAAGCGGCCGAATGCGTGGATGTATGCCCCGTGGATTGTATTGCCGAGGGGGAAGACCAGTACTTTATCGACCCGGATATTTGCATCGATTGCGGCGCTTGCCAGGCAGTTTGTCCGGTAGAAGCCATCTATCATGAAGAAGAACTGGAAGAAGAGGATATGGCCTTCCTGGAAAAAGCCCGCAAATTTTATTCAGAGTAAAAATAACCCCCGCACCATATGCGGGGGTTATTTTTAAAACCGGGCGTTGGCACGGCTTAATCAATCGCATTCCGGACTTCTTTCACCATTTCGGATACGGAGACGAGCCCGCCGCCGGAAAGGTACCAGTAGCCCGGGTCAAGGTAAACGATATGTTTGTTCTTGTAAGCATTCGTTTTCTTGACGAGGTCGTTTTCGATGATGCTCTTGGCATTTCCGCCCTGCCCGATGGCTGCATCGCGGTCAATGACAAACAAATAGTCGGGATTGGTTTTCATGATATATTCAAATGACACATTCTGCCCGTGAATGGATGCTTTAATGTTTTTGTCCGCAGCCGGTACACCAAATACGTCGTGGATGAGGCCAAACCGTGAACCCGGTCCGAACGCGCTCACTTTTCCGCCGGTTGTCAGGACAATCAACGCTTTGCCGTTCACTTTTTCCGCTTTTGCATGCAGGCTGTTGATTGAATCATCAATATCGGCCAATTGCTTTTTCACGGCATTTTCTTTATTGAAAATGTTGCCGAGCGTTTCCATATTCTGTTTAAAGGAATCCATATACTTCGTTGTATCCAGCCCCATATAAACCGTCGGGGCAATTTTCTTAAATTCCTTGTAGTTGTCCCGCTGCCTGCCGGAAATGATGATCAGGTCCGGATGGATTTCACTGATCTTGTCAAAATCCGGTTCCATGACGCCGCCGACATTTTCATACTTGCTGCTTTTGTATTTTTTCAAATATGACGGAAGATTGTCCTGCGGCACACCTGTCACTTTAATGCCCAACTTATCCATCGAATCCAGCACACCAAAGTCAAACACGACGACTTTCTTTGGGTTTTCCGTGACTTTCGTGGTTCCAAGTTCATGCTTTACAGTTATTTTCTTTGATGAGGCACTGCTACCCCCGGCGCTTTCTTTCGTTCCGCACCCGGCAGCAAATACTGCTAACAACAAAATCATGACTCCGGCCAAATAGCGCTTTCTCATCTCAAATCCCCTTTTCATCCATAATATAAGCAAAACTTATTTTGACAGTAATCCTGAATTTGAATATCCATATCGTAAATTTCCTTTAAAACAGAAGGGCGAATGATGTCATCCGTTTTCCCCTGTTTTACGATTTTCCCGTCTTTCATCGCCACAATGTAATCGGAATAAAACGAGGCGAAATTAATGTCGTGAATGACAATTAAAACGGTTTTGCCCAGCTCATCGGCAAGCTTGCGCAACACTTTCATAATCTGGACCGAATGTTTCATGTCAAGATTATTTAACGGTTCATCAAGCAAAATATACTCCGTGTTCTGGGCCAGCACCATTGCGATGTATGCGCGCTGCCGCTGCCCACCGCTCAGTTCATCCAGGTACTGGTTCTCATATTCTTCCAGTTCCATATAGGCAATCGCTTTATCAATCATTTTTTGATCCGAATCCGTGAGCCGTCCTTCTGAATGCGGAAAGCGCCCGAATGCGACAAGTTCCCTTACTGTCAGCCGGATGTTCATATGATTGGACTGCTTCAGGATGGATATTTTTTTCGCCAGCTTTTTACTGTTTGTACGGCTGACGGCCTCCCCGTCTATGTATACATCCCCTTCATCCGAAAATTCAAGCCGGCTGATGATCGAAAGCAGGGTGCTTTTCCCGGCACCATTTGGCCCGATAAAAGAAGTGATTTTCCCTTTTGGAATTTTAACAGACACATGATCAATGACCTTCTTGCTCCCGTAGCTTTTTAAGACATTCATCACATTTACCATGCGCGACTCTCCTTTAAAAGTAAGTAAATAAAATAGATGCCCCCGGCAAAATTGATGATGACGCTGAGCGGAACAGAGAACTGGAAGACTCTTTCCACAAGCAGCTGCCCTCCTGTCAGGAAGACGACGCTGATCAGCATTGCACCCGGTATAAGGATTGTATGCCGGTATGTATCAAAAAATTGATAAGCGACGTTGACAACGAGCAGGCCAAGGAATGTGATCGGTCCGACCAACGCCGTCGAGACGGAGACAAGGATGACGACAATCAAAAGCAGATGTCGCACTACCCGGTTATAATCGACACCAAGGTTGACCGCCTGATCCCGCCCGAGCAGCATCACATCCATAAACTTGGCAAAACGCAAATAATACAACCCGCACAATACAACAAGCACAAAAGAAACCCACAGCAAATGGACATTCACATTGTTGAAGCTGGCAAACATTTTATCCTGCAGCACCTGAAACTCATTCGGATCGATCAGCATTTGCATAAAAGAGGTGAAACTGCCGAATAAAGTGCCAAAAATCATCCCGATCAAAAGCAGAAAATACATATTTTGCCTGCCCCGGCGAAGAATCAAATGGAACAAAACGGCAGAAAACAGCACCATCGCCACAAGTGAAACCACAAAATTGACATGGTTCTGCATCATCGTTAGCGTTTTGGCCCCCATTGCAAAAACGACCGCCGTCTGGATCATGAGATAAAGGGAATCCAGCCCGAGCACGTTCGGCGTTAAAATGCGGTTGTTCGTAATCGTCTGAAAAATAAGGCTTGAAAAGGCAATCGCACAGCCGGTCAGAATGATGGCGAAAATTTTCCGGATTCTTGACGGGATAATATAGTTGAAATCCCAGTAAGACCCGATGCAAATATACGCTGCTATGAGGCCCGCTGCGATTGCGGCAAGCATAAGCAGTTTTGAACGACTATGCATAAGCGTGTCTCCTCAGCAGCAAATATACAAAAATGCCACTCCCGATGATGCCGGCTGTTAAACTGATCGGCACTTCATATGGATAAATGACAAGGCGCCCCAAAATATCGCAAAATAGCAGGAACACTGCCCCAAGCAGCGCCGTCACCGTAATGCTTTTTTTCATATGGTCGCCGCGGTAAATGGACACAATATTTGGAATAATTAAGCCCAGAAACGGGATGGTGCCGACTGTCAGTACAGTTGCCGAAGTAATCAGCGCGACAAGGGCAAGGCCGATATTGACCACCTGCTTGTAATTCAGGCCAAGGTTTTTGGCAAAATCTTCCCCCATGCCGGCGACCGTAAACCGGTTTGCGAACACATACGCGACCAAAACGGCGGGAACTGCTAAATAAAGCATCTCGTACTTCCCTTTCAGCACGCCTGAAAAATCGCCTTGCAGCCATGAGGACAGGCTCTGGATTAAATCGAATTTATACGCAAAGAAAGTCGATACAGAGCTTACGATATTGCCAAACATCAGCCCGACAAGCGGGATGAAAATTGTATCGTTCCATTTAATCCGGCCCAGTATTTTCATGAACAGCAAGGTGCCAGCCAGTGCAAAGCAAAAAGCAACCGCAATTTTGATCAGCGGGCTTGCCGCCGAAAACAGAATGATCGCAACTAAAATGCCGAGCCGGGCACAGTCCATCGTGCCGGCTGTCGTCGGGGAGACAAATTTATTTCTCGTCAACTGCTGCATCACAAGGCCGCAGATGCTCATGCCCATGCCTGCAATGATGATGCTGATCAGACGCGGCAGGCGGCTTGCCAGCAAAATTTCCGTCTGCTCCCTGCTTAAATGGAGCATATCCGCCGGTCTGATATTTTCTGCGCCGATGAAAATTGAAATGATGGACAGGACGGCAAGCAGGGGCACTAAATATCTTTTTTTCATTCCATTCGTACTCCCCCGTTTCTTTTGTCAGCTCGTTGTAATTGATTTTCATTATCAATTATAATTATATTGATAGTGAGAATCATTGTCAATTAAGTTTTCAATATTTTTAACGTGTTTTCCATAGAAAACAGGTTTTGAATTTTGACAGATAGAATTGCAAGGATCATAGTCAACGAAAAACGCAACCGGCCTTTTGAAATCGCCTCCGTACGAGATGGTCAGTGACAAACGCAATTGTGGTTACGATGTGTCGATGAAAAAAGCGGCGGGACCTCCTTTTGGAAGTTTCCGCCGCTTTCTATTTTCCGGTCATCCCGCCTGGTCCGGATCCCAGTTGATGTTATTTTCTACGGTCAATATGCCAAGTTCATGATGCTCGCCTTCATAAAGCGCGCCCTGGGCAAAGCGCATTTCCCCGTTCGTATCGATGACTTCAAGTTTGCAATAAGCCGGGCTTTTCTGTAGGGCACGGTAAAATTCATCCGTATTGCGAACGGGCTCGCCGTTGCATTTGGAAATCACTTCACCGATGGAAAGCCCCATTTTCTCCGCTTTTGAACCCGGTATGATCCCTAAAACGATCATGCCGTTGTTCTGCTGTGTAAAATAATACGGTGCGTTGTTTTCACGCATCCGGTGGCGAATGGAGATCCATGCTCTCGCGACAATGGCAAAAACGGCTGCTACTGCAGGAAAATAAGGAAAATAGAGCCCTGCTGCTCCGATTGCGGTCGTCATGATGCCCGCCCAAATAACCCAGGTCCCGATCCGCTTCAATGCAGATTGCGGTAAAGTGCTCTGGATTTGGTGCTGGAAACCGATTAAAAACGGGACAAGCACCAGTGAAAACGTATGTCCACCCCAGTTCACAACAGGCCACCATGAAGCGGTGACCGAAAGCGGGCCTGCGGGCAGAAAACAAACGACCGGCACAAGCCAGAGTTTTTTGGCCACAAATGCACCGACATTCAAACCGCGCCGGCTTTTCCGCAGTTTCGGGGAAACATGCTTCGTGCCGCTTGTCCTCAGCAGCACGCCTTCCGCTAACAAAAGAAGACCTGCTAAAATGGAGAGCCCGGCAACCATCGCATCGGTTGTGCCGCTCATCCAATCCGGCAGTTGAACCGGCAGCCATGTGAAAACAAAAAACAGGAGTACCGGTATGCCCAAGGTAAATGCCGGTGAGAGAAACCGGAATTGGCCTACGAGCGAAAATAAAATCGTCGCAGCCGCCACCGCAGCAAGAACAGGCCATGACACTTCAACCCCCGCCGCCACTGAGAGAGCGGAAAGGATCAACCCGCATATGAGCCCGGCAGGAAATAAAGACCGCAGTTCAAGCGATCCTTTATAAATCCTGATATGAAAATCGTTTCTTTCCCGCTTCACTCTTGCCGCACCAGAAACGAGCGCGAGCAACAGCGCATAATAGAATATCGGATGGAGAAAAAATCTTCCGATGCCTTTTAACACTTCAATGAGCCAAATCTGTTCCAACCGAAACACCATCCCCCGCACGTACCTATTTGTAGTATTATTTTAGCAGATTTTGGCGAAAAGCGCTTCGAAATTCCGGATTTTGTATGTGTCAAGTTTTTCAGCGATAGGGATATGTACCAAGTTTTTCGCGACAGGGGTTTAAAATCGGGTATTCTAAGACGCTCTTTTTGTACACTTTTGGCTACCGCGCTATGCTTGCTTTCCTGGCTCAGGAGGAAGCTGCCCCGAAGTGACGTAATATTTCTGTATAAAGATGGATAACAGGGGTGTTAATGCGCGCGAAATCCACTCGCTTTTCGTGGGCGGCCGGCGAGCCTCCTCGCTCGTGCCTCGCTGCGGGGATGGACTTCAAAGAGTTCCGGAGGACAGTTCAAAGGGGCATAACTAGACGCGCCCTATGTGAAGGAAGAGTCTCGTTTTTGCTTGCTTTCTTAACGTAGACGCACTCTAGGTGAAGGAAGGACTTCTTTTTTTCGTGCTTCCTTAACATAGACGCAGTCTATGTTAAGAAAGGCCGTCTTTTTTTCGTACTTCCTTAACGTAGACGCGCCCTATGTGAAGAAAGGCCATCAATTTTCTATGCTTTCTTAACGTAGACGAGCTCTATGTGAAGAAAGGCCGTCATTTTTCCGCGCTTCCTTAACGTAGACGGGCTCTATGTGAAGAAAGGACTTCGTTTTTTCGTGCTTCCTTAACATAGACAGATTAAGTCCGTATAATTGTGTAAAAAGAAGGAGTCATTTTATCAACTCTTGGCAACACTGTTTTCAACGACAATAAACAATGAAAAGAGGAGATAAAATGACTCACTTACAGTTTAACCTAAATTTGGATGTTTTAAAAGAAGCCATCATGACTTCAGATCTTGACGCGGTAATTAAATCAGCGGTTGTCCTCGTGTTAAACGAGTTTATGGAAAAGGAAAGGGATGACTATTTAAAAACGAGCCCTTATGAACGCGCTGTTGAACGCCGGGATTACCGGAACGGTTACTATGAACGCGAGCTGTTGATGAGCATCGGCAATGTTACATTAAAAGTTCCCCGGACACGTAATGGCGAATTCTCAACTACCTTATTTGAAAAGTATGCCAGATGTGACCAAGCTTTCGTCCTTTCTATGTTGGAGATGGTCATCAATGGCGTCTCTACCCGTAAGGTCACAAATGTCGTAGAACAGCTTTGCGGTAAGAATGTATCCAAGTCGTTTGTCTCTTCCCTTACGCAAAAACTGGATCCCATTGTGAATGCTTGGGCCGAGAGACCGTTGAATACAACCTACTACCCTTATGTGTTTGTGGACGCCATGTATATAAAAGTACGGGAGCACCATAAGGTCATATCAAAGGCTGTTTATATTGCGACTGCCATTACAGAGAAGAATACACGTGAAATACTGGGTTTAAGCGTTGACCATGCAGAAAGTTTGGAGAGTTGGAGTTCATTTTTTAAACAACTTAAATCACGTGGACTCCAATCACCAAAACTCGTTATTTCCGATGCTCACATGGGCCTTCAGAAAGCAATACAACGGGAATTCATTGGCACTGCTTGGCAAAGGTGCAATGTTCATTTTAAACGCAATATCATTGAAAAACTGCCCAAAAAAGATACTGCAGAAATCCGGGTGATGATTAAGCGCGTGTTTGAGGCCGTTACGATTGAGGACATACGCAAGTTTAAAGATGAATTAATAAACAAATTTGGTACAGAAGCAAGATTTGAAAAAGCCCTGGCCATTTTAGATGAAGGTTTTGAAGATACTATCCAATACATGAACTTTCCTGAGAATATTCGTATGCACATACGGAGTACTAATTCCCTCGAGCGGCTTAACCAAGAGGTTCGTAGAAGGGAAAGGGTCATTCGCATTTTTCCTAATACCCAATCTGCTTTTCGTTTGGTTGGTGCCGTTTTAATGCAGTATCAAGATACAGAATACTCGAAGAGGAAGTCACTTATGGGAAAGAATAGTTAGCAGCATTTTCAGCTTAACTTCCATCATGGATGATTTCATCTCCGGGAAGGGATGTCAAATTGAAAGGCATTTGACATCCCTTCCCGGAGATGAAGAAAAAAATCCATGGAAGTTAAGCCGAAAAAATGAAAGGGTGGTTGAAAACATTTGCCCATAAATTTACACAATAACCTGGACTTGACTCATAGACACAGTCTATGTTAAGAAAGGCCGCCTTTTTTCCGCACTTCCTTAACGTAGACGCGCCCTATGTGAAGGAAGGCCATCAATTTTCTATGCTTTCTTAACGTAGACGAGCTCTATGTGAAGAAAGGCCGTCATTTTTCCACACTTCCTTAACGTAGACGCACTCTATGTGAAGAAAGGTCTTCTTATTTCCGCGCTTCCTTAACGTAGACAGGTTCTATGTTAAGAAAGGCCGCCTTTTTTCCACGCTTCCTTAACATAGACGGACTCTATGTTAAGGAAGGCCTTCTTTTTCCCGCGCTTCCTTAACATAGGGCTTGCTGAATAAGCAAAATTCCTAGATTTGGCAAGGATGCTGACAGCTTTGGCAAAAATTTAAATACAAGGGGATTATAAAAATCCAAAGAAAAGCTTGCACTTGAAAACTGATTCAATGTATAGAAAAGACAGAATCGCATTTTCGAAGTTCTTCTAGAGCTTACTGACAAAGTGGGGACAAACGCAGAAGCGGATTCGTTCAGCAAGCCCTTATGCCATCCAACTGTCAAATAAGTATCCTACACAAATTAAGAGAATTGCAAAAAGGAAGTGGACCTTTTTTTCGTTTATTCCTGTTCTTTCTAAAATAAGAATTATGACTGCTACCAATCCAATATATACTGCACTTGCTACAAAGTTACTTACATTCGCCAAAAAGAGCGTGGGATACTTTTGACAAAAACCAGCTGTAACACCAAAAACAAGTAACAATAAAGGAATTCTTAATTTCCAATACATCATTAACCCCTTTTTCAAAGGCATAGTTATCTTTTCTTTATTATATTACCGTCATAAGACAATGACCATAAGGATTTTTTCCAGACTCATAGATTTTCTGTCCAAACCGGCATCCACGTTTATTTTTCCGTTTTTTTACAATTGCGCTGGGAGTCGCAAAAAGTGGCAGTAAGACAGAGACATGAGAGTTAAGGGCAAAAAAAGCAAGTTGCTGCACGTTGGCTTGCAACCCGGTCCGCTAAAACGGTGTTACTTGCTGACAACCTTTAATGCGACTTGCAGCTGCAAATCGTTTTTTTCCGCGTGCGCCATTTTGTACAGCGATTTTTCCATTTCATCGGCCGTTTTTTGATTGATGCTGCCGGTTACCGGAAGGCCTTTGTCAAACTGGAACGCCTTGACGGCATTTTCCGTCTGGATATCGAAATAACCGTCTTCCCTTCCCGGTGAAAAACCAAGACTCTTTAGCATTTGCTGGGCGGTTTTGATTTGGGTGTTGTTCATATCCTTTTTCAAAATGTGTGCAATTTGCAAAGCCTGGGCATCAAAATAGTCCGGCTGTTTCACTTCAATCGTCGGGGCAATGCCTTTATGATGGATCCAATGGCCATCGGGCGTAAGCCATTTAAACATGGTGAGTTTGATGATGCTCTCATCTTCCATCGGCACCGCTTCCTGCACCGTCCCTTTGCCGAATGTCCGGACGCCAATTAACGGATAATTTTCCGTTTCATGAAGTGCTGCCGCCATTATTTCAGAAGCGCTCGCGCTGCCTTTATCGACGAGAACCGCAACCGGGTAAGCCTTCTTTTTCTTCAGTTTGGACACATACTGGACACGGTGCCCGCTCCGTTCCTCAATTTGCAAATACGGCTTGTTTCTTGTAACAAACTGCTTGAGAATCGCTTCAACACTGGAAAGAAGGCCGCCCGGATTTCCCCGTACATCAATAACAAGCCCTTCCATGCCGCGGTTTTCAAGTTTTTCGAGCTGCTGTGCAAAATCTGTTGCCGTATCTTTTGAAAACTGGGTAATGCCGATATAACCGATTTTTTTCCCGTTTGCCTTTTTCATTTTCGAGTAGACCGTGTCAAGCGGGATTTCATCACGTTTGACCGTCACTGTCATCTGTTTGCCGGATCCGGCCCTTGAAATACCCAGCTTCACATTGGAGCCTTTTTTTCCTCTGATTCGTGTTGTCACTTCGTATAAGTCCATGCCTGCCGTACTTTTTCCGTTAATTGTTGTAATCACGTCTTCCGGGCGCAGTCCCGCTTTTTCCGCCGGGGAGTTTCTATAAGGAGAAACAATCAGTATTTTTCCGTTTTTTTTGGTAATTTCGGCGCCGATGCCTTGAAAAGAGGAATCCAGCGTGTCATTGAATTGCGCGGCTGTCTCTTTGTCCATGTAGACGGAATACGGATCGTCCAATGTACTGACCATGCCTTTGATTGCGCCTTCCACGAGTGTTTTTTCGTCAACTTTCCGGACATAGGAACTTTTGATTAATTGGTATGCCTGGGCAATTTTTGTGAGGTCCGGCATATTGCTTGTCCCACCGGTTGTTTCCTGGCGGGTGGGGGCTGCCTTGTCCTTTTGTGAAAACCATTGGCCTGCCGTATAGCCGCCGCCTGCACCGGCAAGCAGCGATCCCGAAATCGCAAGCGCCAGCCATTTTCGTTTCATGGTGATGCCCTCCTTGTACAAGAAGCGCCGCCAAAAGCGGGGTTCTTCATCTCGATAATTCAATATATGTACAAGCCGGGGGGCATATGCCGGGTAGCGGAAAAAGACGGCGAAAGTCCCGCCGAGGATGCAAACAGGCTGCCGTGAAGCTAAAAAATGCGTAATGCAAAACGGGCTCTGGTTTCTTTAGGGGATACGCGATCCGGCCATGACCATGCTGTTCACAAAACAGCACGAACGGGACGGAGCCACCATCACAACATGTAAAAAAGAAGCCTCTTCCGCTAAGCCGGCAAAGCAAAAACGGAAGAAGCCGTAAAGAGGTTGAGGGGTTCTCCCCCCGCGCTAAAATGACATCTTAGCATCGCAAAAAATATGGATACGTTTCCTTGGTTCACGAAACGGCATCCAATTGCGGAACGGGCCGGTAACCCGCCGCAAAGTCTTCAATCATGGCGCTTGCCGTCGGAAATTTTCCGGCACCCGGACCTGTAAGGGTAATTTTTCCGATCAGGCTGCCGTAAATCGTGATGGCATTGTTGACGCCTTCCACCGCATAAAGGGCGTGTTCGGGAGGGACAAGGACAGGCTTAACGGATGCTTTCAGCGTACCGCCATCACGGTATATGTCCGCAATATGCTTATAACGGAGTCCCTGCCGATCCGCTCTTTCAATATCCGCAAGCGAGAGGCCGCCTATGCCTTCAACTTCTACTTTCTCCCAGTCCGGCTGGGTTCCGAATACGAGCCGACTCAGGATCATCAGCTTGCAAAAGGCGTCCTGCCCTTTTACATCATTGCCCGGGTCAGCTTCTGCATAGCCGTGCTGCCTGGCAATTTCCAACGCTTCTTCAAACGGAAGATGTTTTTCGCGCATGGCCGATAAAACAAAATTGGATGTGCCGTTTAAAATCGCCTGTACACGCTGGATATCATTAACCTGAAGCTGCTGGGAAATCGTCCGAATCACAGGGATGCCGCCTGCAGTTGTCGCTTCGTAACCGACAAACACGCCTTTTTCTTTCGCTTTTTCAAGCAACACATTCCCATATCGTGCAAACATGACTTTATTGGCAGTAATGACGTGGCAGCCTTTTTCAATCGCTTGTAAACAGTAAGAAAAGCCTGGTTCTTCCCCGATAATCGCTTCAAACACGACTTCAAGGCCGGGAATGGCGAGAACTTCCCGGAAGTCCGTCGTAACGAGTACAGAACTGTCAATGTTCCGCTTTTTTCGGGGGTTTTTGATCAGAACCGCTGCAATCTCTACCTCGGCATGCAGCTTTTCTTTCAGCTGCTCCCGGTGGGTCCGGACCGCTTCGTACACGCCCTGGCCGACCGTCCCAAAGCCGAGCAGCGCTGCTTTAATCACTCTCATTATCCAAACTCCTCCCTACATCTAGCGCTCTTTCGCCTCTGAAGCGTTTTGTTCATTTAAAACGGTCAAGCGGTCCGACAGTATTCGGTGCAGCCGGTATCCAGAAGCTCCCGATCTGGATCAGGTATGCAGACCGTCCGGGCCGCAACATTGTTCAATGGGATCAGCCCAGAACATCGTATAAGTTTTCCGGATCGCCTGTTGGCATTCGCATGGCGGCCTTCGCACGAATCTGCCGGACCCGCTCCCCGCTTTTACCGGGCTGTAACGGCTGTTGCTTTTGTAATGGCCTGATCGAGGTCGGCTGTCAAATCTTCGACGGCTTCAAGCCCGACGGACAGGCGGATCAAATCGCCTGTGACCCCTGATTTTTCCAGTTCTTCATCGCTCAGCTGCGAATGCGTAGTCGTTGCCGGGTGGATGATCAGCGATTTCGCGTCGCCGACATTCGCTACATGCGACCACAGCTTAATATTGTCGATCACGCGTCTTCCTGTTTCCCGGCCGCCTTTCACACCAAAGTTGACAATGGAGCCGTAACCGCCGTTCAAATATTTTTGCGCCAGCTCATGGGACGGATGGTCTTCAAGGCCCGGGTAATTGACCCAAGCAACATCTGGATGGTTTTTCAGAAATTCCGCGACTTTCAATGCATTTTCGTTATGCCTTTCCACACGCAGATGCAGCGTTTCAAGCCCTTGCAGGAATAAAAAGGCGTTGTCCGGGCTTAAAGCAGGCCCGAAGTCGCGCAAAAGCTGAACGCGAAGTTTTGTGGCGAACGCAGCCTGTGCCGTGTCGACGCCGTAGCGCAAGCCGTGATAGCTCGGATCCGGTTCGCTAAAGTCCGGGAATTTGTCTGTGTTCCAGTCAAAACACCCGCCGTCAACGGCAACACCGCCGATCGCCGTTCCGTGCCCGCCGATCCATTTTGTCGCCGAATGGACAACCACGTCCGCGCCCCATTTGATCGGATTCGCGCCATACGGAGAAGCAAACGTGTTGTCGACAATCAAAGGAATACCGTTTTCATGGGCCACTTCCGCCACTTTTTCCACGTCGAGCACCTGCAGGCTTGGGTTGCCGATAATTTCCGCGTACAATGCTTTTGTTTTCGGGGTGATCGCCTGGCGGAACGCTTCAGGGTCGGACCCGTCCACAAACTTGACGTTAATGCCGTATTTCGGCAATGTCACAGCAAACAAATTATAGGTGCCGCCGTAAAGATTGCTGGCGGATACGATGTCATCACCCGCACGCACGATGTTCAAAATGGAAAAGGCAATGGCCGATGCGCCGGATGATAAACCGACAGCCGCTGTTCCGCCTTCCAGTGCAGCAACACGTTTTTCAAAAACATCCACAGTCGGATTGCCGAGACGGGAATAAATGAAACCTTCTTTTGATAAATTGAAGACGCCCTCCGCATGTTCTGTATCCGGAAAAACGTAAGAAGTCGTCCGGTATACCGGTACGGCGCGCGATCCTGTCGCCGGGTCCGGTTCCTGGCCGCCGTGCAACAATAAAGTTTCCGGTTGGAATGATGGTTGTGTCATTTTAAAGCCTCCTGATTTTTTAAAATTTTTTCGTGAAAGATGGAAGAGGAAATGAAAAAACCCTCTTCGTAAGGGAAGAGGGTTACAATGTATGTAAGTTCCTCCCTTATCTTTCAGACGCATGTCTGTAGGAATTAGCACCTTTTCAGGCAAATGCCTGAAGGTTGCCGGGCTTCGCAGGGCCTAGTCCCTCCGCCGCTCTCGATAAGAGTTTCTTTTCATAATTCAATTTTGAATGACTTATTGTTTAAGATTATAGAAGAACAATGGCAAACCGTCAACCTTTTTTTGAAAAAATTTTCTTTTTCTTCTACAATATTGGCGACAATAGCCGGGAAATGGACTCTTTAAACCGCACATAAAGCGGCCGGTTCTGGTAATCATGGAGCGTTAATTCGGTTGATTCGGCCATATCGTCCCGGAAAACGCCGGCAAGTGTGCCGGAAAGCTCACGGTCGTACAGCACGGCGTTCACTTCAAAATTGAGACGGAAACTGCGCACATCGATATTGGCCGTCCCAACGGAAGCAATTTTCCCGTCTACGACAATCATTTTCGCATGGATGAACCCTTTTTGATAAATGTACACTTTGACGCCCGTTTTTAACAGCTGGCCGATGTTGGAAAGCGTCGCCCAATAGACAAACATATGATCCGGTTTATTTGGAATCATAATCCGAACATCCACTCCGGATAAGGCGGCAAGCGTCAGCGCATTCAGGAGGCTGTCATCCGGAATAAAATACGGTGTTTGCAAATAAATATATTTTTTGGCGGAATTGATCATTTTAATATAGCTGTTTTTAATCTGCTCCCATTCAGAATCGGGGCCGCTTGAGACGATTTGGATATCGGTTTCACCCTGCGATGGGATGACCGGGAAATAACGTTCTTCATCTCTTACATCATGCGGTGACGCCTGATTCCAGTCCAAAATAAAGCGGGTCTGCATGGCATAAACAGCACTCCCTACAATCCGTAGATGCGTATCCCGCCAGTAACCGAATTTCTTATTCAGGCCAAGATACTCATCCCCGACATTAAAACCGCCGATATATCCGATCTGCCCATCAATAATCGCCAATTTCCGGTGATTCCTGAAATTGACGCGCAAATTGACGAGCGGGATCCGGGCAGGAAAAAAGGACGCCACTTCCCCACCAGCAACAACAAGCGGCCGGAAAAATTTGCGGCGGAACAGCATCCGCGACCCCATATCATCATAAAGCAGCCGCACCTTTACGCCTTCTCTTGCTTTTTGCGACAGCAGTTCAATCAATTCATGGCCGAGGCGGTCATTCCGGAAAATATAATATACAAGATGAATACTGTCTTTTGCATTCCGGATGTCTTCAAATAAAGCCTCGAATTTTTTCCTGCCGTCTGTAAATATATCGACGTGATTGTCCTGGGAAAGGATTGCCCCGTCATTCATCAGCAGCATATAAACGAGATCCTTGTACTGGATTGTCCGCTCATCATGAAACGGAAACCGGTTTTCGCGCAGCAGTTCAATTTGCTGCTGGGAAATTTCCTTAATGCCGATCTTCTCCTGTACCTTCCAGTCAAAAATTTTCCGGCGGCTTAAATTTTGCCCGAATACCAAATACAGGATAAAGCCGGCAATCGGCAGGAATAATAGCACCAAAAGCCATGCCCAAGTTGCGCCGACATCTCGCCGTTCCAGGAAAATAACGGTTCCCGCCAGAATAAAATTCAAAAGAAACAAGATAACCAGTAGTACCGTTATAATCATTGCGTTCTCCTTTTCGTACACCCTTTGTTCCTGCTTGAGGTTTGTTCCCGGCCGGTATCCGGGAACACGGTGAAGTGTTTTGGAATTGATATAGGATATGTTTGCGCAGCAAAAATAACAATTGTATCATACCATAATATTTGCGCCTTACCTATCGTACAGCACTTTCCGTATGTGTCAAGTTTTTCTCGACAAGGTTTAAATATCGGGTATTCCAAGACACTCTTTTTGTACACTTTCGGCTACCGTGCTTTACTTGCTCGGTGTAATTTTCGGAAAAGATGTAATATTTCCGTATAAAGATGGATAACGGGGATGTTGAGGCGCGCGAAATTCACTCGCTTTCCGCGGGCGGCCGGCGAGCCTCCTCGCTCGTACCTCGCTGCGGGGTCTCTCCTGGCTCGCTTTTCCCGCAGGAGTCTCGTAAATTTCGCGCGCCTCAACGATCAGTCCCCACTGAGCCAGGCTTAAAACGAAAGCTCTAATATTTTGCTTAAATGTCCCATTGCCGATGAACTGCTTGAATGCAGGGCAACTGATCCGTGCTTTACGCCCACTGACGGGCGTACAGGCTGCTTGAGTAGTTGAGACATCCTGATGGATTGTTTCAAGTTCCGTTGCTTTCTCTCGCTTCTTGAACGGTGTTTCAGATAGGCTTCTCTCAATGTCCCATTGAGTATGCCTTGTTTGATTTTCACCATGGCTTCTGCGCCAAGTTCACTCCAATGCATGCCCCTTTTTTTCATCCTGAAGGAGATATGCCTTTGATTCGATTCCATCGCTCCTAGGCCTCTCGCACCTTCCGGCACGTTTTTCACCCTGTCCCTCCAGTCAAAAATGCGGTCCCAGTTTTTCAAGATATACGAACGGAATTCCTTGATTTTCTTGAGGGCCTTTTTATCCGTCAAGGTGCTTTCGTGCGTATCCAAATATAACGTGAATTGGTCCAGGTCATGCGTTCTAATCGCTTTTCTAATTTGCTCCTTGATCTCGCTCTTTCCGCCCCCAAATGTCCTTATGATGGCTTGTGCAACGTGGTAGGTATCCAGCTGGTTGAGCACCGGAAATTCCGACTGTGAGAATGCTGTTTGAAACCGTTCAGCTGTGTACCCAGCACCTCCATCACTGTTTGTAATGACTTGCGCTTTTTCGAGGGAATAGGTGTTGGCAGCTGTGGCTTGGACTTCATCCCAAAATGTCTGAATGTCTTCCGTCGTCATGATGACTGTGGGCTGACGCAGGGAGACCCTTTTTCCATTGGTTTCCCATCCCTCATAGAGAATGGCGTGGTGGACTTCCATACTCTGTTTCTTTTTTAGTCCCCGAACGAATACACCATCTGCTTCAGAAAACAGGTAGTCTACCTTCTTCCCCTCAGGCAGGGAAACAGCTATTTCTAGCTCTTCTACAAGTGCCTTATCGGCTTCCGCCTGAGTTTTCCCTACGTGTTTTACCATGTTCCCTACAGTTGTGTGACTAAGACTCACTGCTGTCCACTCTTTTAAAATATCAGCTACTTCCCGATAGGTGTTCTCACTTGCCAACTCTGCCACCTTTAATTCCACTAACGGGCTGTATCGTTGGTGTGGTACCAGCCCTAACCATTCATCCAGAGGATAATGGGAATTTCCTCTCTTGTCATGCATTAATGAGCGTTTAAAGGTCACACTTCCAAATAGAAACTGAATGTTTCTGTTATCACTCCGGCAGTACACCCAGCCCTCCTCTAACTTCTCCTGTTTAATTATTTTATCTAACTCTTCAAATATTTCCCCAACCCATTGTGTAAAAGCCTTCTGCATCAGAAGTTTAAGCTGTTCTTCAAATTCGATAAGACTCTTTGTATCCTTTAATAATCCAGCAATTATTGATATAATATCCATGGGAAGACCTCTCTCTCTAGATGTTCATCTTGAAGTGTACAATTAGATGATAGAGCGTCTTCCCATTTTTTTCCACTCATATGCCCCGTCGAGTAAAATTTTACACATACGCACTTTCCCTGCCATTGCATGCAAAAAGAACCGCACCAATGGATACGGTTCTTTTTTTCGTCCTTATTAAAAGTTAACATAGTTTCTCGGGTTTTGGGCACCGGTATGTGGCGGTGGTGTCCAGCGGCCGTTATAAATTTCAAAGTGAAGATGCGGTCCTGTTGATTCCCCGGTATTTCCCATTGCTCCGATCTGCTGCCCTTTGCTGACGTGCTGCCCGGTGCTGACGCTGTACGAGCTCAAATGGGCATAAACGGTTGTGTACAACTTCCCGTTAATATAGTGGGTGATCATGACGCAATTCCCGTATGAAGAAGAGTGGTACGCCCTGAACACGACACCGTCGGCTGCAGCGACAACCGGTGTCCCGATGCTGTTGGCAATGTCAATGCCCGGATGGAACCCGCCGGAACGCCCGCCGAATTCAGATGAAATATATCCGGATGCCGGTCGCGTAAAGGACCCGGAAGATACTTGCGGAAGGGATCCGCCGGAATGGCTCCCGGAACTTGACTTGACCGATGCAGAGCGGGTTGTCCCTGCGTTTGATCCTGCTGATCCTGTTGATCCTGCATTCGTTTGTGCCTTTGCTGCTGCATCTGCTTTTGCTGCAGCCTTTCTTTCTTCCTCCGCTTGCTTTTTCGCAAACGCAATGGCTTTTTCAATGGAAGCTTTTTGGTCAGCCAGGATGCTCTTTTGTTCACTCAGCGACATTTTCTCTTCTTTAAGGCTGTCTTTTTGTTTTTCCAGCTTTTTGATTAATGCCGATTTCTCGCTCTCATCCTGTTTCAGACTGTCTTTTAATGATTGTAAATCAGACAGCATCGATTCCAAATCGGACAGTTTCTTTTCCACTGAAGCCTGTTTGTCCTTTAAATCCTGTTCATCTTTTTTCTGTTCTTCCAAAATTTGCCGGTCTGCTTCAACCAATGTCTTCACTGCTGAAAAGCGGTCAATAAAATCACCAACGCTTTTCGCTTCAAGAAAAACATCCAAATAATTGACCGAACCGCCGCCGTTTTTCTGCATGGCACGGGCGCGGTCTTTTAAAATAGCGTTCCGGTCTTCAATCCGCTTTTTGATTTCAGCGATATTTTTCTTCAAATCAGCAATCTGGTCTTTCGTTGTGCTGATATTCTGTTCCTGCTCGCTGATTTTTTTGTTCGCCGATTGAATTTTCGATTCAATGGCCTCAAGCTGGCCGCCGAGAGAAGCCTGCTTGTCTTGAATGTCGGAAATCTGGTTTTCTTTTTTGTTCATCTCTGATTCGACATTGGAAAGTTTACTCTCAATCTCGCTTTTTTTCTGCTGCAAATCGCCGGCCGCAGCAGCATTGGACTGGTAGCCAAGCATGCCGCCCAAGCTGAGCGTGAACACAACGGCAGCAGGCAGAATGGAACGCTTCTTCATCTTTTTCCCCCTCAAAGCAAAATGTTTTTGTTTTATGTATCCGGGGACGCAACGCCCCGTTTTTCCTGTGTTTTAAAATGAACAGAAAGGGTATAGAATAAAAAATCAGGCGGACGGGAGTGGAATGCATCCCGGCCGTTCCCGTTACACTTTCAAATAACGGCGGATCGACATCGAACTGCCCCAGATTCCAATGCAGACGCCAAGTACAAGCAGCAGGCCGTCTACGCCGTAAATGAACGGGCTGATATCAAGCATATGGATAATATTGTTTTGCAGCTTCG
Organism: Weizmannia sp. WK01; assembly: GCF_025905465.1. Lineage (NCBI taxonomy): Bacteria > Bacillati > Bacillota > Bacilli > Caryophanales > Bacillaceae > Heyndrickxia > Weizmannia sp. WK01. The sequence continues at coordinate 1,001,979 of NZ_CP109616.1, read as the reverse complement.
GCTCTACGATTTTATAAACAGAGTAATAGCCGAAGGAAATCAGCACAATCGGCAGAATGGACCCCAGGATTCCGAGCCAGAGCCCTTCGAGAAGAAACGGCCAGCGGATAAACCAGTTTGTCGCCCCTACCAGTTTCATAATCTCGATTTCTTTTCTTCTGGCAAAAATCGTAATTTTAATCGTATTTGAGATAAGGAACATCGCCGTAAGCAGCAGGGCAATGATTAACACAAGCCCGACATTGCGGCAGATACTTAAAACATGGAACAGCTTTTCCACTTTTCCTTTACCATAAATGACGGATTCGACATGGTCCATTTTTTGAATTTGCGCCGCAACTTTTGGCGTGTCCGTCGGCTGCTTTGTTTTGACAATAAATACGTCATACAATGGGTTGTCCTGCTGGAACAGTTTAAAGTCATCACCCATTCTTTTAATCAATTCTTTTAGTTCCTGTTGTTTAGAAGAAAACTTGACGGAATTGACGGCATTCAGACTCTCAATCTCGCTTTCCAGTTTTTCCCTGTCGGCAGCCTTCGCCGCTAAGTCGATATGGACGCGAATTTCCACGTCGTTTTCAATATCGGAAGCAAATTTATTCATGTTCAGGATGATCACGAAAAATACGCCGACAAGAAGCAGGGTAATCGTTACGGCACTTGCCGATGCAAACATCATCCAGCCATTCCGGCCAAGGCTTTTAAAACTTTCCCGGAAGTGGCGTTTAAGCGTATTAATCTTCATAACCGTAACCTCCCAGCTGCTCATCGCGCACCACTTTCCCGCCTTCAATGGCAATGACGCGGTGCTTGTTTGTGTTTACAATATCACGGTTATGGGTAGCCATGACAACCGTTGTCCCGGTTACGTTGATGTCTTCGAGGATTTTCATAATGTCCCATGAAGTTTCCGGGTCGAGGTTTCCTGTCGGCTCGTCGGCAATGACCACTTTCGGCATGTTGACGATGGAACGCGCGATGGAAACCCGCTGCTGTTCACCGCCGGACAACTCAGAAGGCAGCATTCTTGCTTTATTTTTCAACCCGACCTGGTCGAGTACTTCCATGACGCGGCTCCGGATATAAGAAGGTTCCTGCTCGATCACTTCGAGAGCAAACGCGATATTTTCATATACAGTCAATGTCGGTAGCAGCTTAAAATCCTGGAATACGACACCGATCTGCCGTCGGAAATAAGGGATTCGTTTGTCCCGGAGTTTTGAAAGATTGATGCCGTTTACAGTGACGGTCCCTGCTGTCGGCTTTTCTTCGCGGTAAATCAGTTTGACGAGCGTGGACTTACCCGCGCCGCTCGGGCCAACGATATAAACAAATTCGCCCTGGTTGATTTTTATATTTAACCCGCTCACAGCCATGACGCCGTTCGGGTACTTTTTATAGACGTCCTTTAATTCTATCATTTCCTCACCTAGCTTTTTTTCAATGTAACGTGCCGGAATGAAAAATGTGTCAACGGCACCGGCAAAAAACGCCAATTTTTGCATTCCCTGCACACCCGTCCCTGTAAAAGAGCCGTACAGGATGATTTGCTGTAAGAAAAGGCTGTGTGAAAACCTTTCCGCATAAAATTTGACTTTTTTCTCTTTTCAACGCGCGAGAATTCGCATAATTGCTCGAAATTCGCACATTTATTATTATAGCATCCCTACCCTTGAGCGACATTACAGTTTTGTTTCAAATTTTCTAATGGGGGTGAACATTTTTTTGAGGATCGCTTCGCATTTTGGAACTTTTTAAGCCTTGTCTGAAACTATAAATGAATACCGTTGACACTTCCCCATCATTCTCCCTCCCTCGACAAAAAATAGGGATTCCCGTCGTATGGGAATCCCTATTTTCATTCACTGTGTCCTCGCATTCACTTTTTCGAAAAAAACCCGGTAATAAAAGAAATTACGCTTACAACACAGTCCGCCACTAAAAATGTCCCTATTCATCTATTTTCATTATATCCTTGACCTGTAATGTTAGTTGGTACGAAGATCATAATAATGCCTGAACCTAACCACTACTAATCAATTGTAATATAGATAGCATGGTTACAAATGATTCCTTTATATCATAAGCATTCTCATTTTGGCAGTGCCATATATACTGATATTGCCAAAAAAATGAACCCGACTACAAGTTCAATCCCAAATCTGGCTGTCTTGTTTTTCCTGTACTTAAAGCTGTTCACAAGAAGAACAATGCCAACAACAAAGCAAAAAAGCATGACCCAAAACCCCATGATTTTCCCCTCCGCATTCTTCCATAAAGATCAATTGACTCTCAATTTTCTCGTTCATTTTCAAAGACTCATAAATATTGATCTACACCAAATAATTATCACTCCTCCACATTTAAATGGAATACACCAAAGAGTCTCTCTTTGTGCAAACCTCATTTTGGTTGACTATAGGACTGTTGCATCGTATGAATTTATTCCCTGTATTACAACCAATTGGAATTTTTTTACATTATAACACACGGCTTTTATATTTGTAAACGTTTAATTTTATTTTTTCGTTTTTTCAAAAAGGTCGCGTAACGCTTGCCTTTTTAGCCCATACTGAGCCGGTATTTTTGCAGTTGCTGTAGAAAAATTTCCACTTATACCAAAAAACGGGCCGGTTTTCCGGTCCGTTTTTGTCATTTTTTCTTGGAAAGCCATTTCGCGACTTTTTGGGCATCGTCTCCCTTTAAAAGCCCTTTTGGCATGTCTCCTTTTCCGTTTTCAATGACATTTAAAATCTGTTTTTCGCTGAGCTTAGAACCGATATGCTGCAAATTCGGCCCGACATTTCCTTGCAATTGATCGCCATGGCAGGCAGAACATTTTTGGTCTACCAGTTTTTCGGCATCGCCGCCACTTGCCGTGTTTTTCCCGCCGTCTGACGATGGAGATCCGTTCCCGCAGGCGGAAAGTCCAGCTGCAAGCAGAACCGCCGCCAAAGCTGCGCGCCATTTCATACGAAGCCCTCCCTCCTGTGCACATTCTTCTTCCATTATACCGAATGTCCGCCTAGGTAGGGAAAGAAATACGAAAAACGCGTAAACCGGCGGCTACGGCATGTTAAAACCTTCGCCCAGCACTTCGGCGGCATCCATCACAACAACAAATGCCTTCCCGTCAATGGTTTTAACAAGGTTTCTTAACTTAATAAATTCAGACTGATCGACGACACACATGAGAATCGGTTTTTCATGGTCGGTAAATCCGCCATATGCATGGAGCCTTGTAACCCCCCGGTCGATCTGGAACAAAATCTCTTTCCGGATATCCTCGTGTTTGTCAGAAATGATCAGTACATTTTTCGAACGGTTCAGGCCGACCTGGACGAGGTCAATGGTCTTGCTTGTGACAAACAGCCCGATGATTGCATACAAACCCTTTTCAATATCAAAAACGGCAGCTGCTGACAGGACAACAAGCCCGTCAATGCCAAGTACACATTTCCCGAGTGAGATGCCGGTAAATTTATGGATAATTTGCGCGGCCAGATCGGTTCCGCCGGTTGAAGCCCTGCCAAGAAACACAATCCCGAGCCCAGCCCCGACGCCGATTCCGCCAAAAAGTGCGGCCAGCAATGCGTCATGCGTCCACGGCTGCCAATCTTCCGTTAAAAAAACAACAAACGGCAAAAACACGGTGCCAACAAGTGTTTTAATGCCAAATTGGTAACCTAAAAAAATGAGGCCGGCAATAAATAGCGGAATGTTGAGCCCCCATTGCACGTAAGCCGGCTTCCATCCGAACACCCCGTGCAAAATCGTGCTGATCCCGCTGACGCCGCCGGACGCAATATTATTTGGAAGCAGGAAAACATTAAATGTAATGGCAACGATCGCTGATCCAGCAAGGATATAAATGTATTCTTTCAGCATCGTCCAGTATTTGTTCTCCGGCTTTCTCCTTTTCTTTGCCATTTCCCTCCCCCTTTTCATAAAAAAACGGATGCCACACACCAATATACAGGACCGCTTGTTTCGCACCCCTCTATATTTTCTGGCATTGTGGCATCCGGCCTGTCATGCGTTCAATTTTTCAGAAAAACTTTTTCTCATTACGAAATATGCGCACGCAGGTAAGCGTCAATGAACGGATCAATTTCGCCATCCATCACCGCCTGGACATTCCCTGTTTCAACATTTGTGCGGTGATCTTTTACCATCGAATAGGGATGGAACACATAAGAACGAATTTGGCTGCCCCATCCGATCTCTTTCTGTTCACCGCGGATTTCTGCCAATTGTTTCTCTTTTTCTTCTACTTCTTTTTGGTACAATTTCGCTTTCAGCATTTTCATGGCTTGTTCGCGGTTCTGAATTTGCGAACGTTCCGATTGGCAGGAGACGACAATCCCGGTCGGAATATGGGTCATCCGGACAGCTGAAGATGTTTTGTTAATGTGCTGGCCGCCTGCACCACTTGCCCGGTATGTGTCGACACGCAAATCTTCCGGCCGGATTTCCACTTCAATATTGTCGTCTATTTCCGGCATCACTTCGCACGAGACGAACGAAGTGTGGCGCCGGCCGGCTGCATCAAACGGCGAGATCCGGACAAGACGGTGAATGCCTTTTTCCGCTTTAAGATAACCATACGCATTATGCCCTTTGAAAAGAAGGGTGACACTTTTCACACCGGCTTCGTCGCCCGGGAGGTAATCAAGGGTTTCGACTTTAAAGCCTTTTTTCTCGCCCCAGCGTGTATACATTCTGAGCAGCATGGAACACCAGTCCTGGGATTCTGTACCGCCCGCGCCAGGGTGCAGTTCCAAAATCGCATTGTTCGCATCATACGGTCCGTTTAAAAGCAGCTGCAGCTCGTATTCATTTAATTTTTCCGTGAACGCTTCAAGCTCAGCCTCGAGCTCTTCTTTCAGTTCCGAGTCATTTTCTTCTTTGGCCAGTTCGTGCGTGACTTCGAGATCCTCCTGTTGCGACTCGAGTTCACGGTAGCCGTTTACCATTTCTTTTAAAGCATTGGATTCATTAATAATTTTTTGTGCTTCCTGCTGGTCGTCCCAAAAGTTCGGTTCCAGCATTCTTTCTTCCAGTTCAGCAATACGTGTCTCTTTTTCTTCTAATTCAAAGAGACCCCCTGAAACCCGCTAATTTCTTAGCTGTATTTTCCAATTCCGCTCTAATTTCTGATAACTCCATTCCATTCACCTCATTAAATTTTTCTGCTGTTTTCCGCAAAAAAGAAGGGCGGCGTTTTGCCCCTCCTTTTTTGCGTATGCCTGCCTGATTTTAAGCCTCAAGCCGGCCGTGGCAGTTTTTATACTTTTTGCCGCTACCGCACGGGCAAGGGTCATTCCGGCCGATGCGCACTTTTTTGCGGATCGGTTTTTTCTTCACAGTTGTTTCTTCCCCGCCCGGCACGACAGCCTGGCCCTTTGCCACTTCCTGGCGCTCCAGATTGGTTTGGATTTCTGCTTTCATAATATATTTTGCCGTATCTTCCTCGATGGATGCAACCATATTTTCAAACATGGCAAAGCCTTCCGACTGGTATTCGCGCAGCGGGTCGATCTGGCCGTACGCGCGCAAGTGGATCCCTTCGCGGAGATGGTCCATCGCATCAATATGGTCGATCCATTTTGAGTCAACAGAGCGCAGCAAAATGACTTTTTCAAATTCGCGCATCTGTTCCGGCCCGAATGCTTCTTCTTTTTCATCATAGCGCATCTTCACTTTTGCCATGATCAAGTCAACCATTTCGTCCGGTTCTTTTCCGAGCAAGTCTTCCCGCGAGATGTCGCCTTCACGAAGCAGATTGGTCAAGACATAATCGACAATGCCCTGCAAGTTCCATTCTTCCTCATCTTCATGAAGCGGTGCATTAGCGTTGACAACGCGTTCTACGACCGAGCGGATCATTTTTTCAACGATTTCACGCAAATTATCCGCCGTCAGTACTTCATCGCGCTGCTTATAGATGATCTCACGCTGTTGCCGGAGGACATCATCATATTGGAGCAGTTGTTTCCGGGCATCGAAGTTATTGCCTTCCACCCGTTTTTGTGCAGATTCAACGGCGCGCGACACCATTTTGCTCTGGATCGGCTGCGTATCATCCATGCCGAGCCGTTCCATCATGCTCTTCATATTATCCGATCCGAAACGACGCATCAGTTCATCTTCCATTGACAGATAAAACTGTGTGATCCCGGGATCTCCTTGGCGTCCGGAACGCCCACGCAACTGGTTGTCGATCCGCCTTGATTCATGGCGTTCAGTTCCGATAACGGCAAGGCCGCCCAGTTCCACGACACCGTCGCCAAGCTTGATATCGGTACCGCGCCCGGCCATGTTCGTCGCGATCGTGACCGCGCCTTTTTGCCCGGCCTGTTTGATGATCTCCGCTTCACGCGCATGGTTTTTCGCGTTCAACACGTTATGCGGGACGCCTTTCTTTTTCAGCATTCGGGAAATCAATTCAGACGTTTCGATCGCAACCGTCCCGACAAGTATCGGCTGGCCAAGGTCGTGCCGCTGCTTTATATCCTCAACAACGGCTCTGAACTTGCCTTCCATCGTTTTGTAAATCAAATCCGGCCGGTCATCGCGGATGATCGGGCGGTTTGTCGGGATCACGACAACACGCATGTTATAAATGTTGCGGAATTCTTCTTCTTCCGTTTTCGCTGTACCGGTCATCCCGGCCAGCTTCGCATACATCCGGAAATAGTTCTGGAATGTGATCGTGGCCATCGTCATGCTTTCGTTCTGGATCTCCACGCCCTCTTTTGCTTCAATCGCCTGATGGAGCCCTTCACTGAAACGGCGGCCTTTCATCAGGCGGCCGGTGAACTGGTCGACGATGATGATTTCCCCGTCCTGCACAACATAGTCGACATCCCGGTGCATCGCAACATTGGCTTTCAGCGCCTGGTTAATATGGTGGTTGATTGTCACATTGCGGATATCGTACAGGTTGTCGATATGAAAATATTTTTCGGCTTTCGTGATGCCATCTTCCGTCAGCAGCACGCTCTTCGTTTTCACGTCATAAGTGTAATCTTTTTCTTTTTCCAATGTACGCACAAATGCGTTCGCTTGTGTATACAGTGCCGTCGATTTTTCGGCTTGTCCGGAAATAATAAGCGGCGTCCGCGCTTCATCGATTAAAATCGAGTCGACTTCATCGATGACCGCAAAATAAAGCGGCCGCTGCACTTTTTGTTCTTGGTAGAGCACCATATTGTCGCGCAAATAATCGAAGCCGAATTCATTGTTCGTCCCGTATGTGATATCTGCTGCATATGCGGCCTGTTTTTCTTCGTTCGACATATTGGTTAAATTCAGGCCGACAGTAAGCCCAAGAAATTGGTACAGCTTGCCCATTTCCTCGGCATCCCGCTTCGCCAAGTATTCGTTCACTGTGACGACATGGACGCCTTTTCCGGACAGGGCGTTCAAATAAACCGGCATCGTCGCGGTCAGCGTTTTTCCTTCACCGGTTTTCATTTCGGCAATATTTCCTTCATGGAGCGTAATACCGCCCATCAGCTGGACATGATAAGGATAAAGCCCGAGCACACGTCTGGCGCCTTCCCGGACAACCGCAAAAGCTTCCACAAGCAGGTCATCAAGGCTCTCGCCGTTTTGGTAACGCTGCTTAAACTCTTCCGTCTTGTCGCGCAGCTGCTCATCCGACAGCTTTTCCATATCCGACGCCAATTCCTCAATCTGGTTTGCGATCTTCTCAAGATGTTTCAGTTCACGTTTGTTGGCATCAAAAACTTTGTCCAAAAAAGCCACCATTCAAAACGCTCCTTTATTTCAGTATCAAAACAGGACTTTTCGGCCCTATCGTTGTAATTGCCATGACTTTTAAATTTTAATTATAGCACAGTTTCTTTTCTGCGTCTCTTTTTTCGCCGGGTTTTCCCGGCCGTGTCAAACCAGGGTTTCCATGCTTTTTGAGGAAAGTTCCGATGATACAGCCCCGGATGCGGCCGGGTGCGTGTATTTTGTTTCCTGAAATATACCTTATTGTATTTTAACACTGAAACGGAGCGCATACAACAAAAGAACCCGGGGTGGGCAGCAGGCCCGGGCGGAAGAGACCGGATTGAGGATGCTGCCGGTGCTTAAGATTATATAAAATGAACAAAATATGGCTGCTCTGTTGCCTGCTGTAAAAAGACATCGTGCCCGGACTTGATGCAAATGGTTAGATTCCTTTTACATGGTCGGACAACCGATTCCGGCTTTTCCGGTTTGGAATGTTCAGGCCACTGTGCTGAATAAAAAATGAAGCGGCGCGCGCACTCATTTAAAATTAGAAAAGCGTTTTACCAGGCCGCAACCATGCCGTCCGCACGCGATTCCGTGCCGCCCATCAGTACGCCCGTGTCCGGATTCCGCCAGATGATCTGGCCGCGGCCGAAACCTCCCGTATCCGCAGCCACTTGAACATCATGCCCTTTTCGAATCAGCCCTTGCACAAGGTGATTCGGAAAATGGGGTTCCACCAGCACTTTTTTCCCTTCCGTCCATTGCCATCTCGGGGCATCCAGCGCCTGCTGCGGATGAAGATGAAAATCAATCGTGTTCATGATCACTTGGAAGTGGCCCTGTGGCTGCATATAGCCATCCATTACGCCAAACGGCCCGACAGCTTCCCCGTCTTTTGTTAAAAAGCCGGGAATAATCGTATGATACGTCTTTTTCCCGGCTTTCAATGCATTCACATGCGTTTCATCCAAAGAAAAATCATGCCCCCGATTTTGCAAGGCAATGCCTGTGCCCGGAACGACAATACCGGAGCCGAATCCCATATAATTGCTTTGGATATAAGAAACCATATTTCCTTCCCCGTCCGCCGCCGCCAAATAGACAGTGCCGCTCTTTGGCAGTTCATACGGTTCCGGATCCAGCGCCAGATCCCCGATCAACCTGCGCCGGTTTGCAGCATAGCCTTCCGAAAGCAAATGTGCAATGTCCGCCTTCATTTCCCCGGCATCTGTAATGAACGCTTTACCGTCCGTAAAAGCGAGTTTCATTGCCTCAATTTGTTTATGATAGGTATCCACGCAGTCTTTTTCACGGAATTCAAATCCGCGCGCAATATTGAGCGCCATCAACGCAACAAGCCCCTGGCCGTTCGGCGGCATTTCCCACACCTCATAGCCGCGGTAGCTGGTGGAAATCGGCTCCACCCATTCGGGATGATAGGCTTCCAAATCTTCCCTGCTTAAAAAACCGCCCCATTTCCGGATGAAGGCACTGATTTTTTCTGCAAGCGGCCCCCTGTAAAAACTTTCTGCTTTCGTTTCCGCAATTTCCTTCAATGCCGCGGCATGCCCGGGCGATTTCCACACTTCTCCGATTGCAGGCACCGTGCCGTCCGGCGCAAACGTGTCAAACCATGGCCGGAACATTTCTTCTTTAAAAATCGTTTGAAAACGGCGGAATGCCCTTTCCCAGTATTTTCCCAAAACCGGAGACAGCGGGTACCCTTCTTCCGCATACCGGATTGCCGGTTGCAGAACGTCTGTCAGAGGGAGCCGACCGAATTTTTCCGATAGAGCCGCCCATGCTGCCGGCGCGCCCGGCACCGTAATCGGGACCACACCATAAGCCGGCATTTTTTCATACCCCTGTTTTTTCACGGCCTCAATGGAAATCGACTGCGGGGCAGGTCCGCTTGCATTTAAACCATGCAGCTTCCCGCCCGTCCAAACCATGGCGAATGCATCTGAACCGATGCCGTTCGAAGCCGGTTCCACGACCGTTAAGGCGGCGGCTGCGGCAATAGCGGCATCAATCGCATTGCCGCCTTTTTGTAAAGCTTCAAGGCCGGCCTGGGCAGCTAACGGCTGTGAAGTGGCAACCATTCCTTTTTTGGCAAAAATGGTATTTCTGGTGGATACATAAGGATGATACAAGTAATCCAGGTTCATCATTTTCCCCCCTCGTATAAAATGCACTCTTTTTTCCTGTTCGCAAGTGTAGGCCTTGCCGGCTGCTCGTCCGCTCCGGTTTTCAGTCTGTCATCCGGGCTTTTCTCCTGCCTACCTTGCCATTTTCTTTATCCCTAAACCTATGCGCCGGCTGATTTTCATCCTTCTGCCGACGCTGCGTTCATTGCGGCATGGCGTCTAATTAGACAAAAAAGCAGACGGGGCAAATTGAAATGCCCAATTAGGTTTTCCAATTAGACAAAACCGCTAGCGAGGCAGGGCGAATTGTCCAATTGGAGCCCCTAATTAGACAAAAGATCCTTGTCTGCCAGGGATTTTGTCCCGTTAGAAGCTCTAATTAGACAAAAGAGCCACGGGGCAGTCTGTAATGTCCAATTAAGTTTTTCAATTAGACAAAACAACTGCCAAGGCAAGTCAAATTGTCTAATTAGGTCTTCTATCCCTGAACATATGCGCCGGCTGTTTTCATCAATCTGCCGGTGCCGCGTTCCTTTTCGGCTTGCGTTGTTTGCTTAAAAACCGCCCCCGGCTTTACCGGGCCCGTTTTGCATTCACCGGATGGGCCCACGCTGCAAAAGCACCCGCGGATTCACCGCGGGTGCTTGTTTCGTCCGTTCCTTATTTTGTTTCAATCAGCCCGTATTTGCCGTCTTTGCGGCGATATACGATGTTCGTATGATTTGTTTCCGCATCGGTGTAAATGAAGAAGTTATGGCCCAGAAGGTTCATTTGCAGCACTGCTTCTTCACTGTCCATCGGTTTTAAGTTAAAATGTTTGGTCCGCACAATTTGCAGTTCTGAGTCTTCTTCTTTCCTGGCTTGTTTTTCTTTAAGTCCGGTGTCCTGAGTAGTGAACAGTTCCCTCGTGCTTCCTTTTTCGCGCAGTTTCCGGTTTACTTTTGTTTTATGTTTGCGGATTTGCCGCTCCAATTTGTCAGCAATCAGGTCAATTGCCGCATACATATCCTCATTGGTTTCTTCCGCACGCAATACAACCTGCGGCATCGGAATCGTAATTTCCACTTTGGAAGTTTTATCCGGATTGACTTTAAGTTTTACATTGACGGAAGTGTCTGGCGTTTCTACGAAATACCGATCCAACTTGTTCACTTTTTTCTCAATATAATCCCGAATCGCCGGAGTTACCTCAATGTTTTCGCCACGAATGTTGTAGTTCATCATGTGGACCCCTCCTCATAACTGGCAGCCCCTTGCATACCGCGGTATGCTCGTACTTTCACTTTGAACAGTGAAAGCGCTGCCTTCTCTAATAATCTTACACTTATATATTTACACATTGCCTGTCTAAATTCCTTCTTTTTTGGCGAATTTTTCTTAGAAATATTTGTCATCCCCCTCCGATGGTGCTGTAAAAAGCAGTTTACACGGCTTTCCCTGAAAAAAAAGAAGTTCTGCATTGATCAGAACTCCTATCTTTTCCGGTCATAAAACCTTCCATCATTTAACTGCAGGGACTGGTACGGATTAATATACTGCTTCATGGACGTTTTCTTTTTCGCAGCTTGTTGGATGTCGCTCCGGATGCCGGACAGCGTTTCCTGCATCAGGGGCTTCAATTGTTTGTCAAGATCCATGATTTTTCTTCCAAGCAATTGCGCTTCAGCGGAAAAAGGCGGTTTCATGGCAGCAAGCAGCGCGCCGCGTCGGTCAAGGAGCCGGTGGACGTTTTGGATCAAGGTATCCCTCGGCTGCTCTTTATGAAATTCCGAAAGCAGCGCTTCCGTTAGCTCCAGGCAGGCGGCTAGATCGCCCATCATACTTTGCCGCCTTGCCCGTATGTTTGCCGGCGGTTCGCCTGGATGACCTGCTTCCAGGTGTCGCGGAAACCCGTTACCAACTCTTCCGCTGTATCGAGTTTTGACATATCATTTTTCACATTGGCCTGGATCAGTTCGCGCAGGATAAAATCGTAAAGGGAAAGCATCTTTTCTGCATCTTCAAATTTGCCCGTATCGAGCGTCATCATCAATTCACGGATGATGTTTTGCGCTTTTTGGATGTTTTTATTTTTTTCTTCAAAATTTTTGTTTTCAATGGCTTTTTTCGCCAAATGGATAAACTTCAGGCAGCCATTGTACAGCATCAATGTCAGCTCGCCCGGCGATGCGGTTGCAATCGAGTTGTTCTGATACGCCTGGTATGGATTACGTGTTGCCATTTGCGGCCCCTCCTTTAACTATTGCTGACTGAAAAAGCTGGATAAATAAGTATATTGGCTGTTGTATTTTTGGATCGCTTGCTCCATCGCTGTAAACTGCGCATAATAACGGTCTTCAAGCTTGTCCAGTTTGTCATTCATGTCACTAATTTTATCCGTCAAATCGTTGATGTTTTTCCCAATCGTGAACTGGGTGTTCACATAAGTGGACTTTCCGGCTTTGTCAACGATCGTGTTATACGTTTGATTGACGCTGTCGTACAGCCTTTGGACAATGCCTTTTTCCGATGTTGTGCTACCGGACGCGCGAAACAGGAGTTCAACCGAATCCGGATCGTTTTGGATCGCAGCCTTCAGCTTGTCTTCATCAATTTCCAGCTTGCCGCCTTCCAGCCAGTCGGAAGTTGTCGTGATGCCGATGCTTGATAATTGGCTGTATTCGGATGAAATATTGGCGTTATTTACTTTTGAATAAATCAATGACCGCATGTTCGACAGGGAACTTTTCAGCGTCATATCATTCCTTAAAAGGCCGCTTCTCGCTTTTTTATCCCATTGGTCCTGCTGCGTGTCCGTCAATTCCTTGCGTTGGTCGTCCGTAAGCGGCGCATAATCCGGGTAGCGGTCTTCATTCAGCTTCGACTGCACGGCATCAATCAGGCTGTTATACTGGTCCACAAAATCTTTGATGTTTTTGAAAATGGTGTCCGTATCGTTAGAGACCGTAACCGTGACGGGTGTATCAAATTTGCTTTTAAGGGTGTACGTTACGCCGTTGATGGCGAACGTGTTGGACGTACGTTCTGTTTCCAGGCCGTTCATCGTAAATTTTGCATTCTCACCGCCGGATTCTTTGCTGCCATTAAACTGCAATGTTTGATTTAAAAAATCATTGCCAGACCCGCCAATGATGATTTCATCACCGTCTTTGTTAAGGTCTCCAGTCGATTTTCTCGTGAGCGAAACCCTGTCCGCATTTGCGTCATAGTACATGCCGATCCCAAGTGTCGAATGGTTGTTTACATCTGCCATGACAGTATTTAAAGAATCCGTGCCATCAATATAAAAAGTCGCTTTATTTATACTTCCGTCTTCATTATAACTTCCGAGCGACATGGTGGCATATTTTGATGAATAAGTGACGGAAACTGTGTTGCTTTCTCCGCTTAATACAGATGAATCCGTAAACGTGATCAGGCCGGTTGAAGCATCCAGCGTACCGATCGGACTGCTTTTTCCTGTATCGGATTCTGCGTACAGTTTGTCGTTTTCGAGCACATAGTTTGTATTGTTGATTTTTAAGCTGAACGCCTGATCTCCGCCCGCATCCGTTGCGATCAAGCCATGCCCCAGCTGCATCGTTGCCGTACCCTGGGCCAATGTTTTTGTTTCTGTCACCGCCCCCGCGACATACTCCACATTGATGCTGGATCCCGAAGATACCGCACTGTCAAATGTCAACACGCCGCTTTCCGCGTTATAAACGGCATAATTGCCTTTTTCATTGTCAGGAATATTGCTTTTATCATTTACAACCTGATAGGTTTTGCCATTGACTTTTACATTCATAGCATAATAGGTAATACCGTCCGTCGTTGTTGAAACAGGCGGATTGGACAGTTTGACCGATGCCGTCGCATCCCCGTCTCCTGAAAAAGACTGGGAGACCACGACCCCGTTGTTCCAAGTAATGCCGTTTAAAAAGTTCCCGGTCTGGCTGTAAAGGCTTGCGTCCGCTTTGATTTTGGCACCGGATTTGGAAATCGTTGTTGCCGTTTCAGATCCTGATCCGCTGATTTTTGTCGCAGCCGTTGCCAGTTGCGTAACGCTTTGGATGGTTGCTGATCCGAGTGCAGCATTATTTGCCGCAGTGGCCGTCACATTATTTTCGTTTGACGAGGTTGTCGTACGCACCCTGTACTTGGTTGTCAATTTCATGTTGGACAGCGTGGAGCGGAAGTCAAAATATTTTTGGTTCAGCGTCCGGTAGTCTTCTTCCTGCCACTCCAAAATTTGCTTTTGCTGCTGCAGTTTGACCAAAGGCTGTTTTGCCGCGGTCATCATTTTTTCGACAATGGAATCGATGTCCATGCCGCTCGCAAGCCCTGTGATTCTTTGTATGGATGTCATTCAATTCCCTCCTTATACCTTTTCATCGGCCAGAATCCCGACATGGTGCAGCATATCGGCATACGTATCCAAAATCCTTTTCGGCGGAATTTCTTTAATCACCTGGTCCGTCTTGTCGTCGACAATCGTAACATAATATTCTTTCAGCTGGTCATGAAATTGAAATTTTAAATGGGTGGATGATCCGGACAAGAAATGGTTCAGCTGGTCCACCGCTTTTTTCACTTTTTCTTTCGTTTCTTCATTGGCGGGAAGGCTTTGTTCCCTGTTTTCTTTTGTCACAATTGGCCTGGCCTGATCCGCCTCGGTTGCCTTTTGTGCCTGCGGTGTGCTGTTTGCAAGAGGCGGATGCGCAGCCTGCCACTGCGTCGCTCCAATCATAGCAAGTATCTCCTTATTTTCCGGCGTGTCCCGCCCCTTGTTTCATGGCGGAACAAAACCGCTTTTTTGTCTACTATTTGTATCGGATATTTCCAGCCGTTTTTAACATCCGCCGCTTTAAAATTTCACGTTGGCGAATGCCTTACTTGAGCCGCACGGGGGATGCAGCGCAAATTTTTGGGATAAAAGGCAGATACCCATACAGACACCGGTTTTTTCACATATGCTTTATCGTACAAAAAATAATGGGGTTGAGGAGGAAAAAACTTTGAATACAGATTATCAGGGAGTTCCTTATTATGAAACATTTCACCAAGAAGATGTAAGATTGCGGCCGTGGGGTTTCCGGCCATGGGGTTTCCGGCCATGGGGTTTCCGGCCATGGGGATTCAGACCGTGGGGATTCGGTTTCGGCCCGTTCCTTGGAGGGTTTGCAGGCGGCCTAGCAACATCGGCATTGCTCGGACCGGCTTTTTACGGCGGATACGGCTTCCCGTACGGCTACGGGTTTTTCTGGTAGACTGGCGAAAGAGGCCGGCTTATCCCAATTTTGCCGGCCTCCATTAAAAAATAGAAAAACGGATCATTTGCTCGTTTGGATAAGCGATGATCGTAGGACCCAGGGGATGAGAAAAATCCGCTTTCATAAAATCGTTCGGCACCGGCTACATGCCGGTGTTTTTTCTCTTCGGCACTTTCTTCACGCACCACCCTACCGTTTACGCCCGCCTCGATACATAACGGTTTTCTTTTATCCAGAACCGGTACGGGTAATGTTTGGCTTCATCGGTGTTGTCGATCCCGATGCGCGGGCCGGTTTCGATTTGTTCCGGTTCGTATCCTTCCGCAATAAAGAGCGGGCGTTCGTAAAATACGCGCCCGTAGTCTTCCATTGTAATGCCGAGCGCTTTCGCCAATTTCCCCGGACCGTTTGTAAGCTGCTTTGCTTCCTTGACTTTCCGACGGGCAAACATCAGCTCCGTTCCCATAAAAGGTTCCAAGGCGCGGATCAGGATGGCTTCCGGAGTACCTTCCCGGCCGCTGACGACATTCACGAGGCAATGGGTATGCATTTGGTATGTATACACGTGACCCGGGCCATGGTACATGATTTCCGTTCTTTTCGTCCGCCGGTTTCCATAACTGTGCGCGGCCCTGTCCGATGCACCCATGTATGCTTCCGTTTCGACAATAAAACCGGCCGCCGTTCCTTCTTCCGTCTCTTTGACGAGCAGGCAACCGAGAAGGGCACGTGCCAGCTCCAACGTATCTTTTTTAAAAAAATCCGCCGGTAAAGGCATAAGCAACGGGGTTTTGCTCACATCGAATGCCTCCTTTCTATCTGGGGCGCTACTTTCCGTACAGTCATGATACCCGACAAATGGCACTTTAACTCCTTTCTCCATATCATATAGTATCCAGCCAAAAAGCATCTTCCGTGCAGTAAAGGATCTTTCATGCGCTTAAACATTTTTTCTGTTACGACAGCGGTTTCGCCGAGCACAAGCGAAAACCGGAATGAACACTCTTCCTATGCAACGAACGTTTGACATCGCGAACGCTTCGAAGGCCCCTTTCTTCCCACCCAATCGGAAGCCGGAGACAAAAACATCTTTCCATTCAGCAATGGTTCCTTCGTATTTTTAAACATACCTTGCCACGATAACGGTTACGTGCAATATGAACGGAAACCGGAATGAAAATTTTTTCCATGAAATGGCAACAATGGATATCCCGCACGCTTTTAAAAAAACCCCCACCACCGATAACGGCTACGCTGCTGCGATTGCGGAATCCGGAACCAAACGAATCTTTCCATCCAGCAATGGTTCCTTCGTTTTAAAACCTATACACCGTTCCCTTATTATAAACCGAAATGGAAAAATGTTTTCCATTCAAAGCTCCCTTTGCACATTCAAAAAATGGATCTTCCCTGCCACGATAACGGTTACGTTACAGCAGTTACCAGAGACGGGGAAAAGGCATCCATCTCAATTCAATGATAACGATTGATATCCCTTTTTCCGCTTTGTTCGAGGCGTGCGACTAATGCGGTTAAAATGTATTTCACATAAGCCAGCACGCTCGAACGGCGCTCGCGGATGATGTTAAGCTGTTGGATAAAATCGAGTATACTTTCCCTGCTCATATTGCGGACAAGCAAATCGATTGCTTGCTCGATTGTCAATTCCCGGTGCCTGTCTTTGCTTGTCTGCACTTCAATCGATTCAAACGAATGCATGAAAGAGTGGAGAATTCCTCTGATTTGATTCTCACTCAACGGAATTTTTTTTAAATCTTCACTTGATGTTTTGCTCAATTTCAAACTCAAATCCTTTCTACACGACTATGCAGATGCCGGGCTGCACGCTCTGTATCTTTTTTTGCATTGCCACAGCAGCGCCCCCCTTCCCCCTTTATGCAATACGGATTTGAAACGATTAAAAACGGGATGATGAAAATTTTTCACATTGCCTATTTTATTACTCAACTTTCGCAGACTGAAACAGGTAGGTATACCTTGATATAATTCGGCAGACCCGCAATCCATTGTTGTAGTTGACTTTTGATCAGTTGTTGAATTTTCTTATTACTTTTATCCAGAGTATCTTCAAGAATCTCGACTAACTGCTGCAATGCAACAGCCCAATCAAGGTCATCTATTTCATCACATAATTCATAAAACATGCCACCTAATGTTCTGTCATCTACACTGCAACGGTTTTGCCATGACAAGACAATATACCTTGCAAACACAATGGTCGTGTGGCTGATAAGCGCGTCATATGAACGACTCTGGAATTCCTTTTGTAGTTTTAATAGGGACTTTGTTGTTTTGAAGAAAACCTCAATATCCCAACGCATCCCGTAAATACGGATGATTTCCTGGTCACTCAGTGTACAGTCTGTACTCAAAATCGCCAACCAGTCGCTTTTCTTGTTGCGGTTGCGAACAAAGACAACTTTAATTGGCACGCCATTGGCCTGCGTTGTATGGATGGAACGCAAGATTCCTTTCTTTCCACTAGTCGGTTTAGCTAGACGATACAATTCATCTAGGCTAACACGCTTACCATCGACAAAATAGCGTTGTTTTAATTTTTTGACCATACCAATTACGTCAAGACCTTGTTCTGTAATCTCCTTGATGAGAGGTTGTTGGGTGAACCACGAATCCATTAGAACATAGGAAGCATCGATACCAGAATTCATCGCCCGGGCAATCATGCCAGGAATCTGTTCTGGTGCCGTTTGTAATGCTTCTTTTCGGCGCTTATAACCGGAGCTGCGTTTATCGATATTTTCGGATATGCCGTTGATCTGGCTCTTTTTCGAACTCAATAATGAGAAGTCAACGGGTAGGAATGTTGCGCCATCAGACCATCCTAATGTCAACATGCGGAATCCTTTGTAAAAACGCATTTTTTGAGATGCATGATCAAAGCAGCGAGCCAGAAGCTCAACGTGTTTGCTTCGGTTCCGGTCATAAGATGAATCATCTAAAATCAATACTTTCGGACGGTCATGACGTGTCAATTTCGAAACTTTTCCAATCACTGAGGCAACCAGTGAAAGGAGGAAACGACGCCAGTTGAACGTTGATTGGTTGAGAAACCGATAAACGGTATCTTTGGCTGGAATGTCTGTAGCTTTCTTACTTTCCAACATCCTGAACCAGTTTTTGTTTTCAAAGATCATACAAAAAATCAATTGAAAAATGTAGGCACAAGAAAAACCAAAGGACTTCGTAATACCGGCGATTCGCAAGTGTTTCAACATATTCAACTCTTTAAATGTTGATTTTATTTCATTTGGTAGTTGATTATTCAGGCTGTTTTTCGCTATCATAGTAGGAGACACCTCTTCTATTTGGTAGTGATTTTCGATAAATCAACTATACCAAAAGTAGAGGTGTTTTTTCATATATTAATTTTACTGTCAAGTGCTGTATCTGAGACGTAATAGACATTAGCCAGCACTGAATTTATTATGATTTTCTAGGTGCGAAAGTTGAGTTATTATTATAACCGCAAAGGAAGGAAGCATTATAGAGCGTAAAACGGAAATGATACTTTCAGACTAGTTCTTGCCGAAAAATTATAATAAAGGCGGGCTCTCTTTGCCCGCCAGATTACATTATTGTTTCGTTTCTTTTACAGATTCATACATTTTTTGAAAACGGGCTTCCACTTTTGCAAAAATGGTGCCGTCCGGGAAGCGGTCTCCTGAAGTGCGTTCTGCTCCCGCGCTTTCGCCGGTTAAAATTTCAATCCCTTCCGAAATATGGCGAACAGCCCATATGTGGAATTGGCCGGTTTTTACGGCATCCACGACTTCATCATGCAGCATCAAATTGCAAATATTTTGCTGCGGAATAATGACGCCCTGGCGCCCTGTCAGCCCGCGATCTTTGCAAATGGCGAAAAAGCCTTCTATTTTTTCATTTACACCGCCGATCGGTTGAATCTCGCCCCACTGGTTCACTGAACCGGTAACGGCAATGCCCTGTTTGATCGGTACTCCGGCAAGCGATGAAAGAAGCACATACAATTCGGTACTGGAAGCGCTGTCCCCATCAATAAGCGAATACGTCTGTTCAAATGTGATGCTTGCCGAAAGCGGGATCGGCTTGTTTTTTGCAAACATGCCGGATAAAAATCCGGTTAAAATGAGCAGCCCTTTGTTATGAATCTGTCCGCTTAAAGAGGTTTCCCGTTCAATGTTCATAATGCCGCTTTTCCCGACAAACGTTTGCGCCGTAATTTTTGTCGGAATGCCGAATGTTGCATCCCTTGTCCCCATCACAGCCAGGCCGTTAATTTGGCCCACCCGTTCACCGTCCGTATCCACCATAATCGTCCCGTTATGGATCATTTCACGGTATTGCTCGGAAATATGGTTCGTCCGGTTTGCCTGCTCTTCCAACGCTTTGCGGATATGATGGCTGTCTACAAAGGGGCTCCCTTCTTTTTTCGCCCAGTAACCCGATTCGACGAGGATTTTTGTCAGGTCCTGGAAACGCGCTGTCAGCTTTTCCTGTTCCTCGGCAAGGCGCGCACTGTGGTCAATGATTTTCGCAACAGCACGCCGGTGGAACGGGAGAAGATTTTTCCGATCCGCATAGCTTTTGATAAAATAAGCCATTTTCCTGCGGTTTTCCGCATCCCGCTTCATCACCGTGTCAAACTCGACTTTCACTTTAAACAGCTTATGGAAATCTTCATCCACCCTTGATAACAAATCGTATAAATAGTAAGACCCGATGATGATCACTTTGATATTGAGCGGGACGGGCTCAGGCTTAAGGCCGCTCGTCGGGAAAGCGCCCCTTTCGGCAAACGGGTCTTCAATCTGGATTTTCCCCGTTTGTAGCGCGCGTTTTAAAAGGGTCCATGCATACGGCTGTGAAAGCAGTTCAGCAGCCTGCAAAATCAAATAGCCCCCGTTTGCCAGATGGATTGCGCCCGGTTTGACGAGCGTAAAATTGGTTGTCCAGCTGCCGAACGCGCCGCGGTACTCGATTTTTCCGAATAAGTTTTGGTACGTCGGGTTCGTTTCATAGATGACAGGCGCACCCTGTCCGTTTTTATGGCTGACAAGGAGATTGACGGCATAGCGTTGGAGCTGCTGTTCTTTGCTGCCGGTTAACGCCTGAACGACGGCATTTCCTTCTTCCTGGTCGGTTAAAAACAGCGAAAAATGCTCGACAACATCATGGTTGTATTCTTCAAGATAGCGGAGAACTTTTGGAAAATCACGGTAAGCTTCTTTTAGCGGCTGGAACAGGCCTTCAATTGTAAAAGCAGCCGTCTCTTTATGAAAACGATCGAGATTTTTCCGGAGCTGTTCTTCAATTTTCCGGATCTGGTACACCGTTTCATTGATTTTTTCCTCAAGCTGTTTTTCCCGTTCTTTCAATTTTTCTTTGTTAGCATCGGAAAGCCGTTCGTATTCTTCTTTTTCCATCGGCCGGCCGAAAAAAAGCGGAAGGGTTTGAATGCCGGCCGGGGTCCGTTCCAATTTAAAATTCAGCCCGGACGCGAACGTTTCCGTTTCTTTCCAAAGTGCCTCAACCTGGCTTTGCGACGCGTCAATGATATTCCGCTTCTTCTTTTCCGTTTCTTCATTTGAAAAAGTGGCGCGGAGTTCCCGTTCAATATCAATCAAAAGGGTTTCCATCTTGCGTTGAAAACGGAGACCGCTTCCAGCCGGCAAATTGATGACAAGCGGCCGGTCCGGATTTTCAAAATTGTTGACATAACACCAGTCATCCGGCACAGGCTGTTCGGATGCGAGCTTTTCGACACTGTGTTGCGTATACGTCATTCTCCCCGTCCCGGACGGCCCGACGACGAATAAATTGTAACCGGACTGCTCGACAGACAAACCGAAATCCATCGCCTGTTCCGCCCGCTGTTGCCCGATCATTTCATTCGGCAGCGTTTCCAACTCATCTGTCGTTTCAAACGGAAACTCGTCCGGGTTGCATTCCGAACGTAAGGATGAGACAGGCACACGGTGTACGGATAAAACTGTTTCATATTCTTCCTGATTCATTGCAATCCCTCCCAATATAGGCAATGCTCTTCCTGTAGCATTTCGACATTTTTTTCGGAATTCCTGCAAAATGGCGGCATGTCAAAAAGTGAACATTTTTAAAACGGAATCTGTTGTGTTCATTTTTCTCCGGCATTTCACCAGGTGACAGGAAAAATCTGTTTTTTCCCAAAGCAGGAACATCCTGAAAAAGATTTTTTGGCATTCTATGGCAGCACATCCAGAGCGAAAATTTGCAGAGGGAAAACGCGCAAACATTGCGAAGAACCCGGGCATTTCGCGGCAGGAAAAACGCAGAGCAGCCGCAATCTTCCAGGACCAAATATCGAAACACGAAAAACTGCTCCGGTTCGATCCGGAGCAGTTCACTTCAGAGCTTAGTAATCTTTTACAGGCGTTTTCCTGAGTGGCGTGTTCTCCGCGCGCACTTTCGGGGCGACTACGATTTGGTAGTATACAAGCAGAAAGACGAGCCAGAGAACACCGGCGAAAACGGATATGCGGGTTAACGGTGAAATGGCAATCGCGATAAAAGCCAAAAGAAGCATGGCCAGCCCGGCAATTGGCAAAACCGGCCAGAACGGCATTTTGTAATGAAAACTTGCGCCTTTGTCTTTGGATGCGGCCCGGTTCACAAGTTCCAGCACGAGGATCAGTGCCCAGATAAAAATAGCCGAAAAGGCGGAAGCGCTTGTGATCCAAACATAGACAGTATCCGGCGCAAGATACGTCATGATGGTTCCAACCGACATGGCCACAGCAGTTGCAAACACGCCGGCGTACGGAATCCGCTGTTTGTTGAGTCTGTTGAGGGAACGCGGGAGCAATCCTTCATTCGCCATACTGTAAAGTTGCCGGCTGCCGCCGTAAACGCCGGTATTGCACGATGAGAGCCCGGAGAAAATAATGATCAGGTTCATCAGCGCCGCCGCAACCGGAATGCCGACTTGCGAGAAAAGAAGAACATACGGGCTGCCGTCATGCCCCGCAAGTTGCGTCCACGGATACGCGCACAACATGATCAAAATGGATCCGATATAGAAAAAGGAAATCCGGTATGTAACACTTCTGAATGCTTTCGGCATCGACTGGCGCGGGTTGTCCGATTCGCCTGCTTCCACGGCGAGCGTTTCAATGCCGGCGTATCCCTGAATCACAATCGCAACCGCCTGGAAAACGCCGAACCACCCGGCCGGGAAAAACCCGCCGTGCGCCCAAAGATTCGAAAAGCCAACGATTTTTCCACCATTAAATAGGGCTTGCTGAACGAATCAGATTCTGTCAGATACAAGCCAAATTACGGTTATTAAAATATAAAATAGTGTTGTACAAAAATTTCAAAAAAAGAACCCTGAGCTTCCGCTCCAGATTCATTATAAGGAATTGAAGGGCTACTACTGTTTCACTGGTCTCCTGAAGGCGTGCTCGAATAAGGCCTAGCCCATACTTGCGCTTGCCTTCGCCAAATTTGCTTTCAACGGCATTACGTTCGGAGGCATCCTGCCTTGCCACGCGTTCTAAGGTTTTGTCTTCCGTTTTGGATGGGCGTCCCAACCTTGGCCCACTCAGACGAATGCCAAGAGATTTACAGTATGCTAGGTTGTCACGGTTTCGGTAGATTTTATCTGCTAAAATCGCTTCTGGATAAAATCCGAACCGGTTGTAGTAGTTCTCAATAGATTCTCTAAGGGTGATCCCTTCATTGTAATTTTCCCAGTCGAGTTGCTCAATCAAGGCATAGCCATCTACAACGCTAATGGCGACTTTTGAGCCGAATTCCACGTTCGCTTTTGCCTTGCCACGCACAATTGGACGGACATGCGGCTGGGAAATGCTCACAATCCGGTGGTCAATCCGATGTGTTTTCTTTTTGTACATTTCTGCCTGTTGGCGGTAAAGTTCATGAATCACGAGGAGTTGTCGGTATTCATCTTTGCTCAAAAGAGACAGGGAGCTTTGGGAAATGAGATTTCCAATGATCTCCAGATTCCGTTTCACATATCCAAGTTGTTTGCCGACAGCTTTCCGGATTTTCCGGGCTCCAGCTTTGCGTTGCTTAGCGACAGAAAGATAGTCCCTGCGGGCTCTTTTTCTGTAGGTCCGTGGCTTTGGTAATTTTCCTTTGTGCGGTTCATGCAGTACATCAATGATATGTTCCAGTTTCTCACGGGCTTCGTTCAAAAGCCCCAGATCAGTAGGGTAAGCAATATCAGCCGGTGCACAGGTTGCGTCCAGAATGAGCTTTCCTTTGTTCTTCGTTTTAGGAGAAGCCGATCCAGTTGAATTCTCTTCCGAAGCAGGACCGGAAGGTTGATGATCACCACTACTATGATCGTCATCATCATGGTGATCATCATCGTTGTCATTTTCCTTAGATGCTTCTTCCGATTGGCGTTCTTGTTCTTCCAGAACAATCCATTCATTCAGTTCATTGATGATGTTTGCACCCAAACGTTTTCTAAAACGAGTCATCAGAGAATGATCGAATGGGGCTTTTTCCTGGAATTCAGGCAACCCGATAAAATACTGAAGATACGGGTTTTCCGTGATCTGTTCGACTGTTTCCCGGTCAGATAGCCCAAGCCGTTCTTTGATATAGAGAGCCCCAAGAGCAACTCTGACAGAATAAGCCTTTTCACCTTTGAACTTTTTCTTGAAGGACTTGGCATACTTTTCTTCAGCCTTCCACCAAGGGATTAATTCAGCAAGACGGACCCAGCGATTTTCTTTATTTAATTTTCCACCGAATGGTAGAAAAAAATCTTCTACAAAAGTTAATTGATGTTCAGTCTTTTTGTACATCGTAACGGCCTCCAAGTGCAAGGTTTTTTACACGTTTCCTATAAAATCCTTACACTTTATATTCGACAAAAGTGGCCAAAATCCTTGTCAAATCTGGAATTTTTGTTTATTCAGCAAGCCCTAAATAAACCGGTAAAAATCATCAGCGCGCCGAAAACCATAAAGGCGAGAATCGCAAAGACTTTTAAAATCGCAAACACAAACTCAATCTCGCCAAAAATTTTTACAGCCAGTAAATTAGAAACTGTGAATAAAATGAGTGCCAAAAATCCTGGAATCCAGGCCGGAAAATGCGGAAACCAGAACTGGACCAGCTTTCCGATCGCGGCAAGCTCCGACATCACAGTCGCCACCCATAAAAACCACCACATGCCGCCTGAAACAAAGCCCATCCGCTCGCCGAACAAATCATGCGCATACTTGCTGAATGATCCGGCCACCGGTTTTTCAACCGTCATTTCCCCGAGCGCCCGCATGACAATGGCGACAACCAGGCCGGCCGCAATATACGCCGCCAAAACGCCCGGTCCCGCCATTTTCACTGCCTGCGAAGCGCCGTAAAACAGACCGACGCCGATGACGCCCCCTAATGCCAAAAACTGAATATGCCGGTTTTTCAGCGACCGGCTTAAATGATTGCCCTGTTTTCTGTCATTCTCCATCCTTCCAACTCCATTCGCTTTTTTGTCTGCATACCCTTTGCCCAACCGTTTAAACAAAACCGGCGGATGTTTCAGCTTCCGATCCTCGGGGTATACTAACGACAAAAAGGAAGTGAAACCATGTCCGATAAACAGTTGAAGAACGAAGAAGAAAATGAAAAGAAGAAAACGAAGAAGCTGGCTGACAAAACACTGACGGACGGGACAATGGACAGGAAGGAAAAGAAGGAGGAGTAAAATCTGAACTGATAAAAAATTTTGTTTTTTTGTATTGACAGCCTAGCCTAAATCTTGTATAAATAATTTAACAACAAAAAACGTATAATCTCTATGGCTGGAGACGATGAGAAGCCATAGCCAAAAACATGACAAATGTTTTTTTGGCTATGGCTTTTATTTTTCGGCAGGATTATACGGAAAAGAAAGGGAGAGAAAAATGATTTTTGAGCATTTAGACTCGCCACAGTTAAAGCGCTTCCAAAGGAAAGTCACACTTTTGTCTGCCGGCGGTACTTTTTTGGATGGCTTTGATTTAACGGTAATTGCTGTTGCCATGCCGCTGATCCTTGATCACTGGGAATTCGGGCCGGGCATGCAGGGACTGATTACTTCCTCAGCTGTCATTGGCTCTTTTATCGGAGCAATCTGGCTGGGGAATTTAACAGATAAGTATGGACGGAAAGCCATGTACGTGGTTGATTTGTTGGCATTTGTCGTTTTTGCGACACTTACGGCGTTTGCCCTGGCACCTTGGCAACTGGCCCTCTTCAGATTTTTACTTGGCATAGGGATCGGGGCAGACTATCCGATTTCCGCTACGCTTGTATCCGAATTCAGTGCGACGCAAAGCCGGGGAAGGCACAGTACATCACTCGGCGCCATGTGGTTTGTCGGAGCGGTTGTTGCCTATCTGGTTGGCATACTGCTTGTCCCGCTCGGCGAAAATGCGTGGCGTTACATGTTACTTACTGGCGCCATTTTTGCTC
This sequence comes from Weizmannia sp. WK01, assembly GCF_025905465.1. Classification (NCBI taxonomy): domain Bacteria; kingdom Bacillati; phylum Bacillota; class Bacilli; order Caryophanales; family Bacillaceae; genus Heyndrickxia; species Weizmannia sp. WK01. The sequence goes on along the minus strand of NZ_CP109616.1, from coordinate 976,340 downwards.
TCATTGTCTTCTTTTTCCGTGTAACGCTTCCGGAATCACCACGATGGCTTACTGCAAGGGGGCGTGAAAAAGAAGCAGAAGAAATTATGCTGAAAATTACCGGACAGAAAGTCAAAATTCAGCCAAATATGAAGCCAAAACAAAAGATTAGCAGCCTTTTCACGAAAGGACTTTTCCGTCGCACTTTCTTTGTTTGCGGATTCTGGTTTTGCTATGCCGTTGCCTATTACGGAATTTCCATGTATACACCGACCATTCTAAAACCATTTACTCACGGATCGCAAATGATGGTATATATTGGTTCCGGAACGGTTAGTTTGTTGGGCTTAATCGGAGCAATTATCGGGATGAATTTGGTTGAAAGAATTGGCAGAAGGCCGTTGATCATTACTTCTTTTACCGGCTTATCCATTGCATTAATCATTTTAGCACTGAACCCTTCTCCGACAATGGCTTTTCTTGTCATCTTATTCAGTTTTGCCGTACTATTTGCCAACATGGGTGGCGGCATTCTTAATTTTGTATATCCAACTGAGTTATTTCCAACCGGCATTCGTGCAAGCGCTTCCGGATTGGCAACTGCCGTCAGCCGGATTGGTTCAATCATGGGCATTTTGGTATTCCCAAACCTTGTTGTGGCATGGGGTAACAGCAAAGCCCTCTGGTTTTTTGCCGCCGCCGGATTGCTGGGACTTCTTATCTCGGCTATTTTAGCACCGGAAACAAAAGGGAAAAACCTCGAACTTATTAATCAGGAATTTGATGAAAAAAATGCTGAAGCAGGAGGTAAAAATGGAAACTTGGCTTAGTATATGGTCAATCGGGCAGGAGAGCACGCTGGATGATTTTAAAATACTTCAAAAGGCCGGCTTTGACGGCGTTGAAATTTGGGCAGAGCATTTACGGGCAAAAGAAACCTTTGAATATGCCCGGCAAACTGGCTTAAGAACGAGCATTCATCTTCCATTCCATGATTTGAACATTGCCACGCCGGACACGATTATCTATGAAAGGGCGTTTCATGTATTAAATGAATGGATGGATATTTTAGCGGGATACGGAGGCAGCCATGCCGTTTTGCACGGTGGCTATGCCTGGTCCTCTGAAGAACGTGATGAAACGCTGTGTCGTGTTCAAAGCCGGCTCATGAAATTAAATGAAGCGGCACAAAAGCGGGGGATCGTGTTGTTGCTTGAAAATCTAATCCCTGACCGGTTAAATTACTGCCACCATGTTGCTTCTAGCTTAGAAGAATGGACCGGCCTGCTTCAAGCCTGTAATTTGAAGGCATGCCTGGACACGGGACACCTGGCGATCATGGGAAATGAACTGGAAGAGACTGTAAAACAGCTTGGTGAATTGTTGGGAGAGATACATGTATCAGAAAATGACGGAAAAGCGGATTTGCATTTGCTGCCGGGGGAAGGGAACCATTATACAGAAAAACTGATTGATATTTTGACAAAGTATCAGTTTACAGGGCCGGTTGTATTCGAAATTAATCCTTATCAATATACTCTAAAAAATATAGCAGATAATATGGCAAAGTTTAGAGAAAAGCAAAAATAACACGGGCAGAGACTTTAGAAACCCCCAGCTGGTAGTAAACCTTTTTCAAGGTTTATTAAACTGGGGGATTTTTCTTTTACTGGGAGGGAAAGCAATTGAAAAAGGGATTTATTTTTGATTTGGACGGAACCATTTATCTCGACAATCAATTAATAAAAGGGAGTGCGGAAACGATTGACTTCTTGCAGAATCGGGGACACCATGTTGTTTTTTTTACCAATAAATCTATTGCCACCAGAACTGATTACGTAAAAAAATTGAACCATTTGGGGATCCGTACCTCACTTGAAGACATTATCAATTCAAACTATGTGACTGCAAGATTTTTAAAGCAAAAAATGAATCCATCAGAGCTTGCCTATGTGATCGGAGAAAAAGCTTTGTATGATGAATTAGAAAAAGAAGGAATTTTAATTACAGAAGATGCTAATCTCGCAAACTATATTGTGCTGGGGTGGGATCGCCAGTTTACTTATGAAAAACTGAAGCAGGCATATATGGCATGGCGAAACAATCATGCTTTGATCATTGCCACCAATCCTGACCGTACATGCCCTACTGCAGAAGGACCGGTTCCGGATTGTGGTGCATTAATTGGAGCATTTGAAGGCGTGAGCGGCATCAAGATTGACCATATTATGGGAAAGCCCTCGAGGTTTGCTGCAGATCTTATTGTCAACCATATATTAAAGCTGAAGCCGGAACAATGCTATATTGTCGGTGACCGCCTCGAAACTGACATTCATATGGGAAATGTGTATGGCTTACATACCATTTTGGTTTTAACAGGGATCAGCACGCAACAAACGATCAAAACAACAGGGATACAACCGGAGTACATTCTTGAAAGTGTAAAAGAAATTATGCAAATGTCCGAGATTATGGACTGTAAAGCAGAAAGACGAGGTGCTTTGCATGATTGAATTTTTTCAGTTTGACAGCGAAATGCTCCTAAAACTCGTCATGTCTTCCATACTTGGATTGGCAATCGGGCTTGAACGGGAAATAAAAAGAAAACCACTCGGATTAAAAACAAGTCTTGTGATTTCAATTGTCAGCTGTTTATTGACGATTGTTTCCATCCAGTCTGCTTATTCGTTTCCGCAATCCGATTTTGTCCGTATTCAAATGGATCCTTTAAGGCTCGCTGCCCAGATTGTTTCCGGAATCGGATTTCTTGGGGCAGGCGTAATATTACGAAAAGAAGATGATACCATTTCCGGTTTAACAACGGCTGCCATGGTTTGGGGGGCAGCCGGTATTGGAATTGCCACCGGTTCAGGCTTTTATATGGAAGCAATTGCAGGGGGCGTACTGCTCATCATTAGCGTGGAGATCATTCCGGGATTGATGAAAAAAATTGGTTTTGAAAAGCTGTACGCAAAAGAGATTTCTCTCAATCTTATCTTACAGGACAGCCGTGATATCCAAAAAGTCATTCGCTCCTTAGAAAAACAAGATATGAAAATCATCCAAACCCATATTAAAGATCTGGAACATGCAGCATACCAGCTTGAGTTAAAAATAAAAGTCAGAGAAAAAACGAGCATTGCTTATATTTATAGTGAAATCATTCAAATGAATGAAATCAAGCGGTCGGAAATCAGCGGATAAAAAAAGAAACGGCACAAAAGGCCGTTTCTTTTTTATCAAATTAAATATCAAAATTCCAAAGTGAAGGATCCCCTGTTGAAATCGCCAGTGCACCTGCCTCTAATCCTTGCAAAATATCCTCTTTTGATTCAATTAAACCACCGGCAATAATTGGAAATTTTACCTTTCTTGTCAGCTGGTCGATAATGTTTGGCATCAGACCGGGAAGTACTTCAATGGCATCAGGACTACAGGTTTTACTCGTGTCAATTCCCTTCTGGACAGCGGATTTATCAATGAGAAAGATGCGCTGAATGGTCATTAGTTTTTCATCTTTTGCATATTTAATTAAAGAATGTTTGGTGGTGATAATTCCGGTTGGCTTCCATTTTTGAGCGACAAATTTGACAGCACTCCTTGCATTGGATAACCCTTCAATAAAGTCCATATGTATAAAAATATGCTTTCCGGCCTTTCTTAACTGTTCGAGATAATCTGACGTATTCAGCAAATCCCCTGTTAAGAGAAATACAATATTAGCACGGCTCAAAGCTGCTTTTTCAATATCTTCTTCTTTCTTCACTGAAGCAATGACCTGCGATTGAACAAGATCAACAATATTCAAAATAATTACCCCCTTTTTATAACCATGCTATATGTACTTATTCCTTTAACCTTGCTGGAATTCCTTCATAAAAAACTCTCCTTCAGCCGTCAATAGAAAGAATTGGCAAATACTTCTTACCCCGATTGTGTTCATGGTTTAACGATTTGGGGTGATTTCCATTCGTTATTTTAGCAAATGGCAAAGTGTCTTTTTCCCGTAGCCATTAAAAAAAGGAAAGCATATTTGCCCCAATGCTTTCCTCTTATTTCTATTTTTTCTTCTGGACTGTACTTATCTTTTATACGTGAGATCTTTACCGGTGTAAACAGGTTTTTTCACTTCAATCCAGCAGATGCCGGAAAAACGCCATACGCTTATCAAGAAGTATCATGAAGGGAATCAAATATACACAAAAATATAAAGGAGACCCCGGAAAAGGCCTCCTTTGTGAAATATAAAATTAACGCAACAATTGCAATACTTGCTGTGGTTGTTGATTGGCTTGAGCCAGCATAGCTTGAGCAGCCTGGGCAAGGATCGATTGCTTTGTTTGTTCAGACATTTCTTTCGCCATGTCAACGTCACGAATACGCGATTCAGCAGAAGTCAGGTTTTCTGACGAAGTTGTCAGGTTGTTGACTGTATGGTCTAAACGGTTTTCAAAAGCACCAAGTTTGCCTCTTTCAGCCGATACTTTTTGAATAGCATTGTCAATGACTTTAATCGCTGCATTTGCCTGTGTCTGCGTCGACACTTGCAATCCGCTGACACCTAAGGCTTGGGCACGCATATCATTGATGTCTACTTGTAAATTTTGTCCTCCGTTTGCCCCAATTAAGAAAGTTGCGGAACCGTCGGAACGGACATCTGCTGCTGCTTGCGTTTCTTTAAAAGAAGAAAGGGCGTTGGTTGCAGCTGTTCTGACATTCCCATTTTGGTCTTGGACGGTAATCGTGATGCCTTCAATCGCATCAGCCGTTCCTGCTGCAGCAGCTTCCAATTTCAGAGAACCGTCTGTGTTAGCAGTAAGTGTTCCCCCTAAATTTGTCCCAATATCTGACAATTTAGTATCAGCTGCCACAGTTACACTATTTGTTGTTGTCGTTCCATTTTTGACATAAGTGACAGTGACTTTGTCCCCAGCCGTAATGCCTAGTGAATTGCCGTCCTTATCTGTAAGGTCGGTAAGCAAAGTATCTGTTGTTGCAGCCGCATTCCCATTTCCTTTATCCTTAAAAATGCCGCTTGTATTTTCATTTGCCACAGCAGTCGTAACAGCTTTACCCATTGAACCGTCTAACAGATTTTTTGTGTTGAACTGGGTTGTATTGCCAATCCGGTCAATTTCGCTTTCCAACTGTGACATTTCACTTTGAATGTTTTGCCGGTCATCATCCGTATTTGTATCGTTAGAAGATTGTACCGCTAATTCCCGCATACGTTGTAAAATATCATGCGTTTCATTCAGTGCGCCTTCAGCCGTTTGGAGCAAGGAAGTGGCATCCTGGGAATTTTTTGTTGCCTGGTCGAGGCCACGAATTTGCGAACGCATTTTTTCGGAAATGGCAAGGCCTGCTGCATCATCAGCAGCACCGTTGATACGAAGCCCCGAAGACAGTTTTTGCATTGCTTTCGATTGTGCGTTTGTCGCAGCATTTAAGTGGTTCAACGTGTTTAACGCTGCAATGTTGTGATTGATAATCATCTGTTTTTCCTCCTTGAATGTTGTGCACCCACATCCTTGTGGGCGAAATTATCAACGGGGTTCGAGGTCGGCCGCCCTGTTCCCCCGCTCACTTTATATATCGGATAGCAGGACTTTTGATTTAATAGTTTTGCTGAATTTTTTTCTTTTCTTTCCTGTGGAGGTGGTGTGGGGGACTGGGGGGGGGGGAGAGCTGTTGTATTGTGGTTATCCGGTGTTTGCAGTAACAGGCACCAAAACAGCATAATTTCTTTTACTGTTTTGGTGCCTGTTACTGGTTATACCCTACCTCCCACAGCACTTCTTATATTTCTTCCCACTGCCACAGGGACATGGATCGTTTCGGCCGATTTTTCTGGTTGTTACAGGTTTGTTGTTTTCTTTTTTCAACGGGAGGGGATGCAGCGCCTCTTTTTCCTCCTTAAATATTTCGCTTGGCATATAGCCCTTTAAAATCCATTGTCTTGTATGATTATTTAATTGAATTAAAATGTTCATCATCGCTTCTGCAGTTTTGAAGTCGGCGATTTCAACCTGGGTTTGCATGAATTCAAGAAGATTGTTTGTTGATTCGCCCACTTTGATGGCAAAGATACATTCCATGATGATTTGGTCGGTTTCTTTACGGGTAATCCGATAATTGTCAAGAAGGAAGCGCCTGAATGATTTGGTGATTTTATTTTCCGAAACATAGTCAGGTGCGCCTGCTTGGAGTAACTGTGCTTTCGTAAAAGGATAGTAATCCAGGTCTTTTCTGCTGTCCTGCTCTTCTTTAATTTTAAAAGGATCAAATACACGTTGATGTATCAGGCCCTGATATTCCAAGCAAACCACTTTATAAAAATCGTCAGCCTGCCTCATCACGTTGAAAAACTCGATTGGACGAACCGGCTTTTTTGTATATTGTTCGATTTTTTCCAGCATGGTTTGGGAATTCAACACACCATAATAATACAGCATGCCTTGTGTGAGGCGAATCCATTCGGTGTTCCTTTTTAGAATGGATCTCACTTTCATGTCACCTTCTAGTGAAGACAGCGGCTCGATTAAATCTGCCGGCAGAGCGAGTACTTTTTCTCCCTTGTACGTCCCCGTGAAGATAAACCCAAGTGATTGTAAAAACTTGATTTGATAGGTTTCCATGGCAGGAGCAAATATAAAGCCCCCATTGTGGATCATGTTTTGAATCAAGCGAAATAAATGCTCATCTAATTGGCAGAGAATGATTTTCATGAGTATCGGAATATGTTCTTCTAGTACAGCCGTTAAATCCGCTTTTTTTAAGCTGCTTGCATTGCGGATGTTCAACCGTTTTCTGATTTCGTGTAACTCATCTTTTGTATATCGCAAAAGCCCGGCATGCAATGAGAAAGGAAGGGAAATCTCAGACCAAATTTTTTTTGCTTCCTTCTCCCTCATTTTTTCCGTCTCATCATGAATGGTTTCTAATGCTTGCAATAATATTTGTTCATCCGTACGATTATGTTTCAAAGTCGTCACCTCTATCATAACTGTATTATAAATCGATCCCGGGATCAAACACCAAGTGAAAAAGGACTGGCACCGCGTTAAGAATTTAAAAGTGGTGTCAGTCCTTTTTTGAGATGTCTGTAAAAAATGGAATGATGTGATGAAGTTTATGGACTTTCTATAAAATTGTCTTTTTCCATCTCATTCGGGATATCGTCATCCTGATACAAAAGCTTGCCATTTTTTAAGATTTCACTTTTCAATTGTTGAGAGGCATCTTCAAACTTAATGATGTCTAAGGAAAGTAAAGTATCCAGCTCGTCTTCCAAGTCCAAAGCAAACAATACCCATTCTTCTTTTGACATTTCCGGCGCCACAATGGCTAAATCAATATCAGACCGGTCTGTGTTATCTCCGACCGCTCTCGAGCCGAAAAGGATAATTTTCTTTACCTTTTCTGTTGAAAGGCCGATTTGAACGAGCTGGTTTTGAATTTTTTTATCCATCATTCTTCTTCTCGCTCCCACTGTCTTTCTTGGATTGGGCAAGCAGGTGGAGCAGGCCTTCGATATTTTTTGCGGCGTTCGCGTTTTCTTCCTGTATGTCCAAGTACACTTCTTTCCGGTGAATTTCAACATGTTTTGGGGCGTTGATGCCGATTTTGACCTGGTCGCCATGGATCGCGGCGATAGTGATTTCAATGTCATCGCCGATTTGGATCGACTCGCCTTTTTTCCGCGATAAAATCAGCATCTTCTCACCCCTTTTCCTTGTCCGGCCCGTCCGCAAAGAGCGGGTGCCTTGTGTGGTAATGCCGGTCGTTTAAAATCAGTTGTTTCGCCTTATGATTCTTTTCGTTCATAATGAGCGGGGCCTGCAAATTGGCTGTTGTTTCCGAAAACGGATCACGGACCGTCAAAATGGCATAAACCCGCACATCTTCCTCTTTTTCAATCGACAGCTGTTCAAGCGTGGCATCATCAATGTTAAATTCATAATCTCGGAAAAACAAAAACGGGCTTGTGACGACAAAAGCGACATAGGGTGACGCCGTTGACTGGAGGACCATGTAAATGCCGTCGTCCAAAAGCGGCAGCAAAACAAAGGATTTCTCATCCGGAAATCCCGGAATCCCGCCTTCAAAATGCCATATAGCTGCATCCTCTATTTCCACTTCACCGTGGTATTTTGTTTGAAGCTTCATCATGTTTAGTGAGGGGTCCCCGACTTTTGCTGCCGGGGAAAACCGCCTTCTCTCCTTTCGATGGGCATATTCTTTTGCGTTTTCTAAACCTTTGGGGGGGCATGCATGTTTCTGCTGCTAACCGGCGTTCCGCTCCTGCCCCGCCCGGTTCAAAAACATTCAGATAAAAAAACGGCACCACCTGGCAAAGCAGGGTGGTGTCCCCGTATTATTTCAAAAAGTCGAGCAATGTCGGCTGGATCACTTGTGCGCCGACTTTTAACGCAGCAATATAGGCGCCGGATGCAACGGAAAAGTCCGTGTACGCCTTATCGATATCCACATCTTCGTTTCCGGCCATGATCTTCGTTGCCGTTGTTTCCTGCTGGGTGACGCGGTCTTTCATCAAATCAAGGCGGTTGCTCCGCGCCCCGGCCTGCGACAGTTCGCTCAGCACATTGTCAATATGGCCGTCAATTTTGCCCAAATAGCTGTCAAAGCCGCTTGCCGATGTGCCGGATTTTAAATCGCTGATTAAATGGTTCAGGTCTTTAAACAGATCATCAGAAAAAGCATTTGCTCCGTTCGCATTGACTTGCAGATAAATGCCATTTGACAGTTCGATTTTTACCGGATTGGTGTTCATGCCGAGGCTGGTTGAGCCGTCAAACGTGCTGATATCGCCACTGATCGGCTTCTCCGTCGTCCGGGTGCCGTTAAAAATATATTTGTCATTGACTTTCGTATTGGCAATATTGACAAGCTGATCGCGAAGTTGTTCCACTTCATCGGCGATCGACTGCCTGTCAGTCGGAGTCTTCGTGTCCGTTGCCCCTTCCACTGTCAGTTCCCGGATCCGCTGCAACACCTGATTGGCTTCATCAAGAGCGTCATTTGTCGATTCAATCCAAGTGCTGGCTTCCGCGAAGTTGTCTTCGTATTGCTTCACCTGGGCGACGGTTCTCCGGTAGGAAATGCCTTTCATCGCGGACAGCGGGTCATCCGAAAGTTTGTTGATCTTTTTGCCGGAAGACAGCTGTTCCTGGTATTTCGCGAGTTTACTATAGCTTGTGTTTAAATTGTTTAAGAAATTATTGGCGAGCATCGATTGGGTTACACGCATCGTTTTTCACCTGCCTATCTGCCTACAACACCCATGCCGTTGATGATTTTATCGAGCATTTCGTCTGTCATAGTAATCATCCTTGCTGCAGCATTATAGGCTTGTTGGTATTTGATCATATTGGTTAATTCCTCATCAACCGATACCGAGCTGACGGACTTCCGGTTCATATCCACCGAATCCAAAAGGGAAGCGGTATTTGTCTGCATATTGCCTGCCTGTTCGGCATCAACCCCGAGCTTTCCAATGAGGCCTTCGTAATTGCTGGTGATGGTGCCGGATGCAAGCGGCAGACCGAGTGCCGCAATGTTAAGCCTGCCACTGATCCCTTCAAGCTGCACGGATTGGCTGCTTAAATCAAAGGTAACCACATTTGCAAGATTAATGGCATTCAGCCCGTCGCCGGAATCGCCATTTGAAGAGGCGGCGATTTTGTCGTATGTAAGGCTGCTGTTGACGGCAATTTGACCCGCGGCCCCTTTGTAGTCCGTTAAGGTACCGAACGTAAAAAAGGCAGTCCCGGCATTCCCTTTAAGGTCTGTCCCTTTTTCGTGGACAGCATTTAATACGTTTCCGAATGTGTAGGCGAGTTTGTCCAGGCTGTCGAGCAAACTCGGATAAGCCCCTGCTTCCACTGTGCCGTTTGCGCCGGCATACTGATAACCGTAGCTGTCAATCAGTCCCAACAGTTTGCCTTGCGGGAACGTGACCTTGCCGGTTGTATCCGCGACAGCAAAATTTTTCCCGCCGATTGTGATGCCGGTCATTTCCCCGTTTGCCGGTGGGCCGTCGAGGATACCGTCGCCGTTGCTGTCGGTTCCCCCTTGTACTTCAACTGCATTGTAATTTGAACCTTGGACAAGGTATACGCTTGTGCCATCCGCAGCGGTCATTTTAATGTTGTAAATGCCGTCCGCGTTTGCTTTTGGATTTCCCCCGCTTTTTTGTACTTCGACGGTGACGTTCAAATAACTGGACAACTTATCGACAAGGCTGTCCCTTTTGTCATACAAGTCGTTTGGCAAATAACCGTTCGGCTCAAGTTCAGCGATCTGTTTATTTAAGTCACTGATTTGCTTTAAAGTGGAATTGATATCGTTGACCGATACGCTGATTTCGCTGCCGACATCCGTTTTGTACTGGGAAAGCGTGCTGTTTAAATAGTGGAATGTATCCGTCAGCGTCTGCCCGCGTTCCAAAACAACCGAGCGAGCAGATACGTCTTCTGGATTCGTGCTTAAGTCCTGAAGGGATTCCCAGAACGCTTCCATTGTGTTGGACAAACTGCTTTTCGTTCCCGTTTCATCCATGACGGCTTCCATTTTGCTTAATGCACCAGATTTGGCTGACCAGTAACCCGCTGCACTGTTGTTTTCCCGGTATTGGACATCGAGATACTTGTCGCGGATCCGCTGCACTTCGCCCGCTTCCACCCCTGTCCCGAGCTGTCCGGCGATGGCCGGGCGGTTCATCGAAGCAGCGGGGTACGGATCTGACGCCTGCAAGTTTACCCGCTGCCTTGTGTAGCCATCGGTATTGGCATTGGCCACGTTCTGCCCGACGGTGTACAGGGCATTCTGTTGGGCCGTCAAAGCCCGTTTTGCTGTTTCTAATCCAAAGAAAGTGGACACCTTGCTTCTCCTCCGTATTCTTTCAGGCTTTTGAGTCGAACCGCGGCATGGCGGCCGCCGCTTTTTGCCCGGACGGCGGCCCGTATGTGGTGGGTTCATTTTTCAGATAAATCAGATCCAGCATGAATTGGGTAAATTGAAGGGAATGATAAAGGAGCATCTGGTTCAGCTCATTTTGCTGTTTCAGCTTCTTTGTGATGCCAATCAGGCTGTCCCTCAATGTTTCGAGCTGGGACCGTGCTTCCCCCGATACGGCCGCGATGCAGTCCGACAGCGTCCCATTGCCGCCGGTAAGCGTCTTTGCCAGCGTTTCCCGTTCCTGTTCAAGTGCGCCGATTGCACGGATATGGGCCTGTTCTTCCTGCGTAATTTTTTGCAGCCGTTCTATCTCCTGCTTTTTCACCGCTTCGGTTTTTTCGGTGGCAAGGATAAACAGGCTTTCATGGAGCTTCTGCAATTTTTCAAGACATCGGATCAATTTTTCCGCAGCCATTTACGCCCCTCCTTACTTGCCTGTAAAATATTTCAAAATGCCTTCAGCGGTTTTTTCCGCATCCGGCTGATAGGTTCCGTGCTGTACCTGTTGTTTTAAAGCCTCAATTTTCCGGCTCCGTTCCTGCTCAAACTGGGACGTTTTTTGCAACTGTTTCGCTTCTGAAGAAATTTCCACTTTATCCGTTTTCCGGGTGCTGGAGGCGGTTTGCTGCACATCCCGCCTGGCTTGCTGCTGATACGGATTGATCCCTGAAGTATTGACCGGATTGATTTTCATTCGGCTCACCCCTTTTTCAAACAGTATCCGTTCCATTATGTTTATTATATCGGATAAAGCTGCGCAATGTTTACTTGATGTGATAAGTCTTTTTCCTTATTTCTTCCTGCCGTTTCTTTTCTTTTTCAAAACGTTCAAGATCTTTTGCAATCGTTTTTGCACATTCTTCGCATAACTTTCCGGACTGGATTAATTTTCCGCAACGGTCGCAAGGATATGCCAGATTCGGAAAATGCGCAATCAAAAGCCGGCCGCTCCGCACCCATTTGAAAACCAGTTTTTCCGGGACATTGTTTTTTTCAACAATTGTCTCGATTGTTGCCGCACGGTTTTCGCGTTTCCGCAAGAATTGAAAAACCCGTTCAAATGCAGCTTCTTCCTCGCGATAACAGTCTTCACACACATCGCGGACGGAATTTTTGACATATAATTTACCGCAATTCGGGCAGTTTGCCAACTCCGCCATTCGGCCCGCCTCCTTTTCCGGCACATTTGTCTTCTATCTTCTATATCGGCAGAAATTTCGTTGTGTTTAACTTCTCGCCACAGTTAACGATACAATTTTTCGGGCGCCCGCTTCACGCAACACTTTTGCTGCATGGCGGACGGTTGAACCCGTCGTGTAGATATCATCCACCAGTAAAACGGAACGGCCTTCGATTGAAACTTCTTTTTCCATATAAAAAGTTTGGGCTTGATGAATGCGGTCAGCCCGTGTTTTTTTCGATTGCTTTTCAGCGTGGACGCGGTGAAGAATGTTTGCCGTTTCGAGCCCGGCAGCACGGGCGAGCGCCTCCGCCTGGTTAAAAAGCCGTTCGGAAAGGCGCTCCGGGCTGAGTGGGACCGGCACGATGCAGTCAAATGTGCGGGACTTAAGCACCTCTTTGATGCCATCCGCAAAAATGGCGGCAAGCGCATAATCCCCGCGAAATTTGAAACGGGTAAAAATTTCTTTACAAAAATCGTTGTACGTATAAAGCGAAATGTTTTCATCCAGCACGCCCGCCCATTCCGGGTCTTGTTCCCATCTGGCACAGTCAAGACACAGAGCTCCCTCCACATAAGAAGCATCCAACTTGGCCAGGGGTCGGGAACATTTCGGGCAGACAGGCGGTGTAATTTTTTCAAGCTGCGCGCGGCAATCTTCGCAAAGAAGTGGTCCGGGCTGCGGAAAAATCAGCGTGCGCCAGGACAGTTTATGGGTAAGCGGCTGATGGCAGAACAGGCAATATTCATGCATCGAGCAACCCCCGCTTTCCCGCTTCTTCATTCATGGAGAGAATATGGCGCTGTGCTTTCACCATCGCATTTGATTTTCCGTAATGGAAAAACGTCACGTCCCCACTTGGGAAATCGGCGCTTCTTCCGGCTCGGCCCGCGATCTGGACGAGGGCAGCTTCCGTAAAGATAGCATCTTCCGCCCCGACGACACAGACATCAATATTCGGAAACGTGACGCCGCGTTCAAGAATGGTCGTTGTTAGCAAAAGCGGCGTTTTGCCGGCGCGCATCCTTTCCACTTTTTCTTTCCGATCCGGGTCTTCTGCGTGCACCGATTCAATCGCTGGATGCAGCTGTTTAAAAACCGGCTCTGCTTTTTTCATGAGGCGGATGTTCGGGAGAAAAAGAAGCGCCTGTTTTCCGGATTCAAGCCTCTTTTTTACCCATGCTTCAACCGGAACCGGGAGCTTGCCTTTCTCAAACTTTTTTCGCCAGTTGCCTGCCCATTTGAATACAGGAACAGGGAGGGGCTTGCGGTGATAGCGGGCCGGGATCGTGACAAACGGGCGCTTACCTGTCTTGCATTCAAGCTGCCATGTTTCACTTGGTGTTGCGGTAAGATAAATGCGGGCGCAGCGGTCTTTTGCCGCTTTTTGAACGGCGCACTGCAGCGTTTCATCGAAAGTATACGGAAAAGCGTCCACTTCATCTACAATCACGACATCAAAGGCGGATGCAAAGCGGTACAGCTGGTGGGTAGTGGAGATGACGAGCTGCGCCCATTTATGGCGGTCAGGGCTGCCGCCGTAGAGCGCGGCAATCGGAATATCCGGGAAAACGCGGCGGAAGCGGGGGGCAAGTTCAAGGACGACATCTGTTCTGGGGGTTGCGATGCAGACGCGTTCGCCGTTTGCAAGCGCCGCTTCAATCCCTTTGAAAACGATCTCTGTCTTCCCTGATCCGCAAACAGCCCAAATCAAGAGCTCGTTTTTTTGAAGAATGGCTGCTTTAACCGCTTCGGATGCAGCCTGCTGCCCTTCAGAAAGGGTGCCATCCCAATGGAGCGGGTGCCTGGGCGAGTGGAATGCGGGCGCAGGGCCTGCCCATGTGATAAGCGGCTTGCATGCGGTGACCCGCCCCATCATCAGGCAGTTCCGGCAATAAATGCTCGTTTTCCCGCAGTGGGCGCAAGGGAATTCGGCAAAAAGATGCGGCGCGCGGTTGCCGCAGCGCAAGCAGACACAGTGCGGGAATTCGCCCTGTATCGCCGGCTCAGCGCGGATCCAGCCTTGTTTAAAGTGCTGATCAAGCAGTTCCGGTGAAAAAGGGATTTCCGGTTCGAACAGGATCCGTCCGGCGAGGTGGCGTTGAAGCTGTTCGGAGAAAACAGAAGGCAAACTGATCACTCCTTTGTTTTAATCGCGGGGGTGGGAAAATGGGGGCAGCCCGGTTCTAACGGATTTGGGAAAATGGCAGGCAAAGGACCGTATGGATAATGGAGTGCAACCGCCTTTTCGCTTATTCAATCGCGGATTGGCTGTCCGGCGGGTTTTTGGACTTGTCCCAAGAGGTAAAATCCTCCAAAGTGATTGACTGTCCGGCGGGTTTCAAGACTTGTCCTCGGGCGTGTTATGCCAAGTTTGTCCCGGATGATCCCATCATGCCGGGCTGTTCCAGCGATTTGGAACAGCCTGGCTCTTATTTCAGCATCCAGGCGATGCCGATCGCGCCTTCACCAAGGTGGGTCGCGATGACCGGGCCGAAGTAGCTGATCGAAAAGTCGACGGTTGGAAAGCGTTTTTCCAATTCATCTTTGATCTCAAGCGCCTGTTCTTCCCGATTGGCATGAATGATGGAGCTTTTTAGTGGCAAGCCTTTGGCGGCATCCTCGCCGAGCAGGTCAAAAATCCGGTTGAGCGCTTTTTTCTGGGTGCGGATTTTTTCAAACGGGACAATTTCATCATCAACAAAAGTTAATAGCGGCTTGATTTTTAACAGGCTGCCGATAACGGCCTGCGATCCGGACAGCCTTCCGCCGCGCTGAAGGTGGGTGAGATCATCGACCATGAAGTAGGCTTTCGTGGATGCTTTTAATTCATCGAGGCGGGCGAGGATGTCTTCCGGTTCTTTTCCGGCAAGCGCCATTTTCGCCGCATCAATCGCGTAAAATCCCTGTGCCATGCAGCTCCAGCCGGAATTGTAAGGGTACACTTTTATCCCTTCCACCATCCCGGATGCGGTTACGGCACCCTGGTATGTCCCGCTGATTTTTTTGGACAAGTGGATGCTGATGACGGCATCGTAGTCTTTGGCAAGCTGTTCAAACAGTTCGACAAACTGGCCGATTGACGGCTGCGAGGATGTTGGAAGCTCGTCCGCCATGCGCATTTTTTCAAAAAACACATCTGCTGTAATGTCAACTTCTTCGCGGTATTCTTCCTGCCCGAAAATCACATTCAATGGAATCATGTAAATCGAATATTTTTCGCGTACTTCTTTTGGAATATAAGCGGTACTGTCGGTCACAATGGCCGTCCTCATTTTTCCATCTCCCTTCCGCTTTCCTATTTTTATTTTATAGAATCAGGAACCATTTGTCAGCCGTCTTCTTTTTGCAATATGGAAATCTGTTTTGTGGCTGGTGTTTTTTGCCAAATCCCCCAATTCTCCTGCAAGTGTGTAAAATGCTATTTCAATCCTGCCGTAGATTCCCTTCACTGCAAAAATTTCCTTTTCACTTCAAGATTTCGCAAATGATACAAAATTGTAAATAATACCAGGTCCGGAAGCCAAAAAAGGAAGAATCCGTATGGTTCAGCATACAATCATTCACTTGATGGCGCTTTCTTTAACGGAAAAATAAATCTTTTCCAGAAAACGTTCGTGTTTTCGCCTTTTTCAAAACTTAATTTTCTGTTTTATCTGTCCTTTACAAATCATGTCATATTTTGTAGAATGTCTAAGGTAACTCAAATGGTGCATGCAACTCAGAGACAAAAGGTGTATCGTTCAGATTTAAAATATTTGAAAATTCTCCGTTGGCAAAATTATTGGATCACATCTTCATCACTGGGTTGGCTGCAAATAGAAGGAGATTTTCGACATGGAATTATTCAGGAAAAAATCAATGGATTACATGCTTAAGCAGGCCCGCGGAAAAAAGAGCCTGCAAAAAGCCCTTGGCCCCTTTGATTTGACTATGCTTGGCGTGGGGGCGGTCATCGGAACAGGCATTTTTGTTTTGACCGGTATTGTTGCTGCGCAGGCGGCAGGCCCGGCAATCATTCTGTCCTTTATTTTTTCAGGGATTGCCTGTGCGTTAACAGCTTTATGCTATGCTGAATTCGCTTCTATGATCCCTGCTTCAGGAAGTGCGTACACTTATAGTTATGCAACGTTTGGCGAGTTGTTTGCCTGGGTGCTCGGATGGGACTTAATTCTCGAATACGGCCTGGCCTGTTCAGTTGTAGCGAGCGGCTGGTCCGCCTATTTCCAGGATCTTGTACGCGGATTTGGCATCCATTTGCCGCAGGCTTTAAGCGGCGCTTATAATCCGGCCAAAGGTTCGTATATTGACCTGATGGCTGTAGTGATCGTGTTCTTCCTTTCTGCTGTATTGCTGACCGGCGTGAAGGAATCGAGCAAAATCAATAATGTCATGGTCTGTATTAAAATCGGCGTCATTCTTTTATTCCTCGCTGTCGGCATTTTTTATGTCAAACCAGCGAACTGGACACCATTTATGCCTTATGGCTTTAGCGGCATCATAAAAGGGGCGGCAACCGCATTCCTCGCTTATATCGGATTTGATGCCGTTTCGTCTGCGGCTGAAGAGGTCCGCAACCCACAGCGGGATATGCCGATCGGAATTATTTCTTCTCTTGCGATTTGCATTGTCCTTTATGTCGCTGTATCTGCAGTGCTGACCGGGATGATTCCGTATGCCAAGCTGAATGTCGGCGATCCGGTTGCGTTTGCGCTCCGGGTTGTTCATCAGAATTGGGTGGCAGGCTTTGTTTCACTCGGTGCAATTCTTGGCATTACAACCGTTCTCTTTGTCATGATGTACGGGCAGACGCGCCTTTTCTTTGCGATCAGCCGCGACGGTCTGCTTCCAAAATCGATCTCAAAACTGACGGAAAAGACAAAAACCCCGACAAGAAGCATCATTTTGACATGGCTGATGGCAACGGTTTTCTCAGCAGTTGTCCCGTTGAACCAGCTTGCAGAATTGACGAATATCGGCACTTTGTTTGCTTTTATTGTTGTCTCGATCAGTGTCATTGTGCTCAGAAAAACACGGCCGGACATCCCGCGCAGTTTTAAGACACCGTTCGTCCCGGTTATTCCGGTGCTGGCAGTAATCGCGTGTGGTTATTTAATGGTCCACCTGTCGAAAGTGACCTGGATTGGCTTTCTCATATGGTTCATCATCGGGCTTGCCATTTATTTCGGATACGGGTATCGGCACAGTGAACTCGGGCATTGGAAAGATGACAGAACACCGGCTGATCCGGTTAAAAATTGAAATAGGGAGACAACAGGAACACCTGCCCAGCGGACAAAAGAACGCCTGCATAGAATGCCGGGCAGGTATCCGGGCAGGCTTAGAAATAGAAGAACAGCGGCTTATGGGCGCCACAAAAGCATTGCTGCCCCGGCTTGGCCGCATATCGGAAAATTGAAGCAGACATAAAGTCAAAAAAGATTCCCGGGCGCACGCATACGCCCGGGAATCTTTTTCTATCCTGTAAATTTGCACTTGGTGATTTTCATTTCTGCGCCGGTGTTGCATGATTGTGGCATGGCGCCTGCGCACCATTCAAAGCCTTGGCATACACAAGTGTACGGCCAGGGCCTTGTTTTAGCGGACTTCAACCCACCCGTTTTTAATGGCGGTCACAACCGCCTGGGTACGGTCTTTCACTTTTAATTTTTGCAAAATATTGCTTACATGGTTTTTCACTGTTTTTTCACTTACTCAACTTTCGCACCTAGAAAATCATAATAAATTCAGTGCTGGCTAATGTCTATTACGTCTCAGATACAGCACTTGACAGTAAAATTAATATATGAAAAAACACCTCTACTTTTGGTATAGTTGATTTATCGAAAATCACTACCAAATAGAAGAGGTGTCTCCTACTATGATAGCGAAAAACAGCCTGAATAATCAACTACCAAATGAAATAAAATCAACATTTAAAGAGTTGAATATGTTGAAACACTTGCGAATCGCCGGTATTACGAAGTCCTTTGGTTTTTCTTGTGCCTACATTTTTCAATTGATTTTTTGTATGATCTTTGAAAACAAAAACTGGTTCAGGATGTTGGAAAGTAAGAAAGCTACAGACATTCCAGCCAAAGATACCGTTTATCGGTTTCTCAACCAATCAACGTTCAACTGGCGTCGTTTCCTCCTTTCACTGGTTGCCTCAGTGATTGGAAAAGTTTCGAAATTGACACGTCATGACCGTCCGAAAGTATTGATTTTAGATGATTCATCTTATGACCGGAACCGAAGCAAACACGTTGAGCTTCTGGCTCGCTGCTTTGATCATGCATCTCAAAAAATGCGTTTTTACAAAGGATTCCGCATGTTGACATTAGGATGGTCTGATGGCGCAACATTCCTACCCGTTGACTTCTCATTATTGAGTTCGAAAAAGAGCCAGATCAACGGCATATCCGAAAATATCGATAAACGCAGCTCCGGTTATAAGCGCCGAAAAGAAGCATTACAAACGGCACCAGAACAGATTCCTGGCATGATTGCCCGGGCGATGAATTCTGGTATCGATGCTTCCTATGTTCTAATGGATTCGTGGTTCACCCAACAACCTCTCATCAAGGAGATTACAGAACAAGGTCTTGACGTAATTGGTATGGTCAAAAAATTAAAACAACGCTATTTTGTCGATGGTAAGCGTGTTAGCCTAGATGAATTGTATCGTCTAGCTAAACCGACTAGTGGAAAGAAAGGAATCTTGCGTTCCATCCATACAACGCAGGCCAATGGCGTGCCAATTAAAGTTGTCTTTGTTCGCAACCGCAACAAGAAAAGCGACTGGTTGGCGATTTTGAGTACAGACTGTACACTGAGTGACCAGGAAATCATCCGTATTTACGGGATGCGTTGGGATATTGAGGTTTTCTTCAAAACAACAAAGTCCCTATTAAAACTACAAAAGGAATTCCAGAGTCGTTCATATGACGCGCTTATCAGCCACACGACCATTGTGTTTGCAAGGTATATTGTCTTGTCATGGCAAAACCGTTGCAGTGTAGATGACAGAACATTAGGTGGCATGTTTTATGAATTATGTGATGAAATAGATGACCTTGATTGGGCTGTTGCATTGCAGCAGTTAGTCGAGATTCTTGAAGATACTCTGGATAAAAGTAATAAGAAAATTCAACAACTGATCAAAAGTCAACTACAACAATGGATTGCGGGTCTGCCGAATTATATCAAGGTATACCTACCTGTTTCAGTCTGCGAAAGTTGAGTCACTTATGTATAAAGCATCTCCAATCGCCCGGTTGCTTTTTCCGTCCGCGAGCAGCTGCAGAACCTCGCATTCGCGCGGCGTGAGCAAATGCAGCGGCGGGACAACTGCCGGCGGCTGCTGGTAGGCGCCGCCCGGTGTATAGCGATTCGACAATTTGCGGAATTCTTCCACCAAATTATGGGTGATTTTCGGATGCAGGTAACTGCCGCCTTCAGCAACCACCTTTACAGCTTCAATCAGCGCATCGGAATCCATTTCTTTCAGCAAATAACCGGTTGCGCCTGATTTTAATGCGTGTGTGACATACGATTCATCATCGTGAATGGAAAGAATAATAATTTTTGTTTCCGGATATGCCTCGATCAGCTTTCTTGTTGCCTCTACCCCGTTTTGGTGGGGCATATTGATATCCATCAGAACAACATCCGGATGGTATTTTTCAATAATGTCCAGCGCCTCTTCGCCGTCTTCACCCTCGGCTACCACTTCAAATGTTTTTTCAAATTCCAAAATCCGCTTGACGCCCTCTCGGAACAACTGATGGTCGTCAATAATCGCAATTTTTACCGTCATGGTCACCTTTTCTCCTTTTCCAAGTCTAATTGCATCGGGATTTGGATAATCACCAATGTTCCCGCTCCTATTTTTGAATGAATGGAAATTTCACCATTTAAAAGGCTGACACGTTCTCTCATGCCGACAATCCCGAAAGCCCCTTCGTGGATGCTGCGGATATCAAAACCGACGCCGTTGTCTTTGACTGTCGCGATAAAACTGTTTTTCCTCAGCTCCGATTTCACCTGGATTTCCGTCGCCTTCGCATGCTTTAACGCATTTTGGACGGATTCCTGGATGAGACGGAAAAGCGCGATTTCGTAATTAGTCGGAAGCCTTCGTTCTTCCCCGAGATGCCTGTATGTAATGACCGGGCTTCCTTTATAGCTTTCAATCGTAGACAAATATTTTTTGAGCGTCGGAATCAGCCCGAGATCGTCTAATGCCATCGGCCGCAAATCGTAAATAATGCGCCGCACTTCTTTCAATGAATCGCGCACCAGTTCTTTTAACGTGCGCATTTCAGCAATGGCTTCCTCCATGCCATTTTCATGATAAACTTTTTCCACCAGGTCGGAACGGAGCAGCATATTGGCCAGCATTTGTGCGGGCCCGTCGTGTATCTCCCGGGAAATACGTTTCCGCTCTTCTTCCTGCGCTTCAATGACACGCAAACCGAATTCCTGTTTATGCTTTGCATCTTCAATCGCCTCGCTGATGCTTTGCAAGTCGCTTGTTAAATAATTTAATACGACCGTTGTTTGCGAGACGAGATGATTGGCCCGGTCAATCGTATCCTTTAGTGAATGCAGCCTGCGTTCCAGTTCATTTCTTCTTTCGCGCAGCTGAAGTTCGCGCTGCCGGTTCATGGACAGCTGAATTTGGATCGTATGTGCCTTTTCATATGCTTCGCGCACCTGCTGTTCGGAAAAGTCACGGAAATGCTGGCTTACTTCCGCCAGGCGTCGCCTTGCAAATTTGGACTTCGTTTCCAGCTCATCTGTCTGCTCAATAACTTTAGCCACTGTTGCTTTGACTTCCTCAAGCTCATTGATGAGCGCATCGTAATCCTGGCGGCATCTTTCTCCAATTTCAAAAATTTCGTGTTTGCTTTCTTCAACTGTTGTAATCATCTTCTCCAGAATCGTATCCAATACTTTGGAGTCGAATGTTTTAAAAGTCATCTTACTTCCCCCAAAAGGTATAATAAAGGCTTATCCGAGAGCAGGGCAAGCCGCAGCACACACGCGGCTAATGTTATTTTAACGCGAAAACCGCCGGTAAACGATCAGAAAATAAAGTATAACCGTATATCAGGACTATTTTCCTAGGTACTTTTGTAGGAAAATGTGAACCGATATACGGCAGCTTCGACATATTCTTATATATTAAAATTATACCATACAAAACCGTGTTATAATGAGGGAAAAACAGGTTTTGCTAAAGGAAGGTTGCAATGTTAAAAGAATATTATACAGTCAAAGGCGAGGCTGTGCATGAAATAGATATCCAGAAATCACGGTTTATCGCCCATGTGAAGCGAGCGGAATCGGAAGAGGAGGCGCTCAGTTTTATCGCTTCTGTGAAAAAGAAGCACCGGGACGCCAATCACAACTGTTCCGCTTATATGATCGGTGAGCAGAATCTCATTCAGAAAGCATCGGATGACGGCGAACCGGCCGGAACTGCGGGCGTTCCGATGCTGGAAGTGCTGAAAAAGAAGGATTTGAAGGATACGGCAGTCGTGGTGACGCGCTATTTCGGCGGGATTAAACTCGGAGCCGGCGGATTGATCCGTGCGTACAGCAAAGCAGCTTCAGAAGGCATCAACGCATGCGGCATCGTCAAAAGGACGCTTACCGCCACTTTCCATGTCAAACTGGATTATACGTGGCTCGGGAAAGTCGAGAATGCGCTACACCATTCCCCGTATGAAATAAAAGAAATCCGGTATCTCGCGCAGGTGGAATTGGATATTTATGTAAAAGAAGGGGAACAGCATGCTTTTGAAACGTGGATCTCTGATTTAACAAACGGGCAGGCGGATGTGGCCGAGGGGGAAAAACTATATTTGGAAACGGATGTTGCCCGGTAAAGAGAAGCATAAAAATCGGAAAAGCAGAAGCGGAAAGCCCGTCATCCGGCTTTCTGCTTTTTTAAACCGGAAGCGGACGAACAGGTATCAATCCAACACGGCACGCAAAACAGCCGCTGAGCCGGATACAACCGGCCGTGAGCAGGAGATGCTGAAATCTCAGCCAGATTGCCGTTAAAACTGGGACTTGCAAAACAGGTTTACAGCCGGCCGGAACCTCATCATCGTTGCAGTTAACGGAGCTGCCAAAGTCGCAAACCTGAAACTGCCAGTTGCGGTTTTGTGCAGGTGCTGCCCCGGATTATTTATTTCGGGAACGGCCCAGGTGGATCCGGACGGCTATGACCGGTTTTTTATAAAATTCAACAGTGGCTTGTAATCTTTTCCGATCAGGCCAATGCTTTCAACGAAAATCTCAATTGTAATCAGGATCACACCGATAAAGATGAGCGAACCCCAGAGCGTCGCCATCGAGAAGATAAAGGCGGCGAGGCTGAACATGGCAGCGATCGCATAAATAATCAGCACGACTTGGCGGTGTGAAAAGCCAAGGCGCAAGAGGCAATGGTGCAAATGCGATTTATCCGGGGCCGATAAAGGCTGCTTATGGACAAGCCGGCGGATAATCGCAAAGAAAGTATCCGAAATCGGCACACCGAGAATAAGCGCCGGAATAATCAAGGAAATAAAGGTTACATTTTTAAAACCGAGCAATGACAGCACGGAAATCATGTAGCCGAGAAAAAGGGCACCGGTATCGCCCATAAAAATCTTTGCCGGATAAAAATTATAAAATAAGAACGCAATCGTACTGGCCATTAAAATTAGGCCGAGCACCGTCACATAGGCGTCCCCCATAATAATCGCCATGCCGGAAATGGTTAACAGCGCAATCGAGGAAACCCCCGCAGCGAGCCCATCCAATCCGTCAATTAAGTTGATGGCATTCGTGACGCCGACAATCCACAAAATCGTCAGTGGGATACTAAAAATCCCAAATTCCAGCTGTCCGCCGAAAGGAAGGTTGATGAATTCGACATGAATACCGCTTAAAACAACAACCAGTGCGGCTGCCAGTTGGCCGATGAGTTTGACGCGCGGTGACAGCTCTCTTACATCATCAACCATGCCCGTAATGACAATAATCAAGCTGCCGAGCAAAATAGGCAGCGAATGCGGGCTGTCCGGTTGAAGCAGCAGAACGCCGGCGATAAAACTGATATAAATAGCAAGACCGCCTAAACGGGGCATGACTTTCATATGAACTTTTCGCTGGTTCGGCTTGTCAACTGCCCCGATCCGGATCGCCAGTTTTTTAATCAGCGGCGTCAGGAGTAATGTGAGCATAAAGCATATAAACAAGGTCAGGAATATCAATGTGCTGCCTCCTTTGGTTGATCATAACCAATAAGGATTGAAGTGATCGTGAACCCGCCATCGATGCCTGAGCATGATAACCGTTTCACTTTTTCTTAAAAACATTATACCTTAACTTTCTTAAAGCAATCTTAAAAAAATATTTACCCGAAATTCACTGTAACCATTATAATTGTTCTCCGACAATTTATCCACTAACATTTGAGCGATTCTACTATTTTTCATGCTTTTTCTCGCAGCAACCGCCAAAAAACATAAAAAAAGGCATCCCCGGTCACTTTGACATCAGGGATACCTTTAGATACAAAAACCGCATTGTTTAAGTGGCCGGCATCAGCAAACAAATCTTTTTGGCGGCTGGACAACCGGCATCCATGCCGCTCCCCGAGATGCCGCCCTTTCACGCTATATAAAATGAGCTTAGGCTTTCCCCTCCGAATGGATCGTTATAAAGAACGCAGTCTTCTTATCTCATCCCGCGTCACAAATTTTATTTCAATTTATATAGCATGAAGCTTTAACCTTTTTTGCAGCGGGGATGGCCCTTGCAAAGTTAACTATTGAAACAGATTTACGGCTTTGTTCACGACAAGCCCGCTGCCGCCGCGATGTTTAACATTTTCAATCAGCATCGCAACAAGCATATTCGGGTTCTTTTCGTCATATACGACGAAAAAGCCGTTTTCTTTGCCGCTTTGATCTTTTTGGCTCTTTTTCAGTTCAGCGGTGCCCGTTTTCCCCGCAAGCTGCGCTCCGGAGATATTGGCAGCGTGCGCCGTGCCGGACGGATCCGCAACGACCTGGCGGAGCATACCGGAAATCTCCCCGGTGATTTTACTGCTTGCGGCATGTTTCCACACTTTTGTTTTTTCACCTGCAAGCAAATTTGGCTTCAGTTCATCGCCGCTGTTTAAAAACGGCGTGTAGCTGATGGCGAGATGGAGAATATTCATTTGCATCTGCCCCTGGCCATAACCCGTGTCTGCAAGCTGGATGTCACTGCTGAACTTGCCGGTAGACGAAATTTGCGATGCCTTCAACGGATACGCAAACGGAATGTCTTCCCCGAATCCGAAACCCTTCAGGCCCTTTGCAAATTTGTCCGCCCCGATATCAAGCGCGGTTTGGGCAAAAAAGATATTATCGGATAACACGAGCGCTTTTTCCATGTTTTCCGGGCTGTTATTGGCGTGGACGCGGGTCACTTTATAGCTGCCCCAGTCGGCGCTCTTTTGCCACGAAGTCCCTGTAATGGTTTTCGTTGCCGCGGCTGTTGTCGTCCCGGTATCAAGCGCGATAGCCGCAGTGACCGGCTTGATTGTTGAACCCGGCGCATACGTAAGGGCAAACCGGTTAATGAGCGGCTTATCAGGATCTTTTTCAAGTTTCGTGTAAGTGGAAGAAGACATGCCTGAAATAAAATCATTTGGGTCAAAAGCAGGCGTGCTTACAAGGGCAAGCACGTCACCCGTTTTCGGATGGATGGCCGCTGCCGTGCCGGCATCCCCCTTCATTTGATTGAAAATTTTCTGTTGCAATTCGGCATCGATGGTGACTTTGATATTTTCGCCGTTTTTCACTTTTTGCTCAGCAACGGTATAGGTGCTGCCGTCCTGCTTCTCGATGTAAATTTTTTCTCCTGCCTGGCCGCGGAGCTTTTGGTCATACAACTGTTCGAGCCCGCGCTTGCCGACTACACTCTCCGCAGTATAGCCTTTCTTTTGCAGTTTTTTCAGTTCTTCGCCAGTGATCGCACCGATATAACCGGTTAAATGCGCAGCGGCTTTCCCATAAGGATAAACGCGGGCACCAACCGTTTGCGAAGAAAAGCCCGGGATGGAGGTGACTTTTTTCACGAGATCCTTCTTCTCCATCGGGACTTTTTTTAACGGGACAAACAAATGAGGCTGCACCCAGTCCTCGTCCAGTTTTTGTTTGATTTCGTCCGCTGACATGCCAAGCAGGTCGGCAGCTTTTTGCATATCCGCTTGTTTATCCCCTTTCAATTGTTCCGGAATGACGCCGATTTGGTACACGCTGCCGTTTTTGGCCAACGCTTTTCCGTTTCGGTCCAAAATTTCCCCGCGGACAGCGTTTTGGTCGGACACTTTAATCGTATCCCCTTTGGCCAAATGCGGGAGAATAAGATCCGGCTTCCAATTGACATACCAGTTTTCTTTTTTGTCCCGTTTTTCCTTTACAAGCGCCACTTTATCCTTGTAGGCGACTTTGCCGGCTGAGGTTTGGAACGAAATTTTGACCGGCACGGTAACTTTCTCTTTGTTTTTATAGGCATCTTTATCCAACGATTGGTATGAAACATTTAAATCTGAAACATTCAAGTCCCCGTAAACTTTTTTGTACCGGTCCGCCATATCTTTTTTCGCATACGTTTTTTTTGCGGAAGCCGATAAATAACTTTGATACATTTCCGCAAATTTTTCCTGTTTCCATGCTTTTACATAATCTGCAAGGCGTTCATTCGGTGTCGGCGTTTTTTCGCAACCGGCAAGGGCCGCCAAAACCCCGAGCAGCAAACCGATGATAAATACATATTTCCTCAAAAAATCTCCTCCCTGACAACGACAAGTTTCCACCTTTTGAGAAAAAAATGGAGAAGTTTGCCGGTTTTTGTGTTACATTTGTGTTAGATAAGAAGAACTAGATTTGGAGGTAAGAACGTGGACATCATTACACAGTTAAAAGCAGACAACATGCGCAAAAAAAGTCTTCTCATGTTTATTACCCTGCTTGTTGCCCTGCTGGTCGTTTTTGTAACATATCTTTACAAACAAGAGGCCGGAATGGCTGTCCTGTACGGCGTGGAAATCGTTGTTCTTCTGGCACTGTATTTTACACTCGGGCGCGCCATGAAAAAATTCCGCTTGTTTTCTTATGCGAGCGTCATCATTTCTTATTTGTTCAGAATATATGCCACCCTTTTTGTTCAAAACAGCTTTTCCGTAGACATTTTGTTTTTCTTTCTGCTTGCTTATGCGGCATTGCAGTTTGAAAATGTCCTTTTCTTTATCGGAGCCGGTCTTGGCATTGCCGGATTTCTTGCCAGCTACTTGGTGCCGGCCGCCGATTCGGGCCTCATTCATAACCTGGTCCCGACCGCTTTGCTCTGCTATGTTTTAACCGCAATTTTATTATACGCCATGATCTACCTGCATCAAAATTTGATGGATTCTTTTCTTTTATCCATAAAGAAAACCCTTCAAACCATGGAAGATCAAGGTTCGGCTTACCGGCAGGAAATGGCGGAGATTCTTGACCGCGTTTCCAATGTGAACGACAATATTCAGACCAATTTACATGCCCAAAACGAAATGAAGTCCGCCGTTCATGAAATCTCTAAAGGCAGTGTAACCCAAAGTGAGCAGATTACGCAAATTGCCGGACACGCCGGAGATACGGTGCAATCGATGGAATTTTTAACACAAATGTCCGGTGAACTGACAAACGAATCGCTTGAAGCACAGGAAACGGCAAAAGCCGGTGAAAAGGCGGTAGAAAATTTAACGCTTGAAATCAGTGATGTGGTAGATACGATTATGGAGCTGAACAACACATTTACAGTGTTAACGCAAAAAGTGGAAGAAACGAATACGTTCACCGACAGCATCAAACAAATTACAGAACAGACGAACCTGCTTGCGCTGAATGCTTCGATTGAAGCGGCCCGCGCTGGGGAAGCAGGCCGCGGGTTTTCGATTGTTGCCGATGAAATCCGGCGCCTTGCGGAAACGACACACGAAACCACCGAAAAAATTAACCATAATTTGGCTGATTTGAACCAGAGCAACGCGGCGGCACGGGATAAGCTGGAATTAAGCAGCACACAAATTTTGACGACAGCGGAATCAAGCCAAAATGTAACCACCTATTTCCGTAAACTATTAAAAACGTTAAACGGACAGGTTGAGAAGTTTAAAGAATTCGATACGTTGTCCAAAAAAGTGACCGAAAAGGCGCATGGCGTGGAAGGCGCATCAAGCGAACTCGCGGCCATCATTCAAGAAACTTCCGCCAGCCTAGAAGAAATGTCGGCGACGATCGAAAGCTTAACGAATGACCATCATACAATTGCAGAAACGCTCAATGAAGCGGCTGCCCAGGCGGAGCAGTTCCGGGCAAAAACCGAACAAATGCAGGAAAAATTTGCCGATCAAATGATTTAGCAGACGGATATCTTAACATAGACGCACTCTAGGTTAAGGAAGACCCTCGATTTTGCCGGGTATCTTAACGTAGACGCACTCTATGTTAAGGAAGCGAGAAAATTTTTGCGGATATCTTAACGTAGTCGCGCTCTAGGTTAAGGGAGACCCTCGGTTTTGCCGGGTATCTTAACATAGAACGCTTCTACGTTAAGGAAGACGCGGAATTTTTATGGATATCTTAACGTAGAACCGCTCTATGTTAAGGAAGACCCTCAGTTTTCCCGGGTATCTTAACGTAGACGAACTCTATGTTAAGAAAGACCTTCGATTTTGCCGGATATCTTAACAAATTTCGCTATTTCTGCCGCTTTCATTGGAAAAAAGTGCAATCTTTTCCTATAAAATGCCGAAATGGGGTACCATTGTGAAAAAATTTTGATAGAATGTTAAATAGAGAGATAAAAATATAAATGGAGGTTACACGAGTGTGAGAAAGAAAACTGTCTTTTCTGTTGCCGCTACAACCATTCTGGCCACTTCGTTTACATCGCAGGCATTTGCCCAGACATATAAAGTCCAAAAAGGGGATTCCCTCTGGAAAATTGCAAAGAAGTATAATACGTCCGTTGATGCATTGAAATCAACCAACCATTTGGCATCTGACACGATTTACCCGAACCAGGTACTGAACGTTTCAGCGTCCAAGGCAAAAGCTTCGGCCCGTTCTGTTTCGGCCCCATCCTCTTCTGCCAAAACGTACACGGTCAAGCCGGGGGATACATTGAGCACGATTGCCTTAAACCACGGCATATCGGTTTCAAACTTAATGAGCTGGAACAAGCTCTCTTCATCGCTGATCCATCCCGGTGACGTATTGGCTGTTTCCAAAGGGGCAGATTCCGCTTCCTCGTCCAGTTCAAGCAGCAGTTCGCGTTCAACCGGCAGTTCCAGTTCCACGACTACATACACAGTAAAAAGCGGAGACACATTATCCGGCATTAGCAAACAGTTTGGGACAACTGTCAGCAAGCTAAAATCTTTGAACAATTTAAGTTCCGATTTGATTTTTTCCGGTCAGAAGCTAAAAGTAACCGGTAGCAGCTCATCCGGTTCCTCCACATCGGGAACGGCAGGCGCTGCAAGTTCAAACAGTTCCGGTTCCACGGCTACGGCTACATACACGGTAAAAAGCGGAGACACATTGTCCGGCATTAGCAAACAGTACGGAATCACCGTCAGTAAGCTTAAATCTTTGAACAATCTGAGTTCCGACTTGATTTATGCCGGCCAGAAGCTGAAAGTAACCGGCAGTCCGTCCGATTCTTCCAAATCGGTCACAACAGTCGATACAACTTCAGGCAGTACCCATTCTGTATCTTCTTTAATCAGCATTGCGAACAGCTTAATCGGCACGCCGTATGTTTGGGGTGGTACGAGCCCGTCCGGATTTGACTGCAGCGGTTTTATCTATTATGTATACAAAAAAGCCGGGTACAGCATTTCCCGCATGTCCGCAGCAGGCCTTTATAACCGTTCTTACTATGTGAACAGCCCAAAGGCAGGAGATCTCGTCTTCTTTGAAGGCACGTATGGAACCAATCCGAGCGCGATCACGCATGTTGGTATCTATCTCGGCGGCGGCCGGTTTATCGCCGCGAATTCCGATGGCGTATCTGTTTCTTCTGTCGGCTACACGTACTGGAAATCCCATTTTGACAGCTATAAACGTTTCTATTAATGTTCTATAAATTGAACCAAAAAAACCGCGGATCTTCCGCGGTTTTTTTGCATCTGAACCGGCTTGCCCCGATTTGATTCTTCTTACATATAAAATTTAAAGCGGCTGCCGGCGTATTGCGCTTTGACATATTCAAACGGTGTACCGTCTGAAAGCGAAGTCACGCGTTCAATGGACAGCACCGGTGAACCCGGGGCCACTTTTAACAGTTTTGCCAGCCGTGCGCTCGCCGCAACGGCTTCGATTGTCTGGTACCCTTTTCCGAGCCGCAATCCCTTTTCCCGTTCAAGAAACTGGTAGAAAGAACGGTTTAATTTTTCTTCAGTAAGCCCTGCCGCAATCCTTGCCGGGGTGATGATCGATTCGAATACAATCGGGATCTCATCCCCGTAGCGGAGCCGCTCGATATGAAGAACGTTTTCCGGCTCTTTCAGCGTGAGTGCCTCCATTTCCTGCACGGAGGCTTCCCTTTCAAAAAACGCCACGATTTTATTCGAAGCTTTCATCCCGCGCTCTTCCATCAGCCGCGTAAAACTCATCCGCCCTTCCAAAGGCTGCTCCACCTTATGTTCGCTGATAAACGTGCCGCTTCCCCGTTTTCTCATTAAAATGCCTTCATCCACCAAACCTTGTACCGCCTGGCGGACTGTCATTCTGCTCACTTCAAAAAGATCGCTTAACACCCGTTCAGACGGAATGGCTTCGCCTGTTTTCCATTCCCCCTCCCTGATTTTCTTCCGGATTTCTTCCTGAATTTGAAAGTAAATCGGGATCGGGGAGGTTTTGTCAATCATGGCGCTTCCCGGCATCCTCCAGCAAAGAAGCGGCATCTTCATCGGCAACGACAACGACATTCGGATGCATTTGCAGAACGGATGCCGGGCAGGCTTCGTCCACCGGCCCTTTGATCATGCTGCGGACCGCTTCAGCCTTACTTTTGCCGAATGCCAGCAGTACGATTTTTTTCGCGTCCATAATCGAAGCAATCCCCATCGAAAGGGCGCGATCCGGCACATCTTCTTCTCTTTCGAAAAAGCGCCGGTTTGCTTCCCGCGTCGATTCGGTCAGTTCGACAATATGGGTTCTGGAATCGAAGGAAGTGCCCGGTTCATTAAAGCCGATGTGCCCGTTTTTACCGATGCCGAGCACTTGTAGGTCGACCGGATGCGTTTTTAAAATTCTTTCATACCTTGCACATTCTTCTTCGAGGTCTTCCGCCGTTCCATCAGGCAGATACGATTGTTTAAAATTCATATGCGAAAACAGTTCTTTTTCCATGTAATAACGGTAGCTGTGTTCATCGGTATCTTTGAGGCCCACATATTCGTCAAGATTCACAGTGGTAACGTTTGAAACGTCCAGTCCGGCATGCCGCATGTAAGCATACAGCTTCAGCGGCGTGCCGCCCGTTGCAAGCCCGAGCGTGCGGATTTGCCCTTCCCGAATCCCTTTTTCGATCAGTTCATAGGCGTATTTTGCTGCTTCATCGCTTGTTTTAAAAATATGCACATCCATTTTTATCCCCGCTTTCAAAGATGATATGTTTTTTTACCAGATCTTTACTGGTTGTAAGACTCTTTTACTGCGCGACTGGTTATTTCCGCTCTCCAAGGTGATACGTTGCTTTCGCTCGTAATTGTTCATCCAGCAGTACGAAATCGGCATCTTTCCCGGCCGTGAGACTTCCTTTTTGTTCGAGGCCAAACTCGCGCGCCTGGTTCACGGAAGTCATCTGTACCGCTTCTGCAATCGAACAGCCGGTAAATTTCATAATGTTGCGGAATGCATCGTCCATCTTTAAGATGCTGCCGGCAAGCGCACCATTTTCAAGCCGGGCTTCCCCATTTTTCACCAGCACTTTCTGGCCGCCGAGCTCCGACTCCCCGTCCGGCAGCCCTTTCGCCCGCATCGCATCAGTAATGACGGAGATTTTTTCCGGCCCTTTTATTTCATACGTGAACTTCACCATATCCGGATGCACATGGATACCGTCAACAATCAGTTCAACTTGTACATAAGGCGACAGCAACGCATGCCCCGCAACGCCAGGCTCGCGGTGGTGCAGGCCGCGCATGCCATTATAAAGATGGGTCGCGTGTGTTGCCTTGCTTTGTAAAAGTTCAGCACGGACGGCATCTGAATGGCCCATGGAAGGCACGATGCCGCGTTCAATCATCACATTTTCAAATGCCCGTGCACCTTCATTTTCAGGGGCATAGGTGACAAGCTTAATGAGATTGCCAGAAGCTTCAACCCACTTTAAAAACAGTTCCGTGTCCGGCGCCTTAATATATTCAAGCGGCTGGGCCCCCGCTCTTTTTTTCGAAACAAACGGCCCTTCGAGATGAATGCCTTCGATCGTTGTGCCCCCTTTTTCTTTTGCCACTTTAACGGCGCGCAAGGCGGCTTCGATTTTTCCGTAATCCTGGGTCATCGTTGTCGCGAAAAAGGAAGTCACCCCTTCCTGCCGCAACTTTTGGCTTAATGTAACGAGCGCCTCCGGATCGGCATCCATCGCATCAATGCCATAGCCGCCATGGATATGGACATCAATCATGCCCGGGATAGTTGTCATCCCTTTCCCGTCGATCACTTCTTCCCCTGCTTTCGGCCGGTAATCTGCCATTTTGCCGGTTTCAATGATTTTATCTGTAAACCGGATAAATCCGTCTGCAATATGTTCATTCCCTGTATAAAGATTGCTGTGGATCAGCACTTTTTCCGTCAACGGAAAACACCTCTTTTTTAAAATTTATATAGTTGTCTATACCAATTATCATTCATGATGTGTCAGATGTCAATCTTTATTATGGGGAAATGATTTCTTTTTATGCAGATTCTTTCCTGAGTCTAGAAATCTATTTTTCCGCGGCAAGTTGATATATACTAGAAAAAGTGCAGAACGAACAAATCATGGAGGACTTTTTATGAAACAAACCAATGTCAAGACGGTCACAATCGCCCTGTTTGTGGCTACCTTTTTAACAGCCATTGAGGGGACGATTGTCAGCACCGCGATGCCGCGGATTGTGAGCGACCTGAAAGGGATCGGCGTGATGAACTGGGTATTTGCCATTTATTTGCTCACTTCAGCAGTAACGGTTCCAATTTTCGGGAAGCTTGCGGATTTGTACGGTCGCAAAAAAATTTTCACAGCCGGCACCGTTGTTTTTCTTGCCGGTTCGACGTTGTGCGGGCTTGCCGGTTCGATGGGCCAGCTGATTGTGTTCCGTGCCATTCAAGGAATCGGGGCCGGGGCGATCATGCCGGTTACGAATACCATTGTTGCCGATATTTATCCGCATGAAAAACGGGCGAAAATGCTCGGGTTTATGGGCGCGGCATGGGGCATTGCCGGTGTCATCGGGCCTCTTTTCGGCGGTTTCTTTGTCGACCAGCTCACCTGGCACTGGATCTTTTTCATCAATCTGCCGTTTGGTCTGATTTCCGTTTTGATGGTCATCCTGTTTTTACATGAGCCGGTGGAAAAAACGGAAAATGCGATTGATGTATGGGGGGCTGCCACCTTTTCCGCCGGGATGCTCGCGTTGCTTTACGCCCTGCAAAAAGGCGGGGATACAAGCGACTGGGGAAACCCGGTGATTTTGGGATTGTTAGCTGGCAGTGTTATTCTCCTTGGTTTATTCATTTTGATTGAGTACCGGCATCCGGATCCATTAATGCCGCTTTCGTTGTTCCACGTCCGGGCCATTTCGGTTTCAAATCTGGTTTGTTTTTTGGGTAGTGCCGTTCTGATGGGGATTAACGTATATATTCCGATGTGGATCCAAGGGCTTGAAGGGCATGGCGCAACGCTTTCCGGCCTTATGCTGGCACCGAGTCCCGTCTTGTGGATGCTCGGCTCTTTTGCCGGCGGAAGGCTTCAGTTGAAATACGGGGACCGTTTGGCGTTTTTAACGGGGATGGCCTTCATCTTGGGAAGCACTGCCTGGCTCAGCTTGTTTTCATTGGGAACGCAGGAATGGAGTTTTTACGTTTTCTCCGCCATTTCCGGGTTCGGGTTCGGGATTGTGATGACGATCTCGCTCGTTTCGGTTCAGTCGGCGGTGGACTGGTCTTTGCGCGGGGCGGCGACGGCATCGAATACATTTTTCCGGAATCTCGGGCAGTCGGCCGGTTCCGCTGTATTCGGTACGTATTTCAATGCAAAAGTTGCCGAGGAACTTGCGAAAGACAATCCGGGCGGGTTTACGACGAATTCGCTGAACA
This sequence comes from Weizmannia sp. WK01, assembly GCF_025905465.1. Lineage (NCBI taxonomy): Bacteria > Bacillati > Bacillota > Bacilli > Caryophanales > Bacillaceae > Heyndrickxia > Weizmannia sp. WK01. Next base: position 942,793 of record NZ_CP109616.1, on the reverse strand, counting down.
GGCTGATCAATCCGGAAAGTGCAGGCCGGTTTTCGGAAGCGGCGCGCGATTGGCTGCGGCATGTGCTTTTTTCAGGCATTCATTCGATCTTCATCCTGCTTGCCATAATTTCACTTGTTTGTTTTCTTCTCTCTTTCGCGGTTCCGAAAGCGGAAAGCGAAAAGGGGCTGTCCTGATACGCGGGGCTGCCTCTTTTTTTGGGATGCTTCTGATAGCAGTTGGGGGCTTTTTGCCGTTTACGCATTGTCCTTTAGCAAGCTTCAAAGGAACAAAAGCCAGCTGAATCGAACGGTAACTTTCTTTTGAAATCCCCAAGCACCAAAAAAGCCGCCCCTGTTTGTGGGACAGCTCTTTGTTTACCATTGGTATGGTGTTTCTTGGTATACATAATAGTTCAGCCAATTGGAAAAAAGTAAGTAGCTGTGCGAGCGCCATGTATGGAGCGGCCTCTCATTGGCATCGTTATTCGGAAAATAATTTTTCGGGAGGGCGGTACCAAGGCCCCTTTGCTGATCGCGCACATATTCATCAGCAAGGGTTGTAGCGTCATATTCCAAATGGCCGGTGATCATAATATTTTTCCCGTTTTCGTCCATCACAATGAATGGCGCACCCTCTTCCGATATGGAAACGAGCTGCAGTTCCGAATGGTTTTCAATGGCTCCGCGTGCAACATCCGTATAGCGGGAATGGGGCGCGTTAAAAACCTCATCAAATCCGCGGACCAGCTTGACCATCGGCAAAAACAAGCGGTGTTTGAAAATGCCGAAACACTTTTCCGGCAGTTCGTACTTCTCAATGCCGTAATGGTAGTACAATGCAGCCTGCGCGCCCCAGCAAATATGTAATGTCGACGTGACATTGGTTTTGGTCCAATCCATGATTTGCTTCAGCTCGTCCCAATAATCCACCGCTTCGAAATCCATTTTTTCAACCGGGGCACCGGTAATAATCATCCCGTCAAAACGGCGGCTTTTCACCTCGTCAAAAACCGTGTAAAAATGTTCTAAATGGTAGCTGCTGACGTTTTTGGATTGGTAAGTCGACGTCCGGAGAAAAGTGATGTTGACCTGCAACGGCGTATTGCCAAGAAGGCGCAGCAGCTGCAACTCCGTCTTTTCTTTTTCCGGCATTAAATTTAAGATTAATATATTCAGCGGACGGATATCCTGCGTTCTCGCCCTGTCCTCATCCATCACAAAAATTTTCTCTTGTCTCAGCAGCTCTCCGGCAGGTAAATCTTTCGGTATATTGATTGGCATTTTCAACGTCTCCCCCATACTCAGTTGTCATGTATTTTTCATTATATCGGTTTTCTGCCGTTTGCTGCAATATTCTTGATAGACAGACAGTTTACGGATGGGATATGATCAGCGTCAGATGACCTTCCAGTTCAAAATGGCCAAATCCGGACGGCAGCAGAAAATGCATCCCTTTTTCAAGCGGATAAGTTTTTCCGTCGGCTTTCATGGCCCCTTCCCCGTCAAGCACGCTGGCCAGTTCGAACGGTTTGTTTTGGGTAAACGATGCGGTTCCTTTTACATCCCATTTATATACAGAGAAAAAGGCTTCCTTTGCAAACGTTGTGATGGTAACACCCGGTTTTTCTTCCGTACGGGGGAGGACTGCGGCATCCCGGTGCGGTATCGTTGTAACATCAATGGCTTTTTGCAAATGCAGTTCACGTTTGTTGCCGGCAGCATCCGTCCGGTCGTAGTCATAAACGCGGTACGTTGTATCACTGCTTTGCTGCGTTTCGAGCACAAGCGTCCCTTCACAAAGAGCATGAATCGTCCCGCTCGGCACATAGAAAAAGTCCCCCGGGTGAATCGGCACTTTGCGCAGCAGGCTGTCCCATTTTCCTTCTTCAACCAGGCGGACGAATTCTTCTTTCGTTTTGGCATGATGCCCGTAAACGAGCTGTGCGTCTTCCTTGCAATCAATGATGTACCAGCATTCCGTTTTGCCAAGTTCTCCGTTTTCGTGTTCATTGGCGTATGCATCATCCGGGTGAACCTGAACCGATAAATCTGCATTTGCATCGAGAATTTTCGTCAGGAGCGGGAATCCTTTTCCAGACATTCCGCCGAACAAGTCACGTCTTTCTTCCCACAGTTCCATCAAGGTTTTGCCGGCAAATTCACCGTTTTTTACAGTCGACGGGCCGTTCGGATGGCCGGAAATAGCCCAGCACTCCCCTGTATGGTCAGACGGGATGCGGTAACCAAACCGGTCCCTCAGCGCGGTTCCTCCCCAAATTCTTTCTTTAAAAACCGGTTCAAGAAATAAAGGCTCGCTCATTCAAATCTTCCTCCTTGAAAGGCAATCCTTTGCTCAAATATGAACAAAGCATTTTCAGTCCTTTTCATTATAGCATACCGCTCCTGCACCCGCGCCGGTTATCCCGTGTTTTTGCACCGGCCATTTGCTTTCCGCACGCAAAATTTTTTTGCCCGTTTGGGGACGTTTTTCATTTCTTGCCTGCCATTTTTTGCTGTCCCGGTATCCCCGTGTTTTTGCACCGGCCGTTTGTCTTCAGCTATCTTCTGCACGCAAAATTTTTTGCCCATTTGGGACCATTTTTCGTTTCTTGCCTGCCATTTTTTGCTGTCCCGGTATCCCCGTGTTTTTCAATCGGCCGTTTGTCTTCAGCTATCTTCTGCATGCAAAATTTTTTGCCCATTTGGAACCATTTTTCGTTTCTTGCCTGCCATTTTTTGCTGTCCCGGTATCCCCGTGTTTTTCAATCGGCCGTTTGTCTTCAGCTATCTTCTGAGCGAAAAATTTTTTGCCCATTTGGAACCATTTTTCGTTTCTTGCCTGCCATTTTTTTGCTGTCCGGATGCCGCTTTTTTGTTTGCCAAATTTTAGTGTTTATACGGGGGCGTTTTCTATTTCTTTATCTGCCAATCTGTTTTTTTGCACCGGCCGTTTGTCTGCAAATTTTTTCATCCGCAGTAACAGGTCAGCTTTCATACAATTCGATCGGAAGACCGTCGGGATCCTGGAAAAAGGTGAATTTTTTATCTGTAAGCGGGTCAATGCGGATGTCTTCTACTTGAATGCCCATTTCTTCAAGCCGCTTTTTATCCGCTTCTACATCGTCCGTTTCAAATGCAAGATGCCGCAAGCCCGCAGCTTCCGGAAATGACGGACGCGCGGGCGGATTCGGAAAGGAAAACAGCTCGATCTGATATACGCCGCCGACCGAAAGATCCAGTTTGTAGGAATCCCGCTCTTTCCGATATACTTCCCGCACCGGCTCCAATCCGAGGCAATCGACATAAAAATGCTTTGATTTTGCATAATCGGAACAAATGATGGCAATATGGTGAATGCGTTTCAACCTTGGAGCTGCCATTACTTTCCCTCCTTCCGATAAGTCCAGCCTTCTTCTTGATAGACGGTGCCGTTTTTCATCAGACGGCCGAGCGCACGTTTAAACGCCGCTTTGCTGATGCCAAACCGCTCCTGAATCTCTTCCGGCATGCTTTTATCCCAATACGGCATTTTTCCGCCGCGGGAATCCATATAGGCAAGGATATTTTCCGCATCTTTATCCAATGCTTCATAAGCGCGCCCCAAAAGCGAGACATTCAGTGTCCCGTCTTCTTTTACATCAATGACGCGGCCTTCCACTTTCTGCCCGAGGCGCGGTTCGTTTTTGCGCTGTGATTCATGGATGAAGCCAATAAAGCCCTCATCGGTTATGATTGAAGAACCCGCTTTTGTCAGTCGGAACACATGCCCGGTGACATCTTTGTTCCACATTTCACGACCGGCTTGTTTCGCTAAATCCCTGACCATGTTTTCTTCGGCTAATTTTGCGAATAAGCGCCCATGTTTGTCAAGATCAAGGGTAATGTATAAACGATCGCCTTTTTCCGGCCAGAGCGAGCGGATCGGGGGCAAGTCATCAACAGAAAGAAGCATGTCTTTGTGAATTCCGATCGAAACGAAAACGCCAAGTTTTTCTTTGGTGCCGGCAACTTCCGCCCAGCCGTATGTCCCCAATCGGATGTCCGGAATCACATTTGTCGCGGCCAGCCTCCCCTGATGGTCCTGATATAGAAAGACCGTTTGCACCGCTTCCGGATCAAAGGGTTCCACAATATCCCGGTGATGCAGGAGCACGTCTTCTGTCCCGTTAGATAAAAAATAACCGAACGGCGCTTCCCGCACCACCGTAAGTTCGGCAACGGTTCCTGGTGTTAAATCCATTGCAGCAGTTTCCTCCTCCGTAAATCGTTTGCTTCATAATAGGTAATTATAACATTGATCGGCGGAAAACATGATTTTATTTTGAACAAGGAGTGGAAATACTATGCCTGACAAACGTGAGGTGACGCATCGGGACAATGAGGCGGAAACGGTTGTCAATGATGCGCATGGGAGCAACCAGGTTGGCTTGTTCAGTGAACATAAGCCTTATAAACCGTTTGCTGTGACAGCGCTTGAAACGGATAAGGATATGAAAAGATTCGCGAAATTTACAGATGGCAAACAGGAGTGATCCAAGTGAGTAAATCAAAGCGCGAAGAAGAACGACAGTGGAAAGTCCGGAAAGAATCGCAAAACCCGCACGGCAAAGTGAAATCTCTGGAAGAAATCGCGGATGAGATATTCGCCGAATGGAAAGAAAAAAAGTGAGATAAAGGGGTGCTTTCATGGCACCCCTTTTGTATGCTGGAGACCGCGCGCAATCGGGTTTTACAAAAAATGGCTTAACGATTCCCGCAGATAGTAAAAAACCCGTTGAAAACAGGGGTTTCAACAGGCCCGAAAAATGGCAACAAAAAATAACTGTTTTTTTAACTTCCGATAACTGGCAGCACGCGTACTTCTTTTTTCATATCGGAGTGGCAGAGCGGGCAGTGCGGCTTTTCTTCAAAAGTAAAGTTTTCACGCATAAAACCGTTGCAATCATCGTTTGTGCAGGCCCATACGGTCGTTTCCACCTCAGGCACCGGCTCCTTCTGGTTATTAAAATATGCCATCATAAAAGACTCCCTTCTTATGTTTAGTATAACACACTTTAACACAAAAAAGGGGACCGGCCCTGCTGCGTTAACGTATGCAGGCAAGTGTGCAAACCGTCCCGGCGCATTCGTGCATGCTTCTATTATATGCATGCGGCCCCGGCTTTATGCGGGCCTCCGCTTTGCACGAGGCAAGTGCTGCAGCCTGGAACCGGGCTGGAGCCGGGATCCACACTGCTCGATACATTTGCAAAACCTGCCTTAATCGCTACTCTACTTTTCGCAAAGCCGCGGCCATTCTTTCGCGCCACTGCTATTTTTGAAGCAGGTACTTGCAATGCTTCAAGGCATTGCATCATCTGCCCTAAAATCCTGCCCACTTACGACAGGTTTGCGGCGGTTTTGTTTGCAATATATGCCATTTCGAAACAGCAACCTATACTCGCACTGCCCCGATGCATTTGCAAAGCCTGCCTTAATCGCTACTCTACTTTTCGCAAAGCCCGCCCATTTTCTTTCGTGCCCCCGCTATTATTGAAACCGGGACCTGCACTGCTTCGGCACCTTTGCATCATCTGCCCTAAAATTTACTCCGCTTTCCGTAAAGTTCGCGGCCATACCATTCCAAAACCAAGATCGCAACAGACAGCCTCAAAATCATTTTTACCCGCTTTCCCACTCACTCATCCGCTTTTGCGGCAAACAAGTTTTGTGGCAATAAAAATTTTCTTTGCAACGGTTCTGCCTTCCAAACGTTCCAGCAGCGTATCGACTGCTGTCTCGCCCATCAATTCCGTATACACTTTCACAGTAGAAAGCGGCGGGAAAACATATTTGGACAGCGAGATGTCATTGACGCCGATAAGGCTCACGCGGCCGGGCACCGGGATGTTGTTTTCCGCAAGCGCCTTAAGGCACCCGATCGCAATCGCATCATTGGCGGCAAAAAAAGCGGTCGGAAGCGCGTCCCCGTGTTCGCGGATCGCCTCGTTCATCAACTGGTATCCGTCTTCAGTCGAAAACGCACCGATATATACCCATTTTTCATTCCAGCGGCCTGCTGCCTGCATCCAGCGCCTGAACGCCGTTTCGCGCGGATCCTCAATCGTGGCGGACGCATCTTTATAATTTTCCCTGCCGCCGATAAAGCCGATTTGTGTATGGCCTTTTTCCGTAAAATAGGCGAGCACTTTTTCTGTCGCTTTTTCAAAATCGGCCACAACAGCATCAAAGCGGTTGTCGTCAGGCGAGCAGTCGACAAATACGATATTCGGGGTAACAGAGAGAAGCTTCTCCACTTGCGCCAGGCTGAATTTCCCGACAGCAATAATGCCCTGGATTTGCTCTTTCCCCATCTCTTCCAAATGCGTCAAATCGTATTTCGTCAGCCGGATATTTTTCATGCTGCAGCGTGCTTCAATGCCCATTCTGATCGATAAATAATACAAATCATTCAGCTCTTCTTGTTCCGTATACCAGTACACTAGCGCAATTTTAATTTTTTCCGGTTTCCGGGCTGTTTTTTTCTTGTAGGAAAGCGCTTCAGCCGCTTCAAAGATTCTTTTTTTCGTATCGTCACTAACGGAAAGTGACGGGTCGTTATTCAGCACGCGTGAAACCGTTGAAATGGAAACACCCGCCTTCTCTGCAATATCTTTAATCGTTGCCATGCTTACACCTCAATCTTTTTCAACCAAAAATCCATTTTGTATGGGCACGGTATGTTTCACCCGGCTCTAGAATCACAGACGGGTATTCAGGGTGATGGATCGCATCCGGCACACCCTGCGTCTCAAGGCAGACCGCCAAATAATCTGAAGGCTTGCGGCCGCGGATTTCATATTCGTCATTGCCCATTGTATTGCAAGTATAAACGACGACGCAAGGCTGGTCGGTTTCCACCGTCAGCACGCGCCCGCTCTCTTCGTCTTTTAAGCGGATCGTTTTTTCCGTTTCCGGCAATAAAAACGCGTGGTCATAGCCGTTTCCGACAAGGACGTTTTGCGGATGATCTGATACCGTGCCGTCTTCGATTTTTCGCCCGTTCCGAAAATCGAACGCGGTGCCGGTGACATCGAAAGTTTTCCCTGTCGGCAGCGTTTCCTGGCCAAGTTCAAGCACACGGTTACTCGGGATTTGCAATTTGTGCCCGCGTACATCGCGTTTCATATCGCCGCTTAAATTGAAGTATGCATGATTGGTCATGTTGACGATCGTTTTTTTATCCGTATGTGCCTGATAAGACAGCTTCAGTTCTTGTTCATTTGTTAAAAGATAGGTCACGGTGGCATCGAGATTTCCGGGATAGCCTTCTTCGCCGTCCGGGCTTATATGCGTAAATTTCACACCAACTGCGCCGTCTTGTTCAATGGGTGTGCTGTCCCAGATGACGGCGTTAAACCCTTTGAAGCCGCCATGGAGATGGTTGCGGTTTTCATTGGCAGAAAGCTTGTATGTTTTGCCGTCCAGTTCAAAAGAAGCTCCGGCGATCCTGCCGGCAATACGGCCGATGATAGCGCCGAAATACGGAACACCATGGAGGTAGCCGTCAAGGTTGTCATACCCGAGCACGATATTTTCCGCTTTGCCGTTTTTGTCCGGCACGATGATCTTATTGATGATGCAACCGTATTCAAGCACCGTTACAGATATGCCGCGGTCATTTTTCAATTCATAAGCATGGACCGGACGCCCTTCCAATTCCCCAAACAATGCCTTTTTTATTTCCATTTTGATCAGCCCTTTTCCGTTAAAGATTGCGGGCCATATAAAACGGCCCGGTGTACCCGTCTGAGCTAAAAGTTACGGAATGTGATCTGCAGCCCCCTATATGCGTCAAAAGCGTATGCTAAAAATGTTGGAACGCGTTGCCGGCTCCTGTTCCCCGCGGCCGCGCCAATCGCTTCCGGAATCCGCAGCCGGCCTGAAAGCCACGTAAAAAACCGGCCTGCTGTTTGGTGTGCGCGGTACATTCCGGAAGGCGTTTAGCAGCCCGCACCCTTTCACCGTGAACATGCGCAAAAAAAGGTTGGAACGGACCGCCTACAACTTACGCAAAAAATTCCGGAATGCCTGTTTTCCTCTTTCGTCCCGTTTAAAGACGCCGGCGTGCTGCAAAACTTGCAAGAAGACTTTGCCCACTTCGTTGCGGACGATGCCTTCCACGTTTTCCGCTGCCACCGTGCCTTCGTATTTTTTCTTTAAACCGTTTGCCCAGTCAAGATGGTAGGCGGCAATGGCGTTCGGCTGCCCGAGCAAATATTTCTCCACTTCGGCCAGCTCATTTTTCAGCCGTGCCGGCAGAACCGCAAGCCCCATCACTTCAATCAGCCCGATATTTTCTTTTTTAATATGATGGACCTCGGCGTGCGGGTGGAAAATGCCAAGCGGATGGGTTTCGCTTGTCCGGTTGTTGCGGAGCACAAGATCAAGTTCAAACCGGCCCGCGCGTTTTCTTGCGATCGGCGTAATCGTGTTATGCGGCGTCCCGTTTGTTTCCGCGAGAATGTCGGCGGAAGGATCGCTGTACTGTTTCCAGATTTGCAAAATATGATCCGCGGCCTCTGTAAGCCGTGCCGCCTCTGCACTTCGCAGCCGGATGACCGACATTGGCCATTTGATAACGGCGGCTTCCACATCCGGAAATGCCTTCATTTCAAACTGCCAGTCGTCAGCCGCTTTTGCCATCGCAAATTCATAACGCCCGCCCTGATAATGGTCGTGCGACAAAATCGAACCGCCGACAATCGGCAGATCGGCATTTGAACCAAGGAAATAATGCGGGAACCTCCCGACAAATTCAAGCAATCTTTGAAAAGCCGCTTTGTCGATTTTCATATCACGGTGCGTTTCCGACAGCACGATGCAATGTTCGTTGTAATATACATACGGTGAATATTGCAAATACCACGGCTCGCCGCCGAGGGTAAGGCGGATAAGCCGGTGGTTCGACCGTGCCGGATGCCCCGTTCTGCCGGCATATCCCTCGTTTTCCATACAAAGCAGGCATTTCGGGTAATGGCCTTTTTTGGCGTTTTTTTCCCTGGCAATTGACTTCGGGTCTTTTTCCGGTTTTGAAAGATTGATGGTAATGTCAAGATCGCCGTATTCCGTTGGCGTCTTGTATACAATGTTTTTCGCAATCTGCTTCGTTTGGATATAATTGCTGTGTTTGCTTAATGCGTAAAAATAATCGGTCGCTTCAGCCGGGCTTTCCGCATATTTTTCCCGGAAAATATGGTTTACCGTTGACGGGCGCGGCGTAAACACATTCATGATGTGGCTTGCAAAAATGTCTTTCTCATCCAATACATCCTGAATGATGCCTTTTTCGCACGCGTAACGGACAAGGATGCGGAGGAGATCAGGAATATCCTGATCCGCCCCGCCTTCTTCCGGTTCATGAAATTCATCCAGATGCAAAAGTGACAGCACCTGGTTTCTCGCATACACCCGGTCTTCTTCCCCGATTAACCCGGCACGGACAGCCTTGTTTACAAGCTGCTCGACCGTTTCAAAAATTGCCACTGGTTTCACCTTCTGTCGTCGTAACCGTTTGGATGGCTTTCATGCCAGTTCCATGCATCTTTGATAATCTGGCGGATATCCGTTTTTTGCGGATTCCAGCCGAGCACACGTTTAGCCTTTTCGGATGAAGCGATGAGCGTGCTCGGATCCCCGGCGCGGCGGTCGCCGATTTTGACGTTAAAGCCTTTGCCGGTCACTTCCCGGACGGTATCCACAATTTCTTTGACAGAAAATCCGTTGCTTGATCCGAGGTTGAACACATCGCTTGCACCGCCGTTTTGCAAATATTGAAGCGCGAGAATGTGGGCATCAATCAAGTCTTCCACATGAATGTAATCGCGGACGCATGTCCCATCTTTTGTATCATAGTCTTCGCCGAAAATGGTGATTGCCTCGCGTTTTCCGAGCACCGTTTCCAATACAACCGGGATGAGATGCGTTTCCGGATGGTGGTCTTCGCCGATTTCGCCGGTTGATCTTGCGCCGGCTACGTTAAAATAGCGAAGTGCAACGTATTTGATGCCGTACGCTTTTTCACACCATTTCATCATTTTTTCCATCGTCAGTTTTGTCTCGCCGTAAGTGTTGGTCGGAACGGTCGGCATTGTCTCTGTAATCGGCACGCGTTCCGGTTCCCCGTATGTTGCGGCAGTCGAAGAAAACACAATATGCGGTACATGGAATTCTTTCATCATTTCAAGCACAATTTGCGTACCGTATACGTTGTTGTCGAAATATTTCAGCGGCTGTTCCATCGATTCGCCGACAAGCGAGTTGGCTGCAAAATGAATGATCGCGTCAATTTTTTCTTTCCCGAAAACTTCCTGCATAAAGGCACGGTCGCGAATATCGCCTTCGTAAAATTTTGCCTTTGGATGGATTGCGGCGCGGTGGCCGGTTTGCAGATTGTCAATCACCACCACGTCATATTTTTGGTCGATCAGTTGATATACGGCATGCGAGCCGATATAACCGGCTCCACCTAATACTAAAATGCTCATACAAGTTCCTCCATTGTCATTTCTTTTGCTCCATCACCGATGCTTGCGGTGTAGAAGTCCGCCCGGTAGCCGATTTCTTTTTCATAGACGTCCCCGACATTTTTGATGAACGCATCGACTTTGTCATTTTCAACAATTGCGATTGCGCACCCGCCGAATCCCGCGCCCGTCATTCTCGCCCCGAGCACGCCCTCCTGCTTCCAGGCGGTTTCGGCCAGCGTATCGAGTTCTTTGCCGGTCACTTCATAATCATCCCGCAGCGAACGGTGGGAGGCATTGATCAGTTCTCCGAAAGCGGGCAGGTCGCCACGTTTTAATGCGTCAAGTGCTTTTAGCGTGCGCACATTTTCGTAAACCGCATGTTTTGCCCGTTTCCTCACAATCTCATTGTCTATGATTTCCTTGTTTTTTTCAAATGCTTCTTCTGTCAAATCGCCGAGCGTTTCGATATCGAGTTTCTTTTGCAGCTGTTTCAGTGCCGATTCACATTCCGCACGTCGTTCATTATATTTAGAGTCCGCAAGTTCACGGCGTTTATTCGTGTTCATAATCAAAATTTTATGGTGATCCAGCTTGATCGGGGCATATTCGTACGCAAGCGTGGCACAGTCGAGCAAAATGCCCGCGTCTTTTTTGCCCATCCCGACCGCGAACTGATCCATGATCCCGCTGTTTACGCCGATAAATTGGTTTTCCGTTTTTTGCCCGAGCTTGACAAGATCGAGCCGTTCCACTTTCAGGTTGAACAATTTTTCAAGCATCACGCCGGTTAATAGTTCAATGGAGGCGGAAGAAGACAGGCCGGCCCCATTCGGAATATTGCCGTACACGAGGCAGTCAAAACCCTGTTCTATTTCATGCCCCGCTTCCTTCAAATATTTCAGCATGCCTTTCGGGTAATTGGCCCAGTCATGTGCTTTGTTGTATGCCAGATCGTCAAGCGTAAATTCGATGACGCCTTTTTCTTTAAAATTCAAAGATACAAAGCGAATGTTGCGGTCATCGCGTTTTTTGGCCAAAGCATACGTCCCCATGGTAATCGCGCACGGAAACACATGGCCGCCGTTATAGTCGGTATGCTCCCCGATCAGATTAATCCGGCCCGGCGCAAAAAACGCGCGCTCCGCCGCCGTCCCGAAATACTCCTTAAAAGCCTGAGACAAATTTGGGTTGCTCATGGTCGTTCCCCCCTAAGTGTAATAGAATAGAATAAAAAGATTGCAAACGTTTTCTTCAATTCCATCTTACACGCAGAAGTAAAAAAAGGCAACATTTTTACTAAAATTTTTACTGGTAATATTCCATTTCTAAATAGGGCTTGCTGAACGAATCCGATTCTGAGTTTGTACCAAATTTTTCTGCAAACTCCGTCACAAAATATATGCGAAAATGCATGATTTTGTCTTCTCAATACGTTGAATCGGCTTTCGCGTGCAACTTTTCCTGGATTTGTTGTAAAACCCTTGCATTTAAATTGTTGCCAAAGCTGTCAGCATCCTTGCCAAATCTAGGAATTTTGCTTATTCAGCAAGCCATAAATAATAGAGCCTCAGTACAATCATTTACCATTCCAATACGATCCACTGCTGTAATAACTGATTTAAGATTTTTTCTCTTCTTTTTTTAAATCATCTTTTAAATACTCCATATCTTTTTTGTACCTTTGGATTGTTTCTTCTATTGCGTCTTTTACTACTCGGGGATATCCCTTTTCATCTTCTAGTTTTTGTTCCTTCTTTAGCTCATCTATATCTTTAGTAAGCAAAGATATAGCCTTCTTCTTCTCATCTTTACTCATGAATTCATAGATTTTCCTCATAAAAAATACCTCGACAATAAATTATTTCTAAATTTTTATTTTTTATTATAATACGTTTTGATAAGGAGGAGGCTTCTGTTATACGCAGCTTGCAGATGTCGAGCAAGAAACAAACGGCCTGCTGTCTTACACCCGCAAGCCGAAAACCGCCCCGGAAAATATCAGGAAAATCCTTGAAAAATGGCAGGATGAAATCGTACGGGCTCATCCGGCACATCATCGAACGTAAGCAAACCATGGAGCGGCAACAGTGCATTTATCAGCAGTTGCCGCTTTTTTAGCAGTAGCGACAAAGCGGACCGAAAAAAGCGGCGGCGCTCTGCTGCTTTGCGCCCCCCCTTTTTCCCGGCTGCTTAGACCATCGGGTGCTTTTTGATTTTACACGCGTGCGCCGAGCTGCATAAGGACGGTATCATCCATCGGCGGATTGTGTAATCCCGCATGCACATCACGGTAATAGCACTGCAGCGGGCTTTTTTGAAAAAGGCTGCGGGCGCCGACTATCCTCATGGCCAGATCCACAATTCTGTTTTCCCGCTTTTTAGACCATCGGATGCTTTTTGATTTTACACACGCGCGCCGAGCTGCATAAGGACGGCATCATCCATCGGCGGGTTGTGGAGCCCGGCGCGGACATCGCGGTAATAGCGCTGCAGCGGACTTTTTTCGGACAGGCTTCTGGCACCTACGATTCGCATCGCTAAATCAACTGCTTCTATCGCATGATTCGTAACCGCCATTTTCGCTGCCCCAAGTTCCGGGCCCATCTCTTTTCTTTGTTCTGCTCCGGCTTCATCCCACATTTTCGCAACCGAATACAGAAAATGCCGCGCCTGCATCAATTTCAGCTCGATTTCACCGAATTTCTGGCGGATAGCCGGCAGTTCCGCAAGCGGATGGTTCAGGCTGTTCGGCGTATACGATTTAGCAAAGCGGGCCGCTTCCCGTTTCGCTGCCTCGGCAATGCCTAAATAACAGGCAGGGATATGGAGCAGATAACCGGCCGGCTCTTTCTTTTTCGTCTGGATCTCCGCCAGGTTCGCAAGCGGGACTTTGACGTTTTCCAGCACAACATCATGGCTGCCGGTTGCCCTTAAAGCAATGCTGTCCCATGTTTCGACGACGGAAAGGCCAGCCGTCTCCCGCGGAACGACAAAACTGCCAACCGCTTCTTTTTTCGGAATCGTTGCGGTAATGATAAAAAAGTCGAGCACCGGAGACATGGTGGCAAATGTTTTTCTCCCGTTTAACACCCATTCGCCGTTCTTTTCCGTTGCCGTTGTTTCCGGCATGCCACCGCGCGTCGGGCTGCCCGTTTGCGCTTCGGTTGCGCAAGTGTTGATGAGGGCGGCCTTCCCTGCTGCCGCACGGCAAATGCGTTCAAACAATTGCCCGTTCCATGTTCTTGTTTCGGACAAATGCATTAAAATCCCCATATGCCACCCGATGGAAAGGGCAGTCGACCCGTCCGCAACCGCGATGGCCTCTTGCAGGCGGACAAGCTCATACAGCGAAATGCCGCCCCCACCGTAGTTTTGCGGCACAGTCAGCTTTGTATAGCCTGTTTCTTTTAAATCTTGAATATTTTCAAAAGCAAACCGTCCTTCCAAGTCATTGGCAGCCGCCCTTTCGGAAAACGGGCCGGCAAGCGTTTGAATTAGGTCCAGTTTTTCCTCCAGCGTTGAGGCTTTTAAAAAATCCATATCCTTTCCTCCCCCGGAAACATCTTTTCTCTTATTTTACCGGAAACATGCCGGAAAAACATTACAACACTTTTTTTAAATTTCCTCTTGCAATCCGGATTTTATTATAATATAATTTACATTGTCCTGATTGATTCCATGCTGGTGTAGCACAGTTGGTAGTGCACTTCACTCGTAATGAAGGGGTCGGAGGTTCGAGTCCTCTCACCAGCATCTTTCTTTTTTCCATATGGAGAAGTACCCAAGCGGCTGAAGGGGACGCACTCGAAATGCGTTAGGGCGGGTGACCGTCGCGTGGGTTCAAATCCCACCTTCTCCGCCATACATAGTGCATATAAAAATTCCGGAGAACTCCGGAATTTTTTTGCGTTTATGAACCACATGGCAATTCATGCTCCCAATCCCCGTAAACCGGATTCGGGAATACGATAAATTTGCGGCCAAATGCATGGCGGAAACGGTCTGCTTCCAGGCTGCGCGCCTTGTTTCCTTTTCCGTCAAATGTCTTAAAAAAGTCACCCAGATTATCACCGAACAAGGCAATGATTTCATAATTCTTTTCAACGGTTTGTCGGCGTGCTTCTTTGCTGCTTGTTCCTATTTGCAACAGCACATGGGAACGGACGGCCTGCGGGATCCCTTCTTTTTTCAAGTTGCGAAGGGTGGCATCCATATATTTTTCGTCCCGGTTTGAAATGTAATAAATATCGATTCCTTTTTTGTCGGCATATTTTAAAAAGGAAAGCGCCCCCGGGAGCGGTTTTGCTTTTGCTTTTTTCACCCATGCTCCCCAGCCGCTGCCAAACGAAATGCCTTTTTCTACCATATAAGATAAGTACGGCCCGTTATCCAGCACCGTTTCATCGAGATCCAGCACGATGGCCCGCTTCTTTTTTACCTTGGTTTTCAGGCTCTCCTCAATACGCTGTTTTCCGATATTGTATCCTTGATAATAGAGCGCTTTTGCTTCCCCGGATGTCCGGTACCAGGCAACCCCCATTTTGGTCTGTTCCGCTTTTTGCTTTGCCGTGCAGCCAGAATGCGCAACCGTATTGATTGCTGCAGCTTCCCGGCTTTGTTTGCCATCTTTTGCGGAGCACCCCGCATTGCCGAGCACGAGCGCACAGACAATCAGCAAACCCGCAAAATAGTTCATGCTTGCCCCTTCTTTCTAAAATGCTTTTACGTTTAGTATAGAGGAACCCCGGAAATTGATACATGCTAAAATGGCATCTTTCACGGGGTTAGGCACTTCGAAGCGGTCTATCCTGATTTGCGACGGGATTTTCATTCTTCCGCTGGCATGTATTTTTTGTGATATGGGCGTTTACGTACATTGTTTGTCGGAATTTCGCCCGCTTCCTTAACGTAGACCCCTTCTACGTTAAGGTACACCAGATTTTTCGCTCGCTTCCTTCACTTAGACGCATCCTACGTTAAGAAACAACGCGTTTTTTCCGCGCTTCCTTCACTCAGACCCGTTCTACGTTAAGGAACAACGGAATTTTCGCCCGCTTCCTTAACGTAGACCCGTTCTACGTTAAGAAACACGGCGTTTTTTCCGCGCTTCCTTCACTTAGACCCGTTCTACGTTAAGGAACAACGTCTTTTGCGCCCGCTTCCTTAACATAGACGCACTCTATGTTAAGGAACACTGCGTTTTTTGCTCGCTTCCTTAACGTAGGCGCGCTCTACGTTAAGGAACAACGGAATTTTCGCCCGCTTCCTTCACATAGGCGCGTCCTACGTTAAGAAACAATAATTTTTTCCCGCGCTTCCTTCACTTAGACCCGTTCTACGTTAAGAAACACCAGTTTTTGCGCCCGCTCCTTCACCTATACTCGTTTTATGCTCACTTTTCAAAAAAATAGTTGGCCTGTTTGCTCACTTACCATCTCTTTACCGTACTTTAGCTAAAAGGTTACCTGCTTCCTCCGCCTCGATCTAAAACCGTGCCAGCAAAAAAAGCAGCCCTTTCCCAATTTGGATAAGCGGCTGCTTTTTTCATTATCGCTTGGATGATTCTTTCTCCAGCTCCAAGTTTTCTTTCTTTTTGTCCGAAAATATTTTTTCCAAGGCTTCCGGCAAGGCGATCATGCCTGGCAGAAAGAATGGCAATAGGATAAAGCAAAGCACGACAAGGCCGGTAATGACGGCGATTGCCAATTCAGCCAGCAGCAGCATTCCTGAAGGCATCAGCGTGGCAAATGTGCCGCCTAAAATAACGACCGCGGAAATAATGACACCGCCTGTATGTCTCGAAGCGAGTATAATCGCTTCCCTCGGGTCAAGCTGCGGGTATTCCTTATAGCGCATCATCAGGAAAATGCTGTAATCTACACCAAGCGAGACGATGATGATAAAGGAAAAGAACGGCACAAACGAAGAAATGCCTTCATAGCCCAGCATGCCAAGAAAAATAGAGTTGATGACAAACATGGCTGTATAATAGGCACCGACAAGGGATGCCGTAATGAAAACCGGCGGCCAGAAAGACCGTATAACCAACAGAAGCACAAGCAGCACGCTGATGGTCACGATCACGGTTGATTTGGCAAGGTCCCTTGACAGAATATGGTTCATGTCGTTGGTCGTTGCACTCGTTCCGGCTGTCCCGCTGTCGGCTTTTGAAAGCACAGTTCCTTTCAGCCCGGTGACAACCGTTTTATTGATCTTATCAATGGTATCCAATGATTGATTTGAATAAGGATCGTTGCTCAACACGACAGTCAGTTTCGTCACTTTTCTGTCATCCGACATATACGTGTCCATTGCTTTTTTAAAATCTTTGTCGGCGAGCGCTTCTTTCGGAATATGGAATGTTTTTTCCGTTTTCAGCTGTGCCAGATAGTCATTTGTTTTGCCAAGGCCGTCTGAAATTTGCTTTAATCCGCGGTTAACATCCGACAACTTATCGCCGAACTGTTTAAAACCGCTAAGGCCGGAAGCGAGTTGCTGCTGGCCCGATTTCATCTGGCCCAGCCCCTTTGTCACATCGTTCATATTGGTTACTATTTTGCCGATGCCATCAGACGCCTGGCCAATCCCGCTTTCGGTTTTCTTGAGCCCGTCTGCCATTTGCGAAAGCCCGCCAGCCATCTTGGATAGATTGTCGTTCGCTGTCTTGAACCCGGCTGTCGTCTTGTCGTAATTGCTGTTCAGCGTGTTGATCCCTTCCGGCGTGATTTGCTTGAGGGATGATGAGAGCTGGTTTGTCATTTGCTTCAGCGCCAAATAGTTCCGGTCGCTCTGCACACTTGGCGTACTTTGCCCGAGCGCCGTCACGAGCGTCTGCATTTGCGCAATCGCACTTTTTACACCGAGCAGTGCTTGTGCAGCCTGCTGATAATTTTTGCCCATTTCAGCATAGCCGGCCTGCATTTTCCCGTAATTTGCTGACAATGTGCTGACCCCGCTGCTCATTTGGGAAAGATTTTTTTCAATGGTAGCGATGCCGTTTGCCAGTGTTTCCGGCTGGTCGGACCCATTGCCAATGCCGTTTTGAATTTTTTCGAGCCCGGTGGTGAGAGCGGCCATTCCATTTTTAAGTTTGGCGGTTCCATCTACCATGTCGTTCACTTTCGAAAAATCGGCGGATCCGAGTTTCTCCTGGGCTGTCTTTAATCCAGCATTGATTTGGTCAACCCCGTCCTGCGTTTGCGACAAGCCGTCCGTTACCGTAATCATCTGCTTGTCGATGTAAAAGTCCTCCATTTTCTTTCCTTCAGGCCGCGTAACCGAAGAAACTTTCCCGACACCGTCTATTTTTTTCAGCCTTTGTGTAATATTGTCAATGACAGCCATGGATGCGTTATTATCCATTGCTTTTCCGTTCTCAATCACAACCTCCGCAGGCATGGACTGCCCTTTCCCGAAATGTTCAGCAACAAGGTTGATCGCTTTGGAAGAAGGATATTTATTGCCAAGTTCTCCAACCGTATCAAAATTCAGCTTCTCCTGGTGGAAGATCAATGCCGGGGCAATGATCAAAAGAATGAGTGTGACTGTAATAATCGGATGTTTTACGGCGATGAAAGAAGCTTTTCCCCAGTACCGGTTCGGCTTATGCCCGCTTGCATTTTTCGACGGCCAGAACAGCTTTGTACCAAGGACTTTCATGATGAAAGGAGTTAGGGTTAAAATTTCAAGCAAAAGGATCGTTACCCCGATCACCACAACGACACCTGACCGATATATCGGCGATTCGGAAAATATAAGCGCCAGAAATGCGATAAAAACGGTCACAATACTATAGGCGATCGTTTTTCCCGCCGTCCGGTATGTGCGGACAATCGCTTCATCAATCGGGTTCCCGTGGGACAACTCTTCCCTGAACCGGTTAAAAAGCAGGATATTATAATCGGTTCCAATTCCAAATAAAATCAGCACAAGCAGCATCTGCGTCAAGCTTGTCACCGGAAATCCGGCTTTGTCGATAAGCTGGGCGGCAATCCCCATTGAACACAAATAGGAAAAAGCGACAGCCGCCAACGAGACGAGCGGGGTCACAACGGAGCGGAACACAATCACCAGCACAACGAGAATAAAAATGACCGTTAATGCTGCGCTCCGCTCCACACCGGCTTGGGAGGCCTTCAAATAGTCATTGTTAATAAAATCTTCCCCGCTCAAATAATAATCGACAGGCGAATGTTTCAGCCTGGCATCAAACTGTTTTTGGATGTCATCGATTTCTCTCCCTTTTTTATCCAGCTTGAAGCTGACCATAAGCGTGGTGCCGTCTTTTGATAAAAGGGAACTTTTGGCTTCCGGCGTATGGATCGGGTCAATCACATTGGAAATGCCGAGTTCGGATTTGCTTTCTCTAATTTTGTCTAAACAATCACCGATTTTTTCCATTTCGGCCTTTGAAATTTTATTTTTAATGAAGGAAAAATTCTGATGAGCGCCAAACCATTCATTGTATGATAGCTTACAGCAGGCAATATTTCGTTATACTTCAGGACGATTATTTTTGCAGGCAACAGAATAGCCTTTTTCCGTTCACTTTATATAGTAAAAACTGGGACGGGCACCAGCCTGTGTTTCCATAATTGGACCTGCGACGATTTCCCCGCAGATTCGCGACCGGTAAGACCGGATTTAAAACTTCCCCAGCCTGTTTTGTGTTTTCAGATACGGTTGTCCTTATTTTGTCCCGGCAAGCTGCGGCGAAGAGACCGGTGCACTTTATTAAGAAATGTTTCCAGTGACACGGTGTCATTTTTTCATTGACATCTTAACACGGTGTCATATATAATCTTCTTATTGTTTCTTTTATGACACGGTGTCATTTTCAGGACAGATGCCCGTGCCGCAATTTTTCAAGATAGGAGAATATGCTGCCATGCCGAAGCCAACTTTTTTCCGGTTGCCGAAAGAAAAACAGGATACTTTGATTCAAGCTGCAAAAAAGGAATTTTCAAGAGCGCCGCTGCACGAATCCTCTGTCGCAAACATTGTAAAGGAGGCTTGCATTCCAAGAGGCAGCTTTTACCAATACTTTGAAGACAAGGAGGATTTGTTTTATTATTTGCTGCGTTTGCTCTCACGAAAAAGCAAAGAACAGTTTATTTCCACTCTCCAAAAAAAGGGCGGGGATTTATTTGCGGCTTTTACCGAGGTCTTTCAATTTGCCATTCAAGACATCCGAAACCAGGAAAATGCCAATTTTTTCAAAAATGCTTTTTCCAATATGAATTATAAAACCGAAAATACTTTGGCAGAAAATTTTTTTGAAGAGGATCTGAAAAAGCAGGATTTGGCTTTGCTCCGGTCCGTCAACACAAAAAAATTGAACATCAATAATGAACGGGAACTGCAGGATATGATCACGATTTTGGAGGCCGTCACCTTTCATAATCTTGTGCAAGCATTCGCAAGGGAATTAACGGCCGAAGAAGCACTCGATCATTATCTTGCCCAAATGGAACTGCTCAAAAAAGGATTGTACAGGGAACCTTCTCCGGCAATTTCAGGCAAGAAATAAAAACAATTTACAAAAAGGGGAAAAAGAGTATATGAATCCAGCAACACATCATAAAAGGCCGCCCTATCTCATGATCGGGGTTCTTTTTATCGGCGCCTTTGTTTCATTTCTTAATAACTCGCTGCTCAATGTAGCGCTGCCTTCCATCATGGCAGATTTACACATCAAAGATTATTCCACCATTCAGTGGCTCGCAACAGGTTATATGCTGGTCAGCGGCGTGCTGGTTCCTGCATCCGCCTTCCTGCTGACCCGCTTTACAAACCGGCAGTTGTTTATTACGGCCATGTTAATCTTCACGTTAGGGACTGCTCTGGCAGCATTTGCCCCGAACTTCGGGCTGCTGCTGACAGGAAGGATGATCCAGGCTGCAGGATCTTCTGTCATGGGGCCATTGCTCATGAATATTATGCTGGTTAGTTTCCCGATTGAAAAACGTGGAACAGCCATGGGGGTCTTTGGCCTTGTCATGATTACAGCCCCGGCAATCGGCCCGACGTTATCCGGCTACATTGTCGAATACTTTGACTGGCGCTTTCTGTTTGAAATGATTTTGCCACTAGCCGTCATCAGTCTCGTTCTGGGGATCTGGAAAGCGGAAAACGTCATGGAGCAAAATAAAAAAGCAACGCTTGATTATCTTTCGGTAGTCTTGTCTTCCATCGGGTTTGGCGGTTTACTTTACGGATTCAGTTCTGCAAGTTCGGACGGCTGGACAGATCCAGTGGTTTTAACGGCACTGATTGCCGGCAGTTTGGCTTTAATCGCCTTCGTTATTCGGCAGTTTATGATGGATGAACCTTTATTGGATTTGCGCGTGTATAAATATCCGATGTTTGCCCTTGCCTCTGTCATTGCCATTGTAAATGCGGCAGCCATGTTTTCCGGCATGATTTTAACACCTGCCTATGTGCAAAACGTACGGGGCATCTCTCCGCTTGACTCCGGCTTAATGATGCTGCCGGGCGCAATTGTCATGGGGATTATGTCGCCGATCACCGGAAAGCTGTTTGATCAATTCGGCCCCCGCGTGCTGGCTGTCACGGGGCTTTCCATCACAGCTGTTTCCACCTATATGTTGGCGAATTTGCAAATTGACTCGAGCTACACCTATATTATTCTGGTTTACACGCTCCGGATGTTCGGGATGTCGATGGTGATGATGCCGATTATGACGAACGGCTTGAATCAATTGCCTTCCCGGCTGAACCCGCACGGAACGGCGGTTAATAATACAGCACAGCAAGTTTCCGGGTCAATCGGAACAGCCGTTTTTGTCACGATCATGAATGCTGTCACAAAATCGAAAGCGGAAGACCTGATGTCCGGGATCAATCCGCTTCACTTTACAGCAGCTGATAAAGCCGCCTTAGGACAAAAAGCGTTGCTGGCCGGCATCCAATATTCCTTCTACGTCGCGCTCGCGATTAATATTGTCGTATTGATCATGTCCCTTTTTGTGAAACGGGCAGATACATTTAAACCAGGCGCCAAAAAGGAAAACAGAAAGAAAACCATGCAAACAAAACCGGCTTCAGATTAACAGCTGGAAAATGGGCACCGCCTTTTTAAAAGAGACGGTGCTTTTTGCTGTGCTTAAGATTTTATACTTGAATCCTCACTATCCAGTGGCAGCACATTTGTTTTTTTAGGATGCAAAAGGAAATACGAGCCGACCACGAGAACGGCAATAAGCAAAGTCAACAATACTTGCGTGCGCAATGAGTCGATAAAGATCATCGCGACTAAAACCGCAACAATGCCCAAAATGGTGACATAAGTTAAATACGGATACAGCCACATTTTCACCTTCAAGGCATCCGGATTCGTTTTTTCCACCGTCCGGCGCATGCGCAAATGGGAAAAGGCAATGACAAGGTAAACCAATAAAGCGATCCCGCCTGAACTGTTTACTAAAAACAAGAATACTTTATCCGGGGAAATATAATTAAAAATAACCCCGACATAAGCGAAAACCGTCCCGCACAAAACGGCATAAACCGGTACCCCGTTTTTATTTAACTTCAGAAAAATTTTCGGGGCATCGCCGGCTTTTGCCATCCCGTACAGCATCCGTGAATTTGTATATAAACCAGAATTCAAACAGGAAAGTACGGCGGTCAGCACAATGAAATTCATAATCTGAGCCGCTGCCGGAATGCCGACATGTTCAAGAACGGCGACGAACGGGCTTTTTAAAATATTCGCCGAGTTCCACGGAAGCAAGGTGGCTACAATCGCAATCGAACCGACATAAAAGATCAGAATCCGCCAAATGACACTGTTGGTAGCCGTTCTGACTGCCCTTTCCGGTTCGGAGGATTCCCCCGCCGCCACCGCCACAATTTCGGTCCCCATAAAAGAAAAGATGACAACCGTAATGCCCAATAAGACGCTGCCAAAGCCATTCGGCATAAAACCGCCATTCCCTGTTAAGTTGGAAAGTCCTGGGGATTGGACACCCGGAACGATGCCGAAAATAACGGAGAGGCCGAGCAGCAGGAATAAAACAATGGTGGCCACTTTAATGATTGAAAACCAATATTCGAATTCACCGTACGATTTAACGGAATATACATTTGTGAGCGTTAATAAAACGGTTAATATTAAACTTAAAAGCCACGATGGCATTTCCGGGAACCAGTATTGAATATTCGCTGCCCCCGCAGTTGCTTCAATCGCAATGACAATGACCCAAAAGAACCAGTACAGCCAGCCAATCGTGTATCCTGCCCAAGGGCCAATGGCTTCACGCGCATAGGTGGAAAACGAACCGCTTGTCGGGTTCACCGATGCCATTTCCCCCAGCATTCTCATAACAAAAATGACAAGTAAACCTGCCAAAGCATACGAAATGACTGCACCCGGGCCGGCCGAATGGATGACGGCGCCGCTTCCCATGAACAAGCCGGCGCCAATGACTCCTCCGATCGAAATCATCGTAATATGGCGAATTTTCAAGTCCTTCTTTAGTTGCTGATTCTCCAAACCCTCTCTCTCCTTTGCAGCACATTTTCTAACAAGAAACGTTTTTACAATTGGAAGATGCTTTCTTTTAAAACTTGCACGATCGTGCGAAAGTCATCATCGGTTATGCTTAACGGCGGGGAAAGCTGCAATACATTGTTAAATCCAGCAACAGTATCACCGTTCTTGCCGATTAACAGGCCTTTTTCTTTGCAGGTGCTTATCACTTTATTCAGTTTCTCGACTGCAGCCGGTTCCTTTGTTTGTTTATTTTCCACCAGCTCAATGCCAACCAGCAATCCTTTTCCGCGGACATCCCCTACATTTGGATGATCCTTCAGGCTTTTTAGCGCTTCTAGCAGCCGTTCACCCAGTATGCGGGAACGTTCAAACAACGCTTCATTTTCCATTAATTCCAAATTTTTTAAAGCCAGTGCACAGGCTGCAGGATTTCCTCCGAATGTGTTGACGTGGCGGAAACGGTCATAATCTTCACTGCCCGCATACGCCTCGTAAATTTCCCTTTTGACAGCAGTCGCTGATAGCGGGAGATAACCGCTCGTAATCCCTTTTGCCATTGTAATGATGTCCGGCTTCACGCCGTAGTGCATAAAACCAAATGCCTTTCCGGTCCGTCCGAATCCGCAGATGACTTCATCACAAATCAGAAGGGCACCGTGCTTTTCGCAAATCTCTTTCACCTTCGCCATATAACCATCAGGCGGCAGTAAAATCCCTCCGCCAGTAATGATCGGTTCCATAATAACACCGGCAATCGTTTCACTTAGCTCCCACGTCATTACACGGTCGATTTCCTTGGCACTTTCAAGCGTTTCCACGTCATCCGGATGCCGGTACGTGTCAGGAGGTGCAACATGAAGAAATCCCTGTCCAAGCGGTTCATACTTATACTTTCTTTGTGCCTGGCCTGTTGCCGCAAGCGCCCCCATCGTATTGCCGTGATACGCGCGATAACGGGAAATAAACTTGTACCGGTCCAGGTCCCCTCTTTGCCGGTGGTATTGGCGGGCAATTTTAAAAGCCGTCTCATTGGCTTCCGAACCGCTGTTAGAGAAGAAAATGACGTAATCCCCGCCAAGCCATTCGTTTAATTTTTCGGCCAGCTGAATGGCAGGCACGTGGCTTTGGGATAACGGATAGTACGGCATCTCAAGAAGCTGCTTGTATGCCGCTTCCGCCAATTCTTTCCGGCCGTAACCGGTATTCACACACCATAACCCGGCCATCCCGTCCAAATAGCGGTTACCCTCAATGTCCGTTACCCAAGCACCTTCCGCTTTTGTGATAATCAAATTGGGCTGCCCGGGACTTGCGGCTCCCCTCATGGCATGCCATAAATATTTTTCATCTGTTTCCTGTAACGTTTTTGTTTGCAAATGCATTCATCCTCCCATCCCCTTGATTAAGTTACACGCTGTCGTCTTTTTTGCGCGTAAAAACAGTGTGCATCCTTCCCCCCATTTCCCGGCCAAAAGCAGCTCAATGGCAATATTCCGACTGCCTTGCTGCTGGCGGGTATGGGCTTCCGTTCTTTTGACGGTGCCATGTTCGCCCTGGCATGGCATTCATCCTGAAAAATGTACTGGATGACTTTCATTCTTCTCTGCGAAACGGGCGCCTCCCCACTGCCACCCATATCGATTTTTCGCCATCTGCCATGCCATACCCCTGTTCGAAGTCATTTTTGTAAGCGGATTCAGTGAAGGGTTTGACAAATGATTCACCTATTCACATTACATTCCGACAGAGAACCATCCTCCAACCATAAAACTGAAGAAACCAGTAGCCAGAATTTTGGATATAAAAGGGGTCCCCATGCCCGGAAAATCACAACGGTTGGCTAAACAACACTATGCGCATATTATAGAATGAATTTTTTCTCTTTTCAATACCTTTTTTCTGACCACAGGCAGAAAAGGTTTTATTGCAGCCGTGTCTGATCAAGATTGTAACCTATGATCGGGAAGATAACCACATAGAAAAGAGAAAACAGTTAACAGTTCGGAAAAAAATTAATTTTCCTTGGATTTTATGGAGGCGATTTCGAAAGGATGCTATAATAAAATTGCTCAAAGCTTGATCTGGGCATAGCATGAATGATGAATGGAGGTGTACGGCTTGAAAAGCTTCTTTTTATCTAAAACGTTTATTATTACTTATTTGATTGTCTTAGTTGCATTTGCATCACAAATAATGTATCCAGCTATAAATGTTAACTCAACTTTCGCAGACTGAAACAGGTAGGTATACCTTGATATAATTCGGCAGACCCGCAATCCATTGTTGTAGTTGACTTTTGATCAGTTGTTGAATTTTCTTCCTGAATTATTCACAGAAATTCAGAAACTTATTATAACTTATGGATTACCAAGCCTTTTCGGCTTTATTGTAATTCATTAAAAAAATGAAAAAAGAATCCATTTCTGTTAAAGTTAAAGTAACCAAAACAAAAACCAAACAGAAAGGACTCTTTATATGGTTACTTTAACGCAAAAAACACTTGATTTCAATCATAAAATTAAATTGTCAAATGATGGAGGTTCTCTTTCCTCCGATACAGGTGAGTTTCTTTTTAGAGAATTCGATGAAAAAATTGGTTTTTCAAAGACTTTAGTTAAGTACTTGAGACTTAACGATTCAAGGAAATATTATCTTCATTCAAATGAAAACTTGTTACGTCAAAAAGTCTATCAAATCATTGCCGGGTATGCGGAAGATGATGCGGCTGATCAGTTGACTCATGATCCTGTGTTTAAGGAAATCATTGAAACTCCAACACTTGCTTCCCAGCCCAGTTTGTCTCGCTTTTATACACGATTTGATAAAGATTCAATTGAACAATTAAATCTGGCTAACCAAGAAATGCTTGATAAGATTCATTGTTTTCGACAATCGAAAGAGTTATTTATCGACTTGGATTCGACTCATTCGGATACATATGGGGACCAAGAATCTTCGTCATATAATACTCATTATGGCACGATGGGTTTTCATCCATTAGTCGCCTTTGATGGTGCGACTGGTGACTTTTTGAAAGCACAACTCCGTCCCGGAAATGTTTATACATCAAATGGTGTGGTGGAATTTATTCGGCCTCTCATTAAACATTATAACGAAATGTTTCCAGAAACTACCCTGTTTCTTCGTGGAGATAGCGGGTTTGCTGTTCCGGGATTATACGATCTGTGTGAAGAAGAATCTGTTTTGTATATTATTCGGTTGAAATCGAATTCACAACTACAAAGTTTAGCGAAGGAATACCATCCTTCTTCCGCACCTTTAGATGTTTCCAAGACGGAAACCTATTATGAAGAAACGATTTACCAAGCAAAATCATGGTCAAAACCAAGAAGGGTGATTATTCAATCGGTACGTCCTGCAGGTGAGCTGTTCTTTACCCATTCCTTTTTTGTTACTAACTTTGAATTAGCTTTTCCTCAAGATATCGTCCGAGCTTATCAAAAAAGAGGGACGATGGAAAACTATATCAAAGAAGCAAAAAATGGCTTTTACTTTGATCATATGAATAGCCACGCTTTTCTAGTGAACGAAGTAAAAATGATGTTAACACTTCTTGCATATAATTTGACCAATTGGTTACGAACTCTTTGTTTTCCGGAAGGTCAAAAAACTATGCAAATTGATACGATACGTACTCGGTTAATTAAAGCGGCAAGTAAAGTCGTGAAATCAGGCAGATCCCTTTACTTCAAACTATCATCGAGTTTTGTGTATCAAAATTTCTTTTGGGATGTACTGAATCGAATTCAAAAGCTACAATTGGAATGACCAATAGAATACTTCTCATAACTGAAAAAAATAAATTTTTCAGTCAAGGGGCAAGTATGCCCAAAATACCAGAGTTGTTCTATTGAAAATTCAGTTATTTTATGAATTGGCTACGGTTCTTAATTAAATACCGTTATTTTCAACTAATTTAACAAAATTTATCAAATGGGATTTGTAGCTATGAATATTTCAGGATCATATTTATAATAAAAGCATTCATCAAATTAATAGATGTAATCACGAAAAAAACATCTTAAAAAAGCTCCTATATAAATGAACAAAATATCGCAGCTCCGTTGCCTGCTGAATAAAGTAGGCCTCATGCAAATTGCTGCTCATGCTTGATGAAAAACTTAAGTTTATTTTATATAATAGGGGCTTTTTCTTAACACCGTTGTTTTCATTTTAAACATTCGCATGAGTAGGCACCATCAGCAACTCGGCTTTCTACATTAAAACCCACATTTCGCACGTCTTAAATAAAATTCATTTTAATTTTTGAATGAACTATATTTAAACATTTTGGTGGGATGATATCTTCTTATTTTTGAGGAATTTTCGATAAAGTTCTATTGAATTCGACATTCTTTTCATGAATTCCTCCTGTTGTGTGTTATTCGCCTTTGTTTTCGACATTTTTTGACACGTATATTGATAGATCATACCCGCATAATTCAATGATTTTTTTGGCTTGTGAATCAATATTATCGGGTAAGAGCCTTAATTTTTGTCGATTTTGATTTATAAGGATCACGGTGATATCTTCTAATTGCTCTAACAATGCTTGACCTGTGGGTTGATAGAGTTTCCTTTTTCCTTTCAAGATTAGAGATAGGTTCTTTTCTTTCAGTTCTTTTCTAACTCGATATTCTAAAATTCCATAGATTAATAAAGCCATCACATACACAATCCCTAAGGCCTCAACCCTTTCCGGGGTTTTCAAGTAAATGGCATCAATCATTTGTGAATCTTTGATTAATCGGAAACGGGTCTCAACGGCCGACTGTCCTTTATAAACCCTCAAAACTTCTTGATTGGATAGTGTCTCCTCGTCTAATTTATTTGTGATTAAAACAAAAGTGCTGAGCATTCTTTTCTTATTTTCGATAAAATCATGATCTTTTTCAAACGATTCCAGTTGTATCTGATAGATTTGTTCTCGTTTTGTCTGTTCGTCCTTTTTAGGTCTTCCTCTCTTTTTTCGTTTGATAGGTTGATCACTCATCTGGACGTTTAGTTTATAACAGAAATATGAAGCCTTTTGTTTTTTCTTAAAAGATTGAATTGCTTCTAGTGCGTCCTCTTTACAATGAAAGATAACTTTACTTAGTTTTTCTATCTCTTTTTTTAATTTTATTTCTTCCTTTTCGATCGCCCGATTTAGGGTTTTCTCTTTTCGTTGATCTAAATTGTTTGAGTGGACAACAAGAAACCGGTAAGGAAGGTTTTGAATTTGTCTTTCAAAAGCTTGAATTTGGTAAATAGCTGCGTCTTTTTTATTGCTAAGTGAGCCTACCCTTTCCCAGTTATTGAGCAACCATGCCTCTTTCTTTAGTTCTGTGCTTAAACCGAATGTATCAGGTAAACGGGAAATAAACGATAAATTTTGTTGTTGAATTTCCGCTAGATTTTCCGTTGTGATTAATGCAGAATCGGCTTGATAAATGAGATTTTTCCAATCTTCATGGGAAAGGATTTTTCTCATCTTTTGAATGAATTCCACATTCCAAGATTTATCCGAAGTATTCCCATTTTCTACTTTTGCAAGAATAGGAATTCGTTCAGGTGTGACCCCCATCCCCAGAACGATTTGTTTTAAGTCAGGCCTATGGGCCTTACTATACCCGTACGTAATTTGCAGTCCATCTTCCTTCGGTTGTTTATATTCACCGTAAACAGAAATTGATGTTGTATCGTTATGGAGTACACCAATAGGAAGATTCAATTTTTTTAATGCTTTTAATGCAAGGGTGGAATATACTTTCCATGCTTCGGCTTTATACAAGTAATCTAATGCTCTTCCTAATGCATCATCATTTAATTGATCGGGTGAAATCGATGTATCGAAAAGCATCTCAGAATCTAGGTTTTGATAGAATTCATGAACCTTATAAAGGGGCTTGCCACTGCATAAAATGTTTAAGACAAGGGCTTTAATCCTTGTTCCGGGTGAGATATGACAACGGACAGAATCCCATTTGACTAAATTATTAATGGTCTTTTCGAGTTCTATTTCATCACACAGTTTAGATAAAAGTTGAGACGGCCCCACATGTAAGGTTAAAATTTGATCTGACATAAAAATTTCCTCATCTTCCTCTAGTTAGATAATCATTCAATTCTACAAAGAAGGAGAAAATTCCTTTAAAAAAATCACAAAATAGAAAAATTTACGTGCGGAATATGCGTTAAAAGAAAGCTCTTTTCGCGGCTACAAGAAGAGCTTTCTTTCATTTTTAAGCCAATTGCTTTTTCTTTTTAAGTGATTTGAAGAGTCCACAGCATTTTAGCAGTACATGCGTTCATACGGATCCATTCATCCGCTTTAGTCTTTTAAAATGGCAGCCATGGAGGTCCGGACCATTTACACTTATCTCATCTCTAAAATTCCCCAAACCAATTGGTTATTTATTTCCAGCAGGATTTGCATTTTTCTTTTTGAACGCGGTTAGAATAAGCATAATGGCAAGAACAGCAAAAATTCCTGTCGTTATCAGTACAACGCCTCCTAATCCTCCTAAACCTCCTAAGAAAAGGCCGACAACACCATAGTCTGTATCAGAGAATGTAGAATTTTCAAAGCCAAGATTGCCTAATACCGGCATCAACGCAATCGGCATGAAACTAATAACGATTCCATGGATGAATGAACCGAGTATCGCACCTCTGCGCCCGCCTGTTGCATTGCCAAATACCCCTGCTGTTGCACCACAGAAAAAGTGAGGAACGACACCTGGTAAAACGATTATCGTGTGGAAGGCAATCATCAGAAACATGCTCACGATTCCTCCGATAAAGCTTGAGAAAAAGCCGACCAAAACAGCATTTGGGGCATATGGAAAAACAATTGGACAGTCAAGTGCCGGTTTAGAGTTTGGAACTAATTTTTCAGAAATCCCTTTAAACGCCGGAATGATTTCGCCTAAGATCAAACGGACACCCGAAAGGATGACAAACACACCTGCAGCAAAAGTACCTGCCATTTGGATGGCATAAATAATAAAGTTTGTTCCATCGCTTAGTTTTGCTTCAATATATCCTTTGCCAGTAAAAATAGCTAGAATTATATAAATAACTCCCATCGTAAGCGTTATGGCAACCGTTGAATCACGCAAGAAGGAAAGGCCTTTTGGGACTTTAAGATCTTCTGTTGAATGGTTTTGATTTCCGAAAAATTTACCAATAACAGCTGAAATCATGTATCCAAAATTACCGGTATGTCCAAGTGCAACTTCATCTGTACCAGTAACATTTTTCATGAATGGCTGCACGATAGCCGGTGACAAGGCATTTGCCATTCCGAGAATCAATCCGCCTAAAAGGATTAAGGGTACGGATGTAAAACCGGATACCGTCATAATGACCGCAATCATACAGGACATATATAAAGTCGCATGCCCTGTTAAATAGATATATTTAAATCTCGTAAACCGTGCAATGAAAATATTGACAATCATGCCAACCAGCATAATCAATGCTGTCGGTGTACCATATTTTGTGAGGGCAAGGGCTACAATCGCCTCATTATTTGGGACAACACCCTGAACGGAAAAAGCATGTTTAAACATTTCCCCAAATGGTGTTAAAGAATTCTGTACAATACCCGCACCCCCTGTTAAAACCAGGAATCCTACAAACGTCTTTATACCGCCCAGCAATATGTTACTGATCGATTTCTTTTGAAGGATTAAACCGATAACGGCAATTAAAGCAACAAGAAGTGCCGGCGTACTGGCAATACCAATTAATACATTTAAAAAATCTTTCATGATCTCGTCACCTCAATTTGTCTGAATGAAAAAATAATGCTTTGTTCATTCATCTTTGGTTAGATCTGGATAAAAACGCATCCATGCACGAATTTTTTGCTTATCCATGAATTATTCAGGCAAACGACCGGATTCTTGCAAAAATTGAACCACTTTTTCTTTCAATTCATTTTTATCAATAATACTTTTTAATACTGTTACTTTCTCGGCTCCAAGTTTTTCAGTTGCCTCAGCTAAATCCTGGCCGACAAAGAAATGGTCTGCAGAATCCGGGGTAGCACTTCCCATATCGAAGTGAGTCACTTCAATATCATCCTGATTAATCCCTAATTGATCTAAAATCGACTTGATGTTCATTTCAATCATGAAACTGGAACCTAAACCTGATCCGCATACAGCTGCAATTTTCATTGAATATTCTCCTCCTCTGTAATAATGGATAAAATTTCTTCTTTCGTTTTCGCATGTAAAAGTTGCTCTAATTTTTCTTCCTTCCCCAGCAATGTTGCAAGCTCGGATAATGCTTTTAAGTGGGCCGTATTATCGATGGCTGCTAAAGTAATAAAAATCCTAACCGGATGTTCTTTATCTACTAAATCAACCGGTTTATCAAGCTTCAACAGTGACATTCCTAAGTGCTTGACACCATTTTCGGGACGTGCATGCGCCAAGGCAATTTCTCTGCCAATATTGATAAACGGCCCATGCTGATTGACAACGTTTATCATGGCATCAATATATTCCTGGTTAATTTTGCCCTCCATTAAGAGCGGGCTTGCGCTCTTTTGAATGGCTTTCATCCAATCGAGGCCATCATTTTTTACAACTTGAATTGTATGATCAGTTAATAGCTCACTCAGCATTGGCTGATAGATCCCTCCTGTTCCACTCTTGAAGTTTGGTTTATTAAACAGCTGAATTAATCCTTGTGTTAAGCCATTAAAGTCATGAATCTTCGCATAATCACTAACAACATCCAAAATAGATGAGACAAGTTCATTTCGATAAATATCAAATTGAACAAGATTTTTGGTGAGTATTTTTAAATCCTGATGATCCGGGATGGAATGAACTGTAATGACTTTTTTATTTTTTTCCGGAATGTTTACCGTGGAAATCACCAGGTTTTCCTGTATTTCCGATTGTTTTAAATACTCTCGCTCTGTGATTGGACCTTCAAAACTTACAAATGGAAACAACGATTGAAGTTTTTGTTTCAAGATGGCTGCAGTTCCAACACCGCTGCTGCAGACAAGCAAAACTTTTTGAACTGCTTTTGTAGGCCAGTTTTTTCTTTGTTTATCAATTTCCGCACCAAAATAAATCGAGATTAACGAGATTTCATCTTCACTGATAGAATGTTTACAAAAGGCTTCAAAAGGCTGAATGGAGAATCTTGTAAATGAAAATACATTCCCGTAATTCTTTTTGATCTCCTTTAACAGCCTGTTTTGATACTTCACACCATAGCGCACCCGATAGTAACAAGCAAGAAGATGCACGTACAGATTCTTTTTCAATTCATAAATATTATCGAAATTGATGCCGGATATTTGTTGAAAACGTAAAATCACTTTTTCAACGACCGTATCCAATCCGGTAAATTTTTGCGGTGCATATTTGGACTCCGAACTGATAAAATTGATCTGGCTGCTCAAAAGAAGTGTTTCTATATAAAAGATTTCGTTTTCATATACTTCAGGATTAATATCAAATAACTTTAACAGCTGCGAAACCAGTTCGTATTCAGGGTACGTTTTCAGAACATTTAATTCGTATTCTTTTAATGGTCCGACTGTTCTATTCTTTTTAATTCGCTGAATAACAAACGGGATATAAACCGATAAAATGTTTATAGCGTCGTCCGAAAAATGTTTTCCCGTCAATCTTTCTACATCTTCTAACCATGCACCGGTTCCACGTATAAATTGATTTTCAGCTTTGCAATCGATGAAGTGTTGAAAATGTTCACTGCTTATCATTTTTTTGTACAAATTTGAGTGATTGCTAATAAATTCATGAAACCACCAACGGATATCTTCTTCTTTTCCGCTTAACCAGTAGCCGTGTTTAGGATCATTTTTAAGGGCAAGGTTGGACTTTTTAAGCAGGCTTCTGGCCCGATCAATATCTGTTATAGCAGTATTTCTTGAGATATTTTCAAGTTCAGACAGCCCTTCAAGGGTAACTTTTTTCGTACTGATTAAACTAAGCAGAATATCTATGTTGCATCTTTCATCTTTTGAATATTTAATCGGTGTTGATTCTTCGATGGCATCCTCTGTTTTAAGTATTTTTTCTTTCGTTTCTTTTTTTAGATAGTAGCCCTCATTCCTGACATTTTGAATGGGCTCCATTTTTTTTGCAAGCAATTCTTTATTTAGAGCGTTGAAAATATAATAGACCGTTCTTTTGGAAATTTTAAAGGTGCTTGATAAATCTTCAACAGATGTGTATCCTTCTTGATGTGCTAAGTAGTTTAAAATGAGCTTTTTCTTGGAAGCGCCCATATTTTTCACTCCCATTTGTTCCTCCTTCCTACATTTTCATCATATAACAAATGTTAAAACATGTAAGCGCAATCAGTTCAGAAGACTATGTGCAAAATTGGGCTGCTTAATTGAAGGATCAACTAAAACAGCACGACTAGAATGGGGAGTTTTTCTCAGCTGGGCGGAAATTGGAATATCTTACAGTTAAGTTGAAAAAACAAATGAAATTAATAAAAAGTGATGGAAAATGTGGCATTGGTTATGTAGATGGCAGTTGATAGAATAGTTTACGTCCTTGAAGAACGAAAAGTAACGAAGCTTGCCGGACGAATCAGCTTTTGGCCTGTTCTGACTCGTCCAGCAAGCTCGTCCAGATTATTGCTTTTAATACTCGCCTTTTATGACAAAAAATGACCCCCGTATGGTGCCGGCCAGTTTTGACTTTTGTCTGGCAAATTTAAATTTCCCTTCTAATTCCTTTGGTACTTCCATCCCCTCAGAAAGTTTAAAACCAACCGCCCGCTTCTTCGGATCATCTATGGAATACATTACATTGACAACGAGGCCATCCTCGTAAAAGACGTAAGCAAATTGGATATTTTCCACTTGAAAACGCGAAGTTTCCAATGGCTTGGCTGCAAATTCAATGCCGCGTTCTTCTTTCAAAATCCTATTCACATATTCTAGGGTCTCTCCGCTTTCTGCAGCTGGCAAAACAGTAAATACGTGTTTGTATTTATTCATAAAATAGCGCGCCTCATTCGCACGCAAACCGGCTAGCGCCTTCGCAACAGGTGAAGACTCTAGACCAACATCAGACACATTTTTGAAATCAACGATATAGGACATGCGCAACGCTCCTTTTCCTAAATGGATTTGATGTAAACACAACAATATATAAAAACCATTCTATACTTAACCGCTTACAATATTTGTCCTCGCTCACCAGAAATGATCACTGATATTTTTGGGCTCTCACCTAGCATTTCTATTATAACAAAATTGGTAGCACTGAATGGGGAAATTGCTGAGGCGAGTTTTCGGTGCAAAACATCCATACAAATCCGGCCGTGACCATTTTTGCTAAAAAATCCTGGTTGAATCATGTGCAGAATCTGCTGTTTTTACATTTCCTACAGCAGCGATTATTTGGATAAAGGATGTCTCCTCAAACCCAAGCTTTTGTTTTCACCAAGAAAAAATCTTTCAGCTCTCCCTCCTATTCATGTTAAGTTACCTTACATAAAAAACAAAGAAAACACCAACACTGGTTCTACTTTATCTATTTTGAATAATAAATAGATAAAGAATTGTGCAAAATCGCTAATGAAAAACCGTTTATCCTTTGCTATATTAAAAATATAGATGACATTATATGTGATATTAAACGACATCAAAAGAAACATTCCAAATTCACTACCGTAAATCTATTGAAAAGGAGCTGAAGCAATGGCTACTCAATTGGAAAGTGCTTATCCGCAACCGCAGAAGAAGGCGAGTATGGATCCCTCCCTGATCCCGAAAACAGATGCAGACAGAACAGTTGGCCCTTTGAATTATATTTTTATGTGGATTGGGGACGGGGTCAATATTGGAAATATTACGCTTGGTGCAAGTCTGATTGTGGCCGGGATGGCGACATTAAACATTTATCAAACTTTTGCTGCGGCATTGATCGCCATCAGTATTATTTCAACCATCTTTTCATTGAACGACAGATTAGGCTACAAAACAGGCATTCCGTACGTTGTCCAGCTGAGAATGTCCTTCGGCGTAAAAGGTTCGATATTCACATCGCTTTGCCGCGGGATACCTGCCATTGTTTGGTACGGATACCAAAGCTGGATTGGCGGCACGGCTTTAAATGAAATGGCCAAAATTGCAACGGGCGGAGCTTTTGACAATGCGGCTGTTTGCTTTATCGTGCTCCAATTGTTTCAAATTGCGCTCTCCCTCTATGGCTTTCATGCGATTAAGTGGGTGGAGGCCCTGACTTCAGTCGTGATTTTAGCTGCACTTTTCTATGTGTTCAGCATTCTTCTCACATCCCATAGCGCCACGATTGCAAACAAATGGGTGCATGCAAAAGGAACGTGGGGGCTGCCATTCTTTGCTTTTATCATGACGTTTATGGGCAATTATGCCGCCATCTTTTTAAGTGCAGCGGATTATTCAAGAGAATTGAAAGCCGGGATCAGCCATACAAAAAGAAGGTTATTGTATTTTATTCCGATCTTTATCGCATACGGGTTTGCTTTAACGATGGGGGCCATGCTTGCTTCTGCTACCGGAATTACAAATCCTGTAAAGGCTTTTTCAGCAGTGGTCGATAATCCTTATATTACATTTTTCGTGTCTGCGTTTATCGTGATCGGGACCGTTTCGGTGAATATGGTTGCCAATATTATTCCACCAACTTACGTCATTACATTGCTTACGAAATTAAAATTTAAGTATGCTGTCACCATTACAGGGCTGCTTGCTTTTGCATCTTTTCCATGGGTGCTTGTCCGGGATTCTTCAGCAAAGGGGCTCGACATTTTCATTCTGGCTTACTCGGCGTTTTTAGGTCCGATTGTAGCCATTCTATTGATTGAGTACTACATCTTCCGAAAACAAAAGGTAAATATCGCCGACTTGTACGCGGAAGACGGGCCTTATTCCGGCTATAACCCTGCGGCTGTCATTTCATTAGTAATTGGCGCGGCTGCCGCATTTGCAAAAGTGGAACTGGCATGGATCATCGGCTTTGTTGCGGCTGGTTTAGCCTATATCATTCTGTCAAAATACGCATTTCCGTTTTCAAAATTTAAAAAGGATACAATTTTTCAAAACACAGTCGTTCTCGAATCAAATCACAGGGAGGGGATTCACAATGAAATATGATACGCTCATAAAAAATGGAAAAGTTGTTTTTAGAAACAGCGTTAAAATCGCTGATCTTGCCATCCAAAATGGAAAAATTGCTGTAATTGCGGATAAAATTGAGGAAACGGCAGAACAAGTTTATGACGCTTCAGACCAATATGTGATGCCGGGAATGGTCGACATCCATGTGCATATGTGCGAACCGGGGAGGACGGAATGGGAAGGATTTGAAACCGGAACAAAGGCGCTTGCCGCCGGGGGAACGACAACCTATGTAGATATGCCTTTAAATGCGCTGCCTGCCACGACAACAAAAGATGCTTTAGAAAAAAAGCTTGCCGCTGCCGCCGGCAAAAACTATGTGGACTACGCTTTTTACGGCGGATTAGTCCCAGGTAATCTCGATCAGTTAAAAGAACTTTCCGATTGCGGTGTTGTTGCTTATAAATGTTTTATGGCCAGCTGCGGAACCGATTTGCCGGGAGACTTTAAAAATGTAGATGATTACACGCTTTATGCGGGGATGAAAAAATTAGCCGAGCTGGGACATATTTTATTGATTCATGCAGAGAATGCCGCCATTACCGATGGGTTAGCAGAGGAGATGATCAAACAAGGGAAAACAAGTCCGGCTGATTATGTTGCAACACGGCCTGTATTTACAGAAGTGGATGCCATCAAGCGGGCGCTATATTTTGCGAAACAAACCGGGTGCAAACTGCATTTTGTCCATGTCAGCAGTGCGGAAGGGGTGGAAGAAATTACGAAAGTGCGGAACGAAGGACAGGATGTCACGCTTGAGTCATGCCCCCATTACTTTACCATCACAACAGCCCAATTTGCGGAAATCGGCCCACTTGCCAAATGTTCCCCGCCTTTGCGCAGCGAAGCGGAGCAGGAAAAACTTTGGGAAGGATTGAAACAAGGAAAAATCGATATGCTGACATCCGACCATTCCCCTTGCCCGCCTGTAATGAAGGACAGCGAAACCGGAAATATTTTTGAGGTATGGGGCGGCATAACCGGGTGCCAGAATAATGTCGATTTGATGTTCGATGAGGCTGTCAAAAAGCGCAATATTCCCATTACGCAATTTACGCGCATGATTGCAACCAACCCTGCCGAACGTTTTGGCTTAAAATCGAAAGGGGAAATTGCGCTCGCAAAAGATGCGGATCTCCTCTTTCTCGATCCCGACCGGCCATACACGGTAAGTGCGGAAGACCTCTATTACCGCCATAAGCACAGCCCGTATATCGGCAGAAAAATTGATTGCCGGGTTACGAAAACTTTTGTAAGAGGACAGCTCGTATTTGATCTGGATGGCGGTGGTATCAAGGGTGAGCCGGTTGGCAAATGGATCCGGCCAGCGAAGGTTTCAGACTATGCCGGAGTGCCGTCATAATGCCAACAGCATCAGGCTCTGCTTTCAAGAGCCTGTTGTTGCTGGCACAGATTTCGGGACAGGAATAAAAATAACGCAAGACAGCTTGCTGTTTTCAAGAGCCTGGTTTTGCTGGCATGGATTTTGACCGGTTATCAATGGCTGGCAACCTGTATGCACCATGGCAAATGCCTTCAATCCTCCGTGGTGCTTCGTTCAAATGTAAATGTAAGAGGAAGCTCGTATTCAATCTGGATAGCGGCTGTATACAGGCGAGCCGGTTGGCAAATGGATCCGGCCAGCGAAGGTTTCAGACTATGCCGGAGTGCCGTCATAATGCCAATAACATCAGGCTCTGTTTTCAAGAGCCTGATGTTGCTGGCACAGATTTCGGGACAGGAATAAAAATAACGTAAGACAGCTTGCTGTTTTCAAGAGCCTGGTTTTGCTGGCATAAATTTTGACCGGTTATCAATGGCTGGCATCCTGTATGCGCCGTGGTAATGCCTTCACTCCTCCCCGGTGTTTCGCTCAAAACTTACGGTTGCTTACGGTATGATTGATCATTCTGTCCCACCCTTTATTTTTTTGTAAAACTTTTATCAAAACATAGCCAAAAATGGCCCCTGCAAAAGAGCTTAAAAAGAAGGCAGGGATAAATCCGAAAAGCGTTGACGCTTGGCCGAGTAAGAAAACAACAATGGGATAACATGCCAAGGCACCGAGAATGCCTGTCCCCATAACCTCCCCAACAAAGGCAAAAATGAGCTTATTCGTCTTCGCGTACAGATAAGCTGCCAAAAACGCGCCGATCATGCTTCCCGGAAAGGAAAAATACTCCCTGTCCCAAGCAAGTTACGTAAAAGCGAGGATATAAAAGCTTGCGTAACCGCATAACCGGGGCCTAGCAAAACAGCCGAGAGTATGTTGGCAAAATGCTGTACCGGAAAAATTTTTGCAAAACCAACCGGGATATAAATCAAGCTGCTGGATACAGTTGTGATAGCTGCAATAACTGCAGTTGCTGTTATTTTTTGTGTTTTTCTCATTAGAACCAACCTTCCCTCCTTTTTAGTTGTGAATGAAAATCAGACCGGCCAGTCTTGTTTTTTATCGTTCATATCCCAAAATAAGTATTCATACTTTGAGGCTATTTGAAAATGGCGTTCTAAGACTGCCAATTCCGTTTCTGATTTTCCGCTTGCCAGTTGGTCCATTAAGTCAATTAACCACTGCGTTCCGGAGCCGAACGTTTCTGAAGAATAGGTTTCGATCCATTTCTTGTAAGGATTGGCCTCCAATGTGTCTCGATGATTTACTTTTAGCAGTTTCCCAATTTCCCAATAATCCCAGGCACACGGCAACAAGCAGGCAACAAGTTCAGCCAAGCTTCCATTGGCGGCCACTTGCAGCATATAACTCGTGTAAGCAAGGTTGATCGGCGTTGGTTGGGTTGCTTCTAAATCCGTCCGAGTAACGCCAAACTCGGCAGCGTATTGGCGGTGCAGTTCCATCTCAAAATGCAACGATTCATGGAGCACCGCAGCAAATCTCGTCATCATGCCGAGGTTACCCGCTTTCACAACACCCATGGCAAACAGTTTTGCGTACTCAACTAAATATACGTAATCCTGCTTTAAATAATAGATAAATTTATCTCTTTCTAAAGTTCCGTTCCCCAGTCCCACGACAAAAGGATGGTTATGGTTTTTCTCCCAAATCGGCTGGACATTTTGATATAGTCTTTCTGTAAAAGATCGTTTCAACAATGATTCCTCCTTGTTTACCGGAAAGCCGAATGCGGTTTGCAGGCTGGTTTCACCCTTTGCCCCGAGCAATGGCAGGAGGAGCATCCTCAAAATAAAAAAACCGCCCTCCATCGGAAAGCGGGTGTATCAATTACAAATCATCAGGTGTAATTTCATCACCTACTTCCCTTCGCTAGTACGAACTAGATCAGGTTCAAAGGGTACTTCTCAGCCAACCCGGCGCCCCTAGTAGATTATTATGAATATTCATTTACATTACTCTTACCATATCATAGTATCGTATTTTGTGCAACAGGAGATTTATTGTCCGTCTTTTAAGTTTTTGTAAAATATGGAAACAGAGCCAAAGAATGTTGACTCAAATGCTGCCTGTACCACGCTTCAGTTCCCGAGATACGGTATTTTTATTACAGCCAACCATATCAGTGATTACTTGCATGGATTTCCTTCTGCACGAAGGGTGGCAATCTTCACCATAGATAAACCCCCGTATTGATTGCGTTTTTATCGCAAACGGTTTATCATGGTTTTTTTCATTTATTTAGCTTGTTGCATTTGATTATCCAACTAGCCTTTTGTAATTTTATCAAAAAAGCCTATATAATCTACTATTGCATTTTCAAAATAATCACCTAAATAAATATCGAAATGTCCACAGTCATACTCTTTTATCGTTGCTTTCTTGGAGCGTTTTGCACACTTTATGGTTGCCCAAGCAGGTGCTAATGTATCTTTCCGACAAACCGCATAAAATATCGGTATTCCTATATTTTTAGTGTATCTACTAGGCGAATATTTAAAGAATTCTAAAACCGATCTTGCGGGGGCTTTATTCACAAACTTTAAATTTTCAGGCATCAACTTAAAAACCTTTTTGTAGTCAGAAACAGCCATCATCGCTACTTTCCCCGGCGCATCCACCAATTTAATCATGACCGGATGATACCCGGTAATAGAAGATAAAACGTCAGCTATGGCAAAGGGGAATATTTTTAGGGCAGATAGTGGTGAGACCGTTTTCACTGTAGCTAAGGTGTTTGTATATGGGCACTGTGCCACGGTTGCAAGAATATCTATTCGATGAGCTGATAGGGTTATAACGTGTCCCCCACTAAACGAACTTCCAAACAGGAGTATTTTACTATCATCAATGCTATCATTCTTTTTGATGAAATCAATGGCAGAGTTCCAATCTGCAAGTTGTTCTTTTACATTTATCCGTTGTCTTTTATTTCCGTCACTTGCTCCATGGTTACGATAATCAAATAAAAAGCAGGCATACCCGGCAGCAGCAAACCTTTCAGCATATGCGTCCAACCGCATTTCACGCACTCCACCCAAGCCATGAGCCATTACAATGACCGGGCACCTTTTATCTACATTGGGTAGATATAGCCACGCGCTACACCTTGTTCCATTTGAATAAAAGTCAATATCTTCTCGTCGAAATTGATTGTTCATTTTTCTCCCTTCTCCCGCTTCAGGCGAGCACAAACATTGCACGAAATAGAATTGACATATACGTATAAAAATGGCTCCACAGTGAACTACTCTCACTTCGATGGGTCACTCGAAGTAGGGGTTTCTCGACTTATCGTTACTTTACGAGCTAATGAAAGCTGACCAAGCGATCCTTTTTGTTCCAAGCGTTTATGTTTCATACTAACACCAATAAGCATATGCCTTCTTGTTTGTATCCCCGAATATTGCTCAATTCGTCCAGCGCAGTTTGTGACCAAAATACACGATACTCTTTGTCCACGCTTAAGACCCCTTGAAACATCTCCGAAGATACTTAAGCCCCTGTTCTTTGCTGTAAATGCGTCCGTTTCGCCGATCTTCGCGACTCTTTTGAACCTGACGAACAACTTCTTCATCTTTTGCCAGATATTCAACTTCCTTTTCGTTTAGTGCTTGTTCTCCCCGCTTGAAGGTTAAAAATTCAATAAAATCATACACTTCAAGGACATCTTGTTCAGGAATTTGATCAATCATCCGCTTTAATTCTTCACGGCTCACTCTCAAAACGTTTCACCGCCTTGTGGTTTATTTTCTCATTATATTTTTTAAATGCAAACACACTCCACATGGCTCAGGTGCTGTGAGATATCAGGACGTCCTATCCGTTAAGCAGAATCTGGGTTAGCCATGAGACATCTTTTAAAACGATACTCAATCAATAGCGTTTGCTTCGACATTGACGGGCACTGATTCTGGCCCGGCCTAAAATAGTAGTACCGGCCACTTTCCCTAATTTGCCGCGTTTCGGCACTGTCCAGGAAATGGCCGAAAATGGTTAAAAATACTTCAATTTCAGGACTTATATTTCCGGAAATCTATTTTATCAATGTCTTTATAATTGTTATGATCTGCTCTATAGCTATCCTTAGAGGACGCCTCACAAACACATAAATATTGTTCAGGATTTAGTAATTAAAATTGAACATCCCCTTTTGATGCATTTCCAGATCTTCTAATTTTATGCCTGGAAAAATTTGGGAGAGTATGTTGTTCTTACCCGTTGCCCTGCAGGCGGTCAATCAGCTAAATAGTTGCCTTCCATATTGTCCACCGGTCTTTTTCAACGATGTTATTTTCCTTTGTCACCTTTTTCTGGACATAATCGGTCAGCAAACTTAGTTCTTGATCATCCAGTTCATACAAAATGCTTCTTCCTGTTCTTTCACTTATGTCTTTTAATAATTGCGCTTTATTTTCGTGCACCTTTCTTGTTTCCCATAATTTAACTTCTTCAATTTTTTTGAACCCTGCTTCTTGCAAAGCCTCGATGACCGTTTGGCTGCTATGCCTGCGTTTTATTTCCTCATCAATTAATTTTGGAAATAACTCAAATAAATACCCTCTGATGTTTGTGTTATCTCCTTCTAATAAGCAATCATCGGGTGTGCGATCTTGAATAATAAAAACCCCGCCATCCTTTAACAGTCTGTGTGCTTCTTTAAAACAAGCATGCAAATCCCAAAGATGGTGTATTAACGCTCTTTCAATCACCAATTGAAAGCTTTGACTTTCTAAGCCTGTATCATAAGCGTTTCCGAGTTGAAAGGAGATATTTTTATAGTCTTTACAATTTTCCTTCGCTCCTTCAAGAATCGGTTCCGAAAAATCGATGCCTATAACAGTTTGAACGCCCATATCTGCCAGGGCTTTCGAATAAATCCCTCCTCCGCACCCGATATCTAAAGCGTTTGATATATGCTCGACAGTTAGCAGACTTTTCATCATGTCAATCCAGGAACGATCCGCAACACGGGTTGTATAAGTCAAT
Organism: Weizmannia sp. WK01; assembly: GCF_025905465.1. Taxonomy (NCBI): domain Bacteria; kingdom Bacillati; phylum Bacillota; class Bacilli; order Caryophanales; family Bacillaceae; genus Heyndrickxia; species Weizmannia sp. WK01. The sequence continues at coordinate 900,207 of NZ_CP109616.1, read as the reverse complement.
CGATTTTGCTTACTGTGAAAATCAATTCCCATTTCTTATCCCTCATCTCTATTGAAAAATCATATTACTCTAAAAACTGAACTTAGTTTTTTACATTAAGACCAAGTCATCCATTTTACATCCTAATTGCTTTTGCAACCGGTAACAAAATAGCAATGTTTCGCTCATTCTCTCCAGCTTTATTTTATTATACCTCATTGGAAAGAAAAATTCGGAAAATTTTATTACAAATCATAAATATTCATTATAGTCCCGGTAATAAGCCGGCTATTGGAGATTTTTGATTTTGAATAAAAAATCGCCCTGATTTTGGAAAGGTGATTTTCACAAAATCAGGGCTTTGTATCGTTGCTGTTTACACATCTAAAACCAAATGCGCCACGCACTCCACATGCACCGTATGCGGGAACAAGTCCACCGGCTGGACGGCAGTCAGTTTGTAGCCAAACGGTTCGAGTTCTTTTATATCCGTTGCAAATGTGTCCGGGTTGCAGGAGACATAGACAATGCGCGCAGGTTGGGCCCGGCCGATTTTGCGCATCACTTTGCCGCCGGCGCCGGAACGTGGGGGATCGAGGAGCAGCAGTTCCGGGTTGCCGAAGCTTTCCAGCACTTCATCTATCCCTTTGCGTGCATCTTTGGCAAGGAAATATGTGCTTGAAATGCCATTGTCTTTTGCATTCCGTTTTGCCGATTCGATCGAGGATTCAACAATTTCAATGCCGGCAAGTTCCTTGACACGGTCCGCAAACGGCAGCGAAAATGTGCCGACGCCGCAGAACAGGTCAATCATTTTTTCTGTTTTCTCCGGCCGACCCATTTCAAGCGCAAGATCGACGAGTTTCTGTGCCTGTACTGGGTTGGTTTGGAAAAATGTATCGAACCATATCCGGTAACGGTAACCGCCCATTTCATCGTAAATAAAATCACGTCCAGAGAGGACATGTGTTTTTTCCGCCTGTGTCCGGTCTGCCCAATCGGTATTTTCGAGCCAGAGCAGGCTTTTTACTTGCGGGAATTTGCCGGTGATCCGCTCTGCCAAATCGCGGGCCGCTTCAGCTAGTTCCCCATCCGGCGCTTCGGTTGCAAACAGGGCGAGCATCATTTCCCCTGTTGCAAAAGACTGGCGCACCATTAAGTGGCGTAAGAGGCCTTCGTGCGCATCTTTGTCATAGCCTTTTAAGCCATGCTCTTTTACCCACGCGGCCACTTCCATCGCGCCATCCACCATTTCTTTTCCGGCAATCAGGCACGTTTCAAGCGGAATCACTTTCCGGAAATTCCCTTGCTCATGCAGGCCGAGCGATCCATCCGGAGCAAATGTAAATTCCATTTTATTGCGGTAATGCCAAGGATTATCCATGCCGATCGTATCACGGACAAGCGCCGGGTCAAAGCCTTGTGCGGCAATGGCTTCTTTTACATGGACGGTTTTTTGTTTTAACTGCCCTTCGTATGCCCACTGCTGCCAGACACAGCCACCGCAACGGTCAAAGTGCGGGCACATGGGCACCACCCTTTCCGGATGGGCTTTCAGAATTTCATCCGGAAGTGCCTTTCTTCTTCTTTTTTCCGGCTGATCCACGGTGACGCGTACTTTTTCCCCGGGAAGCGTACGCGGAATGGTCAGTTTTAATTTTTTCGCGTTACCAAGTTCATTTTCACGCCAGACAACCGCCTGCCCGGAACCTTTTGCATCAAGGCCGCGGATTTCTGTCACCAATGATTCCCCTTGCAAAATGGCCAATCCAATCTCTCCTTCCATTGAAAAACAAATATCTTGAACACGTTTAAAGTGTAAAATTTTCGATTCAAAAAAACGGGCGTTTCACTGCCTTGTAATAGTATAATGGAAAAAAAGCGGTTTGCAAATGCTGCATCGCACCGTTGTAAGCCATCCCGTAAATAAAGCTTGCTGGGCGAATCCGATTTTCTACCCAATTGATCAGCAAATGCTGTCTCAATATATAGAAGAAACTATCTGCAAAATGCAGGATTCTGTCTTCTAGTACGATGAAACAGCTCGAGCGCAAACTTTTCTCTAGATTTTTATAAACCAAATCTATAAATTTTGCTTATTCAGCAACCCATAAGCAAAACAAAGCCCGTGAATCTAGAGTTATCCACGGGCCTTGTTTTGCTTTCTGATTTCCAGTATTTTTGGCAGTTTGATCGCCAGATGTTCACGACATTTTCGCTGTTTTTCATATATATAGTCTGTTGCCTTTTCAATGGAAACAAGCTTGTTGATTTCATCTTCCTCTATATCGAAATCAAATTCATCCGATAACTCCACAGCTAACTCTGAAAGATCGATCCAGTCCGCACCGAGATCATCGACAAAAAGGGTGTCGTCCTTTATTTCCGAAGGGTCATCATCGAAATCATTCAACACAATGTCGCGCACTCTTTCCCGGATATTTTCTTTTGAAATGGTTTCCCGCATCATCATCAGCTCCATTGTGTAAATGTTAACAAATTGTTTCTCATCTACTTTTAATAATAGTCATTTTACAACGCCAGCACAAGAATGCAATACCTGACGCTAACTTTTTTATGCCAAATTTTTCCGGGGAAGGGCCGCTGCAGCATTCCCTGGATACGAACCCGCCCGGACAGCTTCTCTACAAATCAAGTGACAAGGACGGATGCAAACACTAAAATGATAGTAAAGTGTAAACGGATTCTTTCGGTAAAGCAGATGCACCATTCCTTTACCCAAAAGAATTTTCTCTAACCGTATTATCATATTGAACAAAACTGGGGATGCCTCGGCCATTCCAACTGATGCGGCAAAACTGAAAATGGCCTCTGCACTTACGAAACGAGGAGGAAGATGGATGATTTCTTTTGATGAACAAACGAAAACTTTCCATTTGCAAAATAATGAAGTGAGTTACCTTTTACAAGTGGATGCATTCGGCTACGTTGAACATCTGTATTGGGGAAAGCCGGTGAGGGCCTATCACGGAGGTCGCGCCTATCCGCGCATTGACCGCAGTTTTTCCCCGAACCCGCCCGGTGCAAAAGACCGCAAATTTTCTCTTGATACGGTACTGCAGGAATTCCCGGGTTACGGCAACGGCGATTTCCGTGAACCGGCACATGTTATCCGGCATGCGGACGGGTCAACGGTCACGGACTTCCGCTACCGGGCGAATGACATTTTAAAGGGCAAGCCGGCGCTTCCCGGGCTTCCCGCTACTTTTGCCAATCCAAATGAAGCCGAAACGTTGAAAATCATGTTGGAAGACAAGCTTACAGGCCTTCAATTAACGCTTTTATATACCATCTTTCGCGACTTTCCGGCGATTTCCCGCGCGGCTGTGCTGACAAACGGCGGAAACAAACCTGTTCGGATTGAACGCTTGATGAGCCTGAATGTCGATTTCCCAGCCGGAAATTTTGAGCTTTTGCATCTCCCCGGCGCCCATAAACGCGAACGGCAAATAGCAAGAGAAACCGTAACGGACGGCGTCAAGCGGATAGACAGCAAGCGCGGCGCCAGCAGCCATCAGGAAAATCCGTTTTTGGCGCTTGTCCGGCCTGAAACAACGGAATTCCAAGGTGAAGCATATGCAGTGAACCTCGTTTACAGCGGCAATTTTGCCGGAATGGTGCAGCAGGACCAGTTCGGCCAGGTACGCTTTGGAATCGGGCTGAATGATTTCGGGTTCAGCTGGACGCTGGAGCCGGGTGACACTTTTTATTCCCCTGAAGCGGTGATGGTATACAGCAGAGACGGGCTAAACGGGATGTCGCAAACGTTTCACACGCTCTACCGCCGCCACCTTTTGCGCGGCAAGCATAAAGATGCGGAACGCCCGGTATTGATCAACAACTGGGAAGCGACCTATTTCCGATTTCATGATGAAAAGCTGCTTGAACTCGCCGACGAGGCACAAAAGCTCGGCATTGAGCTGTTTGTGCTGGATGACGGCTGGTTCGGCCACCGGGACAATGACCGCAGTTCTTTAGGGGACTGGTATGAATACGCGGGAAAAATCCGGATGGGGCTCAAAAACCTGGCGGAAGAAATTCATAAACGTGGGATGCAATTCGGGCTCTGGTTTGAACCGGAAATGGTTTCGCGGGACAGCGACCTTTTCCGTGAACATCCGGACTGGGCACTGCAAATTCCGGGCCGCGGGCTTTCTGAAGGGCGCTCCCAATATGTGCTCGATTTTAGCCGCAGGGATGTGCGCAAAAACATTTTCCGGCAGATGACAGAAATTCTGGATCATGTCCATGTCGATTACATCAAATGGGATATGAACCGCCATATGACAGAAGTCCATTCCGCCCTGCTGGAGCCGGAAAACCAGGGAGAAACTGCCCACCGCTATATGCTTGGGCTGTATGACTTTTTAGAAAAGTTGACATCGCGTTACCCTGATATTTTGTTTGAAAGCTGTTCCGGCGGCGGCGGGCGTTTTGATCCGGGCATGCTGTATTATATGCCACAAACGTGGACGAGCGATAATACCGATGCGGCCGACCGTCTGAAAATCCAGTACGGCACAAGCCTCGCCTATCCGCCGATTACGATGGGCGCGCATGTCTCGGCCGTTCCGAACCACCAAACCGGCCGGGTTACGCCGTTATCGACGCGCGGTGACGTGGCAATGGGCGGCAATTTCGGCTATGAGTTGGATTTGACAAAATGCACGGAAGATGAAAAAGCGGTGATCCGGGACCAGATTGCATTTTACAAGGCACACCGGCAATTGTTCCAGTTTGGCCGGTTTTACCGCCTGATAAGCCCGTTTGAAGGCAACAGCGCCGCCTGGCAATTTGTCTCACCGGACCGCAACCATACCATTGCCTATTTTTTCAACGTACTGTCTGAAGCAGCCGGCCCGTTGAAAATATTAAAACTGGCAGGCCTTGACCCGGACAAAAACTACCGGCATATTGAAACAGACAAAATCTACGGTGGCGACGAACTGATGAACATCGGGCTGTATTTGCCATTGTTTAACAAACAGGACTTTGCAAGTTACAAGATGGAGTTTAAGGTGGTATACGAGTAAAAACACCGCCCCTCTTCCCCGGCAGAGGACACTGAAAAACGGTGAGACACTATGAATGGCGCGGTGTCTTGCCGTTTTCTCTTGGACTTTTTCAGCGGCTTTTCTCCTCTCCTCTATTCATTTTTGTTATGAATGAATATAACAATTTTTTATTTTCATTTTTTTCTCTATTTCAGTATAGTATACATAAAACCAGTCTTAAAGAAAGAGGGTTCAACTATGGATGCATTTGTAGACGCATTCCGTTCTATTCCTACCACATGTATATCAGATGCTATGGATGGCTTGAATAACTTGCACCCGCGGATTAAGCCATTGAAATCTTCCTATTTTCTCTGCGGCAAAGCTTTTACTGTTAAAATGCCGGTGGGTGACAATTTAGCCGTCCTAAAAGCCATCAGACATGCACAACCTGGCGATGTGCTTGTCGTGGATGCAAAAGGAGACGAGTACAGAGCCATTGCTGGCGACTTTGTGGTCGGGATGGCAAAAACTTTAGGCATAAGCGGGATTGTTGTGGACGGCGTCATTCGTGATATAGATGGCGTTAAAAAACTGAACTATCCTGTTTTTTGCAGAGGCACAACTGTGGCCGCTAGCGGAAAAAGCGGTGTTGGCGAAATAAACGTCCCCATTTCCTGCGGGGGAGTAGCCGTACATCCCGGGGACATCATCGTGGGCGATGCGGACGGAGTTGTTGTGGTCCCGGCAGAAAAAGGAGAAAAGATATTGCAAAAAGCACAGGAAAAAATAAAAAAAGACCAGCTTAGGGAAGAATCCGTCTCCGAAAACAAAGAAGAGATCATCAAGTACTTAGACTCCATGATCTCAAAATCATAAGCTGCCTGTCTCTAGCACTATTGGGGTTGTTGAACCAGAGGAGATGCTCCCTGCCGGAAAAAAGCAGCCGCCATACAAATGGATGCATGGCTTTGAAATTAAATTCACTTTATTCTATAAAACAGGGAAACATTGTTGTTTTGCTGTCTGCTACAAACACCATGCAAATGGATGCGCGGCTTTGAAATTAAGTTCAGTTTCTTCGATAAACCAGACGAAACATTGTTGTTTTGCCACCGGCTGCAAACACCATGCAGATGGATAAGTCGCTTTAAAGTTAAGTTCACCTTCTTCGTTAAACCGAGCGAATCATTGTTGTTTTGCTGTCTGCTACAAACACATGAAAATGGATGCGTAGTTTTGAAGTTAAGTTCACCTTCTTCGATAAACCGAGCGAATCATTGTTGTTTTGCTACCGGCCGCAAACACCATGAAAATTGTTGACTTACCCCCGATGCAAAAGCTTAAGTCTGTTTTACACGACATACGGCGGACTGGCCAAATGCTTCATAGTTGATATTCATTTGCCAGTTTCCTGAACGCTGCAAGCGACCGTTTCACTTTCTCTGTCGGGATGCAGTAGGCAATCCGGAAGTAGCCCGGAACGCCAAACGTATCAGAAGGAACGAGCAGCAGGTCATATTCAAGTGCTTTTTTGCAAAATGCCACAGCATCCTCTTCCAAGGCTTTCGGAAACATGTAGAATGTACCACCTGGCTTTGTGATGGAAAAACCCATATCGGTCAAGGCATCGTACAAAATATTCATGTTGGTTTCATAGACTGAAAGATCCGCCGTGATGTCCAGCACTTCGGCAACAGCGAGCTGGATGATTGACGGCGGGCAGTTGTGGCCGATGCCGCGTGAGATCTGGCCGCACATATTGACAATCAATTCCGCATCCGGGCAGTCCGGGTTCACAGCCACGTACCCGATCCGCTCGCCTGGCAGCGACAGCGACTTGCTGAAAGAGTAGCATGTAATCGTGTACGGATGATATTTTGCAACGCACGGGGCCTCTACACCCTTGAACACAATTTCCCTGTACGGTTCATCTGTAATGATATAAATCTCATGCCCGAATTCCCGCTCTTTTTCTTGCAAAATCTGCGCCAATTCCCGGATCGTAGCTTCAGAATAGACAGCGCCTGAAGGATTGTTTGGCGTGTTGATTAAAACGGCTGCCGTTTTGGGCGAAATCATCCGGCGGAACGCGTCAAAATGAATCTGAAAATTTTCCGTATCAGCAGGAACAACTTTTAACACCGCGCCCGTTTGATTGACGTATGGCACGTATTCCGGAAAATACGGCGCAAACGTGAGCACTTCATCTCCCGGTACGGTTACCGCCCTTAACGCGTGTGCAATGGCGCCGGCTGCCCCCGTAGCCATAAAAATATGTTCTTTCCGGTACGGCATGCCAAACCGCTGTTTTAAGGAATCTGCAATTTTTTCACGGACTGAATCAATCCCAAGGCTCGGGCTGTAGCCGTGCACCGCCGGGTTTTTCGCAAGTTCCATAAGTTTTTCGGTAAAAGCTTGCGGGACCGGCACGCTCGGATTGCCAAGGCTATAGTCAAAAACATTTTCAGACCCGATTTCCTTTGCACGTACTGCCCCGTATTCAGCAATTTCCCGGATGACCGATTTCTGGCCAAGCATCCTTTTGAATTCTTCCGCAATCATGTTTTTCTTCCTCCTGAACATCAATCCTATGTATAGATATAACTATAACATATTTTGAGCCCGTTATGATGAAATTTTCTAAATTTGCTTTCTTGTTTACGGTGTAACAGTGTTATGTTATATTAAAAATAGCAAAGGAGTGGCGAAAATGGATGAAGACTTAATTTCCAAAAAAGATCTGCTCGAACAAACCGGCATCTCCTATGGGCAATTATACCGGTGGAAACGGAAAAACCTGATTCCGGAAGACTGGTTTATCCGCAAATCGACGTTTACCGGGCAGGAAACCTTTTTCCCCCGCGAACGCATTTTGGAGCGGATTAAAAAAATCCAGGCGATGAAAGAAAAACTTTCGCTTGATGCGCTTGCCGAAATGTTTGCACCGGGCGGCGGGAAACGGATCAGCAAGGCAGATATACTGAAACGGGGTATTGCCTCCGATTTTGTACTAAATTTTTACATCGAACAAACGCAGGCGCAAGAACAGGCTTTTCCTTTTGAGGAAGTGCTCGCCATTTTTTTATTGGAAAAACTTTTGCACGGCGGGGAGATTTCCCTTGAGGAAGGAAAAATGCTGGTTGGGCTCTTGCAGGATGCAGAAAAATCTTTTGCAACGGAAGGCACAAACGTATGGCTGATCCGAAAGTTCGGCGTTTCCACCTGCTTTTTGACAAAAAAGGCAGAAGATATTTTGTTTGACCGTGAAGCAAAAGTGATTGTCAGCCTTGATCTGATGGAGTTATCAGCAGAATTAAAAGGAAAATGGCTATAGGAGGCGGGCAAAAGTGGGAAATCTTGTCATAAACGGAGTCGCATCCTCAAACGGCGGGACTTTTGACGACGTCATCGTGAATGGAAAAGGAACAGTGAATAGTGAAATCAAGTGTAAAAATTTGGAATAAAACGGAATAGCGGTTTTTAAAGGAAACATTGTTTCACAAAATGCCACGATCAATGGAACCGCAACCTTTCACGGCAGTCTCTCCAGTAAAAGCATGGAGGTTTCGGGATCGGCCAAGTTTTTGGATGATGTCCTGGCAGAAAATCTTCACGTATCCGGGAATGCAAAATTTGGCGGCAAAGTGAAAGGAACGGAAATCCTGCTTGAAGGGAATGTGTCTGTTGCCGGAGATTGTGAAGCCGAGGAAATCAACATCCACGGCACCGTCAAAATGGAAGGCGAACTGAATGCCGAAAAGATTGAAATGAACCCGTTGTGGCGCTGTTTTATCCGTGAAATGGGTGGGCAGCAGATCACGGTGAAAAAAGTCAATTCTATTTCAAGCTGGTTGAAGCCGTTTACGCCCACAGGCCTCACGGTTGACAGTATTGAAGGGGATGATATTGTGCTTGAAATGACGACAGCGAAAGTGGTGCGGGGCGCCCGTGTAAAAATCGGTCCAAAATGTGAAATTAATCTTGTGGAGTACAAGGATACGTTTGAAAAAGACAGCTCAGCGGTTGTGAAAGAATACCGGAAAATATAAAGAAAGGCGTGCAGAACATGGAGAGAAATCCTTTGATTGTGAATGATTCGGGCGCTTATGGCGGCGGATTGTACGGAAATGTAAAAGTGAACGGAGAAGCGGAAATTGTCGATGCGCTCGATTGTTTGAACTTGTCGATCCGCGGTACAAGCAAGGTAAGCGGCAATACAACCGCCAAAACGATTTCAGTTTTTGGCGAGGGGATATTTGCCGGCAGTGTAGAGGCAGAGAAATTGAAAGTTTCAGGCAGCTGCCGAATTGAACGGGATGCGGAAATCAAGACCAGCCTTGTACGCGGGGAGATGGAAATCGGCGGACGGTTCAGCACGGAAAAAGCAGAGATCAAAGGTTCGCTTGACGTCAAAGAAGATGTCGAAGCAGAGGCTTTTATTTTAAAAGGAAAGTTTCTAGTTGGCGGCCTGTTAAATGCGGAAGAAATTGAAATTGCGTTAAAGTATAGCAACAGCCGCGCGGGCGAAATCGGCGGGAAGAAAATTGACGTCCGCATGCAAGGCGGGCTTCCCGGCATGTTTGGAAAAAAGCGGCATCTATTGCACGCTGATATCATTGAAGGAGATCAAATCTATTTGGAATACACTGAAGCCGGCACGGTTCGCGGGGAAAATATCGAAATCGGCCCCGGCTGCAAGATCGGTTTAGTGGAGTACACGGGAACGCTGAACATTTCAAATGAGGCAGTGGTTGAAAAAACAAAAAACAGGAGCCCATTCTTAAACTGGGAGCTGAATTTGCTCCCTTTTTTGTCTCCCGCTGCCTGATGAAGACATTTTGGACGCGGATGTTTCGCGGCGCACAGGCATTTGGATTGGGGGCTGGGCCTAAGAAAGCGGAGGAAAAAGACAATCTTGACTTAGAACCCCTCTAATTGAACAAAAGCTCAACGCTCCCTGAATGTTTTGTCTAATTAGAAGGTCCAATTAGACAAAAGCTCCCCGACCGGCGTTCGTTTTGTCCAATTGGCTGACCTGCGGGAAGAAGCGAGAAAAAAGATATTCCGGCGTTGTCAAACTCGCTTTTGTTCCTCTTGAACCCTGCAGCCCAACCTGTTTCGCCCCCTATTCCGATCGCGGCCACTCCATTTTTTCCAAATAACGGAAGCCCCAACTTCTTGGCAATCCTGTTTTTTTCTTGAACGGCATGCTTCCCAAATAAAAAGGCAGTGCGATGAACGGGTACTTCATCGCACTGCCTTTAGTTTGGTATTACAGGGGACCCAACCATGCCGCATCCTGTATACATTTTCACATTCGGGGGGTAACTCCCCAATGTATGAATGGAGTTTTCAGCCTTTTCCCGGCTGCCGGAGTGTGATGTTATCAGGATGCCTGTCGTCGGCTCCGTGACAGATACAAATCGTTGTTAAGATTTGCTGCTTTTAAAGCTTGTGCCTTAAAAGATCCGTAACTGATCCGGCTTTCCTTTGCCTTACCATATTCTTTTGCCTGAAAGTTCATTGACATTTCATTTGACTGTTCAGCACTTTTTCTCATGAATGAATTGCTTTGCGGCCTTTTCCTTAGAAAACTTTCCTTAGAAAACTTTCATCGTCGGAAACTGGTTCCCCAATGGCTTTCATTCATTTACTCAAGTGCCTGGAGTTTCCATGATGCTTCAAATCACTTTTTCGGCAATCGTTTATGTTCCGGCAAAAGGTTTGCTTTTCAGCTGCCTGAACGGGCGGAGGGCATTCGCCAATTCCTTTTTAGTGAACCGGTTGTGCTCACCGTTCTGGGCTTTTCGAAATATACGCGTGAAGACGGAACCAATCGGGATGGTTGAGTCTCCTGCAATCCCAAACTGTAAGGGCTTTCCTTCCTTACACTTGCAGTATAGCATGGGCAGCCGAAAAAAGCTGTGTCGAAATTGTTGACGTTTTCACATTTTGAAAACTAAAAGCAGTGCGGACGATCGCACTGCTTTCCGTCGTTAAACCAGTTTATGCGCATACCATTTGGCACCTTTGAAGCGGTTCATAAAAATGAGCCCGCGCACACCCCATTCGGCAATCATCGCGACCCAGACGCCAATGATGCCAAAACCGAATGTAATCCCTAAAATATAGCCGAGTATGACCCGCAAAAGCCACATTGACAGCAGCGAAGCGACCGATGTAAATGTTGAGTCACCTGCTGCCCGGAGCACGGCCGGCATAATAAAACTTTGCGGCCATAACAGCGGCTGCCCAAACGCAGAAATCAGGACAATCGTAAAGATCGTCGGAATAATTGAGTCAGGCGGATTAAACAATTGCATCATGACAGGGAAAAACGGCAAAAGAACCGCTGTCGTTACAACATAAAGTAGCGAAGACAAAACAATAAACGACTTTGCAAATTTCCGTGCGTCATCGATATTCCGCCGACCCATGCATTGTCCGACAATCGTGACAATCGCAATGCTAAGCGCATTCGGTCCAATCTGGAAGAGCAGCGTGATTGAACTTGCGATCGCATTTTCCGTCAACGCCAATGTCCCAAGCTGCACAATAAATGTCTGTGTCAGCAGTTTCCCGCCGTTAAAAAAGATTTGTTCCGCCGCAAACGGGATCCCGATAAACATCACTTTCTTCAATAAAGAAAAGTCGAGGTGAAGCGCATTTTTAATTTTAAAACGAATCGTCTCATTGTACTTCATGACATAAAAAATGGAAGCGATCATGCCGAAAATTCTTGCACATAAAATGGATGTCACAAGGCCGACGACGCCCATATGAAAAATGGTAATAAATACAACATTGAGCACGGTATTCGTTAAGTTCATAAACAGCGACAAGCCAAGGCATGGCTTTGTTTCCCCGACGCCGCGCAAACCGCCCAGTACTGCCTGGAAAATCGCAATAAAAGGATAGGAGAGACAGCTGCCAATCAAATAAATTCTCGCATTATGAAAAACGGCTGCATCTGCTTTCCCGAACAGTAAATTGAGTGTCGGCGTGTTGAACACAATCACAAACACGGCAAGCACGACCGAAAAAATAGCAACAGCAGAAATGGCTTGTGTCGCGGTCTTTGACACCATTTCTTTATTGCCGATTCCTTTATACTGGGCAACAATCACCGTTCCACCGGTTGCGATCGCTATAAATACGTTGACAAGGAAAATATTCAATGAATCTACCATGTTTACGGCACTGACAGCACTGACGCCGGCAGAACTGATCATCGCCGTATTTAGAAAACTCATTAAGATCAAAAACGTCTGATCCACCAAAATTGGGATAATAATGCCAATAACTTCCCGATAATCTATAGAATCCCCCGTTAAATATCTGTTCAGGTAAAAAGTAGACTTCTGCTTGAGTTTGACAGCTTTGATTTCCATAAGACCTCTCTTCTTCATTTTGCGGGCTTTTTCATCCGTTCTTTTGAATGCAACCCATATTATATCACCTTGATAAAAAGAGTAAAGCTTTTTCGCCTGGCGAAATTTACGATTTTGTGAATAGCAGGTAACCCGGAAAACAAGCGCCAGCAAGCCAAATGAGGCCTGAAAAACTGTATTTTTCCATCGGTAGCTATTCAATTTTTGACGCTTCATTTCCATGGTGATACGATAGACATGTAAGGGGTTACATAAATGGGGAAGGGTGTATGATGATGGACTTTCAAAATATCACCATTGCAGGGAGCGGCGTACTCGGAAGCCAAATTGCCTATCAAACGGCTTTTAAAGGCTTTGGTGTATACGTTTATGATATTTCTGCCGAGGCAATCGAACAGGCAAAAGAAAGAATTTCCGGGTTGAAGGCCCGGTACCAGAAAGATCTTGGTGCAACAGAGCAAGAAGTGAATGAAGCCTATCATAGAATTTCTTTTTCTGATGATCTGGGGCAAGCTGTAGCCAATGCCGATCTGGTCATTGAGGCCATTCCAGAAGTGGTTTCCATTAAAAAGGATTTTTACCAAAAGCTTGGAAAATTAGCACCGGAAAAAACGGTCTTTGCCACGAACTCCTCGACCCTGCTGCCAAGCCAGTTTGCAGAAGCAACCGGCCGCCCGGAAAAATTTCTGGCGCTCCATTTTGCCAATGAAATTTGGAAAAACAATACAGCAGAAGTCATGAAACATCCTGGCACAGATGAAAAAGTGTTTCAGGATGTGATCGCATTCGCAGAGGCAATTGGCATGGTAGCGCTGCCCTTGCACAAAGAGCAGCCGGGCTATATTCTGAACTCATTACTCGTACCGCTGTTGGAAGCAGCCCAAATGCTACTGGTAAAAGGGGTTGCCGATCCGGAAACGATTGACAAAACATGGCGCATTGCAACAGGCGCCCCGGCTGGACCATTCCAAATTCTGGATGTTGTCGGCATCAACACCGCCTACAATATCAGTTTGGCAAAAGCAGAAGCTACCGGCGATGAGCTGTATAAAAAAATTGCAGACTTGCTGAAAACGGAATACATTGACAAAGGTAAACTCGGAAAAGAAACAGGAGAAGGGCTTTTACAAATATCCTTCCACCGAATCCTGATGTAAAAGAAGGACCCGCACAAAGCGGGGCCTTTTTTATTTTGTCTTGCTTTTATAGTGATCCCGAAAAAACTTAATTCAAAAGCCACAGCCATAGATAGATAGAAAAGAATCAACCTGTATCTGGTAAACATTGCAGCACTTGCTGAATGGGCCGGATCCAAAGCCAAAACGGATTTGTTCGACACGCCCTGTTTAATGCACGGCAATTTTCTGCCCATGGAAGGCCAAATATTGGACGGCTTCCGGCGGGGCGATTTCCTGCATCATGTCGACAAGGCGCTGATGATGCGTGAAAAAGATGATTTGCGTGCAGCTGGAAAGTTCGAGCAATACTTTCAATGTTTCTTTTGAACGTTCATCGTCAAAATGAACGAGGATATCATCGACAATGAACGGTAGCGGCTCGTTTTCAGCTGCGTATTTTTCAATGCTCGCAAGGCGTAAGGACAGATACAGCTGGTCGGTCGTCCCGTCGCTCATCCCGTTCAGCGGCACATTCTCCCCGCCGCGCACGCCCATTAAAACAGGCTCGTCCTGCTCGTTGTAATCCACCGCCAACCCGTCAAAAGAATGAAGTGTCAGCCGCGCAAAAATGTCACCCGCACGATTTAAAATCGGATTTTGATTTTGGCTCCGGTAAAATTCAATCCCCTTTTGCAGCAAAGCGGCAGCGAGTTTCAACTGGATATATTGCTCCGTCAAACTGGCGATTTGCGCATGCACGCTTTCCCTTTCCTGGCCGGCTTCAATGGCTGTCATGTTGGCGCCGCGAATCTGTTCTTCGTATTCTTTTTTGACCGCCCCATATTCCTGCTCCACCTCGGAACGCGAGGCTTCCAAACGGTCAAGTTCACGCCCGGTTTCCGCCAAATCGGCGTCAATCGAATCTGCATCAAACCGGGCCGCCTCATCAAGCAATTCCTGCAGTGATTTACCGGCACCCGCATCCAGCATGTCCGCTTCGATTTGCCGGATTTCTTTTTCAAAACTTTTTTTCAGCAGGAAAGCTGTTTCAATTTGCTTTAGTTCTTCGATTGTGCTGCAGCCTGCCTGTTGGAAAAGTTCTGTTAAAACCGCTTCAGCTGCTTCCAGTGCTTCTGTTTCTTCTTTTCTCTCATTCTCCAAGTCTTCTAAACGGCGTTTGAGCTTTTTCAAAGCGGCATCGTCCTGTTTGGCATTTTGCAGCAGCTGATACATCCGGTTTACGGCAACAGCGGCATTCTCCCCGTTCAATGGAAGTTGGGCCGTTTCAAGGATATGCTGCACTTTTTCTTCAAAGCGCGCCATTTTTTCAGTAACGGCTTGCTGCTCTTTTTCAGTCTGGTTGTATGCATCATAGAGTTGCATACATGTTTCATAGCGGGCGAGCAGGGATTCAGCAACCGCCGGCGGCACCTCTTCCAATATTGCCGTGCCCGCGACAGCCGAAGACCAATTTGCCAGCCATGCTTCGCGTTTCTTCCCGATTTCCGCTTTCTCCGTTTGCATCTCTTCCCGTTTTTCTTTTAAATCGCGGATAGCCGTTTCGAGGCTGTCCTTCTTTGCGGCAAGATTGCGGACTCGTTTCAATTCGTTTTCTGCAAGACTTACCAGTTCCGCAAGCGGCTGCCCTTCTGAAACGGCGGCAAATGTTTTCAGCACGGCAGATAGCGCATTGCAGCAGTCCGCACGGCTATCATGGAGCGCGCGCATTTTATCTTGCTCCTTCTCATAATCCTGCATCAAGCTTTTAATTTGCGCGTGTTTTTGCAGCCATTCCCGCATCTCTCCAGGCGTAAGCGGACGGATTTGCGCCGGCGCCCAAAGATTTTGCCAGCCGGATTCCCACGCACGCAAAGCTTCTTCAAGTCCGGATTTCTCTTTTTCAAGCTGTTCCTTTTTCCCGCGGAACTTTCTAATATCGGCTAAAAGTTTATTCTTCTCGCCGACTTTTTCCGCTTCCAGCCGCATCGTATCCGCAATCTGGTCAGCTTCAAGGACATGTTTCTCATAAACCGACGCGGCCGGCTCTCCCTTTGTATATGTTTCAGCCGTTTCAAGCCAATGGCCGGTTTCAAGTTTGGTGCGTATCAGCTGCCAGCCGGCATCCCTTAAGGCACGGACGGCCGACAGCTTTTCTTCGGACGGGATCTCGGCAATGGAATCAAGCCGGCGGATGCTTTCTTCTGAAGCTTCGATGTCCTCTTTCAACCGGGAAATCCGGCTTTGCACCGAATCCAGCTGCCGCGTCAATTGCTCCGCTTCTTTTTCAAACTTTTTCACCGTTTCTTCCAAACCGGGCACCGGAAGTTTGACAAGTTCTTCCGCCTCGCCATCCCATAACGGCAAAGCACGAACGGCTTCTTCCACTTGCCGCTGTTTTTGCCGGCATTCCGCGGCCAGCTCGTGTATCGCCGCTTCCACGTCCCCTGCACGGTTCACCTTTGCCAGGACGGCTTCCAGTTTTTCCACGTCCGGCAGATCAGGCAAGGCAGCCAATTCTTCCAGCTTCTTTGCCAGCTCTTTTTCCAGTTTTTCGCCTTCCCGTTTCAATGATTCATAAGCCTGGTCGAGCAACGGCTTTTGCTTGCAAAGCTCGCGGATCATTTCTTTTTGGGCGGAAGGCAGCCGGTAAAGTTCTATATTTTCAACGGCTGCACGGCCCGGGTCGATCTCCTTCATAACGGACATCAATTGGGCTTGGAGCTGCTGCTTTTTCCCTTCGAGCTCAGGCAACATTTTTTCATCGTCTTCGTACTGTTGCACTTGGCGGTAAAGGGCTGTAATCGCGGCAGCCTGTTCTAAAATGTGTTCCGGAATGCTGATTTCTTTCATTTCCGCTTCGGTGCCCGCCAGTTGCCGGGAAATTTTGTCCAAGTTTGCCCGGGAAGCGTTCCATTTGTTTTCCGCTTCGGCACGGACTTCGGCAATATTATCTGGAAGATCCGGGACATCGCCGAGCGCTTCCAATTTTTGCAAAAGGTTTTTCCGGTTTGCGATCTTCGGCAAAATCCATTTGACCCGTTGCAGCTGTTCTTTTTGGCTGCGCAGCGTCTTTATTTTTGCGGTGAGGGCGCCGAGTTCTTTTTCCAACTCCCGGTAACGCGCCTCGAAAGCTTTCCATGCCTGTACTTTCAACTGCTGCTCATTGATTTTTTTCGAAAGCTCTTTTTCCCGCTTGAGCAGCTTATTTAATTCAGGGACGGAACCGGTTTTTTTGTACAGTGCGCCTGCCTGTTTGTCAAAGTTCTCGAGAACCCGGCGCAGCACATTGATGCCCGAAGCGGCGGTGAAAAAACTTTCCCCGGCATTGCCCCCGCTTTCCAAAAGGCTTTCGCCGCCTTCACGAAGACGGACATGGTCAAGGGCAAACATATTTAAAAACTGGGATTCCGGCATATGGTTTAAAAAGGCCGCGACCGTATTTTCCGGGACCGGGTTGCCGTCCGGGTCAAGTGCCGTATTCTTTTTCCCTTTTCTGCGGGTAAACTGCAAGGCTTCCCCTTTTGTGTTGCGCAAAAGCCCTTCAATTCTTAATTTCGTATTGCCATGGAGGAAAGCGTCGTTCGTTTTTTGCGGAAATCCGTATAAAAAATGCGTAATCGAGCGGAGTGTTGTGCTTTTTCCGGCTTCGTTCGGCCCGAACAGCAGATGGAAGTTTTTCTCCGGATCAAAGGAAAGCATCTGGTCAGTAAAATGCCCGTAAGCAAGCAGGTTCAAATAATCAAATCTCATGCCTTTTCCGCCCCCGTTTCCGTTAAGGAATAAAGAATGAAGTCTTCCACATCTTTTATCCGCTTTTTGACGAGGCCCGGGTTGGAAAAATCAAACCCGTCTTCCCCTTCTTTCAGTTCATGCGGAATGGCCTGGCGGATATCGCTGAACTCATCCAGCAGCGCTTCAAGCATCTCTTCATTTTCGGCCGTGCTGCGGATAAATTTTAGCACCGTCCCGATTGGCGACTGTTCATCGGAAAAGGCATCGGCATCGTTCAGTCCTGTTGTTTTGATTTTTACTTTCTCCACCCAGATTTCACCGAAACCTGTCTCAAGCGCAATGGAACGCAGCTGGTTCAAGAGGAGGTCTTTTTTTGCAATCAGTTCCCTGTGCATTTTCGTTGCGCCGGCCAATTCAAAACGCACCGCCAAGTAACGCCCGTCTGCTTCCCCGTATGCCTTTTCAAGCGCACTGCGGGCCGCGTCCATGAGCCCGTCCATCGTTTCGATGTCGCCCATATCAACCGGGCATAATGTCCAGCGCAACACATCAAGCGGGATGGGTTCCATCTTTTCAATCGTATCGTCTTTTACTTCCACATAGGTGCAGCCCTTTTCTCCTGTCTCCCGGATATGCCGTCCCTGGATATTTCCCGGGAACAAAATCACCGGATCATGCGGATGGAGCAATTCCCGCATATGGATATGGCCGAGCGCCCAATAATCATACTGCTTCTCCATCATATCTTCTATCGTGCACGGCGCGTAATTTTCATGCCCTTCACGCCCCGTCGCGCTTGTATGTAAAATGCCGATATTGAAATAGCCTTCTTTTTTCGGCGGATAGTTCTTCACAAGATTTTCTTCCACTGCCCGTTGTGCAAAACCTTGCCCGTGAATGGCGACGCCAAGTGCATCAAGGGTAACCGTTTCCGGCGCTTTGACCGGAAATTCGTGCACATTGGCCGGCAGTTTCAGAGATTTCGTCATCAAATTGGCCGCATCATGGTTGCCGCGGATGAGGAAAACAGGAATGCCTTCTTTCTGCAGGCGCACCATCTGGCTTGTGAAAAAGAGGCCGGTATTGTAATCTTTCCAGTTGCCGTCATACAAATCGCCGGCAATGATGAGAAAATGGACTTGCCGTTCAATCGCCGCATCCACCAAATTTTTAAATGCTTCACGGGTTGCACCGCGGATTTTTTCCACTGGTGCTCCCTCGTATTGCTCCAGGCCGGCCAAAGGGCTGTCCAAATGAATATCAGCCGCATGGATAAATGAAAAAGACAAGGCACTCCCTCCCGAATTTAAAAACGAGAACATTTATTTGCTATTTTCATTTTACATGGACAGGGAGGGAATGATCAAGAGAAAAACCGTTTTTCTGAAAAATTTTTATATTTCGGTAGGTTTTTTTGCAAGTCGTTGTAGTTTAAACAGAGGAGTTACGCCCGGCCGATTCCCAGTTTATATTGAATATCGTTCACCAGTTTTTGGTATCTTTTTTCTTCCCGGAGAGCTGCAAAAACGGGATTTTCCTTTACTCTCCTACCACCTGCATCAGAAAAGGGCGGACAGTTTTAGCTGTCCGCCCTTTTCTGAATCGTCCGGTACGTGCGCGGCTTTAATCACGGGAGATGTACGCTGCTTCTTTTGCTTCTTTTGCTTCTTTTATTTTTGCATACGTTTCCGTAAGCATGACGGTGTCCTCCACAAGCCGGCTGATGCGCAAGAGGACGTCTTCATTGACAATTTCTTTCTGGTAAAAATCTTTTTCCTCTATAAAAACATAAGACTGGACAATTTGTGCCCGCATGTAAGACAAAATCGGCTTGATCTGCTGCTCGGCAATCAAATAATGTTTCGGTGAGCCGGCCGTGACAATGATGCTTGCCACCTTATCCCGAAGTGATTTTTCGGGCAGCAGGTCAAACACATTTTTCAATGTCGCCGGAATCGATGCCTGGAAAACCGGCGTGCCGATGATAAGCGCATCCGCGTCCATGACAGTTTGCGCCACAAATTTGGTATCCCCTTCGTAATCCATATAATGGCGCCCGTCGCTGAACTGCACATCGTAATCCGCCAGATCAAGGAGCGTGACTTCCGCGTTTGGATATTTCCCACGGATCACGTTTACCGCGTAGTTCATCGCTGTTCTTGTTTTCGAGCCGACTCGCGAGCCCGAAAGTGCAACAATCTTCATTTATGCTCCCCCTGGTTCTTTGCTGTATATTTTTCAATGCCGGTAAAAAGTCCGCCGATTTCTCTATTTTTTCAAACAGCCTGTGCCGGCCGGGATTGACAGACTGCCGGCGTTATTGCTGTTATACCTTTTCTGTAAACTGCTGCTTTGTTCTTTTGTAACTATTATAATATGAAAAAAGAACGGTTGCACTTAATCGCGCTTCGGAATCGGCTCCGGTACATTTCAAAAGGCTGTCCAAATGAACAGCCTTTTTCTTTCCGTTTATTTTTCTGTCTCTTTCAACTGATCGAGATATTGCATGTCTTCACTGGAAATTTCAAAGTCTACGTCCGCATTTTGCAGGATAAATGCCTCATGCGTCGATTTTGGGAGTGGCAGCACGCCTTTTTGCAAGCAGTAACGGATGCAAACTTGCGGAAGTGTTTTGCCGTATTTGTCTGCAATTTTTTGTATCTCGGTGTTTTCCAGAATTTTTCCAGTAGCAAGCGGCGAATAGGCCTCAACCAGAATGCCATTGTCCTGGCAGAATGCTGTCACATCTTCCTGTGTATGTCCAATGAAGTAACGGATTTGATTGACCATCGGCTTGATTTTTGCATTTTCCATCACGGCTTTCAGGTCGGAAACGCTGAAATTGGAAACGCCAATTGCCCGGCAGCGCCCGCTTTCATAGATCTCCTCCATCGCTTTCCAAACTTCAATATTTTCTTTCGTGTAATCGGCCCCCTTTTCGCTCCACGGCCACGGGGCATGAATCAGATAAAGGTCGAGCTGCTCAAGGCCAAGATTTTCCATTGTTTCGTCAAATGTTTTCAGCGCTTTGTCATACGACTTGATTTCCGCCGGCAGCTTGGACGTGACAAAAATGTCGCGCCGGTCAATGCCGGAATCCCGCACTGCTTTGCCGACACTTTCTTCATTATGGTAAGCATAGGCGGTATCAATGTGGCGATAGCCGTTTTTTAAAGCAAAAGATACGGCATGGTAAGTGGTTTCGCCATTCGGGACTTGCCATGTACCAAGGCCGATTTTCGGGATCGCCACCCCATTTTCCAATACAAAAGTTTCATGTAGACTTGACATATACATTCCTCCCAATTTTACAAAAATGGTTTATACTACAGCACCGGCCGTTTCGGTTGCAGCCTATGTGAAGAAACTACGATTTTTTTGCGTGCTTTCTTTACATAAACGCGCTCTATGTTAAGGAACATCAATTTTTTTGCGCGTTTCCTTCACGTAGGCGCACTCTATGTTAAGAAACGGCGATTTTCTTGCACCCTTTCTTAACATAGGCGGCTTCTACGTTAAGGAACAACACCTTTTTTCCTCGCTTCCTTCACGTAGACGAGTCAAGTCCAGGTTATTGTGTAAATTTATGGGCAAATGTTTTCAACCACCCTTTCATTTTTTCGGCTTAACTTCCATGGATTTTTTTCTTCATCTCCGGGAAGGGATGTCAAATGCCTTTCAATTTGACATCCCTTCCCGGAGATGAAATCATCCATGATGGAAGTTAAGCTGAAAATGCTGCTAACTATTCTTTCCCATAAGTGACTTCCTCTTCGAGTATTCTGTATCTTGATACTGCATTAAAACGGCACCAACCAAACGAAAAGCAGATTGGGTATTAGGAAAAATGCGAATGACCCTTTCCCTTCTACGAACCTCTTGGTTAAGCCGCTCGAGGGAATTAGTACTCCGTATGTGCATACGGATATTCTCAGGAAAGTTCATGTATTGGATAGTATCTTCAAAACCTTCATCTAAAATGGCCAGGGCTTTTTCAAATCTTGCTTCTGTACCAAATTTGTTTATTAATTCATCTTTAAACTTGCGTATGTCCTCAATCGTAACGGCCTCAAACACGCGCTTAATCATCACCCGGATTTCTGCAGTATCTTTTTTGGGCAGTTTTTCAATGATATTGCGTTTAAAATGAACATTGCACCTTTGCCAAGCAGTGCCAATGAATTCCCGTTGTATTGCTTTCTGAAGGCCCGTGTGAGCATCGGAAATAACGAGTTTTGGTGATTGGAGTCCACGTGATTTAAGTTGTTTAAAAAATGAACTCCAACTCTCCAAACTTTCTGCATGGTCAACGCTTAAACCCAGTATTTCACGTGTATTCTTCTCTGTAATGGCAGTCGCAATATAAACAGCCTTTGATATGACCTTATGGTGCTCCCGTACTTTTATATACATGGCGTCCACAAACACATAAGGGTAGTAGGTTGTATTCAACGGTCTCTCGGCCCAAGCATTCACAATGGGATCCAGTTTTTGCGTAAGGGAAGAGACAAACGACTTGGATACATTCTTACCGCAAAGCTGTTCTACGACATTTGTGACCTTACGGGTAGAGACGCCATTGATGACCATCTCCAACATTGAAAGGACGAAAGCTTGGTCACATCTGGCATACTTTTCAAATAAGGTAGTTGAGAATTCGCCATTACGTGTCCGGGGAACTTTTAATGTAACATTGCCGATGCTCATCAACAGCTCGCGTTCATAGTAACCGTTCCGGTAATCCCGGCGTTCAACAGCGCGTTCATAAGGGCTCGTTTTTAAATAGTCATCCCTTTCCTTTTCCATAAACTCGTTTAACACGAGGACAACCGCTGATTTAATTACCGCGTCAAGATCTGAAGTCATGATGGCTTCTTTTAAAACATCCAAATTTAGGTTAAACTGTAAGTGAGTCATTTTATCTCCTCTTTTCATTGTTTATTGTTGTTGAAAACAGTGTTGCCAAGAGTTGATAAAATGACTCCTTCTTTTTACACAATTATACGGACTTAATCCGTAGACGCACTCTACGTGAAGGAACATCGATTTTTGCGCCAGCTTTCTTTACATAGACGGACTCTGCGCGCGTGGTAAAGCACCAAAAACATGAAAATTCTGATTTTCTTGAACCCTTTTCTGAGCCATCAAGAACCGTTTTCCCGGACCGTCAAATTCCCCTCAATTAAGCATTAGCCGGAAACTGGCCGAGCACTTTATGAAGCCAGGAAACGCTTAGGCCAAACCATTTTTCAACATCTGCATCCACATTTGCTTTTAATCCGTTTGAAGTGTGGGGTTTGGCGAGCGACAGCCCGTGCTTGCCTTTTTGAAAAATATGCGACTCGAATGGAATGCCGTGCACATTCAACGCCTGCAAGAAGGCAATCGAGTTTTCAATCGGCACGGTTTGGTCTTCAAAAGTTGAAAACAGAAAGACCGGCGGCGTTTCGGCAGTCACTTCCTTGTCAACAGACGGCACCGGAAAAGCAAGGCTTTCGCTCATCGAATCCAAAATACATGGGTAGCCTAAAATCAAGGCATTAGGCTTATTTTTTCCGATCGTACCAAGTGCAGCGGCAAGATGCCCTCCTGCAGAAAAACCGGCAACCGCAATTTTTTCAGGGTCGGTATGCCAGTCTTCCGCATGCGCGCGGATCATCGCAATCGCTTCTTCCGCATCTTGTAAAGCCGCTTCAAACCGGAATGTTTCCCCGACCGAGTAGCGAAGTACAAACGCGTTGAATCCTTCCGCCAAATATGCCATCGCAACCGGTTCAGCTTCCCTGTCCGAAGTAAACCGGTAGGCGCCACCGGGAAAAATAAGCACAACCGGGCGCGCCTCGATATTGCTGAACTCGGGGGATCCGTCCAGTACGTACGCCGTCAGTTCAGCATTCTGATGCGCCTTTAAATGTAAAGTTTCTGTCTTCACAACGCTCTCCTCCTTCTGCCCATTTCCGGGACGGCTTTATTTTTACAGTAGCACCGGAAATTACAAAAAACAATGAAAACGTTCCTGTATATCCTGCCCCGTTTAAAACAAAATAAGATTGGTTTAAAAAATGAAGTGGAGGTTGAATCATGAAATTAGCCGCACATGAACTGTACGATTTAAATGAACTGGCGATGAGCTGTGTCAACTCGATTACGAACATGGCTTATATGCTCCAGCATGTCCAGGATCCGGCATTCAAAAAAATTCTTGAAAAGCATTTTCCGCTCCATATCCGGGACTATAACATGAAAGTCGAATTTTTAAACAAAGCTGAAGGGGCAAAAAAAGAATTGCCGTTGTTAAAAGAAAATCAAGAGATCTCCAATATGGCACTGCAAATGGCCCCACCGGCTGTCCCGTCCAGCCGCGGACGATGGTTGAAGATATGAACGACCGTGAAATGGCAACTGCGTATCTGTTAACGCTGAAACGGGCCGGGCGGGAATATGCATGGGCGGCGATGGAAATGGCAAATCCTGAAATCCGGTCGTTTTGCCAGACTGCCTTTATGATGAGCTGCGCCCACGCCTATGACATGTGGCAGTATATGGCATCAAAAGGCTACTATCCGGTTGACCAGGCAGAATCTGTGGATACGGCAAAAATCGGCGCCATGTACCAAGTTGTTCCGGAAAACCAGCCGCAAATCCAGCAGTACATGGCACAGTCCCAGAACCCAACTGCCGGAGACAGCGGGCAATTGTATCAATAATGGCTTCATTCCGGTGAGCCCGGGGTATCAGTGAGTAGCCTATTGCAGAAGCAGCTGCTTCTGCAATAGGCTTATTTGTCTATCGTTTAAAACCAACTTACATAACAAAAAGAAGAGAAAGGCATTTGATTTTATCTCTAAGTCAATTCCTTGAACTCCTCCCCTTTTGCCGCCCATAATGTATTTGTGGAGCTTATGTCCAATTGGAACACCTAACGGGACAGTTCTTCCGCGGCGGCAGGGGCTTTTGTCCAATTAGAACCGCTAACGGGGCAATCCTCTCAAAAAAATTATGACAAAAGGCGGCGAATTTGATGAAAATGGTACAAATGCAAAATGACAAAATTCCTCCGATTGCGCTTGGGACCTGGTCATGGGGCACCGGCGCAAACGGCGGGGATACCGTATTTGGTAATCACCTTACAGCAGCTGATCTGAAACCGGTGTTTGATGCAGCAATGGATGCTGGGCTGAACTTATGGGATACAGCTGCTGTATACGGAATGGGCGCTTCCGAAACGATTCTGGGTCGTTTTATCCGTGAGCGCGGGGACGCCCTGATCTCCACAAAATTTACCCCTGGCGGCGAACAGGACGACAATGCGGTGGAAGCGTTTCTGGAAGGCAGCCTTGAGCGACTTGGTGTGGATCATGTTGATCTTTACTGGATCCACAACCCGGGCGATGTAAAAAGATGGACCCCGAAGCTGATTCCACTGATGAAAAGCGGAAAAATAAAGCATGTCGGCGTTTCCAATCACAATCTGGAGGAAATCAAGCTGGCTGCCGATATTTTAGCAGCGGAAGGGCTGAAACTTTCTGCCGTGCAAAACCATTACAGCCTGCTGTACCGCTCTTCAGAAGAAGCCGGGATTCTAGATTACTGCAATCAAAACGGCATTCTGTTCTTCCCTTATATGGTACTCGAACAGGGGGCGTTAACTGGAAAATACGGACCGCAAAACCCATTCCCTGCCGGCACGAGGCGAGGCGATGCATTTACTCCGGATGTGCTTAGCAAACTGGAAGATTTAATCCGGGTGATGAAAAAAATCGGCAGCAAATACGAAACAGGCCCGGCACAAATCACAATCGCATGGGCCATTGCGAAGGGAACGGTGCCGATTATCGGCGTAACAAAGGTTTCGCAAATTGAAGACGCCGTTTCGGCCGCTGAAGTCCATTTGACAGAACAGGAAATCCGCGAACTGGAAGCGGCGGCAAAAGCAACCGGTGTGGAAATTAAGGGCGCCTGGGAAAAACCGATGCACTAAAGCAACAGGGGCTGATATATCAGCCCCTGTTTTTCATCAAAAACGAAGGGAATGGCTGATTTGTTATCTTCACTGAAACTGATCGCAAAAGCAAAAGCGGGAAATACGGATATTCTCCACGAACATAAATGGCTTTCATACTTGTACCGTACAGACGAAAAAAATGTGAACCTCGAACAAGTCGAATCATTGGAAAACCTTGAACCGAATCCGGTCCTGCACTATGTTGAAAAAACGCTAGCCATATTGGACCGCTGTTATGCAGACTTGCCCGCATCTGAAAAAGAAATCATTGAGGAAGTTTTAAGATGGAGCGAGGTGGCAAAATGCGGGTCTGCCCAAAAGCGGGAAGAATGGCGCAGGCGCGGTTTTCAATTGCGTATCCATAATATCGGATCAGCGCGGATTTATGCCCATGAACAAATGGCGGTTCCATTCGGGCAGCGTCATTTGCAAAAAGAAGACCTGATCTATACGCTCATCCTGACCCACGGCCTTGTCGGGCAGTTTATCAGGGGAGAAGTCCGCTACCGCCAGCTGTATCCTCTAATTGATTGGATCCAAAGCCACCGGTCATCTTTAAAATGGGATATCAAACGCATTTTGCTTGCCCTCAATCACTGTATTATTGAAGGGGTATCCCCCGCTATATGGGAAAAAGTCCGTGCAGAAACTTCACAAATCATAAGCTGGATTGCCGCGGGAGAAAAAAGCCGGGAGCATTCCCTTAAAGAACGGCTCAGGCGATTAAGAGAAAGTTCCATCCAAAAAGGCGAGGACTTTGAGGCTTTATACACAAAATGGTTCAGCAACCGGGAACTTGCCAGTATGTTTCACTTACTTTTCCAGAAAACGGATATTTGGTATGTGGAATCCGCACTGCAGGATTTTTCTTTTGAGGAATTCCTGAAAATTTTTCTTCTCGTCTATCAGAAAACAAACCCGCTTACCGTTGAGCAAATCAGTTTTGAGCCGTTGATGAAAGATATCTATTATGATTACAAAGGGAAAAAATCGGTTAATTTGTATAAAAAAAGAATTATAGAAGCATATTTAAAAGCTTGTCCGCTAGCAGGCCTGATCAGCGGAGATACGCAGCCGAACGAACATGTTACGCTTGAACTCATTCCGTTCGATTCATTGGGCAGTGCAACCGGCGTCAATTTTACTTTTTCCAAACCCGGGGAAAAGCTCATCGCATTTTGCCAGGAAGCAGAAAAGTCCCCTCTCTATGAACGTTCCATACTCTTGTTGTACGATTTTTTCGGATTCCGTAAAGATGCGTTTGACAGGCTGCAAAATGAACAGCATTATTTGGCAGACATGAACAATGCCGAAGACCATAAAAAGATCATCGCAGACTTTGCAAAAGGAACGGTCATGATTGATGTTGGCGCAGGGGGCGGGATCATGCTCGATCTCCTGTCCGAAAAGCACCCGGATGCCGACATTACGGGGATCGATATTTCGACCAATGTCATTCAAGAACTGGAGAGAAAAAAGGTCCGTGAACGGAAAAGCTGGAAGGTGAAACAGGCAGATGCGCTCAAACTTTCATCTTATTTTGAGTTAGAGAGCGCTGATACAATTATATTTTCATCTATTTTGCATGAAATGTATTCCTATATCCCTTTTCACGGCCGGACATATAACCCGGATGTCGTAAAAGCGGCTTTAAAAAGCGCCTTTGCCGTGCTGAAACCGGGTGGCGCATGATCATCCGCGACGGCATTATGACGGAGCCAAAAGACCTGATCCGGTTATTAGCATTCCGCGATCCGGACGGCTTCCGCTTTTTCACTAGATATGTTGAAGATTTTAAAGGCAGAAAAATTGATTACGAGATTACAGAGGATAATAAGATCAAACTCCCGGTAAATGACCTGATGGAATTTCTATATACTTATACATGGGGGGAGGAAGCTTATCCGCATGAAGTCCAGGAACAATTCGGATACTTCACCCCATCTGAATATCGGAAAGTGATTGAAGAAACGCTCGGCAGCAGGGCAAACATCATTTGTTTCCGCCACTATCTTCAAGAAGGCTACAGCACGCACCTGCTTCCGAAAGTCAAAGTAATGGACGAGAGCGGAAAAGAAACCGCACTCCCGGACAGCACCTGTTTCATTGTCATTGAAAAGGCGGAATAAGCCTTCATCCGGGCTGCTCCGCGAGAAGAGGCTGTTTCAAGCAGCCTCTTTGCATCCTTCTGTTTTTTACCTAACCTATTCCATTTTACCGATAAAACATACTTTACAACTAGGATTAATTGGTTTAAAATTATGTTAACATTTTAAATTCACTGACCGTATAAATGTTAGGAAGGAGCTCTTTTATGCATGAATACTATCCCGTTCTTTCGGGTGCAGAATCCTTTTTTATAAAAGGAAATGAAATTGGCATTCTCATCTCGCATGGCTTCAACGGCACCCCGCAGAGCGTCCGCTTTTTGGGAGAGGCACTGGTATCGGACGGGTTTACGGTTTTCGCGCCAAGATTAAAGGGACACGGGACGCATATCCTGGACATGGAACGCTGCACTTACAAAGACTGGATTGCTAGCCTTGAAGAAGGTTATCAGCTGCTGAAACAGCATTGCCGCGATATTTTTGTTATTGGCCAGTCAATGGGTGGCACACTGGCTTTGCATCTCGCGGAAAAACACCCGGATATCCAGGGAATAGTGTGTATCAACGCGGCTATCCAAAGCATTCCTGAACTGGAAAAATGCCTGGCGAAAGGACGGTTTATTCAAGAGGGCCCGCCGGATATTAAAGCAGCGGGCGTGCATGAAATTTCATATGAAAAAGTGCCGGTGGCTTCCATCCGTGAGCTTCTGTCCGTGATGTGGGAAACGCGGGAAAACCTCTCCGCCATCCATTGCCCCGCACTTTTGTTCCAATCAACAGAAGACCATGTCGTGCCTCCTGAAAATACAGAGTATATTGCCGCGCATATTCATGCCAGCCGGAAAAAAATCGTACCGCTCCGCAACTCTTATCATGTCGCAACAATGGATCATGAAAAAGAATGGATTGCGGCCCAATGTTCATTATTTGTTCAAGAAATTGCGCATATCGAAACCCGTACGGAAATATGATGAGTTTTAAATCATGCTCCAAAAGAATGGGAGGATGCTCATTTGAAAAATTTTCTACGGCACGCGATAGAGAAAAAACGGCAATATTTGATAGAACAGCTGATTGCTCTTGGCGCCTATCAGGAAGATGACAAGCAGCTTTTCACCCTGACATTGACGGAACTTGAAACAGAATATGCATACTTCAGCAAAATCAGCCAAGAAAAAGAAGCGTCCGGAAGAGAATAGTTTTGCCGGCGCTTCTTTTTTGTGTATTTTTTTAAATGCCCAAAAACGGCATAGACGTTCCTGCCACAGTAAACGTGACACCTTTATTTAGGGCTTGCTGAACGAATCCAATTCTGAGTTTGTCTGCAAGCTCTGTCTCAAAATATAGCAGAATTCTTTTGCAGAAATGGGTGATTTTATCTGATTTGGCTTACGAGTGCAAGCTTTTCACCGGATTTGTTGTAAAACTAGCATTTAAATGGTTGCCAAAGCTGTCAGCATCCTTGCCAAATCTAAGCAGTTTGCTTATTCAGCTAGCTCTGTACAGGTTATAACAGCCCTACAATTTGCAGACCGTGGGGAATGCCCATGTCTTCCACCGATTTTGTAATGTATTTGGCGGCAGCCTTTACCTTTTCTTCCGCATTTCCCATTGCCACACTGTTTTTAATCATGGACAGCATTTTAATATCATTTAACCCGTCGCCAAATGCATATTGGCGTTCTGGAGGAAAGCCCAATTTTTCAACAATCTTTTCAATTCCTCTCGCTTTTGACCCGCCTTTTGGCAAAACATCGACGGAAAGCGGATGCCAGCGAATAAATTCAAAATCCGGAAACGCCTGTTCATACTGTTTCTCTTCCCCTTCTGAACAGAACAGGAGCGCCTGGTACAATTCACGCCCTTTATAATAATGCGGGTCATACGCAGGCAACCGGCCAATTTTCAAAGACGTAATGCTTTTTTCAATATCCTCGTGGTTTGGCACATTGGCCTTCATGTCTTCATGGTCCATGTAGACAAGCGGATGCTGGTGGGAAAGGGCATATGCAGTCAATTCTTCAAGCGATTGCCTGTTTAACGGATTTTTAAACAATACCTCTCCGTTCATAACAACATATTGCCCGTTATAACTTACAAAAGTATCCATCCCGAGTTCCTTCCGCAAATCTTCAAACATAAACGGGGCCCTGCCCGTTGCAATGGCTGTGACATGGCCATCGCTTTTCAGCTTATCTATCGCTTTTTTGGTTGTGACAGGCAGCTTCTTCTCATGTGTCAGCAAAGTCCCGTCGATATCAAAAAAAATCACGCTTTGTTGCTTCATATTCTTCATAATCCTTTCCCGTTCTATTTCAAGCATACTCATTTTCAGGATGCCGTTTTTTCATTAAAGATGCTGTAATGACATCATAAATCAAAAAACTCAGCAGTTCAAATAAGGTTCCGATTCTATCCGGGGTGAGGCCGGCCTGTTTTATGCTTTCAAATTCAGACGATTCGTCCGGCAACAAGACCGTCACATCCGCCATTTTTGCAAGGGTTGATGCGGGAGAAGCCGTGATGGCCACAATGTTTATACCGTGGAGCTTGGCTTTTCGGGCGGCATTCAATAAAACGGGATTTTCTCCTGATTTTGAGCTGAACAAGATGGTATCCCCTTTTTTAGGAACAGGGGAAATTAAGTCGCCAATCATCCCAACCCGGAACCCCAAATGGACCAGCCTGTTGGCAAAGACACGGAGGATCATTTCCGAACAGCCCGTTCCTGCCAAAAACAAACGATTCGACCGACCAATCACCTCTACAACCTGCTCTAATGGTTGATCGTCTACTTTACTGCACAAACTGGCATACAGTTCTAAAACCATGGCCTTTGCATCTTCCAGTATATTCACTTTTCTCCCTCCCCGTTTGATAAAGCACAAGCATCCCTTTTGCGGCACTGCTGCAGACGCCGTTTTTGTTTTGGCAGGCTGAGGTTGGCCGGGCTTTACACGCGGCAGGACGAAACTTCCCAGCCTATATCCCTATACCGTACCTCTTTCAATGAGTGTTGCTGAGATTTCCTTGTTTTTAATTTCCTTTGTCAAAACCTGGTGGACAAGGTTCCGGCCCATTTCAACAAGCGGAATATCTATCGTTGTAATATTCAGCATTCCGGCAATCGGTTCATTGTCAAATCCGATGATCGCCAACTCATCCGGAATAGAAATTTGCTGTTTGTTGCAACTGATGACAATCCCCGCTGCAACCTGGTCGCTTGTTACAAGCAATGCCGAAGGAGGCGGGTCCATTTCTTTTACCCGGCTCAAAACCCTTTCTCCATCCTCATAGTCGTAGCATTGGTCAAAAATATATTCCGGATGGTGCGGCAAATGGTATTTTTCATGGAAATCCCAATAGGCTTTATCGCGATTCCGGCTGTTGGTGCCGGATTTCCTGCCGATGCAATACCCGATTTTCGTATGGCCTTTCCGGTACAAAAATTCCAGTGCATCCATAAAAATTTTATAGTGGTCAATATAGGTTGACGATATTTCGCCGCCTTTTACACATTCACAAAGCGCAATCGGCCCGAATGGCAAGTATTCTTCAATTTTGCGCATACTGCAGGCGCGCGAACAAATGATTAAACCGTCAATTTGCTTTTGTTGCAGCATTTGTAAGGCTTCCGTTTCCCTGCTTTCCATATAGTCTGTTTGAAACAAAAGCAGTTTATGGTTATACTCCAGCGCCTGCTTTGCGATCCCTTTCAATAAAAGGGCAAAATAAGGATGATCTGTAAATGGCAACACGACCCCGATCAATTTTGTTTTCCCTTTACTTAAATGGACGGCATTGATGTTTTTATGATACCGGGTCGCTTTCACCGCTTTTAAAACAGCGTTCTTTTTTTCTTCACTCACATACGGATGATTGTTCAGCACACGGGAGACGGTCGTCACAGACACGCCGGCCATTTTCGCCAAGTCTCTAATATTTGTCATAACCTCACCTATTAAAACACTTGCGATTTTTCAGCAGGCATCCATGCTTTAGGATGGAAGTGTTTAAACCAAGCCCCTGCCAGCAGGCTCATTTTTATGTATTTATAGTGTAAATGATGAAACGCATTTCATGTCAATTTTTATTTTTGCAAAATCCGTTTCGATGTTGAAACAGAAAAGCGCCGGTGAAGATGTGGACATGCAAAAAAGGGCTGGTTGCTGCAGCCCTCCCGTTTTACCGGGGAAAAGGGGACCGGCATCCCGGCCGGCCCCTTGATCTGTTCAAAAACCCCCGTACATGCGGTTTCATCTTCTCTGCTCCAGTTCCTTCATCATCTTCTTGTATCTGTTTTCTGTAATCGGATAAAAGCTGATCAGCAAAACAGACAGCAGGATGAAAATGCCAGGGATGATGGCATTCATGTCCTTAATCGCTTGAAGGGATGAAACGGACTGGGCTACATTTGGAACATAGCCGGCCTTGTTTAAAAAGAACGCTGAAAACGAACCGGCGAGCGCAACACCCAGTTTATTGGTAAAACTCATACTCGAAATCACCACACCGTCTGCGCGGATTCCCGTTTTCCACTCTGCATAGTCCACACAATCCGCAAGCATCCCCCATGCGAGCGTGTTCAGCGGGGTGGTAAAAAACCCGGAAACAAACAGTAAAAACAAAATCAGTGGAATGGAGGAATATGCTGTAAATTGCAAGCCGACATAAGAAATCAGGGAAAGGGCTGCCGAAATCATCATGACGTTCTTCCTGTCCCATTTTTTGGACAGGCTGGGGATGAAGATATTGCTGATCAGCGCAGCACCAAAAAATAACAGCGTCCCCATAAACACCAAATCTTTGCGGTGGACATTATAGGTGAAGTAGTAAACCATTGTCGTCAATTTAATGTTAAAACCGACGGCAAAAGCCAGGAAAGAAGAAGCCAGGATGAGCAAAGGTTTATTTCGGATCAAGACGGCCAATGTTTTCTTTACACCGTGTTTTTTTCTGGTTTTATAGCGACCCTCTCCCGCACTGTCAGGAAACTGATCAAATTTAATGCAAAGCTTGCGGCCGCATAAACAAGCGCCGTGAGTTGAAATCCTTTTGCCTGGTCATCGCCGCCGAAATATTGGGCAAGCGGTGTTGCACAAGATATGGAGAGAAGAATTCCGATATAGACCAAAATCATCCTGATCGTTGTCAATAATGTCCGTTCCTGTAAATTGTCCGTCATTCTTGCAGTCAGGCTGTTTACCGGTATCGTCTGCATGCTGAATGACATCCCGAGCAAAATATAGGTCACGTATGCATAAATTCTGTTGCCCGCCACACTAAAATGGGGCGTTGTAAAACATAAAAAAGTAAACAAAGCAAGAGGAACTGCCGCCCATAATAAGTACGGCCGGGCTTTCCCCCATCTGCTCTTTGTCTTATCCATAATGACGCCCATCACCGGGTCAAAAACGGCATCCAAAACGCGCACAACAAGGAACAAAGTGCCAATGATAGCAGGTGAAATCCCGTCCACATCGGTATAATAGAATAACAGATAGGCGTTTACGAACTGGAAAATAATATTATAAGACATATCCCCGAGCCCGTAACCGATTCGTTCCGTCCAAGACAACCTGCCGCCGGAAGCGCTCTTTTGATTTTCCGCTGCATGGAATCGTACTGTTTTATCAGAAACCAACATAGGTGATACCTCCGAATGCGTTTTCAATGATTCGTTCATTCAACTGCCTGCAGAAAAACAGACATTTTGTACCGGCTTTTCCTTCAAACATGCAAATGGATGATGGATGCGGGTGGCTTGAAATTCATCGGCCAGCCCGCATCATCCTCCCCATTCTATGATTCGTGTGACATCCTACAGGCCATCATGATTTCGATCCTATTTTTCCGGTGAAACCCATCCGGCCCGCGCATGTAGATTGCAACCATTTTCTATAAAATGAACGAATGATACTACCCTTTTCCTAAATAGGGATGCCTCGCTCTTGTTATAAATGAACGGCTCAGTATTTTCAGTTGTTCGGATAAACCATGACTTTCAGGCATTCGTTCTTGAAATTCAGTGCGCGTTCCATCGCCTGATAAGTATCTTCCAAGGCATATTGATCCGTCACCAGTTTTTTCACATCCGCGATGCCGGAAGCCAAAAATTTTATGCCTTTTGGATACGTATTCGCATAACGGAAAACACCGTAAATATCAATTTCATTATCCGCGATAAATGGGACGTTCAACGGAATTTCATTTTGAGCCGGTAAACCGACAATGGCCAGCTTCCCGCCGCGGCGTACAGATGCAAGCGCTGATTGGAGCGCTGCTGGATTACCTGCTGTTTCCCAAGCAACATCAACCCCCTTGCCATTGGTGATGTCTTGAATTGCTTCATAAGGATCTTGTTCGCGAATATTGATCGCATAGGTAGCGCCCATTTCTTTTGCCGCTTCAAGCCGCAATGGTTCCAAGTCCGTTACAATAATGTTCGACGCTCCGAAGGCCCTCGCTGCCACAACAGCCATTAAACCGACCGGACCCATTCCCATAATCGCTACGGTCGATCCCGGTTGCAGTTTTGTTCTTGTGGCTGCGTGAATGCCAACGGAAAAAGGTTCAACAAGAGAAGCCTCTTCATAAGAAAGCGCATCCGGAATGGCGAACACAAAGTCTTCTCGCATTTTAATATATTGGCAAAAGGCACCATCTACAGGAGGGGTTGCCAAAAATTGGACATGTGGGCAAAGATTGTAACGCCCTTCTTTACATGCTTCACAATGCCCGCAAGTGACACCTGGCTCAACAGCGACTCTGTCCCCTACTTTAAAATGGCGGACTTTTGAACCAACTGCTGCAATTTCCCCTGCACATTCATGCCCGAGAATAAACGGCTTGTCCACTACATATTTTCCAATTCTGCCCGTTTCGTAATAATGTAAATCCGAACCACAAATGCCGACCGCCATGACTTTAATTAAAACTTCATTTTCTTCAATTTGCGGAACAGGCAATGTCTCAATCGAAATATTTCGTGTCCCGTGCATCACTGCTGCTTTCATTGTTTCAGGTATATGGTTTGTCATCTTCAAAGTCCCTCTCTTTGAAAAACTGGATTTCCGGAATATACCGTGATGAAAGCGCATTCATTTTGGCATATTCTGTTTTCACTATTTTTATCATACAAAACGGATGAAAGGGGAACCAGCTATTGTTGCTGTATAAAAGGACAGCCGCACTGTATGTTTTATGCTTAAATTTTAGACTTCGGTTATTATATTGATAAAATATAGGAAAGGAGGTGAGGTCCTTGGCCGAACTTGAAAACCAAAAAAAGTTTTCCAGTCTGCTATCTTCCGGTGTTAAAGCTTTAAAACAGCACCCGGATTACAAGACAAATAGAGAAGCCGGCAACAAAACCGGGCAATCTTACATGGAAAAAATCGCATACAAACTAGGTGTATCCCCTAACACCGTTAAAAGCTGGATCGGCCAAATGGGATCGAAGTATATTCCGGGCCGGATCGAGGATGCCAAACTGTTCGGCATCATCTGGCTCATTCTTGAAAAAGGATGCATGAATGTAACGTGGTTCATGGAATTGCTGGAAACCACTTCCATCCCTGTCATCGAACCGGCATTGCCGGCATGGGTGGCGTCCTGCCTTAAAAAAGCAAAAACGATGAACGATAACGGGACAATCGGTACACCCCCGCCTGAGGAAATCAATATGGTCATCACCCGTCTGTTTGGAAACGCCGCTGTGCTTGAAAGCGAAGAGAAAAACAAATTTTCCGCGCACAACCTGCCCGCACGCTGGTCAGGGCGCTTTATTGGTAGAAAATCAGATTTACAAGCCATCTATCACTGGCTTCTTTCCCCTTCGCCTGTTTGTTCCATTACAGGGTGGGCCGGCGTGGGAAAAACGACGCTCGCCCTTGAAGCCGCTTATGCTTGTGCAGGGGAACCGGGTGAAGAAGCGGCAAATGTCTCTGATAAGTGGCCCGCGTTTCACTGCATCATTTGGTTCAGCACCCATTTAACAGGGTTAAGTTTCAATGATTTTTTAAATACAATCGCTTACCAGCTTGGACTGACAGAACAAATCGATAAACCCGTCATGGAAAAACGTTTTGCAGTGCGGCATGCTTTACAGCTTTTTTCCAGGGAACAGCCGATACTGCTTATTGTGGATAGTATGGACGCCGCTGAAAAAGAGGTGCTTGAATTCATTATCAACCTCCCTCAAGGCGTAAAAGCGATGCTGACTTCCCGTGAAAACTACAATCAAGATTATAAAGACGCTTTTCAAAATTTCACAATTGTCAAGTTAAAGGGATTAAACGAAAAAGAGGCACTTTCATATTTGTCATTTGTCATCCGCGAACATTTGCAAACCGGCAGTGCACCTAACCAGGAAGAGTTGCGGCATCTGACACCGGAGATGCAGGCAAAGCTGATCAAAGCGGCCGCCGGGAATCCAAAAGCGCTGTCCCTCTGTATTGCCTATATCAGCGACGGCGGCATTCCGGCAGAACAACTCATTCAGGAAATCGAAAGCGCCGGGTATTCATTACTGGAGTTATTTGAATTTCTTTTCGGGAGAACATGGAAGCGCATCGATGAAGCAGCCCGCCGTTTATGGCAGGTGCTCTGTTTTTTTGAAAAGCCGCCCGTTGAAGCTGCCTGGGCCGCAGCGGCAGGATTAGATGCCAGGGGCTTTTATGCAGCAGTTGAACAAATGCGGAATTATGCGCTGATCCATCCTGACCGGACAGACGGAAAATTGCGCTACCCCGCGCATCAAACCGTGATTGCTTACGGTGAACAGCACTTGTCGGAAAACCGGCAGCTGGAAAAAGAGGCGCGAAAACGATGGGCTCGCTATTATATCCATTTTTTGGATACCCATTTAAAACGGGAACAGCCCAATATATTCTATTGGCGCTATCTGCTTGGCCGGGATCTCGATGATCTGAAGCAGGAATGGACGAACATTCGCAAGGTAATGGAATGGGCCAGCCAATCAGACGAAAAGGAAATATTGATTGAATTCGTAGTTCGTACCAGCCATTTCTTAAGCAGGGTCAATCTGCCTTTACGGGTCGAATACGGGCGAAAAGCAGCTGATTTTGCTGCTGCACTGGACAAAAGCATGCTCGAAGCTTTCTTTCGGATTGATACGGTTGGATGGGCGCTGATGGAAATGAATGAGCTTGAAGAGGCGCTCATACAAATTGATGCCGGGCTAAAGCGGCTATCCGGCCTGGATGCTGGCAATGAGGATACCCGCGACTTGATGGTCTGGGGGCATGCCTTAAAATCAAGGGTGCTTCTCAAAGCGGGCGACCCCGATCAGGCAGAGGCCATTCTTAGCAAAGTCATTCCGGTCCCATCCACCCCGATGATCAGGCACCGTGTTTTATTGGTCCAGGGCGATTTATATTTGGAACGGAAAAAATACAAAGAGGCCATCCGTGCATATGAAGCTGCAAATCAAATCAGCCATGCTTACGGCGGGGAAAAGACGATTGAAGCCTATTTTAATCTCGGCATCGCATACGTGGAAAATCAGCAGTTTGAAAAAGCGGCGGCGGCATTTGAAAAGATGCTTTATCAAAAAAATAAAGCCAACCCGATTGAGTTAATGTACTATCACTACGGCATGGCCAGATTATTTGCCAAAAAAGGCGATTTGGCATACGCCCTTTATTCCAGTCAGGAAGCCCTTCATCTCGCTGCGTCATGGGAACAAAACATCAGCATCCGCGATGAAACAGAAAAATTCAATCAGTTTATAAAGAAAAAAATCCAATATCAAAACGGATGAATGGCGTCGGTCTAGGTGCCCGTGCCATAACGAGCCTTGCATCAGAGAAAAATGACAAACAGCCGGCGCAACTTTTCAACACAGACGTCACTGCTTTAGCGAAGGCAGCATACCGTACTTTTTACGAAAAACACCCGGAGCCCAGGAAATGGAATCTGCGAAAAAAGAAACAGGCTGCATGTTATAATGAACCATGGCATATATAGGAAAAAAGCAGAAAAAGGAGGGGCCTGCCGTTTGGAGGTGGAATCATGCGCAAAGCAGGCGCCCGGATTGACTTTTTGAAAAAGGAGCACAAACATGTTAAAAGAAGAAACACAACGAAGCATTACGCCTGAATACGATCCGTGGGAAGCATACATGGACATCACGACGCACGGCAAACTGACTTTGTCGAATATTGAATTCACAACGACCACTTTATGCAATATGCGCTGTGAACATTGTGCGGTCGGTTACACGCTGCAGCCAAAAGATCCGGATGCGCTGCCGCTTGATCTGCTGCTCAGGCGGCTGGACGAAATCAGCACACTGCGCTGCATCAGCATTACCGGTGGCGAACCGATGTTATCAACCAAATCTGTTGAAAATTACGTTCTGCCACTGTTACAATATGCGCATGAAAGAGGGATCCGCACCCAAATCAATTCCAATTTAACAATGAAACTCGAAAAATATGTGCAAATTGTGCCTTATCTCGATGTGCTGCACATTTCCCACAACTGGGGAACTGTCCGTGATTATATTGACGGCGGGTTTGCCAACATGCGGATCAAGCCAAGCGATCAGCACGGGGAAAAAATGTTCAGGCGCATCGTAGAAAACAGCCGCGCCTTGTCGGAGATGGGCGTGATGGTTTCTGCGGAAACGATGTTGAACAAACGCACTTTGCCTTATATGGAACAAATCCATCATCAGATTGTCGAAGAAATGAAATGTGCAAGGCACGAAATTCACCCAATGTACCCAAGCGATTTTGCCGCTGATCTTGAAGTGCTCAGCCTGGATGAAATCCGGGAAGCCATCCACCATTTGCTCGATATCCGTGATGAAAGCGTGTGGATGTTGTTTGGCACGCTGCCATTTTATCCGTGCAGCACTAACCCGGAAGACCAGGCATTATTGAAAAGATTGTACGAAAGCAAAAATGTGACCCTCCGCAATGATCCGGACGGCCGCTCCCGCCTGAATGTCAATATTTTTACCGGTGATGTGATTGTCACGGATTTTGGCGATACACCGCCGCTTGGCAATATCCAGCATGACAGACTGCCCGACGTCTTTGAAAAATGGCTCAAAACACCCATTGCAAAATCGCTGAACTGTCATTGCCCGCAAGTCAAATGTCTCGGACCGAACATTTTAGTCAAAAATGCTTACTATAAAAATATTGATTTTACCCAACGAAAAGCAGTCATCGACATGCAGGGCGCCTCTTCCAGGATGGGCTAAAAATGGCAGAAGCATGGGGTGCGCCTGCCCCATGCTTTCTCGTAATCTCAACTACTTTTATCCTGGTTATTTTCATTCTAATGCGTTACAATACGCAACAAAGATGATTGGATGCAGCATAAAATGACTTTTGATCAGGAGGGAATAAAATTGGGTTGGTTGATCGGGATTATCATTATTATCTTGCTCGTGTATTTTTTAATCATCCGTCCTTTGATCGAGCGGAACCGCCCGCAAATCATTGAACCGCGAAGAAGCATTTACAATGGAGATGCCTATGACCCGCACCCGGAGCAAACCGGATGGAACGAGGGGGGCAATGCCGGAATCGGCCGGTTTGGCATGTTTGCCGGCGGGATGGCAACAGGCGCTTTGCTGACGTATTTACTGGAACAGGGCAGAATCGGTTTAGACCAGTTCGAGCATTTTCAAAATCTTGATGGCAACGATCTGTTGCAAGAACTGGAAGAGCAAAATATTTTACAACAGGATGAGATTGACCATCTCCAAGATACTTTAAGCAACTTTGAAGACAATGGCCATGACGGTCATGAAGACGGGGATCATGGAGACCACGACCAGCAAGATACCGGTTTTGATTTGGCTCATTTCAGTTCCCATGAGGATCATGACACACATGACAACGACCAGCAAGACACCGGATTCGATCTGGCTGATTTCAGTTCCAATGATGACAATGACTTTGGCGGATGGGATAGCGGATCGGATGACAATAACTGGCTGTAAGCATATAAACAGAACAGGTGCCGCAACCAAAAGCAGATGCAAGTTATGACTTGGTGGAGGCTGGCTTTAAAAAAATTTACGGAACAGGTGCTGCAACTGCCTGTTCCGTTTCCTTATGACGGGTTTCCAGCAGGCTAACCTGCATTGGCATTTGCCCAAAGGCTTTGCAAGGGCTAGAACTTAGAAATGAGATTGGCAGCGTAGAACTATTTACAACTTTGTCCAAAGGTTTTGCAAGGGCTAGAACCTACCGCTCCGGGCAAGACAGATCCATCGCTGTTCCATTGTTTGCAGCGACAGTACCCACTCGAATCTTGGCGAAAAACATACTAGAAGCACTCGGGGATTCGGATTCCGTTTTTATCGGCCATCCCGCGGGTGCTTTGCTTACAAGGTTTACGGTTTGTACTTTTTTTCGCTTGAAGAAGTCGTTTTTTTGTCATGATCCGTTTTTTCTTCAAGCTTTTCTTCTCGCAAGTCTTCCATTGGGATCGGGTCAACTGTTTGTTCACTCATAAATTTATCATGCATGTCTTCGTTTTCTGTTGCAAATTGTTCGGGGTTGTCCATTTTCCGTTGCGATTTCTTTTTGTTTTCGTTCATTTCATATCACCTCGTATGGTTCAATACCCTTTATTTTTCCGAAAAAAACAGAAAATATCCGACGAACATGCAAAAAATAAACCGTGCCTGTCCACCCCAAGGGGCAGAGATTTTGTGTTTTTCTCGTATTCTCTGTTAATTGTTGCAATTTTTTATGATATGATAAGGTTGATGAGAAGAAAGCCGATGGAGATGATTTTATGTTTAATCGTATTCTTGTGGCAATAGACGGTTCAAAAATGAGTGAAAAAGCACTGAAATCCGCACTGAATTTTGCAAAAGAAAGGTTTACAAAAATCGGTGTCATCCATGTGGAGAAAAATCCGGTTATTCCGGAGGGGATGCCAAATGCGTCAATAGATACCCTTTATTCTGAACAGCAGAGGGACGGGGACGATTTGCTAGACCAAGCCGCCGCTCTTGCTGAAGAGGAAGAAATTGAGATAGAGAAATTTTATGAAACGGGCGATCCCGCTGCCCAGATTGTCAGAAAGGCGGAAGAAGGAAACTATCAGCTTATCATTATGGGAAGCAGAGGACTCGGCAATCTGAAGGGGCTCATGCTTGGCAGCGTCAGCCAGAAAGTCACCCAGCTTGCCAAATGTCCGGTACTGATTATAAAATAGTCCTGTTTCAAAAGCCTGTCCTGAAATACCGGACAGGTTTTTGAAATTGAACCGGGCAAGTGCCTCTCTACATATAGGCCCCTTACGTAAACTTATCCCCAAAAATCCTTGTTTTCCTTTATTTAGACGTGCTCTACGTGAACTTATGGTTGGATTTTCGCATTGTTCCTTAACATAGAACCTAGAACCACTCTATGTGAACTTATGGCCGGATTTTTGCATTGTTCCTTAACGTAGAACTGCTCTATGTGAACTTTTGACCGGATTTTTTGTCTGTTCCTTGACGTAGAACCATTCTATGTGAACTTTTGACCGATTTTTTCGTCTGTTCCTTAACGTAGAACCGTTCTATGTGAAATTACTATCAAAAATTTCGATTCTTTCTCGTTCCCCCCTTATAAAACGATCAAGCTGGGTTATGTTGCACAAACTTTCAAGAATTACCGCGGACCCTCACAAACCCGGACAAACATCCAAAAAGCCTGCCGGAACCCGTATATCTACCGTTAAAAAGTATGTTTCATTGATTTGCGGAGAATCAGGGAGATTTCAATTTTTTTACAAATCGTTAAATAGTGCATCATCATGATAAGCAATGTTCCCGTATTCATAGCGATGATGACGCCGGCCATTTGGTACTGGGGATTTGAGCCAAGATAATAAATGAGGCAGTACGTAACCATTGTTGACCAAATAAAATGCGCGAGGGCATCCCTGACCAGGCCGAGGCCGATTAAAAACGCCTGCATCGGAATGACAAAATAGTGAAACAGAAAATACGGCCATAACAGACGGACATAAACGGCGGCGGCAGCCGAATGGGAAAACAAAGTTGTGAGCGGCACGGAAAACACCTGAATGACAATGACAGCCGGAAGCCCGTAAAGAAACGTCATCATCATCACCTGCTGAAGCAGTTTCTGCAGCTTTATGCCGTCTCTTTTGGCATAAGCTTCCGAAACAGTCGGAATTAATACGGTGGACAGGGAATGGGCAATAAAGGCCGGAAAAAATCCGATCGTAAAAGCGACGCCGGCCACCAGTCCGAAATGTTCGTTTGCCATCCCCTCCGTCATCCCGGATTTAAGCAATACCCATTTGATAAAAAATGGTTCAATCGCATTTGTTACGGCATGAAATACGCGCATGCCCGTTGTTGGCAAGGAAACAGAAAGAAGGCTCCTTCTGATTTCCTTTCCCCCCATTGGAGCCTGTTCTTTTTTCTTGAGCGTCCGCATTTGCAGCACAAACATATGAAAAAGATACAGCAGCACAATCAAGTCACTACCGACAAGCGTGCATATCGCGATAAAAATTGACATTTGCACGTCAAATTCCATCCAATGAAATAGCAAGACAAGCAGGATAAGCTGCATCATTTTTCTCAGGAAGTTGGCAGCAGCAATCTTCCCCATTTGCTGAACACCCATAAAATAACCTCTCGCAATTGAGGAAAAGGCGATCATCGGGATAAGCGCAATGATCAGCCAGCGAAGATACGGGTGGTAATGATGGAAAATTGGAAGCACCGGCAGCAACAATGCAACTGCCGCCATGAGCAACAGGACAAACAAAGATGCCAGCCGGATTGTAAACCTCAGCATATCACGATGATATTTTTCTTCCTGTTCCGCAACAAATTTTGAAATGGAGATGGGCAGTTCCATGCTGGCGATGGTGACAATTAGAAAAATGGCCGGCAAAATAGACATGTATAGCCCCATGCCGTGCGCCCCGAGTTCATTTGCAAGTACCATATTGG
Source organism: Weizmannia sp. WK01 (assembly GCF_025905465.1). Lineage (NCBI taxonomy): Bacteria > Bacillati > Bacillota > Bacilli > Caryophanales > Bacillaceae > Heyndrickxia > Weizmannia sp. WK01. Next base: position 857,882 of record NZ_CP109616.1, on the reverse strand, counting down.
TTAAAAATTCAATGCACTCTCCGATGAAAGCAACGCCAATCAGCATAAATGCCCCTTTAAAAAACACTGCCATGTTCTTCCTCTTCTCCTTATCAAGAAAAACTTTTTCAATAATAAAGGATATGAGGCAAGCCTGGAGAATCATTACAAATAAATTAACAGAGATGGGAGAGGCTCCTGTGACAGAAGAAAACGTGATTCGTCAAAAACAAATGCTCGTAACAAAAGAAAGATTAGTGACAGATTTTCGCAAGCTTGGGCTGAAAGAAGGTATGGTGGTTATCGTCCACTCGTCTTTAAGCGCGCTCGGCTGGGTTTGCGGGGGAGAGGTTGCCGTCATTCTGGCTTTAATGGAAGTGGTGACAGAGCGTGGCACCATTGTGATGCCGGCCCAAACAGCGAATAATACCGACCCCGCCTTTTGGGAAAACCCGCCCGTTCCGGAAGCATGGTGGGAAGAAATCCGCCGCTCTATGCCTGCATTCGATCCCGCCGTCACGCCGACTTACGGCATGGGCCGGGTTGCCGAGCTTTTCCGGACGTTTCCGGAGGTTTTAAGAAGCCATCATCCGACCTGTTCGTTTACTGCCTGGGGACGGGATGCAAAATCGATTTTGAGCGGGCACTCGCTCGACTTCCCGTTCGGGGAAAAGTCCCCGCTCGCCCGGATTTATGACCGGGATGGCTGTATTTTGCTGCTCGGCGTCGATTACCAAGTCAATACATCCATGCATCTCGGCGAATCCAGGTCCAAGCATACAAAACGGTGTACGCAGAGTTGCGCGATGACGATAAACGGAAAAAGGGTCTGGCAATCCTATGAAGATTACGAGGAAAACTCCGATTTATTCAATAAAATTGGCCGCGCCTTTGAACGCAGCCATCAAGTAAAAACTGGTTTTATTGGCGCTGCTCCGTCAAGACTTATCCAACAGCGGGCGCTCGTCGACTTTACCGCGCAATATTTGGATGAGTTATACACGGATACGGAAAAAGCGCACCACTAGTTTTCTAATTTCCTTTTCGGGCGGATCCCAGCGTGCACAACAGACCGGCTTGCTGCTATTGATACGCCAGCATCGGGTTGCCCCAATCTGCGCCTAGCACAACTTCGGCAGCGGCCAATTGATCCATCAGCGTTAGGTTTGCTGCCTGCCGCTATCGATATATCAGCTTCGGGCGACCCAATCTGCGCTCAGTACAACTTCGGCAGCGGCCAATTGATACACCAGTGCCAGGTTGCTGCTCGCGGCTATCGATACACCAGCGTCGGGCGACCCAATCTGCGCTTAGCACAACATCCGCAGTGGCCAATTGATACATCAGCGTCAGGTTGCTGCTCGCCGCTATCAATACGCCAGCATCGGGTTGATATATCTTCATTCACCCGTTTCCTCGGCCGCTTGTGATTTCGCATGTACGCAGTCGATTTGCACAGCACACTCCTTTGCAATTAAGAACCCGTAATCGTCCCGCCGTTTACATGCAGCACCTGCCCTGTTACATAGCTGGAATCACGGGATGCAAGATAAACATAAGTCGGAGCCAGTTCGTACGGCTGGCCGGCCCGCTTCATTGGCACATCACGGCCAAATTTGGCAACCTGTTCCGGATAGAAGCTTGCCGGAATCAGCGGTGTCCAAATCGGCCCCGGTGCCACCGCATTGACCCGGATGCCCTTTCTCACCAGATTTTGCGACAAAGCCCGGGTGAAAGCCACAATTGCCCCTTTTGTTGCAGAATAATCGATCAGATTTTGATTTCCTTCATACGCCGTTACAGAACTGGTAAAAATGATCGAGCTGCCGGCTTTTAAATATGGCAATGCGGCTTTGACCAAGTAGAAAAAACTGTGAATATTGTTTTTAAAGGTAAAATCCCATTGTTCATTCGTAATATTCAGCAAGTCCTTCTGCACAAACTGCATGGCGTGATTGTTCACAAGCACATCCAGATGCCCGAATGTATCCACCGTTTGCTTCACAACGTTTTGGCAATGCTCCGGATCTTTTAAGTCCCCCGGAATCAGCAGGCAACGCTGCCCGAGCGCTTCAATCCTCCGCTTTGTCCGGACGGCATCTTCTATTTCATAATTGGAATAATACGGAATCACGACATCCGCGCCTTCTTTTGCAAACGCAATCGCGGTAGCTGCGCCGATCCCGCTGTCCCCGCCGGTTACAATCGCCACTTTATTTTCAAGCTTTCCAGATCCCTTATAGGACGGGTCTTCAATCAGCGGGCGCGGGTGCATCAGTTTTTCAATCCCTGGCTGTTCCGGCTGGTGCTGCGGCGGAAAGGCATATTTTTGCGGATGATTGCGGTAACCCGGTTCCGTCCGGGAAAAATACATATCTGGCTTCTGCCAATACAATTGGACCACCTCTTTATCCAGGCTTTTTCCATTCAGTGTATTCGCCTAAAAGCCGGTGGGTGACAATTAATTTCCTTCATTTGCCGGCACTTTTTCCATCACAATCTCTTCGAAATGTTTCACAAGCGCCAGTTCCGGATCGATGGCAAGCGGGTCGTGCCAAGCCAGCCTGAGATAGGCTTCCGCGATCCATTTTTGCCGCTGCCCGGCCAATGCGTCTTCGAGGGCTGTGACACTTTCATATATTTTGACCATTTGCCTGGCTACTTTTTTACAATGGTACGTTTGCGCGGCTTCCTCTTTCGTCTCCATGACAAAACGGCAAGTTTCTTCGAGTTGGTCCAGTCCGGCAGATAGCCATGTACCGGCCTGCAGCTGATCTATTTTCTCCCGCATCATGCCGATAAAAATGTCATGCACTTTAAATTTCCGCATCAGGCGGAGCACTTCAAGGCCGAGAATATTGGCGGTCCCTTCCCAGACAGTAAGCACCTGGGCATCACGCAAAAGCCTTGGCGTTACAAAGTCTTCGATATAGCCGTTTCCGCCGTGCATTTCGATCGCTTCATGGGCAAAATGGATGGCCTGCTCGGCTGTTTCCATTTTCAAAATGGCAATGAGCAGTCTTGTCATGATGTTTTCTTGTTCATCCGCCTTGCCGGAAGCCGTCCGGTCAAAAAGTGTGGCAAGCCGGAACACCGCGCTTGTTTCCACTTCCTGTTTGGCTGCCATTTTGACAAGGGTTTCTTTTACCATTGGATAGTCTGCGAGCCGGCTGCCAAACGCCGTCCGTCTCAGCGCATAGGCCCGCGCTTCCCGGTATGCCCGACGCATGATGCCGATCGAAGCAATGGCATTGCAGATGCGCGAAAGGTTTAGGGCCTCCATCATATAGTAAAAGCCTTTGCGCGGGTCGCCAACCAAGTAAGCTTTTGCCCCGTCAAATACCACCTCACCCGAAGGCACCGCGCACACGCCGAGTTTATCTTTCAAACGCCGGATATAGATGCCGTTTTTCTCGCCGTTTTCTTTTTCCCACGGCACCAAAAACAAGCTTAGCCCTTTTGTTCCGGACGGGGCCCCTTCACGCCTTGCAAGCACCATAGCTACCCCGCACATGCCCACATTAGAGGCAAAATATTTTTCGCCGTAAAGCCGGTAACAGCCGCCTTCCGAAACGGCTTTTGTTTCATTGGCGCCAACGTCTGACCCGCCTTGGCGTTCCGTTAAAAAAGTGGCACCTTCATAGCGCTCCGCTTCACCTGTTGAGATTAGCTGCGGCAAATAGGCTTGTTTCAGTTCATGGCTACCATAATGGTCAAGCAAATAGGCGGCTGCTGCCGTCAATGTGACCGGACAATAAAACCCGGGTTCCGATTGCGACAGCAAATAACCTTGCGCAAACGCATACACATAATTGCCTTTTTGGCCCAATGCCGGAATGGATTTATGGACATATCCAACAATGCCTTTGTTATACACTTGCTCCACTGTTTTTAAATAACCCTCATTTACACACACTCTCGATACATCTTCTCCGTAGCGGTTATATTTGATCAGCTTGGGCTGGCCTTCCCGGTCCGTGTGGGTCGCCCGTTCGTCAATTTCTCCGGCGCACATTTCCCCGAATTCGGCCAGTTCCTTTTCTGCCCAATCAAAAAACAGCGGATCCAAATATTGTTTCAAAAGCCGTGCCAGATTTGGATCATCATGGTAAAAGTTCATTGGCCTTCCCCCTCAATACTTGTTTTTGGATTTTTCCCGTGGCGTTCCTCGGCAGTTCTTCTATTCTTTCGTACAACTTCGGAATTTTATAGGATGCCAGTTTCCCTTTTAGAAAGCGTTTGCATTCTTCTTCAATATTGTCCATCGGTTCTGCCAGCACGAGAAAAGCTTTGACCGTTTCCCCCCATTCCGGATGCGGAACACCGATCACAGAAACTTCCCTTATTTTCGGATGGGTAACCAATACGTCCTCGATCTCTTTCGGGTATACGTTTACACCGCCTGAGAGGATCATATCTTTTTTACGGTCCACTACCCAGTAGTACCCTTCCTCATCTTTTCTCGCCATGTCGCCAGTTAACAGCCAGCCATTTTGAAATACGCGGTTCGTTTCTTCTGGTTTCCGGAAATATCCTTTCATGACGCTTTCCCCGTACAACGCAATTTCCCCGACTTCCCCCGCCGCTACGTCTTCACCTTTTTCATTCACAAGCCGGATTTCCATGCCAAGTGCAGCGCGTTTACCGATGCTTCCAGCTTTTTCCGCGTGTTCTTCAGGCAGCAGCAATGTCCCGTTCGGCCCCGCTTCTGTCAGGCCATATACGCACACGAGCCGGTCCGACCGAAAAGCATTTTGAATCAGGCCCACTTCCGGTCTGGAAAGCGGCGCACCGCCATATACCCAATACTTCATGGTGGATAAATCGTAATCCTGCAAGTTCGGCAGTTTTGCCGTGAACAAATAGGCCACCGGGGCACCGAAGAAATGGGTGATTCGTTCTTTTTCTACAGTTTCCACCAATGCTTCCGGTGTAAATACAGGCGAAAGCACATGTGTGGCGCCTACAACCGTGCCTGCAACCAAAAAGAGATGAAGAGGCGCTGAATGGCTGAGCGGCATCATGTGCAGGATTCTGCTTTCCGGTTTCATTGCCATTTCCACACACATCATCCAGGCGGCGGACAAAATATTGCGGTTGGTGAACAAAACACCCTTTGGCTTCCCAGTTGTGCCCGATGTGTAAAGAATAGAAGCATCATCGTCTTCTTTGAGCCGGCACCGGATCTCCGTTTCAGGCGAATGGTTAATCATTTCTTCAAAAATTTGACAGCCTGTCACACGTTCGCCTGTTTTTATTTTTACGAGATGGGGAGGAAAAGTTGCTTCTTTGAGTTCCTCAAAAAGCAGCTCATGGACAAATAACACGTTTGCTCCGCTATCGTCCAACATATACTCCAGTTCTGCGCGGCTTGATTTGGCATTAACCGGCACGACAATACCTCCAAGCCGCATCACGGCAAAATAGGCAATGACAAACGCATTTGTATTTGGCATCACGATGACCGCCCTGTCTCCCTGCTTGAAGTTACAATTTTGGAGGGCATGCGCCAAACGGTTTACTCTGACATTTAATTCCTGATAATTCAGCCGTTCACGAGGCGAAACCAATGCTTCCTGCTGTGGGTACTTTCTTGCATTCCGCGCCAACAGTTCAGAAATATTCATCCCTGCTCCTCCTTTAAGCGTTTTAAACGAGTTTCAAATTCTGCCAGATATTTTTCCAGTTCGGATTGAAGTTCCTGGAGGTTTTGAATTTGCTGTGCAACTTCCCGGCGTTTTTGTTTGCCATACTCGATCGTTTTTTTGAGTTGTTTTATGCCGGAGCGGTCGCAATCGAACAGTTCGATCATTTCTTTAATCTCATCCAAAGAAAAATCCAGTTGTTTCCCGCGGAAAATGAGCTTTAACCTGGTGTAGTCCTTTTTCGAATAGCACCTCCTGCCATTTTGGCTTCTTTTTGGCTTGAACAGCCCAAGCTCTTCATAATAGCGGATGGTCCTCGTGGATACCCCGAATTCGGCTGCCAGTTCAGAAATTTTGCAGGTCATACACCCCTCTCCTTCCCATTTGCCTCTATCATACAATTTACGTTAACGTAAACTTCAAGATATAAAGCGTGAATTCCTTTTATCATTATGAAACAATTAGAGGGGAATACGATTATACAGGAATGCGCCATTTTGGGATTGCATGTCATGGATTTGGTTGATTATGCCAGCCTATATTTCCCTAAATGTATTGAAAAGTTGCCGAAGCGAATGCTAAGGAATAATTGGTTGGTTTTTGAAGGAAGTTTTTAAGGAAGTGACCAGAGGAAGTTCAAACACCGTTCAGAAAATGGAATTAAACAAAATAAAAAGCAGCAACATACCCGTATTCTTCATAAGGAGTGGAAGTGGGAATGATAAAAACACCTCTTCCATCCTAATAAATGTGTCTCCCCCTCTACCTGCCCTGTTTTTAACTTAATGTAATATAAAAAACCATAGATAAGCAAAAAGGAGTAAATAAGCAATGATGTAGAAAAGAATATTCCCTAAGCTTGGTTTTTTATAAATATTATACAAGGACATAAAAAACAGGACGATGAATGCACCCCAGTACACTGGTGTACGCTGAATAAAAGTAACCAGTAAACCGACAACTAAATATATAACGGATGAAAAGCTTCTACGTGTTGAGGATTGACCCATTGATATCACCAAACTTTTTTAAGTTTTTAAAAATACTATTTAAAAAACTTCCCGGTACTGAACGAAGAATCGTTTTGAAAAAATTTCAAAAAATATACAGATCATCTTCTTAATAGACAAATTATTCCATATATAAATCCAATAGTCAAGACACAATTAAACCTTTTAGGGTGGATAAAAATCCGATTAGGATGACAAAGACCTTCGCCTTTAGTGAGAGAAGAAGACCTCCCCACTGATTTGATTCACTATATTATTGACAACACTCGGTGTTTTGGAACCATGTCACTCCCCTCTACGTTACAGTAAACTTCAAGACACAAAGCCCGAAATATGTAAACCAATTTTATTTTTAGGTTGACATATATGCCGCAGTTTTTTAATCTATTAATAGATAAAGGAAAAAAGGGGAGTGAAAAAATGGCAGCGAAAAAATTCCGTGCCATTGATCTTTGTTATGCGGGTATGTTTGCGGCGCTGATGGCCATTGGGGCAAATATTACATCCATTGCGCCGTTTCTTGTTATCGGCGGGGTGCCGATCACATTGCAAACTTTTTTTGCCGTGCTGGCAGGTTTAGTGCTCGGCAGCAGGCTTGGAGCGATCTCGATGGTCGCCTATATGCTGATCGGCTTACTGGGAGCACCGGTTTTTGCGCAGTTCAGCGGCGGGTTTCAAACCGTTTTAAGCCCAACATTCGGATTTATTCTTAGCTTTATCCCCGCAGCCTGGGCAACGGGCAAGATTGTGGAAAAACGCCAAAACTTGACAACGTACTTTATTGCGGCAATCATTGGCCTGATTTTAAACTATTTGATTGGGACCAACTGGATGTACGCCGCGTACAAAATATGGGCGCAGGCCCCACAAGCGTTCAGCTACAAAATTGCCTGGGTGTGGATGGCGGTGCCCCTGCCAAAAGACATCATTTTGTCCTTGGTTGCGGGCTGGCTGGCACACCGGATTAAAGCCGTTTCCCCGCTAATTGCGTTAAAACGGTAGAATGGCCCCGCTTATACTGCCCCGCCCGATATGGTGATTTTTCAGGCGGGACAGTATTTCGGAGCAGGGCATTTCCCCGTTTACTGCGTTAAAACGACGGGATCTTTCCAAATGCATACTTCAGACCCCCGCTTGACGATTAAATCCGATCCCGCTGCAGCCGCCTGAAACGGTGCATTCTTCGGGTGGGACAGTATTCCGGAGCAGGGCATTTCCCCGTTTACTGCGTTAAAACGACGGGATCTTTCCAAATGCATACTTCAGACCCCCGCTTGATGATTAAAACGAGGCGGGCTATTTATTCCACTGTAGCCGCCCGAAACGGTGATTCTCTAGGGAGGACAATGCTCCGGCGCACCGCTTATCGCGTTAGAACGATGGGGGTTCCTTTTGTTACAATGACGGTATGTTCCACTTGCGCTACAAAGCTTCCGTCCGGCGTTACATACGTCCAGCCGTCGCCCGATTCTACCACTTCATCAGCGCCGGTCGAGACAAACGGTTCAAACGCAATGACCATGCCGTCCTGTAACAAACCTGTATCGTCTGGGTCATAGTAATTTAAAATATACTCGGGATCCTCATGCAGGGCCTTCCCGACACCGTGGCCCGTCAAATTCAAGAGTACTTCAAAACCATTGTCGTACACTGCTTTTTCAACCGCCCGGCCGATTTGATTCTGCCGATTGCCGGCCCGGATTTTTTTCAGGCCGCTGTCAAACGCCAGCTGCGCACATTCGCACAGCGCAAATAATTCGGGATCTCCTTTTCCGACAACAAAAGAGATGCCTGTATCCGCATAATATCCATCCAGCGATCCGGATACATCCACATTCACAAGATCCCCTTCTTTTAACACGCGGTCTCCCGGAATGCCGTGCGCCACTTCTTCATTTACACTGATACAGGTGTAACCCGGGAAGTCATACTCTCCCTTTGGCCCGGAGACCGCCCCGTTTTCTGCAAACCTCTTGCCTGCCCATTCATCCAGCTCTTTTGTTGTGATGCCGGGCCTGGCTTTTTCCTTCAGCTCATCGCGAATGCTGGCAACAAGCCTCCCGATTTTTTTCAGTCCTTCCAAATCCGCTTCTGACTTGACGATCATGTTGAACGTTCCTTTCTGCTTTAAAGTCATGACTCCATTATATAGAAATAACGTTAGATATCAAAATCCATGGTTCACCCGAACAAAAAAGGATGCCGTGCCCCGCATGCCGGACGCCGTCAAACTTTTCACACTTTTGTCGTATACGTAATGTTTTTGTAATATTATTTAATGTGAGCGTAACCAAAGAATCGACAAATATTGGTATAGTGGGATTACAAGATTCATAGACAGAGGTGGGAAATTTGAAGAAAGTAGCTCCAATACTGCTTGCATTCATGCTGGGAACCGGTTTTTTACTGCCTGCTAAACAAGCGGCTGCTGCATCCTATTCCCCGTCAAAAGTCATCAGTACGGCAAAGAAATATATAGGGACCCCGTACAGGTGGGGCGGCACAAGCCCATCAGGTTTTGATTGTTCCGGCTTTGTAGGTTATACATTTAAAAAGAACGGAAAAAGCTTGCCGAGAACAGCAGCAAGCATTTACAAAAAAGGAAAAAAAGTCAGCAAGTCAAATTTAAAACCGGGCGATCTGGTTTTCTTCCATACTTATTCAAAAGGCGTTTCACATGTCGCCATTTATATCGGCCATAACCAAGTCATCCACTCCGTATCGCAGGGCGTAAAGATCGACAGCCTGAGCAATCCTTACTGGAAACCGCGGTACGTCGGGGCAAAAAGACTTTGAGATCAAAAAACTTCGGAAACTCCCGATGTTTTTTTTGCACTTTTTCCTACCTCTACCCCTTCCCCGGAAATCTAAACCGGGATACAAAAATATGAATTAAAATTTTTCCATAAATCTTATTTTTTCCTCCCCTATTTACCATAAGAAACAAAAAATGCTATGATCGTGCTGCAAGTCTATTAAAAATTTACAGATTTAGGAAGGGGTTACAGCATGAAAAAAATTTGGTTTGCAACTTTTAGCCTTGCCCTTGTGCTTGCACTTGGCGCATGTTCCGGAAATTCAGGGCAGTCCGGGGCAAAGAAACCGGCAAAAAGCAGCACAAAAACAGCTTTGATGAATTTTTATATGAATCTCACCAATCATATCAATGCCCAGGACAGGGATTTAAATACGTATGAACAGGCGATCGCTAAGACGGACGAAAAACCGCCGAAAACTGAGCTTGCCACCATGCAGAAGGAAGCGCAGTCATCCGCAGAAAATGTAGTGAAAGAAATTAAAAATACGAAAATCCCATCCAAAATAAGTAGCTATCAATCGGAGATCAAAACGGCTGTAAAAGATTTGCAACAGTCCTACCAAATGAAAGCGGATGAGTTGAAAAAAACGAACCCTTCGCTGGATGCTGCGAACAAAAAACTGGAACAAGCCAACGATGAACTCGGCAAAGTATTTAAAAAAGCCGGCTTGTCACCGGCCAGCCTCCCGGACGATGTTAATTCATAAGGAAGTTTCAAAATATAATCGGGCGATTGCCGACCCAAACGGCTTCCGCTGATGTCCATTCAGAGGGAAGTTTCGAAATACAATCGGGCGATGGCCAATGCCCATTCAAAGGGAAGTTTCAAAATACGACCGGGCGATTGCTGATACTCATTCAAATAAAAGTCTCAAAACACGACCAGGCGATGGCCGGTACCTATTCAAAAGGAAGTCTCAATACACAGCTGGACGATTGCCTATGCCCAATTAAAAGGAAGTCCAAAACAGAAGGCCTGCCGGAGAATCGATTTCCGGCAGGCCTTCTGCGGCATGAAAGACAACGAAACTTTGTATTTCATCTTTTTAAAGCAGAATAATCTTCCCGCTTTTGGAATCCGCCCAGGGAATGAAGCCATCCTCCGGACAAATTTTTCGCATTCAAAAAAACTGATTTGCCTATTCGGGATCTACCAGCTCACCGCGCTTTATGTCTTTTCGCCTCAATTCCACATGCTGCGCTTTTGCATATTTTTTCAACACCGTTTCTTCTTTCGGCGTGACAAGAGAGACAACTGTGCCGGGGTTTGAACCGAGCCGGCCTGTCCGTCCCGAACGGTGGACATATGCGGAACCATCTTCCGGCAAATCAAATTGAATCACATGCGTAATCGCCGGAATGTCCAGGCCGCGGGCAGCGACATCCGTTGCCAAAAGGAGCGGGACATCGCCGTTTTGGAACAACCGGATACTTTTTTCTCTTTCTTCCTTGCGCATATCGCCATGCAATTCGGCGATGGCCAGCCCTTTGAACCGGAGTTTTTCCACTGCAACCGAAACATCCCATTTATTATTAAAAAACACGAGTCCCCGGACCCCCATTCGGGCTATCTTTCGCAACTGCTCGATTTTGTCGCGCGGATCGCTGCTTACGATATAAATATGTTCAACCGGGCTCCGCGCCTCCTCTTTTGCAATGCGAATCAACAGGGGTTCTTTCATCTGTTCCATAGCCTTATGGGCTGCAGCATCAGGCAAAGTGGCTGAAAACAAAAGGAGCTGGCAGTCACGCATGGCGGATTTTACAATTTGTCCGACCGTGCGGCTGTATTCCTTTCCGAGCAGCTGGTCCCCTTCATCGAGCACCATCATTTTCACTTCATGCATTTTCAGTTTTTTCTGGTGGATCAATTCAAGGATGCGTCCAGGCGTCCCGATAACAAGGTGCGGGTGTTTTTTCAGTTTTTCAATTTGCCGTTTCACATTCGCGCCGCCGATCAGCGGGATGCTCCGGATTCCGCTTCCCTGTGACCATTTTCCGGCTTCCTCTTGGATTTGCATGACCAGTTCTTTAGAAGGCGCCAGAATGACAGCTTGAACCGTTTGTTTTCCGGGGTCCATCCGGTCGAGCACAGGCAGCAGGTAGGCGAGTGTTTTTCCCGATCCTGTCGGTGCTGCAGCAATCACATCCCGGCCGTCCAGCACAGCAGGAATCACTTTTTCCTGTACAGAAGCAGGATGTTCAAACGTTGAATTTTTCCATGCCTGTTGTAAAAAAGGCTGTAAATGATGAATGAATGTAGGTTCCATTGTTTTTTCCCTAACCTTCCTTTTCCAGTTCTTTTATCATACACTATCCCGTATGGAAAAGAAAAGTTATCTAACGTAGACCCGTTCTATGTTAAGGAAGATCGCTTAATATCGCCCCTATCTTAACGTAGAGGCGTTCTATGTTAAGGAAGACCGCCAAAAATCGTCCCTATCTTAACGTAGAGGTGTTCTATGTTAAGGAAGACCGAAAAAAAGTCATGCTTTCTTAACGTAGACCCGCTCTATATTAAGGAAGATCGAAAAAAATCGCCCCTTTCTTAACGTAGACCCATTCTACGTTAAGGAAGACCGAAAAAAAGTCATGCTTTCTTAACGTAGACCCGCTCTATATTAAGGAAGATCGAAAAAAATCGTCCCTTTCTTAACGTAGAGCCATTCTACGTTAAGGAAGACCGCCAGAAATCATCCCTATCTTAACGTAGATCCTCGTTCCTTACCTTAAAAACCCGTCTAAGTGAAGTGATCGCCAAAATTCTGGCTATTTCCTTCACTTAGACGGGCTCTATGTTAACGGATCAACAATTTTTAAATTGCTTCTTTTTCATAGACACGGGCTACATGAGCGTTTTCGCCAAAACCTCTTCGGTTCCCTTCACGTAAAGTGCGCCTCTTCCAAAATGAAAGCCATTATTTTGCTTCAACGCCTTCAAAAGCTTTGCGTAAAATGTCTTCCAATTCGCTGACAAGCGGCAATTTAGGGTTTGCAGGTGTGCATTGGTCTTCAAATGCGCGGTCTGCAATAATGGCAACCCGTTTTTCAAAGTCCGCCCGGTTCACGCCGGCTGCTTTTAGGCTAAGCGGAATATTGAACAGTTTGCACATCCGGATGATTTCCTGGCAAAGGCTTTCGACACCTTCTTCTGTCGTGCTTGCCGGAAGACCAAGTACGCGCGCGATTTCCGCGTAGCGTTGATCCGCAATAAAATGTTCGTATTTCGGGAATGCCGCAAATTTTTTCGGCTTTTGCGCGTTATAGCGGATGACATGCGGCAACAGAATCGCGTTAGCCCGGCCGTGCGGAATATGGAATTCAGCGCCGATTTTATGGGCAAGTGAATGGTTGATGCCAAGGAATGCATTCGAGAACGCCATCCCTGCCAAAGTCGATGCATTGTGCATTTTTTCGCGTGCCAGTGCATCATTGCCATTTGCGTATGCTTTCGGCAAGTATTCGTGAACAAGCTGGATGGCCTTAATTGCCAGGCCGTCCGTATAGTCGTTGGCCATGTTGGATACATAGGCTTCAATCGCATGGGTCAAAACGTCCATCCCGGTATCGGCTGTTACGGATTTCGGAACGGTCATAACAAACTGCGGGTCAATGATCGCAACATCCGGTGTCAGTTCATAGTCTGCGAGCGGATATTTTGTGTTGTTCTTTTTATCCGAAATGACGGCGAAAGAAGTCACTTCAGAACCGGTGCCCGATGTGGTCGGAATGCAGACCAGCTGCGCTTTTTCACCCAGTTTCGGGAATTTGGCAACCCGTTTCCGGATGTCCATAAATTTTTGCTTCAATTCGTTGAAATCAACTTCCGGATGCTCATAGAACAGCCACATGCCTTTTGCAGCATCCATCGCCGACCCGCCGCCAAGCGCGATAATGACATCCGGCTGGAAGCTTGCCATAGCTGCGGCACCTTTCCGAACCGTTTCAATAGACGGATCCGGTTCGACTTCTGAGAAAATTTCACAGTGCACATAGTCCGGGCGTTTCCGCAAGTAATACAGTACTTTCTCAACGAATCCAAGCCTGACCATATCCGGATCGGTGACAATAAAGGCACTTGAGATATCCGGCATTTTTTCCAGGTATTGGACCGAGTTCTTTTCAAAATACACGCGCGGTGGAATTTTAAACCATTGCATATTGACTCTCCGTTTCGCCATTGTTTTTACATTGTAAAGATTGATGACACCGACGTTTGTGGACACCGAGTTGCCGCCAAACGTGCCGCAGCCGAGTGTCAAAGAAGGCATGTAGGCATTGTAAATGTCGCCGATTGCCCCTTGCGAAGACGGGGAGTTGACAATGATCCGGCCGGCTTTCATTTTTAAGCCGTATTGTTCAATGACTTCATCGTTTGTCGAATGGATCACAGCCGAGTGACCAAGTCCGCCGAATTCGAGCATGGCTTCTGCAAATTCGAAACCTTGTTTTGTGCTGTTGGCTTTGTAACAGGCCAAAACCGGGCTTAATTTTTCTCTGGAAAGCGGGTAGTCCGGGCCGACACCTGTAAGTTCGGCGATTAAAATTTTGGTATCTTCCGGAACATTTACGCCTGCCATTTTCGCAATTTCATAGGCCGGTTTGCCGACAATGGCGCTGTTGACGGATTGCGTCTTTTCATTGATGACGGTTTTCTCAACCTTTTTCTTCTCCGCTTCATTCAGGAAGTAGCATTGATTTGCAATCAATTCGTTTTTCACATTGTCATAAATTTCTTTGTCGATGATGACAGCCTGTTCCGACGCACAGATCATGCCGTTGTCAAACGTTTTGGACAAAATCAAATCATTGACGGCGCGTTTGATATCAGCAGATTTTTCAATATAGCAAGGGACGTTTCCCGGCCCGACGCCAAGCGCAGGTTTCCCGCTCGAATATGCGGACTTTACCATGCCGGAACCGCCCGTTGCAAGAATCAGTGAAATACCCGAATGGTTCATCAATTGCTGTGTCGCTTCAATGGCCGGTTTTTCGATCCATTGGATGCAGTTTTCCGGGGCGCCGGCTTTCACAGCAGCGTCAAGCATCACTTTTGCGGCATGGCTGCTGCATTTTTGTGCGGACGGATGGAACGCGAAAATAATTGGGTTGCGTGTTTTAATGGCAATTAATGCTTTAAACATCGTGGTTGATGTCGGGTTTGTTACAGGAGTGACCCCGGCAATCACGCCGACCGGTTCCGCAAATTTAACAATCCCTTCATTATTGTTTTCGTCAATGATGCCGACTGTTTTGTTATATTTAATGTTGTGATAGATGTATTCTGTTGCAAACAAGTTTTTTGTCATTTTGTCTTCATATACGCCGCGCCCTGTTTCTTCCACGGCCATTTTGGCGAGCACCATATGCTGTTCCAACCCGGCAAGTGCCATTTGTTTTACGATATTGTCCACTTGTGCCTGATCCAGTTCCATAAATTCACGCAGTGCTTTTTGCCCTTTTGCGACGAGGGAATCGACCATTTCCGTGATTTGCGCAGATTTGCCAACAACTTTTTCATCGATTGCCATGTTCGTGGCCCCCATTCTAAATGTTTTTGTGAATAATTTCACATGACAAACTAAAAAAATATAATTTGTGAAGTATTTCACATGATTTTCTGCCGTTTTACATTTGTTTCTTTTCTTTATGGCTTTATTATAGGCGATTTCACATGCTATGGCTGTGTCAGATTGGTGACAAATGAATAAATCATTTATAAACTTTTTTCTTTAAAATATTGCTTTCCAGCTATGATTTAATTAAAATAAGTTTTTTCCGCCTTTTTACATTGTAAGTGCTTACATTTTATATTTGAATATTTAGGGCTTGCTGAATAAACAAAAATTCCAGATTTGACAAGGATTTTGGCCACTTTTGTCGAATATAAAGTGTAAGGATTTTATAGGAAACGTGTAAAAAACCTTGCACTTGGAGGCCGTTACGATGTACAAAAAGACTGAACATCAATTAACTTTTGTAGAAGATTTTTTTCTACCATTCGGTGGAAAATTAAATAAAGAAAATCGCTGGGTCCGTCTTGCTGAATTAATCCCTTGGTGGAAGGCTGAAGAAAAGTATGCCAAGTCCTTCAAGAAAAAGTTCAAAGGTGAAAAGGCTTATTCTGTCAGAGTTGCTCTTGGGGCTCTCTATATCAAAGAACGGCTTGGGCTATCTGACCGGGAAACAGTCGAACAGATCACGGAAAACCCGTATCTTCAGTATTTTATCGGGTTGCCTGAATTCCAGGAAAAAGCCCCATTCGATCATTCTCTGATGACTCGTTTTAGAAAACGTTTGGGTGCAAACATCATCAATGAACTGAATGAATGGATTGTTCTGGAAGAACAAGAACGCCAATCGGAAGAAGCATCTAAGGAAAATGACAACGATGATGATCACCATGATGATGACGATCATAGTAGTGGTGATCATCAACCTTCCGGTCCTGCTTCGGAAGAGAATTCAACTGGATCGGCTTCTCCTAAAACGAAGAACAAAGGAAAGCTCATTCTGGACGCAACCTGTGCACCGGCTGATATTGCTTACCCTACTGATCTGGGGCTTTTGAACGAAGCCCGTGAGAAACTGGAACATATCATTGATGTACTGCATGAACCGCACAAAGGAAAATTACCAAAGCCACGGACCTACAGAAAAAGAGCCCGCAGGGACTATCTTTCTGTCGCTAAGCAACGCAAAGCTGGAGCCCGGAAAATCCGGAAAGCTGTCGGCAAACAACTTGGATATGTGAAACGGAATCTGGAGATCATTGGAAATCTCATTTCCCAAAGCTCCCTGTCTCTTTTGAGCAAAGATGAATACCGACAACTCCTCGTGATTCATGAACTTTACCGCCAACAGGCAGAAATGTACAAAAAGAAAACACATCGGATTGACCACCGGATTGTGAGCATTTCCCAGCCGCATGTCCGTCCAATTGTGCGTGGCAAGGCAAAAGCGAACGTGGAATTCGGCTCAAAAGTCGCCATTAGCGTTGTAGATGGCTATGCCTTGATTGAGCAACTCGACTGGGAAAATTACAATGAAGGGATCACCCTTAGAGAATCTATTGAGAACTACTACAACCGGTTCGGATTTTATCCAGAAGCGATTTTAGCAGATAAAATCTACCGAAACCGTGACAACCTAGCATACTGTAAATCTCTTGGCATTCGTCTGAGTGGGCCAAGGTTGGGACGCCCATCCAAAACGGAAGACAAAACCTTAGAACGCGTGGCAAGGCAGGATGCCTCCGAACGTAATGCCGTTGAAAGCAAATTTGGCGAAGGCAAGCGCAAGTATGGGCTAGGCCTTATTCGAGCACGCCTTCAGGAGACCAGTGAAACAGTAGTAGCCCTTCAATTCCTTATAATGAATCTGGAGCGGAAGCTCAGGGTTCTTTTTTTGAAATTTTTGTACAACACTATTTTATATTTTAATAACCGTAATTTGGCTTGTATCTGACAGAATCTGATTCGTTCAGCAAGCCCTATTTATGCAAAATTCCGTATAGAAATTGCCGTAAAAAAAACCGCTTCTCGCTTGTGAAACCTGCACATTCACAAGGCAGAAACGGAAAAGGAGATGAATTTTATGCAAATCCATCTCCCAGGTGTGTTAGAAATATCTTTTTTTCCAAAAAATAAGGGCTGTAACACTGGAAAGAACCAGAGAGGCCAAAAACGCCAGCCAAAACCCATGGGGGCTTGATTGCCATGGCAGGCCGTGAAGATTCATTCCGAAAAAGCTGGATACCATCGTTGGCAGGGAAAGGATAATCGTGACCGTCGTCAAAAATTTCATCACGCCGTTCACGTTATTGGAAATGACAGAAGCATAGGCATCCATCATGCCGCTTAAAATATTGCTGTGCACTTCACACATTTCGATTGCCTGTTTGACTTCAATCATGACGTCATCCAGTAAGTCCATGTCATCTTCATATACTTTTAGAAAATGCTGCCGTGTCATTTTTTCCAAGACGATTTTATTGGCTTTTAATGAGGTAGTGAAATACACGAGCGTTTTTTCAAGGCTCAACAGTTCGAACAGTTCCTCGTTTCGCATCGATTCGTGCAATTCGCGTTCGATCAAGCTTGATCTGCGGTCGATATATTTTAAATAGTTCAAATAATAGCTTGCAACTTCATACAGAATTTGAAGGGTAAATCTGGTTTTCATGTAGGTGTAAAACCCGCGCACCCGTCTGTGGATAAATTTTCCGATAATCGGATTGTCCTCTAGGCAGACCGTGATGAAATAAAAAGGCGTGACGATAATCCCGAGCGGAATCGTATCATACAGCGCGGAGTCCACATCGTCCTTTACCTTAACCGGAAGGCCGACAATGATTAAAATATCATCGTCTTCTTTTTCAATACGGGAGCGTTCATCGACATCCAGCGGGTCTTTAATAAAATCGATCGGTATATTCGTTTGTTGGACAACCTGGTTGATTTCTTCTTCTGTCGGGTTCACCAGGTTCACCCAGCATCCTTTTGACAAAATTTCTGTTTCCTTCAGTTTGCCGTTTTCGTCCGTTAAATACATATTTAACATGCAGGCACCTCCTCTTCTCTTTTGAGGAAGCTCAAGCATACTTTACTCTTCCAGAGACTGATAACGTGTAGGATTGGTCGAGGCCAGTATGAAGACTTCCTCTTGCTTATGTTTCATGCACGACCTCGGATGCGCGTCAGAATCCATCAGTTATCATCTCCTTTTTTTCTTCGATTCATAAATAGCTGCGAAACCTGCAACCATTTTATTATACCACAATATAGTATGCCTGAATATGTCCGCTTGTTATTTTTTAGCCGGATTATCCGCACAAAAAACTTACATAAAAATAAAAAAGCAATATAATGGCACATTTGTGCATCATATTGCTTCGTGATGGGACATGAGGGGCTCGAACCCACGACCCGCTGATTAAGAGTCAGCTGCTCTTCCAACTGAGCTAATGTCCCGCAGATGACAATCATTATATTATCACAAATCCGGGAGAGATGCAACGAAAAATTTTTTTAGATCCGGGCCGGGCAGATGATGCGTCCCGGCCCGATTGATTCTTATTTTGCAGCTTCTTCCGGACATCGCACATTTTTAGCTAAAAATTTCAATTTGGGGCGCCGGATTACTCGGCCCCAATAAGTCGCAATGACGCGTGTCAATTGAACCGGTACTTTTACTTTATGCCCCATCGCGTTCAGCCCGAATGGCAGCTCTCTTGCGCCCGAAGAGAAGGCTCGCCACGATAAACCCGGCGCAGGAAATAAGGACCGGCAGCACCACTGTATGCAATCCGAACGGGTTTGGATGCAAGCGGTCCAGCAGAATGTACGAGCCCATGCCGAGTATCATAGAACAAACCGCGCCGTACTTGTTTCCTTTATTCCAGTACAAGCCGAAAATCACCGGCCATATAAAAACGGATTCCAGGCCGCCAAAGGAAAACAAGTTGAGCCATATAATCAATTTCGGCGGGCTGAGCGACAACAGCACGACAATGACGGCAATCGCTGCGGTCACGCTGAAACTTGCCGCTTTCATCTGTTTTTCGGATGCGTCCGGCTTCACGTAATTCAAATAAAGGTCTTTGACGAGCGCAGAGCCGACGAGAATAAGCAGTGCATCAACGGTGGACATAATTGCGGCCATCGGGGCGGCAAGCACGATACCGGCCGGCACAGGCGGCAGCACTTTCATCGTTAACAGCGGCATAACCGTATCGGGCACTTTCACACCCGGCATGACAGCACGTGCCATCACGCCAATAAAATGCATGCCGAACATAATAAACCCAATGACAATGGTACCGATGATGATCGCCCTGTGCATCGCCCGGGAATCTTTGTAGGACATCGCACGGACCGTAATTTGCGGCAGGCCGACGACACCAATCCCGACCAAAATCCAAAACGACGACACATAGGCAGGGCTCAGGCTGTGCCCATGTCCGAACGGCGTAATCAGATCCGGGTCCTCTGCAGCAAGTTTGTGCATAATCGGTTCCATCCCGCCGCCCGCTTTAATGGTTGCCACCAGTAAAATAAGCGTGCCGAGAAACATGACCGTGCCCTGGACTGCATCTGTCACCGCCACTGCGCGAAATCCCCCGACTACGACAAACAGCGTAACAGAAGCGGCAAAAATTAGGAGCGACGCCGTATACGACAATCCGGTCAGCGATTCAACAAGGCGCGCACCGCCGATCCACTGTGCCGTCATCGATGAAAACAGAAAAATAATAATGCTTGCTGCCGCCAAAATGACGACGGCATCACTTTGATAACGGCTTTTTAAAAAGTCAATCAGCGTCACCGCCTCATATTTGCGTGCCATAATCGCAAATTTTTTCCCGAGCACCATCAGGACAAAATAGCCGGTTGAAAGCTGTGCCATAGAAAGAAGCACCCAGCCAAGCCCCTGTGTGTACGCCACGCCCGGGCCGCCGATAAAGCTGCTGGCGCTCCCGTATGTCGCCACCATCGTCATCGCGAGGATAAAACCGCCGAGCTGCCGTTTTCCGAGAAAATATTCCTGTACAAAAGATTGCGTTTTGATCACGTATTGATTGGCCCAAAAACCAACGGCAAAAATAATGAGCAAAAAAATGAGCAGTGGTGCCAATACCGGCCAGTTCATGGCTTATCCCCCTCTTCATCATCGAAAGGGATATCCTTAAAAAAGAACTTCACAATGAAGATGACAAGCGCCGTCACGACAATATACCCGGCAATGCAGCTGTAAAAAAACCATGATGGCATGCCAAATATATAATGATACTGTTTGGCCGGCCGTGAACCGAGGCCGTAAGCAAAACCGTACCACCAGAGAAAATTGAACAGCACAAGCCCGACGCCGATCCATGCTTCTTTGTGCGCCTGTTTAAATCTTTTGTCATCTGTTTTCAAAATGTGCCATCCTTTCCTTACTTTTGCTACTATCTTACATCTTTTTCATCCGGCCGTGTGATTTTCACCATGAATCAGGTTTGTTTTGCATAAAAGCACTGGAACTTGCAAAATAAGCCGAACGAAACTGGATTCCTTTTCATGGTTGCCAGAAACAACCTCTCTTCTGATCGTCATTGATTTTGACGCGAAAAACTTCATTTCATTCTATATAAGTTGAGCTTAAGTTACATCAAGCCCGAGCGCCAATTTGCACGATGACGATTTTTTACAGCAGGCAACAAAAGCTGCGATATTTTAGCTGGAACTTCGGGTTGTATCCCGATCCCCATCGCACAGCCCGATAAAAAACGCCTGCGTTCGCATATTTCGCGAAACAGGCGTTTTTACCGGCAGACCTGCAAGTTTCAGATCTGATGGTTTTGAATTCTCCATTGCAAATCTTCCAAATACCGGAGCAAATCATCGCGCAGATCTTCCCGGGAAAGCGCCATTTCAATCGTCGATTTGATAAACCCGAATTTTTCGCCGACGTCGTAGCGTTTCCCTTCATAAGCATAGGCATACACTTTTTGGATTTCATTCAATTGTTCAATGGCATCGGTCAGCTGGATTTCACCGCCTGATCCCGTCTTCTGCAATGAAAGGAAATCAAAAATCTCCGGTGTTAAAATATACCGCCCGATAATGGCGACATTTGACGGCGCTTCCTCCACTTTCGGCTTTTCTACAAAGCCTTTCACATCATAAATTCTTCCCTTTTGATCGAGCGGGTCAATAATCCCGTAACGGTTTGTTTCCTCACGCGCGACTTCCATGACGGCAATCACGCTGGAATGGACCTGTTCATAAACATCGATCATTTGTTTCAGGCAAGGCGGTTCAGCCTGAATAATATCATCACCGAGGAGCACGGCAAACGGTTCATTCCCAATAAATTTGCGCGCACACCAAATCGCGTGGCCCAGTCCTTTCGGTTCCTTTTGCCGGATATAATGGATATCCACTTCTGCAGGCTGGCGCACTTTTTCAAGCAGATCAAATTTTTTCTTTGCGATCAAATTGTCCTCAAGCTCAAATGCGTGGTCAAAATGGTCTTCAATCGCCCGTTTCCCTTTCCCGGTTACGATGATGATATCTTCAATGCCGGAATCAATGGCCTCTTCCACAATATATTGGATTGTCGGCTTATCGACAATTGGCAGCATTTCTTTCGGCATTGCCTTCGTCGCCGGCAGGAAACGTGTTCCAAGCCCCGCTGCCGGGATAATCGCCTTCTTGATTTTTTGCATTATTTGTCACCTCTTTATAAAACGGTCACCGTTTCCTAAACCCGGCGCTTTCCCTGCATCTTTTGCGGCCGTTTCCAATTGGTGCATCACTTTGGGAAGCAGCCGGGAAAATTCATGGGCAGTGAGTGTAGCGGACCCGTTTTCCCGGATCCACAAGTCAGCGCATGCCCCGTGGATATAAACGGCATTGGCAACCGCTTCCTTGATATTAGCATACGTGCATATATTTGCCAAGAGCATGCCGGTTAATGTATCACCGCTTCCGCCTTTTGCCAGGCTGCTGTTGCCGGTTGTATTTACATAGCCGCTGCCATCCGGAAATGCCATTACCGTGTACTGTCCTTTTAAAACGACGATGACCCCGTGTTCCTGTGCATAAGCGGAAGCAAGCCTGAGCCTGTCCGATGCAATTTGCCCGGTCGGAATGCCCGCCATCCTTGAAAATTCCCCCGGATGCGGCGTTAAAACGACCGGCGCCGTACGTTTCGGGTATGCCCTTTTATGTAATGCCCCGGCATCGAGGACAACAGGAAGTGGTTCTTTTAAAACGCCGTGAATGAAAGACTCCAGCTGCTCATCCGGCTCAATCCCGGGACCGATGGCCACCCCGGCAAATTTCTGCCCCAAATCGTTAAGCCGCTTTGAAAAATCCCTTTTTAAATAAGTGGCTTCCGGAACGAGTGTAGCAATCACATTCCGGGCACCGCTTTCCGTAAAAACGGAGAGTTTCCCGATTCCCATCCGCATGGCGCCGATCGCAGCCAGCGCCGCACTACCCGGCATATCGTCACTTCCGGCAACCAAAAGCCCGGTCCCGAACGTGCCTTTATGGACATTGCCGCTTCTTTCGGGGAGCGAACGAATGACATCTTCCTCCGACCAAACTTTCCATTTTGAAGTATGCGGCAGGCCGATCCCGACAGCCTTTGTTTCGCCGAAATAAGTGGAAGAAGGGAATAACAGGCTGGACGGTTTCAATCCATGAAGAGAAAACGTATAATCTGCGTGTATGGTATGTGGATCGGCATCACCCGTATCCCCCGCTACACCCGTCGGTACGTCAATGGCGGCCACTTTTGCCTTCCGAGTATTGATCCAATCGGTTACTTCTGCAAGATCATCCCTGAGCGGCAGCCTGGTACCGACGCCAAGCAGCCCGTCTGCGATCCAGTCATAATGTTTCTCACGGTCAAAAGGGGCTGCTTCAAAGCCGAACGATTGAAAATAGGAAAAATGCTGCGCGGCCTCTTTTGTTTGCGGTGGGCCTAAAGGAAAGATCAAATCCGCTTTGTATCCGTTCAGTTTTAAATAGCGGGCAAGTACGATCCCGTCCCCGCCGTTATTTCCTTTGCCGGAAAGCACCGCAATCGTGTCGCGTTTGGAAAGGAGCGGTGCAAGGGCGCGGTACAGACCGCTTCCGGCATTTTCCATCAGCGTAAACGTATCCATGCCGAAAGAAGCTGCATTTGCATCGGCTTCCTTAATTTCTTTGCTTGTATAAATTTGCATGGCCAAACACCCCCGTTCTCATAGTTTTATTGTAACACTGCTTGAATGCGGCAACATAAAATTTCTAATTTCCGAATCCTTTTTTTGTTTTTTTCGTATTTATAGAAGGGAATGGGTCTTATAGACGAGAAAGAAAGGGGTGGTATAAATGAAACGAACTGCTGAAATTATACTGAGCGTCATT
This sequence comes from Weizmannia sp. WK01, assembly GCF_025905465.1. NCBI lineage: Bacteria > Bacillati > Bacillota > Bacilli > Caryophanales > Bacillaceae > Heyndrickxia > Weizmannia sp. WK01. Next base: position 834,526 of record NZ_CP109616.1, on the reverse strand, counting down.
GGCGCGGTGCTAAACGGACTTGCCGCAATCCTCGTTATCTTCTTTACGATAGCCATGAAAAGCCAAAGTATTATCGATCAGATGAAAAGTGATGCCTCCATACGGGAAGCCGACTTTCAAACAGTCCTTCATACGATCCAGGCGCTCGGCTGGGGAATTGCTGTGGTGCTTATCATCGGAACGGTGATCGGCATTGTCGCCGCTGTTCAACTGAGGAATAACAAAAGGCCGAAGCTGTCAGGCATTTTGCTTATTATCGATGCATTGCTTGTGTTCTTTTTCACCGTCGGATTCGGGGTGCTCCCGGCGCTGCTTTACCTGATTGCAGGCATTTTGAGCCTCGTGCGCAAACCGCCCGTCATCGTTTAATCGTTTAATAGAGCATGAGCCTTCCTGCATGAGGGAGGCTTATTTTGATGCAAAAAAATAAATACGGCCAAGCGCGATTCCGCCTTTCATGCCAGCTAATCCGGCAATTAAAAAAGCCGGATGAAGATTTCCTGTCAAACGGAACACGGGAGCACGGCGTTTGCCGGTGGCCGTTTCAAAAATTTACCTGTATCATCATCTTCCCGCTCCTTCCCGCCTGAGCCGGAAACGATGCGTGTTTCAAAAAAATGTGATAAAATCATAATAAATCGTTTCAATATTCCGCCATTCAAAGGAACCTGCTTCAACCCGTTCTGTGAATTCTTAAAGGAGATGAAAGAGATGGGTTTATTGCATAAAGGTGTCACGATATTGGCTTTTGACGAAACGTATGATGAACAAAAAAGGATCCAGTCTTTTCCCCATGAAACTATTAATCTGAAACATATCCGCCATACCAATCTTTTTTGTGAAAAACAGGCGCTTTTCCAAATTGAAACGGCACTGGACCGCCGCAAACAAAAAGGCATCACCTTTCTTGGAAGTGGCAACTACCATTATGTGACCTCCCTGCTTTTAAAAAAAGCGCCGAAACCGTTCACCCTTGTGCTGTTCGACAACCATCCGGACATGGACGACAGCTTTGAACAGACACTGCTATCATGCGGGTCGTGGGTATCCTACGCCTTAAAAACGAACCCGCTGCTGAAAAGAGTTGTCATCATCGGCCCGACTTCTTTCAAAACACATCGCCGCCCGCCACAAACCGTCCAAATTTTTCCTTTTAACGGCCGGAATCTTGAAAACCGGAAACGGATTTTATCCGCCATTCCAACAGATACCGTCTATATCAGCATTGACAAAGACGTCCTTTCCCCGGCTTTTGCCGAGACAAACTGGGATCAGGGGAGGATGGGCAAGCAGGAATTGCTGTCCTGTATTTCGGCCATTCTCGATCAAAAGCAAGTATTCGGCATCGATATATGCGGGGAAACCGCAGTCTCGCCGGCTGAACGCTTTCTCCCGCATGCATTTGAAATAAGCCAAAAAAACGACGCCATGAATGCTGAAATCCTCGAAGTTTGCCTGGAGCGGCACCCGCAACCAGCACTGCACGTCTGATTCTTTTTCTTACTTTTTAAAAAAGAAAGACTTGATCTTCCTCTGTAATCATGCTTTAATGTCTATTATACAAAGACATTTGTTTTCTGTAAAAATACATAAAGAGGTGTGATCAAATGAAATCGGACGTTTCAATCGGACTGCTTGGACTCGGAACCGTTGGCTGCGGCGTTGTCAAACTGATCCGGCAGCATCAGGAGGAACTCGTCCATCAGCTTGGGCGTGAAGTAAAGGTGAAACGAATTCTCGTGCGCGACACCGAAAAGGACCGCGGTGTAGACATTGATCCCGCCTCTGTCACTACAAATCCCGATGAGATACTAAATGACCCGGAAATCGATGTCGTCGTTGAAGTGATGGGCGGAATTGATGAAGCCCGCCGGTACATTGTCAAGGCGATTGAAAATAAAAAACATGTCGTGACCGCGAACAAAGATTTAATTGCTCTCTATGGCCCGGAGCTTCAGGAACTGGCCTGGAAAAACCAGTGTGACTTGCTGTATGAGGCAAGCGTCGGCGGCGGCATCCCGATTATCAGGGGGCTTACAGACGGCCTTGTTTCCGACCGGATCCAAAAAGTGATGGGGATCGTCAACGGGACAACCAATTTTATTTTGACCAAAATGATGGATGAAGGCGTTTCTTATGACGAGGCGCTGAAAGAGGCACAGGAACTTGGTTTTGCCGAAGCTGACCCGACATCAGATGTGGAAGGCCTGGATGCGGCAAGGAAAATGGCGATTTTGGCAAGGCTCGCATTCTATACAAATGTGAAACTTGAAGATGTGGAAGTGGAAGGCATTACCCATCTTTCATCCGCAGATTTGCATTATGGGAAAACGCTCGGGTATACGATGAAGCTGATCGGCTTGGCGGAATGCCAGGATGAACATATTGAAGTGAGCGTGCAGCCGGCGTATATCGCCCAAAACCACCCGCTTGCTTCCGTGAAAAACGAATTCAATGCCGTTTATATTAACGGGGAAGCAATCGGCGAGGCAATGTTTTACGGGCCCGGCGCCGGAAGCATGCCGACTGCGACCGCGGTCGTGAGCGATTGTATTGCCGCGATTAAAAACATGCAGCTCGGCGTGAACGGCCGGAACCTCAGGGGCCCGCGCTTTGAACGGAAACTCATGCCGCCTGAGCAGCGCTACGGGCAATTTTATATCCGTATGCATTTAAAAGACCAGGTCGGCGCATTTTCAAAAATTACAGCCGCCTTCAGCGCGCTCAATATCAGCTTTAAACGGATTTTGCAGACGCCTGATAAACGCGATGAGCTTGCGGAAATCATCATTGTTACCCACAAAGTGTCGCTCGACCGTTTCCAAAAGGCGCTCGAACAGTTAAATGAAATGCCTGTTGTCAAAGAAGTGAACAGCTACTACCGTGTTGAAGGAGAGGCATAAAAACATGAATCAATGGCCAGGATTACTCAAACAGTACAAATCATTTTTACCCGTCACAGACAAAACACCGGAACTGACATTATTTGAAGGCAATACGCCGCTTATCCCGTTTGCCCGCCTCTCGGAAAAGCTCGGCGTGGAATTGTACGGAAAATTTGAAGGTTTGAACCCAACCGGCTCTTTTAAAGACCGCGGCATGGTGATGGCGGTTGCGAAAGCGATCGAAAACGGCAGCAGGTCCGTTATCTGCGCCTCCACCGGCAACACTTCCGCTTCTGCGGCCGCCTATGCCGCAAAAGCCGGAATCCGGGCAATCATCGTGATCCCGAGCGGAAAAATCGCGCTTGGCAAACTGGCACAGGCCGTTATGTACGGCGCTGAAATCGTGGAAATTGATGGCAATTTTGACCAGGCGCTTAAAATCGTCAGGAAAGTAAGCGAAACTTCGCCTGTTACACTTGTAAACTCGGTTAACCCTTACCGGCTGGAAGGCCAAAAAACGGCAGCTTTCGAGATTTGTGAGCAGCTGGGTTCAGCACCCGATGTCCTTGCCATCCCGGTCGGCAATGCCGGAAACATCAGCGCGTATTGGAAAGGATTCAAAGAGTTCAATGAGAAATTCGAAACCGGCCTGCCGGAAATGCACGGCTTTGAAGCGGAAGGCGCAGCTGCCATCGTCCGGGATCGGGTGATCGAAAACCCGGAAACGGTCGCCACCGCGATCCGGATCGGCAACCCGGCAAGCTGGAAACTGGCTGTCAACGCCCGCGATGAATCAGGCGGCGTGATTGACTCAGTGTCAGACCCGGAAATCCTTGATGCGTTCCGGCTGCTCGCCCGCAATGAAGGAACGTTCGCCGAACCGGGTTCATGTGCGTCCATCGCCGGTGTCATCAAGCAGGTCAAAACGGGACAGATCAAAAAAGGAAGCAAAGTGGTTGCTGTCCTGACCGGAAACGGGCTAAAAGACCCGCAGACCGCCATGTCCCAAGTCGAAGTCCGGCCTGCCGTGCTGCCGGCAACGGAGGAAGCCGTGACAGATTATCTTTCGAATGTGATCCATGTATGAACAGGCTGGTTATCCGCGTCCCCGCAAGCACGGCAAATCTCGGGCCCGGATTTGATTCAGTCGGCATGGCGCTCAACCGTTTTTTAACGCTTGAAGTGCTTAGCAGCGAGGAATGGGTTTTTGAACAAGTATCACCCCTTTTGCCGCCGCTTCCGGAAGACAGCGACCCTTTTATCTTAAAAATTGCGCGGCAGGTTGCGGATTTATACGGCGTGCAGCTTGCCCCGTGCAAAGTCATTGTTGACAGCGAAATTCCGCTTGCTCGCGGGCTTGGCAGCAGCGCCTCAGCCGTTGTGGCCGGCATTGAACTTGCCAACTTTGCCGGAAATCTCAGGCTTTCGCTTGCAGAAAAGCTGGACATTGCCACCCGGATCGAGGGGCATCCGGATAATGTCGCGGCATCCCTGTTCGGCGGGCTCGTTGTTTCAGCCGAGCAAGGGGACGGACGAGTCGAAGTCGTGCCGTTTTTTGACATTATGGCGGATTTGCTCCTGTTTATTCCCGATTATGAGTTAAAAACGGAAGATGCGCGCAAAGTGCTTCCTGATTTTTATGCACGGAAAGAGGCGGTAAAAGGAAGTGCGGCCAGCAATCTTTTTATTGCGGCGCTCATAAGCGGCCAGTACGAACTGGCCGGAAAAATGATGGAACAGGACCGTTTTCACGAGCCGTACCGGACAAAATTGATCCCCGAATTTTTGGAGATCCGCCGGCTGGCTAAATCACTCGGCGCGTACGGGACGGTCATTAGCGGCGCCGGCCCGACGGTTATTTCGCTTGTGCCGTCCGGGCAGGCAGAGGCCATGGCAGAAACGATCCACGCCCATTTTCCGCATGTGCTGGTTGAACCGGCCAAAATTGACCGGACCGGCCTTTCCGTCGAAAAATATGCGGCATCCAATATGCTGAACTTGTAAAAAAAGGTTTGGAGCATCTCCAAACCTTTTTTATTTCCCCAAAAATGAGGCAAGTTCTCTTAACAGTTCATCTTTGTCTTTTTTCAACGCATCCGAAGAGAGCATCTCCCATTTCCGCGGGCGCGGCAAATGCACCTTCAATTCGTGAATGATGGCGGACGGCTGCTGCGACATGACAAAAACACGGTCCGATAGCAGCACGGCTTCATCAAGATCATGGGTAACCATAAGAATCGTCTGGTTTCCTTTCTCCCATGATTCGAGCAGCCAGCGGTGGACATCCATTTTAGTAAAAGCATCGAGCTTCCCGAACGGTTCGTCTAGCAGCATAACCGGTTTTTCGCATAAATACGTGCGCAAAAAGCTGATCCGCTGCCGCATGCCGCCGGAGAGCGAGGCGGGATAGTGGCCGGCGTAATCCTCAAGGCCAAACTGCCGGAGCACCTCCATCCCCCGCAAAACCCGTTCCCGTTTCCGCACCCCTTTTATTTCAAGCGGCAAAACAATGTTTTGCAGTGCCGTCCGCCAAGGCAGAAGCAAATCCTGCTGCGGCATGAAACCGGCGGCATCCTGAACCCCATCCGGTTTGCCGTCAAGCAGCACTTTGCCGCCATTCGCCTTTTCAATCCCGGCAATGATATTTAACAGCGTGCTTTTTCCGCATCCGCTCGGCCCGATAAAAGTACAGAATTCACCTTTCCGGATCGTTGCGGAAATGCCTTCCAGCACTTTTTTCCCGCCAAATGTTTTCGTAATACCTTCCAATTGCAAATACGTCATGGCCGGTTTGGAAGAAATTCGTTTGTGTAGGCAGCCTTGATGTTGATTTTTTTCTTAATGACTTTATGGTCATAAAGGAAGTCCATATAACGGCGCCACACTTCTTCCTTCTGTACCCCCCATTCCGCGGCATCGTCCTGGTACTTCGTGCTTAGCCACTTCTGGCTGGCGCGGACAAGCCCTTTATTTGTATCCGGCACGTCCTTAATCAGGATATCGGCGGCCTGTTCCGGGTGCTTGATTGCAAATGTATAGCCTTGAGCCGTAGCCTTCATAAAAGATTTGACAAGAGGTTTATCCCCTTTGGCCAGTTTTTCGCTTGTAATGATGACCGGGCTGTAATAATCAAGCGCAGGGTCGAGATCTTTGACCATGATAAGATTCAGTTTTTTCCCGCTCCGCTCTGCCTGGATGCCGTCCCAGCCGTAATAAATCCATTCAAAATCCGCTTCACGCCCGATTGATTTGAAAAAATCCGTCTGGCCGAGCACAATATTTTTTACTTTGCTGTAGTCGGCGCCATATTTTTCCATGACCGTTTTGATGACGGCTTCTTCAGACGGCGAACCCCAGCCGCCGTAACGTTTTCCTTCAAAGTCTTTCGGAGAAGTGATGTTGTCTTTTTTCAAAGAAGCAAAGCCGGAAGTATTGTGCTGGATAATCGCGGCAATGGACACAATCGGAATTCCTTCCGTCCTTGCCGTGGTGACATTTTCCTGATAACTGACCCCGAAATCCGCTTTCCCGGAAGCCACCATTTGTTCAGCCGTAATATTGTCCCCCGGCTGGATGATTTTCACATCCAGGCCCTGCTTTTGAAAATAGTGTTTTGTTTTAGCTACATACAGGCCGGTATGATTGGTGTTCGGAAACCAGTCCAGCACAACCGTCACCTTTTGCAGCGCTTTTTTGCTGCTTTCCTTCTGCCCGCTTCCGGCGCATCCGGCAGCAAGCAGCAACATGGCCGCCTGCAAGATGATTAACATTTTCTTCATTGATGATCTTCCTTTCGGTATACCCATGGTGCGGATAGCCTTTGCAAACATTCAACAGCGCCGTATAAAAGAAATGTGAGCCCAATGATGACAGCAGAGATAGCAAACAGGCGGGCCGTCATAAAAGATTTCGTCGCCCTTGTCAGCATGACGCCGAGCCCTTCGCTTGCGCCGAGCCACTCACCGATAATGGCACCCATCACACTATATGTAACGGCAATTTTTAAACCGGAAAAAAAGTAAGGGAGCACAGCCGGAAATTTGACTTTCCGGTATAGCTGCCATTTTGAAGCATGCATGGTCTTTAACAGTTTCACCAAGTCATCATCCACCGTTTGAAACCCTTCCAGGATGCTCAATGCCAGCGGGAAAAAGCAGATTAAAATGACCACAATGATTTTTGACTGGAGCCCGAATCCGAACCAGACGATTAAAAGCGGCGCAATTGCCACAATCGGAATCGTTTGCGAAACGACCAAAAGCGGCCGGACCAGCATCCGGAAAACGGGAACCATATCCATAAAAACGGCAATCGCTGCGCCAATCACAATGGAAAAGGCTAGTCCGATCAATACTTCTTTTGCAGTTTGCCAAATATTGGGCCAAACCATCCATTGCAGGCTTTTCAATTCCTGCCATACTTCCGTCGGTTTTGGCAGCATCCATTCACTGATATGAAAGCCGGCCGTTACCCCTTGCCAGACGAAGAGCAAAAAAATGAGCCAGGCAGCCGTGAGCGCCGTGTTAACGAACCGGCTGCGGCGTTTGTTCGCGATATTTTGCAATTTTTTCATCCATTGTCACCCCGGTGCTTGGCCGGTAATGGATTTTGATCGATGTGAGGACATCAATCGCACCGGCTTGAACGCAAGCATCCTGCGCTTTTTTGATGATCTCAAGCAGCTCGTCAAGATCGCCTTCCATCGTCGTTTCCATTGCCCCGACTTCATAACGTACGCCGGCATTTTGGACGACTTCGATCGCGCGGTCGACGACACCGTATAAGTCATCACTTTTAATATGCGGAACAACTGAAAAAGAAACCGTTACTTGATTCGATTTTTCCATCAAATTCTCCTCCTTTTTTTCAAATAAAAAAGCTTTCATTGCATGCGCAAGAAAGCCTGTCCATCCAAAACATGCCGAAACATGCTTCAATATGAGACTCCCTACGCTGGCATTATCCAGATCAGGTGAAGGGTCGATGCAAAGCGGCATCCTCTCAGCCAAACCGGCTCCCCTGCTTTTTTTCCTTGTAATTTTATTGTAACATGAAAGCCATCCTTTTTGGCAAAAAATTTTCAATAGGATGGTGCGGTGCGCAAGCCGGCCTTTGCCTGCCTTGGTAAAGATTGGGGCGTTAAGATAGCGGGGATTTTTGACGGCCTTCCTTAACATAGAACGCCTCTACGTTAAGATAGCATGTCTTTTTTTCGGACTTCCTTAACATAGAGAGTTCTACGTTAAGATAGCGGAACTTTTTGCCGGCATTCCTCAACATAGAACGCCTCTACATTAAGAAAGCGGGCATTTTTTTCGAGCTTCCTTAACGTAGAACGCCTCTACGTTAAGGAAGCGGGACTTTTGGGCAGCCTTCCTTAACATAGGACGTCTCTACATTAAGAAAGCATGTCTTTTTGTCGAGCTTCCTTTCTATGTTAAGATAAATCCTGCTTTTTTCACCCTTCCTTAACATAGAACGCCCTACGTTAAGATAGCGGGGATTTTTGGTCTCCTTCCTTAACGTAGAGTGACTCTACGTTAAGGTAGCGAGGATTTTTCGCGGCCTTCCTTAACGTAGAGTTCCAACCCGTGCGTAAGTAACGCCGCTTATTCATGCTTTAAAGGCAAGGGTTTCCCTGCATGCCAACCCAAAGTTCCGACTGTTCGAGCGCATAAGCGACATCCAGCAGCCAATGTTCATTTCCTTTCGGCGCAACCAGCTGTACCCCTAAAGGAAGCCCGGCCGCTGTTACATGAACCGGCAGGCTGATCGCCGGCTGCCCGGTTAAATTGGCCAGCTGCGTAAACGGGGAAAACGTTAAGCTCGGTTCAAACATATCATAGACAAGTGCCTGCTGCTTTTCTTTCGGAAGTCCGGTAACGCCAAACAAGCGATCCCGCTCTTTCCCGGTTTGGGTAAGTTCCCCGATTTTCGGTGCCGGAAACGCGGTTGAAGGCGTGATATACAGGTCATAAGTCTCATGGAAAGCAGCCATTTGTGCTGCGGCTTTATCCCACTCCGCAAGGCTCTTTGCGTATTCCGCCGCCGTGACATTTTTCCCGGCAGCATACAAGACCCACGAAACCGGCTCCATATCTTTTTCCGTAAGCGGGCGTCTAAGTGCGCTTTCCAAATCCGAAAGTTCCGCCGCCATTTCCCCGCAGTTCATTAAATAATAGTTTTCCATCAGCCGCCTGCCGTCAACACCGTTTTTGGCTTCTTCCACAAGATGGCCCTCCTGCTCCAGCCATTTTGCCGTTTTATAGACAGCCTGTTTTGCATCGCGGCTGACAGGCGTCCCGACCGGCGATTCAACCGAAAACGCGATCCGGTATTTTTTCGTTCCACTCCGCTCTAGTTCCTTTACATATCCCGGAAAAAGCGGCGTTTGAAAAGCAGCGGCGGGCTCTACCGTTTGTAGCACATCGAGGAGCGCTGCACTGTCTCTGACTGTTTTTGCCAGCACAAAGTCAATAGCCGCCCCTTGCCATTGCCGTCCACGGCCCGGCCCGACCGGTGTCCTTCCCCTTGTCGGCTTTAATCCTGTTAAACTTGTAAAAGAAGCTGGGATGCGGATCGATCCGCCGCCGTCACTTGCACCGGCAACCGGTACCATCCCGGAAGCCACCGCAGCCGCGGAACCACCGCTTGATCCGCCGGGTGAAAAATGGGGATTCCACGGATTGCGCGCCGGACCATAAAGTTCAGGTTCCGTAATATTTTTTAATCCAAATTCCGGTACGTTTGTATGTCCGAGAATGATAAACCCCGCTTCCTTCAATTTTGCCGTAAAAAAAGCATCTTCTCTGGCACGGTTTTGCTGGAGCAGTTTTGATCCGGATGTGAGCAGCTCGCCCTTTACTGCCTGAGAAAGGTCTTTCAGCAAAATCGGCACGCCGGCAAATGGCTGCTCATCTGTACGGAGCGTGGCCGCTTCCTTTTTTGCTTTCTCAAACCGTGTCCGGATGACGGCATTTAAACGCCTGTTTGTTTTTTCAATCCGGGCCATTGCCGCCTCAAGCACTTCTTCCACACTTACTTCTTTTCGCTTTACGAGTCCGGCCAGCCCTGTTGCATCATACGATAGATATGCAGATTCTTCCATCTCTCTCCCTCCATTTAATTCTATATTGACTGAATTTTATGGAGATGTTAAAACCTATGAAACTCGTTTAACCCTTTTTCTACCGGGTAAAAATGCACTATCACCATTAGGAGGCAGATAGAGATGGCAAAAGAAGTAGTTGGTATTTACACAACGTTGCAGGAAACGATTGACGTAGTAGACCGGTTGACCGCACAAGGCTACAGCACTTCCAATATTTCTATTATTTCAAACGGGAATGATGGAACTTTATTGAAAAAGCAGACCGGCGCAAATGTGGACCACACCACCACTGTCCAGGATGAACAAAACAGCTCTGTCTGGGAGAAAATCAAAGGGTTCTTCAAGCCGGACTATTATGATGAAACGACAAGAAAACTGACCAATCTGGATCTCCCGCAGGACGAACTGGACCGCTATTCGACTGAAATTGATGCCGGACACTATCTTGTGCTCGTAGACAATGATGCTTCTGCCCTCAATGAAACGGCCGCTCCCAGAACAGCCGATCCTGCCACAGAAGTTTCCGGCCAAACAACGGCATCCGGGTTGAAAAACGAATTTGGCGAAAACTACTCAACGTCGCAAGAGAAAAGGTAGATGTTCGCGAAGAAGTGCTGGATGTCGAAAAAAACCCTTGCATTTAAAATTTTTGCCAAAGCTGTCAGTATCCATTTTGCTTATTGAGTAAGCCCCAAATAGGCCGGCCGCTAAGTTTAAAAGGGCAAACCCGCACGGAAAAGGCGGGTTTGCCCTTTTTCTTTACGTTGATGAGGAAGGATCAGGCGTAACAGGCAGAATCGTTTTAGCGATCGACTGGTCGAGCGCTTCAAATTCCTCTAAAGAAATCGTGTTGTAAAGTTCTTTCCTCGTCTGCATGTCGGAAAGGGCATTTTTTTGCGTGCCTTCGTTTTTGATTTTTTCAAACACCCTTTCATAAGCTTTTGCGGCAACGCGCAGCGAAGTAACCGGATAAATGACCATCGCGTATCCCATTTCCTGAAATTCTTCCGCCGTATAATACGGGGTTTTACCGAATTCGGTCATATTGGCAAGGAGCGGCGCTTTTATTTTTTTCGCAAACAGCCGGAATTCATCACGGGACTCGAGCGCTTCCGGAAAAATCGCATCCGCCCCCGCTTCCACATACGCCTCAGCTCGCGTCAAGGCGGAATCCAGCCCTTCGACGCCTCTTGCGTCCGTACGTGCGACAACTACGAGGTGCGGTGCCACACTTTTGAGCGCCCGGATTTTTTCGCGCATGTCGGATGTCTCCACAAGCTGTTTGCCGTTTAAATGCCCGCATTTTTTCGGAAGCTGCTGGTCTTCAATCTGAACAGCCGCAACCCCTGCTTCAACCATTTCGCGGGCGGTGCGGGCAACGTTCAGCACGCCGCCAAAGCCGGTGTCAATGTCAACAAGAACCGGTAAATCGGTGGCACGCACGAGATCGCGTGCACGTTCCGCCATTTCCGTCGATGTGATCATGCCAAGATCCGGAATCCCTTTGCTCGCGGTATAGGCAGCGCCTGATAAATAAAGCGCCTCAAACCCTGTGTTTTTTGCAATGAGTGCCGCCATTGCATCATGCGCGCCGGGGATTTGCAAAATGCCTGGCGCCTGTATGCGTTCCTTAAACCGTTTGGCAAGCGCCTCCTGTGAAGACGGGTGATTGACAATCCAAACCATGGTGCAACATCCTTTCTACAAGGTGAATAAATTGACGAATTCATGAACGGCCATTTTTTCAAGCGCTTCTCCCGCAAGGCAGGCTTCTTTGATCCTTTCCTGCTGCTTCGCGGAATAGTGGGTGGCGATATTATCCGAAAACTTGGTGATAATTTTCGGGATCGCTTCTTCCCTTCTGAAGCGGTGGCCAAGCGGATACTCGACTTCCACATTTTCAGTTGATGTGCCGTCTTCAAAAAAGACTTGTACGGCATTCGCGATGGAACGTTTATCCGGATCAAGGTAATCGATGCTGTATTGTTTGTTTTCAACAACTGCCATTTTTTCCCTCAATGCATCAATGCGCGGGTCAGCGGCGACTGCGTCTTCATAATCGTCCGCCGTAATATTGCCTTTGATCAGGCCGACAGCCGTCACATACTGGATGCAATGGTCGCGGTCAGCAGGGTTATAAAGCGGCCCTTTTTTATCAATGATGCGGATGGCAGATTCATGCGTTGTAATGGTAATATGCTTGATTTGATCCAGTTTCCCGGCGACAACCGGATGGAGTTTAACTGCGGCTTCTGCTGCCGTCTGTGCATGGAATTCTGCCGGATACGATACTTTAAATAAAACATTTTCCATCACATAGGAACCGAGCGGGCGGGCCAGTTTCAGTTCTTTCCCTTTGAACATCACGTCCTGGAATCCCCACCCGGGTGCGGAAAGCGGCGTTTGATAACCCATCTCCCCTTTCATCGCAATCAGCGCAAGCGCCACGCCCCTGCTGGTTGCATCGCCGGCCGCCCATGATTTGCGCGAACCGGTATTCGGCGCATGCCGGTATGTGCGCAACGGGCCGTTATCAATCCAGGCGTGGGAAACGGCGTTCATGATTTCGTTTTTCCCGCCGCCGAGCATTTTTGTCGCAACAGCAGCTGTAGCCACTTTGACAAATAAAACATGGTCAAGCCCGACGCGGTTCAAACTGTTTTCCAAAGCAAGCACACCTTGGATTTCATGGGCTTTGATCATGCCCTCGAGCACATTGCGCACTTTTAGCGGTGCTTTCCCGTTGGCAACGCGCGTCCGGCTCAAAAAATCCGCAACAGCAAGGATGCCGCCGAGGTTGTCGGAAGGGTGCCCCCACTCCGCCGCGAGCCACGTATCGTTATAATCGAGCCAGCGGATCATGCAGCCAATATTAAACGCCCCCGCAACCGGATCGAGCACATAGGAAGTGCCCGGCACATGCGTCCCGTTCGGCACGGTTGTACCCGGAACGATCGGACCGAGCATTTTTGCACACTCCGGAAAACGGAGGGCGAGAATGCCGCAGCCGAGCGTATCCAAAAGCCCGTAACGCGCAGTCTCAAAAGCTTCGGAACTCGTAATCTCTTTGTCTAGCACATAACGGGCAATTTCTTCTATCAGGGCATCCCGCTCCCCTGTTTTTTCATTTACAGCTGTTGTACCGGCCAATTTAAACATTCCCCTTTCCAAACTTCATCTGCAGTGCAACACCGGGTCCTTAAGACAGCGTTTTACCCCAGCTTTTTGTTCACTTTATCTCTTAATGGTCCCGCCTTTTTAAAACCTCATCTTGCGAATGCAAGCCATCCGGTCGCAGGCCTTTTTAAAACTTAATCTTGCGGATGCAAACCGCGCGGGCCTTTGTATTGGACGCGCGGACGGAACAGGCGGTTGTTTTCATGCTGCTCCATCACATGTGCGCACAGCCCGACCGTTCTTGAACTGAAAAAGATCGGCGTATAAAGCGGAATCGGAATGCCGAGCATCCAATAAACCGGGGCTGCATAATAATCGAGGTTCGGATAGAGCCCTTTTTCCTGCGCCATGATTTTTTCCCCGGCTTCGCACATTTCAAGCAGCGAATGATCCCCTTTTTCCGCACAAAGTTCTTTCAGCGCTTCTTTCATCATCAAGGCGCGCGGGTCCATCTTTTTCATGTAGACGCGGTGGCCGAACCCCATTACTTTTTCTTTGTTTTTCAGTTTCGTATAAAGCATTTCTTCAAATTTTTCCACCGTGCCGGCTTCTTTCAGCATCTCCATCACCGCTTCATTGGCGCCCCCGTGCAGATGGCCCTTGAGCGATGCCACTGCGCCTGTTAACGCCCCGTATAAATCGGACAAGGTGGACGCAATGACCCTTGCCGTAAAAGTCGAATTCGGCAGTTCATGTTCGCTGTACAGGACAAGGGAACGGTCGAAAATCTTTTCTTCCTTTTCCGAAGGGACTTTCCCGGTGATCATGTACAGGAAATTGGCGCTGTACGACAAATCCTGCCGCGGTTCAACCGGGTCCTCGCCATTTAAAAGATGGTAGCTGTTTGCAACAATGTTCGGCACATTCCCGAGCAAATGGTATGCACGGTTTAAATTGGCTTTACGGGAGCGGTCCAGCAGGTTTTCATCATACCCCGCCAGCGCTGAAACCCCTGTACGGAGCGCATCCATCGGGTGGGTGGATGCCGGCAATAGCTTCAAAATGTCCAGCACGGCGTCTGGAATCCGGTAGTTTTTCTTTAAACTTTCTTCCAACGCTTTTTTCTCGGCATCATTCGGGAGCGTGCCTTCAAGAAGCAAATGCACGATGTCCAGATAGCTTTTCGTTTTCGACAACTCAATCAAGTCATACCCCTTTAAAACGATCTCGCCTTGGGCCGTGTCAAGAAAAGAAAGCTCCGTTTCAACAGCGACAACCCCTTCAAGCCCCGGCACAAACTGTGTCGTATTTCCCATCTCCATCCATCCTCCGTTTCTGTATTTTGCCAAAACTGTAAGCACTTACAGTTTTATGTAAAACAAAGTTGCCAATACCCCTGATGCTTTCATAAAAAAACATATCATAATATTTACAAAATGACAACGCCCACAGGCTTTGGACGACGATTCAGAACGGTCCTGTGATCCGGCTTTTCAAACAGCCCGGCTTCAGGGAAACTTTCCGTGCTCTTCCTGCCATTTCCCCGGAACAGCCAACAAAAAAAGACAAGTTTAACCTGCCTTGTCTTTTAAAACTATTGCTTTTTCGGTTTTCTCTTAAAACTGCGCTTCACAACATCGAAGAAACTCAGTGACTGAACCATCCGATTCGGATCCACATATTGGCGGACCGCCCGCAACACCCTTTTCGGATCTTTGGAAGAAAAGGTGTATGTCCCGTTTTTCTTCGTTTTGATCGCATAACGCGGGATCCATTTTCCTTTAAACATGACGGAAGCGATCACGTAATCGACTTCTTCCCAAGGAATTTGAATGTATTTGCGCACATCGCGCTCATTGAAAAATTCAAATCCTTTATCGCCGATCATGATTTTGCCGTAATCTGTCAATCCCATATGCGCGGCTGCCTTTATCACCAAATCCACTTTTGTATTGATTGATTGGACCATTTGATCCACCCCGTTCTTTTCTTTTTGTGGTTTCAAAAATTCATATCTATACAGCTTATCTTGATTTCCGGATCTTCGCTTCTAAAAAGGGTCCTGGTTGACCGGTGAAACGGCTGTACATCGCAATTCTTCCCGCAACCGTATTTGTAAATCCGGGGCAAATCTTCCCCGGCTGGCCTCTCCCTTATTATACGAAGTTTTACCGCCTGAAGCAAAACATACTCAGAACCCGTATACAACCCAGGGGCTGGCGGTTTTTTTGAAAAAAGCCCAGGCCAGAAAGCCCGGGCATTTGCCTTTTCTTACATTAAGTGAATTAAATGGAATACGATACCAACAACAAACAATCCAAGAATCATAACGATCGGAGACACTTTCTTTTTCAAAAGCCACATGCAGAACAGCGTCAAAAGCAATGCGGCAAGGCCCGGAATTAAGCTGTCCAGGTTGTTTTGCAATGTCGTGACTTTGACCGGTTCCAATGAGAGGCCGGCAGCTTGCTGTTCAAGCGCCGTTTTAATCCCCTGTGCTCCGGCAGGCAAATGATTCCAGTCAATATAAGCGCCTTTAGAAAGTTTTACTTGTGATACAACTGGTGTAAACTTAATCGATACCCATCTGTTAACCAGCGCGCCAAGGATAAACATCCCAAGGATCGATGCGCCTTTTGTAATATCCTGAAGAATGCCGCCCGATAAGTCCTCCGTAATTCTTGAACCAGCTCTGTAGCCGAATTCTTGTGTATACCACAGGAATCCCATCCGGATGAGGTTCCATGCAACGAAGAAAATAATTGGCCCGAGAATGTTGCCGTTCAATGCCAGAGAAGCACCTAACGCACCAAGGATTGGCCTGACCGTGAACCAGAATACCGGATCCCCGATCCCTGCCAAAGGCCCCATCATCCCGACTTTCACACCTTGAATGGCTGTGTCGTCAACGGGAGCGCCGTTTGCACGTTCTTCTTCAAGCGCTAAAGTTACACCAACAATCGGTGCAGCGACATAAGGGTGAGTGTTAAAAAATTCCAAGTGGCGCTGCAGGGCAGCAGAACGGTCTTCTTTCGTTTTATATAATTTTTTGATGGCCGGAATCATGGTATATGCCCAGCCGCCGTTTTGCATCCGTTCATAGTTCCAGGAACCTTGAAGGAAAGTTGAACGCCACCATACAGAAATACGATCTTTTCTAGATAATTTTAGTTCTTGTGCCATTTTTCTGTCCGCCTCCTTCTTAGTAATTGTCAATAATATCGCCTAACGGATCGCCGGTGTTTGCATTTCCGCCGCCTTTACCGGAGCCGCCTTGTTTGGAGAGCGCCAAATAAATCAGTGCAAGTGACACACCGATACCGCCAAGGCCGATAAGGGTAATTTGCGAAACAGTTGCCAAAACGAACCCAATGGCGAAGAACGGCCATACTTCTCTTGTCGCCATCATATTAATGACCATTGCATAACCAACAGCAACGACCATTCCCCCGCCGATTGCAAGGCCGTCTGTCAACCAGGTCGGCATGGCGGATAACAAGTCACGCACCGGTCCTGCACCAATGGCTAAAACCAGGACTGCCGGAATCGCAATACGCAGCCCTTGCAGGCAAATCGCAACAATATGCCAAAACTCAACTGTTCTGATGTTTCCTTCCCGCGCTGCGGCATCCATTAAGTGGACAATCCCTGTTGCAATGGTACGAACGATGATCGTCAATAAGAGGCCGGCAACCGCAAGCGGAACGGCAATCGCGATTGCAGAAGATACACCGGCTTTGCCTGCGCCGCTTAAAACTAAGATAATGGCAGATGCAACGGATGCAAGCGCAGCATCCGGCGCTACGGCAGCCCCGATGTTTGCCCAGCCTAAAGCGATCATTTGCAGGGTACCGCCTAAGATAATACATGGCACTAAGTTACCTGTAACGAGGCCAATTAACGTACAAGCAACGAGTGGCTGATGGAACTGGAATTGGTCCAAAATCCCTTCCATACCAGCTAAAAATGCTACGATAAAGACTAGTATCATTTGGACAATATTTAAATCCATAACGAGTCGTCCTCCCTTTTCTCCTGATGGGCAGGATTATTTTTGTTTGTTCAGCTCTTCCTGAGCCCTTTTGAGAATTTCGTCCATGTCGCCTTTTGCATCGCCCGGAACTTTGCGCACATCAAACTTTAGCCCCAGTTCTTTCATTTTTTTGAAAGCATCAATATCATTCTGGCTAAATGCCAGCACCTTGTTTGGCTGAACTTTGCCCGGCGAGTGTGCCATGGAACCGACGTTGATTGTTTTCAATGGAACGCCGCCCTCGACTGCACGGAGCACATCCTGCGGGTTTTCAAAAAGAAGCAGGGCGCGCTGGCCACCGAAATGCTGGTCATCTTTCGCAAGTTCAATCATTTTACGGATAGGAACAACGTGTGCCTTTACACCAGGGGGCGCAGCCTGTTGAATCAGTTTCTTCCGAAGTTCGTCCTTCGCTACCGCATCCGATACAACGATGATACGTGTAGGCCGTGTCGTTTTTGTCCAAGATGTTGCGACTTGTCCGTGGAGCAGGCGAGAGTCGATCCGTGCCAGCACGTATTCAAACTTGCCAGGAGCCCCTGCCGTTAACGGTTTTCCGGCAGGCTTGGAAGGTGCGGCCGGCTGTAATGCTTCAGGCCTTACTTTCACGCCTTCTTTCGCTGCGCCTAAAATATGCGCGGCAATGTCCTGGGCTTTGTTCATCGTGGCGCGTGCTGCAAATGCTTCAATGAGCATTGGCAAGTTCATGCCTGAGACGATGGCCCACTTGTCTTTGTGTTCTTCAAACAAGCTGTTGGCCTGGTTGAAAGGTGTTCCGCCCCAAAGATCGACTAAGAAGAGGACTTCATCCTGGTTGTCGAAAGAGGCGACTGCTTCTTTCATTTTTGCCTTTACGTTATCAGGGCCTTCGCTCGGCATCAATGTAACAGCTTTTACATTTTCCTGCTTTCCGAAGATCATCTCTCCGGATTGCAAGACACCATTGGCGAAATCGCCGTGACTGGCAATGATAATTCCTACCATCTTCTTACCTCCCTAATCGTATTGTTACAGTATCAATCTTATAAATAAGTTCTAAAGAACCTGTAACTAAATTCATGGATGTAGCCGTTTTTCCTTTTTGATCAGCTGCATCAAATCGATTTTCCGGTCGGCGGGCACTTGGCGGATTTCCAATTCGATGCCGCGTGCAGCCAGCTTCGCAAAGGCCTGGATATCATCCTCATTGACTGAAATAAAATTGGTGATCATCTTCTTGCCTTCCGTAAAACGCATGCCGCCGATATTGACCGATTTCAAACCAACCCCTGCCTGGACAACTTCCAGTACATCCTGCGGCGAAACAAACAGCAGCATCACTTTCATTTCGTCAAACAGCCGGTTTTGGTAAAGTTCAAGCAGTTTTTGCTTCGTAATGACATGTGATTTGATGCTCGGTGGTGTCGCTTGCTTCAATAAAAGCTTTCGCAGCTCGTCATTGGCGGCTTCATCATTGGCCACTAAAATCCGGTCAATCCCCACTGCCCTCGACCAAACCGTGGCAACCTGGCCATGAATCAAACGATCATCAATGCGCGCAAGCCGTATATCCAATGCCATCCGACCACCTCCTGCTAATCAATCGTAAAAAACTTGCCTTTCCGCCTATTATAATGCAAGATGTGTGCCAACTTTTGAGTATCAAAAAACAACCGTTGTCAAATAAGCGTTTTCAGAAATCCTTTTATGCTTATGATACACAAACCGTTTGTTTAATACACATTGAAAAAGGGTTTTATTTTCCATTTCGCTACTGTATTAAAAAGTTCTGCAATACCTGTATCATTTTGATACTTTTGACCTGCATGTGCATTCCGTATCAGGGATATCTCTCCGTCTTTTTCCCCGGCATAAAAAAAGCCTGCAAATAGTGAGAATCTATTTGCAGGTAAAAATTACCGCACGGCTGCAGTTTGCTCGGCAGATAAATGGTCGATCATGTCGGCAATATAATAAAGTTCATCATCCGACAGCTTCAATTTCAGCTGGTCTTCAAAAATTTGCGCCGCCTTTTTATATTTTTTGATTTTAGCAGTTTTTTCCGGCGTGATGTCATTTTTGTAAATGAGGCCAGACTGGGTGACCATTCTTTCGAGCGCACAACCGATATGAATATTCATATTGATTTTCGATGCGTTGTTAAACGGCCTTTCCGCTATTTTTTCAAGGGCAGTGACAAACGCCGTAATCGCTGTGATCACTTTCTTTGGATTTAAAAAGGTTAAAAATTCATTCAGGCTTTCTTCCGTCATTTCCCGCACCATTGCCGGAGACCTTGGCGGTTGTTTCAGCAACTGGTGGTTTTGAATGAGATGGGTGACCTGCGTTTCCCCGTCGCCCATAAACAAAGATTCAAGCGGAACAAACGGTGCCTGGACTTTCGGATCGGCAATCCCGACAGCGAGCAAAATGTCATATTTCTGCATCAGCATTTCTTTCTTTTCTTCTACTTCGTTGATTGGCAGCGGGATAACGGCAATATTGGTTTTGCCGATGTTTTTGAGCAGTCTTGTAATCAGCTGCTTTAATTTTTCCGCCGTCCCTTCCCCTGTTGAACAGACGGAAAGAATGGCCTGCGGTTTCACGGGCTTCCCTGTTTCCCGCGGTTTGCTTTCCATCTGGTAAGATCCGTAGCCGCGGAATTCCTTTAATGACTCATAAATATCGTCGAGATCCATTTCCATAATCGTCGCTTTGCGGATCGCTTCAATGACGAGCGCCGTTGTCACCATATCGATGGTCCGCGTTTTGATGCCCGTTTCCTGTGTAATCACATCGCCAAACCCGGTCAGCGAGCCCATATCGACAAGCAGCAGGACGCCTTTTCCCATATCAATTTCTTTTACCCGCCTCTTCATTTCCTCCAAAACATATTTCGGGTCCATATCAAGCGGCATATCAATGCAGTCCACATTCGATTCACCGAGGAGGCTTTTCACAACACTTACCATGCTGCTTGCGGTGCTGAACCCGTGCGCGGCAACGAGGATCGCCACCTGCTCGGCCTTTTGTTCGTCTATAAGAGATGTGAGCAAAATCGTTAAGTACATGGCTTCTTTTACCGGTACATGCACGCGGTATTTTTCCCCGATCATTTTGCAAATATCAAGTGACAGCTGATACTCCTGCGGTCGGTCATTGATGACATTTTCGATATTCGTATAATTGGCCACCTGCTGGTTTTTTACCCGCTTCAGGAAGGAAGTCAAGTGCAGGCTGAACGCCAGCAAAAAACGTTCATTTACTTTGCACTTCAGCCGTTTTTCCACAATATCCTGCACTTCTTCGCTGAAATTAAGGATATCTTCGCTGACAATTTTTAAGATTTTCTCACGGTTCAGCGCATAGCTTGAAAACTTGTTGTAAAACTTGTTTAAATGGATATCGATGTCCAATTTCAGAAACCGGTTAATGTCTTCATCCGACACGTCCTGTTCCATCATAAAACTGACTTTGTCCTCGATGATGTTGTACAGGTTAAAATCCGGTTCGTACGGGTCTTCTTCAAAGAGCGCCTTGTTTTCCCCTTCCGGATAAACCGTTAAATAGGAATCAATTAAATCGGAAAGCTCCTGGATTTCCTGGCGTTTTCTACTAAAATAGAAGAAACCGTTTTTCAGTTCGGATGGCAGATCTTTAAAGTGGATGGTAATGACATCATCGTGCAGGCAGTGCAGAAAACCGTTGGCGCAGACAAGCTGGATGTTGGATTTCAACTGCCCGACGTTACCGTATGACGTATTGCCAATTAACGCCTTCATCGATTCCGCATCAATTTTAATCGGTTTTTGGACGCGGTTTGCTTCAATGGCAAGCAGGAATTTCAGAATCTCAATCTTGTCAATTGCCGGCCGTTCTTCAAAAGACGGAATCCGGATCAGGATCGGAATACGGCGGACAAACGTTTTCAACAAGGAAGATTCCGGGTCTTCCGTTGTCGCCCCGACGATCAGGACATTGGCGTTGCGATTCCGTTCGGTTTCCCCAAGCTTTGCATACGTCCCCGTATCCATAAAGTAAAAGAGCATTTCCTGTCCTTCAGGCGGGAGCCGGTGGATTTCATCGAGAAACAGCATGCCGCCGTCCGCTTTGGAAACAAGGCCGTCTTTTTCGCTGTCCGCACCCGTAAAGGCGCCTTTAATATGACCGAAAATGTGGGAAATGAGGAGCTGCGGGTTATTCGCATAATCCGCGCAGTTAAAGACAATAAATTGGGCGTCTTCGTCCATAAACGGGGCTGCCAGTTTTGCATAATTGAACATCAAATTGGCAAACAGCGTTTTCCCGACACCAGTCTGGCCGACAATGAGCGTATGAAGGCCGTGCGGGGGATAGAGGACGGCCGCCTTTGCCTGTTCGACCTGCACTTTCAGGCTTGTTTTCGAACCGATCAGGTCATCAAAGGGATTCGTTTCCCAGGCGGTATCATGATTTGCGGACGGACCGTTGCCCGGATCCGGGGATTGCCCGCCCGTCACTTCAAGTATATTTTCATATTCATATTGATCTTCCGGCAATTTCGTTCCGAGAAGGTCTTCCATGATTTGTTTGACCAAGTAATGAACCGGGCGGCCTTTTATTTTGATAATCCGTTTCTGCCGCAACAGCTTGTTCAGCTCGGCACTGACATTGTTTCTTAAAATGCCAAGGTCTTTTGCGATATCCGAAGCTGTAAATCCTTCTATACGGATCCATTCATCAAGCGTTTTGCCTTGCGACTGTTCAACAAGATACGCGTAAATGCGGTCAATCCTTTTCAAAATGCCACCCCATTTCTAAGTATAAACTGTATCTTAATAGTATCACGAATGTATCATCCATCATAGCAGGAATATATTGCGAACAAGTGTCAAGTTTTTGCCAAAAGGAGCTTATCTTTAATACACTTTTAGAACCCACGCTGCTTCAGGTGAAAACGCCCGGTACACCCGAAAAATAGGATAAAAAAACAACGCCGCATATGGGCGCTGTTCATTCAACAATTTTCGGCCGCTTCCATCCATCTGCTTTCCGCAACATCCGGCCGGTTCATTTTCTGTTCCCAAACCGGTTCATGCATGTGTTTCCGGCGAAATTCAGGCGGTTCATTTATTGATCATATTGGGGCTTACTGAATCCGCACTTTCGCCATGCGTTCAGCAAGCCCTGTTTCCCCTTAAGCCCTGTGCCTGCCCCGTCATCGTCTTGCGAAAAGTTTACACTTTCCCGCTTGTTTTCTGTCCGAGCTGCATCCATTCAAACTGGCGGAGTTTCAGTTCGAATAATTTCAGCGGATCCTGATACACTTCCGGATTTTCTTTCATATTCTCCAGCATCTCTTTTGTCTCGGCAATGGCCGCCCCTGTTTCCGCAATCGTTTCGCGGAGAACCGTTTCCGGATTTTTAAAGAACAGGCGGACATCGCGCTCAAGCCCTTGTTCAAACAGCTCGAATTGCAGCATCACTTTATTCGTGACAAGGTTTGCAATTTCCGTATAATCTTCGCTTTCGATAAATTTTTTATAGCGGTTATACAGCATTGTTTTGTTTTGCGAAAGCACACCAAACAATTTGCCCGCGCTCTTTAACAGGACCTGCTGCGGCGTATGGCGCAACAATATATTGACCGGTTCAAAAGGAATTCCGTTTGCCATCCGATCCGCATCACGCCGCCAGTCCTCCATAATTTTAAAATCGCAGGCAAGCGCAAGAATCTCTTCCCCGTACAACTTGTTAAACCCTTCCGCCATTTCATCAAGATAATCCTGGCTTTGCTGCAATTCCCTTTCCGACGCTTCTATCCACTCCGTCACCAGCTCCTCGTATTTCGGGGAAATGGACGTCTGCAAAAAGTGCCGGATCCGGTTGTTCATTTCTTCATTCAACTCGAGATGAATTTTCCGAAAATCACTGTCCGGCTTAATAAAATCGGCGCTTTTCCGTAAAATTTCCGGAATCTTATTTTGCAGTTCATCGCGGATTTTCCGCGTCATGCTGTGATAGGACGAGCGGACAAGCTCGGTTTGTTCATGGATGACATCCTGAAGCTGGTTTGCCGCTCCGTTTAATTTTGCGTACAGATCTTCATGCCGGTTGATTGACTCTACCAGATGCTGTTCATTTTGCAGCCTTTGTTTCAGCAGATCGGCAATCGATTCCCGAATGCAGTGCGATAGTTTTTCAATCCGGCTTTCTTCCAGGTTTTCCGGCTTGAAATTTTGCCGGAAAAAGCGGGCAAGATCCAGCCCTGCTTCCCGGGATGCATAATTGGACGTATAAGGGTGCAAGTTTGCCTCTGGAAAAATCGTTTTCACCTTTTGTACTGTTTCTTCCACTAAATCTGCCGCTTCCTGCTTGCTGTATATCATATCCATTTTGGACAGCAAAAAGTGAATCGTTAACCCGGGCACTTGTTCCTTCATTTTCAACAACATATCCGCTTCTTTGTCTGTAAGGGGATCATTTGCATTTAAAACGAATAAAACGCCGTCAACAAAACGCAAATACTCGTATGCCTTTCCCCGCCCCGGCCCGTTCAGCCCGGGTGTATCGATGAAAATAAGCGCATTTTCTTCCAAAAACCGGCTCGGACCCCGCCATTCAAGCATGTCTCCGGGCTCCGGCGCCGCATTGTCCTCTTCCGTTACAGGCGAAATGCCTTTGTCCGAGATCACAGAAAGCGCATGTTCATCATCATGGCGCACCGCCATCACAAACTGTGTCGGCCGTTCGGGGAGCGGGTCGGCCAGCACCGACTGGATAAAGGCCGTCTTGCCGCTGCCGTTCATGCCGGTAACGAGAATGTGCTGGACATCAAAGTCAATCAGCTCCCTCGCCATCCATTTCAAACGGGTGCTGACGGATAGCCCGTTCCTTTTTGCCCATTGCATAATGGAATCAAAGAGCCGGAGCGCATATTCAAGCTGATCCAATGTTTGCTCCGCATGATTCAGAATCGTTTCCGCATCGGCAATTTGCTGCGGCCCGATGCTGCCCGGAAAAAGATCGCCCCATGCGAGAACCGCAGTGGATGCTTGAAGGGCGTGCGCCTGGTCCGTGATCCGCAGCCAGTTCGTTAAAATGCCCGGCATCACCGGTGCCAGTTGTTTTAACAGATAGCTGCCGCTGATTAAAGAAAAATAGGTTTCCCCGTAAATGGCAGACAGCTCGTGCCAAGTTTCAAGCGAATGGAGTTCAAGCCCGGCAAATAGGTCATTGAATTCGCGGAGCCAGCCGAGATACGCGCCCTCCGTTTCGTAGGACCGCCAAAGCGCAACCGCCAGTTGTTCAAACTGAATTTGATCCACCTTGTATAAAACGGACAGCGCATCCCGAAAATAATCCGGCGCAATCGTCTTGGTATGCCCTTTTTCAATATACGACTTTAAAATTTGAAACCAAAACAGCGATTCAGTGCGGATGGATTCATTGACAGCCAGTTCAACCGCATTCATCCAGTCTTCGTTTTTTTCAAAGTAGGCACGGGCGATTTTCGTCACATTCGGATAGTCCGGGTTCATAGCGACCGCTTGTTTGATTGTCTGGACAGCCTGGTCATGCTTTTGCTCCTCCATATAAAGTGAGATGAGCTGAAGCGCGATCTCCGTCTTTAACACGATAGAGTCTGTTTGAACCGACTTGTAAATTTCTTCGGCCATGCTGCTGAGACCGAGTTCAAAATAAGCATCCCCCATGTTTTTTTGCGCCCACGGTTCAAAGTCGTTATGTATGCTTTCCCATTTAAAAACGGCCGCTTCATAATCTTTATAATGAAAATAAATTTCCCCTTGTGCAAAGCGGATATAGGAAAGATCGGCATTTTCAAGGGCATTTTCTTTTTCGAACGCTTCACCGAGCACTTCAAGCGGATGGCGCTCTTCCCCTTCTTTGATAAACGTTTCATAATAACATTTTTGGACAAACTGGTCTTCCGGCTTCATGATTTTCCTCCTCACACGGCCTTTTATATCTCTATCATATTGCATCCGGGATGCAGCGATGTGTAGAATTTTGTCGATTACTTTATTTTATCAAAACATCTCCAACAAAAAATTTCAGTTCGCTTTCAATTTTGATACAAAAATGAAACATTTACCATATTTTCGCTTGCTTGGAGCAATTTTGAGCATGTTTCCCGTTTATCACCCTGTTTTTCGCTCATGACATCGTACCCGGAAATGCGCCTGAATGAACGGGAAACGTTTTCTATGTTATAATATTCACATTACAGATTGGAAGGAGCATCAGCCATGGGAAAAACAAAATGGACAGGGTATGCCGGCACCTATACAAAAGGCGCCAGCGAAGGGATTTACACCTTCACCCTCAATACAGAAAAAAAGCAAATTGAAGATGTGAAAGTTGCCGCCAAACTGGACAATCCGACTTATCTCAATATCACGGCAGACAACCGCAATCTGTATGCCGTTGTCAAAGAAGGCAGCCAGGGCGGGGTTGCGGCTTTTTCAATTGATGCGGAAAGCGGTGCTCTAACGGAATTGAACCGCCAATTATCCGGCGGCGCCTCCCCATGCCATGTCAGCGTGGATTCGGCAAAGAAAACGGTCGTCTCCGCCAACTACCATAACGGGACGGTCAGCGCCTATCTGACAAACGAAGACGGCAGCCTGCAGCCGGCAGCAAGTGTCATCGAACATACCGGCTCCGGCCCGAACCCGGAACGCCAGGAAAAACCGCACGTCCATTTTGCAGGCTTTACCCCGGATGAAAAATATGTCGTCGCGGTGGACCTCGGCAATGATACGATTACAACGTACGCGCATGATGGCGGCAAATTAACGGAAAAAGCCGCCCTTTCCGTCCGCCCGGGAAGCGGCCCGCGTCACCTTGCCTTTCATCCGGACCGAAAATTTGCCTACTGCATGACAGAACTGAGCAATGAAGTGATTGTGCTTGAATTTGACGAAACTTCCGGTACGTTTAAAGACGTCCAGTATATCAAAACGATTCCGGAAGATTTTACGGAAAACAGCCAGGGAAGCGCAATCCATCTCTCTTCCGACGGTCGTTTCGTTTACGCCGCAAACCGCGGCCATGACAGCATCGCCGTGTTTGCAGTCGGTCCGGACGGCAAACTGTCCCTTGTCGAGTACACCTCAACCGAAGGAAGTTGGCCACGCGACTTTGTGCTTGACCCGACCGAAAAATTTATCGTGGCTGCAAACCAGGAATCGGGCACGCTCGTTTTATACGCCCGCGATCCGGAAACCGGAATCCTCACTTTGCTGCAAAAGGATGTCCCCGTTCCAGAAGCGGTTTGTGTAAAATTTTTGCACGGATAAAATGTTGACCCATTCAAAAGGCGGGCTCCGGTCCGCTTTTTGTTTTTTCCGGAGAAATTCTCATCATTTTATCATGTTCATTTCACAAGTTTTTCTTTTTCATGTTTTACATTTAGAACAGCGGCAAGGAATTGCAGCAAACCATATTTGGCCGGGCTTCCCCCAGAGCCTGGCCAAACCTCCTTTTATCATACCGGCCTTGTGCCGGTTTTTTATTGGTCAAGTTTTTCGGCGACGGAGGCCAGTTTTCCTTCCATCGTGAGCTGTTTGTCCCTGCGGTCGTCGATGCGGATATTCGTTTCAACGCGCTTTATGCCATTTGAAAAAGGGATTTCATGCAGTTTTTCAATGATTTCAAACAGGTCATGGATGTCCCCTTCTATTAAAGTGCTCATCGGAGTCAGCTTGATTTTCACCCTTCCCTGTTCTTTTCCCAGCGCCTTCTCAATCTCCGCCACATATTTGCTGATGCTTGTTGAATCCGTTCCGACCGGAAATATCGTAATATCGGCAATCGCCAATTGAATCCCCTCCTAAATATTCTTCTTTCTTATTATAAGCCAACTTCACTTTTCATGTCTCTTTTCATTTTTCTTGTCTATTCTGCTTTTTTCATATGGTTTATTCGAACAACCCGCTTTCTTTCCCTTTTCTTGCAAAACGTTCGGTCATGCAGCTGAGCAGTTTCTTGGCTGCAGTCCCGAAAATAAGCGCAACTGCCAGAAATCCTGCCAGATAAACGATATCTGTGATCACTGCTTCCATCAGCATCCCGCCAACCGCTTCACGCATTAAGCCAATCCCATAAGTAAATGGCAAAAGCGGATGGATATGTTGAAAGAAAGACGGTTCCATCTGGATTGGAAAAGTGCCGCCTGACCCGGAAATTTGCAGGACAAGCAGGACAATACCAAGTGCTTTTCCCGCATTGCCAAAAACAGAAACGAGTGTATAGACCATCACATTAAAAACAGCGCCAATACCGATACCGAACAAAATAAACCAGGCTTTTTCTTGCACATCCACATGCAAAATAAAAAGATCACCCGCCGCCGTAATCGCCGACTGGAAAAGCGCAATCGTTAAAAACAGCAGCAGTTTGCCGAAATAGACTTGCCAGCTGGCATATGCGCCGCCATGATGGTGTTCAACCGACAGCAGGGATACCAATAACATTGCCCCCACCCAAAAAGACAGGACCGTATAAAACGGAGCCATACCCGCACCGTAATTTTTGATAGGGTATAGCACTTTTTCTTTCAGCGATACCGGCTGCTTTAAAAATCCGCTTTCTTCCTGTGCATCGTTCTTCAGCAATTGAATCCACTGATCTATATTGCCCTGTTTTTCAAACGACCGGATTTTATCAGCCAGTTCCCTGATTTTTCTCTCAGCAGCCGGCAGTTCCGTTTCAGCCGTTTTCAATTTTGCCTTCCCGATTGCAAGCCCAGTTTTCGTATCGCGGAGAATCGCCTGGATATCCGGCAGGCTGCCTTCCAATTTCTGAAACAGTTTATTTGCTTTTGCACTGTCCTGCCCGGCTTGCGCCACAAATGTTTTTAAATCCGCGGCGATGTTGGCACCATCGTTTCCAATCAGGCTGCCTGCAATGACCCCGGCACGGCCGGCTTCTTGCTTTAGATCTGCCTGCAATGCTTCCGGCAGCAACCCGTTATGGGCCTGTTGGAGAATTTTCCCGTTTAGGTCCTTCTGTTTTTGAAAGGATTGGCTGAGTGCAGTAAACCGGGCTGCCATACGCTTAAGATGCTCCGAACCGGTTTCTTCAGCAGCGGTTCGGAGCAAATCACTGAACGCGTCAGAGATCTGTTTGCTATTTTGCAAGATCATCGTATTTTTTGGCGCTGTTTCTGCAATTTTCGTTTTGTCCGCCAGCATACTCACCTGGTTCGAGACAGCAGGGGCGGCATTCAGTGCTTCCAGTCCGGTTTTGATCACGGTATCCGTCTGCTCAAGCAAACTTCCAGTGTTTCCAAAAAAGCGGGACATGTCCCCTGAGACGGTTTTGCCGTGTTTTGCAAGCAGCAGGACATCGGGCATCGCGCCTTCTGCCTGTTTTCTTACTGCGTCTGCTTTCGTAATATCCCGATCTGCCGTCCTGATGATCCGGTTAAGCTCCGGAATGTCTCCCTCCAATCTAAAAACCCATGCTTTAAAATTTTCAATATCCGGCAAATCCCTTTCAAGTTCAATGCCGATTTGATTAAACATTGTAAAAATCGCTTTGCTAACGGTTTTTACAAATTGCGCACTAATTTGCTGTGTAATGGCAGACGCACCCGACCCTGTTATTTTAGGCGCAATCGCATTGATTTTTTCATTAACGGTATAAGTAATGACCGGTTTCTCCGGCTTATCACCCAGGATGGAAGCCAGTTTTTCCGAAAAATTTTCCGGGATGGTCAGGCTCGCATAATATTCTCCGGTCTTTACGCCGCGTGCGGCTTCCTTCTCCTGCACAAACCTCCAGCCGAGCGCTTTATTTTGTTTCAACTTTTTTATAACTTCATTCCCGGCGTGTACTTTTTTTCCGTTGATCGCTGTCCCCCGGTCCAAATTCACAACGGCTACCGCAATTCCTTTTGTGTGGCCGTATGGGTCCCAGGATGCCTTGATGTTAAACCAGGCATACAATGATGGAAGAATGATCAAGGCGGCAATGATCAGGCTTGCTGCCCAGTTTGTTGTCATTTTTTTCAAATCAGTTGCATAAATCTTCCATACCTTTTTCATTGGCAGCCTCCAAGTGTTGTTGTATCTTTATGTTTTCCAACCGCTTGAGCTGTCATGTACACGCAAAAAAGCCTGTGCGTCTCCGTTTTCGCACAGGTAACGTTAATATGATGAATGAAGGCCGGTGCCCATATTCGCAGTTTTTCAAGCAACAAGTCCGTTATTTCACCGGCAATGTCTTGCCCTGCACTTATTCATGTCCGGATAACGCCGAAAACCTGCTTTATTTCCGACTGCAGCTGCTCCAGTAAAGGAAAAGAATGGTGCAACGCAATAGTTTCTGCAATCTTTCTATAGTACCATTCCTGTTTTTCTTTTCCACGGCTGAACGCATTCCACACGCTTTCCCCGCTTTTTCGCAATTCTTCGTGTATCGTTTTCAAGTTATGGAGTTTATCTGCGCATATGAGCATACAAATTTCCTCTTCTGCCGTTTTTAATCGCTCGATGGTATGCTGCTTCCGTTCCTCCCACCGCACATTTTTAGGCGGTTCAGTGCAGGCTTCAACAATCCGGGCAACATTGCTTCCAAACTCGGCTTTTATCTCCTCGTTTGTCACCGCAGTATCTTCAACCGTATCATGGAGAAGCGCTGCTGCGACCACTTCTTTGCGGCAGCCTTCTTTTAAAAGCATCATGGCAACCGCATACGGATGCACAATATACGGCAGGTCGGACGCTTTCCGGTATTGGCCTTCATGTGCTTTTGCCGCAAATTCAATTGCTTTTTCCACCATTTCCATTAGAAATTCCTCTCTTCATACAAAGCTGCTTTTATCATCATACCAAAACGGCGCGGCTATACATGAATGAAAATCGAAAAGCTCAGCACTACTTTTGGACTTCTTAAACATCAAAAGAATCCTTGACCGGCACAAAGGCACAGAATATTCCTTCCCATCCTGTCTGAATTGAAAAAGAAGCTGATCCCTGCTTCTTTTTATCTATTTTCTTTGCCTTTACCCCCTCGAATTCTTTTATGTTATCACTTTTTCCCACTTCTCGATATGCTTTATCCGACCATTGCTTGAGCACAGTGATCTGCCGCTGTACCCGCTTTATTTCTTTTTGCTGCTTTTCATACGCCCGTTTCTGCTGACGGAGGCAGAAGTCTAATAACTGCCCACCATCAGCCGAAAAAGCACCCAAATCTATCTTTTCCCTTTTTCACATGATTTGAGTCCGTTTTCATTCTCGTAATATGAATTTAATCGTATTGTAATCTTCCTTTCTACCTATTTGTGTTATAACAAGAGTACGGAGAAGGGAGTTGTCTTATGCACTTAAAAAGGCGAATTGCAGTTATGGCGTTTGCCATATTCGTTGGCACGGCACAACTAAATGCCTATGCAGAAACAGATCAAGGTTCCTTACAGAAAAAATTGGATGAAAATACGCAAACCATCCAAAAGAAAGAATCGGAGAAAAAAGCCGTCGAAAGCAAAATGGAGAATTTGCAAAAAGACTGGAATACATTGCAATCGTCCATTCAAAAAAATAAAGATAATATCGCAGCAACCGAAGCGAAAATCCAGTCAGCAAAAGATTCTATCGAAAAGAAAAAAGAGGAAATTGTAAAGCTGGAGGACCAAGTTTCTGCACGGGAAGGCGTGATTAAAAAACGCCTCGTTGCCATGCAAAAAAACAACCAATACGACTATGTGATTGAAACGATTTTAAACGCGGAAAGCATTGGCGACCTGATCAACCGGGTCAGTGCAGTCGCGACCCTGCTGAACGCTGATACAAGCCTTTTGGATCAGCAAAAAGCAGACCTTGCGAAAATTGAAGCCGATAAAAAAGCCATTGCAGACCAGGAAAAAGTGCTCGAACAGGAGCAGGCAAACTTAAAAAGCAGCCAAGCAAAACTGCAAACAGATTTAAAAGAAAAGGAAAAGGCATTGTCGGGACTAAAATCGAAGTATGACAGCATTCAAAATGAGTTGTCACAAGCGGAACAAAAACAAACCGACTTGAATACAAAAATCAGCAACCTGCAAAAAGAAATAAAGGCACAGCAGGCGGCTGCAAAAGCAAGGGAAGAAGCCCTCGCAAAACAAGCACGCGATGCTGAAGCCGAAAAAGCAGCAGAAGCGCAAGCAGAAAAAAACGCAGAAGCACAAGCGAAAAAGCCAGCGGAAGCCAGTGCCGGGAAAACGGCCGGAACCAAACCCGCCGCATCTGCCAGCCACAGTACGCCACAAGGCAAATCCTTTTATGTGACGGCAACATCTTATAACCATGAAGATACGAAGTCGGACATTACTGCTACAGGATATAACATTAAGAAAAACCCGAACATGAAATTGATCGCTGTCGATCCGTCGGTCATTCCGCTCGGCAGCAAAGTCTGGGTTGAAGGATACGGGGTTGCCATCGCAGCCGATACCGGTGGTGCCATTAAGGGCCATATCATCGATGTCCTGATGCCGAACAAAAAAGCTTCCATCGCATGGGGGCGCCGTACAGTCAAAGTGATCATATTGAATTAAGAAAAAGCAGCCTTGAACCGATTCAAGGCTGCTTTTTTATATCCACCTATGGGGTCCCGTATAAAATGAACTTAAGTTTTTACATCAAGCCCGAGCACCAATTTGCATGAAGGAGGCAACAGAGCTGCGATATTTTGGTCATTTTATTAAAGTGAATTTCAATTGTTCGCGTCAAAATCAATGATCATCATGGCTTCCGGGAATACATAGAGAGTAGGAATCTTTAGTTCAACTTGTATAGCATAAATTTAGGAGCGGGGGCACGGAACAAACGTGAACTTTTTCGGCAGTCCTTTTTCAGGCAGGCGCCGGGATTTTTTTCAAAGAAAAAGCCGGGCCTCCCATGAAGCCCAGCCGACACATGCTTACAATACAGGTGCCATCGTTTCTTTTAATACTTTAACAGAATGGCTAAATTGTTCCTGTTCTTTGTCGTTCAGCTCGATTTCAACCACTTCACGGACGCCTTGGCGGTTAATAACGGCAGGAACACCAATGTACACATCGCTGTTTCCGTACTGGCCTTCCAAAAAGGCAGAGACTGTCAAAACACTGTTTTCATTGTTCAGGATCGCTCTTGTGATCCGGGTCAGAGACATCCCGATGCCGTAAAATGTGGCCCCTTTTCGTTCAATGATATGGTAAGCCGCATCTCTCGTGTTGACAAAAATATCATCTAATGTTTTTTGGTCAATGGTTCCCTTTTGCAGATAGCTTTCAATGGTGTCATAACCGATCGTTGTATGGCTCCAAACCGGAAGTTCCGTGTCGCCGTGTTCGCCGATAATTGCGGCATGGACATTGCGCGGGTCAATTCCGAAGTGGGCGCTCAAAGAGTTGCGGAGACGCGCGGAGTCAAGCACTGTGCCCGAACCGATAACATGTTCTTTCGGCAGGCCGGACTCTTTCCAAGTTACATATGTCAAAATGTCAACCGGGTTGCTGGCAACAAGAAAAATCCCGTTAAAGCCGCTGTCCATGATGCTCTTAATCATGCCTTTAAAAATTTTTGCGTTTTTGGCAACAAGATCAAGCCTTGTTTCGCCCGGTTTTTGCGGGGAACCTGCCGTAATGACAACAAGATCGGCAGTGCCGCAATCGGAATAATCGCCTTTCCAAACGCGGGTCGGCGTAGGCGCAAATGGCAGGCCGTGGTTCAGGTCCATGGCTTCCCCTTCTGCTTTTGCTTCGTTAATATCGATTAAAACAAGCTCTTCTGCAACACCCTGATTAATCATGGCGTAGCAGTAACTTGTACCAACTGCACCCGTTCCAACCACTGCAATACGATTGACCTTTTTCATGTATAATCTTCCTTCCCATCAAAAGTAAAAAATATATCCACTGTATGAAAGCAGTTTTGCAAGCCCGGCATGGCGGGCCCCTATCCAGTCTATGGATATTGTGCCAACTCCTAATGGATTCCATACTGCTTTTCCTTTAAAGCAGGACGATTAAACTTTTGCAGCAAATGCTGCCATACGGTTTGTGAAAGAGATGGACGGCATGCTCTTTTATGACTGAAATTGATCGTTCCGTTCATTTTCTTTTCTTCCACATGGGTAAGTATACCACTATTTTTGTGATCAGATTCACATATTTTATGGCGAAAATTTGAAAATTCACCTGCCTGCATGAAGGAAAATGACGGTTTTTCCGTTATTATCCGTTTACATTTTTCACAAATGATTTTATTTGAAAAGGTCAGATATGTAAACGGTATTCCCTTTTGTGCGCACTTTCACAAATTGACCCGGGCAGAGAAATGAATGGCTGATCCCACCCAAATGACTGAATGCCTGCTCTGTCCTCCAAAAACGCAGAATCTGCCCGCTTAAAAAAAATCCGCATCACATGCATGGAAGCGTGGACGGCAGACATCGACAAAAACGCAACTGTCCAGTCATTCAATTGCGCATCATAAATGGACGTGATGTGGACAGCCAGTACGCCGAGCATAATAAAGCCTCACATAAAATCAATTTCATATAAATGCACTTTTTTCAAAGAAAGCATCTCCTTTTCTCTTCATACCGGCTGCTTTATTTGTACTCTAACAACGATTTCTTAATTTATTATTAAAGAAGAAAAAAACGGTTTCACCGCCAATTCTTTTCTTCCCATCCCCGGTACTTGCCCCGCAAAAAACACGAATGATATTTACCGTTGACTTTTAATTGTTCGCATTTTATCCTTAATTTATCCTTCTATGTAGGGAATGTTCCTTTGCTGTTTTTTAATTTTATAAAGTATTAGACTTTTTTCATTTTACAAGTATAATAATAAGTATCATTTTCTTTGTGCATTTTTCTACCAAATGAAAGGAGCGATTATCCTTGCATCAAATTGATGAAAAGAAAGCACCCCGGATGGCACTGCAGGCAGACATGGATTTTCTCGCCGGGCTGCTGGATAAAGTGATCCTATTTGAAGGCGGCGAAGCATTGCTCAAAACGATCCAAAATATTCGCTCCCTGGCACAAAAAGCGAGGGAAACAGGCGATGAGGCTTTCTACCTTCAATTAAAAAAAGAAATTACAGATCTGAATCCGCCAGAACGCCAGGAAGTCATCCGCGCCTTCTCTACCTATCTGCAATTATTTAATATTACCGAGCAAAATTTTAGGATTAAGCGCCGGCGGGAGTACCAATCGGAAGATACAGACCAGGTTCAACCGCGTTCACTTGAAGATGGCATCGAAACGCTGCGGAAAGAAAAAGTGCCGGCTGAAATGGTTGCAGAACTGCTGAACAGCTTATCGCTTGAACTGATTATCACGGCACACCCGACAGAAGCAACAAGGCGGACCATTCTGCAAATCCACAAACGCATTGCAGATCTTTTAAAAGCGCTCGAATATGCAAACACCCGTTACGAGAAAAAAGTCATTGAAGAAACGATTTTGAATGAGATTACCATTTTATGGCAAAGTTCCGAAATCCGCGAGAAAAAACCGTCCGTTCTCGACGAAGTGAAAAACGGGCTTTACTATTTCGACAATGTCCTGTTCGACGTGCTGCCGCGCATACACGAAGACTTGGAAGACTATCTGCACGAATCGTACGGACAGCGATTTAAAGTCCCTTCCTATCTTCATTTTGGCTCGTGGATCGGCGGCGACCGGGACGGAAACCCGAACGTGACCGCGGACATCACCTGGAAAACGCTCGAAATGCAACGTGAACTCGTATTGGAAAAATATAAAAAGTCGCTTACAACACTCCGGGAGCTCCTCAGCCATTCTTCCAAAAAAATAAGCGCCAGCCATGCCCTGCTTGCGTCTGTGGAAAGCGAAGAAAATACAATGCCGGCTGCAAAATTATGGCCGACAAAAGATGAAATTTACCGCAGAAAGCTGACGATTATGATCCATAAACTGGAATGTGTGGGAAAAAACAATGGCGGCTACCAATCCGCAAAGGAGCTCCTTGCCGATCTGTATATGATCCGGGACAGCGT
Organism: Weizmannia sp. WK01; assembly: GCF_025905465.1. Lineage (NCBI taxonomy): Bacteria > Bacillati > Bacillota > Bacilli > Caryophanales > Bacillaceae > Heyndrickxia > Weizmannia sp. WK01. The sequence continues at coordinate 799,396 of NZ_CP109616.1, read as the reverse complement.
GAACCAGCACCATCCGGCCGGGCATCCGATTAAATTGCTCCGCAAAGTCATCCGCCAGGTCGAGTTGTTCGGTTTCCACCTGGCATCACTCGATATCCGCAACCATAGCGGCGAGCATGAATCGGCCCTTGCCGAGGTGCTTTATAACGTCAATATTGCGAAGGACTATAAAAATCTGTCCGAAGATGAAAAAGTCGCGGTGCTCCTGAAGGCTCTAAACGACCCGCGGCCGATGATTTCAATCTATGATACTTTTACGCCGGAAACGCAGGAAGTCATCAATACATTCCGGATGATCAAACGCGCCCACCAAACATTTGGCGAACGGTCCATCCAGGTATATTTGATCAGCATGGCACACTCGGTCAGCGACGTGCTGGAAGTGCTCGTGCTCGCGAAAGAAGCCGGCCTGTACCGCGTCTACCCGAGCGGGGATATTTTAAGCGAGATCCATATCGCCCCGCTTCTGGAAACGATCGCGGACTTGCGGAACGGCGCGAAAATGCTCGAAACCCTTTTCCAAATGCCCATTTACCGGAACCATTTAAAGGTGCGAGGCAATCTGCAGGAAGTCATGCTCGGCTATTCCGACGGTAGCAAAGACGGCGGCACGATGACAGCGAACTGGCAGCTGTACAAAGCACAGAAAGAAATACACGAAATGGGCGCCAAATACGGCATCAAGCTGAAATTTTTCCACGGGCGCGGCGGTTCGCTCGGGCGTGGCGGCGGCCCGCTTTATTCAAGCCTTTTGTCCCAGCCGCCAGTTACACTTGGCGACGGCGTGAAAATCACCGAGCAGGGTGAGGTGCTGTCATCGCGCTATTTGCTGCGCGACATTGCTTACCGAAGCCTTGAGCAGGCGACATCTACAATGATGTGTGCCATCACGGAACAAAAACAGAACGAGAAAAATGGCAAAACGCCAAACGAAGAAGCTGTCAGGGCAATGGATAAAATTTCCGAATATGCGCTTGAAAAATATCAGGAACTCGTCTTCCGCGACCCTGACTTCCTGTCTTATTTCAAACAGGCAACGCCTTTAAATGAGATCGGTGAACTCAACATCGGCTCCCGCCCGATGAGCCGGAAAGGGAGCGCCCGTTTCGAAGACTTGCGCGCCATTCCGTGGGTATTTTCCTGGACGCAAAGCCGCCAGCTCCTCCCCGCCTGGTATGCAGCCGGAACAGGTCTGAGCAAATATGTGGAAGAAACCGGCAATTTCAAGTTGCTCCAGGAAATGTATGCATCATGGCCGTTCTTCCACGCAACGATCAATAACCTGCAAATGGCATTGATCAAGGCGGAGCTTTCCACGGCTGAAGAATATACGAGGCTGGTGAAAGATCCTGAAGTTGCCGGCCGGATTTTCGGCCTGATCAAAGCGGAATACGAACTAACGAAGGAAATGGTTTTAAAGATTGCGGACCAAAAAGAATTGCTGGATTACACGCCAAACATTAAAGAATCGGTGCGTCTCCGCAACCCGTACGTTGACCCGCTGAACCTGTTCCAAGTCTACCTTATTTCGCAACTGCGTGAACGCGAAAACAAAGATGAAAAAGCCCGGCACCTGCTGATGGAGGTCCTGCTTACAATCAACGGCATCGCCGCAGGGCTCCGGAATACAGGCTGATAGCAAAAAAACCTGTCTTGAATCAAGGCAGGTTTTTTTGTACGCTACTTTTTGGGGGCAAAAAACTTTTCCGCATGGTAAAGGGCAGCCCATGCTATGGGGAAACTTGTCCCCTCCTTTTTAACGGAAATTGTAAAAAAATGCAGAACTTATTGTATAATGGCTTTAAGAATATGCCGGGGGTGTGCTAATGGATGACTTTATCGGATTGATTTCAGTCATTTTAATTTTTTCTGTGCCGATTGTCGCAATTGTAACGAATTTTTTTAAGTCGCGCGAAAAAATAAGAGTACAAGTTTTGGAGAAAGAACTGGAGCTTGAAAAACTGAAAAACGAAAACTTCCTGCTGGAAACAGAAAAGATGAGGCTGGAATTACAAAAAATGGAGCTGGACGGGCCTAAGGATGAGTGGGTTGTGAAATAAGCCTAGAAAATTAAAGCAAGTTAAAAGAGCGGCCTACTTAGGGCTTGCCGAATAAGCCAAATATCTAGATCTGGCAAGGATGCTGACAGCTTTGGCAAAAATGTAATGCAAGGGTGTTAGAACAATCCAAAGAAAAGCTTGCACTTGAAACGCGCCCTAGTGAAGAAAGGCTGTCTTTTTTTCGGGCTTTCTTAACATGGACACGCCTTATGTTAAGGAGGAACCCCGTTTTTGCGTGCTTTCTTAACGTAGAAGGGCTCTATGTTAAGGAAGGTCTTCCTTTTCGCTTGCTTCCTTCACGTAGACGGGTTCTACGTGAAGAAAGATCGTCTTTTTTTCGCGCTTTCTTAACGTAGACGCCCTCTATGTGAAGGAAGGCCGTCTTTTTTGCTCGCTTTCTTAACGTAGACGGGCTCTACGTGAAGAAAGGCCTGCAATTTTCACCGCTTCCTTAACGTAGACGCCCTCTATGTGAAGGAAGAACCTCGTTTTTGCTTGCTTCCTTAACATAGACGCGCCCTATGTGAAGGAAGGCCGTCTTTTTTTCGCGCTTCCTTAACGTAGACGGGCTCTACGTGAAGGAAGATCGTCTTTTTTTCGCACTTTCTTAACGTAGACGCCCTCTATGTTAAGAAAGGCCTTCCTTTTCGCTTGCTTTCTTAACGTAGACGGGCTCTATGTGAAGGAAGGTCTTCGTTTTTCCACGCTTCCTTAACGTAGACGCGCCCTATGTGAAGGAAGAGCCTCGTTTTTGCTCGCTTCCTTAACGTAGACGGATTAAGTCCGTATAATTGTGTAAAAAGAAGGAGTCATTTTATCAACTCTTGGCAACACTGTTTTCAACGACGATAAACTAATGAAAAGAGGAGATAAAATGACTCACTTACAGTTTAACTTAAATTTGGATGTTTTAAAAGAAGCCATCATGACTTCCGATCTTGACGCGGTAATTAAATCAGCGGTTGTCCTCGTGTTAAACGAGTTTATGGAAAAGGAAAGGGATGACTATTTAAAAACGAGCCCTTATGAACGCGCTGTTGAACGCCGGGATTACCGGAACGGTTACTATGAACGCGAGCTGTTGATGAGCATCGGCAATGTTACATTAAAAGTTCCCCGGACACGTAATGGCGAATTCTCAACTACCTTATTTGAAAAGTATGCCAGATGTGACCAAGCTTTCGTCCTTTCTATGTTGGAGATGGTCATCAATGGCGTCTCTACCCGTAAGGTCACAAATGTCGTAGAACAGCTTTGCGGTAAGAATGTATCCAAGTCGTTTGTCTCTTCCCTTACGCAAAAACTGGATCCCATTGTGAATGCTTGGGCCGAGAGACCGTTGAATACAACCTACTACCCTTATGTGTTTGTGGACGCCATGTATATAAAAGTACGGGAGCACCATAAGGTCATATCAAAGGCTGTTTATATTGCGACTGCCATTACAGAGAAGAATACACGTGAAATACTGGGTTTAAGCGTTGACCATGCAGAAAGTTTGGAGAGTTGGAGTTCATTTTTTAAACAACTTAAATCACGTGGACTCCAATCACCAAAACTCGTTATTTCCGATGCTCACATGGGCCTTCAGAAAGCAATACAACGGGAATTCATTGGCACTGCTTGGCAAAGGTGCAATGTTCATTTTAAACGCAATATCATTGAAAAACTGCCCAAAAAAGATACTGCAGAAATCCGGGTGATGATTAAGCGCGTGTTTGAGGCCGTTACGATTGAGGACATACGCAAGTTTAAAGATGAATTAATAAACAAATTTGGTACAGAAGCAAGATTTGAAAAAGCCCTGGCCATTTTAGATGAAGGTTTTGAAGATACTATCCAATACATGAACTTTCCTGAGAATATTCGTATGCACATACGGAGTACTAATTCCCTCGAGCGGCTTAACCAAGAGGTTCGTAGAAGGGAAAGGGTCATTCGCATTTTTCCTAATACCCAATCTGCTTTTCGTTTGGTTGGTGCCGTTTTAATGCAGTATCAAGATACAGAATACTCGAAGAGGAAGTCACTTATGGGAAAGAATAGTTAGCAGCATTTTCAGCTTAACTTCCATCATGGATGATTTCATCTCCGGGAAGGGATGTCAAATTGAAAGGCATTTGACATCCCTTCCCGGAGATGAAGAAAAAAATCCATGGAAGTTAAGCCGAAAAAATGAAGGGGTGGTTGAAAACATTTGCCCATAAATTTACACAATAACCTGGACTTGACTCGTAGACGGGCTCTTCGTTAAGAAAGGCCTGCAATTTTCACCGCTTTCTTCACATAGACGCCCTCTATGTTAAGAAACAGCGATTTTTTTCGCATTTCCTTAACGTAGATAGCCTCTATGTACAGAAAACAACGTCATTTTTCCACGCTTCCTTAACATAGGGCTTGCTGAAATATCAGAATTTCTAGCTTTGGCAAGGAAGTTATAAGTGTCTTCCGACTATTATTCGTACCGTAAAGCCTGAATCGGATTCAGTTTTGACGCTTTATTTGCCGGGAAAACGCCGAAGACGACACCGACAATGAGCGAAAAGCCGAACGAAAGAGCAGTAACCGGAAGCGACTGGGTGGCGCCCGTGCTAGCAAAAAGCGCGTAAATTTTGATAGCGGCAAACCCGACCCCTACGCCGAGCAGACCGCCTAATGCACTCAATACGACCGCTTCGATCAAAACCTGGACAAGAATATCCTTCCGTTTTGCCCTGCTCTTTACATAGAAAAGCGACCCTCCCCCGATGACCACAACAATCAAAATAACTATAATGATCCACTTCTTCATCTTTATGTTCTCCTTTCCTGTTTTCCAATTTTTACAGGAACCATCTATTCTACTTTCTGGGCTTCATTATGATGGGGCAAACTTAAATTTTTCTTAATGTTTTCGTTTCAAATTGCGAGGATTGAAAAACAGGCCGCACCGTCAGCCCGATACTGCCGGTATATGATGGGAATCGACAAAAAGGATATTCAAGCGTAGCGAATCATGTTATAATATCCAATTATATGACGAAAAAGTGAGGGCCATCGATGAAGAAAAAAATCCTGATGTCTTTTTTAAGCTTAATTGGGATCCTGGTCATCGCCTGTGGCGGTTATGCCTATTATGTTTATCACTCGGCAAAAGCTGCGGCTAATAAAATGCATGAATCGCTGGCAGGCACTTCAAATGAAAGCATCTCAAGCCAGAACGGGCAGCCGATTTCCGTTTTGCTGCTTGGTGTGGATGAACGTGCAAATGACAGCGGCCGTTCCGATGCCATCATTGTGATGACCATTAATCCGAAAAAAGGCACGACACAGCTGGTCAGCATCCCGCGGGATACAAGGACGCTGATCGCCGGACGCGGCACATATGACAAAATCAATGCTGCGTATGCATATGGTGGAACCGATATGGCTTTAAAGACAGTTGAGAACTTTACCGGTATCCAAATGGATTATTATGTAAAAATCAACATGCAGGCCCTGAAAAAACTGGTTAACGCGGTTGGTGGCATTACCGTCAACAACACGATTGACTGGCATGACGAAGGGTACTATAAAAAAGGGTACCATTACAAAAAAGGGGAAATTCATTTGAACGGAGCCCAGGCACTCGGTTATGTCAGAATGCGCCATCTTGATCCGGAAGGGGATTTCGGCCGCAATAAACGGCAGCGGAAAGTGATCGAGGCGCTGATTCAGAAAGCAACCAGCATTTCTTCGGTGACAAAATATAGCAGTATTCTTGATACGCTTGGCGACAATGTCAAAACAAATATGACGTTTAATGACATGCTGACGATAGAGAAAAACTACCGGAATGCCGCCAAAAAAATTACCCAGTATGAAGTAAAAGGCACAGACACCAACTTTGACGGGATCTATTATTTATCGGTGTCAGACATTGAAAAAGAAAAAGTCACGCAGATGCTGGAAGAAAACCTGTCTGGTGACTAAGGAATATTGGAAACAACAACCCGCTTCAGCATGCAGAAGCGGGTTGTTTTGTCAACGGCTCTCAATAAACCGGATCACCTCTTCAAGCGGCGTTTCCGCCATTGACCCGAGGCGGTGGTCAATCTCGCCGAACTTGAGGTCTTTTGTTACCCGGTTTGGGACGACCACGCATGCCATACCGGCGCGTTTTGCCGCAAGCGACCCATTTGGCGAATCTTCGAAGACGAGGCATTGTTCCGGTTCCACGCCGAGACAGCCAGCCGCTTTCAAATACAAAGCAGGGTCCGGTTTGACTTTTTCCACGTCATCGGAAGATTTGATGCAGTCAAAATACGCAAGCAGGCCAAGCTGGCGCAAATAGCGGTGCAGCCATTTCCTGTCAGAGCTTGAAGCCAGCCCGACTTTAAGCCCGAGCTGCCTGGCCGACTTTAAATAGTCTTCCACGCCTTCGCGGGCCGCACCTTTTTCGAGCCGTTTTAAAAACATTTCCTCCAGCTTGTGATCCAGTTTTTCTGTATCAAGCGGCTTTTTGATCTGCTCTTCAAGATATTTAAACGGTTTAAAACCAGAATGCGTGCCAATCCCCTTTCCCCACAGCTCAAGCGGCATCTCGCAATCGTAGCCGCGAAAAATTTCACACAGCACATCATAATGTTCCGATTCCGTATCCATAATTAGCCCGTCGAAATCGAAAATGACAGCTTTTATCATCCGTAAAACCCCTTTCTGTTTCCCTTAACATTATACGTTAAAAACACTTTTCCTCCCAGAATGGTTTTGAAATCTTTTCCAAAATATTAAATTCCTTATTCCTTCACAAAGTTGTAAATTATTTCTGGATAATACCAGTATTTGACAAATCTATGAAAAATATATGAACTTTTTATGAAATTTTTATGAAACATGGTACTATAAGGGGAAATGACAATACAATCTATATTATTTTATTGTAAAATAGGTTAGCACCATAATAAAGGTGAAAAAATAAAAGTACCACCTTTTTTTCATTTGCTTTTATTTGTACACTATTTTACCAAACCGGAAGGAGAGAAAAAATGTGTTGAGGAAACTACCTTGGAAATTGGTGCTGCTTTTGTCCCTCACATCGCTCTTTTTGCTCGGCGGATGTGACACCAAAATTGCAGTGCTCGACCCACAAGGTCCAATGGCGCGGGAACAATATCATTTGATTGTTTACTCATCCATCTTGATGGCCTTTGTATTCGTCGTTGTCCTTGGGTTGTATCTTTATATGGTGATCAAATACAGGGCGTCGCGTCTGCCGGCTGATTATAAACCGCCGCAAATCCACGGCCATAAAGTACTGGAAACGGTATGGACCGCCATCCCGGTGCTGTTGATTATTGCCATTGCCATTCCAACCGTTAAAGCAAACTATTCGGTGGAAGAAACACCAAAATCGATGAAAAACGAAAAGCCTTTAACAGTTTATGTCACGTCATCGGAATGGAAATGGATTTTCAGTTATCCGGAACAGGGAATTGAAACGGTTAACTATGTAAACATTCCGGCTGGGCGGCCAATCAATTTTGAATTGACCTCATCTGGTACGATGGCTTCTTTCTGGATTCCTGAACTTGGCGGACAGAAATACACGATGCCGAACATGACGATGAGACTGATTCTGGCTGCAGATCACCCTGGCGAATATACAGGAAGAAACGCAAACTTCAACGGGGAAGGCTTTGCAAAGATGGACTTCGATGTGTTGGCCCAAACGCCGAAAGATTTTAATGCGTGGGTGAAGGAAGTCAAAAGCAGAGCGCCTCAAATGAAAAAATCGGATTATGAAAAACTGATTAAAAAAGAAGGCCTCGTAGGAAGACAGACTTACACCGGGACCCATCTAAAATGGGATAAACCGGATGAACAAAAAAGCTATTATGAAGAATCGGAAAAAGGTGAGAAACAAAATCACCACCATCACCACGATATGTCCGGTATGGATATGAGCGGAAAATAATCATTGGAATAGGAGGAAAACAGTGTGAAACTTAGTGATTTTTTCGTCACCGGTGAACCGGCCATATATGCCGCCGAAGTTGGTATGGCACTTGGCGCGGCCGCTGTGATCTTTTCTCTAACCTATTTCAAGAAATGGAAATGGTTATGGAAAGAATGGCTGACAACCGTTGACCATAAAAAAATCGGGATTATGTACATTATCGTTGCGGTTTTAATGTTATTCCGCGGCGGTGTCGATGCTTTAATGATGAGAACACAGCTTGCACTGCCGAACCAGCATCTGCTTGATGCAAACCATTACGACGGGATCTTTACGACCCACGGGGTTGTCATGATCTTATTTATGGCGATGCCGTTTTTGTTCGGCCTGATTAACGTTGCTGTTCCGCTTCAAATCGGGGCACGCGATGTTGCCTTCCCGCTTTTGAACGCATTCAGCTTCTGGGCAATGGTTGCAGGGATGTGCCTCTTTAACATTTCATTCATTATCGGGGGCTCCCCTACTGCCGGCTGGACGAACTACTTCCCGCTTGCAGGAACGGAATTTACAAAAGGTGTCGGAAACAACTACTATGCATTGGGTCTGCAGCTTTCCGGGATCGGGACACTGGCTACGGCCGTGAACTTCATTGTCACGATTTTGAAAATGCGGGCGCCAGGCATGACATTAATGAAAATGCCGATGTTCGTATGGTCTACTTTGATTACTTTTATCATCGTGCTTTTTGCTTTCCCTGTTTTGACAGTGGCTTTGGCAGAAGTAACGTTTGACCGTACTTTTGGTGCGCACTTCTTTACCATGGGTTCAGGCGGCAGCCCGATGTTATGGGCAAACTTGTTCTGGATCTGGGGCCACCCGGAAGTGTACATTGTGTTGCTGCCATCTCTTGGGATTTACGCGGACATTATCGCTACATTCTCGGGTAAACGATTGTTTGGATATGCCTCCATGGTCGTTGCGATGGCTGGTATCGCATTCTTCAGTTATTTCACATGGGTTCACCACTTCTTTACAATGGGGAACACAGCAGTCGTAAACTCGTTCTTCTCGATCTCAACGATGATTATCGCGATACCAACGGGTGTCAAATTATTTAACGAAATCTTTACATTGCATAAAGGGAAAATTAGAACAACAACGCCTATGCTATGGTCGCTTGCCTTTATCCCGACATTTTTGATCGGCGGGGTTACGGGTGTTATGCTTTCCATGGCAGCAGCAGACTATCAATATCACAATTCATATTTCCTGATTGCCCACTTCCACTATACATTGATTCCGGCAGTCGCCTATGCATGTTTCGCAGGGCTCCACTACTGGTATCCGAAAATGTTCGGCTATATGCTGAATGAAAAACTGGGCAAAATTACGTTCTGGTTGTGGATGGTCGGCTTTAACCTTTGCTTCCTGCCGCAATTCTTTGTCGGCCTCGACGGAATGGCGCGCCGGATGTACACTTATGAAGCAGGACTTGGCTGGACAGGTTGGAACTTCGCCTCTACAGTAGGTGCCTATATCATGGGGATTGGGTTCCTCGTCCTGGCTTGGAACATTGTTTACAGCATTAAACATGGCGTTCGCGACACGACCGGTGATCCTTGGGATGGCCGCACATTAGATTGGGCAACCCCTACACCGGTTCCGGAATATAACTTTGCGAAACAGCCGGTTGTCTCTACACTTGATGCGTTCGCAGAATACAAAGAAAACGGCACACCGATTTACCGGGATGAAGAGTACAAACCGATCCATATGCCAAATAACTCGGCAATGCCATTTTTCTCCGCTGTATCGATGGGCCTTGCAGGTTTCGGCCTTGTCTGGTCCTGGTGGTGGCTCGCCATTCTCGGCGGTTTGATGATGCTCGGCTGCCTTGCGTGGAGATCGTTTGACCCGGATAAAGGGCACTATATCAGTGTAGAAGAAATCATTCGCACAGAAAATACAAGAGCAGGAGGTGTAAAACGATGAGCGACGAACATTTGGATACATCATTGCCCCTCGAATACCAGCGCAATCAGGACCGTTTAACCATTTTCGGTTTCTGGGTTTTCCTGGCGGCTGAAATCACTTTGTTTGCAACGCTGTTTGCAACGTATTTTACACTCCAGCACCAAACAGCAGGCGGGCCTGTTCAGCAGGACATCTTTGAGCTCAAAGGTGTCCTGATTGAAACCTTTGTCCTTTTGACAAGCAGTTTTACATGCGGAATTGCCGTCTTCAATATGCGCAACCGGAATAAAGGCGCGATGCTCGGCTGGTTTATCGTTACCCTTCTTCTCGGTTTAACTTTCGTCGGCTTTGAAATCAATGAATTTGTCACGTACGTTCATGATGGGGCAACACTGCCGACAAGCGCATTCCTTTCCGCATTCTATGTATTGCTCGGAACGCACGGATGCCACGTTTCCCTCGGGATTTTATGGGGAATATCGATTATTATACAACTGATCCGCCGCGGTTTAACGCCGATGACGGCACGCAAATTTTTCGTTGTAAGTATTTACTGGCACTTCCTTGATGTTGTCTGGATCTTTATCTTCACTTTCGTTTATTTAGGAGGGTTGATGAAATAATGGAGCATCATTCAAAATATCCGATCGGCCATGTCATCGGTTTTCTGCTTTCAATCGTATTGACCCTTGTGGCACTGTATGTTGCTTTGTATACCAACCTTTCTAAAACGGCGACCATCTGGACAATCGGATTGTTTGCCTTCCTCCAGGCTGGCGTGCAATTATTTATGTTCATGCACGTCAAAGAAGGCGAAAACGGAAAGATCAATGTCAGCAATATGATCTACAGCATCATCATTGCGATCGTCGTTGTTTACGGAACCATCTGGGTTATGCACTTTTAACCAAAAAAACCTGCATCCTTTTAGCGGATGCAGGTTTTTTTATGGCTTGTCCGGACAGACGCATTTGCAAATACGGCCAAATCGGCGATTCTTCCCGAGGGCCGGTTTATGGCTTGAACGCATCAACCGGTATCAACCCGGACCGGATGGATGCCTTTTGGCGCTGGTTATGCCGCACTTATTGCGCTGTATAACCGCCGTCCACGAGCAGGGCAATGCCGGTTACAAATTGATTTTCACTGAGGAATACGATGGCATGGGCGATTTCATCCGCACGCCCGAGCCGGCCGATCGGATGCCTTGCGACAAGGCCGTCATAAAAATCGCCGAGTGCTTCCTTATTCACCATGCCGGTTTCAACATACCCCGGGTTCACCGCATTCACGCGAATGCCTTTTGATGCATATTCAAGGGCCAGCGACTTTGTCATCAGGTTGACGGCACCTTTGCTTGCATTGTAGGCAAAAGCACCCGGTTCGCCGACGTACCCTAAAATAGAGGATGTATTGACAATACAGCCACCGCCTGTTTTCAACATTTCACGGATGGCATATTTCGAACCGAAAAATACACCGTTTTGATTGACGGAAATAACCTTTTGATAGTCTTCAAAGCTCAGTTCATGGGTTGTAGCCATGACGCCAATGCCGGCATTATTCACCATAATATCCACTCTGCCGTACCGGTTGACGGTTTCTGCGATAAGATCGGCGACGGACTGTTCATCAGATGCATCGGCACGAATAAAGCATACATCCGCTCCTTTTTCTTTAAGTTCCTTTTCAACCGCTTTGCCGCTTTCTTCGTTGTAATCGGAAATGACCACTTTCGCCCCTTTTTCCGTAAAAGCTTTTGCGGTTGCAAGCCCGATCCCGGAAGCGCCGCCTGTGACAATTGCAATTTTATTTTCTAAGCTGGCCATTATGATTCCCTCCCATTGTGAGTATGTACACATTTTCACTATACCGCTAAAAAGTAAGCGCTGTCAATTTTTATATCTATTTTTTGCGAAAAACAGTTTGCCTGGCTGGAATCGTTCTTCAGCCGTTCACTCCCGGTTTTCCAGCGAAAATCCCGGTAAGCAAAAAGCGGCTGCCCGGCACGCAACAAGCATTCCGGGCAGCCGCCTCCTTATTCTGCCACTTTTTCTTTTCTTTCTTTGCTCCGTTTTTCGAGAATCATCTGTTTGAAGTTTTTCTGTTTGTCTTTTGGCCATGATTTGAATTCTTTCAGGAACTTTTCGTAATTTGGCAGGACATCATCGATCGCGCCGTATTGCTTAATTTCCCCTGCTTCCAGCCACATCGCTTTCTCGCAAAATTTCTTTACCTGGCCCATCGAGTGGCTGATGAAAAAGATCGTTTTGCCCGCATCCTTGAATTCATTCATCTTCTCAAAACATTTATCGGCAAATGTCTGGTCGCCGACTGATAACGCCTCGTCAATGACAAGAATATCAGGGTCAACGTTGACCGAGATGGCAAATCCGAGCCGTGACTTCATCCCGCTTGAATATTTTTTAACAGGCTGATCAATGAACTGCCCGATATCCGCAAATTCAATAATTTGCGGGGTTAGCTCCTTAATCTGCTTTTTTGTGAACCCAAGCATCAGGCATTTCAGTTCAATATTTTCAAGGCCTGACAATTCATTGTTTAAGCCGGAGTTGATGGCAATCAGCGATGTTTCGCCGTTTAATTCAATCGTTCCGGTTGTGGGCGGAATAATGCCGGTAATCAGATTGGACAAGGTTGATTTGCCGGCGCCGTTAACGCCGATCACGCCGATGACATCCCCGTTGCTCGCCTCAAAAGAAATATTCTGCAGGGCGTAAAAATCATCCCCGTAACCGCCCGGCAAAATGATGTCGAGAATTTTTTCCGAATTGCTCCGGTACATTTTATACTTTTTCGAAACGTTTTTAAATCTGACAGATATGCTCATAGATTAGAACTCCCTGTTGTATATTCAATACGATTATTATAAAGAAACAAATGCCGTTCGTTAAGCATTATCGGGATTTTTTCCTTCGCGTAAACCATAAAAACAGACAGACGCCAATCATGATTCCGAAGCTGTCAAAAGTGATGACATCTATAAAATGCCCTGTTCTGCCGCTGACAAAACTTTGATGCCATTCGTCAAGATTGGCATAGAGAAAACTTGCCAGAAAGCCGGCCGGAACTGCAAAACGGACAGGAACCAAAACCGTGCGCAAAGTTAGAAGGATCAGCAAAGTACAGACGGCATATTCCGCCACATGGCAGGATTTCCGGATCCAGAATTCAATAAAATCATACGGCAGCGTTGACGTGACAAGCGCACCCCCGTAATAAAATTCGATTTTCGGCAATGTGTTTGCATCGAGGTGTACCAGCTTTTCCAGTTCCGGCCGCATGTCCTGTTCCTTATAGGGCTGGTTGGAGAAAAGAAACATGGCAGCCATAAACAGGATGCAGAGACCTGCAAGCACCAGCGCGCTTTGTTTTTTCTTCATGAGCAATGGCAAAGCCTCCTATTCGCTCTTTCCATTTTACATGAGTAAGAAAAATGTTGCATCCTTTTTGGGCGTTTTTCTTCCAACGGACAAAAAAAGAAGCCGCCCTTTTCAGCCGTTTCCGCGGAAGAAAAAAGCATGGCATTTGCCCTTTATCATAAGCAAAAAAACCGGGACGGCTCCCGGCCTTTTTGGCCCTGAAACGTTATGCTCCTTTTGAAAAGCGATATCGTTTTGAATGGGGTGATCCGCTCTCCTATTTTTGTACCGTAATCGTTTTAGCGTCGCTCCAAATGCCGTTTTTAACAGCATACAACGACAATTTTGCGCCTGCCTTTTGCTTTTTGATTTTCACGGTGAACCTGCCATTTTTTCCGGCAACAGCATGGCCGATTGCCGTTTTTCCGGTTTTGACATAGACTTTGGACCCGCTAAGTGCAGTTCCGGTCACTTTCGTTGCGCCTGCTTTAACGCCCTGTGCGGACGGTGCCGGCGGTTTTACGGTTGTGGCTGCGGCCTTTCCTGTATGGCGCGCTGCATCGGTTGCATAGACATACAGTTTTCTGCCGATGCTTTGCGGTTGTATCTTGGCCGCAAATTCCCCGTTTTTACCGGCCTTGCCGGTTCCGATCGTTGTTTTGCTGGCTTTCACCGTGATTTTCGCATATGGCTCTGCTGTGCCGGTTACCTTTTTCGAAAAATTGGTGACAGTCCGCAAACCGGACCGGTTGGCCGGACTCTGTTGAATCAAACAGATACGTCCCGGCCGAAAATGTGCATCTGCCCAGAATATACCATGCCTTATTTTTAAAGTAAAGAAAAATCAGGCTCATTTTTTCGCAAAGTTTCTGCAAATGATGCCTGTTTTTGCAGAAAGGGAAAATCGTACTGAACCTGCATAGAAGCGGGAAAGAAGATCCGGCGTACATGGCAGGGCGGCACCAATACAGGCGGTTCCTGAGAGATGGCCGGGGCGCTGAAAATGAGCCTTGTCCTTTGTTGTGAGGGAGCCGATTATGGTGTTCTGCATCAATCTGCCGCACGGCGAAAAAACGCCCCGGACGTCAGATCCGCCCGGGGCACCCTATGAATACAATTAAAGCATACGGTTTACGAGATTCATCACTTCATCGCTTAGGCGTTTGTTCCGTTGTTCGCTCTCCGCGAGACTGCCCGCTTTCACGCCAAAGTAGAACTTCACTTTCGGTTCTGTTCCGGACGGGCGCATGCAGAACCATGAACCGTCTTCAAGGAAAAATTTCAGTACATTGGACTTTGGCAGTTCAATTTTTGACGTTTCTCCCGTTTTCGCGTTGGTCCGCACTTGTGATTGATAATCCTCGCGGGCGGATACCGGGATGCCCGCCACTTCTGTTAACGGATGGGCACGGAAGTTGGCAAGGATGCCGGCGATTTTTTCCGATCCTTCTTTTCCTTTCAAAGTGAGCGATGTTAAGGATTCCTTATAGTAGCCGTACTGTTCGAAAATGTCGAGCAGGCCTTCATACAATGTTTTTCCCATCGACTTATAGTAAGCGGCCACTTCAGCAGCAAGGACCGCCGACTGCACCGCATCTTTATCGCGCACAAAATCGCCGATTAAATAACCGTAGCTTTCTTCATACCCAAATAAGAAAGTATGGGCACCGGTTTTTTCAAACTCTTTGATTTTTTCACCGATGAATTTAAAACCGGTCAAAGTGTCGATGGTCGGGATGCCGAAAGACCGGGCAATATCGCGGCCGATTTCAGACGTTACAATCGTTTTGATGACAATACCGTTTTCCGGCAGAGTCCCTTGCTTTTGTTTTTGTGTTAAAAGATAATGGAGCAGTAATGCGCCTGTCTGGTTGCCGGTTAAAACCTCGTATTTTCCTTCATGGTTTTTTACGGCAACGCCGAGGCGGTCAGTGTCCGGATCCGTGCCAAGCAAAATGTCCGCGCCGATTTCTTCGCCGTAGCGGATGGCAAGTTCAAAAGCGGCATGTTCTTCCGGATTTGGCGATTTTACTGTTGAGAACTCGGAATCCGGCAGCTCCTGTTCTTTTACAACGGTGACGTTTTGAAAACCGAAATTTTCAAGGCCGCGGCGGACCGGGAGATTGCCTGTCCCGTGCAGCGGCGTGTAGACGATTTTGAAAGAATCTGCAACCGAGCTGATCACTTCCTTGTTTTGGCGGAGTTTGATGAGCTGGTCCTGGTAAGCTTTGTCTACATTTTCGCCGATATAAACGAGCAAGCCTTTTTCGATCAGATCCTTTTCTTCGCCGACTTCGACAAGCAGCTCATTTTCGACACGGTTCACATAGCCTGTCAGTTCGTCCGCTTCTTTTGGCGGCATTTGCCCGCCATCCGGCCCGTAAACTTTGTAGCCGTTGTATTCTTTCGGGTTATGGCTCGCTGTAATGACAACGCCGGCATAAGCGTTCAAGTACCGGACCGCAAATGACAAAAGCGGCGTCGGATGGAGGGAATCAAATAAATAGGCTTTGATCCCGTGCTTGCCGAGCGTTTTTGCGGTTTCAAGGGCAAACTCCGGCGATTTGCGCCTTGAATCGTAGGCGATCGCGACCCCACGGTTTATAGCTTCTTCCCCCTGGTCGAGAATGAAGTTTGCCAGCCCTTCTGATGCTTTCCGGACTGTATAAATATTCATGCGGTTCGTGCCGGCGCCCAGTTCCCCGCGCATACCGCCCGTTCCGAACTCAAGGTTTTTATAAAAGCGGTCTTCCAGATTTTTTTCATCCCCGCTTACGCCGGATAGTTCTGCTTTTAATGCGGCATCCAGCTCTGCAAAGCGGTTCCATTTTTCATAAGAAGTTTTCCAATCAGTGCTCATGTTGGCCTCCTGTAAAAAATTTTCTATTTCCATATTAGCATAAATTTGTTGAAATCCCAGACCTTAATGCATGAGAAGGCGGATTTTCCCGCATCTAACTTTTATAGCGGCCGGAAAAAACGTTGCTGTAGACCCACCCTGCACTTCATTGTTATGATAGAGAAGGAAACCAAATGGAAGTGAAAGCAATGAATGAAGAAAAATACCAAAATTTAAAATTAGGCGAGTACGGCATTATGATCAGCATGGCGGCCTATTTAAGCCTGTCGGTGCTGAAACTAGTGATTGCCTTCTATACGGATTCAAACGCCCTGAAGGCAGACGGGCTGAACAATATTACGGACATCCTGTCTTCGATCGCCGTCCTGATCGGGCTCCGCCTCTCCCGGAAACCGGCGGACCGCGATCATCCTTACGGGCACTGGAAAGCGGAAAACGTCGCCTCCATGGTTGCTTCTCTCATTATGGTGGCGGTCGGCATCCAGGTGCTCTATGATGCCATTGTCTCGATCATACATGGAAAATCCGAATCCCCGGATATGGCTGCGGCATGGACCGGATTCCTTTGTGCCGCCGTCATGTTTTTTGTCTATTTGTACAATAAACGATTATCAAAGCGCATCAATAGCCAGGCGGTGCGGGCAAGCGCGATGGATAATTTGTCCGATGCCTGGGTGAGTATCGGCGCGAGCATCGGCATCATCGGTTCGCAGTTCCATCTTCCGTGGCTTGATCCGGCGGCTGCGATTGTTGTCGGCTTATTGATTTGCAAAACCGCCTGGGAAATTTTCCGTGATACTTCCCATCTTTTAACAGACGGATTTGATGAGTCGGAGCTGGAAAATTATAAAGCGAAAGTACTAAGCGTAGCCGGCGTCCAAAGTGTGAAGGATATTAAAGCGCGGCAGTACGGAAACAATACGGTCATTGATCTTGTCATCGGCGTTGATCCGTCTCTTGATTTGCGCCATGCCCATGACATTTCCACAAAAGTGGAGAATTCACTGATCCGCGATTGTGAAGTATATGAGGTCATTGTGCATGTAGAGCCGGCGGAAAGTTAAAACCCGGACTTGCAAGCACGCCAACTGGTGATGCAGGTACATTCGAAGGAAAGGTGAAACCCGGACTTGCAAGCACGCCAGCAGGTGCCCTTGTCCATTCAACCAGTGCCTTTTCCGGTTGTTAAAAAAGGATGCGAATACCACGCATCCTTTTTCGTTACAATTTTATAATTGTCCGACCCTGAAGCTTGCCTTCCAAAATATCCGAAAGGGCGGCCGGGACTTGCTCAAGGCTGATTTCCCGAACAATTTCACTCGTCAAATGTTCCGGTTTAAAATCGCTGGCAAGTTTTTCCCAAATTTTCACCCGGAGATCCATCGGGCAAAAAACAGAATCGATTCCGAGCCAGCTGATAGCGCGCCCGAGAAACGGCGTTACGGTCGTTGTGACTTCCCTTCCACCGGTAAGACCGCTCGTTGCCACCGCCCCGCCGTACTGGAGTGTGCTGATGATGTATTGTGTCGTTTTCCCGCCGACAGGATCGACTGCAGCTGCCCATTCTTTTTTGCGAATCGACTGGTCTTCATGGTCCGTAACGGCTTCCCTGTCGAGGATACGGGCCGCACCGAGCCGTTTTAAATAGGCGTGTGCCTCTTTTTTTCCGGTTGAGACCGTGACTTCATAACCCCTTTTTGCCAAAATGTCGACAGCGACACTGCCGACACCGCCGCTTGCCCCGGCAACAAGCACCGGCCCCTGTCCCGGTTTGAGCCCGTGGTCTTCCAGTTTTTGCACGGACAGCGCTGCCGTAAAGCCGGCTGTCCCTAAAATCATGGACTCTCTTAACGTCAGCCCTTTCGGAAGCGGCACGACCCAGGCAGCCGGCACGCGCGCCATTTCACTGAATCCGCCGAAATGCCCGGTGCCCAGCTTATAGCTTGTGACGATCACTTCATCGCCTTCTTTAAAGCGGCTGTCAGCGGATGCAAGCACCGTTCCCGCCAAATCAATTCCCGGTATGAATGGATACGATTTGACAAAGTCCCCTTTCACGCCAACAAGCGCATCTTTGTAATTGACACTTGAATAGGCGACTTTTACGGTGACTTCCGCGTCCGGCAGCCGGCCCGTATCCCATTCCTGTACGGAGAGTACCGGCTGTGATGCATTTTCCATGACCAATGCACGAAAAGTTTCTTTCAATGCAAAGCACCTCTTTTTACTCGGCTCTTGTCAAGTCAAGATTGTATTGGTAAACTTCCTGATCTGAAGAAAGTTTGTACCCTTTATTCGGATTGTAATCGATGATGACTTTCTCACCGAGCTGTTTTTGGCTTGCCTTCGACACAAGGAGCGGAATGCCATAAACATTAAATAAATCGTCATCTTCCCGTTTATGGTCAATTTTTAAAGAATGTTCCGCAGCAATTGTACAGCTCCCGACAAAGACCGCCTCAATCCGGATGCCTTCGCCTTCTTGAAATTCAATTTGTTTGAATTGGGAGAGTGCAGCGGGTTTGATATCAATTTCCATCTTTCTCACCTTTCTTTTACAAATGATTTCATTATCGTACCCGCTTTTCCCTTTTGTAAAACAAAAATAGCACATCTTTTATTGTCGGCAAGTACCGGGTATTTCCTTCTTTTTTCGGCACGTGTCTGAATTCCCGTCCTGCACGCCCTGTTCCTTTCAGCGCCGGAAAAAGGAGGTTATGAATGTTTCCATTTATATCGCAAAATCCGGCACAAAAAGATGAGGCTGCCGAAATTTCGCTTCCACAGCCGTTTCGGTTCGCGCAACAATCGGAACAGCCACTCGATCCGCAATTTCCGGAACAAATACGGGGCGCGCGGTACGTTTCCGGATGCAAAATCAATAAATGCGCCGACGCCGAGCCGTGCTGTGCAAGAAAGTTCCTGATCGAAGCCGGCAATGAATTTTTCCTGCAGCGGAACGCCCATTCCGACGAGCAGCACATCGGCATGCGAGCGGTTAATCATCGCCACAATCTCATGTTTTGATTGAAAATACCCGTGGTGGCAGCCGGCAATTTTCAAATCGGGATAATCTTTGCGGAAATGTTGTATCGCACTTTGCAGATTCGTTTCGGTAGCACCGAGCACAAATACGGAGAAGCCGTTTTTTTCACAGCGCTTTAATATTTTCGGCGTCAAGTCGGTACCGTTTAAATTGCCGGCAAGCGGAATGTCAAACAGTTTTGCGCCGATTTCAATCCCGACCCCATCGTTGAGCAGATAGTCGGCTTCATTGATAATTCGGTAGTAGTCGCGGTCGGTTTGGGCGATATTGTAGCAGTGCGCATTCAAAAAGAACACATTGGTTTTGATCCCTTCGTGTACCCGGCTCTCAAATTCGTCCAAAAATTGTTCTTCTGTAATTACGGTCAAATCGATATTGCCAAATGCCTTTTTCAAAACAATTTTCTCCTTAGCACGGTGAAATGTTTCCATGTTTAGTATATACGTTCCGTGCACCGCCGGCAATGTAAAATCCCGGTCCGCCAATGCCTGGGCAAAAAGGGAAAACCCGGCTTGTGGTCATAAAAAAGCACCCTTTGCTGATACCGTGTTTTTTGCAGCAAGGGCGATATACGGTTTTGTTCGAGTGCGCAGACGGTGGCTAAGGAAAGGAACTTGATGGAAGTCCGGACGTGAAACGGTGCTGCCATGTGTTAAACATTGGAAAATTGCAAGGAAGCGCCAGCCGACCGTTAAAAAACGGATACATGCCGTCAAAGCTAGTGCTGGTTCTGCTCCCTGAATTCTTTTGGGGTGAGCCCCATATATTTTTTAAAAAGCAAAGTATAGTAGCTTTGGTTGCAAAAATGGAACAGAAGCGCAATTTCGGAAATAGTAATATTTGTATGGAGCAAAAAATAAATCGATTCTTCAATCCGCTTTTTATTAATATAATCCGTCACCGATACGCCGGTCTCTTTTTTAAACAAGTGGGACAAGTAGCTCGGATTCAGGTAAACATGTTTCGCCAGCGATTCAAGCGTGATCACCTGTAAAATATTTTCATGAATATATGCCACAGCCATATGAATCGCATGGCTGTAGCGATGTTCTTGTTTCCTTGCCTGCTGCACGGCTTCCGTAAAATTGCGCAGCATGCTGTACTCGAGTTCAAACAGCTTTTCCTGCGTCTTTATCCTTTCAATCTCCAAAATATGCGCATCGCTGATGTTAAAAGCAGTTTCCGGCGGCACGCCCGCTTCGATCGCCGCCCTTGTAAACAGCGTGCAAATACAGATGAGTGAATTACGGAGCGAGCGGATCGGTTCTTCCGCAAGTTTTGCCCGCTCCAGCGTATTGATAGTTTTCAAAACGGATTCGGCTGCTTCCACTCTCCCTTCTTTTACGGCATTCAACAACTGCTTTTCCATCATATAAGGCGGATGAAGAAAATACTCGCGCTGGTGCTCAACGCGGTATGAAAGGTAGCGTTCAATAATGGATTTGCTGATGGCAGACTGTTTCATCGGAGCCGCCCCAATACCTAAAAATTTTATTATAGATCTAAAGATTCTAATATCATTGTATGCGCATACAGGGTAATATTCAAGTGTAATCATCAAAATTAAAGGGGGCTTTCGTATGTGGAAAAAAGCGGGCGTGATTTTGGCAGCGCTTACGCTAGTTATCGGCGTGCTGGCCGGCTGCGGCAGCAATTCAAACTCGAAATCGAGCAAAAGCGGCAGTTCCTCGAAAAAGATTGTGTTAAAATTCGCGGCACAAAATGACAGCACACCTGCGACAAAAGCAGTCATTGCGGCTTTTAACAAACAATCGAAAAAGTACCAGGTGAAGTGGGTACAAATGACGAATGACTCGGCACAAATGCACGACCAATTGCTGACTTCGCTCTCCAGCGGATCAAGCGAATATGACATCATGTCCATGGACGTTGTGTGGGGCGGCGAATTTGCCGGTGCCGGATACCTTGTCCCGATTGACAAGAAAATGATGGATGCCAATTTGACGAAAGACCAGTTCAATGCCGGCTCAATGGCTTCCGGAAACTATGAAGGGAAACAATACACACTTCCATTCTTCCCGGACCTTGGCATTCTGTATTACCGTTCCGATATTGTCAGCAAGGAAGATGCTGCAAAACTCGAAAGCGGGGACTACACCTATAAAGAACTCGGGGATATGGCTGCAAAATATGCCGGCAAAAACGGAACGACAAACGGCTTTGTTTATCAGTCCAAACAATATGAAGGCTTAACCGTCAATGTGACAGAATTCACGAATCATTACAAAGATATCAAAGGCGGCCTTGAGACGATGTATCAATTTACAAAAGCAGCATGGGCGCCAAAAGATTTGCTGAACTATATGGAACAACAAACGCTGGACAGCTTTGCACAAGGAAAATCTGTCTTCGCGCGGAACTGGCCGTACCAGTATGGCACCATTAAAACAGGCGGAGAAGGCGTAAAAGTGGACATCAAAAATGTTGGCATTGCCCCGCTTCCGAACGGCGGCGCTGTCGGCGGCTGGCTTCTCGGCATCAACAAAAACTCAAAACATGTAGAAGGCGCATGGGAGTTTGTAAAATTCGTAGCCGGCAAAAAAGGGCAGAAGATTATGTCCACAAAAGGCGGTTACCTGCCGGGATATAATGATTTGCTGAATGATCCTGATGTCCAAAAACAAAACAAAATGCTGACCATGCCGGGCTTCCAAAAAGCGTTGAAAACGACGATTGCCCGCCCGGTATCCGCGAAGTACAGCAAAGTATCCGACACGATCCAAATTGCGGCCCACAAATATTTAAGCACAGGCCAAAATCTGGATGATGCAGTCAAAACGATCCAGGACGCAACAGGCAAATAAGCAACCGTCCGGGAACGCGTTTTACTCCCTTTCCGTCCCCGGGCGCCTGCTTTTCATAATGGTTTGATATCGGCGAAAGGCTCTATTCCATAGAGCCTTTTTTAAAAAGAAATGAGGGGGCGCTGCATAAACTGTGCATCCTCCGTACGGGAAGAAACATTACGGTGAAAAGAGGTGCCAGCATCATGAAGAAGAACCGCTTGCAGGCTTTTTTATTTATCCTTCCAGCCCTGCTGTTTATCGGCGTATTCTCGCTGTGGCCGATTTTTCAGTCACTCCGCTATACCTTTTTTGATTATCAGCTGAATAACCAGCAAAAATCGGGGCTATACATGAGCCCGCGCTATAATTTCGATTTATTTGACGAAACGCAAACGTATGTCAGGCTGTTTCTAACAGAAGACCGGGAAAAAATCACCGACCCGGCCGACCGGCAAAAAGTCGACAAGCTGGTCCATCGCGTTGCCGATGTTGCCAAGCAGTATAAAGGCAGAAAAGGCGTCCAAAAAATCAGCCAGGCCGACCAGAAAAAGCTGATGGGCCTTTATACCGACTCATCCAAACTGGTAAAGGAAATCAATGCCAAATACAATACGCAAAACGGAAAAAATTTATCAAAAATTGTTAAAGATTTCAAAAGCAGCTTTGTACCCTCCAACTTCATCGGCTTCAAGTCTTATAAAGAAGCATTGCATGACAAACGACTCGGGCATGCCTTATGGAATACCGTGCTCTTTACCGTCGTTTCGGTTTTCCTTGAGTTCGTCCTCGGCCTCGGCCTCGCCATGATTATGAACAAAGCGTTCAGAGGGCAAGGCATTGTAAGGACAACTTCGCTGATCCCGTGGGCAATTCCGACCGCGGTTGCCGCGCTCATGTGGAGTTATTTGTATGACGGCACAAGCGGTGTTGTCGCGCATTTTTTCCAATCCATAGGGCTAATCAGCGATTCGCGCATTCTGCTATTAACGGGATCCGGCGCGATGGTATCCACGATCTTAGCCGACGTTTGGAAAACAACACCTTATATGGCCCTTTTGCTGCTTGCCGGCCTGCAAAACATTTCCAAAGGGTTGTATGAAGCCGCATCCATTGACGGCGCAACAAAAATCCAGCAATTTTTCAAAATTACGCTACCAATGCTGAAGCCTTCTATTTTAGTCGCACTGCTGTTCAGGACACTTGACGCTTTTCGCGTTTTCGACCTGATTTACGTTCTGACAGGCGGCGGTCCGGGCGGGGCAACAGAAACCATGTCTGTCTACGGTTACAAAACGATGTTCGGGCAAACCAACTTCGGCTACGGCTCCGTCATTGTCATCATCATGTTTATTTGCGTCGCCATCATCGCAACCATTTACATTAAAGTGCTCGGCGCCAATCTGATGGATAAAAACTAAGGAGGGATGGCCATGAAAACGAACCGCAAATGGAATGTGCTCATCATCGCCCTGATTGCCGTATTTTTATTTGGGATGATATTTCCGTTTTTCTGGATTTTTATCACCTCCTTTAAACCTTCCGGGGAAATTTTTGGCAACGGGGCTTTTCGGGTCTTTGCCCATCATCCGACATGGGAAAATTACACGCAGATTTTCCAAAAAGGGATCCTGACATCGGTGAAAAACAGTTTTATCGTTGCGACAACGACAACGGTTTACATTATTTTAATTGCCACGTTTACGGCTTACGCGATTTCACGCTTTGATTTCAAAGGGAAAAACCTGTTGCTCGGGCTGATTCTGGCGGTTTCGATGTTCCCGCAAATGATTGTCACCGGGCCGATTTATAATTTGTTCCTGCATTTGCATTTAACGAACTCGTATGCGATTGTCCTGCCGTATTCGACGATCACCCTGCCGACTGCGGTATGGATCCTGGTGACGCATTTCAACCAGATTCCGCTCGCACTTGAAGAATCGGCAAAAATTGACGGTGCGACGCCGGTCCAGACGCTGTTCCGGATTGTCTTCCCGCTTGCCGCGCCAGGTGTTTTTACAACTGCGATTATTACATTCATTGCCGCGTGGAACGAATTTTTGCTGACGATTACCTTAAATTCGGACGCTAATTATCATACTGTGCCGGTCGCGATTTCTTTCCTCCGCACCCAGTTCGAAATACTTTGGGGACAGGTCGCTGCCGCTACCACAGTCGTCACGGTCCCGACTTTGATCATCGTCCTTCTGTTCCAGAAACAAATCGTCTCCGGCCTTACAACAGGTGGGGTGAAAGAATAAAAATTTCCGGCAGTGGAAAAGTTTTCCCTCGGTATAGCGCGCGACATTTTCCGGAATCCCGCCTGCCGGTGTGTGACCCCTGGATGAATACATGAGCCGGCGGTCGATCCGATATGAGCGAAAAAAGGGCTTCCCGGCCGGACCATAAGAAAAAAGGGCGCTTGGCACCATGCCATCTTCGAATTTGGAATTTTTGGAGGAACAGCGTATGACATGGGAAATCACGAAACACGAATTGGACAAACAAATGCTGCTGGTCAATGAAAGCTTATTTGCACTCGGGAATGGCTATCTTGGCGTGCGCGGAAACTTTGAAGAAGGCTACCCGGAAGAAATCCCTTCTATCCGCGGCACATATTTGAATGCTTTTTATGACATTACAGAAATCCAGTACGGGGAAAAAGCGTACGGATTCCCGGAAACCGGTCAGAAAATGCTGAATGTGATCGATGCGCAGACCATCGAAATTTTTCTTGGAGAAGAAAAAGAACGCTTTTCTCTTTTTGAAGGGGAAGTTCTCGGTTTTTCCCAAACTTTGCACATGAAACGCGGGTTTTCCGAACGCGCCATCCATTGGAAATCGCCTTCCGGAAAAGAAATCAAGCTCACTTTTTCACGGTTGGTTTCTTTTACACAGCGGGAACTGTTTGCGATTCAAGTGAAAATGGAGCCGGTAAACTTTTCCGGGCCGGTGCGGGTGATTTCCACTGTCAACGGTGATGTGCAAAATTATGTCGATAAAAACGACCCGCGGACCGGATCTGCCCATGCAAAAAAGCTGGCTGTGACAAAAGTGGCAGAGGACAGAGGCACGATTGTACTGCGTGTCCGCACATTTGCTTCCGGGCTTGAAATGGCTTGTGCCGCAACCCACGCCGTTTCCGTCTCTTGCGAATGCCATTATGAACAAGACGAACAAAAAGTGCACGCAATCATCGATTTCAAACACGGCGAGCCGGTGTCCCTTACAAAATTTGCGATCTATACGGACACGCTCCGCCACGGGGACCATATCGCAGAAAAGGCGGCGGCCATCCTAAAAAGCATGCAAGGCAAAGATTTTTCAGCACTATTACGGGAGCAGGAGCAATATTTAGCCACTTACTGGCAAGCAGCGGACATTGAAATTGACGGCGATCCGAAACTGCAGGAAGGGATCCGTTTCAATCTGTACCAGCTCCTGCAATCTGTCGGAAAAGACACCGCCAGCAATATTGCGGCAAAAGGGCTGTCCGGGGAAGGTTATGAAGGGCATTACTTTTGGGACACGGAGATTTACATTTTCCCGGTGTTTCTGTTGATCCATCCGGAACTCGCGCGGCATTTGCTGCTGTACCGCTACCATATCCTTGACCACGCACGGGCAAGGGCAAAAGAGATGGGCCATCAAAAAGGTGCGCTATTTCCGTGGCGGACGATTTCCGGCACGGAATGCTCACCGTATTTCCCTGCCGGCACAGCGCAGTATCATATCAGCGCGGACATCGCTTACAGTTATATGCAATACTGGTATGCCACCCAAGATCAGGACTTTATGAAGCAATACGGCGTCGAAATTCTCGTGGAAACGGCGCGGCTTTGGCTTGAGGTTGGCCATTACCGGGAAAAAGACGGCAAATTTGCGATTGAAGATGTGACCGGGCCGGATGAGTACACAGCCATCGTCAACAACAATTACTATACAAATGTGATGGCAAAATATAATTTGAAATCAGCTCACAAATTTTATCACTGGCTGAAAGAAACAGATGATGCCTATTTTGCGGCATTTGCTGCACGGCTTGGTTTAACGGACGAAGAAGCGGCAAGCTGGCTGAAAGCGGCGGATGCGATGTATCTCCCTTATGATGAAAAACGCGGCATCCACAAACAGGATGACAGCTTTCTCGATAAAGCGGTCTGGGATTTTGAACATACGCCGAAAGACCATTACCCGCTCCTTTTGCATTACCATCCGCTCACGATTTACCGGTACCAAGTATGCAAACAGGCAGACACGGTGCTCGCGCATTTTTTGCTGGAAGACGAGGCAAATCCGGAAACGATCCGAAACTCGTATCATTATTATGAAAAAGTCACGACACACGATTCATCACTGTCCACATGCATTTTCAGCATAATGGCGTCTAGGCTCGGCGAAGCGGAAAAAGCGTATCATTATTTTATCGAAACAGCCCGCCTTGATCTTGATAACACACATGGCAATACAAAGGACGGCCTGCATATGGCCAATATGGGCGGGACATGGCTATCAATCGTGTACGGATTCGGCGGCGTCCGGATCAAAGAAAACGGGTTTTTTCTAAATCCTACCATTCCGGAACAATGGGACCGCTATTTATTTCGCCTCACCTACCAAAACCGCAAGTTTCAGGTGGAAGTGGCGCGCCATGCGTTTAAAGTGACATTGCTGGAAGGAGATGCGCTGGACATCCATATAGGCGGCCGTACAGAAACGTTGAAACCAGGCAGGACGGTTACCCGGCCGATTTCCGGATTGTGAATGCAGGCGTTCCTTTCCTTTACACAAAAAACAGAAAAAAGCGGCGGGACACTTTTTACAGTGGTTTCCCGCCGTTTTTATGTTTTCTTTCGGGCTTTTTCAGCGGCTTCTGTGGTGCAGTTTTTGTCATACGTACGGACGGGACGTGCCTCCATTCCCGTTTCAAAATGAGCCCGGGCGTCTATTTTGAAACGGGGAATCCCGCCGATCAGGGCGGATTCCCTGCAGCCGTTTGTCCATTATTTCACGGTTGTGCCCGCTTTCGTGTACGAAAAAGCCTGCTCGAAATCGGCAATCAGATCATCCGGATTCTCGAGGCCAACCGATAAGCGCAACAAGCTGTCGGAGATGCCGCGTTTTCTTCGGTCCTCAGGCGGCATTGCGGCGTGGGACATTTTTGCCGGATAGGACAGAATCGATTCTACAGCGCCGAGGCTGACGGCAAAGACCGGAATTTTTACATGGCTGACAAATGTCCGGAGCGCTTCCTCATCTTCCAGTTCAAACGACAATACCGCGCCCGGCCCTTGTGCCTCCAGCTTTTGCAGCGCATGCTGCGGATGGTGCCCGAGCCCCGGATAATACACGTTTCGCACAAGCGGATGCGCATCAAGAAAATGTGCGATTTTCACCGCTGACTGCTGCGATTGGAGCAGCCGCACATGCAACGTTTTCAACCCGCGCAAAACGAGCCATGCATCCTGGACGCCGAGCACCGCCCCGAATGAATTTTGCAAAAATCCGAGGCGCGCTGCCAATGCTTCATCTTTTACAACCGCAAGCCCAGCAACGACATCGCTGTGCCCTGCTAAAAATTTCGTCGCGCTGTGCAGCACGATATCCGCCCCGAGTTCAAGCGGGCGCTGCAGGGCAGGCGTTAAAAAGGTGTTGTCGACAAAGGTGAGCGCCCCGGTTTCCTTTGCCAGTTCACTCACCGCACGGATATCCGTCACTTTTAAAAGCGGGTTTGAAGGGGTTTCCACATAAAAAGCCTTCGTGTTCGGGCGGACGGCCTGCCGCACTTCTTCAAGGTTGGTCATATCTACAAATGTATGTTCAATACCAAGCCGGGTCAGGACTTCTGTCACCATCCGGAACGTGCCGCCATACACATCTTCGGTGATGACAACATGGTCGCCCGCCGACAAAAGCAGAAACGCGGTTGAAATCGCCGCCATCCCGGAAGCAAACGCGAAACCTTTGACACCGCCTTCGAGTTCGGCGATGACATCCTCGAGCGCTTCCCTCGTTGGATTGAGCGAGCGGCTGTAATCGTATTTACCGAACTGGTCAATGTCCGCCTGGTGGTATGTCGAAGCATGCTGGATCGGTACACTCACAGCACCGGTCGCCGGGTCTATTTTATGGCTGTTATGTAAAAGCCTCGTTTGAAAAGAATAATCTTCATTTGTCATCGTGTTTGCACCCCTTCGTGAATGTTGGCAAAAGCTTTTTCAATATCTGCAAGCAAATCGCGTTCATTTTCAATTCCGACTGAAAAGCGCAAAAGGCAATTGTCTACGCCTGAAGCAATCCGTTTTTCTTCCGGAATGTCGGCATGCGTCTGTGTAGCCGGGTAAGTGATAAAACTTTCCGTCCCACCGAGGCTTTCGGCAAATGTAATCAAAGACAGGCCGCGTAAAAACGGGTCGACCCATGATTCTTCTTTTACACGGAAAGAAAGCATCCCGCCGCGGCCCGGATACAGCACATCTTTTACATCCGGATGCGCGCTTAAAAATGCCGCCACAGCTTTTGCATTTTTTTCGTGTTTTTCCATCCTAAGCGCCAGCGTTTTCATGCCGCGCATCAGAAGCCACGAATCAAACGGACTGAGGGTGGCGCCGGCACCGTTATGGTACAGAAAAAGCTGCTCGCAAAGTTCAGCACCCTTTGCCACGATCAGACCGGCCAGCACGTCGTTATGCCCGCCAAGATATTTCGTCGCGCTATGGACTACAATATCAGCGCCTTCTTTAATCGGCTGCTGCAAAAGCGGGGTGTAAAAAGTATTGTCTACAATCAGCAGGATTCCGTGCCTTTTCGCAATTTCAGCCACTGCGCCGATATCCGTCTGCTGCATGAGGGGGTTTGTCGGCGTTTCGAGGAAAATGGCTTTCGTTTTCGGGGTGATTTCTTGTTCAATATTTTCCGGGTTGCACGTATTCACGTACTTACAACAAAGCCCCCATTTTTTATATCCCTGCTCCAGCAGGCGGTAGGTGCCGCCATATAAATCATCACTCACAATCCACTCATCGCCGGCCTGGAACAAAGATAAAACAGTGAAAATCGCAGCCATGCCGGAACTGCACGCAAACCCGCGGTCCCCGCCCTCCAGATCCGCAATCGCTTCTTCAAGCAACTGGCGCGTCGGGTTGCCGGTACGGGAATAATCGAAACCGGTTGACTGCCCAATGCCTTCGTGGCGGTAAGCGGTAGAAAAATAAACAGGCGGGTTCACCGCACCTGTCACGCGGTCACTGCGGTTTCCGATTTGTGCAAGTTTTGTTTCTGTATGATACATGATGGACACTCCCTCACTTAAAATCAAAAAGCCTTCTCCAATAAGAAGAAGGCCATTCCTTTCGTGCATGAACCATCTTCTTATCTTTCAAGTTATGATCCCATAACTTGCAGGACTTAGCACCTTTTCAACGCGTAAAAGCATTGAAGGTTGCTGAGGCTTCATCGGGCCATTCCCTCAACCTCTCTTGATAAGAAAACACCAATATGAAATTTGCCATCAACGCCGCAAAAGAAATTACACAACGAACCTAAAAATTGCTTACGTTCAATTTATCCCTTTTTTTCGGATTCGTCAAGCTTTTTTTAAATTTTGTTTTTCTTATGGATAATCCATATGGTGAGAAAATAAAACAGCAAAGATGAAAGGAGAAGCGTAATGACTCCGTCTGTAGTATTGATATACTCATTCCTGAATTTTGCTGCACTTTCTCCATTCACTATATTCGGCACATCCACAAATGTAAAAGGGATGATATGCATAACAGCATACAACTTTGTCTTAAATCCGCTCATCATTTCCTCAAAACAAAAACAAGCCACCAAAACGAGCATCAGAAGCAATTGATTTCGAATAAAGGTATTTAAAAACTGCGTGAAAACAGAAATAAATAATAGAAGACATAGGATTAGTAAAAGCGATCTGCCCAAAAACCGGGCAATTGAAATCCACAATACTTCTGTCCCGTTTAAATTGATCGCCACAGGGTACTTCCAACTCCCCAAATGGCTTATGATGCTACCAATAATGAGCGCAACAACCAGGATAACAATCGTGATGGCAAGGCTGTAAACAAATGAAGTGAAGATTCTCGCATCCAATATTTTCTTGAGCTTCACTGGCAAAACATTTACAAAATGATTAATACCGCCTTGTTTGTCTCTTGTTGAAATATCACCAATTAAAACTGCAATGAGAAGAGGCATTAAGAACGGGAATACGTAAAAAAGAATACGATATGTAAAGTTAATACCCGGGGTTTCGAACGACTCTATTACCGGATGAATATTTTGTTTAAGCAGAATGGTATTGAGCTGTATTGCTTTTTCTGTCTGCGGAACAATTTTTTTATTACCAAAAACAATTGTTCCGGCATTAATCCCAGCAATTAATTTTTTATCTAAAGCGATCTGCAATTTCAGTTCTTGCTTCCAATCCCCTGCTTCATGAGCTTGTATTTGTTCTGTACGAAGGCGTAACTCCTCCTGCAAACCCGCAAGTGCTTTCTTCTTTGCTTCACTCTTATTTGGATTTGATTCCATGTGTGAAATGGCATTTTCCAGTGAGGATTTGTTATCCTGATATTCATTGAGCGGGTCCATTCTCTTTGCTCCCACGAAAGTAAATGCAAACAAAATGAAAACAATCAAAATAGCAGCAATAAAAACAGTCAAATTTTTTTTATTTCTAATGAATCGCAATGTCTCTAATTTGATTAGCCCCATTTATCTTCACCTTCGTATATTTCCTCATAAATTAGTTGGCTGCCTTTTTGCCCTATGAAAAATGATTTAAATTTCATGTCTTGTTCGAATGCCTGATTTACCACAAAGGAGCTTTTACTCGAATCTATCTCCGCCCATACTTCATTGGCTGTGGCATTTTTAATTTCTTCATCTTTAAATAGGGAAAGAACTTTATCCGCATCATTCCCATTCTCTAACTTAATGATGATGTATTTATTAAAGTCCGGATTATTTTTTCTGCTTTCGTAAACCATTCTTCCTTGCTTTAAAAAGATGACACGATCACATAATTCATCAACATTGTTCAGAATATGGGAAGAAAAAAATACAATTTTATTTTCATCTCTAAGTTGCTTAATGGATTTGCTTATCAGTTTAATATTGGATGGGTCCAGCCCATTCATCGGCTCGTCCATCAATAGCAAATCACAAGAACTGATCAAGCACATCCCAAATAGCAGCCTTTGCTGCATGCCAAGCGAATATTTTGAAACCCTTTTGTCGATATAGGAACCCATGCTTAATTTTTCAATAACAGCGCCACATTCTTGTTTGCTCTCCCATAATCTTTGTACAAGTTTTAAATGCTCTCTCCCTGTTAAATTTGGATACAATACTGTATGGTCTTGCAAAAAAAATATTTTTTTAAGGATTTTTTCCCGATGCATTTTATAATTCATGCCGTAAATACTAATTTCGCCTTTTGAAGCAGGAATCAGGTTGGATATCGCATTTAAAAGCGTCGTCTTGCCGGATCCATTTGGAGCAACCAGGCCAATAATCTCCCCTGGTTCAGCAGAAAAACTTATATCTTCCAAAATTTTTGACTTCTCTATCTCTACTGACACATTGTTTACCCTTAACAAAACAATCCCTCCCCCGTTAATTCACAAGATCTTATCACCTATTTTAATAGGCCGCAGCGCCATTGTCACCGAAATTTTTGCGTGGTGTCACCGAAAAAACAAACTGCTGCTGCACATATTGGCGGCAACCACCAAAAAAAGCGGGATTCTTTATGAATCCGCTCTATCCAGTCAAAAAATTTTTTCTTGTTATTTTGCTTATTCTTGTTATTTTGCTTATATAGTCTGGACCAAATCCTGAATATGGAGCATGGCAACCGGTTTCTGGCCGGTAACAACCGGAAGCACCTTGAAAGCGTGGTCTTCCATTATCCGCAATGCTTCCGCTGCCAGCTGATGCTCACTGACGCAAACCGGATATTTTGTATACAAATCTGCTACTTTTTTATCCAGTACTTCATGGCCGTTTAAAAGCTCACGCCGGATATCGCCGTCCGTTAAAATGCCGGCCAGCCGTCCCCGATCGTCAATAACTGAAACAGCCCCCGCCCCCGCTTCCGTCATCATAAATAATGCTTCCTTTATGCCGGTGTCCATTCCGGCAACCGGGTTCATCCTTTTCCGTTTAGCCACATGGCCAACCGTGAGAAGCAAACGCCGGCCAAGCGAGCCACCGGGATGGAAAAGCGCAAAGTTTTCAGGTTTAAAATCCCTTGCCTTCAAAAGGGCAACCGCAATCGCATCCCCGAGTGCAAGCGTGACGGTAGTTGTAGAAGTCGGGGCAAGGCCGAGCGGGCACGCTTCCTCAACTTCCCCGATATCCATCACCAGATTCGAACGCCGCGCCAGTGTCGACTTGCGTGAACCAGAAATAGCAATCATTTTTGCGCCGATCCTTTTGATGGAAGGGATCATATTTAATATTTCCGACGTTTCCCCGCTGTTGGAAATGGCAATGAGGATGTCTTCTTTTGTTATTTTTCCAAGATCGCCGTGCAGTGCTTCTCCCGGGTGAAGGAAAAATGCCGGGGTACCGGTGCTTGCAAATGTGGAAGCAAGTTTCCGGCCGATGATGCCCGATTTCCCCATTCCTGTAAAAATGACTCTGCCTTCGCACGCCAATATCATTTCAATGCCTTCATTTATACGAAAATTGATCCGGTCCTTCAGCTTTAAAATCTCATTGGCCTCTTTTTCCAGCACTTCACGGACGCTTTCGACATAATTGATGCTTCGTTTGAAATCTTTTAACATCCTATTCACCTCCGTTAATGAATGTTTGCTGCCGTTTGTTCTTTTATCATGCGATCAATTTCAATAACTGGCTTTAACATTTCTTCAAGATCATCCAGTTTCACCATATTCGGGCCATCCGACCAGGCCTGGTCCGGATCAGGATGGGCTTCTAGAAACAACGCATCGATCCCGCAAGCCGCCGCTGCCCTTGCGAGATACGGGACAAACGCACGCTTTCCGCCTGTTGAAGTCCCATTTCCGCCCGGTATTTGGACACTATGGGTGGCGTCAAACACGACCGGATACCCTAATCTGCGCATTTCCGGAAGTGCACGCATATCCACCACCAGGTTATTGTAGCCGAATGTCGAACCGCGTTCTGTAAGAAGAATTTTGTCGGTGCCGGATTCCTCCAGTTTTTGAATGACGTTTTTCATATCCCAAGGCGCCAAAAACTGCCCTTTTTTGACATTCACGGTTTTGCCCGTCGCGGCGGCGGCAAGCAGCAAATCGGTCTGGCGGCAAAGGAAAGCGGGGATTTGCAGTATGTCGAGCACTTCCCCGGCTGCTTTTGCCTGGTGCGGCTCATGAATATCGGACGTGACCGGTACGCCAAATACATTTTTAATCCGGTCAAGTATTTCGAGCCCTTTTTCCAGTCCCGGGCCCCGTTTGGAAAAAATGGATGATCGGTTGGCTTTGTCGAAAGAAGCTTTAAAAACGAAAGGAATACCGAGTTTTCCGGCAATGGTTTGAAGGGTTGCGGCTGTTTCCATGGCCATCGTTTCACTTTCAATTACGCACGGGCCGGCAATCAATACAAGCGGTAGACGTTGGCCGAAAGCTATCCGGCTGTTCAGTTGGACCGTTTTCATTTGCTCACTCCTCATTTTTAAGTTTTCACGTGTCTTTACTCCTTCTGCTGCAGGTTACAAATATTATCCTTTAGAAAACCGCACAGGGCAAGGAAGATGTAAAGAATATTCACAAACTTTTTGTTTTTATGTAAGGTTTTCTCCAGGAAATATAAAGCACAAAACCGGACAAGTTTTGTGCTTTATAACGCGGATGGCGGGTAAAGTCTCCTTCGGGGAAATGGCTGGGAAAAATATTCTTCTTACAAATGGTGGCGATACGGGGCTCAATTATTTTATAAATGCCATTAACTCATCAGCCGTTTTGCTTTTGATGATTTTTTGCACAACAGACCTGTTTTCGATAATCGAAATGAGCTTTTTATACATATCATCTAAATCCGTTTGCGTGCCTTCTTTAATATTCAACAAACAAACAAATTGAACCATTTGCTGTCCATGCCAATGGATAGGGCTTTTTAGCGTACATACTGTCCAAAACGTTTCCTTCGTTACGGGCACCATTGGATGGGGAATGGCTACGAGATTTCCAAAACAGGTTGGCGTAATCGACTCCCTTTCTAAAACAAGGTTTACATAATCCTTCGGTACAAGCTTCTGCTTATACAGTTCATCACATAAAAATCGAATCACGCTTTCCTTATCCTGCAATGCCAGTTGGAGAAAAATTCTTGAAGGATGTAAATATTTTTCTGCCACATTTTGCGTCCTAGATAAAAAACCATTTATAGCTTGAATGTCTTTGTCTTCCAAAAAAGTATTCACAACTTGGACCGGGACGCCAAAATCCTCCTTTATAGGCACAGTGCTAATGATCAAGTCAATAAAAGATAAATCATATGATGATAAATTGTAATAATTAATCGTATCGGCAATTTCAATTTCTTGGCCATACAAATTTTGCAATCGGTAGGATAGTAATTTTGCACTCCCTACGCCCGATGCGCAAACGATTAGTACTTTTTTTATTTTTTTCTTGTTTAATTTCATTCGTTCAAGAGCAACACCGATATGCAGCGCAATATAGGCAATTTCATCTTCAACCACTTCCATTTGCAAATACTCTTCTATACATTTGCTGGCAATAATGGCGCCTTCAAACGCAGCCGGGTATTTTTTCTTTATATCGTTTAATAACGGATTCCGGATATTCATTTTGTACCGCAATCGGTTCATTGCAGGACGGATATGCAGCGTTAGCGCCTGAATAAACTCGCGGTCTTGGCGAAAGTCCCAATTCAATTCAGCCTTTAAACGAGCTAACATACAATTTATAATTGTTCCGGCTTCATCAAATTTACTAAACTCGGCCAGCTCCTTCTTGTGTAAAAGTTTGGTTCCTAATAAATGAACAATAATATAATCGATTTCTGTCTCAGGAAAAGTTAACGAAGTAAAATCTTCAACTTCTTTTATGATTTCGTTCGCCACAATTTTTTCAAATGGATGATCATCGACCAGAACATCAGCCAGCTCTTCAATAACAAAGCCTTCCTGAATTCTTCTGCAGGCGATAGCAATATGCGTTGCTAAATTTTCCAAAGATATATCAGAGATTTCAATTTTATATTTATTAACCTTTTGGACGATTACTTCTTTAATCTTTTTAAATAGTTCCGGATCAATGAGTTGTAAACAATTCTCCTTCAAAAATGCCTCCTGGTTCCGCTCCAACAATAAATTAGATAAACACAAACGTTTCATATATTCATCGCCTTCAACCTTTGAACCATAGTGCGGGCGGTTGATTAGCTTTAAATGATATTGATCAAGAATTTCTTTTACCATCTTTAAGTCATTTTGCAATGTCGATAAAGAGACGAACATCTCATCTATAAAACTTTCAATTTTAATAAAATCGGTTTCTAACAATAACCGGCGTAAAATATAGAGAACTCTCGTATCTTTATCAGTGAAGTCACCCGCTAAATGATGTTCCTCCGTAGAAATCTCATTGAGTATTTTTGAAAAAAGCCCGGCATCTAATACTTTTACGCTATATCCCAATCCTCTGGTTGATTCAATTTGAAATCCGTGTGATGCTGTATTATTTTGCATGAGCTTAATTTCGTTTCGAATCGTTCGGTCACTGACGCCTAATTCTCTTGCCATCCAGCTTGCAGTAACGGGTTCTTTTGACTTAGATAAAAGGATTAATATATCTTTCTGCCGTTTTGATAGGATAGCCACTGCCAACAACTCCCTTTTACATGGATTACTAAGATTTTTGGCAAAGGAAGAGCTGTAGTTTTCGGGAAACCAACCATTTTTTCGGGCTGTGATGTAATCGTTGAAAAAACCAATACTTGATACTTTGCAGCCTGTCATATCGTAGCTTTCCTTATAACTATTGCTTTTTCACCGGGGATTTCTATTTTCTTCCCGTATATGAAAAAATGGAGTTTTATTGTAACTCCATTTTTTCACGCCATGATTGAATATGATTCTTATTGTAAACGTTAGAAAAACGACCGTCCTAAAAGTTAAAGCTCTTCTCCATTTGTTTTTATGACATGCCTATACCATTCAAATGACTTTTTCTTTTTTCTTTCTAAAGTTCCGTTCCCTTCATTATCTTTGTCCACATAAATAAAACCGTAACGTTTTTCCATTTCTCCTGTTCCAGCACTCACTAAATCTATACATCCCCACGGTGTGTAACCCATTAAATCAACACCATCCAGTTCAACCGCCTTTTTCATTTCCAGAATATGATCGCGAAAATATTGAATACGGTAATCATCGTTAATCGTGCCATCCTCTTCAACGACATCCCGCGCGCCAAGGCCATTTTCTACAATAAATAGAGGGATATTGTACCTTTCATATAAAGCATTTAACGAGTAACGAAGGCCGACCGGATCAATTTGCCAACCCCAATCACTGGCTTGAACATAAGGATTGCGAACGACGCGGCCAAACTCTCCATCAGGCTGGCTGTCTTCTACTTCACGGGCGCTGACTACTTTAGACATATAATAGCTAAATCCAATGTAATCTACTGTTCCTTCTTTAAGAATTTGTTCATCTTCCTTTGTATATTCAATTTCAAATCCGTTTCTTTCCCAGTATTTTTTCGTATAATCAGGAATCGTCCCACGAACATGTACATCACCAAAGAACCAACGATTATGCATCGCTTCCGTGGCAAGCATCACATCGTCCGGATGACAAGAATATGGATATACAGGTACGAAAGAAAGCATGCAACCAATCTTAAAGTCAGGATTAATTTTGTGGCCTAATTTAACGACTTTTGCGCTGGCAATTAATTCATAAAGCGCTGCCTGGTACATGGTTTGTTTCCGGTTTTCACCTTCTTCATATTTAATTCCTGAGTTTGTGAAGCTTGCAAAATCCATGCTCGTATCTGCTTGATTATTGATTTCGTTAAAGGTCATCCAGTATTTTACTTTATCTTTATAACGTTTCATGACTGTCTCAGAAAATTTCACAAAAAAATCAATACATTTCCGGTTTCTAAAACCCCCATATTTTTTCACAAGATGATAAGGCAATTCAAAATGAGATAGGGTAATAACAGGTTCGATATGATATTTTAATAATTCATCAAACAAATCATCGTAAAATTGCAAGCCTTCTTCATTTGGCTCATCATCGTCCCCGTTTGGAAAAATTCTTGTCCAAGCAATAGAAGTACGGAAACATTTAAACCCCATTTCTGCGAACAGTTTAATATCTTTTTTATAACGGGAATAGAAGTCGATTGCTTCATGGTTAGGATAATAGTAACCTCCTAATACACCATCCGTAATTTGCCGTGGAACACCATGTCTTCCTGCAGTCATTACATCAGCAACACTTACACCTTTTCCGCCTTTATTCCAGCCGCCTTCAAGCTGGTGGGCTGCTACTGCTCCGCCCCATAAAAAGTTTTCCGGTAAAACGCCTTTTGACATTGTAAACCCTCCATCATTTATCTTATTTGGTTTCCTGAACGAGAAAAGTTAAATAAGAAGGCGATTTTCCTATGAAGAACCGCCTTCTTTCATTCACCCGCAGTGCAACATCGTTTTCATAGGATATTTCTACATCTTATTTTTCTATTTCAAGATGAGGATCAGAGTACAGATTCTCCGCCTTTTTCTTGCTCAACTAACTTCTTATCATATATTCTGATGAACGGAAGATATATGATAAACGCGACCACACCACAAATGAGTGAGACAACTGGCGCCATAATGCTCCCACCTGTTCCAATGAAAGCCCCAATACCGATTGGCGTTGGCCATGGCACTTGTGCAATAAGTGGCGCAACAATGTGCAATTTAATTGCAAAATAACCAATTGTAGCTGTAGCCATAGGCGCTAAGAAAAACGGGATAGCCAGGTATGGATTATAAACAATTGGTAATCCAAACAATATTGGTTCATTAATATTAAAGATGCCAGGAGCAAGGGACGCTTTTCCTAGTATTCTCAATTGCTGTGACCGGGCCAAAAATGCAATAAAGATACATAATCCTAAAGTCGACCCGGAACCGCCCATAATGACAAATGAATTTTGGAACTCGCCGGCGAATGGAATATTTGCCCCATGAATATTGGCTTCCATATTTGCCAAAGTAATTGGCGTCAGGAAGGCTCCGATAATATTCGCCCCGTGAATACCTACGATCCAGAGTGCATGGATTAAGAAGTAAATCACCATCAATCCCAGCCAGCTGCTTGCGATATTCGTAACAAAGCTAAATGGAACAGCGACAACTTTAAATATATCTGTACCTAAAGCTACAAAAATACCATTGATGATTAAGATCACAAAAGCGACTAAAAATGCAGGGATTAAAGCTGTGAACGATCTGGATACCCCTTCCGGAACAGCTTCCGGCATTTTAATCACCCAATTTTGTTTTACACATAACCGGTACAACTGGACAGCAATAACAGAAACAATAATGGCCGTAAATATACCTGAAGAACCTAAACGGCTTACACCACTGTCGCCCATTTCCCAACCGAAAATAATATGAGTCGTATCATTCATTTTTTGGATAAGTGACATTTTTCCATTGCCTGCAACCAATTCCGGAATCGTCATAAAGAAAGCAAACATGGATAATAAAGCCCCGTTTAGCGGGTTTACATTTATCCCTTCTTCTTCAGCATATATTTTTGTATACTCATAACCAATAACAAGGTTGAAATATAATGCTAAAATTCCCATTGTTGCTTTATTTGCCAGCATATACAAGTCACTAATTCTAAAGAAAGTATTATCGAAAAAGCCTTGCAAAAATGTTAAAGTCTGTGGCAATACGTTCAACACCAAGAACATGGATCCTACGATTGTAAATGGTATTGAAGCCATCCCGGCAGCCATTACCGCCCGGACAAATCGAAAAGATGCTACTTTCCCCATAGGACCCATCAGATACTTTTCAAGAAAAGTAAATGCCTTATTTTGTTCTGACATAAAGACCCCTCTTTTCTATTATTAACGAATCGCTTTTTCATACTCCATGATGCGTTGAAAATGCTTGTCTTCATCATGTGTAATTTGGTATAACCGATAAAGGATAAAAGCGCTTAAAAATATCCCGGCAATCAAAACAGTTAAAATTAATACTTTTGACTTGTTTTGATTGATTAAAAATGGATATAAATGAGCGAAAGATGACGAAAAACAACTCGGCAACAGCAAAATCACATTTGCAATGAGCAAAGTCATGAAACAAAACTTTGTGTATTTAGCATGATTTGTCGGGCTGCTATAAATCTTTACTTGTTCCGCAACGCTCAATATGACAACGATGATCAACGCCAATGGAAGAAGGTATAGTAACGAATGACTCATAACCAATGAAATTAACCAATATACATTCGTAAAGAAAAAGATTGCGGTAACATATCTGACAAGCAAATATCGGTTATAGTACATCGATTTAAGCATCTGGTTTTTTTGATTTTTTTCAAATAATGCTCTTTCTACGTCATTCATAAAAATCCCTCATTTATTAAAAATATGGCTCCCCGCTACTCGTTAAAGCTTAAGCAATCCATTACCTCCAATCCAAAAGACATCTTAACGGGTATCTTGCTTGAAGATCACCTTCCTTCCGACTATCCATAAATTTTGGCATTTCCGGGTGAGTGCATTGTAAATAGCGAAGACCCATTTTCTCATAAGCAAATCAATCTTTTGGCAGTTCTTGTAAGATTAAATTTCCTAATTTTTCAACACCCATTGGAATCGGAATATAGGCTTGTGGCGGAATGTTTACAACTGGCTTTCCTACGCGTTCTCCGGCTTCCTTAAGTTTTTGAAAATACATCTTTGTTTGTGGGCTGACTAAATATAAATCAAAGTCCCCCTTTTCAATCATCTTATTGCCTTCATTTGCTGAAACAGCATCGACTTCAATTTCCTTACCTTTTGTTTTAAAAAATTCCGTTGTCTTCTTCGCCATTAAAGAAGATGACATACCTGCTGCACAAATAATTAATGCTTTTTTCATCATAAATGCCTCCAATTGGTTTTTTATTGTGATTTAAACTTGCTTATCAATGAATTAATGACTTCCGTTGCTTTTAATGGCCCGCTTGTGCCGCCAATCATCCATTTTTCAAACAGCAAACTTGGCAAATTTGTTAGCACTTTCGACATTCAAGTTCATTTGTTTTTTTATAAAGTTCAATGATTTCTTTTGCCAGGTCAATCACTGTCATGGCATTCATTAAATGGTCCTGTGCGTGTATAAGCAATATACTGATTTCGAATTTCTCCCCACTGGCCTCCCCCTTTATTAGGTCTGTTTGAAAACGATGAGCGATTGTCATGGCTTCGTTGGCTTCTTCAATTTTTTGTTCAGCTAATTTAAACTCACCTGCTTTAGCAAGATTTATGGACTCCGCAGCTAAGCTTCGGGCATTTCCGCCATTTAAAATAATTTGAAAACTAATTTCTTCTATGTTCAATGTCATCACCCTTAGTTTAAAAATTGTCGTTTCTTCACCCTTTTTGTCGCATAATATCCATCATTGTTACTTACTGTTGATCACAAAGAGTAACTTGCTGTAATCCTTAAACACTGTTTAATGCTCCGCTTTATCAGCCGCTTACCTTAATTCAATATTAATATGGAAACGGTTTCGCTTTAACCTAAACTCTTTCCTTAGCGCAACGGAAATCATTACTGGAAAAAATGAAGTAACGGAAAAAGGAATCCGGGATCAAGTTTCTACTTTCTCGCCATTAACATGACTGCCACTTTTTTCAATAAAGCATGGCATCAAGCTTTTAGACATACCTCTTTGTTTATCGTACTTACCAATC
This sequence comes from Weizmannia sp. WK01, assembly GCF_025905465.1. Lineage (NCBI taxonomy): Bacteria > Bacillati > Bacillota > Bacilli > Caryophanales > Bacillaceae > Heyndrickxia > Weizmannia sp. WK01. The sequence goes on along the minus strand of NZ_CP109616.1, from coordinate 758,381 downwards.
CCGGCCTGGCATTTCAAAAAAGGAAAGTGCGGCAAGCAGAAGGCAGTTTGAAGCATTTTAAGAACCTGCATTAAAAGTTACAATTGGAAAGATTTTCTGTGCAGAATGCCTTCATTTCCCGATTAACGGCTGCAGAAGCGGGTAATGATATAGTACAAACACCAAAAGGAGGGACCGTTATGGATCATGCAAAGGCGTTAGTGATAAAGTTTATTATGGTCGCAGTTGTGTTGGGCATCATTTTATCCGCCATCTTCAACATGCCGTTTGGCGATATGATCGCCACCAGTGTAGTACTGACCATTCTTGCATATGTCCTGGGAGATTTAATGATTTTCAAACGGGAAAATGAACGCGAGGAGGATACGCAAAGAAATATCATGGCGACCGTCGCCGATTTTGTTCTGGCGTACCTTGTCGTGTGGCTGATGGGCAGATCACTCGCCCCGGACATGGACAATCTGTTATGGGCGGCGCTGGCTTCGAGCATCGTCATTGCAGCCGGCGAATGGTTCTTCCATAAATATTTACACCATCTTTTCCATCACACGCCTGACCGCGAATTTACCGGATACGGCGGTGACTGATTGAAAAAACGGCAGCCGGATGAGCTGCCGTTTTTTCGTATTCCTATAAAAACTTACCATTCATCAATAAATCATCCAATCGGCAAGCATCAAGTTTTTTAATCACTACGCAATTTTTTCGGCCAAGCAAAACTTTTACTTTCTTTCACCTTACCGTAACCGTTCTTGTTTTGCTTTTGTTTCCGGCTCTGTCTTTCGCGAAAATGGAAAGCTTCGTGCCTTTTTTCTGTTTGCTGATTCTTACACTGTATGCGCCTTTGGCATTTACTGTGGCTTTGCCGATCTGTTTGCTGCCGCGGTATACATAGACAACTGCTGATTTTTCCGCTTTACCCACAACATGCGTGGACTTCGTTGTGACATTGCCGGCAGTCGGCATGCCTGGTGCCGTTTTGTCTTTTACTATAACTTTTACTTTGCTGCTTTTTAAACCGGCCTCTGTATAAACATAGAGGACGGTTCCGGCTTTTTGCTTTGAAACCGGGACTTTAAAATATCCTTTCCCGTCCGCTGTGCCGCGGGCAAGTATTTTTCCGTTCTTCATAATGGCTACTTCGATCCCCGGGTCGGAGCTGCCGGAAATGGATGTGCTATTATCGCCGACAGTCCATACTTTCGGTGTTTTCGGTTGCTGCGCCTTGCCGCCGATACTTCCCGACAAGAGCGTATATGTCATATCCCGTCCTTTTCCAGACGGAACGGAAAAGCGGCTTGCTGAAGACAGCTTTTTCACAACCGCCCCGCCGCCTTTTAGCTTCAATGAACTGCCGTTGTAAGTTTTAATTCGGAGCGGCTTGAACGCGGCATCCCCTTTAAACCCGTATAATCCGTTTGTCTGCTTTAACACGAGCGCGGCCCGGAAATCGGTCATAAACTGCCCGAAAGTCAGGTTCGGGTCAATGTATTTTCGGATCACATCCTCGATGGCTTTTTCATTCGTGTTCGGATCGTCCATGATTTTTTTGAAAATGGCATCGCCTTGTCCGCATTGAATTTTCAAATACTCCATGAACAAATAGGACAAGGAATAATTGGCAAGCACATCCCCGTTACTATCCCAGTAGAGAAGCGAGTGGCCATTTGTAATTGAAGCATCGTTGTTATAATCATCAATCCGATCGGAAAGCGGCTTTCCGGTATAAATTTGCTCTGCGGCCATGGACATCCCTTCGTCAATCCATGTATCAAACGTATCCCAATGGTGCTGGACGAACACTTTCTGGTTAAAAGAGATCATATGCTGAAACTCATGGGCGAGTGTCGAATACGCTTCGGTTACATTTTTCGATGTCCCCGTCCCCATAAGCGGGTACGTGTCAATATAAAAGATTTCCGACTTGTTGGAAGTGTCGGCATCAAAAAGGTCAAGCGGGTAAAAATAGCCGGCAACATATCCGCCCGAGCCGTCAAATCCGTCCTGGATGTCATAACAAAGAATATTCACTTTCCCATTTCCATCAACATCGGATGGCATGCCGAAATATTTTGTATCGAGCGCATAAATACGGTTGTCAAATTCTTTTCCAAGCTGGGCAGCCTGGGCGTCGTTCAGCTGGTTATTGTATACCCAGACATCCGCATGCGGACCGCTGTATAAAAGCTTAGCACTTATTTGATAATCTTTATTGCTGGCAAGATTGGACACCCAGAATTTTTTCGTATCTCCCACCCGGGGAAGACGGGCCCTTTTCGTATCCATGCGAACGGAATACTTCCGAAGGCTTAAATATTTTAATAGATCAAATGGCTTCTGGTAATCAATCCGGTAAACGTTGCTCTTTAACTTTTGACGGAGCGCTGCCAGGTTCACAACCTTGAAGGTGCCAGTCGGCTCTGTCGAAAGGCTTGAGGCAGACTCGTTGCTGACAAGTTTATAATAATCCTGAGCCGACGCGCTTCCGCCTGCACCGAATACCCCGGCCGGCAGTATAAACAATAGCGATAGTATAATAGGCAAGGATAATGCCCGTCTGAACATTCTCAATGAAATTCCTCCTGCACCTTTGTCCGGGCAACCCGGCAATTTTAAAAAGTTGCTTCTTTCATTCTAGCACAGCAGGCCGAATTTTGGCTGTCCGGTTCAGGAAAAAGAAGAGCGGAGTTTTTTAACCGTCCTTGTTCCCATTTGCTTGGCTGTTTCATCCTGCTGAGCGGATTCTTTTGCAACAGCAGGGGCCGTACCGCTTTTTGAAAAGACGTTTTTTGTGCAACCTTTGGGAGAATTTCTTAAGGGCCGCCCTGCACACTTTGGGGGCATGTCTGTTAAAGCAGCGGGAAATTTTTCATATTCCCGCTGGATGGTGGAGTTTTCGGCCGCGGCTGTAGCCCTGGCGCTACTGTTTCCATTTCATTTACAAAAGTCCTGTCATATGGTTCGGCTTTGTTTAACCAAGAGGATTATTTTCTAAAACGATTGTCCTGCCTCTGTTGCACTGCCCGCCTCCTCTCCCTGTTTCTCTCTTTTCAACAAAAAAGTACCCTTTTTTCTATTCAGCCGCTATATAAGGAGTGAAAGGGGGTGAGCGGGAATGGCACAAGTCCATTTAACAAGTTCCCGCATTTCATTAATCTTTGATAACGGGGTGAATGAAAATGGAAAACCGGTAACCAAAGCGAAGTCGTTCGCCAATGTGGCTGCCTCTGCAACACCCGATGCGATCCGGCAATTTGCAGACGCATATGCTTCACTGCAGCAAAAAGCGCTGGTCCGTGTAACACGCACTGACTTGAACGATATCAGTGAGTGAAATAAAAAAAGGGGGAATGGATAGATGAAAACTTTGGAACTTCAGTTTTTAACGCAGGATAACAAAACAGTGAGGGTTGCAGTCGATGAGCCGGCAGAGCCCATCGATACGGTGAAAGTGAAAAACGCCATGGCTCAGATGCTCGGCTCAGGCGTGCTGGTCAGCTCATCCGGCACGGCGCTCTCCAGCATGAAAGGTGCACGTCTTATTGAGCAAAACATTACTGAATATACACTGGCGTAATCTTTTGCCCCCGGTTCCCGTTTTCGGAACGGGGGCTCTTGATTTTAAAGGGGGAGAGGAGAAATGCATGAAATGGTGTCGCTCATCAGTGAAGTCGGGTTTCCGGTCGCTGTCACCGTCTTTTTGCTGTACCGGATTGAGGCCAAGCTTGATGCGGTGATTGAATCGATCCAAAACCTGCCGGAACGGATGAAGGGGATCTGAAAGGGAGGGGCTTATGTGCAAGCCCCTCCCTTTTTCCGGATGGATCATTTCCCGGTCCGGTCGTTATTCATTTGTTTAGTCACATACCTGCAATTGCTCCATTTCCGCAAAATCCACGCTGCAAAGGATATATTTCGACGAAGGCAGCCCACCAAGCCTGCATTTCACTTCTTCACTCATCTTCCGGTAACGCTCAGCCGCGGGCTCCCGGCTCAGACCGATTATTTTTATACAGGCTTCGCTTTCTTTAAGTTTGTAAAATGCGCCGGCAAACTGCTTCTGTTACTTCTTCTGTTGTTGCCGTTCCGCCGATGTCCGAGGCTTTGATGCCTTTTTCAATCGTCCATTCGATTGCATCCATTATCGTTTCACCCATTTCTGTTTCGCCAAAATAATCGAGCATCATTTTAGCTGTCCAAATTTGGCCTATTGGGTTGGCAATGCCTTTTCCTGCAATATCCGGCGCCGAGCCGTGGACAGGTTCAAACATGGAAGGATATTTCCCGTCCAAATTGATGTTCGCGGACGGCGCAATGCCGATACTGCCCATAATCGCGCCGCCAATATCTGTTAAAAATATCCCCGAATAAATTGCTCGCAACAATGACATCAAAAGTCTCCGGCTTCATCACCAGAAAAGCAGACAGCGCATCAATATGCATGCTGTTTACAGCCACATCCGGATAGCCAGCCTTTACCTGGCTGAACACCTCGTCCCAAAAAGGCATTGTGTGGAAAATGCCGTTTGATTTCGTTGCACTGGTCAGGCGTCGGCTGCGTTTTTGCGCCAGTTCAAACGCATATCGCATCGCCCGCTCTGTTCCTTTTCTTGTAAAAATTGCATTCTGGATCGCAATTTCGTCTTCACTGCGATAAATTCTGCCGCCAACCTCGCTGTACTCCCCTTCACTGTTTTCACGCACGACAATGAAATCAAAATCTTTCGGGTCCCTTAACGGGGACTGCAGCCCTTTGAAATACTTTGCAGTCCGGATATTCAGCACCTGTTCGAAGCCGCGCCGGATTTTCAGCAAAAGGCCCCAAAGCGACACATGATCCGGCACAAGCCTTGGATTGCCGACTGCCCCGAGAAAAATAGCCTCATAATCTTTTAAAATCTCAAGCCCGTTATCCGGCATCATTTTTCCCTGATCAAGATAATAATCACAGCCCCACGGGAACGCCGTGAACTCGAACCGGATTCCGCCATGCCGTTCCGCTGCTGCATGCAATACACGGATGGCAGCCGGCACCACCTCTTTTCCAATCCCGTCGCCCGAGATCGCCGCGATATGGTATGTTTTCATTCTAATCCCCTCCGTTAAAGCGCTCCCAATTATATTCATTTTACCATAAGCATGAAAATGAAATGCTTTATCATCCCTTAAAATCAAGATTCTTATTCCGTTGCTGCCCCCGCTGCGCCAAGCGGGTAATGATAAACAACATACGATCAACATGGTGATTTTCAGAAGATGAATGAACGGCATATCGCTTTAACCTAATGTGCCAAGCCATTGTATGGGGAAAGGTAAAAAATATAGGCAATGAGAAAACAGCTCATTGCCTTTTGATTGGCTAATTTGTACGCGAACAGATCGGGCACGCCCTCCGAATTTTTTTCGCTGGCGTTCGAGATACTTGTCACTGCTGTTTGATCACTGACTTTTTCAGCGAATGGCCGCGGGCACGCCGCTCATTCCTATTTGCATCAAATTTTTCCGGTTAACGGCAGCGGGCAGCAAACGGGCACTGCTGCCGCTATTCTCCCTTCGATTCTGCATTCCCCGGCACGCCTGTTTTCAACATTGGAAAAACAAAGCACAGCCCGATAATGAAAAACAACGCAGCAAGTTCGAAAACAGCCGTGATCGAAAACCATTCCTTCAATGCCCCCGCAAGGCTCATGGTCACCACCATGGAGCCAGTGAAAAGCGGGCTCAAAATGCCGTTCACCCTGCCAATAAAATCGGATTCCGTATTTTGCAGGATCAGCGTGTTAATGCCGATCTGGATGCTCGGCATGAAAAAGCCCGAAACGAGTTCGGCGGCGAGTGTCAACCAAAGCGAAGTCGAAGCACCGATTACCGCAAGCCCAATGGCATTTGCAAGCATACCGGTGAACAGCATTTTTTGCGGTGAAGCAGATTTTGAAAAGGCCATGGAAAAAGCCCCGCCTGTAATCATCCCAATGCCATTCACCATCACAAGCCATTGCAGGTTCTCTTTCGGCAGGCCGAGACGGTCCGTTACGAGAAAAATATTCATCGGCTGGATAAAACCGACGCCAAGCCCGGCCGCCAGAAAACCAAGTCCCAGCAGTCGCAATTCCTTTTTAGACAAAACATAGCGAATCCCGCTCTTCATTTCCTGGAAAATATTCGACACTTTTTCCTTCTTTTTCATGGCCTGGTCTTTCGGGATAAATGACAAACTCGCGGCGGAAAACAGGAAAGCGAGACCGGTTATCAAAATAGAATAATCGATTCCAAACCTTTCATAGGCAAACGTGCCGACCACCGGGCCAAGAATCATAAAAACAGCAAAAATGGTCTGGTAAACGGCCATTGCCTGCTGGATCAGGCGTTCCTCAAGATGCATTTTAAACAGTTTCATCCCGGACGGTTGCGAAAACTGCGACAAAATCGAGGAAATCAGTGTTGCAAAAAAGACGGACTGCCACGAGCCAAAAACAAGCGCGCCGATGACGCCAAAAATGGACACGGCACTCAGCAAATCACACCAAACCATTGTTTTCTTCGGCTGCCAGCGGTCCGCAAATGTGCCGCCGATAAAACTAAAAATGAAAATGGGCAGGAACTCCGCCACTGAAATCATGGAAACGGCAAACGGGTCGCCGTTTGTTTTTTCTGTCACAAACAACAGGACGGCAAAATTCCGCACCCATATGCCCACCTGCAAAAACAACGCGGATACAAATACCATCCGGACAAACCGATTTCTCAAAAGCTCTCCCACAAGCGCCCCCCTCTGGTCAAATCTGTCTCATATCGTGCCATTATCATACCGAAATTGAAAGCCTTAAGCAATACAGAAGCACCCGTGTAAAACAGAGTGCGAAAAAATGCATGCAAACTTGGGAAACGGAAGCCCGCAGGCAAAAGGTGAAAAAAATCGGCGCATTTGGCCGCGTGCTCCTTTTTTCCTTCGTCCAGTCCCTTCTCATGCCTGCACTCAAAACAGACATCTATTCTGCTTCGCCCGGGCCTGGCATTTTCATGTCTCCATACGTGCCTCTCCTCTTTTTCGTTCCCTCACGCGTCCCAATCCAAACCGTTTTTCTTGCGGCCATTTTCGCTACATTTCATTCACGCCCAATTCCTCTTCTTTTCCCCATAAATAACAAGAGAAAGGCCGGACCATTGCATAAACGAAAAATCCCCGTTAACAATTTGGAAAAACCATGATATGATAGCGATTAGATTAAATAAAAAATTCAAAGAAAAGGGTCGAAAAAATGAAGAAGAAAATATTCATCACACTCGGGATTCTCTTAGCGATCATCGTGATCGGGGGCGGAGGGTTCGCCTATTACGTCTACCATTCTGTCCAAAATGCCGCAGATAAAATGTATGACAGCAAATCCGTGAAACCATCCGAGAAAAACACTGAAAAAATCAAAAGTGAAAAACCAATTTCCATTCTTTTACTCGGCGTAGATGAGCGGGCCGGAGATGTAGGAAGATCCGATACGCTCATTATTCTTACACTGAACCCGCAAAAGAAAGCCATGCAGATGATCTCCATTCCGCGTGACACGAGGACAGAAATCGTGGGCAAGGGAACATTGAATAAGATAAATGCAGCTTATGCTTACGGCGGGCCAAAAATGGCACTGGATACGGTAAACAAATTTGCTAATTTAAACCTTGACCAGTACATACGCTTGAATATGGAAGGATTGGCTGACCTTGTAGATGCTGTCGGCGGTGTAACCGTCTACAATAAAATCAGCTGGCATGACGAAGGGTATTATAAAAAAGGCTACTATTACGCCAAAGGAAACATTACATTGGATACCGGCAAAAAAGCGCTCGGTTATGTAAGAATGCGCCACCTTGATCCTCAAGGTGACTTTGGCCGTAACCAGCGCCAGCGTGACGTCATTATGGCCGTCATTAACAAAGCGGCGACCATCCAGTCTTTCTCGCGTTATCAGGAAATCCTGGCTGCGATCCAGAACAATGTCAAAACAAACCTGACACTTGATGATATGAAAAACATCGCGATGAACTACCGCGACTGCCGCCAAAATACGACAGACTATGAAGTTAAAGGCAACAGTACAACCATTGATGGCATTTACTACCTCAATGTCAGCCAGGCAGAACGCGACAAGGTCCACAACATGGTGACCAATATGGAACAATAAAGACAGGCAGGCCCCGTTGTCCGGAGCCTGCCCTTTTCAATTTTTATTTTTGCTTTTCCTGCGGTTTTACCGGAGATCTTTCCGGCTCTATGTCTTTATGATGATGCTGTTTTTCCTGTTGTTCCGGCGAGTCGCCTTTTTTGTCCTTGTTGTAATCCATTTGGTGCCCTCCTCCCGGTTGGATTGATGTTCCTTAGCATCAATGCCTGTCTATTGTAAAAATACCCGGTAACTGCATATGCTAAACAAAGTGGAAAGGCTGCCCGCTTTGGCGGAACAAAAAATGTCTATTCGGAAAAAGCGAAGGCAATGGATCCCGATAGCTGCAACGGATAACCAGGGGCTTAGATGGAAGGTGATCCGGCCACCGCTTTTGTTTTTTACCAGCTTTCCATTCAAACGGGAGCAAAGGCAATATAACCTGTTACCTACCGCAGATTCGTGCCGGCACCTGCCCCCGGCCGGAGCGAAGGTAACCTGCACTTACAAAAGCTACCGTGGAAAACGGAACGCTCAAAACAGCCTGAACAAAACCCATATTACAAAAGCCCATACCGGAATGGACAAGCCAATGCCAATCAGACAGCCTTTCGCAAAATCTCCGTCTTTTCCATTCATCTCTTCATTTTCCTTTTTAAGTAATAGGATGAACATTATTATAACAACCCATCCCCTTAAAACCAAGTAATCATTGACAGGAACGTACGTTTGTTTATATAATGGAAACAGGTGATCCGTATGCCGCAAATCTTAACCGAGGAAGAAGAAAAGCTGATCGAGGCATTTATCCTCCTGCCGCTTGCCAAAAGGACGCTGGAACGGGACCAGAGAGCGATCCGGGCAAGCCTGTTAAAATTTAAAGAGCCTTATCTTTTTGCGACGGACCAAATGCTCTTGCAAATTTCATCCTGCCTCGCTCAGGTCAAACGGGAAGCCGGCAGAAAAAAGATGCGTTTTTACAAACGGAATGACCTTTCCTATACCGTGTTTGTGCGCGGCTGGCGGTTTGAAAAGAATTACCACCCACAAATAGCAGCGGAGTGGGTTAAAAACCGAATCACCAGTTTCTTCCTCCCGTTGCGCCTGCCTTTTGAAGACCGGTAAGGAGCTTGCGAAACTCAGCAGCTTCAAGGAACGCCGCCCGGGCCGTAAAGGGCGCCAAAACGCCTATTCATGAAACATTCCAGGGATACATGGGATTGAATACCGCTGATAAAACATTCCGGCATACACGGGATATTGAAGACCGCCGGGTGATAAGGAGACGCCGCCCTCTTTTTAAAGAGCGTGAAAAAAAAATCCCAATATACGAATGACAAACAGCCAGGTAAGCTTGGAGAACCCGGGAGCCCGGAACTTTTACATGCCCGGAAATCCCTTTTGCAGTTCCTCCCCGTTAAGTGCTTGTTTTCTTCCACTTTTTAAAACTTTCTTCCAGACGGGAAAACCCTTTTTTCATTTCCTCATCACTGCAGTAGGCGAAACAAAGACGGATTTTTGTGTTTCGCCCGCGCTCAAGCGTAAAGGCATCACCCGGCACAAACACGGCGCCGTCCTGTGCCGCCATTTTCATCCATTCCGTTACACCACCTTTTTTGACATCGATCCAGTAAAACAGCCCGCCGGCCGGTTCAGCTCCTTCCCATTGCTCCGTCTCGTGCATATGCTGTAAAAACCGTTTTGTCCAGTCTTTCCGTTTTTCATAAAAGTGTTTTTGTTTTGCAAGAATCTGCGGCCAGTTTTCGGAAGAAATGAGTTTTCCCGCCAGCATCTGGTTCATGGGCGATGTGCAGGCGTCTGTTACCTGCTTAAACTGTTCAAGTTTTTTCAGAAAGGCTGGGTGCGCGAGAATAAAGCCGGTCCGCATCGCCGGCGCCATAACTTTTGAAAAACTGTACAGGTATATGGTTCTTTCTTTTAAGGGATCGAGTTCGAACAAGGAAGGAGGGCGGCCGTGAAACAGCAGATCACGGTACGGATCATCTTCTATAATGATAAAATCATACTGGTAAGCAAGTTCAATGAGTTTTTTCCGTTTTTCGAGAGAGGTGGTGACGCCGGTTGGGTTTTGAGCATTCGGAATAATATAAAGCGCTTTCAATCTTCTTGTTTGCAATGTTTTTTCAAGAAAATCGACATCCAAACCGTCTTGTTCAAGCGGAATGCCGACCGCCTTGAGCCGGTACTGGTGCACCGCCGAAAAGGCAATGGAATACGTGTACATTTCCATTGCAAAACCGTCCCCTTCATCCAGCAGCATTCTGCAGACAAGGTCAACCCCCTGTGTATTGCCGTTTGTCGCCATGATATAGCTTTCCGGAATATTTTCCGTTTTAGAGATAACATCCACATACGGCCCAAACCCTTTTGCACTGCAATACTCATACAGGCGTGCCGGATCTGCCTCAAAGATTTCATTCATGATGCGCTGCAGTTCTTTTTTCGGGATCATGCCGCCATTTGGCATGCCGACGCTGAAAAATACCGGATCCCGGACAGCCGGCTCGATGCTGTCCATATACACATCAATCGCATTTTCTTTAATCTTGCCGCTCAACGCTGAAAACATTTGCTTCATCGCCGCCGCACCCCGCTTTCCATTTGCTGAAAAATTGCCTATACCCTATGTATATGGGAAAGCGCGGAGGAAAGTGACACAAAAAATAAAGCATGAAATCAGACAAGAAGACAAGGTAGCAATAGTATATCCAGGCCGCATGCCCTTGTCATCCACACGGAACATCAGCCGAGAAATTCACACCACCTCATGTTTCCAGCTGTTGTGCTTCGGTATTATCCTGTCATCGAAAGCCCGAAGTCGTACGAATCGGCGCAATACAAAAGCCTGTTCTGCTTGAAAAATCTTTCAAAGCGGAACAGGCTTTAAATTTCCTCTCATTCTCAGGTGCCAATATCAAGGGAGCCGGACTACCCCAAAACAGATCCCCTGCTGAAGAAAAGGGCCGGATTTGCGTTCATGAAAACAGATTGGTTAACGCAGAAAATCCTTTAGACTGTTTTCCACAAACTGCAAATGGTCGATCATGGCCTTGCGCGCTTTTTCGCTGTCCTTTTCTTCGATGGCTACCCTGATTCTTTCATGTTGCTCATACAAGGCGCCCAATGTGGAAGGATCAGAAAAAAGAAGCATTCTGCGCGTTTCTTTCATTGCATCCTCCATCGTCTCAGCAACCTGGTTCATCAGCCCGGCAAGAATCGGATTTTGTACAGCCTGGACAATGGCAAGATGGAAGGCAAGATCTGCTTTTTCACCGAGTTCTTCGTTCCCCGTCGCCCGCTTCATATCTGCGAGCGCCTGCCTTATCCTTTCCAGATCAGCTTCGGTCCGTTTGACAGCGGCCGTGGCGGCTGCTCCGGCTTCAAGAATCTTCCGGACTTCAAGCAGATTTGCCACATCTTCCTGATTCATCAGGACTGCCTGCGAAATGGGATACGAAATCCCGCTCGCATCAAAGTTACGGACAAACGTTCCCTCTCCCTGTTTTAGCTCAATATAGCCGAGCGCCCTTAGTGACGTTAACGCTTCTCTTATAGCCGATCTCCCCACGGAAAACTTTTCTGCCAAAAGTGGCACCGGATCAAGCTTATCCCCGGGCTTAAGCTCCCCGTTTTGGATCATCTCTATCAATTCATTTGCCACTTGTTCATAAATTTTTGCAGGTTTAATTTTTTTATATTTCATGTTTTCTCCTCTTATCCCTTTTCTATATTTTATGAATAACAGCAATCCGGAAAAATAGCAAACAAAAATTTTAAAAAAAGAGTTGTTTTTTCTTTTTATTATACTTATACTTTTTAACGTGTAAACCTTATCATCTGATGACTATTTCATCTAATGACCTTAAAAATTGCAATTGGGATGGATTGGAGAAAATTTTTCAAAAAGGAGTGGAGATTGTTGGAGTACGTACAAAATTTTATTCCGCTTAAGGGGCATTTGTTTTTATCCGCACTGATTGCTGCCTTTCCGATTCTGTTTTTCTTCTGGGCACTCGCCATTAAAAAAATGGCGGCACATCTTGCAAGCCTTGCCACGCTGGTGATTGCGCTGCTGATTTCTGTAATCGTTTACAGAATGCCGGCCGTACTGCCGGTTATGTCAGCTACCCAGGGGATTGTGTATGGGATTCTACCGATTGCCTGGATCATTATCAATTCTGTGTTTTTATATAAATTGACGGTCAAAACCGGCCAGTTTGATGTGATCCGCAACTCGGTCGTATCGATCACGGAAGACAGGAGATTGCAAGCTTTATTGATTGCGTTTTCATTTGGCGCTTTTTTGGAAGGTTGTGCCGGGTTTGGCGCGCCGGTTGCGATTACCGCTGCCCTGCTTGTCGGGCTCGGATTCAATCCGCTTTATGCAGCCGGCATCTGCTTATTGGCCAACACTGCACCGGTAGCATTTGGCGCAATCGGGTCCCCTGTAATTGCGATGGCAGGGCCGACCGGTGTTTCTGCACTGGAAATTTCAAAAATGATCGGGCGACAATTGCCGCTTATTTCCATGTTCATTCCGCTTTATCTCATCATTGTCATGGCGGGCTTTAAAAAAGCAATGGAAGTGCTGCCGGCGCTTATTGTATCAGGCTTGTCCTTTGCCTTGACGCAGTTCTTTGCTTCCAATTTTCTGGGGCCGGAACTGCCGGACGTTTTATCAGCACTCGTATCTTTGGTTGTCCTTGCCGTCTTCCTAAAATTTTGGAAGCCGAAAAACATATTCTATTTTGAGCATGAAGAGGCTGCCGCCGCGCTCGAAACGCCGCCTGTTTCCAATACAGGCGGGCAAATTGCGAAAGCATGGTCGCCATTTATTGTCCTGACGGTTTTGATCACCATCTGGGGCATCCCGCAGATCAAACTTGCGCTCACCGGGCAGTATGCCGGAGCGAACCCGGTTTTAAAGGCTCTAAACCCGATCGGCGGAGCGGCTTCGTTCAGCGGGAATGTGCCATTTTTAAACAATCATATTATCAATGGCTCGCACACCCCGATTGCGGCCATGTATAAGCTGGATCTGCTTGGCACTGCAGGCACAGCGATTTTTATCGCAGCCATTGTCACGAAGTTTCTTTTAAAAATTACATGGAAAGCCTGGTTTGCCGCATTCTTTGAAACGTTAAAAGAATTGAAGTTTCCGATTCTTACCATTTTGTTCATTGTCGGCTTTGCGTATGTCATGAATGCTTCCGGCATGATTACTACATTGGCATTGGCGCTCGCCAAAACAGCCGCTTTGTTCCCGTTTTTCTCGCCGGTACTTGGCTGGCTCGGCGTTTTCATTACCGGATCGGACACCTCGTCCAATGTTTTGTTTGGCACGCTTCAGCAAGTTTCAGCTCAGTCTGTCGGCATGAACCCGCTGCTTGCCATTGCGGCCAATTCATCCGGGGGTGTCACGGGAAAAATGATTTCTCCGCAGTCGATTGCCGTTGCCTGCGCTGCAACCGGGCTGATTGGCAGGGAAGCACAACTGCTGAGATTCACAGTCAAGCACAGTATGTTTTTGCTTTTCATCATTTGTCTGCTCACCTTCCTGCAATCCAACATCCTTTCCTGGATGGTGCCTTAATCAGAAACCCCGCTGCGGACATTTCGCGGCGGGGTGTTTTGTGTTCGATCACAGGATTCCGGGCAGGTAATTGAAGGTGCTTCCCCAATGTTAGATAGCCAGATTTTATGTTCGATTGCAGGATTCCGGCAGCCAGTGGGAGCATGACTCGGTGGAAAACCCGTGGCGGGACATTTTGATGAAGCTCTGTAGCGAACGGGCGGTTTTGCACGCGTATGGCAGCCGATGTTTAAAAACTTTTTCGCACGGGTATTCAAATGACAACACGAAACGAAAGGAGCATGGCCGATGCCACATACAGGTGAAACACCGGGAAAAGGCGAGTATAAATGCAAAAACTGCGGGGAACAGATTACGCTGGATGAAGATAAGGACAGGCTCCCTCCATGCCCGAACTGCCACGAAACGGAGTATACGGAAGCGTGAAAAATGGAAAAATCATACAAAGAGCAGCTGTCATCATGCAGCTGCTCTTTTACAGATGGTTATTCTAAATTTAAAGCAGTGTCTTTTTTAAACAGTTTCAGTACAATAAGATAGACAATGCCGATTGCCAGCCAAATAAAGCCAAGTTTCTTGGAGAGCGGATCAAGGTTAATCCATACATAGCCGATAACCGCAAACCCAATCAACGGCATTAGCAAATGTGCCACATAGTTTTTGCTTTTTTTCTTCCTCAGAAAGTAATTCATGACTGATAAATGCAGAAACAGGAATGATGAAAGTGCACCAAAGTTTACAACGGAAGATAGCTTTCCAATTTGTGATGAAAAGAATGCCGTGACAATGACAGAAACGACCGCAATCAAAAGTGTACTAAGATACGGCGTCTGGAATTTCGGGTGAACCTTTGCAAGAAAACCAGGCAGTTTTCGGTCACGGGCCATACTGTATAAAATGCGCGAAATGGCCGCCTGTGCAACAAGCGCATTGGCAATCCCCCATGAAAAAGCGGTTGCGACAATCGTCAATACTTTGAGCCATGTTCCGCCTGCAATCTCAGCGATTTGATAAAATGCTGTATCGGGGTTTTTAAACGCATGATAATCTGGCCATATTAAAGCAGCCACCCATGTTTGGATGATAAAAAGTGCACCAACGGCTAACAATGAATAAACACAAGCTTTTCCAATCGATTTGCTTCCATCCTTTGTTTCTTCTGCCAACGTGGAAATCCCGTCAAATCCTAGAAAACTTAATACGGCAATGGACACCGCTCCCATTACCACATTCATGCTGAAATGGCTATGGTCATACAGTGGCTTCATTGTAAAGTCCGCACCGTTAATGCCCTTAATAATTGCCGTAACGCCTACCGCTAGAAAAATTGCCAGCACAATTAATTCAAGTATTACAATAATTTTATTGGCTTTTGCTGTGAACTCTATCCCCCGAACATTAATTACCGTATTAATTGCAATAAACAGTACAGCCCAAACTACAATCGGAATTTGTGGAACAATATCATGCAAGGCAGAAGCACTGACGAGGTACAGCAATGCCGGCACAAAAATATAGTCCAGTAAAATCAGCCAGCCTGCAATAAAGCCCACTGAATCATTGATGCCTCTTTGTGCATAAGAGTAAACAGACCCGGCGATGGGGAAAGCTTCTGACATCCGTGCATAACTGAATGCGGTAAAAATCATTCCCACCATTCCAATTAAGTAAGTCAGCGCCACCATACCGTTTGAACCTTGAGCAACCGAACCGTAAATGCCAAATGGCGCAATCGGCACCATAAATACCATACCGTATATGAGTAAATCCCAGAAAGATAAAGACCGTTTCAGCTCCTGCTTATAAACAGGCTGCTGTTCCAAGCTTGCAACTGCTTGTTCTGCCATTTGCCCGCCTCCTAAAAGATTTCTTTTATTCCTAGTTGATGAACGATCAATTTTGGCACGAACATTCTCGCTGTTCTCAGCGGGTCAACAATCTGGCTGACCTGTACGTCCCCGGCTGCGCTTAATAACATCGTAACATCACTAACCGGTAAGCCGGATCGCTTGGCCAAATAATGAACCATTTCTTTTACCGCCCCCTCTGCTGCTTCATCCAGCGTCGGCTTTGACACGATAAAAGCAAAGCCGTCTTGATTTTCAACAACAGGGGTATGAATGGTTTGCCCTTTTATGACAGTCAGAACGACGGTTACCCTCGCTGGAATCTCAACGCCGGATACGCACACTTCTCCATCTCCCATTGAAGCGTGGACATCCCCTAAAGAAAACAACGCACCTTCATGGAATACCGGGAAGTACAACGTTGCACCCTCCGTAATTAAAGTGGTATCCATATTGCCGCCATGTTCTCCCGGTGTACCACAATTTACTTCTCCTTCATGGGGGGCAACCCCAATCACACCAATCATTGGCCTCAATGGGAAATGAATATTTTCATTAAAAGCTACCATGTCATTTTCAATTTGAATTTTTTTAATCGAAAAGTCTGTAATTTCATTCCCTAAAACGCCAAGTTCCGGTCCCGTTACCATCGTGCCTTCTTGACCCAGTTCAATTTTCTTAATTTCTACCTTTAAAATATCTCCAGGTGCTGCACCTTCCACATAGACCGGACCGGTTGCCGGATTAATCTGATTCCAATCAATAGCATGATAAGCTGTTTTTTCGCTTTCAATTTGATTCAAAAAGCAATCGTACGTTTCCACCACAATCTTCTCTCCTGATTCAACACACAGAGCAGGTTTGTTTTTTGCGCTCATTGAATAGACATACGTCTCTTTTGTAAGTAGATGTTCCATATTCTCAGCCTCCTTGTGTTACATCTTAAAATATTTCGAAGATTATTTTTTATAAAATCTTTACATTATTTTATTAAATCTTTACTCTTTGCTGTCAGAAACACTGCCAAGCCTGTTATAAGGGTGCCTGCTACAGTCACTGCAAGCCCGGCAGTAAACTTACCGGTACAGACAGCAATTCCATAACCAAGCATCCCGGTAATACAACCGGATACCGGAACCCGGACCGTCCTCCTTTTTTCCCCGACAAGCAAAGCATAAAATGGAAACGATACAGCTACATAAAACAAAAAGTAAAATTTCCATAAATAGACCATGTGATTTACCAATATGGTTGAACAGAGCAAAACCAACAGGACAAAAAGGAGAAAAACAAAAAAATATTTTTTGCGATTTTGAATGATCCATTTTTCCCCAAAAATATATACAAATATAATAGCTAGAGAAAAGATCGAAATCATGGTTTCATTTAACATACTGAACAACCAGACAATCGTAATCATTGTCCGAATGAAAGGGGAAAACGGAGCGGAAAAAATGGCTTGGCCCAGCTCTGTTAATGTCGTGATATGAAACCGGCTTAATAAATATACGGTAAAGATCATGGCCGAAAGCGGCACACTAGAAAAGCAGAAAAAAGCCAGCCGCACTGAGTTTTGCTTGTAATTTTGCTTGGTCGAACAAATGACTTGCCATAAAAACAAATGGGAGATTAACAATCCAATTAAGGCCATAAGAAAAGCTACTGCAAAAAGAAAGATATTTGGTGAATGCGGAAAAAGCATTGTACCGTAGTCTTGATAAACATGGTGAATCCCTTCCCTTAGATAGAAAAACGATGGGATAAAAAAAAGAATGAACCCGCACAAGATCAAAAATGAATAGCCAGTTCTGTAAATAACATGCATGCCGCCCAATCCGGCAACAATAAAACAAAATAGTGCTGCAAACCCGGTAAGCATGTAAGAAGGCATGTGAAAATACTCGAAAAAAATATGCCCACCAATAGATAGCTGCAATATGAGCCCTTCAAGGTTTGCAACCAGTAGTATAAAGAATGCAAATTTAAAGCCTTTAGGTGTTAATCTGTTTTTATAGGCGTCCAATAATGTCGGCACACTCCGGCTGTTTAATTGAATACGTTTAGTCAAATGCTGCACACATAGATAAGCCAAATATAAAATGATTGTAAAAGCAAAGAAACTATTAATGAAACCAAAGTGGAAGATGCTAAAGATCGGAACAGCCAGCAACGTTTGCGTAAATAAGGATATCCACAACAAAACGGTGCCTTTTTTCATGCCAAAACCCACGGCCGGAAATATTGATTGAAGAAAGCCCTGGCGGTTAATTTCCTCAAGGTTAAAAACGATAACCGCAGCAAATGTAAACAAAATGATGTACCAATCAATCATGATGCAATTTCTCCCTGTATTGTGTTGGTGTTTCCAGCACGTGTTTTTTAAAGGATTGGCTAAAATGATAAATCGAAGCAAAACCTGTTTCTTCCGCTATTTTTTGAATGGACCATTCGGGGTGTGCTTTAAGAAAAACTTTCGCCATCTCAATCCGGTATTTAATCAAATACTCCTGAAAACTCATCCCAAGTTCTTTGGAAAATTTCCGGCTTAAATAATTTGGGGAAACATGCACCTGGCTTGCAAGATCAGCCAAATTGATTTTTGAATGAAAGTCTTCCCGGATAATTCGAATTACTTCCTGTATGTCAGAGGACAATCCTTCAATATAACCATATTTATTCACATAGTTTTCAAGCATCCGGTACAGTTCTTCTGTGATAATCGGTTTAACAAGATAATCAAAAACATGCAGTTTAATGGCATGCTGTGCATATTGGAAATCTGCATGAGCTGTTATCATCACACATTCCGATTTATAATTCTCCCTTATATATGCACATAATTCCAATCCACTTTCCCCTGGCAAACGGATATCCAAGAAAGATAAATCAATCGGATGATTTTCCAGCATCTTTTTTGCCTGCACTGCATCTTCGGCTTCAAACAGCTCCCACTCTGGATAACGTTGCCGGATTAAAAACACGAGTTGCTCCAATTCAAGTATTTCATCATCAACAATTAATATATTCATACTTTTCCCTCCGGTGTATACGGCCATTTGACTGTTAAAATCGTACTCCCAGCCTCTCTGTTGATAGATAATTCTGAATGTAAATCATAGATTAATTCTAATCGCCTCTTAACATTGATAAGCCCTACCCCTAAAACGCCGAAACTGGCATTTTCTGACCCTGGCCCGTTATCTGCCACAAACAGTATCACCCAATTTCCTTCTCTTTCCAATCCAATTTGCAAATACTTCTCTCCGGGCTGTTTCTCCAACCCGTGTTTGAAAGCATTTTCCACCAAGGTTTGCATCATATAAGGAGGCATATAGGTTCGCCTCGCATCTTCCTGAATATCTATCTTTACTTTCAGGCGGTTACCGAACCGGATTTGTTGAATGGAAATATAGTGACTTGTATAAGCCAGTTCTTCTTCGAAAGCGACAAGCGCATCTTTTTCCGTATATTTGTAACGCAAAAACTTTGAAAATTCCTCAAGTGCATGCGTTAAATCTTTTGTCCTTCCAAGCCTGTTCAGCGAGAGCATTGCATTCAAAGAGTTAAATAAAAAGTGGGGCTGGATTTGCTGACTAAGCTGTAAATATTCCACTCTGTGCAGTTCTTTTTCCATTTCCATTTTTTTATTCTCCAGCTGCAAATAATCCAGCTCCTTATCCAAAAAACCAAGCAGCAGAAGAACAACATAAGCTGCAATTGGGGCGCCCAGTGACAGCATAACCAGTATTGTAAAAATGGTTTCAGCCAATGGCTTCACCTCTCAATAATTGTTATTTCTCTCTCTTTTAAGATCAAATTATATCACAAATCAGGCCAATGATTTTATCTGTTTTGTTGAATAGATAGAACAAGCGGATTTAAATATAATAAAGGGGATGAACAATCATTCATTTTAAAGGAGGAATTACCCGTGTCTACGTTAAATTCGTGGTGCCACTACTATTTTCCGGGGAAAATGACAGCCGCGTCCCGTTCAGTACCTGCTTTTCGTGGATGGCGGGCAGAGGGCGGGCTGATTGACTGCGGCAGCGGCTTTGAAATTTTCGACGAAATAAAAAAAGGAATACGCCGTCCAGTCTGTTTATCTTACCCATTACCATCTGGACCATATTTTGGAGGCGTATCTTTTTAAAAGTGCCAAAATTTAAGATGTAAAAAACTGAATGAGATAGAAAAACTGACAAAAGCGAGCGGCATGCTGAGCCCGGCCGACGCGGAGAACCGCAAAAAGTGGACAAAACAGCTGTTTGAAAAACGCCTGAAAACCGGCAGCCGTTGCTGAACCATACGGAAAAATGATATCCGTACGGGGAAAAGTTTGATGTAAATGGAATGAAATGTCGATGATCCATCCGCCCGGCCATACGGAAGGACACTGCTGCCCATATATTTCCGAAGCACGTATCCTTTTGCCTGCGATTTTGACCTGGCCTCTTTTAACCTGTGGTACAACAACGCCAACTCAGACATTTGAGGCATTTATCGCATCGCATATGCGAAGACTATATAAGTTGAATTTGGAATTTACATCTTTACGCACAGTCGGTTCATGTTCGTTTCCCTTCTTTTCTTAGTCCATCCGCATACGTTATTATCATGCCGCCCTCCCATTTCAAAGCCATCAGCCCTTATTCCTTTTCCAGCTTCTCCTTTATTTCAAGGATCTTTTTTTCAGAAAAGCCTGTTGCCTTTTTGATAAAATCTAGTGGCATCCCAAGTTTAATGAGATTTCGGGTGATCTCGATTTTCCCTTCTTGTCTTCCTTCTCGTTTACCTTCTTGTAGTCCTTCTTTTCTCCCTTCTTCTCTTGCTTCTTGTTTTAGTTCATCTTCATACGTTATCATCATGCCGCCCTCCTATTTCAAAGCCATCAGACCTTATTCCTTTTCCAGCTTCTCTTTTATTTCAAGGACCTTTTTTTCAGAAAAGCCTGTTGCCTTTTTGATAAAATCAAGGGATGCCCCAAGTTTAATGAGGTTTCGAGTGATTTCTATTTTTCCTTCTTCTCTTCCTTCTTTTCTCCCTTCTTCTCTTGCTTCTTGTTTTAGTTCATCTTCATACGTTATCATCGTGCCGCCCTCCCAATTTTTGATTTCCTGGTTAAATTCCTTTTGGTAATGACTTTCGAGTTTTATCATGTGGTCCATGAAAATGAAAAGTGTCAGTAAATCCTTTTTATCGAGCTGCAAGCGATCTTTCATAACATTAAAATTCATTCTACCGCTTATAATCTCTTTCTTTTCATATTTGGAATTCTCCATTAACTTAACCCCTTAATAATTTTTAAGTGTCATTTATTCTAAGATTTTAACTTATTCATCATAACGGTCCTTTTTTCGTAAAACGTTCCAAACTGTTTTACAACAATGAGAAAAAAATAACCAATGCCAGCAATACCGTATTTCATATATTTTCTCCCGACATTCTGATCCGTAATTTTTTAGTTTGTTTATCTATACAAGCATAACAGCCACGTGAACTACTAGCCCAATAATAAGTAACCAAATAAAGAACGAAATATAATACTCATAAATGCCTCATCCTCATTATAAATAAAATGCCAGCCTGCTGATAAATTGTCCCATCCTACTGTATTCGCATGGGCTACTGCATATCCTATTCCAACAAAAACGATTGAGTAGAGAAAAGCAGCGATTAAGAAAAATTTCATTCGATCCATTGTTAATCGGCCTTCTTGAACTTCTAACTTGATTTCTTCAAAGTTTTCTTTCGTTAAGATTTTTTCTCTCTCCTTCATATCATCCTATTTTTTCTTCATTATTAACTCTTAATTTTTATTTAAACCATTTCGCTACACTGTCTCCTATACTTTTGCTGACTTTTTCAATCGAATCTATTCCCTTGTTTATTCCCTTTTTACTTTGATCAGATATACTCTTGGATGAATTTCCCCACTTATAATTTATCCCGTAACTAACCATTGTCCCAACTCCAAATCCAACTACCGTGCCAATCGGAGGAAAGAATGCGGAACCAATTGCTGTACCTGCCGCAGTAGCTGCCGTGCCAAAAGCACCGTCTACAACAGTTCCAACTACAACTTTTTGCGTGTCACCCTTATACTTTTTGTAATTATCCGCAGCTATAAGTCCGTAACCTAGCGGGCCTAGTGCTTTTCCGGCTACTTTTGCCCCTTTTCCCAATGTATTCAGGCCTTTAAAACTTTCTTTTATTTCTTCTGTCAAATTTTTGTATGCAACTTTTGGTTTTTTCCACTCTGGGAGAGATCTGACAGTTTTTTTAATTGCTTTATATTTTTTTCCAGCAAATTCGTCTACAAATGTTGTTGATATTTTCACAGCTTTTTTAATTGGAGATAGTTTCTTCATCTCTCTAAATTTATCTATTCCATAAAGGTTTTCAAATTCTTTCTTCATTGCAAGTTTCCCACGTTCTCTGCCAAACGTTTCAATAGACTCAAGTAAATGATTAAAATTTTCTTTTGAAAGTGCCTTCCCTTTGTATTTAGCCAGATGATTTAAAAGAGCTTTTCCATTTATTTTATAGATTGTATTATTCATATAATTATTAAATGTTCGATACTCTTCCTTTGTAAAATTATGGAAAAGCTCACTTTTAAATGCTTTGCGCCTCCCCTTATCCAGTTTCTAATAAATATAGAACTGGATAGCAGCAATCAACAGGGTGTTAGACTTATTAATGTATTTATAAGTACGTTGCATTGCTTTAAAGCCATTGCTCATTAAAATAAATATTGCTAATTTATCGACAAACACTTGTTGTTCATGTAGTGACGAATCATTATCATTCAAACAGTCAGCTTGTCCGCCCCCAACCAAACTCCTTTCTCCTGCTTCCATCACTTTCTTCATCACCCTGTCCACGTCGCGGCGGCTTTCTTCGACGATTTGCAGGGCTTTGCGGTCAAAGGCGTGGAGTTTTTCATTCACTTCATTCGCAAATTTTTGTGATGCTTCAGCGCTTTCTATGAAATGGCCCAAGTCCGGTGCCGGAATGGATACAATATCGGAAATGCTGTGCAAAACTTGTAATCCTTCATGGTAGATGTCCATCATTTGGTTTTTCAATATGCGCGTTTTTTGATTAAGGTCATGCATATAATCAGCGTGCAGTACCGCGCCTGGCGAATCATCCACTGTACCCTCAAATTCGGAAATGATTTGGTTGTACCGGTGCTGAACTTGCCGGGCAGCTGTCACCAGTGCTTCAATCATTTCACCGTGGGTAGTGTGAAAATAATGTTTTGCTGAATCTGCCGCTTTCCCTTTAAAAGATTGCAGCCTACTGATCGCGTTTGTTTTTTGCCTTACAACTTCCAGCCTTGCCGCCATTTCTTTTGTGCTCCGGTCGATTTCTTTTTGCAGATGCAGCAGTTCTTCAAATTCAACTTTCATGGTGCAACATTCAACCCTTTCCCCTCTTTAATTCTCAAGCCTGTGAAAAGACTGGCCGATGTGATCATCCTGCTGTACCATCTCATTCCCTAATTGTTCCAGTTTCCGCAAGTCCGCATCGAGAAGCGCGCTGTACAGTTTCAACGTGTTCTGCAGTTTCCCCACTATTTCAAGCTGTTCTCTCATGCTTTTTAAATCCGGCGGCTGCTGCAGTGTTATTTTTACCGGCTTAATGCCCTCAAGCGTAGACCTGGTACTGTCCGCTTGGCTGAGCACTGCACGGAAGACGGTTTGATTGATCGCAATTTCTCCCATCACTTAATCCCCTTCCACAATTTCCTGGCTCAAGTTAGAAATATACGACTGCAAATATGATAAATTGCTTTGTGCCTCATTCAGCTGGTTCGCAAGGCGCCGGATTTCTTCTTCCAGCCTGTCCTCCGTATTTCGGAGATGATGCACATATTGGCGTACAGACGACTCTATTTTATGCAAGTGATTCAAATACTTATTTTTCGTTGTGCCTTTCCAAGAGGGTGGATGAAAATCAATATGCGCCACCTTCCTTTCGTGCTGCCATGCGCCTTCAATGACTCCCTCCATTCGCCCCTTTGCCCGATACAGCCGCTCGATTTTTTCTTCAAGCAGTGCAGCATCCTGCCTCGCTGCTGCTGCCTGAGCCTGCATGTTTTCCCTTTTGCGGATCAGATCGCTTTTATCCATCCTTCGCTCACCGCCTCCCCTTGTTCGAGTGTACAAACGGTTTATTTTACCACTATTTTCTATCAACCAGCTTCTCGTTTTAATATTTTTTCAAAAATTAGGTCTTTTGAGCTAACTTGGTTACTTATTTCCCTTTCTCCACTAACTAAAACCAGGATATTCAGATGGTGGCGGCAATCATCATCCCCATGAGATACCAATAAGAGGAAAGGCGGACAAAAGAAGAGAATACTTGGTGGCAAATTTTTGCATAAAGAGCTTTTTGGTGGACTATCGGAAAACTTTATTCATAAAAAAATCCGGACATCAAAAAGTGCCCGGAATTTTTATGATTTTAGTCAAAAATAATATGGTTTACTGTTTTGCGGTCGAGACGTTTGATCACTTCTGTTATTAGTTTAACAGTATTTTCGTAATCATCACGGTGCAAGATGCCGGCGTGCGAGTGGATATAGCGTGTTGCAATCGTGATGGCAAGAGATGGAATGCCGCTGCCCGTTAAGTGAATGGAGCCGGCGTCTGTTCCGCCGCCCGGAATCGATTCAAACTGGTACGGGATATTTAACTCTTCAGCAACTTTCACAACCGTATCGCGCAAGCCTTTATGCGCCACCATTGAAGCGTCGTAAATCACGATTTGCGGACCTTTGCCCATTTTGCTGAGTGCTTCTTTCTCGGAGATTCCTGGGGTGTCCCCGGCAATCCCGACATCAAGTGCAAAGGCAATATCCGGTTTCACTTTGCTGGCTGCCGTCTTCGCGCCGCGCAAGCCCACTTCTTCCTGGACATTTGTTACACCGTAAACGATGTTCGGATGGTTTTCTTTATGCAGATTTTTTAGCACATCAATGACAACTGCACAGCCGATCCGGTTATCCCAGGCTTTGGCAAGCAGCATTTTTTCATTTTTCATAACCGTAAATTCAAAGTAAGGCACCACCATGTCGCCCGGTTTTACGCCCCATTCAAGCGCTTCTTCCCGGCTTGTGGCACCAATATCAATGAACATATCCTTGATTTCGTACGATTTTTTGCGTGCATCCGGTGATAAAATATGTGGTGGCTTCGATCCGATCACACCTGTCACATCACCTTTATCTGTTACAACCGTAACGCGTTGGGCAAGCATCACCTGTGACCACCAGCCGCCGATCGTTTGGAAGCGCAGAAAGCCCGACTCATCAATTTGTGTCACCATGAAACCAACTTCATCCATATGGCCGGCGATCATAATTTTCGGGCCGTCCGCCTGCCCCGTTTTCTTTGCAATTAAGCTGCCGAGGCCGTCTGTGTCAAGTTCATCGGCATACGGCTCTATGTATTTTTTGACAACGGCACGCACTTCTGCTTCATTGCCGGCAATCCCTTTTGCATCGGTTAAATCTTTCAACATGGACAATGTCTCATCTAACTTTGCCACTGGCATTTCCTCCTCGTCCCGATATGTACAAAGCCTATTATAATCAAAATCGCAAAAAGTGTAAAAAGTTTCAGCCTTCTATTTTATATCACGTCGGACTATGCCGGGTATTTCCTGATACTCTTTTTATATGTCAGAAGCAGCATGCTTTAGAGAGCTTCATCCAACCAAGAAGAGCTGGAAATAGCTGCTTCACTGCCTGATGGGAAGAAGGCAGACTACCTGTTCTCTGAAGCAGATGGCAATTCAGGGACTGAAAAAGAAACAGCATATGGAAGTCCACCACGCCATTCTCTATGAGGGATGGGAAATCAATGGCAAAAGGGGCTTCCTGCGTCAGCCCCACAGTCATCATGAGGACGGAAGCCATTCAGATATTTTGGGATGAAGTCCAAGCCACAGCTGCCAACACCTATTCCCTCGAAAAAGCGCATATTATTACAAACAGTGATGGAGGTACGCCGAGATACGGCAAATCTTCCCGTCCGTTTTTTGAAGATGACTGTTATGAAAAAAATCAGCAAAAACAAAAATAATCAAAATAACCACAAGGTCTCCTGCTTTAAAAACAAGGAAACCCGCCGGAAAATCTTTGGCGGGTTTCCTTAAACTTTACAGATTTGCCGCGACTTCGTAAGCATCCCAGATGGCATACATGATGTTTGCGACCTTGCGGGCATCGCCAACCACATGAAGATCGGCAACCTCAAACTTTAAATCTTCATAGAGTGATTTTTCAGCCGAGTAGCCGACTGCGAGCACAATGCTGTCTGCTTCAATTTCACGCAATTCGCCGTCAACATCCACAACGGCTGTCTTTTCTGTCGTATCTACTATTTTTGAAGAAGTGTAGACTTGAACACCTTTAAACGGTACGAGTCTTTCCAGCATGTCCGAGTTAGCGTGGCAAAGCGGACCATTAACTGCCAGCAGTTTGTCCTGCATTTCCACAAGCGAGACATCTTTTCCTTTTTCTGCAAGGTTCAAAGCCAGTTCGCAGCCGACAAGACCGCCGCCGACAATGACAACATGTTGCCCGGCATCCACTTTATCGAGCAAAACATCTTCTGCTGTAAATACTTTGTTTTTTCCGTCGAGCGGCAAAATTTTCGGATTCGAACCCGTTGCAATCAGCACGGCATCCACGTTTGCAGCCAAAATTTCTTCTTTTGTCAATGCAGTATTCAAATGAATTTCTACGCCAAGGCGTTCCAACGTATGCTCATACCAGGCAACAAGCGCCAGGTCATCTTCTTTAAAATCAGGTGCGCCGCCAGGGATCAAGTTGCCGCCTAAACGGTTCGATTTTTCAAAAATGACCGGTTCATGGCCGCGCAATGCAAGCACACGGGCAGCTTCGCATCCGGCCACGCCGCCGCCTGCAATCAGTACGCGTTTCTTTTTTAAAGCAGGTGTCAATGCTGCTTCTTTTTCTCGACAGGCAGCCGGATTCACTGCGCAGCCTAAGGAAGAATACTCCTGGATCCGACCCATGCAGCCTTCATGGCATGACAGACACGGGCGGATATCGGCAACCTGCCCGGTTCGGAGCTTATTGACGTAATCCGGGTCAGCCAATAACGGGCGGCCCAAGCTGATAATATCACATGCTCCGTCTTCCAGTGCGGCAAGTGCAAGATCCGGATTGTCCATGCGGCCCGCGCAAAGGACAGGCACATCGACAGCTTCCTTCACCAGCCTGGCATACGGAATGTAAAGCCCCTTCTTCTGGTACATCGGAGGATGGCTCCACCACCATGAATCATAAGAACCAACATCGACGTCCAGAGCATCATAGCCGTAGGAAACGAGCAGCTTTGCTGCCTCGATGCCTTCATCCAAATCGCGGCCTTTTTCTTCAAACTCCTCGCCAGGCAGTGCCCCTTCCCGCCAATCCTTGATAAAACTTTTCGGGCTGAAGCGGAGCGTCACAGGAAAATCTTCGCCACAGCGCTGTTTAATTTCCTCGACAATTTCCCGGGCAAAACGAAGGCGATTTTCAAGCGGGCCACCGTATGCATCGGTACGTTTGTTGAAAAACGCAATCGCAAACTGGTCGAGCAAATAGCCTTCGTGCACAGCATGGATTTGCACCCCGTCAAATCCGGCGCGCTTCGCATTGAACGCCCCATCCCCGAATTTGCGGACAATGGAATGAATTTCTTCAACTGTCAGTTCGCGACATGTTTTATCCAGCCAGCGATGCGGGATTGGCGACGGTGCAACCGGCGGGTACTCGCCAAGGTTTGTCGGGATCGTCACCCGGCCAAAACCGGCGCTCATTTGCAGAAAAATTTTCGAATCATATGAATGGATGCGCTCTGTCATTTCTTTGGAAGTCCGGACAAAATGGACAGGGTTATGGGTCGGGCAAGGTACGTTTGGCATTCCGTGCTCTTCCACTTCATTATCAACGAAAGTGACGCCGGTAATAATCAGAGCGGTTCCCCCGCGCGCACGGGCTGTATAATACTCAATCCCGCGCTGGTTGAAACCGCCTTCTGCATCGGCAAGACCCAGCGGACCCATTGGTGCCATTGCATAACGATTTTTGAGTTCCACATTCCTTATTTTCACAGTTTCAAATAGCTTTTTGTATTTCATTTTAAAGGCCTCCCCGGATTTTCCATTTTCATCGAATGGATTCGGTGAACATTTTCATTATAGAATGGGTATAATAAAAAATCGGTAGACAAAATGTGAAATTTTTCACATATGTAGAGGAAGCATTGACAAAGGCCGCGGCTTGCTTTCATAATTTTTTACATATCATGAAGAATCGGGGAATGAAAGATGGATGAAAAGCCGTTGACCAAAAGGAAAAAACAGGCGATGGAAACGAAAAACCGGATTTTCGAAACAGCGATGGAGCTGTTTGCCAAAAAAGGATACAAAGACATTAAAATTGAAGATATTTGCCGGCTGGCCGGCGTTTCAGTCGGTGCTTTTTATCATTATTTTCCCTCGAAAAATGACTTACTTCTTGAAATGTACAGCCGGGCAGATGTGTATTTTGCAGAACAAGTGCGCGAACGTCTCAAACACCTCGATTTTCCACACAAGATCACAGCCTTTTTTGCCATTTATGCACAATACAATGAAAAAACAGGAATCAGTATGATGAAGCAGCTTTACCATGCAGAAAACCGCCTGTTTATCCAAAAGGGGCGCGGCATGCAGGAGACACTTGCACAAATCATTGCAGACGGCCAGACAGCAGGAGAAATGGTTCGTGATATGCCTGCAGAAAAAATCACGGAGTACCTCTTCATTGCAGCACGGGGCGTCACGTATGACTGGTGCTTGCATGATGGGGGTTATGATTTGGAAAAGGCAATGAGAGCGTATATGGGAAGATTGTTAAAAGTATTTTTTTAATAGACAAAATAGTTCAAATTCATTATAATAAAGAAAAATGAATGATCATTCATTTTAAAGGGGGCCTTACCCATGGCATATACGAAATTCGGGCCGCTTACCGTCATTACGGGGGAAAACGGCAGCCGCGTTCCGTTCAGTACCTCGCTTCTCGTCGAGGGCGGGCAGGGGGCGGCGCTGGTTGACTGCGGCAGCGGCTTTCAAATTTTAAATGAAATAAAAAAGGAATACGCCATTCGGTCTGTTTATTTGACCCATTACCATCTGGACCATATTTGGGGCGCGTACCTGTTTAAAGACGCCGAAATTCAAATCAATCCATATGATGTAAAAAAACTGAATGATGTTGAAGAGCTGGCAAAAGCGAGCGGTATGCTGAGCCCGGCCGACCCGGAGAGCCGCAAAAAGTGGATGAAGCAGCTGTTTGAGAAACCGCCTGAAAACTGGGACCGCCCGCACTGGCAGCCGGTGCTGAACCTTACGGAAAAATGGTATCCGTACGGGGAAGAGCTCAATGTATATGGGACGAAAATGTTGATGATCCATGCGCCCGGCCATACGGAAGGATACTGCTGCCCGTATTTTCCGGAACACGGTGTCCTGTTTGCCGGCGATTTTGACCTGGCCTCTTTCGGACCGTGGTACAACAACGCCGACTCTGACATTGACGCCTTTATCGCATCCGCGAAAACCACGTTGGAAACAGATGCGCAAATTTTCATCACTTCACACCATAAAGGGGTGGTGGACAGAAAAACATATGAAGAATTGCTGAAGCGGTATATCAACAAAATTTACGAGCGCGAAGAAAAAACGCGGTCTGCTGTAAAGCGGGGTGTGGCGCCGGACGAAATGATCTACGAAGAAATTTTTTATTTTCGGAAAAATCTAGAACAGAACCCGCAACTTGTGATTTCCGAAATCGTCGGCATCGCCAAGCACCTCGACAGGCTTGTGCGTAATGGGGAACCGTTTGAAGCTTATTTTGAAGCATTTTTGCAGCACTTTCAGTTAACAAGGGAAAATATTTTCTATCACACATCTTCTGTCCCGACACAACTCCAATAACAAGTAGCGGCGCCCGCTTCGCCGCTATTTTTCCTGTAAAAGCCTTTTTATGTGCCGGACACAGCGCTTGCACAAAAAAAACAACCGCCATTACGGTTGCAAATCGGCAGCTTGTTTCCTCAGCTGCGTTTTTAAAATTTTCCCGACCCCGTTGCGCGGCAGGTCATCTAGAAAGACAAATTTTTTCGGCACTTTGTTTTTCGCGAGATGCTTGAGGCAATACGCGGCCAAATCCTGCGCTGACGTTTCGTCTCCCGGCTTCTTCACGATAAAAGCGAGCACTTCTTCCCCCATCCGCTCATCCGGCACACCGATCACTGCCGTTTCCAGCACAGCGGGGTGGCGGGCAAGCAGTTCTTCGATATCACGCGGGTAAATATTAAAACCGCCACGAATGATTAAATCTTTTTTACGGTCGACGATATACAAATATCCGTCTTCATCCACTTTCGCAAGATCCCCTGTATAAAGCCAGCCGTTCTTTAAAACCCGCGCTGTTTCTTCTCTATTTTGGTAATAGCCAGGGGTGATGTTATCGCCGCGGACCACCAGCTCCCCGACCTCGCCAGCCGGCACTTCCAAATCATTCGGGTCCACAATTTTAATCTCAACGCCAGGGATCGGCACACCGACAGACCCTGGTTTATACGGCATACCCTCCTCGTATAATAAGTTTAAATCCAAAGTGGATGTCAATTTCCAGTTCATTCTGCTGCTCATTGACAAGTGAATACAAGTTCGGACTTGGACGCTTCGCGATGTTCCCGGATAATGGTCTTAGGATCGTTTGGGTCAATGCTTCCCCTCCTTGTAGCCTGACTACTCGAAAAGTCTGCATCCCCAGGTTCTTGCTTGAACGTCTAACCCGTAGGCCGTTCCTCCGGATCTCCGTGCTGGAAATGAGCAGTTCCAGGCAGCCCACGGCCCGGATGAGTTCTCATACGCGAGGCTGACAGATCGGCAAGCCATCTGGGGATATCCCGAAGCGTCCGATTCCATCGATCCCAATACAGAGAGGAGGAAATCATATGCCCTTATTTGTCGGTATTGACGTGAGCTCCAAAAACCTCGATGCCTGCCTGATGGATGGAATGGGGGAAACGTTGGCCACCCAAACGGTGACAAACAATCTTCCCGGTGCCTCTGAGTTAAGAGACGCCATCCTCCAACATGCGGAGGCGGATGACACCATCCAGATCGCCATGGAGGCCACATCTGTGTATAGTTGGCACCCGGCAATGTTTTTCCATGAAGATCCCGAGCTGAAACAGCGTCGTACAAAGGTGTTTACCCTGAATCCGAAGCTGGTGAGAAATTTCAAAAAGGCTTATGCCGAGATGGACAAGACCGATCCCAAAGATGCCTGGGTAATTGCGGACCGCTTGCGTTTCGGGAGATTGCCGAAATCCGTGATTCAGTCAGAACAATACCTTGCCCTTCAACGGTTAACACGGATGCGCTATCACCTGATTCAAAGTTTAACCCGGGAACAACAGGTATTTTTGAATCATCTGTTTTTCAAATTCAGTGCCTTTAACCTTGAAGTGGATACACCGATCTTCGGCCATGCCATAACGGAATTTTTGCTTGAGGCCTATAGCCTCGATGAAATTGCCCAAATGCCTCTGGAGGACTTAGCGATGTATCTCCAGACCAAAGGCCATGGCCGCTTTAGCGATCCCGAGGATTTGGCCGCATCCATCCAAAAAGCTGCCCGGTCCTCTTACCGGCTTTCTAAATGTGTGGAGGATTCGATTGACTTGGTCCTGGGCAGTTCTATTGAGATCATCCGGCATCTTAAACGCCAAATCAAGGATTTGGATAAGGCGATTGCCCGCGTTCTTGATGGAATCCCGAATACCCTCCAGACCATTCCGGGAATAGGCCCGGTGAGCTGTGCTGGGATTCTCGCTGAAATCGGCGACATTGAGCGCTTTGACGACCAAGCCGCGATCGCAAAATTTGCTGGATTGTTCTGGCCCCGCCACCAATCGGGTGATTTTGAGGCTGATGACAAAATGCTTGCGCGTACAGGCAATCGTTATCTCCGGTATTACCTGGTTGAGGCTGCCAATCTGGTCCGGCGACACGAACCTGAGTACCGCGCCTTTTACCAAAAGAAATATCGTGAGGTGCATAAGCACTCACACAAACGCGCCCTCGTCTTAACGGCAAGAAAACTGGTGCGCCTGATCGATGCGCTGCTCCGCAACGATCAAATTTATGCGCCGAAAAAGAAGGTGACGCGATGAGGTAACCAGGTAACCATCATCGATAGCCTGAACTTGAAAACTTCCAGATTATTCCAATTATCTGGAGGCTTAGTTCAGTATTGCCATTTTTACGACATAGAGCCAACAAAATTTCCAATTCACTTGTTTTTAACCCTTGACATCACACCGTAGGACTTTTTAATAATGATTACGCTTTCATTCCATCGTTTATCAATACAATATATGCATCGTCCAGGCGGATATACTTGGAAAATAGGACAGGGCTGTACCGGAAATGCCTGGCACAGCCCTGTTTTTGCGCAGGTTTCGTATGAAACTGCTCGCCTCTTCAGCCATATTTTTTTAAAAAAACTGCACCTATCACCTGCCTTCTTTCAGGGGATAGGTGCAAGGCAATAACACACTATTTTTTCACATAGAACAGCCTTGACACAAGCAACCCGACTGTCCCGAGGGCAATAAACAAAATCGTCCGGATGAAAAGGTTGACGGTATGCATATCGACAAAAATCAATTTACAAAGCGTGATCAAAAGCAGGATCATCCCCGCGAGCCGGATCTTCTTGTTGTCTTTCCAAACCCCGAGCGCCACTCCAGCTGCAGCATATACCATCCAGACAAAAGACTGGAGCATCATCCGCAGGCTGACGGACCAGCTTTCTGCAACCGCACCTGCCAGCTGGGTAAGAAAAACAAGATGAAAAAAGGCATTTACGGCGATCATAAAGTTTTTCAGCCCTTCCTGTTTCAACGAAGCTGCAGCCAGCATCCGGTAGAAAAACAGCATCGTCCCGATCACAACAAGCCACACGAAAGTCTCCGCACTGAACACATCCCGGATCCATGCAGTGGAAAATAATTGAAAAGTTGTAAAAATATAAAGCAATAACCCGATAACCTGCTGAATGACTGCTTTAAAATGAAAGCCAAGATAAATGGCGACCGTGGCTACAATAAAATACACGGCAAGATTTAACACATGATCAGGCAAAATTTGGTACAGGAAATAAACAACGCTTACTGTACAAATGGAAATGGAGACAGAGATCTGCTCCCGGTTTTGTTTTTCCCGGCCGTAGTAGGCAAACCAGCCGTAAGCGACTGCAGCGGCCAATAAGTATAGATTAAACAGCGCATGTTGAAGCGATGCTTGCAGCAATATGCCCGGCACTTCCTCCAGCGTACTATAAGCCCATCCGGTTGTCAGCACAAAGCTTGAGAATAAGACCGGCACCGTTGCCTCTCCCATTCCCTTCTTGTAAAAAGCGACCCAGCAAAGCAGCGCATGCTGAATGATCGCCCCAAGCACAACAGAATACGAGATCCCTGCACCAACTTGATTGATCAAAAGATTGATATAAAGGATAAAAACGGCGGCATGCCACAGCCCACTTGCCGTATAAAACAGCGCTTTGTAAGATTTCCGGACGGCAAACAAGAGCAAAAGCGCATAAAATGCCGTTTCATACCAAATGACAAAATGGGCGGCATGTTCCTTTCCTTCAACCAAAAACGGCACAAGATACCCGGCACATGCAGTTAAAATCGCAATCGCTTCAGAACGGTGCCGGTCAGAAAGAAACAGCCCAAGCCCGATCCAGATCAGGTTCAGGATAAATGCAATGAAAGGCGGCACGAAACCGTACAAAACATGCATCGCAAACGTCGTCAAAATGGCAACGGAAACGGCGCCGGACAGCAGCACGGTTCCAAGTGCCACCATTTGTTTCTTAATCTGTCTCTCCCCAAAAAAGTACAGCACAGCGGCCACGCCAAAACCGAGCAAAACCCTGATTAGTTCCGTCCCCGCAATGGCCACAATGGTAAAGGCAAAAATGATGCCTAGAAGCAGCACGAAAATAAAGATTCTCGGCAGCCACACCCTTCCGAGCCGGTATTCCCAATCAACCGGTTCCGGCTTCGCCTGAACCGGTGTTTTCTGCACCGGTGTCTCAGCATCCTCTATGCGTGGTGCGGTTTTCTCAACCCGTTTATCCGGCGTGCCGGTTGTGGTTGGTATGGCGCTTTGACCGGCTTCCCTTTTGGCCGGCTGGTTTCCCTGTTTCGCTGCAAGGTCAGTTTTTAATGTTGCCACTTCCTGTTCCAAAACGGCCACTCTTTGTTCAAGCTGTTCAATCCGGTCCATTTGGTCCCCCCTCAATTTCTCTTCTTCTATAAAGATATTCGAAGCAGGCAGTCTGGTTTCCTTCTCATTTTGTCTTTTTTCGACAGGTTGAGGCGGATTTTGCCGGTTGACCCGCAACCAGCAAGCGTACCGTTTTCCAAATCCGGATAACCCAACTGCAAGTTCCCTTCCCAATGGCAATAATTCCACTGGCTTAAGTTCCGGATTTTCTGAATTCATCTTTTCTATACTTGTACTTTACATTCAAAATGCATTTGCCAAATCTAATAGTATGCCTTCCGGGAATTATCCGCCAAATCCAATCAGCACACCTATGAAATACATCAGGCAGCACCAAAAAAGCTGTCCCCGGCAGGCAGCCGCTTTATTCCCTGTAGATCAGCTCAAACACCGCATCAAACAAATCCGGGTCGAGATTCATGGTGCGCAGTCGGGCCAGTATTTTCAAAGGCGCCTCTTCTTCCCGGGCCAAGGCATAAATCTCCTCTTTCAAACGATAAGCAATCTGTGCCGCGTTCAGCAGCCCGTAAAAATCCTGCAAGCGGCGTGCGCGAACATCGTGCGTGCCGGCCGAAAATGAAACCGCAGCCCCTTTTTCCGGATCGTATGCTGCAATCCGCACAATCGTTGTATCTGTTGCCTCCTCATAGGATGCCGAATACCCGGATATTTCGATGTTTCCGAATCCGCGAAACAGCACCCGGATCTCTCTTGGAACAGGCAAAACACGCAAGTCGCCCTCAACCGGATGCACAATAAATTTCTGCTCCTCCCAGTCGAGTTCAAATCTCGTCAAGGCATACGCCCCATCTTCATATGCCAGCGTTTCCCCGTCATCTTCATACAGTACAAAGGTATTTGTGCTCCCCGGAAAAACCAGTACATCCAGTTGCTTCGGATTTCCGGTTCCATTTTTATGTGGGCAGTGCCCCGCAAGTGGAATGATCGCGCCGGCTTTCGCAAAAACAGGCAAACGGCCAAGCCCTCTGTACACGTTTAACCTCGTGCCGCCTTCATAACGGTGGCCGGTAAAAAAGTCGTACCACGTGCCAAACGGCAGCCATACCTTTACACACGCGAGACCAAGCGCCGGATTTCTTTTTTCCATCACCGGTGCAACGACCAGTTCGCTGCCGAAAAAGTACTGGTGCCGGACATCATACGCTTCTTCATTAAGCGGATACAAATCATACATTGGCATGACAAGCGGCAGTAAGTCATGATGCGTCCGCCAGTTCATCGTGTAAAGATACGGAACCAGCCGGTGCCTTAACCGTAGAAATGCCTTGATTGCATCCGCCGCTTCTTTCCCGTATTTCCACGGCTCTTTCCCCATGAATTCACTCTGCGTACTGTGCAGGCGCAAGATCGGGCTGAAAGTGCCAAACTGCACCCAGCGCACAGCCAGTTCGTCATCACGCGCCCCGCCGAAGTGGCCGCCGATATCATGGCTCCACCATGAGTAGCCAATATTTGAAGCTGTTGCCGTAAAATACGGCTGAAACCGGTAAGAGTCCCAGGATACAACGGTATCGCCGGAAAAACCGATGGGATAACGGTGGCTGCCGGCGCCGGCGTAGCGTGATAAAATGAGCGGGCGCTTTCCGGACTTCAACCTGTCCAAGGTGTGGAAATGATTCAAAAGCCACAAAGGATCAAGCCCTTCAATCGAACTGTTTGTCCCCTGCTGCCAGTCAATCCACCAAAAGTCAACGCCGTCTTTTTCCTGCGGATGGTGCAAGTACGCAAAATACGCATCATGGAAAAAGCGGTTGTTGATATCGAATAAAATCGGGTCTCCCGTCTCCGGGTCGATGCCCATTTTTACAGCCATTTCCGGATACATTTCCTCATAGGCACGCACCCCGTCGGCCGGATGCAGATTGAGCGTTACTTTTAAATGCCGTGCATGCAGCCAGTCCAAGAACGATTTTGGATCCGGAAACAGCTCCTTATTCCACGTATAGCCTGTCCAGCCGCTCCCGTATTTTGCCGGAATATCCACAAGATGCCAGTCCATGTCCAGCACGGCGACAGAAAAAGGAATATCCTCGTTTTCAAACCGCTCCACAAGCGTTTTATATTCCTGCTCTTTATACGGCCAGTACCGGCTCCACCAGTTTCCGAACACAAACCGGGGCAAAAGCGGTGGCGCCCCTGTCAGTTTGTAAAAATCACGCAATGCCTCCAGATAACTGCGGCCGTACGCAAAAAAATAAAGATCCACGCCTTTGTTCTTGCGCGGTTCAATCGTCTCTTCATCAACAAGAATAAAAGATTCCGAATCATCCAGCACCGCGTAACCTTTTTTAGAAAGAATGCCTTCTTCCAAATCGATTTCCCCATCCACCTGGTCCAGCGTTCTGGCTGTGCCTTTCAATGTTTCCACCGGTGTTCCGAAATACCAGCGGTTCTTGTGGTTTGTAAAATTGCTTTTCACATCAATAAAAAGTGCATTCGGCGAAAACGGGCCTTTCTTAAGGTAGTGCAGATGGAAAGCTTCGGTGATGATTTCAAGCGAAACATCGTTTTCCAGCTTCCGGAATGCCGGTACCGGAAACGCCCGGTTCAGCACGGTTTGTGTCGCCCTGTCTTCAAACATGCCGTTTTCCGCATATTCCAAGCGAATCAGCTTCGGCGTCAGCACGGTAAACCGGTAATGCTCCCCAGTTATAACAGCCTGCGGATTGGCCTTAGGGCTTAATGGAAAACGCATTTTTTCTTCCTTCATCACGGACCACCCTTTTTTCATTTTACTATACGCTCATGCAACCTTTTCCCTTTTTCCTCCAAACAGCAAACTTTTTCCCATGATAAATCATGCTGATCCGGCAAAAAAATTTTACAAATGGCACTTTTCAAAAGGAAATCGGCAAGAAAAGAAGAAGTTATTCGTTGCATGCTTAAAAACGATTTAAACGGAATGGTGCCGGGTATGCCGGCAGCCTTCGTTTCAAAAAGGGGAATGAGAAATGGCAAAACCGCTTTACTATGAAAAAACGGAAAGCATGTTAAAAGCAGGTGTCTGGATGTCCCCTTGCCCTTATGTCATCCGGCCAGGGACCGTGTTCCGGGAAGCGGCATGCATCATGCGCGGGCAAAATTTAAGCAGCCTTGTGGTTACGGATGAGACAGACCAGCCAGTCGGGATGCTGACGCTGCATCATGTCCTCGCCGCATTGCTGGATCATATGGAAAACGAACCGGTCTTTCGGGCACTGCCAAAGAGAAATTTTGCAGCAATCTCTGAACAAGCAAGCCTGCTTGACGTGCTGCCCCTGCCTTTTTCTGCCTTTCCGGTCGTAAATGAAAACCGGAAATGCACCGGCATCCTTACAAGGCATGATATATTGGACGGGCTCGCGCACTATATCCGGCAAATGGCGCAAACAAAAAACGCAGCAGAGATTTTAAACGCCGTATTGGAGAGCGCCTATGAGGGCATTGCCGTTGTCGATGAAAACGGCATTCTTATCGAATTTAACGAGGCATACAGCCGGTTTACAGGAATCAAACGGGAAGATGCGATCGGGCGGCATGTCACCGAGGTCATTGAAAATACAAACCTTCATATCACTGTTAAAACGGCCATCCCTGAGCGCGGTGTCATCCAATATATTCAGGGGCAGGCAATGGTTGTCCATCGTATCCCGATTTGGAAAGAGGGCCGGGTAGTGGGCGCGATTGGCATGCTGATCTTTGAAGGCGTCTCGGAATTGTATCAAATTTTCGGGCGGCTGCAGCAGGATGCTTTGTCCGCCCGGGAAGAAAAAACAGATTCCAAAAAGATACCGGACCAGGCCGGCTTCACACAAATTTTAGGAACGAGCGAAAGCATCTCCCGCGTAAAACGGCTAGCGAGAAGGGCGGCACGGACTTCGGCAACGGTCTTGATAACAGGGGAAAGCGGAACAGGGAAGGAACTGTTTGCCAAAAGCATCCACCAGTTGAGCCCGTATGCGCGGGGGCCATTTATTACCGTCAATTGCGCGGCGATTCCGGAGCCTTTGTTCGAATCCGAGCTTTTTGGTTACGAAGAAGGCGCATTTACCGGCGCAAAAAAAGGCGGGAAGCTCGGGAAATTTGAACTGGCGGAAAACGGCACGCTGTTTTTGGACGAGATCGGGGAACTATCGCCCGCCATGCAGACGAAACTGCTGCGTGCCATTCAGGAAAAAGAAGCCGAGCGGGTCGGCGGTGTAAAAAAATATAAAACGAATGTAAGAATTGTCGCCGCTACGAATCGCAATCTTGAAGAAATGGTAGAAGCCGGCACGTTCCGGGCGGATTTATATTACCGGCTGAATATTATCCGGATCCATTTGCCCCCGCTCCGCGAACGAAAAGAAGATATACCGGATTTGGTTTCCCATTTTCTGAAGGCGTTTTGCCGGCGTTACGATTTGCCTGAAAAAAGGATCAGTTCAGAGGCAGTTGCAGCGATGATGGCTTACGGATGGAAAGGAAATGTAAGGGAACTGGCCAATACGGTGGAAAGGCTTGTGACACTCGCCGACGGGCCGGAAATCAGCCGTGGCGATCTGCCGGAAGCGATTCATGAGGTTCAACCGGCAAAAGACATCTACGCTGAATCTTTGATCAGCCGCGCCAGAGAAGCGGGCGAGGCGCAAGAAAAAGCACTCATTATCCGGGCGCTGAAAAATGCGGGCGGCAATAAGACGAAAGCGGCGGAACTGCTCGGTATCCACCGCACAACGCTTTACCAGAAAATCAAAAAATATAACTTGTAGCGCCTGTAGTGTAGCCAGTCCGCTACAATTGTCGTGTTTTTCCTACACTTTCCCGGCATGAAACAGGCCCAGTTCTGCGAGACGCTTTTGGCATGCTTTTTGCATTTAAAAAGGCAGCATCACAAAAGGAGTGAAAATAAAATGAGGCAAGCCGTATTCCGGACCCCGCAAACCATTCTTTACGGAAAACAAGCTTTTGAAAAAATCGGTGAAGAGGCGGCCCGAAGAGGAAAAAAAGCTTTAATTGTCACAGATAAAATCATGGCCGGGCTTGGAAACGCGGATGCGTGCCAGCGCATTTTGCAGGAAGCCGGTGTGAAAAGCGCCGTATATACAGGTGTCCATTCAGAACCGGTTGACCACTATGTCTCTGAAGCGCTCGCCCTTTTTCAACAGGAAAGTTGCGACCTGCTGGTTTCTCTCGGGGGCGGCAGTTGCATTGACACAGCCAAGGCCGTTGCCGTTGTCGCAACGAACGGTGGTTATATCGGCGATTACATGGGCGGAAGGAAAATAGCAGAAAAGCCGCCTGTCCCGCATATTGCGGTTCCGACAACGGCCGGAACGGGGTCAGAAGCGACAGACGCCACGATCATTACGAATACTGCCAATGATGTCAAAATGATGATCAAGCAGCCTGCCTTTATGCCGGCTGTCGCGATTGTGGACCCTGTTTTGTCAAAGTCTTCCCCGAAATCGGTTACAGCGGCAACCGGTGTAGATGCCTTAAGCCATGCGATTGAAGCGTATATTTCAAGAAGGGCCCATCCGTTAACCGATACGCTTGCCCTGTCCGCTATGCGGCTGATCATCCCGAACTTAAAAAGTGCCTACGAAGATGGGGAAAATATGGAAGCGCGCGACGCCATGTCGCTCGGTTCTTTGCAAGCGGGGATGGCATTTTCCAACGCTTCTGTCTGCCTTGTGCACGGAATGAGCCGGCCGATCGGCGCACTCTTCCACGTCCCGCACGGCGTATCGAATGCCATGCTGTTGCCTGCCGTGCTCGAATTCAGCAAATCCGCCTGTTTGGAAAGGCTCGCGGATATCGGGAAAATTTTTTCACCGGAAGCGAAAGACCTGTCCGGCAAAGAAGCGGCTGATCTTGCCGTCCGTGCCGTCAAGCAGCTGTGCCTTGATTTAAATATCCCGAATTTAAGAGGCTGGGGCATTCCACAGCAACCGTTTGAAAGCGCCATAAACAAAATGGCTTCTGATGCCCTTGCCAGCGGCAGCCCGCAAAACAATCCAAGGGTTCCTTCGCAAAAGGAAATAGAAGATTTATATCTTGTTTGCTATGATTACCAGTTTTCCGGGGAAGTGCAGGCCCGGGGATAGAGCAGCCGGCCTTTTCAGATTCCATATGCTGCATGTCGGTCCATGTTTTAGGCTGGCCGATTCTGGAAGTTTGCAGCGACTGATTTTTAATCTTCGGCTGGTACCGCGTTAAATGGCCGCCTATCCTGAAAAATTGCGGCCGCTGATTTGCGGACGGCGTGCTTATCCGGAAAATTTACAACGGGAAAAAGCGGCATGAGCGCTCACTCTGAAAATTTTTTCGGTATAAAATGGCCGGATCATTGCTACGCTGTACCCTGTTTTGTCAAAAATCAACCATCGTGCAAACTGGGGCAAAACTTAAATACAAATTCACAGCTGATTTGCCTTTGCAGCTGTGCCCCATCATTGAAAACATATTGTATTTCATTTCTAAAAAGGAGCTGTTGACGTTGAACACAACGACGAAAAATATTTTAAAAAACTATGTGGGCGGCAAATGGATTGAGCCGCAAACAACCCGTTACCAGGCTGTCCCGAATCCTGCGACAGACGACCTGCTTGCAGAAGTGCCGCTCTCCGTTGCGCTTGATGTCGATGAAGCGGTAGAAGCAGCAAAAGAGGCTTTCAAAACGTGGAGTACAACGCCCGTTCCGAAACGTGCGCGTATCTT
Organism: Weizmannia sp. WK01; assembly: GCF_025905465.1. NCBI lineage: Bacteria > Bacillati > Bacillota > Bacilli > Caryophanales > Bacillaceae > Heyndrickxia > Weizmannia sp. WK01. The sequence continues at coordinate 717,678 of NZ_CP109616.1, read as the reverse complement.
GTTCAAATTCCAGCAGCTGCTTGTGGACCATTGGGATGAACTCGCCAAAATGATTACCGAGGAAAATGGAAAAAGCTATACGGAAGCTTACGGGGAAGTGCAGCGCGGCATTGAATGTGTGGAGTTTGCCGCAGGTGCCCCTTCACTCATGATGGGAAAACAGCTGCCGGATATTGCAACCAATATGGAATCCGGCATGTACCGCTACCCGGTCGGTGTTGTAGGCGGCATTACACCGTTCAATTTTCCGATGATGGTGCCGTGCTGGATGTTTCCACTGGCTATCGCGATGGGGAATACCTTTGTCCTGAAACCGTCGGAACGCACACCACTTCTTGCCAACCGGCTTGCAGAATTGTTCCGGGAAGCAGGTCTGCCGGATGGCGTGCTCAATATCGTCCATGGCGCACATGATGTTGTCAACCGTCTATTGGAACACGAAGACGTGCCCGCAATCTCCTTTGTCGGGTCAAAACCAGTGGCTGAATATGTGTATAAAACCGCGGCAGCCAACGGAAAACGGGTGCAGGCATTAGCAGGCGCCAAAAACCATACGATCGTGATGCCGGATGCCGATCTGGACACCGCGGTAAAAGAAGTAATCGGCGCTGCTTTCGGGTCAGCCGGCGAACGGTGCATGGCCTGCTCGGTTGTGGTCGCTGTCGGAAACACAGCCGAACCGCTTTTGCAAAAACTGAAGCAGAAAGCGGATGAAATCCAAATCGGCAACGGCCTCGATGAAGGTGTGTTCCTCGGACCGGTTATCAGAAAAGAACATAAAGAACGTACGGAAAAATATATCGAAACCGGAATAGCAGAAGGCGCCGTTTTGGTGAGGGACGGCAGAAAAGATGCGGCTACGCACGGCGATGGCTATTTCCTCGGGCCGACCATCTTTGACAAAGTCACCCCGGATATGCGCATTTGGAAAGATGAAATTTTTGCGCCGGTCCTCTCCGTTGTGCGCGTGGGAAGCCTGAAAGAAGCCATTGAAGTGGCAAACCAGTCTGAGTTTGGTAACGGCGCCTGTCTGTTTACGAAAGACGGCAGCAATGTCCGCTACTTCAGGGAAAAGATCCAGGCCGGCATGCTTGGCGTTAATATTGGTGTGCCTGCGCCCATGGCCTTTTTCCCGTTTTCCGGCTGGAAAAATTCCTTCTTCGGCGACCTTCACGCAAATGGCACAGACGGCGTCGAATTCTACACCCGCCGGAAAATGCTGACAGCAAGGTGGTAAAAATCAAGGAGCTGCCCGGCGTGGCGGCTTCTGCTTTCTTTTTTGCAGTCCGGTTGTCCGAATGAGTTGAAAAACCCGGGCAGATCCTCGGACGCTTTTGCAACAATACTTTGGGGTAATGCTTGCAATCGAAAGCTGATTCAACTGTGGCAGCTGCATTTTATTATGATTATGGAAACAGGTTTGCTGGCAAATCGGATACGCTCATAAATGTAACCGTTTTCTCAAATTGAAAAATGGGGGATGAAGATGGACTTTTTCGTCATTTTATTATCGCTGGGCCTATTAATATTTGTTGCATACAGGGGGTACTCGGTGATCCTGTTTGCCCCTTTGTGCGCGCTGCTCGCCGTACTATTGACGGCGCCGGAATATGTGCTCCCGTTCTTTTCAAATGTGTTTATGGAAAAGATGGTCAGCTTTATTAAATCTTATTTTGCTGTCTTCCTTTTAGGTGCCATTTTCGGCAAAGTGGTGGAAATGAGCGGGATTGCAGAATCTATTGCCAAAACGATCGTCCAGCTCATCGGCGCAAAACGGGCGATGCTTGCCATCGTGCTGCTTGGAGCGATTCTGACCTACAGCGGTGTAAGCTTGTTTGTAGCCGTGTTTGCGATCTATCCGTTTGCCGCCCAAATGTTTCGGGAAGCGGATATTCCGAAACGGCTCATTCCCGGGACAATCGCTTTAGGAACCTTAACGTTTACGATGGATGCTTTGCCTGGCACGCCGCAAATCCAAAACGTGATCCCCACCACTTTCTTTAAAACGGACATTTATGCAGCACCGATTCTCGGTCTGCTCGGCGGTGCATTCGTGCTGATATGCGGCCTATTGTACTTGGAATACAGGCGGAAAAAAGCAGAAAAATCCGGCGAGGGCTATTACGGTTTTTCTTCAGAAACGGCCGTGGCGCTTGAAGCCGAACAGGAACCAGAACCGGATCTTTCCGCAAGCCAATCGCTGGCTAGGCAGATTTTTGCTTTCGTCCCGCTCGTTCTTGTCGGTGTCATGAACAAAGTTTTTACCACCTATATCCCGAAATGGTACCCGGACGGATTCGATTTTTCCAAAATCGGCCTTGACGCTTTTGGCACGGTGGACATCAACGCAGTGGTTGCCATTTGGGCGGTGGAAATGGCGCTTGTCATGGGCATTTTGGCAACGATTGCTTTTGACTGGAAAAGGGTAACGAAAAATATAAAAGAAGGATTGAATGCAAGTATCGGCGGATCTCTGCTCGCAACGATGAATACCGGAGCTGAATACGGGTTTGGCGGCGTTATTGCCTCGCTTCCCGGTTTTACAACAATCAGCCACGGTATTTCCCATACGTTTACAAATCCGCTTGTAAACGGCGCTGTAACAACAACAACGCTTGCCGGGGTGACCGGCTCGGCATCGGGCGGCATGGGGATTGCACTGAGCGCGATGGCGGATCAGTACAACAAAGCCATTGCCGCTGCCCATATTCCGCCCGAAGTCATGCACCGTGTTGTTGCCATGGCATCCGGCGGTATGGATACCCTTCCGCATAACGGTGCGGTCATTACGCTGCTTGCCGTTACAGGTTTGACGCACAAGCAGTCTTATCGTGATATTTTTGCCGTCACCATCATTAAAACCGTTTCTGTTTTCTTTGCCATTACACTCTACACCATATTTGGCATCATTTGATCCGAATTACAGGGAGGAAAAAGGGATGGAAAAATGCCTTGAAGGAAAAACCGCGCTTGTGACAGGGGCAGGAAGCGGCATCGGCCTTGCCATTGCGCGCTCTTTTAAAACAGAAGGCGCCAATGTCGTGATTTCCGATAAAAACGCCGAAGCAAGCCAGAAAGCAGCTGATGAATTGGGTGCTGTCTCTGCACCTTGTGATGTTACGATCGAAAAAGACTTGAAGCAAGTGATTGAAACAACGGCAAGCACATTCGGCCGTCTGGATATTCTCGTCAACAACGCAGGGCTCCAGTACGTCTCGCCGATTGAAGCCTTTCCGACAGAGAAGTTTGAGTTGCTGATTAAAGTCATGCTGACAGCCCCTTTTATGGCCATCAAGCATGCTTTCCCCATCATGAAAAAACAGGGCGGCGGCACGATTTTAAACATGGCATCTGTTAACGGTCTGATCGGGTTTGCCGGCAAAGCCGCCTACAACAGCGCCAAACACGGGGTGATCGGGTTGACGAAAGTAGCCGCTTTGGAAGGGGCGGAGCATGGCATTCGTGTCAACGCCATTTGCCCGGGCTATGTCGACACGCCGCTTGTACGCAACCAGCTGAAAGACCTGGCAGAAACGCGGAAAGTGCCTTTTGAAAAAGTACTTGAGGAAGTGATTTATCCCCTTGTCCCGCAAAAACGGCTGCTTTCTGTCACAGAAATCGCTGATTATGCCGTTTTTTTGGTTAGCAATAAAGCAAAAGGTATCACCGGCCAGGCAGCCGTGCTTGACGGAGGGTATACGGCGCAATAACCGGCGGAGCGTCAGAAATCGTGCCGTTTTCATCTGCAACCAACCCGGAAACGGCACGGCCGCAATTAGACGCCAATACAGCAGTGAGCAGCACCAGCAAAAAGACGAAAATCAGCTGATGTATATTTTCAGGATAGAAGACGGGATTTGATGAAAAAGCAAAATTATAAAATTTTATCTTGAAATTTCAAATGATTAATCCTATAATGAATTCAAAGTTCATTCCAAAAACGAGGAAAAGGAAAAGTACGGTTCACGAATTTTCACAGAGAGCTTCGGTTGCTGAAAAGAAGCAAAAGGACGAACCGGAAAAATGGCCTTGGAGTTCCGTGCTGAAAGCTTAACCGTAAGTAGGTTCCGGCGGGAAGAGCGCCCGTTAAAGCGCCGCAGTATAAGGAGATTGCAGGCTCCCGTACTGGCTAAGGCTGTTTATGTGAGTAAACAGTGAACGAAGGTGGTACCGCGTGAATTCAAACCACGCCCTTATCGTATAGGGGCGTGGTTTTTTATTTTTCAAAATTCAAGGAGGAAATGATATGACAAAACCATTGGTACTTCAAACAGACTTCGGATTATGCGACGGCGCCGTAGCCGCGATGAACGGGGTAGCAGTCTCGGTTGACCCAGCGCTCCGAATCTTTAACTTGACCCATGAAATTCCACCCTACCATATTTGGGAAGCTTCTTACCGGCTGTACCAGACGATTTCCTACTGGCCGGCGGATACCGTGTTTGTGAGCGTGGTCGACCCCGGTGTCGGATCCGATCGGCGCAGCATTGCCGCCAAAACGGCAAACGGCCAGTACATCATCACACCGGATAACGGCACCCTGACCCACATTAAAGACACGATTGTGGCCGCCAGAGAAATTGACGAAACCACCAACCGGCTCCCGCATTCAGAAGAATCGTATACGTTTCACGGCCGTGATGTGTATGCCTACACCGGCGCGAAACTGGCTGCCGGGGTAATCCGTTTTGAAGAAATCGGGCCGGAAATTCCGGCTGACTCCATTATTGAACTGCCGAGAAAAGCACCGGAGCTTCAGGATGGCGTGATTACAGGCACGATCGATACGCTGGATGTCCGTTTCGGCAATTTATGGACCAATATTGATTCTTCCTTGTTCAGGCAATTGGACGTCAACTACGGCGATTCGTTCGAAGTCACGATTTTTAACGAATCCCGCCAGCATTATAAAAACATTATGACATTCGGCCATTCTTTTGCCGACAGCCATATTGGCGAACCGCTTTTGTACATCAATTCCCTGTACAAACTCGGCATCGCCATCAACCAGGGCTCTTTCGCAAAAGCCTACCATATCGATACCGGTATCAAATGGAACATTACCATCCGCAAAGCACCGAAAATTGTATATCAAAAATAGGGGGAACACGACATGCAATCAAACAGAAGATCGATCGTCACAATTGTTGCAATCGGGATTGGCGCTGCCGTTTTTATTATTTTGGGCAGGTTTGTTTCAATCCCGACCGGCATCCCGAATACAACCATTGAAACGTCTTATGCTTTTCTTGCCCTTATGTCGATTGTATACGGCCCGGCCCGGTTGCAGGCGCCCTGATCGGTCTGATCGGGCACGCCTTAAAGGATGCCATTTCCTACGGGTCTATCTGGTGGAGCTGGGTGATCGTTTCTACCCTTGTCAGCTTCTTATTCGGCCTTGTTTCGAAAAAAATAGACATCGAATCCGGCATTCTAAACGGCAAAAAGATTTTTCTGTTTAATATCGTACAAGTCATTGCCCAAGCAATCGGATGGTTTCTTGTTGCCCCTTTGCTCGACATCCTTATCTATGCGGAACCTGCCAATAAAGTATTTTTGCAAGGCATTGTCGCGGGTGTGTCTAACATGGTGACAGTCGGGATTATCGGAACATTGCTGATTACTGCTTACGCGAAAACGAGAAGCAAAAGCGGTAGTCTCCGAAAAGAATGAGAGAATACCGGGAGGAAAAGATGAAAAAGCCCGTCATTGAATTCCAGAATTATACGTTTCAATACAGAAGTCAGGCCACCCCTACCCTGCATGATATCAATTTAACGATTTATGAGGGGGAAAGCGTGCTGATCCTCGGGCAGTCCGGGTCGGGGAAGAGCACACTTGGCCACTGCATTAACGGTCTCATTCCTTTTTCATATAAAGGCAAAGTATCCGGAAGTCTAAAGATAAACGGAAAAGAAACAAAAGATATGGACATTTTCTCCATATCCAAATTAGTCGGGACAGTGCTACAGGATCCGGACGGACAGTTCATTGGCTTAACCGTCGGCGAGGACATCGCTTTTGCCCTGGAAAATGAGGGTCTCGCGCTCCGTGACATGCATGATGCCGTTGATAAAGCAGCTCGGACAGTCGGTATTGAAAACAAGCTTTCAGCACATGTACATGAATTATCAGGCGGCCAAAAGCAGAAAGTGTCTCTTGCTGGTGTAATGGTGGACCATACAGGAATTCTTTTGTTTGATGAACCGCTCGCAAATCTCGACCCGGCAACCGGAAAGCAAGCCATTCAGCTTATTTCGGACATCCGAAAAAAAGCAAACGTGACCGTCATAATCATTGAACACCGGCTTGAGGATGTACTGGCTGAAAAAATAGACCGAGTCATTGTGATGGATGAAGGCAACATGATCAGCGATTGTACGCCGGATGAATTGCTTTCTTCTTCCGTGCTGGAAACGTGCCATATCCGGGAGCCGCTTTATGTCAAAGCTGCAAAATATGCCGGCTGCCGCATTACACCTGAAATGCATCCGGCCCACCTGGATACATTTCAACTCAGCCGGTGCAAAGACGCCCTTTTAAACTGGTATAAACATGCCAAAAAGCCGGTTGCCCGCATCGAAACAGAGCCGGTGCTTGAAATCCATCATTTGTCTTTTTCGTATAAACCCGGGCAGCCTGTGCTCAAAAACCTTTCTTTCACCATCCAAAAAGGGGAAATGGTAAGCATTGTCGGGAAAAATGGTGCAGGAAAATCAACATTGTCACGTCTGATCTGCGGCTTTGAACAACCTTCTTCCGGAAAAATTTTTTACAAAGGGAAAGACGTCACAAACGACACCATTAAAGAACGGTCGCTTCGGATTGGCATGGTCATGCAAAACCCGAACCAGATGATCTCAAAACATATGATTTTCGATGAAATTGCGCTTGGTCTGGCCAACCGGGGAATTGCCCCGGAAGAGATCAAAAAACGCACAGAAAATGCCATGCGGCTTTGCGGTCTTTACCCTTTTCGGAATTGGCCTGTTTCCGCGCTCAGCTTCGGACAGAAAAAAAGGGTGACCATTGCTTCTATTCTCGTACTGGAACCGGATATTTTGATTCTCGATGAACCAACTGCCGGCCAGGATTATATGCATTACCATGAAATCATGGAGTTTTTGGTGGAACTGAACAAAAAAGGCATCACAATTCTCTTCATCACCCATGACATGCACCTCATGCTGGAGTATACGCCGCGCGCCATTGTACTTGCAGACGGAGAAAAAATTGCCGACGGTTCGGCTGCCGGAATTTTAACTCATCCTGATATAATCCGACGTGCCAATTTAAAAGAGACATCCCTCTATGCGCTTGCAAACCGGCTACATTTGAACCCGGAAAGTTTCACGGAACGCTTTATCACGTACGAAAGGGGGCTACAGACAAATGGCAACCGAAATGCTGTCTTATATCGAGCGGAAATCCCCCGTCCATGAATTGACTGGTGCGACAAAATTGATTCTCTTTTTGATGTGGTCTTTTGCTGCCATGCTTACCTATGATACACGTGTGCTTCTTTTCCTTTTTCTTTTAAGCCTTGTTATTTTTTACATTTCACGCATCAAGATCCGGGAAGTATTATTTATTTTGCTTTTTATCTTGGCTTTTCTGCTTTTGAATAACATTGCGATTTATATTTTTTCGCCAGGACAGGGTGTAAAAATTTACGGGACAAGCCATGTGCTGTTCTCGATTGCCGGCCGGTACAATATCACGTGGGAACAGCTTTTTTACCAGTTTAACATTACACTCAAATATTTCACGGTCATTCCAGCCGCACTTCTGTTTATTGTAACGACGCATCCAAGCGAGTTTGCTGCATCGCTCAATAAAATCGGGATCAGCTACCGGATTTCATTTGCGGTTGCCCTAGCGCTCCGCTATATTCCCGATATTCAGCGGGACTTTCACAATATCGCCCTTTCCCAGCAGGCAAGAGGCTTAGATATGTCACGCAAAGAAAAGCTGCCGAAACGGATAAAAAATGCGGCAACCATCCTGATTCCGCTCATCTTGTCGAGCCTTGATAAAATCGAAACCATCAGCAACGCGATGGAACTACGCGGCTTCGGAAAAAATAAAAAACGCACCTGGTACAGTGCACGCCCTTTTCAGTTAAAGGACTATGCAACAATGGCTGTCTTTTTGGCCATCTTGGTTGCTTCACTGCTTGTCACCTTTCACAACGGCAGCCGCTTTTATAACCCGTTTCTTAAGTTATCTTAATTAAGGCTTGGTTTAGGGTTCTTTTTAGGAGGAACACCCCTACCGCAATGAATGCATCCGTAAAAAATGAAAATCACTCCCCCTATTTTCAGAATGGGCGTCCACGTCGCGCTTGCGAAATGGGCGTCCCCTTTTTAAAAAATGTCTTTTCCATCCCGAAATCTTTTCACAATGCGGTTAAGATGCTTGGCTTCCGATGCCAGCTGTGTTGCATTCTGAGCGATCGAATTTACGCCTTCCACCTGAATTTCCATGCTGGCGTTCGTTTCAGCCACTGTTTTGGTGAAATCTTCCGTAATCGTTTTTATTTCTTTTATCATTTCCTGAAGCTTTTCCCCCTCCTCCGTGATGTTTTGAACAGACTTGCGATTATGGATGACCATGTCTTGTGTCCGGACGGCGCTCTTTGTTAATTGCATAATGGTCTCACCGGTTTGCGAAACAATCTCCATTCCCTTATCGATCGCCTTTACATTATGTTCAACCTGCGCAACAGCTGCTTCTAAATCTTCCCTTGTTTTTTTCATAGAGGACATGATATGTTCGGCAAATACATTTGTCCCTTCCGCCAGTTTTCTCACCTCATTGGCGACAATCGCAAAACCGTTTCCGACCTCGCCAGCCCGTGCCGCTTCAATCGAGGCATTAAGTGCCAGCATATTCGTTTGCTTGGAAATTTCCGTAATGGCCGACACCTTTTCCATGACCGTTTTCGCTTCTTCGGCTACCAAACGGATATTAGACGCTGTATTTGAAGCCTCATCCTGAATCGCCTTCATTTGGTTTTTCGCCAATTGTACAGCCTGTTCTCCCTTACTTGCATCCCTCAGTGCTTCATCCGCCCCGGCAACAGCATTCTCCGCTTCTTCCTGCATTTCCCATACCTTTTCCATCATCTTTTCCACCATCTCATTCGCATTTCCAACCGAGTTGCCCTGAATCTCAGCGCCGCCCCGAAAAGTTTGGACGGCTGCAGAGATTTGTTCAAAAGCTGCGGAAATGTGCTGCAATTCCATTTCTTGTTCCTTGCTTATCTGTTCCACTGTTTCGCTTCCATTTTTAAAGTCACGGATCATTGCCCGGATCCCTAAAATGATTTTATTTATTTCATAGCCGATTTGATGGAACTCATTGCGCAGCCCTACTGTCTTCACCATTGCGCTCAAGTCCCCCGATGAAATTTTTCTTGTAACCGCATACCAATGTCGCAGCTGATGAGTGATGATCAAATAGGCGACCAAACTAAGCACAAGACTGACGAAAAGGGTAATGCTGAACACACTGCCTGTTTCCACCAGGTCTTGATGAAAAAAATAGGCGGCCAATGATGCTGCTACGCTCGACACCACCGTTATCCCCCCAAAAAGGAGACCGATAAACGGCTGATGAACAAGCCTGCCCATCCGCAAATTAAAGCGCTTTCTATTTGGGCCAGTCAAAAGCGGGCACGAGGCATCAATGAGCACTTCCCCCGTATCTCTTGGGTACATCTGTAATAGGCCAGTATTGGTACTGGCAGCAGCCAGCCCCACTTTGTCATTAAAAATGGTTCCTTCCCAGAGGCGGTTCGTATGGATATAACCCACACCGTTTTCATCCACAATCACAAAGTATTCATCCCGCGCAAGTTCCTGATCAAGCAGGGAACGAATGGAATCGGCCTGTTCTTCAATGGACTTTTGCGAATCCCAAACCTGCCTTACCTTTTCAGCCACCCTTTCAACTTTAGCCAGTGCTTTTTTTGCTGCAGTCGTATGTAGTAGTTTGCTCATCCTCTTCCCCCTGGTTCCACCGCGATAGATTTGTTTTTTAAAATGGGTATCCCCTTGCAAACCGGAATCCGTAAAGATATCCATAGGACAATGTACCCAGCATCAATCTGCAATTTATGAACAGGTTGTTTTTCCAAAAAACGATGTCCCATAAGTAACAGATCCAATGTCTGAGACTATATATCTATTATATCAATCCTTTGCGGAAATTTGTAGAATCATGCAAAATTTGTGTGAATAGGGAGCGGAAGCAAGTGGAGCTTTGCTCGGGAAGCACTGTGATACCCATTATTACGAAGGGCTTGGTAATGGCTCTTTCTCCGTTAGAACCAGGCGGGGTACAAAGTTTTTGCTGCTTTTTCTATCAGATATTTGCATTCTTGCTGACTCACTCCCATTCTGCGTAGCCTATTCAAATTTGCATCCTTTTCTGCAATGGCTGAAAAAGCGATTCTGTTTTTACCGAAAGCCAAAAAAGGGAGGCTTCCCATTTTGTGAGAAGCCCTCCGTTTCAAAGTGCAGTGTCTGTCTTTTGAACCCCTTCTTTTTTATATGCGATAAAGTAGAGCATGCTGACAAACACAACTGCGCCTGCCGCATTCCCGAGGAAAACGGCAATGATATTTTTCAAAAATAACATCCATGAAAGATGCCCCGCAAAAATAGCGGCCGGAATAATGAACATATTGGCAACGACGTGCTGGAACCCAATCAGCACAAAAGCCATGATCGGAAACCAGATGCCGAGGATTTTGCCTGCAAACGTTTTGGCGCCGTAGCAAAGCCAGACTGCCATGCTGACAAGCCAGTTACAACCGATCCCGGAGACAAATGCCTGCCAAAAAGGTGCGCTTGTCTTCATTTCTGCCGTGTGAACTGTTTTCGCCAAAAAATCCCCCTCTGTCAGGCCGATAAAATGCCCGAAAAAGTAGGCCACAAACAGCGCACCGATCAGGTTAAAAATGGTGATCCACAACCAGTTCCAGATAAGCTGCAAGATGTTAATCTTTTTGTCAAAACAGGCCATGCTGACGGCCATCATATTGCCGGTGACAAGCTCGCCGCCCCCAACCAAAATCAAGATCAGGCCGGTCGGGAACACTGCGGCACCCATAAATGTGTCAAAACTGCCCCAGCTCGCTGGCATCGTGCCGGTCACCCGGATATAAGCCAAATAACCGATTGCAATAAAAGCCCCGCCCAAAAAACCAAGCACCACCATCGACAAAAACGAGCTGTTCGCTTTCGCTATTCCTTTTTCAATTGCTACATCCGCAATTTCTTTCGGACTTAAGTCCATCATACCCACCTCTCATTTCTTATATGATAGTGAATGCAGACATTCCTGCTGCCTCTCAACGTACCAGCATCAACGCAAATTTGCAAAATAGATCATTCGAAATCAGGCTATATTTAAGTGCCAGCGTGTTTCTTCCCGCTACACCCGTATTTTTCCCGGGATGTCCGGCGGGTATTGCTATCTTTTAGGATGTATAAGCAAAATTTTTTTATCCAGTTTTCTTTGCATGATATTTTTTGAAGCTTCCATGATGGAAAAATTTCTAATTTATAATATATCCAAACTTTCAATGAAGTCAAATGCACTTTGGCGCTTCTGTACATTTTGCAAAATACCTTTCCCCACTTCGGCGCATGCTTAAACAGACAAGCAGGAAACTTTTTGTTTCCTTTTAAAAAAATTCAGATATTATGTATATTAAAAGTTGTGCCCTTTAGGAAGGCTATTCCTCTTATGGCGGAAACCACGCGTATTTTAATCCATAAAGCGATTCCCACACGGATGGCATGGCAGACAGGTTTTTTCATTCTTTCAAATGGGAATAAAAATGTCGAAAGAAAATGGGTATGAACCCGTGTTGTCCGTTCATACTCATGATTAGAAGGCTGTACAGATTCGAACTATACAGCCAAGCGCATCATTGGCTGCCTTGAGGCTCGGACTCCGGGCAGCTTTACTTTTTCATTAACGCATGCACTGATTAAAGTCTTCTTTTTTTAAAGTAATATACTCATCACAAAGATCCTTCATATAACCCGCTTTTTGTTGATCTACGACACCGGCAACCACATTTTTCCCCAAACTTCTGGCCATTTTAATGGCTGCTTCGTAATCCGTATCAGCACTGAATAAAATTGCCTCATCATAACCGTTATTAAAAGCAAGTGACACCAAATCTACCGCTATATTTACATCTGTTCCTTTTTCTGTAAAAATTGGCTTGCCTAGCGCATTTATTCCCACAACACTTAAATAACCCAGTTTCGCGATACATTTTGGAACCTTTTTGTTTAAATGATCAATAAATAATTTCGTTGCTGCCGCTTTTTCTTTATCCAAACTTCCGACTGCTGTGTAATAATAAATGCGCTGAAGGATCCCATCTCTCCGGGCAGCCACGTATTCTGCCAACTTTAAATAGTCCAGCCTCTGCTGAGACCCGTACAAGGCAGTAAGAGCCGCTTCGAAATTATTGCCATCAATAAAGACCATCACTCTCTTCACATTTGGTTTCCCCCTTTGACATACTAAAGGCGCCAGCTTCGATGCTGACGCCTTTTCTGATTCTCTTGTACTTAGCTTCGATTGCTAAGCACCTCACAACACTGAAAGACACCGCCTCCGACTGACGGTCTTACCATATCCCTTTTTGGTTAAGTTTCCGAGTTTCTTGACCTATTCGAGGTAAATATATCACCACACCGGGGAAGCTGTCAACAGCAAAATTAAGTAACAGCGTGTCTTCCCATTTTTTCCACTCATCTATCCCTTCAAGTAAAATTCTACCCATACATGTTCTTCCATATACCCTCTTTCCACATTACCAACTGCTTGAACCATAAGTCACTCAATGTTTGTTCAGCGGGCAAATAGATTTCATCTCGCGGTTCCGACACGGTGCACAGCCGCAATCTGTTTCAATCTTTCTCCGAGTGAAAAGATCTCCTCTTTTGTTGTGTGGCGCCCAAAAGAAATTCTAAAAAACTGATCAGCCGCTTCCTTCGGGTATCCCATGGCTTCAACCGCTTTGCTCCCGCCTTCATGATGTTCCTGGCAGGCGCTCCCGGTTGAAATCGCGAATCCCGCTTTGTTACACTCCAATAAAACAAGCTGCCCCTGAACGCCTGTAATCATACAGCCGACGATGGAAGGAAGCTGCATCGCCCGTTCCCCTTCTATAAAAACAACCGCCCCGCCGGTTGCCTCTTTTAATGCAGTCCGGTATTCCCAGTCCCGCTCACTTTCTATCAAAATTTCCTCGACAGCGGCAGCAAATCCGGCAATGCCGGGCACATTCACCGTCCCGCCGCGGAACCCCTTTTCATGGGATAAATGCGGAAAAACAGGCGCCATGACACAAGAGGGGTGAATGTACACTGCTCCGACCCCTTTTGGCCCGTGAATTTTGTGTGAAGAGAGGGTGATGCTGTCGACGTAAGGGATCATGCGTGCTACATCTGCTTTGCCAAATGACTGCACACAATCGGAATGAAACAGGATCCCCCGCCTTCTTACCATCAGGGAAATTTCCTCAATAGGCTGGATGGTGCCGATTTCCTGGTTAATATGCTGAACCGAAACGAGCACCGTGTCCGGCCGGATCGCCGCTTCAAGCTTCTTAACATCCACCGTCCCTTTTTCTGTAAACAGGAGCCTTGTCACTTCAAATCCCAGCCTTTCCAAAAACCCGAGCGCCGAATGGACGGACGCATGCTCCGCCATCGACGAAATGATATGTTTTCCCCTTCCGGAAGCTCCCATTGCAAGCGAAACAATCGCCAATAAATTCCCCTCCGTCCCGCCTGAAGTAAAATACAGCCCTTCAGCCGGTATGCCGAGATAGCTGCTGATCAAGTCCCGCGATTTTTCAAGAACCGCACACGCATCCGTCCCGATGTCATGCAGGCTTTCACTGTTTCCGTAAAAAGATTCGGCCGCTTCCATAAACGTCTCCCGTGCCCGTTCACTCATTTTTGTCGTTGCCGCATAATCAAAATAAAACATAGCTAGCCTCCTAAAAAGTACTTGTATTCAGTTTAATTTTGTGCAAAGATAGGTGTCAAGACAGATGTAAAGTAGGGAGACCGATGACAGAAAAAATATGTATCTTGGGAAGCGGGATTGCCGCCTTACAGTTGGCCGTGCACTTGGGCAGCCGCTACGAAGTGACGATCATCACAAAGGCGCAGGTAAAAACGAGCAATTCCTACAAAGCACAAGGCGGGATCGCAGCCGTCCTCTCGCCGGAAGACCGTTTTGAATTGCATGTGAAAGACACGATCCGGGCGGGCTGCCGGCACCATGATGAAAAAGAAGTGGAAAAATTGGTGAAAGAGGGTGCGGCTGTAGCGGAAGCACTCATAAAAAGCGGGCTTCCCGTAGACAGGCGGCCGGACGGCGGGCTTGATTTAGGGCTTGAAGGCGCCCATACAGTGCACCGTATTCTCCATTGCGGCGGCGATGCAACCGGCAAATTTGTCATTCAACATCTTCTCGGGCAACTTGGAAAAAACGTCCGGATGATCGAACATGAGCTGGCGTTTGAACTAATCGTATCCGCAGAAACAGGACGCGTAACCGGTGTAAAAACAAAAACGGCCGACGGCAACATCCGCCACTATTTTTCCGATCATACCGTGATCGCAACCGGCGGGCTTGGGAGCTTGTATCCTTTCACCTCCAACCACCCGGAAATCATCGGCGACGGGATTGCAATGGCATACCGGGCCGGCGCGGAACTTGCAGATATGGAGTTCGTCCAGTTCCACCCGACATTATTGTATGCGGAAGGCCGCGCGAAAGGCCTTGTATCCGAAGCCGTCCGTGGAGAGGGTGCAGTGCTTATGGATGAAAACGGATCGCCTGTCATGGCGGGCGTCCACCAGTTAAAAGACCTGGCACCCAGGCATGTGGTCGCCCACCAAATCCATCAGACGATTCATAGCGGAAAGAAAGTTTTTCTGGACATCCGTAAAATCAAAAACTTTGAAAAAAGGTTCCCGACCATTTCCCGGATTTGCCGGGAAAGCGGCATTGATATCCATTCCGGCCTGTTGCCTATTGTCCCGGGCAGCCATTTCTTTATGGGCGGCATCGTAGTGGATACATATGGCAGAACAACGGTAAACGGGCTGTATGCAATCGGGGAAGCCGCGGCAAGCGGCGTACACGGTGCAAATCGGCTCGCCAGCAATTCGCTTTTGGAAGGGCTCGTATTTGGCAAACGGCTCGCAGCGTTTTTAAATGCATTGGAACCTGAAGCATCGGGCGGCGAAACAGCAGAAATCGCCCGCCCTCCTTTAAATCCGGAAATTGCCCGCCGGCTAGACACCGCAGCATTGAAGGAAAAAATGATGGAAAATGCCGGTGTGATCCGTACGGAAACCGGGTTGCGGCATCTTTTGCGGTGGCTCGAAGCACGCGGGGCTGATACGTTTTCCGCTTTTTCACTCGACCATCTTACAAAGGAAGAAATAGAAAAAGTCTTTATGTTTACCAACAGCTTTTTCATCACACAATCGGCGCTTTTCCGGAAAGAATCGCGTGGTGCCCATATCCGCGCCGATTACCCGGATGAAAGCAGCGACTGGCAGGGTATCCATCTCATTCATGCAAAAAACAAAGGCTTGATCGCAAGGAGGGGACTTTATGAACAAGCTCAAACTTCAATCCATGCTTAAAGATTTTTTCATGGAAGACATTGGGGAAGGCGATATCAATACGGAATATATTTTTTCGCCGGATCAGCCGGGCAAATTAACGTTCATTGCAAAGCAAAACGGGATTTTCTGTGGGAAAGATGTGATAGAAGAAGGTTTCCGTATCCTGGACAGTACGGTGAGACCCCGCATTTTCCCCCGGGACGGTGCCTGGATTGAAAAAGGTACGGTCATTGCAGAAATCCACGGGCCCATTGTAAGCCTCCTTTCCGGAGAGCGGGTAATCCTGAATCTCGTCCAGCGCATGTCGGGCATTGCAACAACAACAAACGCTGCAGTCCGTGAGACGAAAGGCACCCATGCAAAGATTTGCGATACAAGAAAGACAACCCCTGGCCTCCGGATGCTTGAAAAATCCGCCGTTAAAGCAGGCGGCGGATTCAACCACCGGCGCGGGCTGTACGACTGTGTCATGCTGAAAGACAACCATATCGCATTTGCCGGCAGCATCACAAAAGCCGTGGAAACAGTGAAAGCATCCATCGGGCATACCGTAAAAATTGAAGTCGAAATTGAAACAAAGGACCATCTGCTTGAGGCTGTCCGTGCCGGTGCCGACATCATCATGTTTGACAACCGCACACCGGAAGAAGTCTGCGAATGGCTGCCGCTCGTGCCGCCCCATATTGCGACGGAAGCATCAGGCGGCATCACAATGGAAAATATCCGGAGCTATGCTGAAACCGGCGTCGATTGGATCTCGCTCGGATTTTTGACCCATTCCTATCAAATACTTGATATCAGTGCAATCGTGGAAAATACGAAGGAGGTTGCTTTATGAGCCTGCTGAAAACGTTACAACTTACGGCTTTGCCGGAAAAATATCAGTCCCTTGCGCAAGAAGAAATGGAAAACCGGGTTTGGGACATCAAAAAAGAAATGGGCGCGCAACTTTTCCTCCCATGTCACCACTACCAGCGTGAAGAAGTATACCAGTTTGCCGATGCTGCCGGTGATTCGCTGCAGCTTGCGCAAATTTCGGCAAAAAACCGCCATGCCAAATACATTGTGTTTTGCGGTGTACATTTTATGGCAGAAACGGCGGATATTTTAACATCGGCGGAACAAACCGTCATTCTTCCCGACATGCGTGCAGGCTGCTCGATGGCAGACATGGCCGACATCCACCAGACGGAACGGGCATGGGATATGTTGCAATCTTTGTTCGGGGATACGATGCTGCCCCTTACCTATGTCAACTCCACAGCAGCGATAAAAGCATTTGTCGGGCGCAACGGCGGGGCAACCGTTACCTCTTCAAATGCGAAAAAAATGGTCAAGTGGGCCTTCACCCAGAAAAAACGGGTTT
Source organism: Weizmannia sp. WK01 (assembly GCF_025905465.1). NCBI lineage: Bacteria > Bacillati > Bacillota > Bacilli > Caryophanales > Bacillaceae > Heyndrickxia > Weizmannia sp. WK01. The sequence goes on along the minus strand of NZ_CP109616.1, from coordinate 700,626 downwards.
TCTTTTTACCAGACCAGCATCTCGGCCGGAACACTGCATTTGATTTGGGCGTGGAACTCGCAGATATGGCAGTCTGGGACCCGATCCGGAACGAACTTATCTACGAAGGCGCGCTGGAAAATGTGAAAGTCATTTTATGGAAAGGGCACTGCTCCGTACACGCGCACTTTACCATCAAAAATATCGAATTCGTGCGCGCGAAATATCCGGATATGCAAATCATTGTCCATCCGGAATGTGCGCATGAAGTGGTTGCCCTGTCAGATTTCAGCGGCTCCACAAAATACATCATTGATACGATTGAAAACGCGCCGGCCGGGAGCGCCTGGGCAATTGGCACTGAAATGAACCTGGTGCAGCGCCTGATCAAAAATCATCCGGATAAAAAGATTATTTCGTTAAATCCGGTCATGTGCCCGTGCCTGACCATGAACCGGATCGACCTGCCCCATCTTTTATGGTCACTGGAAAATATCATCGAGGGCAAAGAAACAAACGTGATCAAAGTAGAGGAAAACACAGCGCGGGATGCGGTTTTGGCGTTAGAGCGGATGTTAAAACTTTAATGATTCCCGGTTTCAAATTGGCACGTGCTTGGACTCAGGGGCCCAGAGAGCCCCTTTTTGTCTTTTTGGTGGTTTGCACGTGGGCGCTCCGCATCTTTTTCTTTTATGGCCTAGCTTTAACATGAACACCAGGTTACCTGCAGCATCCTTAATTCCCGTAAAGCTCTTCCGACTCCATCAAAAAATGATGGACAATAAAAGCCGCAGCCCCAACTGCTGTCGCATTCCGATGCAACTGCGACAAATAAATTCGATGGTTCTGCCGGACATATTTTGACACTCTGGATGCAATCGTACTTTGTATAGAATTTAAAATGGTCGGGTTTTCCTGAATTAAATTACTGCGAAGCACAATCGCCTCGGGGTTAAAGGTATTGATAATATTCGTAAGGCCGATTCCTAAAAAGTACCCCAGCTTATCCAATTCCCGTAGTGTTTCACCATCATTTTCCTTTACCCAATTCGTCACTTCTTCCAAAGTAATCCGGCGTTTGTTTTTTACTAAGCACAGTTGATCATAAAAAGCTTTTTCGGATGCATAAAGTTCCCAGCAACCTTTATTGCCGCAGCCGCACTGCCTGCCGTTAAAGTCAATCGACATATGCCCCATTTCACCGGAAAAGCCTTCTTTTCCGCGATACAGTTCATCATTAACAATGATACCAAGCCCAATACCAATGCCAATACTGACATATATGCCATTTTTGCATCCTTTCAAGATGCCAAACAATTTTTCGCCGTATGCCCCGGCATTTGCCTCATTGTCCACCAAAACAGGACAATCAAAATGGGTTTGCAGCAAGCCTTTTAAATCCACATCCCGCCAGCCGGAATTCGGTGTAAACAGCACATTCTGTTGCATATCGACAAATCCGTGAACGCCCGCGCCAATGCCAATAATACCGTACGGGGAAGACGACACTTTACTTGCAACAAGCCGGATTCTTTCAATAATTACCGGCTTTATCATCTCAAAAGAAGGATCTTCAATTTCACAGTAATCACTGTAAATCATGTTTCCGTCCAAATCAGTAAGCACTGTTAAAATATATGTCACACCAATATCCACGCCAATAGCATAACCGGCTTTTTCATTAAATACTAGCATAACCGGCTTTCTTCCACCGCTCGACAAGCCAGTGCCCACTTCTTTCACAAGCTTCTTTTCTATCAAAAACGATACCTGGGAAGAAATCGTTGCTTTATTTAATTTCGTAATTTTTGCTAATTTGGCACGGGAAATTTGCTCATGTTTCATCAACTCGTTCAAAATCACCCGCTGGTTTTGATTTTTAATAAAACTTTGGTCCGCTATGTGCATGTTGTAATATCTCTCCATTCGTAAAGGCACTAAACAAACATTATCGGTTTTTATCATTATATCAAAAATTTTTCTTAAAAATTGGTTGTTTTTTTTAAAAGACCGTGCTACTATGAACATGTACTTAGTTTAACCGTTAAACAAACAAAGTGCTATTTTTCTAGGGCCCTATGTATACGCTTGCAATGAATGATAGGAGGGGACAATGATGGCATATTTTCCAAATGTCAGCAAAATCACTTATTCTGGCAAACAATTGAAAAGCGGTCTTTCATTTAATCATTACAATCCGAAAGAACTCGTTGGTGGAAAAACGATGGAAGAACAGCTTCGATTCTCAGTCGCATTCTGGCACACCTTTACTGAAAGCGGTACCGATCCGTTTGGCGCAGGCTCCAAGATCCGCCCGTGGGATCGCTTCACAGGCATGGATCTTGCCAAAGCAAGAGTAGAAGCAGCATTTGAATTTTTTGAAAAACTAGGTAACCCTTATTTCTGCTTTCATGACCGCGATATTGCTCCTGAAGGCGATACATTAAGGGAAACAAATAAAAATCTGGACGTCATCGTTGCCATGATTAAAGATTATATGAAAACAAGCAAAGTAAAACTCTTATGGAATACAGCCAATATGTTCACAAATCCACGTTTTGTCCACGGTGCAGCTAGCTCTTGCAACGCAGATGTTTTCGCGTACGCAGCCGCCCAAGTGAAAAAAGGGCTTGAAGTCGGGAAAGAACTGGGCGCTGAAAACTATGTATTTTGGGGCGGCCGGGAAGGCTATGAAACTTTGTTAAATACAGATTTGAAGCTGGAACAGGACAACCTGGCACGGTTCTTCCATATGGCCGTTGATTACGCGAAAGAAATCGGATTTGATGCTCAGTTCTTGCTTGAGCCGAAACCGAAAGAACCGACAAAACATCAATATGATTTTGATGCTGCTACGACTATTGCATTCTTAAAAACTTACGATTTGGATCAACACTTCAAGCTGAATCTTGAAGCAAATCATGCCACTTTGGCCGGCCATACGTTTGAACATGAAATCCGGGTTGCGCGTACCCACGGCTTGCTTGGCTCTTTGGATGCGAACCAGGGTGATCCGCTGCTCGGCTGGGATACAGATGAATTCCCGACAGATCTCTATTCCACCACGCTTGCGATGTATGAAGTATTGAAAAACGGCGGCCTTGGCAGGGGCGGATTGAACTTTGATGCGAAAACACGCCGCGCCTCGTTCACAGATGAAGATCTGTTTTATGCCCATATTGCCGGTATGGACAGCTTTGCCCTTGGATTAAAAGTAGCGAACCGGCTGATTGAAGACCGGGTATTTGATGCCTTTATCGAAGAACGGTACAGCAGTTATAAAGAAGGCATCGGCGCCGATATCGTTTCCGGCAAAGCTGATTTTAAATCACTTGAAAATTATATTCTTGATAAAAAAGAAATTATAAACCAATCTGGCCGCCTGGAACAACTGAAAAATACGCTGAACCATTATATTGTGCAAGAAGCCTATCAAAGTGTAAATGCATAAAATTCCGAACCGGCCTGCCTGGATGAAGGCCGGCCGGTTTATTCAATGGGGAGATTAAGATGAAATATGCAATCGGTGTCGATCTTGGGACAAGTTCTGTTAAAGTATTACTTGTTGACCAAAACGGACAGGTGGTTTCATCTGTTTCTAAATCCTATCCGTTAATGCAGCCGCACCCGGGTTACAGCGAACAGGATCCGGAACAGTGGGTCGAAAAAACGATTCAAGCTTTGAAAGAACTAACGGAAAAATCCGGGGTACCCCGCGATGAAATTGAAGGGCTCAGTTTTTCTGGCCAAATGCACGGGCTTGTGCTGCTGGACGAAAATCTGCAAGTCATCCGCAATGCTATTCTTTGGAACGACACAAGAACAACTGAACAATGCAAAAAAATCGATCAAGTACTGGGTGGCAAGCTGCTGGAAATTACAAAAAATCCGGCCTTAGAAGGGTTCACACTTCCGAAGATACTTTGGGTCCAGCAGTACGAACCGGAAAATTTCCGGAAAACGCGTGTCTTTCTCCTGCCAAAAGATTATCTTCGTTACCGGTTAACCGGAACGATTGGCATGGATTACTCGGATGCAGCGGGCACTCTGTTGTTAGATATCGTCAATCAATCATGGAGCACGGATATTTTGCGCACATTTGACATCCCGGCCGATATTTGCCCGCCGCTTGTTGAGACGGAAGCAGAAGTCGGCACATTATTGCCGGACATCGCTGCGACGTGCGGCCTTTCTCCTGCGACCAAAGTGTTTGCCGGTGGGGCGGACAATGCCTGCGGTGCGATCGGCGCCGGCATTTTAGAAGAAGGCAAAGCACTTTGCAGCATTGGCACATCCGGTGTATTCCTTTCATATGAATCAGACAGCAATAAAAACTTTGGCGGCAAAGTGCATCTTTTTAATCATGGACAGAAAGATGCTTACTATACAATGGGCGTTACACTTGCCGCCGGATACAGTCTGTCCTGGTTTAAGGATACATTCACAAAAGGCGAAGATTTTGCAACATTGCTGGAAGAAGCCGCGCATTCTTCGATCGGGGCAAACGGGCTGCTTTTCACACCGTTTATTGCCGGGGAAAGAACGCCCTATGCCGATGCAAAAATCCGCGGCACTTTTACAGGAATTGACAGCTCACATACCAGGCGGGATTTTACCCGTGCAGTGATGGAAGGTATTGCCTTCTCTATCAATGAAAGCGTTGAAATTTTTCGAAACTATGGCAAGAACATCGATACCGTGATATCCATCGGCGGCGGTGCGAAAAGTGACCTGTGGCTGCAAATTCAGGCTGATATTTTTCAAGCAAAAGTCATCAAACTTCAGAATGAACAAGGTCCTGGGATGGGCGCCGCCATGATTGCAGCAAGCGGATTAGGATGGTTCTCTTCCCTCAAAGATTGTGCAGCCGCCTTTATCCGGACAGGCCGGACATTTGAGCCGATACCGAAAAACGTGAAGCGTTACCGGGATTTTTACCAGGTTTATAAAGATGTTTATCCGCACACCGTCGCGATCAATCACCAGTTGTTTGATTTAAGAAGAGTAAACGAATCGCGGTTTGGAGGGAAAACAGATGAAATTTAAAATCAATAATGGCTTGATTTACTTTTTTGGCGCTTTGGGCGGATTATTATTTGGATATGATACCGGTGTAATTTCCGGCGCCCTTCTTTTTATCAAAAATGATTTACACCTGACTTCCTGGACAGAAGGAATTGTCGTCAGCTCCATTCTGTTTGGCTGTATGATCGGTGCCGCAATTAGCGGAGCAATGTCTGACAGATGGGGAAGAAAAAAAGTCGTTCTCATCGCAGCATCTGTTTTCTGTATTGGAGCATTAGGTACCGCGTTGGCACCAAATACTGGTGTTTTAATTCTTTTCCGGGTCATATTGGGCCTGGCAGTCGGAAGTGCCTCTACCCTTGTTCCAATGTATTTATCAGAAATGGCACCAACTTCAATCCGCGGTGCATTGTCCAGTTTGAATCAACTGATGATCATGACAGGTATTTTATTGGCTTATATCATTAACTATGTTTTTGCTGCTACAGGAAGCTGGCGCTGGATGCTCGGTTTTGCGCTGATCCCGGGTTTGCTGATGTTAATCGGTATGCTTTTTTTACCAGAAAGCCCACGTTGGCTTTTGAAACAGGGAAAAGAACCTGAAGCAAGAACGATTCTCAATTATATGAGAAAAGGGCACGGCGTTGAAGAAGAAATACGTGAGATCAAGCAAGCAAACGAACTTGAAAAAAATCAGGGCGGTTTTAGTGAAGTAAAACAAGCGTGGGTGCGGCCAGCATTAATTGCCGGCATAGGATTGGCAGTCTTTCAACAGATCATTGGCTGCAATACCGTTCTATATTACGCACCTACCACTTTTACAAACGTCGGGCTAGGAGCATCTGCAGCTATTCTGGGTACAGTAGGCATCGGGATTGTTAACGTGATCATTACAGCTATTGCAGTTCTTATCATCGATAAAGTTGGTAGAAAACCACTTTTATTAATCGGTAATGCCGGTATGTCTCTTGCCTTATTTGTACTGGGGATTGTAAACGCTTTACTTGGCCCGTCAACTGCTGCCAGTTGGACAACGGTGATTTGCCTGGCTGTTTACATTGCATTTTTCTCCCTCAGCTGGGGACCGGTCGTATGGGTGATGCTCTCTGAAATCTTTCCGCTTAAAATTCGCGGCATAGGCATGGGGATTGGCAGTGTTACAAACTGGCTTGCAAACTTAATTGTCTCCTTAACTTTTCCTAAATTGATTGAACAATTTGGCATTTCAACCATGTTTATTATATATGGCATTATGGGTGTTCTGGCGTTCATCTTTGTAACCCGAAAAGTATCCGAGACAAAAGGAAAAAGCCTTGAGCAAATTGAGATTGATCTCAGACAACAAGCTGAGCATAAAAAATTTAACTTTTCTCAATCCATACAAAAATAATTTATTAAACAACGGCTGCATTAGTCAGTCGTTGTTTTGTTGATTAAGCACATCTGTCTTATATGTATAAAGTAATCTCAATCACGTACTCCGTTATCCAAACTTGACTAATCAATGGAGCTGCAATACTTAGTTAAGTTTCTATACCAAAAGATTTCTTGATAACCAGTATCTGTAAAAAATAGAGTTTGTACTTATGACATTTATAAAAAAATTATTGAAATATAATTTATTTAGGCGTAAGCTGGACATACATCAAATTTTTATATCACGGAGGTCCTGTAAGATGCGTCTAAGCCAAGTCATAAGAAGCGGTCCAAACCAATACATATGTGAAGAAGATGCAGCCAAATATTTGGAAGAAAAGCTGAAAGAATTCAAATATCCGGTTGTCATTACCGGGGTAAAATCATTCAAAGCATTTCAAAAATTTGCGTCAATACCGCAAAACTGGCCGGTACTCCGGTACGATCATACTGCAAGTGAGAAAAACATGGCAAAACTGGCGGAACAGGCAGGCCGTGCAGATGTCATCGTCGGGATTGGCGGCGGCAAAGTGCTCGATACGGCAAAGGGAACAGCAGAACTGCTCAACTGTGAAGTCGTGCTCGTTCCAACGCTAGCCGGAACGTGTGCCGGTTATACGCCTTTATCCGCTGTTTATCATGAAGACGGCTCATTCAGTCATGTCGCTTATTACAAACGTTCCGCCTTTTTAACCCTGATCGATTTGCGTATTCTCCTGAACGCACCGGCCGAATATTTGCTGGGCGGAATTGGCGATTCTTTAGCCAAATGGTATGAAGCAGAAGGCATCACCCGTTCCATGAAACATTTGCCGGTGATGGTCGAACTCGGCCTCCGCTCCGCAAAAGCGATTTATGAAGGGATCTTGCGCGACAGTGAGCAGGCATTACACGACCGAAACGAAGGGAAGATAACCGACGCTTTCCGCAATATAGTTGAAATTATAATTGGCGCGGCCGGGACAGTCGGCGGCTTTGCCGGCGAATACGGAAGAATGGCTGGGGCCCACGCCATCCATAACGGGCTGACCTTCCTGCCGGAAACGCATTCCATTCTGCACGGTTCCAAAGTGGCTTACGGCATCCTTGTCCAATTAGCGGCAACAGGCGATATCAATGAAGTGAAAAAACTGCTTCCGTTGTATCAAAAACTCGGTTTTCCTTATAATCTGGATACACTGCATGTGACGGAAAATCATGGCGCGGCCATTGAAAAAGTCGCAGCATATGCCGCAAAACCCGAAGAATCCTTTCGCCTGCTTGGCAGCTTTACGAAGGCGCAAATTGCAAAAGCAATGGAAACAATCGAACAGCTCACGGCTGAAAAGGCTGATATCAAATGATTGGCACGGGCGGCCCCGGAACAAGGCCGCCTTCACCCTGCTTAAATGCAATCCGTTTGTTGCACCATTTTTTCAAAGTTTCCGCCTTTTCTGTTTGCATCACTTGCAATAGAAATGGCCGCCATAGCGGACTTTCATACGGGATCGCCATTTAAAATGCGGTTATGGAGGCAATTAGGCCTGCCAAAAAATTCGATGCCATATTAATCTTCACCCTTACTTGGATCTGCTTCATCCAGAGACAATCTGACCACTTTCGTATATTCACCTTTTGCTATTTCTTCCGGCGTTGCTTTTTGGTCGAGCTCTTCCTGGTCGTCAAGGCCAGTCGCAAGTGTCGGCTCAACACGTCCGTTCTCTTTTTCCACTCTCTCCACATCCTTATTGAAGTGATGCGGCTAGTTTTCCACGGATGCTCACAATTTATGCGATTGCAGCCGATTGCTCGGTTCTATTTTAAAATTTTGAATTTCTTCTTCCGGCAACCCAGTGTATTTATTGATCACACCTAAGTCTGGTTGCTCCGCTCTGTTTCAGCTTTTTCAATTCTTCCTCTGCCAGCCCGGTGTATTTTGCGATTGATGCCAGATCCTGGTTCTCTTCCAGCATTCTTTTGGCAATCCTTAATGCCGCTCTCCTTTCCCCTTCTTTCAACCCCTCTTTCAATCCTTCTTCCTTTCCTTCTTCTTTTCCTTCTTCTTTTCCTTCTTCCTTCCCTTTTTTGTACCCTTTGTCGTAAAAGGAATTTGGCAGGCGCAGGATTTGGTCGGCTTCTTGCGGATCCAGATTTTTAATGCTTGACATCACAAGTTCATCCTCCTTATCCGTTAATTTAAAATAAGAATCAAAAAATCCATAGATTAGTGCCATTCTTGCCGGGTCGAGTTCCATGCGGGCCATCATTCTTAAGAACTCTACTTTTACCTGTACTTTTTCTTTTTTTGTATACCCCATTTTGCTGAGCAGTGCAGCCGCAACGGGATTGTTGCTTCGAATATATTCTTTCCAGTTTTTCCTGATTAAGTGTATGGACATATAACGAAAACGGATGGACTCAAAGTTGCGGATTCTTACGGTGAAAAGAGAAGGAGTTTCCCTGCGTTTATTATAACTGAAAACAGCAATTGGCAAAACCGGCAAGCGATATTTTTCATAAATGCGGGAATAGTAAATAAACATCCGTTCCGGAAATTCCATTTGATAATAAGACTGCGGTTCCACATGGATGAGGACAACCGTGTCTTCCCCTTTTAATTTCAATTTTGCCAAAATATCAATTCTGCGTTGTTCACCAGCTGTGATGTCTGTAAACAGATCCTGCTGGAGGAATTCCACATCAGAAAAGTCCATCCACCGCGCTACTTCCGGGAAAAAGGCTTCCATGAAATCTGCAAAAAAAGTTTGGATAAGTTCTTTAAACAAGCGGTCGTGCGGCAAATACTCCGCTTTTTCTTCCATTATAAGTTGCATATGCATCCACCTTTCTTTTTCCAAAAAGATGATTTCTTTTCATTTGCAATGCCTGCCAGAGCGCGTCTTCTGACAGCTCCCGGCTGCCTTGCAAATCTGAAATCGTCCTTGCCAGCCTGAGAATTTTCATTTGTGCCCGGCTGCTGAAGTTTTCCTTGCTTGCCCACTGCCTGAGCATTAAACTGCTGCTGTTTGCGAGCGGATTTTTTTGTAGAAAGATTTCGTTTGGCACTGTACCGTTACAAACTTCCGCCCCGTACCTTTCGTACTGCCTTTTCCTTGCTTCCGTGACGCGGGTTCGGATCTGTTCTGAAGTTTCGTTTATTTTCCCGGACTCTTCCAGTAACGGTACTGTCCCGACTGGCAAAAATATGTCAAAGCGGTCTAACAGCGGTCCGGAAATCCGGTTTTGATAAGCTTGAATTTGTTTTGGCGTGCATGTGCAATACGCATGGGGCGACCCGAGATAACCGCATGGGCACAAGTTCATGGCCGCAAGCATAATAAACCGGGCAGGGTAAGTCACCGTGGAAGCGGCTCTGCTAATGGTTACTTTCCCATTTTCAAGCGGCTGCCTGAGCATATCAAGCGTTCTTTTTGGAAACTCGGCCATTTCATCGAGAAACAGCACCCCGTGATGGGCTAATGAAATTTCACCCGGATGCGGCCGGGAACCCCCACCGACGAGTGAAACTGCAGATGAAGCGTGATGCGGCGCGCGAAACGGCGGTTTCCGGTGAAATCCCCTTTTCACGTTTGCAAGCTGATAGAGTCCCGCCACTTCAAAAGAAGACGTTTCCGAAAGCGGCGGCAAAATCGAAGGAAAAGCCTCAGCCAGCATACTTTTTCCGCTTCCGGGCGGGCCGTACATTAAAACATTGTGGCTTCCGGCGGCGGCAATCTCCAGTACTTTTTTCGCATGCCGGTGCCCAAGAATCATGCTGAAATCTGCTTCGAATGAATACTCATCTGGTTGCAGCTGCCTCTTTTTCCGGACAGGCGGCAGCTTCTTTCCGGACAATGAATCGAGTACGTCCTTTAAATGCTGGACAAATATAATATCCATCCCGTCCATTTGTGAAAAGGGAAGTTCCGCAGAGGCTGGCAAATACAATCTTTTCATGCCTAATCCCCTTGCTGCCATCACATACGGAAGCATCCCAGCCACTGCCTGAACAGACCCGTCCAGTGAGAGCGCGCCCAAAAAGGCAGTATGATCAGGAATTCTGGCATGAAAAAAGTGGTTTTCTGCCATCAGCCCGATTGCAATGGGCAGATCAAGTGCAGGACTGTTTTTCCGCTCGTCTGCCGGGGAAAGATTGACAATCGTTTTGCTTTGGAACAGCATACATCCAATCGATGAACATGCACCCCGTATTCGTTCCTTAGATTCTTTCACCGAAGCATCCGGCAACCCGACAATGGTGATCCCGGACCCGCACCCCAACATCATCTGCACTTCGGCATGAACACAATATCCTTCTATTCCCTTTAGGCCAATGCTGCTTATGATGGTTGCCATATTTTCGCACCCCTTCACCCGAACTTACATTCTATAAACAGAATAAAAGATCGTACGTTCGTTGTCAATCTATTTTTCAAAAAAACTGAAAGGAAATTTGCACATTCCCGTCGAATACTTTAGAAATCCATTCCGGAAAGGAGAATAAAAATGAAGACAGCAATTGTTGAAACCGTTTTCGGAAAGGCCCGGGGATACGAGGAAAAAGGTGTGCAAATCTGGAAAGGGATTCCCTATGCAAAACCGCCAATCGGACCTTTGCGTTTCCGCCCGCCGGAACTGCCCGAACCCTGGGCAGGCGTAAAAGATTGCACGCAGTTCGGGCCAATTGCATGGCAGCCGCCGGTTGAACTGATGGATTTTCTCGGGAATCCGGCTGAAAATATGGACGAAGACTGCCTGAATCTTAATATTTGGACGCCTGGAGCAGACGGGGAGAGGCGTCCTGTTATGGTATGGATCCACGGCGGCGCGTTTGCTAACGGGGCAGGTTCAGCGCCTTCTTATGACGGCTCTGCTTTTGCCAAAAACGGGGATGTTGTTGTGGTCACGATCAATTACCGGCTCGGAGCGCTCGGTTTTCTGTATCTTGGCGAAATGGGCGGAGAAAAATATGAGGCCTCCGGAAATTGCGGGATCCTCGATCAGATCGCAGCTTTAAAATGGGTAAAAGAAAATATTGCTGCTTTCGGCGGGGATCCGGACTGCGTGACCATTTTCGGCGAATCTGCAGGTGCCATGAGTGTTGCGGCATTGCTTTCTTCCCCTGCCGCAAGCGGGTTGTTTCATAAGGCCATTCTCGAAAGCGGGGCGGCCAATTTTACCGCTACACCTGAACGGGCAGCCAAAAATACACGACGCATACTGGAAACGCTTGGTCTGGAGAAAAAAGATGTTGCAAAACTGGCAGAGGTGCCGGCAAAAAATCTAGCAGAGGCTGTGAATTCGCTCCCTTTCATGAGCCTACTTCCGGTTACAGATGGCATTGTGCTGCCGGAACATCCGGAAAGGGCTCTTGAAAATGCGGCAAAGGACATTCCGGTTTTAATCGGAACAAATAAGGACGAATACCGGCTGTTCACTGTTTTCGATCCGGTGTGGAAAAGGCAGGACCCTAAAGAGATGCAGGACGTTTTCCAAAAAACATTTGCAAAGTATTGGGACGCCCTTTCCGCAAAAATTACAGATCCAAGTGCATTTACCCAGGAATTATACGACCGGATCATGACATACTTTGTATTTACCGGTCCTGCCTTAAAATTGGCAGATACCCGCGCACAAACCGGGGAAAAGGTGTGGATGTACCAGTTTGACTGGGAAAGCCCCGTTTATAACGGGACGCTTAAAGCCTGCCATGCCCTGGAAATTCCATTTGTGTGGCATACGCTGGAACAACCCGGCACGGAAAACTTAACGGGAAATGCACCCGGCCGGCATGCGCTTGCAGACCGGATGCATCAGGCGTGGATTGCTTTTGCCCAAAATGGCGATCCGAATTGCAGTCTGCTCCCCGAATGGCCGCCATATAACACAAGGCAGCGGCCCGCGATGATTTTTGGCCAGGATTGCAGAGTAGAAAAGGATCCGCACCAAGCCGAGCGGGCATTGTGGGGCGGCCTGGGGGAATGAGAAGCCGCGGCAAAAGGCAAAATAGCTCGGGCGGCGGGCATTTTTCAAATCAACATGCCGGCGAACCTGCACCAGGCAGGGGGGGCAGGATGACAAGGCCGCCCGGAACATGAGCGGCAACAAAACCCATTTTATATCACACACCGGCGATACGGCCCACACCAGAAAAGGAAGGCTGCGGGGCAAGGTCGGCCGCTATATGACTCAAAAACGACAAAAAACGGCCCACACCAGAAAAGGAAAAAACAGAAAGACAGGGACTTTTCTTCCCCATGTCCGGCATCTTTTCCAGCCATCGGTTTGGCTTAATCGAGTAGGAGGCTAATCATTATTTGATTAGCCGACCTCTCACACCACCGTGCGTACGGTTCCGTACACGGCGGTTCTAAAGTTTACGACCGTACAGACAGATAGTAATCCAGAAAACTTATATACCTTGCTCTTCGGAAGAGTTCGTTTGTAAGGGTTCTAGCTAAGATATGGCTGCCGGAGATTCTCCAGTAGCCTTTTCTTGTGTTAGCCCATTCCCACGCCTTTCTTTTATTGATCCCTAATTTCTTGAGCCAATAAAATCTTGTGCGTACTCTCTTCCATCTTTTCCAAGTTACCATTCGCATTCTTCTTCGTGTCCATTGGTCCAGTCTGGTTACCAGACTTTTCATATCCGCTAGCTTGTAGTAATTTACCCATCCTCGGACAGTGTCGTTTAGCCTTTTCTTTCTTTCCTCTACGCTTAATCCGTTGCTTCTTCCTGTGATTCTGCGAATTTTCTCCTTTAATTTTTGAACACCCTTCGGGTGTACCCGGAATTTGCATTTTCCTTCATAAAGGTAAAATCCATAACTCAGGAACTTGATGTTTCTAATATGTGTGATCATCGTCTTCTCTCGGTTCACTTTGAGTCGCAATTTCTTCTCAATGAATGGGAGAATGTTATGGTATGTTCTTTCGCAGCTTCTTCGGCTTTTACAGAATATGATCACATCATCAGCGTAACGGACAAATCGGTGATTTCTTGCTTCCATTTCTTTATCCAATTCGTTTAACATTACATTGGCAAGAAGCGGACTTAGTGGTCCTCCTTGTGGAACACCGAAATCATTTGTTGTCCTTATTCCTTTGATCATAACACCTGCATTTAGGAATTTATGGATTAAGGAGATTACACGTCCGTCGTGAATTGTTTCACTCAATATCTGGATAAGCTTACTATGGTTTACCGTGTCAAAGTACTGTTCTAAGTCCAGGTCTACTACATACTGGTATCCTTCATTTACATTCTTTTGGCACTTGAGAAGTGCCTGATGTGTACTTCTATGTGGTCGGAAACCATAGCTATTGTCTGAGAACTTTCTTTCATATATAGGGACTAGGACCTGCGAAATGGCTTGTTGGATGACTCGGTCTACTACCGTTGGTATTCCAAGTTTCCTTGTTTTCCCGTTGTCTTTTGGAATTTCTACCCTTCTAACGGGTTGGGGCTTGTATGTCCCATTTCGAATGGAGAGGACGAGTTCCCTCTGATGTTCAGTTAGGTATGCCAAAAGTTCACCTGTTTTCATTCCATCGACACCGCCCGCACCTTTGTTTTTCTTTACCTTTTTATAGGCACGGTGCAGGTTATTACTTGAAAGGATTCGTTCGAGCATCCATTCGTTCTGTCTGTTGGTGTTAGTGGTGTTGTTTTCAGTTATCCTCTTGAAACTATGCCCTCTGCCATATCCTTCCTGTTCCGCAGTATCTTTTTGACAGCAGGTTTCTTCCTGTTTTCTGCATTTGTTCGTTTCTTCGGTAACTTTCATTGACTTCCACTTCCTTTAGTTCAGCCCTTCCTTCGATGCTCCAGGCATCTCCGTACTATGGCTTCTGCTGACTTCTCACGGCAAATCTTGTTTCAACCAGGTTTCATACTCTGTTTCCACCTGTCCGTGAGACCTCCCGTGGTAAGGTGATTTGCTTTCATTCCATGTACCCGCACCATTTACGTTTCCACATCCGGATAGCTTTTGGGCTTTGACTTGTTCAGCAGCCTTACCCTGTGAGAGTACGCCTAATGATGTTCGTGTTCCTCGGGTCAGAATTTTGCCTCCAGCTTCCTTCAGATTCCATCTCACGATGGACACCCTTGCTCTTGGCTAATGGTTGGTCGCTACCTACCCCCATAGCGGACTTACACCGCCTAGCGAATCGCCATGCACGGCGCACTGAAATAAGAACGTGGCTTTTTTGCCACGCTCTTATTTCATTCTGCAAGCTTGCGAATCTGTTCATTTACATTTTCATGGCACAGGCCGCCGTGGTAGCAGATGACGGATTCAATATCAAAATCAAGCAGCTTTTTCAATGAAGCCATTGCGGTTCCCATATCAGGCGTGACTTGCTGTCTGGGGCCATGCAGTTTGCCGTTGTCTGCAACCATCGCATCCGCAGCGATCAATGTTTTGCTCTTTTTAAGATACAGGCAGCAATGGCCAGGCGTATGCCCCGGTGTAAAAATCACCTCTATTCCGCCGCCAAAAGGCAGAACTTCTCCATCCCCGATCACTTTGTCCACTTTCGCTTTCGGCGGATTCAAATACATCTGTTTCATTTCTTCCGGCATCGATTCCCATCTTGCCGGATCGATCTTTTCCGGATCCGCTTTGATCAGAAGCCTCTCCCCTTCGATATATGGCTTGTCCAGCCCGTGTGCGTACACCGTAATGGAATGGCCGGACTCTGCCAATATTTCCGGCACGCTGCCAATATGATCCATATCCTGGTGCGTCAGAATAACTGCGTCCAATTTTTCAAACGGCACGCCCGCCTTCTCCATTTCTGCATGGATCAAATCAAGCGAACCCGGCATGCCGGCATCTACCAAAACCGCTTTCTGTTCATCCCAGATCAAAGTGGGGTGAATGATAAAATGGTTCAGGTTGATTTCCAGCATCGCAACGCCCTCGGCAATTTTTTTCAATTGAATCCCTCCCATCTGCATTGTCTTTTCCATTTTATCACAAAAAACAGACAGCCCTATTCTGCTGCCTTTCGCTATTCCTTCCGAAGCTGGAGCTTATGGCGCTGGTGCGCGCCATCGCTGCACCAATAAGAAAAAGGAGGACTCCTGGCACGAGAACGTTAAAAACATGGGTGGCCGTATTAGGCAGCACCGTACTAAATCCGTTTCTCGGTGAAGAACTCCCGGCCACGCCGGCAACGCCAACTTTATAAAACCACAATTGGAAACGGCATGTTAACCTTTTGCATCTCGATAGTTCTTGATAACGAATTACAATGGGCATTGCATCAACTGTCTCTCAAAATAAATGCAGCTGAAAGCGACGCCATTTTTTCGTAATAACGAACAAAATACTTTCTTTTTCGCAACATTCCTTTGTTTTCCTTGCTTTTTAAAAATATATTAAGAACAAATTGTTTTATATTACGAACAATTCGTTTTTCACTGAGGTGATTTATCCGAAAACAGCAAAAAGCCCTGTCTTTCAGAGATAGCCTTCTGAAAGACAGGGCGATATATTCACAATCCTTGAGCGCCTGCCAAAAGACCGGGGGTTGCCCTTCCGAAAAGCAGCCAGTATTTTACTTTAACAGCCCATACGCTTTTTTGTACACCGTATTTGCAATTTCTTTATGCCCTTTGTCATTGGCGAGCCAGCCGTCGCTTTTGCCCGTGGCCGCTTTCTCTCCGTTCGGGCCGTGTGTATCGGAACGGTTTAGCCAAACAGATTCAATATTGGCAACAGGAACCCCTTTTGCCTTCCCAACCTCTTCAATGGCGTGGTCATAAGTGAAGGACAACTGGCCGCTGTTCCAGGTGGTGATCAAAATGATTTTTGTTTTCTTACCGGTACCCTTTCTGATTTCATCCACAAAATTTTCAAGATCTTTCTTAAATTGGCCAGTAGAAACATAAGTATTTTTGGCATTCCGGTTCAGATCGAATGTACCAAACTCAATCGTCACAAGATCAGGATGATTGAAAATAATATGGAGAAGACTGTCTGCCCCATGATCCTTCAGACCGGTCCCGCTCTTGCCATAGCCATTGATGGTCTTCACTTCATATCCAAGGTCTTGGTGGATGCGCCCGGCCAACAAAGCGGTATACGTTTTGCTTTTTTTCGTTGCAAAATCCCCCGCTGTTAGGCTGGAGCCGACCGGCAGATATACCAGTTCTTTTCCTTTATGCTTTTCGTAAATCTGTTTTGCCGCGCTTTCCTTTGCCGCTTTTGCCTCCAGGCTGTGCTGCCTTTCTTTTGCCAAGTCTTTTTTATATTGTTGCTGTGCTTTTTCAATCGTTTTTCCGGTGTTCGCCTGATAATACCAGTTACCGGTCCCCAGCACGCCAACCGTAATGAAAAACAATAAAACAACGAGCCATCCTTTTTTTCCCAAACTGCCGTCCTCCTGAAATGGTTTCTTAAACTATTATACAAGATTGCGCGTTAGAGGGGAAAAAGGAGATGATGTGGAGTATCCTAACCTAAAAAATGGCGCGGCTGTTTTTTTCTCCCGCTAATGTCCCATTCATTGTGGCATGGTCGTCTATCCTAATGACGCTCCATTCATCGTGGCATGGACGTCTATCCTAAACTAACGTTGCCGCAAGCTTTACAAGATGAATGACTTTGAGAAAAAGCCCATGGACTTTTGGTAAAAAGTGAAAGTTTCCTATAGGAGAAACAGGGAAAAACAATGATAAGAATAGAACTTAACCAGGCAAGAAAATTCTGCCTATAACTATGGCGGTCGAGTAACGCATTCGGATAGAATGAACGAGAAGCCGGAAAATCATGAAACTTAATTGAAGGAGGAGGGAAAACAAAAATGAAACGGATGCTTCCATTGATGGCAGCTTCAGATGGCAAAAATGCAGGGGGGACAGCAGCAAACGATCATGTTTCTGCATTTTATTTTGAGGAGAACGACGGGATTCCGAATAATCCGTTCCTCCCTGTACTCATTTACCACGGTGTTTTTAAAGGACGGACAGACGAAATTGAGAAAGTGTTTCAAAAAAACAATTGGGGAAACAACTGGGTATGGACCATTTTCCCTTACCATCATTTCCACAGCAATTCCCATGAAGTGATTGCGGTACGAAGCGGTTATGCCAAAGTGCAGCTTGGCGGCCCTAAAGGCAAAATCTTTACAATATCTGAAGGTGATTGTGTGCTGTTGCCGGCCGGAACCGGGCATAAACGGATTGAGTCAGGAGGCGGGTTCGCGGTGACAGGGGGTTATCCGGGCGGGCAGGATTATGATACCCAAATGAGGGCAGATGAAACCTTGCGCGAAAATATCCGCAAAACCGGCATGCCGGAAACCGATCCCGTGTTTGGAAAAAACGGGCCGCTTTTTTCCTATTGGACCCGTGAACCGGGCGGCAAAGCAGGATGAGCGGCAGTTCGCGGGCAGAAACGGCCGCCAGGGCAGGCTGGTTCCAGCGCAAAAGATGAAATTTCTTTCTAGTTTGCATTCCATATTGCATAAAATGAAACCAAACTTGAAAGACTAGCCTTGTATTCTTTACAGAAATGGGTGTGAATCATGAAGGAAATTTTGGAACAAGTGAAGGAAAAGCTCGAAAACGCTTATAATCATCCCGATTCAGCAGATTTAGATGCCTGCATCCGGCAGCTTCAGGATGCCCGCCAGCAGTACGGGGACAAAGGGACGATGATTGAAGATGCCATTACGGCGATCGAACAGGCGAAGCATTCGATCCCGGAACACCGCCATGCAGGTACTGATTCGGCGGCAGGCGCATTCGGCCAGGCATACAACGCCCTTGAGCATGCCATTGAGTCTTTCTCTGGAACGGAAAATAATGATCCATTTTAAAAGGCAGATTTTTAAAAACAGCATCGTGCTCCATTCAAACCTTGGATTTTCCAAGGTTTTTCTGTTATTCCATCCATGTAGCGCGAACCGGGCAACGATTTTGGCCAAGGAAGCCAATACTCTCCAAATGATTTCCGCAATCGCGGTTTCAGCAATTTCTCCCATGCATCCCTTAAAAAAAAGCCCAACCGCGCCTTCCCTGCTTTTTCAATTCCGGAACCTCCCATTTCCAAATCCTGCTGCTGCAAAAATAACCGCAATCAGGGTATAGATATATTACGAAACACAGCAAAAAAACTTCAAGGAGGGCATACATTGGACCAATCTTATGTACAACAAGGCAACGGCAGTATGGATGCCAGTATGGAAAAACCATTATCACTGAAAAAACTGGCAGACCAGGTCATCGTGATCACCGGCGCTTCGAGCGGGATCGGGCTTGCCACCGCAAGAATGGCTGCAGCCCGCGGCGCACGGCTTGTACTCGCGGCAAGGAATGAGCACGCGTTGAAAATTCTTGCCAATGAGTTAAAAAATAATGGCAGTTCCGCCATCTGGGTGCGGGCGGATGTCGGCCGCGAAGAAGATGTGAAGCATATTGCGGCAACCGCCATTAAAACGTTCGGCGGCTTTGACACCTGGGTGAACAATGCCGGCGTTTCAATTTTTGGCGAAGCGATGGACGTCAGCATTGAAGACATGAAACGCATGTATGACACGAATTTCTGGGGCGCCGTATACGGGACAAGGTTAGCCGTCCAGCATTACAAAAGCCGCGGCGTGCCCGGCGCTGTGATCAATATCGGCAGCCTGTTCGGCGACCGCGGAACCGTCATCCAGTCCACCTATGCTTCCTCTAAATTTGCGTTGCACGGTTTTACGGAAAGCATCCGGATGGAACTTGAAAAAGAGCATGCGCCCGTTTCGATTACGCTCGTTCACCCCGGCCGGATCGATACGCCGTATAATGAGCATGCGCGCAGCTACCTTAAGAAACAACCGGCGCATTATATGTCCATGATTTACCCGCCTCAAGCCGTCGCGGAAGCCATCCTGTTTGCAGCCGAGCACCCGAAGCGGGATATGTATGTCGGATCGCAGGCAAAAATGGTCGCAGTCTTAGGCCGCTTCTTGCCACGGTTCATGGATAAATTAATGGAGCTGACCATGTACCGGACGCAGCACAGCGACCGGCCGTCAAAGTCGAAAGCGGACAGCGCCCTCTACCATCCGGGTTACGGCCTGCATGAACGGGGCACGAATAAAGGCTGGATGCGCAGAAACAGTTATTATGTCAAGATGAGCAAATATCCGCTTGCATCAGCCGCCATAGCTGCATTTGTCGGGGCAGCGCTCTGGGCTGCCGTTTCACCCAGGCAAAAAGATTAAGGGGCAAGCCACCTTGACCGCAGGGTGGCTTGTTATGGTTGGCGTTCCGCTGTTTTTTTACTGATGGCCGCCAGTTTTCACTGATTCTGGTCACTCGATAGGTTATGTTTACATAACCCCAATTTTGAGAGTGTTTTTTTCCACGTCCTCTCTTTTCCCTGGCTTTAACTGCTCTCCCGGTTTTTCCCAACTTCCCGGGGTTTCCATCGCGTTTCGCTGATACCAGGCTTACATCCACAAAAAAAGGAAGGCGCCGCCTCCCTTATGCTTCCACCATCTTGATGATTTGCGCCGGGTTTCCGCCGACGACTGCATTGTCGGGTACATCTTTTACCACGACGGCTCCGGATGCGATCACCGCATTGTTGCCGATCGTAACACCCGGGTTAATCACCGCGCGTCCGCCGATCCAGACGTTATCGCCAATTTTCACCGGTTTGGTCAACTCCAGGCCAGACACCCGCGTTTTCGCATCAAGCGGATGTGTTGCCGTATAAATGTGGACACCCGGCGCTAGCATGCAGTTTTTCCCGATCTCAACCAGTCCCCCGTCGAGAATGACACAATCGAAATTCGCATAAAAATTCTCCCCGACATGAATGTTAAACCCGTAATCGCAGCGGAAATCCGATTCGATAAAAAGGTGTTCCCCCGTCGAACCGAATAATTTTTTCAATAATGCTGTCCGGGTTTCCAAATCGGTTTCATCTGTTTCATTGAACGTACGGATGAGGCGCCTGGCCTTCAATCTCGCCTGCGTGAGTTCCCGGTCTCCCGCGTTATACAACTTCCCGGCGATCATTTTTTCTTTTTCTGTGCTCATGGGCCAGCCTCCGTTTATTCCTGTTTTTTCTTCGGTACATACTCAAAAATTTTTCCACTCTCAAAAAAATCGACAAGCCGCGAAAGCCAATCATAATATTCCGCAAGATTGAAAAGCTCATTTAAAAAATGATTCAGCTGCTTCTCCATTTCCGGCGGCAGCTCTTCATTGTCCTTCAGTTCTGCCAACTCACGCGCAAATTTTTTTTCGAAGAATTTGTTGCGATGAATGATTTTCCGCAAATTGGACGTAAAAATGGCAACAAAAGTGTCGTAAAAATCGAGGCCGACATTGTAAAGATCTTTCCGGACCCCTTTTTCAAACACTTTTTCCGCGATATTCATATCGACCATTTCGCGGACTACCTGGCTCATTCTTGTCTTGCTCATGCCTGTTGCCTGGGACAATTCATCGAGCGTCATCGGCCGGTGATTTATGTAGATAATGCCGAGGACACGCCCGACGGTTGGCGGGATGCCGAAAGCACGAATATGGTCCGCAATTTTTTCAATATATTGTTCTTTCGCCCGGACAACTTTGTCCAACGTTTTTTCTTCCATTCCAGAAATGCTCCTTTTGGCCGCTTTGCCGAAGTACTGTAAAAAATGATGAACCAATTGCCTTCAATTACAATATATATCATCTATATAATAAGTACAATACGTAAACTTTTCATTTTACAAATTTTACGGTATACTTATATTGTAACCAATCTCTACCCAAAACAAACTGGAGGTGCGAAAATTGTTAAAGTTTGACCACGTCTCGAAAATTTATAAGGGCGGCAAACGCGCCGTGGACGATTTGAATCTCGAATTTGCGTCCGGCCGTTTTATCGTTTTTATCGGCCCGAGCGGCTGCGGTAAAACGACCACGATGAAAATGATCAACAGGCTGATTGAACCGACAGAAGGCACGATTTATATCAATGGCAAAAACATCAAAGATACGGACCCCGTTAAACTGAGAAGAGAAATCGGGTACGTGATTCAACAAATTGGTTTATTTCCCCATATGACAATCCAGCAAAACATCTCTCTTGTCCCGCGATTACTAAAATGGCCTGAAGAAAAACAACGGGAGCGGGCCAAAGAACTGCTCCAGCTCGTCGATATGCCAGAAGAATTTTTGGACCGTTACCCGCATGAACTGAGCGGCGGCCAGCAGCAGCGCATCGGCGTTTTGCGGGCACTGGCGGCAGACCAACCGCTCATTTTAATGGATGAACCGTTTGGCGCGCTTGACCCGATTACCCGCGACAGCCTGCAGGACGAATTGAAAAAGCTGCAAAAGGAACTTGGCAAAACCATCGTATTTGTTACCCACGACATGGATGAAGCGATTAAACTCGCCGACCAGATTGTCATCATGCGCGACGGCAAACTGGTCCAAACCGGCACGCCGGATGAAATTCTCCGCGAACCGGCCAACGAATTTGTGGAAACGTTTATCGGCAAAGAACGGCTGCTTCAGGCCCGGCCGAATATCCAGACCGTTGAACAAATCATGAGCCCGAAAGCCGTTACAGTCACAGTCGATAAAACATTAACAGAAGCCATCCAAATCATGAAAGAACAGCGGGTTGACTCCCTACTTGTCGTAGACAGCCGGAAAGTGCTCCTCGGCTATATCGATGTCGAAATCATCGATCGAAACCGCAGGAAACCGGTTCTTGTCAAAGACGTGGTGGAAACGAATTTAATCGCAGTGGAAAAAGACACCCTCGTCCGCGATACAGTCCGGAAAATTTTAAAACGAGGCATTAAATACGTGCCTGTTGTCGACCATGAACACCGGCTTGTTGGCATTGTCACGAGAGCAAGCCTTGTCGATATCGTTTACGACTCCATCTGGGGCGAAGAGGAACCCGTATCTGAAATCATCAGTTAGGAGGAAAAATCATGGAAGCCTTCATGCAGTTTATGGAAGCCAATTGGAGCGAACTGTTGTTCAAAACATGGCAGCATTTCTATATCTCCATCACGGCTGTCATCTTAGGCATCGTTGTCGCTGTTCCGCTTGGCATCTGGTTGACAAAATACCGGCGGGCAGCAAATATTGTGATGGGCATTGCGGGCGTTATCCAAACTTTCCCAAGCCTTGCCATTTTAGCCTTCTTCATTCCGATTTTCGGTATTGGAAAGCTTCCCGCCATTGCGGCGTTGTTTTTCTATTCGGTCCTGCCTATCTTGCGGAACACGTACACCGGCGTAAAGGGGATCGACCCGAAACTGGTGGAAGCAGGGCGCGGGATGGGGATGACCGGATGGGAAAGAGTCATCCATTTGGAACTTCCCCTTGCCATCCCTGTGATCATGGCCGGTATCCGCCTTTCCACTGTTTATTTAATCGGCTGGGCAACCCTTGCCTCTTTTATCGGTGCAGGCGGCCTCGGAGACTATATTTTCAGCGGCCTCAATTTGTACCAGCCGGAAATGATCGCGGCCGGCGCAGTACCGGTAACCATTTTGGCGCTTATCGTGGACTACCTGTTTGGAAAGCTTGAAACGATTGCTACTCCAAAAGGCATCCGGAAACAAAAACAGGCCGCTTAGAAAGGATGACGGCACATGAAAAAATTAGCAGCCCTCTTGCTTGTTTTCTGCTTAAGCATCTTTGCGGGCGGCTGTACGCTGCCAGGCCTAAGTGCCGCAGACAGCCAGTCCGTAAAAATCGGCATGACCAACTCAACGGAAACACAAATTATCGGTTATATGGAAAAAGATATGATCGAACATTATACCAATATAAAAGTCGATATGGTCAACAATCTTGGTTCCTCGATTGTGCTCCATAAAGCGATGACAAGCGGGCAGATCAATATTTCCGCTGTCCGCTACACCGGGACGGATCTAGCAGGCGCACTCGGCATGGAACCGGTGACCGACCCGGAAAAAGCGTTAAAAATTGTCAAACAACAGTTTGAAAAACGGTTCCACCAAACATGGTTCGACTCTTTCGGATTTGCCAACACCTATGCCTTTACTGTTACCAAATCCTTAGCAGACAAAGACCACTTGACAAAAGTTTCCCAATTAAAACCAGTGGCAAAAGATTTGCGGCTTGGCGTGGATAACTCCTGGCTGAAACGGAAAGGCGACGGTTACGACGGTTTTGTGAAAACGTACGGATTTACATTTGGAAAAACGTACCCGATGGAACTCGGGCTTGTTTATAAAGCCGTCAAAAGCGGAAAGGCGGATGTTGTGCTTGCCTATTCAACCGACGGAAGAATCAATGCATACAACCTCGTTATGCTGAAAGACGACAAACACTTTTTCCCGCCGTATGACGCCTCCCCTGTCGTACGCGACGACACGTTAAAACAACATCCTGAACTCAGGAAAGTTTTACAAAAGCTTGTTGGAAAAATTGATACGAAAACAATGCAGCAGTTGAATTATGAAAGTGACGTCGAAATGAAAGAACCGTCGACGGTGGCAAAAGAATTTCTAGAAAAACATCATTACTTTGAATAGGAGGGGTGATCATGGAAACGATCAGGAGCGTACTTCATTATTACGGGGAAAACGGCAACTATGTATGGGTACAATTTTACCGCCATTTCCTGATGTCGGCATATGGTGTTCTGTTTGCAGCGGTCGTCGCGATTCCGCTCGGGATTTTCATGGCCCGCCGCCGCAAGCTAAGCGCCTGGATTCTCACACTTGCCAATATCATCCAAACGGTCCCGTCGTTGGCGATGCTGTCCATGTTGATGCTCGTTATGGGACTCGGCACCAATACGGTCGTGCTTGCCCTGTTTCTTTACTCGCTTTTGCCGGTTTTAAAAAATACGTATACCGGCATCCTCAGCGTCGATCAATTTTTGCTTGAGTCCGGCAAGGCAATGGGGATGACAAAGTTCCAGATCATGCGGATGGTGGAACTTCCACTTGCATTGTCTGTCATTATGGCCGGCCTCAGGACCGCACTCGTCGTTGCGATCGGAATTGCAGCCATGGGCACATTTGTCGGCGCAGGCGGACTCGGAGATATCATCGTCCGCGGAACCAGCGTCTCAAATGGCACATCGATTATTTTAGCCGGTGCCATTCCGACTGCCTTGATGGCTGTCGTTGCCGACTTTATCATGGGCTGGATTGAACGCCGCCTTTCCCCGGTAAAAAAGAAAACACGCAAACAGACTGTAGAACAGGCAGCATAAAAGGATACCCCGCGTGACGCGGGGTATCCTTTTTGATATGGTATCGCCGGGACGAATCAGTTCGCCTGAGATATCGGCGTTTCTGCCGGAAATCGCAAAATACGTCTCGAAAATGAGCGCCTTCTCCGGTGACTTTGCAGTTCGTCCACCTTAAAAGACCGGAGTGGTTTCCAAATACAGGCGGTTTCTGAAATACCGTTTTTTCAAGAAAGCAACCGAAAAATGAGCATTTTCCTGATCATCAGCAGGTAAGTACGAAAGACAGACTTTCCCCTTCGTGCTACCCTATTTTTCAACCACCTGCAAAATTTTTACGTCCCGGGGTGAGAGCCGGACCGTTTCTGATTCAGTATCCCCGTTAATCAGTTCCAGGTACGTGCCACCTGCATTCACAAACTGAACCTGATCTGTGTGGTTAAGCAGGAACAAGTATTTTTCATTTCCATTTTTGCGCACCACCACTTCCACGCCACGAGGAGCATCCAAAGCTGGTCGGACATCCGCTTCCTGTAAAATGTCTTTTAAAAGAGAAGACAAATATTGTTCATCCGGCTGTGTCCCAATATAATAAGCTTTTCCTTTTCCGCAATGATGCGCGGTGACAGCAGGCGACCCGGCCAAATAGCCGTCTTTGAACCAGGCCAAAGCTTCGGCACCTTTCAAGTGAATCTTTTCCTCCCACACGCGAATAGCCGCATCGCCATACCCGGTCCGGATTTGATGCACCGCCCCTTTTTTCATCGGCGCAAACTCTTCAACATAAATGCCAAGAATATCCCGGTACGCGCCCGGATAGCCGCCAAGATACACACGGTCGTTTTCATCCGCAATGCCGCTGAAGAAATTGCTGACAAAATAACCGCCTTTTTCGACATAGTCTTTTACTTTATCCGCAAATGCCTTTGTCACCCTGTAACTTGCCGGCGCAAAAACTACTTTATACCGGTCCATTGCCTCATCCGGGTGAATAAAATCGACACCGATGTTTCGGGTATGAAGCACCTTATAAAACGGCAGAAGCTGTTTAATATAGGTTACAAGCGAAGAAGGTTTTGAATCGAGCTCCAATGCCCACCAGTTTTTCCAGTCAAAAACAATCGCAACATCGGCTGCATATGCTGAACCCGTTACCTTTTCCAAATTTTTCAACTCATTACCGAGTTGCACCACTTCCCGGAAATTCCGGCTTTCTTCATCCCCGGAATGTGGCACCATCCCGCTATGGAATTTCTCCGCGCCGCCCTGGGATGCGCGCCATTGGAAAAACATGATGCCATCCGCTCCGTGCGCAGCCGCTTCATAACTCCAAAGCCGCATCACGCCCGGTGCTTTCACAGCGTTTTGCGCCCGCCAGTTCACCGCGCCGGCTGCCTGTTCCATTAGCAAAAACGGCTGTTTTTTCAAACTGCGCGTCAAATCATGGGCCATGAATTGCGCATACGGGATGTCCTCAAACGGATCCGGGTAGGCATCCCATGTCACAAGATCCATTTCTTTCGCCCAATGGAATCCGTCCACCGGTTTGTGCAGCCCCATTAAGTTTGTCATCACCGGCACATCCGGCGTATATGCTTTCAGGATATCGCGTTCCATTTTATAAAGCGCAAGCAGCGAATCATCCATAAAGGCTTTGTAATCGAGCTGTTGCATCGGATTGGCAAAAGTCGGCGTTTTCCCCGGTAGACAGATTTCTTCCCATTCATAATAACGCTGGCTCCAGAAGTCCGTTGACCAGCTTTTATTCAAGTTCTCGATCGTGCTGTATTTTTCTTTGAGCCATGTTTGAAAAGCCTTTTTGCAGTTGTCGCAGTAGCATTCGGCAATGTGGCAGCCATACTCATTGTTCACATGCCACATGACAAGCGCGGGATGGTTTTTGTACCGTTCCGCAATTTTGCGCACCAGTTTCGCCGCAAGCCGCGCGTAGTCTTTGCTGTTCGGGCAATAATGCTGGCGCGACCCCGGCAGAAAGCGCGCCCCGTCCTTGTCAACCGGAAGCGAATCGGGATATTTCCGCGACAGCCATGCCGGCGGGGCCGCAGTGGCAGTGGCCAGGTCCGCCCCGATGCCGTTTTCCGCAAGCATATCCATGATTTTATCGAGCGTTGAAAAATCATATGTTTCTTCATCCGGCTGCAGCCTTGCCCAGCTGAAAATGTTGATGCTTACATAATTGGCGCCGGCTTTTTTCATCAGCCGCATGTCTTCTTTCCACACAGATTCATCCCATTGTTCAGGGTTATAATCCCCGCCGTAATAAAATTTTTCTTGTTTTTTTAACATCACGCATTCCTCCAAGTTGTCCGTTATTTAAGTGCACTGCCACCCAATGCTTCCATCCTTCTTCCACTTTTGTGAAAACGGTATCATTCATAACCCCATCCTAGCACCGTTTTACGCAAAAATCAATAAAAATTTAAACATTTCAGCTGATTTTTTACATAATTTTTACGTAAATATTTTGCGAGGGAAGCGTTTCATTTGCTGCTTTCTCTTATAACAAGTTTTGTCCCCAGTCTGACTTTTTTAGGGATTTCCCGACTGTTTATACGTTCTAGCAACAGTGTCACCCCTTCTTCGCCCAAAACTTCGGTATACACTTTTACGGTGCTCAAGGCGGGGACCGTATATTGGGACACACTTACGTCATTAAAGCCGATCAGACTCACTTGTTCCGGAACCCGGATGTTATTTTCATGAAGGGCCTTTAAACTGCCGATCGCCATCGGATCATTTGCAATAAAAAAAGCTGTCGGCAAATGATCCCCCAAGTTCCGAATGGCAGAAATCATTTGCTGGTAGCCGGCACGAACATCATATTTCCCTTTAAAATCGAAAACATCTTCTTTACGATAGAGCCCTAACTTTTGCATATATTTGGTATATTCAAGACTGCGCGGATCAATTCCGGAATTCGTTTCATCCTCAGCAAGCGACCCGATATATCCAATCCGCTGATGTCCCTGTTGAACGAAGTAATCAATGACATCTTTAACTGCCTGTTCAAAATCTATCATGACCTGATCAGCACTTCCCACCTCATAATAAGTATCCACAAAGCAAATCGGTTTATGAAAAGATTGAAGAACTTGAATCTGCTGTTCTGAGAATTTCCCAATGGCTAAAATTCCTTCCACATCACCCGGGATCTTTTCGTACTCGGCATAAATCCGAGAGATGATCAGGCCATGTTCCTGTGCGCATTTTTCGGCTCCTAAGCGAATGGACATATAGTAAATATCATTCAGTTCTTCTTCCTGCGAGCTCCATTGTACAATTGCTATTTTTTCCTTTCTCGCAGTTTTTTTGTTCATATGTTTTGTATAGTTCAGACTTTCGGCTGCTTCAAATATTTTTCGCTTTGTTTCATCAGATGCAACGACCTTATCGTCATAATTCAGGACTCTGGACACGGTTGCAATGGATACCCCCGCCATTTTAGCAATATCAGCCATTGTCGCCATAATAACCACCTTTTCCTTTACGAAAACTCTATGTAAATTTTTATTTATTTTTACGTAAAAATATTCCGCTTACGTTTATTGTAAACGGAACAATTAGTTATAATCAAATTTTTTATAAAATATTTTTAAACTTATCTTATGAAAAAACAGGAACCTTCCGCTGCGCAATCAAAAGAGCCTGCCCCTTGCTTCTTTTTTGATTTCCCAAGTCTTTGCCGGCCGATCCTGCACTGGCTTTCCACCGGACTATCCCGCTCTCGTTCACTTCGCTTTTGACCCAGGCAAGTCACTAAAAAACACAAACCCGGGGGCAATCCCCGGGTTTGTGTTTAGACAAATTATTCTGCTTCTTCCACCACGCCTTGCAGAGATGCTGCTTTTTTGCCGTGGACAAAATAATAAAGAAATACGCAAAAGACAAGGACAACAGCCATGATGGCGTACAAGCCGTGATAACCAGCGAACGGAACCAAAAGCCCGAGCAAAAACGGACCGACCCCGACACCGGCATCAAGAAAAATAAAGAATGTTGAAGTCGCAAGCCCAATCCGGTTTTTCGGCGATACTTTGACTGCAATCGCCTGCCCGCTTGCCGAGAAAGTGCCGTACCCAAGCCCGACGAAAATCCCGGCCAATAAAATTAATAGTCCGCTGTCAGCCTGGTTCAGCAGCACGAGCCCTGCCGCAAACAAAAGAAACGAAGGATACATGACAAAGTTCTCGCCTTTTGTATCAAACCATCTTCCCGTAAACGGCCTGGACACCAGCACCGTCACGGCATAAACAATAAAGAAAAAGCTTGAAATATCTACAAGGTTCATTTCTTTCGCATACGAAGTCAAAAAAGACAGGATGCTTGAGTAGCCGAGCCCGACAAATGCGCTGATGATGGCAATCGGGAACACTTTCGACTCAAAGAAATTGCTGATTTTGAGCCCTTTCATCTTTTCCAGATCCGCTTTTGAGAGTTCCACTTTCGGCACCTTTAAAAAGAGCGCGGAGATAAAGCTCAAAGCCAATAGCACAAGACATAAGGCAAATACCATATTAAAACTTGCGTGCTGAATGAGGAACATGCCGACGAAAGGCCCGACAGCCGCGGCAAGTGTTACACTCAATGCATAATAACCCGTGCCTTCCCCGCGGCGTTCATTGGGTATGATCCCGGCAACAATGGTTCCTGTTGCAGTTGAAGCTATTCCAAGTGCTGCACCGTTTAAAAAGCGGACAGCCAGTAAAACACCCAGTTGATTCGTCACAAAATAAAATAATGAAATGATGAGAATCGCAATAAAACCGGCATAAAGCATCTTTTTCCTGCCGATGCGGTCAATCGATTTGCCGGCAAAGAGCCGCGCAACCAGGACCCCGACGACGAAAATCCCTGATGCCAGGCCGGCCACGCTTGGCGATGCATGAAATCGGTCAGTCGCAAAAAGCGTAACGGTCGCCATCAATAAGTAAAATGTAAAATACAGAAAAAAGTTCGCGGTCGAAACGATTATAAAATCCTTTGTCCATAACTTCGGCCTGCTCAATTTGTTTCCTCCCCTTTGTAATCTAAATTGTCTCTGATTTGCGGAAGCAGTTCGAATATGATCTTTTGCTCCGCTTCCGGAATCCCCTTCATTGCCTGCTGTTCCAATCCGGTAATTTCCGCGCGGCACTGCCGGTAAATGTTTTCGCCTTTATCCGTCACCCGGATCACTTTTTCTCGGCGGTCTTTTCCCGGGATCTGTTCCACGCTTCCCTGTTCTTCCAGCTTTTGGACAATCCTTGTCACGTTCGGTTTTTCAATTTGATAATACTTGCAGATTTCCACAAGCGTGCACGGGCCGAAATTCCGCACATAAAACATCACCTGCCAGAGCGAATAGGACAACCCGAACTGTGCCAATAAGCCGTTCAATTTCTTGATCAGCACACGGTATAAGCGTATATAGCGGTAAAACAGCCCTTGCATCCAAAACCTCCTTCAATTTCTTGAACATCCGCCCTGACCCTTATTAGAAAGCACTGGCCACAGCGAGATCATTTTCGTAATCAACACGCCTTCACCATCCACCCGCGCCCACATCAGAAGCGCAGGCATCATACAAACAGTTTCGTTACCCTAAGCAACATTTCGCAAGACTAAATATAAAGGTTAATTCAATCGTTGTCAATGGGCGGTTGTACCCTACGGTTCAGTTCCTGAAAAAATCCTCCGAGCCACTGATGGTGTCGAAGCAACAAAATAACATGCCATATCATGCGGCGGTTACAAAAAGAGGATAGATAGAGCATTGATGCTGCTCATCTATCCTCTTTGTGATTTTCATCATGTAACCAGGCAAAAACTCAAACCGACTCCATCAACCTGCACTCGACCCCCAGTTTGTTCGCTAAGTTTTCCAGCATCGATTTTGTCATGCGGTCTAAATCGTATTGGGGGTTGAAATCCCATTCTTCTTTGGCCGCTGTGGCGTCAATGCTGTTTGGCCAGGAATCGGCAATTTGCTGTCTGGCAGGGTCAACCTTGTAATCCATCGTAAACGCCGGTATATATTTTCGGATTGAAGCGGCAATTTCTTCAGGGTCAAAGCTCATGGCCGTTATATTAAAGGCATTTCGGTGTTTTAATCCAGACGGGTCCGCTTCCATTAATTTGATAATCGCATCAATCGCATCCGGCATATACATCATATCCATATACGTGCCCTTCGCAATATAAGATGTATACTTTTGGTGCTTTAACGCTTCATAATAGATATCCACCGCATAGTCTGTCGTCCCGCCGCCCGGAAGCGCTTTGTGGGAAATCAGGCCGGGAAAGCGGAGGCCGCGGGTATCCACGCCGAATTTTGTAAAATAATAATCACAGAGCAATTCCGCACTTACTTTCGTAACACCGTACATCGTATTTGGCCGCTGAATGGTGTCCTGGGGGGTATGGTCTTTCGGCGTTGACGGGCCAAAAGCGCCGATCGAGCTTGGCGTGAACAACTGGCAGTTGGAATGCCGCGCCACCTCTAGCGCATTCAATAGACCGCCCATATTCAAATTCCAGGCGAAAAGCGGCTTTTCCTCAGCTGTTGCGGACAGGAGCGCCGCCAAATGGATGATCGTATCAATCTGATAGTCATTGACCAGTTTTTGCATCCGCTCGCCGTCCATGACATCCAGTGTCGCATACAGGCCATCGTTTACAACCGGGCTGTCATCCACATGGCGGATATCCGTGGCGAGGACATTTTCTGCTCCGTAAAGTTCCCGGAGCCTGATCGTTAATTCTGTACCGATTTGCCCCAGGCTGCCGGTTACAAGTATTTTTTTCATCACAAACAACCTCCCGTTAAAAATGAAAATGGGTCCAGCCCCTGTTGGAAAGGGCGCCACACAGCCGTTTCAGATAACGCTCAGCGCTTCGCCGACTTTTTGATATACAGCAAGCACTTGGTCGAGCATTTCTTTCGTATGGCCGGCAGTAGGCATATTGCGCACTCTGCCGGTTCCCTTTGGCACGGTCGGATAAGTGATGGCTTTGGCGTAAACCCCTTCCTCAATAAGACGGCGCGAAAATTCCTGCGTGACCGTTTCTTCGCCGATGATACAAGGCGTAATCGGGGTTTCCGATTGCCCGGTATTAAACCCGATTTTTTTCAAGCCTTCTTTTAAATACCGCGCGTTTTCCCACAGCCGGTCGACTCTCTCTGTTGAATCCATTAAGATGTCGATCGCCTTTATGCAGGCTGCGGCAGATCCCGGCGTCATGGCTGTCGAAAACAAAAACGGGCGGGCGCGCACTTTCAGCCAGTCAATCAGTTGCCGGGTGCCGGCCACATAGCCGCCTACAACACCAATCGCCTTTGAAAGGGTGCCAATTTGGAAATCAATTTTATCGGAAAGGCCAAAATGCTTTACCGTTCCTGCGCCGTTTCCCATTACGCCTGAGCCATGAGCATCATCGACATACGTCAATAAACCGAACGTCTCGGCAATTTCCACGATCTCCGGAAGCTTCGCAACATCCCCGTCCATGGAAAAAACGCCATCGGTAATATACATGATTTTTTCGTAGGCGCCGCTTTCAACCGCTTCTTTTGCAGCCCGCCACAAGTCATCCATGTCCTGGTGTTTCACCCGGATGATTTTTGCCCCGGACAAACGGCAACCGTCAATAATGGACGCATGGTTCAATTCATCAGAAAGAATGGCGTCCTTTTTTGTCATGACCGCTGAAATTGCACCCATATTGCAGTTAAATCCGGATTGAAAGGCAATCGCCGCTTCCGTATGCTTAAATTCGGCAATCTTTTTTTCCAGCTCTTCATGTATTGTCATCGTTCCGTTAATGGTCCGGACAGCGCCGGCCCCGACACCGTACTGCTTTGTCGCATCAATCGCTGCCTGGACCAGCCTTTCATCGTTTGCTAACCCGAGATAATTGTTTGAAGACATGTTGATGACTTCTTTGCCGCCAATTTTAACAACCGGTCCGTTGGGGCCTTCCAGTGTATCAATGATGTTGTACAGCCCCTTTTCACGCAGTTCCTCCAGTTGCGGGGTTAATATGTTCTCTAACACTTTTCCGGACATGACAAAAAACCTCCGTTCATGCATTTTTCAATCTATCTTCCGCAATCCGCGAATGAAAGCGCTTTTATTTTATCATTTTAAATGACTTTTCCTTCACTTGCATTTCCATTTTTGCTGTGTGTATCCTCCATATTTGCCTTTCCTTTCTGTTATTGCCGGATAAATTGCAAAAAAAGGCCGTTAAGTTTTAACCTAATGGCCTGATTTCGAAAAGATGAAATGCATTAAAGGTCAGAGTGGATTGCAAATACAGCGCCGAGTCCACTGTCTTCTCATAAATTTGCAGGTCAGGGTGGGTTCCCTGCTTGATAAACGTGATGATTTCTGGATCGTAAATATCCTGATGCTGCAAATTGATCGAACTCGTATAAAATTCCCCATGATGTTGATCCAGAATATGCTTCCGGATTTGGTAACGCCCGGGCGGCAGCCCTGAAATCACCATTTTCTTTTCCTTTGTGACAGAATGGAGAAAGTAGCTTTCGACAGAATAAGAAGGATTGATATAAGAAGGGTTGTACACGGCCAATTGGTAACCGTTTTCCCCTTTTGTCATGACAAAATCCTCCCCTTCAGCTAAAATCTGCAGCGCCATTTTTTCCATCAGCTGCAAGTTAAAATAAGCAGGGCGTTTGATTTGGTAATAATACAAAAGGGCAATGCCGTTCATCGCAATATGGCCCCGGCCTGTATTGTTTTTTTCCAAGGAATGGGTATCAATCCAGAATCCTAAGCCGTCTATTTCTTTCATGGCATCGAGCATTTCTTTAAAAATAAGGGCCGAGCGAAAAAAAGTACCGCTTAAATCCATCGTATTTCCGTAAAGTGTATTCCAGTCCGTAAGAAAAATTGGCACCTTGGCCAAACCGGCAGACGATAAACGATCCTTTAATTGCTTACACGTTTTCTTTACGAAGTTTTTTACACCTTCAAAAGTGCGGTTATTCATATCGGTAAAATCCACTTTTTCATTTGGGTTGCAGGTAAAACAAACGAACTCACACTCGCCGGAAATTTGCTTTAAAAAGGCATCTTTAGAGGCTTCCAGAGAAACCGGCACACGCAGGCCCACTTTCACAGCAGAAGCCCGCTTCTTCACTGTTTGATAAAAGGCGTGGTAAAAGTTTTTTTGTGTGCCGCCCCACTCCCGGAAAACCAATTCAAACCGCCATTTTCCGAGAAAAGCGCTGCCAAAGTATTGAAGGCTGTGCTGTAAAAAGGCATCCAGCTTCTTCAAATATCCGGCGCTGTCTGCTGCTTCTTTTTCTACCTCCACGCGAATGAAAGGCACAAGCCCAAGCCGTTGGAAGCTGTTCAACAAGGCATCCATCTGGTAAAATTGCCCGCCAATTTGATAGAGGGGTGTTGTCATCGCAAAGCTGTCCGAAAACAGATTGGAAAAATAGACATAGTCAAATCCAATTTCCTCCTGGATGAGCCTCAACTCCGCCTGCACCTCTTCATGTAAAGCATATTCCAGGTTCCCGATTGCCAGTATTTTTGCACCTTTTTCGCCGGTGAACATAGGCTCCGGCGGCAGGGCGATATAAACGGTGGAAACAGCCAGTTCCGTCAGCATCGTGCTTTTTTCCCGCTCCGAAATGTATTTGCTGACTTCCATGAAAAACTGGGGCGATGTCAGCAATGTAGATTTTTTCTTTCCGCAATCTTCCTCCGTATCCGAAAGTTCAATTTGGTGAAGACGGCGATATTCAGAGGGCGTTTGCCGGTATTTTTCTTTAAAAGCTTTATTGAATGCCTTTACATTTGGAAAACCATTATTCAGGGAAATCCGGGTAATCGGGTGGTCCGTATAAACAAGCTCGCGCACCGCCGATTTTAAACGGAGCTGTTTGATATATTGGGAGAAGCTTTCGCCCACTTGTTCTTTAAAATAGCGGGATAAGTAGTAAAGCGACAAGTAATGGCGGTTGGCGATTTCCGCGAGTGTAATTGGTTTCCGGTAATTTTTCCCAATGTAAGCGAGAATCTCTTTCATCCGTTCATCGTTGATCCTGGAGTGGGCATGGCGGCCAAGATAGGTGGTTTTAAAATTCCGGATTAATATCAGCACAATCTGAAAAATCATACTGTAAATCTCAATTTCACTGCCCTCTTTCTGCTGGTAGTGGGCAATGAAAATTTTTGCCATCAGCTGGCGGATCTGGTCAAAAAACATATACATCCCATTGTCTTCATTGGAGGAGTCACAATCAAACCGGCATTCATGAATGGCAGGATAATATGCCTCGATCATTTCCAGCGGGATTTGCAGCGATAACACCACATTTTCCTTGTTGCCCTTCATCGAACGGATATCATTGGCGTTTATAAGCAAAAGATGATTTTCCGATAAATGGCACGCATGTTGATTGACCGTCACCTCTAGCTCACCCTTTATGACAAGAAGCAGCTCAATCCCCAAACCGATATGGGGCGGGTCGTATTCCATATTTTGCAAATTGATTTGATAATCTTTTAACGGATCATTCATGAATATCACCTTTCACGTTTTTCAAGCTCCCCCGGCTGCAGTAGCGCGAGGTTTTTGATGGCTGGAATGGCGAAAAGGAACCTGCCATTGCGCATTTTTATGAAAAAAAGCATGCTGCAGGAAGGGCCGCGGTTTGCAGGATGCGATCTAAAAAATCAAATAATATTTGGCTTCAGCCGCAAAGTAAGGGTGCAAACCAAACCGGCCTCTTTGCCCTTATTATACTCGATTTTTCATTAAAACAGGGAAAACGCATACGACGCTGGAAAGTTCCGCGCCGGGTGAAAAAAACCTATGCCGGGAAAAAGCGCCGGCAACCGGGCATAAAAGGCCAGGAAATGAACGAAGGTTTGCCGGCGAATCGCATGGTTATTCTTTACTCCCCCGTTTAGAAGCCGGGCAAAACCTAAAGCGACACGATTTTTCGTATGGATCCCCCCGTGGCGGCGCATGATAACGGAAAAGGCAGATAAAGAGGGTGTGCAAAATTCAAAAAACGATCAATGTCGGAACGGTGTCCAAGCACCAGCGGAAAGCGGCGAGAAAAAGGGGCGGCAAATTAAATGAGTACAGTTTGGCCGGACTTGGGATCGGTGGAGTGATCGGGGCCGGGTACTTTTTAGGTTCGGGGCTTGCTGTCAGGGAAGCGGGGCCGTCCGTTTCGCTTGCTTTTTTGATCGGCAGCCTTCTCATGATGCAGGTGCTCGGGGCAATGACGAGCATCAATGTAAACCGCCTGCAGCAAGGGTCTTTCCGGGTCTATATTGAACATTTTCTGGGGCAGTATGCCGGCTTTTTAATTGGCTGGGCGCTATTTGTTTCAAGTATTTTGGCGATCGGGTCGGAAGCAATCGCGATGGGCGTTTTTGCGCACTACTGGCTGCCGAAAGTGCCGCTTCCCGTGCTCGCAATCGTTTTTATGGCCGTGATTATTGTGCTGAATGCCATGAATATGGAGATTTTCGGGCCGATTGAATCGGGAATGGCAGTTGTTAAAGTGGCAGCACTCATTGCTTTTATTGCCGTGGGGGCCTGGGTGCTATTCACGCAGAACGGGATGGCGGCCCGCAACCCTTTTTCAAGCCCACATGCCTTTTTCCCGAAAGGCATTTCCGGGCTGCTTCAATCCATGCTGGTTGTCATCTTTTCTTTTTCCGGGATCAGCGCGGTCGCAATGGCATCCACGGAGGTGGCAAAGCCGCGCATCCAGATTCCGCGGGCAGCCGGGTTCATGGTTTTCGGTTCGGCCGGCCTGTATGTGTTGTCGATGCTCGTGCTTGTCATGCTGACTGCATGGAATACCGTCTCCGTCCATAAATCACCTTTTGTTCATGCATTGGATGTGATCGGCATGAGTGGTGCGGCTTCCTTTTTCAATATTGTAATCCTGCTTGCAGCTTTTTCCGTCATGGCGGCCAGTTATTATACATCTGTCCAGTTAATCGTTTCGCTTTCAGAGGCAAAAAAGGGGCCGCACCTGTTTTTAAGACATGCTAAAAACGGCTTGTACCGGTACGCATGGCTGACAGCCGGGGCGGGCTGCCTGCTCGTTGTCGGACTGTCCTTTCTCCTACCTGCTGCTTTATATAACTATTTGGTTTCGGCATCGTCCTATATCACCTTTTTGAACTGGGCGTTGAATTTAATTACATTTCTTGTTTGGCGAAAAAAACGGAGTGAACACGAAACGTATCAATCAAAACTGATCTGGGGCGTTCCGGGCGCTTATGCCTCGCTTTTTGCCATAATGGTACTGTTTGTGATGAGCCTACGCGTGGCCGATTTCCGGATGGGATTTTATGCCGCTTTATGTTTCTTTTTGCTCATTACAGCTGCTTATGCCGTATGGAAAAAAGCGGGGAGACGTACAGAACAGAAAACCCCGGAATCCACTTAGGGAGGATTTATGGAAACCAATCAATTTGACCCAAACTTGAACCCGCCATCGAAAAAGAACCAGCGGGAAACACTTGAAATCAGCCCGACCGGCTACGGACTTGCATTTGTCCGGGAAGACGCCGGGGAAACGCACGATCATAAGAAAAGAGACAGACGTTTTACAGGGGAACCTAAAAGGGAATAGATGAATGGAAAAAGGGAAGCCTCTTTTGGATGGAGGCTTTCTCTTTTTGAAACAGGTTCGGAGAGAAAATTATGCCACATATTTTAGTAAAACTTCACTAAAAATCACTTGACATCGCCGTGGGATTGGCATATCCTTTACTTTGTAAGCGGTTTATGTTAGCGTTTTTATGGATTTCTTCTATTATTCTCGTTTTAAACTTCATAACTTTTTAGTAAAAATTTCGAAGCTTTACGCAGGCGGACAGGATGTACTTTTTAAACCAGGTAGGAGGCGTTAAGAATGAAACAGTTGAAACAGTATTTGTCATATGCATTCGGGGCTTTTGGCCATGATGCTTTTTACAGCGCTTTAAGCACCTATTTTATGATCTTTGTCACCAGCCAGCTTTTCGACAGCACCCATTCGGGGTTGGGGGAGAAAATGATCGGGATTGTAACAACCATGATCGTCGTGATCCGTATCGCCGAAATCACGTTAGATCCGTTTATCGGCGGCATCATTGATAATACGGAAACACGTTACGGAAAATTTAAGCCATGGCTGTTTGTCGGGGCGGCTGTAAGCTCTATCGCGTTGATTCTTATTTTTACCAATTTAGGCGGCTTAACGACAAAAAGCCCGTATCTTTATTTGATTCTATTTGGCATTATTTTTGTGATTCTTGATGTATTTTATTCTATTAAGGATATTTCTTTCTGGTCGATGCTGCCGGCTTTAACGATTGATTCGGATAAAAGGGCCAAATTCGGCACGATTTCCCGTTTCGGCTCTACGTTAGGAGCCCAGGGCGTTGTCATCGCGGTTGTACCGCTCGTTACTTTTTTCTCCCATATTTTTTCCGGTACATCAGGTGAGACGGAAACACGCGCCGGGTGGCTCGGTTTTGCAATTGTCATTGCGCTTGTCTCTTTTTTAGGGGCGATGGCCACCATTTGGGGGACGAAAGAAACAAAGAACTTGATCCGGGAAAGCGCCGAGAAGATTCGCCTTCGCGATGTGTTTAAAGTGCTCGGCAAAAATGACCAGTTAATGTGGCTGGCACTCTCTTATTTTCTTTTTGCCTTCGGGTATACGATTACAAACTCGCTTTTAATTTACTATTTTAGATATGTGTTAGGAAGACAGAGTGATTATTATTTAGTCGGCGTGATTACGGCCATCTTAGGAATGGTATCTGTTGCCCTGTTCCCGGTCATGGTGAAATGGGTGAAACGCAAAACCATTTACACCGGCGGCATTATATTCATGCTTTGCGGTTACGTGCTGTTTTTAACGGCCGGGCATCATTTAATTCCTGTTTTGGTTGCTGTTTCGCTGTACTTTTTCCCTTATCCGATGATTTTCCTGGCGGCGCTGATGACGATTACCGACAGTGTAGAATACGGGCAATTAAAAAATGGGAACCGGAATGAGTCTGTCACATTAGCCGTACGCCCTTTGCTTGATAAACTCGCCGGCGCCTTTTCCAACGGGATTGTTGGGATAGCAGCCGTACTTGCCGGTATGACAGGGAATGCCCTCCCAAGTGATATCTCAAGCCATGGGTTATTCACCTTTAAACTTTTCATTTTCTTCGGCCCGATGATTTTAATTGCCATTGCAGCATTGCTCTACTTTTTCAAAATCAGGCTGACAGAAGAAAAACACGCGCA
This sequence comes from Weizmannia sp. WK01, assembly GCF_025905465.1. Lineage (NCBI taxonomy): Bacteria > Bacillati > Bacillota > Bacilli > Caryophanales > Bacillaceae > Heyndrickxia > Weizmannia sp. WK01. The sequence continues at coordinate 661,741 of NZ_CP109616.1, read as the reverse complement.
AATTGTAAAACAGCTTGAGCATAAATTAAGCGCAAAATAATACTGCTCTTTTATTTCCATTAAAAGGCGCTTGCCAAATAGGACAAGCGCCTTTTAAATGGATTAAGCAATGCTATCCTTCGTCGTTGGTTCCTGTTGTTCGTCCGTTTCATTTCTCAGCTCAGCCTTATCCATGCTGCGAACGAACGGGTAATAAATGCCGACAGATAAAGCCAGGGTAATGAGCTGGATGACTGCCCCGCTGATTTTCCCTCCGGTTGCAAGGTAACCGCTGATCACAGGCGGCATTGTCCATGGAACGACGATTCCTGCAGGTTTTGCCACCAGGCCGGTTGCCATTGAAAAATAAGTGATGATAGCAGTAACCATAGGCGTCAGCACGAAAGGAATGAGCAGTTTAAAGTTCAGCACGACCGGCAGCCCGAACAGTACCGGCTCATTGATGTTAAAAACACCCGGCGCGACAGAAAGCGAGCCCATCGCTTTATTGTTTTTGCTTCTCGCAAACAGCCACAGGCAAATGACAAGGCCGATCGTGGTGCCGCCGCCGCCCATCCAGACAAAATTCATCATAAACTCATTCGTTACAATATGTGGCAGCGCATGCCCCGCCTGAAATGCAATCCGGTTGGCATCCGTGTTTTGCAGCCAAATCGGCTGAATGACCGGATTGATCGTATTCGCCCCATGGATGCCGACAAACCAGAACAGGGAGTTTAAGGCAATGATGATTAACGTTCCCCATAAACTGCTACCCAACGCACCAAGCGGCTTTCCTAAAATACCGGTTAATAAAGTATGAATATTTTCCACACCGGCTAAACCAAGCAGCAAGTAGACCAAGCTCCAAACGAGGATGACCATGAACCCGGGAATTAAGGCCGCAAATGACTTTTCAACCGCTACCGGTACCCCTTCAGGCATTTTAATGGTAAAATTCTTTTGGACAAAAAATCTAAAAATTTCAGCCGAAATGAGTCCGATTAAAATGGCAACAAATAACCCGCCGCTGCCTACAAAAGCATATGGAATGCCCGAACCGGTTTTTGCCACCACATCTGGCGTTACAATAACAAAACTGGCTAAGGCCACAACCCCTGCGCTTACTCCGTCGACTTCATAATGGTCGGCAAGGCTCCTGGCAATTCCGAACACGGCGATAATCGCCATCAGGCCGAAAGAACCGTTTACAATTTTATTAAAGACAGGTGCTAGCTCAATCTTTGCTAACCAATCGGTATAGTTGTTTATCGGCAGATTGCCCAATATGAGAAAAAAAGAACCGATAATAATCAGTGGCATGCTGAGCAAAATCCCGTCTCTCAACGCCCGTAAATGTCTCTGGCTTCCAATCGCGCCGGCAATGGCTTCAATTTTCTCAAGCATCTCTTTTACCCCCTATGAAAAAATCAATTTGAAAGTGGACCAAGGCTGCAGGTAATCCAATAAGAAAACGGCTTCTTCTTTCACATGGCCGACAACATTGCGGTTTCCTTCGTTCTCCATCTCTTTCAATGCAATCTGAAGCTCCCCTTTGTACTGTCCAAAACGATCATTGCAAATTAACAGATCCCCGCGTTGAATCGGGCGCGTATCACCGGGCTCGATGTCGTGGTCCCGGTATTTTCTTCTTGTCACAGAAGAACGGATCATATATTCGGAACAATCCCCCCGGTACTGGTGAACTTCCTGCAAAATCTGATGTTCAATGTTTGACAGATTCGGCTGCAATTCCACTTCCAAAGAAGGATGGACATTCAAATAAACTGCTGACATGGCGCGCAACTCATCTTCCGTTGCATACGCATTGCCAATCAAAATATCATCAATGGTTCCCATGATGCGGTAGTGCGCCACCTGGGTCAGCAGGCTGAGTTTGCGGTGCTGTTCCAGTGTGCAAAGCCCGGACTGGACCGGCCACGGCCCGAGATCCCCATAGCGGGAAGTGACAAACGCTGCAGTATGAATAGGGTATCCCCGGAAAACGGCTGTCGTTTGTTCAAAATGTTTCTGTGAAAGGCCCGAGTATCTCTGCGGATAAAAATTATGGGAGGCATATAGTTTTTCTGTATTCGGCCTGTAACTCATGATATGATCGATATACCTTGTTCCTGAACTCATATTAACTTCAATCTTGAGGCCGTACGGGTTTTGCGTCATTTTGGCTTCTTCAGCCCCGGTGAATCCAAGATCAAGACGGATGCCGGATGCCCCAAGATCTTTAAAAAAGCCGAGATCATCGTAACGGATCCCCAATTGTTCAAACAAACCCGGATTGATATCGAGTATCGTCTCCATACCGATTGCGTTTCCATAGTGGATAATATTTTTAAATTTCTGAATAACTTCTTCCTTATTCCCCTGAATTTCCAGCAAACTTGCAAAAATTCTTGTAAAATCGTATTTCTTTGCCAGATCCAAATAAGCTTTGTCCTCTTCAAAACGGCTGCGCGACGGATAAATAGAAATACCGATTTGTCCCAAATGGCACACGCTCCTCTCTGTAAATGGCTGCAGTTACCCTTTTGTCGTGACCTTCATATTTTGATAGACTTCTACCAATTCCCTTGCCAGATCTAAAAAAGTAATGGCATTCATCAAATGATCCTGCCCGTGTACCATAAGAAGTGATACGAAAATCGTTTGGCCGGATGCTTCCTGTTTTAAAAGATTGGTCTGAGCCTGGTGGGCCACCAGTAATTCCTGATCCGCCTCTTCCAGCTTATGCCGGGCCATCGGAAAGTCCCCTTGCTTCGAAGCGTCCAGCGCCTCCATCCCAATGCTTTTGGCATTGCCGCTGTGAACAATCAAATCCATGACGACATCCATTGTTTGCGGTTCTTCCAAATTGCACACCCCCTTCCTTATTTGCCGGCGTTTACAAGTTGCAACGCAGCATCCAGTACTTTTTCGCCATTCATTTTTCCGTAGTCTTTCATGTCAATGACGGCCAAAGGAATATCCGTTTTTGCCAGCGTTTTTTCATATTTCTTTTTCATATAACGGACTTGCGGGCCCAAAAGCAGCACATCCACATGTTCCTTTGTCAAAAATTTATCCGCTTCCGTTGAGGACATGGCCATTACTTCTGCGTTGATCCCCCGGTCCCGGGCGGAATTTTGCATTTTTTCCATCAGCAGGCTGGTGCTCATGCCTGCCGAGCAAACCAATAAGATCCGGATTTTTTCGTCTCCCATGATGCTCTCCTCCTGTCTTTTCTTGACACTTTCATTATAATTTGAAAAAGTTTTACTTTTATTCCGGTTTTTTTCCGCTTGCAAGTGGAAAAAATCAAACAAAAAAGCCAATTGCAAAAAGCAATCAGCCCGCCTCCATGCATTGTATCAACTCTTCCACTGTGTTGCTTTTGATGATCTTCTGAACGGCTGCTTTGTTTTGGACGATCCCGGTTAAATACTTATACATCGCATTCAGATTGCCGCCTTCTTTTCCGACATTAAGCAAACAAACCAACTGCACTTTTTTGTCTTCATCCCACTGAATCGGCCGGGCAAGTGTACAAATTGTCCAAAAGGTGCGGTGGGTAACCGGTTCAAGCGGATGCGGGACTGCGACCAGGTTGCCAAAAGCAGTGGATGCAATCGCTTCCCTTTTCAAAACAAGTGTTGCATAATTTTCCGGAACGGCATGCTGTTCAACCAGTTTTTTGCATAAAAATTGAATGACTTTCTCCTTGCTATCCAGCTCCTGATGGATAAATATTTTGGAAGGCGCCATATATTTCTGCACATTCCCTTTCAGACGGCCGATTTCCCGTTGGATGTGGATAGCATCATTCTCTTCCAAAAAGTGACTGACCACCACAACAGGCACTTCTAAATGATCGGGAATCATGATCGTGCTGACAATCAGGTCTACCCGTGACAAATCATAATCAGAGAGAGTGTAATAGCTGATCGTGTCCACAATCTCCATCTCATTTGCAAATCTGTTTTCCAGCTGATAGGACAAAATTTTGGCGCTGCCCAACCCTGTCGCGCACACAACAAGAACACGCTTCTTCTTTCTCATTCGCTCAAGCGCGATGGCAATATGAATGGCAAGATAACTGATTTCGTCCTCATTCACCTTTTTATGGATAACCGCTTCAATGCACTCGCCGGCAGCGACTGCCCCTTCAAAGGCGATGGGAAACTTGGTTTTCATTTCATTCAGCAATGGGTTCCGGATATGCATCTTATATTTCATCCGATTCAAAGATGTGTGCAGATGCAATGTCAGCCCGTTTCTGAATTCCTTGTCATTGCTAAAATCCCAACGAAACTGAGTTTTTAGTTCATGGAGGATGGCGTTAACAATATCATCAATCTCATCGGATACTTGCCGCGCTACATGCTTGGAAATCAGTTTTGTCCCCAGTAAATGGACGAGAATATAGTCTATTTCTGCAGGGGGAAACGGGATACCGACCGATTTTTCCACTTCCCCGGTAATTTCCTTTGCCACTTTCCTTTCAAAAGTGTAGGATTCTTTAAAGTGAAATGGCAACGGCTCAATCGTGAACCCGTCCTCGATTCTCTTGCATGCAAGGGTAATATGGGTTGCCAAATTTTGCAATTCTATATCGGAAAAGCGTATCCGGTATTTGGAAATAATGCGAATCAAGATTTGCTTTACTTTTTGGAATAAATCCTGATTGAACGGGGTATTTTGTTGACCCGGCTTATTTTGCCAGCCAAAAATGGAATCCGCCAGGCACAGCCTTTTTTTGAATTCACCGCCCTCCACTTTTGTTCCGTAATGCGGACGGTTAGCCAGAGTTAAGTCGTACTTTTTTAATATTTTTCTTACCTTTTTCAAATCAGTATGAAGTGTCGACTTTGAAACATATAGGTCTGCTTCCAAATCTTCCAGCCTCACATAATCTTTTTCCAGCAGCAAACGCTTTAAAATGTACTTGACCCTTTCCTCCTGTTCTGCAAAAAGCCCGTTTTCCTCTAACTGGAGCAAACGACGATAGTCCACTTTTTCAAGGAGATATCCTTTTCCCCTGAGCACTTTCAATTTTACGCCAAGCGCATCGCTCTTCTGTTGGATTTGCCGAATTTCCTCCCTTACCGTCCGGTCGCTAATGCCCAGCCGTTCCCCAATGGCCTTCGCATTCAGAGGGCCTGCTGACTTTTGTAACAACCATAATATTTGTTTTTGCCGATTCGAAACCAAAGCTTCTATTCCCCTTTCACTGCCCTGTTTAAAAGAAGCTGTCCATCCATATTTTACAGAATGATATACGAAAAAGGGTGCTTCCGCCGTTTCGAAGCATCCTCTTTTGGAAAACTTTTTTGAAAAACTATTCGCCTCTTGCCCCTACCGCAAAGACTTCACCTCGCATGTGATCGTTCTTTCATTAACGGGAAGGCAAAGCAGAGGCCGAGGATAAAAAATAACGCCGCAATTTCAAAAACAGCCGTCACTGACAGCCATGTTTTCACCAGGCCGGCAAGGCTCATCGTGATCACCATTGCCCCCGTGAAAAGCGGGTAAAGCGTGCCGTTCACCCTGCCAATATAGTCCGCTTCCGTATTTTGTAAAACCATCGTGCTAATCCCGATTTGAATGCTTGGCAAGAACAGGCCGGAAACCAGCTCCGCAGCAAGCGTCAGCCAAAGAGAAGTTGACGCGCCGATCACCGCAAGCCCGAGGGCATTCGCGAGCAACCCGGTAAAGAGCAATTTAAGCGGGGAGACGGATCTCGAAAAAAACATTGAAAACGCGCCGCCTGCAATCATGCCGATCCCGTTTACCATTACGAGCCACTGGAGGTATTCTTTCGGCAGGCCGAGGCGATCGGTTACAAGAAAAATGTTCATCGGCTGAATGAGACCAACGCCGAGCCCGGCAGTAAGAAATCCGCAGCCAAGCAGCTTGAGTTCCTTTTTTGCAAGCACATAACGAACCCCGCTTTTCATTTCCTGGAAAATATTTGTCGCATTTTCAGCTTTTTTTACCTTTTCATCGCGCGGAATAAAAGACAAGGCCGCTGCGGAGAGCAGGAAAGCTACGCCGGTAATGGTTATCGAAAGATCAATGCCTAACCTTTGATAAGCAAACGTGCCGATCACAGGGCCAAAAATCATGAACACGGCATAAATCGTCTGGTAGACCGCCATCCCCTGCTGAATCAGGCGTTCTTCCAGATGTATTTTAAACAGCTTTAAACCTGACGGCTGTGAAAACTGCGATAAAGTGGAAGAAACGAGCATGGCAAAAAAGATCACCTGCCACGACCCAAATATAAGCGCCCCGATCACGACAAAAACCGAGGCGGCACTCAGCAAATCGCACCAGATCATCGTTTTCTTTGGCTGCCAGCGATCCGCATATGCCCCGCCGATAAAACTAAAGATGAAAATGGGCAAATAATCTGCCACTGAAATCATTGATACCGCAAGCGGATTTCCGTTCGTTTTATCTGTAACAAACAACAGGACGGCAAAATTCCGTACCCAGATCCCGGCTTGCAAAAATAGTTCCGATAAAAAGATCATCCGGACAAACCGGTTAGTTAGCAGTTCTCTCAAATTTATATCCCCCTGCGCCGACACCATTGTGCCCCTATCATACCGGAATCACCAGGCGTGTGCAAGGTAAAGATATTTGACGATTTTCCCTCCGCACAGCCGGATTCTTGTGGTGAAATCATGAAAACTCCGCCAATAAAAAGGAAGATTTGCATGAGACCTGTTCGGTTTTTCATTGTGCTTTTAGCTTTTTTGAACATCTGTTAAATTCCAGAAACACGCGGGAAACAGAAACCGTTGGGGAAAAGACATCTTGCTCTGCCTTTCTCTCATTACACTCCGGTTTATAAACGCGGATTCAGCCACGGTCCAAATTTTTGGCCGACTTTACAGCATAATCAGGAATTCTTCTATATAAAAGAAGCAAGAACAATGCCCGGCCTTATTGTGAAATTCCATATAACTGGTTGAATGCACAAAAGAGGACATAACTTATTGTCAAGTACGGCAGCCTCTATCCTCGCCCCATACCTGATCAATGCATCGTTATGTCCCGACTGGTGCAGCCATACACCCATGATGATTGTTTCTTTCTACATTATTCAAATTCGCTGATTTTCACCAGCTGCTTTCCGATATTTTTTCCTTTAAACAAATCGAGAAAAGCGTCAATGATCGAATCAAAACCTTCTGTTATCGTTTCTTCATATTTTAATTTGCCTTCGTTCAACCAGGCAGCAAGCTGGGCGCCGGCTTCTTTAAAGCGGGAACTGTAATGGCCGACTGTAAAACCTTGCATCAGCGAACTCGTTTTGATTAAATATTGCTGTACACGCGGCCCGACGTCCGGCTCTGTTTTATTGTAAGCGGATATGGCACCGCATACCGGAATGCGCGCAAAATCGTTCAATAGCGGAAAGACCGCGTCGGAAATTTCACCGCCGACATTGTCAAAATAGACATCAACACCGTCAGGGCATGCTTCCTTAAGTGCCTTTCTGACATTTTCCGTTTTATAATTAATGGCTGCATCAAACCCTAACGTTTCTGTCAGATAGCGGCATTTTTCCTCAGATCCGGCAATTCCGACAGCACGCGCCCCTTTGATTTTTGCGATCTGGCCGACAGTGGAGCCAACCGCCCCTGCAGCACCCGATACAACCACTGTCTCACCTGCTTTCGGCTTCCCAATATCGAGCAGACCGAAATACGCAGTGAGCCCGGTCATTCCAATAATGCCAAGATGGGTCGTTATGGGTGCAAGATCGGGATCCAGCTTCCGGATCGTTTTTTCATGCGCAATAGAATACGTTTCCCAACCAAGCGTGCCGATCACGATGTCGCCCTTTTTAAATTGGGCGGACTGCGATGCGACAACCTGTCCGATCACGCCGCTTACAATGACATCATTCAGCTGAAAAGGCGGGATATACGATTTCACATCTTCCATTCTTCCCCTTAAGTACGGATCAACGGAAATATATACATTTCGAATTAGCACTTCGCCTTCACCTGGTGTGCCAATTGGCGCTTCGGTAAAAGCGAAATCCTCCATTGTTGGCGTTCCAACAGGCCTTCTTGCCAGCCGGATCTGTTTTTTGTTCCCATCCATGAAAATCCCTCCTGAACAACCATTTTCCTATAATTTAACATTCCCCAATTCCGCGGTCAAAAATAAAACAATCAAGTTTTTCCGGATATTGGCATTCAACCTACATTGGATAAGAATGAAATCCGAAACGATCACGCGCTATGCGAATGCACTTTAGGACTGTATGGATAGGCCGCCGCTATCAGCATGGCCAATCTGACTGTTTGTTTTGATTTTCTTATAAAAATATTCAAAAACGATTTACAATTTTTCCGGAATGGATTATCCTATATACATAACACCCGCCAAGCTTTGTGCGATGTTCCCTTCCCGGAATGCGTGAACAAAGCCAGCCGGGGGTAATCCAATTAGGGCTTGCTGAACAAATCCGATTCTAAGTTTGTACCCAATTTGTCTGCAAGCTCTGTCTCAAAAATTTAGAAGAATCCTTTTGCGAAAAGGGGAGATTTCATCTTCTCCATACGTTGAATCGGGTTTCGAGTGCAAGCATTTCCCTGGATCTGTGGTAAAACCTTTGCATTTAAATGGTTGCCAAAGCTGTTAGCAGCCTTGCCAAATCGAGGAACTTTGCTTATTCAGCAAGCCCCAATTAAAGAAAGACATAACTGTTTATTCTGCCTGCTTATCCCGCAAGATAAGCTGTCCGGCAGAAAAAGCCAGTCATTTTATCCGTGCCTCATGGATGCAATGCTGGCTTTTTCTACTTTTTGAAAGGAGTGGATAGGTTGAAATCCGCATTGTCCGGGATAAAAGTGCTTGATTTAACAAGAGTGCTGGCCGGGCCTTTCTGCACGATGATCCTTGGCGATCTCGGTGCAGAGGTGATCAAAGTCGAAGCACCCGGCGGCAGTGACGAAACACGGGGATGGGGACCACCGTTTCAGCAAAACGTAAGCGCTTACTATTTGTGCACCAACCGAAATAAAAAAAGCATTACGCTAGATTTAAAGCGTGAAAGCGGAAAAGAAATCATTCGCAGGCTGGCGAAAAATAGCGATGTTGTCATCCATAATTTTAAAACCGGTACGATGGAGCGACTTGGGCTTGGATACGAAACACTCCGGACACTCAACCCGCGGCTCGTCTACTGCTCGATTACGGGATTCGGGGAAACCGGCCCGTACAAAGATTTGCCCGGCTACGATTTTATTATCCAGGCGATGAGCGGGCTGATGAGCATCACGGGCGAAGAAAACGGGCCGCCGCTGAAGACAGGCGTCGCCATTACCGATGTATTAACCGGGCTTTACGCCTGCATCGGCATAGAGGCTGCCCTTTTGGCAAGGGAGCATACGGGGGAAGGGCAGAAAATCGACCTTTCGCTTTACGATTCAGCTACAACAGCCCTTGTTAATATTGCCAGCAACTTTCTTATGTCGGGTAACATTCCCGGACGGCTAGGCAACCGGCATCCCAATATTGTTCCCTATCAATCTTTTCAAACGAGCGACGGGGAGATTGCGATCGCCGTTGGAAACGACCGCCAGTTTCAGACGCTTTGTGAATTGCTCGACCTGGGGCAACTTGCATCGGATGAAAGATTCGCGACAAATCCGAAACGGGTAGAAAACCGTGAGACATTGATCCCGATTTTGGAAAAAGTTTTTCGAACTCGACCGGTTTCCTTTTGGCGGGAAGCATTGGAGAAGCGGAAAATTCCGTGTGGTCCAATCCAAAGCCTCGAGCAGGTAGCGGCCGATCCGCAGCTTGAGGCAAGGGAAATGTTTATTAAAATGGAGCACCCGGTTGCCGGGGAAATCAAACTTGTCGCAAGCCCGTTAAAACTATCTGAAACCCCTGTCCGGTACGTGCAACACCCGCCCATGCCGGGAGAGAACACAGAAGAGATTTTACGCAGGATCGGGTTTTCACAAGAAGAAATTGAAGCGTACAAGGAGGAATGAATCATGCATTTTGAATTAACGGAAGAACAGGAACTTTTAAAGAAAACCGTACGGAATTTTGTAGATAAAGAGATTATGCCTAACATTCGCGAATGGGATGAGAACCATCATTTTGAAACCAGCCTGTTGAAAAAGCTGGCGGATCTCGGCCTGATGGGGGTCTGCATCCCGGAAAAATATGGCGGAAGCGGCATGGATTATAACGCGCTCGCGATTGTATGCGAAGAACTCGAGCGGGGGGATACCGCCTTCCGGACGGCCGTGAGCGTCCACACCGGCTTAAACAGCCTCACCCTTTTGCAGTGGGGAACAGAGGCACAAAAACAGAAATACCTTGTCCCGCAAGCAAAAGGCGAGAAAATCGGGGCATTCGGCCTCACGGAACCGGACGCGGGCTCGGATGTTGCCGGCATTGGCACAACGGCCGAAAAAGACGGGGACTTTTATATCTTAAACGGGCAGAAAACATGGATCTCGCTTTGCGATGTCGCGGACCATTTTCTCGTATTTGCTTACACCGATAAAGCGAAAAAACATCATGGCATTTCCGCATTTATCGTGGAGCGCACATTGCCGGGCTTTTCTTCGAAAGCGATTAAAGGCAAACTCGGGATCCGAGCCGGAAATACCGGGGAACTGTTTTTTGACAATGTGCGGGTGCCGAAAGAAAACCTGCTTGGGGAAGAAGGCGAAGGATTCAAAATCGCCATGTCGGCGCTTGACAATGGCCGTTTTACCGTGGCAGCCGGCGCGTGCGGGCTGATCCAGGCCTGCCTTGAAGCAAGCGTAAAATACTGCCATGAGCGGAAAACATTCGGGCGTGAAATTGGCAAACACCAGCTTGTCCAGCAAATGATTGCGAAAATGGAAGCAGGCTACCAAATGAGCCGTCTCCTCGTTTTCCGCGCTGGCGAACTGAAAAACCAAGGCAAGCGCAACACCCGCGAAACTTCGCTCGCCAAATGGCAAGCGTGCGACTTCGCCAATGAAGCCGCCAACGATGCCGTCCAAATTCACGGCGCTTACGGCTACTCAAGCGAATACCCGGTCGAACGCTACTTGCGCAATTCCAAAGCGCCGGTCATTTACGAAGGCACCCGCGAAATTCACACGGTCATGCAGGCGGAATACGTCCTCGGCTACCGTACGGACAAACCGCTCAACAAGATGCTGCCGGCCTGGCCGTTTGATGAGCGCGATGCGGAGGAATCGTAACGCAGCATCATAAATGAAATACCGGCGAGTCCGGTATAGAAATTTTTGACGGCGTCATAAGCAAGCGGCAATGGGCTTGCTGGCCGATCCGTTGTGGCCCGGTTCATTTTGCAAGTGCTGGAATGTTTGCTATTCATAAAAAAGATATGCAAAAAGGGCTTTCGAGTGCGTATTTTTTCTGCATTTTCTATAAAAATCCTGCCTATAGAGTTTGGCAAAAGCACAATTTGGATGGGAGGGGGCTATTCCCCCTGTTTTGTTTTCAATATGAGATGATACTGTCTATACAAATCTTTAAATGCAGAAATCAAGGCATTTGAAGCTTTGCCTAAGTAAAATTCCTGCAGTTGCTTCAATGGTTCCTCAATACCATCATTTAAGCTGTAGCCCCTAAGCAGATGGGAAATAAATTGCCTTCCGTGCTCCGTAGCCAGTGTACAGGAGACATCCAGAATGACACCGTACTTCATCTCAATTTCCGCCGTAATCGTCAAAGTATCATAAATATTTTGGGCCGCCATCCCGGACGGAAGCTTCGCATGGCCCGCAATAAAAGCAGTTTGCATAAACATCCCCCATTCGTATTGAAGCTTTATATCTTTATTCGGCAGCACGGCGGGGAATTCCTTTTACCAGGCAGAACGTACTTAAAAACCGCCTGTTATATAGACTGGCGTTTTTTAAGTACAATGGTATGCTTACCAATTGTTCTCCCTTTTGCTTTTCATGATTTCATCTTCACTCAAGCCGGATGCTTGGGCAATGACTTTTACATCCACTTGGATTTTTTAACAAGTTGACAATAAATCGTTCTCTCACTTCTTCTTTGCCTTCTTTAAATCCTTCTTCAAATCCCTTTTTATACCCGAGATCATAATAATAGTTCGGCAAGTCTAAGACAACTTCTTTTCCATCCACTCCAGGAAATCTGACTTCCATCTTACGAATGCTCCAATTGCTGTTTTATTTTTTCCACTTCCGGCCGGCTCAGTCCGGTTTTTTCCACAATGAATTGAAGATCCATACCTTCCTGCAACATTTTAATGGCAGTTGGAATCGTTTGTAACAATTCTTCTCTTCCTTCCTTTTTTCCCTTCCTATACCCGCGGTCAAAGTAAGAATTCGGCAGCTTTATTACTTGTTCTGCTTCGTCACAAACCGGGCTCAATGCTTTCCCCCCTCTATCTGCCTTTTGATTTTCAGGATCTCCTCTTCACTCAAGCCGGATGCTTGGGCAATGATCTTCAAATCCACTTGATTTTTTAACAAGTTGGCAATAAATCTTTTTAACTTTTCTTCACCTTCTTCTCTTCCTTCTTCTCTTCCTTCTTCTCTTCCTTCTTCCCTTCCTTCTTCTTTTCCCTTCCTATACCCGCGGTCAAAGTAAGAATTCGGCAGCTTCAATACTTGCTCTGCTTCATCCGGATCCAGCATTTTAATGTTTTCCATTACTTCCGCCTCCTCTTTTTCATTCAGTTTTAAATAAAAATCAAAGAAACCATATAACAGCCTCATTTTTGCAGGGTCGAGTTCCATCCGGGCCAGCATCCGCAGAAACTCCAGTTTGACCTGCACCCGCTCTTTTTTTGTATACCCCATTTTGCTCAGCAATGCTGCGGCAACGGGATTGTTGCTCCGGATATAATCTCTCCAGTTTTTCTTAATCAGATGAATGGATAAATAGTGAAAACGAAGAATTTCGATGTTGTGGAAGGCAAAGGTGTACGTATCGGGGGTCTCTGTTTTCTCCTCATAACTGAATACGGCAATCGGCAATACTGGTTTCCGGTGCCTGAGGCTGATCATCATGTAATAGCGAAATAGTCGCTCAGGAAAAAGTTTCTGGTAATACGACTGGGGCTCTACATGGATGAGAATCACGGTGTCTTTGCCTTTTACCTTCGTCTCGGCAAGGATGTCAACCCGTTTTTGTTCGCCGCCCGGAAAGTCCGTAAACTGTTCCTGCGACAAAAACCTCACCCGGCGGTAGTCAAGATCCGCTGACACATCCGGGAAGAACGCTTCCATAAATTCCTTAAAAAAGTTTTGGATCAGCTCCTTAAACAAACGGTCATGCACGTTGTAACCGGCCTGTTTTTCCATTACCAGTTCCAATGGCAAATCGCTCACTCCTTTTCTTATTTTTCAGTTTTATTTTAAAGGACACTCGCCCTATTTTCAAGTGGATTTTACTATCTGCAATTTGCAAATTTGATCCGCCATTTCCCGGTCGTGCAAGTGCTTTTCATTGACTTAGCAGACGATCCAAACTCATAATAAAATTGTGAAGAATTTTACAGGAGGTATGAAGATGAATCATATCAATCTTGGCAAGAGCGGTATATTGGGATCAGAAGTTGCTTTAGGCTGCATGCGGATGAATGCGTTATCGGAAAAAGAGGCACAAACGATGATTGAAACAGCAGTCGAGCATGGCATCAATTTCTTTGATCATGCCGATATATACGGAAAAGGAGAATCAGAGAAAATTTTTGCAAATGCGCTGAAAAACAGTTCCATCAAACGGGAAGATATCATTCTACAATCAAAATGCGGCATCGGCGACAAAATGTATGATTTTTCCAAATCGCATATTTTACAAGCGGTTGACGGTATTCTGGAACGGCTCCAAACCGATTACCTGGATATACTCCTGCTACACCGCCCTGATCCATTAATGGAACCGGAAGAAGTTGCCGAAGCTTTTTCAGAACTGCAAGATGCCGGCAAAGTCCGCCAGTTCGGGGTCAGCAACTTCCATCCGTACCAGGTAGAACTTGTCCAAAAATTCGTTTCTCAAAAACTGATTGTCAACCAGTTGCAATTCAGCATCGCGCACACCGGCATGATTGACTTCGGGATGCACGTCAATATGAAAGACGAACGCAGCATCAACCATGACGGCGGAATTCTGGAATATTCCCGCCTGCATGATATCACCATTCAAGCTTGGTCGCCATTCCAGTACGGGTTCTTTGAAGGCGTCTTTATCGACGATCCAAAATTCCCGGAATTGAACGAAAAACTCGGCAAATTGGCGCAAGCACAAGGCGTCTCCAAAGAGGCCGTCGCAACCGCATGGATTTTAAGGCACCCGGCGAAAATCCAAGTCATTGCCGGAACAATGAACCCGGAAAGGCTGAAAAAAATCACAGAAGCATCAAAAGTAAGCCTTACCCGCCGGGACTGGTATGATATTTATTTTGCTGCCGGCAACGATTTGCCTTAACAGGTATATTGTTGGATCCAAAAACAGCAGTGGGCCTCGTGATCGTTTCCCTTTTAAAACAACAGAGCAGCTTTCCCGCTTTAGCTTCATAATGATAAAAAGATGCCGTACCAAACAACGGCATCTTTTTATCATCCTTACACTGCTTCCCTTTCCACGTACTTCGTCTCGTCGGAAAATGCCCAAACGATCCATAAAATTTGATAAACTATGGGAATAAAAATATACAACAGTACATAGGCGCCATGCTTGCCGAATGCTTGAAGCAATTTCACTTGCCAAATGATAATAAAAATAAAGTTCACAACCGGGACGAGCAGAATGAGCACCCACCAGCCGCTTTTCTTAATCAAAAGAAGCTGCTGGATCACATTACAGACCGGGACCCAAGCCATCCAGGCAATGTCTCCGCGCCCGGCTTTTTGGGCCAACTTCATAAATGCCATGCCATTTAAAACATAAAGCGCAATTGCAATAAAGACGGCGTATAAAATTGTTGCCATTATGATACCCCCACTGAATTAGATTTCCGGCGTTGTACACCAGACTTATAAAATATTTATGACCCGGCCCCTCCCATCATGCCTCCGTAAAAACAAAGCAACCTTATCTGGAACCTTGCTCTTATCTGCCTTCAAAATACCGGGCCTTTACATACAGAAAAAGTAATTAACCCTATTAGCTTACGCAGCAATCTATTTATTTTCCATGCAAAGTAGATGGCCGCTTTTTCTGGCCGTTGACTTCCCATAAAATTCCCATGGATGAAATTATTTCCAAGTCACGATTGTCCCCGCTTATCCCAGCTCCATCATGCAAATCACAATCCCCCATTCCGAATCCTTTTATTCAAAATGCTTCATGGTCTTTTTCAATGCCGTCTGGTCAAGGACGATTTCCGAGTTGTTGTTTTTTAAAATATCGTCGTACATGCTTTTCGATGTGCCGTTCAGCTGGTAATAAGTCACTTGCTTATCTGTGTTAAGATTTTTTACAAGCAGACCGAGACTCGCGATATCTGTTTTTGACATATTGGTAGCAATGACAAAATCAGATGATTTGTCCACCAGATTCGGCAGTTTTGTTAAATTTTTCGGCTGGAGTGCGGTTTTGGCAATACCGATCAGCACTTTTGCCTGCAACAGCTGACGGTCATAGTCCACATTTTTCAACGAATAGCGTTCATGTACAAGCTCTGTCACCATCTCCCCGTCAAGCGTCTGCGTGCCTTGTGCGATGACTTTTCCATTGTTTTCCGGGTACCAGGGGTGCGTCAGTTTTACATCAAACGGCACATCCACGTCAATCGCCCCCAGCGCATCCACCATCGACTGCAAGCCTTCATAATTCGTTTCTACATAATAGTTGACCGGTATGCCTGTCAATTGGCTGATTGAATTGACTGCGGCTTTAATTCCGGCTGTTGTGCCGCCTGTTGCCTGTTTAATATATTGCACGCTTGTCAGTTTCGTATAGCCGTAGCCGTCAAGATACACGCGTGTGTCACGGGGAATGCTGGCCATGTTATACTTGTGCTTATTCAGATCGACATGAAGCAAGATAATCGAATCCGAATGTCCTACCTTCTGCCCTTTCCGTTCGTCTGAACCGAGTAGAAGGACATTGAATACGTTTTCCTTCATTTTGGGTGTTGTTGTGCCTTGAC
This sequence comes from Weizmannia sp. WK01, assembly GCF_025905465.1. Lineage (NCBI taxonomy): Bacteria > Bacillati > Bacillota > Bacilli > Caryophanales > Bacillaceae > Heyndrickxia > Weizmannia sp. WK01. The sequence continues at coordinate 645,633 of NZ_CP109616.1, read as the reverse complement.
TGCCCGGGTTGTTCCCAGTTTTAGAGACGGTCGGTACGTTTTTAAAATGGTTCTCCGGCTGCAGCTTTTGGTATGCAAAATAAGCCACCCCGCCGCCCAATACAACAACCGCCAGTAAAATGGATAAAAAGATCCTCAGTTTTTTCATCATTTCCCCCAAAATCGTTTATGTGTAAACTATTTAAATTATATAACATTTTTCCATCCAAGACTATACATTTCGACAAAATTTTGTTGTAGCTGGCAACTTTCTCCTTTGAGCATCATCCATCAAAAAAGCGCAGTGGTTCAGCTGCGCTTTTTTGGTATTCAGTTTTTCAATAATAAATGGGTTGCTGCTTTTTGTACGTGTTTTAAGGGATTCCCCTGTTAGACAAATTCTACGATAATCAGTGTGGCCAATCCGTTGAATAAGCCGGGTTTCGTTTCCCGTTTCCATTTTCATCATCATCCACACCCATGTCGTGCTCTTTCAATGCTTTGTTTAATTTTGCAGCTTCAAGCAGGTCAGGTGTTTCGTATCCGCTTTTCACTGCCCAAATGTAAAAACCGAGCGAAACGAAAGCAATGAGGACCATGTCCCAGCCGTACGGGATCATGTTAAGGCCGCCAAATTTCTCACTTCCAAAATAAGAGATGCCCATCATCACAATCAGATAGGCGACCATCCAAATGCCGGACTTGAAATTTTTCGAAAAAGACTGCCATTTCCTTTTCGCCTGATAGTAAAAATAAATGGGAAGCCCGATCATAATAATGAGGAAAACTTCCCCGGTAAGCGGCCACCGTGCCCAGTATAGCGTCAGCGAAGCAAAAATAAATCCGCATGGCGCGATGATCTGCATGCCCTTCACCTGGAGCGGACGGTACAAGTACCCCGCGGTTTTTCTTAATGCCATGACAGTTACAGGCCCGGTGATATAAGAAATCAACGTAGCAACAGAAATAACCTCTGCCAGTGAACCCCATCCTTTAAATACAAACAGGAAAATAAAACAGATGACTAAATTGACAAACATTGCCGGGCGCGGAATGCCATAAACCGGATGCAGTTTTCCGATAAACCGCGGCAAATATCCATTTTTCTCCATACCATACAGCATACGCGCAGTTGTTGCAGTATAAGTAGTCCCGGTGCCGGATGGAGATACAAACGCATCCAAATACAAGACAATCACGAGCCAGTTAATATTTAACGCAATGGCAAGATCTGCAAACGGGGAGTTAAACTTCAAATGATTCCAGCCATGTGCCAGGACAGAAGGGCTGACACCCCCGATAAACGCAATTTGCAGCAGAACGTAAATCACCGTTGCAATTAAAACAGATCCAACGACTGCAATCGGGATCGACCGGCCCGGCTTTCTCGCTTCGCCCGCCATATTAATCGGACTTTGAAAGCCGTTAAACGCGAACACAATCCCGGATGTCGCCACCGCCGTAAACACACTTGACCACCCGTATGGCGCAAAAGCATGGCCGTATGTAAAGTTGCCGCCATGGAACCCGACAATCAAAAGTGCAAAAATCGTCAACCCCGGAATCACGATTTTAAATATAGTGATCAGCGAGTTTACCCTTGCAAATAAACTAACCGCCCAGTAATTCAGAAAAAAATAAATCAACAGTAGCAAAGAAGCAAGGCCGAGTCCTTTTGGCGTCAGCATTCCGCTATGTGCCAAACTCTGTGCCCAGCTCCAATGCCATGAGCTCATATACTGCACAGAAGCCATGGCCTCACTCGGAATAACGGAAACAATGGCAATCCAGTTCGCCCATGCAGCAAGGAAGCCAACAAAAGAACCATGGGAATATTGGGTGTATTTTACCATTCCCCCCGCTACTGGAAACATGGCCCCCAGTTCACTGTAAGAAAGGGCAATAAATAAGATAACGACCATTCCGATCACCCAGGCAAAAATGGCTGCCGGGCCGGCAATCGTAGCTGCTTTCCAGGCACCAAACAACCAGCCGGACCCGATGATGGATCCAAGACCGGTCATGGTAAGCGCAAAAGTTCCCAACTTACGATGCATCGTGTTCATACAGGATCCTTCTTTCTCTTCCAGTCCGAGGAGTGCGACTTAATCTTTACTATCAATTATACCATGATATTTATTTCAATCCTCAGATCTACGCAGAGTATAAGCTTATTTCAATCCAATTCAAATAATTTATCCTGTCTCGGCAGATTGCCTGCATCCGGATCACCGTTCGGATTTCCATCCGTCACATCAAAAACGAGCACAAAATCATAGCGTTTGTTTGGATCAATAATTGAATTTATGTTCATGTATTACTCCCCCTCAACAACGGTTTTATTTAAATCACTTACATTGGCAGCATCAGCAGGCATATTTTCTTTTTTCTTGTATATATCTTGTCTTTCATGATAGTAGCCTAGCGCAAACTCAGCCTGTCCTTGCAAATCAAGGACAGCTGGGAATTCTTTCAATTTGCCGGTTATTAATTGAATCCTTTGCTGATAACGAACTTCATATCCTTTGTTTTCTTTACTAATTTTACTTAAATGCCATTTGCTATTTCTCATTAAAAGCCCGAAAATTGTCCTTGGAGTAGATGAAGCTGCCGCATAGAACCTTGAAGCAATCGTTTCGTTTCCCTTTACTGCTTCGTATTGTACCGCTTCCAAAACCGCAAACAACCTGCCGCACAAGTAAGCCGGCGTGACTCTGGCTTGATCCAAATCCACTGTCCATTCCTCCTTTTTTTGACTAATCAACCAGCTTTTTATTGCGGCTGCATGTATCCATGCCATACCGCCTCTTGCCTGAATTCTTTTTACCATTTTTGCTATAATCCGCCCGGAGAGCCTTTTCCCATAAATGGCCCAGTTCATCCAGTCCTGAACATCTTCCTTCTGCATTTCCTTTCTGCCGTCACGGTACATGCACGCCGCCAATAAATAAATGCTGGCCGGTTTGGGCGCTCCCACAATTTGTTGTGCATCAAAAAATTGTCGGATTTGGTTTTTCACCTTCCATACAGGCGGCTCTGCATAGTCGCGGACAACCATTCTGGCCTTGTTTGCTGAAAGTGCTAAAATACATATACGATCTAAAGAACCGTGATTTTCGGCCCGTTTGAACGGCGATGATAGAATTCTCCGGACTGCAACAGGATCCGGGTCGGATAGAAACGTAAACATGCTGGTCGTTTCCGGATCGTTTTGCCTTTCCAATATCTGCACGATCTTTTGAACAAGTTCATTGCGTGTGGCCTCACAGCATTCTTTCAATAAAAATTCATATATGCAAGGTGGCATTCCGCTGCTCTTTTTGCATTGGCGAGATTTTTAGGCAAATTGAATACATACCCCGCCTTGTCAGTAAGCAAAATAGGCGACACACCCGATGCACGGCTGCGATTCGGGATAACACGCTGTTCCCCCCGATCAGACTGAATAAATTCAAAGATGATTAAAAATTTCAAAGCATCTGTATTCACCTTCTATCTTCGTTTGTTTTCCGCACGCCTTCCCTGCATCCCTTGTTCAGCTCAATAAATGCAGGCAGAAAAAATGATTAACCATTCTTTTCGCAAACCAAACTATAGTATAATCTAATAGTATGTGAAAAAAATGAGGGGGAAGTTTGATGAAGAAAGTAACAAGGTCTTTACTGGTGGCTGGTTCTACGCTCGCTTTGCTGGCTGGTTCTTTTGCCCCATCTTTAGCTGTGCCATTCGCACTTGCTGATACACCTTCAGATACTGCGGCGGCCTACAGCAACGGGACAGATACGGGCGCTTTTAAATTGCCTGCCTTAATCAGTAAAGTATCCACTGTAACAGATGATACCATCCGCGGTATTGATTTAACACCCTATCAAGCAGAACTGGCCGCCGGGGTAAAATACAAAGACTTTAATGGCCGCTCGCTCGATGAAGAAGGCTTTATGAATCTATTAAAAGATTCCGGCGCCAATTATGTCAATCTTAAAGTTGCCGTGAATCCTGCAAATGATGAAGGCAAATCATACGGCGGCGGGAACCCGACGCTCGAAAACGCCGTTAAAACTGCACAGGCAGCCAAGTCAGCAGGATTGAAAGTCAATATTAATTTCTTATTCTCAGATTTTTACACAAGCAAAAATAACCAGAAACTTCCCAAAGGATGGGCAACGGATAACTTAAAAGATACGGCTGTTCGCTATATAAGCGAATCCTTGAACAAATTAAAAAGCAACAATGTAACACCTGATATGGTTACAGTGGGAAGCAACATGGCCCAAAATTTTTTGAGCCAGGACATGGCAACCGGCAACGATATTTTGGCGGCTGTAACGAAAGAAATCCGGTCATTTGACAGTAGCATCCAAATTGCATTGGCCTATGCCGGGCCTGGTTCAAACTGGTTTACAACCATTGCGAACAACCTAAAAAGTGCAAATGTGGATTATGATATTTTGGGTGCCAATGTATATGCGGCATGGGATGCAATTTCTGATATCAAAGGGGCTATGGAAGCGGCAAAACAAGCCGGCAAAAAATTCGCAGTATTAAGTGTCAGCTATCCCTTTACGGACCAGGATTCAGACGGGGAAAGCAACGGGTCAACAGCTTCCGACATTCTGAAAAATGGAATTGGCGAAGTCAGCCCCCAAGGCCAGGCAACTTATCTGCACAATCTTTACAGCGCAATCACGGCAGATGGAAATAACACTGCTGGCTGCGGTGCATTTTACGACAATGCTGTGTGGATTGCAGTGGAAGCCGGCAATAGTGGCACCCACTGGCAGCACAATAAAGACGCAGCTGAAAAATACGGGACAGGCTGGGCAACAACGGCGGCAGCCGGATATGTTGATGGCGCCGATCAATGGGCAGGCGCGAGTTCAGTGGATAACCAGGCATTATTTGATGACTTGGGCAATCCGCTCCAATCGCTCACAGCTTTTAAGCAGTTATTAACCGGTACAGATGATGGCAGCAGTGATAACACGAGTGGCAATACAGGCACAACGGCCCCTGCTCCACAATCAGACCCGTTTGAAACCGGGACGGACACCGGCTTAAAAGCACAGACTGTTACAATTAACAAGTTAACAAATATGTCCTCCGATACGATTCGCGGGGTGGATATCTCATCTTATGAAGCGCTGAAAGAAGCCGGCGTAAAATATTACGACTTTAGCGGCAATCAGGAAAGCCTCTTAAAAATTCTCCATGATAACGGCGTGAACTATATCAGATTACGGATTTGGAACGATCCAAAAAGTTCAACTGGCGCAATTTACGGCGGCGGGCAGTCTGACGTTGAACACGAACTGGCGATTGCCAAGGAAGCTGCCCAATACGGGATGAAAATCTTGCTGGACTTTCACTACTCGGATTTCTGGGCAGACCCGGCGCAGCAAATTTTGCCGAAAGCATGGCGGGGGCACAGTGACGCCCAGTTACAGAAAGATGTTTACGGTTTTACAAGCGGCACCATTAAAAAATTCCAGAACGCAGGCGCGGATGTTGGGATGGTGCAGGTCGGCAATGAGATCACCAACGGCATGATGGGCGTAACGACGAACCGTGACGCAGGAGAATCATACACCGGCATTTGGAATAATAAAACAAAATCAGCCCGGGTTGACAGTTATATCAAATCCGGCATCAAAGCTATTCGCGATACTGTACCGAACGCTTTAGTCACTTTACACATTGAAACACCGGATGTGCAAAAGTATACAGACATTATGAATGCATGGAAACGTGATGGTGTCGACTATGATGTGCTTGGATCGTCATACTATCCATACTGGTCTGTAACGGCAAAAGCCAACACACCAGAAACCTTAACGAAGGTGGAAAAACTGGCCGCCAGCTACGGCAAACTGTTTGCCGTGATGGAAACAGCTTGGGTAAACAGCTTGAAAGATGCTGACGGGACACCAAATTCAATCGGCGAAGAGCAAAGCAATTGGCAAAACACAAATGCTTTCCCGGTAGGCCCACAAGGCCAGGTAGACGCACTGACAAGTTTATACAGTACACTGATGAGCCAGCAAAACGGCCTCGGGGCATTCTACTGGGAGCCGGCCTGGATTCCGGTTTACGCTGGCCGGGATAATTGGAAGGCGAATAAAGATGCTGCTGAAAAATACGGGACAGGCTGGGCCAGCTCAGGTGCTGTCGGTTATTTCCCAGACAGCAAAATGTATTACAACGGCAATCCTGCCTGGGGCGGTACATCTTGGGATAACCAGGGGCTATTTGATGACCGCGGCTATGCTTTGCAGTCACTGAAGTTTTATAGGGATGCTGTCAACGATGTATCCAGACAAACCACAGTAATCAAGTATGTAGATGCGAAAACGGGTGAACCGATTACACCAAATACAATTGTTAGAACAACTGTCGGCAACACCGCAAAAGTGTCTTTACCAAAAGTAAATCACTATACCCCGTCTTCAAAATCGTACAGCTACAGCTTGAAGGCTAATACTGCCGGCGTGAAAATGGTGACTGTAAAATATGAGCTAACCAGCAAACAAGGGAATGCCATAAATTATGGCAAGTACGTGACAGTAACAAACAGCAAATATGCTGTATACCAGAACTTTAACTGGAAAAAGAAAAATGTCAAAGCTGCCAATAAAACCTACCTTGCCAAGTATGCCTATCATCATACAAATGGCTCAACTTATCTTTCACTTTATGATGCCAAAGGAAAGTGGGCCGGATATATCAACGCGCATGCTGTAAAAACCGGACAAGGTAAGCAAGGTGCCGGAATTCCTTACAGCAAGTATGTCACAGTGACAAACAGCAAATATGCTGTATACCAGAACTTTAACTGGAAAAAGAAAAATGTCAAAGCTGCCAATAAAACCTACCTTGCCAAGTATGCCTATCATCATACAAATGGCTCAACTTATCTTTCACTTTATGATGCCAAAGGAAAGTGGGCCGGATATATCAACGCGCATGCTGTAAAAACCGGACAAGGTAAGCAAGGTGCCGGAATTCCTTACAGCAAGTATGTCACAGTGACAAACGGCAAATATGCTGTATACCAGAACTTTAACTGGAAAAAGAAAAATGTCAAAGTTGCCAATAAAACCTACCTTGCCAAATATGCCTATCATCATACAAATGGCTCAACTTATCTTTCACTTTATGATGCCAAAGGAAAGTGGGCCGGATATATCAACGCGCATGCTGTAAAAACCGGACAAGGTAAGCAAGGTGCCGGAATTCCTTACAGCAAGTATGTCACAGTGACAAACGGCAAATATGCTGTATACCAGAACTTTAACTGGAAAAAGAAAAATGTCAAAGCTGCCAATAAAACCTACCTTGCCAAGTATGCCTATTATCACAGCAATGGCCTCACCTATCTTTCCCTGTACGATGGCAAAGGGAAATGGGTTGGTTACATCAACGCAAAAGCGGTGAAAGCAAAATAATCATGATAGGAATAAGGGCGTGCCTAAAAGCCGGTCACTCGGCCGGGGCATGCCCTTATTTTTTTCACATTCCAGTACTTTACCAATCCTCCTTCTTTGCAGATCGTAAAAGTTAATGGGACACATAGATTCCCGTGTACTCTTTATTATAAAAGTTGGGCAGTACAAACCCTATTTGGATATAGCTATACGCCCAATCGGCATCCCGATAGATCCTCCCCCCCTGCTGCCTACTCAAATAGTTCATCCGCCAATTTTTCGATTTGGGCTTTTCGTTCCTTTGTTTGTTGCCTGTCAATGCGCAGTGTTCCATCTTCGACGACGAGAACGTCTCCGGCTTTGACACCGGATGGGAGCTTACTTAGACGGATATCCACAGTCGTCCGGTCCTCTTTTTCACAAACAGCAAATTCCCCTTCGATCCGATCTACAATATATTTCATCAAAAATGGCCTCCTTTATTGCGGGGTAAAAGAAGTATGGGTGGTATATGTTTTCCCTTTTACAACAGCTTTTATATCAATCCGCACCTCATAACCAGGAGCCGCTCTGCTGATTCGAACCGAAAGCGGCGTCCCTACCGTTCCCCGATAGACGGTGTCTTTGCTTTTATAATGAAAAGTGGCCTGATACGTTGCGCCTGTCAAACCTGTAACCATTAAATTGATTTTACTATACTGCTGCGGCGTTGGATCATCAAGCTTCGCCTGTAATGTCCCGTTAGAAGTGGCTTGCTGGGATGGCTGCTTTACTGGCGGAGCAGCCTTGCCGGAAGCCGTTGCATTTCCCGCTTCCGAAGACGAATGATTCGGCGTTAAAGACGGAACCGGCTGGAATTCAATAGACTTCCCATCGGTCACCGCTAAAATGGTTTTCATTTCGTCTGTCCGGAAAATTTGAATATGATTCGACTTTAAACGATTGATCACCTCGTCATTTGGAAGCCCGTACGAATTCACCTTCGCTACCGAAATAATCGCGTACTTCGGTTTTACGGCGTCCAAAAACGCCTGACTTGTAGCAGTCTTTGAACCGTGATGCCCCACTTTTAATACTTGGGATGAAAGATCTTGGTGCGTTGCAATCATATCTTCTTCAGAACGGATAGGGGCATCTCCCGTGAATAGAAAAGTGCCTTTCTCCCCATAGGAAAGTTTTACAACAGCCGACCAGTCATTCATCTCTTCGTGATAATCTTTTACAGGACCGACAAACTTCATCGATGCCCCCCGCAACCCAAGATCAACATTCGCTTTTGCCTGCTTGATTTTAAGTCTGCTATTTTTCACAGCCAGCAAAAAATCTTCATAGGTTCTGGTTGTATTCACGACCCGCGGCGCATATACATTTTTTACTTTTAAGTTTTCCAGAACCGTATCCAGGCCCCCGATATGATCGGCATCCGGATGGGTGGCAATCACATCATCCAATTGGCTGACATGCAGCTGGCGAAGATACCGGACAACATCATCACCTTTGTCATTATTCCCACCATCAATTAACACATTTTCTCCTTTTGGTGTTTGGATGAGCATGCTATCCCCTTGCCCGACATCAAAAAAATAAACCTTTAGTTTTCCTTTTGGAAGTGATGCGGTACTTTTATGATTGCTGTCTGTTTTGTTAACGGTTTTACTGTCGGCCTTACTCTCTGATTTTGCCGCACTTATATGCTGCACTTGCTTTTCTTTTACTGGCTGGCTGTTAGTGGATTGGGTTTGGCCGCAACCACTGCAAAAAAGCATTAAGAATAGTAGTAGAAACCATGCGCCTGTTCGGTTCATTTTCAATTTTTATTCCCCTTCTTTTCATATGGACTCAAATGGTGAAAACTGGAATCCCGTTCAAAGTGGCAAAGACATCATTAGTTTACCATACACGATCCGCTTCGGAGAGAAGCCCGGATAAAAAACCAAATTCAAATTTGATAAGGAATTTGGTTACTTTTATCGTATCTATAATGTAAGGGTTTCATGAAATGTAAAAAACCTTGCACTTGGGGGCTTTTTCATGTACAAAAAACTTTATGGCTGGACGGAAATGAATCAGAAACTGGATTGGAGGGAAATGGCATGCCAAACTCCCGGAAGCAGCCCAAATTGAAAATTTCCAAGACAAAAGGCGAATGGTTTTGGGACATAATTGGCTATTTATTTTTCTTTGGTTCGATTATTTTTCTGGTTAGCGTTTGGGGAAACTTCCAGAAAAAGTTCCCGGACATTATGATGCCTCCGGTAAAGTCGATCGTTGGGGATCAAAATGGGAACTTTTGATTTTACCCGGCGTGGGGGCAATCCTTGCGCTATTGATGCAGGTTTTGGAAAAATTCCCTCATATTTATAATTATCCTGATCGATTAAATGAATCAAATGCAAAACAATTTTATGTGCATAGCCGGAAACTGCTAAATCAATTGAAAAATATTTGTCTGATTTTCTTTGCTTTAATCTTATTGGAATCCATTGTGATTGCAATGGGATGGGGAAACGGGTTTGGTAAATGGTTTTTACCTATCGTAATCATTGGCATGGGAATTCCAATTGCATCAGGAATCGTGACGCAAAAAAATAAAATAACAACAATACGATAAAGGAAGGATGAACGCTGAAAAAGTTTCACCACTCAAACCAATATAAAGCAAAAAATACGAATAAACGGCGCTGTTCCTTAACATAGAACCCGTCTACGTTAAGAAAGCGAGAAAATTCGGCGTCCTTCCTTTACATAGAGCATGTCTACGTTAAGAAAGTGAGAAAATTCGGCGTCCCTCCCTTACTTAGACCGCATCTACGTTAAGAAAACAAGAAAATTCGATGACCTTTCTTAACATAGAGCACGCCTATGTTAAGAAAGTAGGAAAAATCGGCGTCCTTCCTTTACTTAGAGCATGTCTACGTTAAAAAAGAAAGAAAAATCAGCGTCCTTCCTTTACATAGACCATGTCTATGTTAAGAAAGCAGGAAAAATTGGTGACCTTTCTTAACATAGAGCACGCCTACGTTAAGAAAGTGAGAAAATTCGACGCCCTTCCTTTACATAGACCGCATCTACGTTAAGAAAGCAAGAAAATTCGATGACCTTTCTTAACATAGAGCACGCCTATGTTAAGAAAGCAGAAAAAATCGGCGTCCTTCCTTTACATAGGGCCGTCTACGTTAAGAAAGCGGGAAAAATCGACGCCCTTCCTTTACTTAGAGCACGCCTATGTTAAGAAGGCAGAAAAATTCGGTGACCTTCCTTTACATAGAGCACGCCTACGTTAAGAAAGCAGGAAAAAATGACGGTAATCCCTAACATTTTTATATAATATAAATAACAGCATGTTGAAGGAGCATCATAAATGAAAACAAGAGAGGACGCTATCCATTACTGTTTAAAACTGGAAAACACGTATGAAGATTACCCCTTTAAAGATAAGAATTGGACATTAATGCGCCACAAAAAAAATAAAAAAGTCTTTGCCTGGATTTTTGAAAGAAACGGCCATATTTGGATCAATGTGAAAGGTGAAAACGGCTGGCTGGACTTTTATCGCCGGAAATACCACGCTGTTGTTCCGGCATACCATCTGAACAAAGAACATTGGAATTCCGTTATTCTTGACGGCACCGTCCCGGAGGAAGAAATCTGTGATATGATAAGGCAAAGCTATCACTTAACGAAGAAAAAAGGAATTCAGTCAAATAGGGGCCGGTAAAAATGAGAACTCGCATTACGGAGATATTAAAAATAAAATACCCCATTATCCAAGGAGGCCTTGCTTATCTCGGATATGCGGAATTAGCTGCTGCTGTTTCCAATGCGGGCGGCCTGGGGCAAATCACTGCCGCGACGCTGCGAACACCTGAAAAACTTCGCAATGCAATTCACAAAGTACGAAAATTAACCGGGAAGCCCTTCGGTGTAAACTTTGCAATCGCAAGGTATAACGGCCGGTACGAGGAGTTGCTTGAAGTGGCCATTGAAGAAAAGGTTCCAGCCATTTCCATCAGTGGCGGTAACCCGCAACCGGTCTTCGAAAGGATAAAAGGAGAAAACATTCGTACACTTGTCCTTGTGGCTGGAACAAGACAAGCACAAAAAGCTGAACAATTGGGTGCAGACGCAGTGATCGCCGTCGGGCAGGAAGGCGGGGGCCATTTAGGCCGGGACGACATTGGCGGCATGTTGCTCATTCCCCGGGTTGCAGACGAAGTATCCATTCCTGTAATCGCCGGCGGGGGCATTGGCGACGGACGTGGATTATTGGCTGCCCTTTCTCTTGGCGCAGAAGGAATTCAAATGGGGACCCGTTTTATTGCCACCAAAGAATGTATTCATGCACACGAGAAATATAAGCAGGCCATCGTGCATGCAAAAGAAACGGATACAGTAGTGATTAAGAGAACATTAGGGGCACCGGGCCGGGTCTTGAAAAACCGCTTTGCCTTGAATATTATGGAACGTGAACAGGAAGGGGCATCCTACGAAGACCTGAAAGAGATGATTAGCGGTAGCGCAAATTGCAACTATATTTATGACGGGAATGAAGAAAAAGGTTATGCTTGGGCCGGACAGGTCGTCGGCCTTATTCATACGATTCCGACAGTGCAGGAATTGTTTGACGAGATGATGCATACTGCAGAAAAAGGGTTATCCCGATTAGATCATATTATGAAAGAACAAACCCATAGATCATCGTGAAGCAACGATTGACAAACCTGACGGGGCTCCCTGCCCAACACTCGTTTGGTTGGAGAAAAATTGACCCCCCTGCTAAAAATCTGCCAAAGATCCATCTTTGGCAGATTTCTCATTCCTATCCGGCACCAGTTAGAATTCACGTGCTTTCCCGGCTTCAACATCCAAGAATTTAAATCGAGGCAACTGGCATCCGCCCCAGCTCCCCGGCTGCCTTCACTCGGATTCTTGTCGCATTTCCCGGAAGATAGGCGAGCGGCACATCTTCTATATCCACGATGACAAGGCTGCCGGGATCTGCCCCTGCTTTGATCGCTTCTTGCTTCGCCTGGGATTTGGCAGATTCCAATGCCTGTTCCCTGCCTATTTCGTCAAGAACGTAAATTTTTTCAATTTGGCCGCTGACTTGTGCAATCGCAGAACCAATCGCATTGGCAACACCGGAATGTTCCGGGCGGATGACCCGTGATGCGCCCTTTAAAGAGTCCGGCAGCAATACACTCCCGCCGCCAACAAGGATGACCGGAACCGGTGCCGCACTTGTTTTCATCTTATCGATGGCTTCTTCGACCATTTCCACCATTCTGCCATACACCTGCTGCATCACTTTTTTGTCAAGATGCGCTACTTTTTCCGGGTCGCCCAGTTCCACTTTTCCAAGTGCTACTGCCACATCGGTGGTGGTGAGGGTGTCTCCCCCGAAAATCAAACCTTTTTCCGGAAGCCTGTAACCGACGCTGTCCGGCCCGATTGTGAACTCCCCGTTATCCCGGATTCGTACAATTGTCCCGCCGCCAAGACCGATTGAAATGAGATCCGGCATGCGGAAATTTGTCCGCGCTCCGCCGATTTCAACGGCAAGCGATGACTCCCGGGGGAAAGAGTTGACAAGTACGCCGGCATCCGAAGTCGTCCCCCCGACATCGACCACGATCGCATCAGACAATTGGCTTAAATAAGAAGCGCCGCGCAGTGAATTGGTCGGTCCGCAAGCAACCGTAAAAATCGGATATTTTACGGCATAATCAACCGACATCAGCGTGCCGTCGTTTTGCCCGAAAAAGACGCGTGCTTTGATACCTTCATTTTCGAGTGCCTGAATAAATCCTTCTGCGGCTGTTTTGGCAACATTGACAACCGCTGCATTCAAAATGGTTGCATTTTCCCGTTCAAGCAGGCCGACGGAACCAATTTCGGACGATAACGAAATCGCAACCTCATCTCCTAATACTTCCCTAAAAATTTCGCTTGCCCTGTGCTCATGGTCCTGGGAAACAGGTGAAAAGACGGAAGTGATCGCAATAGAATCTACTTTTCCTTTCACTTCCCTGGCAATTTGAAAAAGATAATGGGTATCGAGCGCTGTAATTTCCCGGCCGTCAAACTCATGGCCGCCGCGAACGAGATAAACGTGTTTCCCTAACGCTTCCCTTAAATCTTCCGGAACGCCGATCAACGGTTTCACAGCCAATGTGGCCGGCGCGCCGATCCTCACAACCGCAATATGATTTAATCTCTTTCTTTCTACAATGGCATTTGTACAATGTGTCGTGCCAAGCATGGCATAGTGTATTTGATCGCGCGGGACATTGGCATCGCTGATGATCTTATGCATCGCATGGTATATGCCTGTTGCCACGTCTTCCGTTGTCGGCGATTTGGTTTCCGCAATCACAGTATTCTTTTCATCCAGTAAAACGGCATCTGTATGTGTGCCGCCAACGTCGATTCCAACACGGTAAACTCCCATTATGAACGCACTCCTTCTTTTGCAAGTTCTTCCACCGGAACATAGTCCACATCATATCCGAAATATTTCGGGCCGACCGTTGCCAGTCCTTTTTCTGTTCTCCATTTTGGATGGCACGGAATTCCAATGACAACACACCGGGCGCCGTAACGAATTCCCTCTGTTGTGATCGGGAGCCCCGTTTCCGCATCCAAAACAGCGATTAAATCCGGGGTCATGCACAATAAACGTTCTTCCGTCCGGGCCAAAAGATGCTCGTTTTGAAACCGAAGCGTAAGCGTCTCTCCTTTATTTTCATGCATGCCTTCAAACGTTGCTGTCCCTCTTGCAAATCCGGATTCCGTTTTACGGTTAATATCTTTCACTTTGCCGGAAAACAGCGGAAACCCTTTGACGCTTTTGACAACTTCCCGAATTGGATTTGCGTTGTTTTCCTTTGCTTTCCGGATCGTTTTGCCAATGGTTTCTTCGAGTTTTAAAATATTGCGGACGCCGCTTTCTTTTAAATTTCTCCCTTTCATCGCGTACATGGCAGTCATCGCAGATCCTCCCATTTGGACCGTTGCTGCCCGGGCAATCCTTTCTGTCCAAACATTATCGATGGTAGAAAGGACAACGGTATTTCCTTTTTCATCCGCTAAAACGGCCGGCGTTGCAGCTATCCCGTCCAGATAAAATGTCACCATTTGCAGTTCCGGAAAAGCCCGCCCCATTCCATCCGCATCGACAACAGGCAACCCCAGTTTCGCAGCTAACGCAAAGGGCAGCATGGAGTTGACCCCGCCGGCCTCAATGGGAAAAGTAGCATAAATTTTATCGCCAAGATACGTTTCCAATTTTTGAAAAGCAACGAACGCTTCCTCACCGCTAGGCGCTTTTTCCAGCATGACAGTCGGTGCGCCCATCATGGAGGAAGGAACCACCAGGGCATCATCCGGCACTTCTTCCGCATCCAATAAAGTGACCTCGCCGTATTCTTCAATTGCCTGGATTGCCATCAGCTTCCCGATGTACGGGTCACCGCCGCCCCCTGTGCCCAGCAAGGCGGCTCCAACTGCGATATCTTCTATTTCCTGTATTCCGATTTTTCTCATTACTTTTTAGGCCTCCAATATTCAGGTTCTTTAAGATGCAATTTTTTCTTCAGCGGGGTTTTTCCTGACGGCCTGGACAATCAGCATGCCTGCCAGATATACCGCTGCACTCGCCGCCAATGAATTGATGGACGGGATCCCCATTTTCACAAAGTATCCGACTGCAAAACCCGCAGCCCAGGAAATCATCGTAACCCAGTTTACATTTTCTTCTGTCTCCGGCAAGGTTCCTTTCATCCGGCTGGCATCCAATTCCTTCTTGTGCGTTCTCAGTACAAAGTAATCCACGACAATGATGCCAGCAATCGGCGGCACCAGAACCCCGAGAAAAACAAGAAAATCCGTAAAGCGGCCGAGGATGCCCATCACAGACAATAACGTCCCGATGATGCCGATGACGAGCGTCACGAGGCCGCGATTCAATTTGACGTTCA
The DNA here is from genome assembly GCF_025905465.1 of Weizmannia sp. WK01. Taxonomy (NCBI): domain Bacteria; kingdom Bacillati; phylum Bacillota; class Bacilli; order Caryophanales; family Bacillaceae; genus Heyndrickxia; species Weizmannia sp. WK01. The sequence goes on along the minus strand of NZ_CP109616.1, from coordinate 630,254 downwards.
ATATGCTGTCAAAGATATTCGTAAAGCCGAGTGATGAGGAATACAAGTTCAAGTTATTGATTTTAACGGTGGAAAAAACAACAACCAATGCGCCCAGCCACCCGGAAGTTTGCATCATGATGCTCGCCACGTCACTTGTTTTGGCAGCAAGCGCCATGAGTACGGCAATCATATTGATCCCAAGCTCACCGACAATGGTGCCGATCATCGTCATCCAGAAAACATCTTTCCCGTTTTTGGCAAATCTGCTGAAATCCGGCGTAATCACGGCTCCGATAATAAACCCGCCCGCCACCATTGTTGCGGCAACACCCATTGTCAGCGGTTTTCCGGCAGGTGCGCTTGCCACTAACTCCGTAATAGAGGATTTGTTGAGCACATCATAAATGCCAACTGCCACTGCCAATAGAAAAGCAGGAACAGCGATGGATGCTGTTACACTTAAAATTTTAAAACCAAAGATGACAAGAACCGTTACACCCAAGCCTGTAATCGCGGCCGCAACCGGCAGGCTGATTGCCCCGTTCGTGGATTGTACGATCCCCTGGGCAAAGACAGCGTTTTGTACGCCAAACCAGCCGATGCAAGAAATGGCAATTACAGCGCCAATGATGCTTGACCCGTACCTGCCAAAGCCCGTCCACCGAGATAGCAGGCTGGTTGACATCCCTTCTTTTGCACCCGCATAGCCAAGCAGAAAACTAATGACTTCAAGGATGACACTGCCGAACATCGTTGCCCAAAAAGCCTGCCAAAAGTTCATCCCGTATCCTAATGAAGCCCCCAGAATAAATTGTGAAATCGTCGCTAATGAGCCGACCCGGACAATGGTGATATTCCACAACGATTGGCGGCCGGACGACGGTACCCGGGACAGAGCATAATCATCACCAAGACTTGATTTTTTTTGCATTTTGCAGCCTCCGTTTTATAAAATTTGCTCGCCAACAGCTTTTATTTTGATCCGGAGAATTTCCCCTTTCATGTACTCAAAAGGATACTCTTCTATATAAGCAAGTTTGACGGTATCAGGATCTGCGCCCTTTTTGATGGCTTCTAATTTGCAGGCAGAAGCTGCTTCGGCCACCACTTCTTCTTTTGAGCGGTCATTTAACCAGTACACTTTATCTGACACTTCGCTGATGGTCGCATCACAAGCCCCGATTGCCCCGCTATACGGATAGCCGGCCGGATTCAGCACTTTTTGGTACTTTCCGAATAGATTCGGGTTAAAAAGCGGGCTGCCTCCGCCGACCAGTACAATGGGGAGGTTTTTTTCTTCATTTTGCAGCCGGTCCAGGATTTCTTTTATTTTTTGCACCACATACTGGACAACCATCGCACAATCATTCGTTGGTACATATTTTAATTTTTCTGTTTGGAGTTCGGGGTCATAAAAAGCATCAGGAAAGAGCTTAAGAAAGCAATCACTGACTGTCAGTGCATCTCCTCCCCAGGCAACGCCGTATTGCTTAATATCATTCGAAAGCAGTGGCAACAGCTCCACTTCCCCCTTCCGGATAACAGGCCTGTTCCCTGTGCCAAAAGGCAGGGAAATGATTTCCGGCATCTCAAGCCCTGCTTCCAAGCCGGGGAAATCGGAGGAGCCCATGACTTCAGGCAAATCCCCGCCGGCAACACGCGCAGCATACACTTTGCTTCCGCCGATATCCACCGCAATCACATCTTGAAGCCCGGAAAGTTTCGCTGCCCCTTTCAAACTGTTGGCCGCTCCGGAAGCAAGCGTTAGAACTGGGAATTTCATCGCTTGTTCAACAGACATTAACGATCCGTTATTTTCCGTCAGCCAAAAAGGGCATTCCAGCAAGAGAGAGGAGAAGCCTTCCGCTAAATTGGCAAGCATTTTTTTGATCACTCTCGACAATAAGCTGTTGAGCAAAGCGGCATTTTCCCGTTCCATAAACCCAAGGGTGCCAAATGAGTGGGAAACCGTAACAGGCATTTCCGGGAATCTTTTCCGAATTTCATTTTTTACCGCAACTTCCTCATTTTCATACAAAGGGGAGTAGCTGCCCACGATGCAGACGGCATCAATTTTTCCATCAGCAATGGATTGGTAAAGCGGTTCGAGCGGTTTGAAATCCGCGATCCGGCCGCCGCTCTTGTTGTAGCCATGATCACTTTCCATAAAATACGGCTCTGTGATCAAACGCCGAAGTGTTGCCGGCCATTTAAGCGCCGGGGTGATATTGACAGGCCTTCTCGCAATGCGGATTAGAGCTGTTTTTGCTAAAACCTTCTCATCGTATACGGCATTCATTAGTTCTGTTGTTCCGATATAAATCCCTTTTACTTCCTCTGCCCTGATCTCTGATTTTTGCAGCAGGGCCTTCATTGATCGATATACGCCTGTATAGACATCAGGGGTGGTCAAAGAACTGGAAACCATTTTGAGCTTCCCATCACCGGAAACCAAAACGGCATGCGTGTTGGTCCCGCCAATATCAATGCCAATTTTCACCTTGCTGCCTCCTCCCGGCCGTTTCCTTCTGAAGAAACTGATTTGGAATCCGGAACATTTCAGGACCCGTTTGTGCAAGCATTTTTTTCGTCTGATACAGTCCCGGAGCCTTTACCGTTAAAACCATGGCCATCATCCCTTCACGGAGTTCCGATACAGCTACAGGCAGCCCGGTTTCATAATGAACGAAAATGATTAAATCAGGGGTTGTACAATGGCACGCATCCGGAATTTGAAAAGAAAGAAATTCATTTTGAAAATACAGTTTTGCGCGTTGCTTATGGTATTCCATCTGCCCGGCCAGTTCCAACGCGCCCACCAGCATTTTCTCTTCAAACCAGCGATTGATGGCCCGGATTTTCCCGGCAAACGCAATCTCCATCTCCCCGTATACAGATTGAAAAAAGGCATGGCGCAACTGCTGCACTTTCACCCAGATAGAGGCGTTTTGGGCAAGTATTTTTCCAATTTCCAGTGCCAGCTTCAATGTTCCCGGTACCATGGCCGCCCTCATACGGGACCCGGCAGCCCCGAAGCAGGCAAAATGGCAATACCCATCCTGCTGAAACATAAATTCTTTCAAAGTGCGCGAGACATGCTTTGCTTCATTTATTACGAGCGTTTCGTCTTTTGAACAGGCGGCGAGCGGAACGGCCGGGATTCCAGCATGATAGAAATGCACCATCTCCAGTTCGGGGAAGGATCTGCCCATCCCATCGCCATCAATGACCGGAAGATGGCATTTGAACGCAGCCAGTAAAGGGGTTAATGCATTGATCCCCCCAATCTCCATTGAAATCACAGCGTCTGCTTTTCTGCCTGACACAGATTCATATTCTTTCAAAGCTTTTACAATTTCTTCCCCTGCAGGCAGATCTTCTTTCATTAACACCGTGGACCCTGCGGCTGCGACCGGCACGACCCACTCGTCTGCCATTTCAACTGCGGTTTTTACTTCTATCACGTCATCTTCTTCCATAGCAGACAAAAGCAAATACGCTGCTATTTTCGTATCCCCGCCGCCTCCGCTGGATAAAAATTTTGCGCCGGCGCTTATGTAAGCAATGTCTTCCTTGTGAATGAACCAGCTCACGACCTCACCCCTCACCAAATACAATGCAAATATCGTGCCAAAAATATAAACGGACAGAATCGTTCATTTCGCAATGTATTCGGACATTTTCAAAGTTTAAAAATCATTTTTCTCATTTTACAGTTTGAGAAAAGCACGTCCAGTTTTGCCGTTTTTCCTCGTAAAATGTTGAGTTTTCTCGTTTTTTCTCATCTTTTCGCATGGTTTCTCATAATTCTCATTTTTATCCCTGTATCTTCTTTAAATACCGGTACAAGGTAGCCAAACTGATGCCCAAATCCGCTGCTGTTTTTTTCTTTCCCTCTGTACTCCAGCCGTTTCGCTCCAACAATTCCAGCACTTTCCTTTTCTCCAGTCTGGTTTGATAATGATTTGTCCGTTTCGGTTTTACAGATGGAGGAAATGATTTTGCCCCTCTTTGTAAAGAGGATGGGAGGCTTTCCAATGTTACCGTGTCCCCAATCTGCAATTCCACAAAATGGCGGACCACATTTTGCAACTCCCGGATATTTCCCGGCCAATCATATTGCATAAGCCTGTCGAGTGTTTCTGCCGCTAAATTTTTCGAATCTCTGTTCAAATCTTTTGAAAACTTTTGAATAAAATGCTCAATCAGGATAGGCAGGTCTTCTTTTCTTGCCCTGAGTGGCGGAATATAAATGGGAATCACGCTGATCCGGTAATACAAATCTTCCCGAAATTCTCCCTTTCTGATCAATTCCTCCAAATTCCGGTGTGTTGCTGTGATAATGCGGACATCGATCTTCCTGCTTTTGTTTGATCCAATCCTTTCCAAAGTTTTTTCCTGTAACACCCGGAGTATTTTTGCCTGCAGATACAAGGACATATCCCCGATCTCGTCTAAAAACAGCGTGCCGTGATTGGCCAGTTCAAAGCGCCCCGGTTTTTCTTTTTCCGCTCCCGTAAAGGCCCCTTTTTCATAGCCAAACAGTTCGCTTTCCAGCAAGTTTTCAGGTATCGCCGCGCAGTTTAAGGCAACAAAAGGCTGATTTTTCCGCTCACTTTCATGATGGATGGCCTGGGCAAACATTTCCTTTCCCGTCCCGCTCTCGCCGCGCAGCATGATGGTTACATCGCTTTTCGACACCCTTTTTGCCGACTGGATCGTCTGTTTTAAAATCTCACTTACACCGAGAATATCCTCAAAATGGTAAAGGCGCCGGCCGGCCTGCTCCGGTTTTTCTGTCTTCTTTGATTTCAAAAGGATCATATACGAGACAATCCCCTGTTTGTTTTTTACCGGTTGAATGGTGGCAAAATAGGCTTCCCCCTTAATTCTCGGCACTTGCACCACCGTCTCATCCTTTTCTTTCCCACTTTTGATGCTTTCCCATTTTTCCTTTGTGATATATTGCGTAATCTTTTCACCCATTAAGGTGGTCCTTCTTTTGCGAAAAAGCGAAGCCATATGTTCATTCATTTCTTGGATCAATCCGTCTTGATCCACTAGACAAAAAGGCTCGGTGATCGATTGAATCAGTTTCCGGGTTTCGAGATGGATCTCCCCGAACCTTTTTTGCCATGATTCCCTTTCTAATTTCTCAGCCACCCACTGGCATGCCAGTTCTGACAATAACTTCAAGTATTGAATGTCCCGGGCGAACCTTTCTTTCTCGCCCTGTTTCGGCCGCAACAATAAGACGGAGACCACTTTCATCTCCCGAACAATTGGAAAATAGTAAACGGCTCCCGCCTCTTCCCGTCCGGCATCCATACTTACGCCCGATTTGAAAATTTCTTTTATATACGCTTGATCCAAACCCTCACACTGTAACAACGCATCCTTTTCCTTTATCTCCACAAAACCAGGAGTAGCGAAAAAAAAGGCTTCATTTAATGACTGTTCAAATTCTGTGTATGGCATCTGCAACTCCCTCCAAAAACTACTTTCCCGTAATCATAGCACGATAATTAAATGTTTCACAAATCCGTGTTACCAAAATAACCAATTAGATTGATGTTCCGCTCCTCCCCTTTATGTGTTACGATACTCATATAAAAAGCTCTCCCTATGGATCGCCTGCCAGCTGCCATAGGGAGAGCTGCTTTTCGATTTTTGTTTTGTTTGGGCACGGCCAAGCCTTAATGAGCGGAGACCCCGTTAGGGATTGCGGCAATGCCCAATTTTTCAAAAACAAGGGCTTTGCTTGCAACATATGCATTATACTCAATTCTTTCAAGCATATCATAGGCTTTGTGCAGGGTTTCATCTGTGATCAGGATACCGTGCTTATTGAGCAGCATGGCTGCCGGTGTTACTTTTTCCCCTAACGAGATCATGTGCTTCCGGACAATTTCTGCCAGTTCTACTGTTGTTGCCGGGCGGTATTCCAGTGTTGGAATTTTTCCGAGCTTTTGTGTAGCCTCGGTTAAATTCGGCATATCCATTCCCAAAGTCGCAAAAACGAAAGATTCCTTTGGATGGGCATGCAGCACACAGCCGATTGATTCATTCTCATGATAACAAGCCATATGCATATTGATTTCCCTTGTAATTCGGCCGTCTCCCTCTACAATATTCTCATTCATATCAACGACTAGAATTTGATAAGGTTCCAAATTGCACAGCTTCTCCTGCGACATTAATGTCGGCGTCATAATAATATGGTTACCGTTCATCCGGACGCTGACGTTCCCACCTGCAGCATTTGTGTTAAATCTGTCAAACATTGTTTTCACAACTGTACAAAGATCTCTTCTTTCCGCTTCATATAGCATTGCAATTCCTCCCTGTTTTTTCAATATATTCAAACTTCACACTCTGCTCGATTTCCCCGGCTTCTTTCATATCAAATCCGGAACTCGTTGCCTGCATTGCCTTTGAAGCACTGATAGCTGTAGCAAACTTCAACATTTTCCTTACATCATGCTTGCAAGACATGCCATAGACCAATCCGCCAACAAATGCATCCCCACATCCCGTATCATTTACGGTATGAACATCCGGCGGAGTGACTTTATATACAAGATTGTTGTAAAATAGCAAAGATCCATCTTTCCCAAACGAAACAATAAAGTAAGGAATCTTCGATAGTTCTGACTTTTGATAAGCGGCAATACAATCTTCAATGCTATTGATTTCCAATTGCATCAGCTCAGCAAATTCAAATTGATTGGGTTTGACCAGGTCCGGTTCTGCCTGGATGGCAGCTTTCAAATAGGGCCCCGAAGCGTCGACCACCAATTGGACACCTGTCTCCTTTATTTTCCTTAAGACCCATTCATACTCTTCCGGTCTCGTTGTTTTTGGCGGATTACCTGCCACTGCCACGATGTCGCCGGGGTTGCATCTTTTGATAAAATTTTTTGCAAAGCCTTCAAGATCTTCCTTCTTTAAAACGGGGCCGGCATGAGTAATCATATAGCTGCCCTTCTGTGAGTCATCGGTTATCACAAAATTTTCACGGACGGTTTGCCCGGGGACCACGTAAAAAGCTGACTCAACCTGTTTCTCCCGTAATAAAGCAATCAATTCATCTTTCCGATTTTCACCGACCATCCCGGCTGCAATATTTGGCTGGCCCAGGGCGGATAAAACAACCGATATATGTGTCCCCTTCCCTCCTATATCGAAGGCTGTGTTAGAGACCGTGTTATTTCTCCCCCTTGTTAGTTCGCCATCAATATGGATGACTCTGTCAATGGCAGGGTTCAGCGTAATGGTATAAATCATCATTTCGCCTCCTTCTTCTTAAGATAGCGTTGCCTGATTTCGTCTGCTTTTGCGTCAAAATCAGCGAAAAGCAAATCGTACGCACAATAGCGGACCAAAATGCCAATCGTAAGTGCCATAATCCACATCATCAAATTTCCGCTTAAAAAGCCTAAAATGAGAAGGATGCCGGCAAGAATCAGCATGCTTCTCCAAAACCATTTTTCTAACTGGTGATGGCTCATAAAGACTGCTCCTTTTTAAAAACATCTGCCACATGTTCCTTATGGTTTTGCCCGAAATAAGCGGCATTATCTTTCTTCCTGCCGTAGTAAAACAGTGCAAAGAGTGCGAGCCATAAAACCGAAAGCAGCATGCCCCACCATTTCCCTGCCATTGCCTCTGCGAAAGCAAATTTAAACTCCCCGTTTTCAATTGTGCTCCATGTCAGCATCGTCCCCTCTGCAACCTTCACTGCTCCCGTTTCTTGAGCAAGCCTTGTAATATAAGGGGAGAAGAATGTTGCAATATAAAGAAATACAGGGGTTGTCACAATCCCGTATATAATCATTCGGAGCAGATTTCCCCTTGTGAGCAGCACAACTGCCACTGCGATCGATAAGTTGATGATGCCGCCGAATGGCAGAACTTTATTCCCTGGCAAAATAACAGCGAAAAGCAGTTCAAACGGAATTAAGATAATGGCAGATACCCAGATTTCATTTCGTCCAGCCAGTATCGGCCAATCAAGCCCGATAAAGATTTCCCGGTCGCCAAAATGCTTCCTCATAAACTCGGAAATAGCTTCAGATATCGGAGACAACGCTTGCATAAATAATTTTGAAACCATCGGAAAAAGTGTTAGCGCAGTAGCAGCCTGAATAGCGAGAATCAAGGATTTGGAAATGCCGTAGCCCGCAACTAAACCAAGTAAGAAGCCGATAACGGCACCCATGACATGATTTTCTGCAAAAACACCGAGTTTTTCTTTCAATGCTTCTGCGTCCATTTTCTTGTTCATAAATGGGATTTTATCCAACAGCTTATCGATTGGGTAAAGCAGACTGGCAATTAAGGTCATGTGATGCGGAACGGTTACGCCGGGTATTCCGGTTAAATCTTCAATTTCCCTCCCCCAAATATCGCCGATTTTCAATTCTACGATGACTTGAATCGCAACGACCACAAAGGCTAAATAAATACTCCCGGAGATATAGGAAATCATGACAGCTACAAAACATTTTCCCCACACATTCCACATATCCACGTTTAGCGTTTTGGTCCATTTAAACAGCAACATTACAATATTGATCGCAATCTGGAGCGGGAAAACCAAAAAGGCGAGCGGCCAAGCCCAGGTTATCGATGCGGCGGTTGTCCAGCCGCCATCAATTGCAGTCAGGGAAATGCCCGTATTTTTTGCAAAAGACTGTGCCGCCGGGCTAATGGCATCTAACATATAACCTACAACCAGGTTCATACCGGCAAATGCCACACCGAAAATAATGGCTGCGCCAATTGCCTCTCTGAGTTTCATCCGTGCACAAATTCCAATAATCAACATTATGATTGGAACGAATACTGAAGCGCCCATATTTAATACATACTGAACAACATGCTGTAACACTTCCACGGCGATCCACTCCTTTTATTTGTGGTTTATTTCAAGGCTTCTACCAGCTTCTCCACTTCTTTGTCCATGCCCATTCCGGTAAGAAACGCAATGCCATTTAGCGTGGGAACGCCATAATCTGTTTTCGGCTTTGTAATCGCAATATAGACGTCACAATTTTTCACATGGCGGTCCAGCGATTTGATATCAACTGCTTCCACCTCGGCGCTGATCTTCTTTTCCTGCAGGATTCTTTTCACCTTTGAAGCCACTGTCTGGCTGGTTGCCACACCTGAACCACAAGCGACAATAACTCTTTTCATTTTTCATCAACCTCCAAATTGTTTTTTTAAGTAATCCGCCATTGCATGTGTGTCTTGAATGGACAGGATCGTCCGGACAAAATCCCCGTCATTGAAACATTTCATAATATCCGACAGTAAGCCGACTTGTTTTTCCGGATTTTTAATTCCCAGCATAAAAATGACTTTGGCCTGAACCGGAATATCAGTCGTTCCCATATGCATAAAAGGGATATGATTTTTTAGCCTTGTGACAAAAACAAACGGTTTTTCCACATGAAAAGCGTCCGTATGCGGAATTGCAAATTGAATATACTCGTTCGCCAAGCCTGTCGGATATAAGGCTTCCCTTTCCATGACAGCCTTGCAAAAGGAAGGCTTTACATATTCCCTTTGTTTAAGAATCGCGCTGGATGCACAGAAAAATTCCGCTTGAGTTTTGTAATCCGCATCTAAAACGATAAACGCCTCCTGAAACATTTCAGCAAAATGATGGTAGATCTCCTCCACAAAAAACTGGGGAACACTGTTGCCGTTATTCAACCGCCTCACCTCCTTTCAAAGATTTTGAGCAGTTGTTTAGGAGACGCTGCCGACTTGATTTGCCTAAGCGCCTTTGAATCAAGAAAAATATCATTTAATTTGGATAAAGTTAAAACATGAGAGTTATCTGCTGAAGGTGCTAATGCAACCATTAATGAAACCGGCCTATGATTTGGAAACATCACAGCTTTCTTAAAAAGGACGATCTGAATATCCGGATAGTTGACCCCTTCATCAGGTCTCGCATGTGGCAGGTAAACATCGGGACCAATCAGCATCGTTTGATAATGTTTATAAAACGCGCTTTTAACAGCTTTAAGATAGCACGGTTCTATTGCGTTTCTTTCCAGTAATGGTGCAAATATAGTATCCACCACCTCTTCCCATGAAATTTCATATGATAAAATGGAGATATTTTGTTCCGTTAATTTCAGACCCGAGGCATCACTTTCTTCACCAGTTTCATTTTTTCTGTCACCTTCAAAAAAGGTCTTGACCGTTTCTTCTACAAGATTCATTTTATCTGTAGGAATAAAGTCTTTAATCGCATAAACGATCCCTTTTGCCTTTTTCTTGGTGTCGAGATCAAGCAGCTTTTGAACAAGTTTTTTCAATTGCTGCCGGCTTTCCTGTTCCAGGAATGGCGGCACAACGATAGTCGTCGCCTTGCTTTTATATGGAATCGTTGTAAAAATAAAATCCACTTCAATCGGACGGCTTTCAAACTGCCGGAAAGAATAAGCCCCGATAAATTCGAAATCCGGAAACATCTCTTTTAAATTTTCAAGGAGCAATTTGGAAATCGAAGTACCGTTATGGCAGAGAACCACTGCTTTGAAAATGGATTTTGCATTTTCCTTTGTTTGATACATCCATCCTAAAACAATCATGGACAGATACACCCGCTCTTCGGGAGATAAGGCATGGCCAATTAAGTTTTCAAAAGGGGCAGCTGACTCGGAAACAACTTGATAAATAAAGCCATGATCTTTGATAAATTTTGTTTTAAGCGGGTTGTTAATTTGGAATCCAAGCAAATTACGAAAGATGGCAGGCTGAATATGCAGCAAAATCTTTTCCTTTAGATCTGATTCTTTAATAAACCCAATCGCAAGTTTTGATTTTAAGCGATCAACAAATCTATCAACGGCCAAAGAGATTTCATCACTGTCAGATAATCGAAACGCTGATTCAATCATATTAGAAGATAAAATTTGCAAGGTAAGATAGATCAAATCCGGTTCTTTGAGAAATGGATAGTCCTGAAAGGCATCTCTGATGACCGGGTACTCTTTTGTATTCCGAATATCATACCGGTGCATTTGAAAAGACCATTCAATTGGATGATTCTTTGCTCTCGCCAGTATCGCACACAAAATATACGGCAATTCATTTACTTGCTCATCGGTTAATTGAATTTCGATATTATGCTCAATTTCCTCCAGCTTTTCTCTCATCAAGTGAATATCTGTTTCAGAAAGCAGATGAAACGTTATCATTTTCGTTTTCCCGTATACAGTTTTGATCAGGTCTCTTGTGATTTGAATCAGTTTATTACGGATAATCATTTCCGGCCCCTTAAACTGATATCCGCCTTTCCGCGAATAACTCAATTGAATAGGATCATGCCGAAATAATTCCTTTATCTTTTTAATATCTGTAAAAGCTGTGTTCCTGCTTACGAAAAACTGTTCTGATAATTGTTGCAACGAGGAAGGGTCCTGATGGGTGAGCAGCCTATACATGATCAAGTTTCTTCTCAGTTCCACTTCATATTCCTGCAAAAAACTTTTTTCCTGCAATGTCAGCATATCAAAACTTTCCTCTATGCCGGCACCGGAAACAAGAATCTTGTTATCCTGTATTTGGATTGATCCTCCCGGAAGCACTGAATTAATCCGCTCGATCATTTTCCGTATTTCCTCTTCTTTCTTAGAAAGAAGCTGCCCGACTGTTTCGAGTGAAATTTCCTGGTGCGCCAGTATAAAATTCAGCACTTCTTTATCCATCAATTTCATTCCCATGCCTCCTTCCACTTTCATTATACGTTCGGCCCCCGACCAACTTCATCACAACCTTATAAAGCGCTTACATTTTGGCTGTGATGAAGGTCCGAAACCATTAACCCTTGTGAAAAAAGCATGATGATCCTGCAGAACTTGAAAACAAAAAAATAGCGGCGTTTGCCGCTATTTTTTCTTAAAAGGACAACTTGAACAAATCACCGGTCCAGTTTCTTGCTCCCCAGTTTTCTATGGAAATCCTTGTCCTTTGGCGTACTTGGGTCGATCCCTTTTAACTGCGGGACATACGCACAGACCAGTTGAACCGGGATGATGTACTCATAAGTTTTATAAAATGGGTGATTCAAAAAGTCTGCTTTTAAATCTTTTGGCGTTTCCCGCCCATTTTTGCCAATCACATAAATATGGTCTGTCCAATCAGATAATACATTGATCAAGGTCTCAACACGGCCTTCTTCTCCTGTATCGAGAATGATGATGGTAGAGTCCTCGTTAACAGCATTGTAAATACCATGGACGAACTCTTCAAATTCATAGCCGGTTACAGGAATACGCATGGTTTCCAGCAGTTTTAATGCACTTTCCAACGTATCGCCGTATATTTCCTTTGTCCCGACCACGCGGATATCTTTTGCTGCAGCCAAGTTCTCGCGGTTTTGAGACACCCATTGCAATGATTGTTCATAAATGGCAAGGAAATGGTCGGCATATGCCTCTAATTGGGTGATTTCAGCTGCATAGTCCTCCGCTGATATTCTTCCGTATGATTTCGCCAACTGTAATGCAAATAACGTAAGATTCAATTTTGTACAGTAGAATCCCTTTGTTTTTGCGCCTGCCGTTTCTTCCCCGCAACGGACGGTTAAAATATAGTCCGAAATTTCGTCAATGAGGGCTCCCTCTGTGCCTGCCATTGAAGCAATGCTGCATCCTGCTTCCTTACCGGTTTTCATGGCATGGTATGTTGAATAACTGCTTCCTCCCTGTGAAATACCGATCAACAATGTTTTGGAAGCATCATCAAGAAATGTTTCCTTGTCAATTTGGAATGGGTAAAACACATCAACATAAATGCCCAAAAAATGCTGCATCAATTTTTTCGTCTGAGCAGCAGAATGGTAACTTGTCCCTGATCCTGTCACTACAATCCGGCTAAATTTTTCTTTTCGGACTTCCGCAAATAATTCGTCTGCCCCTTGAATAATTTCCTTCATTTTTACAGGTGTTTCTTTCATGTAATCTTCAATGTTCATGTTTTATCTTCCTTTCATATTTATAATATTTTAACCCAGTGAAGCAGGATGCCTGCTATCAGGATGCCGACTGTCAGCCATGTAATGCTCACTTTCTTTTTCATCAAATAATAAATTATAAATGTTACAAGAAGCGGCAACATATTGGGCAGGATTTTGTCCAATATATCCTGGATGACAACCTTTGCCCCATTTATATCGAATTTCAGGGGAGTCGTAACATTTAACATCGTTGCAACCATTCCGCCGACGACAACAAGACCGATCGTGGTGGTAATGGACATGATGCGGTCCATCAGCCCCTGCTTCTGGATTCTTTCCAGAGAATTTACGCCAACCTGGTATCCGAATTGCAGGCCGAAAATTTTTACTAAAAAGTTTGGAATGTTGTACAAAAGGAAAAACAAAATCGGCCCGAGAATATTTCCCTGTTGCGCAAAAGAGATGCCAATTCCGGCCGCGATGACCCTGAATGTGCCCCAAAACAGGGAATCACCTATACCAGCTAAAGGGCCCATTAACGATGCCTTGACCGCATTAATGGAAGTTTCGTCAAAATTCGGGTCATTGGCATTCTGCTCTTCCATCGCTGCGGAGATGCCCATGATTGCCGGAGCCACAGCAGGGGTTGTATTAAACATTTCCAAGTGCCGCTTTAATGCTGATACCTGTTCATCATGATTCCGGTATAATTTCCGGATGACCGGGATCATGGCGTACGTATAACCTAAGTTCTGCATTCTTTCATAGTTAAAGGCCCCTTGCAAGGCAAACGATCTCCAAAAAACTTGACGGAGTTCTTTTTTGGTTATTTTGGCTTCACTCAAAGTCAATCTCTCCTTCCGTTAAGTTATCGAAGTCATTTGGGCCGGCCTGGGTGTTGCTGCTTTTTTCATCACGGTTCATCACAACATAGATAATAATGGCGAGACAAGTGCCAAATAGAGCAATCGCCGTAATATCCAATTTTAAATAAGAAGCCGCGAGAAAACCGAGGAAGAAAAAGACCACCATTTTTTTTGAGAACAACATATCCAATAACAATGCAAACCCGATTGCAGGCAGCAAATTCCCTGCAATGGTTAAACCATCCAAAATGGTTTTCGGCACCGCATTGATTAAGGCTGTTACCTCCTTTGCCCCCATCAGAATCGCCAGGAAGGTTGGAAGAAAAACACTTAAGAAAAACAGAATTGGCGGGACCCACATCATCAAAGTGACGCCGCGAAAGTTGGCATCTTCGGCATACTTATCGGCCTTGTGAAGGAAGTAACCGTTAATAATCCTTACCAGCACGCCAAGCGATTGTGCCAGTACTGCAATTGGAACCGCAAGTGCCAGTGCAACAGCTACGCCATGTCCCGACAAAATGGCAAATGCTGTGCCAAGCACACCGCCTGTGACGACATCCGGTGGCGTTGAGGCGCCGATGCCAGCAATTCCCATCCAAATCAACTCTAATTGCGCACCAATCATAATGCCGCTCTTTACATCGCCCAATACTAGGCCAACCAATAATCCTGTCACAAGCGGGCGTTCCAGCATCATGACTCCGAAAATACGCCCATCCAAGATTCCGATGCCGGCAACAATCCCCAACATTAATGCATCGATCAGCATCCAACTCAACCCCCAATCACATTAGTTTTTGAGCAAGTCACTCAATGTTTTCTTCTTGTCGCGTGGCAATAACCGGAATTCCAGTTCCACTCCGAGTTCCTGCATTTTCTTAAAGTTTTCCAAGTCCTGTTGATCTACTGCCACTAAATCTGTTAACTTAAGTTTTCCTTCTGAATAGCGCATTCCGCCGACATTGACCGAATGAATCGCCCCGCCGGAACCTTGGGCCAATGAAAGTGCATCTGCGGAGTTTTTGACCAAAACAAGTACTTTGCTTTTTTTTGCCTCGGCAAATTTCCGGACAATTTCGCCGGATTCCTCCACTCCGCGAATATACAGTTTGACTTGGTTCGGCTTTGCCAGATTCAGCGCCATCGCTTTCATTTGATCATTTTTGGCTTCATCATTTACAACCAGGATGACATTCACGCCTAATGATGATGTCCACCCATAAGCAACCTGGCCGTGAAGCAAACGGTCGTCAATTCTCACTAAAGAGATCATCGTTGGCACTTCCTTTCTGTGATGCTAACAACTGATTCAAATGCACGATTCCATCTTTTCCTGCCTGTAAGCCTTGAGAAATCAGATCTTCTGTACTGGTATCTTCACCAGCCAGCAGTACCGTCAAAGTCATGGGCAGGTTCACACCCGTCAGCAACTCAAAATTTTGCAGTTCCATCAGCAATTCCGTGCAGATGTTACAGACACTTCCACCAAACATATCCGTCAATACAATAAAGTGATCCTCCTCCTTTTTGTTTTTTAATATCTTTCTTAATTCATCTTTCGCCGAATCGCCGGATTTATTTTTGGTCATTTGAAAATATGAAACATTTGAAGTATCTCCGACTATCAACGAAACAGCATCTATAAAAGATTTAGATAGATCTCCGTGTGTAGCAAATAAAAAACGTCTCATAAAACCGCTCCCCATTTCAAAAGTTTTTCAATGATTTTTCTAATCTTTAAAAATGCAAAAAGCATGCCAACTTAGTGACATGCTTTTTGCATTTCTTTTCCAAATGCCCATAAACCCTTAAAACAAAAGGTCTATCCATTCATAATATTGAATATATAACCGATTTCAGGAATGTTTAATTGCACACAATAATCATCCTCGAGCACACTAAGCGCACTTTTAATCGCATGAATCTCGTGTGTGTGCGCCTGTTCAAATAAGTCCTGGTCAGGATATTCCGTAATTGGACTCAAGCGGATTAATCTTTCAACCATGCAACTGATATGAACATAGAGTGCAATTTTTTTATCATTGGAAAAATTTCTGTTCATCTGTTTTTCAAGCTGAATGATACTCTTTTCCACATTCTTAATTAATTTTTCGGTATCCAGTATGGTTAAGGATTCAATCACCTTGTCCAGAGAAAAGTTCAGGATAATATTGTCATTTACCCGGCGGATGATATCAGGCTCTGCGATTTTACCAAATATACGAAAAACATCATTTTCCCCTTTGCCCGAAATAATATCTTCCAATGAAATAAAATTCACCCCATTAATCCCGGGATTCGCTGTCCCCACAATTGCCAACACATCGTATAGTTGAAAAGGGGCTTCATTCATCCCATTCTTTTTAAGTCTGTCAAAGTCGTGGGCAACAATGTGCACTTCCAAAAAGTCCTTAATACTCTTCTCTAATAGTTTCTGAATTTGCATGGCAGTTCCAATTCCTGTAAAACATGAAGTAACAATGGCATATGCTTTTTTCTTTTTCGGATGGAGCAGGTTCACCTTCGGCCTTTCTAAAGTTTGCATATGCTCCGCAATTTCATGAATGGTATTCCCTTTCATCAGGCAATGTCCCACTTCCAGCACTGGCATGGTCGTCACCTGGTCAATAAACAATAGCGGTCCATCTATATATTCCTGGATTTGATTTTGAATTTGATTCAACGATCCCATGTCGACAAAAATAATCAGGCCGTTGTTCGTCTCATTGATTTCGAGATAATGGCGCAATTTTTCAATAATATCATCTGTCGTTGCTTCGATCTCCATATCAAGTGAATCAAAAACATTCACACCCAATATTCTGTTGCACACATTTGCGATACTGCTGGCTGTTGCATAACCGTGTGCAATGATCATCGCTTTTATCCTGCTTTCATCATGGGAGATTTTCGTTGTTGAAAGAAACAATGTCATCATAATAATGTCTTCATTGCCTAATTGAAACTCTATTCTGTTTTCAATAAACGTTTTGACCATTAAAGCAATCTGGTATTCTTTCTTGTAACGCTGCTTCACATCGTCCAGTAATTGTTCAGAAAGCACTTCATCCTGATGGTTTAAGGAGAGAAGCCCGGTTTTAAAAAACAAATAGGATGACAAAGCATACACATTGTTGCCTTCGTACTTAATATGGTGATTCGTTTCCAAGTACCTGAAAAATTCCTGCATGGCTTGCAATGTGAATCCCATCATGATATTGATATTGTCATCCGGCCTGTTAAATATCAATTGATCCAGCAATACGGTGATGTCCTCACACATTTTTTGATTGGCAACCTGCTCCTCAATATTTTCGTCTTTCACCTTTTGGTAATATTTCAAGCAATTTTTGAACGTATGTCTGATTTTATCAATCGCCAGCTCGTTCATTCCCCCGATGGATTGTTTATGCCCCGAAAAAAATATCACATTTCCTTCATTGGCTGTAAAATGGTTAAATAATTGCGGTGCATTTTTCAGCATTTCTTTTGGAAGATCCTGCAGCGTGACCTTTATCTTGTCAGATCCTTTTGCTGCTTTGGCATAAGCACTACCACAGGTGTACTTAATCATATTTTTGCATTCACCAATATTTCCCTCATAATGATATTTATGAAGTGCATCCAATGTCTGGTGGCTGACTTCAATCGGCAACTGAAAAAGCTGGCTCTCCTCCATAAAGAAATGTTCAATCAGCTGGCTTTTTTCAAAAGGCCCCCTTTCATCCAGGCTGGGCACACTGACCTTTATCGGAATTCTGCGCAAAAACGTTTCAAGAAAACTGTTTGTTTTTTCAGTTGTCGCGAAAACGAGCCTTACTTTGGCTTTCCGTGCAATTTCCGTGTCCCCGAGCCGGTAAAAAGTCCCCTGATCCATAAAGGTAAAAAGTTTTTCCTGTCCTTCTCTATTCAACCGATGCGCCTCATCCAAAAATAGTATGCCTTCATCCGCCAGCTCCAATAAACCGGCCTTATCTTTATCCGCCCCTGTGTAGGCACCTTTTACATGGCCAAATAAATAACTGGTCAACAATTCCGGATTATTGGCATATTGTGCACAATTAAAAACATAAAAAGGGGCGTCCTGTTTGATCCGCTTTTTTGCTTTCGTATACTCGTACATTAACCGGGCCAAATAAGTTTTCCCTATACCGGTCGGGCCAAGCAACATGATCGGCAACCCGTTATCAGGATAAAAAATAGCCGTTTTCATTTGTTCCAATACTTCTTTTAGGCTTTTATCGTAACCAATTAATTTTCGGAAAATCATCTCAGCAGAATCTTCCAGTATATATTCGCTTAATGCTTGAAAACTTTTGAACACGCTTCCTTTTAATTTTCCAAAATTTTTCTCAAAGGTACGTTTGTGGAGAAAATAAACCGGCCGGGTATTTATTTTAATCAATTCGCCTTCTTTAACTCCCTGATTTAAAATGCGGCTGATGGTCGTGCGCTTGGAAGAGAAAAATGCCGCGATTTCATTCGTTTCAAACGGGCTTAAATCCAAATCATCATGAAATGAAAAGTTTTCGGTTGCCTTTCTTAAATAATCGGTTACCTTTTCTTTCTTCATCAGGCACCCTCCTTACTTCACCCAAAAAGACAGATCATTTTTAAAATCATTTTTCTTTAAAAATATCGTAACATAATTTCCCCGCTTTTTATACTGTGTACATTGCGGTTGAAGTTGTTTTTCAAAGAAAAAAGGCACAATCTCTTCTAAAATAAAGCGAGATTTGTACGTCTTTAAAATTTATAAAGTCGGAATATCACTTTGCGGTTCAGGCATCTCAGGATTTTGACTGAATATTGGCGATGTAAAATGGTCCGGTTTCACCGCCGCCTTTATTTTCATCGCAATCACATAAACGGCCCCGGATGCGATTAAGGATTGCACAGCCGGTAACCCGAATGGGTAAACATATTGCGTTAAATATCCAATCAATGCACCAATCACTAAAGCAATGGTTGCCATCCAGTTCCATCCTTTATTATCTTTCCATTGCTGTTTTCTTATAATGAAAAAGTCAGACATCATGACCCCGCCAATCGCAGGATAGACCAGAGCCGTCATATACAGGAAATCTGTAAAATAATCCAGTATCCCTGCCAATGCAACGATGATCGCAATGATCGTTCCAATAAAAGTCAAAATGGCCCTGCCTTTTCCGGAATTAATATTTAACATATTCGCCAGCGCTAATCCCATACTGTAGTTATTTACAAGTTGGCTGGTCCATGTTGCCAGCCAAAGAATCAAAAAGCCCCAAAAAGGAAATCCCAACTTCATCATGACATTTACAATGTCGGCATCTCCAACGCCTACCGACATAATGGAACCTACAAAAAACAGAGGAAATCCGACTGCAACGATGCCCAATGGGATAAGAAAATTATCCTTCCAACTCGGTTTTGCATATCTTGTGTAATCTGAAGCAATGACCCATTGAGAAACATTGACACCCATTACAAGACTGACAGCTGCGAGAAAACCAATACTTGAATTTGCCGGACTCCAGTTGATCATTTCATGCCAGCCGGTATTTCTCAATGCATAGAAGATACAGCCGACAACCAGCAATAGGCCGGCAGGTACGGCAATATAATCTGTCCACTTCATGGATGAGTAGCCAATAATTGAGGGGATGGCAAAAATGAATCCCGCAATGACTGTAATCACTGCCCACATTCCCCAATCTTTTTCGTAATTTACATGAACCATCGCAGAAATGGCATTTCCTGCTACGGCAGTCTGTAGTGCCCACCATCCTAACGAGACAACAAAAATGGTTAAACCAACGATAAAACGGGCCTGGGCTGCACCAAAGCTGGATCGCGCAATGACAGAAGATGCCCTGCCTGTTTTTGCCCCTATATACCCTTGTATCGTGTTGCCAATCCACTGAAACAGGACAAGGGCAACAACCAAAACCCAAAATATTTTTCCTAAACTATAAGAAGAGGTCAATTGGGCGCCAATCATCAAAACCGGGATGGTAAACTCCAACCCTCCAAAAATCATGGCTGGTGTAAGCCAATTTTGCCTTTGAGACAAGGGAACCGAGATCAATGCCTCATCAGTCGCAACAGATTCTTTGCTTTTTGTATCCTCCAATATAAAATCCCCCTTTGAGTACCCGCCTTATTAACGGGCAATCATTTCACTTTCATGATTGCCCGTTTTTTACCCTTCTGAATTTTCATGTTGGAAGCGCCAAAATCATTGACCAAATGCTTTTCGTGTTTCTGTTTCTTCATATTCAAAAGTAACAGGATTTACACGGACACCAAAAACTTGCTCTGCTTCTTCGATTGAGATATATTCATTTTTTACATCCTGGACAACCTTTTGCGCCGGCCGTTTTAACGGATTTCCATACCCGCCGCCGGTTGCAGTCATTAATTTTACAACATCATTTTTTTGCAATGGATATCTCGGGTAGCAACCATACGGGCCATCAATATCCCCATTTGCTTTTTCAACATAAAATTGGTTAACCGACCCGTTTTCTCCGCCATTCATCCCCCAAGGAGGCGTTATGTGCCTGCCGTAAGTAATCGTTGCTGTCTGGCCGTCCGAGAGCGCCCGGTAAGAACGAATGACGCCTCTCCCCCCGATATATTCTCCGGCTCCACCACCATCATTACGCAAACGGTATTCGTCAACAAGAACGCCATATCTTGTCTCAGCTACCTCCACCGGTACATTATAAGTTTCACCATCCCCAAGACAAAACTGGCCGCTGGCACCATCTGCCCCTTTGGCGGCACCCCATCCTCCAACTGAAGGCTCAACAATTAAAAATGGTTCTTTTGAATCGGGATGAATGCCAGAAAGCGTAACTGCGCAAACAGAAGTTAAATGGCCGGCCGATAACCTGTCAGGCAAATGCGGTGCGAGTGCCTTCCATATTAAGTCAGCCCCCATAATCATAGACTCAAAATAATTAGAAACCGGAACCGGCCTCTCTGCAGATAAGATAGATTTTTTGTCCGTAAGAATTTTTAAAGGACGAAACACACCGTCGTTAATATCCTGGGATGGATTGGTAACCGCCAGAAAAATGACCCTGACCGCAGAAGTTAATGCCGTTAACGAGCAGTTAACCGGCCCTGGAACTTGCGGATGGCTTCCTCTGAAGTCACAAATAAACTCATCGTCAGTAATCGTCACCTTTACTTTTACTTTAAAGGGGCCGTTCCCAATGCCGTCTGTATCAATGAGATCTTCAGCTTCAAAAGTCCCTTTCGGCAACTGGCTTAATTCGAGCCGGGATAGCTGCTCGCCATGGTCCAAGTAGTGCTCAATTGAAGCCAACACAGTCTCCTCGCCATGTTTTTGGCAAAGCTCCCTAACACGCCTTTCTCCGGTTTTCAAAGCCGCCACTTGTGCCCACATATCCCCCAGTGACAAGTCGGGAAAGCGCACATTTGATTCAATCATATCAACAACAGCCTGATTGACTCGTCCCTTTTCAAAAAGCTTTACACAAGGAAATTGCAAGCCCTCTTGAAAAATTTCAGTTGAATCATTTGTGAAGGAACCGGGATCCTTCCCGCCCACCTCGGTCCAGTGCGCTTTATTCGCAGAAAATGCAATGAGCTTATCGTTGTAAAAAATCGGCATGACGAGGCCGACATCGGATAAATGCGAACCCCCGCCCTTATAAGGATCGTTAATAATGATAATATCACCGGGGTTTAAATCCTGTTCTCCAAATTTATTTAACGTCTCCTTAACCATAAAGGTTAGCATGCCAATAAATCCGGTTGCTCCGTTTCCTTGTGTTAGAAGGTTGCCTTTCGCATCGGTTAAACCGCTGGCATAGTCAAGAACTTCGTATACAATAGGACTCATGGAAGTTCTCGCCAGCGCTATAAACATTTCATCTCCAATGGCAAGCAAAGAATCTTTTACAATTTCCAACGTAAATGGGTCAATTTTTTTGGATGTAGTGATCATGTTACTCCACTCCTATTTCAAGAATAAGGTTTCCATATTCATCGACAACCAGCGTTTGGCCTTCGTAAAGCACTGTGACAGAAGCCTTTTCTTCTATAATGGCCGGTCCCGTTACCGTCTTTAAAGTCGGCAGCTTATCCCGATCATAAATATCAGTTTGCACCCAACCCGTATCCTCAAAATAAACCGGGCGTACTTCTTTGATGGCATCTTTTACTTCACCATCACGATGTTCTTTTTCTAATTCAGGCTTCTCTACAATCCCCACTGCAGTCAGATGCAGATTCACAATTTCCGTTTCTGCATTTTCCAACTTGAAAGTATAAGTTTTTTCATGCAATTCATGAAAACTTTGAATGATGGTTTCCAAGGTTTCTTTATTCCAACGTCCATTCGGTACTGGCACTTTTACTGTATGCTCCTGCCCCAAATATCTCATGTCTAAAAATCTCGTAAACATGACAGAAGATTTCTTAACATCTTCATAAAGAAACTCATGATAAGCATTGTTTTCCAGGTTCTCCCATTCACGATTAATGACAGCCGGATCTAAATCAGTTAAGCGTGTAATGTAAGTTTGAATATAGTCATGCCTTAAATCCGTCATTAACATCCCCCATGCAGAAAAAACGGATGAAGCGACCGGAATAATGACTTTCTTTACCCCAAGCTCTTTTGCCAGGGCAGCAGCGTGCATAGATCCTCCTCCGCCAAAAGCAATTAATGAAAATTCCCGCGGATTATATCCTTTGCGTATAGAAATCAACTTTAAAGCATTGAGCATGTTAGAATTGGCAATTCGAATAATCCCGAGTGCTGCTTCTTCTGCACTGATATTAAAATAGTTTGCAATTTTAGTTTCAATCGCATCTTTGACCTTGTCCATATTTACAGTATAATCAAAATTCTTTGGTGAAAGTCTTCCGGTTAATAAATTTGCATCGGTCGTTGTTGGCTCTGTACCGCCCTGCCCGTAAGCAACAGGACCCGGCAAAGCACCAGCAGACTTAGGCCCTACTTTAAGAGATCCAGCATCATCTATCCAGGCGATCGATCCCCCGCCATTCCCGATTTCTACAATATCCACAACAGGCGTTTTAATTGGATAGCCGGCATGCCGGTCATCACGCTCAATATAATAGTCTGTTGAAACTTTTACTTCACCATTTTCGATCAGTGAACACTTTGCTGTAGTCCCACCAACATCAAATGCGATGATATTTTTTTCGCCCAGTATATTACCAAGGACAGCCGCCCCGAATATGCCTGCAACAGGGCCGGATTCTACAATATGGATGGGAATATTTTTGGCGTTTTCAAAAGTAGTCGTCCCGCCATTTGATTGCATAATATAGTTATTGCTTCTTTTTTGTTTTTCATCCAGTTTGTTCACATAAGAGGTCGCAATTGGTTTTACATATGCATTGAAAACAGCGGTATTTGTTCTTTCGTACTCCCGCCATTCCTTTGTGATTTCATGGGAAGCTGTTACAAATACTTCAGGCCATAATGCTTTAATATACGCCACCGTTTCTTGTTCGTGGACTGGATTCGCGTAAGAATGCAGAAAAGATACTGCAATGGCCTCAACTTTTTCTTTCTTAAAAAAATCTACAATTTCTTTGATTTCATTTTTATTAAGCGGTGTTAATTCTTCTCCCTTATAATTTAACCTCTCCTCTACTTCTTTTCTTAGATATCTCTCAACAAACGGCGTTGGTTTTTGATACCTTACATTATAAAGATCAGGCCTGTTCCCGCGCGCAATCTCTAATACATCTCTGAATCCCTTTGTCGTGATAAGGCCTGTCTTAGCTCCTTTCCTTTCTGTCAGTGCATTAATAATGACGGTTGTTCCATGAATGAATGTCTTGATGGCGTCCGGTTCTATTCCGGCTTGCTGTATAACGTCCATTACACCTTGTTCAAAATTTGGCGGCGTCGTATGGCTTTTTGCAATACCTAAATCCCCTCTGTCATTGACGTATACAAGATCTGTGAACGTACCCCCAATATCCGTTGCAACTTTCATAAAATATGAACGCTCCTTTCAAAGGTATATTGAAATCTCCAATTCTTAAAAAAGAACCGGAGTTAATACACTTATAAGAACTGTTTCCTCGCCTGTCGGATTTTCCCACTGATGGGTTTTTTCAGAAGGAAAGTGAATGGATTCACCTGCCATAAGGTGGTATTCATTGTTGTCAATTTTAAATATCACTTCACCTTTTAAAACATAATAAAACTCCTCGCCCATATGGCTGAATGTCTGATCATCTTTTTGAAATGGCTGCAGCGTGACAAGCATACACTCCAAATTTCGATTGTGAAAGTTTCCGCTTAACCGGATATATTTTGTTGCATTCCCTTCCACTGTAAAAGTTTTCTGGTTCTCCTTCTTTACGGCATAATGCGCTGTGATGGTCGGGTTGAAAAAGTACGAAATTTCCACGCCCAAGCTATCTGCAATTTTTTTTAGAGAAGTAATGGCAAGTGAAGATGTCCCTCTTTCAACTTGTGAAAGAAAACCAATGGTTAAATTAGTCTTTTCGCTTAATTGTTTTAGAGTCAGTCCTTTTTGTAACCTTAGCTCACGAATTTTTTTGTGAATTTCAATCATGATTATCCTCTCTGATCTGTCGATGTTTAGTCAGGTTAAAAAAAATGAAGTATAACTAAAATTATTTGTAGTCCATATTATCACAACAGATAAAAATGTCAATATATTTTATCTTTTTTGAACCAATATTTTTGTTCCCCATGTAAATGGTGCTGGCAAAAAGAACCGTACAGGTTTGCCGCAGTCATTTGGAAATCAGCATAATGAAGCGGGGCGAATTATTGAAATTGGATGGGCCGAAAGTAAGCTGCTTTTTGCCACTGCCAGCATTCTAATAAAAATCCATTGACTTTTCTGCAAGAAAGCGTTTTAATAAAGTTAGCCAGTTGTTATGACAACATAACAATAAAAGGAGAGAGGCGAATGCCAATTAATAAAAAAAGTTATGTGCCGCTGTATGCACAACTGTTGGATATTTTAATAGAACAAATGGACAGCGGAAAGTTGAAGGCGCATGATAAGCTCCCGACTGAAAAAGAATTGTGTGAACGTTATCAGGTAAGCCGGACGACTGTACGCCAGGCACTCGATGAATTGGAAAAGATGAAAAGAATCTACAAACAACAAGGAAAAGGAAGTTTTGTCGCTCCATTTGAAAATGAGGCGTCTAAAAATAAAGTCAACTTTATCAATGTCGTTGAAGCGATCAAAAAGATGGGAAGAAAACCTTCCACAATTGTTGCAGATTTCCAGATTAGAGATTTAATAGAAATAGACATTGCACGCGCCCTGGAATATAAAGTCGGGAAAAAAATATATGCGATCAAAAGGATCCGGTTGGCCGACCGGGACCCTGTTATGTTGGAAGAAACGTACTTGCCGGCAGACCGTTTTTCGGGACTTGAAAATGAGGATCTTGAGTCGGAAAGTCTGCACCATATTCTACAAAGAAACTACCATCTATTAAACATGTCCTTTAAACGGGAATTCCGTGCAGTGCTCCTGAATAAAGAACAGGCAAAAATGTTAAAAGCTGAAAAAGGAGATCCGGCGATGCAAATGATGACTCAAGGTCTCTCTGGCGGCTACCCTTTTGAGTTTACAAAAGCCATCGTGAAAGGTGAGCTTCCGCTGTACTTACTGGATACATAACTAAAGGAGGTGAGTTTTCTTAAACATTCTAACCTTGATGAGAGAGAGGATTGAGATGAAAATTAACATTGTAAAAAGCAAAAAAGACGTTGGGAAAGCGGCGGCTGAAGCCATTTTGGATTTATTAAAATCAGAACATGCAAATATCGGGCTTGCAACCGGCAACTCTCCAATAGAATGTTATGATACATTGGTCCAATACTTTTCCAAACATGAGCTGCCGAAGTATTGGCATTTCTTTAACATCGATGAATATGATCAAGTTCCAATTGACTTAGAAGGCACTTGCAATGCATACTTGCAGGAGCGTTTTTACGGACCATTAAATATTCCGGAAAATCAAATTCATCGTCTGTATGCAGAAACTTTTCCTTTCTTTGAACAAAACCTTCATAAGGCAGGTGGATTGGATCTTTGCATGCTCGGCATTGGAAAAAACGGCCACATTGCTTTTAACGAACCGGGCACGCCGTTTGGTTCAGTTACACACCGCATGGAATTAACAGAAGCATCCAAACAACAGCATGGAGATGAATTTGGTGGCGTGGGAAACGTCCCTTCCCACGGACTCACAATTGGGATGAAAACAATTATGAACAGCAGACGCATTTTACTCATCGCAAACGGCCCGGAAAAAGCTGAAATGATTCACAAAGCACTCACAGGGCCCGTAACGGAAAGTGTCCCTGCATCAATTTTGCAACTTCATCCGGCTCTTACCGTTGTCTTGGATGAAGCAGCTGCTTCCCGGTTCCAATAACGGGATAACTTGTCATGACAACATGACAAAAGATCGTTTAAAAAGCTTTGCCAATACCTGTAACAGCAAATGCTCTTTATCAATTTTACAGTTCTTCAAGTAAATAGCTTTAT
The DNA here is from genome assembly GCF_025905465.1 of Weizmannia sp. WK01. Lineage (NCBI taxonomy): Bacteria > Bacillati > Bacillota > Bacilli > Caryophanales > Bacillaceae > Heyndrickxia > Weizmannia sp. WK01. The sequence continues at coordinate 603,873 of NZ_CP109616.1, read as the reverse complement.
CGGCTATTTGGATAAAACAAAAGATAAAGCAATTTACTACCAGCTTCACCTTATAAAACTACTTGTCATGACAACATGATAAAACGACAAAGGAGAGAATAGAAATGGCCACACCAAATATTTTATTGACAAGAATTGATAATCGCCTCGTACACGGACAGGTTGGCGTAATTTGGACATCGAGTTTGGGTGCAAATCTTTTGATCGTTGCGGATGACGAAACTGCAAATGACCCGCTTCAGCAGGAATTAATGTCAGCCACTGCTGAATCTGCAGGCGTTTCGATTCGCTTTTTCACCTTGCAAAAAACGATCGATATTATTGGAAAAGCTTCACCACGCCAAAAAATTTTTATAGTTGTAAGAACACCGCAATCCGCAAGAAAGCTTGTCGAAGGCGGTGTGCCAATAAAAGAACTGAATATCGGCAATATGCACTTCTCACAAGGAAAGGATGAAATTACGAAAAAAGTATATATGGACGAACAGGACAAAGCAGATTTAAAAGCGATCCAGGCATTAGGTGTAAATGTTTATATTCAAGACGTCCCCGGTGAGAAAAAATACACCTTTTAAGGAGCTGCTCTAAATGGACATCACATTAACGCAAGGCATACTCATTACCATTTTTGCCATTATCGCAGGTTTCGATTTCTGGCTGGAAGGTTTGTATATTTTCCGACCGATGATTGTCTGTACCGTAACGGGGATCATTTTGGGCGATGTTAAAATGGGACTTATCGCAGCGGGTCTGACCGAACTTGCTTTTGCCGGATTAACACCGGCCGGCGGGACCCAGCCGCCAAACCCCATTTTGGCAGGGGTTATGACAGTGGTCATTGCCCACACGACAGGAAAAAGCCCTGCCACGGCAATCGGCCTGGCGCTGCCTTTCAGTTTCTTAATGCAATATATTATTTTATTCTATTATTCAATTTTCTCCGTCTTCATGGCAAAAGCAGACAAATACGCAGCTGAAGCCAATATTAAAGCTTATACCAGGCTAACGCTGCTACCAATTTTACTTGTCGGATTGACTTACGGTGTTGTCGTGTTTTTAAGTGCTTACCTGGCACAAACTCCAATGAAAATGCTCGTCGAAGCGATGCCGGGTTGGCTCAGCCACGGATTTGGCATTGCCGGAAGCATCTTGCCAGCTGTTGGGTTTGGGTTGCTGCTAAAAGTCATGTTAAAAGCAAACTACATGCCTTACTTATTGATTGGATTTTTAGCTGCCTGCTTTATCAATTTCAGCAACCTCCTGCCAGTTGCGGTAATCGGGGTTGCAGCCGCGGTTTACGAGTACTTTCATTCACGGGAAAAACGCGAACTGCAGGAACAAATTGCAAATGCAGCCCGCTTTGGGGGTGACGATGAAGATGGAATCTAATCAACAAACCAAACAAACAAAAGCCTTAACGAAAAGAGACTTAACCAAACTCGGCCTGCGTTCCATTTTGCTTCAATCGGCGTTCAACTATGAAAGAATGCAGGCAGCGGGCTGGCTTCTTGCCATGTTGCCGGCTTTGCGCAAAATTTATAAAAACGATAAAGAAGGATTGTCCAATACGATGAAGGATAATCTGGAGTTCATCAATACGAACTGCCATACATCTCCTTTTCTGATGGGATTGCTTTTATCCCTCGAAGAAGGAAAAGAAAGCCGTTCGACCATTAAAGGATTGAAAGTTGCACTTTTCGGACCGCTTGCAGGAATTGGCGATGCAATTTTCTGGTTTACCATCCTGCCAATTCTCGCCGGGATTACCGCCTCATTTGCAAAACAAGGTAGTTTGATCGGCCCAATTGTCTTTTTCCTTGCTTATGTCGCCATCTTCCTGTGCCGCATTTTCTGGGCACGTATCGGTTATTCACTTGGAACAAGGGCAATCAGCAAAATCCGGGAAAATTCAAGCGTCATTTCTCAAGCAGCAACGATTCTCGGCGTAACAGTCATTGGCGGCTTAATCGCAACATATGTCAATATCGAACTTGCGCCGAAAATTCCAGTCAGCGCCGGCCATACGATTTCGCTGCAAAAAGACTTTCTTGACCGGATTTTCCCGAAACTGCTGCCATTCGCCTATACGTTTCTGATGTATTGGCTGTTAAAAGCTAAAAAAATCAGCCCAGTTATTTTGATCATTGCCACTTTTATCATGGCGATTGTACTGAGCTTCTTAGGAGTGTTGTAAAATGATAAAATTCATCGTCACCGGTCACGGCCATTTTGCGTCCGGCATCCAATCCACCATCAAACTGTTGGTAGGCATCCAGGAAAACATCGCTTACATTGATTTCCCGGAAGGTGAGTCAAACGAAAACCTGCGGGAAAAATTGGAGGCGGAACTAAAAGACAACCGGTATGACACATATCTCTTTTTCTGCGACTTGGCAGGCGGCACCCCTTATAAAGAGGCGGCCACTCTGTCTGCTAACCGGAAAGATGCCGCTGTTACAGCCGGCTGCAATGTGGGGGCACTGTTGGAAAGCATCTTTGTAAATGAGGAAAATCCAGCTATAGAAATAGCCCGTCAAATTGTCGAATTAAGCAGGAAAGCGGCCACCTATTTTGGCGAGAAAAAAGCAACAGCCGCAGAATCATCAGAAGGTGAAGGGATTTAAAAAAGACCGGGGATAGGCTATATCAATGCCAAGGCAACAAAAACCGGAAGCGGCAAGCAAGGTGCTGCCATTCAATACGGCAAATCCGTCAAAGTAACCAGCAAGAACTACGGCGTATATCAAAACTTTAACTGGAAGAAGAAAAATATCCGGGCCGTAAACAAAACATACTTGGCGAAGTACATTTATTATCATATAAACGGGCTAAGCTACCTGTCCCTTTATGACAACAAAGGCAAATGGATAGGCTACATCAATGCCAAAGCAGTTAAAAGCAAATAAATTCCTATAAACAAAAAGCGTTCCCAACAACCGGCAATGGGGTGGGTACGCTTTTTTTGTTCACCGCAAACATCTTATAGTTGAGTTTGAAGAGATACTTTAAACCAAAAAGAAGGGCACCTTTAAGGTCGGGTTCATTTAAAATTTGGGGATTTCTTTGATCGCATCAAGTACTTCCTGCTCATTCACGCCCATTCCTCCAGTTTAGGGAAACATTAATGTCTCCGCTCTTTTTCCCGCTGGATTTTTTTCCTGCAGGGAGAAAACCGCATCCTTTCATGCCCGTTTTTCGTGCTTTTGAACTGGCCCTTTTCAATATTGAAGTGATGGTTGAGAGCGTCTATTTACAAGTGAAATCAAACCCGCTATTTGCCGCCATGTGTGGATTTACGGAGAAAATTCCGAGTTACCGTTCCTTTGCTCGCTTTGATCAAATCATGGCAACAAATGATCTTTGGGAAAAAGCCCGGCTATTGGTGGTTGAATATAATAAAGGGGAAGGCGTGGTTGAAACGGTTGAGGAAGCAGCCGCCGTGGATACATCACATATAGAGGCAGAAGCAACGTTGAATAAAACAAGAAAGACGGTTTCTTTCGAAGGTGATTACGACTGCCTCTGAATCTTTACGGATGATAATCATTGCATCTATGCATATCATGGCAAATATGGTGTACCAGCGAATTAAGTTATTCACAGGGGGATATGTGAATAATTTGTAGCTTCTCCTTTCAACAAAGAGTAGTGAAAAAAACACCCATTTGTGAGGAAAAGATACATATACCTTTTTTGGAAAAGAATGGCCGTTTTATTTCTAGTGAATTTGAAAATCCGGAAAAAGGCCAATAAAACCGAGATAATAAATTTCCAGAGCCTCGCTCAAGGGTTTATTTTTTGGCAGAGGAGGCTCTAATGAAACTTCCTGTTTTTTCTTCGTTAAAATACAATGGAATGGTCTTTTAAATATAATTTCTTTCTCAATGCATCATATATTAATATAATAATAGCGTTATTAATATCCCTTGTCGTTTTCTCTAATCTTTCAAATGTACTTTCATCTATCCCACCTTTTTTCTGACCGTGTGAGATTGCGTTTCTGATATTCACCAATTCGGTGATATGTTCTTCGTATCTAGAAAAGGAATTTTCAGGTAATCCAAGACTATATAGTAGCTTTTTAAGTACCAAGGGCCGAAGATTACTTTCCGTATTTATTACTTTATCGGGTATTATTATTTTTTGTTCAAGAAAATTTTCCAATGCATCAAGCAAATATTTTCTTTTTGACAGTTTAAAGAGTTTTCTATCTTCAATTGGTTTTTGACCAAAAATTTTCTTAAATGTTTGTTCTTTAAATTGTTCGTTTTCAAACAATGTAAATTCTTGATGCATGGATGCTGCTACTAAATAATTATTCACTTGCTTTCGTAATAAACTTTCTTCATTAATTGCCATAATATAGGTTTGAAAGGCAAAATTGCAAAACCCCTCATAATGAGCATACAGCATAACTACAAGTGACTTTCTATAAATGTTTTGTTCTTTTTTTGTTTGAATTTTTACTAACTGATTCTTTAGCAATTTTAGTTCATTTTCTCTCCAAGTTAATTCATTCTCAAGTTCTTCACGTATATTTATTATTTTAGCTTCGTCCATCTAAGAATTCACCAACTCTTTTTTGCACTACTTCAATTCTCTTAGATAAATAATTTTTTGTATTTTTACCCCCACCGGAGGCATTATCCAGAAATTCCTGATCTAACTTAATAGCCTTAAATACTTCACCCAACTGTTCCATTAATTGTTTATCTTCTGTATCAATAATATTTAAGTAGGATTGAATTCCCATTGTAAAAGCATCAAAATGAGTGGAAGTAATTCCAGAAATATACTTTCCCTTTCGAAGTTTATCAAAAGCGTATTCTCCTAGAGACAAATCTAATATTCCAAAAGTTTTCTCGAACTCTTTTCTCTCCTTTTCATAATCAAATTTGATATGCTCTTCATGGCTTTCGTCAGATACCTTTTCCATAAAAGTTGTAAGGAAAGAACTTATATTCTTTTTATAATTTTCCCTATCCAATTTATATGCGAAATACTTAAGAACATATTCTTGATCCTCCTTTTTTTCGATTTTTTCCTCATTCAAATGACTGATAGTATTTTGAAAGTGCTTATTACTACTTAACCTGATAATAAAATCATTAAAAGTATCGTCTAGTAAACGAATTGTACAATTACGGATTTCTTGTTCACTTAAAAGTTCCCCGCCAGTATTTAAACGTTTAAACATATAATATCTTAGCCTCGGGTCGCTCCCTTTCCGAATAACCTCTACTCGCACAAAACTTCTTTTTAGTCTTATTTGTAAGGTTTTTGGCAATTTTTCATATGTTAACCCATTTAATTCCTTTACAATGTCGCAGCCGGTTAATGTTAAAAAACCGACGTTTTCTTCTTCCGTTTTATCATTTGAATGGTTGTTGGGATTAGGTAATTCCCCTCTAAAGTGTAGGTATGTTGATATTCTTTGCAAACCATCAATTAATTCATACTGACCCTCATCTTTTTCTATAACATAAATAGGTGGGATAGGCATTTCTAATATTAAAGATTCTATAAATTGAGACTGTTTTTCTTCTGACCACCTGAAAAGTCTTTGATATGCCGGAGAAATTTCAAATTCTCCGTCGCGATACATATCCACTATTTCATTAAATGATAAATCCAAGCTTTTTGTACGTACTTGTTCAATTTTATCGTCAATTATCGTTAGCAGTTCTATTTGTGACATTTTTTCACTTCCTTTTTACCATTTTCTAAAAATAACGGCGTATTCCTTTGTTATCGAGCTTTCTCTATACTCTTTCCCTCTTGGGTTAATCTCAGCCAAATTATTTGGATTAATAAATTCATAAGTACCCACTAATCGCCAACCTAAGTATTTTATCATTTCTATAAAAATTTGTTTCAAATCTATAAAGATATCCTTATAATAGGAATTTTGAATAACAATGATACATTTCCCTTCATTTTTCATTACTCGATCAATTTCTTTTAAAGATAGAAAAATGGAATGAAAATATTGTAAATATGTTTTCAAATAGTAAGTTCGGGAAGCTTTGGAATGATGATTTTCTATTTTTGATAATGTTTCCAAACATGTTGGTCCCCACTCTCGAATTGCTTTCGGTGTTTGCTTATGAATGACAGGCGCGCCAATCAAAGAATGTCTTAATTTAACAAAATCAATTTCACTAATATTAAATATAGCTAACTCCAAACTGGTCATAATTGCATAATCAATTCTAGTACAATATGGAGGTGAAGTAATTATTGTTTCAACACTCGAATTATCTAATGGGATCGATTCTGAACGGCCAATGATTATTTTTGGTTTCACTTTTTGATGGACGTTATTATGCTCATATACTTGAACTAAACGGTTATATTCATTCAGATATATTTCGTCTATTTCTGCTTTTGAAAAACTCTTCCTTTCTGTTAATATTGGCTTCTTTATCCAAGTTGGATTGGAAGATTTCAAATCATGGGCTAAATGTTTTAAAACATTAAAAAGGATTAAGCAATAAAATGCTTGTAAATTTGAATAATCATTATTCACGATGACTTCCCTCAGGTATTTGCCATTAAATATAGTTCGCTCTATATTTCTAATTATTTTTACAGTATCTTTATGAAACCAATTACATAATGCATCATTTTCCTCTACATTTGTTCTAAATTTATCCGATGATTTTAAAAGATAATTTGCATTATACGGGTTGGTTTCAATGTTAAATAAACGAGCAGAAGCAATAATACTCATAACCGGATTAATATCCAAACCAATAGATGGAATCCCTAATTTTGATGCTACATAAGTAGTTGTTCCGCTCCCATTCCAAGGATCAAGAATAATTCCATTAGTATTTACTTTTAAAATCTTTATGATATCCTCAACAAAATCCTCAGAAAAACCCGGGTAATATTTATATATAGTATTATCTCTGTTCTTTAATTTCGTTGTTCGAGGAAAGTTTTTCATGGAATCAACCTCAAATCTACAACTTATTTCTTCACTATAGTGTACCATATCCCTTTAATTTTTAAGAACAATATGCTGAACACGGATCCATCTTCCTTCACCAAAAATGAGCAGATTCTTCCCTGTCTTTAAGCTGTATTTTAAATAATTCCTCTTGTTTACTCAATAAAAATCTAAGGGACGTCCATAAAACTATACTAACATCACTTTGTTTTCCCGATTCGCACTTAAGCTTTCCCACTCTTTGATCGCATCAAGTACTTCCTGCTCATTCATCGCTAACTCCTCCAATTCCTGCAAAATGTCGGTGTCTATCGTCTTTTTCCGGTAATCTGCAGCAGAAAGCATCATCAGCCATGGATAGGCTGCCGGTGGTTTCGCTTTCATCCCTCGTCTATATTTTTTCCACTTTGACTTGAACTTTGTCAAATCAAATGTGTGAAATTCCAGATGCGGGCTCCACATAAAAAACTCCAAATCCTCATAAACATGAAAGCGGTTATGGAATCGTTTGGTTTGGTGCGGGAAAAGCAGGTAATTTAAGATAGAAATCATGATTGTAGGAACAAGTTCTGTATAATTTTGTCCGGCCTCTAACGTGGAAGAGAAAAGTTTTGTCCAATAATAAAGCACTCGTTCCCGCATATTGTGCTGATTTTCCACCTGGATTTCAACATTTATTCTCTCATGGTTGGATGTGTAAACGAGGATATCAAGCAGACCTGTTTTGCCGTCCGAGTCAGATTTAATGAGTGCGGTGTTCTCATACTGGACATCGACAATTCTGTCCTGCCCTTTTCGGTTCAGCAAGTCATTCAAAAAGGCAAGGGTGATGTTTTTCCGGCTCGGGTGGCCGAAAAGCTGTTTGAACATAAAGTCCATTTTGAGGTCAAGGTATTCTTTTGTCATGAGGATCCTTCCTTTCGGGGTTGTTTTGCGAGGGTTTCATAGAGTAAATCTATTAATTTGATATTATTTGAAATCTTTTCTGATGTCAACTATTTTTTCCAATGGTATGTGTCAAGTTTTTCTCGACAAGGTTTAAATATCGGGTATTCCAAGACACTCTTTTTGTACACTTTCGGCTACCGTGCTTTACTTGCTCGGTGTAATTTTCGGAAAAGATGTAATATTTCCGTATAAAGATGGATAACGGGGATGTTGAGGCGCGCGAAATTCACTCGCTTTCCGCGGGCGGCCGGCGAGCCTCCTCGCTCGTACCTCGCTGCGGGGTCTTTCCTGGCTCGCTTTTCCCGCAGGAGTCTCGTAAATTTCGCGCGCCTCAACGATCAGTCCCCACTGAGCCAGGCTTAAAACGAAAGCTCTAATATTTTGCTTAAATGTCCCATTGCCGATGAACTGCTTGAATGCAGGGCAACTGATCCGTGCTTTACGCCCACTGACGGGCGTACAGGCTGCTTGAGTAGTTGAGACATCCTGATGAATTGTTTCAAGTTCCGTTGCTTTCTCTCGCTTCTTGAACGGTGTTTCAGATAGGCTTCTCTCAATGTCCCATTGAGTATGCCTTGTTTGATTTTCACCATGGCTTCTGCGCCAAGTTCACTCCAATGCATGCCCCTTTTTTTCATCCTGAAGGAGATATGCCTTTGATTCGATTCCATCGCTCCTAGGCCTCTCGCACCTTCCGGCACGTTTTTCACCCTGTCTCTCCAGTCAAAAATGCGGTCCCAGTTTTTCAAGATATACGAACGGAATTCCTTGATTTTCTTGAGAGCCTTTTTATCCGTCAAGGTGCTTTCGTGCGTATCCAAATATAACGTGAATTGGTCCAGGTCATGCGTTCTAATCGCTTTTCTAATTTGCTCCTTGATCTCGCTCTTTCCGCCCCCAAATGTCCTTATGATGGCTTGTGCAACGTGGTAGGTATCCAGCTGGTTGAGCACCGGAAATTCCGACTGTGAGAAAGCTGTTTGAAACCGTTCAGCTGTGTATCCCGCACCTCCATCACTGTTTGTAATGACATGCGTTTTTTCGAGGGAGTAGGTGTTGGCAGCTGTGGCTTGGACTTCATCCCAAAATGTCTGAATGTCTTCCGTCGTCATGATGACTGTGGGCTGACGCAGGGAGACCCTTTTACCATTGGTTTCCCATCCCTCATAGAGAATGGCGTGGTGGACTTCCATACTCTGTTTCTTTTTTAGTCCCCGAACGAATACACCATCTGCTTCAGAAAACAGGTAGTCTACCTTCTTCCCCTCAGGCAGGGAAACAGCTATTTCTAGCTCTTCTACAAGTGCCTTATCGGCTTCCGCCTGAGTTTTCCCTACGTGTTTTACCATGTTCCCTACAGTTGTGTGACTAAGACTCACTGCTGTCCACTCTTTTAAAATATCAGCTACTTCCCGATAGGTGTTCTCACTTGCCAACTCTGCCACCTTTAATTCCACTAACGGGCTGTATCGTTGGTGTGGTACCAGCCCTAACCATTCATCCAGAGGATAATGGGAATTTCCTCTCTTGTCATGCATTAATGAGCGTTTAAAGGTCACACTTCCAAATAGAAACTGAATGTTTCTGTTATCACTCCGGCAGTACACCCAGCCCTCCTCTAACTTCTCCTGTTTAATTGTTTTATCTAACTCTTCAAATATTTCCCCAACCCATTGTGTAAAAGCCTTCTGCATCAGAAGTTTAAGCTGTTCTTCAAATTCGATAAGACTCTTTGTATCCTTTAATAATCCAGCAATTATTGATATAATATCCATGGGAAGACCTCTCTCTCTAGATGTTCATCTTGAAGTGTACAATTAGATGATAGAGCGTCTTCCCATTTTTTTCCACTCATTTGCCCCTTCGAGTAAAATTTTACACATACTTCCAATGCCATCCGGTCCGCCCCCATCCCCCATAAAATATTTCTCCTCAAACGGGCCATCTATGAATTTGAAATTGCCCATACAAAGTGTACGGACCAAAAAATGAAGGAGCCGGTCGCATGCGCTCTCCTCCGGCTCCTAAAAAGACAAACCTGCAAATATTCCAGCTTCCTTATTTTGTATCGCTGAACTTGCCATTCCAGATCGGCACCCTAAACCGTTTTGCATCTGAAAACTCGGAAGCCGAGGATCTCTTTGGTTGATTCAAACATGATCATATGATGCTCAAGCATCTCAAAATACTTAACATCCACGTCCTCCGACAATGAAAAATCAGGAACATTTTGAACTCCAAATTGCAAATCATATTTTTCAGAATGGATGGATGGAAACCCTGCTTCCTGAAAAAGCTGCACCCACTGTTCCTCGGTTAAAATTCGGGATACTCCATAAAAATCTTTGATGTGTGCCAGTTTTTGGGGCGAAACAGGTTGCTCCAAAACCATTTCAATCGCAATTAAACATCCGCCGGGCTTCAGCACCCGCCGAAATTCCTGAACCGTTTTGGGCATATCGGTAAAAACGATCACCGACTCTGACAACACCAAATCAAATTGACTGTCTGCAAACGGGAGAGCCTCTGTGTTCCCGTGCACAATTTGTATCGGCAAACCTAATGACCGAATTCTTTTCCTGGCTTTTTCCACCATCAATTGATGATGATCCAGCCCTGTCACTTGGCATCCGTACTGCTGCGCGATGTATGCAGCAGTCTGTCCGGTGCCGCAGCCCGCATCAAGCACTGTTGTTTTTTTCCCTATATGTTCAGCCGATAATATCTCCTGTGTCAGCTTGAAACCGCCTGGATGCGCTCCGCCGACTCCCAGTTCTGCCAAACAATTCAGGTAAGTATATTCCCGATCCACTCTAACCCCTCCCTTGCCATCCAAACAGCTGGCTCGTTTATATACCGTATGTACCATTGCAGAAATCGGTAACCGTTATCGTTTAAAAACATACTTTGGTTAAGAAAAAGCAATGGAGGAAGGCATATGGGGGTTGTCGAAACGGACAAGTGGCTGCGCCAATTATATCACCGGCCTATAGCGATTTGCGAAAAGTTTAAAGCGCATTTTAAAGGCGCAAGTGCTTCGGAAATTTATGACTATCTGGTCTATCATGGCATGTACCAGCCGGAAAATAACGGAGCCGGGGTTGTCCGGCAATTGCAAAATCGGCATGTTTGGGAAATCGTAAAAAATGAATTTCTCTGCTGCAAAAAAGAATGGGACGGGCCGGATGTCCCAATCTATATTTTTCCGTCTGACTCCGCCAATTTACTGATTCAAACAGAATTTAACGGAAAGTCAGGGTTAGCCTTTAAAGATCAATTATTTTTATTTGTTTCGGCCCGGAACAGCGAAACAGAAATCAGGTCATTATTTGTCCACGAATATAACCATGTTTGCCGGCTTACAAAATACCCGAAAGAGGAGGCCGATTATGTTTTATTGGATACGATTATTTTAGAAGGGCTGGCAGAAAATGCAGTCAGGGAAAAATTTGGGCGTAAATACGTTTCATCCTGGGCCTTTTCTTATTCCAATGACGAAATGGAAAAGATATGGAGACAATACGTGTACCCGCATAGAAACCTTAAAAAAACAACACAGCAACATCAGAACATTTTGTACGGTTCACGTGTCTATCCGAAAATGTCCGGTTATTGCGTCGGATACTACCTCGTCAAGCAATATCTTGAAAAAACCAGCCTCTCCGTAAAAGACTTGCTCAAAACCGATGCAAAGGTTTTGGCGCAAATCGATTCCATGTAAGATTTATTCGATAACCGCATCCCTGAACATGTGGTTATCTCCAAAGTACAAATCGATTCCATGTCATTTTCATCCCTGCACCCGGGTTTCAAAATCCCGCACGATAATTTCCACAAAAAGCCTGATCGTTTTGTCCACCGTATCCGCCGGCAAAAATCATATACTGTACCATTCCTAAAGGATTGGAGGATATTTTTATGTCATATCGTCACTTCCATGCACTATGCCATCGATACAGGGGCAGAGCGGTCCAAATCCGGACGGTTGATGGACGGATCCATAGAGGCATTATTCATCATGTGAGCGGAAACAGAGTGTTCCTTCGGCCGCTTGGAGGCCCCCGCAATCTTGGCGGATTTGGCTACGGAGGCTGGGGTTGGGGATGGGGATTTGGCTGGGGCATTGCCATCGGTTCAATCGCTGCTTTGGCTTTAATTCCTTTCTTCTTCTGGTAAGAAGTTTTTGCAGCATTTTTAGAAGTAGATAGGACTGGCGCAGCCCGGCCGGTGATAATCGGGTTCAGCCATGTACGGATTTACAGAAAGCGCCCTTCCCTTATGGAGAATTTCACATAGTATGTTATGGCTATTTCGAAAGGAGGTTAAAAAGATGTCTGATGGCGGCGTTTACAGTGGCGGTTTCGCTTTAGTCGTCGTATTGTTTATCCTGTTGATCATCATCGGTGCCTCATATGTCGGCGGTTACGGCGGCGGTTATGGCGGATATGGGGGCTACGGCGGGTGTTTTTGGTAAGCCATGCAATGAAGTAAGGGTCTCCGGCATTTAAAGTCCGTTTTCCATGCCCCCCTCACATGCTCGAAAGTTGCACGGAAAAAGGGAATGCTGCCTTATACAGCTTTATCATGAGAGCCGGAACAAAACCGGGGGTACGCATTGTGCTCCCGGTTTTGTTTTTAGGGTTTTCTTATCATTAAAATGCCCATTAAATGATTGGGTGGACAAGCCGGCCGTTTTTGCAATCCCCGCTGTCCCTGTTTCCATTAATACCGATTCATCAACGATTCAGCTATCTAATCACGAAGCCGGCATCCGCTGGACATCCAAATCAAATTGCGATAACGCCATGCTTAGCATGATCAGGAGTTAAGGATCGCTTTTTCGCCTCCGCACCAATCTATAAATCTTGCGGCAAAATTCGGTCTGTCCCCCCCCTACCGAAACTTTCAAGCGAAATTAAGAAAAATTTAAAAGAAGCCCTCTAGACTAAGTTTCTGTAATAAACCCCAAAGGCACAGGATGGATTTCCTGGAAGGTCTGAATCCACAAGTAAAAAGATTGTGAAGTTGTTACAAAAAGGTGCTTCAACATACACTTGGGTCGCTGCAACGGTAAGTGCGCATCTCCGGCGACTTATCAGCTTGCAACAGATCAACCCGTGATGGACATCGGCGGTTTTACAGGAAGTGACCCGGCCCCGACCCTTTCCGCGTTTAAAAAATATGTCCGGCAAGGGAAGATCCACTACTTTATAATGGAAGAGGCTCCTTTGGCAATATGAAACAAATGGGCAAAACCTTGCAAGATGGCAAAAATATAGAAAACAATCCCCAAATGGCGCCATGGGCAGAGGTTCCAATTGATGGCGTTACCCTTTATGATTTAACGCAACCAAAATCGAAGTAAGCTCTATCGTGAAGACTGTCAAAAAAGGGTTGCTGCAAGGTGCAAAACGGTGAACGCTACCATTCATAGTGTTCACCGTCTTTTAGTGAATTGGCTGGCCAGTGATCGCTGACCTGTTCTGGTTTTTTGGGTTTCTTCCAATTGAACGCTCTTCGGCATTTGTCAAAAGAGATTTTTTACACGATTCGGGACTTTCGGTTTATATTTTCAATAAAAACGGCATGTTCCCCTTAAAAAATACCAAAAAAAGACGATAAATTTACTAGACGAATGTGATAAGGTTTAGGGTATTTTGATAGAACAAAGACTCATAGAATGAAATTTTAAGTTTGGCGAAAGATCCAATTGGAAAGGAGATTGAAATGAAAAAAGGCTTAGTCATACCACTTTGTTTTGCAGTATTGTCCACTCCTGCTTTTGATAAAACGGTACAGGGCGTTTCACTGACAAAAATCCTACATAGTTCAAGTGTACAAGCCGCAGCAAAAACAGAGACAAAATATGTCAATGTTGATTCGAATTCAAGCTTGACATTAAGAGCAAAGCCTTCAAAAAGTGCCGCCAAATTAGACAGCTTAAAAAAAGGAACAGCTGTATTGGTATACAATGTGTCTGATGGTTGGGCAGAAGTAAAAGCCGGGACAAAAACGGGGTATGTTAGTGCGGAATATTTAACCAGCACAAAACCCGGCAGTACCGCAACAACAACGAGCACAGCCAAAACAACGACGAAGTATGTCAACGTGGACAAAGGTTCCCATTTAATATTGCGCTCGAAAACCTCCACTTCGTCCAGCATTTTAGCAAGCTTGCCGAGAGGCGAAAAAGTGACGGTTTACTCAATCTCCGGGGCTTGGGCAAAAGTAAAAGCCGGCAGCAAAACGGGGTATGTCCATGCATCTTTTTTGGCGAACTCAAATCCGGATAGCAATGCAGGCACTTCAACTCCGGCCAAAACAACGACGAAGTATGTCAACGTGGACAAAGGTTCCCATTTAATATTGCGCTCGAAAACCTCCACTTCGTCCAGCATTTTAGCAAGCTTGCCGAGAGGCGAGAAAGTGACGGTTTACTCAATCTCCGGGGCTTGGGCAAAAGTAAAAGCCGGTAACAAAACGGGGTATGTCCATGCATCTTTTTTGGCGAACTCAAATCCGGATAGCAATGCAGGCACTTCAACTCCAGCCAAAACAACGACGAAGTATGTCAACGTGGACAAAGGTTCCCATTTAATATTGCGCTCGAAAACCTCCACTTCGTCCAGCATTTTAGCAAGCTTGCCGAGAGGCGAGAAAGTGACGGTTTACTCAATCTCCGGGGCTTGGGCAAAAGTAAAAGCCGGCAGCAAAACGGGGTATGTCCATGCATCTTTTTTGGCGAACTCAAATCCGGATAGCAATGCAGGCACTTCAACTCCGGCCAAAACAACGACGAAGTATGTCAACGTGGACAAAGGTTCCCATTTAATATTGCGCTCGAAAACCTCCACTTCGTCCAGCATTTTAGCAAGCTTGCCGAGAGGCGAGAAAGTGACGGTTTACTCAATCTCCGGGGCTTGGGCAAAAGTAAAAGCCGGTAACAAAACGGGGTATGTCCATGCATCTTTTTTGGCGAACTCAAATCCGGATAGCAATGCAGGCACTTCAACTCCAGCCAAAACAACGACGAAGTATGTCAACGTGGACAAAGGTTCCCATTTAATATTGCGCTCGAAAACCTCCACTTCGTCCAGCATTTTAGCAAGCTTGCCGAGAGGCGAAAAAGTGACGGTTTACTCAATCTCCGGGGCTTGGGCAAAAGTAAAAGCCGGCAGCAAAACGGGGTATGTCCATGCATCTTTTTTGGCGAACTCAAATCCGGATAGCAATGCAGGCACTTCAACTCCGGCCAAAACAACGACGAAGTATGTCAACGTGGACAAAGGTTCCCATTTAATATTGCGCTCGAAAACCTCCACTTCGTCCAGCATTTTAGCAAGCTTGCCGAGAGGCGAGAAAGTGACGGTTTACTCAATCTCCGGGGCTTGGGCAAAAGTAAAAGCCGGTAACAAAACGGGGTATGTCCATGCATCTTTTTTGGCGAACTCAAATCCGGATAGCAATGCAGGCACTTCAACTCCAGCCAAAACAACGACGAAGTATGTCAACGTGGACAAAGGTTCCCATTTAATATTGCGCTCGAAAACCTCCACTTCGTCCAGCATTTTAGCAAGCTTGCCGAGAGGCGAGAAAGTGACGGTTTACTCAATCTCCGGGGCTTGGGCAAAAGTAAAAGCCGGTAACAAAACGGGGTATGTCCATGCATCTTTTTTGACGAACTCAAATCCCGATAGCAATGCAGGCACTTCAACCCCAGTCCAAACAACGACGAAATATGTCAATGTGGACAAAGGTTCCCATCTGGTTTTGCGTTCCAAAGCCTCCAGAAGTGGCAAAATATTAGCAAGTCTGCAAAGAGGCGAAAAAGTGACGGTTTATACAGCTTCCGGCCCGTGGGTAAAAGTGAAAGCGAGAGGTATAACCGGTTATGTGCTCGCATCCTATCTGTCAAATGCAGACCCTGATGCAAGCACAGCAGATGACAGCAATAACAGTTCCGAACCAACACCAGATTCTACGGTAACCAAATACACGACAGCAGATTTAAATTTACGTAAAGGGCCTTCTAAGTCAGCAAGTGTGATTGAAGTCCTTGATAAAGGAACAGCTGTAAAGGTCTACTCCGAAGAGGATGGCTGGGCAAAGGTAGAAATCGGTGGAAAAATTGGTTATGTCAGCACAAATTATTTAACATCCGCTGCAAAACAATCCAATGGCAAGGTGACATCGATTGTAAAAAAATATGATCTTTCACTGGATGAACTTGCAAATATTCAAATGAAAGTTTCGCCTCAAACAGATACAAATGAACGATATATCAGAAGTGATGCCATTAAGCTGACAAGCCATACAACAGGTGTTGTCCAAAACGGAAACTGGCATATCAGAGATGGTGCCGGTACAAAGAATCATGAAGTCGGCGAAACGCTTAAAGAAGGCACAAAGGTCACCATCTTATCCACTGTAAAGGGGAATGACGGCTATACATGGTACCAAATCAGTTACAACAAAGCATGGAAAAATGCCACGAAAAATGAAGTGAAATACTATTTAAATCCGAATAACTTTGTTTCGGATCCAGTCCGCTCACTTCAATTTTTGAAATTAACTTCGACTGCCAATTTGAATGCAACAGAAGTGAACCAAAAAATTCTTGCGGGTAAAGGCATTTTAGCCGGGAAAGCATCTGCATTTTTAACCGCTGCAAAACAAAATGGAATCAATGAAATTTACTTGATTGCCCATGCCTTACTTGAAACAGGAAATGGCACATCCCAGCTTGCAAATGGCGTCAAGTATAATGGCAAGACTGTTTATAATATGTATGGGACAGGTGCGAATGATGGCAATGCTGTCCAAAATGGAGCCAGGTATGCCTATCAACATGGTTGGACGACCCCGGAAGCGGCCATCATTGGCGGAGCTAAATTTATCAGCAGCAATTACCTTGGCGCCGGTCAAGATACCTTGTATAAAATGAGATGGAATCCAGATGTCGCTGCAACATATGGCTATGCCTCCCATCAATATGCAACAGACATTGGCTGGGCTTACAAACAAGTGGATGAAATCTATAACTTATACAACCTATTAGACAATTACAATATTACATTGGAAGTTCCAAGTTATCAGTAACTGCCTGCAGCCACTAAGCCGTTCATAAGGTTTTACGAACGAAGGCTATTCAGGACCTTGTAAAGAGCATGACAAATGGTAAAAGCTTCTCCCTTTTTGGGAAGCCGCTGAAAAAGTTCAAAAGAAAACATAAAAACGGCGAGACACCAGCATTCATAGTGTCTCACCGTTTTTTTTGCATCTTGTATAAATAGGGCTTGCTGAACGAATCCGATTCTGAGTTTGTACCCAATTTGTCAGTAAGTTCTAGAAGAATCCATCTTTAAAAATACGATTCTGTCTTCTCCATATCTATACATTGAATCAGCTTTCAAGTGCAAGCTTTTCTCTGGATTTTTATAACGCATATTCCGCACGTAAATTTTTCTATTTTGTGATTTTTTTAAAGGAATTTTCTCCTTCTTTGTAGAATTGAATGATTATCTAACTAGAGGAAGATGAGGAAATTTTTATGTCAGATCAAATTTTAACCTTACATGTGGGGCCGTCTCAACTTTTATCTAAACTGTGTGATGAAATAGAACTCGAAAAGACCATTAATAATTTAGTCAAATGGGATTCTGTCCGTTGTCATATCTCACCCGGAACAAGGATTAAAGCCCTTGTCTTAAACATTTTATGCAGTGGCAAGCCCCTTTATAAGGTTCATGAATTCTATCAAAACCTAGATTCTGAGATGCTTTTCGATACATCGATTTCACCCGATCAATTAAATGATGATGCATTAGGAAGAGCATTAGATTACTTGTATAAAGCCGAAGCATGGAAAGTATATTCCACCCTTGCATTAAAAGCATTAAAAAAATTGAATCTTCCTATTGGTGTACTCCATAACGATACAACATCAATTTCTGTTTACGGTGAATATAAACAACCGAAGGAAGATGGACTGCAAATTACGTACGGGTATAGTAAGGCCCATAGGCCTGACTTAAAACAAATCGTTCTGGGGATGGGGGTCACACCTGAACGAATTCCTATTCTTGCAAAAGTAGAAAATGGGAATACTTCGGATAAATCTTGGAATGTGGAATTCATTCAAAAGATGAGAAAAATCCTTTCCCATGAAGATTGGAAAAATCTCATTTATCAAGCCGATTCTGCATTAATCACAACGGAAAATCTAGCGGAAATTCAACAACAAAATTTATCGTTTATTTCCCGTTTACCTGATACATTCGGTTTAAGCACAGAACTAAAGAAAGAGGCATGGTTGCTCAATAACTGGGAAAGGGTAGGCTCACTTAGCAATAAAAAAGACGCAGCTATTTACCAAATTCAAGCTTTTGAAAGACAAATTCAAAACCTTCCTTACCGGTTTCTTGTTGTCCACTCAAACAATTTAGATCAACGAAAAGAGAAAACCCTAAATCGGGCGATCGAAAAGGAAGAAATAAAATTAAAAAAAGAGATAGAAAAACTAAGTAAAGTTATCTTTCATTGTAAAGAGGACGCACTAGAAGCAATTCAATCTTTTAAGAAAAAACAAAAGGCTTCATATTTCTGTTATAAACTAAACGTCCAGATGAGTGATCAACCTATCAAACGAAAAAAGAGAGGAAGACCTAAAAAGGACGAACAGACAAAACGAGAACAAATCTATCAGATACAACTGGAATCGTTTGAAAAAGATCATGATTTTATCGAAAATAAGAAAAGAATGCTCAGCACTTTTGTTTTAATCACAAATAAATTAGACGAGGAGACACTATCCAATCAAGAAGTTTTGAGGGTTTATAAAGGACAGTCGGCCGTTGAGACCCGTTTCCGATTAATCAAAGATTCACAAATGATTGATGCCATTTACTTGAAAACCCCGGAAAGGGTTGAGGCCTTAGGGATTGTGTATGTGATGGCTTTATTAATCTATGGAATTTTAGAATATCGAGTTAGAAAAGAACTGAAAGAAAAGAACCTATCTCTAATCTTGAAAGGAAAAAGGAAACTCTATCAACCCACAGGTCAAGCATTGTTAGAGCAATTAGAAGATATCACCGTGATCCTTATAAATCAAAATCGACAAAAATTAAGGCTCTTACCCGATAATATTGATTCACAAGCCAAAAAAATCATTGAATTATGCGGGTATGATCTATCAATATACGTGTCAAAAAATGTCGAAAACAAAGGCGAATAACACACAACAGGAGGAATTCATGAAAAGAATGTCGAATTCAATAGAACTTTATCGAAAATTCCTCAAAAATAAGAAGATATCATCCCACCAAAATGTTTAAATATAGTTCATTCAAAAATTAAAATGAATTTTATTTAAGACGTGCGAAATGTGGGTTATAACACCCTTGTATCCAAATTTTTGCCAAAGCTAGGAATTTTGGTTATTCAGCAAGCTCTATGTTAAGGAAGCATGGAAAAAAGACGTTGTTTCTTTACATAGAGGCTGCCTACGTTAAGAAAGCACGGAAAAACGAGGCTCTTCCTTCACATAGAGAGCGTTTGCGTTAAGGAAGCTCGATAAAACGAAGCTCTTCCTTCACATAGAGCCCGTCTATGTGAAGGAAGCTCGAAAAATTGACGGCCTTTCTTCACATAGGGTACGTTTCAAATGCAAGCTTTTTCCCACATTTTTTATAAAACCCTTGCATTAAATTTATGCCAAAGCTGTCAGCATCCCTGCCAAATCTAGGAATTTGCTTATTCAGCAAGCCCTAAATAAAAATAAAACATCACTTTTTTTCAGTGCCCTCCTTTTTGGACAGAAGCTTTTATCAGCTGCAGCCAGGTTCAGATGAATTTTTCACTTACAAGTGTAGAACAAGGGGAAATCAGTGAAAATATGTAGTTCACGTAAGCATATAAACAAATAAGCAGCCCGATTTTAAGACCTGGCCGTGCACCTTTCCAGGCGGAACGTTTACCTCCAAGAAAGCAGCGCGTTCTTTTGTCCACAGCCCAGCGGTAAGCACCTTTTTTCAGCAGCAAACACTCCGGCTATGCACAATGTATTTCCTGCTTTTCCGGCCAATCGCCAATTATTTCATTATAAAAAGAAAAATTGACGCCTTGTGCCTCATGCGCAGCAAAAGTCGGATTCACATTGCCGTCAGCCGGACTGTGACGGTCCTTCAAAATAAAATGTAACCGTTCATTTTTCATTTTTGTTCCCCCCTATTAAAAAATCTAAAAGTTTATCAATTTTTGATCCTATTTCTTCAACAACCAAATCATTACGCTCATCTCGAGCCATGATTTCTCCCCTAAGTCATCGTTCTCTCGCTGAAGAATATCTATGATTTCTTCTGCTTCTTTTAATTGTTTTTTTAAATTGTCTAATTGCTTTAAGAGTTCTTTCCTATCTTCATCCAATCAGCATTCCTCCCTCCTTATGGAAGTAATGAAAAGTTTAATCCATTTCCAATGTTAACTTATTACTCAACTTTCGCACCTAGAAAATCATAATAAATTCAGTGCTGGCTAATGTCTATTACGTCTCAGATACAGCACTTGACAGTAAAATTAATATATGAAAAAACACCTCTACTTTTGGTATAGTTGATTTATCGAAAATCACTACCAAATAGAAGAGGTGTCTCCTACTATGATAGCGAAAAACAGCCTGAATAATCAACTACCAAATGAAATAAAATCAACATTTAAAGAGTTGAATATGTTGAAACACTTGCGAATCGCCGGTATTACGAAGTCCTTTGGTTTTTCTTGTGCCTACATTTTTCAATTGATTTTTTGTATGATCTTTGAAAACAAAAACTGGTTCAGGATGTTGGAAAGTAAGAAAGCTACAGACATTCCAGCCAAAGATACCGTTTATCGGTTTCTCAACCAATCAACGTTCAACTGGCGTCGTTTCCTCCTTTCACTGGTTGCCTCAGTGATTGGAAAAGTTTCGAAATTGACACGTCATGACCGTCCGAAAGTATTGATTTTAGATGATTCATCTTATGACCGGAACCGAAGCAAACACGTTGAGCTTCTGGCTCGCTGCTTTGATCATGCATCTCAAAAAATGCGTTTTTACAAAGGATTCCGCATGTTGACATTAGGATGGTCTGATGGCGCAACATTCCTACCCGTTGACTTCTCATTATTGAGTTCGAAAAAGAGCCAGATCAACGGCATATCCGAAAATATCGATAAACGCAGCTCCGGTTATAAGCGCCGAAAAGAAGCATTACAAACGGCACCAGAACAGATTCCTGGCATGATTGCCCGGGCGATGAATTCTGGTATCGATGCTTCCTATGTTCTAATGGATTCGTGGTTCACCCAACAACCTCTCATCAAGGAGATTACAGAACAAGGTCTTGACGTAATTGGTATGGTCAAAAAATTAAAACAACGCTATTTTGTCGATGGTAAGCGTGTTAGCCTAGATGAATTGTATCGTCTAGCTAAACCGACTAGTGGAAAGAAAGGAATCTTGCGTTCCATCCATACAACGCAGGCCAATGGCGTGCCAATTAAAGTTGTCTTTGTTCGCAACCGCAACAAGAAAAGCGACTGGTTGGCGATTTTGAGTACAGACTGTACACTGAGTGACCAGGAAATCATCCGTATTTACGGGATGCGTTGGGATATTGAGGTTTTCTTCAAAACAACAAAGTCCCTATTAAAACTACAAAAGGAATTCCAGAGTCGTTCATATGACGCGCTTATCAGCCACACGACCATTGTGTTTGCAAGGTATATTGTCTTGTCATGGCAAAACCGTTGCAGTGTAGATGACAGAACATTAGGTGGCATGTTTTATGAATTATGTGATGAAATAGATGACCTTGATTGGGCTGTTGCATTGCAGCAGTTAGTCGAGATTCTTGAAGATACTCTGGATAAAAGTAATAAGAAAATTCAACAACTGATCAAAAGTCAACTACAACAATGGATTGCGGGTCTGCCGAATTATATCAAGGTATACCTACCTGTTTCAGTCTGCGAAAGTTGAGTTATTAGAAATGGATTCTAAAAAGAGATTAATGAAACATTTTCCATTTCCCAAAGGATAAAAAATACGACCTGGCTCTTATTCACCTCATTTTCTTCTCAGATTTAATTGGGGCATGTGATCTGCTCCTATCGCGATTCATTTATCATTCATTGTCGGCTGTTGTTTTCTCATTGCGCACATTTATTAGATGCCGGGCCTGGGTCCCTCTTTTTCCCACCTCCAACAAAGCATTTTCACCCTGACCTCTGGGGAAACAAAATCGGAAATAAAAAAAGCGGTATGGAAAACGCTTTCTATTTTCTATACCGCCGTTCTCGTCATTTTACGATGATCCCGTTGATAAAGCTGATGATGCCCTCTTCCACTTCATCCCGGATATCCCGGTCATTGTGAATTTCATGCCGGTGTCCGGGATAAACTTTTGTTTTTACGTGATGTCCGGTTTGAACAAGCCAGTTCGATACAGCATATACCCCTTCCCCATATTGTCCCACCGGATCCTGGTCACCGGCAATGTTATAAACAGGAATCGATACCGGCACCTTTTCTGCCCACTCCGTTCCAACAATCGTCTCCATCATCTGGACAAAATAGTAGAGTGAGCGTATATTTGGCGGAGTTGAAAAATTATTAAACGGATCGTTTGCGTGGTCTGCCACAATATCCGGGTCGGAACTTATCCAGTCGTTTGGCGTTTTCGGTTGTTCAATCCGTTCCGTCATCCAGCCCATCAGTTCTTCCAAATAAGAAGGATCGGTTTCTTGCCCCTTGCCATCATCGATCAGGTTCTTCAAAACAGGGAGCAGTTTGCTTGCATTCGGGAACCTGCCTGAAGTCCCGCACAGAATTAAACCGGACAAGCCAGCACCGTGAGTAGCCGCATAACCCCTGGCAATCATGGACCCCATACTGTGCCCAAACATGAAATAAGGCAAATCAGGATATTGTTCCTGTACAATCTTTCGAAGCGTATGCTCGTCCTCCGCCATCGTCATATAACCTTTATCTCCCCAGTCTCCCCAGTTGCCGGAATCATACGCTGTCTTTCCATGGCCGACATGATCATCTGCAGCAACGACAAAACCAGCCTCATTAAACTTTAAAATCATATGTAAATACCGCCGTGAATGTTCACCAAAACCGTGGACGACCTGGACAATCCCGCGCGGTTTACGGATCGGTGTGTAAATCCAAGCTTTTACGTTGTCTTTTCCGTTAAATGATTGAAAACTCAACTCTTGAAAAGCCAAACCAATCCCTCCTTTGCTCATCTCATTAAATTTCTTTTTATCAAGCTTTTAAAATATTAGCAACATACTACTGGGTTTGACTTACAAAATTTTTTGGTCTAAAATTCCATTTCCCTAACTCTAATAATATGCACCGGCTGATTTTCATTTTTCTATTGATGCCGCGCGTTCACTACGACATGGGCATCTAATAAAACCTTTATGTCTTTTGTTTCAAAAAACATTTCCATTTAAACAATTTTCAATCGTGCTTATAAAAATTAACATTTGCTCAAAATGAAAAGATACCCTGAGCCTCTGGCATAATTGAAAAAAACATAAAAATTCTTCTTTCCCGTACTTTTACCGGGTTGCTGAACGAATCCGATTTTCCCGCATAACCTGCCCCACCTTTACAGAATCATGCACTTATGAAAATGCATGATTCAGCTGCTCTATATATTGGTTCAGCTTTCAGGAAGAGTGATCAGAATCCTTGCCAGATCCTGGTATTTAGCAAGCCAAATAACCATTAAAATGTTTTCCCTATTTCAACCGCCTTTTTGATAGCTTCCTCCATAATTTCTTCAGCCCGTTCAGGAAAGTGGTCCATTCCCTCAACAAATAATTGTTGAAAATCTTTAAAGCCCAAGAAAGTGAATAACGTTTTTACATATTGGCTTGCAGGGTCACTGCCGTTGTAGACACTTCCGCTTGATTGAATGTGCAGTGCTTTTTTTTCCTTCCAATAAACCAACAGATCCCTGGTCTGTGTATTTGAAGGTTTTCCCTGCCACTGTAATGGTATCAATCCAAGCTTTTAAACGAGTTGGCACGCTTAAATTCCACAAAGGATTTGCAATGACCACTTTATCCTTTTCCAAAAAACTTGCAGTAAAAGAATCAAACAGCGTCACTTTGTGTTGCTGTTCAATTGATAATGCGTAAAAAGGAACCTTTTGTTTTAATTTATTCCACGCTTCCAACAGGTCCCTGTCAATTTCAGGAATGGTGATATCATACAAATTGATTTCTTCTATTTCATCGTCTGGATGATGCTCCCGGTAAGACTTTAAAAAAACATTCGTCACTTTCATTGTTCGCGAATATTCTTCGGAAAACGGATGGGCTTTTACAACCAATACTTTCGACATTTTTGAGGCTCCTTTACATGTTTTACTATTATTTTATGGGTAAGCGCCTTCAAATTCAATCTATTTATTTATTTCATCCACGCACTCACACGGAGTACGACATGAATACCTTTTCTAATTGGGGCCTTGTTCTGATGGCAACTGCCGGCAAAATCGGGCGCTGACAGGCATCCCAAAAAAATGCCGGCCCCGCTTTTAAGAAAACATACGGAGCCGGCATTTTTTAGGGTTTTAATACGACTTTAATGCAACCATCTTTATGATCACTGAACAATTGATAGGCCTCGCTTGCTTTATCCAGCGAAATTTTATGGGTAATGATTTCAGTTGGGTCAAACTTTTTCTCTGTGATGTCTTTAAAGAGTTTCGGCATCAGGTGTTTAGCCGGCGCCTGTCCCATTTTCAGGGTGATATTGCGTTCGAACAGCCTGCCAAGCGGGAATGCATTGTAAACCGAACCGTATACCCCTGTCAGCTGGATAGTGCCAAACTTCCTGACCGCTTCCATCGCAATTTGAATTGCGCTGATTGTGCCGCCCTGCAGCTTCAGCTTTTGCTCGATCTTTTCAACCGCGGATTTTTTTCCGTCCATGCCGACGCAATCGATCGCCACATCAGCCCCGCCATTGGTAATCTCACGTAAATACTTTCCCATTTCATTGTATTCTTTAAAATTATACACTTCGACTCTATTCATTTTTTTGGCATGCTTTAACCGGTAGGGCACATGGTCAACTGCAATCACCCTACTGGCCCCGTTCAGCCATGCAAATTTCTGGGTCATCAAGCCGATTGGCCCGCAGCCGAGCACAACGACCGTGTCCCCCTGTTTCACACCGGAATTTTCAACACTCCAGTATGCCGTTGGAAGCACATCCGACAAAAACAGCAGTGCCTCGTCTTCCAACTCACAAGATTCAGGAATCACAAACGGCATTTGATTGCCGAACGGTACACGCAGGTACTCAGCCTGCCCGCCCGGAATATCTCCGTACCGCTCTGTATAACCAAATAAACCGCCTGTGTCGACCTCTTCATTCGGATTCGAGTTGTCACACTGGGACTCCATCCCGTGCTGGCAGTAATAGCAATGCCCGCACGAAACCGTAAACGGCAGCACAACCCGGTCGCCTTTTTTTACTTTTGTGACTTCCGAGCCGACCTCTTCAACGATTCCCATCGGTTCATGCCCGATCACAAATCCCGGGCGCGCCGGCAAAGCTCCGTTATAAATATGCAAATCAGATCCGCAAATGGCCGTTGAGGTAATTCTGACTAAAATATCATCCCGCTTTTTTAATGACGGATCATCAACTTCTTTTACCTGTATGTCTTTCGCACCTTGAAACGTAACTGCCTTCACTGCCATAACCTCCTTTTATATACAGACCTATACCCATGTTCTTTCATTCTTATGTATATCAAGAGATTTTTATCAAGTTGGAAACGGATTCCCGATTATCTAACCGGTCTTGGAAATACGGCATTTTCGGGACAACATTTGACATCCAAGGTTGAATCTGTACAGGGCCTAAGTTTTCTGTATAGGGGGCACAAGAGGCACAAGTATATTTTTTCCATACTAAAAAGGGCCCCCTACCTGGAGGCCGTTTCATCTTGAATTTTCAATATGGTTTTTGATTTGCCGCCTGTATTAAATACTGTCCAGAAACGATTGGATAAACGGAATGGCAGCACCAACCGGCACACCGTCTTCATTGGAACGGCTAATAAAAATAAACGGTTCTTCACTTGGAAAAGCTGTCTTCTCATTTACCTTTTCATGGAGAATTTGTAAATCTTCATCTTTTAAATACGGGGAAATATGCCCGCCTAAAATAAAATCCCGGTTGATTACAAGGCGAATATTATTAATGGAAAAAGCCAGATGTTCTATAAAAGTATGCCATCTCTCCACATAGGAAGGCACCCCTGAACGAACTTGCTGGAAGAAAAATGCCAAGGATTCTTCTTTTTTTAATAGTGCATGGATGGAACAGAGCGTTTCCATGCAGCCTCTTTTCCCGCAGTAACACAAAGAACCATTCGGATCAATTGTCATATGTTCGACAGTCCCGCTGTGCCCATCTTTCCCCATATAAATTTGGTCATTGATAATAATCGCCCCGCCAAGATGCGTCCCGATCGATAAATATACTGCATCTCCAATGTCTTTTCTCATCCAAAGCTCTGTTGTAGCCGCACATTTTGCATCATGCAAGAACTTGCAAGGATAGTCAAGATGCCGGGCAAAAACATGGATATCCAATCCTGTACAATCCAATATTTTGCCGTACACAATTTTTTCTCCGTCGTTAGAAGTCAGGGCCTGTACTGCAAATCCAATTCCCAGCACTTGCTCTTTCTTAAAATCAAAATGATCGATAAATGCCTGTACTTCCTGGCTAACTTGTTTGAAATAATGGTCGTCATTTGCATAAGTCAGATACAGCTCTTTTTGCTGAAAGACTGTGCCTCGTAAATCAACCGCCAAAATGCGGACTTTCTCTTTTTGGATTTCAACTCCGATCCCAATACGCGCCTGTTGACATACGGTATATGCCGCAGCCCGTCTGCCAACAGAAGATTCGAAGTATCCGCTTTTTTGAATTAGATTCTTCTTCTCCAACTGCGTCAAATGCTGGCTAACGGTTGGCAGACTTAAATGAAGCATATTCGCAATTTCTTGTTTGGAAAGTTTTTTGTGCTGATAAATCAAGTGATAGATTAAGGAATAATTATTCTTTTTTATATCTTTCAATGTCATGCTATTCGCCATGTGATGACCCCATTATATAAATACGATTTATAAAAACAGTTGTTTAAATTCACTATAACATACAGACTAATGCCTCACAACTTAGGAATGGCATCATACAGACAATTTTTTCAAATCTTCTAAAATATTTTGGTCGAAGTTTTTTAAGCGCTTTCTGTTGACACTCCCATAAAAGCGTTTTATTATATAAACAAGTTTTATAAAATGATTTTATAAAATAACTTATCAAAGGGGAGTAAGCGAAATGGGAATAATCGAGAAAATGAGATTGGATGGAAAAAAGATTTTCGTAACAGGCGGTGCAAGAGGGATTGGTAAAAGCGTTGCCACTGCTTTTGCTGAAGCGGGTGCAGACATTGCAATTGTTGACGTGGATTTAAAAGAAGCAGAAAAAACCGCCAGAGAACTGCAAGAAAATCATCCGGTCCAGGCCATTGCAGTACAAGCCGATGTGACAAAACCCAGAGATGTAAAGGCAACGACCACAAAAATATTGGATGCATTCGGACGGATTGATGTTGCGTTTTGCAATGCAGGGATTTGCCTGAATGTCCCGGCTGAAGAAATGACCTTCGAACAATGGAAAAAAGTCATAGATGTAAACCTTACAGGGATCTTTTTAACCGCACAGGCAGCCGGCAAAGTGATGATTCAACAAGGTGGCGGTTCGATTATCAATACAGCCTCCATGTCCGGACATATTGTCAACGTACCGCAGCCGCAATGCTCCTACAATGCTTCTAAAGCAGGCGTTATTCAATTGACGAAATCACTGGCTGTCGAATGGGCGGACAAGAATGTGCGGGTCAACTGTATCAGCCCGGGATATATGGGCACAGAACTGACATTAAATTCCCCAAGCCTGAAGCCTTTAATTGAACAGTGGAACAAGATGGCCCCGCTTCACCGGATGGGAAAACCGGAAGAATTGCAATCCATTTGTGTATACCTTGCAGGTGACACGAGCACATTTACAACCGGTGCTGATTTTGTTGTAGATGGTGCCTTCACTTGTATCTAATGATTCTATCATTACGAGCTCGCCCGGAATAAAAACCTTATATTCACTTGTCAATGAGCAAAACGAACTGGAAATTGACATCAACTTTGGATTTGAAATTTATTATACGAGGAGCTTATTTAATGAACTATTTACTAGGGACAGACATTGGAACTTCAGGAACAAAGACAGTACTGATGGATACAGAAGGCCATCTGATTGCCCAGGACTTGCAAGAATATGACATTATCACCCCGAGGCCTCTATGGGCAGAGCAGTGGCCGGACGTATGGCTAGATGCAGCCAAAACCTCTATCCGCAACACGGTGCAAAAATCCGGCATTTCAAAAGAAAAGATTGCCGGGATTGCAATCAGCGGGCTTTACGGAGGTTCCGGCATACCGCTGGATGAAAACATGAAACCTGTAAGGCCTTGCATGATCTGGATGGACAGGAGAGCTGATGAAGAAACGAAATGGGTGCTCGAGCATATCGGGGAAGAAAACTTGCAGGAAATCACTTATAACGGGGCAGATCCATATTACGGCTACACAAAAATTTTATGGATGAAGCGCCATGAACCGGAAAACTGGAAAAAAACGAAACTCTTTCTTCCGCCTAACGATTACGTCATCTATCATTTGACTGGTGAAATTGCGATTGACTATTCCTCGGCAGGCAATATTGGCGGAATCTTTGACATGAATACAAGGACATGGTCCAAAACATTAATGGATCAAATGGGAATTCCCATGTCGATGATG
Source organism: Weizmannia sp. WK01 (assembly GCF_025905465.1). NCBI lineage: Bacteria > Bacillati > Bacillota > Bacilli > Caryophanales > Bacillaceae > Heyndrickxia > Weizmannia sp. WK01. The sequence goes on along the minus strand of NZ_CP109616.1, from coordinate 575,021 downwards.
CCGCAAAGGATTGTAGAGTCAACGGATATCGTTGGCGGATTGACGAAAAAAGCAGCAGAAGAACTGGGGCTTTCTGAAGGTATGCCCGTCATTGCCGGCGGAATCGACTGCGGCGCTGCAAACATCGGGCTGGGGGTATTGGAATCTGGCATTTACGCCGCTTCTATCGGCACTTCGATGTGTGCTGCACTTATCTCCGACCAGCCTGCGAAAGGAAAAGGTTTGATTGTCTGGCCTTATTTATATGACGCCAAACGATTATCGTATTGTTTCGCAGGAGCCAATACGGCAGGCGCGATTGTCAAATGGTTCAAGCAAACCCTGTGCCAGTTTGAATTGGAAGCAGAGAAACATGGCGGCAGAAATGCTTATGATATTTTAAATGAACAGGCATCGAAAATTCCTGCCGGCAGTAATGGCCTTATCGTCCTTCCGTATTTTATGGGGGAAAGAGCCCCAATATGGGATTCAGATGCCAAGGGCACCATTATCGGGCTCTCGCTTGCCCATACAAAAGCGCATCTTTATCGTGCATTCTTAGAGGCGGTTGCCTATTCTTTAAGAAATGCCATGGAAGCAACCGGTGAAAACGTGGGGAATGCCATCTACATTGCCGGCGGCGTAACAAAATCCAAAGTCTGGCGGCAAATTTTTGCGGACGTAACCGGCTATCCTGTCATTTGCCCGCTCCATGATGTGGAAGCCAATATGGGGGATGTCATTCTTGCCGGAATCGGAACAGGGCTTTTAAGTTACGGCGACGTAAAAAAATGGCAGGTATTAGATGAAAAGATCCTGCCAAATCCGGAAAACCATGAAAAATATAACGCCTGCTATCAAGTTTATCAATCTGCCTATCAACATTTAAAACAAGATATGAAAGCGATATCCCGCCTTGTTGAATCACCAACAAGATAGACAGAGCGGACATGATTTGCTTATTGGCTGGTTTTCCAGCCTCGCCATCATGTCCAGTTGTGGCGCCATTACGATACAGCGGCCCAACGGAAATTCAAAAAAGGGGATGTGAGTTAAATGGAGAAATGGAAAAAAAGAATGGGGTATGGTGTAGGAGATTTAGGTTGTAACCTTGTGTTCGGGACAATGGCATCTTATCTGATGTTTTTCTATACGGACGTCTTTGGCATTACAGCAGCCGCTGCCGGCACATTGATGCTCGTCACGAAAATTATCGATGCATTTGCGGATACCGGAATGGGATTGATCGTTGACCGGACCCATACGAGATGGGGCCAGGGGAGGCCTTATTTTATCATCGGAGCTGTTCCTTTTACTGTTTTTACCATCCTTACGTTTATCGTGCCGGCTACCGGAATGACTGGAAAATTGGTCTGGGCATATGTGACGTTTACTTTGCTGAATATCGCATATACCGTTGTCAATATTCCGTTAAACACGATCGTTCCAAGACTGACTTCAGACGTGCATGAACGAAACTGGCTTGTAACGACCAGAATGATTTGCGCTTTATTGGGAACAGCATTGGTGATGTCCATTACAACGCCACTTGTAAACCTGTTCGGGCAAGGAAGCACACAAAAAGGTTTTCTCATTACGATGTCGTTATATGCTGTTCTCGCCTTATTGATATTTGTGATTACCTTTATGAACACAGAGGAAGTTGTACCCCCGGCTGTCAAACAGGAAAAACATTCGTTTTTGGAGGATCTAAAAGGATTAACCGGCCAGAGCATCCTGTTCTTTATCTTAAACTTTCTTTACTTTGCATTATTTGTGATCCGTAATACCACGGTTATCTATTATTTTACCTATAATCTGGGCCGTTCCAGCTGGTTAACTTTTGTAGGGCTTTTCGGTATTTTGTCCGGCCTGCCCATGCTGCTTGTTCTTCCATTTTTACAGAAAAAAATATCAAAAAAGGCTTGCTTGCTGTTAAGCACAGCGATTTACATTATCGGCGATTTGATGATCTACTTTGGAAGCGCATTCCCAGTTATACTGATTGCCGGATTAGCCGTAACGGGTCTCGGCATATACGGCATTTTTGGGACAACATTTGCCATCCAACCAGATGTCATCGACTACTCGGAGTATCAGAAAAAAAGAAGCATATCCGGTATGATTGCTGCTTTCCAGGGCTTTTGTGTGAAATTAAGCATGGGACTGGCAAGCGCGCTGATCGGGATATTCTTAAAAATGGGCGGCTATGTACCGAACGCAACACAAACCCCGACTGCTTTAAAATATATCGAAGCTTCATTTATATGGATTCCCATGTTGATCTGCCTGCTTATCGGCATCACGACCTGCTTCTATAAATTGGATCAACAACGGGAAAAAATGAGTATCGAACTGGAACGCCGCCGTCAAATCTTTAACTCTCAATCGGCAGAAACAGTATAACCCGGTTTTTCTTCTATATCCCCCTCATTTTCAAAGGGGGATATTTTCAAGCAGTTACAGGGCACAAGACCACGCATATTGATTTATCTGTACTGGGGCGGCCCCCATTATCGGAGGCCGCTTCGCCCTAGTTCACCTTCACTTATTCATTTACACAAAATATTTTACATTCTCTTAGACTTAGCAAAAACTTGAAGGGCTTTAGTAAATATTCAATGCAAGGGTTATATAGAAAATACTAAAAGAACTTTGCATTTGAAAGCTGATTGAATGCATAAAGAATAACCAAGTATTTTCGCCGATGTATTCTTTTATATATTAAGGCAGAGCTTGCTGACAAATGGGATGTAAGCTAAAATCAGATCCGTTCAGCAAACCCTAGTTCATGAATCGGACAGTTCATTCAATCTTGCATTTAAAGCATTTAGCTTTCTTTGGCGCTTAGGTTCGTTATCTTCAGCATTAGCTACTTTAAAGAGTTGCCTCACTTCCTTTTTGGTTGCAACTTTGTGTTGTACGCAAAAAAAACAAAAATCTTCAAGTGTATCTTGTATAATGAGCTCGGGGGTATCGTATTCACTGGCTGCTGTGCATATTTCTTCATCATGGATAATTTCTCGTATCTCATAATCATTGCTGCAAATGATTCTAGCTTGCAATAACATTGCAGCAGCCAATGTGTGAATTTCACCAAGATTGCTTGTGCTTTTAAGTATCATTCCAAGATTTCTCTTTTTTTCATAAAGCCTCTTAAAGCTCTCTCCAATATATCGTTCATAGTAACGATATATTTCAAATTCATCGTGAGAAAGACATTGTACATCATCCGGATCAAAAAGTTGCCACCTTTGTTCATGAATTTGTTTTTCCGCCACTGATCTGTTCAATAGGAGTTCATTCAAAACTGAGATATGGATGTATACATCCTCGTAAAGCTGATTAATCCACCCGATGACATCGCTTTTTTTATAAACAGCCGCGAGTTGAATAATATTGGTATCAATAAAGACTTTCCCTCTTCTCACAAATCTTCTTCCTCTTCCTGTGAGATCGTGCGTTCACGATTTGTTTCCGTTTGATACCTTATCGCCGTTTCCGGAGAGATTTGAGCCAATTTTCCAGATGCTTCTGCTTTATTTAATAATCTTTTTTCAACAGCTTCAGCGATAACGCTTTCATATTTGCTAAAGCTTTTAATGGGAAAAGGCTCATCAAGCGGGCTGTTTGCGAGATGGTGTGCTTTACGAAGTGAAATCCACTCTTTTTCTTTTATTGCTATCAAGCGGCGGGATTTTGATAACTTTAATTCGAGTATCCGTCTTGCCACAGCTTCGTATGGTGCTGCGGCCATGTCAGCAATCATGATGATCGCTTTTTCTTCTCCAAAGTCCTGTTTCAGTCTTCCCCATAGCAGACGGACAAGCGAGGCAGGCATCATTACCGCTGCAGCAAACCGGTCAGCTGCTCTTTCATGGTCAATTTCTTCACTAATGACTTCTTTGTATCCTAATAAATGCCAAAATTCATGTGCAACTGTAAAATATCTTATGCGTAAAGGCTGCCGGGTATTGATGGCCACAAAAACTTGTTCCGAATCAACATTTACAGTAGCGCCGAAATATTCGTTGTCCGGCACATCTTGAAAAATAACATGTGATATTTCTTGAAGTTTTAACTCAATCCCCGGGCCGATAAATATTTCGGCGCCAAAATGATCAGTTAAAAATTGCCCGGCGAAAGCTTCACCAACTTGTTCCGACTGTAACTTCAGCTTACTCATATGGTTTCTCCCCAGTAGCACGATTGATCTCCTCAATCCGTAAACAATCTTCAATTGCAAATAACATATTTTCCAACTGGCGTTTGGCAGCCCTCGAATTGGCTTTCCCGCGTAAAGAAAGTACATAAGGTTTTTCTGAACGATCTTCAGCTAACAATTCTTCAACGGTAATCCCCATAACTTTTGCCACTTGAGCCATTCTGTTTGGAAGAAATTGCCGTTTTCCTGTTAAAATATGTCCCATTAAGGATTTACTGATTCCTACTTCCTCAGCAAGATCTTGAATGGATTTTCCTTCCGTGTCAAGCCAATCTCTCACTTTTTTGATTGCCGCTTCATTGGCTTTATTCATGAATTACACTCCCTCAATTATTCCTATATCTTTATTATATACAAAACCACGCAAAAAGTGTAGACGTCTACAAAAGTTGCAGCATAGTATCTCCCTTGTTTGGGATACCTTATACGAATACACTATTCATTGCATTTGGTAATAATTGACCAATATCCCCAGCTTAAAACACCAGCTGAAGGCGATAGAATTTTCACCTAAAACGATCTATCATTCCAGGATATGGAGAAACGGCCCCCTACCTGGAGGCCGTTTCGTCTTACTTCACCTTTACATATCGGTATTTGCTTTTATTCCCCGCCTTGTCTTTTGCATAAATCTTCAGCGTGGATCCTCTTTTTTGTTTCTTCATATGCACCGAGTAGGTTCCTCTTGAATTTGCCGTTGCTTTTCCGACGTAATGGCTACCGTTGTAAACATAAACCGTCGCGTATTTTTCCGCCTTACCGGAAACCGTTGTTGATTTGTAAGTGACCTTTCCGGCTGTTGGAATGCCAGGGGCGGTTTTATCTACAACCTTAAACGATTTGCCTGCACCCGTATTTCCCGCTTTATCTGTCGCATAGGCTGTTAGAACCGTTCCTGCCTTTTGCTTCGATTTGATTTTAACTGAAAAGGTGCCTTTACTACTTGCTGTCCCTGTCCCCAGCACCGTTTTGCCACGTTTAATCGTCACTTTGGCACCGGCTTCTGCTTTACCTGTAATCGTTGTTTGATTATCACCAAACCGATTGACGGAAGGAGCTGATGGTGCTGTTTTGTCTTCCACTTTGAACGATTTGCCTGCACTTGTATTTCCCGCTTTATCTGTTGCGTAGGCTGTCAAAGTCGTTCCTGCTTTTTGTTTTGCGATGGTTACCTTGAATGCACCGTTTTTATCGGCCGTTGCCGTGCCTAAGATTTTCGAGCCAGATTTTACTGTTACTTTCGCGCCCGCTTCTGTGGTTCCTGTAACCGCAGTGCTTGCATCACTTACTTCATTCACTTTCGGCGCTGCCGGAGCCGTTTTATCAATAACCGTTACTGTTGTTTCAGCGCTCTTGTTCCCTGCTGCATCTTCCGCATAAACGACAAGCTTCGTCCCCACCTTTTGTTTTGCGATGGTTGCCTTAAATGCACCAGTACTATCGGCCGTTGCCGTGCCTAAGATGTTTGAGCCAGATTTTACTGTAACTTTTGCCCCCGCTTCCGTGGTTCCTTTAACCGCAGTGCTTGCATCGCTTACTTCATTCACTTTCGGCGCTGCTGGAGCCGTTTTGTCCTGAACAGTGACGACGGTTTCTTCACTCTGATTGCCCTTGCCGTCTTCTGTATGCACATGCAGTTCTGTTCCGGCTTTTTGTTTAGGGATGCTGACCGAAAAACTTCCATTTGAATCAGTAGAATTGGAACCAATTTCCTTTCCGCTCACCGCTACTTTCACAGTCACATTCGGGTCTGCCGTACCGGTAACTACTGTGTCATTATCCCCAACCGTTTGAACGGACGGTTTTGACAGGGACGTTACAGCGCCTGCATCTCCTTTTTCAAGAAGCGTATAGGTGATATCGGTTCCTTTGTCAGAAGGAACTTGAAAATCATCTTTGGAGCTTAAAGCTTTGACGATGGCTCCGCCGCCTTTTATATTGATTGAGGAGCCGCTGTAGGTTTTTACTTTCAGCCCGTCAAAAGCAGTATCCCCTTTAAATCCGTAAAGGCCGGTGTTCTCTTTCAAGACAAGTGCGGCACGGAAATCTGTCATAAACTGGCCGAAGCTAAGGTTCGGATCAATGTATTTATGGATGATATTCTGCACTGCTTGATAATCAGTATGCGGATCATTAATCAATTCCTTATAAATCGTGTTTCCTTGTCCGCACTGGGCCTTTAAATACTCCATAAACAGGTATGACAAAGAATAGTTTGCCAATGTGTCACCCTCATAATCCCAATACAAAAGCGAATGGCCTTTTGTAATGTCCGCATCTTCATTGTAGTAATCGATCCGGTCATTCAACGGTGCACCGGTATAAATTTGTTCAGCCGCCATCGAGAGGCCCTCATCCATCCAAGTATCCGTATCGGTCAATCCTTGTACAAATACTTTTTGGTTAAAATTAATCATATGTTGAAACTCATGCGCCAGGGTAGAATAAGCTTGCGAAACATCTTTCGTAGCAGACATGCCCATCAATGGATAGGTATCAATATAGAAAATTTCCGACTCATTGGAATAGCTGTAATGATACAGGTCGCGCGGAGAAAAATACCCAGCCACGTAACCGCCGCTTCCACTAAATCCATCTTGAATGTCATAGCATAATATATTGACCTTCCCATTCTGGTCGACATCAGATGGCATTCCAAAGTTGTCGACATCTGATTGATAGATTTTATTATCGAATTCTTTTCCAAGTAATGCTGCTTCATCCTCTGTAATATCGTTGTTGTTCACCCAAACGTTGGCGTGGTCGCCGCTATAAAGAAGCGTTGCAGAAATGGATGAAAAATCGCTGGTTTCTGTATTTTGAACGTAGAACGATTTGCTGTCGCCTTTAACATAATCTTTTTTAATCGACTTTGTCTCTTTTTTCAGGGCTTTATTTTGGTTCTTCTCTGTGTCAAACGGTGCCACGTAATCCATACGATATGCGGACGGGCTGAGTTTTTTGCTTTCGGCATAAGCATCGTTATTAATGCGGAAAGAACCGGTATATTCAGAGTTTGAACCATCAGGAAATTCATTGCTGATGAGTTCATAGTAATTCGTATCCCCGCTGCTTGCCTGTGCCCCTACCGGCAACCCAATGATCAAAGAGAACGTTAACAATACATAGAGTACGAATCTCACTTTTTTCATATAACTCCCCCCCTAATCTGGTGGATCTCACTCCCAAGTTTGCAGAACCCTTTCATATTAAAAAAGAAATGAAAACCACTTTGTTTAAAGATTACGATATTTTCTAAATATTGTTCAGGGTTTATCACAAATTCCCCCTCTAAATTTTTGGAGATAGGATAAGCAAAAACCCCGGAATTGGAAAAAATTCCAGGGTTTAGCAGAATATTAAAATGTAATTTTTTTTATAGAAAATACTTTGCACTTGAAAACTGTTTCAACGGATAAATGAGGGTAAAAAGCCAACATCTGATACGTTCAGCAAATTGAATGTTTTTTGAGGGGGTGCCACCGCACTACTGCAGCCCCCTCATTCCTCCCTTAAATCAAACAACTGGTGATTGATCGCGACGGTATGCGGATAGACATCTTTATAAACCTGGTAAAAATCGCGGTAACGCTTCACGTTTTTCGGTATCGGCTCAAATGTCCGGCCTGTCCGGATAAAGGCGGCTGCACAATCTTTGAGAGAAGAGAACCATCCTAATCCGCTTGCTGCAATCATAGCGGCGCCCATACCGGGACCTTGTTCATTCTGAATTTTGATGACTTTTGCTTGAAAAATATCAGCCTGAATTTGCAGCCACTGGTCACTTTTCGCACCGCCGCCGATGGATATCACGGTATCGATGTTCTTGCCATAGTTTCGAAAAATTTCAACGCTTTCATTGATAGAGAAGGCAATACCTTCCATCACTGCACGGGTAAAATCCCGCCTGGTGTGTGAGCTGTCAATGCCTGTAAAAGTGCCGCGGATTTTTGCATCGGCATAGGGCGTTCTTTCCCCGGCAATAAACGGCATGAAAAGCAGGCCGTTTGCCCCGATCGAAGAATGCGCGGCTTCTTCCAGCAATGTTGCAAAATCTTCGCCTTTTGTGAATGTATCCTTAAACCAGGACAGACTGTATCCGGCGGCAAGTGTAACGCCCATTGTATAGTAAGCATCTTTCTGTCCATGATTAAAAAGATGCACTTTGCCGCCAAAGTTTTTATTGCTGTCTGATTCATATGAAAGGAATACACCGGATGTGCCAATGCTGCAAAGTGCTTTGCCTTCTTCTAAAATGCCGGCGCCGATCGCACCGCAGGCATTGTCCGCCCCACCGGCAAACACTTTGGTCGCAGGAGAAAGGCCGCACGTCGCAGCGATGTCCGGCAATAATGTGCCGACTTCTGCTTCCGTCTCAACAAGCGGCGGGCAAATATCGGCCGGGATGTCAAATGTGCGCAAAATATCCGTGCTCCATGATTGATTGACGATATCTAACAACAGAGTGCCCGCTGCATCCGAGTAATCCATGCCAATCGTTCCGGTTAACCGGTAACGAAGATAATCTTTTGGCAGGAGAAAGACACGCGTTTTCCGGAAATTTTCCGGTTCGTACTGCTGGACCCAAAGTATCTTCGGAAGTGTGAACCCTTCTAAGGCCGGATTTTTTGTAATTTCCAGCAGCTTGCCACCCAGTACTTGATCGATTTTTTTGCATTGTTCAGTTGTTCTTGTGTCGTTCCAAAGAATAGCATTGCGGATGACTTGCAGATTTTCGTCCAGCAGCACAAGCCCGTGCATTTGGCCAGAAAAACTGAGCCCTTCAATTTCATCGCGGGGTACCCCGGATTTTTCCGTTAGTTCTTTCAAAGCTTGAATCGTTTTTTCGACCCACTGTTCCGGATCCTGTTCGCTGTAACCCGGGTGCGGCTGCATTAACGGATAGGATTTAGAAACAGATGAAACCACCTGTCCGTTTTGGTCAACAAGTAATACTTTAACAGAACTTGTCCCAAGATCGACACCGATTGCATATTTCATCTTAATCTCCCCATTGAATAAACCGGCCGGCCTTCATCCAGGCAGGCCGGTTCGGAATTTTATGCATTTACACTTTGATAGGCTTCTTGCACAATATAATGGTTCAGCGTATTTTTCAGTTGTTCCAGGCGGCCAGATTGGTTTATAATTTCTTTTTTATCAAGAATATAATTTTCAAGTGATTTAAAATCAGCTTTGCCGGAAACAATATCGGCGCCGATGCCTTCTTTATAGCTGCTGTACCGTTTTTCGATAAAGGCATCAAATACGCGGTCTTCAATCAGCCGGTTTGCCACTTTTAATCCAAGGGCAAAGCTGTCCATGCCGGCAATATGCGCGTAAAACAGATCTTCATCTGTGAACGAGGCGCGGCGTGTTTTCGCATCAAAGTTCAATCCGCCCCTGCCAAGGCCGCCGTTTTTCAATACTTCATACATCGCAAGCGTGGTGGAATAGAGATCTGTCGGGAATTCATCTGTATCCCAGCCGAGCAGCGGATCACCCTGGTTCGCATCCAAAGAGCCAAGCAAGCCGTGGGTACGCGCAACCCGAATTTCATGTTCAAACGTATGGCCGGCCAATGTGGCATGATTTGCTTCAAGATTCAGCTTGAAGTGTTGAACCAAATCGTAAGTTTTTAAGAATGCAATAGTCGTAGCAGCATCAAAATCATATTGATGTTTTGTCGGTTCTTTCGGTTTCGGCTCAAGCAAGAACTGAGCATCAAATCCGATTTCTTTCGCGTAATCAACGGCCATATGGAAGAACCGTGCCAGGTTGTCCTGTTCCAGCTTCAAATCTGTATTTAACAAAGTTTCATAGCCTTCCCGGCCGCCCCAAAATACATAGTTTTCAGCGCCCAGTTCTTTCCCGACTTCAAGCCCTTTTTTCACTTGGGCGGCTGCGTACGCGAAAACATCTGCGTTGCAAGAGCTAGCTGCACCGTGGACAAAACGTGGATTTGTGAACATATTGGCTGTATTCCATAAGAGTTTTACTTTGCTTGTTTTCATATAATCTTTAATCATGGCAACGATAACGTCCAGATTTTTATTTGTTTCCCTTAATGTATCGCCTTCAGGAGCAATATCGCGGTCATGAAAGCAGAAATAAGGGTTGCCCAGTTTTTCAAAAAATTCAAATGCTGCTTCTACTCTTGCTTTGGCAAGATCCATGCCTGTGAAGCGATCCCACGGGCGGATCTTGGAGCCTGCGCCAAACGGATCGGTACCGCTTTCAGTAAAGGTGTGCCAGAATGCGACTGAGAATCGAAGCTGTTCTTCCATCGTTTTTCCACCAACGAGTTCTTTCGGATTGTAATGATTAAACGAAAGACCGCTTTTCAATTGTTTGCCGGAATAAGTGATTTTGCTGACATTTGGAAAATATGCCATTGCTGTTTCCTCCTAATATATCATTATTATATTACATTGCCCAGAATCCGTTTAAATGTTCAATTTTCCGCCTGATGTTTTAATTCTAAATCTCGTTGCATTTTTACTTCGATTTTATCCACTTTATAGAAAACCAACGCTAAAGCGGATAAGCCGAAACCAATAATTGGAACCCAAACATAATTTGCTTCAATAGCCCTTAAAGCAGCTGAAGATTGCGCTGCATTTGCAATGTATCCGCCGGCGCTTAAGATGGCTCCAGTAATTGCACCACCAAGTCCCATTCCAAGTTTTGCGCTAAAACTGGAGAAGGACGTCACAATGCCCTCTGCCCGGACTCCATTTTTCCATTCACCATAGTCAACGGAGTCTGCCAGCATGACAGCAATTAAACCTGAAACATAACCGGTGCCCAGATAACCAACAATGGTTGCAATAATAATGGTGGTGATGCTTAACGTATGAGCCCCGACTCCCAGAATGAGCTGCCCCAGAATTGCCAGAATCATTCCCATTAGCATCGTATTCCGTTTTCCAATCTTTTTAGCCGTTGCAGGCGTTGCAACAACAGCAACCAAAGCGATCACTTGCAGACCTAAAATAAGGGAAGCAAGACCTGCATGATGCATGTTGTATTTGAAAAAGTAGACCGTCACTTGTGATTTGGTTTGCATGCCCAACCAATAAATAAAGTTAATAAAAATGATAATCGCCCATGGCCAATTTTTTTTGAGGGCTTTGACCGCTTCTTTGATCGGGATGGATTTTTTTGATTGCTTCGTTTGTATCCGTTCTCGCGTATTTTTAAATGTTATCATGAAAATGGCAACAACAATGATCGCGATGATGAGTGAAGTAAGAAAAAAACCTTGTTTCTCATTTCCATGCCCTAATGCATTCACCATCGGCAAAGTTAAAACAGAAACCAGCGTTGCCCCTGCAGTCCCAAGAAATTGACGGATTGTACTTAATGTTACCCGTTCATTCGGATTGTTGGTCAGGCTGGGAAGAATAGACGTGATTGGAATATTTACAGCCGAATACAAAATATCTACACCTATATAGGTGATGTAAGCCCATACAATTTTACTCGTCAAGCTCATGGATGGGGTGGAAAACACCAGTACACAAAATACAGCAAAAGGAATGGAAAACCACAGAAAATACGGTCTGCTCTTCCCCCATTTTGTGTGGGTGTGATCAATCATGATACCCCAGAAAGGCCCATCAAACGCATCCACAATACGCGCAACCAAGAACAAGGTACCAACAATTGCTGCACTAATCCCAAAGACATCCGTGTAGAAATACATCAAATAAGTGCCAACCATCTGGAACGAAAGGTTGCAGGCGAAATCACTCAATCCATAACTCACTCTTTCTTTCCAAGGAACCAAATTCGGCATCTTCAGCTTTTCCGTTCTGCCATCCAAACTTTCTTTTGTTTGAGCATCCATGTTTTCCCATTCTCCTTTTAAATAAATTGAATGCACGGCATCATTTGCGTGAGACATTTTAAAAGAATAGATGGCCGGCCGGATAAATAAACCCAGCCGGACTTTTCTATTTATGAAGAACGGCTTCTTCATGATGGAATCTATTTTGAATGACTGCTGCATCTCCATGTTGAGGGTGCCAAACGACTTGATAGTTTTCAGGGCCTTTTACTGTTAAATAGACCGTACCGCTCTTATTTTCCGCTTTAACCGTAACCGATTCGCGACCATCCGGCTCATAAACAACGGTTTCCTTAATTACATCCTCGCCGTCAAAACCGTAGAGATGAATAATCGGTTCTTTTCCGTATTCGTATTCTGCATGCGCTGTTTCCGGTCCACAGATAATGATGCTGTTTTCCTTGGCCAGCAATGGAAATGCCATATAATCATAGTTTTCATGGTACCATTTTCCGCCTTCATAAACTTTCCCGGTTAAAATGTTTGTCCACTTTCCTTGAGGCAAATAGTACTCGGCATTTCCATCCTCATTAAAAATGGGGGCAACCAATAGATTTTCTCCGAGCATATATTGCCTGTCAAGCAAAACTGCAGCCGGGTCATCCTGAAATTCCATTACCATCGGGCGCATCACAGGAACGCCAAACCGGTGTGCTTCTACCGCATGTTTAAAGAGATACGGCATTAAACTGTATTTCAGTTTTGTAAATTTCTTGGTGACCTCTACCGCTTCCTCGTCGAATATCCACGGAACCCGGTACTCCACATTTCCGTGATAACGACTGTGTGAGGAAAGCAACCCAAACTGGGTCCACCGTTTATAAATATCCGGTGTAGCCCCTTCTTCAAAGCCGCCGATGTCATGGCTCCAGAAACTGAATCCAGATAACATTAACGACAACCCACCACGTAATGATTCGGCCATAGAATTATAATTTGATTGGCAGTCGCCGCCCCAATGCACTGGAAACTGCTGGCTGCCGGCAGTCGCAGAACGTGCAAAAACGACCGCGTTTTGTTCGCCTTTCTTTTCTTTTAACAGGTCAAATACCGTTTTATTATAAAGATAAGTATAATAATTGTGCATTTTGCCTGGGTTGGAACCATCATAATAAACTACGTCTTCCGGGATTCTTTCCCCGAAATCTGTCTTAAAGGCATCCACTCCCATGTCCAGTAGGCGCTCAAGTTTTGAAGTGTACCATTTGCGTGCATCAGGATTTGTAAAATCAACGACTCCCTGGCCGCCCTGCCATAGATCCCATTGCCATACACTGCCGTCTTTCCGTTTAATGAAATAACCTGCTTTTTTTGCTTCCTCAAATAACGGCGACTTTTGCCCGATATACGGGTTGATCCATACACAAATTTTCAATCCTTTATCTTTTAAGCGCTGTAACATTTTTTCCGGTTCAGGAAAAATACGCTTATCCCATTCAAAATTACACCATTCAAATTCTTTCATCCAGAAACAATCAAAGTGAAAAACATCAAGCGGTATTCCCCGCTCATGCATCCCGTCAATAAATTGATTAACCGTTTTTTCATCGTAATCCGTACAAAAAGAGGTGCTAAGCCAAAGGCCAAATGACCAAGCCGGTGGAAGCGCAGGTTTTCCCGTCAGATCTGTGTACTTCCGGATGATTTCATGCATTGTCGGACCGTAAATGAAGAAGTATTCCAATGTTTCATCTTCCACACTGAACTGCGTTTTCGATACATGTTCGGAACCGATTTCAAAAGAAACATGGCCAGGATAATTGACAAAAACCCCATATCCTTTATTGCTAATAAAGAATGGAACATTTTTATACGACTGTTCACTGCTTGTCCCGCCATCTTTATTCCATATTTCAACTGTTTGCCCATTTTTCGCAAAGTTTGTAAACCGCTCGCCTAAACCGTAAATGTATTCTCCTACATTCAAATCAAGACTTTCTTTGATATAAGCCTTTTTTTGATCGGATAAGACGTAACCTGTTGATTTATAAGCTGATTTTGTCAGCAGGCGGTCTCCTGCAACAAAGGAAAGTTCATATTTTCCCTTATTAATTTTGGCTGATAGCTGCCCGGTCGTAACGGTAATCAAGTGTTCATCTTCTGTAACCTGTATCTTCTTTTCCTGACGATGAACTTGAAATTCAGGCCCTTTTTGTATTCCACCAGCATGGTGAGTCAGCTTCACACTTAACACATCTTCTTGTGGAGAAGTAATATCGACTGTCATCATTCCAAGGTTTAATGTGTCAGCTCTTGACTGGACTTTCTTAAAAGGTGCAAAAACCGTAAGCTTCTTTTCATCTGTTTGCGCCTCAAAAACATGGATTGGGGATGAGATCGTATATCCTTCTCTTGCCAACCAAACGCCATTTGTAAATTTCATCGGATGTCCCTCCAAATTTGCTTAACAGCCTCAGAAAATACTTAAATCTTTCAAACCAACTAGTTAGTTTGTTTAGCTAACAAACTCATAATAATTCCGTTCAACAAAATTGTCAACGTTTTCACGAAAAATTTTAAACAATTTTTTCCTTTCACAAATAGACATGAATTGGTAAAATGGAGATTCAAGGGTAATTCCTTGAACAATTAGGCACAATAAAAAAGAGAGGCTTGAAAATGTTTCTAAACAGGCCAACGATGCGCGAACAAAATGAAAACTTAATCATTGAATATATTGCCAACCATAAACCTTCTTCAAGGATGGAGATTTCTGACAAAATCGGATTAAACAAAGCTTCTGTTTCGGAAATTGTTAAAAATTTGTTAAACCGGCATTTCATTGAGGAAATTGGCAGCGGAGAAAGTACCGTGCAAGGCGGAAGGCGGCCGATTATGCTGCAGTTAAATAAAAAAGCCGGATTCGTCCTCAGTATTGATCTTGGCTATAACTATATCGATATATTGGGATGTTATTTGAATGGGGAGAGCTGGGAGAGAAAACTTTACCCGTTTCGGGACATCTCAAGGAGCAGCATTGTATCCGATCTTAAGTTAATCATAACGGATTTCATGAAACATGCGCCGGAAACGGTCTATGGTTTAACGGGGATTACCGTTGCCATTCACGGCATGGTGTTTGAAAACGCTATTTATTTTACACCCTATTATGACCTGCAGGATCTCCCGATTGCTGAAGCCCTGTCGGAGCATTTTGACGTACCGGTTTTTTTGGAAAATGAAGCGAATCTTCTTGCACTTGCAGATCATGCCTGTACGGATACTTTGCATAATATAATCAGCGTAAGTGTCCACAGCGGTGTGGGTGCAGGTATTATACTAGATGACCAATTGTATAGAGGGGAAAAAGGACTAAGCGGTGAAATTGGGCACATGGTTGTGGTCCCAAACGGCTTGAGCTGTCCTTGTGGAAATCACGGATGCTTGGAACAATATTGTTCGGAGAAAGTACTTCTAGATCACTACCGCCACCGTACAGGCAATGCAGAAGCGATTATTCCGGACATATGCCATGCTTACCATAACGGGGAACAGCCTGCTGTCCAACTAATCCATGAAATGATTCAATATATGGCAATTGCCATGAATAATATTGCAATGCTGTATAACCCTGAAACCATCTTTATTAACAGTGAAGTCTCAAGGCTCATCCCTTCATTCGCTGATAAAATACAACAACAACTCAGCTCCTTCATCGCGGACAAAGTAAAAGTGAGGCAGTCCATACTTGGGGAAAAAGCAATACTATTCGGTGGCGCAGCACTTGCAACCATGAACTTCTTAAACATTAGCCGAATGCGACTAGAGCCTTAAGATTTACAGTAAAAAACAAAGGAGCAGCCCAGTAAGCCAGATAACCGGATGAGGGCTGCTCGTTTCCTTATATATCCTGCAAATCCACAAGATTTTCGGTGTGATAAATAATTATCTACTAGTTGTTGTTAAACCACTTGTTCTTTCATATATTTCCTTTATCTGTTGAAACCACCCCGCTATTTCTTCGTAAACACCATGTTCTTTTAATAAATCTGCAGTTATTTTCTTTGTCAAACACCCATTTAATATTTGCTTAATTCTTTTCTCTTTTTCCCTCATATTTGTTATATGAGGTAGGGTACACTTTTTTAGGTGTTCAGGAATATCAAATTCATTCCACATATAAAGATATTCGTCTAAGTTAACACCAAATTGTTCTTCAATTAAGCGAGGAGGAATGTAATTTTCCATTTCTCTAAGAGACGTAACGACACCAAACCTTCTCCCATCATTTTTTTCGTTCATTGTGTTTACTATATCTCTGTATTTAGGTATATCCCCATCGTATAAATGAAATTCGAAGATATTAGATTTTCTGAAATGATCTTCATTTACCCATGCTTTTAAATTACTACCCCCTAGATAGTAAATACTAATGTCCGCATTTTCCAAATCAATTATTTCTTTAAATTCTGGAACAAATTTGTTAATATTTTTTATAAAGTTCACATCATTCGGTCCTTCTACGCAGATTACAACCCTTGAATGAATAGAAGGAAGAATGCCTAGTGTTTTTGTTATCTGTTGCATTTTAATGTCCTCATTCTTAACTACTTGCGGATGTCCTTCAATATCCTTCTGTAATAAAATGAGTGAATCTTTTTCGACCATTTGTGCTATCTCCGGAGTATGTGTTGTAATAAAGACTTGATATTGTTCTTTTTCTGAGATTGTTTTTAATGAATCAATGATCATTCTTTGATAGTTTGGATGTTGAGATGTTTCTGGTTCCTCAATCGCATAAATGATGTTTCTTCTGTTATTTCTAATCGCATCTTTTTCTGCTTGTGCACGAAAATAGCTTAATAATATTAACCTTCGAACTCCACTTCCTCTTTTATTTAGAGGCACTCCATCATCGGTATCTAGGTTAAACTTAAACAAGCTGTCCCAACTTTTTATCTCTGGTACAGTAATTAATTGATTTGCTATTTCCTCATTAAACTCCTTCAGTTTCTCAATTGTCTCTTCTCCAATCTTTTCAACCTTACTAACAACTTCATTTTTAATTTCTTCTAACTTGTCTTTAAGATCTGCTAATACTTCTTTTGTTATTGCCTTCATAGGATCCTGAACTTCTTTATCTCCATCCGTATTTGTTCGATCTGATTGGAATAACGTATAGTATGGTAACTGATCCCGAAGCTTGTCCCAAGTTTTCAAGCTATCATCTTGTATATCTTTTATATTTATTTGTTTTTCTTCAAATCTTGTTTGTTCACTTATTAAGTGTGAAAATAAAGCTATTCTCATATCCGCTTTTTTTGATTTGCTAATACTATCGAAATTTTCTATCTCAAGTTTATATTGGTTCAGAAGTTGCTTTAGCTCACTTTGTTTATATGTAATAAGAGGTTTTTCAAATAATGTTGGTTGAAAAGTATTTAAATAGACAGAAATACTACTTTTCGTTATGGTTTTTCCACTTGCGTTAATCACTTTTCTAATTTCCAATAGATCTTCTCTATTTAACAAATGTTCTTCTTTCAACGAGGTTGGGTTTGTTGCATCTAATATTACCAACTCGTTGTCTTCCAGACGAAAACAAGCCCCAATTTCAATGAATTTATCTTCCGAGTGAATATTGCAATCACTTGTATCAATTTTAGCGTCATCATTGAAAAATATATTCAATGCATCCAATATTGTACTTTTGCCAACATCATTTTCAGCTATTAATACATTCAAATCCGGATGCAGTTCTATAGTTGTATTATTATACCCTCGGAAGTTCTTAAGAATTACCTTTACCAGCTTCATTTTATGAACTCCTTTCGATTTTCTAAGCGACAATATATAGTCATCTTAAAATGACATTCCATAAAAATTTTGGGTAAATTTCTAACAAAAATAGAGGACTCCTTATCACCAAGGTCTAATATATTTTTTCGTCGTTTACCATATCCATATCGCAATAAATTGTTGATAGTATATTTCAGCAATTATCGCTTTTTTTACCATAGCCATGGTGAAAAAAGCCCAGGGATCATCAGGTGTTTCCAAAGTAATGTTTTGAACTGAATGTACTATTATACAAATCTTTTCTTTATCGAGATTGGGTATCTAGTTACATACAAATTCATTGTATACGCTTTAATTTTCCAAGTTTATATTTTAACAAATCTTGACGAAATCGGAAGGTTTACAATTGTTATCAGACAAGAGTATTTCATGACCAGATAAAAAATAAGCCCAAGCATTTCCATGTTTTAAAATCATAAGATATAGCCTCTTGCGGTACTGTGTCCTGAATTCAGTGAGCGTAAGCCGATTATCATTCTGACAAGTACTCTCCCATTTATACTTCAGCATATCTCCAGCTGGATCCGGCCCCCAACAATCCCTCAATCCCGGCTAAACAAATCCCTCGTATACACCTTCTCCTCCACATCAAGCAGATCATCTGATAACCGGTTTGCCACTATGACATCGCTGACCTTTTTGAATTCTTCCAAGTCATTGACTACCCTTGAATTAAAGAACTTCTCTTCATGCAGGACGGGTTCGTATACGACCACTTCAATGCCTTTTGCTTTGATTCGTTTCATGACGCCTTGGATGGCGGATTCTCGGAAGTTGTCGGAGTCAGTTTTCATAGTGAGGCGGTAAATGCCGACGACTTTCGGGTGTTTCTTGATAATCATTTCGGCAATGTGGTCTTTTCTTGTTCTGTTCGCATCGACGATGGCTTGCATGATGTTGTTCGGAACGTTCTCGTAATTAGCGAGTAGTTGTTTTGTGTCTTTAGGAAGACAGTAGCCGCCGTAGCCAAACGATGGGTTATTGTAATGGCTGCCGATCCTCGGATCAAGGCCGACTCCTTCTATGATTTGTTTCGTGCTTAATCCCCTAACTTCCGCATATGAGTCTAACTCATTGAAAAACGCAACCCGCATGGCAAGATAAGTGTTGGCAAATAGTTTAATAGCTTCTGCTTCTGTTAAATTTGTGTACAATACAGGGATGTCTTCTTTAATTGCACCTTAAGCCAATAAGCCCGCAAAAACCTTGGCCCGTTCTGATTGCTCTCCCACTATAATTCTCGAAGGATATAAGTTATCATACAAAGCCTTGCCTTCACGTAAGAATTCAGGAGAAAAGATCACATTGTCTGTCTCAAACTTTTCTTTTATCATTTCAGTATATCCAACCGGTACAGTCGATTTAATCACCATAATGGCATTTGGATTAATTGAAAGCACATTGGCGATTACAGCTTCCACTGTTCTCGTGTTGAAATAATTTTTCTCAGGATCATAGTTTGTCGGGGTAGAAATGATGACATACTCAGCATCCTTATAAGCAAGATAGTTATCAGTTATCGCCGCTAAATTTAAATCTTTTGTTGCAAGATACTCTTCGATTTCATGGTCCACAATAGGCGACCGCTTGTTATTGATCATATCCACTTTTTCCTGAAGAATATCAAGCGCAATGACTTCATTATGTTGCGCCAAAAGTACTGCATTTGATAAACCCACATAGCCTGTTCCTGCAACTGTAATTTTTGTCAATGAAAACATCTCCTAAAGTTGTTCAGATAGGCGACAACATACCTGTTTCCGCTTTCATTTTTTAAAAAACATGCGTATCATTGTTTTCTCTTTTATTTTATCAACCCTTCCCGCTATTTTCCGAAAAAAATTTGACAAATTATAGAATAAATGCAGAAAAAAAGAGCACCCTGATTTGAGGTGCTCCGTTTTAATTTCACGCCTGAACTTCATCGAGTACGCTGAATTCAACGACACTCGGGCGGCCAATTGAATGGTAATTAATCCCTTTATTTTCAATTTCACACAGACTAAAGCAGTTCCGGCCATCATAGATATGCGGAGTCTTCATCTGTTTCTTAAACAAATCCAGATCCATTTCTTTGATTTCCGGCCATTCAGTAAAGATAAAGCAAAGATCAGCATCTTCCAAAGCCTCTTCAATAGAGTGTTTATAAGCAATCTGATCAGGAAACAGTTTCTTATAGTTTTCTATCCCAACCGGATCGAATGCCTGTATACGCGCCCCTTCATTTAGCAGCAAGCGGATGTTCGGAATGGACGGTGCTTCACGTAAATCATCCGTTCCGGGTTTAAAGGTGAGCCCCAATACCGCAACCTTTTTTTCGTTAAAAGTTGGAAAATCATTGCGTGCTTTTTTGATGAGTGCATATTTTTGTTTTTCATTCACATCAATGGCTGCTTTCACGGTTCTTAAAATATATCCTTCTTCTTCCGCAAGCCAGTGTAACGCTTTTGTATCTTTCGGGAAGCAAGAGCCACCGTAACCAATCCCCGGATTTAAAAATCGGTTGCCAATTCTTTCATCGTAGCTCATCCCATTTGTGACATCTTCAATGTTCGCACCAACCTTTTCACATAGGTTTGCAATATCATTGACAAAGGAAATTTTCAAAGCCAAGAAGTCATTCGAAGCATATTTTACCATCTCTGCGCTTCGGCGATTCATTGCCACAATCGGTTGTTTAAAAGGTTCGTAGATACTTGTTAGAATTTGTTTTGCATTTTCACTTTCGACGCCTATTACAATTCTAGAGGCATGTAAAGTATCCCGAACTGCAGTACCCTGGGCAAGGAATTCAGGATTTGAAGCTACTTCAATCTGAACATTGTTTATAAGATGCTCTTTCATAAAAGCTTCTATTTTATCATTTGTTCCAATTGGAACAGTGGACTTAATAACAACTAGGCAATCCCTTTCTACAGATTCAGCGATCTGCTGTGCAACTGTATAAACATAGTTTAAATTTGCAGAGCCGTCTGCATTTTCAGGTGTTCCAACTCCTATAAAAATAACATCCGATTGGGCATATGTTTTTTTATAATCGGTTGTAAATAATAGCTTTCCTTCTTTTTTATTCTTTACCATCAATTCATCTAGTCCAGGTTCAAAAATAGGAGATTTACCACTATTCAATAAATCTATTTTATCCTGATTGTTATCTACACAAGAAACATGGTGACCAACCTCTGCTAGGCAAACCCCTGTAACTAGTCCTACATAACCTGTGCCCGCAACTGTTATGTGCTTCATTTTAAACATCTCCTAAATATTTTTTAGAATTATTTTATACTATAACAATAGTCCTCAATTTCATCCCAATCCATAAATATACGAACAATATCTTCTTCTAATATCTCTGTTCCCGACTGAACCTCGATCATTTCAAGCTCAGTAGTGGCTTTTATTGCATGTTTGTCTCCAATTTCAACTTGTAAAACATCGCCTGCTTTTACTACCTGTAAACTACCATTTAATGCAACAACGCCTTCACCTTTTACGACCGTCCAAGTCTCCTTACGTGCTAAATGATATTGATAACTTAAATTGGATCCAGCCTTAATTCCTATTTTTTTTGTTAAGACTTCTTGAGTACCATTATACTTAACATGATCCAGCACACGGTACCACCCCCAACGACGCTCTTCATACATCGGTCGATCATTAAACGTACTGACAAGCTCTTTAATTTTGGGACTTTTTTCTTTATCTGAAACAAGAATACCGTCAGGACTTACAGCAATAACAGCATTCGAAACGCCTAAGATAGTTACTGGAATATCAATTTCATTGATTAAATGAGTATTGATACTATCTTCACTGATAATACCATTTCCTATCTTATTAGTTCCCATTTCCTCTGTTAAAGTATTCCATGTTCCCAAATCTTTCCAATATCCATTATATTGTAATGCAATAATATTTTTAGCTTTTTCTACTACTTCATAATCAAAACTAATTTTTGGTAATCTTGCATATTGTTTTAATAGCTCTTCGTAATGGATTGGCAAATGTTTTTCTTCAAGTAAATTAATAAGATATCCTAAACGAAAAGCAAATACACCACAGTTCCACATTGCACCTTGTTTCAATAACTCTCTAGCTCTATTTTCATTAGGCTTTTCTGTAAAACGGCTAACTTTGATAACTTGAGAAGAATCAATCGAATCGTCTTCAGGTACAATGTATCCATATTTCTCTGATGGATAAGTTGGCTTAACACCTATTAATGCCAAATCAGATTCACTTTTCTGAATAGCCATTTCTAAATCCTTGACCCTATCAAAAAAACTTGTTTCGACATAAGGGTCGACTGGAAGGACTCCAACTACTTCATCCAAGCGTGCTCCTGTATTTGTATACAAATATGATACCGCTAAGGCAATAGCAGGGAATGTATCTCTTCTTGTCGGTTCTACTATTAGATCTGCTTCTCCATTCAATTGACTTTGGATCATTTCCACTTGAGATTTACTTGTCGCAATAACTGTTGAATTATTCAACCGCGTTTGTTTCAACTGACTCCATACTCGTTGAACCATTGATTCTAAATTATGATTTTTATTTTCCAAGACCTTTAAAAATTGTTTTGATCGAGCATCATTTGATAGTGGCCAAAGGCGTTTCCCGGATCCTCCTGAAAGTAAAATTATTTTCATTTTTATCATCCTTAAAATATAATAAATTACAAATTAAACTTTATAGCTAAAATAGCTTTTTAACCAAACTACTAAACTGCTCACCATAACGAACTTCCTTTAATCTTTTAACCTTTTTTATATTTTCTTTTAAATCTAATCTACTATTATAAGCATATTCTAAGGCCTTCATTATAGATTTCCAATCATTTTTTGTATATAGAGCACCATTCTTGTATATTTCTCTTAAAGCTTTAGTGTCGGATAATACCATCACCTTTTCAGCCCCAAGGCCTTCATTACTAACACTCATCTGAATATCATTGTAAATGGTTAAACCTAATAATATATCACATTCAAATAATAATTTAATATATTCATCATTTTCAATCCATCCTGTTATAACAACATTTTCTGGTAAATCTTCTGGTAATACATTAAAATTTCTTTTTAATTTCTTCTGATTGCCCGTCATAATAAACTGAAAGTGCGGGAGATTTTTTGCACATTTTATTACATCTAGAATTGGCTCATCCATATTAAAAGAAGCTGGGAAAAATATTAGGGGTTTTGAATTTATTCCATGTTTATCTATATAAGTAGTATTTTTTTGAAAATAAGGAGTTTTATCTTCTAAAACGATAATTTTATTATGATCTACTTTTTTAAATAGCTTATTATTTATTACATTGTCGTATACAACTTTATTGTGAACTACTATAATATCACAATAAGATAATAATTTTTGTGTACCTAATCTACTTAACCACGGATTTCTTGTCATGGCATTATGTAAATCACATACTACTTTTACTTTTTTATTAAATTTTTTTACTAACAAAGGTACAATTAATGCATAACTAGGTGGTGTTTGTACAAAAATAATCTTCGGTAATTCTTGCTTAATTTTTTTATAATCCTTTATCATGTATCTTAAATAGAAGAAAAATTTTTTTATTGGTTTTGCCGGGGGATTATTTCTATATATAATTTCAAAATCCCCTAAATTTTTTTTTAGATCCACTAGTAGGTTTTCAACTCTTGCTTGATATTTCGTCCATACTATAAAAACGTTTTTCATTAATCCATCCTCAAATCTATTAAATATTTAAAACATGTGAAACAATATACTTTGCTAGTTGACCTCTAGATTCGTATTTAACATAATCTTTATTCCTTAATAATTGAATAATACTGCCCAATTCATTAATATTTTCAACCTTCTCAATGTAACCTTTCTCATAAAGAACTTGAACTATTTCTATCTGATGATCATCTACATGCTCTTTAAATTTAGACATACGTGGTACAGCAATAACTTTTTTTGAAGCTTTTAAGGCCTTAATGATTGAAGATGTTCCACCGTGGCATATTACAAATTCAGCTTTGTTTAGTAATTCATCAAATAAAGCTTCATCTATCAACTTATAATTTGTAGCATATTTTGATTTCCTACTATAGCCGTACTGTAAAACTACTTCACTAGCTTTCAATTTCTTATTTTCTATTAAGAAGTCTATTTCATCCACAACTCTATCCATTTGAAATCTTTGAGTACCCAATGTGATTAATATCAATATAAACTCCCCTTATAATAAGCTTTTGGATAAAATTTTAGCATATCTGGCCATTGTACAAAAAATTCATCTGCAAACTTATAAACTATCTTACCAGTCATAGTAGGACTATTAATTTTAGCATAGCTCTCAATAAAAATTATTTTTGCTCCAAATATCTTAGAAAATACAAGATAAGGAATTACAACACCTGCGCCAGTTGATATAACATAGTTCGGTCTGAATTTTATTACATAATAAAGAGACTTTATAATATTTAAAATAAAAATTGCTAGAAAATACTTG
Source organism: Weizmannia sp. WK01 (assembly GCF_025905465.1). Taxonomy (NCBI): domain Bacteria; kingdom Bacillati; phylum Bacillota; class Bacilli; order Caryophanales; family Bacillaceae; genus Heyndrickxia; species Weizmannia sp. WK01. The sequence continues at coordinate 550,673 of NZ_CP109616.1, read as the reverse complement.
TTCTTTCTATCTTGTTGATGTAAAAATAATAAATTATCATTTAGTATATTTGATTTATTTTTCTCTGTAACAATCTGCAGTTCAGTTTTAGTATTTTGTAACTCATTAAATAATATTGAAAGCTGAGTCCAATGTCCCCCTGTTGAACTAATTAGTGCAATTTTTCTCATCTTCTCCTCCAATTTTTACCGTTTGTTAATCTGAATCTTCAAAATGGCATTTCAATCGAACATAATTAATAAAACATAGATTTGCTAGTATAAATGGTATACTAAAATGTACAGTTACAAACAAGTTATCATAGTACGAAACTATACTAATTGAAATAATTGTACAAATTACAAATATATTACTTATAACATTCTTTTTAAAGGACTGCTTTAGAATCCATTTAATATAAACAAGAAAGAAAATAAACATAATTATTAATCCTACCACCCCTACCTCTAAAAACGATCTTATATACTCGTTATGCGGAGCCACAAATTCTTGATAAGGATTATATGGATATAATGACTCACTTGCACCCATTCCTCTTCCAAAAAAACGATGTTCATTTGCTTTCTCCATAAAGTATTTCCACGCTGCAGCTCTACCGGAAGTATTAAATCCTCCTGAGTTATTTGTAGATCTTTTTATTAATAGCTGTATAAATATTTTAAGACAAAATAAAAGTGGAATTATTCCAAGTGAAAGTATTGATACTAATAAATATGAAAAATTATCCTTTAAAAAGGCATAATATAATTTTCGAATTAAGAAAAAAATAAAAATAATAATAACTCCCAATATTTCTATTCTGGTAAATGTTAATAAAATAATTAGAGAATTAATAAAAAGAAATATATATAGCTTTGCCCTTTTCCCTCTATCAAGAATAACTTTATTAATATGATAAAAATCTAATATTGCCAGTGATGTTATAATAGCAACAAAACATATTTCTGCTAAATGAGCAGGTGGATTACTTCCTTGTAAACGTGGCACACCAGTAAATTCAAATTTAATAAAACTCCAACTAGTTGTAATTGAAAATATAAGACCCACAATTACACTAATACTAGGCATTACTTGGATAATTTTCAGAATATTCAGCAATTCCTCTTTTTTTAGTCTTACTAACATTGATAATAACAAAAGAAGATATGCAGAGTAAGATCTTAAAATATCGCCAGTATTTGCATATTCAACACTATCTTTCCTTGCTATTTGTAGGATTAGGAATAGAGTCAAAACACACATACCGAATATACTATATATCATTATGAAATTTACTTTTATTCCTCTAATTAATATTAGGATAATTGTAATGACTAAAAGACAAGCTTTTACACTGGTAAGTACTAATCCCCCATGCTCAGGTATTAATGGTTTCCATGAAATAGCACCTACTAAAATAATAAAAATATAATATAAATAAATCATCTTTAGCCGCCTTTAAACAAAATAAATTAATTCAATGGAAATATTTCTTAAAATTCGGATTATATGCTAAATTTCTTTTTCTCTCACCTATCTTCTTAGCCGGAATTCCACCAACTATTGTATAAGGATCAACATTTTTTGTAACTACGGCTCCTGCTGCTACAACTGCCCCCTCTCCTATTTTAACTCCCGGCATAACCATAGCATTTGTACTTATCCAAACATACTCCTCTATAATAACTTCTCCTTCTACATACTTAAAATCAGGACTATTTAAGTCATGCTCAGCAGTATATATTTTTACATATGGTGATATATTTACATTATCATTAATTACAAGCCCACCTCTTCCATCTAAGACTACATTATCATTAATAGCACAGTGATTCCCTATTGTAATATTAAAAGGATTATAGAAAAAAATGGGACGTAGGAAAGTACATTTTACACCAATTTTCATACCTAATGACTTATACAAAAAAACACGTATAAATTGATTAGGTATATGCGGTATTAAAAAATTGAACACCGCCAAATAAAAATCTTTGAATAGCTTCATAAATTTTCATTCCTATTCTGTCTTTTAGTAATCTTAAATCTCACTATACAAATAATACTAATTGCCATTAATGCATCTGAAAATATGCTAACTATAATTGCTCCATATACTTTATAGTAACTTATAAGTATAAAATTTAATATTGTATTAATAGCCGCAATTGTTAATTGTACTATACTTCTTTCCTTTTGAAGCCCAGCTCCTGTAAGAGAATCAGATAGAACGTAATGCACGCATCTTAAAAAGACAATAATTAAAAGGATATTAAAATAATATAGACTCTCCTCGTACTCCCCATTATTAAATCGAGCTAATATTGTAGGAGCTAATAATAATGAGGCAATACTAGCAATAATACAATATATAATTAAAGGAAAAAGTATTCTTTTTGCAAATTTATATGTACCTTTTATTCCTTCGTTTTTACCAATTTTGAAGAACTTTGGAAATGTCAATGATAGTATTGCTTTAATCGGAATAAATATTACATCCAACATTTTATACGCAAATCCATAATAACCAGTCTGCTGGAAACTATCGTATTTACCTAATATTGTTTTATCTATATCGTTATAAATTCCTTGAGAAGATAAACCTATAGAAAAGAAAATCCCTTCTTTAATATTGTTAAAGGTAATTTTGCTATTCATATTAGGTAAATCATTTTTTGTTAGCGTATAAATGAATACCAATATTGTATATAGTAAAGAAATTAGCAAATATAGCATTGACCATATTAATATATCATTTGAACTATTATCATGAAGAAAATAAAAGATCACAACAGACATAAATCGGGTCAAACTTATAAAATTCTGTATATTAGCTGAAACATTTACCCTATTTTTAGCAATAAATATCTGAGCAGACATTTCATTTAATTTTAAGAATAACAAATCCGCTAGACTTAAAATTAGAAATAGCATATTTACTAATATCTGATTCCTATACAATAAAAATATTATTAATTCTCCAACTAACAAAAGTATAAAGTAACTGTATATGGTTATTTTAATTGTATTTCCAAAAACATTTCTGAACTCTTTAACATCAGTAGCAATAATTTTAACAATTAAACTATTAAATCCTACACCACAAAAGGGTCCTAAGATAACGATAAGCGAAGTTATTGCCACATATATGCCATACTGCTTTGGATTCATAATAATAGCCAACAAAAAGAAATATGCAGTTTGAAAAATCAACCGTCCACCCTGGCCATAAATTATCCATGCTACGTTATAGAATTTTGATCTCATTTAATAACTCCAATATCTATTAATAATTAATCTCTTAATAAGCACTATTAGGAGAAATAATTATTTTGAAAGTTTTAAAGATAATTATTAAGTCAAATAAAAATGACCTCTCTCTAATATAATACAAATCCAGTTCAACCATTTGACTAAAGTTTAAACTATTTCTACCACTAACTTGCCATAACCCTGTACATCCTGGGGTAACGAGTAGACGTTGTAAGTCATATTCAGTATACTCCTTAACTTCTCTTGGCAAGGGTGGTCTAGGACCAACAAGACTCATATCGCCCATTAATACGTTCCAAAGCTGTGGCAATTCATCAATACTTGTTTTTCTAATAAATCTACCAATTTTTGTAACACGAGGATCCTCTTTCATTTTAAACATTGCACCAGAAACTTCGTTAAGTTCAAGCAGATCCTTTAACTTTTCTTCTGCATTCATCACCATTGAACGAAATTTATACATATAGAACTCTTTTCCATTCTTTCCAGTCCGTACTTGCTTAAAAAAAACTGGTCCCTTTGGATCCTCTAGTTTTATTAGAACAGCCACAATCAAAAATAGCCAAGAAAAACATACTAATCCTAATATTGACCCAATAATATCTGTTGTTCTTTTTGCTAATAAATAAGACTTTTTTTCTTTTAAAACAAGGACCTGAGGATTTTGTCTAACAACTGACTTAGACAAAAAGCTTGATTCCGACAATTCTATCTCCCCTATTTAGATTCTGTTTTTAAACTTTTTAAAAGTTCATCCATAAAATTGATAACTGATTGATCTATGGATGGATCTTGTAATGCAAACTCAATAGTTGTTTGAATAAATCCTAATTTTTCTCCAACATCATATCTTTTTCCCTCAAATTGATAAGCAAACACACGCTGAATTTGATTCAATTGTTGAATTGCATCTGTTAATTGTATTTCTCCGCCTGCGCCTTTTTCTTGTTTATCAAGGAACATAAAAATTTCTGGAGTAAGTAAGTACCGTCCAATAATCGCAAGATTGGATGGTGCTGTCCCCGGCGCTGGTTTTTCCACGAATGTTTCTACTTGATATCTTCTACCTTCTTGAGAAGCGGGAGCAATTACACCATAACGATGTGTTTCATTTTCCGGTACTTCTTGTACCCCTATTACAGATGAACGTGTTTCTTCATATTGATCAATGAGTTGTTTTAAGCATGGCGGGTCGTTTTGGACGATGTCATCGCCAAGAAGAACTGCAAATGGTTCGTCACCGATAAAGTTACGTGCACACCAAACGGCATGCCCTAAACCGAGTGGTTCTTTCTGTCGGATATAGTGGATATTGGCCAAATTTGAAGAATAGCGGACTTTATCTAAGAGGTCGAATTTTCCTTTTTCAGCAAGGTTCTGTTCGAGTTCCCAGGCGTTGTCGAAATGGTCTTCGATCGCGCGTTTTCCTTTTCCGGTTACAATGATGATGTCTTCGATGCCGGATTCAACGGCTTCTTCGACTATGTATTGGATCGTAGGCTTGTCCACAATTGGTAACATTTCTTTCGGCATCGCTTTTGTTGCAGGCAAAAACCGTGTTCCGAGGCCGGCTGCCGGGATGATCGCCTTTCTCACTTTTTTCACGTAAATTCCCCCTTATTTTAATTTATTTTTAAGATTTGCGCAGTACGATAAAAACAATCGATGTTTGTTCTTCCAGCATTCGGGTATAAAAGTAAATGTCGGGCATCTAACCCGCCCTCACACCATACTCTTGACGACAGGCGTCTAAGGTGCACACACACCCACAGCATGGCCGAGTGCCTCGCACGATAACGGGTGAGAGACATCCCCGAAATAGCTGTTCCAAAATCAAGCAACATTGGATAAAACTGTTTGCTAAAAACAGCGGAGCAGCCCCATAGTTCCATTCATATACCCTTGATGCTTTTCCCAAAATACTTAAAAAGAAAGTCAGTTAAAACAAACCAAACAGTTTCTTTTGTCTTACTGGCTGCGGAATTTCTCTGTATATGGATTGGCCGCCTGCAAGCAGTTCGGCGTTCTCTGTAAAGAAATAGAGCATATCTGCACCGTATTTCTTTTCGATTTCGTCCGCTGCTTCATCCATTTTAAAAGCACGTGTTTTTACATTATGGGCGTCTGATGCAAGAAAATGGGTGAGATTCGCTTCTATCAGCTGTTCGGTGAATTTTTTAATCTTTTTCCCGAAAGCACCCGTTAAGCTTGCGGCTGTAATTTGTGTTGCCACACCATTATTCACCATTTCATACAACCGATCCGGATGCTGAATCAGCTCCGCGTTCCTTTCCGGATGCACGATAATCGGCACCAGGCCCTTCACTTGTATCTCGTATAAAAGGGTTTCCGCATAGCGCGGCACATGCCCTGATGGAAACTCGATAAAGAGGTAAGAAGTGCCGGCCAGCGTTTGAATTTCTCCTTTTTCATAGTCTTCCAAAATTTCGCCATAAATCCGGTTTTCCTGTCCTGGCAGAATCTCCAGATCAATCTGTTCTTCTTTCAATCTTTTATTTAACTCATTTACTTTTTGAATGATTCCAGTTTTGCGGTTTTCATATTTTCCATTCATATGATGAGGGGTAGCAATAATCTGCTTGATCCCCTGGGAGACGGCTTGTTTTGCCATATCAAGGCTGTCGTATATCGTTTGCGCACCGTCGTCAATGCCTGGTAAAATATGGCAATGAATATCCATCATCCCGAACCCCTCCAAACCTGTCAAGAAGTGAAATTTTGTTTCAATTAGAATCAAACCCTATACAAAATTATAGTGCATTTTTACCATTTTTCAATAGTTATTGGAAAACTTACGTGCAAATAGTGTCAATCTTTTCCGTAATAGTAATAATAATGCGTGTTTTGGGTTTTCTTGTTGTTCAGGACAACGCCAAGCAGATTGGTATTGGCAGATTCCAGCAATTCTTTTGCCTTTTTGACAGCTTCCACTTCCGCTTTCCCGCTTGAGACGACAAGAATCGTGCCATCACACTGGTTGGTCAGCACCTGCGCATCGGTCACAGCCAAAACCGGCGGGGTATCCAGTAAAATAATGTCGTACTGTTCTTTTGCTTCTTTTAAAAATTCCTTCATTGCCCGTGAGCTTAACAGTTCTGCCGGGTTTGGCGGAATTGGGCCGCTCGGCAGGAGATGCAGATTTTCCACATCACATTTTGAAACAGTCTCCAGCAATGTCCCCTGCTTGGTCAAAACCGTTGTCAGCCCAAACGTATTGGTCATGCCGAACGTATAATGAACGGTCGGGCGACGCAAATCGGCGTCAACAAGGAGGACCCTTTTCCCCTGCTGGGCAAAGACGACTGCCAGGTTGCCGACAATCGTCGATTTTCCTTCTCCAGGCCCGCTTGAGGTAACCATTAGAAGCTGCAGGTCATTGTCAACGGAAGAAAAACTGATATTTGTACGGATTGTCCGGAACTGTTCGGAAATCGGTGACATTGGATTTAGCTTTGCGATTAATTTTCTTCTCGTGTTCAACAGCTTTGTTTTTTTAGGCGCCAACCGTCTCAACCTTTCTTTTTGTTTTTTTTCCTGCGCGGTTCAAACCATTCAGTTCTTGATCGTCAATCTGCCCAATCACGCCAAGGACAGGCAATTCCAACATTTGTTCAATATCCTGCTCATCTTTAATCGTGTTGTCGAGGTATTCAAGCAGAAAGGCAATCCCAACACCCACCATCAGGCCGACAACAAGTGCAATCGCAATATTCAGGAATGGTTTCGGGCTAACAGGTCCCGTAGGCACTTGTGCTTTCGAAATAACAGTCACATTGTCGACTTTCATAATGTTTTTGACTTCTTTTTTGAACACTCCCCCGATTTTATTGGCAATTTTTGCAGCCATATACGGGTTTGTATCTTTTACTGTCAAGGTAAAGACTTGTGAATTTTGCTCTGTACTGACTTCAATTTTATCGTTCAGTTCGTCTGTTGTCATGTTGAGTTTCAGTTCGTCAATCACTTTATCTAAGATTGACGGGCTCTTAATAATCACATTATATGTATTGACCAGCTGAACGTTTGTCTGTACGGCATTCGTGGTATACATCGATTGGTCATCGCTTGCTTTATTGACAAGGATTTGTGTCGAAGATTCATAGACAGGCGTCATCACAAAGTAGGTCACAATGGCCGTCACAATCATCGCCCCCAGTGTAATCAGCGCGATCATGGAAAGCCGTTTGCGCAGCACCTGCACCAATTCTTTTAAACTAATTGTGTCTTCCATAAGTTCCTCCCCTAAAATTTGCAGCACAAATGCGAAATAGATAGAAAACTATCATACATTATATCATAGATCATCCCGAAATTTGCGGGAAACTGAAATAAATTTAAACAATTTGTTACACTTTGTATTAAACCACAATATTTTGCAGAAAGAAACCGGTTAGATAATCTTCCTGTATTTACCTTTGGCGGATTTTCTTTCAATTTTGGTTGTGTAATTTGTCTTTTTTTGTCATAATTTTTTATAGGTTTGCACGGGCGTTTCATAAGTGATGATGAGCGGAGGTATGATGTATGAAAATATTCACGGCGATTTTGTCGGCTGTTGTCGTCATTGCCGTATTGGTAGTTGGGCATCTGTACTGGGGGTATAAAACGGATCCAAGCCGGTTCAAGCCGGATTCTGTAGCAGTAAAAGCGGAAAAGGCAAAGGCAGAACCGGCCACGGGGAAAAAGCGGTCGGTAAACAAAGCGGACCAGCCGGAGACTTCCCTAGTGGCTTACACGAAAAACTGGCCGAAAAAAGCCCGCGCGGATTTTAAAACAGCACTTTCCAAGGAGCGGGCCTACAAAATTGCGATTGTCGGTTCGGATGCGATGGGGGCGAATACGCATGGCTGGGGGCCGCAGTTGAAACAGGCATTGCAAGATGCGTACGGCAGCTATGTGTCGGTTTCCCTCTTTGCCTATCATTTAAATTCCGACGAGTTTATCCGTGAAGGCAAGTATAAAGACGTCGCCCATTTCAAACCGGATCTCATTTTGTTTGAGCCGTTTATTTTAATCAACAACGGAGCTGTGGCGATGGACAATCAGCTTGATGATATCAAAACGGCCGCTGCTGCCTGGGATGATGCCGTGCTGATGATTCAGCCGTCATACCCGCTCTACAAGGCAGCGAATTATCCGGCACAGGTGAAAGAGCTTGCGTCGTACGCAAAAAAAGAAGGTTACACATACCTGGATCATTGGAAAAACTGGCCGGACCCGGACAGTGACGCATTCAAATCGTATGTCACCTTTCAAAATGGCGAACAAACCGCCCCAAGCAACAAGGGCACAAAAGCATGGTATGACTACTTGCGCAAGTTTTTCATCGCAGAGTGAGGAAGCATCAACGCTTCCTCTCTTTTTGTTCCATATTCTTTCTGATTTTCTCAAGGGCTTGTCTCCGCCATTTTTTTACCGCCTCGACGGATTTGCCTTCGCGAAATGCGATTTCACCTTGTTTCAATTGTTCATAAAAAGTAGCCACTACCCATTTTTTCTCTTTTTCCGTAAGGCCGTCGCAATACGACAGCAATGTTTCAAGCTCAAGCGGGGGACGAAGCGACTCGTCCACTTCAACATTCCAAAACCCCTCTTTCGGAAATGCAAACATTTCTTCCTCCCTCCGCCTTTTCGTGAGTTCGGTCAGCATTTTCCCGCGGATCGTGTTGTACGCATAACTTGTGAATGACCCTTTGTCGTCCTGCCTGTTCTGATACGCTTCCCACAGCGCAATCATACCGATCTGTTCGAACTCATCGATGTTTTTGTAAATGCGGAGTTTGCGGATCATATGAAAAATCATCGGCCGGTATTGCCTGAGCACTTCTTCAAAATTTTCCACTTTGCTTCCCCTTTTGGAAAGCGCGCTTTCCTTGAATTCCCGGGTTGATTGTAAAATAACAGGTTCAAAGGAAGAGGGCGAACCGGCGATCGTCATTTTTTGGTTTCCAAAACATCCTGTTTTCCGCGGGAAAATTTGATATTTTTTAAGGTAAAACGTGAAATTTTGGCCAAGATTTACATGGATTAAAAATAATAACAAAATTGTAAATTCATGCTTTATTTTTTAGAAATTTATAGTATAATAGGACTATAAAAATCAATGATATCCCTCTTCTTTTGGGGAAGGATACTTTGATGGCAGCAAGACATGGCACCCCTGGCAATTCTGCCCCTGAAAGTGAAGCGGGAGGGAAAGCACAAATTAACATGAGGGGGTATTTTTTGTGACAGAAAAAATTGACTACCTAATCAGGAAAGAAACGATGGCGCTGGATACCGCATTTGATCCGGAATATCAAACAGTCATTTATGATCAGGACGGCGTTTTTCGCTCACGGAAGAGCAAGCTTGAATTATTACGGGACGCTTGCATCCATTACCGGATGTGCGATTTTGAAGGCGTTCTCAAGGGAACAAAACAAATTTTTAACTTTAATAAGGCACCGATTGTGGTGGGGGATGGTTTGATTGCAACACCGACAAAATCCCCGAGATCGTATGACTGCCAGTTCATTTTCCTGGCAAACATAATAGACTTTGATGCCACGGCGGACGGCCTTTATGTTACTTTTTCCAATCAGCAGCAGCTGAAACTGAACTGCTCCGTGCATACATTTCAGAAACAATTCAGCCGCACGATTATTTGTGCCAGCTATTACCATGGCCTCGGCAAATACATACCATGGAAGAAAATGATCTAGGGGCTGTTTTCAGGTGCTTTGAGAACGGGCGTGCAATCGTTGAAATTGGGCGTTACGCCGAACGCACATCCACTCTGCAACACCATCCAACTTATGTACGCATGCGTTTCCTTCATTCCAGTTTTGAAGCTGGACGGAGATGATGCGCATGCGCTCCCTTTCCCCACCGATTACCCACGCTCCACAAAATATCACAGCTCTGTTGCCTGCTTTTTGCAAATGGATATCGCCTTGTTGCAATCTTTTTATATTGAACTCTATCTCTTTCTCCTGTTGTAATAGGTGTATTTTTGGTTGTGGCGGTGCCCCTATTTGATTTGGTTTTGGCCCTTTATTTTTTTGCTTTTGGACGTGATAGGTCAAATTTTGCGCAAATGATCTGCGCCGGTCGGATAACTAGCCTGTCCATTTATTTCTTTTGCATTTTTCGTTTATCGGCCTGTGATCAGGGAATAGGAAAGATGAACAATATGAATGGGAGGAATGAAAATGGATCAAGACTCCACGAAGGACAAGCTCAAAGGAAAAGGGAACAAATTGAAAGGCGAAGCAAAAGATACGTGGGGTGAAATCACCGGCGATGCGGAAAAACAAGCTGAAGGCAAAATGGACAAATTGAAAGGCGAGGCCCAGGACTCGGTCGGTAGTGCAAAAGACCGCCTCTCCCGTAAGTAAGCCATTTGCATTTGGTAAGTTGCTAGAAAGCAATGGAGCTTTTGGACTTTCATTGGCTAAGAACAGAAAAGAACGAAACGGCTCAATGCGGATTTTCCACTCATGCCGTAAAGGATACGGCATGAGTGGAAGAATGAAAATTAGCCGCAGTCGCCGCACATTTTTAGATAGATGGATGTAAAGCCCGGATTTCGGTATTCGGGCTTTTTTATATGGGTATTTCCGTGGAAATATTGCTGGTTTTGTCGAGATGAATCGTATCTTGTCATCTTGTCATGCCACCAAAAACGTCAATATTCGCAGCCATTGGGAATGTTAAGTTATGCAAGGATGATGACAGCACTGGCCGAATTTGAGATGTACAGGTTTTATTCAGCCGGCGTTGATTTAGCGTAGACGTTCAATGCCACAGGGAACGTGGTAGGTGAAAGCATGGCGTTATTTTATATAGAAAGAAAGCGGGTCAAGCATGTTCGTACGTCTATTCTTCTATCATATCGAAGAAGGGCTTGCTGGCAAGTGGAATTTGTTCAGAAAATCCTGTTCAACATGCACAGTTTTCAGTGGAATGTTTCCCGTGGAACATTGAGGGCGGAACAGAAAAATCGGGTTAGCGCAGATTTTGTCGAATCATTTGGTTTTTTGTAAAAAGCAACATGGCACTGGACTCTGAAAAAGTCGTAAATGGTTTAAAAAACCGAAGCGGGCCAGGGCCCGCTTCGGGAGTTATACCGCAAAATATCTTGCCTCAGGATGGGAGAATACAAGCGCGGTGACGGCGGCTTCGGGTTCCATCATGTAGCCTTCGGTCAAGTGGAGGCCGATTTTTTGCGGTTGCAACAATTTAAACAGTTTGGCCTGGTCTTCGAGGTTCGGGCAGGCCGGGTAGCCGAAAGAGTAGCGCTGGCCCTGGTATTTGGCGGCAAAGCGTTGCTGCATTGTGAAATCAGCCGGGTCCGGGAAGCCCCATTGGCCGCGTATCAGTTCATGCAGTCGCTCGGCGAAACCTTCTGCCGTTTCGAGGGCAAGCGCCTGGAGAGCATGACTTTTGAAATATTCGCCCGCTTCTTTCAAATAGCGTGCATGATGGCGGATGTTTTTGCCGGCAACGACCGCGAACATGCAGACGTAATCTACGACCCCACTGTCCACGCTCCGGACATAATCGGCAAGGCACAAATACGGCGGCTTTGCCTGGCGCGGGAACGTAAATCGCTCTAGGACGGATAAAGATTTCGGATCTAATGTACCAGGCTCTCCAGCCGGTTCGTAAAGAATCAAATCATTACCATCCGATTGGGCAGGGAAAAATTGGTATACAGCGGATGGCTGAAGCAATTTTTCTTTCATCACCCATTCGCGCAGTTCATCCACCTGCTGTTTCAACTTGAGGGCGCGTTCGTCTCCCTCCGCAAGCAGCTTTTCGACGCGGCCTTTCAATCCTAAATGGTGGCCGAGGAGCATTTGCATGTTCACGTAGGGCTCGATATGGGCAAGCGGATAATTGCGCAGCACATGCCGCTTCAAATCCGCCGGCTGGTAAACGAGCGCATCCGGGGATACCGAAGAACGGCGCGGTAAAGTCGCAACCGGTGCTCCGCCGGCATTCACGGCCGCCACCCTTGTCCCGCCGCTGCGCTGGTTGGCAAGTTCCGTTTCGAGCGAGCTTCGTTCCGATTCATCCTGCAATTTGTTCGCAAGCGTGAGGCCCTCCATTGCGTCTTTTGCATACAGCACAAGCCCTTCATATTGCGGAGCGATTTTATTTACCGTGAATTTCCGCGACAGGGCTGCACCGCCGACCAGTATCGGCTGACGGATGCCCGCTTCCCGCAAATCCTGGGCAGTGACGACCATTTGCTGGGCGGATTTGACAAGGAGGCCGGATAGCCCGATTACATCCGGTTTCTCTTTACGGACGGCGTGGATAAGATCAGCCGGCGCCACTTTGATGCCAAGGTCGACCACTTTATAGCCATTATTTGACAAAATGATGTCGACCAGATTTTTGCCGATATCATGGACGTCGCCTTTCACGGTTGCGAGCAGCACTTTCCCTTTTGTGCTTGTTTCATTTTTTTCCATAAAAGGCTCAAGGAATGCGACGGATGCTTTCATCACTTCCGCACTCTGCAAGACTTCTGCGACGATGAGCTGGTTGTCGTTAAACAGGCGGCCGACTTCCGCCATCCCGTCCATAAGCGGGCCGTTGATAATGGCGAGCGGATCCGGGTATTCCTTCAAAGCCTGTTCAAGATCCGGGATGAGGCCTTCTTTCGTCCCTTCGACAACGTAATTCGCAAGCCGTTCGGCAAGCGTCATCGTGCGCTTTGGCGCTTTTTTCTCCTGCACCTTGCCGCGGTAATATTCGGTGAACGCGGCAAGGGCTTCGTCACTCGTTTCAAACAACAGTTTTTCGGCCATTTTCACGTTCTCTTCCGGGATGGACGCAAAGCGTTCGAGTTTTTCTGTGTTCACGATGGCGTAATCCAGCCCGGCTTTCGTACAGTGGTAGAGAAACACTGAGTTTAGCACTTCACGCCCGGCAGGTGGCAGCCCGAATGAAACATTGCTGACGCCGAGGATCGTCTGGCATTCCGGCATCGCTTCTTTGATGAGGCGGATGCCTTCGACTGTTTCTTTTGCTGCGCCAAAATACTGCTTGTCGCCAGTGCCGGCCGGGAACACGAGCGGGTCAAAAATAAGATCACGCGGGTTGAGCCCGTACATATCGACGAGCAGGTCATAAGAGCGGCGCGCTATCTCAAGTTTCCGTTCGGCAGTGACAGCCATCCCTTCTTCATCGATCGTGCCGACGACAACGGCACCCCCGTATTTTTTGAGGAGCGGCACGACTTTTTCAAACCGTTCCGTCCCGTTTTCAAGGTTAATGGAATTGACAATGCTTTTTCCCTGGCAGTATGTAAAAGCTTTTTCGATTACGTTTTCGTCCGTGGAATCGATCATAAATGGCACTTTCACTTTTTTTACGGCGATCGAAATAAAATTTTCCATGTCACTGATTTCATCGCGATCCGGGTCGGCGAGGCAGATGTCGATGATCTGTGCGCCGTTTTTGACCTGGGTACGGGCAATTTCGCTCGCTTCTTCCCATTTGCCTTCCGCGATCAGGCGCCGGAACTTGCGCGAACCGATGACGTTTGTGCGTTCGCCGACAAAAATCGGGCGGGTGGACGGGTCATCGTAAATAAAGGGTTCGATGCCGGAGACGGCGTGGTGCTCTTGTTTTGCAGGCTGGCGCGGCGGGAGCCCGGCAAGTGCTTCATTCAGTGCTTTGATATGGGCAGGTGTTGTGCCGCAGCAGCCGCCTGCGATGTTGAGCCAGCCTTTTTCGGCGAAGCCTTTCATTTTGACAGCGAGCGATTCCGGTGTTTCGTGGTAATGCCCTTCTTCGTCGGGAAGCCCGGCGTTCGGGTAACAGCTCACTGCCGTTTTGGCGAGCCCCGCGAGTGTGCGGATCGAGTCGGCCATGAACTCCGGGCCGGTCGCGCAGTTAAGCCCGACTGCGGCCGGCTGCATATGCTCGACGGAAATGTAAAATGCTTCGATGTTCTGGCCGGCAAGCGTTGTGCCCATCGGTTCAATGGTGCCGGAGATGAGAAGCGGCAGTTTTTTTCCGGTTTCGTTAAATGCGTCCGTAATGCCAAGAAAAGCGGCTTTGACGTTCAGCAAGTCCTGCGATGTTTCGAGAAGGAGCACGTCGACGCCGCCTTTTATGAGCCCGCAAGCCTGTTCCTGGTAAGCGGTTTTGAGCGCGTCAAAAGTAGTGCCGCCCGTGACGGAGAGCGTCTTTGTTGTCGGGCCCATCGAACCGGCGACAAACCGCGGCCGCTCGGGTGTGGAAAATTTTTTGGCAGCCTGCTTGGCGATGCGCGCGGCTTCGATGTTGATTTTTTCAGCGAGATGCCCGAGGCCGTACTCGTTAAGGACGATGGACGTTGCGCCAAATGTGTTCGTTTCGATGATGTCAGCCCCCGCTTCGAGATATGCTTCATGAATCGAGCGGATGACATCGGGTGCTGTGAGATTCAAGTGTTCATTGCAGCCTTCGTATGCTTCGCCGCCAAAATCTGCCGCGGTAAGGTGTTGCTGCTGGATCATCGTCCCCATCGCCCCGTCAAGGATGAGAATGCGGTTTGCAAGCTGCTGTTCAAATAACGTTTGCCCCATGAAAAATTCCCCCTTTGGCTGTACGTTTGATATTGAGATTGCGACGTACGGTAACATTTGGTACCTGGCTGGGTCGCGTTCCGATGCTGGCGGCGCCGGTGCCACTTTTGATTGAGTTTAAAGTGCATGCATCTCGCAGGGGCTGAAGCCGGCCAAGGTTTCGTTTTGCCTTCTTGAGCTCTTTTCTTAATCTTGCAATTGGACAGTGCTATCAAAGTTTCACTTTAATGAATCCGCCTGTACTCTTTTCGTTGCAGTCTCAGACAATGCCTGCGCCTTGCACTGCTGTTTTTTCGTGGATATAGCGCGTGCATTCCACCGTCAGTTCGTAGCGTTCGAGCGGCGTAATTAAGTAAATGCCGTTGAAATAGCCGAGGGCCGCGTCGATCAGGGTACGGCTGATCGCAAGGCTTTCTTCACGTGCTTTCGCAGGGTCGCCATTTGTTTTTTCCATCGCCGCCAAAATTTCATCCGTCAGTTTGATGCCCGGCACTTCATTGTGCAGAAAGACCGCGTTCCGGTAGCTGGTAAGCGGCATAATGCCAAGATAGATCGGCGCGTCCAAATGCTTCGTTGCTTCATGGATTTGCTCGATTTTTTCCGTGCTGAACACAGGCTGGGTG
The DNA here is from genome assembly GCF_025905465.1 of Weizmannia sp. WK01. Lineage (NCBI taxonomy): Bacteria > Bacillati > Bacillota > Bacilli > Caryophanales > Bacillaceae > Heyndrickxia > Weizmannia sp. WK01. The sequence goes on along the minus strand of NZ_CP109616.1, from coordinate 535,210 downwards.
ATAAAATAATCGGCACCGTAGCGGATTTTGCGCTCCAACCTCCCGACCGTTTTATCAAGATTGCGGACGTTCGGGTTAAATGCAGCCGCGACGGAAAAATTCGTTTTCCTGTGAAGCGATTTGCCGGAATGGGAGATGCCATCATTGAATTGCTTGATCATTGCGATCAGTTCCATGGATGACAAATCGTATACGCTCGTCGCTCCCGGGAAGTCGCCGATTTTTGTCGGATCCCCCGTGATGGCAAGCACCTGGTCAATCCCGAGCGCAGCAAGGCCCATTAAGTGCGACTGCAGCCCGATCAAATTACGATCACGGCATGTAATATGAACAAGCGGCCGGATGCCATGTTTCTCTTTTAAAATTGAAGCAATCGCTGTGTTGCTGATGCGCGGGCTTGCAAGCGAGTTGTCGGCCATTGTGAGGGCATCAATGCCGGATGCCTGCAGCGCTTTTGCCCCCTCAAAAAAGCGGGCCGTGTTCAACGTTTTCGGTGTGTCCAATTCGACAATGACGGAACGCCGTTTTTTTACGATTTCATGCAACGGTGGTTCGTGCTGCGCCGGGGCGGCCGCGATCTCGATTTTCGGTGGGCGGACCGTTTTTTCTGTGACAGGTAAAAGCCCCTGCACCCCTTCTGCGATTGCTTTGACGTGAGCCGGCGTCGTGCCGCAGCAGCCGCCGATCAGGCGTACACCCTGTTCGACCAGTTTTTCGGCGCATGTTTTAAAATAATCGGCGTTATTCGTGAACGTGAACCTGCCTTCCTCGTAATCTAAAAGACTCGCATTCGGGTATGCGGACAAAAAGGCACGCTTCGGTATCGGGATTTCTTCGAACGCCTGGATCATGTGGTGCGGGCCGAGCCGGCAGTTCAGGCCGGTCACATCGGCGCCGCGGTTTTCAAGTTCCTTGAACGCGTCGCGGACCGGGGTTCCGTTTTGGAGCACGCCCGGTTCGATAAGCGAGAACTGGGCGATGACCGGGACATCCGCTTCTTTTTTCGCAATGTCTACGACCGTATACAGTTCTTCCGCGTCAAAATACGTTTCCAAAAGCAGGGCATCAACTCCTTCGTTCAGGAGGTGAAAAATCTGCTCGCGGAACGTACGCTTGATTTCGGCAAGTGTTGCTTCGGTTTTGCGTTGTCCGCGGATGCCGCCGACCGTGCCGAGTATAAATGTATCACGGTTTGCCGCTTCTTTTGCAATCCGGACGGCCGCTTTGTTGATGTCTTTTACTTTTTCTTCCAGGACATACTGTGCTAGCTTGATATAGTTGGCGCTGTACGTGTTTGTCTGGATGACCGATGCGCCTGCTTCGATATAGGCGCGGTGGATCGCGTGGATGTCTTCCGGATGGGTCAGGTTGAATGACTCATAACATGTGTCGGCGCCGTATGCATATAGCAGTGTCCCCATTGCCCCGTCCGCAACAAGGATGCGGTTTTTTAACGTTTCGAGAAGGTCCAAATTTTTACACTCCCTTTGAATGATATGAAAAAAGCCTCCCAGAAAAGGAGGCAAGATGACAACATTCTCCTTATCTTTTCAGGTATACCTGTTGGATTTAGCACCGTGCCTTATGGGCTGGTTGCTGAGGTTTCATCGGGCCAAGTCCCTCCGCCTCTCTTGATAAGGCTATTCGATTGAACGTACTTAAAATTTTGACTTATTTATACTTTACACTTTGCCGGGTGACATGACAAGGGGGAAATTGAAATTCATATTGGATGCGGTTTCGTCCCTTTTGTCTAATTGGCTTTCTTTTGCCTTTTTGAGCCCTCCAAAAGGACAATTTGCTCTTGGTCCGACTCTCTTTTGTCTTTTTGAGCTCTCCAAAAAGACAATTTGCTCCCGGTACGGCTTTCTTTTGTCTTTTTGAACTCTCCAAAAAGACAATTTGCTCCTGGTCCGGCTTTCTTTTGTCTTTTTGGGCCCTTCAAAAAGACAATTTGCTCTTGGTCCGGCTTTCTTTTGTCTTTTTGAGCCCTTCAAAAGGACAATTTGCTCTTGGTCCGGCTTTCTTTTGTCTTTTTGAGCTCTCCAAAAAGACAATTTGCTCCCGGTACGGCTCTCTTTTTTCTTTTTGAACCCTTCAAAAAGACAATTTGCTCTTGGTCCGGCTTTCTTTTGTCTTTTTGAGCCCTCCAAAAGGACAATTCGCCCCTGATCCGACTCTCTTTTGTCTTTTTGAGCTCTCCAAAAGGACAATTTGCTCCTGGTCCAGCTCTCTTTTGTCTTTTTGAGCTCTCCAAAAGGACAATTTGCTCCTGGTCCGGCTTTCTTTTGTCTTTTAGAGCTCTCCAAAAGGACAATTTGCTCCCGGTACGGCTCTCTTTTGTCTTTTTGAACCCTTCGTGACCACTGAAAAAAGCCATTTTTTTATGTAAAATTTGCTGTGTAGTGTAAGAAATTTTCTGTAAATGGTACTCTTTACCATAGAAATTAGTAAAAATGACAAATGTTTGGCTATAATTCGCCTTTTTAGAGGATAGTATGGCGGCTATCCTCTTTAAATTTACTGCCAAGGCTGTTAGCTTGGCTTGTAAGCCCATGCTTTTTAGACCGTACCATTTGGCACGATCTAACCCGTGGAAATTCTTCATTTCGCCATTTTTCCCTTCTTGGCATGCTCTTTTTTTATACTTCTCTTTAAATCCCTCCGATTTCTGTTGTTGACTATACTCATAAAATTCTGGGGTGTTGATTCCGATCCCTAATACTTTTCCGACTGTTTTTCCGGTTATGCAAACTTCTCGCATTGGGCAATTTCTACATTGTTCTCTGTCAAAATAGTAATTATACGTTTCTTTTCCACATTTTCTTATATAGTGTTTCTTTTTGATTGTTTTGTTTCCTTGACTACAGAACCACTCGTCAGAATCTTTGTTATAACTGAATCTTTCTTCGTCTATGCGATATGCAGCTTCACTTACAGGGATGTATGCCTTTGCTTTAAGTTCAGAGATTTTGTCTAAGATTGGCTTTTTAAAATAGGCTTTATCACCATATACTTCTGGCATTTTTATTCTCGTTTTCTTGGTTAACTCTAATAATTCATCAAACTTCGTTCCATCCACATAAGCTCCATTACCAGTATGAACAGCTGTAATCATTCGATCTTCTGTTGTCATCATAAATTCCGTTTTATAACCAAAGAAAGGATCATTTTTGCTTTTATACCCTATTCTCGCTTCTTGGTCGACAATCGATCGTACCCCTTTTTGCTCCATAAACTTCGGGTCTGCTAAAATTTCTTTCGCATTATTAACGAGTGCTTTTGTTTCAGGTGCTTTCTCCAGTTCAACTAGTTCTTCTACCTTTGATACCGTTTCTTCAAGATAGGACTTCATTGTTTTTCTAGCTTCATCATGGTTTTCTATTTCTTTATAATCAGGGATTTCTTGGTTGATTTCACTTGGTATTTCTCCGTTTTCTTCTTTAACGGTTTTAAAGATTTTTTTCGCTAATTGTTTCATGACTCGTTCCGGTCTATATTTTTTGGTGTTGGCTTCTGTATGAGTGGAATCAATCGTTATACCAGAAACCTTTTGTAAAATTCCTTTTTCAATGCATTGGTTTATGATTTCAATAATAATTTCATCTATAGTGAGATTGCCTTCTAATCTACTTTTACGAAATTTTGCCAAAAGACTTGGGTGAGGGAGGTCGTCTTCCGGATTGATTCCTAAAAAATACATATATGCAAGGTTTAATGAGCAATTTTCTATAACTTTCTCATCAGATAAGTCATAGAGTTTTTGTAACACCAAGATTTTAACCATAAGTTCGGGCTCTTTTGCTGGCCTTCCATATTCTTTACAGTAAGTTTTTTCAAGCATTTTATTGATAAAACTAAAATCCACTTCATCTCTTAATAATTTAAGTGTATGATTTTCAGGAATTTTATCGTATAATATGGAATAGATGCTTAATTGATTATCTTTTTCTTTAAGCATGATAGATACCCCCAGTTTGGTTTTGGTTTGTAGTATAACTTTATTATACCAAATACTGGGGGCATTTTTTTTCAATTTATTGTACATATAATTATTTTGAATTTTCAGATTGACTTTTTCAGTGGTCCCGAACCCTTCAAAAAGACAATTTGCTCCTAGTCCGGCTTTCTTTTGTCTTTTTGAACCCTCCAAAAGGACAATTTGCTCCCGGTACGGCTTTCTGTCTGCAACAAAAAAAAGAGCCGGAACCGGCCCCTGTTATTCATCCAAAAACTGTTTGATGGCTTCTATATTTTTTTCTTTGTCCACTTCGAGTGCGGCGCCGACGCCCGGATAGCTGACATTGGTATAGGTGCCGGCAACCGGTACGGTCATTGTTTTTACCTTGAGGTTGCCTCCGACGGCGTCTTTGGCGAGCGCAAGAATGTTCATTTTGCTCATATTGGTGGCAATATACGGCTGAATGGTTCCAAGCAGTTTCGGCGCTTTGGCGATACCGTTCACGCTGAAAACTTCAGATTGGAGCGCTTTAAGCACTTTTTGCTGGCGGGCAACCCGGCCAAAGTCGCCTTGCGCGTCATGTCTGAATCGTGCGTAGGCGAGCAATTGTTTCCCATGCATCAGCTGTTTTCCAGGATAAAGCGTCAAGCCGATGTTTTCCGACATTTTATGTTCCACGTTCATTTCAATGCCTTGAGGCGCCAGGGTATCGACAATTTTAACAAAACCTTGGAAATCGACAAGTGCATAATATTGCACATCAATGTCAAAATTGGTTTTGAGTGTTTGACGCAGCAATTCAACACCCTTTTTTTGATTCTTCAGATTGCCAAGATAGTAGGCTGTGTTAATTTTATAGTTTCTATACCCCGGAATTTCGGCATAAATGTCACGCATAATCGAAATGAGCTTCACCTGGTTATTCTTCGGGTCATATTGGGCAATCATGATGGTATCGGTTCTTGAATCTTCTTGCCCGCGCCGATCAATTCCGAGAAGGAGAATATTGGTGCGGCCATTTGCATCCTTTTTACCGTTAAATTCCAGATTGTCCATATTTAAGGCATCATTCGGGTCTGTCTGATGAACGCCAGCGTAGTATTGATAGGCTGTGTAACCCGCGCCGGCGACGATGAGCAGTAAAAAGAGCATAAGGAACACTCTGCGCCAGCGGACTCTTGACCGTTTTTTCTTTTTTTTCGCTACTCTTGACTCCATAGAATCCCTCGTTTTAGTAGTCTGTCTTCATTATTATTATCTAAAAGCGGCAATTTGTCACGAAAATTTTGATGAAATTTTGTTATTTTTGTCGAGATCATAATTTGTGGGGAATTTCACATAACTTTCATGCAAAGTTAAGGCGTTTTTTATTTTCCAGCGGTATATTGATGTTTGTCATCAGGTAAGAGCTTTTGTTGGTTCGTCTGCTTTGTGCAGGCGTTTTTTTATGGCCAGAGACGCGGAGGTTTTAAGCATTTTTTAAGTTTCGGCAGGTATCCTTTTCTTTGCAAGAGAGCTTACAACCTACTTTTTTATATGCCCCCTTTTTTAGGCCGCCCTTGTGCAGGCGGTTTTTTTCTGGGCATAGTGGGCAAGCCTGCCTCTTTTCGGAATTTCGGCCTGTTAAGGTTGTTTTAAGCTTCCTGCGTTATCCTTTTTCTTGTAATCAAGCAAGATGAAAATCCGGCTTGCTTTTTCATCCATGTTAACCCCCTTTTTTGGCCGTCTGCTTTGTGCAGGCGGTTTTTTTCGGCCATAGCAGATAAACATGCCTCTTTTTCAAAATTTCGGCCTGTTAAGATTGTTTTAAGCTTCCTGCGTTATCCTTTTTCTTGTAATCAGGCAAGATGAAAATCCGGCTTGCTTTTTCATCCATGTTAACCCCCTTTTTCGCCGTCTGCTTTGTGCAGGCGGTTTTTTTGGTTAAGGATTTTGAACAATTATAGCAGCTAACCTATATCTTTGATTTGGTGGGAGTTAGCCGCTCTTGGGATCCGAACCGCACTGTTTCCATTCTTCCCTCATCTATGGAAAAAGCCCGGCCCCCTAAATAGAGGGTCAGGCTTTTTTTTTCTTGCGGTACATCGAGTAAGCGATATAAAGCACAATGATAACGATCGCGATAATGGTCACCGGCTTGACATAAGGAGCCGCGACGTCATCAATTTGTGCCCAGTTTGATGCGAGACGTTCACCGAGAAAGATAAACAGCACCGCCCACGGAATGGTCGCAAGCAGCGTGAAAAAAATGAACTTGAAATACGACATTTTGGCAATGCCGGCCGGGATCGAAATGGCCTGGCGGATGACCGGGATGAATCGGCCCGTAAAAATAACACCGGCGCCGTACTTGTTGAACCATTCTTCCGCGACATCGAGATGCCTTTCGTGAATCAGCAAATATTTGCCGTACTTTAGCAAGAACGGGCGCCCACCGTATGCACCGATCCAGTATAAAATCAGTTGGGCAATCAAAATGCCAAGTGTGCCCGCTGCAATGGCGCCGAAATAATTGATCTCTCCCCGGGAAATTAAATAGCCGGCATAGGCAAGGACAATCTCGCTCGGGATAATCTCAATCGCAAGCCCGATCGCAACACCGAAGTAACCCAGATCAGCGAGTGCTGTTAAAATTTGTGTGACAAAGTCTGAGAACATGTTTCCCCTCCAACATTTGCTTTCTTATCCATCATATCATACGGAAAATTTCCAGCAATAAAATATTTAAGCCAAGCCAGACGCCGCCGAATACGTAACCGCCCGCAATGTTGCTCGGGATTTCAAGGCCGAAATAAATATGGCTGACAGCTGCGAACAACAGAACAGCTAAAAGAAGTACATCCATAAACGTATGGACCCAAAACATCTCAGCGTGCCGGACAACGAGATATGTAAAATAGCCGTAAATGATCAGAATCATCATCGCCTGGTCGCTCGGAAATGAGAAGACAAAGTGGGAAAACGTCGGAATTTCCGTTTCCGACATCCGGTGGAACACTTCATGCAGCACATTTTGATACAGTTCCCCGCCGATTGTAACAAGCAGCATAATCAAAAATTCGTGCGTGCGATCTTTGCCTTTCCAAATGATCCAAAGAACCGTCAACACCATGACGAGAATGAGCGCCTGCCGCGAGCTGAGCGCCAGCATCCCTTTCATGACGCCTGCCCAATGGTGTTTGAACAAAAGCGATACGATTAAAGAGGTCACCTCGTTAAAGTCACTGAAATCTTCGCTGAAAAGGTTTTGAATCATTGTGATCATTAACACAATCAAAAACAATGTCACCAGCGTGGTGCCGATGATCACAAACTCGGCGCGGACCCGGCTGCGGAAAATCATGAAAACGCGCCGGAGCACCGCCATCATCGCCCAGAAAATCTGCTTATGGAAATAGCGGAACACATAATACGCGATGATTAAACCGGCGCTTACAATACCGCCTATGACGAGATATTTTTTGACCGCTTCGTGAAACTGCTCCCACTGCGGGCCAAGCAGCTTCCCGAGGGAAATAAACGTGCTTGTCCAAATCAAAGCGCCGGAATAGGCAAAAGTGGCAAATGACCGGAATGGCAGTTTCGTAATTCCGGAAAAATAGCCGGTGATGTGGCGGACACCTGGTATAAAATACGCGACGATAAGCAATTTATTCCCATATTTATTAAACCAGCGCGATGTTTTTTCAAGCTGGGACGGGCCGAGATGGATAAAATGGCCGTATTTATGTAAAAACGGGCCGCCGAGCCGCTGCCCGATAAAATAGGCCGTTGTCATGCCGACAGATGTACCGGTGGCGGCAATGAGAATGCTCAAGATCCAGTTGAGCTGCCCCTGGTGCACCATATAACCGGCATAGCTCATCAGCACTTCGCCTGGAAGCGGAACTGCAATCATTTCGAGCAAAAGTGCCAAAAGCAGCACAATATATCCATATTGATCGACGTATGATGTCACTGACATTTGTATCCCTCTCTTAAACGGCGTCAATAAAAACGACCGCTTTTGTTTGCATAAAGTTCACTCTTCTTACAGCCATTTTCGGGCATGAGGATGGGTTTGTCAAAAAGGTTAAAACTTGATATTTGTCAATTTTATGATAGGCACTTTGCAGGGAACCATCCAGGTTTAAAACCAGCTTCTTTCCCGGACCCAGCGTGTTCCCGCACCCGTTTTTCGTTAAGTTAAGAATCACGTTTTCTGCTTTCGGCTGCTGTATAAGTTGAACTAAACATTCCTACTTCTGTATGTGTAGCCATCGTAATTGATTTTAACGCGAAAAATTTAGGTTCATTTTATATATTCACCAGGCTTTGGGGAGTTTTTTACATGAGGCTTATTGTTTCGGTTTCCGTATTTTGCCAGGGAACATTCAAGATTCAGTATTTATTTTACCCGCTTTCGGCCATGATACTTCACCCGTCTCCGTATGGTTTTTACACCTGTAAATTTTATTTGAGATTTGGAAGGTTCACGACTTCCCTGTTGTGATGGCCCAGGGAAAATTTTACAGTTGTGGGTGAACGGGGATTAGAAGAGGGCGTGAATGATCAAGTCCATTTTAACGGATTTATGAAAGAAGTCTCCCATCCTCATGGCCAAAGAGCAGGTGGGAGATCATTTCAAGCATTCGCCTGACTGAATCGCAATGGTAACTACGCCCAATCACTGTCTGCCTTTAGGCTTGTGTGCCGGATTGCCTGTTTCCGCTGCGATTTGATTGCTGAAAATTTGAGAGCCATTTTTCCACGTTTCCATAAAACTTGTTCAAGGCATCTGCCGCTTTTTCACGGTTTTCTTTTGATTTGAAGTATTGGTAGCCGGCAAAGCCTACTGCTGTATAGAAAAGTAATTTTTTCACCTTAAAAACCTCCCTTTCTTTACTCCCTTTATTTTATATGAAAATTCAATGGATTGGAAGAACTTTACCCAGCCAGGACGCATCGGAGCATTTTCCTTTTCGCTTTTTTATTTGGGGGCAGCACCGTTTCACTGTGCATTTCCTCTCATTTTCATTTTTTCGTCTTTATTTGGGGATTTTTTAGGGCCATTTCTGTCACGGGTTTGCCAGCTTTTTCAGCGAAGCACAGCAGTTCCACTGGACAGAGATTGTTAGCTAGTTACTTTTAGTAAGTTTACAATTCATGTATAATGGTTAAAAAGGCTTTTGTTGATATAGCCCCGGAATGCAGGGTTGATGAGAAAGGTGCGTTACAAAAATGGGAAACCAAAGTTTATGTCCGCGTTTCGAAAAGGCGTTTCAGCTATTGGGAAAACGCTGGGTTGGCGTGATTATCCGTGTCCTTTCTAATGGGCCGATGCGGTTTAACGAAATGGCGGAGCTTATCCCGCATATCAGCCAAAAGGTGCTTTCGGAGCGGCTGAAGGAGCTGGAAGACCAGGGCATCCTTGTACGGGAAGTGTACCCGGAAAGCCCTGTCCGGATCGAATACCGGTTGACAGAAAAAGGCGAGGCGATCAAGCCGGTCCTTGATGAAGTGCAAAATTGGGCAGACAAATGGGTTGATCTTGAAAGTGAATGATAAAAGGGGTTGCTTCCATTCTTTGGAGCAGCCCCCTTGTTTTTTAAGAAAAGAAAACACCAAGCAAAAGCGGAATCAGAATGATGAGCCCGAGGATGATCCAGCCTGCCGGGTGCGCAAAGTTAAGGGTCCAGCCGCTCCCGAACCTTTTTTCCACCCATAAGGAAGGATCGTTGCGATTGAAGTAAAAAACGCCGAGTTTCCAATACGCATCGTCATCATACTGGAAGCGGCCCTGAACGGCACCATTGCCTACGCGGATGCGGCTGCCGCCCTGCCCGGTGATAACCGAGAGCAAAACCGCCCCGGCCACAATCAACAGGACCGCGCCCATGCCTCCGTACGACAACCAGGCAATCGGGACCGGCACAATAAAGGAAAGCTGAATGGCAAAAAATAGTAAAATCATAAGCAAGCCTGTAATGATCATAAATGCTGACCATCTGCGCCGGAAACGGACATTTTGCTCGAGGGAGGCTTCCGGTCTTTCGGCATTGAGCTGCTGTTTGCTTTTTGCAATCATCGTATTCAGCCAAATGAACAGGATAAGCAAGAACAGCTGGACAGTTGGCAGTTCAAACACGGTCCGGTACGATTTTTCCACCCAGTCTGTCGGTGTACCGTTAAAATCATAATGCATGGCGATCCGGTCCGGAATCCGTCCGTAGCACAACCATGTCATCAGGAAAGTGGCTGCTGTCACGCTTGCATGGATCAGAAACCATGCGTTGGAAAAAATGAGTTTCTGGCTCCGGAATTTCGGGTCGACGATGATCGCCTGCTTTTTCCCGGCTGCCCAGTTCCGCGTCTTCTTGATTGCCTTCATTTTTCGGTGAAAATAAAGATAGATGAGAAAATTACCGGCAATGTCAACAAGGACTGCGAGAGCGAAACCAGTTTGAAGCAACTGGCTTGTGCTTACAGCTATGAACAGGGCGGCTGCCAGAAGGATGCTGAAGACAATAATGACTGCGGCGTATTGTTTCCTCAGTTTTTTCAGTTCAGGATCCAGGTAGGCTGCCTCTGGGATGGTGACCCCAAAACTTTCCGTTTTTCTTGTAATGTACGGTGTTACTGCCATCATGACGGCAACCATTCCGAAAAAGATTAATACCATTATGGTTTCCATTGTTCTCCCACCTTTTGAATGTCGTTGTATAGCTTTTCGCATATTTTTAAAAATTGCTTTTCGTCCAGGCCGCGGCAGATCGCTTCACTGATGAGCGGGCGCAGTTTTCCCGTAAGGCTTTCAAGATATGGTTCATCGGCCGGGGGCATCTGGTCAGGCTGGATGACAACCCCTTTTTGCCGGTGGATCTGGATAAAGCCTTCCTGCTTCAAGATTTGGTAGGCTTTATTGACCGTGTGCATGTTGACGCCGAGATCGGATGCCATCGCCCTTACCGATGGAAGCGAATCGCCCGGTGCCAGCTCTTTTGACGCAATCCCTTCCATGATGCTGTTGTGCAGCTGTTGGTAAATAGGGACATCCGATTCAAGGTCGATTTTCATGAGCATGAACATCATCTCTTTTATTTGGGTTATTTGTTATATATATTGTATAACAGTTAGCACAAAAAAGCAATGGGGATTTGATTTATTTTGCAACTTTGCGAATGAAAATCAGCAATCGCAAACATCTCTATCATGAGAAAAGCTGCGCAAAAAAAAGGAACCTCAGGACAGGTTCCCCTAGAGCAAATTTTCTGTTGTGTTCACAAGCTGTTTGGCAGCGGAACGGTCCGGGTCGAGGCGCTTTTCGAGCCGGCGCGCGAGAATCGAAAGCAAGTAGTTGACAACAAAATACATGAAAGCTGCCATGAGCAGAATCGGGATGATGTATTTTGATCCGCCTTCCCCGTTGTAAATCCCTTTTGCATTGTGTAACAGTTCCGGCAGTGCAATGATGATCGCAAGCGACGTATCTTTTAAAAGCGAGATGAACTGGCTCACAAGCGGCGGGATCATTTTTTTCAAAGCTTGCGGCAGGATGATGTACCACAAGGTTTGGATATATTTCAAGCCGGATGAACGGGCAGCTTCGATCTGGCCTTTCGGGATGGCGTTCAGGCCGCCGCGCACAATTTCAGCAATCATCGAGGATTCGAACACCGTCAGCGCCGAAATGGCTGCTGCCGTGACGCTCATTTTCATGCCGACTTCAGGCAAGGCAAAATATGTAAAGAAAATAATCAAAATCAGTGGCAAGTTCCGGGTGATTTCCACAACAAGTGCCACGATTGGCGATAAAATTGGAATTTTGGCGTAACGCAAGATGCCGAGAATACAGCCGATGAGAAAACTCAACACGATTGCAACAAAAGCCACTTCCAATGTCACCGCAAAACCCTTCAGCAAATACGCCAGGTTTCCACTTGAATAAGCTCCGGCAAAATCCATCGCATTTCCCTCCTTTAAATATGATTCAACTGCTTCTGGCCAGCCGGCGTTCAAGATAGTTGACAAGCAGGCTGAGCGGGATCGTCAGAATGAGATAAAACATGCCGACGAAAATATACGTATCAAAAGTGATCCATGTTTTTTCATGAATGAGATCGGCGTAGTACATGAGGTCGAGTCCCGCAAAAACACCGAGGATCGAAGAGTTTTTGACCAGGTTCAGGAATTGGTTGCCGATCGGCGGAATGACGATTTTGATCGCCTGCGGGAGGACGACGTAACGCATCGCCTGGGTATACGTCAGACCGGTTGACCGTGCGGCTTCAAGCTGACCTTTGTCCACCGATTGAATGCCGGCACGAACGGCTTCCGCAATAAAAGCGGCGGTGTAAATGGAGAGCGCTATGGTGCCCGCGATAAAGCCGCTTAAATTAATATGAAAATAGCTGAGCCCGTTATAGAAAAAGAAACCGGTCAGGATTAACGGAATATTGCGGATGACTTCAACGTAGACTGCGCCGATAAAATTCAGCAGTTTCACGGGGGCCAGCCTGAACACGGCAATGAGGTTGCCGAGAATGAAGCTGGCGACAAGGCCGATGATGCTGATTTTGATCGTATTGACAAAACCTTTCATGTATAAGTCGATATTGTCGGTGAGGATGGAAAAATCAAGCACGCTGTTTCACTCCTTTGCGGTTTAATCAGGAGAAAGGGATGGGCGATTTTGCCCACCCCTTATCCTTATTCTTTGATCCATTTGTTTTTGATTTTGTCGTATTCCCCGCTGTCTTTCAGTTCTTTCAAAGCTTTGTTGACGGCTTTTACGAGTTTCGTATTGCCTTTTTTCATTGCAATGCCGTACGGTTCTTTCGTGAAAGTGCCACCTACAACCTGGTAGTTCGAGTCTTGGGCGGCCATGCCGTACAGAATCGAGTTGTCGGTTGTCAGTGCATCGCCTTTGCCGGATTTTAAAGCCGTGAATGCTTCTTGATAGTTTTCATACTCTAACACGGTTGTATCCGGAGCGGCTTTTCTGACGTTGTCACCAGATGTCGCACCTTTTACCGTCAAGACTTTTGTGCCTTTCGTCAAGTCTTTGACGCTCTTAATCTTGCTTCCTTTTTTCACAAGGAGCGACTGGCCGGCGTCAAAATAAACATCCGAGAAGTCGACCACTTTTTTACGATCCGGCGAAATCGTCATGGTAGCGACAACCATGTCAACATCGCCGTTTTGCAGCATTGGAATCCGGGTTTTCGATGTGACTTCTTTCAGTTCGACTTTGACTTTGTCACCGAAAATTTTCTTGGAAATCGCTTTGGCAATGTCTACATCAAAGCCTTCCACATTTCCGGTTTTCGGGTCTTTGTAGCCAAATAGATATGTATCATATTTGACTCCAACGACCAATTTCCCTCTGTCTTCGATTTTTTTGATCGGATCATCGCTTGCAGAACCGGATCCGCCTGTCGATTTTGATTTGCCGCAGCCTGCAACCAGTGCTGCTGCCAAAATGAAAACCAATCCTGCTGCTAACCATTTTTTGACCTTTCCCATTTGAATCCCCCTTTTTTATTTATGGTCACCGCGAAAGCAAGCGCTTTGCGGAAGTCCCCAATGATAAATGTTTTATGCTGGTACTGCTTTGAGTAGCACGGTATTCCCGCGGGCCGGCACCTACCATTCCTTGGCTTATGGCCATGATTGCGCACCATCCCCGGATATGAATGTATATGCAAATGCAAATGGTTTATGACTGCGACTGGAACCGGCTTTCCCGGCGATTGACGGCCACCTTACGTGTACCCGATAGCCGCGGATCGTTTGCTTTCGATTTTTGGCATCCTGCCCCGCGTGGTACAGGTTATTTGGCCACCATTCGTAACCGGCTTTCCGGCGATTGATGCCGCCATGTATGGACCTGATAACCGCGTATGGTTTGCACCCGATTTTTAGCATCCTGCCCGGGCGTGATGCAGGATGTTTGGCCACCATTCGTAACCGGCTTTCCAGCGATTGATGCCGCCATGTATGGACCTGATAACCGCATATGGTTTGCACCCGATTTTTAGCATCCTGCCCGGGCGTGATGCAGGATGTTTGGCCACCATTCGTAACCGGCTTTCCAGCGATTGATGCCGCCATGTATGGACCTGATAACCGCATATGGTTTGCACCCGATTTTTAGCATCCTGCCCGGGCGTGATGCAGGATGTTTGGCCACCATTCGTAACCGGCATACCGGCGATCGACGGCCGACATGCGTGTACCCAATAGCCGCGGTCGTTTGCTTCCATTTTTAGCATCCTGCCCGGATACACATGTTTTGCAAGTGTATGTACCATGGCCTGTGGTTAATGGTTCAGCACACGGTTTAAAAAGGTGCGGGCGCGTTCTTCACGCGGGTTTTTGAAAAAGTCTTCCGGCGTATTGTCCTCAATGATTCTCCCCTGGTCCATGAAAAGGACGCGGTCCGCCACTTCGCGGGCAAAGCCCATTTCGTGCGTGACAACTACCATCGTCATACCGTCTTTTGCGAGTGCTTTCATAACGTCGAGCACTTCTCCGATCATCTCGGGATCCAAGGCAGATGTCGGTTCGTCAAACAGCATAATGTCCGGCTCCATTGCCAGCCCCCTGGCAATTGCGACACGTTGCTGCTGGCCGCCTGATAACTGTGACGGGTAGGCGTTTGCTTTATCCGGAATGCCCACCCTTTCCAAGTAGTGCATCGCCTTTTTTTCCGCTTCTTCCTTACTTTGGCCCAGCACTTTGATCGGCGCCAGCGTGATATTTTGCAAGACAGTTCTATGCGGATACAAATTGAAGTGCTGGAAGACCATGCCGATGTTTTTGCGAAGATCGTTGATATCGGTTTTTTTGTCATTGACTTTCATATTGCGGACGAAGAGCTCGCCGTCCGTGATGTCTTCCAGACGGTTGATGCAGCGGAGCATTGTACTCTTCCCTGATCCGGAAGGCCCGATCACAACGACGACTTCCCCTTCTTTTACTTCAAGGTTAATATCTTTTAAAACGTGAAAATCACCATAGTATTTGTTGACATGACGGAATGAAATCACATCATCACCTCCCGGCTGCTCATCTTTTTGGTGTGCGCTTCCAGTATTTAGAAACCTTCCATTACTCCCTATTTTAGAGTATATCAATCTATTCAGATAACATCAATATTTTTATTGAAGGTATTTTTCTGTTTTTTAAGATGGATTTTCCGGGAAAAGTTATTTTTTTAAAATATTAAAAACCCAAGCGGTCTCTAGGACTAAAGTCTGGTGAGAATTCAATGTCAGAAAGCGTTTAGCAAGGAATTCATCTGTGAAAAAAGCCGTTCCAAAATGCTTACCTCTTTTGGAACGGCTGGTGTATTGTACACATTATGTTTTTTTCTTTGGCTCCGTACTTTGGCCGGTAACTTCAAGAACATCAAGGAAGAACATCACAATGGGAATACCAAGAATGAGCCCCCACAGACCGAAAAAATGCTCACAAAAAATTAAAATGAGAAAAGTGTAAAAAACAGGCATATTCGTTTTTGAGGACATCAGCTGCGGATTCAGCACATAGGCTTCCACGGCATGCACGATGACAATCAAAATGAGGACATACAGTACTTTCATTCCGCCGCCGATGCTGTAAGCGATGATACAGAGCGGAATGAGCGAGATGAAAACGCCGGCGACCGGGATAAGGCCGAGAGCAAAAATGAGAATGGCGAGCCCGAATAACTGCGGAAAGCCGAGAATCCAGAGGCCGATCGTGGTAAGCACGGAATTCACAACGGCGATAATGAACTGGGCCTCGATCACTTTCCCGAATGTCCCTACAAATTTGACACCGAAATATTCGATTTCATCGTAAAACGCTGCAAGTTTGCTCGTTTTAAACTGTTTTGTAAAACGGATAATCCGCTCTTTTTCAAGCAGGAAAAACAAACTCAGGATAATAGCCATGAAGACCTGGATGCTGACTTTGCTGATGCTTGTAAAATAATCGAGCAGGATGGAAACGCCTTTTTGTGCGTAGTCGACGATTTTCTTTTCCTGGATATTTTTTACAATGTAATTCAATACTTCATTGTGCTGGGGTTTCGTGTAGAAATCGGAAATTTGTACAACAAGCTGGGTAATTTCATTGACCAGGATCGGAAAATATTTGATCACGCCGAATGTGAGGCCGCCAAGAATCAAAATGTACACGATTAAAACAGCCAGTCTGCGTTTGATTGGAAACCATCTTGTCACAATTTTTTGTAGTCTGTTGACAAGATAGGAAAAAATAAAGGTGAGCAGCATCAGGTCCATCATGCTGCGCAGAAAATACAGGATAAGTGTGAGCAGCACAAAGATAAGGACCCTTCTGACCCCCCGTTTTTGAAATAAAGAAAACAGCCGGTCTTCCATTGTATTGTTATTGCCCCCTCCGATTCAAAGGAACCATTTTTCTTTTTACCCTTATCTTAACACATTTATAGCCGGTTCAAGTAATTTAGTCGGCGAGGGATATGTAAAATTTTTTCTTGCCATAAAAGGAAATATACCACACAGATGAATCAGCCCACGGGGAGCCCGCAGTTCCCGCTGCTATATAAAATGAATCTAAGTTTTTCGCACCAAAATCAATTACGATCAGGATAGACATTGCTTCTGGCTACTAATGTTTGGTTCAACTTATATAGCACGATCAGGAAAATTGATTCCGTCCCCGGGGAAGGACGTTACGGCTGCATTTTCGGCCCGTGAAGGTGTCAGGGCGGTCGTCTTTCGGTGTTTTACCGTGAAAAATGTTCGGATGACGGCAGCGCGAATAAAAAACTGGCTGCTGCGTTTTTCGCAAAAAGGATCAGACATTTTTTGCAGCACTGGCAATGAGATGAAAAGTGGCAGTATGCTGGTCGTATTTTTACACGACGGCTCGTGAAGGTGTCAGGGCGGTCGTCTTTCGGTGTTTTACCATGAAAAGCGTTCGGAAAATGGCGGGGTGCATGCAAAAAATGGGCCGCTGCGTTTTACAGCGGCCTATGGTTATGATTTACTTTTTTTCACTTGCGGCTTTTCTTCTTCGTCAATGGCGTCACGCACGCCTTTTTTGAATTCGCGCAATGTTTGGCCGGCTGCCCTTCCAAGCTGCGGGAGTTTCGACGGGCCGAAAATTAATAGGGCAACAACAAGAATAATGAGAACTTCGCCAAAGCTGAGATTTCCAGGCATTTTTTCCCCTCCCCGGGCTTCTTTATCTTTATCTTATAGTGTATTGTAAACATTTTCAACTTATAATCACTTGAATTCAATTTATTTTCTGATTAAGCATGGCGGGGTTCGTAAAAAATTTATTCGTTTTGGCCGGTGTCCATGGTAGAATAATGTAGTCTGGAGGTGACGTTTTTGCATTTGTGGAATTTGTTTGTGGCCGCAATTCTCGGCCTTGTGGAGGGGCTGACAGAGTTTGCCCCGGTTTCTTCGACGGGCCATATGATTATTGTGGATGACTTGATTTTGAAATCGAATCATCTTTATGGCACTGAAGCGGCAAATGTATTTAAAGTGGTGATCCAGCTTGGGTCCATTATGGCGATGGTTGTGGTTTTTTGGGACAGATTTTTAAATTTGCTTGGCCTGAAGAAAAATATTACGAGAGAGCAGATGTACGGTGAACGGCTGAGATTGACGCATGTGATTACCGGGCTCGTTCCGGCGGCTGTGCTCGGCTTTTTGTTTGAAGACTATATTGATGCCCATCTGTTTTCGGTGAATACGGTACTTGTTGCCCTGGTGGTTGGAGCCATTTTGATGATTGTAGCGGATCTCACGCGCCCACGTCGGCCGAAGACGGAGACGGTCGACCAGATTACATATAGACAGGCGTTTGTGGTTGGGCTTTTTCAATGTCTTGCCCTGTGGCCGGGTTTTTCACGTTCCGGCTCCACGATTTCAGGCGGCGTCTTGCTTGGCATGAGTCACCGTGCGGCAGCGGACTTTACGTTTATTATGGCCGTGCCGATCATGTTTGGCGCGAGCTTTCTTTCGCTTGTAAAGCATTGGGGTGCCGTAACACCTGAGACGATTCCGTTCTTTATTACCGGATTCATCAGCGCGTTTATTTTCGCCTTAATCGCGATCAAGTTTTTCCTCGCACTGATCAACAAGGTAAAGCTGGTCCCGTTTGCGATATACCGCATCCTTTTGGCGATTGTTTTGCTTCTTTTGATTTGGAACCGATAAGATTTTGGCTGCGCGGCGTTGCGCGGCTTTTTTATTTTGGCTTTTGCCGCGTTTGATGTTGAACGAAGCGTCTACGGTAATTTGTTCTGCTCATCAAAAAAGGCTGCCGAACGCGTGGCGGGCAGCCTTTTTTGATACAGCCGTATTGCAGTGAAAATGGTGCATCCAGATTTGTTATTTTTTAAAATGGTAGGGCATTGTTGCAACGACAACGTCTTTTTCCCAGAGAAGGCGCATCCGGATGAGGAGCGCGGACTGGTTGTGCAAAATGTTTTGCCAGCGTTTTTTCGGAATGAACTGTGGAATGAGTACCATGACCTGGTACTTGTTTTCTTTTGCTTTCCGCTGGATAATTTCCAAAAATTTGGCAAGCGGCTGGACAATGCTCCGGTAAGACGAGTGCAGGGTGACAAGGCGGACACCACAGTCCCACTCTTTCCATTTTTCTTCCATTCTCTTCTCGTCTTCATGGTCAAAAGCGACATAAACGGCTATGACCTGATCCGAGAGCGATTTTGCATAATTAATCGTCCGTTCCACGACCGTTGTAATGCCGGCCACCGGGACAATGATCACATTGGAGTGGATTTCTTCCTGAAACACCCCTTTAATCCGCAACTGCTCGCCGACCGCCTCGTAATGCCGGTTCACTTTCCGGAAAATAAACATGACGATCGGCAGGAAAATCAAAACCGGCCATACTTGCGTGAATTTCGTAATGAATAAAATCGCAAGGACGCTAAATGTAATAATGGCACCGACAAAGTTGACCGACATTTTGCCGGCCCAGCCTCTCGGTCTTTGAGTGACCCATTTCACAATCATGCCGCATTGCGCAAGGGTAAACGGAATGAACACGCCGACTGCGTACAACGGAATGAGGCGCTCGGTATTGCCCTGGAATGCGATAATTAAAATCATGGAAGCAACGCCGAGAAAAATAATTCCGTTTGAGTAACCAAGCCGGTCACCGCGGATCGTGAACATGCGCGGCATAAATTTGTCCCTCGCCAAGTTAAAAGCGAGCTGCGGGAACGCAGAGAATCCGGTGTTCGCAGCAAGCACGAGAATTAAAGCCGTAGTTGCCTGGACGAAATAGTACAAAACACCGTTGCCAAGTGTCCGGTGTGCCATTTGCGATACAACGGTTTCTGTTTCTTTCGGCGCAATGCCGAGCCAGTATGCGAGAAAACTGATGCCCGCTAAAAGCGATGCCAGAATGATACCCATCATGGCAAGCGTGCGGGCTGCGTTTCTCGGTGCCGGGTCGCGAAAGTTCGGGATCGCGTTGGAAATGGCTTCGACCCCTGTCAATGCCGAACAGCCGGATGAGAAAGCTTTTAGCAAAAGAAACAGTGAAATGCCGGCGACCGGCGTACCGATATGCGGATGCAGGTTTTGCGGAACTTGCCCCGTTACGGTTTTAAATAAACCGACAACAATGATGACAATCAATGCAAATACGAACAGGTAAACCGGGTATGCGAGCACATTGGCTGATTCCGTCAGCCCGCGCAAATTCAAAATCGTAATGATCAGAACGAGAAAAACCGCAATCTGCACACTGTACGGATGCAAGCTCTGAAACGCGGAAGTAATGGCATCTGTTCCGGCTGAGACGGAAACGGCCACCGTTAAAATGTAGTCCACCAGCAAGGATCCGCCTGCAAGAAGGCCGGGGGTGACGCCGAGATTTTCTTTCGAGACAAGGTATGCCCCGCCGCCTTGCGGATAAGAGTAAATGACCTGGCGATAAGATAAAATAAGTGCAGCCAATAAAATTAAAATGCCGACTGTAATTGGAATAGAATACCAAAATGCCAGCGTCCCCACTGTGGCAAGTACAATCAGCACCTGTTCAGGCCCGTATGCAACAGATGAAAGTGCGTCGGATGACAGAATGGCCAGTGCTTTTAACTTGGTCAGCTTCTGGCCTTCGAGTTCATTTGAACGCAGCGGTCTCCCAATTAACAATCGTTTTATCGTGGTGAACATTTGAATTGTCTCCTTTTATCTGCAGTGTTTCAAAAATGCTTCCCCAAAAATAAGAAAAACCACAAAGAGAATTTATCTTCCCTGTGGTCTATTGCCCGATCACAGTTTCACATCCTCTCTTATAACGCTGACGGGGTTAGCTGTCGGGTTCGGGCATAAGAGTGGCCCTGCCTTTTTAAAAAAAGGCTTCACCCCAAAGCGGCGCGCGGCCGCCAACCTGGTTCCCCCGTTCCGTTTCCGGATTAAGCGGTTCAGTTATGAAACACAAATTTTTCATACGACATCCTATCTTACTCCCGTTACCATGGTTTGTAAAGACTATTTCGCAATTGCGTTTCGGTATGTCCATCTTTACCCGCCATATCCCCGGGCAAACTGTCTTTGCTCACAGTACCTAATTTTCGATCATGCTTCTTTTGTAGAATATCCGAATGTGCCCAAAGCATGCAAAAAGCAAGGTTTTTCGGCAAATCCGGAGTAAAGAGATAAACAGAGTTAGGAAGGTAAAACCTGAGGATGAAAAGATGACCTCTTGGGGCAGGCGGATCAATTGGAAACATAAGACCAAAAGAGGCGCGAACCCGGTGGAATTGTCTAATTAGGAGCTCCATTCGGGCCCGAAATGTCCTTTTGAACCTGTCAAAAGGACAAAACGTGCCGCATCCGGGAATGAAATGTCCTTTTGAACCTGTCAAAAGGACAAAACATGCCGCATCCGGGAATGAAATGTCCCTTTGAACCTGTCAAAAGGACAAAACACGCCGCATCCAATTAGACAAATTAGGCGAAAACCCGTTGAAAATGTCTAATTATGGTCTAATTAGGCGTTCCAAACGCCAAAATCCATTACGATCAGGATAGATTTGCTTATGGCTGTCCGGCGCACCAACAAAGAAAAAAACCCGCAAGTTGCGGGCTTTTTTTAAAACTTAATTTTTTCTTCCAAAAAGGCTTTAAGTTCCGTGATTGGCACACGGGTTTGCTCCATTGTGTCACGGTCGCGGACGGTCACCATATGGTCGTCGCGCGAATCGAAGTCGTATGTGATGCAAAACGGTGTGCCAATTTCGTCCTGGCGGCGGTAGCGCTTGCCGATCGACCCGGTTTCGTCAAAATCAACCATAAACGTTTTCGACAAATCCGAAAAAATGTCGCGTGCTTCAGCTGATAATTTTTTCGACAGCGGCAAAACCGCGGCTTTGTATGGCGCAAGGGCCGGGTGCAGGTGCATGACCGTACGGCTTGTGCCGTCTTCAAGTTCCTCTTCTGCATAAGAGTCAATCAGAAATGCCAGTGCTACACGGTCCGCCCCAAGCGACGGCTCAATACAGTACGGAACAAAGCGTTCATTCGTTTCCTGGTCAAGATAAGTGAAATCCTCGCCGGAATATTCCATATGGCGTTTCAGGTCGTAATCGGTACGGGAGGCTATGCCCCACAGTTCGCCCCAGCCGAACGGGAAGTTGTATTCAAAGTCGGTGGTCGCGTTCGAGTAGTGGGATAGTTCTTCTTTTTCATGGTCGCGCAGCCGCAAGTTTTCTTCCCTCATACCGAGATTCAGTAAAAACTCGCGCGCATACTGTTTCCAGTAGTCAAACCATTTCAGCTCTTCGCCCGGCCTGCAGAAAAATTCAAGTTCCATCTGTTCAAATTCGCGCGTGCGGAAAATGAAGTTCCCCGGGGTGATTTCGTTCCGGAAACTTTTGCCGATTTGGGCAATCCCGAACGGCAATTTTTTACGCATTGTCCGTTGTACATTTTTAAAATTGACAAAAATGCCTTGTGCGGTTTCCGGGCGCAAATACAATTCATTCGTGCTGTCTTCGGTTACACCCTGGTACGTTTTGAACATCAGATTAAACTGGCGAATGCCGGTCCAGTCTTTGCTGCCGCAATCCGGGCAGGCGATGTCATGCTCTTTAATCAGCGCTTCCATTTTTTCAAACGGCAGGCCGTCAACAATCATGTCGATCCCTTTTTCATGCAGGGCATTTTCGATCAGTTTGTCGGCACGGTGCCGAGCTTTACAGTGTTTGCAGTCGATCATCGGGTCATTAAAATTGCCGAGGTGGCCGCTTGCTTCCCATGTGCGCGGGTTCATCAGAATGGCAGCATCAAGGCCGACATTGTACGGCGACTCCTGGATGAATTTTTTCCACCAGGCTTTTTTAACGTTGTTTTTGAATTCGACGCCGAGCGGGCCATAATCCCAAGTGTTGGCAAGCCCTCCGTAAATTTCCGAACCCGGGAAAATAAACCCGCGGTGTTTCGCGTGCGAGACGATTTGATCCATCGTGACGCTCATTGTCATCTCTCCTTTTTTCATTGAAATGGTTTCCCCTGGGGACGGGAATGTTTCCATATAAAAAGCTCCCGGCTCCAGGCAACAGCCTGGGGACGAGAGCTTGAATTCCCGCGGTTCCACCCCAGTTGATGCGAAATTTTCGCACCCACTTTCCATGAAAAAAACTCCGGACTGCCGTTTCACCGGGTTCCTTGCCGGGCTTCCACCGCCCCCGGCTCGCTTTAAAAGGAAAAGTTCCGGCTACTATTGATCCTTCATCGTCGCTATTTGAATAGAAATACTATACCAAACCTGGGCAGGACAAGTCAATGCCCGACTTGCTTTGGAATGAATGTAGTAATCGCGTTATTGTGACAGAGGCTTCCGCGCTTTGCCAAACCCTTCGCTCTTTCCGGGAATGTTTTGTTGAACTACCGGGGCGGACCGGACCGTACTCTCCGGTTCACCTTTCCGGCTCCAAAAAGACACGCTTTGTCTTTTTTACATGGGGTACATAAGAATCCCCGATTAATAAGGATTGGCAATTTGAAACAAGGTCAGCTTTTGTTCCATCAGGTTTAAAACCGGGTACCCTTCGACTTTAAGGACAGGCTGATTTGGATGAAGCGGATGGATCCGGATAATGCTCCCTTTCACCCCGTTACGGAGTGTAATCGGTTGTTTCCGGTAATTTTCCATCAGGAAGTTGGCAAACGGGAGGACAATTTCCCGATCGAGCCGGCCGGCATCAGCATCTGCCATTAATTCGTCAATCGCAAAAAACACCGGCTGCCTCCTGCGGTATGCGCGGTTGGAACAAATGGCGTCAAACGTATCCGCCACAGATAATATTCTGACAAGAAAAGGAATGGTTTTCCTGCCATCCGGGTAGCCTGAGCCGTCCAGCCGTTCATGGTGCATCAGGACCCCTTTTAAAATCATCGGGTCAAGCGATGTTTTCTCAAGCAGCCGGTAACCCGCTTCCGGATGCTTCTTGATCAAGGCAAACTCTTCATCTGTTAGCCTTCCCGGTTTATTGAGAATTTGCGGGTCAATGGTGAACTTGCCAATATCGTGGAAAAGCCCCATTTGCGCCAGCAGGCTTTGCTTTTCGGGATGCAGCTTCAAAATTTTCCCGATATTGGCAGCGATCAGCCCGACATGGATACAGTGTTTGAACAAATATTCGTCAGCGGAGAAATGCTCCATTAGTTCCAAAATAGACGTCCGGGTGGCAAACACTTCTTTGTAAAGCTTGCGAAAATTTCTTTCCATACTCTCCACTTCTGCATCACAAAGGGTTGTTTTCACTTGAATGATGTGCTGGAGCTCTTCCATTTCATGGTAAATATTCTCATATAATAAGTCATGGAAGATCCCGGGCGCTTCGGTGGCAATGCGCCTGCCGTCCAGTTGCGGATCGAGGATGACTTCATATTTATTTAAAATGGCAGCAAGCCTTTCTGTAAGAAACGTCCCTTTTCGCAGCAACAGGACGCCGCTATTGGAATACAAATCTTCTGCTAACTTTTCCCCTTTTCGAAACACCATTGAAAAAGCTCCCCTTGAACGTACTTTTTTTACATTTTAACACAGGAAATGTTAGTGAAAAGGAGCCTTTCCGATTTTTCTTAAAAAGTTCATTTATGTTCCGCTGCCTGCCATGATTTTCGACTTCAAACAACGGACCATCTCCGCACAATTCTCAAACGGGGAGCAACTTTGCTTTTTTGAATTTCCACCTCATTTCAAATTTCTCGTACTTTCCCGCGTTTCAGAAGATCAAGCCCACGCAATATCCCGTTCTACTTCAATTTTTGGCGCGGGTTTCCTACTTCAAAAAACAAAATCCTCTCCGGACAGACATCGTGCTCTGCATGGTTGCTTGATATTCGGTTTTTTCAGCTCCCGCCGCGCTTTCTGTTTCAGAAAACAGACCGCTCCCACGCAATTTTCGAGACAAACGGGCATCGGCTTTGCTTTACTTGGATTCCCGCATCTATTTTAGCTTTCCCGTCACACTTCCTGTTTCGGAAAAAGACTGCTCCCATGCATTTTCCGCAACAAATGAGTATCATCTTTGCTTTGCTTGGATTTCCGTGTCTATTTCCGTTTTCCGCCGCACTTCGGAATACAGACTGCTCTTTTGGTGCGGGTTTCCTGTTTTAGAAAGCATCCTCTCCGGACAGACATCGGGCTTTGCATGGTTGCTTGATATTCAGTTTTTTCAGCTTCCCACCGCGCTTTCTGTTTCAGAAAACAGACCGCTCCCACGCAATTTTCGAGACAAACGAGCATCGGCTTTGCTTTACTTGGATTCCCGCATCTATTTTAGCTTTCCCGTCACACTTCCTGTTTCGGAAAAAGACTGCTCCCATGCATTTTCCGCAACAAATGAGTATCATCTTTGCTTTGCTTGGATTTCCGTGTCTATTTCCGTTTTCCGCCGCACTTCGGAATACAGACTGCTCTTTTGGTGCGGGTTTCCTGTTTTAGAAAGCATCCTCTCCAGACAGACATCGGGCTTTCCATGGTTGCTTGATATTCCGTTTTTTCAGTTTCCCGTCACACTTTCTGTTTCAGAAAACAGACCCCGCGCAATTTTCGAGACAAATGGGCATCGGCTTTGCTTGGATTTCCGTATCTATTTCAGCTTTCCAGTCGCACTTCCTGTTTCGGAAAAAGACTTCTCCCAAGCAATTTCACGCAACAAATGGGCATCGGCTTTGTTTGGATTCCGTTTCTTTTTCAGCTTTCCGCCGCGCTTTCCTGTTTCAGAAAATGGATGACTTCCGCATAGTTTCCCGTAACGAGCGCCGGGTTTTGCAACGATTCCTCTATTCTTTTTGTATCATCCGTTTCGACGAGAACAAATCCGGGAAACGCCTGCAGCTGGATCAACGGATTAATGCGACGGATATCTTCATATTGATAATGCAGCTCTAAGGAGACATGATCCATTTCAAGAAACGGCACATGCTCTTCTTCGTACCAATCTTCATCTGTTACAACGATCAAAGTATAATAGCGCCGGTTTTCCGCTGCCCGTGAATTGCCTTTTTCACTAATGATCCGGTCAACGCAAATCAGGCCGCCCATTATGATGAACGCGAATACAGCGTACAGCCATAAATGGGACAACAACAGCAATACCGCTGTAATCAACGAAAGGATACTCAACCTTTTTGCCACCATTTGAAGCAGTAAAAGGACATCACTCATCATTCACGTCTCCCAATTCATGATGTAAAAAATACTTTCCTATATGATATGCCTGCATGGTTTGATCGGTGCTTTTCATTTTCGTTTTTTTACAGATTGGAACATAATAAAAAAGCGATAGCAACCAGGAAAGGAGCATGACCATGAGCAAATACGATAAACTGTTTGAACCCATTACGTTTAAAAGCGGCGTCAGGGCGGAAAACCGCATCGTGATGGCGCCGATGACCCATTATTCCTCGAATGATGACGGCACGATTTCGGATGCTGAGCTGCGTTATTATGCAGAACGTGCAAAAGGGCCGGGGATGGTCGTGACGGCATGTGCCAATGTTACGGAAAACGGCAAAGCGTTTACCGGGCAACCTGGCGCACATACAGACGAAATGGTTGAGAGCATGAAAAAACTGGCACAAACGATTCAGCAAAACGGTGCAAAAGCGGTTGTGCAAATCCACCATGGTGGCCGCGAATGCCCGGCTGAACTCGTGCCGGGCGGAGATGTTGTGAGCGCGAGTGAAACAGATTCGTCAGATGGCAGTGTCCATGCACGCGCGTTGACGGGAGAAGAAACCGCTGAAATTGTGAAGGCATTTGGCGAAGCAACACGCCGCGTGATCGAAGCCGGTTTTGATGGCGTTGAAATTCACGGTGCAAACGGCTATCTGATTCAACAATTTTTCTCCCCGTATACGAACCGGCGTGAAGACGAGTGGGGCGGCAGTCTGGAAAAACGGCTTGCATTCCCGCTTGCTGTCGTCGATGCTGTGAAAAAAACGGTGGCGGAATATGCGGACCGGCCGTTTTTAGTCGGATACCGCTTATCCCCGGAAGAACCGTACGAACCGGGGATTACGATGGATGACACGTTCGCGCTTTTGGATGCGCTGATGGAAAAAGAGCTCGACTATGTGCATATTTCCCTGCAGCACTTCTGGTCTAAAGCCCGCCGCGGCGGTGAACCCGGCCGTCCGCGCATGGAACAGATCGTGGAACATGTCGCAGGCCGCGTGCCTTTGATCGGCGTCGGCTCCCTGCACACAGGAGACGAGGTTTTGAAGGCAATGGAAACCGATGTACCGCTTATTGCCCTCGGCCGTGAGCTTGTCATGGAGCCGCATTGGGTGGAAAAAATTAAAGCCGGCCAGGAGGATGCAATTCAAACCGCGTTAAGAAAAGACGACCGCGAACGGCTCGTTATTCCGGAACCGCTGTGGAAGATGATCATCTCAACGCCGGGCTGGTTCCCGTTTGCAGAATGACATCTGCATGTTGCACGGCATTGTCAAAGAATGAATGGCTGCGCTTGCGAGGCTCGGTTGATACACGAATTGAAGTTTACGTAATGGCCAAGGAATGAATGGCTTTGCCGCGAAGCTCGGTTGGCGATCGAATTGAGCATACGCAATTGTCAAGAAATGAATGGCTTTGCCGCGGAGCTCGGTTGGCGATCGAATTGAAGCATATGTAATTGCCAAAGAATGAATGGCTCACTGCGGGGCCCAGTTGGCGATCGAATTGAGCATACGTAATGGTCAAGAAATGGTTGGCTTTGTCGCGGGGCTCGGTTGACGAAGCATATATAATGGCCAAAGATTGAATGGCTCACTGCGGGGCCCAGTTGGCGATCGAATTGAGCATACGCAATTGTCCAGAAATGATTGGCTGCGCCGCGAAGCTCGGTTGACAACTGAAGTGAAGCATATGTAATGGTCAAGGAATGAATGGCTGCACCTGCCTAATCTGGCCTAGAGCTAGAGCCGGAGTATATGGATGCGATGGAATGGGCATCATTATATATAAGTTGGCATGCAATTTTTGGGCTGGAATTACCTACCTTCTCCAGTTATTGATTGACACGCATTGCTGCGGGTTTTCAGCACGCGGCTTTTGCGCGACTTACGGCGTGCCCGAATTTGTTCCCGCAAACACCGTTAACAATGCAGGATTCTGCCTGGTGTAAGAACCACTATACTGCAAAAGAAAGTGCAAAAAGCACCATTAACATGCAGGATGTTGCCTACCTGCTGATTCAGAAACCGAACCCTTTTAAAAAAAGGGTTCGGTTTTCTTGACTTTTTTAACTTACGATATTAAACTAAGTTACGAAAAGTAAGTTTTAAAAACAGGAGGAATTTAGGATGACAAAAACAAAATGGGCAGTTGACTATGCACATAGCACCATTGATTTCACAGTAAAACATATGATGATTTCAAAAGTAAAAGGGTCTTTTCAAAATTTCGAAGCCGAAATCGAAGCTGATCCCCAAGATTTAACGGATGCAAAAGTTTCTTTTATTGTTGATGCCAGGAGCATTCATACGAAAAATGATGACCGCGATAATCATCTTCGTTCTGCTGATTTCTTAGATGTTGAACAATATCCGAATATTACATTTGTTTCCAAGTCGGTTACAAAGGCAGGGGACAATGATTATAACGTTACCGGTGATTTAACGATTCATGGCGTGACAAAAGAAGAAACATTTAAAGTCACATTTGAAGGGATTTCGAAAAACCCGATGAGCGGCGCGGAAACAGCCGGCTTTAGTGCAGAAGGGACCGTAAAACGGAGCAATTACGGCCTTACTTGGAACGCAGCCCTTGAAACAGGCGGTGTCCTCGTTGGCGATGAAATCAAATTTACGGTGGAATTAGAAGCAAGCAAAGCGGAATAATTGCGGAGGCGCCAATTTAGATTGGCGCTTTTTTCTTTGGGCAGATCATGCTTCTTATGGCCAAGGTTTTGGGATGCTTTTTTTCTATTAAATAACATAGCCGGGCTCTAGGTGAAGAAAGACCGTCTTTTTTCCGCGCTTCCTTAACTTAGACGCACTCTATGTGAAGAAAGGACATCTTTTTTTCGTGCTTCCTTAACGTAGACGGGTTCTATGTGAAGAAAGGCCGTCATTTTTCCACGCTTCCTTAACAAAGACGCACTCTATGTGAAGAAAGGCTTTCGTTTTTCCACGCTTCCTTAATGTAGACGCCTTCTATGTGTAGGAAGGCCGTCATTTTTCCACGCTTTCTTCACATAGACGCACTCTATGTGAAGGAAGGCCTTCGTTTTTTCGCGCTTCCTTAACATAAATAAGAACTTTCCTCAATTGCTGTGATGTGCATCACAAATAAGCAGGTGCTGATGGTTTATGATGAAGGCAGCAATGAAATGGAGGAGTGAATTCGATGGAACGTTTTACAACGAGCCAGACTGTCGGGGAAATCGTAACCTTATTCCCAAAAGCGGCGGATCTGTTTAAAGCAAATCGTATCGATTTTTGTTGCGGCGGCAATGTGTCTGTGAAAGAAGCTGCGGAAAAGCGCAACCTATCAGCAGATGAACTACTTGATGCTATTTGCAACCTTTATGGCCAATATGCCGGAAAAGGCACTGAGCAAAATTGGAATGAAGCGGGCTATACGGAAATTGTCAACTATATTCAGGCCACCCATCACGCGTTTTTGCGCGAGGAACTGCCAAACTTGAGCCCGTATGTAACAAAAGTGATGCGTGTCCACGGCGGCAACCACCCGCATCTCATCGAAGTGCATGAACTGTTTAACCAATTAAAAGCAGAACTGCTGGAGCACACTGAAAAAGAAGATACCGAACAATTTCCTGCCATTCGTGCATACGAAAATCTTCCAACTGCCGCTAACCTGAAAGCCGCGACAGCCGGTTTGACCGACCTTGAAACAGAACATGCTGCTGTCGGGGAAATTTTGCACCGGCTCCGCGAAATTACGAATGACTATACGTTGCCAGAAGGGGCATGCCGTACATTCCAGCTCGTATACCACCGCCTTGAAAATTTTGAAAATGATACATTCCAGCACATTCACCTGGAGAATAATATTCTATTTAAGCGGTTGCTCGAAGAAGCCGTTTGACTTTTAAAAGGCTGTCCTCCCAGGCAGCCTTTTAAAAAGGGGCGGTTTGCTTTTTATTTTTCTTTCCTGGCCCCGGGGAAAGACAACTCGTTGCGCGTGCGTTCCTCTTTTGTCGTTTTGAGACCTCCAAAAGAACAGTTTGCTCGGATTCCAGCTCTCTTTTGTCTTTTTGAACCCCCCAAAAGGACAATTTGCCCCGGGTCCGGCTTTCTTTTGTCTTTTTGAAACCTCCAAAAGGACAGTTTGCCCGGATTCCAGCTCTCTTTTGTCTTTTTGAGACCTTCAAAAGGACAATTTGTACGGATCCCAGCTCTCTTTTGTCTTTTTGAGACCTTCAAAAGGACAATTTGCCCCGGGTCCGGCTTTCTTTTGTCTTTTTGAGACCTCCAAAAAGACAGTTTGCCTCTGGTCCGACTTTCTTTTGTCTTTTTGAGACCTCCAAATGGACAATTTGCTCGGATTCCAGCTCTCTTTTGTCTTTTTGAAGCCCCCAAAAAGACAATTTACCCCGGGTCCGGCTTTCTTTTGTCTTTTTGAAACCTCCAAAAGGACAATTCACCCCGGGTCCGGCTTTCTTTTGTCTTTTTGAATCCCCCAAAAGGACAATTTGCTCGGATTCCAGCTCTCTTTTGTCTTTCATAACTCCGATGAAAGACATTTTGCTGCGTGGGCAACCCCCTTTTGTCTTTCATCACCTTGAGGGACCACTGAAAAAGTCAATCTGAAAATTCAAAATAATTATATGTACAATAAATTGAAAAAAAATGCCCCCAGTATTTGGTATAATAAAGTTATACTACAAACCAAAACCAAACTGGGGGTATCTATCATGCTTAAAGAAAAAGATAATCAATTAAGCATCTATTCCATATTATACGATAAAATTCCTGAAAATCATACACTTAAATTATTAAGAGATGAAGTGGATTTTAGTTTTATCAATAAAATGCTTGAAAAAACTTACTGTAAAGAATATGGAAGGCCAGCAAAAGAGCCCGAACTTATGGTTAAAATCTTGGTGTTACAAAAACTCTATGACTTATCTGATGAGAAAGTTATAGAAAATTGCTCATTAAACCTTGCATATATGTATTTTTTAGGAATCAATCCGGAAGACGACCTCCCTCACCCAAGTCTTTTGGCAAAATTTCGTAAAAGTAGATTAGAAGGCAATCTCACTATAGATGAAATTATTATTGAAATCATAAACCAATGCATTGAAAAAGGAATTTTACAAAAGGTTTCTGGTATAACGATTGATTCCACTCATACAGAAGCCAACACCAAAAAATATAGACCGGAACGAGTCATGAAACAATTAGCGAAAAAAATCTTTAAAACCGTTAAAGAAGAAAACGGAGAAATACCAAGTGAAATCAACCAAGAAATCCCTGATTATAAAGAAATAGAAAACCATGATGAAGCTAGAAAAACAATGAAGTCCTATCTTGAAGAAACGGTATCAAAGGTAGAAGAACTAGTTGAACTGGAGAAAGCACCTGAAACAAAAGCACTCGTTAATAATGCGAAAGAAATTTTAGCAGACCCGAAGTTTATGGAGCAAAAAGGGGTACGATCGATTGTCGACCAAGAAGCGAGAATAGGGTATAAAAGCAAAAATGATCCTTTCTTTGGTTATAAAACGGAATTTATGATGACAACAGAAGATCGAATGATTACAGCTGTTCATACTGGTAATGGAGCTTATGTGGATGGAACGAAGTTTGATGAATTATTAGAGTTAACCAAGAAAACGAGAATAAAAATGCCAGAAGTATATGGTGATAAAGCCTATTTTAAAAAGCCAATCTTAGACAAAATCTCTGAACTTAAAGCAAAGGCATACATCCCTGTAAGTGAAGCTGCATATCGCATAGACGAAGAAAGATTCAGTTATAACAAAGATTCTGACGAGTGGTTCTGTAGTCAAGGAAACAAAACAATCAAAAAGAAACACTATATAAGAAAATGTGGAAAAGAAACGTATAATTACTATTTTGACAGAGAACAATGTAGAAATTGCCCAATGCGAGAAGTTTGCATAACCGGAAAAACAGTCGGAAAAGTATTAGGGATCGGAATCAACACCCCAGAATTTTATGAGTATAGTCAACAACAGAAATCGGAGGGATTTAAAGAGAAGTATAAAAAAAGAGCATGCCAAGAAGGGAAAAATGGCGAAATGAAGAATTTCCACGGGTTAGATCGTGCCAAATGGTACGGTCTAAAAAGCATGGGCTTACAAGCCAAGCTAACAGCCTTGGCAGTAAATTTAAAGAGGATAGCCGCCATACTATCCTCTAAAAAGGCGAATTATAGCCAAACATTTGTCATTTTTACTAATTTCTATGGTAAAGAGTACCATTTACAGAAAATTTCTTACACTACACAGCAAATTTTACATAAAAAAATGGCTTTTTTCAGTGGTCACTCACCTTGATGAAAGACAATTCGCTGCGCGGGCACTTCACTTTTGTCTTTCATAGCTCTGATGAAGAACATTTCACTGCCCGGACGCCCCTCTTTTGTCCTTCATCACCCCAATGAAAGACATTTCGCTGCCTGGACGCCTCTCTTTTGTCCTTCATCACCCCGATGAAAGACATTTCGCTCCCACGACGCCCCCTTGTCTTTCTTTGCTTTAATTCTTACCGGCGGGAAAATCTTTATACCCCGAGCAGTTCCTCCGTCAGTTTTTCCTGGTGAATGAGGTATGTGCCTTTTTCCTGCGGGAGGATGAGGTTTTTTTCTTTAAGCTGGCGGATCGTGCGGCTGACCGTTTCACGGGTGACGCCGATCATGTTGGCGAGGTCGGAGTTGTTGAGCGGGGTTTTCACGAGGACAAACCCGTCTTTTTCCTGAACGCCATGTGTGCGGGTGAGGCGCAGAAAAAGTTTGACTACTTGCTCGTAAGCGTTGTTTAAAATCTGGGCTTCGAGCCGGTCCTGCAAGTCAAGGATTTCATCACTCATCACACCGTATAAAGTCATGGTCAGCTGCGGATTGTTGAGCAACACGTTTTCAAAATCAGTAATCCGGATCGCAACGAGATTCGTGTCTACAACCGCCATCGCATTCGCCGGGTAGCTTATTTTACGGAAAAAACCAACATGCGGGAACATGTCGCCATCGCGAAGCAGTGTGACAACTTGCTCTTTGCCGTTCGCATCGGTGCGGTAAATTTTCACTTCCCCGCTTTCAATAAAATAAACGGCTTCCTGCGGGTCCCCCTGGAAAAAAATATGCGCATCCTTTTCTGCATGCTTTTTAACAGATATATCGGCGATCACAGCCAGATCCGCGTCCCCGAGTCCTTTAAAAAGCGGCATTTTACGCAGGTTTTCCAAAGCGCTCACTTCCCTTCTTCAATAAAGTGCAATTATCCCTCAATTACTCGGTATTCTCCAAATTTCATAGATATCATTACGTAGCTGCAGGCGGCCTGCTGGACAAATCCCTCAACACACCCTATTGTACACAAAAATAAGCACACCGCCCAAAGTCAAAGTCAATGTTAAAAAAATAAGAGTGTCCCCCCTCGGAACGCCTCTTATCCTTCCTTCAATAAAGTGCAACTATCTCTCAATTACCCCGCGTATTCTCCAAAGCCAATGTTAAAAAAGAAGAGGGCCCCAATCGGAGCGCCTCTTATTAAGAAGGAATCGATTCTGTAGGATGGGCAGCCGTTTCCAGTGCTTCCTTTTTGTCAAATTCTTTTTCCGTTTTGGAGATGACGACCGTCGCGACGGCATTCCCGATAATATTTGTGAGCGCGCGTGATTCAGACATGAACCGGTCCACGCCGATCAACAGCGCAATCCCTGCAACCGGGATAACCGGGAACGCAGACAAAGTCGCAGCAAGGGTAATGAAACCGGAACCGGTCACGCCGGCCGCCCCTTTCGATGTCAGCATTAAAATCAGCAGCAGCATGATTTGGTGCCCGATCGTCAGGTGCACATTATACGCCTGCGCAATGAAAATGGATGCCATCGACAAATAGATGGCGGTGCCGTCCAGGTTAAACGAGTATCCGGTTGGAACGACAAGGCCGACAACCGATTTTGAACAACCGAATTTTTCGAGTTTTCTCATCAGGGAAGGCATCGCCGATTCCGATGAAGAGGTCCCGAGCACGAGTAAAAGTTCTTCCTTTATATAAGCGATGAACTTGAAAATGTTGAAACCAAACGCTTTTGCAATCCCGCCGAGGACAAGCAAGATAAAAATGATCATCGTCAGGTAGACAGACCCCATTAATTCGCCGAGATTGATCAGCGAGCTTGCGCCAAACTGGCCAACTGTATATGCCATTGCCCCGAATGCAGCGATCGGTGACACTTTCATGACAATACCGACAATTTTAAAGAAAACTTCCGTCATGTCTTCAAAAAAGCGGATAACCGGTTTTGCCCTCTCCCCGAGGGATGCGGCAGCAACCCCGAACAGTACCGCAAAAAATAAAATTGGTAAAAGATCTCCCTTGACAAAAGCCCCGGCGATGCTTTCCGGAATAATACCGGAAATAAAACCGATAAAACCGTGCTCGCTGTCTTTTGCCTGCGTGACGAATTGTGAAACCTGGCTTGTTTTCGCATGGCTTGTATCAATGCCGTGGCCGGGTTGGATCAAATTCACGATAATCAGACCGATGGCGAGCGCAACCGTGCTGACGACTTCAAAATAGATAAGCGCCTTGCCGCCGATTCGACCGACTTTTTTCAAATCCCCCATGCCGCCGATCCCGATAATGACCGTAAAGAAGATAATCGGCGGGACGAGCATTTTGATCAGTTTAATAAACCATTGCGCGAGAATATTCAGTTCCGCGCCGAATTTAGGTGAAACAAGTCCTACAATAATACCCAGAATGATGCCGATAATGACTTGTACTGTAAGATTCCGAAAGTTGATCCTCATTTGCCATCCCCTCTGTTTGCGCTTACATTTTAGTGTCATCCATTATATTTCTATTATAGTACAGGTTTTCCCTGTTTTCACTATTTTTATATTAAAAAAATTTTGCTTTTAAAAAATATCGGTGCAAGCAAAGCGCAAAAAAGCAGCGGGGCAGATATCCGCTGCTTTTTTCTAGCTGTCTTTGCTTGTTACTTCCAAAATGAAACCAATCCTTTTTCGCCACCAGGGTCTGTGCTCTTTCCCGGAACAAGTTTACACTTCCGGGACCGCTTCCCGCAATGCTTCTTCCAATTCTTTCCTGTACGCCTGTTCTGTCTCTTCATCCCAGGAAAATTCAGCGGCCATCCATGTTATAACCGGCTCTTTCCATTTGCGGACCCAGTTGATATCGAAGAAAAGGGCACCGGTACGGCGAATGAAGAAATCGACCGGTTTTACCACCATTTCTTGTTCCACTGCATATTTCAATACGGCGTACACTTCCCGCGGTAGCGGATAGTCGTCTTTCCAGCTTTTCGCATATGCATATACGTGATCCGCGTTCGTGCCGTATTTTTCCGCAATCGCCCGGCTTGCTTCCGCAGACAGGCCGCTTGCTTCGCCTTCTTTTGTTTTTGCTTTGACAAACGCCGGCAAATTTTCAGAGCCGCCCACATCACCGCCGGAAATCGGCAAGTGCTTCGTTTGGCACGGCTGAAAATTGCCGCCAAGCCTGCGTGCTACAAGATCTACAACCGTTTCCGCCATTTTCCGGTAACCGGTCAGTTTGCCGCCTGCGATTGTCACGAGGCCGCTGTCGGATTCCCAAATTTCATCTTTACGCGAAATTTCGGAGGCGTCTTTTCCTTCTTCGTAAATCAATGGACGGACGCCGGCCCAGCTTGATTCGACATCACGGGCTGTCACTTTGACTTTTGGAAACATAAAGTGGATCGCTTTTAATAAGTAATCAATATCTTTCGGGAGCGGTTTCGGGTGAATCGGGTCTTTGTCGTAAAATGTATCCGTTGTGCCGACGTACGTTTTGTCGCCGCGCGGAATGGCAAACACCATGCGGCCGTCCGGCGTATCAAAATACACGGCCTGCCGGAGCGGAAAGATACTTTGGTCAAACACAATATGCACGCCCTTTGTGAGGCGGAGGCTTTTGCTCCCTTTCCCGTCTTTATTGCGCATTTTGTCACTCCACGGCCCGGTCGCATTGACGACCATTTTCGCCCGCACGTTTACGGTTTCCCCGCTGATCTGGTCACGAACAGTGGCCCCCGAGATGCGGCCGTTTTCATATAAATACTCTTCCGCTTTTGTATAGTTGACAGCCAGCGCCCCGTGTGCGACTGCTGCTTTCATCACTTCAATGGTCAGCCGCGCGTCGTCCGTCCGGTATTCGACATAATAACCGCCGCCTTTCAGCCCATCTTTTTTGATCAGCGGTTCCTTGTTTAAGGTTTCCGAAGCCGACAGCATTTTCCGGCGTTCCGTTTTTTTCACGCCGGCTAAAAAGTCGTACAGCCGCAAGCCGATATTCGTTGTAAATGCGCCGAACGTCCCGCCCTTATGGAACGGCAGCAGCATCCATTCCGGCGTTGTCACATGCGGGCCGTTTTCATAAACGATGGCGCGCTCTTTTCCGACTTCCGCCACCATTTTTACTTCAAATTGTTTCAAGTACCGCAGGCCCCCGTGGACAAGTTTGGTTGACCGGCTTGATGTGCCCGCCGCGAAATCCTGCATCTCGACAAGCGCTACAGACATGCCGCGCGACACTGCGTCAAGCGCAATGCCGGCCCCTGTAATGCCGCCACCGATCACAAGCAGATCGAACGTTTTATCCTTCATGTTTTGTAAAACTGCCCCACGCTCTTTTCCTGAAAATTCCATTTTTGTCCCCTCCTATAAAATAAAAAGAGACCTGAACCATGCATTATGGAAAACTCCCATAAAACAAGCCAGGTCTCTCTGCATCTCTTGACATTTTATGAACTTGTTTTTATTATAACAGACCTTCCGCTGATTTTCAGCTGTTATGCACCGGGAAAATGTAGTAATCCCCGTTTCTTGCCGTTGCCCCGTTAGATAAGGCAGCGCCGGAAAAACATGGAAGGCAACGCCGCCCGAATAGCAATAGCTGGCCACATCAACTCACAGGTTAAGCTGGCGCAAAACTATTGATTGCCTGCTAGTATTGCGGCTAAAACATAGACGCAATGGCGCCAGAACGATGAGCGATAACAACGCAATAGCTGGCTACGTAAAAGCTTACGCAAAACTATTAGTTGCCTGCTAGTATTGCAGCTACCCAGAATCCAAGGTGTTATTGCCATGGTATCCCTGCAAGCTTTTTAAAAGCAGGGGCCGCCTGCAACAGCAATGCTAGCGCAGGGTAAGCCACATAAACCACGTTGCCTACTGCATACCCGCTTCCGTATGGCTGCCCAGTTCGGTCGCAGGGTAAGCCAGATTACCCGTGTTGCCTACTACATGCCCGGTTCCGTACAGCTGCTCAATTTGGGTCGCAGGTTAACCCAGATAAACCACGTTGCCTACTGCATGCCCACTTCCGTATGACTGCCCAATTTGGTCGCAGGCTAAGCCAGATTACCGCGCTGCCTGCAGCAATCTGCAAATCTATTTAAAGGCAATGGTTGCACGGATTGCTTTTTTCCATCCGTCATATAAGGCTTCGCGTTCTTTTTCCGCGAGTGACGGTTCAAATTTGCGTTCCACTTTCCACTGGCGGGCAATTTCTTCACGCGATTCCCAGTAACCGACCGCAAGCCCCGCCAAGTATGCGGCGCCAAGTGCAGTGGTCTCGCTCACAACCGGGCGCTCAACCGGCACGCCTAACATGTCGCTTTGGAACTGCATGAGAAAATTGTTTTTCACTGCGCCGCCGTCCGCACGCAATGTTTTAAGCGGCAGTCCGGAATCTGCCTCCATTGCAGCAAGCACATCTTTCGTCTGATAGGCGAGCGATTCAAGCGTGGCCCGGATAAAATGTTCTTTCGTGGTGCCCCGTGTCAGCCCGAACACCGAGCCGCGCACATCGCTTTCCCAGTACGGTGTCCCAAGCCCGACAAATGCCGGCACGACATACACACCATCTGTTGAATCAACCCGCTCTGCATACGATTCACTTTGAGCGCTGTCTTTGATCATGCGCATCCCGTCACGCAGCCATTGAATCGCTGACCCTGCCACAAAGATGCTGCCTTCAAGGGCATACTCGACTTTTCCATCAATACCCCATGCGAGCGTCGTCAGCAAGCCATGCTTGGAAGAAACAGCTTTTTCGCCGGTATTCATCAGCATAAAGCAACCGGTGCCGTACGTATTTTTCGCCATCCCTTCTTCGTAGCACGCCTGCCCGAACAGCGCCGCCTGCTGGTCGCCCGCCACGCCTGCGATCGGAATTTCCTCACCGAAGAAATGGTACGGTGCAGTTTGCGCATAAACATGGGAGGAAGGTTTGACTTCCGGAAGCATCGCAGCAGGAACGTCCAGCATTTCAAGCAGCTCGGGATCCCATTTCAAATCGTAAATATTGTACAAAAGTGTCCGGGACGCGTTCGAATAGTCGGTAAC
Source organism: Weizmannia sp. WK01 (assembly GCF_025905465.1). NCBI lineage: Bacteria > Bacillati > Bacillota > Bacilli > Caryophanales > Bacillaceae > Heyndrickxia > Weizmannia sp. WK01. The sequence goes on along the minus strand of NZ_CP109616.1, from coordinate 497,166 downwards.
ATGGGCTTTGCCGCCTGAAAATTTCCAGATCAGCCAAGTGTCGATTGTGCCAAACAGGAGCTCGCCTTTTTCAGCGCGTTCTCTTGCTCCGTCAACATGGTCGAGAATCCATTTGATTTTTGTCCCACTGAAATACGGGTCGATGAGGAGCCCTGTTTTTTCACGGACCATATCAGCATAGCCTTTTTCTTTTAAGTCAGCGCAAATATCCGCTGTCTGCCGCGACTGCCAGACAATCGCATTGTAAATCGGATGACCCGTCTTTTTATCCCAGACGACCGTTGTCTCACGCTGGTTGGTAATCCCAATCGCGGCAATCTGCTTCGGCTCTACATCTGCTTCTGTTAAAACGGTCGTCGTAACCGCGAGCACCGATGCCCACACTTCATTCGCATTATGTTCCACCCAGCCAGGCTGTGGAAAATACTGATGAAATTCCTGCTGGGCTGTATGCACAATTTCCCCTTTTTGGTTAAAAAGAATAGCTCTTGAACTTGTTGTCCCCTGGTCAATGGATAAAATAAATTTCTCCATCCCGTTTCCTCCTTACGCTCTCTTTTTCTTGTTTTCTATCATCCATACTATCAATAATACAAGTAAACACGTTAGCAAAACACACCAAAACGCGGGCGTCCAATCATTTTTAAACACAGCCCGGTAAAAAACGCCCCCGAGAGAACCCCCGAGCAACGGACCGGCAACCGGCACCCACGCATAACCCCAATTCGAAGGCCCTTTCCCTGCAATCGGGAGCAGAAAATGGGCAATTCTCGGGCCAAGGTCGCGGGCAGGGTTGATCGCATAACCCGTCGTCCCGCCAAGTGAAACCCCGATCGCTACAATCAGCATGCCAACGATGAACGGGTTCAGCCCGTCTGTAAACTTATTTGCCCCGATCGTAAGAACACCGAGCACAAGAACAAAGGTCCCAATCATTTCACTGATAAGATTGGCAAAATAGTTTGGAATGGCCGGCCCGGTCGAAAATACGCCAAGTTTGGCTCCCGGATCGTCCGTCTCCTTCCAGTGCGGCAAAAAGTGAAAAAATACGACGGCAGCGCCGATCATGGCTCCGACCATTTGCGCCAAAATATACCCGGCCACTTTCGACCATGGAAAATCCCCGTTAAATGCAAGCCCGACGGTAAGTGCGGGATTTAAGTGGGCACCGCTGTATTTTCCGACTGCATAAGCCGCCATGGCGACGCCAAGTCCCCACCCGAACGAAATGACAATCCAGCCGCTCTGGTAGGCAAATGACTTTTTCAAATTGACATTGGCACAAACACCGCCACCAAAAATAATCAGGATGGCTGTGCCAACCAATTCTGCTAAATATGGATTCATACCCCTTCCTCCATTTCGAATGAATTAAAAGCTGATCCGGCAACACTCCGGTCCCTTTCATCAAAAAAGAACAAAAAGACCCACGACGCCCGCAAATTTGTTGCGAATGGAGTGGATCTCTTTGTTCTCCTGCCAAGTTTATTAACTTATGTATGATGATAACGCTTACTTTAAATTTTGTCAATCCATGTTCACAAAAAAATATATACCGGATTTTTCCAGATTTTGTTGAAAGAAGCGGACATCCTTGCCAGCAGACTTAGGATTCCGCTGGGCTGCATTCGGCTCCAATGGGAGAATGTTTCACATCGCTTCCACTTCTGGTTAGGAGTCGGCTTGTCAATATGCCCGCTGTACACCCGGGTGCCGTCCCATGCAAAAAACCACTGCGGCCGCCCGGAACAGCCGCTTATCTTTATTTCTTTTCCAAAAAGGCTTCCCACAATTCCGTGTCCGAGGTAGTGATGCCTTCCGCTCCGGCTTTCAATGCTTTTTCCACATCTTCCCGCGTACGGATCAACCCGCCTGCAAAAATTGGAATGCCAAGCCGTTCTTTTACTTCGGTGATCATCCATGGCGCGATTCCCGGCAAAACTTCAATATAATCAGGTTTCGTCCGTTCAATTAATTTGTAACTTTTCTCAAGCGCATGCGAATCAATCAGGAACATTCTTTGGATCGACACGACTCCCTTTTGCTTTGCTTTTTGTATGACATTGGCTTTCGTGGAAATTAGCCCGAAAGGTTGATACTCCTGGCATAAATATTCCGTTGCGTAATCATCACTCTTCAAGCCCTGGATCAAGTCCACATGGTAAATCATTTTTTTGCCTTCCGCCTTTGCCATTGCCGCGACATATTTGAGCTGTGAAATGTGAAGCTCCAGAAAAATCCCGATTTCATAATCACTTTTTAAAAACCTTTCAAACTCCTTCATGTTGACAGAAGCCGGAAGAATTCTTTGAGAAAAGGCCATTTTTTCTCCTCCTTATATTAGTGCAAATTTAGTTTACCACGTACGATGGGCCGGTACGCATTGTGTATATGACAAGATTTTCCCGATATGTCAGATGGCCAAAGTCATCTTGGAACACTTCCAGTTTCTAATCATAATCCAGCTCCCCAAAAATCCAAAATCCGATACCCACGAAAGTCCTGAAATACGTTCGGCTATCAAGAGCGGGCTACTCATACGCCTAAGAAGAGATACTGCAAATACGGACTGATTTTTCCTTCTTCTACCATTGAAAAGCTTACGAGTGCAATGCTTTTTCATGTATTTTTATAAAATCCTTGTATTTAATGTTTAACCAATCTTCCAGAATTCTTGTCAAGTCCAGGAACTTTGCTTAATGAGCAAGTTCTAAGTATGGAACAAATATTTTTTGAAAAAACGCATTTTTCCCTTTGAAAAAATTTTTAAAAGTAGTATAATAATTGTGCAAACAAAAAATTGAAAGGAGTTTTTTTATGAAAAAAATTTTTTATTGTTTCTGAGTGTTTTGTTGATTGTTCCTTTAATTCCTTTAGTTTCATCAAAAGTAAAGGCAGATGATGATATAAGTAGTAGCAATAGTAGTGATTCTGCTTCTACTCCTCAGCTTATTAGTGTTACTTATTATGATAAAAATGGAAACTCTACAACAACACCTATTGCTTCTTCACCTACAAACCCATCGGGTTTGGGAACAGTATCTTATGTCCAACTTGTAAACGGCTCTGGTGGCAATTGGAGTTGGAAATATAAAGCGACTTATAAAGGCGATAATGTTTCTGGTAACAAAATAGCTAGCACTTTATACAAGGCTTTTGAAGCAGTTGTATCTAGTTATATTGCTAAAAGAGTAGGAGGATGGAAAGGCGCCGCTTCTGCTAGTTTAGTAACCAGTGTCATGCCTGTATCAAAGAGCAAAAATTATTATTGGACTACTAAAAAATATGTTGACGAAGATAATGCCGCAATATACGTAAAATGGAGTACAAAGTTGTATTCAAATTCTTCGAGAACGAAGCTGGTAAGTTCATATGACGCTGTGACTTCGTACATGAAATAACCAAGGCAACTGCCTTGGTTATTTCATTTAACAAAGCTAAAATAAAGAAAAATCAATATCAAGCAAACAGTAACAACTTTTTCCCTGGCTGCAACTTTTTTATAGAATTCTATGATAAGGTGAACAAAGAAATAAAAGGCTAAGATGAAAAAAGAAATATGGACATGATCGAAAGTTGCGAATAAAAGAACCGGTAGAAAGATCAAAAGCCAAATATAAGTACTCCTCCATATTTTAATAAACTTTTCCATACGTTCCCCCTATATAAAAAGTATTTATGTTAATGTTTCTGCACCTCACCCAAAAACTCCTGCTAAATTCCCTAAACAGTAATGTCTGTTTCGTGACGCCATCACACCCGTAACCGATTTAAAGATTCTCAAGGACCATCCATTTGATTCTCACATCATGAACATTACGAACCATTCTGCATTCTGGTTTACTTACTGGAAAAGATTACGGCCGGCTGATGCGTTTGGCAGCCGGCCGTTGTTATCCTGTTTCCTATTTCTTAACGTATAGCGTCTCAGGCACTTTATCTAAAAGCGGGGTCACCGGACCGTTGCTGACAAGGGCGAGGTGGTGCATCGCCCGCGTCCCGACTGTATATAGCAGGGTGCGTTCTGCTTCATCCTTATATACAGACGCCGAAGCATCGAGCACGATGACGCTGTCAAATTCCAGCCCTTTCGCAAGATAAGACGGGATCAGGATGATGCCTTCCGGAAGATCGCTGTATTCTTTTTCAATAAAGGTCAGATCCAGTTCTTCCCGCAATGTTTCATACGCTTCGGCACACTGTTTCCGTGACTTGCCGATGATCGCAACGGTATTGCTCTCTTTTGCGTATTTTTTCGCAAACTGTACAACTTTTGCCAAAGCTTCTTCCTTGCCGCGGGCCACCGTAACAACCGGCAAATCGCCTTCGCGTTCAAACCATTCAATCTTCTCCCCGCCTGCTAAAATTTCTTTCGTAAAGCGGGTGATCTGGGCAGTCGAGCGGTAGCTTTTCGTCAAGTATACGACCTGCGCTTTTTCTTCACCGAAAATCTCCTTGATCAGCTCCATCTGCGAACGGCCGCTTGTGCCGAATATGGACTGGTTCAAGTCACCGAGCATCGTAAACTTGCTGTACGGGAACAAATAGCGCAAATAGGCAAGCTGGACCGGCGAATAATCCTGGATTTCATCAATAAACACATATTTGATCGAACTGCTCGTTGCTTTGCCTGTCAAAAGGTCAAAGAGATACAAAAACGGCACGGTATCTTCATAGGGCAGCCACCCTTCACGGAAAGCGGCGCGCGTTTTTGCATCAAGCCGTTCTTCCGCACCGGGAACAAATTCTGGTGCGCGCCGTAAAAAATCCAGATACTGGGCACGGATATGGAGATAATGGAACGTTTTAATTTGTTTTCGGATCGAGCTGAAGCGGCGGTTGACAATTTTACGCGCCAGAAATTCTTTCTCATAATTGGACTCGCTGAACGCATCATTGCTCTTGCGCGATTTGCGCTCGGCATATTGATGGGCGGCAAGAAAAGCTTCCGTCCCGAGCAGTTCCATTTCTTCTTCCACCCATGGCTTTTTCCGCTCTTCTTTTGCAATCTGTTCCAGTTCTTTCAGCAGCTTTTTGCTGACAAGCTGAAACCGGTTCGACAGCGAGTAACTTTTATCATAGGCATAAAACATCTCAGCAATTTTTTCCTTTGCCACGATCGTCTCGCCTTTAAAACGGATATCGCGGAAAAGGATGCCGCCGTTTAAAAGTTTTTCCACATAATCCCGAACGGCATGGAAAAAGGCAAGGCTGCCTTTGATTTGTGCTTCTTTCCTATTTTCGGCTTTGCCTTCGAGCGCTTCTTCCATTTGTTCGAGCAGGCTTTCGACTTTTAGCTTTTTGCCGGCACGTGCCTGGGCAAATTCCAGGAAAGTCGTCTGCTGCATATTGTTTTCCCCGAGCTCCGGGAGCACTTTTGACACATAATGATTAAATAGCTGGTTCGGCGAAAATAAAACCATTTGCTCGGAATGGAGCGAATCGCGGTAACGGTACAGCAAATACGCAATCCGCTGCAGGGCAACCGATGTTTTTCCGCTTCCGGCGGCCCCTTGCACGAACAGAAGATTGCTGGAAACATCACGGATAATCCGGTTCTGTTCTTTCTGAATCGTCGCCACAATATTTTTCATATGGGTATTTGCATTTGCTCCAAGCATTTCCTGCAGCATTTCATCGCCAATCGAAACACCGGTATCAAACATCGCTTCAATATGGCCGCGCCGGATTAAAAACTGCCGTTTCAAATCCATGATGCCTTCGCGCCTGCCGTCCGGCGCCTGGTACGAAACCGGGCCGGGCACTCCGTCATAATAAATACTGGAAATTGGCGCACGCCAATCGTAAACGAGATACTCATCCTCATCCCGGTAGGAAGCAATGCCGATGTAAATGGGCTCGGAAGGTTCCCCTTCTTCATGAAAATCGACGCGGGCAAAATATGGAGAATAAATGAGGCGATCAAGTTTTTTCACATCTTTTTCCATATGCCCATAGCTTCGTTCGCGTTCAGCAAGGAGTTCTGCCTGCTGGCGGACGCTCGCCGATGTTTCTACGACATCATCCGGCTCATCGAGGTTCACCGTTACGTCTTCCCAGAACGTATTGCGGATTTCCTGTGCCTCGCCGCGGACAGCCCTTACTTTGGAGAGCAGTGTATCCTTTTCGTGCTTCATTTTTTCAATTGTATCATCAACGCGTTTTTGTTCCTTTAACCATTCTTCATCGTGTGGCATAGAACCGGCCCCTTCCTGACAGTAAGAGTATAGAAAATTTTTCTTAAAAAAATGAACAAACTATCTTAGCTCTGTTGCCTGCTGTAAAAGTAGTCATCATGCAAATTGGCTTGATGTCAAAACATAAGTTCATTTTATATGGCATGAAGCGGTATACCCCGGCATCCCAACCAGTAGGGAAAAATGTAGCACCGCAAGCCAATAAATTTGACAATGGGATGAGGAGATGATATAATTAAGATGGTAAAATATATATTCCCCATCCGTTGCACTCCGCATCTTAGTATACCACGTTTCCGCCTGATTTTCCAATGTCTGGTCTGTTCTCTTTTACCATTCCATGTTTTTTTCCGTTCTGTTGCCTGCCACAAAAAGTAGGACTCATGCCGAATGGGTGCTCGGGGTTGATGTAAAAACTTAAGTTATTTTATAGAGAAGACCGCATAATCTCTCATCTTGCCATTCTTTTTCTTCATTTCCCTTTTTCAAGCATAAAGTGATGCACGCTGGCAAAACCTATCCGTAATACTGTTTGTTGGAGGTTGCTAACGTGGAAAATCCAGTACTGACCATTGTCGTTCCCTGTTACAACGAAGAGGCTGTTTTATACGAAACGGAACGCCAGCTGACGGAAATGGTGTATTCCTTGATGAACGAAGGCCTGATCAGCCCGAAAAGCAGTATTTTGTTTGTCGATGACGGCAGCCGTGACCAGACATGGACGATGATCGAGGAAATTGTAAGGAAAAACCGGCTTGTCAAAGGATTGAAGCTTTCGCGCAATTTCGGGCACCAAAAAGCGCTGCTTGCCGGGCTCGAAACAGCAAAAGAAGAGGCTGACTGTGTCATTTCCATCGATGCTGATTTGCAGGATGACATCTCGGTTATGCGCGAATTTCTATTGAAGTTTCACGACGGCTGTGACATTGTGTACGGCGTGCGGAAAAAGCGGGAGAAAGATACCTTTTTTAAAAGAGCGACTGCCCAGGGGTATTACCGGGCAATGAAAAAACTCGGCGTTGATCTCGTATACAATCATGCGGATTACCGGCTGATGAGTAAGCGTGCGCTGGAGGAGCTTTCCCGCTTCCCTGAGCAAAATTTATTTTTGCGCGGTGTGGTGCCGTTAATCGGCTTGCAAACGGCCGAAGTGCTTTACGACCGGAAAGAACGGGCAGCCGGCGAGAGCAAGTATCCGCTCAAAAAAATGCTGGCGTTTGCCTTTGACGGCCTTACTTCTTTTAGTGTGGTGCCGATTCACTTTATTACCCTTGTCGGTTTGTTTACTTTTTTATCAAGCACCATCGCCGGCTTGTATGCACTTTTTGTAAAAATTTCCGGCCATGCGGATGACGGCTGGGCTTCGATTATCATCTCCATTTGGTTTTTAGGCGGCTTTATGTTAATGAGTATGGGGTTAATCGGCGAGTATATTGGTAAAATTTACCAGGAAACAAAAAGGCGTCCGCGCTACACGATTGCGCAGGATGCACAGCAGGAGACAATCAGCCAGCAATTGTTGCGGACACAGCAGGATTCGGCAAAAAGGATTAATTGACAAGCCTGTTGTCGCTTTTTACGTCGTATCAGAAGCGGTGGTTGGCTTGTTCCACCCCGCCGCTTCCTTCTATCTCGCTTTTTTGGGAAGCCGTGTTTTCGTATGCGGCAAAGCACCTCGGTGAACGCGTAAACACGGGCTTCTTTTCTTTCAGGTCATTTTACGAAAAGAGCCGCGAAAACCACAGACCAGCCTGTAAGGACCGGAACGAAACCTAGGCTCCCTCAAGTGCAAAAAAGCGAAAGGCACACATCATCCTTTCGCTTTTCCTGCTTCAAAATGGAATCACGCCAATCACCAATGCCACAATGATCATAACGAGTGCCGATACGCACGCCCATTTTAAGAAAGCACGCTGCAAATCACCAAACTCGGCACCGACCATGCCGACCAGCAGATAGGTGGATGGGACGAGCGGGCTCAGCAAATGGACCGGAAGCCCGAGCAATGATGCCCTGCCAATTGCCTCCGCGCTAATGCCGTACGCTGCCGCTGCCTTTGCAACGAGCGGGAGAACGCCGTAATAAAATGCATCATTGGACATGAAAAAGGTAAACGGTGCACTGATGACTGCCGTGATGACAGCAAAATGCGGGCCCCAGGCTGCTGGAACGTGGGTAATCAATGTGTTTGCCATTGCATCAACCATTTTTGTCCCGGACAAAATGCCTGTAAAAATCCCGGCTGCAAAAATCATTCCCACAACCGACATCGCATTTCCGGCATAGGCTGCAACCCTTTCTTTCTGGACATCCATATTCGGATAGTTGACCATCGCCGCAATGGCAAAACCGAGCATAAACAAAACCGCTGTCGGCAGGACTTCCATAATGAGCCCAACAAGCAGCGCAATCGTCAAAAGGCCGTTGAACCAAATGAGTTTCGGGCGCTTTAATTCATTCCCCTCACCGACTGCAACTGCTGCAGCCTGTTCCAAAATTGCTTCATTTTCTGAGCTGATGATCCCCAGCCGTTTTCTTTCTTTACGCCCGAGATAAAAAGCAAGGAGAAAGACAAATAGCAAGCCGCCGATCATAGACGGAATCACCGGCGTGAATAGATCTGACGTCTCGAGGCCGAGCGCACTCATTGCCCTAGCTGTCGGGCCTCCCCATGGCAGCAGGTTCATCACGCCCGATCCGGAAACGGCAATGCCCGCAAGCACGAGCGGTTTCATGCCGATCCGCTGGTAAAGCGGCAGCATCGCGGATATGGTAATCATATAGGTGGTCGTGCCGTCCCCGTCAAGCGATACCAAAACGGCTAAAACCGCTGTCCCGATCGCAATTTTGAGCGGATCCCCTTTTACGAGTTTTAATATTTGCGAGATCACCGGGTCAAATAACCCCGCGTCGATCATGAGTCCAAAATAAAGAATGGCAAATAAAATCATAATGCCGGTCGGCGCAACGCTTGTAACCCCGTCGATCGCCATCTTCCCGATTCCTTTCCAAAACCCGCCGATAACCGCAAAAATGATCGGCACCAACATCAACGCAATCATGGCGGACAAACGTTTCGTCATGATCAAAAACATGAAAACAATAATCATCAAAAAACCCATGAATGCCAACAAAACAGCCACCCCTTCGTTCGTTTCTTTCAGTTTACCCAACGAAGCAACCATTGTAAGCGTTTTCAACATTATTGATATAAAATCCATTTTGATTATTTTGTTTATTTTGTTCACGAACAGAAAAGGGGGAAGGGTGTAAAAGCAACATGTGCCCAGTACTCGCTAACGAAGCCCGGCCGATCTAATGGTCGGTGAGCCTCGTGCAAGAGCAACACGTACCCAGTACTCCCCAGTATCCCGTCACGGTCCCAACACTTATGGAAAACCCGATTTCCATTTTTTGTAACCCTCGTTTTCACAACCTGCCGTACAGGCGTTTAAACAAGGTAATATTTCCGCTCCGGCCTGCCGACGATGCCGTATTCGACTTCTGCCCTGCACGTCCGGATTGAAACCAGGTATTCCAAATAGCGGCGGGCGGTTGTCCGGGAGGCGCCGATTTTTTCGGCGACCTGTTCGGCGGACTGCCCCTGGTCCGGAATCAGCACTGCTTTTACTTTGCTCAGCGTAATCGCATCAATTCCTTTCGGCAGCTCCGTTTCCTGCGTCCCCGCTTCCCGGCGTGGCGACCCGAACAGCGAATCAACCCAGGCCTGATCCACCGTACCCGCTGTTTCCAGGAGGCGCTTTTTATCCAGATACTTTTCGACCGTCTCCTTAAACTGCTTAAGCGAAACCGGCTTGATTAAATAATGTTCCACCCCATAATGAAGCGCCTTTTCGATAAAATCCTTTTCCACAGCGGCTGTAATCATCATAATGTCGAGATGCGGCGACAACGCCCGCAGGTCAGGAAGCAGATCAACACCGATCCGGTCGGGAAAATATACATCCAGAAGCAAAAAATCCGGAGACTTTTCCTCTACAAGCGCCAGTGTTTCTTTTGCATTCAAGGCTTTGCCAACCACTTCGAAACAAGGGAACTCCGCCAGAAACTTTTCATGGACAAGCGCCACACGGAAATCATCCTCGGCGATCACCGCTTTTATTGTTTTCAACTGTTGACACCCTCCCTTTTCGGCAAATAAACCGTAAAAACCGTTCCTTCCCCGGGGTGGCTGTGGACTTCAATAAAACCTCCAAGTTCAGACACAGCATGAGCGGCATTGGATAAGCCAAACCCTCTGTTCGCTTCTTTTGCTTTTGTTGTAAAACCCCTTTCAAATATATGCCCGAGGACCGCTTCTTCCATGCCAGGTCCGTTATCGCTGATTTCAAATACAATGTCATCCCCCATATCTGTCGCAAAAAACAAGACGGCCGGGTGATCGGTTTTTCCCGCTGCTTCAAAAGCATTGTCGAGCAGATTGCCAAGCATGACAATCAGCCGCATCACATCGATTTGCTTTGGCAACCTTTCTAAAGAACTGTTCGGATCAATATCAAAATGAATCTTTTTTTCGGATGCTTTGCCGAGTTTGCCGAGCAAAACCGCCTGGACTTTCATGTCTTTTATCTTCTCAAAAACACGGGCGTGCTGGTTTTTCAAAGATGCCGTCTCTTCCCTGATAAATTCAATTGCGTCTTCATAAGCCCCAAGCTGCAACAGCCCGGAAAGGACATGCAGCTTATTTGCGTATTCATGGGACTGGGCCCGCAAATCTTCCGAGTATTGGCGGACTTCGCTCAATGTATTGGCCATTCGTTCAATTTCCGAACGGTCGCGAAAAGAAGCAACCGCCCCCTGCACTTTCCCTCGTTCATTCAGAATCGGAGTACTGTTTACAATGAGCGTCCGGTCTTTCCATACCATTTCCCGGTCCTTTTGCGGCTTGCCGGATTTTAACACGGCGTAAAAAATGGAAGCCGGTATCAGCTTGTCAATCTTTGTACGCCTGACCGATCCGTCAATATGCAGCATTTTTTTCGCTGGCTGATTCATGGTAGTGACAAACCCTTCCCGGTCAACAGCAATAATCCCTTCTTTAACCGCATGTAAAATGGCCCGCTTTTCTTTGTAAAGCGACGCGATTTCGAACGGTTCAAGCCCCATTGTGTCTTTACGGATATCCCGGGCAAGCAGCACGCTTCCGATAATGGCCCCGAAAAAAGCGAGCAGTGCGACGCCAGCCACTTTCATCATGTGCATGTTGGTCTGCCGATTCACATCACTTAACATGAACCCGACCGACACGATGCCAATAATGTTTCCGTTCCGGTCGCGTACCGGTGTTTTCCCTCTTAATGACGGGCCAAGTGATCCTTTTGCGCTTGAGATATAGGATTCCCCTTTCAAAATGGCCCGTTCATTGTCACCGCCAACCATCTTTTTGCCAATCCGGTCCGGGAGCGGATGGGAGTAGCGGATCCCTTCCCTGTTGCCGACAACGATAAACTCGGCGCCGGTTTCTTTGCGGATTTTTTCCGCAAGCGGCTGAATCGTTTTGGACGGATCTTTGCTTTGGAAAGCATTCACAACAGCCGGCATTGCCGCCACCGTTTTCGCAATATTTAACGCCAGGCGCCCTTCCTGTTGTTCGATTCGGCGCTGCTCCAGCACCATAAAATAACCGGAAATCGTGCCGATGATCAAAAAAGACAGAAGCAGCACAAGCCCCAGTATTTTTGTCTGCAATGAAACCTTTCTTTTACGCATCCCCATCCCCCGCCAAAAAGGATTTATCTTCATTTTACATGATTTTTGGAAATGTTGCGGCGAAAATGGCATGATGCGCTAAACCGCGTTCCCAATCTAAGCAAAATAAAAGCCGCCGGGATTGTCCCGGCAGCCTGGAAAGGGGCTGGTATTTCTTCTATTATTTTGCTGCAGCCTGTTCGTAAACCGCATCTTCGTACGGCTGGCCGTAAGCATGTTCGCCGTGCAACGTAATATCAAGACCTCTTTTTTCCGCTTCTTCATCAACACGGATCGGCATAAACAATTGGATCGCTTTGATGATAATAAAGGAGGCAATACCAACGAAAATATAGGTGGACACAATGGCGACGAGCTGTTTCCAGACGAGCGACGGATCACCGTAGAACAAACCGTTCGCGCCAGCAGAATTGACCGCTTTAGAGGCGAACAGGCCGGTTGCAATGCCGCCCCATGTGCCACCGATGCCGTGAATGCCGAATGCATCCAGCGTATCATCATAGCCGAGTTTCGATTTCAAATACGTGACGCCCCAGAAGCAGACGATGCCGCCAACCAGGCCGATCAGGATCGAAGCCATTGGCGTTACAAACCCGGCTGCCGGCGTGATCGCTACAAGCCCTGCAATGCCGCCCGAGATCGCGCCTGACAATGTCGGCTTTTTATTGACAATCCATTCCACCGCGGCCCAGCCGATTAACCCGCAAGCCGCCGCAGTATTGGTATTGATGAAAGCATACATGGCAACTTCATTTAACGATAAGGCACTTCCGACGTTAAATCCGAACCACCCGAGCCAAAGGAGACTGCCGCCGATCAGGACAAGCATTAAGTTATGCCGTCCGGTCTCGGATTCTTTCCGTTTTCCGAGCACAAGCGCGAGGATGAGGGCCGCCACGCCGGAAGAAATATGAACCACATTGCCGCCTGCAAAGTCGAGTGCGCCAAGGTTGCGGATCCAGCCGCCAACGCCCCATACCCAGTGGGCAACAGGCGCATAGACGAGCACGCACCATAAGGAAATGAAAATCAAGTATGCCGAAAACCGCATCCGTCCGACAAAACCGCCTGAAATAATGGCAATGGTTAAAACCGCAAACGTCATTTGGAACATCATGAATAAGTTATGCGGAATCGTCGCACTGTAATCTGCATTCGGTTTAAACGTGACATCGTGCAACCCCGCCCAGCTTAAATCGCCGAGAATCGCGTTGCCGCCGGTTGAAAACGCCAGCGAATAACCAACAAGAATCCATAATACCGATACAATCCCAAGCGAACCGAAGCTGTACATCGCGGTGCTTAAAACGTTTTTGCTTTTCACCATCCCCCCGTAAAACAGCGCAATCGCAGGTGTCATGACCCAAACAAGCGCCGTCGATACAAACATAAAGACCGAATCTGCAGGAACCATTTGCCTCTTCCTTTCTGATGTTAGATTTTATAACGCATCTTTGTTATATAAATTATCATATGTGATGTCAGCCATTTTTTCAATACTTTTTCGTTAATTTTTTTAAAATTTTTATATTTGTTGTCAGGTTTTCTTACATACCGATCAGAACGCGCTTTCAAATTTTAAACGAAAAGGACTGTTTTCCTCATGCAAGCTTTTAAAATGATTGGCGCATCCTAAAATGTGGTACAATCTGTCTGTAAAACTCCAAAGAAAGAAGGGAATTGGATGAACCCGTTTACGTTTTACAACCCGACTGAACTGATTTTCGGAAAAGGGCAGCTCGAAAAGCTCGATGAAAAAATCGACCAGCTCGGAAAACGGATCTTGCTTGTATATGGCGGCGGCAGCATCAAACGTTCCGGCTTGTATGACAAATTGCAGGCAATTTTTGAGAAGAAAGGCTGCCATGTGCGCGAACTTGCGGGCGTTGAACCGAATCCGCGCCTGTCCACCGTTAAAAAAGGCATCTCCCTGATCCGCGAAAATGAACTCGACTGGATTCTTGCTGTCGGCGGCGGCAGCGTCATCGACTGTTCGAAAGCAATCGCAGGCGGTGCCCTGTATGACGGCGATGTATGGGATTTTTACGAAAGAAAGGCGAAAGTGGAAAAAGCGCTGCCGCTTGGCACTGTGCTGACGCTGGCTGCGACGGGTTCAGAGATGAATAAAGGCTCGGTGATTACGAACTGGGAAACGCAACAAAAACACGGAGCAAGCATGACTTTCCCGACGTTCTCGATTTTAGACCCGGAAAATACGTTTACCGTGCCGCGTAACCAGACTGTTTACGGCATTTCGGATACGCTCTCGCACGTATTTGAGCAATATTTTTCGCATACAAAAGAAATTCCGCTGCAAACCGGTTTTGCAGAAACGATTATGAAAACAGTGATCGAAAATGCGCGTAAAGTGCTGCAAAACCTTGAGGACTATGATGCGCGCGCAAACTTAATGCTGAGCTCCACTTTTGCGCTCAACGGCCTGCTTGCGACCGGCGTGGAAACCGACTGGGCAACGCACTCGATCGAGCACGCCGTCAGCGCTGTTTACGATATCCCGCACGGCGGCGGGCTTGCGATCATCTTCCCGAACTGGATGAAGTACGTCTATAAAGAAAATATCCCGCGTTTCAAACGGTTTGCCGTTGAGGTATGGGGCGTGGATCCTGCAGGGAAAACGGATGAGGAAATTGCACTTGCTGGCATTGATGCAGTCCGCGCTTTCTTTAACGAAATCGGCGCGCCAAGCCGGCTTGCAGATTACAATATCGGCGATGACAAGCTCGACGTCATGGCAGAAAAAGCTTTGCCATTCGGCCCGATCGGCAACTTTAAAAAACTGGGCAAGGAAGATGTGCGGGAAATTTTGAAGATGAGTTTGTAAAAAGAAAAGGATGTCCTTTATAGGGCATCCTTTTCTTTTTGATGGGAGCCTGCGAAATGAGAGGATTAAAACCCGCCTCCGCTTCCGAACCATCTGACCATAGCGTCGGCCCGTTGGAAACCGGTACATGAATGGAGAATGCGAAACGGGGGTTGAACCCGTCTCCGTACGAATCATCTCGCAATAGCGGCGGCCCATTGGAAACTGGCACAAGAATCGAAATGGGGTTACAACCCGCCCCCACTTCTGAATCATCTGGCCATAGTGTCAATCCATTGGAAACCGGTACATGAATGGAGAATGCGAAACGGGGGTTGAACCCGTCTCCGTACGAATCATCTCGCAATAGCGGCGGCCCATTGGAAACTGGCACAAGAATCGAAATGAGGTTACAACCCGCCTCCACTTGAATCAACTGGTCATAGTGGCGGACCGTTGGAAACCGGCCAAGAAAGGAACCTAAGAAATGGGGGTTACAATCCGCCTCCACTTCTGAATCATCTCGCAATAGAGGTGGCCGGGTGACTAGCCTAAGCAAAGGAACCCCGTCAGGAAGCAGTCTTCCCAACGGGTTGCAGTTACTCCAACACTTCTTTATATACTTTATTTTCCCGCATCAAAACCGGGTATAAAACCAGGCCGATGACAAACAGCCCGATGCCGAGGAAGAACGTTTTTAAATCGGCAGTGCCGGTAATGATAACCCATACCGAATACACTAGCGCAATACCGGTAATGATACCGTCTGTTGTGCGAGCGCCTAGCGACGTATAAGTTTCACCGGCTGCCACCAGCTTCAACTGGTAAATAACCGATACAAGATACGGAATCAAATAGGCCAGTGTTGCCACGACAATGGCAAAATCGTACGCTTCCGAAATGGTGTCCGACACAGTGGAGAATAAAAAGATTTGCGTCATGATATTCGTTACCAATAGCGAACGGGACGGTGATCCTTTTCTGTTCGTTTTCCCGAAAAATGCCGGAAAAAGGCCGGCCTTTGCCGCCTGGTATGGCACTTCGGAGCTGACGATAATCCAGCCGACAGTTGAACCAAACAAGGAAATGAGCGCCAGTGCGGCTAATATATACTGGCCGTTTGCACCGAGCACCTGACCGAGCGCATCGACAAGCGGTTTATGTGAAACGCGCAGTTCCGCCTGGGACAAAGCGCCCATTGTCAGTAGTGTAATGCCGACATAAATCAGGATCGAGATCAACAGGCCGAGAAGTGTTGCCTTTTTCACATCTTTTTGTGATTTGGCGCGGTTTGACAGCATCACTGCCGATTCTATGCCGATAAACGCCCACAATGTGGAGATGGCGCCGCCGTTAATTTGCCCGAAGAGAGAAACGGCGTGGCCGTCCGCATCGGTAAAAGCTTTCGCATTGCCGAAGTTCGCGGCATCGAATGCAAAAACGGTAATGACGATAAACATCATAAAGCCGAGTACTTTTGTGACCGTCGCGATAAGATTCATTTTTCCGCCACTGTTAAAGCTATGCGACAGGATCGATTGAATCCCCCAAAGCATGACTGTACACACAGCAAATGTCAAAAATTTTCCGGTCTCCATTTGGAAAGATCCGAGCGTAAACAGGATTTTCGTGCTTTGCATAATCGGGAAAAATGTCGTTAAATAACCCGCAAACGAAATAATGACGGAAGCCGTTGCCGCCCAGTTCGCTGCCCAGTAGCCCCATGCCATGCTGTAGCCGGCGACCCGGCCTGCCTGTTTCGATTTAAAAAGCGACTGTGCGTAGCTTTGCGGTCCTGCTTTCAGTTCCGGTTTCCGGATGGCCAGGTTTCCGAACACGAGCGCAATCATCAAAACGCCAAAACCGGTCAGCACCCACGCAAGTGTAGAACCGAGCGCCCCGGCCTTATTTGCGAGATTAGCCGGCAGCATGAAGACCCCGCCGCCCACCATATTACCGACGACGAACGTGGTTAATGTCCAAAGTCCCCATTTTTTATTCATATATGTTCACCCTCTGTGTTGTTCTCGGTAAAATTTATGACTTTATTTTAGCGTGTTTCTTTAGTTTAGTAAAGTGGTAAATTAGTAATTCGTTAAAATAAATTTTGGAATAGATTTTCTGGAAATGGGAAACCCGATTGCATCAAGCAATCGGGTTTCCGATGGATCAAATTTTTAATGGAAAATACTTTCTTCCTTCCGTGGTCACGATCTGCCGCACTGAGCATCGGTTTTCTTTCGTAAAGGTGACCAGAGAACCGTTCAGGTCCTCTTCTACCGCTGTAATTCGAAATCCGCAATCCAGCAGACGGTCAATCTCCGCTTTTTCTTTCAGGAATAAAATGGATTCGCGCATCATTTTTTCCTTTTACACTGTGGCTGCTGTCGGGGACTGCAGAGCACCCTGGTTAATTTTTTTGCGTTTCAAATATTTCCCACTTCCCGGCTGGCCAATAAATTTTTTGTCTTTGATGACAAAATTGCCACGGCATAAAACAGAGATTGGCTCTCCTGTGATTTCCATGCCTTCAAACGCGCTGTAATCCACGTTCATATGATGGGTTTTTGCAGAAATTACGCACTTTACTTCCGGATCAAAAATAACGAGATCTGCGTCCGCCCCGACAGCTATTGTTCCTTTTTCCGGGAACAGGCCGAACAGTTTCGCCGGTTGGGTGGAAACAATGTCCACAAACTGGTTCAAGGATAAGATCCCCTTTTTCACGCCTTCTGAAAAAAAAATACTGAACCGGTCTTCGATAAACGGGCCGCCGTTCGGGATTTTAGAAAAGTCATTGCGTCCGAGCTGTTTTTTTCCGTTAAAGTTAAAAGAGCATTGATCCGAGCCAAGGGTTTGCAAAATGCCGGCCTTTAAAGCGTCAAACAGCACTTTCTGGTGATGCTTTTCGCGGAGCGGCGGCGACCAGACGTATTTGGCGCCTTCAAAATCCGGTTTTTCCAAATAAGACTGGTCAAGCACAAGGTATTGCGGGCATGTTTCTCCCCATACTTTGTATCCTTTGGCGCGTGCTTCGGCGATTTGCTTGACGGCTTCGGCACAGGTGACATGGACGACATACAGCTGGGAATCCGCCATGTGGGCCAGCTCGATTGCCCGGTGTGTCGCTTCCCCTTCCGCTTCGGGAGGCCTGGTTAAAGCATGGTAAATCGGTTCCGTGTGTCCCTCTGCAAGCGCCTTTGTAACCAGTTCGTCAATGACGCTCCCATTTTCGCAGTGGACCATTACGAGCGCGCCTGCTTCTTTTGCGGCTTTAAATGCGCGGAACAGGGTGCGGTCATCAGCTTGGAATTCTTTTGCGTATGCCATAAAAACTTTCAGCGAGGTGATTCCTTCTTTTTCCAGTAAGAGTGGCAATTCTTCCAGCACCTTTTCATCCAGATTGGCAAGCATCAAATGGAAACCATAATCAATGGCAGCTTTGCCCTCCGCTTTGCCATGCCAGCGCGCAACGGCTTTTTCCAACGTATCATCCCCTGTTGTAAGGCAGAAATCAATGATCGTGGTGGTGCCGCCGAATGCTGCGGCAATTGTGCCGGTTTCCCAGTCATCATCGGTTACCGTATTGTTGAACGGCATGTCTAGGTGTGTATGCGGATCGACCCCGCCCGGAAAAATATAAGCCCCCTTTGCATCTATGATTTCTGCATCATCTGCTGTGAGATTGCGTCCTATTTCTATAATTTTCTCCCCATCAACCAGCAAATCAGCTTCATAAGTGTCCGCTGCGGTTACAACAATTCCATTTTTAATAAGTTTTTTCATGTATTTCCCTCCATTTAACTGATTGTGATTTCGTCGGCTTCAAGACCGGATATTTTTCGCTGGCGTTCATTCCAGGTAAGCGGCATTTCCCCTCGTAACGGTATCATTGTGATGGCGCCGTCCGCTGGGCAGACAAGCGAGCAAAGATTGCAGCCGACGCAGTCTTCTTCGCGCACCCTTAAAATGCTTTTTCCGGAAGTATCCACCAGCCTGTCAATACACTGGTGAGCCGTATCCTCACAAGCGATATAGCACTTATTGCAATGAATGCAATGCTCCTCGTTAATGCGGGCGACTGTCCTGTAATTAAGGTCGAGTTCTCCCCAGTTTTTGTATTTCGGTACGGATTTTCCAATAAGGTCCGAAGCTGATTGCAACCCTTTTTCATCCAAATAATGGTTCAATCCGTCAATCATATCCTCCACGATTGAGAATCCGTGGTGCATGACGGCTGTGCAAACTTGGACATTGGAGGCGCCCATCAGCATAAATTCAGCTGCGTCTTTCCAGGTGGCGATCCCTCCGATTCCGGAAATCGGGACGGGGATGTCAGGGTTGCGGGCACATTCTGCCACCATACTTAATGCGATCGGCTTCACGGCCGGGCCGCAGTAGCCGCCGTGTGTGCCAAGGCCTGCTACGTGGGGGACGGTCTGCCAGGTATCGAGGTCCACCCCCATCAGGCTGTTAATCGTATTGATCATACTGACGGCATCGGCTCCACCCTGTACAGCAGCGAAGGCAGTGGCTGTAATATCCGTTATATTCGGAGTCAGTTTTACAATCACCGGGGTTTTTGCGGCTTCCTTGACCCAGTAAGTCTGCTGTTCAACCAGCTGCGGGACCTGGCCGGATGCCGCACCCATCCCGCGCTCCGCCATGCCGTGCGGGCAGCCAAAATTTAATTCGAGTCCATCAACACCGGCATCCTCCACCCTTTTGACAATTTCATGCCATTTTTCCCGTTTTGGCTCCACCATCACCGAGGCAATAATTGCTCGATCAGAAAATTTCTTTTTCGTTTCAGTAATTTCTTTCAGGTTTACATCCAGCGGCCGGTCTGTAATCAGTTCAATATTATTGAAACCGGCCATTCTTCTTCCGCTATAGGAAAGTGCGGCGAACCGGGACGTGACATTTAAAATCGGATCGCCGAGCGTTTTCCAAACCACCCCGCCCCATCCGGCTTCAAATGCACGCTGTACCTGGTAGCCGGAATTGGTCGGCGGCGCCGATGCCAGCCAGAAAGGATTGGGCGAACGGATGCCGGTAATCTCAACGTTTAAATTTGCCAAAAACTAAACCTCCTCTCTCATGTAACGCGTCTGCATGGCGCGTTGAATGGCATATGCTGCCTTCTTTCCCTGTTCAACCGCACTGACTACCATCGCTTCCGTGGGGCCGATGCCAAAAATAACGTCTCCGGCCGCATAAATTTTTTCATTGGAAGTTTGATAAGTTTCCGGATCCACTGCAAGAATACCATGGTGATGCACAAGGCCGAATGCATTGATTAGATCAGTACGGCGGTTTTGGCCAATCGCCCGGACCACCACGTCTGTTTCTAGCCTAAATTTCGGATCTTCTGTTGCCTGGATCTTGCGTTTTCCAGAGGCATCAGGTGCGCCAAGCACGACCCGGCTCAAAGAAAGCGCCGTAACATTGCCGGATACATCGCTGATGATTTCTGCGGGCTGCCACTGCCATCTGAATTCAATTCCCTCCCGCTTCGCAAATTCGTATTCACTTTTGTAAGCCGTCATTTCCGCTTCGGTTCTGCGGTAGACAATTTTTACATCCGCCGCCCCCGCGCGCTTCAGGCAGGTGGCAGCATCGATCGCTGTATTCCCGGCACCGATGACAACCGCCCTTTTGCCCTTAAATTCATTCGTTATCCTGCCTTCTTTGATATTCTCGATCAATTCAATTGCATCCAAAACGCCGTTGTACTCCTCTCCGGGGATGCCGAGGCGCGGAACATTTCCCATTCCGCATGCAACTAGCACGGCATCATAGCGGGAGAGGATTTCCTCCGCTGAAATGTCTTCGCCGACCCTTATTTCTGTCAAAATCTCCACGCCCAAAGCTGTCACTTGGTCCGCTTCCCAGAGCGGAATTTCCTGGGGAAGGCGGAACGGGACAATCCCGTATGTATCGAGTCCGCCCGCTTTTTCCTTTGCTTCATAAACAGTGACGCCAAAGCCGTACCTCGCCAGTTCCCTAGCCGCGGATAAACCGGCTGGGCCGCTGCCGATAATGGCAACCTTCATGCCGTTTGACGTGCGTTTTTCAAAAAGAGTCTCCCCGGACTGCATCGCCCAGTTAACGGCATGCCGCTGCAAATCGCCAATCATAATCGGCAGGGAAAGCTCGTTCAGCACGCATGCCCCTTCGCACAATTCTTCGGTAGGGCAGACGCGGGCACAGGTCGCCCCCATCGGATTGGCTTCCAGAATCGCACGCGCGGAACCTTTCAAATTGCCCGTGGCGATTTTCCGGATAAAAGAAGGAACGGGAATGCCGGTCGGGCAGGCTTTCGTACATGGCGCATCATAACAGTATAAACAACGGTTTGCTTCTTCCACTGCTTCCTGTGCGGATAAATCTCGCCGAACTTCTTTAAACACGGCTGAGACCGTCAAAGATTCCATTCAAACACCCCCTGCAAGTTATATTTGATTGCTTTGTTCCGCAACGGTTGCGGTCACCGCACCGCCTTTTTCATGACGGCTGACAAAAACGGTGATGTCTTCATATGCTTTCTGGGACAACAAACTCCTGTCATTGCGCATCAGCCAGCTGTAGGCAACAGCGGCAACTAAGATTCCGACTGTCCACGCATTGTCCCACAAAAATCTAAGGCCCGGGACAAGAAGCCCCACAACCGGAACCGCAATGCCGATCACAAGCGCAAATACCCCGCTCGTATTAATTCCGGAAGAATAGTTGTAGCGCCCGTTCGTCTCATACAGTTCTTTTAGGTCAAACCTCCGGCGCCTTACAATCCAGTAATCGGCGATCGCAATACCGTCAATCGGGCCGAGGAGCGCACCGTATGTGCCAAGAAAACCGTAAATCAGATTTTGAAAGTTTGACATGAGGTACCATGGCTGCATGGCAATGGCAAAAAGGCCTGTCACAATTGCGCCCGACGCAAATGTCAGGCGCCGCGGCCATAAATTTTCAACTGCCCGGGCCGGGGCCACCAGGTTCGCGCCGACATTGACCGTAATGGATGAAATGGCGACAACAATGGCCCCGATAAAAACGACAAGAGTCGGGAATTTTGAAAGCAGATCAACCGGCTGCCAAAGTGCCTGACCAAAAATCACAACGGTGGCGGAAGTGACGAAAATGCCGATAAAAGAGAATATTGTCATCGTCAGCGGCAGCGCAAACGACTGGGAAATCATCATCGATTTTTGGTTCACCGCATGGCGGGCAAAATCGGGAATATTAAGCGCAAGCGTTGCCCAAAAGGCTATGACGCCGGTCAGTGCCGGGAAGAACACCGCGAGAAATTCGCCTGTCGTCTGGAACTTGCTCGGCGCTGTGAGTATTGGCCCCCAGCCATTGACATGGGTGGCCGCCCAGATAAATAAAATTATGGACGAGACCCCAACCACCGGTGTAGAAATGGTGGCAAGCCATTTAATCGCTTCAGGCCCTTTGATCCCAATGCCAACATTTAACGCCCAGAAAAGCAGAAATACAATTCCGGTATGAAAAGGCAGGCCGGACCAGCCCGAGACCATGCGCGACATCAAGGCGTCAATACTTGTCGTGCCGATCCAGGTATTAATCCCGAACCAACCGGCTGCCACGATCGCACGAGCCAAAGTCGGAATATGTGCGCCTTTTGATCCGAACCAGAGCCTTGCAAATACCGGATAAGGAATCCCAAATTTTGCACCGGCATGCGCATTTAACAAAATCGGGACCAGCACAACGCAGTTTCCAAGAAAAATGGTCAGAAGTGCCTGCCACCAGTTCATCCCAAGCGAGATCATGCCGCTTGCCATTGTATAGGAAGGAATGATCAGGCACATGCCGATCCATAAAGCTGCAAAACTCCTTCCTGTCCAGGTATGCTCTTCTTTTGTTGCAGGGCGCAGGTCATCATTCCAGAGGTTTGAGTGCTGCAATTGTTCTGCCGTTTCCTTCGTCAGGATGACAATACCGTTTTCTTCAATTTGTGATTTCATCCGTTCCCCTCCGTTTTCATTTGCTGTTATTGCCCTGTAAGCAAAGACAACACGGTATCCAGTGCCACGTTTGCGCCGCGCGCGCAGTCTTCATATGACGTCAGTTCTTCCTCACAGTGGCTTTTGCCACCTGCACTCGGTACAAAAATCATCGCGGTTGGCAGGTAGCTTGCAATAAATTGCGCATCATGGCCAGCGCCGCTGTACATTCTTTTGGCGGAAATCCCAAGCGACTGAGCCGATTTTTCAAGCCGGCTGACAATGCCCTGATCAAATGCAACGGTATCACGGGACCATAATTTTTTTGAAGCAATCGTGCATCCGCCCATTTCCTGCGGTAACGTCCTGATTGTACTCACCACCTGCGACACTACTTGAGGATCTTTGTGCCTTGCTTCAAGTGTGAACACCACTTTATTCGGAATGACGGTATGGATATTCGGATACACATTCATCCGCCCCATCGTATAAACAAGTTCCGGGTCAAGCATACTCAATTGTTCACGAACATCCCTGATGATGTCACAAGCAACGAACAATGCATCCCTCCTCATGCCCATCGGCGTCGTGCCAGCATGGTTGGATTCGCCAGTGACTTCAATTTCATAATTGACCATGCCGACGACCCCTTCGACAATTCCGATTTGTTTGTCTTCACTTTCCAGGACCGGACCTTGCTCGATATGCATTTCAAGAAAGGCGGCTGCTTTCTTCAGGCGGTTTTCAACGCTGCCGGCATAACCGCTCGCCGAAAGCGCCTCTCCGAATGTCATCCCCGTCTCATCCCGGCTTTGAAGAACGGTTTGCTTATCAAATTTGCCCGAAATGACCCCCGAGCACATCATCGCCGGCTCAAATCTTGCCCCTTCTTCATTTGTAAAATTGACGATGGTAAAAGGGATTTCCAATTTGATCCGGTTGTCATGAATCGTGCGAGCCACTTCCAATGCCGCCGCGACACCAAGAACGCCATCAAAGCGTCCGCCCTTCTTGACGGAATCGAGATGGGAGCCCATCACCACAGGCGGCTTGCCTTCTTTGCCGGGCATTGTAGCATACATGTTTGCCATGTCATCGTATTTCACTTCCATCCCGATTTCCTTACAGCAAGTTTCCAAGTACTCCCTTGCTGTAAGATCTTCCTGCGACAATGATAACCGTGTAACCCCGTTATTCGGCGTCCGCCCGAATGACGCAAACTTTTCCAGCGTTTCCTGTAACCTTTGTGCATTAACCAGCATTTTTTGTTGCTGCATGCCTTTCTCCTCCTTTTGTTGAATATCACTGAAAAAACAAAATCACTATTTTTATTGTTTTAATGTTTATTTTTAAGCTAATTTTCAGTTTATTTTTTTGTGAAAAAATCTACTGTTCACCGCTAATGAACGCCGAAGCTTTTATCAAGCCAGTTTAACTTTTCCGCCTGCGAGCCGGCTGTACATAACTTTCAATTTGTCTTTTGTTATATTCACTGGGCTATTCTGCATATTTGGTGCAAAGCTCGCTGCGACAAGCCGGTCCAGATCTGCTTCCGTTTCAATACCTGCTTCCTCAAGCGTCGTGATAAGCCCCATTTCTTTTTTCATTTCATCAATACGACCGGCAAGCGCGTCCGCATCTTTGAACCCGAGGCAGCGGCTGAACGCTTCAAGGCGCCCGCTTTCCGGTCCTTCCACACTGTTCAAACGCCAGAACGACGGCAGGGTAAAAGCGCAGGCTTCCCCGTGCGCAATGCCGAATTCCTGAGTCAGCGGGTAAGAGCAGGCATGGGCGGCGGCCGTCTGCGTCATGTTAAAAGCAAGCCCGGCTGTGACGGATGCCTCACTCATTTTTGCCCGCGCCTGCAGATTTCCAGGTTCATGGTAAGCCGGGAGCAGGTATTCAAACACGAGCGCTGCAGCCCGTTCAGCCGCCATATCTGTATAAGGCTGGTGCTTTTTCCCATAATAGGCTTCAAGGGAATGTGCAAGCACATCAAGCCCGCTTGACGCTGTAACATGTTTCGGGCACGAGAGCGTCAATTCAGGATCCACGAGAGCATACGCGGGGTAAAGGAAATCACTTGAAATCAGCGCCTTAATGCCTTTTTTGGTATCGGTCAGGACCGACACATTGGTCACTTCGCTCGCAGTCCCTGAAGTTGTGGGAATGGCGATCAGCGGAATGCCCGGTTGCACAAGCGTTTGTGCTTTTGCCAGAAACGCAGACGCGCTGTATGGCGTCTGCGCGATGCAGGCAGCAGCTTTCGCGCAATCGAGGACACTGCCTCCCCCGATGGCAACCGCGAAATCTGCTCCTTCTTCACGCAGCATCCGCGCGCAATCATCCGTGTTTTTTACGGTCGGATTTTGCTGAATACTTGAAAACACCGCCGTAAGCGCACCACCAGCTTCTTTCATGATATCCTGCGCAATTCCCTGTCTGAGCATCGACGGGGCGCTGATTAAAATGCCCTTTTTTCCGCCTGTCTGTTTGATGATTTCAGGTAGCTTCCTGATCTTGCCGGCCCCGAAATCAATCGGGACGGGCTGTTTATAAAAAAAGTCCTCCATTTCAACAATCCCTTACCTTTCCGCAGTTCACCGGCCGGCGCCAATGAAGTTTTTGAAAAACTTTCTATCCCAACAATGCTTTTCCTCATTTTACCGTTAAAGTATTTGCAGGAAACAATACGTTCTCTTCAAACTCGCGAAGGGCCGTTTCAAACAAGTTCATCGCTTCATTCACCTGTTCGGCTGTAATGATCAGCGGCGGGGCAATAATCACACTTGACTCATGCGAATAGGTATAAAAACCTTTTTCTGCAAGCAGCGCTACAAATTTCTTCATAAGGCCGGACGGATCTTTTCCGTAATCCATGCCATATGCCTGAAGCGGTTCCTTCGTTTCCTTATCTTTTACGAGCTCGACTGCGGCAAAGAGGCCGATCGAGCGGACATCTCCGACTGCGCGAAATTTTTTCAACTGTTTGAGCCGTTCTGCCAGCACACCCCCGGTTTCGCGGGCATTTTCAAGCAGATTCTCTTCCTGGTAAATGTCCATCGAGGCACAGCCAATTTGAGCTGAAACCGTGTGACCGCTGTAGGTCAGGCCAGTCAGAAAAATATGCTCATCGAAGTATTCCGCTACGTCCCGGCTGAGAATGACACCGCCAAGCGGGCTGTATCCGCTTGTCACTCCTTTTGCGAAAGTAATCATATCTGGTTCAAAAGGATAGTGCTGGACAGCAAACATTTTGCCCGTCCGACCAAAGCCGGTCATCACTTCGTCGCAGATCATCAGGATTCCGTAGCGGCTGCACAATTCGCGCACGCCTTCAAGATATCCTTTCGGCGGGATGAGGACGCCATTTGAGCCCGGAACCGGCTCAAGGAAAACAGCGGCAATCTGATCAGGCCCTTCATAGAGGATCTGGCTGTGCAGACGGTTAAGGTAAAAAGCGGACGCCGCTTCCTCACTTTCAAAATCCAGCGTTTCGCGGTACAGATAGGGTGTTTCAAATTTTACAAAACCGGGGATCCCTGGTTCCACGAGAAAGCGCCGCGATTCCCCTGTCAGGTTGCCGGCTCCAAATGTCGCGCCATGGTAGGAACGATAGCGCGAAAAAATTTTATAACGCCCGGTGGCCATCCGCGCAATTTTCACAGCATGGTCATTGGCGTCCGCACCCCCATTTGTAAAAAATACTTTGGCCATGTTTTCCGGTGCCGCCTTAACAATTTTGCGGGCAAGTTGAGATTTTGGCGCGGTGGCAAACGCCGGCGCGGCGAGCGGAATTTCCCCGACCGATTTAAACGCCTCCAACAATTTTGGGTGCCGGTGCCCGACATTCAAATAAACAAGCTGGGAGCACATGTCATAGCACTTATGATCCCTTTCATCCCAGAAAAAAATGCCTTTTGCTTTCGTGATTACCGTTGGCCGCACATACGCCTGTTTCGCCCACGAGTGCATGACATACTGCCGATCGTCTTGCTGGATTTGCGTAATCTCCGCTTCATTCATGATTGACAGCTCCATTTCTATTTT
Organism: Weizmannia sp. WK01; assembly: GCF_025905465.1. Lineage (NCBI taxonomy): Bacteria > Bacillati > Bacillota > Bacilli > Caryophanales > Bacillaceae > Heyndrickxia > Weizmannia sp. WK01. The sequence continues at coordinate 470,398 of NZ_CP109616.1, read as the reverse complement.
GTAAATGATAACCTCATTATAAAAAGGTTTTTTTCAGAATGTAATGATGATTGGAACAAATTATTTTGTGCGGTTGCACATACTCATTGGAGAATGTCTTCAATCATGAACGCAAGCGAAAGATTGGTCTTTGTAAAACTGCGGGTCAGGTCTGCATCCAGTATCGTTTCTATTTTTTTCGCCTTATACAGCACGGTGTTGCGGTGAATAAATTCGCGGCGGCTGATCGCAGCAGTCTGGCCGTCTTCTTCCAAATAAATTTTCAGGAAATGGACATAATCTGTGCCGTGCAACTCATCGTAGCGGTACAAGTTGCCAAGCATATCCCCGTGGAACCCTGCAATCCTTTCGCGATCCTTGACTTCCATTAGAATTTTATAGGCGCCGATTTCCTTGTATTTGCAAATAGGCGGTACAGCTTGGCGCTTGGCAAGCTGGATGACCATTTTTGCTTCGTGGTAGCTTTTATGGATCCCGGCAATATCCCGGTAAAAATTTCCCATCCCCACAAGCAGGCTTTCCATATTCCGTTTATAAATGGATTCCTGAATTTTTGCCGCTGCCCTTGCAAACGGGATATCTGGCGTCCGCACTTTTGAACGGTCGACAAGGTAAATAATCTGGTCTTCATAAACGCCGGCCAGATACTGCGCATAACGGGCATGGAAAACATCTTCCACCGTTTGTGCAAACGGCAACATATCAGGCTTTTCCGTGTCCTGGGTACAAACGATGATGCCGTAATCTGCATCTTCCCCAAAACCGAGTTTGAACAGCCCGTTCCGCATATACGCCCGGTCCATCCCCGGGTTAAAAAGGAGTTCCGCAAGTATTTGCTGGGAAAGCGCTTCTTTACCTTGCTCAATCATCAAAAATTGGACGGTAATTTTTATAAAATCTGCTACCCGGTAATCCCATGGCATTTGAAAAACCGGAAAATGTTGTGAATCGGCAAACCGGATGACCGCCTCTGGAATTTCAGGAATATACGGGCCCGTGTTAATGACAATCCCGGCTGCGCGCCGACCGCAGGCAAACGCCACCATCTCCTCCAATTTTTCAGGATCATTGCCCATGGTGACCCCAGTGGTGACAAGTAGTTCGTTCGGCTTAAAAAAATCCGCCCAATCAACGCTCTCCGTCACATTGACCCCCGTAACCGCCCGGCTGATTCCTGACTTTCCGGCGGCAAGCACAATCCGGCCAAACGCAGGCAATTCGACAAGTTTTTCCAAAGTGACCAAATCATCATCCCCTTTCCAAACATGTTCATATATTTATATCGTAAAGAGACAAGGATAAAATGTAAATAAGTATCTAAAATTTTTGAATTATTTACAGGAAGGCAGCATCTTTTCCGTTAAGAGAACTGTTCGGCTTGACTAAAAAGGCTGGGCTCTCCAGAAAGGTCACTAAAGATAGAAAAAGCGGTAAATCAGGTGTTTTATTTGTATCTTTCCATTAAAATAAACATATAGAATGGAATTAACTTTTTGATTCCGGAATGGAAACCAATCAGAACTGCCGTTTCGTAGGGCAAAAGTTTTAAAACCTATATTTCTTTCATTGCCAAGTTTTCACTATAAGGAGTATAATAACTGTAATCCGGTCATCTGATGATTGACCTAATACTTTAAGAAGGTGAATATTGTGAGAGTGAGTTTGTTCATCACTTGCCTTGTCGACATGTTCAAAGCGGATGTCGGGAAAGCAATGGTGGAAGTGCTGGAGCGGCAGGGCTGTGAAGTTGATCTTCCAAAAGGCCAGATTTGCTGCGGGCAGCCGTCCTATAACAGCGGTTATCTGGAAGATACAAAACCTGCGATGAAACAAATGATGAAAGCGTTTGAAAACGCAGATTACGTTGTATCCCCTTCCGGCTCATGCGCATACATGTTTAAAGAATACCCGGAAATTTTTGCAGGCGACCCGGTGTGGGAACCAAAAGCAAAAGCGCTCGCTGCGAAAACATACGAATTTACACAATTTCTCGTGGATGTATTAAAAGTGGAAGACGTCGGGGCAAGCCTGCACGTAAAGGCCACCTACCATCCATCATGCCATATGACGCGCCTGCTCGGAGTAAAAGACGCGCCTATGAAACTGTTAAAACATGTGGACGGCCTTGAATTTGTGCCACTACCTAATGCATTGTCATGCTGCGGATTTGGCGGCACGTTCTCCGTGAAAATGAGCGAAATCTCCGAGCAAATGGTGGACGAAAAAGTGGAGCACGTCGAAGAAACCGGTGCCGACGTTTTAATCGGCGGCGACTGCGGCTGTTTAATGAATATTGGCGGCCGGATGACGCGTAAAGGAAAACCGATGAAAATTATGCATATTGCAGAAGTTTTGAACAGCAGAGATTAAAAAACGGCAAAGGGGTGAAAAAAATGGGTTTATCGATTAGTGATGAAAAATTTAAAGGCAGGGTCGAAGAAGGCATCAACGATGATTTTATGCGCGGTGCCGTCCGCAGTGCCCAGGAACGGCTGCAAACCAACCGGCTGGCGGCGGCGAATGAACTCGGAAACTGGGAAGACTGGCGTTCGCTCGGCGAAGAAATCCGCCAGCACGTTTTAAACAATCTGGACTATTATCTTTATCAATTAAGCGAAAATGTATCAAAACGCGGCGGCCATGTCTTCTTTGCCCAGACCGCTGAAGAAGCGAGCCGGTATATTAAAGAAGTCGTGCAGAAAAAAAACGCGAAAAAAGTGATTAAATCGAAATCGATGGTGACGGAAGAAATCGGCATGAATGAAGCCCTGATGGAAGCGGGCAGCACTGTTGTTGAGTCCGACCTCGGCGAGTACATTTTACAGGTGGCCGGCGACCATCCTTCCCATATCGTCGCGCCGGCTTTGCATAAAAACAAAGATCAAATCCGCGACGTGTTTCGCGACCGTCTCGGCTATACCGGCACGGAAAAACCGGAGGAACTGGCCGCGTTTGCACGTAAAGTTTTGCGCGAAGAATTTTTATCGGCGGAAATTGGGATTACCGGCTGTAACTTTGCCATTGCCGAAAGCGGTTCGGTCGGCCTTGTCACAAATGAAGGGAATGCCGACATGGTCACAACCCTCCCGAAAACACAGATCGCTGTGATGGGGATGGAACGGCTTGTCCCGACTTACGAAGAGTTCGAAGTTTTGGTGAGCCTGTTAACGAGGAGCGCGGTCGGTCAGCGGCTGACGAGCTATATTACAACTGTGACCGGCCCGAAAGAAGCAGGCGAAGTCGACGGGCCGGAAGAATTCCACCTCGTGATTGTCGACAACGGGCGTTCCGATATTCTCGGGACGGAATTCCAACAGGTGCTGCAGTGCATCCGCTGTGCAGCCTGCATCAATGTATGCCCGGTTTACCGGAATATCGGCGGCCATTCGTACGGCTCCATTTACCCAGGACCGATCGGCGCGGTATTAAGCCCACTTTTAGGCGGATACGACAAATACAAAGAACTCCCGTACGCCTCTTCGCTTTGCGGAGCCTGCACAGAAGCCTGCCCGGTGAAAATTCCGCTGCATGAGCTTTTGATTAAGCACCGCCAAGTGATCGCGGAAAAAGAAAAACGCTCACCGGTAGCAGAACGGCTGTTGATGAAAGCGTTCGGCGTCGGCGCTTCAAAACCTGGACTTTACGGGGCCGGGGCAAAAATGGCTTCCAAAGTCGTCCGTCCGTTTTTAAAAGACGATTTGATCCATAAAGGACCGGGGCCGATGAAACCGTGGACGGATGTGCGCGATTTCCCTGCGCCGAACAAAGAACCTTTCCGTGACTGGTTTGAAAAGCGGGAGAAAGACAGGGGGCAGAAAAAATGAACGGAGCCATCCAAAACCGGGATGCATTTTTAAATAATATTGCCGGCAGGCTCGGCCGCAAACCGGTTGTATCCGGCGTTGCCCGTCCGGATTACAAGCATAAGCCGCAATATGATGTACTGCCAAATGCAAACCAGGAGGAACTGCTGGAAGTATTGCGCCAGCAGTCGCTCAGTGTCCATGTTGATTTTTTTGAAACGGATGCAAAAACTTTGCCCGGAAAATTAAACGAAGTCGTAGAACTGTACGGCGGCGGGCCTGTCTCGCTTTGGAATGACAAGCGGTTCGGGGAATTCGGCTTAACCCCGCTGATTGAGGAAGGCTGGCCGGAAATGGGAATCGAAACCCATGTCTGGGATCCCGAAATCGGCGAAAAAAATATTGCGCTGTGCGAAAAAGCGAATGTCGGGATTACGTTCAGTGATATCACATTGGCGGAATCCGGCACAGTGGTTTTGTTCAGCAGCAAAGAACGCGGCCGGTCGGTCAGCCTGCTGCCGAAGACGTATATCGCGATTGTACCGAAAAGCACGATTGTCCCGCGCATGACGCAGGCCGCCTTACAGATCCGCGAAAAGATCAAAAACGGGGAAACCGTCCCGTCATGCATCAATTTTATTACCGGCCCAAGCAACTCTGCTGACATTGAAATGAACTTGATCGTCGGCGTGCACGGGCCAGTCAAAGCGGCTTACATTGTTGTGAACGACAAATAATAAAACGCAAAAAATTCAAAAAATAGATGACCTGTTGAAACAGGCCATCTATTTTTGGTTTTACGCTGTTTTTTTCGCTTCTTGTTGCAGCTCACTGTGGCGGATGCTGTATCCGAAGTAGATCACCATGCCGATTGCGAACCAGACAACGAAGCGGATCAGGGTTGCCGGCTGTAGGCTTGCGATCAATATGCCGCAAGTAATTGCACCGAGAGCCGGTATAACCGGGGCAAGCGGTGTTTTAAACGGACGTTCCAGATCCGGGCGTTTATAGCGGAGCACAATGACTGCCACGCATACAATCACAAATGCAGCAAGCGTCCCAATATTGGTCATCTCAGCCACAATATTGATCGGGAGGAACCCGGCTGTGATCGCGGTGACGATTCCGACCAAAACAGTTGAAGTCGCTGGAGTTTTTCTCTTTTCACTGACTTTTGAAAAAATTTTAGGCAAAAGTCCGTCACGCGACATGGCAAACAATACACGCGTCTGCCCGTATGCCATAACAACCAATACGGAAGTAATCCCGCAAATGGCCCCAACGGAAACCAGTGCCGCACCCCAGTGAATGCCAATTTGCTGCAATGCATACGCAACGGGAGCAGAAGCAGCTTCCGGCCTGCTGAAAATGCTGAATTTGACAACGCCTGTCAAAATGGCGGAAACGATGATATACAACACGGTACAAATTAACAAGGAGAACAAAATTCCGCGCGGCACGTCTTTTTGCGGGCGGCGCGTTTCTTCTGCAGCTGTCGATACAGCATCAAAGCCGATGTAAGCAAAGAAAATAACCGCTGCGCCCGAAAGCACGCCTTTAAATCCGAACGGCATAAACGGATGCCAGTTGACCGGTTTCACATGTGCGACAGCAAGCACCACAAACAGCAGGACAACGGCTACTTTTATGGCTACGATGATGCCGTTCAGGCGAGATGTCTGCTGGACCCCTGAATACAACAGCCAGGCAACTAGAGCGATAATGAGAATGGCCGGCAGGTTGACAATGCCACCGTCCATCGGTGCAAGCGTCAGCGCTTTTGGCAGATGAACTCCGAGATTTCCAAGCAAGTTCACGGCGTATCCGGACCAGCCGATCGCAACGGTTGAAACAGCCAGGCCGTATTCCAAAATCAAATCCCAGCCGATAATCCATGCCCAAAATTCACCCAGCGCCGCATACCCGTAAGTATAAGCACTTCCGGCAACCGGCACCATTGATGCAAATTCTGCATAACACAAGGCAGCAAATCCACATGCGAGCCCCGACAGGATAAAGGAAATAACGAGTGCAGGGCCGGAATAGTTTGCTGCAGCCACACCTGTCAGCACGAATATCCCTGTGCCGATAATGGCGCCGATCCCGAGCAAAGTGAGATCGAGTGCACCAAGCGCTTTTTTCAGCCCTTGCTTGCCCTGGGTCCCTTCTACAAGGTTTGCGATTGCTTTTGTCTGAAAGATGCTCATTTCTCATCCTCCCCAAGAATTTTTGGATAATTGCATAATTCTATTATACTTTTCATTGAAAATTTATCAATATAGAAATATAACAAATTAAGAAAAAATTTGGATTGTAAGAAATTGTAACTCTTATCGTTCTTTTCCATCCTTCCCGGATATGCCTGCATCTGCTTGGCGGCTGCAGAAACTGTTTTGTTTGCTTCGTCATGGAACACGGCAGAGTAAAAATTTGCACATGAAATAGGGCTTGCTGAATAAGCAAAACCTACAGAATCGGCAAGGGATGCTGAGGATTTTGTGAAACTTTAAATGCAAAATATAGGAAAACTTTGTGATTGAAAGCTGTTTCAATGATTAGAATATGTTAAGATTGACCTTCGTTTTTCGCGCTTTCTTAACTTAGATGGGTTCTATGTGAAGAAAGGCCGTCTTTTTTCCACGCTTCCTTCACTTAGACGGGCTCTACGTGAAGGAAGACCTTCTTTTTTCCTCGCTTCCTTAACTTAGACGGGCTCTATGTTAAGAAGGGCCTTTATTTTTGCTTGCTTCCTTAACTTAGACGGGCTCTACGTGAAGGAAGACCTCCTTTTTTCTGCGCTTCCTTCACTCAGACAGGCTCTATGTTAAGGAAGACCTCCTTTTTTCGCACTTCCTTAACATAGACGAGCTCTACGTTAAGAAAGACCTCCTTTTTTCCTCGCTTCCTTAACTTAGACGTGTTCTATGGATTAAGTCCGTATAATTGTGTAAAAAGAAGGAGTCATTTTATCAACTCTTGGCAACACTGTTTTCAACAACAATAAACAATGAAAAGAGGAGATAAAATGACTCACTTACAGTTTAACCTAAATTTGGATGTTTTAAAAGAAGCCATCATGACTTCAGATCTTGACGCGGTAATTAAATCAGCGGTTGTCCTCGTGTTAAACGAGTTTATGGAAAAGGAAAGGGATGACTATTTAAAAACGAGCCCTTATGAACGCGCTGTTGAACGCCGGGATTACCGGAACGGTTACTATGAACGCGAGCTGTTGATGAGCATCGGCAATGTTACATTAAAAGTTCCCCGGACACGTAATGGCGAATTCTCAACTACCTTATTTGAAAAGTATGCCAGATGTGACCAAGCTTTCGTCCTTTCAATGTTGGAGATGGTCATCAATGGCGTCTCTACCCGTAAGGTCACAAATGTCGTAGAACAGCTTTGCGGTAAGAATGTATCCAAGTCGTTTGTCTCTTCCCTTACGCAAAAACTGGATCCCATTGTGAATGCTTGGGCCGAGAGACCGTTGAATACAACCTACTACCCTTATGTGTTTGTGGACGCCATGTATATAAAAGTACGGGAGCACCATAAGGTCATATCAAAGGCTGTTTATATTGCGACTGCCATTACAGAGAAGAATACACGTGAAATACTGGGTTTAAGCGTTGACCATGCAGAAAGTTTGGAGAGTTGGAGTTCATTTTTTAAACAACTTAAATCACGTGGACTCCAATCACCAAAACTCGTTATTTCCGATGCTCACACGGGCCTTCAGAAAGCAATACAACGGGAATTCATTGGCACTGCTTGGCAAAGGTGCAATGTTCATTTTAAACGCAATATCATTGAAAAACTGCCCAAAAAAGATACTGCAGAAATCCGGGTGATGATTAAGCGCGTGTTTGAGGCCGTTACGATTGAGGACATACGCAAGTTTAAAGATGAATTAATAAACAAATTTGGTACAGAAGCAAGATTTGAAAAAGCCCTGGCCATTTTAGATGAAGGTTTTGAAGATACTATCCAATACATGAACTTTCCTGAGAATATCCGTATGCACATACGGAGTACTAATTCCCTCGAGCGGCTTAACCAAGAGGTTCGTAGAAGGGAAAGGGTCATTCGCATTTTTCCTAATACCCAATCTGCTTTTCGTTTGGTTGGTGCCGTTTTAATGCAGTATCAAGATACAGAATACTCGAAGAGGAAGTCACTTATGGGAAAGAATAGTTAGCAGCATTTTCAGCTTAACTTCCATCATGGATGATTTCATCTCCGGGAAGGGATGTCAAATTGAAAGGCATTTGACATCCCTTCCCGGAGATGAAGAAAAAAATCCATGGAAGTTAAGCCGAAAAAATGAAAGGGTGGTTGAAAACATTTGCCCATAAATTTACACAATAACCTGGACTTGACTGTTCTATGTGAAGAAAGGCCGCCGTTTTTCCACGCTTCCTTAACTTAGACGGGCTCTATGTGAAGGAAAACCTCCTTTTTTCCTCGCTTCCTTAACATAGACGGGCTCTATGTTAAGAAAGACCTCCTTTTTTCCTCGCTTTCTTCACGTAGACGAGCTCTACGTGAAGAAAGACCTCCTTTTTTTCCGCACTTCCTTAACTTAGACGGGCTCTATGTGAAGGAAGACCTCCTTTTTTCTGCGCTTCCTTAACTTAGACGCGTTCTATGTGAAGAAAGGCTATATTTGAGACAGATCTTGTTGACAAATTGGGTACCAACTCAGAATCGGATTTGTTCAGCAAACCCTAAATAAAAGGACGTACGTGAAGTTTTTCGTGAAGGTACTGAAATGCTGACCCGGGACCGGAACGCATATCAATTCGTTTTGCAATTTAATCCTGTTCATTTAAAAATTGGCATTTCCCCCACATGCAGCGGTTTTTTTACTTTGCACAGATGAGAGACCACGGACCTTTTACTTGTGGTTCAGAGCCAAAACCGGGTCTAAAATCTTTCTTAGAACGGCCCGCGATCCTTCAACATCGTAAACCTGTTCCGAAATATCCGATGGTCGCAATCCCGCTCTCGTATGGTATAATCAAACTATCAAGGAGGGGATTTTATGGCAGCCCAATTGACCATTACAGACCGCAAACATGTGGTTCACGCGGATATAGAAAGGATGGCCGTTTTTTTGCAGGGCAAATTTGTCGAGGCAACCGGTGATGATGGCCGCCTGTGGTATGTGTTTTTTTACAAGGACCATTATTTGAACGCGATACCCGCAACCAAAATCAAACGGGGGTCCAAAGTGGCACAGGCTTTCCGTGACTGCATTGTGCTCGAACCTCCCCATCCGCTGATTGATTTGCTTTTCCAGCCGGGTTGCTCATTTAAAACCATTCATTTTGCCCAGCTTACCGGCAAAATGGAGAAACTGTTCCCGCCACTTGAAGCCGCCTGGATTGCCACGTTTTTCGAATCGTTTGTCCCGAAACGGAAGCTCTTTGAATATATCCAATCCATCTTTTATGAATACCGCCGCAATGGCCAGCTATTGCAGTGCGCGCGCATCCTCCGCATTTTAAAAGATTTTGCGCCGAAGCAAAGCTGGGTCAAGCAAATGTCCCGCGATTTAAATCTGATTAAGTACGACAAACTCTTTCAATCCTATTCACCCGAACTGATCCGGAAAGACCCCCTTTATGCCGAAAAACTTTTATATGAGAAAATGCCGGATGCTGAAGCTTTTGCAAAACTTTGCGACCTACTGCGTGCGCAAAACCGGTGGGCGGACGAAATCGCGTTAAGCCTTGAGCAAATGGAATCGTCGCCGACCGATACCGGCTACAAAGCGCTCCTTGAACGGCTGGACGCGCATTTCGAAGAGGCGGAAAAAATGGCCATTTTGGAAAATCTCTATGCCCGCATCCGGCAGTTTGAACCGCTGCAGCAAGATTTACTAAAGTTTTATATTGAGACAAAACAACTGGAAAAAATGATCCCGATGATGCTTGAGGAACAGATTCAGTTGAGTGCGAAACAGGCAGAAAAAGTGGAAAAGATGCTTGAATCATGGAGCCCGGATGATGGTGAAACAGATGTAGAAGCACTGAACCGGCTTGCCCCGCTCTTTTCCGGGCATCCGGCACAGGCAGAGAAATTCGTGGTAAAATGCACTTCCTATTTGTTACAGCACCGGGACACTTCCTATATACTGGAATGGCTGCTTCCGTTCAAGAAAGCAGCCGGGCATTTGCCGGCCATCCGCAAAGTGGAGCAAATGCACCAAATGGCGGACGATCCCGACAAGCAATCCCTGCTCGGGGAATTGTATTTTGAATTTGGGCAGTACGACAGAGCGCTTGACTGTTTCAGCTGGGAAATGGAGTTGCGGGAAAACGACCCCGCCCCGGTCAAATGGTTGTCAAAAATTTATCACGAACTCGGCATGCAAGCGGAATCGAACGCATACCGAAATTTGTATATTGATATGGAAAAAAGAAGAGCGTAAGGCGAAAGTGGGGCCAGACCCTGCTTTTTTTATGGCCGAGTACGCGGTCGCCCAAATGGCTGCGATGAAGGATATTTCTGTCGGCGGTTGGGAAGGTCCCCTTTTTGTCTTTCATGCTATGATGAAGGACATTTCCGAGGGCGGGCGGGGTGTCCCTTTTGTCTTTCATAACCTTGGTAAAGAACATTTCTGCGGGCGGGCCGGGTCCTTTTGTCTTTCATGCCTGTGATGAGGGACGTTTCCGGGGGCTGACGTCTCTCTTTTGTCTTTCATTCAATTGATGAAAGACATTTGGACCCTCGAACGATCCCCTTTTGTCTTTCATAACCACAATGAAGGACATTTCTACCGGCGGGAGGGTCCCTTTTGTCCTTCATGCCCGCTATGAAGGACATTTCCACGGGCTGACGTCTCTCTTTTGTCTTTCATTCAATTGATGAAAGACATTTGGACCCTCGAACGATCCCCTTTTGTCTTTCATAACCACGATGAAAGACATTTCTATTGACGGGAGGGTCCCTTTTGTCTTTCATGCCCGCTATGAAGGACATTTCTGCGGGCGGGCAGGGAACACTTTTATCTTCATACCTGTGATGATCATTTTCGGAGTGCTCCTTTTGGTTTTTTGGAGAGCTCCAAAAGGACATTTTGGGGGCTAACCGGGTTCCTTTTGTCCTTTTGAACTCTCCAAAAAGACATTCCGAACACCAACCAGGCCACTTTTGTCCTTTTCAAACCTCCAAAAGGACATTTTGACCACTACCCAAGCTGCTTTTGTCCTTTTGAGCCCTCCAAAAGGACATTTCGATCACTGACCGGGGTCCTTTTGTCTTTTTGAAGCCTTCAAAAGGACATTTCGACCACTACCCAAGCCGCTTTTGGAGTCAAGTCCAGGTTATTGTGTAAATTTATGGGCAAATGTTTTCAACCACCCTTTCATTTTTTCGGCTTAACTTCCATGGATTTTTTTCTTCATCTCCGGGAAGGGATGTCAAATGCCTTTCAATTTGACATCCCTTCCCGGAGATGAAATCATCCATGATGGAAGTTAAGCTGAAAATGCTGCTAACTATTCTTTCCCATAAGTGACTTCCTCTTCGAGTATTCTGTATCTTGATACTGCATTAAAACGGCACCAACCAAACGAAAAGCAGATTGGGTATTAGGAAAAATGCGAATGACCCTTTCCCTTCTACGAACCTCTTGGTTAAGCCGCTCGAGGGAATTAGTACTCCGTATGTGCATACGGATATTCTCAGGAAAGTTCATGTATTGGATAGTATCTTCAAAACCTTCATCTAAAATGGCCAGGGCTTTTTCAAATCTTGCTTCTGTACCAAATTTGTTTATTAATTCATCTTTAAACTTGCGTATGTCCTCAATCGTAACGGCCTCAAACACGCGCTTAATCATCACCCGGATTTCTGCAGTATCTTTTTTGGGCAGTTTTTCAATGATATTGCGTTTAAAATGAACATTGCACCTTTGCCAAGCAGTGCCAATGAATTCCCGTTGTATTGCTTTCTGAAGGCCCGTGTGAGCATCGGAAATAACGAGTTTTGGTGATTGGAGTCCACGTGATTTAAGTTGTTTAAAAAATGAACTCCAACTCTCCAAACTTTCTGCATGGTCAACGCTTAAACCCAGTATTTCACGTGTATTCTTCTCTGTAATGGCAGTCGCAATATAAACAGCCTTTGATATGACCTTATGGTGCTCCCGTACTTTTATATACATGGCGTCCACAAACACATAAGGGTAGTAGGTTGTATTCAACGGTCTCTCGGCCCAAACATTCACAATGGGATCCAGTTTTTGCGTAAGGGAAGAGACAAACGACTTGGATACATTCTTACCGCAAAGCTGTTCTACGACATTTGTGACCTTACGGGTAGAGACGCCATTGATGACCATCTCCAACATTGAAAGGACGAAAGCTTGGTCACATCTGGCATACTTTTCAAATAAGGTAGTTGAGAATTCGCCATTACGTGTCCGGGGAACTTTTAATGTAACATTGCCGATGCTCATCAACAGCTCGCGTTCATAGTAACCGTTCCGGTAATCCCGGCGTTCAACAGCGCGTTCATAAGGGCTCGTTTTTAAATAGTCATCCCTTTCCTTTTCCATAAACTCGTTTAACACGAGGACAACCGCTGATTTAATTACCGCGTCAAGATCTGAAGTCATGATGGCTTCTTTTAAAACATCCAAATTTAGGTTAAACTGTAAGTGAGTCATTTTATCTCCTCTTTTCATTGTTTATTGTTGTTGAAAACAGTGTTGCCAAGAGTTGATAAAATGACTCCTTCTTTTTACACAATTATACGGACTTAATCGCTTTTGGCCTTTTGAAACCTCCAAAAAGGACATTTCGAACACCAACCAAGCTACTTTTGTCTTTTTGAAGCCTCCAAAAGGACATTTCAATCGCTGCCCGGGTTCTTTTTGTCCTTTTGAACTCTCAAAAAAGACATTTCGAACACTACCCAAGCCGCTTTTGTCCTTTTGAAGCACCAAAAGGACATTTTGAACACCAACCAGGCCGCTTTTGGCCTTTTGAAGCCTTCAAAAGGACATTTCGATCGCTGTCCGGGGTCCTTTTGTCTTTTTGAAGCCTCCAAAAGGACATTTCGATCACTGACCAAGCTGCTTTTGTCCCTTTGAGCCCTCCGTGACCACTGAAAAAAGCCATTTTTTTATGTAAAATTTGCTGTGTAGTGTAAGAAATTTTCTGTAAATGGTACTCTTTACCATAGAAATTAGTAAAAATGACAAATGTTTGGCTATAATTCGCCTTTTTAGAGGATAGTATGGCGGCTATCCTCTTTAAATTTACTGCCAAGGCTGTTAGCTTGGCTTGTAAGCCCATGCTTTTTAGACCGTACCATTTGGCACGATCTAACCCGTGGAAATTCTTCATTTCGCCATTTTTCCCTTCTTGGCATGCTCTTTTTTTATACTTCTCTTTAAATCCCTCCGATTTCTGTTGTTGACTATACTCATAAAATTCTGGGGTGTTGATTCCGATCCCTAATACTTTTCCGACTGTTTTTCCGGTTATGCAAACTTCTCGCATTGGGCAATTTCTACATTGTTCTCTGTCAAAATAGTAATTATACGTTTCTTTTCCACATTTTCTTATATAGTGTTTCTTTTTGATTGTTTTGTTTCCTTGACTACAGAACCACTCGTCAGAATCTTTGTTATAACTGAATCTTTCTTCGTCTATGCGATATGCAGCTTCACTTACAGGGATGTATGCCTTTGCTTTAAGTTCAGAGATTTTGTCTAAGATTGGCTTTTTAAAATAGGCTTTATCACCATATACTTCTGGCATTTTTATTCTCGTTTTCTTGGTTAACTCTAATAATTCATCAAACTTCGTTCCATCCACATAAGCTCCATTACCAGTATGAACAGCTGTAATCATTCGATCTTCTGTTGTCATCATAAATTCCGTTTTATAACCAAAGAAAGGATCATTTTTGCTTTTATACCCTATTCTCGCTTCTTGGTCGACAATCGATCGTACCCCTTTTTGCTCCATAAACTTCGGGTCTGCTAAAATTTCTTTCGCATTATTAACGAGTGCTTTTGTTTCAGGTGCTTTCTCCAGTTCAACTAGTTCTTCTACCTTTGATACCGTTTCTTCAAGATAGGACTTCATTGTTTTTCTAGCTTCATCATGGTTTTCTATTTCTTTATAATCAGGGATTTCTTGGTTGATTTCACTTGGTATTTCTCCGTTTTCTTCTTTAACGGTTTTAAAGATTTTTTTCGCTAATTGTTTCATGACTCGTTCCGGTCTATATTTTTTGGTGTTGGCTTCTGTATGAGTGGAATCAATCGTTATACCAGAAACCTTTTGTAAAATTCCTTTTTCAATGCATTGGTTTATGATTTCAATAATAATTTCATCTATAGTGAGATTGCCTTCTAATCTACTTTTACGAAATTTTGCCAAAAGACTTGGGTGAGGGAGGTCGTCTTCCGGATTGATTCCTAAAAAATACATATATGCAAGGTTTAATGAGCAATTTTCTATAACTTTCTCATCAGATAAGTCATAGAGTTTTTGTAACACCAAGATTTTAACCATAAGTTCGGGCTCTTTTGCTGGCCTTCCATATTCTTTACAGTAAGTTTTTTCAAGCATTTTATTGATAAAACTAAAATCCACTTCATCTCTTAATAATTTAAGTGTATGATTTTCAGGAATTTTATCGTATAATATGGAATAGATGCTTAATTGATTATCTTTTTCTTTAAGCATGATAGATACCCCCAGTTTGGTTTTGGTTTGTAGTATAACTTTATTATACCAAATACTGGGGGCATTTTTTTTCAATTTATTGTACATATAATTATTTTGAATTTTCAGATTGACTTTTTCAGTGGTCCCGAGCCCTCCAAAAGGACATTTCGATCACTGACCGGGGTCCTTTTGTCTTTTTGAAACCTCCAAAAGGACATTTCGATCACTGACCGGGGTCCTTTTGTCTTTTTGAAGCCTTCAAAAGGACATTTCGATCACCAACCAGGCCACTTTTGTCTTTTTGAAGCCTCCAAAAGGACATTTCGATCACTGCCCAAGCCGCTTTTGTCCCTTTGAACTCTCCAAAAGGACATTCCGAACACCAACCAAGCTACTTTTGTCTTTTTGAAGCCTCCAAAAGGACATTTCAATCGCTGCCCGGGTTCTTTTTGTCCTTTTGAACTCTCCAAAAAGACATTTCGAACACTACCCAAGCCGCTTTTGGCCTTTTGAAACCTCCAAAAAGACATTTTGAACACCAACCAGGCCACTTTTGTCTTTTTGAAACCTCCAAAAGGACATTTCGATCGCTACCCGGGGTCCTTTTGTCTTTTTGAAGCCTCCGGGACCACTGAAAAAGTCAATCTGAAAATTCAAAATAATTATATGTACAATAAATTGAAAAAAAATGCCCCCAGTATTTGGTATAATAAAGTTATACTACAAACCAAAACCAAACTGGGGGTATCTATCATGCTTAAAGAAAAAGATAATCAATTAAGCATCTATTCCATATTATACGATAAAATTCCTGAAAATCATACACTTAAATTATTAAGAGATGAAGTGGATTTTAGTTTTATCAATAAAATGCTTGAAAAAACTTACTGTAAAGAATATGGAAGGCCAGCAAAAGAGCCCGAACTTATGGTTAAAATCTTGGTGTTACAAAAACTCTATGACTTATCTGATGAGAAAGTTATAGAAAATTGCTCATTAAACCTTGCATATATGTATTTTTTAGGAATCAATCCGGAAGACGACCTCCCTCACCCAAGTCTTTTGGCAAAATTTCGTAAAAGTAGATTAGAAGGCAATCTCACTATAGATGAAATTATTATTGAAATCATAAACCAATGCATTGAAAAAGGAATTTTACAAAAGGTTTCTGGTATAACGATTGATTCCACTCATACAGAAGCCAACACCAAAAAATATAGACCGGAACGAGTCATGAAACAATTAGCGAAAAAAATCTTTAAAACCGTTAAAGAAGAAAACGGAGAAATACCAAGTGAAATCAACCAAGAAATCCCTGATTATAAAGAAATAGAAAACCATGATGAAGCTAGAAAAACAATGAAGTCCTATCTTGAAGAAACGGTATCAAAGGTAGAAGAACTAGTTGAACTGGAGAAAGCACCTGAAACAAAAGCACTCGTTAATAATGCGAAAGAAATTTTAGCAGACCCGAAGTTTATGGAGCAAAAAGGGGTACGATCGATTGTCGACCAAGAAGCGAGAATAGGGTATAAAAGCAAAAATGATCCTTTCTTTGGTTATAAAACGGAATTTATGATGACAACAGAAGATCGAATGATTACAGCTGTTCATACTGGTAATGGAGCTTATGTGGATGGAACGAAGTTTGATGAATTATTAGAGTTAACCAAGAAAACGAGAATAAAAATGCCAGAAGTATATGGTGATAAAGCCTATTTTAAAAAGCCAATCTTAGACAAAATCTCTGAACTTAAAGCAAAGGCATACATCCCTGTAAGTGAAGCTGCATATCGCATAGACGAAGAAAGATTCAGTTATAACAAAGATTCTGACGAGTGGTTCTGTAGTCAAGGAAACAAAACAATCAAAAAGAAACACTATATAAGAAAATGTGGAAAAGAAACGTATAATTACTATTTTGACAGAGAACAATGTAGAAATTGCCCAATGCGAGAAGTTTGCATAACCGGAAAAACAGTCGGAAAAGTATTAGGGATCGGAATCAACACCCCAGAATTTTATGAGTATAGTCAACAACAGAAATCGGAGGGATTTAAAGAGAAGTATAAAAAAAGAGCATGCCAAGAAGGGAAAAATGGCGAAATGAAGAATTTCCACGGGTTAGATCGTGCCAAATGGTACGGTCTAAAAAGCATGGGCTTACAAGCCAAGCTAACAGCCTTGGCAGTAAATTTAAAGAGGATAGCCGCCATACTATCCTCTAAAAAGGCGAATTATAGCCAAACATTTGTCATTTTTACTAATTTCTATGGTAAAGAGTACCATTTACAGAAAATTTCTTACACTACACAGCAAATTTTACATAAAAAAATGGCTTTTTTCAGTGGTCACGAAGCCTCCAAAAGGACATTTCAATCGCTGCCCGGATTCCTTTTGTCCTTTTGAACTCTCAAAAAAGACATTTCGAACACTACCCAAGCCGCTTTTGGCCTTTTGAAGCCTCCAAAAGGACATTCCGAACACCAACCAGGCCACTTTTGTCCTTTTCAAACCTTCAAAAAGACATTTCGAACACTACCCAAGCCACTTTTGGCCTTTTGTAACCTCCAAAAAGACATTTCGAACACCAACCAAGCCGCTTTTGGCCTTTTCAAACCCCCAAAAGGACATTTCGAACACCAACCAAGCCGCTTTTGGCCTTTTGAAACCTCCAAAAAATATCTCAATCACCACCCGAGTGATGTCTGTGTCCGCTTCAAAAGACATTCCGCCGGTTATTTTCGCCCGTGATCAACTTGAAAGCCGCCCCGCGCATCCGGGACGGCTTTCGTTATTTAGTATGCATTTTAAATTCCAAAAATAGCTCATTATAGCGGGCGAGTTTTTTCTTGCCAAGGTTTTTATATACTTCCAGTTTCTTTGTGAGTGCAGCATCCGGATAAAAACGGCGGTCGCCGGAAATCGATTTTGGCAAAATCTTCAGAGCCGCTTTGTTCGGCGTTGAATAACCGACATACTCGGCGTTTTGCGCGGCGTTTTTCGGATCGAGCATAAAATTGATAAACTTCAGGGCGCCATCCACGTTTTTCGCTGTTTTCGGGATGACCATGTTGTCGAACCAGAGATTGGAGCCTTCGCTCGGCACAACATAGTTCAGCTTTTTATTCTCTGACATGATCTCAGCCGCATCCCCCGACCAGACAACCCCGAGCGAAGCTTCTTCATTGGCCAGTAGCATCTTGATTTCATCGCCGACGATCGCTTTCACATTCGGCATCAGCCGGTCAAGTTTTGCTTTTGCCTGCTGCAAATGTTTTTCATTCGTATCATTCAGCGAGTAATGCAGGCTGTTGAGCCCCATCCCCATCACTTCGCGGGCGCCGTCCACAAGCAGAATCTGATTTTTCAAATCGGGATCCCACAGGTCGTCCCAGCTTGTAATTTTTTTGCCACCGAGCATACTTGAATTATACACAATCCCGACCGTCCCCCAGAAATAAGGCACTGAGTATTGATTTTTCGGGTCAAACGGCAAATCCATAAAGCGCGAATCGATATATTTCAAGTTCGGCAGCTTCGAATGATCAAGCGGAATCAGCAAGTTCTCCTTTTTCATCTTTTCGATCATATACTCGGATGGAACCGCAACATCAAACGTTGTACCACCCTGGGAAATTTTGGTCATCATGGCTTCGTTCGAATCGAAAGTTTGATAAATGACTTTGATGCCGGTCTGCTTTTCAAATTTCTTAATCAAGGCGGGATCGATATAATCCCCCCAGTTGTAAATCGTGAGCGTATTTCCGCCTGCATAGCCTTCCGTTTGGTTCATGCGCCCAGCGAGAAATTGCAGGGCAAGGGCGACAACGATTATCGCAATAAAAACACGCAGCAGCTGTTTCATCTTTTAACCCCCATTCCGTTCGTACGGGCCTGGCGCTGGTTCACGAGGTAGTACCCGATCACAAGGATAATAGAGAAGAAGAAGAGCAGCGTTGACAGCGCGTTAATCGTGAGTGAAATCCCCTGGCGTGCCCGCGAATAAATTTCAACGGAAAGCGTCGAATAGCCGTTGCCGGTGACAAAAAAGGTGACGGCAAAATCATCGAGCGAATACGTGAGCGCCATGAAAAAACCGGCAAAAATACCGGGCGTAATATACGGGAGAATCACCTTCGACAACACATCCCACTGGCTTGCCCCAAGGTCGCGCGCCGCATCAATCAAAGTCGGGCTCATTTCCTGCAGTTTCGGCAGCACCATCAGCACAACAATCGGAATGCAAAAAGCGATGTGCGAAACGAGAACGGATGTAAACCCGAGCTTGATCCCTGCAATCGTAAATAAAATCAGGAACGATGCACCGATAATGACGTCAGGGCTTACGATCAGCACATTATTGAGCGAAAGCAGCGCATTTTTCGTTCTTCTTCTTTTCACAAACCGGATCGCGAGCGCCCCCATCACACCGATCACCGTTGAAATCGCGGATGCGAGTAGCGCAATCACAAGCGTGTTGATGACAATGATCATAAGGCGCGTGTCCTGGAACACTTCCTTGTACCATTCCCATGTAAAACCGCTAAATTCATGCATGTTCCCTGCTTTGTTGAACGAATAATACATTAAATAAAAGATCGGTGCGTAAAGGACGATAAACACAAATATCAGATATAAGTTTGACCATTTCCATCTTTTTTTCAACTTCATCCCTCACTTCCGGTTGCCGGTCACAATCATAATGACGACCATGGCAATGATCAAAAAGACGGCGATCGTGGACCCCATGCCCCAATCCTGTGTGACAAGGAAATGCTCCTCAATTGCCGTACCGAGCGTAATGACGCGGTTTCCCGCAATCAGGCGCGTAATCATAAAGAGTGACAGAGACGGAATAAAGACAGCCTGGCACCCTGATTTGACACCGTCCAGCGTGAGCGGAAACACAACGCGGCGGAACGTGGTCCATTTCGAGGCGCCAAGATCGCGCGCCGCATCCATAAAGACCGGGTTCAGTTCTTCAAGCGCGTTATAAATCGGCAAAATCATAAACGGGATAAAAATATAAGTAGACACAAACAAAAAGCTGAAGTCTGTAAATAAAATCTGCTTTTGCCCAATGCCCATCCATTCAAGAAACGAGTTGGCCGGGCCGAATGTGCCGAAAATCCCAAGAAACGCATACGCTTTTAACAACAAATTGATCCATGTCGGCAAAATGATTAATAAGAGCCAGAGCTGCTTATGCCGCGATCTTGTCAAAAGATAGGCCGTCGGATACGAAATCAAAAGCGTAAACGCCGTAATCAAAAACGCATACCAAAAAGAGCTCAGCGCCATTTTCAAATAAACAGGCGTAAAAAATTTTTCATAGTTGACAAGCGACAAATGCCCTTCAATATCAAAAAAAGAATAATAGAGAATGAGCAAAATCGGCGCGATTACAAAAAGAAGGATCCACAGCAAATACGGAACGAGATAAAAAGTGCGTGCATTTACTTTCATGGCCGGACCTCATCGTACGCTTCCAGGCGCCGGTCGAATTCCTCTTCTGTTTCGCCGAATCTCATCACGTGGATCGCTTCCGGTTCAAAATAAAGGCCGATCGTATCCCCGACTTTTGCTTTTTTTGTCGAGTGGACAAGCCATTCATTTCCCTCTTCATCGTAGCAACAAATTTCATAATGGACGCCGCGGAACAGCTGCGTATCCACCCGCACTTTCAAGTTCCCTTTTTCCGGTGTCGTGATTTCTAAATCTTCCGGGCGGATGACAATTTCAACCGGCTCGTTCGGATGAAAGCCGCGGTCAACGCATTCGAACGCATGGCCGTTAAATTCCACAACAAAATCCTTGATCATTTTTCCCGGAAGGATATTGGACTCGCCGATAAAGTCCGCGACAAAGCGGTTGATCGGTTCATCGTAAATATCGGTCGGCGTGCCGCTCTGCTGGATTTTCCCGTTATTGATGACAAAAATTTCATCGCTCATCGCAAGCGCTTCTTCCTGGTCGTGCGTGACAAAAATAAACGTAATGCCAAGGCGGCGCTGCAGTTCACGCAGTTCATACTGCATCTCTGTCCTTAGCTTCAAATCCAGCGCGGAAAGCGGTTCGTCCAGCAAAATCACTTCCGGTTCATTGACAATCGCGCGCGCAATCGCGACACGCTGCCGCTGCCCGCCTGACATTTCGCTGATTTCCCGGTTTTCATAGCCTTCCAGATTCACAAACTTCAAGGCTTCTTTTACTTTTTGTTCAATCACAGCTGCCTTCATTTTTTTAATGCGCAGCCCAAATGCGACGTTTTCATACACATTTAAATGAGGAAATAGCGCATAATCCTGGAAAACGGTATTGACCTGGCGCCGGTTGGCTGGCACGTCATTCACGATTTTTCCATTGATGTAAATATTTCCTTTTGTCGGCGCAATAAATCCCGCAATCAGGCGCAAAATCGTTGTTTTTCCGCAACCCGACGGTCCGAGCAGAGTGTAAAATTTTCCGCGTTCTATTTCAAAACTGACGTCATCCAAAATAGCAGGATCATCGTCGTATTGTTTTGTGACATGTTCAAAACGAATGATGATATCGCTGTTCATTGCTGTCCTCCTCTTCTATGTTCAGCTTACAGATACGATTCCGTAGCAACGAGTACAAGCCTGGACCGGCCTTCCGCGTCATTCAGGATCTGATGCTCATCGGATGCATGATAATAAATGGCTTCTCCGGCTTTTGCACGGTACAGGCGTTTGCCAAGCCGCACCGCAATCCGGCCTTCCAGTACATAGGCAAAGGTTTCCGATAAAGAAGGTTCAAACGTTTTAAACTCCCCTTTTTCCTCAAGCGTAAGCAGGATCGGTTCCATTTCCTTTTCATTCGATTCCGGGACGAGCCACTGGATTTTATAACCGCGCTCTTCATCGAGATAATCGGTCTGGTCTTCTTCCCCGTATACGACTTTTTGTTCACGCTCTTCTTCGTCAAAAAATTCTTTCGGCGTGCAGCCGAGCACTTCCAATATATTAAAAAACGTGTCAATCGAAGGGGAGCTTAAATCCCGCTCAAGCTGGGAAATATAGCCTTTGCTTAAATCCGTACGCTCTCCAAGTTCCTCCTGGGTGAGTCCTTTTTTTAACCTTAAGTTTTTAATTTTTTTCCCGATCTTCATCATAAAACCTTCCATTTTGTTTAGCATTTGTAAACTCAAAGGCAAGGAAGTTTTGTTTTGTTAAACTTTAAGTTTACTTTCATATGTATTATACAAAAAAGCAGGCAGATGTAAAGGTTTTTTTGAAAAAAACACGCATCACGGTCGTCCCCCTGCTGTCTCGGCTCCCCTCCTTTCCAGCCGGTTTATGAAAACGAACAATCCCACTCGGGCGTTTTCTTACAGAGAGGCAGATGTTTGTAAAAATAAGCCCGCATATAAAATATGGCCGCGCTGTTGCCTGCTGCAAAAAGTCAATCATGCAAACTGGCGCCGGGCTTGACGTAAAAACTGAAATCCATTTTATATAACACCTATTTTTGCCACCCCGTTCTGCTGCCTTTTCTATTGATTTTCCCTAAAAACATAACTATAATTATATGTAAATCAAATTGAATAAAAAAATCCTCATCAAATCCGGTGAGGTAGAGGTCGCAGCTTTTATGAGTAAATCGGACGAGACACGGGTAAAGTTTAAGACTCCGGTTGAAAGGAAAAGCTGCCGAAATGTGGTGCCGGATCCCGCGGTGCCATGTTGGGGCTGTTTCCGAACAGGAACAGAACTGTCACATATGCGATTCCCCCTCGCATATGTGTTGAGCTATCTTCGGAAGGTTGATGGAGGGTATACGCTTTGATGCCGCGTCTCCACGACTGCGGCATTTTTGTTTATTCCCTGCTCCTTCCTATATAAAAAGGAGTGTATCAAGGATGGATGACTTCTATCATGGGCAAAGCACTACAGCTGGAGCGGTTCCCGTTACGAAAAAGGGTGAAGTGACAAAACTAAAGCGAAAATTAAAATCCCGCCACCTGACCATGATTTCCCTCGGCGGATCAATCGGAACCGGGCTTTTTCTGGCAAGCGGCGGGGCAATCCACAGCGCGGGGCCGGGCGGGGCGCTTCTCGCTTATGCATTAATTGGCGTCATGGTGTACTTTTTAATGACAAGTCTTGCGGAAATGGCCGCCTACATGCCGGTTGCAGGCACCTTCAGCACGTACGCGACGAAATTTGTTGACCCGGCACTTGGATTTGCGCTTGGCTGGAACTATTGGTATAACTGGGCGATCACGATTGCGGCCGAATTATCGGCAGCAACCATTATCATGAAATTCTGGTTCCCGCATACGCCTTCGATCGTGTGGAGTGCGGCCTGCCTTCTCATCATGTTCTTATTAAATTATTTATCTGTAAAAGGGTTCGGGGAAGCAGAATACTGGTTTGCAATCATAAAAGTCGTGACCGTCATTGCCTTTATCATTGTCGGCGCACTGATGATTTTCGGGATTATGGGTGGAAAAGCAATCGGCTTCCATAACCTTACGATTGCAGACGGCCCGGTCCACGGCGGATTCCTGGCCGTGCTCGGGATTTTTATGGCAGCAGGGTTTTCGTTCCAGGGAACAGAACTGCTCGGGGTTGCGGCCGGTGAAAGTGAAGATCCGGAAAAGACTATTCCGCATGCTGTGAAATCTGTTTTTTGGAGAATTTTGCTTTTCTATATTCTGGCGATTTTTGTCATCGGCCTGCTGATTCCGTTCACGGATTCGAGACTAACCGCCGACGACATTACGATGAGTCCGTTCACAATTGTATTTCAGCGTGCCGGCATTGCCTTTGCGGCTTCTGTCATGAATGCGATTATTTTAACGGCTGTTCTTTCTGCCGGCAACTCGGGTATGTACGCGTCAACGCGAATGCTCTGGGAACTGGCGCGTGACGGCAAAGCACCGAAATTCCTCGGAAAACTGAATAAACGCGGGGTACCAGTGAATGCACTGATTGTCACTGCGCTTGTCGGAACGGTGGCCTTCCTTGCATCTTTCTTCGGTGACGGGGCAGTATACAACTGGCTCCTGAACGCATCCGGCTTATCCGGCTTTATCGCCTGGCTCGGGATTGCCATCAGCCATTACCGGTTCCGCCGTGCATATGTGGCGCAAGGCAAAGCGTTGAGCGACCTGCCTTACCGTTCGAGATGGTTCCCATTCGGACCGCTATTTGCGTTTGCCGTTTGTACGGTCGTCATTCTCGGGCAAAACTACCAGGCATTTCTGGGAGACCATATTAAGTGGGAAAGCGTGTTTGTCTCGTATATTGGCCTGCCCATCTTTATTGCCGTATGGCTCATTTATAAATTTGTGAAAAAGACAAAAGTCGTTTCTTTACAGGAATGCGATTTTAACCGGGAATCCTAACGGAAAAACCTGTGGTGGCTGCCGCAGGTTTTTTCCTTTCATCAGAAACTTACTTTTAACATAAATTATATGAAATTTACCTTTATTTTAATTTATGAAAACGTTTCCTTTATCTAGGAAAAAATTCATTTTAAATATTTTCCTAGCTCAGAATCCTTTATTTCATGCGGATTCCAGCCTTTTTTAACAATGACGCACACAAATTTGCCAAAAAATTAATCTTTATTTTTTTCTCATTTTACGTTAATATTTAATCTATCGCATTCATTCCCCGAAAAAACCAGCACTTATTTTTCAGTTAATTTCACAAATTATGCCAATATGTGATTTTTACAAGGAGGCAATGGCATGTCAACAATCGACAAGAAAAAAGTTCTGGAAACTGTTCCACAGACCGGATTTTTTGGTCATCCAAAAGGGTTGTCGACTTTATTTTTCCTAGAGTTTTGGGAGAGATTCTCTTACTACGGGATGAAAGGGATTCTGATTTACTACATGTATGACCGCCTGTCAAACGGCGGGTTGGGATTGGACCCGACAACAGCCGCATCGATTGCTTCGATTTACGGCGCGCTTGTTTATATGTCGGGGATTATCGGCGGCTGGATTTCAGACCGTCTGCTCGGTTCCGCCAAAACCGTTTTTTACGGCGGAGTGCTGATTATGCTCGGGCATATTGCGTTGTCCTTTCCGGGAGGGTTCCCGGCGCTGATCGTTTCCATGGTACTGATTGTGCTTGGGACAGGCTTGTTAAAACCAAATGCCGCTTCAACCGTCGGGGAATTGTATGATGAAAAAGACTTGCGCCGCGATTCCGGTTTCAGCATTTACTACATGGCGGTTAACCTCGGGGCCTTCATTGCGCCGCTCATTGTCGGAACAATCGGTCAGGGGTACAATTACCATCTCGGCTTCAGTATTGCAGCGATCGGAATGTTTTTCGGTTTGATCGCATTCACCATGTCCAGGAAGAAAAATCTTGGGCTTGCCGGCTCTGTTGTGCACAACCCGTTGAAGCCGGAAGAAAGAAGATCGACTTTCACCAAAATCGGCGTAGGAGCTGTCGTCCTGATTATTTTGCTGGCGATTACCATTCCGACACGGATTTTAAATCTGAACAGCTTTATTACCATCGTCAGCATTTTAGGATTTTTGATTCCTGCCTGGTACTTCTTTATGATGTACTTTAGCAAAAAAACATCGAAAGACGAACGCTCACGCATTTTGGCTTATATTCCTTTATTTATTGCTTCCATCGTCTTCTGGGCGATTGAAGAACAAGGCGCGAGTTTGCTCGCCGTCTATGCGGACAAGCGGACACAGCTGAATTTTGCCGGCATTCATATTTTACCGTCCTGGTTTCAGACATTGAATCCGCTGTTTATCGTCGTCTTTGCGCCGGTTTTGGCTTCGCTTTGGGTGAAGCTGGGAGACAGGCAGCCGTCTACACCGGTTAAATTTTCGTTTGGGCTTATCCTTGCTGGTTTGTCCTATATGGTCATGATGGCCCCGGCTTACTTTAACGGCTCTTCGTCGCTCGTGAGCCCGCTCTGGCTTGTATTGAGCTACTTCCTTGTCGTGATCGGGGAACTTTGCTTGTCACCGGTTGGTTTGAGTGTATCGACAAAGCTGGCGCCAGCCGCATTCTCGGCGCAAATGCTCAGCCTCTGGAACTTGTCTGATGCTGCGGCCCAAACGTTGAACGCCCAGCTTGTCAAACTGTACAGCGCCAACCATGAAGTGATCTACTTCGGCGGCGTCGGCCTTGTTTCGGTCATTTTGGGCATATTCCTGCTCCTCTACGCACCGGTCATCAAACGGCTGATGAGAGGGATAAAATAATAGATGAAGTGATGAAAAACCGGGGCATTGGTCCCCGGTTTTTTTAATGGATTTGCTGGTATGTGCCGTGTAACAATTGGAGTGGATGCTAATCGATTGGGGTAAGCTTAACCGTTGCTTCTGTCTGGATCGTGTAGCCGTCATAGACCATAAATGTATAGGAAGCTTCGCCATCTACGCCAAGAATCGTATTCACATCTGGTACACCTTCTCCGTCAAAAGTGACGAAGTTCGATCCTTCACCAACCGGCGTGGCTTTATACCTTCCTTCCGGGATGTCTTTGCCAACTTCATATCTGCCGGCTGCCAGCGTCTTTGGTGCACTTTTCGCTTTCTGCACCTGTCCTGTCAATGAAGCAAGGTCCTTTTTCTTGGCATCCACTTTGCTTTGAGTGGATTTTAATTCTGATTTTGCATTTTTCAAGTCAGCTTGTGCAACATCGACCTGTTTGTTCAAAGTATCGAGTTGCGTTTTAAGATCATCTTGCTGGGATACAAGTTCCTCGGCTGCATCATAGTCATCTTCCCTTAACGTAGACGGGCCCTATGTAAAGAAAAGCCTTCATTTTTGCACGCTTTCTTAACATAAACGCCCTCTAGGTTAAGGAAGAGCCTCGTTTTTTCACGCTTCCTTAACATAGGCGCGCTCTAGGTTAAGGAAGGCCTTCGTTTTTCCGCGCTTCCTTAACGTAGACGCCCTCTAGGTTAAGGAAGAGCCTCGTTTTTTCACGCTTCCTTAACGTAGACGCCCTCTAGGTGAAGAAAGGCCTTCATTTTTCCACGCCTCCTTGCTTGCTGAACACGCAAAATTCCTAGATTTGGCAAGGATGCTGACAGTTTTGGCAAAAATTTAAATGGTTTTTTTAGAAAGTCCAGAGAAAAGCTTGCACTTGAAAGCTGATTCAAGGTATAGAGAAGACAGAATCGTATTTTCAAAGATGAAGTCTTCTATATTTTAAGACACAGGTTGTTGACCCTATATAAAAGAGAAAAACCCGTTTGGAAATCCTCTTTCCAAACGGGTTTTTGTTAAATGCTTTTCTTCTTTCGTGTCAGGCCGTAAGCGATGACAAGCAGGATGAACCATACCGGTGTCACAAATAAGGCAACACGCGTATCTTTTGCTATCCCGAGAACCACGAGGACAAAAACAAAGAACAAGAGTACAATCCAGTTGATGACCGGGGCAAACGGCAATTTAAAAGAGATTTTGGCCGCTTCTTCCGGCATATTCTTCCGGAAACGCAAGTGGGCAACCATAATGACGCCCCACACCCAGACAAAACAGATGGATGAAATGCTTGTGACAAGCGTAAAGACTTGTGTGCTCTTCATAAAATAATTCAGCATAACGCCGATTAACAGCATGATCGTTGAACCAAGCAAAGCAGGTGCCGGGACATTCCGCTTGTTTAACTTTTTAAATATTTTCGGCGCTTTTCCATCTTCTGCAAGAGAGTACAGCATGCGGCTTGTACTGAAAATGCCGCTGTTGCACGAGGAAGCCGCCGAAGTGAGCACCACAAAATTGATGATACCTGCTGCAGCCGGCAGACCGATATCGGCAAATACTCGGACAAACGGGCTCGCATCCGGATTCAGCCGGTTCCACGGGTAAATCGACATGATGACAAACAAAGCACCAACATAAAACAGTAAAATTCGCAGCGGAATCTGGTTGATCGCTTTTGGCAGCGTCTTTGATGGATCCTCTGCTTCCCCGGCTGTTACGCCGACCAGTTCAATCCCGACAAATGAAAAGACGGCCATTTCAAACGCCAGCAGAAACCCTTTTGAGCCATTCGGGAAAAAGCCGCCGTGCTGCCACAGGTTTGTAAAAGAGGCGTGCCCCCCATTGCTTTGAAAACCAGCGAACACGAGGAGAATGCCGATAACAATCAGGGCAATAATGGTGACAACTTTAATAATAGCAAACCAAAATTCCATTTCCCCGAATGCTTTGACTGTCGCAATATTGATGAGAAACAAAACAGCGACGCAAATCAAAGCAGGAATCCACTGTGGCAGATCGGGTACCCAAAATTGAACATACATACCGACTGCGGTAATTTCGGCAATACCGGTTACAATCCAGCAAAACCAATAGGTCCAGCCGGTAATAAAGCCTGCCCACGGTCCGATAAATGTTTCAGCAAAATGGGTAAACGATCCGGTAATCGGCTTGTACATCAGCAGTTCGCCGAGTGCCCGCATCATAAAGAAAAGGGCCAAGCCGATTACGAAGTATACGAGCATAATAGACGGGCCGGCAAAGTGAATCGATTTGCCGGAACCAAGGAAAAGCCCCGTTCCAATTGCGCCCCCGATCGCAATCAATTGAATATGGCGGTTTTTCAGCCCGCGACTCAGCTCTTGTCCATTCGGGCTTTGATCCATACCGATCAACTCCTTATCTATGTATAAATTTGATTATATCACAATCTTCTTATTTGTTGCGGGTAAAAAGCAAACCGTATGTGCACGCCTCTCCCCGGTCGTGTCCGGGTATTGTGAGGCGGCATTTTTGTTTACGCTTACAAAAATGCCGGGCTAAAACTTCCCATTTTTGAGAAAATTTAACATGCAGAAGCGAACCGGCCCATGAAAAGAGCCGGCAAGCCTGGGTTTAAGCAAACCATTGCGTTTTTTCTTCTGCTGGTGTCCGTTGCGCTTTGATGTCCAATTCTCTTTTCGGATAGCCGACATAGATGAGCCCGGCAATTTTATCTGCCGGTTCGAGATTAAGATAGTTTTTCAATTCGGGTTCATGCGCGATGTCACCGGTCCTCACGATTGTAGCCAAACCGAGCTCGGTTGCCGTAAGCAGCAGGTTTTGAATCGCACAACCGGTCGCAACGATTTCCTCAATTTCCGGAACAATGCCGGAAGGGCTGACGGCAACCGCAATAACCACCGGCGCCCGCAGTGGCCCTTTGCGCGCTTTTTCAATCTTTTTCGCCGCTTCTTCTTCACTCAGGCCTTCCGCTTTCTGGGCTGCAATCCGAGCCATTTCCTCCCCGAGTTTGACACGCCCTTCTCCTTTAAACACGCGGAATTTCCACGGTTCTGTTTTCTTATGGTTTGGCGCCCATGTGGCAGCTTCGAGCAATGTTCCAATCACATCATCGGGCACCTCTTTATTGTCTGTCACGCCGATGGAACGGCGCGATTTGATCAGATCCATGACACCCATTTTCCCAACTCCTTTAGCCATACTAATTTAAGTATAAGACAGGAAAATGCGTCAATCAACAAAAAACATTTTTCCACCGTGGAAATACATTATTGAAAAATGGCGCTGATCTTTTGCACATCCGCTTCCGTCAAGCTGACTTCCAATGTTTTCAGATTGTCAATCACCTGCTCCGGCCGTTTGGCACCCGGAATGACAGCATCAATGGAAGGCTGGGAGAGATACCAAGCAAGGACAACATGTGCGACATCCACGCCTTTTTCTTTCGCAATCGGGCGGAGCTTTTCAACCTTTTCCAAATTACGGAGATAGGTTTCCCCTTGGTAAAGCGGATTTTTCGCACGGCCGCCTTCAAATTTGGTATCTTTTGTATATTTGCCGGCGAGCAGCCCGGATGCGAGCGGAAAATACGGGATAAACGAAATACCGTTTTCCGCTGTGTACGGAAGTAAGTCTTTTTCAGCCTCGCGTTTGAATAAATTGTACTCCGACTGCAGCACATCGACATATCCGTCTTTGTTTGCCTCTTTCAATTGTTCAATGGAAAAATTGGAAACACCGATTGCACGGATTTTCCCTTCATCTTTCAGTTCTTTTAAGGCGCCGACTGCTTCGTCTTTCGGAGTATGGTCATCCGGGAAATGGATATAAAACAAATCAATATAATCGGTTTGCAGGCGTTTCAGGCTGCTTTCGACCGCTTCTTTTAAAAATGCAGGGGAGTTGTCGAACACCACTTTTCCATCGACAAATTTATGTGCACCTTTTGTGGCAAGCACGACCTTGTCACGGCCGCCGTGTTCTTTTAGCACCTCGCCGATCAACTCTTCCGAACGTTTTGGCCCGTAAATAAACGCAGTGTCAAGAAAATTGATGCCGTGGTCAATTGCCGTGCGCACAACTTCTTTCCCGGTTTCATCATTGAGATTCGGGTGAATATTATGTCCGCCGACCGCATTTGTGCCGAGACCGACCGGGTTGACATACAAATCCGATTTGCCGAGTCTTCTTTGTTTTTCCATCTTACCTCCGCCTTTCTCTTCAGATTTCAATCCTTATCATAGCAAATCAAAAAGAAATGTAAAAATATTTCGGTTTCCGGTCAAACAGGCACATGTGCGAGCTGTTTGCATACAAATGGGAATGTGTGAGAGAAAAAGGAGGGGTTATTGTGGCAAGAACGTTAGCTTGGCATGAAACATTGGAAATTCATGAGCTGGTTGCATCCCAGACGATTTGTTTGATCCGGTTTAAATCAGTCGTAAGAAATGTGTCCGATGCAGGGCTCCGGGAACTGTATACGTTTTCGATCCGGGCACTTGAAAAAAATATTCGCGACCTTCTGCAGTTTTATCCGCAGGCGCCGCGGGAAGAGGAAATAGAAGAAAACGAGGAGCGGCAAACCAATCCCGGTTTTCAGGCCGGTGAACTGCTGACCGCTTCCAAAACGGCTGTACGAAATTATGCGACTGCCATTACAGAAACAGCCACGCCGGCATTGCGCACCGTGCTTGTCCGCCATTTGAACAGCGCGATCGACTGGCATGCGCGCGTATTCAACTATATGCATGAACACGGTATGTACCAGGCCTACAACTTAAGTCAATTGCTGAACAACGATGTCCGGAACGCCAACCGGGCGCTGCAAATGCGGGAAGAAGAGTGAAGAATCCGGCGCCCGTGCTGCATTAAATGCGGCACTAGCGAGTGACCCGGCACACATGCTGCAATAAATGCAGCACCAGTGGAAGACGGAAATCAGCCGGTGCCTATTTTCTAGGTAGACAGCCATGCTTGAATATGACTCCAGCCGCAGAATGAAAGTCATCAGCGAGATAGGCTCCATGCCGCAATGAATGCAGCACCAGCGGAAGACGGAAACCAGCCGGTGCCTATTTTCAGGGCAGACGCCAATGCCGCAAAGAATTTGGCACCAGCGGAAGAATGAAAATCCCGTCGCAAATTTTCAGGATAGACAGCCATGCTTGAATATGACTCCAGCCGCAGAATGAAAGTCATCAGCGAGATAGGCTCCATGCCGCAATGAATGCAGCACCAGCGGAAGACGGAAATCAGCCGGTGCCTATTTTCAGGGCAGACGCCAGTGCCGCAAAAAATTTAGCACCAGCGGAAGAATGAAAATCCCGTCGCAAATTTTCAGGATAGACAGCCATGCTTGAATATGACTCCAGCCGCAAAATGAAAGTCATCCAGCGAGATAGGCTCCATGCCGCAATGAATGCAGCACCAGCGCAGGAACAGAAATCAGCCGGTGCCTATTTTCAGGGCAGACGCCAGTGCCGCAAAAAATTTAGCACCAGCGGAAGAATGAAAATCCCGTCGCAAATTTTCAGGATAGACAGCCATGCTTGAATATGACTCCAGCCGTAGAATGAAAGTCATCCAGCGAGATAGGCTCCATGCCGCAATGAATGCAGCACCAGCGCAGGAACAGAAATCAGCCAGTGCCTATTTTCAGGGAGAAAGCCATACCCATTGAATGCAGTGCCAGCAAGTCACCCACCGAGATAGGCGCCCATGCTGCAATAAATGCGTACCAGCGGTGGAACGACCCGTATTTTCAGGGTAATCGCCCGGCGGCAAAATAAATAGCGCCCGCAGAAGGATGAAAATCAGCCGGTGTAATGTTCCGGATAAAAGAATGGAAAACCGCGGATCGATTGTTCATCCGCGGTATATCCTTTAAAAGGTACAGCGAGCAGTCCGCAACCGGAATGAACCGGATCCGGCCCCACTATATCCAACGGTGAGACAAGCCATACCCGCTGTTTTTTTCTGTGTTCCATTACCATTTTGTCTTATTCAGAAACCGAATAGTCAATCGCGGCCCATTGATTTTTGCCAATCCTTATTCCAGATTGCTGTGCCGGCTCAACGCTGCTTCATTCCCCGATTTCTGCTGTTCGGCAATTTTCAGGCAAACCGCGTCAAAAAACAGATGAACAGACTGGTCGAATAATGAGCTGAGCGGCTGTCTGCTTTCAATTTCTCCCGGCCTCCGGTATTTCGTGGCAGACGGAATATGGACTACGCTATCCGAAGTTTGCGCAAGTCTCGAAGACGGATCAGAAGTTACCCCCACAACGGATACACCATTCTTTTTCGCTTTTTCCGCCGCTTGCACCACATTGGAAGTCGTGCCGGAACCAGAGACGGCAATCAATAAATCTCCCGGCTGAATCGAAGGAGTGATCGTCTCGCCGACAACAAACACATGGAAACCAAGATGCATGAGCCGCATCGCAAAAGACTTGGCCATCAGCCCCGAACGCCCCTCACCCAATACAAAAATGCTTTTCGGAGAAGCAAGCATATCCGCCAGCTTTTCCACTTGTTCCCCGTCTATTTTTGAAAACACCGTTTGAATTTCATTTAAAATGACTTCTATTTCCCGATTCATTTCAATGCCTCCCAAGCTTCTTTTATCTTTTGTGCCGCAAGCAAAGGATCACTTGCCTTGCTGATTGCTGAACCAATAATGAGCACATCCGGCTGAAGGGCGCGGACGGCAGCCAAATTTTCCAGTGAAATGCCCCCGGCCACTGCAAGCTGCTGGTTGCGTGATGCTGCGCGGTGCCCCCACGTTCCGCCTCCGCCTTCTTCCTGCTGGTCCTTGCTGATATGCTGGCAGACGATGATGTTTTCCAAACGGGCAATCTCCTTCTGTTGATGCGCCGCTGTATTCAAAAGGTCAACCATCACTTGTCTATCAAACTGCCCGGCCATATCCAAACACGTACGGAGTGTGACAGGAGGGGCTGCCCCCATCACAGTCGCAATGTCGGCTCCCGCCCGAAAACAAAGTTCAAATTCGTACTTCGCATTGTCGAACGTCTTGATATCGGCTACCACCGTTTTGTCCGGAAACCGGTTTTTTATGTCATAAATGCTTTTGACGCCGAATTCTTTAATTAACGATGTGCCGACTTCAATCCATTCTATCGCTTTTTCCGCTTTTGCTGCAATTTCGATTGCTTCCTGAATCGTGAATCGGTCTAATGCCAGTTGAATCTTCATTTTAAAACCGCCTTTGCTTCAAGATTTTCCGGCGCCAGGGGAGACGCCTGTTTTTTTGCCCGGACCATCAAGGTTAACAGAACCGAGACAAGGAGCGAGATCGCCATAAAGATAAAAGATGCCTGCGTGCTGCCCGTTGCCCCGTTTAAAAATCCGACAATGTATGCGCCAACAAAAGAGCCTAAAGCACCCATGCTGTTGATAAACGCATTGGCACTTCCTGATACATTTTTCGGCAAAATTTCCGGCATGATTGCGAAAAACGGCCCGTATGGTGCATACATGGCGCCTCCTGCAATGACAAGCAGCGCGTAAGAGAACCAGAAATTGGATGAACCGATCAAATAAGAACCGTAGAAGGCAATGGTGCCGATCAATAGCGATACCCAGACAAATGTTTTGCGATTTAGCGTTTTATCGGAAAAATAGGAAACAGCGATCATCCCGATTGTCGCCAGTAAGTATGGAGCGGCAGACAGCCAGCCCGTTGCCACAATATCCATATGGGAGGCCGCTTTTATCATGGACGGCAGCCACATGACAAATCCGTAGACGCCGATGCTCCATGCAAAATACTGAACCGCGAGAATGAGCACCGTTTTATTGCGGAACATTTCTTTATACCCCGCTACTTTGATCATTCCTTTTTGTTCTTCTTTCATTTCAGATGCGATGTTTTCCTTTTCCTCATCCGTCAGCCACTTTGCTTCTTCCGGCTTATTTTCAACCAGCTTCCACCAGAAAAATGCCCAAACGATGGCCGGAATTCCTTCCACAATAAACATTCCCCTCCAGTCAAGCACCTTTAACAAATAACCGGAAACAATGGACATCCATAAAACGGTGACAGGATTGCCCAAAATTAAGAAGGTGTTGGCACGGGAACGCTCTTCTTTTAAAAACCAGTTGCTCAAAAAGACGAGCATTGCCGGCATCACGGCAGATTCCACGACACCGAGGAAGAACCGGATCGGATACAGCCATGCGACATTATGGACCAGACCGGTTGCAGAAGCAAGCAGGCCCCAGAGAATCAGGCTGACAAATACGAGCTTCTTGGCACTTCTTTTTTCTGCATACGCCGCGCCCGGAATTTGAAAGAAGAAATAACCGAGAAAAAATAATGCCGATAAAAAGGAGGCAACACCTGTAGTTATATTTAAATCGTGCGCCATTCCGCCCGCTGCGCCAAAGCTGTAATTCGCCCGGTCGAAATAGGCAAGGCTGTAGGTAATGAAAGCGATTGGAACCAGATGCAAAAATCTCTTCTTGCTTGCGACATTTCTCAACGACTTTTCCATTCCAAAACACTCCTTTGTTGTGGGTTTAACCGTTTTTCACCGAATGCCCGTTCATAAATGCCAACAGTTCTTCCCGGGTCGGAAGCCCGTTTTTATCCCCGGAAGACATGGTTTGTAAAGCGCCGATTGCATTCCCTCTTTCCGCTGCTTCAAATGGAGTTAAACCGTCGAACAGGCCGCTTAATACACCGGCTGCAAATCCGTCTCCAGCACCAACCGTATCCACCACTTTGGTAACCGGGAAGCCTGGAACGGTATGCGCTTTCTTTTCCGTTGCCACATAGGCGCCTTTTGCCCCGAGTTTGACAAACACCATTTTGGCACCGTGTTCAAGATAATATTTCGCGATATCTTCAGGCGCTTGATAGCCGGTCAAAATTTTCCCTTCTTTGATACCGGGAAAAACAATGTCGGCCTGGCAGGCGTATCTTTGAATCGTTTCCGCCATCGTTTTTTCGTCTTTCCACATGGAAGGGCGCAAATTCGGATCAAACGAAACGATACTGCCTTCTTTTTTGGCTTTTTGTATGAAAGCTTCGCTCAGTTCCCGTACAGACGGGGAGAGTGCGAGCGGGATCCCCGTTAAGTGATAATGTTTTGCATGCATTTCTCTGAGTTCAGGGAAATCTTTGATCCCCATCAGGCTTGCGGCGGAGTTTTTACGGTAGTAATAAACACCCGGATCGCCTTCCGATACTTTTTCTTTCAATTGAAATCCCGTCAAGTTTTCTTCGTCTCTTTTAATCAAGGAAGTATCCACTTTTTCACGCTGCAGTTCCTGGATGATATAATCGCCAAGCGGGTCTGTTCCGACTTTGCTCAGCCACAGTACCCGGTACCCGAGGCGAGAAAGTCCGATTGCCACATTTGTTTCCGCCCCTGCCAGTTCTTTGGTAAAATGCCGGACCGAGGCGAGCTGTCCGGGTTCTTCCGCAATAAACATGCCCATCGCTTCTCCGAATGTCAGCACATCATACACTTTCATTTGCGAACACCTCTTCTTTCAGCAGTTCGATATAATCTTTCAAATCACTTATAATCGGAAATTCCAGCGCAATCGCGGCATCTTTCAGCAACAGACGCAGCAACCGTTTCCATTTTTGCCTGCCGTTTTGGCCAATTGGGATCGTTGCATAACCGGATGCCGTTTCCACCACTTCTTTCACGTGAATGTATACCACCTCGTTTTTTAAAGCGGTAGCGGCCTCTTCAGCATCTTCCCCTGTATAAGCCCAGTTGCCGATATCACAGGTAAAACGGATCGGAATAGCCTTGCTGCGGCATGCTGCAAAAAATGGCGCGAGCCGCTCTGTTTTTCCCCCGAGGGCGGTTTGATCATTCTCGATGGTCACCAGGATGCCGGCATCCGAAAAGCAGGCGGCAGCTTTGGCAAGCGTATCCATATCAGATAGACCCTCCCGGTAGTTGCCCAATGAAAATTTGATGAGTTTTGCCCCGAGCTCCACAGCCTCCTGCCTATAAGGCGCCACATCGATAACTTGGTGATCCTCTCCAAATAAAGAAACCGGGCAGGAATAGTAAGGGATCAGCCCCGCCTTATCGAGCATGCCTTTCACCGCGGGTAAAAGAGAAGCCGGGTCTTCAAGCAGCTCCCGCCGGATTTCCACCCCGTCACATCCGGCCTTGCGGATGGCGGCGAATAACACCGGGTAAGATAAAATGGCAGTATCCTGAAATGCATTCATGGTGACAAATAAATGGGCCATTGGTGTTTCCTCTTTTCTTGTGTGTTGGAACCGGATTTCTTGGGACCGGTACCATTTTTCGATGCCGGACCTGTATTTTATAAAATAAACAAAATATCGCAGCTCTGTTGCCTGCTGTAAAAAATAGTCATCGTGCAAATTGGTGCTTGGGAACTTAAGTACAACTTATATAGTTTGCAAAATTTCCATGAGCAGTGCGATGTTGGGATATTTTTTGGACTTTCCCGTTTACTCTATCTATCGTTTTTCCTGTTTTTGATGTTTCCGGAAGCTCTTTTTCTTTTTAGATGGGACCGGTACCATTAAAGGGGAAAGCTGCCACTTTTGTCTTGGCCAATCCCATGTTGACAGCTTTTCAATCCTGCGAGCTGATCCTTTGATGCAGGATTTCAGCCTGTATCGTCGCCTCTTTCGGTGAAACCGATCTCATTTTTCCTTAGGGGGGAAGTTATCTCCCCGGGGCAGATTCCCTTTCAATCAAACGCGTCTGGTAAGAGATCGTCTGGACCGGCGATTCGTTGTCCGCCAGCCGTTTTAAAATGAGTTCCATTACTGTTTTACCAATTTGATAAGTCGGCTGTTCAATGGTGGTAATGCCTGAAAATACGGCAGCTGCCCACTCCGGATTGTCAAAGCTCAGAAAACCGGTATCGTCAGGAATTTTATAGCCCTGTTCTTTCAGTTTGATAATGATTTTTAACGCGATGACACTGTTTCCGGCAATGATGGCCCTTGGTTCTTTGCTGGTGCGGGACAAAAACGTATTGAGCTTTTTCTCCAATTGGCTTTCGTCATTGAGATCCACTTCAAACAAATCTTCCAGGCTCGGGTGACTGGGATTAACAAGCCGTAAAGCCTCCTGAAATCCTGTATACCGTTCGTGCCGCGGGCTGAAATGTGCAACCGGCTCTGTAAAATAGCCGATTCTTTTATAATTTTTCTTTATCAGATAGGACACGGCCTGCATCACGGCCCCGCGGTTATCAATTTCAACGGTATCAAACGGCAGCTCAGGAATTTTACGGTCAACCAGGACAATCGGAGTTTTGCCGTTTTCCGACAAGGTTTCCAAAAAGTCGCTGTTTCCTCCTGTTGTTTGAATCAGCAGCCCGTCAATCTTGTGGGACTGCAGCATAGAAATATACTCGCGTTCTTTTGCCGGCTGGTTATCAGAGTTGCAAATCAGCAAACTGTAGCCATGCTGCTTGCAGACATCCTCAGCTCCCCTTAAAATCGCCGTTGTATACGGGTTGGTAATATCCGCAACCAGCGCGCCAATCAAGTAGCTGCGGCTGCTTTTCAGCCCTCTCGCCAAATTATTCGGGCGGTATTGGAGTTCATCGATCACCTGTTTGATTTTTTGCTGGGTTTTCGGTGACAATTCATGAAACCGGCCGCCTAAATATCTCGAAACGGTCGATTTCGACACGCCAGCTTTTTTTGCCACATCGTAAATCGTGACTTTCGCTTCTTTTCCCCTCATGTTGTTTACCATCCATCTTTAAAATGAAACCGGTACCATTTGATTTCATTATAACAAAGTGAGAGGAGCTGTCAATCAAAAATGAACGGAAATTTTTTCCGACTCCTCCCGGTTTTGTGCCGCCGCATATGAAAAAGAGCTCTTTTTCAAGAGCTCAGTTTTTAAATGAGTGAATCGGGGCCGGGATTCTGCCGCCGCGGGCAATGAAGTCCGCTGATGAAAAGGAATGGACGCCCATCACCGGCGCATGTCCGAGCAGGCCGCCAAATTCGATCGTATCGCCAACCTTTGTGCCCGGTGCCGGAATGATGCGGACCGCTGTCGTTTTATTGTTAATGACGCCAATTGCAGCTTCGTCCGCGATCATTGCTGAAATCGTTTCTGCCGGAACATCGCCCGGAATTGCAATCATGTCAAGGCCGACGGAGCAGATCGCGGTCATCGCCTCCAGTTTTTCGAGATTCAAGGACCCGCGGTTGACCGCATCAATCATGCCGGCGTCTTCAGAAACCGGGATGAATGCGCCGCTTAAGCCGCCAACATGGCCGCATGCCATAACACCGCCTTTTTTCACGGCATCATTCAGCAAAGCGAGCGCCGCCGTTGTTCCGTGCGTACCGACAGACGCAAGGCCCATTTCTTCCAAAATATGGGCTACAGAGTCGCCAACAGCCGGTGTCGGGGCAAGCGACAAGTCGACAATCCCGAACGGAACACCGAGCCGTTTGGATGCTTCCATGCCGACAAGCTGGCCCATCCGCGTAATTTTAAATGCGGTTTTCTTGACCGTTTCCGCAACGACATCAAACGGTTCGCCTTTCACTTTTTCAAGGGCGCGTTTCACCACACCCGGACCGCTGACGCCGACATTGATGACGACATCCGCTTCACCAACCCCGTGGAACGCGCCGGCCATAAACGGATTGTCTTCCACCGCATTCGCGAACACAACGAGTTTTGCACAGCCGAGCCCTTGCGTATCGGCAGTCAGCTCGGCCGTCTTTTTGATGATGACACCCATATCACGGACCGCGTTCATGTTAATACCGGAGCGAGTCGAGCCGACATTGACCGAGGCACAGACCCGTTCGGTTTCAGCCAGTGCCCTTGGAATCGAATCTATCAATATTTTATCGCCTTTGTGGCAGCCTTTTTGCACCAGCGCCGAAAAGCCGCCAATAAAGTGAACGCCGACTTTTTTCGCAGCCGCATCAAGGGTCTTGGCAAAAGCAATGTAATCTTTTTCGTCCGTTGCCCCGGCGATGAGGGAAATCGGCGTGACCGAGATGCGTTTGTTAATGATCGGGATACCGTATTCCGATTCAATCTCTTCCCCGGTTTGGACAAGGTTTTCTGCCAATCGCGTTATTTTATCATAAATCTTCCGTCGCGCCTTTTCCCCGTCCGCGTCAATGCAGTCGAGGAGCGAAATGCCCATTGTGATGGTGCGGATATCGAGTTTTTCTTCTTCAATCATCCGGATGGTTTCAAGTATTTGTTTCGTCTCCATGATTGTCCCCCGTTTTTACAAGCTGTGCATCGATTGGAAAATTTCTTCGCGCTGAATTTTGATTTGGACTTGCAGTGCTTCGCCTTTTTTCGCAAGGGCTTGTTTGATTTCATCAAAATTCGCTTCAGCATTCGACAAATCGAGCATCATCATCATCGTGAAATAACCGCTCATGATGGTCTGGCTGACATCGAGAATATTAATCTTTAATTCTGCCAGCTGTGTGCTGACACCGGCAATAATGCCAACCTGATCTTTGCCGATTACTGTCAAAATTGCTCTCATTTTGTCCACTCCTGTTTTGTAAAAAAATTCATATCCTTACTATCACAAATTTTTCCGGTCTTGTCTATGTATATTTTTGGAATTTTTCATTAAAAAATAGGGCAGCAAGATTGAAACTCCCCTGCTGCCCTTTTCGCCGGAAACGGATTTTCGCAAACTTTCAGTATCATATAGAGAACAAGCACACCGGCAACGAGACCGGCACCCGCAAGCCGGTTTTTCGTTGCATAATTCTAATCTGAGTGGAGACGCCGTCTGCTAAAAATCATATGTTAAAAGCTGTTCTTCCGCCACCCGGGTCAGCTTTCTGCTGTCAATCATATTCGTGATATGCGGTGTAGGCACTGCCTGCTTAAAGCATGTCAACAACGATCCTGCGCTCAAACTATTCTTTTTTTGCGCCGCCCGGGTAAAGCTTTCGTAGCTGTCAATCATATTCGCGATATGCGTGTAGGCGCCGCCTGCCGTAAGCATGTCAACAACGATCCTGTGCTCAAGCTGTTCTTTCTTTATACCGCCCGGCTCAGCTTTCGTAGCTGTCAATCATATTCGCGATATGCGTGTAGGCGCCGCTTGCCGTAAGCATGTCAACAACGATCCTGCGCTCAAACTGTTTTTTCTTTGCACTGCCCAGGCTTAGCTTTCGTAGCTGTCAATCATATTCGCGATATGCGTGTAGGCGCCGCCTGCTGCAAGCGCGCCCGCAACAAGGATGGCTTCCGCAAGTTGTTCTTCCGTTGCGCCCGCTTTTTGCGCCTGTTTGGAATGAAAATCAATGCAATACGGGCACTCGGTAATATGGGCGACCGCAACAGCAGCCAGTTCTTTGACAAGTGCAGGCAGTTTGCCGGCTTTCATAGCAGCAGCACCGAACGCATTGTAGGCCGCGAAACCGTCTTTGGCAAGATGGTTCATGTTGGCAAGTTTTTTCATATTGGATTTTTTGTAAATCGTATCACTGGCATCTTCAATCAGGGCAAGCTGCATATGGACACTGTGGGCCACCGCGCCGCCTGCTTCCAGTGCCGCTGCCACAAACGCCGCTTCTGTAAGTTCTTCGAGACTGACACCCGCTGCTTTTGCTTTTTTCGTATGAATGTCGAGGCAATACGGGCATTTTGTCGCATGGGCCACGGCGACGGCGATGATTTCTTTGTCCCGGGCAGAAACGGCACCGTCTTTAAACACTTCGGCATTGAGGCGGTCAAAAGCAGCCGCCTGTTCCGGCGCAAGGTCTTTTAATTTCGATAG
This sequence comes from Weizmannia sp. WK01, assembly GCF_025905465.1. Classification (NCBI taxonomy): domain Bacteria; kingdom Bacillati; phylum Bacillota; class Bacilli; order Caryophanales; family Bacillaceae; genus Heyndrickxia; species Weizmannia sp. WK01. Next base: position 429,892 of record NZ_CP109616.1, on the reverse strand, counting down.
ATGTTGCAGCATATCTTTTTCATAATACGACATAAAGGACACTCCTCCCAATTGGAATACTTGTTTTTCATTATAGCCCTTCCATCTGAAAATGAATATTCATCTGCTTTTGTGTGGTAAAATGGGAAGAAGATCAATATCAGGATGGTGATGGTTTTGTTTGATTTTGATACAGTCATTGAGAGAAAAAATACCGCTTCTGTTAAATGGGAGCAGGTCAAACAGGTCTTCGGGGAAGAAGATGTGCTCCCGATGTGGGTGGCCGATATGGATTTCAACCCGCCGTATGAAGTGGCGGAAGCGATTAAAAAGCGGGTTGAACACGAAATCCTCGGATATGCGTTTGTGCCGGATTCCACTGCAGAAGCGATTCAGGCATGGCTGAAAAAGCGCCATAACTGGGACATCCACCCGGCGTGGATCGCGTACTGCACCGGCATTGTGCCGGCAATCAGCACAGCCATTCAGGCATTTACTGAACCGGGCGATAAAGTACTGCTGATGTCTCCGGTGTACCATCCGTTTTTCCATATGGTTGAAAAAAACGGCCGCGTTGTCGTAAACGCGCAGCTGAAGCTTGTGGAAAACCGGTTTGAAATCGACTGGGAGCAGGTTGAAGCGCGGCTAAAAGAAGGGGCAAAGCTGTTTTTAGGCTGCAATCCGCATAATCCGGGCGGGCGCGTCTGGACGAAAGACGAGCTTATGAAAATGGCGGATCTTTGCGCGCAGTATAACTGTTTGTTTTTGTCCGATGAAATCCACTCCGACCTTGTATACCCGCCGCATACCCATGTGCCGGTTGCTTCGCTCGGGGACAAGTACCGCGATATGACCATCACCTGCATTGCGCCGACAAAAACGTTTAATCTAGCCGGGATCAAAGCTTCTGCCGTCATCATTCCGAACCCGGAACTGCGCAAAAAGTTCAAAGATGTGCAGGCGGTAAACGGGACATCTGCCTTGAATACATTTGGCATTGTCGGCATGGAAGCAGCATACCGGCACGGCAGCGAATGGCTGGATGCGCTCCTTGTTTACTTGAAGGAAAATATTGATACAGCGGCACGGTTCATCGCGGAACGCCTGCCGGAAATCCGGGTGATGGAAACAGAAGGTACGTATTTAATGTGGCTCGACTGCCGCACATATGGCCTGGAAGAAGAAGCATTGAAAGACCGTTTATGGAAAAAGGCAAAGCTCGGCGTCGAAATTGGCAGCAAATTCGGCCCTGGCGGAGAAGGCTTTATCCGCATGAACATCGCCTGCCCACGCAAAATTTTGATGGAAGGCTTAAACAGGCTCGAAAAGGCCTTTGCGTAAGGAAAAGGCCGGCCCAAAAGGTTTGGGCCGGCCTAGGTGTTTTTGGGTGCTTGCAATGCGGGATGATGGAGTCTTTATGTTTTTCGCGTCCTTGAGCATGTTCGCAGTCCCCTTGGAAGTTTAACCAATATCCACAAACCTTTCTTTTTCAAGGATTCTAATCACTTGGCTTAGGTCTGGCACAATATCGGAGGTATGTTTTTCATTTTCAAGTTGAGTATTTAAGTCTTTTCTAACTGATACAGGTAATGCGGTGCTGCAACACAACAACACAAAGTCGTAATATATAAATGATTCAATCAAAATATATCTTTGAACAACCTCTGTTTTTCAACAGGATGGACTCAGTAAAATCCAATGGAAACAGGAAGCCCTTCATTTTCTAAGAATATGTTGATTCGCTGTTTTTGATTTGAAAAGGTTTTAATAGATCTTCAAAAATGGATTTGATTGAGTCATCTTCTATAATATTGGCCATATATCTAAACATCATCCAGAATATAATCACGATGGCTTCTAAGCTAGTTTACCAGGGCCGGCAATGGAAATTGAAAGTTACTGGGACCAACAAATGGCTGCTGGCTTTTGCTCGCTTATACAATGCCTTTTCTAGACAATCATGGTAATAGAAAAGCCGAAACAAAGCAGAAAACTTTAAAAATTAAATCATAACGTTTACTTAGTATACCCACAAATACATGAATTAGGGAATATTTACCCATCAAAGCAGCAAAAGTAAATTTATCGAATACTCAGACACCTCTAGATACCTTCTCTTGGGAAAACTACCTATTACCACGATTGTTAGATTTTCGTCACGGATTTGGTATTACCTATATTAATGAACCAAGAAAAACTGGACCCGAATTGGATCCAGCCTAAGTTTAAGTTGACAATTGAATTGAAACTGAAAATGAACTGGATGCATCCCTACTTTCCAGCAGATAGCCTTGATGCCTTATTGTCCAGATACCAACACGAAACAGCAGGTGCCGGCTCATTTTTTATAAAAGCGGGTAACTTCTTCTGCAATTGGATTTTCATGATCCAATTTACAAATATCCTGAAGGACTGCCTGCAATCCTTTTTCTTTCAGCTGCTTTTGCAGTTCGACCGCTTCTGGATCAGTATCGACGTCAAATTTTAAGCAGTAGGCGATGGCCTGGGCAAGATGCGTAAACGGCAGTCCTAATTTTTGTGCTTCTCTTGCCGGCCTTACCAAACGGTCTTCAGGACCCAGTTTGCGGATTGGGGAGCGCCCGACCCTTCTCACATCATCTTTAAAATACTTATTTTGGAAACGTCCCAGAATCTTTTCAATATATTGCTGGTGTTCCGATGGATTTAAACCATACCGTTTAATCAAATAATTGCCGGTTTCTTCAACTGTTGCTTTCACTTTCTGATAGATTTCCGTATCTTCCAATGCTTGATCGATTGTTTCTTTTCCTTCTGCATAGCCGATATAAGCAGTGACAGCATGCCCAGTATTGACCGTAAATAATTTCCGTTCAATATAAGGCTGAATATCAGACACAATCTTCATACCTGTTACTTCAGGAATGCTGTCTTTCGTTTCAACCACCCATTCAAAGTAAGGTTCAACCAAAACATCCAGTAATTTTTCATTATGCTGGGCAGGAACAATACGATCGACCGCACAATTCATAAAAATGACCTGATTTTCCATTTTAGTACGTGTATCTGGATCTAACAGTTTTACAACATGCTCTTTCAATATATCAGTTGCCGAGATTTGGTTTTCACAGGCAATGACATACAGTTTTTCATCTGTTTTCTCTAATCTGCTGGTAATCCCTTTTGCAATTAAAGGAGCAATTCCTGGTAGAATGCTGACGCCGACTGCAGTGGTCACATAAGTTGCTTTTTCAATTGCTTCTACAACAGCCTCAGGATCAGTTTTACTATTAATACCGGATACGTTTGTAATATGTTGAACTTCTTGATGCTCTGCAGCCATATAAACATCATATGACTTCTTACTGTTCAATTCCTGGATAATCTGGTCAGCCACATCTACAAACGTAACATGATATCCTGATTGTGAAAATAGTGCACCGATAAAACCTCTCCCAATGTTTCCTGCTCCAAAATGGACTGCTTGTTTCATGATCATCATTCCTCTAGAATTTTATTTTTTATAAACTGGTAAAAAGATTTTTCCAGTTTTTCGCGAATTAAATGTTCATTGGCAGATGAAAAAATCAAGATGCTTTTATTGTCCTCAATGATCGTTGAGCTCACAAGGCTCATGATCTCTCTTTGGATCGGTGTTAATTCTTCTGGCGCTAAAAGGAGAAGGATATTGCGTACACTCATTGGTTTTTCATCCATTCCCCTTAAAATGAAGGGCGTATCTAAATGCCCCAACTGAAAAGCCAGTTTCTTCACACCTTGATCCTGGCAATGAAAGAGAGCCATATTTGTTCCCGGAATTCCGAGGCCAGCAATTTTTTCGCGTTCCAGCAGCCGCCTATATATCGAATCAACATTTTTTATGATATCTTGCTGAAAGCAGGATTCAACCATCAAACGAATAATACCCCGATAATCTTCTCCGTTTAAACCGGTATAGACTTTAAGATTCCTCAATAAGGTTGATATGCTCGAATACATATATTTCATGTCATCCATTAGATTATCCAATGTTTTGGGTCCAGACAAAAAGTCAGTTTCAATGGGTTTTACGTTTTTTTCTCTAAAATCTTTCTGGTCTGAGTGAATATAGCTATTAATGTACCCCTCAATATTTTTCACATCTTCTTTACTCAATAAGGGATTGACATAAATGTACGTATGTTTTGCCCACGGAAGCCTTACAGTTGAAAATACCAAATCATATTGATCAAGATCCTTTGTCTTCATTTCTTTTATGGATGAAATTTCAATGTTCGTGATGCATGGTATCTCTTTGCGCAGCCGAGTTTCAAGCATTTTAGATGCACCGATTCCAGTCGGACAGACGACTAACGCATGCAGATTAATATTTGACTGTCTTTGTTCCAAGGATGCACCGAAATGCAGAACAATATAGGCGATTTCATCGTCTGGAAAAGACAAATCCTTAAATACCCTCTGTGTAACGTCTGTAATGACTTTGAATAATTTCGGATATTGCTGTTTAATTTGTTCTGTCAAAGGATTATACGACCCAAGATTTTTTCTGATTCTGAAAATTGAAGGCTTTAAATGGGCTAGCAGGCCTTGAAAAAGCGAAAAATCAGAAGTCAAATCAACGTTAATTTTTTGTGAAACCAATTCGATCAAATGTTTAATATTCCTACTTGTGATCACATTGTCGTCATACACTGACTCGGCGCTTTGCACTTTTGAACCCTTAAAATACTCCGCTAAATACTGCTTTTCAAGTTCTGAAATCTCGTTTTTTATTTCATTTTCAATTCTGTGGCAAACTGACTGAACAAACGCAATATCACTTTCCTCAAGATCGCTATGATGGTCTACGTCCTGCAATCTGTAACCCTTACTGTATCTTTGATAAGTGATATAAACTTGTAAAATAAAAGCCATATAATCACTATCTGCCAGATCAATTTTCTTTTCTTCCAGCTCTGTATTGACAGCATTTTGAACTACATTTAAATACGCTGGTTCAAAATAATGAAGAAATAAGCTGTCCGTATACCTAAATCTGTGGTGATCTAGCTGAAATAGGGCTTCTATCAGCTCTTCGTGAAAATGCTGGATAAAAAACTTTCCCAAAGCCTTTCTTTTCGAAGCTTCATTGCCTGAAAGCTGTATACCAAAATTACGTTTCCGAATCAGCATAAGGCCGAATCCTTTCACAAATGCCTGCAAATCATCCAGATAAGAGGCAATTGTCGCTGCGGAAATATCAAGGTCTGAAATCAATGCATGCTGTTTTATCGGTTCTTTCGCTTGCAACAGTTTTATTAGGACTATTAATTTTCGTTGATCAACCGAAAAATCTAATGGACGCATTCTTGACAGACTTTGGGAAAGTTTGAAGATATCCTCATTTTTTCCTTTAATGTATAAGAAGTTATCTTTATTCCTTGAAATTTTCAAGTTATATTCTGATAAAATCTTTTCTATGTTTCTCATGTCCCTGTTCACAGTTCGTTCGCTTACATGAAGTGTACTTGCAAGCGAAGAAACTGTGTGGGTCCCACTCATTTTTAGGAGCAGTTCCAGTATGTTTTTTTCCCTGTTTCGAATAAACATCTGATCAGCCCATTTCTTTTTTCGTGGAACAGCCCTTTTTATATGATTATGAATTAACAGGTTGTTCAGTAATGCTGCCAAAATAGCTTAACAATTCATCGACCGTTTTTGCTTCAGTCATTTTTTTAACTGTTTCTAAATCGGAGCATGTCTCTGCTATTTTCGACAGAATACCTAAATGCTCACCATTCTTTCCGGCAATGCCTATGACCATGCGGACCGTATTCCCATCAAAATCAATTCCCTCCGGAACTTGGATAACTGTAATCCCAGATTTCAAAATTGCCTCTTTTGCTTCATCTGTCCCATGCGGAATAGCAATCTCATTACCGATATAAGTAGATGTAAGTTGTTCACGTTGAATCATCGCATCAATATATGATTCCGTTACATATCCATTATCTACCAAGACACGTCCGGCAAAACGTATTGCTTCTTCTTTGTTTTTAAACGATTGATTTAAAAATACATTTTTTGGAGGCAAAATTTCATTATTTGAATTTTCCTCAACTTCCGGCACTTGGGTTTGATCCTGCTGCGTGACATTGCCACCATTACCTTTCAGTTGTTCAATCAGACGCTCATATTGTGAATTGTCGAGGAAATTGTCCACAGAAACATGGTAAGCATTTGGCGCTTGTTGTTTCGCACGGCTTGTTAATTCTCTTTGAGTGATTACAATTTGCATATCTTTCGGTAGATTGCGGATTGCAGTATTGGTAACTGTAATCGGAAGCCCTTCTTTTTTAACCATTTTTCTTAAGAGAGAAGCCCCCATTGCGCTTGAACCCATACCTGCATCACAAGCAAATACAATCTTCTTTACTTCACTTGGATTCAATTCACCTTGATTATTTGATAATAAGGAAGCAGCTCGGCTTTTTTTACCTTTCATGCTTTCCATTTTTTCAGTTGCTTTTTCCAAATCTTCATCTGTGCTCTTATCCGTTTTCAAAATGAAGAAAGATACTACAAAGGAAACAACCATCGCAACAAGTACATCTGCAATATTAGCGATATAATTCCCTAATGCATGCGGTGTAACCGCCAGAATCGAAATAATGGATCCAGGAGATGCAGGCGCAACCAAACCGCCGTGTAAAGTTACCAAAGTCAGGACACCACTTGCACCACCCAAAATAACAGAGAAAAATAGCAACGGTTTCATTAAGATATAAGGAAAGTATATTTCATGAATCCCGCCAAAGAAGTGGATAATAGCTGCACCAGGCGCAGAACGTTTTGCCGTGCCTTTACCAAATAAGCAATAAGCCAGTAGTACGCCCATCCCTGGACCAGGATTTGCTTCCAGTAAGAACAGGATCGATTTTCCAGTCTCTTTTACTTGTTCAATTCCAAGTGGAGTCAATACCCCATGGTTTATTGCATTGTTTAGGAAAAGAATTTTAGCAGGTTCGATAAAAATGCTGACAAGTGGCAGAATACCGGTATGGATCAACCACTCAACGCCTGCTGCCAACGCTTTCGAAATTTCATCAACGAGAGGACCGACTCCTAAGAAAGCAAGAACAGCTAGAGCTCCTCCAAGTATACCAGCTGAAAAGTTATCAATTAACATTTCAAAACCGGCTTTAACTTTGCCTTCGATCATCTTATCAAATTTTTTGATGATCCAGCCTCCAAGCGGCCCCATAATCATCGCGCCCAAGAACATTGGAATGTCTGTCCCAATAATAACACCCATTGTTGCAATCGCACCTACAACACCGCCACGGTGTTCATAAATCAATTTACCACCTGAATAGCCGATTAAAATCGGAAGAAGATAAGTAACGGTCGGGCTGATCAACTCATTTAGGGTTTTATTAGGAATCCACCCACTAGGATAAAGAAATATAGCTGTAATAAGACCCCAGGCAATGAATGCCCCGATATTTGGCAATACCATCGTGCTAAGAGAGTTTCCCAGCTTTTGGACGGCTACTTTAATACTTTTGCCTTCGCTCATTATAATACCTCCCACAATTGCATATTTATCAAAAACTTTCGTTATAAATCCTATTTAAAGGTTAGAAATTCAACATTCAGCGCGCCGTTTGTTTACGTTTACACAAATTCATTTTAAAAGGAGTTCCTTTATCTTTATTATAGGTTGGGGTGACAACGCATTCAATGATCCATAAATATGATTTTGTCGAAACTACCTTTGACAAATGTTTATTTATACGAAGACCTTGATCCGGTAGTATAGATAGACTGCTTGAACCAATCCGAACTAGGCGTTTGAATATAAGAGGCGGGAGCCTTATCAACTGGAGGGATTGAACTGTTTATAACATGGCACCAAAGTAAGTATAAGTACTTTCCACTTCGTTCATCCCGTATTTGAGCTGGGCTTTTAGGAAATCAACCGTTATACCGTCGAAATCCACTAATGAAGATGAAGCTGGTTGTGGGCTGGCACTCCGTGTCATGTTAGCCCTGTCCTTAGGCATGATCAAAGAAAACCAGGCTGAAAAGTGAGGAGCTTTGTTTCTTAGCCTTTCAACATTCAGGAAAGTATTTTAAAAAGCGCTTGTGGGTAATTGGATTCGTGCGCCTTTTTAGGGTGTGCTTTCTATTTTACCTGAATCCGTGACGAAATTTTCACTTAACGTTAACCCATTCGCATGAAATCTAGTATAATAAGCATATCCATTAAATTTAACTCATTCCACATTCAGGTGATCTAATGAAAAAGTTAGTGATAGAAGCCACGAAAGAACGAATTGTTGCCCAAAGCGGTTTAGCGATAGTAGGAAATTTACTAAATCTAACGAATTTAGCTTCCAGGTTAAATGCCTATCGACTCCCTGATATTTCCAGAAATCCCGTCTGTTCCAATGCTGATGTAGCCAAATCCTATATTGGCCTGCTTTGCCAAGGAAAAAGTGATTATGACAATATTGAAACCTTCCGCGAAGATGCCTTTTTTGCACTGGCTTTGGATATCCAAAGGGTTCCTTCCAGCCCGACTTTAAGGCAGCGACTGGACCAAGCTGCCTTGACGGAAAAATGGAAAGCGATCTTGCATGAAGAATCGCTGAATCTGATCCGCAATACAAATGCGGAAATTAGCCCAGTTTACGCCAAAGACAAGCCGTATATCCCGGTTGATCTGGATGTCTCCCCTTTTGATAACTCCAAAACAAAAAAAGAAGGAGTGGAAAGAACCTATAAAGGCTGCGACGGTTATGCACCTATGTTCGCTTACATTGGGCAGGAAGGCTACTGCCTGCATGTTGAGATGCGAAAGGGAAATGACCACTGCCAAAAAGGTACGCCGAATTTTATCAAGGAAACCATCCAATCTGCCAGGAGATTAACGGATCAGCCATTGCTTTTCAGGCTTGATTCCGGAAATGACAGCCGGGATAATCTCATCATTTTCTTGGAAGAACATGCAAGCTTTGTTATCAAACGCAATCCTCGTAAGGAAAAAGCAGAAGACTGGCTTCATATTGCCCAAAAATATGGGATCTGCTGTGAAGAACGGGAAGGAAAGAAGGTTTACCTTGGATCCATCCCCGAAACCATTCAATTAAAAGACCAGATACGAACCATCCGAAAAGTCTTTAAAGTGATCGAAAGAACCATCTCAAGAGACGGCCAGATTTTTTTGATTCCCGAATATGAATTTGAAACCTACTGGACAGATCTTGAAGTGCCGCCTCATGTGGTGATCTCTCTCTATCATGACCATGGCACATGCGAACAGTTTCACAGTGAAATTAAATCAGAACTGGATCTGGAACGGTTGCCATCGGTCAAATATGAAACGAATGGCCTTGTGCTCCATTTTGGTGTATTTGCGTATAATTTACTTCGTTTGATCGGACAAGAAAGCTTGAAAAAACAAGATGCACCATTGAAAAAGAAAGCAACACGAAGAAGAATCCGAACTGTCATCCAGAATATGATTACACTGGCTTCAAAGCTTGTTTACCAAGGTCGGCAATGGAAATTAAAAGTGACGGCGACCAACAAATGGTTGCCGACTTTTGCTCGCTTATACGATGCCTTTTACTAGACAACCAGGGTAATAAGCGATAAGAAGAAAAGCCGAAACAAACCAGAAAACTTGCAAAAAAATGGAAATTTGCAGGTTTATGTTTCGTGCCTAAAATAAATGAAATAGGAAAAAATTTACCTACCAAAGTTACAAAGATATATTTTATGAATAATCAGTTACATCTAGAAATCCACACTTGGGAAAACTACCTATTACCGATGTTTGTTAGATTTTCGTCACGGATTCAGGTTATAGTTAATGTCATTTAAATCGTTCCCAGACAGGAAGAGCCCATTTTGGCAAATTACTCTTTTCAAAAGTAATCTGACCATCATTTACTTCCAAAACAATTTCCCCGTTATATAGACTATTGTCGATTAACACAAGATTATCAGCCATAGTGGCATAGTTATGTAGATGTTCAAAAGACGTTTTATTTCGTCTGAGGATATCCTCAGTTGGGATGTCATGCCCACCATTTTTAACTCTCATTGCAACCCGTTCAATATTCTGATTCACATTATTTAGAGCTACGTAAAACATGGTAATTTTATAACCCATCGCTTTTGCTTTCTCCATTTGTCTAATGACATTTCCACCAGCAAGCGTTGTCTCGATAGAAAAATCCTTACCTTCTTGAATGTATTCATTTATTGATTTTATAACTTCTTTTCCCGCTGTTACCCTTTTTGATTCAGGGTTATCCGGATCAATTTTTCTTGCTGTAGCATCCGGATCAATGTTAATATCAATACCAATTTTGTCAATAATTAAGTTTCTTATTGTACTTTTTCCGCTTCCATTATTCCCCGCAAATACATAAAACATGGGGCTATGCTTATGCATTATGACTCACCATTATGCTTTAATGGGACTATATCTCCATTAGGATATTCCTTTACCAACTTGCCGTTTTTCTCGTACACAATATAAGTGTTATTTACTTTTGCATCAATTCTTGCTCGCTCGCCAGTCATCTTGATCCATTTGTCTGCCCAAGCAAATTTTCTTTTTGGAATATGATTTTGCTCTCCCAACTAGAAACACCACCTTCATATAAATCATTGATAACAAATGGATGCTACTGCGCTTCATCCTGCATGGCAAATATTGAAGCAGGACTTGCTGAATGCATGCATCCAGCAAGCCGAACCTTTATGAAACCCCCTTCTTCTATGAAGCAGGAGGGAGGGGGTTTTAGCAAATTGCATTTTTTTGATTTGCCCATTTCTATAAGCGTTTCAACTCTTCCTCAATCGGTGTATCTCCCGAAATGAGGTCGAATGCTTTCCGGTATGTTTTCGGTTCGTCGAGGCTTGCGAGAATGGTGCGTGCGACGTCTTCACGCGGAATGGTGCCGCGTTTTAAGTTTTCCGACGCTTCGACTTTTCCGGTGCCGGGTTCGTTCAGCAAGCCGCCCGGCCGAATGATCGTGTAGTTCAGCTTGGTCGACTGGAGCACGCGGTCTGCATAATGCTTGGCAACATAATACGGCTTGATGGCCTCGCTCCAGTTTTCGCGGTGGTGGGCCTGGAGCGCACTCACGATAACAAAACGGCTGATACCTGCTTTTTCTGCCGCCTCCATCGTTTTCACTGCGCCGTCCAAATCGACAAGCAGCGTTTTGTCTGCGCCCGTGTGCCCGCCGGAACCAGCGGTAAACACAATGCAATCGCATCCATTCGCCGCTTCCGCCAGCTCATCGACAGTGCCTTCCAAATCGGATATGACCGCATCTACCCCTTTTTGCCTGAAAAATTGAGCCTGTTCTTCTTTCCGCACCATGGCACGTGGGATATGGCGGTCACTTTTTTGTAAAAGATCCACAAGCATTTTTCCGATCTTTCCGTTTGCGCCTGCAACAAGAACTTTCATCCAATCCATCTCCTTTCGTTTTTTTCTATTATTTCAAAAGGAGTATGGAGAAGCAAATGATTGAGAAAAGTGGGATGATGCTTACTCGACGGTGGAACTTCCGTTGTTTCCACAGAAAAGCAAAAAATCCGCATTTTTTTGCGGATTTTTACTCCATAATGGACACACCTTGTTCTGAAATCTGAAGCGCAAGCGGGATAATGCCTGAAGCTTCCCATGCTGCTTTCAACGCGGCAGCTTTTTCCTTCCCTGCTACAAAGGCAATGCCGCAGTCTCCGCCACCCGAGCCCGATGATTTGCCGGCACCGAAACGGCTGGCAATGTCTGCCAGTTGCTTCAATGGCGCTGTTTCAATGGTGGTATGGGCTGCTGCTTCAAGTTTCTGCAAAGCACGCCGGTTTTGCCGGATGTGCTCAAATATGCCAGCCATATCTTGCTGCATGAAACTTTCCACCAGTTTATCCACGGCGGTGGTACTTTCTCGTAAAAATGCCGTGTATGTTTCCGTTGCCGCCTCCCGCAATTTGCCGATGCGCTCCACCATTGGCCCGGTTGCCACCGCTTTTCCGGTCCAACCCGCACAAAAAATGAGGCCCGGCGGCAGTACCAATTTAGAAATGGACAAATACGGCCATTTTTCTGCCAGTAATTCCGAAACTGTGCAGCCCGCTTCCAACCGGGAAAAAATCCAATCTGGCCTGAATGCGGCATATTTCAACATGCCGCCGTACACGGAAGCGGCAAGATCCGCGCCGGACCCGTTGCCCTGTGTTTTCAAATGGGCCACAGCGGCCAGTTTAAAAATGGCTTCCTTCGTTTCCGGCAACCCTTCATGGGCGTGCAAAAGGGCGGTAAGAACGGCAGAAAGAATCGCAGCACTGGAACCGAGCCCGTATTTTTGCCTTGTTGTGGGATCATCCAGTTCACTCGTTACCGTAATGTGAAGCGGGCGGAGCGGAATCGATTTTTCCATAAGCAGCTGGTTAAAAACGGCGAGCGCATTTTGGATAAACCGGAGTTTCGGGTCATCGCGGTCAAAGCGGACTTCCCCGTTCTCCACACGCCACGCGGCATGCGGAATGCCAATCTGCGGCAAAGAAAAAAGGTTTTCTGTGCTTTCTTTTACCTCTATTGTGATGTATCGGTCTACCGCGGCAACCATAGCAGGGCAACCGGGTTCAATGACCGCATATTCGCCGGCAATCATCAGTTTACCCGGCGCCTTTACTTGAAATTGCATCCCGTTCATCTCTTTCAATCCTTTTTAGGTCGGTGTACCCGTCAAATCTGCAAGCATCACATCCAATGCCTGCTGCACCGCTTTTTCGGATAGATCCCCCTGACCAACTAGCGGACGGGGGTTGCATTTCCCGCGTCAAAACAAGTTCCATGGCACTTCCATGCTCATATTAAAAGGAATCAGCCCAGAACCCGTTACGGGCATGGTGCCGTTAAATAGCGCGAAACAGCCAGTGACGCCTAAATGGTTTTTTCAGCAACGGCTGCAGAAGGAAAAACGGCATTTTTTAAAAAGTGCATCATCTGGATGTTTTGGCGCCTTCCTGCCGGGGTTCCAGCGTTTCGAAAAGCATTAAAACGGGCCGTATTGAATGCCCGGACCTGGATGGCAAACCAGCACTTCGCGGACGGACGGGATGGCAGAAAGCGCATGATATACCGTCTCTTCATCTTTTCGTTCGCACAGCACTTTCACATTCGGGCCGGCGTCAATTGTAAAATAAGCTTCAATCCCGCGTTCGCGCAAAAGCGCCACTTCCTGCATGACATCGAGCGTTGCACTTTGCCAGTATAAAAAAGGCGGGTTGGCGCTGATCGTTGTCGCATGCATTTTTAACGCATTTGCTTCAAGCACGCGCCCAAGCATCGTAAAATCGCGCGCTGCAATCGCGGATTTTGCGGCGGCCAAATCTGTTTCCACAGTTTCGAGCCAGGCTTTATAAAACGGCGACGTGCTGACAGTCCGTTTCATCCCTTCCCTGCTCGAAACTTTTTTCTGCTTTGATTCCACCAGGCAGGATAAAATACTGAGATCCCAATCGTCTTCGCTGAGAAGCGGAACCGCGTGTGAATCGGAGCCATCCGCTTTTTCACCTTTTTGCCACTCGACGAAACCGCCGTAGATACTGCGGCAGGCGGACCCGGAACCTTGGCGCGCCAAGATTGACAGCGTACGCCCATCCACCTCAATGCCGAGCGCTTTAACAGCCGCAGCTGCAAGCGCCGCCATACCGGATGCGGAAGAGGCTAGCCCGGCAGCGATCGGCACTTCGTTTTGTGATTCTATATAGGCATATCTTTTTTCTCCCGCAAAGGCCCTGATCTTATCCATAAAGCGGGAAATTTTCGTCGTTTCCGCATCAATGGCCGGTTTTCCGTTCAGAAAAAACACGTCCGCCTTTAAAGCGGAATCAAAAGCCACCTTTGTTGTCGTATAAAACCTGTCCAGCGTAATGGACAGGCTGCTGTTCATCGGGAGAAAAAGCTTTTCGTCCCGTTTCCCCCAGTATTTGATCAGGGCAATATTCGTATGGGCCCTCGCTGTTGCCTCCATCTTTCATCGTCCTTCCAGTAAAAATGCCTTCTTGCTTTGAAAAGGTACTTCCCTGTCAATGCTATTCTCGCTGCCGGACAAAAAGGCTGCCCTGACCAACTATCTCCAAAGGAAAATGCCGCAAACCATTTTCTTGCAAGGGGCAACTGCCTGCGATTCCCCATCCTTAGCAGCTTCGGGTCTCCTTATCCAGCCGCTTCAACGGAAAATCTCTTCTCATGATCCGCTCGGCTTTGAAGCCAGGACCAAAAGAGCTGCCCGCTACAAGCAAAAACAGGGAGCCTCTTTTACATGAAGCATCTCCTGTTTTCGGGGCTGTGCTGCATGATTGCGGAATAACGGTCATCCTTCCAGCGAAAATTGCCATACTTGGGCGGCGCCTGCATTTTGCAGGGCTTGCGCAACTGCTAAAGCCTTTTTCCTGCTTTCGGCGAGCGAAATAATGCAACCACCCCGGCCCGCACCGGTCAGTTTGGCACCGAGTGCGCCGGCTGAGCGTGCTGCAGCGCATAATGCGTTAAGCCCTTCGTCGCTGACACCCAAAACGGAAAGTTGTGCATGTGCTTCATTAAATAATCGGCCGAGATGCAGTCCGTCTTTTTCAATCAATGCCCTTCCCGCTTCGTGCACGATTTCGCCTAAACGGTTGATGGCGGACTCCACCGTTTTCGGGTCAGAACCGCTTTTTTCACGGATGCTCCCGACCGCCATTGCCGTATTATGCACGCGCCCGGAATCGGCGACCACCAGATAAAACGGAAGCGAAAACGGAAGCGGCCGGGCCGCCTTCCCTTTTTCAAACCAGATCGGATCATTGCTGATGACCGCCATCATATCGATGCCACTCGGATTCCCGTGGGCAAAATTCTCAGCAATTTGGACAAACCGTTCGAGTTCCATTTTCGTTAATTGTTTTTCAAAAAAAGCATACAGCCCGCGGACAATGGCAACGGCAACAGCGGCACTCGAGCCAAGCCCGCGCCCGATCGGAATGGTCGACTCCAGTTTAATCGCCAAATTTTCGGCCGGCTTTTTTAACGTACGGAGGATTTCTTTGACACATGCTCTGATTCCGTGAAGCCTTTCCGGCGCTTTATCCAGTGCCCCTTTGTAAAACCGGCAGTCAATGGAGAGCGGGCCTTGTTTTTGGATAACTGCCGTTTCAATTTTCACATGATCGAATGGAAGCGCGATCGCCGGTTGTCCGTAAACAACAGCATGTTCCCCCGCTAAAATTAATTTTCCGTGTGCCGTCCCGGTTGCTGTATTGCCGGGAATTTTCATCATGTTTACCCCTCGCTTTCCCTTGCCAGACCGATGCGCGGTTTTCGGGAAAATTTTTTCAAAAAAGTCCTTCATTGTGCCGGCTCCTTAAACGGTGCCATACAGAAAAAAATCTATGTTATCCAGCGGTGAATGGATCGCTGGCAAATCGTATTCCATCGAGCATCGCCACTTTTCGACAATGCCTATTTTATCGCAACAGGCCGCGGGATGACAATGGTTTGGGCCTTGAGCATATACATAAAAATATGGGCCGGATTCACGAAAGTTCCAAAGAAAACCGGCCGTTGGAAATTTAGCTTATACCGGTACTGATAAAATTGGGTTCGTGCCTTCACCTCTTATGGGCAGCATCCGTCTTTTGCGAGCCGGATGTGGAAAGGTAGTTGTGCCCATTCCCGTTTCTACAGGTGATGAAACGAGAGAATCCCATTTTTAAATCCGTGCCAAAAAATAACCGCTCCTGGTTGTGAGGCTATCCACAAACAGAGCGATCACAGGATTACTTTCACCGTATCGTGATTCCCCGTCCATTCTATCGAAAATTGATCTTATTTGCAATAAAAGCGCAACGATTTGCATATACTGGAAATGATAAGGAGGATGTTTTGTGAAAGTCAGCGTCATACTTCCCGTTTACTATGTGCCGGAACCGGAGCTGGTGCGGGCGCGCTATTTCTTCCTGCGCAACGGAATGCCATTTGAATTTGCGGCAACAGCAAGCGTTTCGCGCGGGTATTTGCCGGTAATGCCGGACGGCTGCTTTGATTTCCGCGCCTTTAAAGGAAAGCATGATTTCGACCATCTGCTTCCTGACGCTGTCCGCGTGCCGCCTGGGTTACAACCGGAAAAAGCGGAACTGCTTGCCGGCGACTTATGCAACCGCGCCCTTTCTTTAAAAGGGTTCGGCCAGATCGGCTATTTGCCGCCGCGCTCAAAGCAGGAAGCGGGCATCACGGTGATTTTGCAAAACCGCACCACAAAGGAGGAGCGGCGGATTCCGGCTGTGATCCGGCTGTTGCCGCAAAGAAGGATGCGCTTTGTTGCTGCCGTTGATATTGCGCTTTTAGCGGACTGGCTTGCATTACAGCAGACGGTGGATCTTTTTCTTGAGGTCAAAGCCGGCACTTTGCTGAAAAAACTCCGCCTTCATGCCGATCCGCATGCGAAACTCGGAAACTATGGCAGATGCGGGGAGCTGTCGGTTACGAAATATGGGAATATTTCGATCATCCCGGCTGCGGCGGAGCAGCGGAAAAGAGCATGATTTCCATATTTTGGTTTGTTTTATTTCGTGCCTGCCGGGAATAGGAGCAGTGCAAGGCCAATACATCTTAAAAGAAGGGACTGGTAAAGTTTTTGATGAAAGACTTGACAGCAACTTCATCTTCCGTATTTGGCACTGCATTTGTCCAGCGGGCAAGTGGGACAACCGTCCGGAACCGATATACTTTCGGTGAAGGTTCGTGTCCGCCTACTATTTGAAGCCCCGGACTTATCTGAGGCCAGGTTTGGATAAGTCCGTACTGGACGTCATCTGAATATCAGATTTGGATGAGGCAAAAGGCGCAATCCGATCGGGTTGCGCTTTTTGTCCGTGTGCTCGAATATCCCTCCTGGTATACTTTGGAAATTCTGGCATTGCTGCCTGCAGCACAATCGCTTTATTCCCCGCTCGGTTCATGTTAGCATGAAGATAGGAATACACGTGATAGAAGGAAAGCGATACGTTGAGGTGAAGAAGATGAGTGGAATCGTTGGGTACATTGGCAGACATTCGGCACAGCCGGTTCTGCTCGATTGCCTGAAAAAACTGGATTACCGGGGCTATGATTCAGCAGGCATTGCCGTCTCCGATATGAAAACCATCGGCGTCCGCAAAGAAAAAGGGCGCGTCGAAGATCTGGAAGCTTCCCTCCAGCTCGAACCGATTCCCGCCGGATGCCTTGGGATCGGCCACACAAGGTGGGCATCACACGGAATGCCGACCGTTGAAAATTCCCATCCGTTATGTGATGAAGAAGCACGTTTCTACGTTGTTCATAACGGAATTATTGAAAACTACCAGCAATTAAAAAAATTCCTTATCGCACAGGGGCATCGTTTACAAACGGACACCGACACAGAAGTCATTCCATATCTTCTCGCGCATTATGATACCGGCAATTTTGAAGAAACCGTGCGGATCGTCATTCCGCAATTAAAAGGTGCGTTTGCGCTTGCGATCATGGCAAAAGATCACCCGAACCAGATTATCGCCATTTCTTATGATAATCCGCTCATTATCGGCTTTGGCAGCGGGGAAGCGTATCTCTCCTCGGATATCCCGGCGCTGCTTTCGTATACAAAAGAAATTTATCCAATTAAAAACGGCGAAATGGCCATTTTGACTCAGACCAATGTGGAAATTAAGACACTTTCCGGGGAAAAAATTTTGCCGAAAAAAACATCCGTGCGCTGGAACCAAGACGAACTCAACCTGCAGGATTACGGTCACTACATGTTAAAAGAAATCATGGAGCAGCCGGAAGCAATCAAGCGCACGTTAAAAGACCGGCTGACAGAAAGCGGTGTCGTCATTCCGGAAGTGGACGATTTTTTCGCAAAGCGCAAGCTTACAGATCCGGAAAGGATCATCATTGTCGCAAGCGGCACCTCCCATCACGCCGGCATGATCGGCAAAAAGATTCTCGAAACCATGCTTGATATACCGGTTGAAGCCGCGATTGCATCTGAATTCAGATGTGAGCACGGGCGGTTGGACGAAAAAACGCTCGTCATTGCCATCAGCCAATCAGGAGAAACGGCTGATACCATTTCCGCCTTGAAAGAAGCGAAAAAGTCAGGAGCGGCGGTGATCGCGATCAGCAATTACCGGAAGAGCACGCTGGCGCGGAAATCGGATTGCGTGATTTATACGCATGCAGGCCCGGAACTGGCGGTTGCTGCAACAAAAGCCTATACAACCCAGATTACGGCGCTCGTCCTGCTTTCGATTGTTCTGGCAAAAAAACTGCACGGTTCCGGCGAAGGCCAAATCCCTGCCTTGCTCGATGCCCTTCATTCACTCGCTGATGACGTGGAAAAATGCCTGGTGATGACGCAGGATGCCATCGACCAGTTTGCACAGGTCACAAACGACCAGGAGCATCTATTCCTGATTGGCCGCGGGCTCGATTATGTCCTGGCGCTTGAAGGGGCGCTCAAACTCCAGGAAGTCGCCTATCTCCATGCGGATGCCTACGCGGCAGGAGAAATGAAACACGGCACAATGGCTTTGATCACGCCGGGTGTTCCGGTCATTGCCCTTGCCACCCAGGAACATTTGCGCGACAAGGCCATAAACAATATTAAAGAAGTAAAGGCACGTGATGCATATGTCGTCGGGATTACGACCACGGGAGATGACGAAGTGAGCGCCGTCGTAGACGAAGTGCTCTACATTCCGGAAGCACACCCCTTTCTCATGCCGGTCCTGGCCGCCATCCCGCTGCAGCTGCTTGCTTATTATGCCGGCATCGTACGTGGCTATGACGTTGACCGCCCGCGCAACCTGGCGAAGAGCTTAACCGTCGAGTAAAGGGAAATCGTGTTAAACTTTTTCAGGCCGTGCCTTTCACACAAAAACCGCCGGGGAAAAGGATTCTGGCGGTTTTTCTCTTTTAGGGCAGGCTCCTATTTGATTTTTTATCATATAATAAGCATTATAAATGATTCTATTTCTTTTTGTTTACAGCAATAACCCGCTAATCCATATTGATTCCCATTCTCAATTATTCAAAAAAATTTATATTAATTGAGAATAAACGCTATTCTTTTTCGTTTCTTCGTGCTACAATACAGGTGAAAATAAGTTTATTTAGGAAGAGGTGTGCGATGATGCCGGAATATGATTATCACCACCTTCCCCATGTCAAAGTCCAGTCCGCATCAAAAAAAGCATTATGGGCAACGCTCGTCCTAACCTTGTTTTTCATGTTTGTTGAAATTGCTGGTGGTCTGATTTCGCATTCGCTTGCTTTGCTTTCCGACTCGGCACATATGGCTTCTGATGTCATTGCGCTCCTCTTCAGTATGCTTGCTTTGTTCATGGCGACACGCCCGCCAAACCGCAAATATACATTCGGCTATTTGCGGTTTGAAATCATCGCATCGTTCCTGAACGGGCTAACGCTTGCGGGCATTTCAATCGGTATTTTCATTGAAGGGATCAATCGCCTCGTCCATCCGCAACCCATTGATTTTAAGTGGATGTTTATCATTGCAGTGACCGGGCTTGTTGTGAACATCATCCTCACCATTGTGCTGCACCGGAGCACAAAAGAAGAAGAAAACTTAAATGTTCAAAGCGCGTTATGGCATTTTATCGGTGACTTATTGAATTCAGCCGGCGTGATTGTTTCCGCCCTGCTCATTTATTTTACGGGAATGAATTTCTTTGATCCGCTCATCAGCATCGTGATCGGCGGCATCATTTTTTACGGCGGTGCCAAAATCATCCGCGCTTCCTATTTGATTTTGATGGATACGGTGCCGGAAGGGTTTGATTTAGAACAGATCCGCACAGATATGTATCAAATTGAGGGTGTTGAAGACGTCCATGACATGCATCTTTGGAACATTTCTTCCGACCATTGTTCTCTGACCGCCCATGTATTTGTCAGGCATTCATCCGAACCGATGCACGTCATTTTGGCTGTCAATCAGATGCTTGAACAAAAATACGGCATCCGCCATACGACCATCCAGACAGAGGACCCCACCATCCATGATCATACCGATTATCTCCGGCAGAAAGACCGGACCGTTTCACTGTAGCTGCTGCTCAGCAGTTACAGTTTTTTTGTTTTCCAGCCAGACAATCCATTTGTAAAATCCGACCACACTGAGCAAAAGGAACGGATTTACGAGTGCCGAAATGGTGAAATTCCACCATCCGTAATGAAAATAACCCCATGGTGCCGGCAACAGGGTGATCATCTCACACCCCAGCATCAGCACTTCCCAAACGGCAATATAAAAAACCTTTTTATCCATGCTTTTCCAAACGGGAACCAGTTGAGATATAAAATATTGACAGGCGGAAGTAAACAAACCAAACCCGGGAGATTCTCCCAGTCCACTCCCTTTGTAAAATACCAGTAGCCATGGTACTTGTAATCGATATATACATCAAAAACCAAGTGGGAAGCGATGGTGAACGTCCAAATCTGTACGATCTGCCCGGGAGAAAGCCGCTTTTTTACACAAAAAACAGCCAGATTAAATCCAATGAGGGAAACAACATACCCAATCATGTTTGAGCCTCGCAATCAGCGTTAACGTTTTTTCAATAGCTTATGTTACCCGCCAATTTCTATACAGTCGCCAAATGGGCAGTGAGGGAAGGTATAGATTTGGGCCTTTTTACTTGTACGCCAGGTCCAGTTTGCTTCCCCGGTGGCGATTGGCGGATCAAAGCAAGGGCTGTGCACACATCGTTCTGGTTGGAGACTTTTTCCGATTGCGCCCTCCAGCTAAAATCGCACTGGTGTACTAATGCGCTGCCTCGCGCACGATTTTTGCCGCTGTTTGCGCATCCACGCGCAAAAATGAACAAAGTGCCTCATCCGGCGCATCCTGGCCAAAAAGCAAATAGAACTCTTCTATCGCTTTACGGTGCGCATCTTTACTGGTATGGCCGCAAACCTGGCAGTGCCACATGCCATTATTAAAATCCATTTCGAAACGGCGGCACACTGGGCACCCGACCCCCGTATACCATTCGCTTTGGTCAACCGGCCACGGAAAGATCCCCGATTTTTCGTGGCATTCCAGCAAATGCTTGTGCCATTTTTTAAAATGCTTGCTGTCCAGGACCGGCTGGCTGTATGTGTCCTGCATCTTTATAACTTTATAAACAGCCTGGCTTGCCGGGCAGATCTTCAATTCGTCTGCTGAATTGACAACAGGCATTTTCAGCTCGGCCTCCTCATGGCAAAGGACAAGCAAATACTCCAGCGTCAATTCGGGCAAATGCCGCATACGGGCCCATGTACATAAGATTTCTCTTTGTTTTTGCAGGCGCGCAAACGGTTCCGGCCAGCCTTTTTCCTTCCCGCCTTTTTGCTGGATAAGCTGGGAAAAAGCCGGATCCGGAAAAATCACGCCGGATAAATGGGTGTAGCCTATAATCAAAACAAGATTCCGTGTGAGAATTAACCCGTCCAGGCATGTATTTGCAATGGGCAGTGCATGGTAAACATGGAATTGGTCGGACGGAAGAATCTCCAAAAAACGGTCTGCCCGCTTCTCCCTTTTATATTTCGCCCTCCACTTTTTTACATCCTCCGCAATCTGCCCATACAGCGGATGCCTTTTGGGCAGCCTCTCCAGCAACGCCTCTCCCGCCCGGATTTGTGCGGGATATTCCCGCTGTTTTACAATCACGTCCAACTTCCCCTTTTTCATGATTTTATTTATTTTATTCGCTGCGTGGGAGGAAATATGTTAAAATTAAGAATATTATAGTGGGAGGTGCTGTTTGTGCGTCTGTATCTTGATCTGTTTGAAAATGACCAGCCTGTTCGTTCCTGATGCGGGGGACGAACAGCCGCTTCAAAACCCCCGTCTGGCTGTTAGATAAAAAATAAAGACGGAGGTTGATGACTGTGAAAAACAAATGGGCAGGTGCACTTTGCCTCGCACTTGCATCCGGCATCTGGGGCGGGATGTATGTGGTCAGTAAATATGTCTTAAACTTCGTACCGCCGCTTACGCTTTTATGGCTGCGGTATATGATCGGTTTTGCCGCACTGTACGCGATATTGCATGCCGGCAGAAAGAAAAAGGAAAAGGTAAGCCTTACAAAAAAAGACTGGCTGCTGCTCGCCTGGATCGGGTTTATCGGCTATTTTGCATCCGTTGCCATGCAGTTTATCGGGACGCAAAAAGCGGACGCCCATACCGGCGCGATCATTACATCCGCTTCTCCGGTTTTTATCGTGATATTCGCGCGCTTCATTTTAAAAGAAAAATTGACCGCGCGCAAAATACTGGCGCTGATTACCGCATCCGCGGGCGTTGTCATCGTGATCGGCTGGGACATTCACGTGCAAACCTACTTTTGGGGCAGCCTGATTCTGGCTGGAGCGATGATTACATGGGCACTTCTGTCCGTTTATGTAAAAGTGGCTTCCTGGAAAATGGATTCGTTAACCATTACAACATATGCCATTTTGTTCGGGCTGCTGTTTACAACGCCTTTTGCCGCCCGCGAAGCCATGATGGCCTGGCCTGTATCATCGGGCGGTTTTTGGGGGATGGCAGGTATTTTGTATCTCGGCGTCATCTCTACAGCCGGCGCTTTCTTTCTGTGGAACAAAGGGCTTGAAATGGTAGAAGCCGGCAGCGGGTCACTGTTTATGTTTTTGCAGCCTGTCACTGGCTCTTTTCTCGGTTGGCTTTTGCTCCATGAAAGCCTGAACGGCCGCTTCTTTCTCGGCGGCGCCCTGATTCTGGCCGCGATTGCCATTTCGTTGCTCCCGGAAAGGATGCGCCTCGTACGTCGGATGGAAGCGTCAAAAAATATATCGGATTAAAATAGCATCAAGGCAAGGCCTGTCGCACCGGTCTTGCTTTTTTGTTTCTTTTTTTGCGAATTTGCAGGAATTTTTGCCGCTTTTATCGAAAAGGGAATAAAAAGGTTCCGGGAGGCAGAACAATGGATCGGTACAGTTGCTTGGCATATCTTTTGTTTCAAACGGATGATAACACGGTAAAAGAAGCGGCAATCCGCCTCGTACAGGGCAGCCTTACGCTCAAAGAGGCAAAAAACGACAGCACGCTCAAGCCGTATCTGGAAGACTGTGAAAAACGGCTGAACATACAGCCGCCGGATGCCGAGCAGGTTTATGCATTTATGGAAAATTATATATACGCCGTATAAAAAGCATCTGGCAGGGCAAACCGGGGAACTTCTAAATGGCAGTCCCCGCTTAGGCTCCGCAAGCGGAAGTGTGCCGCCGCAAACGTATGCCCTGCCTCGCGTAGTGATTTTGCAAATTTTGAGGTTCGTCCGCGGTTATAGGCACTCTCCATGCCAAATCGCATACCCCAGTTTATGAGCAGCAAGTCTGTTAATTAAATGGACTACCGCTGTCATACGTTTTTTTGATCGCAAACCCGCCAGCTAAAATGTTCGCCACATGCAATGAAGAAAATCCGCTCTCCCCCTGCCTTACAACACCGTAATCCGGTTTCTGCCCTGACCCTTCGACTTGTATAGCCCTTCGTCCACCCGCCTTACAATGGTTTCTGCTGTATCCCCCGGTGTATATGCAGTCACACCGAAACTTGCGGACAGCTTTCCCGCATGCCCAAATGAATGGCGGCTAATGCTTGCTTTCAAATATTCCGCCAGTTCCTCTGCCTGGGGCAATTCATCCTTTGTAATGATGATGAATTCTTCACCGCCCCAGCGTCCGATGTAATCATTCGCTGAAATCACCCGGGAGGAAAGACGGACAAATTCCTTCAGCACCTCATCTCCTGTCTGGTGCCCGAACTGGTCATTCACCTGTTTAAAATAGTCGATATCGAAAAAAATCACGGAAAATGATGTGCCGGTTTTGTCCGCGTGTTTAACCGCAGCATCCAGCCATGCCTGCACCTGGCGCCGGTTGGCAATCCCGGTCAACATGTCCGAATAAGCCTTTTTCTTTTCCTCTTCCAATTCTCTAAATACTTTTAAGAGATAATGAGAAATGCAAAAGATGGCGATATAGACGAGATTGGCAAGGTAAAAGATCAGCATGGATATTTTATAGTCAAAGGAAAAATGGCGGAACCGCGGCATTCCGATCAGAAGCGTAGTCACGAACAAAGCGAGCGAATAAATGATCCCGTTCCGCTTTTTCAACGTGATAAAAATATAGAGAAATAGAAGTGGGCTCCAAATGATCGAAATTCCGATGGCTCCCTCTTTTCCCGGAACCATGTATTGAAAAACACAGTCCATCACGATGGCAAGATAATAAACCGTGAGGATCACGAGATTCACATAGTCAAACAAGCGGAAATAACGCTTGAAAACCATGCAGATGAGAAACAGAGCGTTCCAGGCAATCAGGATCCGCGTCGTGGCGAGATAAAATAAAGCTGTACGGGTGCCTGTGTGAGGGACCAAATTGTAAATCGCAAGGGCAGCGATCAAAAGCGGGCTGATCCAAAGATAAAGGATTCTTTTAAAATCTTCCAATGTCTCGATTTTCCTGCCCATTTCCGCCCCGCCTTTCTGATCAATCTCCGGGGAACTTGCAAACGAAAACAAAGGCCAAACTTCGGCTTTTCACTGCGCATTAGCAACTGGCTGGCATGGTTAGAAAACCGGTAGCCCCTGTAGTTTTGCGTCTCCATTTTTCAATGGATTTGCCCCTTTGATATAGGTCTTTTATCCTATTATACTGTATTTCTGTCCAAAAGAAACCATCAGTCAAAGGATAAGAAAGGGCAATTCGGTTAAAATTTGCCGTCTGCAGCTGCTGAAATCGTTTATGGCGATTCCTCCAACGCCCCCCGCCTCATCGCTGAAGCAAGGGGCATGGATGTGAAATGTTTTCCTCTGTTTTACGCCGAAATGTAACGCGTTGTCCTGTGCTTTTCGGCGGCCTTGCGTTTTGCCGGATCTGTTTCAGACATGTTCATTAGGGCTTGCTGAGTAAGCAAAATTTCTAAATTGGAAAGGAGGCTGACAACTTTATTCAAAATTTAAATGCAAGCGTTTTATAAAAAATCGAGGGAAAAGCTTGCACTCGAAAGCTGATTCAACGTATTAGAGAAGACAGAATCACGCATTGTCGTAGATAGATTCTTCTGAGCTTGCTGATCAATTGGGACAAACGCAGAATCGGATTCGTTCAGCAAGCCCTAATTTACAAACCGCTCTGTTTTCCCGAGCTTTTCCCAGTATTCATTGCGCAGGCGGACTTTCTGGATTTTGCCAGATGCCGTTTTCGGCAACTCATCCACAAATGTCACACCCGTCACGGCTTTGAAATGGGCAAGCCTTTCCCTTGAAAAACGGATGATGTCTTCTTCTGTTGCGGCCGCATCTGCTTTCCGGACGACAAACGCATGCGGGGTCTCCCCCCATTTTTCATGTGGAACAGCAATCACCGCTGCTTCAAGGACAGCCGGATGCTCATACAGCACTCCTTCCACTTCTATAGAGGATATATTCTCTCCGCCACTGATAATAATGTCTTTTTTACGGTCGACGATATCGATATAGCCGTATTCATCAACGGTCGCCATATCCCCTGTATAGAGCCGCCCGTTCCGGATCGTTTTCATCGTTTCTTCCGGGTTTTTCCAGTATCCGAGCATAACACCATGGCCTCTTACCGTGACCTCGCCGATTTCTTTCCCGTCATGGGCCACTTCTTCGTCATTTTCCCGTAAAACCCGGACATCGCTTCCGATCATCGGAAACCCGGCTTTCGCCCGCAACCGCAATTGTGTATCACGGTCCAGCCCGCCAAGCTGCGAACGAATGACAGATACAAGGGTGAGCGGTGTTGACTCCGTCATGCCGTACACCTGGATGAATTCCCAGCCGAGTTCTTTTTCCACGCGTTCCACAAATGCGGGCGGCGGTGCAGCTCCGGCGATGACAACACGCACGTCCTGTTCAATAGCGGGATGGTGTTCCGCGTTGTACTGCAACAGGCTGTTCAGCACAGTTGGCGCCATATGCACCACCGTCACATTATGCCTGATGATTTCCGTGAAAATGGCTTCCGCCGACGGTTTGCGGAGGCAGACATGGGTCGCCCCGTTTGCTGTATAGTAAAACGGCGAGCCCCATCCGTTTACATGGAACATCGGGAGCACATGCAAATAGACATCGCGGTCCGTAACGCGCAAATGGTGCATCGCGCTTAATGCATGCAAATAATTATTGCGGTGGGTAAGCATCACGCCCTTAGGATTTCCGGTCGTCCCGCTCGTATAAAGCAGGCTGCACACATCGTTTTCATCGAGGCCGGCACGCGGGAACGGATCCGGCGGAAATCTGTCCAGCCAGCGGTCATAATCAATTTCAGCACAGTTATCCTCTTTATAGTGGATAATAATTTGCTCCACCGTTTCAAGCTCATCCTTTACCGGCTCGATCAAATGGTACATCTCCTGGTCCACAAACAATACTTTCGATCCGCTGTGATTTAAAATAAACCGGTAGTCTTCCGGGGTCAGCCGGATATTCAGCGGCACCATCACCGCCCCCAGCTGGAAAATCCCGTAAAAGCCTTCCAGCATTTCCACTGTATTCGGCGCGAGATAGGCCACCCGATCCCCTTTTTCAATGCCAAGATTTTTTAACCCGTACGACAGCCGGTTCACCCTTCCGTTCAGCTCCCGGTATGTAAACGCCCGGTCCCCGCAATACACCGCTGTTTTCCCGCCGTACAAAAGCACCGCGCGATCCAGAAATTCCGTCAACACCAATGGCACGTTCATGGACTCCCCTCCCATTTTCATTTTCTCCCTGTTTCCCCTTGCTGTTTAAAAACCAGCACTGTTGTATAACAATATTATAAAATTTTTTGAACGCGTTTTCAATCATCATATTTATTTGTTTTTTTATAACATCGGATGATCTTATTTTCACATCTTTTACCTTGGTTTCCGCTTACATTTTTAATATAATGAGAGTGTAGAAAGAAAAAAATTTTAGGAGGCAGTACATGTTATGAAAATTCCTGTAAAATCCGTTACATCGCCGAAAAAGTTTATCGTAGGGAACGGCCTGCTTGCCAATTTATATGCGTACATAAAAGATTTGGGCGACAATGCCTATGTGATTTGTGACGAATTCATCCTCGGCCGCGCAAAAGAAGAAGCCGGAAAATCTGTCCGGGAAGGCGGCGGGAAAGCAACTTTCGAACAGTTCAATTATCAAACCACCCAGGAAGAAGTAGACCGTAACCGCCGGCTTGCACGTGAAGCAGGCGCCAATGTCATTGTCGGCATCGGCGGCGGAAAAACGCTTGATACCGCAAAAGCAACCGCTTATTATGAAAAACTTCCGGTTGTCATTTTTCCGACGATTGCCTCCACTGACGCACCGTGCACGGCCCTTGCCGTTCTTTACAAAGAAGACGGCGCTTTTGACCGTTACTTGTTCCTGCCGAGCAATCCGGATGTCGTGCTCGCAGACACGGAAATTTTAGCTGCAGCACCGGTCCGCTTTTTCGCCGCCGGGATCGGGGACGCGCTTGCCACTTATTTTGAAGCGCGCGCCTGCTACGCGGCAAACGGCGACAACCTTGTTTTAATGAAGCCATCCCTCACCGGCCTGGCCATTGCCCGCACTTGCTACGAAACGATTCTCGAAAACGGCGTAAAAGCAGTGGAAGCCGTGAAAAACAAAGTGCCAACCCGGGCGGTGCAGGATACCATTGAAGCGACCATCTATTTGAGCGGTGTCGGTGCGGAATCCGGCGGTCTTGCCGCAGCACACGCCATCCATAACGGCATGACAGCTGTCCCTGCCCTCCATCGTGCACAGCACGGCGAAAAAGTGACATTTGGCCTGCTCGCACAGCTCGTCCTTGAAAATGCACCGAAAGAAGAGCTTGAAACTGTCATCCGCTTTATCAAAGCAGTCGGCCTGCCGCTAACACTGAAGGACCTCGGCGTGGAAGAATTTGTAGAAGCCGAATGGCGAAAAGTGGCGGAAGATGCTTGTGCCGATGATGACACAATGGGCAACGAACCATTCCCGGTTACGCCTGAAGATGTGTACAATGCCATTGTTGCCGCCAACGCCATTGCCGAAAAGTACCATGATTAAATCAAAGCAGCATATGTGAATCCACCACAAAAACGGCGGGAAAACACGATCGTGTGTCCCGCCGTTTTTGTCTATATCATATGAACTTAAGTTAGGACTTGCCGAACGAATCCGATTCTGCGTTTGTACCCAATTTGTCAGTAAGCTCTAGAAAAATTCATCTTTGAAAATGCGATTCTGTCTTCTCTATATATTGAATCCGCTATCAAGTGCAAGCTTAAATTTTTGCCAAAGCTGTCAGCATCCTTGCCAAATCTAGGAATTTTGCTTATTCAGCAAGCCTTATGTTAAGGAAGGGTGGAAAATTGACGTTGTTCCTTTACATAGAGGCTGTCTACGTTAAGGAAGCGCGGAAAATTGGCGGCCTTCCTTCACATAGAGGGCGTCTACGTTAAGAAAGCACAAAAAAAAGATGGCCTTCCTTAACATAGGGCCCGTCTACGGATTAAGTCCGTATAATTGTGTAAAAAGAAGGAGTCATTTTATCAACTCTTGGCAACACTGTTTTCAACGACGATAAACTAATGAAAAGAGGAGATAAAATGACTCACTTACAGTTTAACTTAAATTTGGATGTTTTAAAAGAAGCCATCATGACTTCCGATCTTGACGCGGTAATTAAATCAGCGGTTGTCCTCGTGTTAAACGAGTTTATGGAAAAGGAAAGGGATGACTATTTAAAAACGAGCCCTTATGAACGCGCTGTTGAACGCCGGGATTACCGGAACGGTTACTATGAACGCGAGCTGTTGATGAGCATCGGCAATGTTACATTAAAAGTTCCCCGGACACGTAATGGCGAATTCTCAACTACCTTATTTGAAAAGTATGCCAGATGTGACCAAGCTTTCGTCCTTTCTATGTTGGAGATGGTCATCAATGGCGTCTCTACCCGTAAGGTCACAAATGTCGTAGAACAGCTTTGCGGTAAGAATGTATCCAAGTCGTTTGTCTCTTCCCTTACGCAAAAACTGGATCCCATTGTGAATGCTTGGGCCGAGAGACCGTTGAATACAACCTACTACCCTTATGTGTTTGTGGACGCCATGTATATAAAAGTACGGGAGCACCATAAGGTCATATCAAAGGCTGTTTATATTGCGACTGCCATTACAGAGAAGAATACACGTGAAATACTGGGTTTAAGCGTTGACCATGCAGAAAGTTTGGAGAGTTGGAGTTCATTTTTTAAACAACTTAAATCACGTGGACTCCAATCACCAAAACTCGTTATTTCCGATGCTCACATGGGCCTTCAGAAAGCAATACAACGGGAATTCATTGGCACTGCTTGGCAAAGGTGCAATGTTCATTTTAAACGCAATATCATTGAAAAACTGCCCAAAAAAGATACTGCAGAAATCCGGGTGATGATTAAGCGCGTGTTTGAGGCCGTTACGATTGAGGACATACGCAAGTTTAAAGATGAATTAATAAACAAATTTGGTACAGAAGCAAGATTTGAAAAAGCCCTGGCCATTTTAGATGAAGGTTTTGAAGATACTATCCAATACATGAACTTTCCTGAGAATATTCGTATGCACATACGGAGTACTAATTCCCTCGAGCGGCTTAACCAAGAGGTTCGTAGAAGGGAAAGGGTCATTCGCATTTTTCCTAATACCCAATCTGCTTTTCGTTTGGTTGGTGCCGTTTTAATGCAGTATCAAGATACAGAATACTCGAAGAGGAAGTCACTTATGGGAAAGAATAGTTAGCAGCATTTTCAGCTTAACTTCCATCATGGATGATTTCATCTCCGGGAAGGGATGTCAAATTGAAAGGCATTTGACATCCCTTCCCGGAGATGAAGAAAAAAATCCATGGAAGTTAAGCCGAAAAAATGAAGGGGTGGTTGAAAACATTTGCCCATAAATTTACACAATAACCTGGACTTGACTCGTCTACGTTAAGGAAGCATGAAAAATTGACGGCCTTTCTTCACATAGAGCCCGTCTACGTTAAGAAAGCACGAAAAAAAGATGGCCTTCCTTAACATAGAGCCCGTCTACGTTAAGAAAGCACGAAAAAACGAAGACCTTCCTTTACATAGGGCGCGTCTACGTTAAGATAGCACGAAAAAAAGATGACCTTTCTTCACATAGAGTCCGTCTATGTGAAGGAAGCACGGAAAATTGAAGGTCTTTCTTCACATAGAGGGCGTCTACGTTAAGGAAGTACGAAAAATTGACGGCCTTTCTTCACATAGAGCCCGTCTACGTTAAGAAAGCAAGCAAAAACGAAGACCTTCCTTTACATAGGGCGCGTCTACGTTAAGATAGCATGAAAAAAAGATGACCTTCCTTCACATAGGGCCCGTCTATGTTAAGGAAGCGCGGAAAAATGAAGGTCTTTCTTCACATAGAGGGCGTCTACGTTAAGAAAGCATGAAAAATTGACGGCCTTCCTTCACATAGGGCGCGTCTACGTTAAGAAAGCATGAAAAATTGACGGCCTTTCTTAACATAGAGCCCGTCTATGTTAAGAAAGCAAGGAAAATTGAAGGTCTTTCTTCACATAGAGGGTGTCTACGTTAAGAAAGCACGGAAAACCGAAGACCTTCCTTGACATAGAGCCCGTCTACGTTAAGAAAGCACGAAAAATCGAAGACCTTCCTTCACTTAGGGCGCGTCTACGTTAAGAAAGCATGAAAAATTGACGGCCTTTCTTAACATAGAGCCCGTCTACGTTAAGGAAGCACGAAAAAAAGATGACCTTTCTTCACATAGAGCCCGTCTATGTTAAGGAAGCACGGAAAATTGAAGGTCTTTCTTCACATAGAGGGCGTCTACGTTAAGGAAGTACGAAAAATTGACGGCCTTTCTTAACATAGAGCCCGTCTACGTTAAGAAAGCACGAAAAAAAGATGGCCTTCCTTCACATAAGGCGCGTCTACATTAAGAAAGCAAGCAAAAACGAAGGCCTCGCATTAAATTTATGCCAAAGCTGTCAGCATCCTTGCCAAATCTAGGAATTTTGCTTATTCAGGAAGCCCTAATTATATATCAAGCATTTTCCGGCGCGTACCCGGGGCCTCTTTCCATCTCAAAGGCAAGTCTGAAGCGACACGTAGATTATTGCGGATCCGATAAGACACCAGTCCCAGCTACTTGCTGGTAATCTTCCACCGTTTTCCAGCCCTTGCAGACGTCCACCCATTTTTCGGCCTTCCCGTATGTATACAATTCTTCGCAGGTCAATTCAATTGCCGAGTTGCCGCTCCCGCATGCCGGAAATACGGTCGTGAACCGTTTGAGTGAGACGTCCATATAGACCGGCAAATCTTTTTTCAAACCGAACGGGCAGACGCCGCCGACAGCATGGCCGGTATGCTCAAGCGTTTCTTCCGGTGACAGCATCCGCGCTTTCCCGCCGAATGTTTGCCGGAATTTTTTATTGTCGATTTTCGCATCTCCCGCGGTGACAACAAGAAGGGCTTCTTCCTCACCGGTACCCCTGAACGCAAGCGTTTTTGCAATCCGTTCCGGTTCCGTGTTCAGCGCCTCAGCTGCAAGTTCAACCGTCGCGCTTGATGACGACAGGACGAGAACATCTTCTTCCCGATCCCACTGCTTAAAATAGGCTTTGACATCTTCCAATGACATATGGCGACACTCCTTTTTGTGAAAATTTTTAACCCCATTGTAACGGAAGCCATTCCGGGTTGCAAACAGGCTTGCCAAGTTTTTCGCCGGGCACACCGGCTGACTTCCCAAAGCTGCAGCTTCATTCGTTTTTCAACGGGCAGTCCCTTGTATGCGGCTGTGAAAGAAAGATAAGGTTTCCTGCTGCTTTTCAGGCTTGCGGTATGCTTCTCCAAGCAGCTTCTCCAGCCATTCGCTTCTTTCCGATGGAGAAAACTGCGGCCGCTTCAGAAGCTGGCGGCACTCATATAAAAAATCCACATATTGGGCGTAGTTCGTATCATAATGTTCGGATAATTCATTTGCAATTTTGGAAGCCAGTTTCGGGCTTGCCCCGGCTGTAGAAACACTGATGGAAAGCCTGCCCTTTTGGAAAAACGCCGGAAAAGCAAGGTTGCCATTTCCCGCATGGCCGGCATCGTTCACGAGGGCTTTGGCCGGGGCATGGGCAACAATCCGGCTGTTTGTCTCCGGATCATTTGTCGCTGCAATAACCACATCGGCCTGCCGGATGTCTTCTGGTTCGAATGTTTTCTGTTTCCAAATGAATGCGCGTTGTTGAGCCATAGCCTGCAATTCATCGTTCAGGTGCGGGCTCACGACGGTAACGTATGCCCCCGCTTCCTGCAAAAGCCGGAATCTGCGTGCCGCAACTTTTCCACCGCCGATAACAACAGCCTGCTTCCCGTCTAAATCGACCATAACCGGTACCCAAACCATTCCTGATCTCCTTTCCAGTTTATCCATTGCAAAAAGCCCGCCGTTCTCCCTGCTTGGCATGCTCCCATTCCAGCGTTTCCTGGAAAGCCGGAATCGGGTAAGTGCCGGCACGCGCAATGGAAAACGCCGAGCCGCGGGCATTTTTCAAACTGCATCGGACCCAAAAAAGTGCCGGTACGCGCAATGAACGCTGCACCCCGGCACCTTTTAAACTGCATCGCCCCAAAAAGTCCGGGGTGCACAATAGAAAACACCGCAGGCTTGACTGGGTAAAAATCCCGTGATCTCAAATAAAATCCTCTGCGCCCAACGCTTCTTTTGCCCGAACGGCCAATGCGTCCGCCATATCCGGATGGCAGCCGAGATACCGTGCCAGCCGGATATCATATCCTTCCCGCTGCAGCATGCCCACTTTCTTTTCCAGCGACCGGACGAGCACGCCGGTAAACCAAAGATAAGGGGCCACAACTACCGGGTGCCCGGTTGCGGTCAGCTCCTTCAGCGCATCATCAAAACGAGGCTCAAGCACTGCCAAATAAGCCGTTTTGATCTGTTCTGTCCCCAATTGCGCACGCAACCCGGCAGCAATTTTTGCAAAATCGCACAGTGTTTCCGGGTTGCGGCTGCCGCGTCCAACAAGCAGAATCCAGGCACCCGGAGGCATGCCGGTTTCCAAAATATTTTCTGCCAAAATTTCGATGATCCGGTCCCCGACACCGAGCGGGCGGCCGTACGTAAACACAATATGCGGATAACGCTGTTTCGCTTCCCGGATCGCGCGCGGGATATCCTCATAATAATGCCCGGCACTCAGCAGCAATACCGGCACAACAGCAATGCGCCCTGCGCCGCCCCGGACAAGCGCATCAATCCCTGCCGCAATATCCGGTTCCGCAATTTCCAGATAGCAAATTTCCTGGAGATCCGCATCCACCTGCGCCATTGCTTGCCGGATCGTCGCTGTTGCTTCCCGGGCGGTTTCAGGCACACGGCTGCCATGGCTGACATATAAAACGCCTTGTTTCATACCCGTTCACCCGGTACAGGCCGGAGCAGCAGAAAGCTGTTCAAACCATTTTAACTCTTCGCGCAGTTTTACCACTTCTCCGATGATCAAAAGCGATGGGTTGCGCAGCCCAGCCGCCTTTTCACTTAAATTTCCAAGCGTGCTGACCGCGGTTTCCTGTTTTTCAGTCGTGCCCCAGCGGATTAGTGCAGCCGGCATGTCCGGTGATTTGCCGTGCTTTATCAGTTGCGCACAGATGAGTGGCAGATTTTTCACGCCCATATAAATGCAAAGTGTATCAATTCCCGCATATTTGGACCAATACGCATCAAGATCTTCGCCTTTTTTCGTGACGCCCGCGATAAAAGCAACGGATGTACTGAGCCCGCGGTGGGTGAGCGGAATGCCGGCATAGGCGGGCACAGCGGAACCGGCTGTAATTCCCGGCACGATTTCAAACGGAATATGTTTTTGCACCAGGACTTCCGCTTCCTCCCCGCCTCTACCGAATATAAACGGATCACCGCCCTTTAAACGGACAACCGTTTTTCCTTGGTTAGCAAATTTCACAAGCAGGTGGTTGATCATATCCTGCGTCATCGTATGGGCATCCGGTTTTTTCCCGCAGTAGACAAGTTCTGCATCCGGCCTTGCCTCTTTTAACAGGTCCGGATTCACCAGCCGGTCATATAAAATGACATCCGCTTCCCGGATCAGGCGCAATCCTTTCACTGTAATCAGCTCCGGATCGCCGGGTCCTGCCCCGACTAAATATACTTTTCTCATTTCTTCACCTGCTTTAAACTTAATCGGACTCGTTGTTTTGGTTGATGCGAGCACTTGAACAATCCTAGTCTGGATTGGCTACAAGCGGGCACCTGAAAAAGCTGGCTGCTTTTGCCGCTAGAGCTTGCTGAACGGGTCCAATTCTGCGTTTGTACCCAATTTATCAGCAAGCTCCATCTCAAAATATAAAAGAATCCATCTTCGAAAATGCGATTTTATCTTCTCTATACGCTGAATCAGCTTCCAAGTGCAATTTTTTCCCTGGTTTTTTCATAAAACCGATTTGTATATAAATTTTTGCCGCATTCTTACCAAATCTAGGAATTTTGTAAAATGAACGAAATCTTGTCATGCAGACTGATGCTTACTCTTATTACCTATGTCATTTTATATAGCAGCCTTATTTTTTCTGAACCGTATGCAGCCCGCATTCGGTTTTATTAAAGCCCGCCCATCTTCCTGCTCTTGAGTCGCTGTTTCCGACAGCACGTGTGCACGGGAAGCAGCCGATGCTCGGATATCCCTGGTCGTGCAATTCGTTATATGGAAGATTGTTAGACCGGATATAGTTCCAAACATCATCCCATGTCCAATGAATCAGCGGGCAAATTTTAATCGAATGGAACCTTTCATCTTTATTGACAAAATTCGTTTTTGCCCTTGTCGGCGATTGCTCCCGCCGTAAGCCGGATATCCAGGCCGCCGCTCCCTGCAGCGTTTCTTCAAGCGGCTTGATTTTCCGGATATAGCAGCATTGGTCCGGATCCCTTTTCCAAAGGGCAGATCCGTATTGCGCCGCCTGTTCATCAAGCGTAAGCGACGGTTTTTTCATTTGTATATTTAAAGCCGGATATTTCTTTTTCACTTTTTCAATCAATTCGTAAGTCTGCGGAAAGTGCAGGTCGGTATCCAAAAATACGATATCCGCATCTTCTCTGACTTTCGAAATGAGATCAATCAGCACCATTCCTTCTGCGCCGAAACTGCACGCATATACCACTGATTTGCCGTACGTGCCATATGCCCACTGCAAAATTTCCAATGCGCCCTTCGTTTCATCTTCCGGCACGAACGCTGCGAACGGATCCGACGTAAACTGTTCATATGTGAGCCGCGTTTGCTCCACTCTATTCCCTTCTTTCGCATTCGATTACTAAGGATTAAACGACAAAAATCTTCTTACCCTGAAGTAAGAAGATATCCATTCCCGGGAAATCTTCTTATCTTTCAGGCCACCACCTGCAGGAATTGGCACAGTGCCCATTTCCGGACCTGCTGCCGAGGCTTCACAGGGCCCTTCCCTCCACCTCTCTTGATAAGAAAATAACAATATATAAGCTTGAAGTTTATTGTATACCTTCTTATGCTATTCGTCAACGAAAAATTCTGATAAAGAAAATCAGGCCCATTTTCAAGAAAAATGTTTATATGTCGGTTTTTGATCCTCATTTGATGGAAAAGGTTTCCAACTGACCCTTCATTTTTTGGCTAGCTTCCTTGGGCTTTTCTTCAAAATTTTGCTTCTGTACCAGATTGGTCATTCATCTTTAAACTTGCGGATGTCCTCAGTCGTACCAGGCTCAAATCTGTGCTTCATCTCACCCGGATTTCTGCAGCATCTTTTTAAAAAGGAGCAACAGCTACCTTTTACCATAGAGGTCTTTCCTTATTATCAAACGAATAAACATAAGGCATCGTAAGAATCAAACAAACCCAAATAATGACGATTAGTGTTATGAATGCAACTTTTGGAATGCCCAATATCATCAGTCCAAATGATACGAAAAGGCAAAGTAGAGAAAGATAACCAACTTTATTTCGAAACTTCATACTTGGATATAACTTGGCTGTACAATTTGGACATTCCATGGTTTGGTCAAACTTCCATAGTCTCTTAAAAATATAAATCCACTTAAATTGATGGTTACAATTCAAACATTTTGGCAGGCTCATTAAATTTCACCTTCCTTTTCATTGATTCTAACATAAAATTCAATTTATTTTTTATATTAACAACTATGGTTTGGAAAAGTCTTCTTTTTCAGTGCGTTTTCCAACCTGCGGGGGTAAACTACATATATCAATTGACACAGACTGAATGAAGGCAAAGCGAGGTGGAAAAATGATTCATTTGGACAAGCATCATGACCCCTGGACAAACGGCATACTGCTGCGCCAACTTTCACGCAGGACAGTCCAGCCGGGTACCCTGATCCGGGAGAATGAAGCACTTTTTCAACAGTACTGTCAGCCGGAATTTCACAAACCGTTTTCCCTTTCACGGTTGCTGCTGAACCGGCGATATCCGGTTGAACCGTATAAAACGCTTGCAGATCAGAACGGCCTTGTGTACCCGGAATGGAAAACGATATTGGATCAAGCGTACAGCCGTCTGCTGGCTGTGGCATCCCGTACAGTCAATGTGGCAGATTACGGTGCGGTCGGCGATGGAAAAACCGACTGCACAGCGGCTTTCCAAAAAGCATTGGGAAACGGCCGGGTGAAAGTGATCGTACCGAATGGTGTTTTTCTAGTAAAGGGGCTTAAGCTGCCTTCATGGACATGCCTTTGCGGCAGCGGAAAAGGCGTAACCATCATCAAACTCCATCCGCATGCACCGAAAAAAACGCGTCTCATCCAAAATGCCCATTTTCATCGTGGCAATCACCATATATCGGTGGAGGGGCTCACGCTCGATTGGAATGTCGAAAGGCTCGGGCAAGAGGAAAGAACGGCGGCAGGAAATAACCGTTCAAGCTGCCTGACTTTTGCGCACGTCACGTTCGGCTGGGTGAAAAATGTGGAGGCGGTGGGGGCCGGACTGCACGGTTTTGATGTATCCTCTGCCCGTTATCATTATTTGGGAGACGGCTTTCTCGCCCCAGGAAGGAGCCGCTATATCTGGCTGGACGGGCTCACGGCAAGCGGATTCGGTGATGACGGGATTACCACCCACCATAGCGACTATTGTTTTATTTCAAATTCTTTCTGTTACAACCCAAGTGGAAGGGCCCACAAAAAAGGGTTTTCCAACTCCAATGGCATTGAGATTGATGACGGCTCGCGCCATGTATGGCTTTGCAATAATGCATCAAGCGGCTGTTTCGGAGGTGTTGAAATCAAAGCCCACCACAATGCATCGGCTGCTTCTCATGTGCATTTGTATGGCCATCTTTCTGTCCGCGACAACCGCTCTTTTAACTTCCGGCATATCGGCCACCATAAAGGCAAAGATGCCGATTCGAAAAGCGCGAACCATATTGTGGCGGCCAATCTAGTTTCTGTCGCACCGGTGTTTACGGATTTATATGAAGGTTCAACGCCGCGCAGCCTCGTTGTTTCCGCTTACCGAAACGTTGTAATTAACGGGCTGACTGCGCTTGGCGACCCGGATTATGATTTCAAGGGAAATCCTGTTGTCGCCATCCAGTACCGCGCAAAAAATGTTATTTTGAAAAATGTAGAAATCAGCGGGTTTCAAAATGCAAAACGGATCAGGGGCAAAGACAAATGCGTACTGCTGTAATGCTTGGATTGTTCATAAATAAAGAGAGAATCTAAGCAAGACTTGCCGAATGAATCGGATAATAGCTTCTTATCCGATTCACCCTGCAAGTCCAGCCTTCATGTTTGCCACCAATAGAAGCGATATCTGCAAAAAAGGGGATGAAATGGCTTTCGAGTGCAAAGTTTTTTCTACATCTTTTTGAAACCCTTGCATTTAAAGTTCGGCAAAACCCTTGGGATCCTTGCCCGTCCGAGATTTTGCTGATTCAGCAAGCCCTGGATCCTTCCTTTTCATCATCGTTTGAAGATCATTTCCCGGGGAAACTTGGTGTCTTTTGTCATGAATGCGGGCGTGGAAAGACATTTCTATACAAAGTTTTTGCCGACTTTGCGCCCCTTCTCGAGTAAAAGACATTTTGTCTTCCTTGATGCCAATGCCCGGAAATTTGTTGTGACATGTCTTTCATAGCACTCGTGCCAGTAATGTTATCGCAATTTTTCTCTCATTAAGTTGCGAATACTTTTCCCGACCAATTGTGTTATTTTCCTTTCACCATAAAGGACGCTTTCCCGGGAAATTTGTTGCCTTTTGTCTTTTTAAAGACCTCTAAAAAACATTGGGACCATCGTACGGATCCTTTTTTGTCTTTTTGAACGTTTTAAAAAGACATTTTGACTCAGTCCCACCCCCGTTTTGTCTTTTTGAAGGCTTCGTGACCACTGAAAAAAGCCATTTTTTTATGTAAAATTTGCTGTGTAGTGTAAGAAATTTTCTGTAAATGGTACTCTTTACCATAGAAATTAGTAAAAATGACAAATGTTTGGCTATAATTCGCCTTTTTAGAGGATAGTATGGCGGCTATCCTCTTTAAATTTACTGCCAAGGCTGTTAGCTTGGCTTGTAAGCCCATGCTTTTTAGACCGTACCATTTGGCACGATCTAACCCGTGGAAATTCTTCATTTCGCCATTTTTCCCTTCTTGGCATGCTCTTTTTTTATACTTCTCTTTAAATCCCTCCGATTTCTGTTGTTGACTATACTCATAAAATTCTGGGGTGTTGATTCCGATCCCTAATACTTTTCCGACTGTTTTTCCGGTTATGCAAACTTCTCGCATTGGGCAATTTCTACATTGTTCTCTGTCAAAATAGTAATTATACGTTTCTTTTCCACATTTTCTTATATAGTGTTTCTTTTTGATTGTTTTGTTTCCTTGACTACAGAACCACTCGTCAGAATCTTTGTTATAACTGAATCTTTCTTCGTCTATGCGATATGCAGCTTCACTTACAGGGATGTATGCCTTTGCTTTAAGTTCAGAGATTTTGTCTAAGATTGGCTTTTTAAAATAGGCTTTATCACCATATACTTCTGGCATTTTTATTCTCGTTTTCTTGGTTAACTCTAATAATTCATCAAACTTCGTTCCATCCACATAAGCTCCATTACCAGTATGAACAGCTGTAATCATTCGATCTTCTGTTGTCATCATAAATTCCGTTTTATAACCAAAGAAAGGATCATTTTTGCTTTTATACCCTATTCTCGCTTCTTGGTCGACAATCGATCGTACCCCTTTTTGCTCCATAAACTTCGGGTCTGCTAAAATTTCTTTCGCATTATTAACGAGTGCTTTTGTTTCAGGTGCTTTCTCCAGTTCAACTAGTTCTTCTACCTTTGATACCGTTTCTTCAAGATAGGACTTCATTGTTTTTCTAGCTTCATCATGGTTTTCTATTTCTTTATAATCAGGGATTTCTTGGTTGATTTCACTTGGTATTTCTCCGTTTTCTTCTTTAACGGTTTTAAAGATTTTTTTCGCTAATTGTTTCATGACTCGTTCCGGTCTATATTTTTTGGTGTTGGCTTCTGTATGAGTGGAATCAATCGTTATACCAGAAACCTTTTGTAAAATTCCTTTTTCAATGCATTGGTTTATGATTTCAATAATAATTTCATCTATAGTGAGATTGCCTTCTAATCTACTTTTACGAAATTTTGCCAAAAGACTTGGGTGAGGGAGGTCGTCTTCCGGATTGATTCCTAAAAAATACATATATGCAAGGTTTAATGAGCAATTTTCTATAACTTTCTCATCAGATAAGTCATAGAGTTTTTGTAACACCAAGATTTTAACCATAAGTTCGGGCTCTTTTGCTGGCCTTCCATATTCTTTACAGTAAGTTTTTTCAAGCATTTTATTGATAAAACTAAAATCCACTTCATCTCTTAATAATTTAAGTGTATGATTTTCAGGAATTTTATCGTATAATATGGAATAGATGCTTAATTGATTATCTTTTTCTTTAAGCATGATAGATACCCCCAGTTTGGTTTTGGTTTGTAGTATAACTTTATTATACCAAATACTGGGGGCATTTTTTTTCAATTTATTGTACATATAATTATTTTGAATTTTCAGATTGACTTTTTCAGTGGTCCCGAAGGCTTCTAAAGGACACTTGGACCACTACCCAGATCCTTTTTGTCTTTTTGAGCATCTTAAAAAGACATTTTGGCTCGATCCCCACTCCTTTTTGTCTTTTTGAAGGCGTCTAGGGGACATCTTGGGGCGAGAATCATTGCCTTTTGTCTTTTTGAAGGTCTCTAAAGGACATTTGGACCTCCGCCCGGATCCTTTTTTGTCTTTTTGAACGTTTTAAAAAGACATTTGGACTCGGTCCCACCTCCTTTTTGTCTTTTTGAAGTGTTCTAGGGGACATTTCAGGGTGGGAATCATTTCCTTTTGTCTTTTAGAAGGCCTCTAAAGGACACTTGGACCACTGCCCAGATCCTTTTTGTCTTTTTAAACGTCTTAAAAAGACATTTGGGGGCGGATCCCATTCCTTTTTGTCTTTTTGACGGCTTCTAGGGGACATTTTGAGCTCTGGCCTGATCCCTTTTTGTCTTTTTGAAAGCCTGTAAAAGACCTTTGGACCACTTCCCCGGATCTGCCTCAAAAACATTCGAGCCAAGTACCGCAACTGGTTTAGGATCAAAAAAGTGGGATCCCCATTTTTAGAGATCCCACTTTTTTCCTGCAGGCCGATCCAGGTACTTATAAACCGAGCGAAATATATTTGACTTCCAAAAATTCTTCGATGCCGTAACGGCCGCCTTCCCTGCCGAGACCACTCTGCTTGAAACCGCCGAATGGGGCCTGCGGCGTGGACGGAAGCCCGTCGTTCAGCCCGACAATGCCATATTCCAGCCCCTCTGCAATTTGAATGCCTTCTGAAATATTTTCCGTGAACACATACGCAGCAAGACCGTAAATGGAATCATTGGCACGCCGAATTGCTTCATCAATATCCGTAAATTTCGTTACCGGTGCAAGCGGCCCGAATGTTTCTTCATTCATGCATATCATATCATCGGTAACATTGGAAATGACTGTCGGCTCAAAGAACAACCCATCTTTCGCGCTGCCGCCTGTTTCCACGGTAGCCCCTTTTTCCACTGCATCTTTGACGTGATGTTCTACTTTTTCAACCGCATTCCGGTCAATCAGCGGACCGATATCCGTTCCTTCTGCAAGGCCGTCCCCAACACGGAGTGCTTTCACTTTTTCTGTAAATTTCTTGGTAAAAGCTTCATACACTTCTTCCTGTACATAAATGCGGTTCGAGCACACACAAGTCTGACCGGCGTTGCGGAATTTTGCTGCAACCGTGCCCTCTACAGCTTTATCGAGGTCCGCATGTTTTGTGATGATCACCGGTGCATGCCCACCAAGTTCAAGCGACACTTTTTTCACTGTGTCAGCTGAGCCGCGCATCAGCTCTTTCCCGATTTCGGTCGATCCGGTAAAAGTAAGTTTGCGGACGCGTTCATCGGCAAGCCAAGTGTCCCCGATTTCCTTCGCACTCCCGGTTATTACATTGATGACGCCTTTCGGAATGCCGGCTTTTGCAGCAAGCTCAGCAAGCTTCAAAGCAGTAAGTGGTGTCTGTTTTGCCGGCTTGATGACAACGGTGCAGCCGGCAGCAAGCGCAGGCGCAACTTTGCGGGTAATCATGGCAGCCGGGAAATTCCACGGGGTAATGGCCGCGACAACGCCGACCGGCTGTTTATGGACAAACAGGCGTTTATTGGTGGTGGATGCCGGAATCGTTTCGCCATACACACGCTTTCCTTCTTCGGCAAACCACTCGATAAAGCCATTTGCGTAACGCATTTCACCGAGTGCTTCCTTTAGCGGCTTGCCCTGTTCAATGGTCATCGTCCTGGCAAGCTCATTTTCATTTTCGCGGATCAGTTCAAACCACGTGCGGAGGTAAGCACTTCGTTCATAGGCAGAAAGCGCCGCCCACGCCGGAAAAGCCGTATGCGCCGCATCCACAGCAAGCCTGGCTTCCTTTTCTCCGCCTTTTGGAATCGTCGCAATCACTTCGCCGGACGCAGGGTTGTCCACTTTAATTTTTGGCAGTCCTTCCCCTGTCCACTCACCATTCAAGTACATCAAGTAGTCTTCCATAGCTCCATCTCCCTTCGAGTAATAGTTTACGATTTTTCAGATGATTTTTCTCGTTTTATGATTGCAAAATTTGTTTCGCCGACATGAGTATTCTTGATTTTGTAATTAAAAAAGAATACCTCTGACTTACTCATTTTTACATAATTTTGATGTCAGGAAGCATGCTGAAATGTTTCATACGATAAGCTGACCCTGTCAGTTGACAAAAATTTAATGGAGCGACAATCAGGTCATAAAAAAACGTAACAGAAGCTCATACAAAGCCCTTGTTACGCACAATCCAAATGCCAATCAAACAAAAGTTAACTGCGGGAAAGAATCAGATCCGGAAGTCTTAACTACAACGTGAATCCACCTTCACCCATTATAAGAAAAATCCCCAATCACACCCTTTCCGCCACTTCCACCGCGTGACGGATCAGGCTGCGGACGACGTTGCCGAAATGGGCGAAACGCTGGTCTTGTGTCTGGCCGCGTTTGTAGCGGTAGTAGATTTGCTGGCAAATGCCGGCGAGCTTAAAGTAACCGAAAATCAAGTAATAATCGATGTTCGAGACGTCGCGCCCGCTTTTTTTCGCATAGGCTTCGACAAACTCGCGGCGTGTCATAAAGCCGTCCAGCGTCGTGACGGACGGTTCACCGAGCCCATTTTTGATCAAATCCGGGTCATCTTTTTCCGTCCAGTAGCTGAGCGCAGCGCCAAGATCTGCGAGCGGGTCGCCGATGGTCGCCATTTCCCAGTCAAACAGGCCAGTCATTTCCGAAAAATCTTCGTTAAACATGGCGTTATTCAGCTTATAATCATAATGAATCACGGCTGCACCTTGTTGCGGCGGAATATGATCACGCAAATAATGGATGAGCGGCTCTGCTTCCGGAATTTCATCCGTCTTCGCACGCAGGTAGCGCTCAATC
Organism: Weizmannia sp. WK01; assembly: GCF_025905465.1. Lineage (NCBI taxonomy): Bacteria > Bacillati > Bacillota > Bacilli > Caryophanales > Bacillaceae > Heyndrickxia > Weizmannia sp. WK01. The sequence goes on along the minus strand of NZ_CP109616.1, from coordinate 386,711 downwards.
CAGCCGTTCACCTGGCGTTCGAGAAAACCATCCGGCTTTGACATGGAAAGGAGCTCTGTCTTTTCATATGGGATCGCATGCAGTTCCACAAGCCGGTCAACCATGATACCGGAAATCCGCCGGCACGTCTCCTTTGTCGGCTCCACTCCCGGCGGAAAAGCGGTGTCAAGCACAATACCATGCTTTCTTTCCATGAGAAAAAACGGAGCGCCGATCACAGACGGGTCCTCCTCGAAAAGCAACACTTCCGGCGCCGGTGTGAAAAATGGCCGGAGCGCCTTCAGCACGCGAAATTCGCGCCCCATGTCATGCGCTTTCGGGGCAACCGGGCCAAGCGGCGGGCGCCTGAGCACTGCTTCCCACGAACCTGCTTTTAATTGATAGGTCAAATTCGAACGGCCTGCTGAAAATTGTGCGATTCCAAGCGGTACATTCGGCATTTGCGGAAACTTCTTCTGCAGGTATTCCTGCAGCCTGGTTAAGTCCAGTTCTTCCCCTTTGCGGACCGGAATTGTGTCTGAATGCATTTTTCCTCTCCCCCTTGTATCCCGTAATAGGCAGATCGTTTTTCACATCGCCGTCTGCAAATGCTTTTCCAGGATGCCCCTTATGTCATCTGGAATCGGGCGGGATTGCTGCTTATCAAAGTCAAAAAAAACGACAACCGCTTTCCCCCTTGCGATCAAGCGGCCGGTTTCTGCATCCAGAATTTCATGAGCCAGTTCACAGCTCGTATTGCCGAGCTTTGCCACACCGGTCCTGATCGTGAGTTCTTCATTATAAAACGCCTGGCTGACAAAATCGCATTTTACTGAAGCTAAAATAATATTGAAATCTTTTATTTCTACGCTTGCACCAATGCTTTCAAAAAATTTCAAACGGGCATCTTCCAAGTAGATGAAGTAACTGGTGTTGTTAATATGTCCGATAGCATCTGTTTCGCAAAAGCGTGTCCGTAATTTCAATTCATGCAAAAAAATCCCTCCCTTTTGCTTGAACACCATTACGGTAGCTGTAGATTTACAACCTTGCAAGGTCCTGACCATGATTGATCCGTTGCTACAATCCCTTTTTTTCCCAAGACCATTTCTTGTCACAGCTGCCGCAATGTGATGCGCTTTTTCATCCCGTGCAGTCTGCTCATCACAAGGCCGTCCCCAATTCCAGCTACCGCATTGTAATGCACTTTTTCGATTTCGTGCAGTCCCGCAATACAATCTCATTACAGCAGTTGTACGGTTTTACAACCTTGCAAGGTCCTGGCCATGATTGATCCGCTGCTGTAACCCCTTCTTTTCACAAGGCCATTTTCTGTCAGCTGCGGTAACGTGATGCGCTTTTTCATCCCATGCAGCTCGCTCAATACAAACTCATTGCGAAAGCTGTAGGGTGTTGCACCTTCCAAGTCCTGGCCATGATTGATCCGCTGCTGCAATCCCTTCTTTTCACAAGGCCATTTTCTGTCAGCTGCGATAACGTGATGCGCTTTTTCATCCCATGCAGCTCGCTCAATACAAACTCATTGCGGAAGCTGTAGGTGATGCACATCCCAGGATCCTGGCTATGAATAATTCCGATACTAAACCTCTATTTCTCAAAGCCATTCTCAAATACAGCCGCCGTAACGTAATGTGCTTTTTCAATCCGTTCAGCCCGCTTGCTCGATCTCAAAACAACACCATTACGACAGCTGCATGGTTCTATGCTTTTTCAATCCCGTGCAGGACGATATCCATGAACAGTTCTGCCACTTCTGCCGCCGATTTCCGACCTTCCGGGTTAAACCACTGGTAGCTCCAGTTCACCATGCCGAGAATGGCAAAGGAAGTAAGATTCGCGTCCAGATGCTCCGCAAACTCGCCGATCTCAATGCCTTCCCGGATCAGCTTTTCAACCCCGAGGCGGAAAGCTTCGCGTTTTTGTAAAATCAGTTCGAGCTTTTCACCGCTTAAATTTTTGATCTCCCGGAAAAAGATCAGGGCTTTTGCTTTTTCCGTTTTGATGCTTTCAAGCAGCATCAGGACAAGCGCATGCAGTTTTGCCTTGCACGATGCGTTTTCCGAGAGAATGGCCTTCTGTTTTTCCAAAAGTTTCGTAATATAGTCCATATGAATGTCCATCAAAAGTTGTTCTTTGCTGGAAAAATAATAGTAAAACGTGCCTTTTGTCGCGCCGATGCTGTCGACGATGTCCTGAATGGATGTCTCCGTGAAGCCTTTTTGTTCAAACAAGCGTATGCTGTGTTCCGTAATCTTCGCTTTCATGCCGGTCCTCTCCATCTATTACTATATTAAGAAAATTATATCACATGCCCGGCTTCACGTTTCTGCTCTTACTCGCGCACTTTCTTTTCTTCTTCGCGCAGCTTGCGGCGCAAAATTTTCCCGACATTTGTTTTCGGTAACGCATCACGGAACTCTATGATCTTCGGGCGTTTATACGGGGCGAGATGGGCGCTGCAATATTCGCTCAGTGCTTCTTCCGTCATCTTCTGCCCTTCTTTTAACACGACAAATGCCTTAACGGTCTCACCCCGGTATGGATCCGGCACACCGATCACCACTGCTTCCTGGACGGCGGGATGCGCATACAGCACCTCCTCGACATCGCGCGGGTACACGTTATAGCCGCTTGCAATGATCATATCTTTTTTGCGGTCAACAATATAAGCGTACCCTTCCTCATCCATTTTCGCGATATCGCCGGTGTACAGCCAGCCATCCCGAAGTGCTTCCGCCGTTTCTTCCGGCATGTTCCAATACCCTTTCATCACTTGCGGGCCTTTTACAATCAGTTCGCCCACTTCGCCCGGTTTCAGTTCCTCCGTGCCGGTTGCAACATCGACGATTTTATAATCTGTTGATGGTATCGCGATCCCAATGCTGCCCGGCTTGCGTTTTCCGAAAACCGGATTGCAGTGTGTAACCGGGGAAGCTTCCGAAAGGCCATACCCCTCGACAATGACGCCCCCCCGTTTTTTCTTCAAACTGGCGCAAAAGTCCGAGCGGCATCGGTGCACTCCCGCTGTTGCAGGTCTTAATGGAATCCAGCCCGTACTCCATCGCTTTCGGGTGGTTCGTGATGGCAACATACATCGTCGGGACACCCGGAAAATAGGTTGGCTGCGTTTCCTTGATGGTCTGGAGAACTTCTTCAAGATCAAAACGCGGCAGCATGATCGATTCCGAACCGGTGTAGATTACATAGTTCATGGCACATGTCATGCCAAACACGTGGAAAAGCGGAATAACGGTCAAAATCCGTTCTTCTCCCGGCCCCATGACCGGTTTGAAAAATGCATAGGTTTGCACCAGATTGGCAAGAAGGTTTCGGTGGGTCAGCCTCGCACCCTTTGACCGGCCAGTGGTGCCGCCCGTATACTGGAGTACGGCAATATCCTCCCGGGGGTCGAGCGCAGGAGGGTTGTAATCCGTGCCTGCCTGTAAAAAGGCATCAAAGGGTTCAGCATCATCCAAAGGGCCGGCTGCCGGCTTAAAACTGGCTGTGACAACATTTTTCAAGGATGTTTCCGGGCGGACGGCCTGCACTTTCGGGTACAAATCATCTAGGACAATGATGGTTTCTGCGCCCGAGTCATTTAATATATGCCTGATCTCCGGTTCGACAAGCATCGGATTGATCTGGACAATCACAGCACCTGCCATTAGCGCACCGTAATAGGACACGACATACTGCGGGCAGTTCGGCAGCATGATCGCCACTCTGCTGCCTTTTTGCACGCCTCTTTTCTGAAGGGCGGAAGCAAAGGCAAGCGATGCTTTGTAAAGTTCCGCATAGGTCGTCTTTCTGCCGTAAAAAGAGAGGTCAGTCCGGTCCGGGTGCTTTTCGGCTGCAGTAACAAGTATTTGGTACAGCGGCGTATCCGGCACTTCAATTTCTTTCGGAATCTCATCGGTATAGACAGCATGCCATACTTTGTTTTCCATTCCAAATCCCCCTTGTTTTTCATTGCCAAATGGACTGTTTCCCTAGGCTTAATAAGGCACCGATTACCGTCCGGCATGTCGGTTTTTAAAGCACATGCATGCCGCCATCGACGAGCAGCACATCCCCTGTCACATAGTCCGAAGCTTGGGATGCTAGAAAAACAGCTGCACCTTTTAAATCCTGATCATTTCCGAATCGGCCGAGCGGCGTTGCTTCCAATATCGGATTTTTGCCGCGTTCAATGATGACTTTGGCCATTTTTGTCGGGAAAAAGCCCGGCGCAATCGCATTCACATTGATGCCGTATCTGCCCCATTTGGCAGCGAGATCTTTTGTAAACGTGATGACCGCCCCTTTACTTGTGTTGTAACCGATCGTGTCCATGATGCGCGGATCGACGCCGCCAAGCCCGGCAATGGAGGCAATATTGATAATCTTGCCGTGCCCCTGTTTGATCATGACTTTTCCGGCTGCCTGGCTCATATGGAAAGTGCCGGTCACATTCGTGCTGATCACTTTTTCCCATGCCTCAATCGGCATCTCTTCGGCAGGCGCCCCCCAAGTTGCGCCGGAATTATTGACGAGGATGTCGATTTTGCCAAACTGCTTCACGGTTTCCGCGACTACTTCATCAACCTGGGTGCGATTTGTAATGTCACACTCCATTGCAAGCGCTCTCACCCCGAGCGATTCGATGCGTGCAGCCGCTTCTTCGCATGCCGCTTTTTTTCTGGAGCAGAGCACGACATCCGCCCCCGCTTCCGCAAATGCCCGCGCGATTTGTTCACCGAGCCCCCTACCGCCGCCTGTCACGATGGCGGTTTTTCCTTTTAAACTAAACAGTTCTAACACGTTCATCGGCCGATCCCCTTTCCTGGTATGGTTTTATCTCAAGCCTTGCAATCTGGTCGAGGTGGACTTCATCCGGGCCGTCTGCAAGCCGCAATGTGCGCGCGTTGGCCCACAGCCGGGCGAGCGGAAAATCGTCCGAAACGCCGACGCCGCCGAACGCTTGGATGGCACGGTCGATCACAGCAAGCGCCATCCGCGGTGCCACTGCTTTAATCATTGCAATTTCCTTTCTCGCCACTTTATTGCCGACCGTGTCCATCCTATACGCTGCTTTCAATGTCAGAAGCCGTGCCTGCTCGATTTCAATACGCGACTCGGCCACCCACTGCCGGATGACACCCTGTTCGGCGAGTGGCTTTCCAAACGGCGCACGGTTTTGTATGCGCTTGCATAAAAGTTCAAGCGCACGCTCTGCAGCTCCAATCAGCCGCATACAGTGATGGATTCTGCCCGGCCCAAGCCGCCCTTGCGCAATCGCAAACCCTTTTCCTTCCCCCCAAATGATATTTTCAGCCGGCACCCGCACGTTTTCGTATGTAATTTCCGCATGGCCGTGCGGGGCATCATCATAACCGAAAACCGGGAGCATCCGCTCAATCTTCACGCCGGGTGTATCGAGCGGTACGAGAATCATAGACTGCTGTTCGTGCCGCGGTGCATCCGGATTGGTTTTTCCCATGACAATCGCAATTTTGCACCTCGGGTCGCCGGCGCCTGATGACCACCATTTCCGCCCGTTCACAATATATTCATCACCGTCACGTACAATACTGCATGAAATATTGGTCGCATCACTCGAAGCAGCATCCGGCTCTGTCATAGAAAAACACGAACGGATCTCGCCGTTTAAAAGCGGTTTCAGCCATTTTTCCTTCTGCTCATCACTTCCGTACCGGGCAAGCACTTCCATATTTCCTGTATCGGGTGCGTTGCAGTTGAATACTTCGGGGGCGATGATGGATCTACCCATGATTTCGCAAAGCGGGGCATACTCGAGGTTCGAAAGCCCAGCCCCGTATTCATTGTCCGGCAAAAACAAATTCCAAAGCCCATCCTGCTTTGCTTTTGCCTTCAATTCTTCCATAATCGGCGGAACAGCAGCCCACCGTGTTTCCTGTGCATTCAGTTGTTCCTCAAAGATCTTTTCACCCGGATAGACGTTTTCTTCCATAAAACGCTCAAGCTTCGAAATTAGTGCCTTCACTTTTGGTGAGTAATCAAAATCCATATGATTCATCCCCTCCCCGTTGACTAACCGGTTAGTATGTTGATTTCATTATAAACAATCATTTGAAAATTTCAAGAAAAAATAAGCTGAATTTCCTCGCATTGTGTTCAATCTTCCCGGTAAAAAATAAAAAAAGCGGGAAACAAATCTCCCGCTTTTTGAAACAGATTTTTCAGGCCTTGCCAATCAGAGTATTTTCCTCCCCAATTGTCCGAGCGCATAGTGGATGCTGTGCTGCAACGTCTGGAAGCAGTCAAACTGGCTGAAATCAAGCCCGGAAGAAGAAATGGTCATGCTCATCGACGGCGATATACCGACAAGGATCGTTTGCGTGCCGATTAAGGAAGATGCTTTTCCGATATTTTCAATAAACTGGATGCTGTGCGGATCGTCTTCCACATCGAGTGCCGTTAAATCAAGCACCAAATACTTTGCTTTGTACTGCGGCAAATTTTTCAATGTTTTTTCTACCAGCTCTTCGGCACGTTCATCGTCATATTTCCCGATTAAAGGCACGACGACAATGCCGTCTAAAATCGGAATAATCGGTGAGGACAGCTGCTTGACGAGTTCTTTCAGCTCCCGCGTCTTATCTTCGACGAGCGCCTCCAGCTGAATAATCTGCTCAGCTTCTTTTTTCCGCGCCAGCTGGTGAATATTATGTGACACCGTGATATCCGACGGGAAATACTCAATGATCGTGGAGTCGTGGCCTTCGATCTGATACCGGACGACTTTATACCATATATTTGTATGGAACAGTCCGGTAAAAATACCAGCGTAGTGGGCAGGCAGAAAATTGCTGCCCGTTTTCTTTCCCTGGGCCACATTGATTTTATGCTCCCAGCTGTCTTTCAGCTCAATCGTCAACGTCTTCTGATCAAAGTTCATGTCTTTCATCACGGCTCTTCCCCAGCCCGCTGATGCGTAAGTAGTGGTAATGAGTTCAGACGCCTTTTTCACATCGAAATCTTTGATTTTATTAAAATAATCGGCAACGAGCAATCCCTGACGGAAACCCGCTGTTTCAAAGACAACATTGGATGCTTCTTCCCCGGATATTTCTTCAATTGTAGTAAACAGATCGCGCATCGCAGTTGGAATCCAGAAAAGGACCGCATCTTCCCCTTCGAAAATGAATCTTCCTTTTTCCAATTCCCATTCAAATTGAAGACCGCCCACATGTATATTCGGATGTTCGCTCACAGAATATCCCCTCTATTATGTACAATAAATTGTATTTTTATTATACCGGTTCAGTTTTCTTGCGTCTATTGATACGGGTTCTGTATGTGACAACATTCGCGTGCTTGCCGGAAAATGTGCTCACACACCAGGGCCTTACTTTCAAAGAAATTTGCTTATACGAAAAAAGGCGGGATTGCCCCGCCGTCCATCTTAATTAATCGCCTAAATTGACATTATGGTAAACTTGCTGGACATCTTCCAGGTCTTCCAGCACATCAATCAGTTTTTCGAACTTCTCCTGGTCCTCATCCGGCAATGTGACTTCGTTTTGCGGTAACATTGTCAGTTCGGCAACGGTGAATTCCGTAATGCCGGCATTTTCAAAAGCTTCCTGAACCGCATGAAACTGGTCCGGTTCCGCGTAAACAATGACGGCACCGTCTTCTTCAAAGACATCGCGGACGTCAATATCAGCCTCAAGCAAAAGCTCCAGTACTTCATCCGCTGTTTTTCCTTCAATGCCAAAGACTGCCGTTTTATCAAACATATACGCGACTGAACCGCTCACCCCCATATTGCCGCCGTTTTTCCCGAAAGCGGCGCGCACTTCGGATGCGGTCCGGTTGACATTGTTCGTCAACGTATCGACAATGATCATCGAGCCGCCCGGGCCGAAGCCTTCATAACGCAGTTCGTCATAGTTTTCATCAGCGCCGCCTTTTGCTTTTTCAATCGCGCGGTCAATGATCGCTTTCGGCACGCTGTATGTTTTGGCACGCTCGAGCACCATTTTTAACGCGCTGTTTGCCACCGGATCCGGCACACCCTGTTTCGCAGCAACATAGATTTCGCGGCCGAATTTCGCATAAATGCGGCTCGTATTGGCATCCCTTGCTGCTTTTTTATCTTTTATATTATTCCATTTGCGTCCCACGGGGATCACTCACTTTCAACAAAAATTCGAATGCTTCCGTACTCGCCCATTGTTGAATTATACACCAAAAGCCTTCCGGTGGGGTAAAATATTTTAAAAAAACATCCCGGCTGACAGTATAGCCGGGATGTCCCGGCATTCTTGATATGCCGATTTTTTCGTTCTTTTCGCTGATGTCCCGGATGATCTTTCCGCAGTTTTGCCATTTTCCATTGGTTTTTTGAAAATGGCTGGTTTTTCAGATCCGCTTTCCATTGATTTTTGGTTCCGCTTTATTTCCTCAAGCCATTTCTATTTCGCCGGTTTCTTGAAAACCGCAGATTTTTTTAAAATTCCACCATTCATAAAGCTCCGGAAACACAGGGCTCCACACGCATGCGGCATGCTGGTTTTTGTTTCTCACTTTCGTTTCGTTCGTATCCCGGACCCTGTTGCCACAACCAGGCCGCCGAGCACATCTGCAATCAAATCGGTCATGGTATCCTTGTTTCCGCCGCCCTGCAAAGTAGTGCCAAAAAATTGGTCACCTGAAAATTCATAGATCTCCCACATTACACCGCCAAGCGCGGCAAACCCAAGCACAAACAAAAATACAAACCATGCGGAGATCGCCTTGCCCGCATCCCGGTGCACAAGCCGTTCATAAAGTGCGATAGCGGCAAATCCGAGAAGAAGGCCACTCACGAAATGCAGGAAGGTGTCCCACCAGCCTAAGCCGTACCAGCCGCGGATCGATCCGAAATATTGGGAGCCGGTTAAAAAAAGAAAATAAGAAATGACAAGAGGCAAGTGGAACCGAAGGCGCGGAACCCACGAAAGGATAAGCGGAATTGCGCCCGAGATCACCCCGCCTGCAGCGACCGCAGCCTTCCAGGACGCGCCGGCCGTATATTGCATGGCGCACAAAACGGCCATCCACAGTACATAAACCAAGCTGATTCCAAACACAATTTTCCGGTCCATAATCCCACTTTCTTTCTTATACATTTTGTTTCCTGAATCCAGTATATATCGCGATCAGCACCCCGCCAAAAAATCCGGCCAGCAAGTCCACCATCGTATCGGTATTGCCGCCGCGCTGCATCGTATGGGAGGCAATTACATCCCCCAAAAATTCATACATCTCCCAAAGAACGCTCCCTGTTATCGCAAGCCCGAGGGCAAACAATGCGGGAATCAAGCGCGACATGCCCCGCCTTGCCGCCTCCGGAACCAGTATTTTATACAGCGTAACGCCGATACAAGCTGTAAAAATGCCCTTATAAAAGTGAACGGACGTGTCCCACCACGAAAAACGCCCGTAAAATCCGGCGATCGAACCGAGGCAGATGGAGCAAATCACGAAAATATACCAGCCAATAATCGAGGGCGTATTGATCCGGTTATGTTTTAAAAATAATAAGCCGAGCGGCAGCGCACTTAACACAATCCCGCCGGCCGCAATTCCCCAGCGCAATGTATCATGCTTTATAATAAAATAGACCATAAGCCCGGCCAAAAGCAACATCATGCCGGTACTGAGCAGGATAATGACGATGTGTTTCAACTTCTCACCCCGTTCTGTTCTTTTCCAGAAATAGGATACCCTTTCTTTTTCTATTTCATCCTATATAAAGTGAACATAGGGTTTGCTGAACGAATCCGATTCTACGTTTGTACCCAATTTTTCAGCAAGCTCTACTCTAGAAGAATCCATCTGCGAAAATGCGATTCTGGTGCAAGCTTTTCCCTGGATTTTTTATAAAATCCTTGCACCTTGCATTAAATTTTTTCCAAAGTTGTCAGCATCCTTGCCCACATCTATGAATCTTGCTTATTCAGCAAGCCCTATGTTAAGGAAGCATGGAAAAAAGACGTTGTTCCTTTACATAGAGCTCGTCTACGTTAAGAAAGCACGAAAAAACGAAGACCTTCCTTCACATAGAACCCGTCTATATTAGGGTTTGCTGAACCCCGGATCCAATTCTGCGTTTGTACCCAATTTGTCAGCAAGCTCTAGAAGAAGAATCCATCTGCGAAAATACGATTCTGTCTTCTCTATACGTTGGATCAACTTTTCCATGGGTCTTTCATAAAACCCTTGCATTTAAATTTTTCCAAAGCTGTCAGCATCCTTGCCAAAGTTAGGAATTTTGCTTATTCAGCAAGCCCTATATAAGTTTTTCGTGCCAAAATTAACTATGATCAGGTTAGATATGGCTTTTGGCAACGCATAAGGAGTAGTAATGTTAAGTTCAACTTATATAGCCGGCAAATCGCCTGATCGTAAAAACATCCGTATGAGCGGCGTTTTCTTTTCCAAAAAGTATTTAAAACATTTCAATTTTAATGATAAAATAAGCTAGGGAGGTGTTTTATGAAAAAAGTTTTGTTTGCATGCTTGGCCCTGCTGTTGCTCTGTGTTCTCACCGGATGGAATCTGCTTGGGAAAAGCGGGAAGCCTGCCAATGCCAACACATTTAAACCGGCAAAACTAACGGCAAATGAAGAAGCCATTTTACACGCTTCAACGGACAACTCTTTTCTTTATCAATACCGTGTCGACCCTAACAAGTATAAATCCGTTAGAATCTGGCTGGAAGAATACAAATACGGAAAATTGGTGAATAACCATCTTTTTGAACTGGAAGAGGAAGCGGGGAAGAAAGGGACAATTATGTTCACAGCCTCTCCGGTAAGCGAAAACAGCAAACGTTATAAGGTCATCGAAGGCATCTATACGGGTAAAGGCAATACCACCTTCAATACATTTAAAACTTTCCCGGCAGCAGGGGATAAAGACATCAACGCGTTTTCCTTGAGCGGCGTTGACAGCGCGGAATCGGCAAGCGGCAAAAAGATTTTGGGAGCCATTGGTTTTTCAAAAGATGATTCTGCGCCGGCCCCTCCGCTTCATGATTTTGAAGACCTGAAAAAACACAAAAAAGAAATACAATCTTACGCAACCCTTTTAGTGGTGCAGTGCGAATTTAAAAATAACAAGCGCAGCGCATGAACAGACGGCGGGTCATGATATCCGCCGTTTCCCTGCAGTTACCGCCATGTGCGGACAGAAAGGAGCGGATGCGCATTTTGCTGCTTTTCAGTGCACACAAAAAGACGCTGAGACACATCTCAACGCCCTTATTAGCTTTTAGCGTGCCTGTGGTTCTTTTTCGCGGCCGTTTTCATCTACAAAATCTTCGTGGTGCGTAGAATACATGGCCATCGGTTCTGCATCCGGGCACATATAGCGGACGGCGCTGTTTAAAGCAACCGGGCCTTCCGCAAACCCCCCGGCAATCAATTTTAATTTGTGCGGGTAAATTGCCGCATCCCCTGCCGCGAAGATCCCGGGTATATTCGTTTCCATCGCGCCATTGACCTCGATCCGCTCGTCTTTCATTTTAAGACCCCAGTTTAAAATGCCGCCATAATCGCCCTGAATGCCGTGGTTCACGACAACTTCATCGGCTTCAAGCCATATTTCTTCGCCCGTCCCGACCTGTTTCACCGCAACGCGTTCGATCCGATTGCCTGTTCCGTGCAGGGCTGAGATGCAGTAAGGGGTATAAAGGCGTGCATTTTTCACCATTTCGGACACATCGGATTCATGCCCGCTGAATGCTTCCCGCCTGTGTACGATCGTAATGCTTTCGGCAATCTCGGCCAGTTCGTTTGCCCAGTCGACTGCCGCATTCCCACCGCCAGAAATCAGCACCCGCTTGTTGCGGAAACGATTCAAGTCATCGACGGCATAATGGAGATTGCCGGATTCATAGCGCTCTGCCCCCGGAATATCAAGCTTAATCGGTTTAAAAATGCCCGCCCCGACAGTGAGGATAACCGTTTTGGTCAAGTGAAGGCCGCCATTTTCCGTACTTAACATAAAGATACCGTCCGGGCGCCGCTGTAATCCGGATACATGCTGATGAAAAAGGATCGTTGGCGAAAAAGTTTCCGCCTGCCGGATCAGTTCCTTAACAAGATCCCCGCCTGTTATTTTCCGGATCCCGCCAATATCCCGCAATGTTTTTTCCGGATAAAACATCGTGATTTTTCCGCCCAGCTGGCCGCTAGACTCCAGCACTTTCGTCTTTAATTTTCGCATGCCGCTGTAAAACGCCGTAAACAAGCCAATCGGCCCACCGCCAATAATGGTTACATCGTATATTTTATGGTCCAATGCCAAGATCCTCCATTCCCGCTCATAAAGAAAGTGGCTACGCCATTTGTGCACGTACTTCTTTATACGGTTTAATCAAATCATAGGAAAGGCAAACCGGTTTTTTGCACCTCGGATCAACTGCAATTTGGGCATCTAATCCGAAACATTCCCGCATCATTTCCACTGTCACCACAGCTTCGGGGCTGCCTTCGTAAAGGATTTCGCCATCTTTCATGGCAACGATATGGTCCGCAAAACGGGCCGCCTGGTTTAAATCGTGCAGCACCATCACGATTGTGCGGTGCTCCATTCTGTTCAGTTCCTGCAAGAGTTCCAGCACTTCCAGCTGATGTGACAGGTCAAGGTAGGTTGTCGGTTCATCCAGTAAAATCATTTCGGTATCCTGCGCAAGTGCGAGCGCAATCCAGACCCGCTGCCGCTGTCCACCCGAAAGCGCATCCACAGGGCGGTCTTTCAATTCTTCCGTTCCGGTCATTTCAAGGGCCCGGTAAATTGCTTTCCAATCTTCACGATTTAGTTTTCCAAACCTTTTTTGGTGCGGGTACCTGCCATAAGATACAAGTTCCGAAACCGTCAGTCCTTCCGGCACACTCGGAGACTGGGGCAAAATCGCAAGCTTTTGCGCAATTTTCTTTGTTGATTGTTTTGCCAGCTCTTTTCCATCCAAATAAACGGATCCGTTTTTCGGAAAGAGGATGCGCGCCAATGCCTTTAACAAAGTGGATTTGCCGCATCCGTTCGGGCCGATGATCGCCGTCATTTTTCCGGCTGGTATATTTAAATTTAAGTTTTTAATAATTTCATGATCTCCATAGGCAACTTTTAAATTTTCTGCACAAAGCTTTGGCATCTCAGTTCCTCCTATGAATCTATCATTAAATGAAAATGATTCTTAATATCATTTTTATTCTATAAGGTTTTTAAATGGGTGTCAAATCGATTTTTTACCGGTAATCTCCAGGTTTTTCCACAATTCAAGCATTCTTGCTGTTCTTTTTTCAAATTTTTAAAATTTTTCATTGATGGAAAGAGGGGGTTCTTCCCTCGTGTCCGCACCGATCCGAAATCCATATGTGATTCCCCCGGCCAAAGCCGTTCATGCAACATGGACGGCAGGCCGCGAAAAGGATTATTTGATCGTTTTTAACACATCCCGGATCATCTCTTTGTTTGCAATCGCGCCGGAGTAAAGCCAGCCGGTATTAGCGGAAAATTCAGCTACATGGTGTTTCTTGACGGCAGGAATGCTTTTCCATAATGCGTTGTCCAGCTCTGTTGCGTGGGTTTTATCGCTGTTAATCAGAAAAATATAGTCTGCATCCAGCTCGGTTAATTTTTCAAGCGAGATGGCATTCCAGTTGCTGGTTGCTTTTGCGGAAATTTCATTTACAACAGCCGGCACCTTCAAGCCTAGATCATTGTACAGGACGTCTCCGCTTGATACATTTTTCGATACGATAAAGAATTTATTGTTCACAAGCCAGATTGCAGCGGCAGAAGGAGCTTTTCCGTTTTTCGCCAGTTGCTCTTTTGCCTTCTTGGCTGTTTTTTCATAATCTGCGAGCACTTGTTTTGCCTTTGCTTCTTTGTTCAACACTTTCCCAACAGTAAGCAGTTCTTTTCTCCAGTCACTGTTTTGCTTTTTGCTTACGACAAAGGTCGGAGCGATTTTGCTGTATTGTTCATACTTCCCGCCTTCCACCATACTGGCATCGTCAATCAGGATTAAATCCGGCTTGAATTTTTGCACTTGTTCATAAGGCAGGTCGTAAGAAATAGCCGGTACCCCTTTCAGTAAATCGTCCTGCAAATATTCCTGAATGCCGTTGCTGACACTCCATTGTGCGACAGGCTTCACCCCGAGTGCAACAAGATGGTCTTCCAAATAAGTCGCAATGACGCGTTTCGGATGAGCCGGCACTTTTACTTTATGCCCCATCACGTCTGTTACCGTCCGGGTTTTTGAACCGCCGGCAGGCTTGTTTCCGTTTCCATTTCCGGACTGGCTGTTCCCGCAGGCAGCAAGGGCAACGGACAGAAAGACAATCCCGCATATTTGGAAAATCTTTTTTAATTTTAGATTGTAAGACATTTTCATCCCCCTGGCATTATGTTAAAATATTGTAGACAGATAAATGATAATGATTATCAACATCAATTAAAGCGAAAATTTTTCATTCTGTCAATCTTTTTTCTTTTTGAATCATAAATTTTTAACCGTATCGAAATAGAAGGAAGGAAGTCAGGGATGGCAAAAGCGCACACAAGTAAAGCGGCACACCGCGTGCAGGATCAACCGTATAAAAAACGACTGGCTTATTTTATCCTCGGCTTCGGGTGGATTTTTATCATACTTGCCGTCGCGGGTTCCATTCAATTGGGTGCATCGAATGTCGGCTATACAACTGTATGGAAAAGTTTGTTTTTTTATGATGCAAACAACCCGGCCCATGTCGTCATCCATGAATTGCGGCTGCCGCGTGCCATTGCCGCTTTATGCGTCGGTGCCGGGCTGGCCGTTTCCGGTTCGGTCATGCAGGGAATGACGCGAAATCCGCTCGCATCCCCGTCTATTTTGGGGGTAACCTCGGGATCCCTTTTTCTTATGGCGATTGCCTATGCTTTTTTTCCGGGTATTTCTTACCGGAGCCTGATTTTCGTATCTTTTGCCGGAGCCGGTTTGGGGGCGGCACTCGTTTTTTCAATTACAGCTTTATCCAGGGGCGGGAACACCACTGTAAAGCTGGCGCTTGCCGGATCGGCCGTTACTTCTCTGCTTAGCGCCTTATCTACGGCGATCGGGCTTCGTTTCAACATATCAAAAGATTTGAGCTACTGGTATGCAGGCGGCGTGAGCGGTGTGCAATCCAGCCAGCTCAAGTATGTGATTCCGGCCATCATTGCCGGTGTGATCATCGCCATTGCCATCTCGCGCGCCGTCACTATTTTAAGCCTCGGGGAGGAAATCGCAAAAGGACTCGGCCAAAACACGGTATTTGTTTACATAGCAGGCATTGTGGCCGTTCTTTTGCTGACAGGGGCGGCCGTATCCATTGCCGGAATGATCGGGTTTGTCGGATTGGTCATCCCGCACATTACCCGCTTCCTTGTCGGGTCGGATTACAGCTTGATCATCCCTTGTTCGGCGATTCTCGGCGCCCTTTTGTTGATCATTGCCGATGATGCTGCAAAAATGATCAATGCCCCTTTTGAAACACCGGTAGGCGCAGTGACCGCAATCATCGGCGTCCCGTTCTTTCTCTATTTGGCACGAAAAGAAGGGGGCGGATTGTAGTGGGAAACCGGCTTTCAACCGACAAACGGAAATTCAGCATGCTTTGCGCTATCCTACTTGTTTTGCTGGCCGTCCTCTTTTTTGCCAGCATCCGGACAGGCACGATGAATATTCCGTTTCCGCAAATATGGTCTGCCTTTTTCGGCAGTGATGTTGGCAACCAGCGGATGACCCTGTTTGAATTCCGTCTGCCCCGGATCATGCTCGCGATGCTGATTGGCGCCGGAATTGCCGTTTCAGGCGGCATTCTCCAGAGCATTTCTAGAAACCCGCTTGCAGATCCCGGCATTATCGGCGTGAATGCAGGAGCAAGCTTTTCCGTTGTGTTATATACATTCTTTTTTAAGGGCACGGCCTTTCTTGCCGAGGTAGTTTCTATTTTTGTCATGCCGTTTTTCGCATTAACCGGCGCCTTTCTTTCGGCGATCCTCGTCTATTTGCTTGCAAAAAAAGGGGGAAGCGTGGCGCCCGCCCGTCTTGTTCTGACAGGGATTGGATTAAATGCAGCTTTTAATGCGGCAACAACTGTCCTGCAAATGAAAATGGATCCCCAGGATTTCACAAAAACGCTGACCTGGATATCAGGAAGCATTTGGGCAACAAACTGGGATTATGTCCTTGTCACTTTGGTCTGGCTGGTTGTTCTGCTCCCATTTGCTATATACAAAGCCCGTTACTTGAATATTATGCGTCTGGATGAGCCGGTCATCACAGGACTCGGGGTGCCCCTTGAAAAAGAAAGACTGAAACTTCTCGGGACCGCGGTCGGGCTGGCCGGATGCTGTGTAGCGGTCGGGGGTGGCATTACGTTTCTCGGCCTGATTGCGCCCCACATTGCCCGCGGGATTATGGGGACAAAGCATGAATTTTCCCTGCCTTTAACGGCGCTGATTGGGGCAAACATTTTGCTTTTGGCCGATACAGTCGGAAGAGTCGTGATACCTTCCATGGAACTACCGGTCGGGATTGTCATTTCAATCCTCGGCGCACCATACTTTATTTATCTGCTGATACGGACAGCATAGCAAAATGCAGCTGTAGCTAGTAAAGCACACGGAAGTCCCTTATTCATTCCGTTGGAAAAATTTTGCACATACCCAGAGCGGAAAGATATTTACAATTTTTAAATTTTTCGCTACGATAACAACAGTGATAAAAAAGGAAGGCTGATTTTATGATATTCGGGCTCGATCCATCCATGTTGGCACTGTTAGTTGGTTTTGGGTTTTGTGCAGCTTTTATTGATTCTGTTGTCGGCGGGGGCGGCCTGATTGCCCTGCCTGCCCTGCTGTTTACTGGGCTTTCGCCGTCTGCAGCGGTTGCGACCAACAAACTCGCGGGGACAATGGGATCGTTTACCAGCACATTTGTATTTTACCGTTCCGGGAAACTGGATTTATCTTCCATTTATAAAATGTTTCCGCTCACGTTTTTCGGTTCGATGCTCGGCGCTTACACCGTCCATCTCATGGATCCGGATGTGTTAAAACCATTGATGCTGATCATGCTTGCCGCAGTCGGCATTTATACGGTGACGAAGAAAGACTGGGGAAAAATCATAACGTATAAAAAATTATCCGTCCGCCGGCTGATTCTGTTTACAGCACTCATTTTTTTGATCGGTTTTTACGACGGATTTCTCGGCCCAGGCACCGGTTCCTTTTTAATGTTTGCCTACCTTATGATCGGGTTTGACTTTTTAAAAGCAGCCGGAAACGCGAAGTTTTTAAATTTTGGCAGCAATATCTCAGCCCTCCTTATGTTTATTTTTTTAGGGCAGGTTCATTATGCCTACGGGATTCCGATGGGCCTTGGGCAAATCGCCGGTTCCATCATCGGCTCGCGGTTCGCGATCAAAAAGGGGAGCGGCTATGTGCGCGCGCTGTTTATCGCCGTCACATTTTTGCTGCTTGCCAAAAATACATATGATTATGTACACGCGTTTCTTTTCGGCTGACAAAAAGGATAGATGAAGGATCACGTTTTTGCCATGGTACAACCCGGGGGATGCTTTTTGTGCAGCTCGCCGGGATTTTTTATGGAGGTGTTTGAAATGAACAAGTCCTGGCTCATTGTGCTTGTTGGTGCTTTTTTCGAAGTCTTTTGGGTCATCGGGCTGAAGCATGCGGATAATTTGTTAGAATGGGCGGGCACGCTGGTTGCCATTACTGCAAGCTTTTACGCACTCATTGCGGCAAGCAAGAATTTGCCGGTCGGAACGGTATATGCCGTTTTTGTCGGGCTTGGCACTGCCGGAACGGTTTTCTCCGGAATCGTATTTTTCGGCGAACCGTTCAGTTTGATAAAAATTGTTTTGATTTTCATTCTGCTGGCGGGCATTATCGGCTTAAGGATTGTGGAAAATGAAAAAAGTAACGGGGAGGCGGATTCTTGATGGCTTGGGCTTCTCTATTCATTGCAGGGTTATGTGAAACGCTCGGCGTGGCTGCCATGAATATGGTAAACCGCCGCCGCAATCTGTCGTCTGTGCTACTCATGGTGCTTGCTTTCGGCGGAAGTTTTTTGTTTATGTCGTTTGCGATGCGGACACTGCCGATGGGCACGGCCTACGCCGTCTGGACAGGAATCGGTGCAGCAGGGGGCGCAATTGTCGGCATGTTATTTTTTGGAGAATCAAGAGACTGGCGGAGAATTGTTTTTATCACGATGATTTTAGGCGCAGCGGTCGGGCTGAAGCTGGTATCATGACCGCCACGCGGTGTTATGCATGTTTTCCTTTTAACGCCAAAATGAAAATGGTGCTGATAATCATCAGCGCACCGGCCCAGTCAAAAAAGCCGAGCGGAACATGGAGCCACACCACAGTTAAAAATGCGGCGGAAAGCGGCTCTGCTGTGGCAAGTACGGTTGTTTCTGATGCACTTAAATATTTCAGCCCTTCCAAATAGCAAAGAAAGGCAACCAGCGTTCCAAATAAAATGACAAAAGCAATCCCCGGCACCGCGGCCGGAGAAAAGTTCCCAGCTGCATGCCACGGCGGATGGATGAAACTTAAGACCGCGCCCCCGATCAGCATCCCCCAACCGACAGTTACGTCCGCACCCCATTGATGGAGAAGCTTAATTGGCTGGAGCGTGTAAAAAGCAGCGGTCAAAGCCGTTAAAATACCCCAGAAAAGTGCTTTTCCCGAAATGGACAGCGTCGTAAAACTGCCGTGTGTGACAAGCAAAAATGTTCCGGCAACTGCAAGAAAGACGGCAAATAACGTACGCCGACCAGGCATTCTCCTGAATCGGACGGCCAGAAAACATGGCACAATGACACACTCGAGGCTTTGCAAAATGGTTGCTGTTGCTGCATTGCCGTACCGGATAGCGGCAAAATAGGTGTATTGGACGCCGAGCATGCCGAAAACCGCAAAAAAAAATCAGATCTCTCCGTGAAGCCGGGTCTTTCCATACCCCTGTGACACGATTTCTTTCTCTTCCGTAACAAAATCCGAGCAAGAGCAGGCCGGATACAAGCAGCCGCATGACCGTGAGCCATTGCATATCCATTTGCAAATGCTGGAACAAATATTGCGCAATCGTACCGGATACACCCCATAGTACCGCGCCTGATAAAACAAGCGCGATTCCTTTCGCTCGTAGTGTATGCGCTTCTGTTGCAAGTTGCTGTACAACTTTTTCCAATCTATTCCCCATCTTTCTATTCTGTTTGGCTGTCTTGTGGAAATGGCGGTCCGCATCCGTGCCGGTTGCCCGGAAGATGCTTTCCATGCTGCTTGATTGTTTTTACCCGGCGCATCTTTCAAGGACCGATGCCGCGCTAGGCTTTACTGCTGTTTTACTTTCTCCCTGAATTTTTCCGGCATCATGACCATGATAACTTCCCCTGTTACGACCACTTTATCTTCCGCAAATACTTCTGTGTTGATCCGGTACTTTTTCGGATGAATCTCGGTAACGGTTCCTATTGCCTTAAGCGGCACACCAAGCGGGGTAGGGTGTTTATATTCCACTTTTAATGTGCCGGTTACAAACCGTGGCGGCTCTGTCCCGTCGCCAAGTTCGTTGCCGTTTTTCCGGAGCACATACAACGATGCGGAACCGGCGCTATGGCAGTCAATCAGCGATGCTACGATCCCTCCGTAGGCAAACCCTGGAATTCCCCCCATATATTCAGGAAGCGGCGTATAAATCGTGATGGTTTTGTCCCCCAGCCAGCCCGTGCGAAAATGATGGCCTTTTTCATTCAGCCGCCCGCAGCCGTAACAAGTTGCAAATGAATCGGGATAGTAATCCTGAACTGCCTTTGTAACACTTTCCTCCATTTCCTCACCCCTTTTTTATTCTATTTAAAATTATAATACATTTTGCACGAAATTTTAACAGCTGTATTTTTAGAAAGTTTTGCCATATAAAAAGCACCGGCAAACAGATGTCCGGTGAAAATCTTTTTTTACTTATAAATTTTCCAGTTGCTGTTTTATTTTTTCCACTTCTCTCTGGCTCAGGCCAGTTTTTTCCACAATTAATTGAAGCTCCATACCCTCTTGCAACATTTTGATGGCAATTGGAATCGTTTGCAACATTTCTTTTCTCTCTTCTTCTCTTCCCTTCTCTACTCCTATTTCAATTCCTTCCTCTTTCCCCTTCTTATACCCGCGGTCAAAATAGGAATTCGGCAGCTTCAATACTTGCTCTGCCTCGTCATAACTCGGGTTCAAGGCTTTTCCCCTTCTATCTGCCTTTTGATCTTCATGATCTCGTCTTCACTCAAGCCGGATCCCTGGGCAATGACCTTCACATCCACTTGATTTTTTAGAAAATTGATAATCAATCGTTCTCTTTCTTTTTCTCTGCCTTCCTCTTTCCCCTTCTTATACCCGCGGTCAAAGTAAGAATTTGGCAAGTCCAGGACAACTTCTTTTCCATCCACACCAGGCAGCCTGACTTCCATCTTATGAATGCTCCAATTGTTGTTTTATTTTTTCCACTTCTCTCTGGCTCAGGCCAGTTTTTTCCACAATTAATTGAAGCTTCATACCCTCCTGCAACATTTTGATGGCAATTGGAATCGTTTGTAGCAATTCTTTTCTTTCTTCTTCCCTTCCTTCTTCTCTGCCTTCCTCTTTCCCCTTCTTATACCCGCGGTCAAAATAGGAATTCGGCAGCTTCAATACTTGCTCTGCTTCGTCTGGATCCAGCATTTTAATGTTTTCCATTACTTCCGCCTCCTCTTTTTCGTTCAATTTTAAATAATAATCAAAGAAACCGTGTAACAGCCTCATTTTTGCAGGGTCAAGTTCCATCCGGGCCAGCATCCGCAGAAACTCCAGTTTGACCTGCACCCGTTCTTTTTCTGTATACCCCATTTTGCTTAATAATGCCGCGGCAACAGGGTTGTTGCTCCGGATATAATTTCTCCAATTTTGTTTCATCAGATGAATGGATAAATAGTGAAAACGAAGAATTTCAATGTTGTGGAACGCAAAGGTGTACGTATCAGGGGTTTCTGTTTTCTCCTCGTAACTAAAAACGGCAATCGGCAATACCGGTTTCCGGTGCCGGAGACTGATCATCATGTAGTAACGAAACATGCGTTCAGGAAAAGGTTTCTCGTAATACGACTGCGGCTCTACATGGATGAGAATCACGGTATCTTTGCCTTTTACCTTCGTTTCGGCAAGGATGTCAACCCGTTTTTGCTCACCGCCCGGAAAGTCCGTAAACTGTTCCTGCGACAAAAACCGCACCCGGCGGTAGTCGAGATCCGCTGACACATCCGGGAAAAACGCCTCCATAAACTCCTGAAAAAAGTTTTGGATCAGCTCCTTAAAAAAACGATCATGCACGTGATAACCGGCATGTTTTTCCATTACAAGTTCCAAAGGCAGCACTCCTTTTCTTATTTTTCAGTTTTATTATAAAGGACAAACGTTCGTTTTTCAAGTGGTGGGCACACTATTTTTTCAAATTTCATCTGCCATGCCCTCAGAACAGGAGGGGCAGACGCAAAACCATCATTCTATCTGCATGCTAACTTTTTCCTTCCGGGAAGCCCTGATGTAAAATAGAGATACAAAATTCATCTTAACTGCTTTGCCATACAAATTTACCCTACGTTCACTCTATACAGCAGAACAGGAAGTGGTGAACATGTCTGCCATTTTATTCTGGTTTATTTTATGCGGCCTGCTGACGGGATTCGTCCTTTTCCGTAAGCGCCCTTTACCGCAAGCACACGGCACAGCCGGGCGGGAAAAGATATCCGTTATTATTCCGGCAAGAAATGAAGAAAACACCCTGCCTGCCCTGTTGGATTCTTTAAACAAGCAAACAACCAAACCCGGTGAAATCATTGTGGTGGACGACCATTCCGAAGACAAAACAAAAGAAACAGCAGAAAAATTCGGTGTCACCGTCGTTTCTGCGCCTGATCTTCCGGATGGATGGACCGGAAAAACGTGGGCCGTCTGGAACGGTTACGTGAAATCCACCGGGGATCTGCTTATCTTTCTCGATGCCGACATCCGCCTTGCTGAACACGCCATCAGCTCTCTTGTTACAGCACAAAAACAGCAGGGAGGCGCCATCTCTGTCGTTCCATACCATCTTACTGAAAAATTTTATGAGAAACTGGCAATGGTTCTGAACCTGCTCGGGATTTTCTCATTCACCTCGCCGTTTGAGCGCCTAAACCGACAAAAAGGGCTTTATGGTGCCTGTATTTGTGTATCAAGAGAAGATTATGACAAAATTGGCGGGCACGGGAATATCCGCGCTGAAATGCTGGACGACCTGAACTTAGGCGCCCGTTTTCAACAGGCTGGCATTCCGGTCACCAATTTTACCGGAAGCGGGCTCGTCTTCTTCCACATGTATCCCGGCGGTTTCAGCCATGAGCTGCAAGGATTTGCAAAAGGGGCGGTGTTAAGCACATCAGCCATTCATCCTTTTACAATTGCGGCTGTAGTTTTCTGGATTCTCGGTCTGCTCATATCCGAGCTCGGCTGCTTCTCCGGCATCCCTTACTTTGTTGCGGGGTATTTGCTGTATGCCGCCCAAATCTATTATTTTAACCGGCATACGGGAAACTTTGGCATCCTGCATCCTTTATTTCACTTTTTATCGATGATTTTTTTCCTGGTTGTCATCCTGTATTCCCTTTATCAGTCCCATTTTCGTAAAAAAGTGCTTTGGAAAGGCAGATACATTGATGTGGGAAGGGGGCAAAACAAATGACTTTTTTATTATCAGCACTTTGTTTTCTTTCCGGTTCGCTGATGTTTTCTTACTGGATCGGCTTGTTATTAAACGTCAATATTCGCAAAACCGGGGACGGAAACCCTGGTGCAGCAAACCTTTGGAAAAAAGCCGGTTACAAATTTGGGCTGCTTGGCATTGCGGGTGACTTCGGCAAAGGTTTTCTTCCAGTTTGGCTGATCATAAAATCGGGGGCGGTCCCATCGCACAAGGCGTTGATTCCCATTGCCCTGGCACCGATTGCCGGGCATGCCTTTTCCCCTTTTTTAAAGGGAAACGGTGGAAAAGGCCTTGCCGTAAGCTTCGGCGTATGGAGCGCATTGACCAAATTTCGCATATCCCTCACTTATGCCGTTATTCTTGCATGCTTTTATGTCCTAGCAAAGGTGGTGAAAAAAGGCAAAAAAACAACCAGCAGTGAAGACAGCCTGCAAACGACAACCGGATTCCTGCTGCTATCCCTCTTTCTCATTTTTCAAAAATATCCTCGTTTTCTCTTATGGATCTGGCTGGGCAACTTCATCATCCTGCTGTGGAAAAATAAAAAAGCGCTCATGCGTTTGAAAAAGGAAAAGCATTTCACCACGTAATTGGGGCTTGCTGAACGAATCCAATTCTGAGTTTGCACCCTATTTGTCCGTAAACGCTGTCTAAAAATATCTCGTTTGTATTGGCTTTTGAATGCAAGTTTTTCCCTAAATTGGTTGTAAACCCCTTGCATTTAAATTTTTGCCAAATCCGTCAGCATCCTTGCCAAATCTAGAAATTTTGCTTATTCAGCAAGCCCTAGTTGGCATGCAAAAAGCGGGAATCACTCCCGCTTTTTTGCTAGTGCCATCCATCAGATCTTTTTTTGCCGTTTTCTTTCCGAAAATATTTTTTCACCGTGCTGCAAACTGTGTTCTAGACAGATTACAGCTCATCAAATCCGTTCAAATCGCTCACTTTTGTATAAGAACGGGACTTTTGTTCAAAGAAATCCGTTTTGGTTGCATCGAAATTATCAGCATAGGCGCGAATCCATTTCATCGGATTTTCAACATGTTCCGGGTACAGCTCGCTTAATCCGATCATGCGCAGCATTTTATTGGCACGGTATTTAATAAAACCTGCCATTTCCTCAAGATCGATCCCTTCCACGTCCTGGAGCACGTATTCCGACCACTCGGTTTCCAAGTCAACGGACTCGCGGAACCGGGCATATACCCAATCGGAAAAGGCCGGCGTGTTCAATTCCGGATGTTCGGAAAGCACCGCGCGGATCAGTTCCGAAATAAAGCGCCCGTGTTCCAGCTCATCGCGGTTAATATAACTGATCATCGTCGATGTGCCGACCATTTTGTTCTGCCGCGCCAGATTATAAAAGAAAGCAAAACCGGAATAAAAGAACAACCCTTCCAGCAGTGTCGAATACACGAGCGTTTTCACAATATCTTCCACATCCGGCTGCTGGGCAAACGCATTGTATTGCTCCATTAGCTTTTTGTTCCGCTTTAGTAGCACCGGATCTTTTCGCCCAATTTCAAACGCTTCATTTTGTTTATCAAGGGACACGACGGACGATAAAATATAAGAATAACTCTCATTGTGGACAGCTTCCTGCTGGGCAATCACCGCCAAAATCGATTGGACGGACGGATCGGTCGCATACAGTGAAGCAAGCAAAATCGTCCTCGTTTGTGAAGAATCGAGCGTTGCCAGCAGGCTGATGATTTTCAAAAACGTTTCCTGCTCTTTTTCCGATAACAGCGGGAATTGTTTCACATCTGTTGACATATTCACTTCATCCGACTGCCAGTAATTCCCCAACAATCGTTTATACGTCTTGTACCAGTGCGGATAAGCAAGATCATTCCAGTTTAAAATTCCGCTTGACTTTCCTCCGAATAAGGCAGTCGCTTTATTCGGGTGAACCGGATCCAACGTTTTCGCTTTTTCCAGCAAAGCGTTTGACATCTTCCAGCACTCCTTCTATCCATTTTTCCACTTCTTTTTCCTGGCTTCCCCTCGGAGACTGTTCAATTTTTAACGGTTCCCATGGGCTGTTGTAAAATTTCGCAAGTTTGCGGGCGGCCAGGCAGAATAAATCATCACCGCCAAATTGCGTTTCCCCCGTTCCAAACACAGCGACATTGGGAGGTTTCCAGCCAATTTCCAGAACAAAATCCTTCACTTCTTCAGGCGTGGCGCCCCGTTCCCATGTGAAAGTTCCGACCAGGATCAAATCATAGTCGCGCGGCGAAAACGGCGGGGAAATGCCGATTTCGTGCATGTCCACCGCCATCCCGCGCGCCCTGCACCAGGATGCCAGCAGTTCCGCCGTTTCTTTTGTATTGCCACTATAGGATAAGTACGCAATCAGCACTTTCAACTTTGGCACCACTCGCATTCTTCCACTTCATTGGAGGTCGAGCGCACATAATAGGTCGTTTTCAAGCCGGACTTCCAAGCTTGCAGATGGAGATCAAGCAACACTTGCGCGCGGATATTGTACGGCACATAAAAATTGAAAGAGATGCTCTGGTCAATATGTTTTTGCCTTGCCGCATTCTGCCGGACGGACCATCTTTGGTCAAGTTTATAAGCCGAACGGCGGTAAATGTTGTACGTCCGGTGGTCTAAATCAGGCGCTGTAACCGGAAATCTGTAATCCTTTTTTTCTTCCATATAATAAGGCTGGAAAACCGGGTCAATGCTTGCTGTCGAGCCGGCAATAATCGAAGTGGTCGCATTCGGTGCAACCGCCATTAAATATCCGTTCCGCAAGCCGTATTTTTTCACTTCTTCAGCAAGCGCCAACCAGCGTTCACTTGTGTAGCCTTTACCGGTAAAATAAGCGCCGGTGCTCCACTTGCTGCCTGGAAATGCCGGATAGCTGCCTTTTTCCCTGGCTAATTCCATGCTGCTTTTAATCGCATAGTAGGCAATGTTTTCGTACAGTTTATCCGCATATTCGACGGCTGCTTCCGTTTCCCATTCAATTCCCTCAAGTGCCAGCAAATGATGCCAGCCAAACGTGCCAAGCCCGACCGCACGGTACTTTTTGTTCGTGATTTGCACTTGTTTAATGGGCAACGTATTGACATCAATCACATGATCGAGCATGCGGACCTGGATGCGGATAAGCCGTTCGAGCACCCCGTCCGGGACAGCTTTCCCAAGATTGATGGAACTCAAGTTACAGACGACATAATCCCCGGAACGGTATTTCTTTACGATCACATTTTCTTCTTTGATCCATTCTTCAATCAGCTCAGTCGGGGACTGGTTCTGGGCAATTTCCGTGCATAAATTGGAGCAGTAAATGATCCCTTTGTGGCTGTTCGGGTTTTGCCGGTTCACTTCATCGCGGTAAAACATAAACGGCGCTCCTGTTTCAAGTTGCGATCTCATGATGCGCTTCATAATCTCGATCGCCGGAACTTTCCTTTTCGAACGGAGATCGGCATGGATGCACGCCTCATATTTTTCACGCCAGCTCCCTTTTCCCTTCTCTTCATCGTAAAAATCTTCAAGAGCAAACCCCATGACTTCTTTTACTTCATGCGGATCAAAAACATACCAGTCCCCGCGCTTTTCCACCTGTTCCATAAAATAATCTGGGATGCACACGCCTGTATAAATATCGCGGGCACGGAGCCGGTCATCGCCGTTATTTAACTTCAAATCGAGAAAATCTTCAATGTCGCGGTGCCACACATCGAGGTAGACGGTAATGGCGCCTTTTCTTGTCCCGAGCTGGTCAACGCTCACTGCCGTGTTGTTCAGTTGTTTGATCCACGGCACCACACCACTCGACATGCCCGGGAAACCTTTAATCGCGCTTCCCCGTCCACGGATTTTTCCCATATACACACCGATCCCGCCGCCGTTTTTCGAAAGCTGGGCGATGTCGGTGTTACTGTCATAGATTGATTGCAGGCTGTCCGCCACTGTATCAATGAAACAACTCGAGAGCTGGCCATGCGTTTTGCCCGCATTCGCGAGCGTCGGGGTTGCGACCGTCATGTACAGATTGCTGAGTGCCCAGTACGCTTCCTTCACATGTTCCATCCGGGTTTCCTGCTGTTCATCCTGCATCAGGTACATCGCAATCACCATCCAGCGCTCTTGCGGCAGTTCATAGACATGCTTTTCAAAATCACTTGCCAGATAACGGGTTACGAGCGTATAGAGGCCGGGATACGTAAAAAGCAAATCCTTCTCCGGGTCGATTAGGCGGCCGAGCGTTTCTATTTCCTGCTTTGTATATTTGTCAAGCAGTTTTGGAGAATAAATGCCTTTTTCTACCAGCTGCCTGATCAAATCATAGAAAGACCCGTACTTGAGGGTTGGATCATAATGCCGGTTTTTGGCGGCTTCGGCATAAAGCTTATGTAAGTAAATTCTCGCTGCAAAGAATGTCCAGGTCGCACCTGCTTCATCGATATTTTCAAGGGCATGTTTAATAAGTAGATCTGTTTTTTCCACCAAAGAGGCATCCTGGTCCCATAACTTTAAAATCTTTTCCTTATAAGCGCCGGTTTCAATCTCCAGGCCTGCAGACATTTGATCAATGAGCTGCAAAATCATTTCTTTTGATTCCAGTTGAATAGATATCACGTTTTCTCCTCCCTTTTTTGAACGCAAAAAAACCGTTCATTTCAGGGGGATGAACGGCAAAAACGGCAGAAAAACAGCATCCGTGATCATCTGTTCCGCCGTTTCCCGTTCCCGCACCCCGAAGAATAGAAACTTCGAGTATTGGCAGGTCTCCTGGCTTGTGTTTCATTCTAATGAAGCCCTTCCCATACCGCCGCCAAAAAAAGCAGCCGGTACAGTGGTTCGCTCTTTCGTCCACACTGACAGTTGCGGGGGCAGCTCCGGTTTCCCACCGGATTCCCTTTTCAGGCATTTCAAAGCCACCAATACTCGCATACTATATTTAGTATTTTTTTGTTTTAGAATTTCTATATGTTGTTATCCTACCATATTCGACAAAAGATATCAATCCTCAGTTACGTTGAATATGTTTCAAGTTTGTCCGTAAAAAGATGCCGAATACGGAGCAGCCTTCTTCGCCTTTTTCCTAATGGAATGGATTTTCACAGTCCGTTATCCATTTTAGACGATTGAGGGAGCAGGTACAATACATCGGTTTGACTTTACCCATTAAATTTCCCCTCCACACATGACATTACAAAAAACCAGAAGCACAATGGCAAAAATTTTAAGCGTTTCCTTCTCATATTCATAGGGGCGCTCTTCGTAAAGCACTGGTGAAAATGTGGGCTGCTGCCTTCACATAGAACCCGGCTACGTTAAGGGAGCATGGAAAAACGAAGGTCTTTCTTCACATAGAGCCCGGCTATGTTAAGAAAGCGTGGAAAAATGAAGGGCTTTCTTCACATAGAGCCCATCTACGGATTAAGTCCGTATAATTGTGTAAAAAGAAGGAGTCATTTTATCAACTCTTGGCAACACTGTTTTCAACGACAATAAACAATGAAAAGAGGAGATAAAATGACTCACTTACAGTTTAACCTAAATTTGGATGTTTTAAAAGAAGCCATCATGACTTCAGATCTTGACGCGGTAATTAAATCAGCGGTTGTCCTCGTGTTAAACGAGTTTATGGAAAAGGAAAGGGATGACTATTTAAAAACGAGCCCTTATGAACGCGCTGTTGAACGCCGGGATTACCGGAACGGTTACTATGAACGCGAGCTGTTGATGAGCATCGGCAATGTTACATTAAAAGTTCCCCGGACACGTAATGGCGAATTCTCAACTACCTTATTTGAAAAGTATGCCAGATGTGACCAAGCTTTCGTCCTTTCTATGTTGGAGATGGTCATCAATGGCGTCTCTACCCGTAAGGTCACAAATGTCGTAGAACAGCTTTGCGGTAAGAATGTATCCAAGTCGTTTGTCTCTTCCCTTACGCAAAAACTGGATCCCATTGTGAATGCTTGGGCCGAGAGACCGTTGAATACAACCTACTACCCTTATGTGTTTGTGGACGCCATGTATATAAAAGTACGGGAGCACCATAAGGTCATATCAAAGGCTGTTTATATTGCGACTGCCATTACAGAGAAGAATACACGTGAAATACTGGGTTTAAGCGTTGACCATGCAGAAAGTTTGGAGAGTTGGAGTTCATTTTTTAAACAACTTAAATCACGTGGACTCCAATCACCAAAACTCGTTATTTCCGATGCTCACATGGGCCTTCAGAAAGCAATACAACGGGAATTCATTGGCACTGCTTGGCAAAGGTGCAATGTTCATTTTAAACGCAATATCATTGAAAAACTGCCCAAAAAAGATACTGCAGAAATCCGGGTGATGATTAAGCGCGTGTTTGAGGCCGTTACGATTGAGGACATACGCAAGTTTAAAGATGAATTAATAAACAAATTTGGTACAGAAGCAAGATTTGAAAAAGCCCTGGCCATTTTAGATGAAGGTTTTGAAGATACTATCCAATACATGAACTTTCCTGAGAATATTCGTATGCACATACGGAGTACTAATTCCCTCGAGCGGCTTAACCAAGAGGTTCGTAGAAGGGAAAGGGTCATTCGCATTTTTCCTAATACCCAATCTGCTTTTCGTTTGGTTGGTGCCGTTTTAATGCAGTATCAAGATACAGAATACTCGAAGAGGAAGTCACTTATGGGAAAGAATAGTTAGCAGCATTTTCAGCTTAACTTCCATCATGGATGATTTCATCTCCGGGAAGGGATGTCAAATTGAAAGGCATTTGACATCCCTTCCCGGAGATGAAGAAAAAAATCCATGGAAGTTAAGCCGAAAAAATGAAAGGGTGGTTGAAAACATTTGCCCATAAATTTACACAATAACCTGGACTTGACTCATCTACGTTAAGGAAGAACGGAAAAATGAAGATCTTCCTTCACATAGGGCGCGGCTATGTTAAGGAAGCTTGAAAAAACGGAGGTCTTCCTTTACATAGAGGGCGGCTACGTTAAGGAAACACGGAAAATTGACGGCCTTCCTTTACATAGAGTGCGGCTACGTTAAGAAAGCTTGAAAAAATGACGGCCTTCCTTCACATAGAGCCCGGCTACGTTAAGAAAGCTTGCAAAATTGACGGCCTTCCTTCACATAGAGCCCAGCTACGTTAAGGAAGAATGCAAAAACGACGGCCTTCCTTCACATAGAGCCCGCCTACGTTAAGAAAGCATGCAAAAACGGAGGTCTTCCTTCACATAGAACCCGGCTATGTTAAGGAAGCTTGCAAAATTGACGGCCTTCCTTCACGTAGAACCGGCTACGTTAAGAAAGCATGCAAAAACGACGGCCTTCCTTCACATAGAACCCGGCTACGTTAAGAAAGCATGCAAAAACGACGGCCTTCCTTCACATAGAGCCCAGCTACGTTAAGGAAGCACGAAATAACGAAGATCTTCCTGTTAAGGAAGCTTGAAAAAAACGGAGGCCTTCCTTCACATAGAACCTGTCTACGTTATAGAGGCAATCCCGATTAGCCCGTTATTCCCGCCCCTTTCAAGCAGCAGTTGCAAAAATGAAAAAGTTGATCCAACAACCGCGACCTTTCTGGGCTGATTCGTATACGTCTTTCAGGTTGCAAAAAAAGAAAAGGTTGGGACCAACAACTGGCCTCAACCTTATCCTTTTTTAATTCGTCTTCACTGCTTGAACTTGATAGCCTGTTTTTTCAACGATTTCTTTCAATTCATCTGCCGAAACCTTTGCCTCGTCAAAATCCACTTTTGCTTTGCTGGCGTTGAAAAGTACTTTCACATTTTCCACACCTTCCACTTTGTCCAGCGCGCCTTCTATTTTTTTCATACAAGACGGACAGGTTAACGTTTCTAATTGCATCACGGCTTTTTTCATTCCGTTTCCCTCCTTTTGTTTTTATTTTACATGCCGCACTGGTTTCCGTAATTGATCTCCATCAAGTTGGCCGATTTTGCTGATCTTGAACTTCTGCCGTCCGCCCTTTGGTGCAAATCCGATCAACCGCATTGCATTTAGAATAACAGCTAAAACGCTTCCTTCATGGACAAACATCCCGGCTGCAAGGTCTACTTGTCCCCGAAGAACACCAACAAGCAAAAATACGACGACCGAAAGTGCAATTGCTATATTCTGTTTCATATTCCGCATCGTTTTTTTCGACAGGGCAAAGGCATGGGCATATTGGGAAAGCTTGTCTGCCATCAAAACGATATCAGCCGTTTCGATAGAGATATCCGTTCCGCCTTTCCCCATGGCAAGCCCGATATCTGCCGTTGCAATCGCAGGGGCATCATTCATGCCGTCTCCTGCCATCGCCACAACAGCTCCTTCCTCTTTCAGTTTCTTCACATAGTCCACTTTTTCATCCGGAAGCAGCTCTGCATGAAAGGCATCAATACCCAATTGGTTGGCGACGGCTCGGGCGGTATGGCGGTTATCGCCTGTTAACATGACGATCCTTTTGATCCCGGCAGCGCGCATGTCCTCCAAGGCAGCCCGGGCATCTTCACGGATTTGGTCGGCGATGGACAGAATGGCTTCCAACTTTCCATTGACCGCAATAAAAATAGCAGTATTCCCCATTTTTTCACGATCGGTTGCGTAACTGCCCGCTGATGGAGAAATGGTGATGCCTTGTGCTTCCATCAATTTGCGGTTCCCCACAGTAATGGCTATGCCATCAATGGTTGCCGTCATGCCTTTCCCTTTTATCGCTTCACCTTCCTGCAAGTGATACCGGTTAAACGGGATGCCCCTTGCTTCTGCTTCTTTCACAATCGTTTGGCCGAGCGGGTGTTCAGAAACGGTTTCCGCCTTGGCCACAAGCCCGAGCACTTCCTCTTCGCGCCTTGTGCCAAGCAGGTGCAAATCCGTGACTTCCGGCTTCCCTTTTGTCAGCGTGCCGGTTTTATCAAATACGAGCGTATCCACTTTTGACAGTTTTTCCATCACATCCCCGCCTTTGATCAGCGCACCGTGTTTCGCGCCGTTTCCAATTCCCGCTACGTTTGACACGGGAGCGCCAATCACGAGCGCACCTGGGCAGGCAATGACCAGGAAGGTAATCGCTTTGTGAAAATCACGGGTAAAAACAAACACGGCGAGTGCAAGGATGACAATCGCCGGTGTGTAATAGTTTGCAAACCGGTCGAGGAAACGTTCGGTTTTCGATTTTGCATCCTGTGCTTCTTCCACCAGTTCAATCATCTTTGCAAAGGTTGTGTCATTCCCGACCTTTTCAGCGATCATTTCGATATAGCCGTTATCTAAAATCGAGCCGCTAAAAACAGGATCGTTTTCTTTTTTCATGACGGGTGCCGGTTCCCCGGTAACCGCTGATTCGTTCACGAATGCCCGGCCCTTTGCAATGGTCCCGTCAACCGGAATTTTGCCGCCCGGGAGGACAACCAGCTTGTTCCCTACCCGGACGCGATCTGCGGCCGTTTTTTTTCGGGTTCCGTCTTCTTGAAGCAAGATCGCTTCCTGCGGGGCCATATCTGCCAATTGCTTTAAAGACGAACGGGTTTTCTTTAATGTCCTGGCTTCTAAATAATCGCCGAACAAAAACAGAAGAGTGACGGCTGCGGATTCCATATATTCGTGGATCAGGAAGGCACCTGCAACCGCCACCGTAACGAGCAACTCAATACTGAACGTTTTCATCCTCGCCGCTTGCCAGGCTTTGATGGCGATGGGAAGGACAGCAGCAACGGTTGCCGCCATCAAAAAACCGTCCCTCCAGGCGTAAAAGCCCATCCAGTTCATCCATAAACCAAGAACGATCAAAACGCCGGCGATCCATGCCAGATGATGCTTATGTTGATGGATTTGTTCTAACATTGGAACTCCCCCTCACCTGTTATACGATTATTTTAAAAGAGCCACTTGCTTTCATCATTGACCCTTGTCAAGATTTTTTTAAAAATACACCGCAGGCCGGGTCCATTGAAAAAATGCGCAGGCAAAATTTTGGACACACAAAAAGCGGCGGGTCACCATTATTAGTGGTTTCCCGCCGCTTGTTTATTTTTTCAGCACTTTTTCAGTGGTGGCCGCCGGCTGACGTTGCCTCATCTGCATACAATAACAGCTCGTCCAAGTCAGGAATTTTGACTTTCTTATTTGGCAACTGTTCTATTAATCCCTGTTTTTCCAGATTTGTAAACTTTCGGCTGATGGTTTCGGGGGTTGTTCCAAGATAAGAAGCCAAATCTTTTTTAGACATTGGCAAGGCAATCACTGTATCATTCGTCCCGCTTTGTTCCACACAACTGGCTAAAAAGGAGATGATTCTGGATTCCACATTTTCGACCGCTACCCGGGCCGTTTGTTTTTCCGATTCTTCCAAACGCTTTGTGATTTCCGTTAAGATTTTTAAAGCGATTTGGGGATATGCCAGCAAATAGGCTTGAAGGTCCTTCTGTTTCATCCTGCAGATGGTCGAATCCTGCAGGGCCTCTGCGTAATTTTCATGAATTTCCCCCGGTTGAAAAACAGCCAGCTCGCCGGTAAAATCACCCGGATTTAATATGCGGACAAGCTGCTCCTTTCCCGAATCTGCCAACCGGTAAATCCTTACTTTTCCGGTATGGATAATATACAGCGTATCATCTCTTTCCCCTGCCCGGAAAAGTATTTCCCCCTTTTGTAATGCCAGCGTTTCAACAGACGCCCCGATCTTCGCCATCTGTTCTTCTTCCAGATGGTTGAAAATAGGCACGAGCCGTATGCATCCCGCATGGCTTTTACAACCATGCCCGGGATGGGAACCATGGATATGATGATGGCACTCCATGTGATGAGCCCCCTAAAAAAAATTTAGTTTTGCCCAAGCTCTTATTGTCATATGATGATGGCTTAGCTTCTCATGCCATTTTACCCGGAAAACGCTTTACAGACAAGTGATCCCGGCCTCGGTATGGCGATTACGAAACAGCTCGTGGAACTTCACGGGGGCTCTATCAATGTAAAAAGCGAACCTGGCAAAGGCACTGCAGTACGTATTCTTTTGCCGATATTGCCGTGAAATATGCGGCAGTCTACACCGTTTCAAGTTCCATTAACGAAACCTTTTCTTCCAGCGCAATACGCGCATTTTTAGTTGCCAGCTGCACCATTTCTTTTTTCTGCCCGCGTTTCGGCTGCACGATACGGGCGGAAACGCATATTTCGGCCGCTTCCTTCCCAACTGCTGCCGGAATGAGCATTTCCTTTGGCAACGTATTGCCACTCTCGCCATAAAAATGCTGTAAAAAGTCAAGAAATGCCCTTTTCGGTTCCTTACTTCCAATTGGTCTGAAAATAACCTCCCGCTCTATAATCCTGCCGTCCCGCATATAAAAAACGTGGACACACATGAACCCGTCTTGAACAGCAAAGCCGAATATATCCCGGCTTACAGGGTCGTTCAGCACGATATTTTGATCTTCCATGGTCACTTCAATTTGCATGATTTGTTCCTTCAGTTGTTCCGCTTTTTCAAAATCAAGCTTTTTTGCTGCCTGCATCATTTCTTTTTTCATGTCTTTTAAAACTGCTCGGTAACCGCCGTGGAAAAAATGGACAATTTTGCGGATTTGTTCCTTGTATTCTTCTTCACCCACTTCCCTTGCACAGGTGCCAATGCACAGTCCAAGCTGGTAATACAGGCAGGGGCGGGTGCTTGATTCCGGACAACGCCTGAGCGGATAAAGCCTGTCCAGTACTTTTTTTGTCTCCGCTGCCGCCCGGGCATTCGGAAACGGGCCGAAATATTTCCCTTTATCACGGCCTGCTTCGCGCGTTAAAATGAGCTGAGGGTGCCGTTCATCCGTAATTTTGATAAAGGGGTAGCTTTTATCATCTTTTAGCATAATATTGTATTTCGGCCGGTACTGCTTAATCAGATTCATTTCCAGCACCAAAGCCTCCGTGTTGGTCGCTGTGACGATCCATTCCAGATCAAAAATCTCTCCGACAAGCTGGGTTGTTTTTTCATCATGGGAACCGGTAAAGTAAGAGCGTACCCGGTTTTTCAGCTTTTTTGCCTTTCCAACATAAATGATTTCCCCTTCCCGGCTTTTCATCAAATAGCATCCCGGCTCTTCTGGCAAAAGGGAAAGCTTGTGCAGGATGACGGTGTTCATTGCTGCACAAGCCCCAGCTCGCGGCAGCGCAAATCAAGTTTCCGGGCAAAATCTTTGCAGGCGGTTTCGATTTCCTCATCCGGGACGACATCCACTTTTAACCCGTCCAAAAGCAGCTCGCACCCCTGCTTTTTCAATGCTTCCTCCATCGTATCCACCGCGGTGGCGAAATGCTCGTAAAAAGAGTCGCCGGCGCCAAACACCGCACCTTTTTTGCCGGTTAAATCGACTTCCGGAAGTTCCTCATAAAAATCGATCATCTCATCCCAAAGATCGCCCTCGTCCCATGTATTTGCGCCGATCAGAATCAGATCATAACCGGTAAGTTCATGCGCGCTTGTATTGGTTGATTCTGCTATATCAACGGCATAACCCGCTTCTGTCAGGGCTGCCGCAATTTGTTCTGCCATAAATTCGGTTGTACCTGTCATGGTTGAATACACAATGATCGTTTTCATCTTTTTTCACTCCGATCTGTTGAATTCCCCCTCCCTTTATTCTATATCAATTGTGAAAATCTGCATTTGATCTGCATCAAGTTTAGATACCAACTGAAAATTTCCATGCGGACCGGCGGGCATATCTCTCAGACTATGAAAAAGTTGAAATCGAAAATATTTTACTTTCCCGCAACAAAATGGCCATTTTTTAAAGGAATTTCCTTATTGTTTGATTAATAATGATAGATGAAGAATTGGTAAAAATGTGATGGAAAAAGATGGACAGGCATTACGCGGATTGGTAAAAAGTGTTAATAAAAAGGGGGCCGGGTCATGAAAAAAAGTACAAAAATTATGTTGTTTACAATTATTGGAATACTATTGTTCCTTTGGGTTGTTGGCATAATAAGCTTCTACTCAATATGAGTACAATTAAGAAAGAATCAAAGAGTAAAAAGCCTCGAAACAGCTTAAGAGCCTTTCTTTAGACCTCTAGCCGTTTTGAGGCTCCACACTTAACGGAGGTAAAGCTCTTGGAGCGTCTGGGGAGATCCGATCCAGTTTTATACCACCTGAAACTTCCCATTCCGGATCGATGGAACGCTTGTATGCAGATAAGTGGAAAAAATAGGAATACATTCTCTTCCTTGACAACCCCTGTTCGATCAACTATGATGGATTTGAAAACGAAAACATTTTACTTTTTCACAAAAAAGAAAGCGCTCACGATTCAACTTGTCGACAAGTATACTAATCTTACAATCTTACGAGAGGAGGATCTCTTATGGAAATCGGGATCGTTGGACTTGGAAAAATGGGGTTGAATTTATCACTCAATATGCTGGATCACCAAGTGGATGTAAAGGCGTATGACACGTCCAGAGATGCAACCGCACAGTTGTCATCCCTTGATTCACGGGCAAAATGCTTTCCTTCATTGGAAGCGCTGATCCAAAATCTTGAAGCCCCTAGAAAAATTTGGGTGATGGTGCCGTCCGGGGAACCGACAAACGAAACCATTCACAAGCTCAGCAACTTGCTCAGCGCCGGCGATATTGTAATTGACGGCGGCAACTCTCATTATACCGATTCATGCAGGCATTATACTTTGCTTCAAAACAAAGGCATTCATTTTCTTGATGTCGGCACGTCCGGCGGGATCAACGGAGCCCGGAATGGCGCCTGCCTGATGATCGGGGGAGACAAGCCGGTATTTGATCAGTTGGAGCCCCTTTTTGAAAAAATTTCAGAAAAAGACGGGTATTTATACACCGGAAAACCGGGAAGCGGCCATTTCCTCAAAATGGTGCATAACGGTATTGAATACGGCATGATGGAAGCATTGGCTGAAGGATTTGAAATTCTCGAGAAAAGCCCGTATGACTACGACAACCAGGCTGTTGCAAAAGTGTGGAACAACGGATCCGTCATTCGCAGCTGGCTTGTTGAACTATTGGAAGATGCATTTTCAAAAGACGCCCATCTCGATGAAATCAGTGGTGTCATGGCATCATCCGGCGAAGGCAAATGGACGGTTGAAACCGCACTTGATTTGCAAGCATCCATACCGGTCATTGCCTTATCCTTAATGAACCGGTACCGTTCCCTTGAAAAAGATACTTTTACCGGCAAAGTCGTTGCCGCACTCCGGAATGAATTTGGCGGACATGCAGTGACCCGGTCCGGCCAGTAAGCCGCCTGAAACGGAGACAGGCTTTTCGGGATCAAATTTACACGAACGGGAGTTTTGAATATGCTGCAGTTCCCTGAACAATGGATGAAAAATGCTTCTCTTGGCGAGCAGATCGCAAATGAATTGCGCCTGCTGATCCTTACAAATGAAATCAAGCCTGGTGACATCATTTCCGAAAACCAGATTGCCCGGAAATACGGGACGAGCCGTTCGCCGGTCCGTGATGCATTGAAAGCCCTTGCCAACGACGGTCTTATTCAATTGGAAAGAATGGGCGCCCGCGTACTGGGAATGGGACTGACAGATATTCATGAACTGTACGACGTACGTGAAATGATTGAGATTTTTGCGCAGCAAAGAGTGTCTGCTGCTCCTCAGGAACAGTTGATCCAATTCCTGAACGAGACGATCGATAAAATGAAGATTGCAGCAAAATACGAGAATCACAGCGATTTCGCCTATTACGATTTTTCTTTCCATGATCGGATCATCCGCCATGCCGGCCATAAACGGATCTTGAATCTTTGGAATGGCATGAAGTCCTTGATCATGGCCGTACTCCTCGTGACAACGGAAGATGTTTTTGCCCACGGCCCTGACCATCTGGCATGGGTCATTGAAAAACACCGGAAAATCGTAAACAGCCTTTTAACCGGAAATGAAGAAAACGTGGAACAATCTGTTTCTGCTTATTTTAAAGACTCAAAAAGAACACTCGATAAATCTTTTCCGGCAGAGGGAAAAACGGAGTAGGCGCAGCCTGCCTGGCACAGGGTTTTATGTTTCCATTTCTTTTCGGCAATCTGGCCCGGCGGCATCACTTTTTATTACATTCAAGTTGTCGACAAGTATTCAATGAATTTGCTACGTTCGCTTTAACATACTAAAAAGGAGGCTTTTACGATGCATGACGCCTGTATGATAGGGGTTGATATCGGCACAACCAGCACCAAAGCTGTGCTTTACAAAACCGATGGAACCATCATCGCAAATGCCAATCAAGGTTATCCGTTGTATACGCCGGATGCATTTACTGCAGAACAGGATCCGGAGCAGATTTTCCAAGCTGTCCTTCATGCCATTCAGGCTGTTACAGAGAAGAGCGGTCAAAGCCCCGAAACAATCCGGTTTGTCAGCTTCAGCTGCGCCATGCACAGTGTCATCCCTGTAGACCGGGAAGGCAAACCGCTTATGCGCTGCATCACCTGGGCGGATAACCGGAGCATCGGCTGGTGCCGCAAACTGAAAGAAGAATTGGGTGGCCATGAAATCTATATGCGGACGGGGACGCCGATCCATCCGATGTCCCCATTGCCAAAACTGATGTGGCTGCGGCATGAAAGGCCTGAAATCTTTCAAAAAGCAGCAAAATTTATTTCGATTAAAGAATATGTTTTTTACCGTTTGTTCCATCAATACGTTATCGATTATTCCATTGCCTCCTGCACCGGTCTGATGAGAATGGACACCTTGTCCTGGGATGAAGAAGCATTAAAACTGGCCGGATTAACAGCGGACCGGTTATCCAAACCTGTTCCGACCACACAGATCATGAGCGGGCTTGATCCCCAATATGCAGACCAAATGGGGTTGGGCAAAGATACGCCATTTGTGCTCGGCGCAAGCGACGGTGTGCTTTCAAATCTCGGCGTGGACGCGATTGATCCGGGCGTTGTTGCGGTCACCATCGGCACAAGCGGCGCGATCCGGACCGTACTGGACCATCCTGCTGCTGATCCAAAAGGCAGGCTTTTCTGCTATGAATTGACGGAAGATAAATGGGTGGTAGGCGGGCCTGTCAATAACGGAGGCGGCATATTGAGATGGGCAAGGGATGAAT
Organism: Weizmannia sp. WK01; assembly: GCF_025905465.1. Taxonomy (NCBI): domain Bacteria; kingdom Bacillati; phylum Bacillota; class Bacilli; order Caryophanales; family Bacillaceae; genus Heyndrickxia; species Weizmannia sp. WK01. Next base: position 347,777 of record NZ_CP109616.1, on the reverse strand, counting down.
TTGCAGCTTCCGAGGTTGAAACGGCAAAGCGGCTTGGCATCAGCCCTTATGATGTGCTGACAAGAATGGCATCGCGTGTGAAGCCGGGTGCGGACGGGTTAATTTTTCAGCCGTATTTCAGCGGTGAACGCGCACCGTTGTGGAACCCGAATGCCCGGGGCGCCTTCTTCGGCCTCACTCTGCATCATGAAAAACAACATATGATCCGGGCCGTGTTGGAGGGCATTATTTACAACCTTTACAGTGTCATGCTGGCCATGAAGGAAAGAACCGGAGAACCGGCACGGATCCAGGCAACCGGGGGATTTGCCCGTTCACCGCTTTGGCGCCAGATGATGGCAGATATTTTCAATCAGCCGGTCAATGTCCCGGAAAGTTTTGAAAGTTCCTGCCTGGGGGCGGCTGTACTTGGCTTGTATGCGGTAGGAGAAGCGGACAGCCTGGATGTCGTTTCCACAATGGTTGGTTCTGTACACAGCCATCAGCCGATCCCGGAAAACGTGGCGGTTTATGAGCAGCTATTCCCGATCTTCATCCGCCTTTCGCGCAAACTGAACGATGAATGGAACGATATTGCTGCTTTTCAACAATCGCAATTTGGAACAGACGCGGAAAAATGAACGATATAAGCTGAATTTGAGTTTTTATATCAAACCCGAGCACCCATGCATGATGCCTATTTTTACAGCAGGCAACAGTACTGCGATATTTATACAGGTATTGGCCGCGGCTTGAATATCCGTTAAAACGAATGCGAGGCAAGCATGAGCCGCGATTTGAAGCATACATTGCCTGACGCCAGCCGCGTTTTAAAGCCGCAGATGAATGCCGGCTCTAGCCGGGTATTTTCGCCGTTTGAACCGGGAATGCTTTTTAGCCGGTTCCAAAAAACAAGCCCTATTTATACATCAGCGGTGTTGCGGCCGGGGGAAAGGCCTCCTGTTTTGCATCAACGGATAAGAGGCCATTCGCTTCATCAGCAATCGTACTCTTAAAATTATTAAAGAAAGCAGTGATTTTCATGAGCAGTGCTTATCTCATCACGATTACCATCCTTGCCATTGCACTCGTCATTGTCGGGGTCACATGGTTAAAATGGCATGCATTCATCAGTCTGTCGGTTGCAAGTTTGGCTCTTGGCCTTGCAGCCGGACTGCCAATCACAAAAATTGTGACAGATTATGAACAAGGTGTCGGGGGTATTCTCAGTTCATTGCTGGGGATTCTTGCACTGGGCACCATTCTAGGAAAAATGATGTCCGAATCAGGCGCCGGTATACAGATTTCAAATTATTTCACCCGGGCATTCGGTGACCGGAATCTTCCATGGGCCACTTTCTTTGCCGGCTTGATTATCAGTATTCCGGTATTTTTTGAAGTCGGCCTTGTCATTTTACTGCCGCTTGTGATTGCGATCCAAAAAACAACGAAGAAAAATCTTTTGCTGATTGCGATCCCGATGATTTCTGCTTTATCCATTTCACACGGCATCGTCCCGCCCCATCCGGGAGCAATGGCAGCGATCGGTATTTTTCATGCCGATGTGGGGCAGGTTTTGCTTTATTCATTGATTGTCGCTTTGCCGGCCGGTATCATTGGCGGCCCGTTATTTGCTCATTATATTAGTAAAAGGGTAAAACCGGAAACAGAACCGAAAGTAGTGGCGGCAAATGTTTCGGCAACATCTTATCCGTCTGTCGGGGTTTCCTTTTTTACGATTTTACTGCCAATTATCTTAATGATCGGAACGGTTATTGTTCCGTTCGTCCGGATGCCTGTCCAATTGGCCCACTTTTTAAATTTTATCGGAAACCCACTGATTGCATTATTGATTTCAGTGTTTGTCGCCTATTATTTGCTTGGAACCAGACAGGGCATCGGGCGGAATTTGATCAATAAACTGACCGGGGAGTCCCTCGCTCCTCTTGCCTCGATCATGATGATCATCGGTGCAGGCGGGGCATTTAAACAAGTGCTGATTTCCTCTGGTGTCGGTGATGCGATTGCCCAGGTTGCCACGCAATGGCAGCTTTCCCCGCTTGTCATGGCCTTTGTTGTAGCCGGCCTGATCCGGATCGCAACCGGTTCTGCAACGGTCGCACTGACCACGGCAGCAGGCATCGTCGATCCGATTGTTGTCCACATGACAGGGATCAATCTTCCGCTGTTGGTTATTGCAACCGGCGCGGGATCGCTCATGTTCTCCCATGTCAACGATGCCGGTTTTTGGCTTGTTAAAGAATATCTCGGGCTGTCTGTCAAACAGACGTTTAAAACCTGGACCGTATTGGAAACCTTGTTGTCGTTTGCAGCATTCTTTATTGTCCTGATCATCAATCTGTTTGTATAATCAGGAAAAACACGGGAGGATTCCTCCATGCACAAAAATACCCTGGCGCACATCGCCAGGGTATTTTTTGCACTTGGCTTTAAACAAATCCGCTTACCGGTGCTCCCGCCTCGCGAAATCGACAAACCGGAATTTGTCCAGCCTGTGGCGCGATTCGGTATATTGCAAAAGGCTTGCATCATCCAAATAAACATGGTTCCGGACAACGACGACATGATTGTACTCGCCCATGTCCAGATACTTGTAGTCTTCCTCTGTTGCTTTTTCGACTGTGATTTCTTTTTTCGCAAAGCTGATCACAAGGCCGAGCGTTTTTTCAAAATACTGGTAAAGCGAGATTTCACAAATATCTCTTGTAATCGACGGGACAAACTTTTTCCGGATGTAATCCTTATCCAAAATGATGTTCTCATGGTCAATTTCCCGCGACCGGACCACCTGCCATACTTCTTCTTTTCCGGATATTTTCAACTGCCGGGCCAGGGCATCGTCAGGTCTAATAAGGACAAGTTCATGGACATTCGTGCGCCATGCCTTCCCTGAGCTTTCCGCAATTTCACGGAAGCTGACAAGGCCCGAAACCGGAAAATCAAATTTTTTCACGTCCAGTACAACAGAACCTTTTCCCCGGATTTTTTGAATATAGCCATTTTGGGATAACAGATTGAGGGCTTTCCGGATCGTCTCCCTTGAAGCCCCGAATTGTTCCGCCAAAATATGCTCGGATGGCAGGAGGCTACCTGCTTCCATTTCCCCGTTTTCGATTTTTTCAGCAAGCTGATGGTAAATCGTGTAATACTTGTTTTCTTTCATTTGGGATCACCACTTGTATTGTACCATGGCAAAACCGGCATTACGATTCTGTCAAAAAGTACACAACAGATTCATACGGACGCAGAGTGAAAGAATGAAAATCCAGAGGAGAATCGGGATAATTGGAAATCAATATTTCAGCTACCCCGTCCAGTGTACCCGGCAGCTCAAACTGCACCGGTTCTCCGTAAAAATTATTCACCACCAGCAGCTTGCCGTCTTCACTTGTCCGCAAATAAGCAAAGATTCGCGGATGGTCCGGAAGCAATAGCTGAAAGTCCCCATCTGTGATGACGTCATACGTTTTTCTTAACTGAATGAGTTTTTGATAATGGTAAAAAACGGAGTTCGGATCTTTCAGCGCTTTTTCTACGTTAATATCAGGATAGTTGGAAGCGACTGCAATCCATGGCGTGCCTTCGGTAAACCCGCTGTTTTTCGTACTGTCCCATTGCATCGGCGTACGCGAATTGTCCCTTGATTTCCGCATTAATATTTCCATGATTTCCGCATGGCTTTTTCCACGGCTCTGTAAAATGTTGTACATATTAAGGGACTCGACATCCCGGTACTGTTCAATCCGGTCAAAATGCGCATTGGTCATGCCGATTTCTTCTCCCTGGTAAATATAAGGCGTTCCCTGCATCATATGGATCACCGTTGCCAGCATTTTCGCCGATTCCACCCGGTACTTGCCGTCATCGCCGTATCTTGATACGATTCTCGGCTGGTCGTGGTTGCACCAGAATAAGGCGTTCCAGCCGCCGCCTTTATGCATGCGCGTCTGCCATGTGGACAGAATCTTTTTCAGTGCTAGAAAATCAAAATCGGCAGCCGTCCACTTGTCGCCGTTTTCGTAATCGACCTTCAAATGATGAAACTGAAACACCATGTCCAGCTCACGGGAAGCCGGGTTCGTATAGCGGATGCTGTTTTCAATCGTGGTTGAAGACATTTCCCCGACAGTCATCGCATTATATTTTGAAAACACTTTCTCGTTCATTTCATGCAAAAATTCATGGATGCGCGGGCCGTCCGTATAAAATTTGCGCCCGTCGCCCGGCGGGACTGATCCGTCATCATCGGGGAAATCCTGGTTTTTGGAAATCAAATTGATGACATCAAGGCGGAAGCCGTCAACCCCTTTTTCAAGCCAAAACTTCATCATGGTGTAGACTGCTTCCCGGACTTTTTCGTTTTCCCAGTTCAAGTCCGCCTGTGTCACATCAAACAGGTGCAAGTAGTACTGCCCGGTTTTTTCATCGTATTGCCATGCCGGCCCGCCGAACTTGGAGACCCAGTTGTTCGGTTCTTTCCCGTCTTTCGGGTCCCGCCAAATGTAGTAATCCCTGTACGGGTTGTCTTTCGATGATGCGCTTTCGATAAACCATCTGTGCGCGGTTGAAGTATGGTTGACAACGATGTCCATCATGATTTTTATATTTCGTGCATGCGCTTCTATAAGCAGTTGCTCAAATATTTCCATCGTACCGTACGTCTCATCAATGGCATAGTAGTCGCTGATGTCATACCCGTTATCGCGCTGCGGGGACGGATAAACCGGCGTCAACCAAATGACATCGATGCCAAGCTTTTTCAAATAATCTAGTTTCTCAATAATCCCTTCAAGGTCGCCAATGCCATCCCCGTTTGTATCTTTAAAGCTTTTAGGGTAAATTTGATAGACAACTGCTTTTTTCCACCAAGGTTGTTCCATTTTTTCCACTCCCAAATTGCTATCGTCGTAATGCCATGAAGGGTCGAAATATGATTTGGATGTTAAAGCGATCCAATTTTATATAGCCGGAAAGCGGCCTGCCATTGTACAGTCCGCTTTCCTGTCCTTTACGCTTTTTGTCTTTTTAATTTACCGAACAAGAAGGTCAGCACGAACGGCACGACAATGACGATCGCCATACCGGTAAAAAACGTTCCCCACGAATGCGGGAAGATGGACAAGAATCCAGGGATCCCGCCGACGCCGATGGCCGGGGCTTTCACATGTCCGGTTGCCAGTACAATCCCTGCAATGGCTGAGCCGATCAGTGCGCAAACAAACGGATATTTGAAGCGGAGATTGACACCGAACATCGCCGGTTCCGTAATACCGAGATAAGCAGAAACGGAAGATGTGCCGGCCATCCCTTTATCCACTTTGTTCTTTGCCAAAAACATCATGGCAAGCGCAGCCGAACCTTGTGCAATATTGGACATGCAGAGAATCGGCCACAAATACGTGCCGCCAGCGCTCGAGATCAACTGGAAGTCGACCGCAAGAAAAGCCTGGTGCATCCCTGTAATGACAAGGAGCGCATAGCAGCCGCCGTAAAGCAGGCCGCCGATTGCCGGTACATGGTTAAATACATATACGACAAGGCCTGTAATCCAGTTCCCGATGCCAAAAGTCAGCGGCCCGACTGCCACGAATGTCACAAATCCGGTTACAAGTAAAGCAATGGGGGCGACAAGCAGCAACTGAATGGCATCCGGGATCCGTTTTTTCAGCCATCGTTCAAGTTTCGCCAGAATAAAGGACGATACGAGGACCGGCAGCACCTGCCCCTGATAGCCAATTTTATTGACATGCCAGCCAAACAGATTCCATACCGGGATAGAGTGGCTTTTCAGTGCTTCACCGTATGAATAAGCATTCAATAAGTCCGGATGGATCATCATCGCGCCGAGCACAATCCCGAGAAGCGGATTGCCGCCAAACCGTTTCACAGCCGACCACCCGATTAAGATCGGCAGGAACGTGAAGGCGGTATTGGCAATGATGTTAATCATGTCCGCAAGCCCGGCCCAGCTTTCGTGAACTTGAATAAAAGACTTATGGGCGTAAAAAATGCCCTGGCCTGTCAAAAGATTGTTCAATCCCATTAACAAACCAGCTGTCACGATTGCCGGCAAAATCGGGATGAAAATATCGGAAAGCATTTTGACAAATCGTTGAAGCGGATTCATTTTCTTTGCGGCTTCGTTTTTCACATCTTCTTTTGAAGCGTGCCCGATACCCGTCAGTTCAACCATTTTGTCATATACTTTGTCCACTGTCCCTTGGCCGATCACAACCTGGTACTGTCCGTTTGCTGAAAAAGAACCTTTGACAAGATCGATTTTCCCCAGTTTTTCTTTGTCTACTTTTCCTTCATCTTTTAATGCAAACCGCAGCCGTGTCACACAGTGCGTTGCCACGGCAATATTGTCTTTTCCGCCTACTGCTTCAACAATTTGTTTTACAGATTCATTGCTGATTTTCGCCATGTTGTCATTCCTCCTGTCTTGTTGGCGATCTTACAACTGGGCAACCATGACCACCGTTTCTTTCGGCATAGCATCCAAATTTATTTTTTTGTCAAGATGAACTGCCTCGCCGTTTGTCACCACGATGGATGTGATGGTATCCGCCGCTTTTTCTTGAATCAATGCCAGATCAAAGGTGATGAGCGTATCGCCTTTTTTCACCTTATCGCCTGCTTTTACAGCGGTTTCAAATCCTTCCCCGTTTAATGTCACCGTTTCCAACCCAATATGAATTAAAAGTTCCAGCCCGGATGCGCCGCGCAGCCCGATGGCATGCTTCGTCGGAAAGACTTGCACCACTTCCCCGTCAAATGGCGCCACGAGGAGGCCTTCGGTTGGTTTTATCGCAATGCCGTCCCCCATCATTTTTTCGGAAAAAGTTGGGTCCGGCACTTCTTCAATGGCAACAACCTGCCCTCTTACCGGAGCAAAAATACGTTCTTCCTTTGGCTTCTTTTGAAATAATTTAAACATGATTGCCACCTCACTTTATTTCACAAAACCGTTTTCATTTACTCGTAATCTTGTATATACATCTTACATTCTCATCATATCCTGTATATACAAGTTTGTCAATAGCGCTTTCTTTTTCCCAGAAATAAAATGCTGCCGGTGTTCCATGGGGTGGGAAAATACGATTCAGGCATTGATTGAAGAGGCAAGGGGCAGACTACTAGATATGCTGATGCTAGGGCAGGGAATTGAAAAATTGTGGCAGGATCGTGGAATAACCTAACATGTCGATGGACGAGGGCAAAAATAAACTTAAGTTTTTACCATAAGCTCAAGCACCCATTTGCATGATAACTCCATTTTACAGCAGGCAACAGGCTGCAATATTTTGTGCATTTTATATCGCAGACAAATTTCGTGCCGGGCAATTTCCACCCGATACGGGGCGAAATTCCCGGCACAGATTAAAACTTTGGACTACCTTTGCAACAAGAGGTTCACGCATTCAACGATGCACCGTAACGTTTCCGCGGCACGCCCCGGCATAATCCGGTCACTTTTTCAGGAGCCCTTCTTTTACTAAAAAGGCTCTTGCAACATCTTCCGCTTTCTTACCTTTGACACCGACTTCATAATTCATTTTCTGCATTTGGGTGTTTGTAATCTTCCCGGCCAGCTTGTTCAATGCCGGCACAATTTCCGGATATTTGTCAACCGTTTCCTGCCGCAATAAAGGCGAACCCTGGTATGGCGGGAAGAAATGCTTGTCATCTTCAAGAACGACCAGGTGATACCTTTGCAGTTCGCCATCTGTGGAGTAGGCGTTCATTAGATTCACTTTGCCTTGTTGGATGGCATGGTACCGTACAGACGGATCCATTGTCACCACATGAAAATGCAACCCGTATTTTTTTGACAAACCGGGATATCCGTCTTTGATATCGGCAAATTCGGGGGTAAATCCGGCTTTTACGTCCTGTTCGACTTTTACAAGGTCCGATATCTTTTTCAAATGGTATTTCTTTGCAAAACTTTGCGGAACTGCAATCGCATAAGTGTCATTAAATTTCATTGGGCGTAACAATGCCATCTTGTATTTTTTGGCCATGCCTGCTTTTGCTTGCGCGTACACTTCCTTGCCGTCTGTGCTGACAGGGTTCTCTTTCAGCATGTTGACGATGGCTGTCCCGGAAAATTCCGGATAAAGATCGATATCCTTTGACTGCAACGCATTGAAAACAAAGGTTGTATCGCCCAACCCTGTTTTTAACTTCACTTTTAAATCTGTGTTCTCTTCAATCAGCAACTTGTACATATTGTCCAGAATTTCCGGTTCCGACCCCAGCTTGCCGGCAATCACAATCGTTTTTTGCCCGTCTTTATGAAGCAAGTTTGGCGCAACCAGTGAACCAACGATCAACACGATCATCAAGATAAAAATGCCGGATGCCACCATCATCTTCTTAAAAGAAACTTTTTCAAGCTGCCTGAGCAAAACATCGAAAAGAATGGCCAACAAGGCGGCAGGAATGGCACCGAGGATGACAAGGGCATAATCATTCCGGTCGATGCCAAGCAGGATAATGTCACCTAGTCCGCCGGCCCCGATCAGCGCCGCAATCGTCGCTGTTCCGATAATCAAAATGGCAGCCGTCCGGATCCCCGCCATGATTACGGGCATGGCCAGAGGGAGCTCCACTTTTATCAGCCGTATTCTTCTGTTCATTCCCATCGCCCTTGCTGCTTCCAATAATGAAGGGTCGATTTCTTTAATGCCAGTGTAGGTGTTGCGCAAAAGCGGAAGCAGCGCATATGCGACGAGCGCAATCACGGCCGGGACGGTCCCTATGCCAAAAAGCGGGATTAACAGGCCGAGCAAAGCCAAAGAAGGAATGGTTTGCAGCACGCCGGTTATGCCAATAATGGTTTCCGCGATTTTTTGTTTCCGCGTTAAATAAATACCAAGCGGGATCGCGATCAATAATGAGAAAAAAAGCGCGATTAATGAAATCTCTATATGTTGTAAAAGGGCGTCCAAAAGCTGGGCTCTCCGGTTTGAAAAGGTGGTGATGAAACTACTCATGCATCCGGCCTCCATCCCTTAAGTATTGTGACATGACTTTCATGGCGTGCGGGCGGTTGATCACCCCGACCATTTTTCCGCCATCCTCAACGGCAATCTGTTCAAACGAGGCCAGCTGTTCGAATACCTCTGCCAATGGAGCCTGTAAAGAAACGGTTTTCGTTTGGGGCAATATTGCCTGTTCATCTGTAACCGGGACCATGAGTTCCTCCAGGCGGACCGGTACCTGTTTATTCCCGACAAATTCGCGTACAAAATCGTTCGCGGGGTTGGTTAAAAATGCATGTGGCGTCCCGACCTGAACGATTTCCCCGTCTTTCATGAGACAAATCCGGTCCCCGAGTTTCAATGCTTCCCGCATATCATGGGTAACAAAAACGATTGTCTTTTTCAGCCTCTGTTGAATTTCAAGCACATCATCCTGCAATTTTTCCCGGCTAAACGGATCGAGCGCGCTGAATGGCTCATCCATCAAAATGATTTCCGGGTCGGCAGCCAAAGCCCGTAGAACGCCCACTCTTTGCTGTTGCCCTCCGGAAAGTTCATGGGGTTTTCGGTTCCGGTATTCTTTCGGGTCCAGGCCCACCATTTCCAGCAGTTCATCGACACGGGTACGGATTCTTTTTTTGTCCCAGTTTTTCAGTTCCGGCACAACCGCAATGTTTTCCGCGATGGTCATATGCGGGAAAAGCGCAATTTGTTGGAGCACGTATCCGATATCCCAGCGAAGTTCATGAATGTCATAATCGCTGATTTTCTTTCCGTTGATTCGGACCCAGCCTTTTGACAGTTCGATGAGGCGGTTGATCATTTTTAATGTTGTCGTCTTCCCCGAGCCGCTCGGGCCGATCAGAACGAAAAATTCCCCTTTTTCTATTTCCAAATCCAGAGACTTTACAGCAAGGGTCCCGTTCGGAAACTGTTTCGATACATGTTCAAACCGGATCATTTTATCTCTCCTTTATCAATGAATTCTCGATTATCCGGCACTTGAACTGCACCGGGTTTTCGGAATAAAATGCTTCTGCGTTCATTTTCCGGCAAATTTTTGGTGAATTCGTAGACTAAGCACGGTCCGCGTTTATTTTTGGCAAAATATCGGCCTGTTCCTTCATATATATATAACCTGTCTGTGCTTACTTTTAACCAAAATTTCGCTTGTTTCCTTAACTTAGAGCCACTCTATGTTAAGATACGGCGAAGGTTTGGCTTGCTTCCTTAACGTAGAGCCCTTCTATGTTAAGATACACGGCTGTTTTCGACTGCTTCCTTAACGTAGAGCCCTTCTATGTTAAGATACGCGGCGGATTTCAGCTGCTTCCTTAACGTAGAGCCACTCTATGTTTAGATACAAGACAGATTTCGGCTGCTTCCTTAACATAGAGCCCTTCTATGTTAAGATACACGGCGGATTTAGCTCGCTTCCTTAACGTAGAGCCTCTCTATGTTAAGATACACGGCAAATTTCAGCTGCTTCCTTAACGTAGAGTCACTCTATGTTAAGATACACGGCAAATTTCAGCTACTTCCTTAACATAGAACCCTTCTATGTTAAGATACACGGTAGTTTTCGCGCGCTTCCTTAACGTAGAGCGCTTCTATGTTAAGATACACGGCTGTTTTCGATTGCTTCCTTAACGTAGAGCCACTCTATGTTAAGATACGGCGAAGGTTTGGTATGTGTAAAATTTTACTCGAAGGGGCAAATGAGTGGAAAAAAATGGGAAGACACTCTATCATCTAAATGTACACCTTGAATGAACATCTAGAGAGAGGTCTTCCCATGGATATTATATCAATAATTGCTGGATTATTAAAGGATACAAAAAGTCTTATGGAATTTGAAGAACAAATTAAAATTCTGATGCAGAAGGTTTTTACACAATGGGTTGGGGATGTATTTGAGGAGTTAGATAAAACAATTAAACAAAAGAAGTTGGAGGAAGGCTGGGAGTACTGCCGTAGTGATAACAGAAGCGTTCAGTTTCTATTTGGAAGTGTGACTTTTAAACGTTCATTAATGCGTGATAAGAGAGGGAACTCACATTATCCCTTGGATGAATGCTTGGGGCTGGTACCCCACCGGAGATATAGCCCGTTAGTGGAATTAAAGGTGGCAGAGTTGGCAAGTGAGAACACCTATCGGGAGGTGGCGAATATTTTAAAAGAATGGACAGCCGTGAGTCTTAGTCATACAACTGTAGGGGAAATGGTGAAACGCGTAGGAAAAACGCAGGTGGAAGCCGACAAGGCCCTTGTAGAAGAGATGGAAATAGCTGCTTCACTGCCTGATGGGAAGAAGGTAGACTACCTGTTTTCTGAAGCAGATGGTGTATTCGTTCGGGGACTAAAAAAGAAACAGAGTATGGAAGTCCACCACGCCATTCTCTATGAGGGATGGGAAACCAATGGAAAAAGGGTCTCCCTGCGTCAGCCCACAGTCATCATGACGACGGAAGACATTCAGACATTTTGGGATGAAGTCCAAGCCACAGCTGCCAACACCTATTCCCTCGAAAAAGCGCATGTCATTACAAACAGTGATGGAGGTGCTGGGTACACAGCTGAACGGTTTCAAACAGCATTCTCACAGTCGGAATTTCCGGTGCTCAACCAGCTGGATACCTACCACGTTGCACAAGCCATCATAAGGACATTTGGGGGCGGAAAGAGCGAGATCAAGGAGCAAATTAGAAAAGCGATTAGAACGCATGACCTGGACCAATTCACGTTATATTTGGATACGCACGAAAGCACCTTGACGGATAAAAAGGCCCTCAAGAAAATCAAGGAATTCCGTTCGTATATCTTGAAAAACTGGGACCGCATTTTTGACTGGAGAGACAGGGTGAAAAACGTGCCGGAAGGTGCGAGAGGCCTAGGAGCGATGGAATCGAATCAAAGGCATATCTCCTTCAGGATGAAAAAAAGGGGCATGCATTGGAGTGAACTTGGCGCAGAAGCCATGGTGAAAATCAAACAAGGCATACTCAATGGGACATTGAGAGAAGCCTATCTGAAACACCGTTCAAGAAGCGAGAGAAAGCAACGGAACTTGAAACAATCCATCAGGATGTCTCAACTACTCAAGCAGCCTGTACGCCCGTCAGTGGGCGTAAAGCACGGATCAGTTGCCCTGCATTCAAGCAGTTCATCGGCAATGGGACATTTAAGCAAAATATTAGAGCTTTCGTTTTAAGCCTGGCTCAGTGGGGACTGATCGTTGAGGCGCGCGAAATTTACGAGACTCCTGCGGGAAAAGCGAGCCAGGAGAGACCCCGCAGCGAGGTACGAGCGAGGAGGCTCGCCGGCCGCCCGCGGAAAGCGAGTGAATTTCGCGCGCCTCAACATCCCCGTTATCCATCTTTATACGGAAATATTACATCTTTTCCGAAAATTACACCGAGCAAGTAAAGCACGGTAGCCGAAAGTGTACAAAAAGAGTGTCTTGGAATACCCGATATTTAAACCTTGTCGAGAAAAACTTGACACATACGAAGGTTTGGCTTGCTTCCTTAACGTAGAGCCCTTCTATGTTAAGATATACAGCAGTTTTCGCCTGCTTCCTTAACGTAGAGCCACTCTATGTTAAGATACGCGGCAGATTTGGCTTGCTTCCTTAATGTAGAGCTCTTCTATGTTAAGATACAAGACAGATTTCAGCTGCTTCCTTAACATAGAGCCTCTCTATGTTAAGATACACGGCAAATTTCAGCTGCTTCCTTAACGTAGAGCCTCTCTATGTTAAGATACGCGGCAAATTTCAGCTGCTTCCTTAACGTAAAGCCTCTCTATGTTAAGATACAAGGAAAATTTCAGCTGCTTCCTTAACGTAGAGCCACTCTAGATTCACCTTTCAACCAAAATTTTGCGGGATTTCCACACTGACAACCGTTTTACACTCGGTTCCATTCCTTATAAGGATCTCTCTTGGTCGAATCAGGCCGGCGTTGGATATTTTTTTAAAATAAATCTGCCAAAAAAAGAACAATTGTTTCTCATTCTATTACATAGACTTACGGTTTGTCTACATCCTCGCTTACTCATTGATATACCCCTTGGAAAATAAAAAAAGCGGATGCCCCGCCGTAAAAACAGTGGCGTTCCCCGGCAAGCAACCCGGCCGGGGAACGCCCATTGTAAAAATACAGCAATCATGTTTATTAGAAACGTTCCATTGCCATCAGGTTTTTTGCCCGTGCCCGTGTCTTCAAACTTTCCTGCACATGCCGACCGAATCGGAATCGTTCAGCAAGTGTACGTGATTACGCCCGGCTGCGAAAAACTTCCCGGTTAATCAAATTGGGCGGACATTCTCCAAGCAGCCCTTTCGTGAGATTTTCAACCGCCAGTTTTGCCATTGCATAGCGTGTTTCGTGTGTAGCAGAGCCAACGTGCGGAAGGGTGACGACATTATCCATTTTTAAAAGCGGGTTATCCGGCGAAACAGGTTCCTGTTCATATACATCAAGGCCGGCCGCATAAATGATTTTTTCCTGAAGGGCTTTGACAAGCGCCGCTTCATCTACTGTCTTACCCCTTGAACCATTGACAAAAACGGCCGTTTTCTTCATCATTCTGAATTCCCGTTCCCCGATTAACCGGTGCGTTTCCGGGGTAAGCGGCACCATCAGGCAAATGAAATCCGATTTTTCCAGCAGTTCATCAAGCTCACAGTATCCCGCATCATACAGCTGCTCGGCTTCCGGGTCGCGGGAACGGTTATGGTATAAAATGTCCATATCAAAACCGAAATGGGCCCGTTTCGCAATTTTGCTTCCGATTCTGCCCATTCCGATAATGCCCAGCGTTTTATGGTGAATATCAATGCCGTAATGCTCAGTGGAAACAGGCGCTTTCCAATTGCCGTTTTTGACAAGCCGGTCCAGTTCCGTAAATCGCCGCGCCGCTGCAAGCATCAAGCCAAAGATGGTATCCGCTGTTGTTTCATCGAGCACACCCGGCGTATTGGTTGCCATAATCCCCCGCTCTGTTAGCAACGGGATATCGAGATTGTCATATCCGACCGTTATATTGCTGATGATTTTCAAGGCCGGTGCGTGGTCCAGCAATTCTTTTCCCGCCCGGAGCCAGGAACCAAGCAGCCCGTCCGCTTCCGTTAAGTCAGGCAGAAGATCGGAAATATCCTTGCCCCCTGGTATGTAGCGTACTTCAAATGTTTCCTTCAGCTTTTCAATCAAATCCCCAGGCAGTTCGCTGTATACCAATACTTTTTTCGCCAAATGAGCCATCCCCCTTTGTTTACGTTATTCTTGTAAAATTATAACAAAGAATAAGGCGAGCGTCCTTTAACCGGGTTTCCGGAATGTGCGATTTTTTGTAATCTCCCGGCCAAAATAGGAGAGGATAAGAAAAAGCCAATCCTGGAATCGGGGTGTTGAAGCATGGTATTCCTTATCATTTTGATGATTGTCCTGAATCTGTTTGCTTTTCTCATGCCAAAAAAATTTAGTGGCATTGAAATGCTGTGCACCACCCTGTTTGCCATGTACCTTGAATTAATCGTCAATTTATTTCTGGATCTCAAGTATGATCTTTTTGGATACTTTACAAAAGGAGTCGACTGGAGAAGCCTTTGTTATTTGTTTGGGATTTATCCGGCCATCAATATTACCTTTATCAACTTTTTTCCAAACCGGTTTCGTACCCGGTTCCTCTATATTGCAGGATGGACGATCGTGGCGATGGTTTTTGAGTTTTTATTTATCAAGACAGGTACGTTTTACTACAATGGGTGGAAACCTTGGTATTCTGCTATTGCGTATCCTATTCTCTTTTGCATCCTGGCGTTATTCTATCAGCTTGTTCACCTGCTTTTGCTCAAATATACGCTCAACCGCTAGGTACCCAAATAAATGGTGAAAGAAACCGCGGCACTGAACGCTCCGGGCTTGTGACAGCCGCCGTATCTGGCACGAGAAAAGACTGGCAGGATTTGCTAAAATAGAAAGAAAGTCATTGAGGTGGAGACACTGAAAAACAAAGTTATTTTGCTTGCATCGGATCAGCTTGGAAAAGGAGAACAAGAATTGGGGGAAGGATTGTTGGAAACCTTCTTTACCATCCTGAAACAAAAGGAAGAACTGCCGGCCGCTGTTTTTTGCGTAAACCGCGGTGTGTTTACGTTAACAGAAGGCTCGCTTGTTTCCCTTCAATTGAAAGAATTGGAGGAAAAAGGCGTGGACGTTCTTGCTTGTAAAACCTGTGTGGACTTTTATGGGCTAAACGAAAAACTTACAGCTGGAAAAATCAGCAGCATGGCACAATTTGCAGAATTAGCATCCAAATATGAAGTCCTTACATTATCCTGACCAGGTGGGAAAATCTCATTCGGACTAAAAAATAGAGAAAAAGCCCTGCATCAGGCAGGGCTTTTTCTGTTCTTGCTAAATCCCGGCGATGTCACGTGCGCCTAACCAGCTTCGAAATACCGAGGCCGGTGCACACATTTCTTTTTTTCATTTCATGCAAGAGCAACAGCGGAAAAGTTTTGCGTCTGACAGATTTTTTCCTCACTTTTCCAAAAAGCCGGAAAATCCCGGTGGTGTCAGGTGCGCCCGACCAGCATCGAAATGCCGATGCCGCCGCCGACACAAAGCGAGGCAAGGCCGGTGCGCACATTTCTTTTTTCCATTTCATGTAAAAGTGAAACGAGAATTCTTGCGCCGGATGCCCCGATCGGATGCCCCAGTGCAATCGCCCCGCCGTTAACATTGACTTTTTCCGGATCAAGCCCCAAATCCCTGATAACGGCAAGGCTTTGGGAAGCAAAAGCTTCGTTCAGCTCGATTAAATCCACTTCTTCAAGGGATGCACCAGTCTTTTCAAGCAGCTTTTGAATTGCATAATAAGGGGCATAACCCATGATGGAAGGGTCCACTCCTGCTTCTGCATACCCTTTAATGACCCCGAAATAAGGAATCTTTTTTTCATCCGCAAGTGATTTTTCCATTAAAACAACAGCAGCTGCGCCGTCATTGATCCCCGAAGCATTCCCTGCTGTGACAGTACCGTTTTCGAGAAAAGCGGGTTTCAGCTTCGCGAGCCCATCAAGCGTCGTATCGGGGCGGACATGCTCATCCTCGGAAAACAGCATCTCGCTTCTTCTCTGTTTTACTTTTACCGGCACAATTTCGTCTTTGAAGCGGCCGGTCTTTTGTGCCTGTGCGGCTTTTTGCTGGGATCGAAGCGCAAAACGGTCCTGTTCCTCGCGGGAAATGCCGAATTTTGTCGCCACATTTTCCGCCGTCAAACCCATATGGATGCCTTCAAATGCATCCGTCAGGCCGTCGCGCAGCATGCTGTCTGCCATCGCCATATTGCCAAGCTTATGGCCCCAGCGTGCCTGTTCTGCAAGAAAGGGCGCACGCGACATGTTTTCCGCCCCGCCGGCAACTATTATTTTCGCCTCACCAAGCTGGATCATCTGGGCAGCAAGCAGCACAGCTTTCAATCCAGAGCCGCATACTTCATTCACGGTTACGGCAGGCACTTCATACGGAATGCCGGCTCTGACTGCCATTTGCCGGGCCGGATTTTGACCGAGACCCGCCGACAGAACATTGCCAAAAACGGCATAATCGACCTCCTGTGCAGAAACGCCGGTGCGCCGGATCGCTTCTTCTGCGGCAATCGCACCCAGTTCCACAGCAGATATATCTTTTAAACTGCCGCCGAATTTCCCGATCGGGGTCCGGACGGCGCTGATAATCGCAACTTCATGCATATACGTTTACTCCCTCTCTGTCATTTCCCATCCACAATCCTAGCAACTTGTACTATAATGGGAAGGTGTCCGTGCATCGTGATAAGTTGTATTTCGACACCGTTTATATTAAATTATTTAGTACAGTTTCTCAAATTTCAATAACAATTCGTATGTGTCAAGTTTTTCTCGACAAGGTTTAAATATCGGGTATTCCAAGACACTCTTTTTGTACACTTTCGGCTACCGTGCTTTACTTGCTCGGTGTAATTTTCGGAAAAGATGTAATATTTCCGTATAAAGATGGATAACGGGGATGTTGAGGCGCGCGAAATTCACTCGCTTTCCGCGGGCGGCCGGCGAGCCTCCTCGCTCGTACCTCGCTGCGGGGTCTCTCCTGGCTCGCTTTTCCCGCAGGAGTCTCGTAAATTTCGCGCGCCTCAACGATCAGTCCCCACTGAGCCAGGCTTAAAACGAAAGCTCTAATATTTTGCTTAAATGTCCCATTGCCGATGAACTGCTTGAATGCAGGGCAACTGATCCGTGCTTTACGCCCACTGACGGGCGTACAGGCTGCTTGAGTAGTTGAGACATCCTGATGGATTGTTTCAAGTTCCGTTGCTTTCTCTCGCTTCTTGAACGGTGTTTCAGATAGGCTTCTCTCAATGTCCCATTGAGTATGCCTTGTTTGATTTTCACCATGGCTTCTGCGCCAAGTTCACTCCAATGCATGCCCCTTTTTTTCATCCTGAAGGAGATATGCCTTTGATTCGATTCCATCGCTCCTAGGCCTCTCGCACCTTCCGGCACGTTTTTCACCCTGTCTCTCCAGTCAAAAATGCGGTCCCAGTTTTTCAAGATATACGAACGGAATTCCTTGATTTTCTTGAGGGCCTTTTTATCCGTCAAGGTGCTTTCGTGCGTATCCAAATATAACGTGAATTGGTCCAGGTCATGCGTTCTAATCGCTTTTCTAATTTGCTCCTTGATCTCGCTCTTTCCGCCCCCAAATGTCCTTATGATGGCTTGTGCAACGTGGTAGGTATCCAGCTGGTTGAGCACCGGAAATTCCGACTGTGAGAATGCTGTTTGAAACCGTTCAGCTGTGTACCCAGCACCTCCATCACTGTTTGTAATGACATGCGCTTTTTCGAGGGAATAGGTGTTGGCAGCTGTGGCTTGGACTTCATCCCAAAATGTCTGAATGTCTTCCGTCGTCATGATGACTGTGGGCTGACGCAGGGAGACCCTTTTTCCATTGGTTTCCCATCCCTCATAGAGAATGGCGTGGTGGACTTCCATACTCTGTTTCTTTTTTAGTCCCCGAACGAATACACCATCTGCTTCAGAAAACAGGTAGTCTACCTTCTTCCCCTCAGGCAGGGAAACAGCTATTTCTAGCTCTTCTACAAGTGCCTTATCGGCTTCCGCCTGAGTTTTCCCTACGTGTTTTACCATGTTCCCTACAGTTGTGTGACTAAGACTCACTGCTGTCCACTCTTTTAAAATATCAGCTACTTCCCGATAGGTGTTCTCACTTGCCAACTCTGCCACCTTTAATTCCACTAACGGGCTGTATCGTTGGTGTGGTACCAGCCCTAACCATTCATCCAGAGGATAATGGGAATTTCCTCTCTTGTCATGCATTAATGAGCGTTTAAAGGTCACACTTCCAAATAGAAACTGAATGTTTCTGTTATCACTCCGGCAGTACACCCAGCCCTCCTCTAACTTCTCCTGTTTAATTATTTTATCTAACTCTTCAAATATTTCCCCAACCCATTGTGTAAAAGCCTTCTGCATCAGAAGTTTAAGCTGTTCTTCAAATTCGATAAGACTCTTTGTATCCTTTAATAATCCAGCAATTATTGATATAATATCCATGGGAAGACCTCTCTCTCTAGATGTTCATCTTGAAGTGTACAATTAGATGATAGAGCGTCTTCCCATTTTTTTCCACTCATATGCCCCGTCGAGTAAAATTTTACACATACTAACAATTCCTGTAAAAAAGGTGTGAATAGCAGTTGCAAATCGGAATAGACAAGATCGGGTTTTATACCCCGCATTTATATGTTGACATGGAAAAACTGGCACTTGCCCGGAATGAGGACCCTGGAAAATTTTTAATCGGAATCGGCCAGGAAAAAATGGCCGTCGCCCCGGTGACCCAGGATGCGGTGACGCTCGCAGCCAATGCGGCGCTCGAAATTTTAACAGACGAAGATAAAGAAAAGATCGATTTTGTTATTTTCGGCACGGAATCCGGCGTCGACCACTCGAAGGCAGCTGCAATTTATGTGCACCGCCTGCTCGGTTTAAAACCGGAAGTGCGGGCCGTTGAAGTGAAAGAAGCATGCTTCGGTGCTACGGCAGGGCTGCAAATGGCAAGAGGGCATATCGCCCTGCATCCGGAAAGCAAAGTGCTCGTGCTCGGGTCCGATATTTCAAGATACGGATTGAATACTTCAGGAGAGGTTACCCAAGGGGCGGGCGCCGTCGCTATGGTCGTAAGCGCCCATCCGAAAATTCTTGCGATTGAAGAACCGAGTGTGTATCATACGGAAGACATCATGGACTTTTGGCGGCCGGTCTATTCGGATTCCGCTTATGTGGATGGCAAGTTTTCCAATGAAAAATACATCAGTTTCTTCCAAAATGTCTGGAAGCAGTACAGAGAAAAAACCGGCTTTACGCTAAGTGATTTCAAAGCCATTTGCTTCCATATGCCGTATACAAAAATGGGCTTAAAAGCGCTGAGAACGGTGTTGGATGAAACGGATGAAGACGGGCGCGAAAGACTCCTGGCCCATTATGAAACAAGCAAAAGTTATAACAAAATAGTCGGGAACATTTATACCGGCGCTTTGTATTTGAGCCTGCTTTCCCTGCTCGAACAAAATACAAATATAGAAGCAGGTGCGAGGATCGGCCTGTACAGCTACGGTTCCGGCGCAGTCGGGGAATTTTTCTCAGGGATCCTGCAGCCGGGCTACCGTAAAGCCTTGCAGCCGGCCCGCCATCAGCAAATGCTCGAGGCACGAAAAGAAATTAGCGTTGCCGAATACGAAGCCATTTTTACCACATCGCTTCCAAACGACGGGTCGGCCGTTACCTTGCCGGTGAACGAGGATCCGGCCACCGTTTGCCTTGCCGGAATCGAAGGGCACAAGCGGCAATACGTTAATAAAAACAATCGAGTAGGAGGCTAATCATTATTTGATTAGCCGACCTCTCACACCACCGTGCGTACGGTTCCGTACACGGCGGTTCTAAAGTTTACGACCGTACAGACAGATAATAATCCAGAAAACTTATATATCTTGCTCTTCGGAAGAGTTCGTTTGTAAGGGTTCTGGCTAATATATGGCTGCCGGAGATTCTCCAGTAGCCTTTTCTTGTGTTAGCCCATTCCCACGCCTTTCTTTTATTGATCCCTAATTTCACGAGCCAATAAAATCTTGTGCGTACTCTCTTCCATCTTTTCCAAGTTACCATTCGCATTCTTCTTCGTGTCCATTGATCCAGTCTGGTTACCAGACTTTTCATATCCGCTAGCTTGTAGTAATTTACCCATCCTCGGACAGTGTCGTTTAGCCTTTTCTTTCTTTCCTCTACGCTTAATCCGTTGCTTCTTCCTGTGATTCTGCGAATTTTCTCCTTTAATTTTTGAACACCCTTCGGGTGTACCCGGAATTTGCATTTTCCTTCATAAAGGTAGAATCCATAACTCAGGAACTTGATGTTTCTAATATGTGTGATCATCGTCTTCTCTCGATTCACTTTGAGTCGCAATTTCCTCTCAATGAATGGGAGAATGTTATGGTATGTTCTTTCGCAGCTTCTTCGGCTCTTACAGAATATGATCACATCATCAGCGTAACGGACAAATCGGTGATTTCTTGCTTCCATTTCTTTATCCAATTCGTTTAACATTACATTGGCAAGAAGCGGACTTAGTGGTCCTCCTTGTGGAACACCGAAATCATTTGTTGTCCTTATTCCTTTGATCATAACACCTGCATTTAGGAATTTATGGATTAAGGAGATTACACGTCCGTCGTGAATTGTTTCACTCAATATCTGGATAAGCTTACTATGGTTTACCGTGTCAAAGTACTGTTCTAAGTCCAGGTCTACTACATACTGGTATCCTTCATTTACATTCTTTTGGCACTTGAGAAGTGCCTGATGTGTACTTCTATGTGGTCGGAAACCGTAGCTATTGTCTGAGAACTTTCTTTCATATATAGGGACTAGGACCTGCGAAATGGCTTGTTGGATGACTCGGTCTACTACCGTTGGTATTCCAAGTTTCCTTGTTTTCCCGTTGTCTTTTGGTATTTCTACCCTTCTAACGGGTTGGGGCTTGTATGTCCCATTTCGAATGGAGAGGACGAGTTCCCTCTGGTGTTCAGTTAGGTATGCCAAAAGTTCACCTGTTTTCATTCCATCGACACCGCCCGCACCTTTGTTTTTCTTTACCTTTTTATAGGCACGGTGCAGGTTATTACTTGAAAGGATTCGTTCGAGCATCCATTCGTTCTGTCTGTTGGTGTTAGTGGTGTTGTTTTCAGTTATCCTCTTGAAACTATGCCCTCTGCCATATCCTTCCTGTTCCGCAGTATCTTTTTGACAGCAGGTTTCTTCCTGTTTTCTGCATTTGTTCGTTTCTTCGGTAACTTTCATTGACTTCCACTTCCTTTAGTTCAGCCCTTCCTTCGATGCTCCAGGCATCTCCGTACTATGGCTTCTGCTGACTTCTCACGGCAAATCTTGTTTCAACCAGGTTTCATACTCTGTTTCCACCTGTCCATGAGACCTCCCGTGGTAAGGTGATTCACTTTCATTCCATGTACCCGCACCATTTACGTTTCCACATCCGGATAGCTTTTGGGCTTTGACTTGTTCAGCAGCCTTACCCTGTGAGAGTACGCCTAATGATGTTCGTGTTCCTCGGGTCAGAATTTTGCCTCCAGCTTCCTTCAGATTCCATCTCACGATGGACACCCTTGCTCTTGGCTAATGGTTGGTCGCTACCTACCCCCATAGCGGACTTACACCGCCTAGCGAATCGCCATGCACGGCGCACTGTAAAAACGAGAGGCATGCTTAAAGCGTGCCTCTCGTTTTTGCTAAAGAGAATAAGCGCAGGCCACTTTTCAAAAACGGAGATGTCGCCGTAAGCACGGGCCTCAGTGGTTCCATCCAGCTTTAGGAAAAACCGCCTGCCTGCCAGAAGCCGCTGAAAAGCTCCAAAAGAAGAAAACGGTGGGACATCACCATAATCGTGTCTCACCGTTTTTTTTCTATATTTTGTTCAGTACCTCGGTATTCTTGGCGCCGTTTTTCATACCCGCGTGTTTTTTCTTCCTATCTGTGTTCAGTGCCCCCGCCTGTCATCCTCTGATTTCTTTTAAAATTTCCTTTGCCGTAGCAAGATCAATTGTCCCGCTTTGTTTTAGTTTTTCTGCAACCCGGTCAATTTCGCTTCCGGAGGCACCTGCTGTGATAGCGAGCGATTTGGCGTGCAGTGCCATATGCCCTTTTTGAATCCCGTCTGTTACAAGAGCTTTGATGGCGGAAAAGTTCTGGCCAAGCCCAGCGGAGACAATGATCGATTCCAGTTCTTTTGCATTTTGGTAACCCAGCAGCCGCTTGCTGAAACCGGCAGCAGGGTGGATGCTGATCTGGCCGCCGACTGTCCCGACCGGAAGCGGAAGGGTGAGGCTGCCAAGCAGGTCTCCGTTTTCTGCCTTGCTCCAAATAGAAAGGGAACGATACTTGCCGGACCTTGCTGCATAGGCATGGGCACCCGCTTCAATTGCGCGCCAATCGTTTCCGGTTGCGATCACAACGGCATCAACGCCGTTCATAATGCCTTTGTTATGCGTTGCAGCCCGGTAAGGATCCGCGTATGCAAATTGGGCGGCTTCAATGATCCGGTCGCGGACTTCTTCACCGGACATGCCGTTTTTTTCAAGCAATGACACGGGAATCCGGCATTCGGCCGTTGCCAGGCATTCAGTGGCATAATTGGAGAGAATGCCCATTAATGCCCGTCCCCCTGTCCACTCTTCCAAATGCGGTTTGATCGCCTCCGCCATGGTATCGATGATATTCGCACCCATTGCTTCCAGCGTATCAATATGGAGATGGACAACAAAAAAAGCAGGTGTGCCGGCTTTTTCATCAGCCGGGATCAGACGGACTTCCAATTTCCGGGCCCCGCCGCCCCGCTTCACAATCGAAGGCTTGGCTTCATTTGCCGTTTGCAAAAGTTCTTCCTCATGGGCCATCACCACCGTTTTCGCACGGATCGGATCCGGAACTTCCATTAACGCCACCTGCCCGATCATCATACGATTGCTCACTGTCGTTCGGAAACCGCCTGCCTTGTTGATGATTTTTGCCGCCGAACTTGCCGCCGCCACAACAGAAGGCTCCTCAATCGCCATCGGGACGACATACTCTTTTCCGTCAATCAGAAAGTTCAATGCCGTACCATATGGCAATTCATATTTGGCAATCTGGTTTTCAATCATATGGTCCGCCGTTTCATCCGGCAGCACAAGCCCTTTTTCAAGCAGCGCGGCATCTTCGGCTGAAATGGCCTTCGCCTGTTCCAGCGCCTTGATTCTTTCAAGCCGGTTTTTTTCGTAAAATTTATGCAAAGGTTGCTTTTCCATATTTTCCTCCTCTGTGCGCGATAAAGTGCATACATTTATTTTAACGCATTTCAGGGGGAAAACCAGCCATCCAATTTTCCGTATGTGTCAAGTTTTTCTCGACAAGGTTTAAATATCGGGTATTCCAAGACACTCTTTTTGTACACTTTCGGCTACCGTGCTTTACTTGCTCGGTGTAATTTTCGGAAAAGATGTAATATTTCCGTATAAAGATGGATAACGGGGATGTTGAGGCGCGCGAAATTCACTCGCTTTCCGCGGGCGGCCGGCGAGCCTCCTCGCTCGTACCTCGCTGCGGGGTCTTTCCTGGCTCGCTTTTCCCGCAGGAGTCTCGTAAATTTCGCGCGCCTCAACGATCAGTCCCCACTGAGCCAGGCTTAAAACGAAAGCTCTAATATTTTGCTTAAATGTCCCATTGCCGATGAACTGCTTGAATGCAGGGCAACTGATCCGTGCTTTACGCCCACTGACGGGCGTACAGGCTGCTTGAGTAGTTGAGACATCCTGATGAATTGTTTCAAGTTCCGTTGCTTTCTCTCGCTTCTTGAACGGTGTTTCAGATAGGCTTCTCTCAATGTCCCATTGAGTATGCCTTGTTTGATTTTCACCATGGCTTCTGCGCCAAGTTCACTCCAATGCATGCCCCTTTTTTTCATCCTGAAGGAGATATGCCTTTGATTCGATTCCATCGCTCCTAGGCCTCTCGCACCTTCCGGCACGTTTTTCACCCTGTCTCTCCAGTCAAAAATGCGGTCCCAGTTTTTCAAGATATACGAACGGAATTCCTTGATTTTCTTAATGCAGGGCAACTGATCCGTGCTTTACGCCCACTGACGGGCGTACAGGCTGCTTGAGTAGTTGAGACATCCTGATGAATTGTTTCAAGTTCCGTTGCTTTCTCTCGCTTCTTGAACGGTGTTTCAGATAGGCTTCTCTCAATGTCCCATTGAGTATGCCTTGTTTGATTTTCACCATGGCTTCTGCGCCAAGTTCACTCCAATGCATGCCCCTTTTTTTCATCCTGAAGGAGATATGCCTTTGATTCGATTCCATCGCTCCTAGGCCTCTCGCACCTTCCGGCACGTTTTTCACCCTGTCTCTCCAGTCAAAAATGCGGTCCCAGTTTTTCAAGATATACGAACGGAATTCCTTGATTTTCTTAATGCAGGGCAACTGATCCGTGCTTTACGCCCACTGACGGGCGTACAGGCTGCTTGAGTAGTTGAGACATCCTGATGAATTGTTTCAAGTTCCGTTGCTTTCTCTCGCTTCTTGAACGGTGTTTCAGATAGGCTTCTCTCAATGTCCCATTGAGTATGCCTTGTTTGATTTTCACCATGGCTTCTGCGCCAAGTTCACTCCAATGCATGCCCCTTTTTTTCATCCTGAAGGAGATATGCCTTTGATTCGATTCCATCGCTCCTAGGCCTCTCGCACCTTCCGGCACGTTTTTCACCCTGTCTCTCCAGTCAAAAATGCGGTCCCAGTTTTTCAAGATATACGAACGGAATTCCTTGATTTTCTTGAGAGCCTTTTTATCCGTCAAGGTGCTTTCGTGCGTATCCAAATATAACGTGAATTGGTCCAGGTCATGCGTTCTAATCGCTTTTCTAATTTGCTCCTTGATCTCGCTCTTTCCGCCCCCAAATGTCCTTATGATGGCTTGTGCAACGTGGTAGGTATCCAGCTGGTTGAGCACCGGAAATTCCGACTGTGAGAAAGCTGTTTGAAACCGTTCAGCTGTGTATCCCGCACCTCCATCACTGTTTGTAATGACATGCGTTTTTTCGAGGGAGTAGGTGTTGGCAGCTGTGGCTTGGACTTCATCCCAAAATGTCTGAATGTCTTCCGTCGTCATGATGACTGTGGGCTGACGCAGGGAGACCCTTTTACCATTGGTTTCCCATCCCTCATAGAGAATGGCGTGGTGGACTTCCATACTCTGTTTCTTTTTTAGTCCCCGAACGAATACACCATCTGCTTCAGAAAACAGGTAGTCTACCTTCTTCCCCTCAGGCAGGGAAACAGCTATTTCTAGCTCTTCTACAAGTGCCTTATCGGCTTCCGCCTGAGTTTTCCCTACGTGTTTTACCATGTTCCCTACAGTTGTGTGACTAAGACTCACTGCTGTCCACTCTTTTAAAATATCAGCTACTTCCCGATAGGTGTTCTCACTTGCCAACTCTGCCACCTTTAATTCCACTAACGGGCTGTATCGTTGGTGTGGTACCAGCCCTAACCATTCATCCAGAGGATAATGGGAATTTCCTCTCTTGTCATGCATTAATGAGCGTTTAAAGGTCACACTTCCAAATAGAAACTGAATGTTTCTGTTATCACTCCGGCAGTACACCCAGCCCTCCTCTAACTTCTCCTGTTTAATTGTTTTATCTAACTCTTCAAATATTTCCCCAACCCATTGTGTAAAAGCCTTCTGCATCAGAAGTTTAAGCTGTTCTTCAAATTCGATAAGACTCTTTGTATCCTTTAATAATCCAGCAATTATTGATATAATATCCATGGGAAGACCTCTCTCTCTAGATGTTCATCTTGAAGTGTACAATTAGATGATAGAGCGTCTTCCCATTTTTTTCCACTCATTTGCCCCTTCGAGTAAAATTTTACACATACAATTTTCCAGCTTGCCATCTTCCTTCGTGCGTTTTTTTATCTTAATAGCCACGTAGATAATTTTTTAATAATTTAGTTTACTCAGAAGAAACGGGGTGCTCTCCACTTCATAGTTGAATTATAAAAATTTTGCCTTTTTCTCGGTATCTCCGAAAAAAGCCGGAGATTTTCGTTAAAACGCATATTCCGCACGTAAATTTTTCTATTTTGTGATTTTTTTAAAGGAATTTTCTCCTTCTTTGTAGAATTGAATGATTATCTAACTAGAGGAAGATGAGGAAATTTTTATGTCAGATCAAATTTTAACCTTACATGTGGGGCCGTCTCAACTTTTATCTAAACTGTGTGATGAAATAGAACTCGAAAAGACCATTAATAATTTAGTCAAATGGGATTCTGTCCGTTGTCATATCTCACCCGGAACAAGGATTAAAGCCCTTGTCTTAAACATTTTATGCAGTGGCAAGCCCCTTTATAAGGTTCATGAATTCTATCAAAACCTAGATTCTGAGATGCTTTTCGATACATCGATTTCACCCGATCAATTAAATGATGATGCATTAGGAAGAGCATTAGATTACTTGTATAAAGCCGAAGCATGGAAAGTATATTCCACCCTTGCATTAAAAGCATTAAAAAAATTGAATCTTCCTATTGGTGTACTCCATAACGATACAACATCAATTTCTGTTTACGGTGAATATAAACAACCGAAGGAAGATGGACTGCAAATTACGTACGGGTATAGTAAGGCCCATAGGCCTGACTTAAAACAAATCGTTCTGGGGATGGGGGTCACACCTGAACGAATTCCTATTCTTGCAAAAGTAGAAAATGGGAATACTTCGGATAAATCTTGGAATGTGGAATTCATTCAAAAGATGAGAAAAATCCTTTCCCATGAAGATTGGAAAAATCTCATTTATCAAGCCGATTCTGCATTAATCACAACGGAAAATCTAGCGGAAATTCAACAACAAAATTTATCGTTTATTTCCCGTTTACCTGATACATTCGGTTTAAGCACAGAACTAAAGAAAGAGGCATGGTTGCTCAATAACTGGGAAAGGGTAGGCTCACTTAGCAATAAAAAAGACGCAGCTATTTACCAAATTCAAGCTTTTGAAAGACAAATTCAAAACCTTCCTTACCGGTTTCTTGTTGTCCACTCAAACAATTTAGATCAACGAAAAGAGAAAACCCTAAATCGGGCGATCGAAAAGGAAGAAATAAAATTAAAAAAAGAGATAGAAAAACTAAGTAAAGTTATCTTTCATTGTAAAGAGGACGCACTAGAAGCAATTCAATCTTTTAAGAAAAAACAAAAGGCTTCATATTTCTGTTATAAACTAAACGTCCAGATGAGTGATCAACCTATCAAACGAAAAAAGAGAGGAAGACCTAAAAAGGACGAACAGACAAAACGAGAACAAATCTATCAGATACAACTGGAATCGTTTGAAAAAGATCATGATTTTATCGAAAATAAGAAAAGAATGCTCAGCACTTTTGTTTTAATCACAAATAAATTAGACGAGGAGACACTATCCAATCAAGAAGTTTTGAGGGTTTATAAAGGACAGTCGGCCGTTGAGACCCGTTTCCGATTAATCAAAGATTCACAAATGATTGATGCCATTTACTTGAAAACCCCGGAAAGGGTTGAGGCCTTAGGGATTGTGTATGTGATGGCTTTATTAATCTATGGAATTTTAGAATATCGAGTTAGAAAAGAACTGAAAGAAAAGAACCTATCTCTAATCTTGAAAGGAAAAAGGAAACTCTATCAACCCACAGGTCAAGCATTGTTAGAGCAATTAGAAGATATCACCGTGATCCTTATAAATCAAAATCGACAAAAATTAAGGCTCTTACCCGATAATATTGATTCACAAGCCAAAAAAATCATTGAATTATGCGGGTATGATCTATCAATATACGTGTCAAAAAATGTCGAAAACAAAGGCGAATAACACACAACAGGAGGAATTCATGAAAAGAATGTCGAATTCAATAGAACTTTATCGAAAATTCCTCAAAAATAAGAAGATATCATCCCACCAAAATGTTTAAATATAGTTCATTCAAAAATTAAAATGAATTTTATTTAAGACGTGCGAAATGTGGGTTAAAAGATATAAGAAAATTGTTATTTTCTATGGCGGTTTTATCATACATTCGTATAATTAATCTTAGAAAGGGAGTGGGAAAAGCGATGCTGGATCACTTCACCGATGCATAAATACCAGCGGAGATTAACGCTACACGGTTGTATCAAACCCTTCCGCCAAACCGAAAAGAGGTGGAGAGGATTATCTTCTTCCTCGCTAAAACGATATCTTAGCATCGCACAAACACTATGAAAAAAATACTGTTGATTTTCTTCTGGGCAGCTGTTGCATTGTATCTTTATTTCGGAGACAGATTTAATCAAACACTTCATCTTGTTTCCGGAGCTGTTTTATCCGTAATCGGTACAGTCGTTGTTGTATGGTATTTCGTAAAATTATTTAAACGCAGGGAATCATATGACAAATAAAAAGTTCGACCAGGCCTCTTATAATAACAAAAACAGAGAGCACAGGCGCTATTTACCCCTGCGCTCCTCCGCCCGTTCTTTTATTCGTAACATGGCAACAGAAGAAGATCTGAATGAACTTGAACAACTCATCAAGGAAAAAAGAAATATTCCTAAAGATTGTTGGCTGCACAGGAGCTGTCCCAATAGTCGATCAATGGCTGATGGGAGTCCCTCATTTATTTAACCGGCTGCTGATTCACTATATGGGACCAGCAGACAGATAAAGCGAGGAGTATGCCTTCATCATTTGCAGGTTATGTCCTTGCAGCTATACGCCTTCTGCCTCCAATTAACAGTAGAAATGCAATAACAATATAAACCACTGCCCCCGTAAGGCATCCTCTTAATGTGAGATGGGCATCCACTTCCGGCCCGCTACTGATAAAACTAATAAAATCGATTGCTGCATGAAGCATGATCGGGAGTATTAAACTTCCCGAGCGAAGATATAAGGCACATAAAACTAGGCCTAAACAAGTAACCTGGATGACCTGCAACGTTGTAATATAAAATGATTGATGAAAAAGGTTAATAAAATGAAATCCGCCAAAAATCAACCCGGAATACAGGCAGGCTTTTATTCTCCCTGCATAAGCCGCTTTTCCTTCGTTTAAATAGAAATTGATTTTAGAAAAAATAATTCCCCTGAAATAATATTCTTCGAAGAGCGCGACAATCACTGAAATCCCGCCGGCCTTTAATATATTTAGCAATGCATGACCGGAAGATACCAATATATCAATCATAAAGAAAAAGAAAACGGGTATCATGATCAGCAGTGTTTCTTTAAAAGAAGACTTTATCCGCCATGTTACTTTTTGTTTTAAAAACAACACATTTAAAAAGAAAACACTTACAAGCAGTACCAATTCTTCAACAAATACTTTCGTGATGTCTCCAAAATTTGCGACAAAGGTGAATCTTAAACAAATTAGAACAAAGGCAACCCATGCCATCGAACAAATCATCACCCAACAATCACGCGTTTTTCTCATGAACGCCCACCAGCCATTCGTATCATTTTTCAAACCAAATATGATTTTAACATAATCTCAGGCTGTATTCCGGCGTTCGCTTTTTATAAGCTGTGTCATATGGCTGATCAAGGAAAAAAGAAACATTCTTAAATGCTAGCAACCCTCTAGCATCCCGCTGTAATGAACATTTAGGAAGCCCCTTTTTGGCCATTTTCAAATCATTTTAGCTACAAAAACGATGGCATAGGCAGAAGGAATAAGCAGGAATAGCGATGCGAATGTGCCCACTGTTTTGCTACCTACCATTGCAACAACCACTTTTCTAAAATCCTCTTCACTGCATTTGCCATCGATCACATCATCGGTCATGATGGATAGCTGCGGATCAATGAAGATCGACATCAAAATGGTTGCAACTCCATTAATAATGGAAGATAAAGTGATGCATGTTGCCCTTAAATCCGGTTCAAGACTGCCCGCATAAATCGGCGCCAAAGAACCAACTGTTAATAAAGCAACTGTTACCAGATTGTAAATAATAATTTTCACCGGCAGCTTTCTAAAGTTGAGCTGTAAAATATTTTCTTTTACAGGTACAGCAACGCAGTCCTTCATATAATGAAGACCTGCCTTGGAAAAACTGTGCAGAACCAGCTTAGGAATAGACCGGTCAGCCGAGAAGTACAAAACGCCCCGGTAAAATAGTCTTTGGAAAGTTGGAATGAGCAAAGCGCCAACTGCAGTGGCTACTCCGGAAATAATGATGATAAGGTTAAAAATATGTAATAAGCCGCTTGTCTCCGTATGACCTTCAACATATTTCGTCAGCAGCGGTACTTGAAATGTCACTGCAATCCTGGAAATCAAGGTTAAAATATTGAAGACGGCAAAAGATACTGCAATCTTCCCTGTTCTTACCCCTACCATTCTGACCGAATAAGCTAGGGTTCCAATCAAGGATATGATGAAATTCAAGATGAACACAATGATCATCTGTAAGGCCATATTTCCACCTCCTGGGGTAAATGATCGTCGGACAATCCTTCCCATTCAAGCCCTTCTATCTTCTGTTCCATAGTCTTTGGTGCCACAAAGCTCAACTTTCATTTTACTAAACCAATTTAGCTACCAACAACTTAAAACCATGATTTCTCCCTCTATCATTGCTCAAAATCTTACCCGGTTAAGCGCCAATGGACGTTTTAGAATAGTGCTGGCTATTCCAATTTCAAAGCCATTGAAACACTTCTAACTTGAAACCCCAATTTTTCATATAATCTTATAGCCGGATTACCCTCATATACATTTAAGCGTATCTCCGTAAGTCCTTCTTCTTTTAAGGAATGTTTTGCGTATAGCATTAATTCTTTCGCTATCCCTTTTCCTCTAAACTCTTCCTTTACAAACAATTCATAAATAAACCCGACTGATTTCTCCGTAAAAGAATCTTTGCTTATACCGGTTAGTATCCATCCTAAAACTTGCTGATCCTCAACCGCAACAAAGTAGCTGCATCCCTTTTTTAAAAGGGATGCAACGATTTCCTTTGCTTTTTCAAGATTTGGCTTTGTTTCGCCCATTGTCCCCTCATAAATCGCCTGCGAAGTAAGACGTTGAATTTGTTTCATTTCCAATTGATTCGGCAATCTTATTTCCATTTATCCCTCTCCCTCGGATCAATAGAACTGAAATCCCCCAATCTTGAGGGCCATTTTTAATCCTCTCGATATTTTTCTTGGTACATCGTTTTCTCCACGAGAAATTCGCTAAAACTGCTTTTCATCTTTACCATAATGAAAGAAAATACCACAGACGTATCTTGCTTGCACTTATACTGTTTTACAATGATTAATCTCTAAATCCTCATTTCTTCTTTGATAGCTTTATCTTTTAAAATATCTAACTTAGGCGTGATGAAATAGAAAATAAAGGTCCCTAAAAGTCCGATTACAGTTAATATCCAAGCCATAACGAAGGGTGACAGGAATCCACTTAACGAGACAGTTATTCCGACTATGATCATACATAAGTCGTATTGTAAATTATAAAATGCTAAATATGCACCTCTGGCGTTTTCAGGAGGAATGGTTGCCATGTAAGATTCTTGAACAGGAGCCAATAGTACTTCTCCTAAAGTATGAAGCGCCATCATGATAAATAAAACCCAAATATTATTTGAAAACGCAATCCCGGAAAATCCAATTGTATATATAAAACAATTGACTACTAATATATTCTTATCTTTATATTTTTGTGTTAATTTGGCCGAAAACAAAGCGATTAATGCTACTAATATCGTGTTTTCACTTCTTAATAGCCCCATCATGGTGGATCCATCAATCTTCCACAATAAAAAATCTTGTATAGGCATATGTTTATCCAGCTTTATTCCAATGTAATTGGTCAATTGGTTTTCTAATGATAACAAAAGGACAGCTGCAGTTAAAAAACTTATAAAAAGTCTGTCCTGGACTACTTTCTTGTAGGTGTAGTAGACTTCTAAAATATGTTTTCTAGGCGTCATTTTTGGTGTTGCTATCGATTTGCTAGGTTTGTGGGTCTCTTTTATAAACAAGAAAATGACGATAAGGATGATCGCTGTCATAAGTGTAAGAATTAAAAATAGCTGAAACAGATACCGTTTGAAGAAAAAGGCTCCGATAATCCCGCCTATAGACATAGAGATATTATTTGCCCAGTACATAATAGAATAAATCGTCTTGCGCTGATCAGGCGTACTGACATCAATAAGCATGGCCTGATTTGCAGGTCCGGCAAGTCCCCAGCAAACACTATTCATACACATTGCGATAAATGTTAATCCATAAGATTCAAACCAAGGGGAATTACTCACTGTCATTATAAAAAATGAACAAAGTCTTAAAGACTCAGCTGTGATCATTACATTTCTTCGGCCATACTGATCCGCAATATACCCACTTAAAAGTGACATTGTAATACCGGTAAATACATTGATGAGGATCAGTAAGCCGGTAATTTTCGTTCCAAAATGATCAGCCAAGTATATAGACATAAAGGGAAGTACCATGTTACCCACTAACCTGCTGGCAAATAATTCGAAAATTCTTACTTTTATATTAACGTGAAAATCTCTAAATTTCATAATTTGATCCTCTCAAGGCCATAAAATCTGATTCGGTAAGTTTATAAATGATTCCTAAGCGAATGATTCATATGTCTTCAACCAGCATCACATCGTGCACATCCGGGATGGTACAGCGTATAATCAGTTTGGCCTCCGCTTTTTCTTCCCCACTTATTCTTTAATAGCTTTGTTTTAAATGCTTTGTGCTGCATTTCAGGGTACTGCTATTGTTAATTCGTTTCTCCAACCTTCCCAATCACATTTACACCATTGGGATCTTTTTGATTTGAAATAAGGATACCACTCATCACTGCTTTACTTATTGTAGGGGTTTCTCCTATTTTTGAGCGAATAAAATGAACTGGACTGTTTAATAATTTAGATAAATCTCTTTCGAATCCCTCTTTTTTTAAAATTAACTCCAATCCCTCCATTTTTTCACTGGATCGTGTTCCATCTATTGAGTCGGCATTACTTTGAAGCTCAATTCTAAAACCATAGGGCGTTCCTATAAAAGTTCTTCTATCATTCGTGTTAACTGGCCAGTTCATGCTCCGGGCATTGTGACAAATTTTATCGAGTTCTTTTTTTGTTACTAAAAATCCAATGTGATCAAACATAACCTTTTTCCCAAATCCAAAAGTGATGTTCATTGCACCTCTCCTGACTTCAATTATCCTGAAAGTAATAGGTTTGTTCCGGAAATCATCCCATTCCAAAGGAGGATTGAAAGTTTGATATTCTCCTTGGTATTTCCCCGTCCGAAGTGAAGTTCGAAAACCATTCTCTACATAGAATTTTTCTGTTTCCTCTAAATGAGGTGTCCAAAAATGATAATGGAATAGCAGCATATGAACCCTCCTCAAGTTTTCCCAAATTACTCTAAAATCAAGTACAGATTCTAACACTGAGCTGGCAGGGCAGGCTGGATTTGTATGTATTTCCCGGTACGCTTAAATGAACCAAGAACTCCTTTGGTAAAAGATTCTGCAAAACAGTCCCCTTTTTCGTTAAACACTATGGCCGGATTATTCATTAAATCCTGTTTTTTGTATTCATTTTATCATATATTCTAAATATTATTAAGAAATTTTTCAACTTAAATCTTGTTCCCTCGACAAGGAATAGAAGAATGAAAAGTATTGTATATTGGCTGTGGAACGAAGGATTGCGATATGGAAAACGAAGGCGAAAGAAAAAAACTTAATGGTGGTAAGCTGAAACACCAGTCAAAAAGATCTTTAGCAAATAAAACTCGTTTGATCATGTCTGGTGCATACCGGCTTACACAATGGACTTGCCTGCTTGATTTTTGTAGATGACGCTTTTGACCGCCATATGACGGCCGAACTGGCTTAAAGGCAATGAAAACCGCTTATCAGGCTCGTAACTACTTTTTCCTTATTGGTTTTTCCAAATCTTGATTTACATCCACAACAGTGTTATTTTTGCAGCAGGAAAGACAATAAGAACGTGAAAATCCTGGCAGTAAAATGAGCATAAAAAACAGATGACTGCCACTGGAGGTATAACATGAGTTTTGTTTTGCCTGTTTCCGTTAAAGGCATTATCATACATAACGGTCACGTATTACTGCTAAAAAACGAACGCAATGAATGGGAGTTGCCGGGAGGAAGACTCGAGAAAAACGAAAGTCCAGAAACATGCGTGAAACGTGAAATCAAAGAAGAACTGAATTTAAAGTGCAGCGTTGAAAATATTATTGATTCGTGGGTATATGAAGTCCTTCCAAATAAATTTGTGTTTATTGTAACATATTTCTGTGTATGCGACAATTTGTCACATATTCAGACAGTTCTGAAGAGTAAATTCATCAATTTTTAGATGTTTTATGATAAAATGACTTATCCACATTTAGAAAATTTTTCCATCTATTTTTTCTGCTTTCAAAGTCAAAAAGAGCCGAATTTGCAAATTTCTTTTTTAAAATTGTGGATAACTTCAAAAAAACCTTTTTTTACATCACATCCTTTGCTATAATGAAATCATTAAGTAAACCTTACTTGTATTGGCTTACTTAAATGGGTGAAATCCTCGTCTGTTAAAATGCGTGTCCGAAACGATTCCAACAGATTTGAGGATTTTTCTTTTGCCGTTTTTTTGAGTGCTTTTAAGATTGACGAACCTTTTTCAAACAGCTGTCTAATAATATCTGTTATTTGAACTAATAAATAATGATTTTTCATGGCTGTGTAGTTTTGGCTATTGGCATGTTCTATATTGTAACGATTATTTTTTTGTTCGTTAAATCCTTGATTTTCAATCTTCCAGCGGCTTCTTCCTGCAGCGATGAGTCGTTCCACGTTCTTTTTCGTGATTTTAATATCCGTTATAAATACATACTCTTTCGATTTCCCATCCTCTGTTTTCATTGTGGCCTCCATCAGATTGACCGTTCTGTCTTTGTAGGCAATATCATTCACCCAAACTAATGAATTCTGATCCTTACTTTGTTCCAGCTCTTTTATTGCCTTAAACTCCGTCGAGATACTTTTAATTCTCCCTTCCTTAAATCTGCATATATATTTCCATTTGTGCGCCCTGCACAGATTAAATACCGTTTCACATGCATAGAGACTATCTCCCAAGATACAAATCGGTAGTCTTTTAAATATTTTTTTTATTTTCTTTGCCAGCCTGTCGAAGGCTTTTAATTCACAATCTTGCTTAGAAACATTTTCTGATTCATTTTCGATAAATTCGGAGGCAATACTGAAGACCATATCCCCCACGACAAGCTTGGCTTCAAGTACATGGTGCATATAAAGTACGTTCGTTTCTCCTGTTTCTTTATTTGTATATGCCCGTCTCAGGCAGTGTTTACAATGTTTCTTATGAAAGGTGTGTAATCCAGTTCCATCAATGATGACACCCCAGTACTTTCCTTCAATTCGATAAGACTCGAGAGACCTTTTTTTCAATAATTCTTTAATCATATACGTTCTAATTTTTTCTAATTCATTTACATCTAAGCCAGATAAAAAGTCGTTAATTGTATCATAATGTGGAAGTTCTTCAAGAGAATCTAAGCCTAACACCTTCCCTACATTTTTAATACATTCTTCTTTATTAAAACGCTCACTCATGTTTCTCATGGATTTTAGGCCGGTCATATTTTTCAACATCATCGTAAATAAAAGGACCTCTGGACCATAAGTGATATAGCTTTGATGTCGGTGGTCTGCTACCTTTTTTAGGTTATTCATCAGGTCTTTGAAAAAATGCTTCTGAATTTTAAGGAACTCGAAAAAATAATTTGCTTCTTTTTCACGATTTCTTTTTTCTTTTCTAGTAACCAAAATAAAAACCCCCTCAAAACAGCCAAGTTTAATTAGGGCTTGCTGAACGAATCAAATTTTAGCTTGTATTCGACTTGTCACTAAGCCATGCCAAAATATTCGTCCAGCAAGCTCTAATTATTTAAATTATTACATATTTAGCCGCATTTTTGGGGGGGAATAGTTAAATTATCACGAAAAATTTTTACTCCTCAGAGCTGATATTCAGATAAGCGAGGAACATATAGAATACAAATGGATTAAAATAAACCATTTAGAAAACGAACTTATACCAGAAGGATACAGGCATTCAATAACAGCGGCGGCAAAATTGGTTTACGAAAAAAAAGGATAGTCAGCAAACCCTTATAATTTGGGCTTGCTAAACGAATCTAATTTTGGATTGTATCCGGTTTGTCAGCATGCTGTTTTCGATTTTATATGAGAGTATTTACGATGTTACAGGCTCCTTGTAGCCCAAGGATTTGAAATAGAAGTGACCAGACGAAAACAATCGAGATCTACAAAAATGAGGTTGGACAAAGCCCCCACCCCAATACAATAAAAGCTGGAGAGCCTGCACCATCAGTGAGTTAAAATAGTTTTAGGCCCATTCTTAATAACACAAATGGGCCTGTTTACGTGCAAGGTCTTGGAGATTCAGACCGGCTTCGTCTTATACCGGGTGACCCTGTTGAAGCATTAAAAAAAGAAAAGGGAGAAAGGCCGTTAATACTACCTGTTATTGACTAAGCTGCTTTTCTAATATCTCTCCCGGAAGCCCATCCATCTCACAAATCTTTACAGTACAGAAACCATTTTTTAACAGAATCTTTTTTGAAGCAGTGTTATTTGGATCTATGATTGCAGTAAGCTTATGCAGACCGGCATGATTGGCTGCGTTGATTAATTTACTGGCAATTTGACCGCCGTAACCTTTTCCCCAATATTCAGGGAGTAACATATATCCAATTTCAGCCTCACTCGGCACTTCTTCATTTAAAACCAGGCTTCCGAGCCCGATGAATTTTTTTAAGCCGACATAAACTTTAAATGTCCCAAACTGTTTAAACTTTTGGTTTCGATCTAATACTTTTTGATATTTTTGCATTGCTTCCTCTATTGACAACGCCCGTTCCGTTATCATTGCCATTACATCCGGGTTAGAGTAAAGTTTTAAATAATCATCAAAATCATCAGATCCGAACTTTTCTAAATGAATTTCTTCCATTGTAAAAACCTCACAATATACAGTTATTAAACCGGCCGGGCTTTCTAAAAAACTGAACCGCCCGGTTGCAGCATGACGTATGCCTCATATTCCCATCGAACCTTGAATAAATCATCACTTGTCAAACGAAATTGCTTTTTCTCTCCTAAAAAAATCATAAGCATTTTCTAGTGCGAATTTGCTCTGACAAATTGCGGAAATTCTTTCGTTTTGGAGTAAAAAACAAATGAATACTTCAGGGCTTTCGCGTTTCCCGATTCCATGCATGACAGAAGTCCCCAATTTAGTTCCATGTTACCGCCCAACTCTTTTTTACTATTTTTGTGTCCGGTCAGAAGAAAGTAAACTATAAGAGTAAGAATCGTAAAATTTACCATTTACACAAGTCCAATGGCGCAATATTCCTTCTCTTGTGAAGTTGAACTTTTCCAGTAGCTTACATGATGCAGTATTCTCCAAAAAAACATATGCCGAGATTCGTTCCAGATTCCACTTGTTAAATATTTCATTCAGAAACAGCCCTAGCATTTCAGTAGCCAACCCTTTTCTCTGATGCTCAGGCGCTACAATATAATCAATTTCAGCTCGCATATTTCTTGCATTGTATCTTTTGAGCGTGATGATTCCGACAAAATCGTCTGTAGCTTTTAAATAAGCTGCATATCTTATGCCGGTTCCTTCTTTTTTCATTTGAATATTTTGTTCTATAATTTTTAAAACCTCCTGCTTGTTTTTAGCAGCCATTCTTCCAAAAAATCTCATGACTTCTTCATTAGCATATAAACTGAATAAACCGTCTAAGTCTTTTTCAGATATGCTCCTCAATATAATTTTATTATTTGCTAATAATGGCATAATATGATCCCTCATTTTTTAAATATTTGAGTCTATTATAATGAAAAGGTGACACAAGAACGAATGATAAGACATTGTTGTTGTGTAAAATATTACCCATTGAGAAAATTACCCCCCTTTTCCTACAGGGAAAAAATCATTCAGATACACCAACTTTATTACTATGATTTATCCTTAACATCCCGTACAATGCATGACTTAAAACATTTAAAAGGCGGCAACTTTGGCATTGATGCCAAACGCCAAACACTTTATAATATTTATTATCAAAAAATTCTTTCCAAAGGAGCCGTTGTCCAATGTGATGTAAGCCTCTTAAACAGCTATAAAAACTGAATAAAGGGGCTTGATCACAGTGAAGCAACGCTCATTCGGATGTCTGGTGTTTGGCCAGTGCCTGGCGAATGCAGGGGATGTGTTTTATATTGTCGCATTGATTTCCCTTGTCTATTCTGTCACGGGATCGACGCTGTTTGTGTCGCTTGTTCCATTCACCAACACGTTGACGATGTTTGTCAGCGGCTTGATTGCACCGATATTGTTGGACCGTTTTTCGCTCAAAAAGGTGCTGGTGTATTCGCAGTTGATCAAAACATTGCTCTTAATGGCATTAGCTGTTTACGCAATGGTTTTCATTCAGCCTGCTACAATTACCTTGCTGTTTCTGCTCGTTGGGCTGATTTCATTTTTTGACGGGTGGGCTTCACCTGCCAGGAGTTCCATGATCCCCCGGCTTGTTCCACGGGATCAGCTCGTAAAAGCAAACAGCCTTGTCTCTATTACAGACCAGTCCATCCAATTAGGGGGTTGGGCGCTTGGCGGGATCATCCTGTCCTCATTCGGTTCAACCGGGATGTTTTGGATCACCTTTAGTGTGTATATGCTTTCCACCTTGATGATGGGTTTCATTGTGGACAGGAAGCACGCAAACTGGCAGGAAAAACAGGGTAATGCTTTGAGGAAAGCAATGGTGGAAGGATGGCAGATCATTTTTAAAAACAGGGCGTTAAGAACGATTCACTTGCTGATGGTTTTTGAAACAGTTGCGAGTACGGCCTGGCTGTCTGCCGTCCTGTATGTTTTTATTCGGGAACGCTTGAAAACAGGGGTTGCGTGGTGGGGGTACTTAAACACGGCCTTTTTTATCGGCATGTTGCTGGCCGGCTTTGTCGGCTACAGGTCCGCCCTCATCAAAAACCGGCCGATCCTGACTGTGGTCACCGGTAGTGGGATGGTGTGCCTGACCACACTGTTTTTCGGTTTCAATACCGTTCCATGGGTAGCATTGCTGCTCATTGCGGCCAACGGGATATTCGACCAGCTTAAAGGTATCTCTTTACAAGTGATCTTGCAAACTACTGCAGACGACCGGATGCTGCCGAAAATCTATTCCACCCAAAATGCTTTGGTCACACTCGTTTTCGGGCTTTCTACCGTGGCGGCCGGGGCAGTCTCAGACCGGTTCAACATTATTTTTACATTCATCGGTGCATCCGTGCTTTTGATGATTTCTTTTGTTATTCTTTTAAAAAAGAAAAATACTTTAATCACGGAACAGCATGAAACCACCTCAGATGTACAGTAAAATAGAAACCTGCTCTCACTTCGAGCAGGTTTTTGCCAATTCGGGTGATAAAGCGGGAAGGCGGGAAGATTGGATCAGGAGGAGATCTGGTTGAAAAAATTTGCGGTTATTGAAGTGGTATTTGGATTGCTAGGTGTTCAAGTATTAAAACCATTTGCATCAATCCCACTTGATCACACTCCTAACCAGTTGTCTTAGGATTTCCAAACTCATTGGAAAACATTGACTTGGTGACGGGAATAACCTGGCCGATTCCTTTCTTTGCATGCGTTGTTCTGTTCATACTTGGGTTAACAACGCTGGGGATATTAGACCCTTTTCACCTCTCCCAATTCCGATTTTGTCATGAAATGGATGGATCTACGAGAAAAGGCACTGCCTCTGTTTCTAAAGACGGGTTATAGTTGTAGTGTATTTTTTATTAAACA
Organism: Weizmannia sp. WK01; assembly: GCF_025905465.1. Classification (NCBI taxonomy): domain Bacteria; kingdom Bacillati; phylum Bacillota; class Bacilli; order Caryophanales; family Bacillaceae; genus Heyndrickxia; species Weizmannia sp. WK01. The sequence goes on along the minus strand of NZ_CP109616.1, from coordinate 307,667 downwards.
ATGCTTCTTTGGATCCATTTATTTTTTCGGCTATAATACTACTAAAAATAAATGATGAAACAAGATATTTCGTTATTTTCATGAGAATATCCCCAATAATAGTAAACATCTGTGCCTTTCACGTAATGTACTTTGACTTTCTCTTGACTTGGTTTATCCCATACTTCCTTTACATGCTTAGAACTTTTCCCGAATATTAAATTACCTTGAAGCACGAGAGCGTTTAATTGACAATCCGCTGGTTAGATAGAACTGTCTCGATAAAACCTCTAATTAGGGCTTGCTGAATTGAATAAGCAAAATTTCTAGATTTGGCAAGGATGCTGGCAGCTTTGGCAAGAATTAATGCAAGGGTTTTATAAAAAATGAAGGGAAAAGCTTACACTTTGAAACGCGCCCTATGTGAAGAAAGGACGTCGTTTTTTCGTGCTTCCTTAACATAGACGCGCTCTATGTAAAGAAAGGACGTCTTTTTTTCACGCTTTCTTAACGTAGACGCACTCTATGTAAAGAAAGGACGTCTTTTTTCCACACTTCCTTAACATAGACAGCCTCTATGTAAAGGAACAATGTCATTTTTCCGCGCTTCCTTAACATAGGGCTTACTGAATAACCAAAATCCCCAGATTTTTACAGTATGCTGACAGCTTTGGCAAAAAGTTCTAGAGCTTGCTGATAAATTGGGTGAAAACTAAAATCGGATTCGTTCAGCAAGCCTTCATTAGACATTTGGCGAGTTAGGGGAGCATATAGATAAAAGCCCACATCTTCCATCAATTAGGAAAAGTGGGCTTTTATTGCCGCTAAAGGCCATTCAGTACTTTGCTTCACCCCAGCACTTCTTCCGCAATAAGCCTGTAAGAATGGATCCGGTCCTGGGGAGAATGGGCAATCGTCAAAATCATGATTTCATCCGTTCCGTATTTTTCCTGTAACCTGGTGAATGCCGCGTGTACTTGTCGCGGATTCCCGATTACCATGTTTTGCTTCATTTTTGCCAATTTCTCTTTGTCTTTTCCGGTTAATGGATAAGATTTTGCTTCTTCAATAGACGGCACGGATGCTTGTCCCCCTTTTTCCGCCTGCAGCTGCCATATCAGGGAACTCCATGCCACTTCTTCCGCTTTCTCAGCTGTTTCGGCACATACTGCGGAAACGGTTAACAAAGTTTGTGGCACATCCCCCGGCTTACGGGGCGTAAAAGCCTGCTCATATTGCTTTAAAATTGCCGTGCCATCCTGTTCGCTCATGAACTGGCCAAACGCATACGACATGCCGTACCGGGCAGCCAACACGGCACTTTTGCCACTTGTGCCAAGCAGCCAGGCACGCGGCGGATCGGCCGGGACAGGGGCAGCCTTGACGCGGGAAAAAATATTGTCTTCCGGAAAATCGTGATGGAGAAAATGAAGCAATTCTTCCACCAGTTCCGGCATCTTGTACACTTTTTGCAAAAATTGATCGGATAATGCGCTGGTTGCTTCGGCAGAACCACCCGGCGCCCGGCCAATGCCGAGGTCAATGCGGCCTGGAAACAATACGGAGAGCAAATTGAACACTTCCGCGACTTTGTACGGTTTATAATGCGGCAAAAGCACGGCCCCGGAGCCGATCCGGATTGTGCTCGTATGCGCGCCGATAAATCCAAGCATCACTTCGGGCGCACTGCTGGCAAGACCCGGCAAATCATGATGTTCCGCAATCCAGTACCGCGTGTATCCGAATGACTCTCCTGCACGGGCCAGTTCCATCGCGTTGTTCAGGGCGTCTTTCGCTGTTTGACCGGAAGAAATAGGCGCCTGGTCTAAAATACTGAGTTTCACGCTTTGTTCTCTCCTTCTTTCACTTCCAGCAATGCTAAATGGTAGTCGCCGACCTGGCCTTTTTCATATAGATTCGTAATGGAAGTAGAATATTCCCGGATCGCACCCCTGAAAGCAAGCCCCTTTTCAGGCACTTCCACATCAAATTTTCCCTGATACAGCAAGGTGGCAATATCATGATAATCATCGCTTGTGACCTTGAAGTCAACCACGATCTGCTTCAGCCCCTGTACGTCCTCTTCCCGATAACGTTCCACATCAATCTTCCGTTTGTTTAATACGATATAGGATACCAAAACAACACCTGCTTTCACCTTTTGTCTCCTTTTAGTCTACATGCACGGCTGCACCAAGTACAGGAGAGAGGCTTGCCCGTGCGGCCGGTGTTTCTCGAGGGACGTGCCCAGACTAAAGCAACCCGTTGCGCTTGAAATGCACCTTAGCTGCTTTCTAAAACAAACCGGCCGAATCAAGCATCAATCGAAAGCCTTTAAAAATTGCTCCCCTTCTAGTTGTTTTGCCCAGCGCCTGAACTCGCTATGATTGATAAAGTAAATATTATGGCTTTTTTGCTTGGTTTCCGTGATGAGCTTGCAACTTTTCAAAATGTTCAGGTGCCTGGAGATCGTGGCAGGGTTCAGGTCTAATTTTTCGGCCATCTCCTGGGCTTTGATTCCTTCCTTTCTTGCAATCAAAGACAAAATCCGTATACGCATCGGCTCTGATAACGCTTTGCCAAAAAAGGAGATTTCATCCAATGTGGCCGGCGTGTCATTGATCTCAAAAGGGGAAGGAGCGGGCAATGGCTGGTCCACATATGCTGTAAGATCATAAACGAGATTTAATTCGCCCCATCCCCAAATCAGGATGAACTTTGGTGAAACAAAGTAAGAAGGAAAAAAGCGAACCACTTCGGTTTGCTTATTCTCAGGAAATTGTTCAGGAATCGTTTTTCCCTTCAGCAGCCTTCTCAAAACCTCATTTAGCCCTTTCGTATTCAGGTCCCTTGCCAGTTTGTCATTCGCTTGCTCCCAAAAAGACGCCACATGCCTTGCTATTTTAAAAAAATATTCCTCATAGTATGCAGACCATAAATCGACCAACTCTTGATGCCAAACAGGCCAATTTTCCGCAAAAGCCAACTGTTCCTGGTGCACGAATCCGCCCTTTTTTTCAATTCTTTGCTTTATTTCATTTGACGGTTCGGGCGAGTTTTCAAAAATGGTTTCAATTTCCTCCACCTCCAGATACCGGCCCAATAAGTAATAAAGAAAACGGGGACGATCCATCTGTTGAACCCAATGGATAAAATCCTGAATAGAATGGGGCTGGCTTAGCCCAATCACAAGCTCAGCAAGCTGGGCCCCCATCTCAAAACCGCCGTAGTACCTTTTGAGTAATCCTTGATTTTCCGTATAAAAATTTTGCAAGTTTATATCTTCCCATTCCAACCGCCCTTGCATGAGATAGCATTTTCTTAAAGATGCCATCATTTCAAAGACAGGAGAGGTTAAAAACTCCAATTTAATTTGAAATTCATTTGAATCAGGGGTTAATACTGCCATATGACCACAACTTTCTTATATTTTATCTACTCAACTTTCGCACCTAGAAAATCATAATAAATTCAGTGCTGGCTAATGTCTATTACGTCTCAGATACAGCACTTGACAGTAAAATTAATATATGAAAAAACACCTCTACTTTTGGTATAGTTGATTTATCGAAAATCACTACCAAATAGAAGAGGTGTCTCCTACTATGATAGCGAAAAACAGCCTGAATAATCAACTACCAAATGAAATAAAATCAACATTTAAAGAGTTGAATATGTTGAAACACTTGCGAATCGCCGGTATTACGAAGTCCTTTGGTTTTTCTTGTGCCTACATTTTTCAATTGATTTTTTGTATGATCTTTGAAAACAAAAACTGGTTCAGGATGTTGGAAAGTAAGAAAGCTACAGACATTCCAGCCAAAGATACCGTTTATCGGTTTCTCAACCAATCAACGTTCAACTGGCGTCGTTTCCTCCTTTCACTGGTTGCCTCAGTGATTGGAAAAGTTTCGAAATTGACACGTCATGACCGTCCGAAAGTATTGATTTTAGATGATTCATCTTATGACCGGAACCGAAGCAAACACGTTGAGCTTCTGGCTCGCTGCTTTGATCATGCATCTCAAAAAATGCGTTTTTACAAAGGATTCCGCATGTTGACATTAGGATGGTCTGATGGCGCAACATTCCTACCCGTTGACTTCTCATTATTGAGTTCGAAAAAGAGCCAGATCAACGGCATATCCGAAAATATCGATAAACGCAGCTCCGGTTATAAGCGCCGAAAAGAAGCATTACAAACGGCACCAGAACAGATTCCTGGCATGATTGCCCGGGCGATGAATTCTGGTATCGATGCTTCCTATGTTCTAATGGATTCGTGGTTCACCCAACAACCTCTCATCAAGGAGATTACAGAACAAGGTCTTGACGTAATTGGTATGGTCAAAAAATTAAAACAACGCTATTTTGTCGATGGTAAGCGTGTTAGCCTAGATGAATTGTATCGTCTAGCTAAACCGACTAGTGGAAAGAAAGGAATCTTGCGTTCCATCCATACAACGCAGGCCAATGGCGTGCCAATTAAAGTTGTCTTTGTTCGCAACCGCAACAAGAAAAGCGACTGGTTGGCGATTTTGAGTACAGACTGTACACTGAGTGACCAGGAAATCATCCGTATTTACGGGATGCGTTGGGATATTGAGGTTTTCTTCAAAACAACAAAGTCCCTATTAAAACTACAAAAGGAATTCCAGAGTCGTTCATATGACGCGCTTATCAGCCACACGACCATTGTGTTTGCAAGGTATATTGTCTTGTCATGGCAAAACCGTTGCAGTGTAGATGACAGAACATTAGGTGGCATGTTTTATGAATTATGTGATGAAATAGATGACCTTGATTGGGCTGTTGCATTGCAGCAGTTAGTCGAGATTCTTGAAGATACTCTGGATAAAAGTAATAAGAAAATTCAACAACTGATCAAAAGTCAACTACAACAATGGATTGCGGGTCTGCCGAATTATATCAAGGTATACCTACCTGTTTCAGTCTGCGAAAGTTGAGTTATCTATTTTCCATACAATACGAGAATAAAAATCATCGATGGCTTTAGCGACAAGTGCTTTGGAATCGGATGAAGCAATGATGTACCCGCCTCTTGTAAACGAGTCACGGCTTCCGGGGATGTGCTCCCCTACTTGATAAGCAATTTTCCATTCCACAACAGGCTCCGGGACAGAGGACCTCAGCTCCAAAGCACTCAATCGCCCTTCTTCAAGCATAAAAAACTTCACTTGTGAAAATTTTGTATGCTGTGGCTGCATATCAAGATTGTGTTTCCCTTCAAAGCTTAATATGCCAAGTTCGTATTGGTTGAGACCGCTGGACAGAAAGTGCAGAAACGGAATAAAGTCCCCGCCCCGGTCTCGTATGTGCTTCAATTACAACCGGGCGTTTGTTGACAACATCCCATTTTACTTCAACATGCCCGGGACCGTATTGAACGCCCAGAACAGTCAGTGCTTTTTTGACGATCTTTTCTATTTGCTGTTTTTGCTCAGTTTCCAGGAGCGCAGGCACAATATGCCCGGTTTCGATAAAATTTGGCATACCACTCGTTTCCTTTTCCGTAATGCCAAGTACCGTATGCGTCCCTTCAGATGAAACTGTTTCTACGCTAAACTCCGGGCCTTCAATAAAAGGTTCCAAAATCCACTCAAGTTTACTTTGGGCATGAGTCCGCAGCCATTTTTCCCAATCCGATTGGTTTTTTATATAAGCAACATTTTGACTGCCAAATCCGTCATTGGGCTTGATGATCATCGGCAACAGACCGGAAATTTTTTCGGGGAGTCTGTCTGCCTTTCCGCAAAAAGTTTGCAGTTTCAAATCATCATGAGATGCAAAAGCATTTCTCATCAGATTTTTGTTTCTTGTCCGCCTTACTGTTTCAAACGGATTGGTTTTTAAATTGTATCGCTCACTCAAGTAAGCTGCTGTTTCAAGTCCCAGTTCCGTAAAACTAAGGATGAGTTTAATATCTTCATACTGGGAAAAAATTTTTTCGACCACTTTATGCGCGGCATCGGTATCCCAAATATCCGCAAAATAGATGGCCTCCGCTAATGCAGTTACTTTTTCAGAAATGCTTTTCTTTGGACGCTCAATTACGATAACATGATACCCGCATGCGTGAGCAGCTGAAATTCCCTCCTCACTCGCGCCCAATAAGATGAGCCGCTTCAATGTTTCCAACCCCCCATCGCAATTTCTGAATGGCTTGTTCTGCCCGCCCGGAAGCTTCATCCGGGGTATCTCCTGTCGCAATCACATAACCCAAACGGTCATAGCTGCTTGATACATGATCGGCATGCATCGGCAAAGCAGCAACCGATACGCTTATCACGCCGTTCGATTTTTTTGCTTCCTCAACGCCGCTCACCTTTACATAGGTCCCTTTTATTTTTGGGATGGCAAACTGAATGGCAGCCGAAAGACGCGACGATTTTGTTACTGATTTCCTTTCACCTACTGCCTGGTCCATTACATGTTCAACCATGTCAATGCCTGTAGACAACTCAACTAAATCGGGAATACAATCTCCCGCTAATCTTGGATTGATTTCCACCAGGTAAGGTACGTTTCCCCGAACAATAAATTCGATATGGGCTGCCCCAAAACGCAACCCCATCAAATCCAACAGTCTTTTACCTTTTTCTTCAAGCTGGGGGACAGGTTCAATCCCTTTTCCTGTAACATGACCTACTTCGACTGAATGCAAGCCTATCGTTTTTTCCTGGTAGTGGAAATAAGTTCCCAACCATTTGCAGTGTACAACATTTCAGCGGAATATTCTTCACCATTGATAAATTCTTCAACCAACCATTTTCTTTTTAATTTGTAACCTCTTTTATTCCTCAACCGCTTCATTTCTTTTGAGAGAGCCTGCATGAGTTCCCCTTGATTTTGGCAAATGGTCACCCCGCAGCTGCCACTGTCATCAACTGGTTTAAGGACACATGGATAGGGGATATCTTTGCTTAATTCAGAAGGATTCTCAATGGTATGAAAAGCAGGTTGCCGGAAACCGATATCATTTTTTTGTAAAAAGTGCCGGGTTTTTTCTTTATAGCGTGCAATGGTTAAAGCTTCTAATGGATGGCCGGGAAGCCCAAGAAAATGAGCCATTCGGCTAACAGGGATTAAATGGTAGTCATCGAATGCGAGAATGCCTGCAAAGTGGTAGGATGCTGTTTGAACCAGATTTATCATCGCATCAACATCATAGGTATCGACAATTTTCACATAATCTGCCAATTGGAGAGGGTGATTAGCTGCCACCTGTTTATATTGATCAGGATCATTTGTCCAAAAATGAATCTGGTATCCTTTTAATTTCGCTATTTTCATCGCTTTTGTCCCGGTACCCGTTGTATTGGTTTCAATGAAAAGAAAGTGGTCCATTATCTTTCACCTCTGAATATTTTTTCACCTTTTCTCATGGACAGTGATCGCAAAATCAAACTTAAACCGATTATCACAGTCATGACAGTCAACAGCAAGTATAATCTCCCCGGAAAGAATTTCAACAAACTTAACCCTGCATAACTTCCAAAGGACTCCCATAGCCCCCATACAACGCCGGCAATGCCAAAGGCCCATGAAGAGCTCAAATTCCCATGTTTTTGTAAAACCTCTGTATCTATCAATGGTGTCCAAATGATTTCACTCAGGCTGAACAAGAACATAGATAAAAAGATAGAAAACACTGTTCGGTCAATCCAAAGAAGAAAGAAGGAGCTACCAAACAACAAAAAAGACAACGCATACCATTGTTCCTTTTTCAGCTTTGGCTGAACGGAAGGAAAGATTCCTTGGAAGGCAATAACCGTTACAGCATTCAGTGTGAAGACAAGCCCCGTTGTCTTGCCGCTGATTTCACCCGATACATATACAGGCAGAGTGGAAAACATTTGAATATAAAAGAACCAGAGTAAGCCTGATCCGAATAAAAAACGGAAAAACGGACTTTTCAGCAAATGATATCTCTCTAAATACAGGTATTTAAATAGATTTAAACGATTCTCTTCTTTTTCCATGGGTGGTTCAGGAAGTAGACAGGCCACTCCTCCCGCTATAAAGTAACTGCCAGCGGCTAAAAACATTAGCCACAATGATTTTAAATCCAAGATCCAGCCGCCTGCCAAAGGCCCAATCGAAGCTCCGAGGTTTACGGCTATATTTAATAACGCAAATGCGCGCAGGCGCTTATGCTCATTCATAAACGATATTTGCGTTTTCAAGGCGACATTGTATAAAGAGATGGTAGTACCGAGCAATGCGGACAGGGCAATGAATAACGGAAAATATGGAACGATGGGAATAAGCATCAGTATACCACCGCTGGACCATAATCCAAGGATGAGGCTTAAACGCACCCCCAGCCGGTCGATCAACCCGCCAACGAATGCACCCCCGGCTTTTGAAAACAAAGTCAGACTGGCAACAATGATACTGGCTTTGGACAAATCCAAGGACTTGGTTTCGGTTAGCCATAGTGCCAAAAGCGGGGTAAAGATATAGAACCCCAGGGAATTGAAAAATCTTACTAAAAAGGACATCCATCCTTCGTTCACTTTTCTAAACATATAAGGCGCTCCTCTTAAAACTTGCATAAACATCTTTTATGATGCGGGCTGCTTGTTCAACTTGCTCCTCCGATATGTTTCGGTGAACAACAATCCGTACAATGTCGGGTAACCGGGGAAATAATAGGAGCCCTTTTTTCTTACCCAATTCGATTAAATTGTATAAGGAAATCCCACTATCATTTGCACTGGAGGACATACGCTTTTTTTCCGGCAATAAGAGGGCTTCTGTTTCAATGCGCCTCATCCATTTCCGCCGGTTTTCTAAGGGCATAGTCATAACATGTCATCTCCTTTATTTTCATGATTGCGCAATTGTACAATTACACAATCAATTATATAAAGCGTGAAACAACACGTCAACCATAAAACGTACAAAAACCGTTAAATTACTGTCAATGAAGCGCGGCCGCTTTTGGGGTTTCCCTTTTTACCAGTAAAGAACAGCAACCATTTCATTATGGGGATGCCGTTATGTTAAGAATCAAATCCGTTTCATCCCATTACCCCGGTCAGAATACCGCGCGTATAAATGTCCTCCGTATTCGGCAAGCTAACTTAAATGGGCTTTTTAAAGGTGGATAAGATGGACAATTATCGTAACGATAATACAGCCAGGCGATATAAAGCACATGTTAGTATTTTAGGGACTACGCAATTGCATTTAAGAAATCCTTATATCATTGCATGGTGGTCCGCCGCGTTTCCCGGATTCGGGCATTTGCTGTTATCCAAATATATCAGGGGATATGCTTTATTTATCTGGGAAGTTGTCGTTAATTTGAAAGCAAATGTGAACCTTTCCATGATTTACTCGTTTCAAGGAAATATTGACATGGCAAAAGCCGTACTGGACACAAGATGGCTTCTCATGTATATTCCTGTTTACCTTTTTGGCATTTGGGACAGTTATCGCACAACCGTGGATATGAATAAAATTTATCTGTTAGCAGAGCGGGAGGAACACCGTTTTAATTCTTTTTCATTGGGCGCATTGGAGATTAACTACCTGGATAAGCGCAACCCCCTACTTTCCGTTATGTGGTCATTATTTGTCCCAGGATTGGGGCAGCTCTATATACACAGAGTTTTAACAGCAATTTTTGTCATTGTATGGCTGGTGGTGTTTTATTACCAGTCCCATTTCCAGGAAGCGGTTATACTTTTATTTTGGGGCAAAATAAAAGAAGCAACTTCGGTTATAAACCCGGAATGGCTTCTTTTCATCCCTTCACACTTTGGGTTTGCCGCTTATGATTCGTATATGAATACAGTCGAAAACAACAAACTTTTCGATAAAGAATTACGACAATATTTAACCCGGCATTACCAGCCGGACGGTTTCCGGATACGAAAAGGACAAAAAGTGAAGTGATTGGTTTGCAGCTTTTTTCTACATTCGAAAGTAACGGATTTTTGGAAATGGCCATTTCAACACTGGAAAAGAAAGGGATTCCGAAAGAAAATATATTTGCGGTCCCGCTGGATAACCGAAAAGAAGAACGGAAAATTTTTGATACGCTCCACCGCTCGGACGGTACAAGCCTAATTGATATCGGCATGGGGATCGCCACTGCATTTTCTGTAATCGGCGCAAGCATCGGCTTTAAACTCGCCTGGGGGCCCATTTACTGGGGGCTGATTAGTGCATTTGCCGGGTTTATTGTGGGTTTTGCCATCCGGCTTGTAATGGAGCTGTTCATAAAGAAAAAGAAGCGTGTTTTAAAAGGGAAACACGCTGAAATCATTTTAATTGTTGAATGTGATTTGTCACAAGCAGAATCGGTTGAAAATATACTTTGGAGCCATTTTGCATTAGGGGTAGCAAAATTAAAATAATGGGTTTTGTAAGTACAAACAGGCCATACTCATTGCCAAGGGGATGGCCTCTCTTTACATCGTGAAAAACATTCCGCAGTGTTTTCCCTTCCCCTTGCCATTCTCTCAACAAGTGTACATGCATGGCGAGTGACCATAAATTTATCCGTCATGAAACAAATGTGATATAGAGCAGGTCCAATATTTCCTCGGGGGAATATCCGCGCACTTCCCGTTGATACAAGTAGGCATCACTTTTTAATGCCTCGAGCAGCATGTCCGCTTTGAAGACATTGTTTCGAACGGCTTCTTTTTCATTATTCATCTCATGATACAGTTCTACCAGCAACCGGTGCAATTCATCATATAAAGGGCTGCGTGTTCCTGCCTTTTTTCGATTTGTTGTACCGGCGTCCTCCACACCTTTAAGCAATTGCATTTTGCTTTCCCTGAAACGGAGAAATATACGGAGAGCGCCTTTTAATCGCTGTTCCGGCGGCTCTTTCCGATTGTGTTCCAAATACGTTTGAATGTCTTTGAAACACGAAACCACATTGCCTTTTATCAAATCCAGACATAATTCTCCTTTATTTCGATAACGGCGGTACAGCGTTCCCGGCCCAATCCCGGCTTCTGTGGCAATTTGATTCATGCTGACTTGTTCAACCCCGAACTGCTCAAACAGCCGGATTGCGGTAGCCAATATACGTTGGCGATTCTCAGCTGCATCACGCCGTTCCGCCCGTGCGGAGCCTGGTTTTTCATCCTTCAACTTTATCACTCCCGGAAAAAATCGTTGACAAGCGGAGACATCTCCGTTTAATATGAACTGGAGAGCTCTCCACTTCTTAATATTAACCAAATGAACAGGAGTTGACAATTCATGCAAAATCAATCCAGTAAAGCTGCATTGTTGGTCTTGGATATGCAAAACGGCATGGTATCCCGTTTTGCCGGAAATGAAACAATGCTGCGCCCGAATCAAAAAGCAATCGAAAGCGCCCGTGCACATCATATCCCGGTTATTTTCGTCCGTCTTGGATTTAGTAAAGGTTACCCTGAAATTAACCAAGGCCATCCAACTTATGCCCGAGTTGCTGAATACGGCGACATGACCATTTTCGATGAAGCGACACAGATCCACCCATCCGTTCAACCTTTAGAAAATGAACCGGTTGTTACAAAATACCGGATAAGCGCCTTTTCCGGCAGCAATCTCGAAATGATCTTGAAAGCCCAGGAAATTGACACACTCATTCTTAGCGGCATTACCACAAGCGGTGTCGTTTTATCGACATTGCGGGAGGCCGCTGATAAAGATTATTCCTTAATCGTACTCCGGGATGCCTGCCATGATGGCAATCCCGACATTCACCACATGCTGATGGAAAAATTATTCCCTGTCCAGGCAAAAGTAATGACGGTCAGTACCTGGGCCGGCACTTTGGATTAAAAAAAGGGCCTGTTTTGAAATCAGCAGAACAGGCCCTGCCAACCAAGTCGAAGGAAGGAATGAAACTTGTTCCACACTGGTAAAAAGAAAAACGAAGCTGCAATTGAAAATCACTTTAATCAAAAACTGATATTGCCAATGATTTTGGGTTCCATTCTCAACCCCATCAACTCTTCTATTATGTCAGTGGCGCTAATTCCAATCGGACAGGCATTTCATGTTCCGCCTTCAGAAACCGCATGGCTTGTTGCCGCTTTATATCTTGCTACTGCCATTGGGCAGCCGGTAGTTGGGAAGCTGATCGATCTGTTCGGACCCCGTTCCCTTTTTTTAACAGCGACTTCATTGGTCGGAATTTCAAGTTTCATTGCCATTTTTGCCCTGGATTTTTGGTGGCTTGTTGCAGCAAGAATTTTGCTCGGATTGGGTACGTGCGCCGGGTATCCCGCATCTATGTACCTGATTCGCAGTGAAGCTGAACGAACAGGCGAAGCAAGCCCGGGAAGCATCCTGGCGACACTCGGAATTGCAAGCCAAACGATTGCCGTGATCGGGCCTGCCCTAGGCGGTGTACTCATCGGTGCCGGGGGTTGGAAAAGCATTTTTATCGTCAATATTCCATTATCGCTTGCTTGCATTTTATTGGGATACTTCCGATTTCCTAAAGCCCCGCCAGAAGCGGTGGAAGGGAAAAAGCTTCTTGCCATTGATTTTACGGGCATTGCCTTATTTGGCATCACATTAACTTCCCTTTTGCTGTTTCTCATGCATCCAAGCTTGTCGAAGATTGCTTTTTTGATAGTAGCAGGGATTGCAGGGGCCATTTTTGCTGCGGCCGAGTTAAAAATAAAAAATCCTTTTATCGATATTCGGGTATTCAGCGGGAATATCCCTCTGGTTCTCACTTATGCAAGAGGGTTGCTTTCAGGTCTGGTTGCTTATTCCTTCATTTATGGGTTTCCACAATGGCTGGAAGACGGAAGGGGTTTATCCGCATCTAGCGGCGGGCTGCTGATGTTGCCGATGTCTTTAACCGCCATTGCCGTAACCCGGGTGACAGGGAAAAGCCCCGCCATCCGTTTAAAATTAATAGCTGGCAGTATTGTTCAGTTTATCGCCGTCTCATTGCTGCTTTTTACTCATCATACAACGAGTGTTGTTTTGATCGCCTTTATTGTCCTTCTGCTGGGGATTCCACAGGGTCTTTTGAATCTGGGCAACCAGAATGCCGTCTATTATCAGGCGAATCCACAACAAATCGGGGCTTCAGCCGGTTTGCTCCGAACATTTATGTACTTGGGTGCCATTCTTGCTTCGGCGGCAAACGGGCTGTTTTTAAAATCCGGGGCAAATACGCCGGGAATTCATCATATCGGCTTATTTTGCGGCGGCGTCACCTTGCTCCTCATCCTGATTACCGTGCTGGATCATTCGTTAAGCATCGTAAACGATAAAGCCGGAGTGAAAAGGTAAAGTTAAAAATGCCCGGTTTAATCAAACGTTTGATTAAACCGGGCAAATGCCGTTTCTTTCTGGCCATGTGCAGCGGGATATGTAGAATCCTTCCGCGTGAACTTTTGGCCGGATGTTGTCTGCTTTCCTTCGCTTAAATGCCTATGCCGCTTGCTATTTAAAAACCAGTTCACTTATAACTTAAATTTTGAAACAAGGGAATGGAGATGCTCCGCAATTTCCACCAGTTTATGCGCGCTTTCAGCCACTTCCTCCATAGAACTTCCAATTTGCTCGGTTGCTGCTGACGTTTCCTCAACACCTGCTGCTGATTGTTCAGTAATCGCTGCGATTTCTTGTATAGAACCATTCATTTTTTCGGTTGTGCCGGAAATTCCTGACAAATTGGCAGCCACTTTTCGAATATGGGCAACCATGTCTGAAATCCGCTCATTGATCTGCGTAAAGGTTTCCTTTGTTACGCGAACGGTTTCTGTGCCTTGCTGTACTTCCTCATAGCTTTCATGCAAAGAATCCGTTACTTCTTTCACATCTTTTTGGGTTCCTGCAACAATCCCGCTAATTTCACTAATGGAACTTGCAACTTGTTCAGCCAGCTTCCGGACTTCTTCTGCGACAACGGCAAATCCTCTTCCGCTTTCTCCTGCCCGCGCTGCTTCAATTGCTGCGTTTAAAGCAAGTAAATTTGTTTGATCGGAAATCTCCTTAATGACCGTCACCAGTTTGGAAATCTTTTCCGAATGCTCATTCAAAGACTGCAGCTTCCCGGTAACTGATTGGATGACCTGATCAATTTTTTCCATTTGGCCCGAAGAGCGGTCCATTAGTTCATTCCCTTTATGCGCCAATGTCATAATTTCATTTGTAGATTGATGAACCTCATCCGCCTGTGCATTCGCCTCCTGCACATTGGATGTGAACTGCTTCATATTTTCAGACAGCTTTCCGGATTGATCTGCCTGTTCTTCAGCTCCGGATGCCAGTTCTTCCATCGTTGCGGTGATTTGCTGCGACCCTGTTTTTACTTCATTTGCCGCTTGCGCAAGCTCCTCGCTGGAATTTGACAACAGCCCTGAAGAATCTGCAATCTCATGGATCAGGCCCTTCAGTTCATCCTGCATATGGTTAATGCCGTCCGACAGCTTGCGGATCTCATCTTTCGTCTTGACCTTGATGTGCCCGGCCGTTAAATCATGGCCCGAAATTTTTCTGATATGATCCATTACCATTCCAAGCGGGGCTGCAATACTTCTCGTGAACAGCCATATGATGAACAGCCCGACGAGAAGTGTGATGCCCATAACGATTAAAAGTGAGTGAAGGATTTGTTCGGCCGGCTGGTTAAAATCTGACATATAGGCGCCTGCACAAACCGTCCATCCCCAGTAAGGATCCTTTTTTGCATACACCACTTTTTTGCCGACTTTGTGTTGATCATTCGGGTAACTGTATGAGAAATAGGTAAATCCGCCTGTTTTCCCGGCTCCAAGGACTTTATTGGCATAATGATTCCCGTCAGCATCTTTTTCATTTGAAATATTTTTTCCTTCTATAAAAGGATGCGCCACTTCAGTTCCTGTATCATCCAAAATAAACATGTATCCGTTTTTTCCCAAATCAATGCTTTTATTAACCGGACGTGTGCCATCCTTTTTCTTTTCACCGAGAATGGCAATTTTTACTTTTTCTTGTGCGTCACTTAAAGAAATTTTCCCGCTTTTCACTTCCTCATCCAGTACAGCTATCAACCGGATTGTTTCATTGACATTATTTTTTAGATTGGTTTTTCCCAGTTCATTTAAACTGGCGGCACTGCGGTTATAGCTTAAGAAACCTAAAATAAGCATTGGCACCACCAAAAGAACAATGGAAATGGCCATAAGCTTTTGCCGGATGGAGTGAAAGTCTTTCAATTTGGCAATCTTCATTTTGCTATCCCTCTTTTTTCAGAATCATTCTTAGACCTCGCGTTTGGTCAAGAATATTCGGTTTTCTACCCTGTTTTATCGGATAAAGTTTGAAATCCTTTACTTTTATAATTTTCTGACCATCGTTCCAACCTCGTCCTAGTGGATGTTTTCCAAAAATGGGTTTTTACACTGCCGCTTTCTTCCCCGGCACCAACTGCCAAAATTTTTTCCGGATTTTTGAAAAAAATGATTCCGGTACCTTGCAATAATTAATACTGTGTGTTATTCTCTCGTTAAAGGCAGTACTGAATATTAAACAGTACTGGCCGGTGTGCAACGGGAAGGATGTGAAGAAAGTTTGAATGTCCAGTTTAAAAAGGGGGTTTTGGACCTCTGTGTGCTCGTTTTATTAGATAAACAGGACCGCTACGGATATGAACTTGTCCAAAAAATTTCGGAGCAGATTGACATTTCCGAAGGCTCTATCTACCCCCTGCTGAGGCGGTTAACAAAAGAAGGTTACTCTACAACGTATTTAAAGGAATCTACGGAGGGGCCACCGCGCAAATATTACAAACTAACAGACAGTGGGAGGACTTTTCTCCACGAACTGCTCCTGGAATGGAAGGCATTCTCTGATGGGGTGAATCAACTGATAAAAGAAGGTGTGACTCATGAATAAAAAACAATTTTTATCCAAATTGGAATCTTCGTTGAAAAGCCTTCCTGCCAATGAACGCCAGGATATTTTGCAGGATTTTGAAGAACATTTCACCATTGGCTTGCAGGAGGGAAAAACAGAAGAACAAATTTCAACTTCCCTTGGTTCCCCGCACCAGATTGCAAAAGACATGGTTGCGGCCTACCATCTGGAAAGAGTGGAGACAAAGGCAACGTTCGGAAATATTTTGCGCGCAGTATGGGCCACGATTGGATTGGGATTTTTCAACTTGGCCATTGTACTGGGGCCATTTATTGCGTTGGCCGGCATTATTTTTTCCGGCTGGATTACAGGAATTGTGTTTTTGGCTTCTCCTTTCCTGTTTCTCATAAACATCCTCCTGTATCCGGAAACATTCACGCTTTTTTACTTATTTGTTTCCATTGCCACTTGCGGGATCGGATTTTTTGTCGTCATCGGGATGTATTTTGCGACCCGTACATTAATGCAAGGCTTTATCCGCTATTTAAGATGGAATGTAAATCTGATCAAAGGGGGGCTGAAAAATGGATAAAATAAAGAAAATGTCACTTGTGGCGTTGGTACTGTTACTTGTAGGGATTGTTGGAAGCCTCCTTACATTCAGGCCCGTCTTCCGGCAAGAAGCCAAGTTGGAAGAAAAAGTCATCCACGAAAAGTTCAGCCGAATTCAGATCGCAACCGATAATACCGCAATTGAGATTTTACCAGCGACTGGTTCGGCAGCAAAAATCACAGTATCAGGCAGGGCCGAAAAAGGTTCTGCATATCACTTGTCTACGGATGTTAAGAACGCTGTGCTCTCCATCAATGTAAAATATAAACAACGAAATTTCGTCAACTTCTTCCCTTCATCCTCGTCTTTAAAAGTGTATGTGCCGAAAAAATGGTATGAATCATTGCAAATTAATAGTAACGACGGGCGCGTCCGGGCGGGGGATTTTCGGGCAAGAGAGATGCGCATCCATGTAAGGGATGGAAAAATTGAACTGAACCGTATCAACGCGGATACGATTACGACAGAGGCAAGTGACGGATCAAGCACCCTTGAAAATGTGAAAGCCTCCCTAGTCAAAGTAAAATCGGATGACGGAAAAATAGTTTTAAAGCATTTGGATAGCCGGGTTTCGGGTAAAACCACTGACGGAAGTATCCTTTTTATCACTCGTCACTTGAATCATCCGGTAGAACTGCGAGCAATTGACGGCAATATCAAAATACAAACGGAGAAAAAACCGGATAATGCTACAATCAGTGCAAGTACAGTAGATGGAAAAGTTAACGTTTTTGGCAGCTCTAACAGAAATATGACGTTCGGCAGGGGAAAATCTATGATCCAGCTTTTCACTGCAGATGGAAGTGTCACTGTGGAAAAAACAAAGTGAATTTCTAAAAACGGCGGGACGTTCGTGATGTCCCGCTCTTTCTATAGTGTTTTCGCATTTATTAAATCCGGGCACAAGCTACCGGAGTTGTGCTTCAATATTTGACAGCAATTCTAAGACCTGGTTGGAGGCTTCTTCCAACTGTTTTAGCGCACCTTCTCCAGTTTTCATCTCTCCCCTTTTAAAACTTTCCACTGCCTGTCTTGCATAATGATGGACTTCTTTATGAGGCTTTTCCAATTGTTTAAAAGCATCTATTTTCCTGATATTTTCAGGCAAATTTCCGTAATACCATTGGCCTAACCGGCAAGTTTCGTGAGAAGTCAACTCGTTTTCATCAATATTTCCCAGTCCCATCAGCATGTTATATACTTTCCACTTCCAAAGCAGGTGATCCGTTTTCGTGATTCTTACAATATCTTTTGAGCTAAACTTAATGTTAATCGTAAAAAAGTTTTTCCTAAAGTGATCCATTTTTTTGCTTAAATCAAATACTAATTTTGCTGTTTTTCGTGCAATCTCCTGGGACTGCTGACTGTGATTTCTTATCGTACTATTTAAATTTGCAATTTCGTTAATGGTTGCGGACTGTTCTTCACTCATTGAGGCAATTTGTGTAATCGATTCATTGATGTTTTCCATCATTTTTACAATTTCCATAATTTCTGTACCGGCAAGTTCGGCATGGCCGACACTTTCCTTTACAATTTTGCCTGTTTGCTGTATTTCTTGGATGACCTCATTGGCCACTTTTTGCAGCGCTTCCATGTTCGATGTAATACTGGAAATTTGAACTTTCGTATGTTCTGACAGCTCCCGGATTTCTGAGGCAACAACGGCAAAGCCAAGCCCGTTTTCTCCAGCCCTTGCAGCTTCAATGCTGGCATTTAAAGCAAGAAGATTGATTTGGTCAGCTATCCCCCTGATCACATTTATAACATCTTTCGTATTATGAATTTCTTTATCCAGCAGCTCTACTTTTTCAAACACGTTTTCATATACTTGCCCGACCATTTGAATATCTCCAAGCGCATGATCTACTACTCTTTTGCTTGTGAACACAGACTGGACTGCCTGGTCGGTCCCTTCCGCAACTTTGGTTGCATATTGGGCCACTTCCTGAATGGATGCGCTCATTTCTTCCGTTGCCGCCGAAACATTATCCGTCTCTTCTATTTGCCTGTTCATCGATTCAATTAATTGTTTGGTTTCATTAATTTTCGTTGTCTCATTCAGCATATCTGACATACCAAACAAAAAAGTTCTGAACGTTTCTTCCATATAAACTTCCACAATTAATTGTTGGTCAAACGCAGCTAACTTCTGAACAGCAAGGACAACCTTTGTCATTTTGTCGGGCGTATGATGTAAATGCTTCATGAGTATAGATCCCATCGATTGAATCAAAAAATGGTGGGCTGCAATAAAATTATCAGCCGTTAAATTAATCCTGCTATGGACTTTGCCAATTTTAATTCTTGTAAGCACATAGGTTTGATCCACTTCTGCTTGAAAAAACTGCTCCACATATGTTTTTAAAGTTTCATACAGCCTGTCGAGGGTGGAATATCGCATAATGAGTTTATGAAATTGTTCAACTGAAGTAAGCCTTTCATAAAAAATTTGAACCATCTTTTCCTTATAAGGCTCTATAATCGCTGCCGCTTCCCGAACATTTTGTAATGTTTCCTGATCCACACCGAGGTAATTTAATTTTTCCCGTGCCCTTCCTCCAATTTCCGTTATATCCGTATCATCGCAATAATGCATGTACTGGTCCCATGATTTTAACTTTTTTAAAAAGATCCCCATAACACTCTCCCTCTTTCCATTGATTTCCACATTATTACTATTTTCACAGGAAAAAAGTCACAAGTCAAGCGTTTCCATTCAATATTCTGTCTATATTTGGCGAATAGAAATGAACTTAAAGTCCTATTGTATGCCAAAAATATGACGCAAGGTTCACTAAAAAAGTAGAAACTCTGTATATTACTCGAAGGGGTAGATGAGCAAAAAAATGGGAGGGCACTCTGACATCTAAATGTACACTTTGAAATGAAAATGTAGGAGGTTTATATTCGCTTTTTGAAGTTTTCTGGCAGGTAGCGTACAATGATTTGTAGGGAAACTTATCTAACATAAATAAGGAGAGCGGATTTCATGTTAGAAGATTGGTTAAAGTCATCCCGTCATACGGTCGTCTTTACCGGAGCAGGGATGTCAACCGAAAGCGGACTACCGGATTTTCGTTCAAGACATAACGGACTGTGGAAAAAGAAAGATCCAAGTCAAATTGCCAGTACGAAAGCCCTGAATGAAAATGTCGAAGCATTTATCGCGTTTTATCGGGAACGCGTATTAGGTGTAAAAGAATTTGGACCGCATCAAGGTCATTATATTTTAGCCAAATGGGAACAGCAAGGGTTCATTCGCTCAATTATTACTCAAAACGTGGACGGCTTTCATCAGGAAGCGGGCAGTAAGCGGGTCGCTGAATTGCATGGGACCCTTCAAAAAGTCCATTGCCAAACGTGTGGAAGAGAATATAGTAGTGAAAACTATGTCAATAACGATTTCTACTGTGAATGCGGCGGGGTGCTACGACCAAATATCGTATTATTTGGTGAAGCGCTGCCACAAGAAGCTTTTCAATTTGCTCTGGAGGAAGCAGAGAAAGCAGACCTTTTTATCGTCTTAGGTTCCTCTTTATCCGTTACACCTGCCAACCAATTTCCTTTAATCGCCAAAGAGAACGGTGCAAAATTAGTGATTGTGAACATGGAACCGACCCAATTTGATCGGTATGCCGATCAAGTGATTCATGATAAAAAGATCGGTCAATTACTTATAGAACTGGATAAAAAGATATCATCCCCAATTAAAAAAGTGTGAAAATTCGATAGGTAAATATTTAGTAATTAGAATTATATGTTTGAAGGTATTGCTAAAAGTGGAATTATAATTGCCTGTTTTCGGGTTGTTATGGCCATACTCCCCCCTCCCCACATTTGCAGGCGTTTCAATTTCCAGTATTCCGTTTCAGCTTCGACACCCAGTCAATCAGCCGTATACTTTGAAATATTTGCCGGAATGCCTTTTTATGAGCGTATATTTCACAAATGTTCAAGATGACATTCGTACGCCAGCCGCATAGATAAATTCCCTTTGGAAACGATTGATCGTATAAGAGCGATACGCTGGCGTACAGTATTCTTTTTTAAAGATCTCAAATAAATTTTTTAAAAAAAGTTTGATCATTTTTTACTTCTGGTATTCCACAATCGTGTAGTTAATAGAACAAGTATTCATCAATTTAAGACGACTATACCTAGATCTTCTCATTAGCATGCTTCGCCAAAAATTGATAAAGTTTTAATCCAAGTTTAGCATTTTTAGTAGCCAGTGAAATTGACCTCTTTTTCCCAAAATCTATAATCGGCAAAGCGAAAAGTTGTTGATGATCGATATGTTTAGCACTTATTTCAGGAACAATTGTGATGCCCATTCCAGCCATTACGGCTCCAAAAATAAAATCACCAAAAGCTACTTCACTAATGATATTAGGCTTGTAACCCAGCGAATCCATTTGTTCTTTAATCCGCCTTCTTGTATCACAAGGAGCTTGATGAACAATGAGGGGTTCTTTGCATAGATCAACAAGCTGAACCGTTTTTCGTGATCGAAGACGGTGGTCTATGGGAAACACCGCATAATAAGGCTCCGTAAACAATTCCCAACTCCACAACGATTCCTTTGTACTCAGGGTATCGATTAAGACAACGTCAAGTCTTCCTTCCTCTAATGATTGTACAAGTTCATCTGAAGTGTTTTGAATCATTAATGTTGTTGGCTGATCCAAAGAACGTAACTCCTTAATTCTCGAGGGTAAATAATAAGTGGCCAAACTAGGTAGACTTCCTATCGCTATTGGTGCCGTCCGGGAAAACTGTCGTAATTCTTGACGAATCGAAGCTAGCTCATCTATGACTGGTAAAATCCGGGTGCGGAAATGTTGACCAGCCTCCGTTAGTTCAATGCCGGTTGACGTTCTATGAAACAACACGACGCCAAGTTCATTTTCCAAATTTCGTATATGCTTGCTCAATGCTGGTTGAGAGATGTTGTTGGATTTTGCGGCTTTAGATAAACTTTTTTGTTTCGCAGCCTCCACAAAACTTTGCAGCCACTCCGTATTCATTCACTTCACCTTATTCCGTTATAACTATTTGTTATATCCATCTAACACAATGATTATTCCTTTTATCCTGTCCTTGTAGTAATCTTGCACATATAGGGACCCATTCATTGTAACATATTGGTTTATCCTATACGAAGAAATATCCAAATAGTTAAATATTTAACAAGTATATAATAGAAGATTTGAGGAGGGGTAACATGAGGAGGGTATTTCTTCTTACCATAGGGATGTTTACGCTTGGGTTTGATGCCTATGTAATGGCTGGTTTGTTACCCGATATCGGGGCAACATTTAAAATCATCGATTCGCAGACGGGACAGGCTGTGACCATCTTCACACTTTGCTTTGCGCTCGCCGCTCCGATTTTCGCAACATTATTGGCCGGAAAACCAACACGTAGCATATTGGTACTGGCACTTGCGGTGTTCTCATTAGGCAATGCGGGCAGTGCACTGGCACCGAATTTTCTCTTTCTGCTTATTGCTCGTGCCATTGCAGGGATCGGAGCTGGTCTTTATTCTCCGCTTGCCACGGCAGCCGCTTCATCTCTTGTTTCCGATAAGAAGCGCGGACGTGCCTTAGGTATGACATTAGGCGGTATGAGCATGGGGACGGTCGTGGGGGTTCCACTCGGATTGATAGTTGCTGCGCATGCAGGTTGGGATGGGACGTTATGGCTCATTACGATACTTGGTCTCATTGCTATGATTGGGATTGTCATCTGGTTTCCAAACATTCCAGCTTCGCCCCCACCGTCATTACGGCAACGTCTTGCAATGCTGGCCAATGGAAGAGTAACAGCAACGGTTGGCATTACTTTTGTGACAGGCATTGCAAGTTTGGGGCTTTATACGTATATCGCTCCAATCTTGCAGAACTTGGATGGAATCCATTCTGTTACACCATATCTTTGGGCGTGGGGCATTGGTGGTGTTGTCGGCAGCTTATTCATTGGTACTCTTATTGATCGAATAGGACGTCCAGGCTGGATTACGGGCGGTATATTAATTCTATTAGCATTAGCCATGTTCAGTCTGCCGTTAGGTCTTAGAGTTCCTATTCTAATGTTTCTACCCTTCTTTATTTGGGGTGCAATGGGATGGGCTTCACTAGCCCCTCAACAGCATGTATTACTCGAGCTACAGCCTAAACACGGACCCGCTGTTGTCGCTTTAAACAGTTCCGCCAATTATTTAGGGAGCTCAGTAGGGTCTGCGCTTGGAGGGGTTGTTATGGTAGCTGGATTGACACCTTCCCAACTTCCATTTGCAGCCGGCTGTCTTGTGCTAGTGGCTTTACTAGGACAATTGGTGATTTTATCAACAAAAAGAAAGGGATAGAAAAATTGAATTTTGATTAAAAAAGACCATCTTGAAAACGAAAAAGGATGGTCTTTCTTGCCTCCTCTTAGAAAAGGATCAACCCCGCAACCTTTCTTAATAAAATGGTCTTATGTCGTAAATGACCTTTTTCTTGGGTCCAGATCATGATGAATGCCAATGCAATGTCATTCACCGACAGTCTTAAAAAACTTTTTCAATTCCCCTCCTAATCTGCATCGAGGATAGAAATTACACTGGTCAAAAGAAAAACTGAACCCGTTTTGGATCCAGTTTGAATTTGGTTTTCAATTGAATTTTGCCTGCCAAATCGGACTGTTTTCCTGTTGAATCCGGGACTGGCTATTTAGGACCTGTTGAATAAGCAAAAATTACAGATTAAAGAAGGATTTCGGCTACTTTTCGCGAATATAATGTGTAAGGAAAGCTGTCGGCAAATAGTTTCAATATGTAAAATGGGACACGGAGACCATTGGAATTATTTGGTACAAAAAGCTCTCCGTTACTTTTGAGCAGATAAGTATCTCCCTTTAAGGCAAGTCCAGCTCTGAGGAGTAAAAATTTTTCGTGATAATTTAACTATTCCCCCCCCCAAAAATGCGGCTAAATATGTAATAATTTAAATAATTAGAGCTTGCTGGACGAATATTTTGGCATGGCTTAGTGACAAGTCGAATACAAGCTAAAATTTGATTCGTTCAGCAAGCCCTAATTAAACTTGGCTGTTTTGAGGGGGTTTTTATTTTGGTTACTAGAAAAGAAAAAAGAAATCGTGAAAAAGAAGCAAATTATTTTTTCGAGTTCCTTAAAATTCAGAAGCATTTTTTCAAAGACCTGATGAATAACCTAAAAAAGGTAGCAGACCACCGACATCAAAGCTATATCACTTATGGTCCAGAGGTCCTTTTATTTACGATGATGTTGAAAAATATGACCGGCCTAAAATCCATGAGAAACATGAGTGAGCGTTTTAATAAAGAAGAATGTATTAAAAATGTAGGGAAGGTGTTAGGCTTAGATTCTCTTGAAGAACTTCCACATTATGATACAATTAACGACTTTTTATCTGGCTTAGATGTAAATGAATTAGAAAAAATTAGAACGTATATGATTAAAGAATTATTGAAAAAAAGGTCTCTCGAGTCTTATCGAATTGAAGGAAAGTACTGGGGTGTCATCATTGATGGAACTGGATTACACACCTTTCATGAGAAACATTGTAAACACTGCCTGAGACGGGCATATACAAATAAAGAAACAGGAGAAACGAACGTACTTTATATGCACCATGTACTTGAAGCCAAGCTTGTCGTGGGGGATATGGTCTTCAGTATTGCCTCCGAATTTATCGAAAATGAATCAGAAAATGTTTCTAAGCAAGATTGTGAATTAAAAGCCTTCGACAGGCTGGCAAAGAAAATAAAAAAAATATTTAAAAGACTACCGATTTGTATCTTGGGAGATAGTCTCTATGCATGTGAAACGGTATTTAATCTGTGCAGGGCGCACAAATGGAAATATATATGCAGATTTAAGGAAGGGAGAATTAAAAGTATCTCGACGGAGTTTAAGGCAATAAAAGAGCTGGAACAAAGTAAGGATCAGAATTCATTAGTTTGGGTGAATGATATTGCCTACAAAGACAGAACGGTCAATCTGATGGAGGCCACAATGAAAACAGAGGATGGGAAATCGAAAGAGTATGTATTTATAACGGATATTAAAATCACGAAAAAGAACGTGGAACGACTCATCGCTGCAGGAAGAAGCCGCTGGAAGATTGAAAATCAAGGATTTAACGAACAAAAAAATAATCGTTACAATATAGAACATGCCAATAGCCAAAACTACACAGCCATGAAAAATCATTATTTATTAGTTCAAATAACAGATATTATTAGACAGCTGTTTGAAAAAGGTTCGTCAATCTTAAAAGCACTCAAAAAAACGGCAAAAGAAAAATCCTCAAATCTGTTGGAATCGTTTCGGACACGCATTTTAACAGACGAGGATTTCACCCATTTAAGTAAGCCAATACAAGTAAGGTTTACTTAATGGTTATATTATAGCAAAGGATGTGATGTAAAAAAAGGTTTTTTTGAAGTTATCCACAATTTTAAAAAAGAAATTTGCAAATTCGGCTCTTTTTGACTTTGAAAGCAGAAAAAATAGATGGAAAAATTTTCTAAATGTGGATAAGTCATTTTATCATAAAACATCTAAAAATTGATGAATTTACTCTTCAGAACTGAGGCAAGTCCTATAAGGTTGACATTTATTTGATGAACATACACATAAATTTCGGTAAGCCCTCATAGTTATAGTGATGTAGGAAATAAAATATGGGAGGTAAAGTATATGAGCAAACATTTTCCAAATGTGAGCGTGGACTTAATCGAGGCGGCTAGGAGGAGTGATGGGGTTTTAAGTAGGTTATCAGAAGAGGAACTTACATGTATAAAAAACAGATACTTGAAATTCCTATATTTAGTGAAAAAATATCCTTACACCTCAATCTGCCCTACGTATGATATTGACGAAATGTGGCACCTTCATATTCTTCATCCACAGAAATATTATAATGATTGCATGGATTACTTTGGTTGTATTTTAGATCATAATCCTGGTTATGGCAAAGAAGAATCTGAGCTTCCTCATTTATTGAATATATATAGGGAGTCTTTGAAAAAATGGTCCGTTGAATTTAAAGAAGACTATAATATACCGTTATCAGATAAACCTGAATCCGTGACGAAAATCTAACAAACGTCGGTAATAGGCAGTTTTCCCAAGAGGGGATATCTAGATGTATCTCAATACTCAATAAATATACTTTTGTAGTTTTAGTAGGTAAATATTTCCCTATTTCATTTATTTTAGGGCATGACAAATAAACCTGCAAATTTCCATTTTTTGCAAGTTTTCTGGTTTGTTTCGGCTTTTCTTCTTATCGCTTATTACCCTGGTTGTCTAGTAAAAGGCATCGTATAAGCGAGCAAAAGTCGGCAACCATTTGTTGGTCGCTGTCACTTTTAATTTCCATTGCCGACCTTGGTAAACAAGCTTTGAAGCCAGTGTAATCATATTCTGGATGACAGTTCGGATTCTTCTTCGTGTTGCTTTCTTTTTCAATGGTGCATCTTGTTTTTTCAAGCTTTCTTGTCCGATCAAACGAAGTAAATTATACGCAAATACACCAAAATGGAGCACAAGGCCATTCGTTTCATATTTGCCCGATGGCAACCGTTCCAGATCCAGTTCTGATTTAATTTCACTGTGAAACTGTTCGCATGTGCCATGGTCATGATAGAGAGAGATCACCACATGAGGCGGCACTTCAAGATCTGTCCAGTAGGTTTCAAATTCATATTCAGGAATTAAAAAAATCTGGCCGTCTCTTGAGATGGTTCTTTCGATCACTTTAAAGACTTTTCGGATGGTTCGTATCTGGTCTTTTAATTGAATGGTTTCGGGGATGGATCCAAGGTAAACCTTCTTTCCTTCCCGTTCTTCACAGCAGATCCCATATTTTTGGGCAATATGAAGCCAGTCTTCTGCTTTTTCCTTACGAGGATTGCGTTTGATAACAAAGCTTGCATGTTCTTCCAAGAAAATGATGAGATTATCCCGGCTGTCATTTCCGGAATCAAGCCTGAAAAGCAATGGCTGATCCGTTAATCTCCTGGCAGATTGGATGGTTTCCTTGATAAAATTCGGCGTACCTTTTTGGCAGTGGTTATTTCCCTTTCGCATCTCAACATGCAGGCAGTAGCCTTCCTGCCCAATGTAACCGAACATAGGTGCATAACCGTCGCAGCCTTTATAGGTTCTTTCCACTCCTTCTTTTTTTGTTTTGGAGTTATCAAAAGGGGAGACATCCAGATCAACCGGGATATACGGTTTGTCTTTGGCGTAAACTGGGCTAATTTCCGCATTTGTATTGCGGATCAGATTCAGCGATTCTTCATGCAAGATCGCTTTCCATTTTTCCGTCAAGGCAGCTTGGTCCAATCGCTGCCTTAAAGTCGGGCTGGAAGGAACCCTTTGGATATCCAAAGCCAGTGCAAAAAAGGCATCTTCGCGGAAGGTTTCAATATTGTCATAATCACTTTCTCCTTGGCAAAGCAGGCCAATATAGGATTTGGCCACATCAGCATTGGAACAGACGGGATTTCGGGAAATATCAGGGAGTCGATAGGCATTTAACCTGGAAGCTAAATTCGTTAGATTTAGTAAATTTCCTACTATCGCTAAACCGCTTTGGGCAACAATTCGTTCTTTCGTGGCTTCTATCACTAACTTTTTCATTAGATCACCTGAATGTGGAATGAGTTAAATTTAATGGATATGCTTATTATACTAGATTTCATGCGAATGGGTTAACGTTAAGTGAAAATTTCGTCACGGATTCAGGATAAAGTTAAAGAACTAGCCAAAAATAGCACGAATGCTGAAGTAAAGACTTGCTATAATGAACCATTGAAAGCTGGAACCTGCTACAATGAACCGTTGAAAGCTGCGACCTGCTACAATGAACCATTGAAAGCTGGAACCTGCTATAATGAACCGTTGAAAGCTGCAACCTGCTATAATGAACCGTTGAAAGGTGAACAAGAAAAAAAGACTTGCTTAAACGAACCATTAAAAACTGAACAAGCCAAGGTTCAGATTTAAGGTGAAAAGTCAGCAAACGATTGTTTATAAGGCAAGCCTATTTTAATTTAGGCTTGCCTTTGGCCATAAAAGCATTTTTTGGGGGTGCCAATATGTTAAACAACGCAGTAAACAGATTAATACTTGTTGATACCATTAATACGCTAGGTACCGCAATAACATGGACCGGTCTTCCCATTTTTGCCCTCAATCTAACAGGCTCATTCCTTTATGCCGGAAGTTTGTACCTTACAGAAACGATTGCGGGAATAATATCTACCATTGTAAGCGGACATTTTATAGACAAAGTATCTTCTAAAAAGATGATATTTACTTCCTTTTTTCTTAATTGCTTTGTTATGATAACATTATTTTCATTACTATCATTTAAACATTTTATTATTTTTTTATTCCCTTTGATGATCTTATCCCAATCACTTGGGCATTTTGCTAATCTGTGTCTTGAAGTATGGTTTAGAGATTTGACAATTAAAGATCCAAACATAGGATTAGCAAGGGCAATAAGCAAGAAAAACACGTTTACTACAACTTGTAAGACTGTAGGTTTTACTATCGGGCCACTCATTTTTGGTATTTTAAGTTCGTACGCCATTCTCATAGACTCTGCTTCTTTTCTCGTGTGCGCGTTTTTAATCATGAGGTTTGATGAAAAAATTCAAATCGAACACTCGCATGATACTGCATGGTTTTCCTTAGCATATTTGAAAAGGACTTTAAAAGATAAAATACTGCGGATTTACTTTTTCTCACATTTACTAGGTGGCATGATTGGTCCCGTAATGACGAGCCTTTCGGTGTATATTTTGGAAGGACATTTTAAAGTAGCTGACTTTGAAATATCGATTTTTTGGCTCGTTGGTGGTGTTTTTGTGATTTTATCCAATATGATATTATCAAGATCCAGTCTTTTATTCGCTTCAAAGGTATTTTTGTATTTTCTAACTGTCTTTTTGGTATGTGGGGGCATTGTTATGATGGGAGCCTCCTTAAACTGGATATTCTTTATAGTTGGATTTGCCATTATGACGATGGGAAACCCCGTAATAAATAATTTGCTCTCAGCTGAAACCTTTAAAGCGATCCCCCAATATGAAAAAGGTAAAGTAATGGGCGTGATGGAGGCATCAGCAGATCTAGGCACCCTTTCTTTTATGATCATTTCTTGGGGATTAATAGAAACCTTTGGGATATTTATAACTTGTATGATAATCGCCGTTATGGCCATCTTACGGATTACCTTGTTTTATTCTTCATTTAAGATAAAATCAGATATCCCGATAGAGAATATAACAAAAAACCTTTAGGAGAATATGTCAAACTCTTTGGAGAAAGCCACCAAAAACGCTGCCGGTAACATGGTTATCGGCAGAAAACACCAAAATGACCATATATTTTACGAATCGTTGCCATCCCCCTTATTACTCTAAAGAGGATCCAGGGTTAATTTTGGGCAGAGTTTCTTTTTTCTTGACTATATTCCGCAACTCCATTTTTTCAAAAACTACAAAATTGAGGGAAGCCGACTAAAATTTGTATTCTTCTTTAAATAAAAAACACATTTGATTTTCAAGACAGAAGTGATATAATTCACCTTAAAGGTTCCTCTTTCTGGTTTAGTAGTTTTTGTCAAACCTAATTATACCAGAGCAGCTCTGAAGAGTAAATTCATCAATTTTTAGATGTTTTATGATAAAATGACTTATCCACATTTAGAAAATTTTTCCATCTATTTTTTCTGCTTTCAAAGTCAAAAAGAGCCGAATTTGCAAATTTCTTTTTTAAAATTGTGGATAACTTCAAAAAAACCTTTTTTTACATCACATCCTTTGCTATAATATAACCATTAAGTAAACCTTACTTGTATTGGCTTACTTAAATGGGTGAAATCCTCGTCTGTTAAAATGCGTGTCCGAAACGATTCCAACAGATTTGAGGATTTTTCTTTTGCCGTTTTTTTGAGTGCTTTTAAGATTGACGAACCTTTTTCAAACAGCTGTCTAATAATATCTGTTATTTGAACTAATAAATAATGATTTTTCATGGCTGTGTAGTTTTGGCTATTGGCATGTTCTATATTGTAACGATTATTTTTTTGTTCGTTAAATCCTTGATTTTCAATCTTCCAGCGGCTTCTTCCTGCAGCGATGAGTCGTTCCACGTTCTTTTTCGTGATTTTAATATCCGTTATAAATACATACTCTTTCGATTTCCCATCCTCTGTTTTCATTGTGGCCTCCATCAGATTGACCGTTCTGTCTTTGTAGGCAATATCATTCACCCAAACTAATGAATTCTGATCCTTACTTTGTTCCAGCTCTTTTATTGCCTTAAACTCCGTCGAGATACTTTTAATTCTCCCTTCCTTAAATCTGCATATATATTTCCATTTGTGCGCCCTGCACAGATTAAATACCGTTTCACATGCATAGAGACTATCTCCCAAGATACAAATCGGTAGTCTTTTAAATATTTTTTTTATTTTCTTTGCCAGCCTGTCGAAGGCTTTTAATTCACAATCTTGCTTAGAAACATTTTCTGATTCATTTTCGATAAATTCGGAGGCAATACTGAAGACCATATCCCCCACGACAAGCTTGGCTTCAAGTACATGGTGCATATAAAGTACGTTCGTTTCTCCTGTTTCTTTATTTGTATATGCCCGTCTCAGGCAGTGTTTACAATGTTTCTTATGAAAGGTGTGTAATCCAGTTCCATCAATGATGACACCCCAGTACTTTCCTTCAATTCGATAAGACTCGAGAGACCTTTTTTTCAATAATTCTTTAATCATATACGTTCTAATTTTTTCTAATTCATTTACATCTAAGCCAGATAAAAAGTCGTTAATTGTATCATAATGTGGAAGTTCTTCAAGAGAATCTAAGCCTAACACCTTCCCTACATTTTTAATACATTCTTCTTTATTAAAACGCTCACTCATGTTTCTCATGGATTTTAGGCCGGTCATATTTTTCAACGCATATTCCGCACGTAAATTTTTCCATTTTGTGATTTTTTTAAAGGAATTTTCTCCTTCTTTGTAGAATTGAATGATTATCTAACTAGAGGAAGATGAGGAAATTTTTATGTCAGATCAAATTTTAACCTTACATGTGGGGCCGTCTCAACTTTTATCTAAACTGTGTGATGAAATAGAACTCGAAAAGACCATTAATGATTTAGTCAAATGGGATTCTGTCCGTTGTCATATCTCACCCGGAACAAGGATTAAAGCCCTTGTCTTAAACATTTTATGCAGTGGCAAGCCCCTTTATAAGGTTCATGAATTCTATCAAAACCTAGATTCTGAGATGCTTTTCGATACATCGGTTTCACCCGATCAATTAAATGATGATGCATTAGGAAGAGCATTAGATTACTTGTATGAAGCCGAAGCATGGAAAGTCTATTCCACCCTTGCATTAAAAGCACTAAAAAAATTGAATCTTCCTATTGGTGTACTGCATAACGATACAACCTCAATTTCTGTTTACGGCGAATATAAGCAACCGAAGGAAGATGGACTGCAAATTACGTACGGGTATAGTAAGGCCCATAGGCCTGACTTAAAACAAATCGTTCTGGGGATGGGGGTCACACCTGAACGAATTCCTATCCTTGCAAAAGTAGAAAATGGGAATACTTCGGATAAATCTTGGAATGTGGAATTTATTCAAAAGATGAGAAAAATCCTTTCCCATGAAGATTGGAAAAATCTCATTTATCAAGCCGATTCTGCATTAATCACAACGGAAAATCTAGCGGAAATTCAACAACAAAATTTATCGTTTATTTCCCGTTTACCTGATACATTCGGTTTAAGCACAGAACTAAAGAAAGAGGCATGGTTGCTCAACAACTGGGAAAGGGTAGGCTCACTTAGCAATAAAAAAGACGCAGCTATTTACCAAATTCAAGCTTTTGAAAGACAAATTCAAAACCTTCCTTACCGGTTTCTTGTTGTCCACTCAAACAATTTAGATCAACGAAAAGAGAAAACCCTAAATCGGGCGATCGAAAAGGAAGAAATACAATTAAAAAAAGAGATAGAAAAACTGAGTAAAGTTATCTTTCATTGTAAAGAGGACGCACTAGAAGCAATTCAATCTTTTAAGAAAAAACAAAAGGCTTCATATTTCTGTTATAAACTAAACGTCCAGATGAGTGATCAACCTATCAAACGAAAAAAGAGAGGAAGACCTAAAAAGGACGAACAGACAAAACAAGAACAAATCTATCAAATACAACTGGAATCGTTTGAAAAAGATCATGATTTTATCGAAAATAAGAAAAAAATGCTCAGCACTTTTGTTTTAATCACAAATAAATTAGACGAGGAGACACTATCCAATCAAGAAGTTTTGAGGGTTTATAAAGGACAGTCGGCCGCTGAGACCCGTTTCCGATTAATCAAAGATTCACAAATGATTGATGCCATTTACTTGAAAACCCCAGAAAGGGTTGAGGCCTTAGGTATTGTGTATGTGATGGCTTTATTAATCTATGGAATTTTAGAATATCGAGTTAGAAAAGAACTGAAAGAAAAGAACCTATCTCTAATCTTGAAAGGAAAAAGGAAACTCTATCAACCCACAGGCCAAGCATTGTTAGAGCAATTAGAAGATATTACCGTGATCCTTATAAATCAAAATCAACAAAAAATAAGGCTCTTACCCGATAATATTGATTCACAAGCCAAAAAAATCATTGAATTATGCGGGTATGATGTATCAATATACGTGTCAAAAAATGTCGAAAACAAAGGCGAATAACACACAATAGGAGGAATTCATGAAAAGAATGTCGAATTGAAAAGAATTTTATCGAAAATTCCTCAAAAATAAGAAGATATCATCCCACCAAGCCATTTAAATATAGTTCATTCAAAAATTAGAATGAACTATATTTAAGACGTGCGAAATGTGGGTTTCAACATCATCGTAAATAAAAGGACCTCTGGACCATAAGTGATATAGCTTTGATGTCGGTGGTCTGCTACCTTTTTTAGGTTATTCATCAGGTCTTTGAAAAAATGCTTCTGAATTTTAAGGAACTCGAAAAAATAATTTGCTTCTTTTTCACGATTTCTTTTTTCTTTTCTAGTAACCAAAATAAAAACCCCCTCAAAACAGCCAAGTTTAATTAGGGCTTGCTGAACGAATCAAATTTTAGCTTGTATTCGACTTGTCACTAAGCCATGCCAAAATATTCGTCCAGCAAGCTCTAATTATTTAAATTATTACATATTTAGCCGCATTTTTGGGGGGGAATAGTTAAATTATCACGAAAAATTTTTACTCCTCAGAGCTGATACCAGAGGTTCGAGGCACCTTTTTATTTTAAGCTTCTATTTTACTTTCGTAATTCAGAAGAAAAAAACTGGCAAAGGCTTAACATACAAATTCTTTTCTACCGAATTGACCCGATTGAAAATTGCAGGCGCGGTTTGAAAATGATCGTATTTTTGTTTATCTGATACCAAGAATAAGTGACCGTGATTAACCGAATTCGGCCGCTTATTTTAAGTACTAAACACTTAAAAAGCGTTCTTACGTTTGACGTTTTTAAGCCTTCGGACTATTAAAAAATGAAGGTGTATAAGATGAAAAAATTCGTCTTTATGGTGGCCGGAGTGATCATCATTGGTTTCATCATCATGACAATCTCGTTCTATAAGTCCCAGCGATTGCTCTCTCCTCCATTTGATCAAACGATTGATGAACAAAACGGCGACGGCGCGCCATTAAAGCCTAAACAAACAACGCCACTTCAGCCGCATTATATGGATGAAAAGAATGGCTATGCGTTAACAAACAATCAGCTTAAGATTACGTTTGATAAGGGCGGCCATTGGGTCACCGTCCCGGTAAAAAAAGATCAGTTATTTAAGGGAGAATATAACGGCAATGAACAAGAACTCATCGAAAATAGCTATGTTCTCACGGCAAAACGGGCGGCATTCCTCTATTCGGATGGATCAGAAGATAAGGAAACGTTACTCATTTATACGCTTGACCAAGGCAAAACGTGGCAGC
The DNA here is from genome assembly GCF_025905465.1 of Weizmannia sp. WK01. NCBI lineage: Bacteria > Bacillati > Bacillota > Bacilli > Caryophanales > Bacillaceae > Heyndrickxia > Weizmannia sp. WK01. The sequence continues at coordinate 274,147 of NZ_CP109616.1, read as the reverse complement.
GCGCGGTTGTTGAAAAAGACTTTCCCGGCATACGAATTCGAAAAGTCGCGTTTCTGAATGATCGTTTCGGTTATGTGATTCTTACCGGCTATCGGACCATGTCACAAGAAGGTTCAAATGCTTATTTAACCTATGATGGCGGTAAGACTTGGCATATCACCGGCTTTACAGGGGATTCGCGGCTGCTTTCTGACGGTGGATTTATCGATGAATCAACCGGATTTATGTCTTATGGGACGATTGATCCTGAGGAACCGGATTTCCATGTGACGCAAGACGGCGGAAAATCGTGGAAGAGGGCGGAAATAAATATACCGGCAAAGTATCATAAGATCTTTGTGACGGCTGAAATCCCCAAAAAAGAAGGCGATCACCTGGTCCTACTTGTTAATCAAGGTCCCAATGGCGATTATAAGGGTGGAAAAGTTAAAGGCAAGTTCATATCAAAAGATAATGGGTTGACATGGGAGTTTTCGACGGAGGTAGGCGAATGAGCCAGGTAAAAGGATTATATATCAAAGTGACCGGGTGGATGCTGCTTCTTTTCGCCGTTGGTTTCTTTTGTTTGCAAATGGGCTGCCTATATGCGCATGAAAGATTTCAAGCGGAGTATGTCGATGACAGGCTCTTTTACTTCATCAATATCCTTTGCTTCATCTTTTTAGCGCTGGCCATTATACTTCTCCTGAAACCTTCAAAAATATGGCTTTGGGCTATCAGTGGCTTGGCTGTCGTCTTCATCCTTGCAAGTGGAGGCTTGCTTGTTGCGAGTAACAAGGAAATAAAAAATATCACAAGCCTCTCGCCCGATTACAAACATGTGGTGTCGATCAAAGAAAAGACGAAGTCCGGCGACGCCGTCTATCTAAGGTCTTATTTCGGTATCCTTGCGCGGCCAAAAGAAAGACTGCCCTATAAGACAGACGGGGTGTTTAAGGTCAAATGGCTCGCCAACGATATCGCCGCAGTGACTTATAAGACAGCTGACGGAAAGATCGAGCAATTCATTGCGACATACGGTGACCGGTCAGATGGTCGTTCCTATTATTATGTCGGGTCGGAAATCCAAGGCAAGTGGCAAGGAAAAAATACCAAAGTGGTAAGCGATACAAAAGGGATAACGGTTATTGTGGGCGGGCGTACAGAATTTTTTGATTGGCGCCATATCAAACAATTTGGTACGCTTGCCATCGTTTTAGAGAAACAAAAGCAGGCGGTTTGGACGATTTCACTCAATGATAATTTTGTCGTTCCCGCATTATCTGGAGTGCCGAAAACCGGCGACATAAGTTTATATCAAGCGACGATGCGAGATAATAAACCAATCATTCTGCATGATCAATCGCAAAAGTGATGATATGGCTAACGATTATAACCGAATCTCAATAGGATTCGGTCATTTCTGAAACCAAACTTTAACAATAAAACTCGTTCTGCCAGACTTAATTAACTTGGTTATGGCCAATTGGTTCATCCTTTTGAAAAATAAGACAACACAGACACCATGATTTAAAGGAATTTATGAACTTGGACCTGATTGAGAGCCCCTTAATGAATCGTGATGTGCGATTTAAAAATGGTATGATGATCGGTTTGATTGATCCCCTCAACATAAAGCTCGTGCTCGTCCATTTTGGAAATATCTTTGTATAGTGTAATGGAATCTCCCGGCAAGGCTTCTTGATTGAAATTGATCTCTATTGTATGAATGGGGTGCCTTTTGTGAAAATCCGGAAGAAAGCAATCCATGATGTAATCGACATATTTGGAGTTATTGAGATGGCCGTTAAAATCGATATCACTGTACCCAATGACTTTTTGATAAGCGGGTTCTAATCCGCCAAAATCTTTGAACTTCCCAAATTTCCCTTCAATAGCGCGTTCCGTACGGTTTTCAGGGTAGTGGATGTTAATTGATTCTGTTCGTTTAATTTTCCGATCGTTTAAACCCATGACGACCCATTTTGATGCCGCTTTTGTGATGACCGCTCCGGTGTGATCTTTGACAAGAAAGTCGCGGTCAAAATCAATCTTGCTTGGATGAAGCGGCCACGTTTCAATCGTGATGTTTTCATCCCAAGTAGGATGGCGCAGGATATCCACGCGAATGCGGGTTAAAATCCATGCCACCTTATACTTCTTCTCCAATGTCTCAATGCCATAACCAAGATCCTCGGCAGCGAGGCTGGCAATGTCTTGAAACAAGCTGAACAATGCGCTTAGCTTTAACTTCTTCGTAAAGTCAACATCCCTAAGTTCTATATGATACTGTCCTTTATATAGAGATGATCCGTTTGCCATTTTGAAAACTCCCTTAAAATAAGCTGCCCTTATTTTACCATATTCGTTCGAAAACGAGCAGAGACAGCGCTTTACCTTATGTGGGAAATTTTTCTCGATGGGTTTTAAATACCGGGTACTCCAAGACACTCCTTTTGTACACTTTCGGCTGCGAAAGGTCTCTAAATTTATTTGATCCTGCAAATCCATTAAAAATTATATCCCTTTCATCTTTTTCCATTTTCTAATTTTAGTTCTAAATGTTTTAAATGGCGCTACTGTATTGATATGAATCCACTTCCAAATTGGCCAATTGGACGGTGTTGAAGACGCCCACTGTCTGCCGCCTTGCCCAAATAATTCTTGGTCATTATAGCTTTCAACCAATTGAATGATTTTATGAACATCCTGATTAAACAGTTCAATTAACGTTTCAATCGAATCATTTGCATATTTATCATAAAAGCTCTGATAAAGCCCCCCTAGGTTATTCCATTTATAATCTGGCGCAGGTGTTATTACATTTTTTCCCTCTTTGTTATCTTGTTCCCATGATAATATTAAATTTAACCATCCCAGTTGGTAAGCAATCATCTGGGATGGCGTTCTATCCACTCCGTTTACAAATACATCTTTATCAAGATTATTAATAGAACGGAATTCATCAATAAATAACTTTGCACTCTTAGTAATTTCATCAATCAAGGCTTTTTTACTCTCATATTTTGGCAATCGTAATACCCCTTACCGAGTTTTGAGTGTTCATGCTTTTATTTTTGCTTTAAACCCTTGTAGAACAAGGGGTGAGAATAGATTTCGGTATTTCAACTTTTAGATAAAATTTCTTTTGCAACTGGAAATTCACCTATTTTGTCATACTTCTGAAGCAATTGTTTTGAGATTTCAATTGGATATTCTTCTTTTTCATTTTGAGTAACACCTAGTACATTACATAATCCAGAATGAAATTCTTCTAAATTTGGAACTTTACCTTCTTGCATATACTCTTTTTGAACTTTGAGAAGGAAAAATGAAATCTCAGCTCGCTCTTCACCACTTAAATCTTTTTTTACAGCAATGCAATCAATATCTAATAATAAATTAGGAGATATTTTTTGATTTTCAATAATTTTTATTAAAAGGCCTTCTAAAAGTTCAACCTTAGAATTTAAGTTATAAACTTCTTTATCTAATCTTTCTACCTGGTTCTCCAAATTTTCAATCACTTGCGAGGTATTTTTAGCATCCATACTTATTCTCCTATCTTTTTTTAAACGAGACTAAAGATTTGAATCACTTTTACAATGGCTTTAGCACCAAATCTTGCAGCTGTAGCTCCAAGTGGTCCCTTCATAGCATCGTATTAAAGTTTCTTTTAGTTTACCTTATCTAAAGCTTCTAATTTACGTAGAGCAGGTTTTACATGACTATGCATAACGCTTCCTACTTTTTTCACAGCTGTTTTACCAAAATATTTACCTACTAGATTAGTAATAGGAGTAGTACTATCAATTGCCCATCTTAAAGCCTTCTTATTTATGTAAGTTGGTTCTGATTGAGTAGACATCTGACCGTTAATAGATTGAATACCAGGATCTACTGCAAGAGATGAAGCTTGAGCTTGAGTTGCCTGACTTTGTTGTACTACAGAAGATGTGGTTTCACTCGGTTTCTCAGCAGCAAATGCTGCGGATCCTGAAAAGATACTTGAAGTACCACAACAAATTTTACCATAAAATAATATTATTGGTACCTATTTTTTGATATTTTAGATATATATTACTATTTATTCCCCTGTAAAAAAGTCCTTCCCCGCCAAAATCCCCCTTTCCTCTTACTCCCCCAAGGCTCCAACCGCATTTTGATGACCGCTGGCAATGTTAAAAAGTTGGTTCCCAAAACGCCTGATTTTTACCAGAAATTAGGTTGCTGGGTTGTTCAGCATAGTCTGGAAATGTCAAAAAGTTCTTCCCTGATTAGAGAAAAAATATTGGAGAAATGACGGAACTGAGCTGGCTGGGAACCACATGAAAAAGGACTGAGAATCGCCCAATTCCATACAGTGGAGCTTCTAACGCTATAGGATTAGAGAACGGCGGAGCCCATGCGGGACAAAGGATTGGGGCCGCTGTACAAAAGAAAAACTGGACCCGTTTTGGATCGAGCCCGAGTTTGTCTTTCTATTGAATTAGGGTTGAAAATGACCCGGAAAACAACCATATTTGCCTGCTGAATTGGCCTGGTCTCCTGCCGGTCAGGTACCAACTATTTAACAGCGGGTCCCAACTTTTTTGCAGGGGACGGACTTTTTAACAGGGAGATACAAGGCCTCATCCAAAGAAGCCGGGCCAATAAAATCGCCTTGTTTTACCTTGTATCATCCCTTCAATCAATCATTTGATTAAACAAAAAGCCCAGGAAAACCAGTCATTCTGGCTTCCCCGGGCTTTTTTGTTTATTCGACTGTGACCGATTTGGCCAAATTTCTCGGCTTGTCGACGTCGCAGCCGCGGTGCAGTGCTGCGTAATACGCAAGCAACTGCAATGGTACAACTGAGATAAGAGGTGTCAATAATTCGTGTACATGAGGAATGACGAAACGGTCGCCTTCCTCATTCAGGCCTTTCATCGAGATCACGCAAGGGTTGGCCCCGCGGGTGACAACTTCCTTGACATTGCCGCGGATGCTCCAGTTGACGTCTTTTTGCGTAGCAAGCGCGACAACCGGTGTACCGTCCTCAATCAGGGCAATTGTGCCGTGTTTGAGTTCGCCCCCTGCAAAACCTTCCGCTTGAATATAAGAGATTTCCTTCAGCTTCAGTGCGCCTTCAAGGCAGACAAAGTAGTCCATCGAACGGCCGATGAAGAAGCAATTGCGGGTGACCGTCAAGTAGTCATATGCCATTTGTTCAATTTCTTCTTTTGAACCACACAGCACTTCCATCGCATTTGCCACAAGGCCGAGTTCATGTACCAGGTCGAAGTCTTCGCTGAAACCACGCGATTTTGCCGCTACATCAGCAAGGATCGCAAGGACGGCAATTTGCGCCGTATATGCCTTTGTCGAAGCAACCGCAATTTCCGGTCCTGCATGAAGCAATAGGGTATAATCCGCTTCACGGGACAAAGTCGAGCCCGGCACATTGGTCATCGTCAGCGTCTTGTAACCCAATTCTTTCACTTTTACAAGCACGGCACGGCTGTCGGCTGTCTCCCCGCTTTGCGAAATAAAAATGAACAGCGGTTTTTCTGACAAAAGCGGCATATTGTAAACAAATTCACTGGATACATGGACTTCAACTGGAATTTTCGCCAGCTTCTCAATGAGCTGCTTGCCAACAAGGCCGGCATGGTAGCTCGTGCCGCATGCGATAATATAAAGCCGGTCAGCTTCGGTTACGGCATCGATAATTTGGCTGTCAACAGACAATTTGCCGTTGATATCCTGGTAAGCCTGGATAATTTTCCGCATCACGAGCGGCTGCTCATCGATTTCTTTCAGCATATAATGCGGGTACGTACCCTTCTCTATATCGCTTGCATCGATTTCTGCTTTATACGGTTGGCGGGTGATCGTTTCACCGGCAAGATTCTGGATGGTGACTTGCCCGCGGGTAAGGATGACCATTTCACCATCTGCCAGTTCGATAAACTGGTCTGTCACTTGCAGCATCGCCATCGCATCGCTCGCTACCACATTAAAGCCGTTGCCGACGCCTACCAAAAGCGGGCTTTTATTTTTTGCCGCATAAATCGTATTGCCGTCTTTTTCGTCCAAGAGGGCAAGCGCATAAGAACCCTTTAAAAGCGTCAGCGTTTTCCGGAACGCTTCCGCCGTTTCAAGGCCTTCTGAAGCAAATTTTTCCACCAGTTGCACGATAATTTCCGTATCGGTATCACTTTTTAAAGGAACATCCGTGAGATACTCTTTTTGCAAAAGCGTGTAGTTTTCGATCACGCCGTTATGCACAAGCGTAAAACGGCCGGATGCACTTTGGTGCGGGTGGGCATTTTCTCTGCTCGGAACCCCGTGGGTTGCCCAGCGTGTATGGCCGACGCCGATCGTTGCCGCAATTCGCATATCCACGATCCGGCGCAAATCTTCAATCCGTCCCTTTTCTTTAAACACATGCACGCCGGCTTCATTTCGGAGAGCGATCCCTGCAGAATCGTAGCCTCTATATTCCAGCTTCTCCAAGCCTTTTAACAAAATTTCCTTCGCATCTTCAGTACCGATATAACCAACAATACCACACATTTGTTCTTCCTCCTCGGATCACAAGGGGGCAAGAACTACCGGGAGCAGTCCTGCCCCCTTATCTCTTGAAATTTTTGTAAAACTGCTGATCCGTTTTCTCTTCCCACATGCTTTTCCCTTTGTCCGCCGGGTCGCCCCGCCGATTTGTGGAAAAACATACGGCTGTGTGTGGCAGCCGGGAGGCATCCGCCGAAAGCTCGATACTCCTCCTCCTCGTCAACTGGACCTATCCGTCCCAGGCCCAGTTCTGGCGCTTTTAGAAAAAAATCGCAAACGATCCTCCTTTTCTGTAAAGTGAAGAGAAAACAACATCATTATCATAGCGTATGCGTGATACTTCGTCAACATATTTTACCATTCTCAACATAAAATATGCATAAGAGGGTTGTTGCGTGCCCCCTTATGCACAGGAAAAAATAATTCTTTTCAGCACCAATTGAAAAGCCGGGATGGATTTTTTAAAATTATTCTCTTAAACCCATTTCCGCTTCCACTGCCCCGGCAATCCGGGAAACAAACCGGCTGCAGTCTTCCGCCGTCTGTGCTTCCACCATGACACGCACAAGCGGCTCTGTTCCGGAAGGGCGGACAAGAACACGCCCGTTTCCGGCCATTTCCCTTTCCACCTCATCAATCACCGATTTTATTTTTTCGTTTTCTAAAACATGGTATTTATCGGTTACCTTTACATTCACGAGTTTCTGCGGGTACTTTTTCATTTCCGCAGCCAGTTCGGAAAGCGGCTTGTTCGCGATTTTCATAATGTTGATCAGCTGCAGTCCGGTTAAAAGGCCGTCCCCGGTCGTGTTATGGTCAAGGAAAATAATATGGCCCGACTGCTCACCGCCCAAATTAAAGCCGTTTGCTTTCATTTCTTCGACAACGTACCGGTCACCGACAGCCGTTTGAACACTGTTGATGCCGAGCGCTTCAAGGCCCTTATGGAAGCCGAGATTGCTCATTACAGTAGAAACGACGGTATTTTTCTTTAAAAGCCCTTCTTGTTTTAAGTATTTGGCACAAATATACATAATCTGGTCCCCGTCTATGATCTGGCCTTTTTCATCAACAGCGATCAACCGGTCGCCGTCGCCGTCAAATGCAAGCCCGACATTCGCGCCTTTTTCCTGGACGAAAGCAGCAAGCGCTTCCGGATGCGTGGACCCGACCCCGTCATTAATGTTCAGACCGTTCGGGGATGCTCCCATTGTCGAGACATCTGCATCAAGATCAGCATAAAGATATGTCGCCAGCGAAGAAGTCGAACCGTTGGCACAGTCAAGCGCCACATGAATACCGGTAAATTCTTCATCCACTGTCTGTTTTAAGAACTGCAGGTATTTTTGGCTGCCTTCAAAGTAGTCGCTGACAATGCCGAGATCTTTCCCGACCGGCCGCGGCAGGTCATCCGTGTCTTGATTGAGCAGTTCTTCGATTTCCGCTTCCTCATCATCCGACAGTTTAAAACCATCGGGGCCGAAAAACTTAATGCCGTTATCTTCCACCGGGTTATGCGATGCCGAAATCATGACGCCGGCCTGCGCCCCCAATGCTTTTGTCAAATAAGCAACACCCGGCGTGGTAATCACGCCAAGCCGCATTGCTTCCGCCCCGATAGACAGAAGCCCGGCAACAAGCGCCCCCTCAAGCATCTGCCCGGAAATGCGCGTATCGCGGCCAATCAGAACTTTCGGCCGCTCATTCGCATGCTTGGTCAAAACATATCCGCCGAAACGTCCCAGTTTAAAAGCAAGTTCAGGTGTGAGTTCAGAATTTGCTATGCCTCTTACTCCGTCTGTACCAAAAAATTTCGTCATCAGGTTTCGCTCCTTCTTTTCCGCATATCAGTTCTGTTATTCTGTCTTTTGTGCTGCGTCACTTATGCGTATTTTCGCCTTTTCACCGGAAAGCCTCCACGTTACATTTTTCGGGCCCGATACAATATAGCTAACGTCATGGTCCCCCTCCTTCAGACCGGACAGATTGATCGAAACGTTAAAATCAGAGGCGGAAATCTTGTCCAAATCGCTCTTTTTCCCGTCTGCAATAATATCAATCGTTCCGCTCTTTGGAGAAAGGAAATCCATTTGATAGCCGGCAGCCAGTCCTTTTTCCTTAATCGGAATATTGCTCAGCGTTTTCTCATCCTCATTCTTTTTTTCTTCCACTTTGATGGTCGCTGTGACCATTTCCGGATCCACCTTATTGATACCGTCCGGAAGAGTAATTGGAACATCAATGGTCGTATCTTTCGTAATTTTGCTGATGTCGATGTTAACCGGCAGCGTCTCAATCCCGGCAAGGCGGGCACTGGTGCCGTAGATGGTCACCTTCTTCGGATTTGTCGTGATACTTGTTATTGTCAAATTGTCGCGGTTACTGCCAACCGGGTTAATGGAAATCGGGACGGTTTTGCTCGGATTGGTCACATTCACCGAGACATTCACTTTATCCGGGTTGACCGAGACATCCAGTTTATTTAAATTCCGGTCGAGGACATTCACTGTCGCGGCCCTCGTAAAACTTTCCGTAATCGGCTTGCTGATTTCCACTGTCGCTTTTACATAACTGATCCTGTCAATGACGTTTTTCGCCCCGGTAATTTTCACAGTACCCGGCTCCACAGCAGGCACAGATGCTTCATACCCGGTTGCCAGCATATCTTTGTCGTATTCTGCCTCAACGTTGAAAATTTTGGATACTTTTTCTTGTACCGATACGGTAGCATACGTACGGTTGAGTTTGTATTTCAGTTTATCGGAAAGATCTTTTACTTTCAATTTGGCTTTTTGCTTGCCGATTTGTGCATTGCTTAAATCCATGTAAACGGTGAAATCCCTAGCGGCTTTCACCTGCTGGACGATGACTTTCGGGCCGGTTACAGTCACGTCCACCGTTTTCGGTGCGCCTGATACAACAAGGTTTTTATTATCATAAATCAGCTGGACCGGCATATTTTCAATTACGCCACTGCTGTTTTTTGTGGCGGAACCGATAATTTTATTGCCTTCGCCGTTTTCCACCGCAACTGAAATATAAAGCAGGATGGCTAAAACAAGCGCCAGCACCCTCATAAACCAACGATTGTCCATCAGTTTATCCATGTTTTCTCACCCTCCAGTTCCATTTCGACAAGGAAGGCTCCTTTGTTTTCTGGGTATAGTTCAGTTCGGCTTCCAGCATTTCCTGCAATTGCTCCAGGCTTAAATCCCTGTGAAGCTCGCCATTCTTCGTGACCGTTATCCCGCCCGTCTCTTCGGATACAACCACCGTCAAACAGTCTGTTACCTCACTGATCCCGACCGCGGCCCTGTGCCTTGTCCCCAGTTCCTTCGAAATAAACGGGCTCTCGGAAAGTGGCAAATAGCAGGCTGCTGCCGCCACTTTCCGCTTCTGGATAATCACGGCGCCATCATGAAGCGGGGTGTTCGGAATAAAGATATTAATCAAAAGTTCAGCCGACACAACAGAATCAAGCGGAATACCGGTTTCGATATAATCGCCTAATCCTGTTCCGCGCTCAATCGAGATCAGGGCGCCGATTCTGCGTTTCGCCATATAGCTGGTCGCCTTGACGATCGCTTCAACGAGGTGGGCCTGCTCATCTTCTTCCTGGCCGTTCGTTCTTGAAAAGAATTTTCCCCTGCCGAGTTGCTCAAGGGCCCGCCGCAACTCCGGCTGGAAGATAATAATCACGACCAGAAATCCGTATGTAAGTGCCTGATCCATCATCCATGCCAGCGCCTGCAACCCGAGCAAGCTGCTGAGACTCCTGACGATGATGATCACAAAAATGCCTTTCAAAAGCTGGACCGCTTTTGTTCCGCGGATCACCATTAATAATTTATAGATGACATACCAGACGACCAATATATCCACAATTTTGGAGAGATAGCTCCAGATGGGGAAATCAGCAATATGCATGACCCTGCCTCCATTAATTCATCAATCTTCATATCCTCTGTCTTCAACTGTTCTATTATATCATTTCCCACGGCGAAATAGCAGCTTTTGTATATCTGGAAAAAGAAACGGGAACCGGATCCGGCCCCGCTCCAATATATTTATATTCATTTCAAATGCTTCCATGCATCCTGTCCTGTATCTTTTATTTTATACCAAATCCATTCAAAAACTTCATTAATTTCTTCCACATTTCCGGTAACGTCCCCCGCGGAGGCCATATATTCATTTCCCCGGACCACCGTCACATTCCCTTCCACTTTCCCTTCAATCCGGAGATCGCCGTTTGTTACCGTAATGTCCTCTTTAATCACTTTTCCCTTCGGCACAATTGCGGTATGCCCCTGGACAATGATGTCTTTGTTTTTCGTTACGGAAAACTCGTCCGGGTTATGCCACTCGGAAAACATCGCGCCTGCCATTAAAATGAAGAACAAGCCGGCGGAGGCGAGAAACGGATGCATTTTCAACCAGCGGCCCGCCCCGACCCGCTTTTTCTCCCTTGGAAGATTTTTCATAACGCGGCCTGTAAAACCGGGAGGCGCCTGGACATTCGGAAGGCTTTGCACGTAAAAGATGCTTTTTTGCAGCTCATAAAAATGCTGTCGGCACGCGCGGCATGTTTCCAAATGGTACTCGAGCATTTTTTTATGGTCTTCCGGAATGTCTTCATCTAAGTATTCATGCATATACAGTACAATTCTCTCAGAACATGCCTCCATATTTTTCCCTCCTCACAGCCTGCCCAATTGCTTTCGCAGCGCTTCACGCCCGCGGTGGATTCTTGTTTTTACCGTTCCCAGCGGAATGTCCAGCATTTCGCTGATTTCATTTAAAGATAATTCTTCAATATACTTTAAAACGATAATAATTCGGTATTTTTCCGGCAATTTTAAAATTTCTCGCTGGATCATTTCCTGCATCTCAAGTGTCTCCACCTGCATATCCGGCAGCTTTTCCTCCGCCGGTACGGTTGAATAAAGGGTCAGCCCTTCCGTCCCGGAAATTTCCGCATCCAGATAAAAATCAGGTTTCTTCTTGCGGATCCGGTCAATACACAAATTAGTAGCAATCCGGTACAACCACGATGAAAATTTCCGTTCCTGCTTAAAACTTTTAATATGGATATAGGCGCGGATAAATGTTTCCTGCGCCAGATCCTCCGCTTCGGTGCGGCTCCCGATCATGCGGAAACAGATTTGGAATACTTTATCTTTATATAATTCAACGATATCATTAAAAGCATTTTGGTCACCCTTCATGACCTGCTTAATTTTTCGGTTTACAGTTGCTTCCATTTTCCCCCTCCGCCCTGTGCGGTACGTTATTTTTACGGTTTTCTCCTGAAAAGGTTTCAAAAAAAAGTAAAAAAATGTTCAAGTCTATTGTAGCAAAGTTATGGAAAAAATGTTTAAATCTTTAGTAAAATGGATATAAAATATTACAAATTTGAATATGAACGGGGAGTCAGGGATGAACCAGAAAAGCCGAGCCTTAATGTTGGAAATTGAGGAAAAAAGACGTGAAATGATTCAGCTCGCTTCGACCACTGCATACTGGGATGACCAGGTCTTACAGGCAAGCAGGCATCTGGACCAGCTCATCAATCAATTTAACAAATTGAAAAGCAGTAAACTTCAGGGATAAGTGAACAGAACACCCATGGAATAGATTTAAATAAAAAAAACGGCAAAACATCATTTGCCGTTTTTTTATTTGCAGTGCCGGATACCGGCCGGCAGGGGCTATTTTTAAAGAAGTTTTTTTCCAAACAATGTTTCAATCAGGCGGACAGCTTTTTCTGCCGTTTGATTGCGGCTGTCAAGGATCGGGTTTACTTCAACAACCTCGGCTGAAACAACGGCATCTGCATCGTGCAGCATCTCCATGGCGAGCCTGCTTTCGCGGAAATGAATCCCGCCGTATACAGGCGTTCCCACACCCGGGGCTTCTTGCGGATCGAGCGCATCTAAATCGAACGACAAATGAATGCCATCCGTTCTTTCTTTTAAATAGTTAATACTTTCTGTCATGACACTCTCCATCCCGAACCGGTCAATTTCAGCCATCGTGTAGATTTTTATGCCCAGATTACGGATGAAATCCTTTTCCCCTTCGTCCAAATCCCGCTGCCCGATCAGGACAACATGCTCCGCTTTCAGTTTTGGAATATAGCCGTAAACGCCCGTTAAAGAAGCATGCCCGTGCCCGAGGCTGGCGGCAAGCGGCATGCCGTGGACATTTCCGGAAGGGCTTGTCTCAGGAATGTTCATATCCGCATGCGCGTCAAACCAAATGACGCCGAGATTTCTGTAATGCTTGCTGATGCCGGCAATTGTGCCAATGGCAATACTGTGGTCGCCACCAAAAATAAGCGGAAACCGGTTGCTTTTTACAATTTCATCTGTATGCTCTGCAATGGACTGGCTTGCTTTTGAAATCGATTTCAAATTTCTCGCATTGGCTTCATCATCAGGGAGCTGCTCCGCCCTGCCGATTTCAATATTACCCAAATCGGTAACCGCGCAGCCGAGTTTCTCGAGCCCTTCTTTCACACCTGCATACCGGATCGCCTGCGGGCCCAGATCCACCCCTTTATATCGCTGCCCAAGATCCATTGGAACACCCATTATTGTAATATGTTTCTCCATCTGACTGCCCCCTTCCCTTCTCTCTATCTATCATTGTAAAATTGTTTTCCAATTGGCTCAACTGTACAAAATTCTGTATAATTATACAGAAGAAATGGGAATTGGTTAAAATATCCTCCTTCAGACGGCAGTCAAACATTCTTGTTCACTGATTTTTTAGCTTTGCAGGTGGGGGCTTCTAAGGTAATTGCACCACTAGATTAAACATCAACCACCCATTAACAGACAATGAAGTGTACATGATGTTAAAACAATTTACAGATAAATAAAAAACGCTCAAAATCCTCTTATAAAAAAGGGTTTTGAGCGTTTCTCTTTGAAGCGGAAGACGGGACTCGAACCCGCGACCCACACCTTGGGAAGGTGTTAGGCAATTTAGGAACTCGATGGAAATGAATCGAAAACCATTGGTATAAGTGGATTTTAAAAATTAGTTATCTGATTTTATGGGGAGTAAAATGGTCAACAATGATGAATTTCGTCAACAATTCGTCAACAACTCAAAAGATGACAGCCAGCCAGCTGTATTGAGTAGAAAAAAGAGCAGGTGAAAGCCTGCTCTTTTTTGCAGGCATAATATAGGGGGGTATTTCCTGCATTATGATCGGACAATTAGAAATAAGCGCCTGCGACATAATTATAAGAAAATTGGCTTATTTCGTCTATATCTCCCCTGAAAAAAATTTTTGGGGATTTTTTATTTTTTTGTGTAAAACTCTAGCAGCAGAGTTAATGCTTGGGAAACAAGATAGGCCCCCGCAAATGCGAGGGCTTTTGTTTTGTCCTGGTGAGCTATTAGCTTGTCCAAATTACGCTTATTTTACACGCAATTTTTGGCCAGGATAAATGACATATTTGCTATTCAACTTATTCCAGGCCTTTATCTTGGAGATTGTGGACCCATATTTTTCGGCCAACTCCGAAACAGTATCCCCACTTCTTACGGTTACATATTTCGTGCTTCCGACAGCCACGGATCCGGAAATCTTAATCTTTTGTCCAACGTAAATCCTGTTTGCATTTTTAATACCGTTTAATTTTTGCAGGGTTGCGACGCTTGTGCCGTATTTTGCCGCGATCCCGCTTAACGTATCTCCACGCTTAACCGTGTACGTTTTAGCTGGAACCTTGCTGGATGTCGTCAGCTTGCTGTTTGTGGTGTTCACTTTCGCCGGCTTAACACCAGATTTAAGCTTGCTTAATAGTGCCAAATTTTGAGCTGCAGTACCTGAATAATTGTTGATGCCGTACTGCTTGGCCAACTTAACTCGGGCGCTGAACGTTGAGCTCTTCCCCTTGGATTTTAGATAATCGACCAGGCTTAAGGACCCGATTTTTTTGACCACGCCTGTGCTGGTTGCGTTGTCGACTTTAGCAACGTTTGTGTACTTACCGGCATAGTCCTGGCTCACGTCAAAGTAGCCGGGAATGCCAGTAAACTTGTAAGTGCTTGACCACTGCCAAGCCCCTTTTTGCCCATTGTACCAGGCTGGTGTCGGCTGTCCAGTTTCCGGGTATAATGGATACCTGGCTAACCACGGCTGCGAGATTGATAGATTTGATGGCTGCAGTTCTGTATTATAAAAGGATGACCCCGTGTACAAGTCAATTTTGCTATACCCAAGTGATTTCATCTCGGTAACAAATGCATTTGTAACTTTGGTTAGTTCTGCAGCACTAAGGCTTTTTAACGAGCTGTCTTCAACGTCAACTACAACATAGCCATCCTTTGTTTTGTCAAATCCCACCAATTTCAGTTTCTTGTCAAACCACCGTGCCTCTAACTTCGCGTCAGCAACGGTTTTTGCTCTAAAGTAATGATAAGCATGCACAGCCATACCCGCCTGCTTTGCGTTGGCAATATTTACGCTGGCTGCCGGATCCACATAAGACTGTCCTTCGCTAACTTTAACGACAACTGCATTGATTTTTCCGGATTTCATTGTCTGGTAGAAACTTAACGGCAGGCCCTGTTCTGCGTTATGATGGCTGACGTCGATAAAATCCACACTCGGCGTCGCGGCATAAGTATTCGGCGCAAAAGAAAACGCCAGCCCTGCAGAGAGGGTCAGCGCGCCGATTGTTTTCGTGATCTTATTCAACTTTACCACTCCTTATTTTGTAGTTGCTGTCGATTTTGTTTCTTCTTCTGTAGACGCAATACCTGCATTTTGTGCCGCCAATACTTGTGCTACGACAGCTTTAATCTTTTCCCTTTCTGCATCCTCGCTTGTTGCCTGTTCCTGGGCATAGTCGACAGCAACCACAGTTGCTTTTTCCTTCGCCCGTTTTGTGAGATAAGTATTCACGATTGTTGCAAAAGATCCAACAAATAGAGTACCAACGGCCATGACAACCGTAACATAAGCATTGATTGAATTGGCCGTTAGCCATTTATAATGGATATTGAGGATGGCTAATGCCCCCATGAGAGCAGTTAGCACCCCACCAAGATTTGTTGAGAATTGCTTCCACCAGTCTGAATCTGACAAATATTTCATCATTTTAACCATCTCCTCTTATTGTATTGCTGCATAAAAAATAGCCACGGCCCCACTAATGAAGGCAACAATGATTGCCGCCGTAATCGTGTGCCGTAGCCATTTTGTATCGCCTTTAATTTCTTTTAAGTCATCACGGATGTTACTGATTTGCTGATCTTGCAGTTTATCATTCGTTTTCAGTTCTGATATATCCGCCTTAATTCTTTCTTGATCAAGTTTCATGTTATTTTGTTCTGACTTGATTGCATCAATATCTTTCTGTATTGTCTCTTTCCAGATATCAACCTTCTCCGCCTCCAATGGATCCACACCCCCGTTCTTTGTTTCTCTATCGATTTTCGATCCGCCTCCTTAATTTGAGCATAAGAAAAAGCACCCCATTGGGAGTGCTTAAAATACTATTTTTAATTGTCACGTTACCGCGCAGTTTGATCCTACTGTTTAATTTTTTGATTAGAAAAATACGACTTCAATATGCTAAACCATATGTTATATCCATTGTCGTTAGGGTGGATTCCATCCGAAAGCAAATTCTTATAATTCAACCCTTCTTGCATCACCTTTGATTTGTAGGTGTCGTAAACATCAACGTAATTCCAATTCTGTGTTTTTGCGTAGTCTGTAATTTTTCTATTGAAATCATCATAAGCATATTGATCATAATTTCGATATGCTAACTTCTCGATTTCATGCGAGTTTTGAACAATTATTAAAGAATTTGGTAATGCTTTTCTTATCTTATTATAAATTTCTTTACTTTCCGTTTCTGTTTGCGAAGCTGATATACCATGGTCGAAGTTATTTATAGTCGTAATCTCGAAAATAACCAAATCCGGTTTATCTTTAACTATTGCGTCTACCTTCTTTTCCTTTAATAATCGAGTTGTTGTATATCCGCCGTATCCGTGATTTTTTAGTATAATTTGAGTACTTGTTCTCCCTTCTAAGTATGTTTGCAACAACCCATTCCAATTTTTTTCTTCAGTAGAAGCTCCGGCGCCTTTTGTAACGCTACTACCCAAAACAGCCATAGTGATACCAGTATCTCCGTTTTTATATGCCCTGTAATTTATCCAATCAACCGCACTTCTGTACTCATTGTCTGCAAGTTCTTTCTCAATAGAATGTTGCTCATTATTATATTTATCTGAAGCTTCAGCTATTGTGCTTGTAATTTTATTATCGTAATAAACATATCCAAAACCTATTGCTAAAATACATACTAAAAAAGCTATAATAACACTTAAAGCTTTATTCACAAAAATATTCCCCCCTTATAAAATCCTATAGTTATTATACAGTTTTCAGGGGAAAATTCAATAAAAATTTTAAAAGTTTATTTTATTAATATCTTTAAACGTCTTCTGCATTAGAAAATTCATGTATCGCTTTTAACTGAGAATAACCATTAGCAAAAACATCAGTCCCTACGTACGGAAATGAATATGCCCTTTTGAACAGGACTGGACTCCCGATGTTAGCAGCTTCTTGAGAGCTGTATGCACTAACAATATACAGGACGAATTCAGAGTTACCTTGAAAAGATTCGATTTTATAATAAACATTCTCGGCGACAAGCCCGTTTTCGAGTTCAACGCTATGTTTCAATAAGCCCATTTTTAATCCTCCTATGGTAATGTAATAACATTTCTGTTTAGTTTTACCTCAGATCCATCGAATGAAATCCACTGGGTCCCGCTAGCTGGTGCGATCAGATTTTCGACTTTTACTGACCCGTCTACCCCTATTAAAAGTACGCCTCCTCCCCCTCTAGTTCCGACTTGCAAAAATGTTGCAGTTGCTAAAGTTATAGGAAGTGTGAAAAGAAGAGTACCTGGCGTTGTTGTTCCACCGGTAATAACGCCTCTAAGTTTCAGTGAGCCGTTTTCTATCCAATACCCAGGCGTCCGGAAATCGTTCAAGGCCGACCATCCGTTTTGTAAACTCCCTGTAAGAGGTGAGGGCTCTGGTTGAGCATATAACAACTTCAAAGCTCTAGGGAACACAGTTTCATAAATAATATCAGCGATCCAAATATTCATAATTTCTTTAGGATGGATGCTGCTTGACCCACCATAAGCGCTATCCATATAGTCAAAAGCATTCCGACTTGACTGCAGGTATGCATAAGTATCGATAAAACAACACTGAAATTCTCTTGCTAGTCTTTTTAGCCCATTAACCATGCTTTCATACCAAACCTCGTCTCTACCATGTGCTGTATCGCTTGTAGAGTTTGGCATCATTAGCACAACTGACATTTGGGCATATGTTTTATTGCTCCGGATCGTTTGTAGCCCAGTCCTCATATTTTTCATGTAATCATCTAAATCTGAGCCCATAGCTGGGTCGTTAATTCCCCAGCGAATGATCATCAAATCTGGAGCAAAAGCAAGATCATCACTAAGGTAATCATTTATCCAATTCCACGATGTCTTTCCAGATTGACCGCGATTGACAACACTGACATTATAAAATCCATCGTTTTTCGCCAAAGTTGCGATTAAATCGGTAATTTTATATCCGCTCAATAAGCCGATACCTTCGGTAGTACTATCCCCAGTCATTACGATTTTTGTACTACTCCCGGACGCTATCCTACGATGGTAATAAGATAAATATTCCTGTCCAAAAACTAGGCGATTATATTTGTCGGCATATGAGTTGTACAAATAACCGTCAGACTGTCTTACTATTTTCAATGTGTCAGAAGAGTCAAAACCGTATGGAGCTTCAAGACTGGTGACAATTGCTTTGCCTACTCCGTAAAGTTTTTTCCCAGAAGCAATTGCTTGATTGATATAACCAGTATCGTTCGATGACCCATCAAGGGCCGCCCCCAATTCTTTTGGATATACCCCAGTTTCCGCCAACTGCGCGGTAACACTTTGGTTTTCTGCGTCCAACCTTTGCTTTAAAGTCGTGTAATTTGTCCCGTCTGCCCCAACCCTTGCCTGTGCTGCCTCTGGGCTGCTGTCGCCGTCCGCGACAAGATTATTCACCTGGGCTTGGATGTTATCTGCTCGGTCTTTATGCTCTTGCATGTCGTCCGCAATATCTCCATGGATCTTGTTTAATAAATTGCGAAATGCCCTTGTTGTCGTGACTCCAATTTTTTCATATGGCCATCGCATTATGCCTCGCCCCCACTTTCCACATATGGTGTAGTTGATAAAGTTCCATCATCAGCAACAGTAAGCACAAATTTATTACCGTTTGGAGATACTATAATTTTGTCTTGCTTTTGGTCTAGTGCTGCTTGCATAGCTGTGCTTATTGGTTTGTCCATATCTGCCGTATTATCGACATAATTCAAACCAACATCCGATTTATTTACCATTACATCACCGGTTTTCCCGTTGACGCTTGTAACCGGATAATTAATCTGCTCTGACACAGCGTCAGACAGCCCATTTACTGCCTGTGCGTGCGTACGTGGGTAAAATGTATTTCCATCAGGATCCTGCAGGGATCTGATATTAGTCATTGACTTCACCTTCCACGGTTCCGATTCTTACAGCTGTTGCATTTACAGCCCCTGCCATTGTAAGCGCCTCAGATGCCTTTTTCTCTACGCCGGCAAATGATGACGCCGTTTTTGTCAGCTTGGCCAGCACATCTTCTGCCTTTTTCTGCCGCGTACCAAATGTATAGGCAGGGGACTTATTCGGGTTGTTGTAATCGTCAACCTCCGTAATTCTTAGTTCGAGATCAATACCAAACGGCTCAATTGTTACAAAGCAGTAGTCACCCTTACGGACATCTTGCACGCCAAGACTAGCCAGTTGCAGCGCAGTCAATGTGATAGTAATTGGTATGGAGTCTGTCAATTGTGATTTTATATATGCCAGTAGACTGTCGTGTTGCGTAAACCGATCATCCCTAATAGGAGTTGCATGCCTAATGCCATAAGTCGCGGCCAATGGACTCGTATACTCCGCTGTTGTTACGTAGCTTCCGTTATCATTTTGCTTACCAAACCCGCGGATATACGTGCAGAGGTTCGTCGTGTCGATTTGCATCTGCGGATCCTGGACGTTCATGCGGTATCGAAATTGATTGTCGGTATGTCGAGACAGTTCTTTTGCAATTTTAAATACCTTGCCATTTATCTCGTATTCGCAAGCAAATTTTTCTATTGCATCCTGAAAAAGCGCAGAAGAATTGTTATCCCCAAAGTTTTCGACCTCAACCGATTTATCAAGTCCGGTAGAATCAATTTCAACCGAATAGCCTGTCCCCTTTAACGCAAAATCACAAAGCTGTTTCAGCGAATAGGTTCCAGTCAGCGTGTCATAAATGTAATTCGCGATTAAATCCTCATAAAAACGGTGCTCAGCTGTAAACGTCTTTACTGTCCGCCGGCCTTTTGTTGACTGTGTAAGATTTTTAATGACATATTCGTCATCTCCATAGATCACGTAATTCTCGTTCATCAGCAGCGCAAATGCATCCTGTCCCCTCTCCGTTAGTCGCGCCGTGACATCGAGTGTTTTCTCGCCGTTAACGGTGTTTTTCCGCGTGATTTCTGCATCAAGGATCATTTCTTCCTGTCCAGTTGTCAGTGAACGTACAAATGCATCCATAAAGTCACCTCACAAATAAAGCCAGCGAAATCCAAAAGTAATGGTAAAGGATCCGCTGGTTCCGCTTATTTGTATGTCATTCCATCCTGGGACAATTCTTAACAGCTGGCGGTTGGAATTTCTTAGCGATGATACACCGTTAAGCAGTACACGCGGCCCGTTTATTGTAAGAATATCGCCGGCCGCCGTGCTTTTGCTATATTTAAATGTCTCTCCTGTTGTTGTGTTTTTAATCTGCAGGCCACTTGAGGCACCTTCAAATTTGATTATCAGCTCATATTGACGCGGATCCACAATAGCATCCCCGCCGTTGTAAATTCGAAAGCTGCTTTGCGACCATTTATAGATAAGATCTTCGTCCATTACTAGACCGCCGCCTACCGCCTGCCATGCATCCGAGTCCATGTCAACCGGGTCCGTGTCTGTCCGGCCAACACTCTCCGCATATGCAGAGTCGCTTATGAAATCAATTGAAAAGGTGCCGCTCTTTGCTTTCTGCTCTATTGAATATTTACTGTCATATTTAAAGCGCCACCGTTTCCCGGGCTCTGCGTCACATATCAGATAAAAATATTCCCGACTGTCAAACATTCGGAAAACCTCGTTTCTGAATAAAGCAAAGTCCGGGATATCGACTGACATCAACTGCAGCTCGGCATGTGCTGTTCGTCCGTCGTATGTTGTCCCCATGTCAATAAAACCGTCGCGTCCTTCGATCGTCTCTCTACTATGCACCGGGGAAGGAGAGTCAACGATGAAGGATTTTACCAGGATGCCACATTCACGCATGTCGTAGGTTGTCCCATCCAGTCTAATAATCTTAAAGTTGCTGCTGAGATACTCGGGGATCCTCATGCTCTCTCTCCTTTCCGGTACAATGATGCCGTAACCCTATCAGCCAGTTGCTTCGAGAAATTATCAACATCAGATTCATAGTAAAAATGTTGGTCACCGTTAAGATTGATATTAATTTGCTGCGTTAAATTCTTTAATTGTCCGGTTGCTGAGCTAAGTATGCCGGAAACACTCGGCAGTTTTACCTGCGGAATAGTGCCAATTCCAGCAGCGTACTGCGGAATAGACTTCAAGAATTTCAGTGTATTGCTTCCCGAGAGCACCTTAGCACCTTTCGGAAACCGTTTAAACAATGTCGGCCTGTTCGGGCTCAATCCGACCGTTCCATCCGGTAGCATATATAATTCAGACTCATAATCGTCTCCTAATACAGCATCGCCACCCGGGTGGTTTTTCGTACCCTTTGCATAGCCGTGCCCTTTACCGATGACACTCAACATGCCTTTAACACCATAACGGTGTTTCGCGTAATTGATCCCTGCCAGCAGGTTGTCAAGCCCACGCATGATGTTGCCAAACCCCTTAAATTTAAAAGCCCGGAACGTCGGCGGAATTACCTGGACGAGGCCACGGGCAAGGTTGCCAGTTAGCGTGTTAATGTCAGTGTACCCGTGCTGCACAGCCTTAGCATTACCACCTGATTCGGTTTGGATCTGCCGCAACCATGCGTTTACATATTCCGCTGTCGTCGGCAATCCATTCATTGATAATGCCTTTTTAACGGTTGCTGTCCAGCGTTTTACACCTTTACCCGGCGGATCACCAGCGACTGCCATCTTATTTTTAATAAAGTTGGCAGCCTTATTTTTTACGAGCGAAAATCCACCTTTCATTATGGATCCGAAAGCACCAGGAATATCCGGCAATTTTACGCCCGCTTTATCCAAAAGCTTATTTAACAACTTACCTGGGTGCGATGCATAGTCCCAAATATCCAGGGCTGTGTCTTTTATCCAAGAAAATGCGCTCCCGACAATTCCTTTTTTGTAGAACGGAAGCTTTCCAGACAATACTTTTTCAGTTGTATTGCCATCCAATACTTCCGAACCTTTCGGGAGATTTACCATCGTGTCTGTATTAGGAGACAGCATCAGCTTCCCATCTGGTGTACGGATAAGTTCCCTCTTTCCACCGTCTCCTACGATTGCTGGGCCGCCTGGATGACCGCCGGTGCCTTTTGCATATGCAGGTGGTGTCCATTTTTTCAGTCTCTTTTTGACACCGACTTTGTCCAAAACCCAGTTGATCCCGGAAATGACGCCATTAACGCCAAAAGCCAAGCCGTCAATCATTTTATTTCGCAAATGATTGATTCCGCTTAGTGCTTTTCCGGCCATCGACTTTATTCCGGATCCTATTTTCCCCGGTAAAGCCTTGGCACCACTAACCATGCTAGAAAAGGCTTTTGAGACTAGGTTTTTGGCTCCACTCATGATCGAGCCTATACCATTTTTCATTCTTGTGAAGCCGTTCTTTGTAAAGCTTACGACCCAGTTTATTGCCTTACTTATTATATTAGTAATATTCGTCCTGAAATTGGAAAAGAATCCCTTAACCGCATTTAATCCACCGGAAAAGATAGCCTTGAAACCGTTTATAAATCCTTTGGCGGTCTTGATTATCCGGCCCACAAACATTAGATTGATTAAGTTCCAGATAAACTGTGCTGCGCCTTTGACAAGCTGCTTGACGCCTTCCCACATCTTTTTCCAGTTACCGGTAAAAAGACCGGCGAAAATCTTAATCAAGCCCATGATTATATTTAAGGCGCCCTGGATGACACCTTTTACATTGCCCCAGACTTGCCGCACGATTACCGCGATTATCGGCATGAGAAACTTGATAATGCCCACAATAACGGTCATTACATTTCGGACGGCCTGCATGATCATAGCACCGTTTTGCTGCCAAAACGTTTGTATTTGGCTAATTATGGACTTGATAAAGCCAAATACCGCCATTAGAGCCGGCTGAATGTACGGCATCAAAAAGCTAATCAGTCCAATAATAAAAGACTTTACTGCCTGGAATCTTGCGATTGTAAAAGCAATAAATCCAGAAATTGCAGATTTTATGACATTTACCGCACTTACGACCAAAGCTATCTGATCCGGCGTTAATCCGAGCCGTGATAAAATTGATACTCCCTTTCCAGTGTCGCCGGTAAAAATAGCAAAAACACCGGAAACAAATTTCTTAAATGTCCCTAGTACTTGCCTGGCCTGGTCAACGCCCTGCTTGACATATCCAAAAAAGGAAAATATTTTCTGACCGGCGGTTTCACCGAAAACTTTGTTAAGAGAATCAGCAAAGGCTTTTGTATCACCACTCATTAAACCGGTTAACCCGTCAAATAGTGGCATGATCTTTCGCAATCCGTTCTCCAACTTTTGAAAGATCGGTTGAGACAGCTGCTGCATGGCTGTGGACATAAAGCCACGGATGTTGGACAACATCCCTTTCCATGTCTGCGACTGCATCTTCATGCCACCACTGTACCGCTCTTTCATTAATCCGAATAATGCCTGGTTAAATTTCTTCTGATCGGTAATTTGTCCCTTGTTGTTCACAACCATCCCAAGACGCATTTTCTGGGCCTGTTTTACGATCATATCCTTCGTTATTCCGAATTCTTTCAACCTCTCGAGCTCGCCAGTTTGAGCATCTGCAATAGCTTCTACACCCTGATCAAGCGACTTGCCCATTACTGACGACATATCGCCAATCTGCGGTAATATTTTCTTTGCGTTCATGCCATACGATTGCAGTTTTGCCGTAGCATCTACAATTTCATCCGTTTCGAAAGGTGTTTTGTTAGCAAAGTCTTTGGCCCAAGCTAACGTTTGAGCAGCCTTTTTATGGCTTTTCATGACGACAGTAAGGGTGTTTAGGTATGTTTCCATGTCAGCATTGGCACCAATTGTGGATTCACTGGCGCCCTTAATTGCTGAAGAAATACCTTCAAAAATACCGATTCCCGCTGCCACACCACTGGCAATTTTGGTAGTGCTTTTTAAAAAGCTGAAAAAGCTTTTTATCTTGCCTCTCGCCTTGCCGTCATCCACGCTGATCTCAACATTAGCCGAGCCGACATTATTTGCCATAGTTCCACCTCCCGTCTAAAACAAAATAAAAAAGCCTAACTCGCAGGCTTTGGTTTCCACCACTGTGTAGTGACCCATTCATCGGTGGATTTTATATTTTCGTTCGTCTCCTCTTCATATGCCGGCAACAAAATCTTTTCGACATTTTTCCCGCCAAATAGGTTAGTTACCGCGGCCAGAACGCCCCGCATGGTTTCCTCACTCATGATCTGCCGTTGTTCATACTTTTCTCTGCTGGCCTGCTGGTACTTTCTTTTCAGCCACGGTAGCGTCCTGTCAAGCACGTATTCTTCCGTGTACCCGAAGTGTGAAGAGACAACTTCTAGCATTTCAACCATGTTTTGAAAAAAGATTTCTATATCGTCAAAGAATGAATTTTCCTGTCCGGAATTTACGCTGCTGGTTTGAACATCTGCGTCAGCTTCCGGACCGCCGTAAAAGCCTTTTTAAAATCTACTAATTCCAGATATTTTGTAACAATTAAGATCGTATCAATTGGACTCATTTCCAGTGCTTCCTCAGCTGGGACATCAAACATAATTGTGAGTAGCTTCATAATTTGTTCGTCTTCTAACCCATCAAGTGCCTGCACAACAAGTGCTGCCTCGGACATATTATCCAGGTTTTCGCCAATAGCCGAATAAATTTCCATGCCGTCCGTTACTAAAAACCGGGCGGCCTGCAGCAGTCTTTTGTTAGTCAGCTTCGGAATATTAAAAGAGGATCCGTCACTAAGCTCAACGGATCCAATGATTTTTGGTTCTAAATCCAACGATTCAATTGTTTTCTTTGCCATTTAATTTTCCCCCTTAGATCACCTGTTCAAATTCAATCATGACATTTTGATCTTCCGGCAGATCGTCTACTGTGTGGGCATTCATCTGCAGAGGTAATAATCTTTGCCCTTTTTCAAAGGTAGTTTCCGAGTCGTCCCCACTTACTTTGCAATTGTAAAAAACAATGCCATATAATGTGCCGTCTTTTTTGAGCGATAACAAGGCAACCATAAATGCTGGAACCTCAGAAGGTGCACCGTAACTCATTTTTTTATAGCCCAATTCTGTTACTGGTGATACTTCTGCACCAGCTTCGTGATCTGCTGTCAGAGGATCTTTTAAAGTGATCTTTGTATTTGCAGCATCTACTGCAGCAATCTTTTTCACTTCGTCACCAAGTTTTAAGTATCCATTAGCTGTAAATCCGGTAACTGCAGCAACGGTCAGCACTGTAGCTCCAGCAGCAACAGGATTTGATAGCGTAGTAGGTGAACCCAACACAGGCGGAACATCTGTGATTTGGCTGCCGATCCAAGTTAGTTGACGGTTGTCAATCGTTGGCTCCGCAAGTTTGGTAGAAAGTGAGCTAGTAAACCCGGTAATGACTTGGTCAACCGGTTCGGTGGATTGGTCAACCTCGATGTCGTCAGCTTTAAATCCGCGAGAAACAGCAATACCATCGTTGGTCGCTCCAAGATCCTTCCATCCGTCTTTTGCTTCATATGTCGTTAAGTCGATGATATCAGACAACTTTTCTGGACGTGCCATTCCAAACGGGGCCACAAGCAGCCGGCCGGGGCCGCCATAAATGGACGCCTGTTTGCTATTAATCTTTTGAAAATTTGCCATGCCATTTCCTCCTATGCTTCGATATTTTTTAATTTCATATAACACCATGCTTCTGGCTTACCGGTATCCTCGTCCATATCCGCGATTGGAGAGCTTTCATGTTGGCACCAAGTAACGGCTAGCCCCTGAATATTGCCGGCATATCGCTCTAATGTATTCATTGCCCTAATAAGTACCTGTGTGGCCTGCACAGGACTGTCAGCACGGGCTAATAACTGTAATCTGGTATAATCGCTACCCCCCGCATTTCTAACGAGCAGAACGGGTAGCTTAGCTGTTGCGGGAATGGAATTACCGTACGTTGGAACATCCGGCATGTATACCCCGAAAAACTTTAGGACAGGAGGAACCGGATCCACGTAGTCGATCATTTAGTTCTCCCCCTATCCGAACAGCGTATCTTTGATTTGCGTTTTTGCAACCTTTTGCATCCGTTCACTTGATATATCAAGTCCACGGGCCATAAGGTTATATTTCTTTTCCAAATATCCTGCATATGCGACATTTGAACCTGTTTCAAGAATTGTTTTCCCATTTTTATCAACAATTTTATGAATAACATCGCCATCAGAAGCAGGAGAACCAGTGTTATATCCAATTGAATTGACATAAAGACCGGTTTGTATATGGCCTTCGTTTCTAGTTAATTCTTTCGTTTCGTCTGCCCACACCTTTCCCATTGCTTCAACGGCGCGGTTTTTCGCTTCCGTCAACTTGTGTGGCATTGTCTTCTGAAAATATTTTGCTGTTTTCTTGTCTATCTTCAAATTAAAATTCATGTCCCCCAAGCTACTCACTTCCTTTCAAAGTTGCTTCGTAGTGATGGAGCCTGACGCGACCATAGACCGGCTGTGCACTCTCGAGCGTATATTCACCGGCCAGAACCATATTGCCCTGCTTGTCTTTAATGTCACGCACTCTCATATCATTGTTCAGTGCCTGCGTGAAGCCGGTAAATAAGACATTTTGAGTGATATAGTTTTCACCGTTATCATCCCGGGAAACAAACTTTTTCACCTGGTCAACTCGGCAGGGGACGTTTTCAACCAGGACATCCTCATAGATATCCTGATTGTAGTCGTCTTTGCCAATAAGGACATGTTTTACAAGTGTGCACCGATGGATTAATAAGCTTTCAAATCTCATTGATAATCACCCGGCCCTGATACATTGAAAAAGCCGAAACCGGTAAGCGTTGGCTTTAGCCCATCTAAAATCATGTCCAATTCGGTAATACCAGTTTTTCCCCCAGGTGCTGCCTTTTCCATTGCAGTGTAGGAATAGGATCCAATTCTCTCACTTTGCAGATTCGCCATGCCTGCTTCTTTCACATCCACGTTATCCTGGTACCACAACAAATCTACTAGATGGATGGATGCTGTCTTTAAATCTTCCAAGATGCCGGGATCTGCCGTTTCAGAGTAATCTACTTTCGTAGAGTAATATATCCACCGCGCCGCCCTGAAAAGATAGGAGTCGATGTCTACATCCGGCAAAGCTTTCACCTCTGCAAAAGCAGACCGTTTTTTCACGTCATCTACCGTGGCGTACATGTCATTTCGCCTCGACAATAAAGCCGGCTTTGATGCGTCTTAAGAGTTGATGTGACGGCTGTTCTGGCAACTCTTTTTCCTGTTTCCCAGACAAAGTAAAAGACCCTTCCGCATACTGTGTGGATGGGTCTTTTAATTTATATTTTTTAGCTTTTTGTTTTGCTTCTGCCATTTAGACCACTCCTTATCGTGCTTGATCCAGTGTCAAGATTAGGCGGGCATTTTTCTGGAATGGAACATATTCGTCCGTTACAGTTGCATAGCTGCCTTCTACCTGTGTTTTCACATTGCGGTCAGTTTCAACGCTCAGTGGCTTGTATTGGTAGTTTACAAGCGCATAGTCGGTATCAACCAGCATAATTCGGTTATCCGGCATTTGATCTGATACGAACGGGGCTGCATTAATAAAGTCCGGCATATCGCCGTTGCGGACCTCTTGTAAGAAGATTAAGTTTCCGGAATCCTCTTTTTGGCTTGCCCACATTTCAGCAGTTTTAAGATTCATAACAGCGACTTTCGGTGTAAACCCGAATTTGTCCTGCATGTATTGGGCTGCATACCAGGCATCCGTCAATTTTAATTCGTTTGCCGTTTTCACGCCGAGTGTTGGGGCCGCATCTGCTCCATCATCAAAGTAGCCATTCAGCAGCCGTTCGACAGCCCTGTATTCATCTGTTCGGCCTAAACGTTGGCCGCGCAGTTGTACATGTAAAGCAAGCATATCAATATTCATGCTGCGCGCTTCGTCCGTGATTTCTACCCCAGCGCCGCGCTTAAATACGCGAATAATGCGATTCCCATCGATCTTGATCACCGCGGTCGGGATTGGGGCGGCCTGGCCAACATACGAAAAGTCCAGCTCATCCTTGTCCGGATCATCGATGTAATACCATTGGTAGGTTTGCTGATCGATTGGAACCGTTTTGGCAACCAATTGAGCAGCACGTCCCTGTTTTGCATATCCAATACGGATCCCATCTTCAACGATCGTATTGAAAAGTGGTTTCGTGTTGTCGTTCTCGTATAAAGTACGGACCTGCTCCATACCGATGTTGTCATAGCCAAATGCCCGGGCTACATCTCTCACTGTTACCGCATTTTGGTCAAGATATGACCGATATAAAAAAGAGCTGTTCCCTTTTACAAGAGAATCAGCCGACACAGCCAGGCGTTTGTCTTTCAAAGCAATATTTTTCATCTCAGCGCGCAACTCCGATCCTGTTTTCAGCTCGACGATTTCGCCACGCTTGTTTTTAATCTTTTTCATTCTGCATTCCTCCCCTTATTCGAATACTTCTACAGTGCCGTCAGAATTTACTTGAGCAACAAACGTACCATTTGCGGCATCTGCTTTTTTAACCCCGCCATTACCATCTGCCACGACCGAATCACCAATGGCAAGTGTACCAGAATACGGAAGTTTGTAATTGCGTTTGTATCCAAGCAAATATACGCCAAGTGGCTGTTCTGGGCTTTGTACATCATGCTTTGCCACCATTTGAATAGCATCCCCATCCGCACATTTCACGGCCGTGTATGGTGCACTGGTATCAAATTTTAATAGCGTCCCTGCCTTAATTGGCGCATCTGTTGTGGCTTGACTTGCAAATACTGTAATAGAGCATCCATAATCATCCGGCAATACGCCGCCTGTCTTAATATATGGCATTATTCATCATCTCCCTTGAAATATTCTGAAACCACTACATCTTCGGTATCGCCGCCATCAGCGCCGCGTGCTCCCGGGTCATCCGGATTGGTTTGGCGCCCAGGCGTAAACCGGTCTTTTGTCATTTCCTGATAGGAATTGATTTCGTCTTTGATAAAGCCAATATCTCCGGACCGTGCCAGCATTTGTTTGTAGGCATCTGCATTAAACTTGTCACCCTGGGCCCGTACCCGGCTTTGCACCGCCTGGTCAATCAAATCGGCAACATATGCCCGCCCTTGCTCTGCTTCTTTTTTTAACGCACGCACGCCTTCTACGGTGGCTTGCTCACCGAGCTCATTCCGAATGGCAATGTCATCCGGTTGCCGGAAAGTTTCCCCTTCTGCTGCCAATACATCATAAACGGCACGCTTTTCAATTTTGTTTTCGCGAATAGCTGTTCTAACTTCATCCAATAATCCCACACTGTTTTCCCCCTTTGGTTTTGGCATATAAAAACGACGCTTCCCATCATCCAGCCTGATGTTGTAGCGCCGTTCTAATTGTTGCATTTTTTTAGGATCCAATTCACCTTGTTGTGCGTATGCCCTCGCCTTATCAATATAAGCACCTGGACAAGATCCTTTATAAACGGTTGATACTTCTCTTAATCTTGCATTCTTAATCCAAAAGAATACTGTCTCCCCGTCCGGACCCCGGTCTCCCGGCCAATACGGTGTATCATATAAGTCTTGTCCATCGACTGAACAAATATATTGGATATCATCTCCGCCAAAGCCAACAGACATATCTTTCACAATACCGCTTTGAATGGCCCGTATCATATCATCAGTGTTATTGCCATTCAGCATCATATTACGGACAATGTACCAAAAACCACGAACTGAATTTGCCTCCATTTGACCATCATAGCTGCGTCCGTATGGATTAATCCAAATGTTGTGGCCTTCCTGCAGGGCTACACCGGACCGAAGATCCTCAACATAGTTTTTTAACGTTGTGTTTGGATCCATCCGAGTAAAATAAGAATCCATATTGTCGTTTGAACAAATACCCGAAAATGTAAAAATATCTTCGGAAGCTAATGGTTCCAACGTTAATCTGTTGATCTTTTCCAGATCTGAATCTGTACTGGTGGCAATCGGCGCCACACGGACCGGGAAATGTAAGATTTCTGCTTCTTCACCCACTTAATCACCCCCTTTCATCAGTTCTTCCAACGTATCTTCCTCGCCTTTCAGTACCCTTGTGTAGAAGCACCGGCACTGAATCACGTTCTTAGCACTGGCGCCATGGCTCGTATCGCCCGGGAACATCAATTCCTCACCACCCACTATAAATGTTTGGTCAAATTTAACCGTTTGGCCGTCAGCTGCAGCATGAGCGTGCCTGGTCTTGCTGTCGTGAGCACTCCGCCAAGTTTTCCCAATTACCATTCCGGATTGGACGTCTCCATAAAACTGTCCGGTGCGTGCTGCTCCCAAAATTTCTGTTCTTGCTATTGTCTGTGCTCTGGACTTGCTGAATGCAAAAGACTCCTGCAAAGCAGCTGTAGCCTTCTGGATGGTGTATTTTTCATCCATGACAACATCCCACAAAGTCTTTATGACATCCTCATCGGTAACGCCCTGGATAAGTTCAGCCTGGCGTAAAGATCGTTCCTGCAGTGCCCGGAGCAGTTTCTCATCCTTGTCATTAAATTCAATATCCGTGGTTAACTCCGCTAGCGTGATTTCACCGGTTTTTGTGCTTATACGTTTCAACCAATCGAGTAGTTTATCTACCCAGCTTTCCTTGCGGTCTTTCGATTTCAAAATATACTTTTTGACCCAATCGATGAATGCTTTAATCGGTTCGTTGATATCTGCTCGAGAGTACATTTCAACCAACAATCTTGTTGGCATTTCCGGTGCGTTTTTTAAATTTTCAACAATGATATCCATTTCTTCTTGCAAAAAGCCATGGAAATCATCTGTTGCTTTGCTCGTTTCCTTTGCAATGTCACTTGCCCATTGTGCTTCCACACCCTTGACATATTCATCTTCAGTAGCCCGCGTTAAAGGTACTTTTTTTTTAAGTAATCGGGCAGCTCGGGAATCGTTTGTTTCCTCATCTCCTTCGGTTTCAGCCGGCGCAGACAACCGATATACTGGCTCACTAACAGCCTTATGCCCGACCGCCTGCATGGCCGCCTCATCATTTGTAACCCACCCTTGATTAACCTGGGTAATAAGTGTATTGGTTTCGGTGGCGGCCGCTGTAGCCTCTGCCTGCCTATCGGTTGTTCGAATCTTGTTAAACGTCAGCCGTGCGGTACTCTGCCGTCCCTGCACCTGCAAAGCAACGTTATATGCACGCTCCATTATGCGCTTGACGCCACGCTGGATGCTTTCTATCCCTGCCACATAAATTTGCCACTGAATGGATCCATGCGTTTCCGTGGTACCCTCGTTACGGCCCAACAGGATTGGCAGTTGTTTAAGTGATGTGACCACTTGCTGGTTTATCACATTAATAAGCGCCGTAGCATCCATGCTCTTACCTTGCGTGCCCCCGGCCATGTCCACCTTCACGCTATCCGTGTGAAAAAAATTATCGTCCGGCTTCAACTGTTTGAACGCTTTCTCAATGTCACCGATGTATTTTTTAACAAACGTTCGTACCGCATCCTCACCCTGTGCGGCCACCTGCGGCGGGATGTTTTTTAAAATTGATTCCTCCATGACGGAAATATCAAACCGGGCATGCCCCTGATGGTGGGCGACTGCCTTCAAATCTTTCAGCACTTCCACCTGGAAGAAAACGATCTGCAGCACCGGCAATATTGGACTGCGGCCGTATGGATCCCCAATGTCCGGATCAAAAGGTTGATAGAATACTTGATTTGGATTCATGACCCTGTATGTGCCATCCAGCTGTTTCTGAACCAATTCGATTTCTCCTGTGTCTTTATTCTTCCGAAAATCTAGCGTAGCCGGGTCCACAGCATGAAAATCGACAACATCATTCAGCTGCTCATTCAGTTCGACTTCGAGCGCAATGGCTCCCTGTGTATATCCTGTTAAATTAAGCACATTGATCAATTGATCCGCACCGCCGCCGTACAGCCTCCCTACTCTCGCGGCTAGGCTATTTAAATAATCCAACCCCTGTTTATCCGGACTGCCTGTTGGCTTTAAGCATTCAGCTCATGGCCCTGGTTGGAGAGCCGCAGGAAGTTCCAGATTGCCATGCTTGCATCCGGGTTGATGTCTCGAATGATTTTTAATGAGTCCATTACGTTTTTAGAGCGTAGCTGTTCCCGGCGAATAATGCCGTCATACCACCTAAACTGTCGCTCCCATTTATCCAGTGTCTCCCGGCCGCCCGTCAGCTGGCTATTGATTGCCGAACGGACACTGCTAAGATATCTCTTTGCATTTCTCTTATTCTGCCAGGCTCGGAAACTATCAAGAATACTGATTGTTCTCACCCCCCTTATATGCCACCAAAGATCGGCGGCATTATTCTCGTAAACTCTTTCGGCTTATTCATTTGATTGATGGCCTGCGTCATAGCGTCCACGTCATCATCATGGGCCCCATTTGGGAAGGCTGTTGCTTCCTCAATCAGATCATTAACCCATGGGCGCCACGCTGGATGCGGTAGGTAAACGTTTCCCGCCTCAACCAATGGAGAAACAGCGTTCGCCCTGGCTTCCTTCCCGCCCTCGGGTTCGACTGGAATGATACCAACAATCTCATTTTGAAGCGACTGAATGACTGCTGAGCCATTTGCCTTGTCCTCAATGTACTTTGCATTGATCTGTGGCCATTTGGATGACGTACGCTTTATTGCTCTGATCGTATTTGGAAAATCAAGACGGTCATGCTCACGGTCCAGCAAATAGAAGTTTGCTTTTTCTCGTGCCCAAACATGGCCAGCAACAAAGTCACTTTTGTCTGTTGCTTTGAAAGTACAGTCCCAAGATTGGCAATTGTCATCAAACCGCGCCGGCAAAATCGCTACATCTTCGCCCAGGTTCAGCTTGTTCCGTGTCTGAATATCCGGTACGTAGAATTTCCACATTTACGTTTGAAGATACCGCCGCCGGCTGGGGATGGCCTTTGCTGATAAAGTGCCGCCCATGTCCGGGACCCCACTTCAGTTTTCTTTTCTTCTGCCCATTGCTCATCAAACCCGAGTTCAGGGCAAAGAGCTTCGCCAATTTCCCGGCCAAGCAGATCGTTTTCATCCTCTGCAATCGCTGGCAGCCTCAGCCGTTCCCATTTCCGGGGGCTCCTGGCTAAAAGCCGGCCGATAAGATCATCTTCGTGCCATCTAGTCATAATGACAATTACGCTGGCGCCATCATGCAAACGGGTTGACAGTGTCGCTTCCCATTCATCCCAGATGTTATCGCGGATCAATTGGGACTGTGCTTCTTTCATGTTCTTGATCGGGTCATCAATGATCATTAAGTCGGCGCCCTGGCCGGTGATTGAGCCACCGATACCGGTTGAAATCATGCCGCCGTTATGCCCCGAAACGCCCCAGTCTTTTGTAGCAGCATTAGATTCAGATAATTGCACACCGAAAATTTCAGGAGCAAACTCATTGAACTTATTCCGGTTTACCCGCCCAAACTTTGTTGCTAATCCATCTGAATATGCTGCGGTTATAACCCGTTTATCAGGGTTTTTGCCAATAAAATAAGACGGGAACGTTTCCGTCACCGTCATGGACTTCCCGTGCCGCGGGGGCATTTCGATCATGATAAAATGCTGTTCGCCGTCTGCGATCGGCTGCAGATGTTCACAAATCAATTCAGTATGCCTAAAATGCCTGTAATGGCCGTGGTGGACATATTCAACGTAATCACGATAGGAACGCCTGGCCAACTCCCTTTTGGCTTGCTGTGCAATGGCTTTCCGTATCTTAGGAGTGATCGTCTTTAGCAAGTCGTCTCAACTCCTCGAGGGACAGACCGGACATATCAATTTCATTTTTAATGGATCCGCTATGCTCAATATCCTGTTTATCACGCCATTTATCCGGCCTCCGGTTCTTGAGCCAAAAGATTTGGGCCGTGACATCGGGAGCGACCTCTTTTGTTTTTTCTTCTGTCAAAACGGGTTTATAGCGTGGAACACCTAACTCGACAGCTTGAATTTCCTCAAAAGTTGCTTCCGGATGTTCTAATTTGAAACGGCTTACTGCAGCTTTTTGGCACGCATAATATTCTTCCTCTGACATTTCCACTGTTTCATATTTTTTCTCAGTGTATTCATAGCCTAATGCTCGTTTCAGCAAAGCATTTTCAACCTGGAGATCAACAACCTCCTTGCCCTTTTTTAAGGCGTCCGAAATGTCCGGATACTTCTTTTTCCATTCATTTAACGTTGAACGTGAGATACTCATATTATGGGCTATTTGTTCATCAGTAAGGCCTTCTCTAGCCCAGCCTTCTAGGAGTGTTAAGCCTTCAGGCGTCAACCATTCTTGGTATTTACCTTTTGCCATCTCACATCACTCCCCCACCTCCGAATATTTTTTAGACACAAAATAAAAAAGCACCCGAACGATCCGTACTGAGTGCTTTCTTGTATTGTTCACTGCAAGGTGAAATGAGGTTTTCAACGAACAGTGGCACGACCAACCTGCCGCGCCGTTCCTGCCTCCCATTGTACAGAAAAAAATTAGAAGCAAAAAACTTCATGCAATCTCTGCATTTTCTGCATTTCCTGCATTTTGCATCATCATTTCAATTATATTTTCTCGTAGCTTATAAATATTCCGTTCAGATAAGCCCATATGCCGGCTTATCGCAATCACACTCATTCCATCAAGCAAACATTCCAAAACTGCCCTTTCCCTTTCTCCCTGCACACAGTCAATATGCTCCTGGATAAACAGCACTTTCTTTTCAATCCTGGCAATCCATTTCGATTTTTTCTCACGGCGGATCACTTCGCGAAAGATCGGATCGCTATTCACTCCTTTCGCTTTTGGCATAGCCGACTCTTCACCATATTGAGCTGTAAGATTCCCCCCCACTTGATTTTCCAACATTTTGCGCTGTCTTTGAATTTCATTAATCATCCAATGGTAGTCCTTTAAAGCAGCTGAAATCTCTTTTTTATTCATCTTCCATTCCTCCATGCTCCGCCTTTACCGCGCTTAAATACAGGCTCGTAATATCCCATAAGGTCTTTTATCTCACGTTCGCTTAAACGCTCTGATTTTCCCTTTTCTGCCTTCTGCCGGCGTTTCTTTTTCTTGCCGTAGCCGGTTGCTTCCCGGTGCTGCTGTTTCCACTCCCTAAGCTGTTCCTTAATATCTGGCTTCATCATCCACACCCCTTTTTACAAAATAAAAAAGGCACCGAATAACCGCCATAATAGCGATTAATCAGTGCCCTGGTTGTTCCAGTAGCAATATTTATTTTTTCCACGTCAATCTGCCTAGTGACAGGCCAATTAATCGAAATATGCAACTCCGTAATATTTACCGTCTCTGTCTTTTCTTAATGAACCACCGACCAGTAACACACGTTCCTTCCAATCTTCGAGTATTTCCATTTCTCTTTCTGCCTTTTTAATTGCTCTTTTCCGTCTACGATTTATTTTCAAATTCATCACCTTTCTTCTATGCACAATATGGTCTAACTGCGAACTAATCTTTTATTTCTCGGTAAACATCAAGGTTATTCCAAATCCATTCTTTAAATTCTTCCTCAACTTCTTCATCAGTTAAATCAGCTGGTAATTCAACAATTTCTTCAAATGCAGCACCAGAAACATACAAAACATTCATAAAAAATTTATGTTTTTTCAATGATTTATCACTCCCCCGCAATGGTGCCCGTACGTGAGATCAATCCTTCATAAATACAAGCCAGTGCGTTTTGCTTCTTCTGTTGCCGAATAAAGGTTTATGGTCAATAGCTTGCAGTACTTCTTTCAAAGGCACTTGATCCTCGTTCCATTTAAAAATGAGTGTTCCGTTTGTTTTTAAAACCCGCATGCATTCTTCAAATCCTTGCTTTATATCGAATTGCCATAATTCATCTAATAGGCCGTACTTTTTGGCCAACCAGGAATCTACGCCTGCATGAATAAGATGTGGTGGGTCAAAAACAACTAAATAAAACGATTCATCTGCAAAAGGCATATCCCGGAAATCGGCAATCACATCTGGATTAATATTCAATGTTCTTCCATCACACAAGACATCGTTCAGCTGCCGGTTGTCCATATAAAGTACATCTTCATTTTGCTTATCAAACCAAAACATTTTGCTGCCACAACAGGCGTCTAAGATTCTTTGCAATTATCTGTTTCTCCTTCCCGCGTAGTTTCGGTCTAATGTGAATTACTTATTTACCTTTTCAATCGACTCGCATAAAGCCAATATTCCCAGGCATGAAAGCAACATTACTCGAGGGAACGCCCCAATATGATCACCACTAGAATGAGTAATTACCAAAGATAAAAACCCCAAGATGACTATCAACCATAATAAAGATTTAGCCATTCTCTCACCCTTTCTATCGCAGCATTGTTCTACTTTTCCGTAAAAGTGATTTTGCAATGGGTCGGCTTATTATTTTGCCACGTGATAATTTGCTCACCGAACCCTGTCCCTGGCTTTGTTACCTTGATCAGTTGGCCATCTACGACCCTATAAACCGCATTTTCCATCAAATCTATTTGAGCGACCATTTGTTTGTTTAATTCTTCCACCGGTATTCCCCCTATGGTAAAATATAGGTAACCAACCTTTACCACGCCGGGGGAACCCGGTTTTTTTTATACATCCATTCAAAGCGCAAGGCTTAGTTGTTCAAATTGTGGCTTTGGATCCGGTACCTGTTTCCGTGAGCGTGCCCATTTCAAAATATGGTTTGGCGTCATCCATACGTCTGAAAATTTATAGGAAAGCGTATCGCCCTGCAGAATGACCGCATCCACGCCAA
Source organism: Weizmannia sp. WK01 (assembly GCF_025905465.1). NCBI lineage: Bacteria > Bacillati > Bacillota > Bacilli > Caryophanales > Bacillaceae > Heyndrickxia > Weizmannia sp. WK01. The sequence goes on along the minus strand of NZ_CP109616.1, from coordinate 237,142 downwards.
GAAGGCTCAGCTGCAGATAACACATGTGAACTGCTTTTGCATCGATATCTTGTGCCACAACCCGCATACAGGCCTGATAATTTAACTTTCGTTTTTCCAATGCATTGACCATGCCGATTATGGTTGCTCCTCCACCACAAGCAGGCTCATTTAATGTGAAGTAACCTTTCTTCTTAATTTGCTTCTCATATCCGCTAATTGTCAGTTCTGCAAACATATTTGCAAGCGACATCGGTGTAAAAAACTGACCATGCCAGGAACTTGAAAGTTCCAATTTCATAAAGATATCACCCAGCACATCTGACGGATGCTTGTCTAGTGAGTTAATCAGCTCACCAAGGATTTGAGGAAATATTTCCATTTCCTTCTTGTCATACTTTTTCACGATCTCCATGTACCGTGCCTCACGCTCTTTCATATGTTGCAAATCCACCGCGTTTGAAATAGATATCGCCGACATTTCAAGAAAATCCGCAAAGACAGTAAACATATCGTGCCTGTATCGCAGTTTTTCAAAAAGCTTGATCATCCGGTCAACCGACATTGTCTCCATCACTTCCAGTCATATTTTCCGCCGCGTTTTACCAGCACGGCATGTTTCTTGCTAAAGATGCTATCCTTCCGTATCCGTTCTTTGTTCAACCCTTCCTCATAGACTGTTATAACTACCAATTCTTCACGGTCCTTAGATAAGGCCCGATGTTCAACGACCCTTCTTGCCATTGCCAATCACATCCGTTGTGCGCTCGCCCCGTCTTACCCGCTCCAGCTGTTCCGGAGTTAGATACCAGATTGTAACCTTGCCGGGGCGTTTGGCTCTCCATCCGGTGCTGGTTCGGAGATTGTATCTGTCCTCAGGATCATGAACGTAAGTTACTGTCATCCATACCACTCCTAAACTGTTTATTTTGGTTTATAAGACGCTTTGAGAGTTTTATATATAAATAGTCATGCTTAGTTTTAAGACACGAATATGAGCCAACACGAAGGCTAGAAAACTAAATCCCTAACTGTGCCATTTTCTTTACTGCCTTCCGCTTCTTCTCCAGCTCTTCAAGCTCAACCCAGCCGCCCCACTTCTTGCTGTATGTAACCAAGCTGAGTTTATGGGGATATTTATGTTCGAACAGCTTTTTCTTTATCTTGAACGCTTCAGTTTCCACGCCCTTTACATCCACAACTTCGATGGATCCATCCAAATGGTGGATCTCGAAATCTGCGATGTACTCAATCTTGCGGTATTTTTTTCCGTTTTTCTCGAAAGCTTCCTGAAGCAAGTACCGCGGCTGTAACCGAAAAAATAAGATTTGATCGTTTGCTTGCAACCATTTGAGCTGTTCATAATATCTGGCCTCGATCTTGCTATCGAAGATATATCCATCCAATTCAACTTTTTTTGAGCCATACTTCGTTTTTTTAGTTTGCTTGCGGTATTCTTTTGCTGTCATTCGTTCCTGCATGTTTGCACCTCAATATCCATTTTCCTGCCGTCTATGATTTACGGCATTCTTTTCGAAATAGGCAGCTTCAATCTGTTCCCAGGTAAAGCCGAGCATTTCACCTAGTCCAAGGAAGTTTGAAAAAAGAAATTCATACCATGCTTTTCTGCTATCTTCTGTATATTGTCTAAAAGTTGAAGCACATTCAAATACTTCTTGCCATTGCATTGTTAATTTATCGGCGCCAAAGCTGACCGCAACACTGGAATACCAAGGATTTATATCTTGCAACCCAAGACGGTTTCCAATGCTCAAAATAAAATGCAGACAATCGACGAATTCTTCAAGTAAAGGATTTTTGTATCCGTAAACACCTGATCCATCACACCTTTTACAAGGCCAAGGTTCTCCACCTTCAAAAACTTCATCGTGGTTCATGTAACCTTTACCGTAACAATACGGACAATCAATCGGTATTTCTGTTCTCGGTTCCTGATCATTGCTCCAATGCTTAAACCCTCGCCATTCATTTGCACATTCGCCAAGTTCAACTTGCAAAGCCAGGATTAAGTTCGGTAGCAAATTAACGCCATGCAATCCTTTCTTTTCAACAATGTGCCTATCCAGTTCCGCCTGCGCTTCAAATAATTTTTGTAGGTTCACTTAAAATACTCCTTTCCAAAAGCCTGTTTGAATTTCTCTATCGTCTTGGGCCCGATCCCGGGCGTCTCAGCCAGTTTGTTTAGCCTTGCCTGCATAAATCCAATCGCTTTGCTAATGCCCATCTGCATGCCGATCTCGATTCCTTCACGCTTGCCACGCTCATAAGCCTGCTGGATAACCGGATTCTTTGCCATATCACTCACCCATTTGTATTTTTTGGAGGGTTAAAGCGTACAAGAGATCATGATAAGATAGGTTGTAGATTGATTGATTATTAAATTCAGTGATATTCACTTTTTCGAGCTGGCGGAGTAGGTGGCTCCGCTTTAGCTCGGATATTGTGGCATTGGTCATTTTTTCACCCCACTTCCTTCCGCTGTTCATCTAGATACCGATTAAACATCAACAGCCCATCAATTACGGAATCAACATCATATCTCATTGCAATTTTCCTAGTGAATTCAGCACCTTGCATAATTTCACCAGTCTTCAGAAAGTGATTACGCATCTGTTTAAAAACAGCTTGTGCGCTCATTCCTCATATCTCCTTTCTAGTGGCAAGAACTTGCTATATTCTTTCATGAATGCCAGCTGTACCGTGCCGACAGGGCCATTTCGTTGCTTCGCAATATTGATTTCAACAATGTTCTTTGCGTCTGTATCGCGTTCATAATAATCTTCGCGATATAAGAACATAATCATATCTGCATCCTGCTCAATGCTGCCAGAGTCGCGCAGATCACTCATCATAGGGTGTTTGTCCTGTCTTTGCTCAACGCCTCGGGAAAGTTGCGATAAGAGCACTACAGGTACATTAAACTGCCTTGCCATCTGTTTTAACTCTCGCGTAATGCTGCCAATTGCCAGGTCGTGCCGGTCAAATTTTCCGAGCGTCGTAATCAGCTGCAGGTAATCTATCACGACAATGTGTTTCAGATCCGGGTACTTCCGCTGCGTTTTTCTTACGGCCGCCCTTATCTCTGCGACGGTTTGCGTGGATTCATCATGGATGTTCATAAGCCACTTGTCATATATTCCGATTGCTTTCATCGCCCTGTTTCGATCTTCGTCAGAAAATGTCCGGTACGGGTTTCTCCACTTGGCACCTTCAATATTTCCGATTGCACTTAACATGCGCTGTGTCAGCTGCTTTTCCGGCATCTCAAGAGAAAATACATCTGCTACACCACCAGTCACGCAGCATTTCATTGCCAAGTTTAAGGCAAAGGCTGTTTTTACCCATTGAGGGCCTGGCCGCCACTATGATTAAGTCTCCGCCATTTAGTCCACCGGTCATGTCGTTTAAATCTTTGAAACCCGTATCAATTCCGGTAAGCTCGCCGTGATCTTCGTTCATCTCGGCATAGATTTCCATAAGTGTTTCTCGTTTGTTGCTTTCTTTTTTTAACCCAATTTCCTGCATTTCCACATACGTTCGATAAATGTCATCTGCCGTTTGATCGGTTTTGTTGTTCAGGAAATTTGCCGCAGCTTCTGCCAGTTTCCGTGTCTTGTATTGCTCCAACACAATATTTTGATAGGATGCAATATTTGCAGTGGACGGACATGAAACAGCTAGTTCTGTTATGTAGGAGACCCCGCCGACATTTTCTAAGTTGTTTCCGATCTTGTTGACAACCGTTGCAGTGTCAATTCCCACATTCTCGCTTTGCAGCTCTTTCATTGCTTTCAAAATGAGCCGGTTTTTCATATGGTTCAGATGTTCCGGCTCCAGAACGATTTCATTTATCAGGTCTGGTTCCAAAAACACGGCCCCAAGAACCATATTTTCGGCTTCTAGCGTCTCACTTGTCGGAGCGAGGCTGTTGTTCAGACTGTCCACGTTCATCTCTTCGTTGTTTTGCAATGCGTTCAGCCCCCTCGAGTTGCCATCTTCTGTATTTCTCTAAAAATTCGTTTTTAGGTGTTTCATAGACCGATATTTCGGATATGGAAGGTGGGAAAGGCTTATCTTTGATATGGGCTTTTAGCCGGTGCATTACCTTGTTAAAGTCCATATCTTTGAGCATGTCTCCCCATAAAGCAATCCGATCATCGGTAACGTCAAACCGCGAATAGGCAGAGTTGATCGTCTTTAATATTTTTAAGATCTGATCAGCGTTCATTTACTGCCCTCCTCAAGAAAAGAAAGTTTTCCTTCTCGTTTCATCCGTTCCCATCGTTCCTCCAGCGTTTCTTCTTTTTTTGGCCTATATCCGGAAAATGGAACAACATTGCTTTTAAGTTTTTGATACATATCATTGACATATGGTTCATAGTATTTAATAGACGATATCTTCCCATTTGGATTTTTTCGGTAGAAATCATCATGTTTCGTTTTCATCCATGAAATAATTTGCTCGACTTCGACATCCAATTCGGCCATTCTATTTATGCAAGCAATATCATCAGGATTAAGAATGATTCCTCCGCCAAGATTTAAAAAGGCGGATTCTATAGCAGCATACTTACTTTTCTTTACTTTACTTTGCTTTACTTTACTTTGTGTACTTTCTGCGGCGTTTCTGTCTGGTTTCTGCGGCAGAAACTCATCAGAAACAGGGGCAGAAACTTCATTTTTTGATAGTTGGTAGCGTTTCTGCATCTTTTTCGCTTTTCAATCACCACCCCCGCCCTGCTTTTTATCCCGGGGGATGTCAAAACTTTCCTGTTCTCATATGCCTCTCGGTCGAAACATTTCCGTTTGAGTGATGTTTCCAACATTTGTTCAAATTTCTCAGCAGAAACCCCTACTTTTCTGCTGAGTATCTGAATAGTTTCTGCGTCAGAAATGTCGAGTTCAAATTCTGCGGTGCGGTAAATTCTTTCTAGCAGGATGAAATAAAAAGCATATCCATCGTTCCCATAAAGCAACCGTAAAGCTTCAATTTTTTCATCATTTACTGCATCTGTATCATGCGGAAAATAGTCCATTCCTTCTTTTTTTGGCCGTGCCAAAGTTTTCACCACCTTATTTTTATTGGCAGCCCCCTCAAAGAAGAGGGGACGCTTTTATTAAAATGGAAACTCGTTGTCTTTCATTTCCTTAACTGACTGTTTTTCATTTTCTGTTTCCGGTTGCGGATCAGGTCCAACTTCTTCTTTCTTTTCTTCCGGTTCTGGATGATAATCAATTACTTCCGGCTCGTCATCCACTTCATCTGTTATGTCATGCGTTTCTCGTTCATCCTCAGTAACAGCAGTCTGCATTTCAACGCTCAGGATGCCCCATTTGCCGAGCATGTTCCGGATAACTGTCTTCATGGCCATTGCGTCATAATCGCTTTTCCAAACGTTATTAAGAGCTTTCTTGTCTTTCATTTTGTTGTGCCGGATCCGGTGCGCTTCGATCTCATCTTTGGTCCAATAAACTGTCTTCTCAAATCCGTTAATCAGCTTAAAATATCCGCAGTAGCCGACTACCTTATCGCTTGTGGCACCTTCCAGATCCAGTTCAATTTCTTCCGTCAATCGATTCCATTTCTTAAGCTCGCCTTCTCGGACTGCAATAACGTTTATTGCCTTATATTGTCCTGTCCTCAAAGCCAGCTGAATGTACCCTTTATAGCCAAGTTGAAACTGAGCTGCTTTATGGCCTTTCTTGCTATCATAGAATGGCACGATCCATGCATAACCCAGGTTCTTGTCCACCGGCAAATCAAGGCTTGCTGCAACCATGGCACTTGAAATAATACTCATTGGTTCGGCGGCCTGAATGTTTGGGTCACCGTTGTAAAGATTAAGCAGTGAAGACATAAACTGTGGCGCTTTCTTGTCCAGTACCTGCTCGAATTTCTTCTGCATCGTTGGGGTATTCAGCAGTGCCTTTAACCCCAGTGACTGGGCAGATACTTGTTTTGTTCCTTCCTGTTTGTTTGCAATTTGATTTTTTAGTGCTGCATTTGTAGCCATTACTTAACCTCCTTTACCGCAAATTTGCGGAATGATGTTTCTTTCAAAACCTGCTGGTAAATGTCTGGGAACTTTTCTCGTAACGCTTTGGAGTCAACCCGGTTTTGTACCTGCTTTTTCCAAGTGACAAGGTAATCACTTACCTGACCGATTTCAGCATCCTTCAATTCAGCCTTGATTTTGTTCTCGATCTCAGTTTTAGCTGTTTTGATGAGCTTCTCGTTTTCCTTTATCTTCAAGTATTCCTTCAAATAGGCATTAAAATCTTTGGGAAGAACAATCTCTTTATCCGGATCCGATTTAGCATATTTTTCAGCCAGGTACTTCTCGGCTGCGCTACTTCCGTCCAGTTTCGGGGCAACACCGGCCATCACATTGTTTTCCCAAAAGTTCTTTTCGGCTTCAAAAATCATGTTGATCAACTCTTCGTCACGCTCGATTTCCTTCCACACGAACCGGTTTCCGCCGATCAGCACGGCAATGTATCCTTTTTCCCGGCCTGTAACGCCCAAATAGTGCTGGACTTGGACAAGGTATGAGGCCGGAACCTCATCACCTGCCCACTCTTTCGCAAGATACGCGCTGGCTGTCTTACATTCCAGCACCGCAGACTCGCCGACCACCAATCTATCTACATTGCCACGGATAAAAGGATAATCTGGATGTTGATACATAAAGTTTGACCGGCGAACCTTTTTATCAGTGCGCTTTTCAAACTCCTTTGCCACGACATTCTCCATTTGATTTCCCCAATAAATTGCTTCACTGTCGATTTCTTTTGGCTCTACCTGGCCGGTTTTTTCAAGCCACAATTCAAATGCTGTGCGGTATTTATTTAGACCTAGAATTACGCCAGCATCGCTGCCGCCAATTCCCTTTGTGCGCTCTTGGAGCCATTCATACCGGCTCATTTCCTTTGTAGGAATGGTATTTTGATTCATCGCCATGTTTCTTCACCTCTTGATTTAGTTTTCAAAGACCTGTAAAATGTTTGTGATGGTTAATATTTGTGCGTTTCACTCCCTCGGCAAAGGGAGTTTTTTATTAGGCTGTGTAAAACTTCGCACCACAAACTTCTTCCAGATACAATTGAAGGTTATCTTGCAAAACGAGATCACCATCAATTTCAACTACTTCTTCGCCAAAAAAGATTTCATCACCGAAATAGTCGAAACCGAAAAACTCCGGGTCATTTCTCAGATCTCCATACCGGCGCATTCTTGTAATATCGGGGTGTTCAATTGTGTTCATAGTGTTATCAGTCCTTCCTGGCTTAAATCAAGCATGTAATGCTGTGAATATGAGTCTTCCGTTTCACCATCGAAAACAATTCCATACTTGAAAATAGAAGGATTATCATTGAAAATTGTTTTGCTCTTCCCATTCATCCAAACTGTGATACTGCAAATCCTTCCGTCACGGTACCAATCGATGCTGTGAACTTTGAATCGTTTCCCATTCACATTAAGCACTGGCTGTTTCATTCTTTTCACCCCTTCCAGCTTGAATTGCCAGGCACAACAAGATGTGCTTTTCAAAGCGATTCAGTTTAAGCCAATCACCTGTTTTAATTTTCATTTACTCGCCCCTTTCTTATTAAAAAATTTAAGCATATTAGTTCCTGTACTGAATCATTACGACAATCGAAACAATCAGAGAAAGAATAGAAACAATCCAACTAATAAAGGTTAAAATCATAAATTCACCTCCTTTTTTTGTCTAAAAGGCAAGCAAGGATTTGCACCTTGCAAGTGTCCAGACCCTAGCACCAGCTCTATGTCGGAATCGAACCGACTCGCAGCCTGACTCTCAGATTTTAGCGTCTACTATTCCGCCACTGCCTTTGGCCTGTCTCATCAGCACCGGGAGGCTATCTCCGGTGGACTAGGCGAGCATCACGCCTAGTTTCGACTTGATTTCTTGCTTATGATCTATCAGCCGGCTATGGTCATAATCTTTGATGATAATGACAGCGTCTGTGGTCTCAATAAACCACCCGTGACTGCGGCCAAACACTTTTTTAAAATAACGATTAACACTTGAATAGCTAATCCATTTCTTCTTCATTTCACACACCTCGCTGTATGTGGTATAATGAAAGAGCAAATTAACATGTATATAATTTCCTTCGTTAAAGGGTAGTTTGAAGCGCATCTTCTTACTGCTTTTCTTTTTGTCTAATTTCAACCAAGCCATTGACGATTGCTTTGATATAAATGTCATGAAAAGCTTCATCGTCGACGTTGATGTATTCGGACAATGCTTCCAGAATAATTTCAGCCTTTTCGTAAATATTCATTTCAGCCACTCCTCTAAAAGCCATCTGCCAATGATTACGGCCGGAACAAACCATCCCATGAATATGAGCTCACCCATTTTGTTGACCACCCAAAAATATAATTTTGTGAATATCAATGCCTTTTTCGATCAATTCACAAATCATGGCATTGATTCGGTCCTGCTGGATTTTCCGTTCTTTCAATCGCTTCAGCTCTGCGAGAGACCGGTTAAAATCAATCATTCGCATTTCTGCCATGTTGAGCTGCCCGAGTTCCAGTTCGGTTTCAGCTAAATGCAGGCATGTTTTACAGCATTTGTAATGCTCAATTGCTTTTGGCAAATCAACCGGCAAAAAATCTTCTTTGGTAATCATCAAATTCGCCTCTCACTTCGTAGTTTTCTAAGTACTTTCTTTGATTCTTCCATTACAGTAAAACCATAATCTCGTTCCAATATCATGAGCAGGTTGTCGATCGTTACCCGAGCCTCGATGAGCTCATGCATCATCCGTCGAACATCCTCCCGTTCGTCATTTGAGCATACGTTCGGAGGCTTGACCAAGGAAACTTCGTCGATGATACGGAGTGCATCCTTTATCTCTGCTTCTGCGATTTCTTCCAGAACCATACGGTGCCGTTCAACGTACGGTCCTCCCATAACCGGGCTTGCCAGTCCTTCCGAAAACTCGTGCAGGATTGATTGCTCGAATTCATAATTTTTATAGGTCTGTATGGCATGACGTGCGACATCTTTATTCATGGTACGCGTTCCTTTCGTTTGCTTGTTTACCAGTTCATATGACTGGTAAGTGTCTTGTGCGATTTGTTTCTGTGTTAGTCCTTCTTGTTGCAGAATCGCCAAGGCTTCTTGCACCTTTGCAGATTCTTTCATCAGTAGTTTCCCCCTGTACAAAGATCTTGTTTATTCTGGACATCAGAAAACAGTAAGATAAAACTAGAACGATGCAACACTGTTTTCCTGGGCAGCAATCCATTTATCGATTGATTCACGCGAAAAGAAGATGCGTTTCCTAACTCGGAAAAATGGGATCTGCTTTTCACGGACCATGGTATAAATTGTGTCTGGGTGAACACCTAAATAAGTTGCAACTTCTTGGACTGTTAGGGTGTTGTTACGCATTTAGACCACCACCTCAAATTCTTTGATCAGGAGTTCGGCAATTTTGATTTGACCCTTGCCAGTGATTAGAGGTGTTAGTTTTTCAACGTCTCCTTCTGTTCGGCTGACAACGGTTGGCTTTACAACAAACAACCCTTGTTCCAAATAAGTTTGTTTTGGATTGTTGTGTTCACGTCCGCCGGAGATGAGATATCCATGGGAACGTAGCCAAGCGAATAATTTGTTACGGCCGATGTTGATGCCGTGCTTGTCGTACAGCATTTTGGCAAATGCTCCGATACTGATTGCACCAGTTGAGTTTGAAACGACTTTTCCAAAACTTGTATACGGTAGGTCAGCTTTTTGCTGTTCGATCAATTGATTTCGTTCCTGCTCGGCCTTAACTCGTTTTGCTTTTTCTTCTTTGAGATTGGTAAGTAGCCCGATCAGGAAGTCAGGATCACTGATTGTTTTTTCGAGCGTTTCTGGTGTCATGTATGCGCCATGTTTTCGGATGGACGGGATAACCTCATGGGTAATCCAACGTTTGAATTCTTTGGCTTCAGGTTTGCGGCTGCGGAGTATTGCTGAATATAGTCCTGACTCGCTTATGGCAATAGCTCCCCGTTTAAAACCTTCTAATTGAAGGTTTTGCTTTTCATCATCGTCTAAATGCTGGCACATCGAAAAAGCATCTTTAAATTCCAAAATACTTGCTACATCTTTTGCAACAAACCATGGTTCGCCATCTTTTAAAATGGTGCGAACTTCATTTTGTTTAAAATTGAAGACTTGCAATGAGTTCAATTAACAAACCTCCTTCTTTGTTTGAGAATCTTGTACTTTTTTGCCGAATAAATAATCGACATCTTTATCAAGAATCTCAGATAATTTTATTGCCATTTTTAAAGGTGGGTTAGAATATCCGGTTTCCCAATTGCTAACGGCTTGCTTACTGCATCCAAGCTTCTCTGCTAATTCACTTTGGCTTAGATTCTTCCGGTGGCGTGCCTTAGCAAGGCGTTCATTTCTCAAGCTATCCCCTCCTGTCGTATGAGAATCTTGAACTTTATATCCCCATTATAGTACAAGTTTCTTGTATGTCAATAGAAAAATATGATTTTCTTGTACTTTTATTTAAAGATCCTGTTTTTGCTGTACAATAAACTTGTACATAAATGGAAGTGGTGATTAAGGTGCTAGCGAAACGGCTCCGTCAGGCACGAAAAAACAAAAAACTTACCCAAGAACAACTTGCCCACTTAGTCAAGACAACCAAGGGAACCATAAGTAACTATGAAAATGAATATAGTACACCATCTAATGAAATGCTTAAGGATCTTGCTAAAGCATTAGACGTTACAACCGATTATTTATTAGGTCGGTCTAGTGATCTCCCGAAACTGACAGAAAAAGACGAAAAAGACATTGCAAAAAAAATGGAAAGCATCCTGGAAGAAATGGACTCCGACACGGCGCTAGCATTCGACGGGGAACCAATGGATGAGGAAACAAGAGAACTTGTGCGAGCCGCAATTGAAAGCAACCTTCGCCTGACTAAGCAAATCGCAAAGAAAAAATTCACTCCGAAGAAATATCGCAAAGATCCAGATGATGAAGCTTAGGGGTGAAGGATTATGGATTGGTTAAAAGAGATTGTTAATAAAGAAATAAAAAAGCACAGAACAAACAATCCATTTGAGATTGCTGATCACAAAAATATTATCATAAGATATTTCCCTTTAGGCAATACTCTAGGCTTTTATATGAAAAATGTCAGACAACAGGTAATTACGATCAATTGTGACATAGATGACTATTTAATGATGTTTGTCTGTGCTCATGAACTTGGACATGCTATCTTACACCCTAATGAAAACACGCCATTTCTTCATAAAAACACATTGTTTTCAAAGGCAAAAATCGAACGCGAAGCAAATGAATTCGCTGTCAATCTGCTTTTATACAATAAAAATATGCAAGATTACGAAACTAAGTTCGATGTACTCCGAGAAAATGGCATTCCTTATGAAATGGAACGTTTTTTATAGATGAAAAATGGTACTTTTTTCCTGCAATTATACTTACATGAAAAGTCAGCATTCTCTAAATAGAAATTATTTATATACAATACTTTTAAGGAGGAAATTACTTTGGCTTTTTTCAACACATCTGCAGAAGACAGGTACAAAAAGCAAATACAGGAATTTCTATTCGATGGGGAAACAATCGAGCATGTTTATGGTCTAGCCATTGATTTTGTTGCTTTGACAAATAAACGTCTGATTTTTGTTGACCAATCCTTGCTTGGTAAAGAAACAGGAGTTGTATCCATTCCCTATTCCCGTATTGATGAAATTGGGATCGTAAAGGATAAGTTTTGGTCTATGTCCGATAAAATTATGATTACCACAAAGCACGATAAGCATGAATTAAAGCTACTACAAGGGAAAGATGAGGCATTGAAGTTTTATAACACTCTTGCTAAATACATATGCTGATTTCATAATTGTGCGTAATCTCATAAAGAGATTAATATAAAAATATTTTACAGGGGGAATTTTAATGGCAAGTCCGGTTGCAGCAAGTCAGAATTTAGAATCACATTTTGATGGGGGGTTAGCACAGTACATCGGTTATTGCATTTTAGGATTTTTGGTAACGGTTTGTACACTGGGGATCTGCTACCCATGGTCTTTTACTATGATTTATAGTTGGAAAACCAAACACACCGTTGTAGAAGGCCGGCGCTTGAGTTTCGATGGTACAGCAGTCCAGTTGTTTGGAAACTGGATTAAATGGTGGTTTTTCTGCGTGATCACACTAGGAATATATAGCTTTTGGTTATTTATCGCTTTAGAAAAATGGAAAGCAAAACATACGCATTTTGCAAATTAATTTAGGGGGTTCAAGAAATGAAAAAGGGAGGAACCGGTTGCCTGGGATTTATTATTGTTTTATTTTTAATTGGTTTGGCAATCCAGGCAGTAAAATTTGTATTTACTCACATCTACGGCATCTTTCTGATATTGGCATTAGTTTCTCTTGTTTTAATATTTGTAGGTCTGTTCAAACCAAACGTTGCCTTTTGGTCAAAGAAGAAGACAAAGAAATCCGCTGGGATCGGATATCTTATCCTTACTATTGTATTTTTTATTCTTTTTGGAATTTCAGCCCCAAATCAAGATACAGCTACTAAAAAGAGCAATGTCGATACACAAACAGCATCGTCTAAAGTACAAGATGAAGATAAAGATAAAGCTGATGCTCCATCATCTAGTAAAAAATCAGACGAATCTAAGACGGAAGATAACGGTAACAAGAAAGATGATAGTAAAAAGACTGAAGACGACGCTTCAAATTCCAGCAAAGCAAGCACAACTGCTGCAACAGCTGATAAAAAAGAAACAAGCAAATCAAGTTCCAGCACAAATACGACTAAAAAGCCGGCATCATCATCTAATCAACAAGCTGTTACATTAGTCGAGACGGTTGATGGTGACACAATAAAGGTAAACTACAATGGGAAAGTTGAAACGGTGCGGTACCTGTTGGTTGACACGCCAGAGGAAAAGAAACCAGGAACATGTGTACAGCCGTTTGCGGAAAGTGCCTATAACAAAAACAAGCAGCTGGTTAATAGTGGCAAGCTGACACTCGAATTTGAAACCAACGGTGATAAATATGATAAATATGGTCGGTTGCTGGCCTATGTTTATGTCAACGGAAAATCAGTCCAGGAAGAATTACTGAAAGGCGGATACGCCCGGGTAGCTTACATTTATAACCCACCATACAAGTATCTCTCAAAATATGAAAGTGATGAAAATGCTGCTAAAAGCAGGCACCTCAATATATGGTCAGATAGTGGATTTGTAACTGATTCTGGATTCAATGGGTGTGCAAAGGCATCGGCAGGAACAAGCACAGCTTCCAGTAGATCAAGTTCCAGCACAACGAGGCATTCAACGAGTTCTGGATCTTCAAATAGTTCAAGTTCATCGGCTACAAGTGCTCCCGCTTCTTCCGGGGCAACAGAAATTTTTGCAAACTGTACCGAGTTGAGAAAAAAATATCCAAACGGAGTGCCGAAAGGACACCCTGCTTATCAAGAAAAGATGGACCGGGATCACGACAATTATGCATGTGAAAGATAAGAAAGGCCCTGAGGGGCTTTTCTTTAGAACTAAAGAAGAACATACGTACTTAATTTTCTGTACAATGTCAATGAGTTTTTTGTACAAAATGGAGGTAAATGAATATGGCAAGTATACAAAAACGTGGCGCAAACTCTTTTCTACTTGTTGTTGAGATTGGATATAGTGCGAAGGGAAAACGCCTAAAAAGAACAAAAACAATCCATGTTAATGATCCGCAGTTATTAAAGAAAAAGAAAAAACTCAATGAGTATTTAAATGATGAACTGACAAAATTTAAAATTGAAGTGGAAGCCGGGGAATATATTGCACCTGAAAAAATGGTACTATCTGAGTTTGTAAAGGAATGGGAGAAAAAATATGCAAAAGAAGCCCTGTCAGGTGGCACTTTAAATAATTATCTGAGCAACTTTAAAAACCATATAGAACCGGTGCTTGGTGACCTTAGGCTAGACCAAATCAAAACAATACACATCGTAAACCTTTTGAATAATCTAAAGCGCACCGATGGAAATGGGGAAAGCTCAATCCACGTCAAACAATATACATACCGGGTGATAAGGAACATCATGAGCCGTGCTTACGAATGGAAGCTGGTAAAAAACAATCCGGTAGACGGTGTGAAAAAGCCACGAAATAAGGATGAGGAAATGCACAAAGTTAATGTGTATGACGAGGAAGAAGTGGAACAACTTTTTTTAGCTGTACAATCTGAGCCGATCCATTGGCGGATCTTTACTTCCCTCGCATTGGCCGGCGGGCTGCGGAAAGGCGAATTATTAGGGCTTGAAGTCTCGAAAATAAACTTTGACGAGCAGACAATTGAGATTGACCAGACCATTGTAATGGGAGAAAATAATAAACCCGAAATCAAGTCAACTAAAACTAAAAAGTCGGCACGCCTTGTCTCGTTGCCTAAAACCGTTATGGATGAGCTAAAGTTTTATGTAAAGTATCTTGAAAAAGAAAAGGAAAAAATGGGCGATGCATATGAGCAAGAACACCAATGGCTGTTTTGTAACGAATACGGTCATCATCTTTATCCGACGACACCAAGCAAATGGTGGTCCCGATTTGTTAAAAAAGCTGGAGTAAGGCATATCCGCCTGCACGATCTGCGACATACTTCGGCTACGCTTCTAATTAACCAGGGTGTGCATGCTAAAATTATATCAGAAAGACTTGGGCATGCTGATATCGGTATTACGATGGATACTTACGGCCACGCGCTCCGAACTGCGGATAAGTCGGCAGCTGAAAAATTGGATACTATTTTCCGGTCAAAAAGCCAAAAAGAATCAAACCGTCAACAATCCGTCAACAAGTCATAAATTGTGCTTCCGTGAGCTACAATTTATTGAAAAGCAAAAAACGCTCAAACCCTTTTATATCAAGAGGTTTGAGCGTTTAAACTTTAAGCGGAAGACGGGACTCGAACCCGCGACCCACACCTTGGGAAGGTGTTAGGCAATTTAGGAACTCGATGGAAATGAATCGAAAACCATTGGTATAAGTGGATTTTAAAAATTAGTTATCTGATTTTATGGGGAGTAAAATGGTCAACAATGATGAATTTCGTCAACAATTCGTCAACAACTCAAAAGATGACAGCCAGCCAGCTGTATTGAGTAGAAAAAAGAGCAGGTGAAAGCCTGCTCTTTTTTGCAGGCATAATATAGGGGGGTATTTCCTGCATTATGATCGGACAATTAGAAATAAGCGCCTGCGACATAATTATAAGAAAATTGGCTTATTTCGTCTATATCTCCCCTGAAAAAAATTTTTGGGGATTTTTTATTTTTTTGTGTAAAACTCTAGCAGCAGAGTTAATGCTTGGGAAACAAGATAGGCCCCCGCAAATGCGAGGGCTTTTGTTTTGTCCTGGTGAGCTATTAGCTTGTCCAAATTACGCTTATTTTACACGCAATTTTTGGCCAGGATAAATGACATATTTGCTATTCAACTTATTCCAGGCCTTTATCTTGGAGATTGTGGACCCATATTTTTCGGCCAACTCCGAAACAGTATCCCCACTTCTTACGGTTACATATTTCGTGCTTCCGACAGCCACGGATCCGGAAATCTTAATCTTTTGTCCAACGTAAATCCTGTTTGCATTTTTAATACCGTTTAATTTTTGCAGGGTTGCGACGCTTGTGCCGTATTTTGCCGCGATCCCGCTTAACGTATCTCCACGCTTAACCGTGTACGTTTTAGCTGGAACCTTGCTGGATGTCGTCAGCTTGCTGTTTGTGGTGTTCACTTTCGCCGGCTTAACACCAGATTTAAGCTTGCTTAATAGTGCCAAATTTTGAGCTGCAGTACCTGAATAATTGTTGATGCCGTACTGCTTGGCCAACTTAACTCGGGCGCTGAACGTTGAGCTCTTCCCCTTGGATTTTAGATAATCGACCAGGCTTAAGGACCCGATTTTTTTGACCACGCCTGTGCTGGTTGCGTTGTCGACTTTAGCAACGTTTGTGTACTTACCGGCATAGTCCTGGCTCACGTCAAAGTAGCCGGGAATGCCAGTAAACTTGTAAGTGCTTGACCACTGCCAAGCCCCTTTTTGCCCATTGTACCAGGCTGGTGTCGGCTGTCCAGTTTCCGGGTATAATGGATACCTGGCTAACCACGGCTGCGAGATTGATAGATTTGATGGCTGCAGTTCTGTATTATAAAAGGATGACCCCGTGTACAAGTCAATTTTGCTATACCCAAGTGATTTCATCTCGGTAACAAATGCATTTGTAACTTTGGTTAGTTCTGCAGCACTAAGGCTTTTTAACGAGCTGTCTTCAACGTCAACTACAACATAGCCATCCTTTGTTTTGTCAAATCCCACCAATTTCAGTTTCTTGTCAAACCACCGTGCCTCTAACTTCGCGTCAGCAACGGTTTTTGCTCTAAAGTAATGATAAGCATGCACAGCCATACCCGCCTGCTTTGCGTTGGCAATATTTACGCTGGCTGCCGGATCCACATAAGACTGTCCTTCGCTAACTTTAACGACAACTGCATTGATTTTTCCGGATTTCATTGTCTGGTAGAAACTTAACGGCAGGCCCTGTTCTGCGTTATGATGGCTGACGTCGATAAAATCCACACTCGGCGTCGCGGCATAAGTATTCGGCGCAAAAGAAAACGCCAGCCCTGCAGAGAGGGTCAGCGCGCCGATTGTTTTCGTGATCTTATTCAACTTTACCACTCCTTATTTTGTAGTTGCTGTCGATTTTGTTTCTTCTTCTGTAGACGCAATACCTGCATTTTGTGCCGCCAATACTTGTGCTACGACAGCTTTAATCTTTTCCCTTTCTGCATCCTCGCTTGTTGCCTGTTCCTGGGCATAGTCGACAGCAACCACAGTTGCTTTTTCCTTCGCCCGTTTTGTGAGATAAGTATTCACGATTGTTGCAAAAGATCCAACAAATAGAGTACCAACGGCCATGACAACCGTAACATAAGCATTGATTGAATTGGCCGTTAGCCATTTATAATGGATATTGAGGATGGCTAATGCCCCCATGAGAGCAGTTAGCACCCCACCAAGATTTGTTGAGAATTGCTTCCACCAGTCTGAATCTGACAAATATTTCATCATTTTAACCATCTCCTCTTATTGTATTGCTGCATAAAAAATAGCCACGGCCCCACTAATGAAGGCAACAATGATTGCCGCCGTAATCGTGTGCCGTAGCCATTTTGTATCGCCTTTAATTTCTTTTAAGTCATCACGGATGTTACTGATTTGCTGATCTTGCAGTTTATCATTCGTTTTCAGTTCTGATATATCCGCCTTAATTCTTTCTTGATCAAGTTTCATGTTATTTTGTTCTGACTTGATTGCATCAATATCTTTCTGTATTGTCTCTTTCCAGATATCAACCTTCTCCGCCTCCAATGGATCCACACCCCCGTTCTTTGTTTCTCTATCGATTTTCGATCCGCCTCCTTAATTTGAGCATAAGAAAAAGCACCCCATTGGGAGTGCTTAAAATACTATTTTTAATTGTCACGTTACCGCGCAGTTTGATCCTACTGTTTAATTTTTTGATTAGAAAAATACGACTTCAATATGCTAAACCATATGTTATATCCATTGTCGTTAGGGTGGATTCCATCCGAAAGCAAATTCTTATAATTCAACCCTTCTTGCATCACCTTTGATTTGTAGGTGTCGTAAACATCAACGTAATTCCAATTCTGTGTTTTTGCGTAGTCTGTAATTTTTCTATTGAAATCATCATAAGCATATTGATCATAATTTCGATATGCTAACTTCTCGATTTCATGCGAGTTTTGAACAATTATTAAAGAATTTGGTAATGCTTTTCTTATCTTATTATAAATTTCTTTACTTTCCGTTTCTGTTTGCGAAGCTGATATACCATGGTCGAAGTTATTTATAGTCGTAATCTCGAAAATAACCAAATCCGGTTTATCTTTAACTATTGCGTCTACCTTCTTTTCCTTTAATAATCGAGTTGTTGTATATCCGCCGTATCCGTGATTTTTTAGTATAATTTGAGTACTTGTTCTCCCTTCTAAGTATGTTTGCAACAACCCATTCCAATTTTTTTCTTCAGTAGAAGCTCCGGCGCCTTTTGTAACGCTACTACCCAAAACAGCCATAGTGATACCAGTATCTCCGTTTTTATATGCCCTGTAATTTATCCAATCAACCGCACTTCTGTACTCATTGTCTGCAAGTTCTTTCTCAATAGAATGTTGCTCATTATTATATTTATCTGAAGCTTCAGCTATTGTGCTTGTAATTTTATTATCGTAATAAACATATCCAAAACCTATTGCTAAAATACATACTAAAAAAGCTATAATAACACTTAAAGCTTTATTCACAAAAATATTCCCCCCTTATAAAATCCTATAGTTATTATACAGTTTTCAGGGGAAAATTCAATAAAAATTTTAAAAGTTTATTTTATTAATATCTTTAAACGTCTTCTGCATTAGAAAATTCATGTATCGCTTTTAACTGAGAATAACCATTAGCAAAAACATCAGTCCCTACGTACGGAAATGAATATGCCCTTTTGAACAGGACTGGACTCCCGATGTTAGCAGCTTCTTGAGAGCTGTATGCACTAACAATATACAGGACGAATTCAGAGTTACCTTGAAAAGATTCGATTTTATAATAAACATTCTCGGCGACAAGCCCGTTTTCGAGTTCAACGCTATGTTTCAATAAGCCCATTTTTAATCCTCCTATGGTAATGTAATAACATTTCTGTTTAGTTTTACCTCAGATCCATCGAATGAAATCCACTGGGTCCCGCTAGCTGGTGCGATCAGATTTTCGACTTTTACTGACCCGTCTACCCCTATTAAAAGTACGCCTCCTCCCCCTCTAGTTCCGACTTGCAAAAATGTTGCAGTTGCTAAAGTTATAGGAAGTGTGAAAAGAAGAGTACCTGGCGTTGTTGTTCCACCGGTAATAACGCCTCTAAGTTTCAGTGAGCCGTTTTCTATCCAATACCCAGGCGTCCGGAAATCGTTCAAGGCCGACCATCCGTTTTGTAAACTCCCTGTAAGAGGTGAGGGCTCTGGTTGAGCATATAACAACTTCAAAGCTCTAGGGAACACAGTTTCATAAATAATATCAGCGATCCAAATATTCATAATTTCTTTAGGATGGATGCTGCTTGACCCACCATAAGCGCTATCCATATAGTCAAAAGCATTCCGACTTGACTGCAGGTATGCATAAGTATCGATAAAACAACACTGAAATTCTCTTGCTAGTCTTTTTAGCCCATTAACCATGCTTTCATACCAAACCTCGTCTCTACCATGTGCTGTATCGCTTGTAGAGTTTGGCATCATTAGCACAACTGACATTTGGGCATATGTTTTATTGCTCCGGATCGTTTGTAGCCCAGTCCTCATATTTTTCATGTAATCATCTAAATCTGAGCCCATAGCTGGGTCGTTAATTCCCCAGCGAATGATCATCAAATCTGGAGCAAAAGCAAGATCATCACTAAGGTAATCATTTATCCAATTCCACGATGTCTTTCCAGATTGACCGCGATTGACAACACTGACATTATAAAATCCATCGTTTTTCGCCAAAGTTGCGATTAAATCGGTAATTTTATATCCGCTCAATAAGCCGATACCTTCGGTAGTACTATCCCCAGTCATTACGATTTTTGTACTACTCCCGGACGCTATCCTACGATGGTAATAAGATAAATATTCCTGTCCAAAAACTAGGCGATTATATTTGTCGGCATATGAGTTGTACAAATAACCGTCAGACTGTCTTACTATTTTCAATGTGTCAGAAGAGTCAAAACCGTATGGAGCTTCAAGACTGGTGACAATTGCTTTGCCTACTCCGTAAAGTTTTTTCCCAGAAGCAATTGCTTGATTGATATAACCAGTATCGTTCGATGACCCATCAAGGGCCGCCCCCAATTCTTTTGGATATACCCCAGTTTCCGCCAACTGCGCGGTAACACTTTGGTTTTCTGCGTCCAACCTTTGCTTTAAAGTCGTGTAATTTGTCCCGTCTGCCCCAACCCTTGCCTGTGCTGCCTCTGGGCTGCTGTCGCCGTCCGCGACAAGATTATTCACCTGGGCTTGGATGTTATCTGCTCGGTCTTTATGCTCTTGCATGTCGTCCGCAATATCTCCATGGATCTTGTTTAATAAATTGCGAAATGCCCTTGTTGTCGTGACTCCAATTTTTTCATATGGCCATCGCATTATGCCTCGCCCCCACTTTCCACATATGGTGTAGTTGATAAAGTTCCATCATCAGCAACAGTAAGCACAAATTTATTACCGTTTGGAGATACTATAATTTTGTCTTGCTTTTGGTCTAGTGCTGCTTGCATAGCTGTGCTTATTGGTTTGTCCATATCTGCCGTATTATCGACATAATTCAAACCAACATCCGATTTATTTACCATTACATCACCGGTTTTCCCGTTGACGCTTGTAACCGGATAATTAATCTGCTCTGACACAGCGTCAGACAGCCCATTTACTGCCTGTGCGTGCGTACGTGGGTAAAATGTATTTCCATCAGGATCCTGCAGGGATCTGATATTAGTCATTGACTTCACCTTCCACGGTTCCGATTCTTACAGCTGTTGCATTTACAGCCCCTGCCATTGTAAGCGCCTCAGATGCCTTTTTCTCTACGCCGGCAAATGATGACGCCGTTTTTGTCAGCTTGGCCAGCACATCTTCTGCCTTTTTCTGCCGCGTACCAAATGTATAGGCAGGGGACTTATTCGGGTTGTTGTAATCGTCAACCTCCGTAATTCTTAGTTCGAGATCAATACCAAACGGCTCAATTGTTACAAAGCAGTAGTCACCCTTACGGACATCTTGCACGCCAAGACTAGCCAGTTGCAGCGCAGTCAATGTGATAGTAATTGGTATGGAGTCTGTCAATTGTGATTTTATATATGCCAGTAGACTGTCGTGTTGCGTAAACCGATCATCCCTAATAGGAGTTGCATGCCTAATGCCATAAGTCGCGGCCAATGGACTCGTATACTCCGCTGTTGTTACGTAGCTTCCGTTATCATTTTGCTTACCAAACCCGCGGATATACGTGCAGAGGTTCGTCGTGTCGATTTGCATCTGCGGATCCTGGACGTTCATGCGGTATCGAAATTGATTGTCGGTATGTCGAGACAGTTCTTTTGCAATTTTAAATACCTTGCCATTTATCTCGTATTCGCAAGCAAATTTTTCTATTGCATCCTGAAAAAGCGCAGAAGAATTGTTATCCCCAAAGTTTTCGACCTCAACCGATTTATCAAGTCCGGTAGAATCAATTTCAACCGAATAGCCTGTCCCCTTTAACGCAAAATCACAAAGCTGTTTCAGCGAATAGGTTCCAGTCAGCGTGTCATAAATGTAATTCGCGATTAAATCCTCATAAAAACGGTGCTCAGCTGTAAACGTCTTTACTGTCCGCCGGCCTTTTGTTGACTGTGTAAGATTTTTAATGACATATTCGTCATCTCCATAGATCACGTAATTCTCGTTCATCAGCAGCGCAAATGCATCCTGTCCCCTCTCCGTTAGTCGCGCCGTGACATCGAGTGTTTTCTCGCCGTTAACGGTGTTTTTCCGCGTGATTTCTGCATCAAGGATCATTTCTTCCTGTCCAGTTGTCAGTGAACGTACAAATGCATCCATAAAGTCACCTCACAAATAAAGCCAGCGAAATCCAAAAGTAATGGTAAAGGATCCGCTGGTTCCGCTTATTTGTATGTCATTCCATCCTGGGACAATTCTTAACAGCTGGCGGTTGGAATTTCTTAGCGATGATACACCGTTAAGCAGTACACGCGGCCCGTTTATTGTAAGAATATCGCCGGCCGCCGTGCTTTTGCTATATTTAAATGTCTCTCCTGTTGTTGTGTTTTTAATCTGCAGGCCACTTGAGGCACCTTCAAATTTGATTATCAGCTCATATTGACGCGGATCCACAATAGCATCCCCGCCGTTGTAAATTCGAAAGCTGCTTTGCGACCATTTATAGATAAGATCTTCGTCCATTACTAGACCGCCGCCTACCGCCTGCCATGCATCCGAGTCCATGTCAACCGGGTCCGTGTCTGTCCGGCCAACACTCTCCGCATATGCAGAGTCGCTTATGAAATCAATTGAAAAGGTGCCGCTCTTTGCTTTCTGCTCTATTGAATATTTACTGTCATATTTAAAGCGCCACCGTTTCCCGGGCTCTGCGTCACATATCAGATAAAAATATTCCCGACTGTCAAACATTCGGAAAACCTCGTTTCTGAATAAAGCAAAGTCCGGGATATCGACTGACATCAACTGCAGCTCGGCATGTGCTGTTCGTCCGTCGTATGTTGTCCCCATGTCAATAAAACCGTCGCGTCCTTCGATCGTCTCTCTACTATGCACCGGGGAAGGAGAGTCAACGATGAAGGATTTTACCAGGATGCCACATTCACGCATGTCGTAGGTTGTCCCATCCAGTCTAATAATCTTAAAGTTGCTGCTGAGATACTCGGGGATCCTCATGCTCTCTCTCCTTTCCGGTACAATGATGCCGTAACCCTATCAGCCAGTTGCTTCGAGAAATTATCAACATCAGATTCATAGTAAAAATGTTGGTCACCGTTAAGATTGATATTAATTTGCTGCGTTAAATTCTTTAATTGTCCGGTTGCTGAGCTAAGTATGCCGGAAACACTCGGCAGTTTTACCTGCGGAATAGTGCCAATTCCAGCAGCGTACTGCGGAATAGACTTCAAGAATTTCAGTGTATTGCTTCCCGAGAGCACCTTAGCACCTTTCGGAAACCGTTTAAACAATGTCGGCCTGTTCGGGCTCAATCCGACCGTTCCATCCGGTAGCATATATAATTCAGACTCATAATCGTCTCCTAATACAGCATCGCCACCCGGGTGGTTTTTCGTACCCTTTGCATAGCCGTGCCCTTTACCGATGACACTCAACATGCCTTTAACACCATAACGGTGTTTCGCGTAATTGATCCCTGCCAGCAGGTTGTCAAGCCCACGCATGATGTTGCCAAACCCCTTAAATTTAAAAGCCCGGAACGTCGGCGGAATTACCTGGACGAGGCCACGGGCAAGGTTGCCAGTTAGCGTGTTAATGTCAGTGTACCCGTGCTGCACAGCCTTAGCATTACCACCTGATTCGGTTTGGATCTGCCGCAACCATGCGTTTACATATTCCGCTGTCGTCGGCAATCCATTCATTGATAATGCCTTTTTAACGGTTGCTGTCCAGCGTTTTACACCTTTACCCGGCGGATCACCAGCGACTGCCATCTTATTTTTAATAAAGTTGGCAGCCTTATTTTTTACGAGCGAAAATCCACCTTTCATTATGGATCCGAAAGCACCAGGAATATCCGGCAATTTTACGCCCGCTTTATCCAAAAGCTTATTTAACAACTTACCTGGGTGCGATGCATAGTCCCAAATATCCAGGGCTGTGTCTTTTATCCAAGAAAATGCGCTCCCGACAATTCCTTTTTTGTAGAACGGAAGCTTTCCAGACAATACTTTTTCAGTTGTATTGCCATCCAATACTTCCGAACCTTTCGGGAGATTTACCATCGTGTCTGTATTAGGAGACAGCATCAGCTTCCCATCTGGTGTACGGATAAGTTCCCTCTTTCCACCGTCTCCTACGATTGCTGGGCCGCCTGGATGACCGCCGGTGCCTTTTGCATATGCAGGTGGTGTCCATTTTTTCAGTCTCTTTTTGACACCGACTTTGTCCAAAACCCAGTTGATCCCGGAAATGACGCCATTAACGCCAAAAGCCAAGCCGTCAATCATTTTATTTCGCAAATGATTGATTCCGCTTAGTGCTTTTCCGGCCATCGACTTTATTCCGGATCCTATTTTCCCCGGTAAAGCCTTGGCACCACTAACCATGCTAGAAAAGGCTTTTGAGACTAGGTTTTTGGCTCCACTCATGATCGAGCCTATACCATTTTTCATTCTTGTGAAGCCGTTCTTTGTAAAGCTTACGACCCAGTTTATTGCCTTACTTATTATATTAGTAATATTCGTCCTGAAATTGGAAAAGAATCCCTTAACCGCATTTAATCCACCGGAAAAGATAGCCTTGAAACCGTTTATAAATCCTTTGGCGGTCTTGATTATCCGGCCCACAAACATTAGATTGATTAAGTTCCAGATAAACTGTGCTGCGCCTTTGACAAGCTGCTTGACGCCTTCCCACATCTTTTTCCAGTTACCGGTAAAAAGACCGGCGAAAATCTTAATCAAGCCCATGATTATATTTAAGGCGCCCTGGATGACACCTTTTACATTGCCCCAGACTTGCCGCACGATTACCGCGATTATCGGCATGAGAAACTTGATAATGCCCACAATAACGGTCATTACATTTCGGACGGCCTGCATGATCATAGCACCGTTTTGCTGCCAAAACGTTTGTATTTGGCTAATTATGGACTTGATAAAGCCAAATACCGCCATTAGAGCCGGCTGAATGTACGGCATCAAAAAGCTAATCAGTCCAATAATAAAAGACTTTACTGCCTGGAATCTTGCGATTGTAAAAGCAATAAATCCAGAAATTGCAGATTTTATGACATTTACCGCACTTACGACCAAAGCTATCTGATCCGGCGTTAATCCGAGCCGTGATAAAATTGATACTCCCTTTCCAGTGTCGCCGGTAAAAATAGCAAAAACACCGGAAACAAATTTCTTAAATGTCCCTAGTACTTGCCTGGCCTGGTCAACGCCCTGCTTGACATATCCAAAAAAGGAAAATATTTTCTGACCGGCGGTTTCACCGAAAACTTTGTTAAGAGAATCAGCAAAGGCTTTTGTATCACCACTCATTAAACCGGTTAACCCGTCAAATAGTGGCATGATCTTTCGCAATCCGTTCTCCAACTTTTGAAAGATCGGTTGAGACAGCTGCTGCATGGCTGTGGACATAAAGCCACGGATGTTGGACAACATCCCTTTCCATGTCTGCGACTGCATCTTCATGCCACCACTGTACCGCTCTTTCATTAATCCGAATAATGCCTGGTTAAATTTCTTCTGATCGGTAATTTGTCCCTTGTTGTTCACAACCATCCCAAGACGCATTTTCTGGGCCTGTTTTACGATCATATCCTTCGTTATTCCGAATTCTTTCAACCTCTCGAGCTCGCCAGTTTGAGCATCTGCAATAGCTTCTACACCCTGATCAAGCGACTTGCCCATTACTGACGACATATCGCCAATCTGCGGTAATATTTTCTTTGCGTTCATGCCATACGATTGCAGTTTTGCCGTAGCATCTACAATTTCATCCGTTTCGAAAGGTGTTTTGTTAGCAAAGTCTTTGGCCCAAGCTAACGTTTGAGCAGCCTTTTTATGGCTTTTCATGACGACAGTAAGGGTGTTTAGGTATGTTTCCATGTCAGCATTGGCACCAATTGTGGATTCACTGGCGCCCTTAATTGCTGAAGAAATACCTTCAAAAATACCGATTCCCGCTGCCACACCACTGGCAATTTTGGTAGTGCTTTTTAAAAAGCTGAAAAAGCTTTTTATCTTGCCTCTCGCCTTGCCGTCATCCACGCTGATCTCAACATTAGCCGAGCCGACATTATTTGCCATAGTTCCACCTCCCGTCTAAAACAAAATAAAAAAGCCTAACTCGCAGGCTTTGGTTTCCACCACTGTGTAGTGACCCATTCATCGGTGGATTTTATATTTTCGTTCGTCTCCTCTTCATATGCCGGCAACAAAATCTTTTCGACATTTTTCCCGCCAAATAGGTTAGTTACCGCGGCCAGAACGCCCCGCATGGTTTCCTCACTCATGATCTGCCGTTGTTCATACTTTTCTCTGCTGGCCTGCTGGTACTTTCTTTTCAGCCACGGTAGCGTCCTGTCAAGCACGTATTCTTCCGTGTACCCGAAGTGTGAAGAGACAACTTCTAGCATTTCAACCATGTTTTGAAAAAAGATTTCTATATCGTCAAAGAATGAATTTTCCTGTCCGGAATTTACGCTGCTGGTTTGAACATCTGCGTCAGCTTCCGGACCGCCGTAAAAGCCTTTTTAAAATCTACTAATTCCAGATATTTTGTAACAATTAAGATCGTATCAATTGGACTCATTTCCAGTGCTTCCTCAGCTGGGACATCAAACATAATTGTGAGTAGCTTCATAATTTGTTCGTCTTCTAACCCATCAAGTGCCTGCACAACAAGTGCTGCCTCGGACATATTATCCAGGTTTTCGCCAATAGCCGAATAAATTTCCATGCCGTCCGTTACTAAAAACCGGGCGGCCTGCAGCAGTCTTTTGTTAGTCAGCTTCGGAATATTAAAAGAGGATCCGTCACTAAGCTCAACGGATCCAATGATTTTTGGTTCTAAATCCAACGATTCAATTGTTTTCTTTGCCATTTAATTTTCCCCCTTAGATCACCTGTTCAAATTCAATCATGACATTTTGATCTTCCGGCAGATCGTCTACTGTGTGGGCATTCATCTGCAGAGGTAATAATCTTTGCCCTTTTTCAAAGGTAGTTTCCGAGTCGTCCCCACTTACTTTGCAATTGTAAAAAACAATGCCATATAATGTGCCGTCTTTTTTGAGCGATAACAAGGCAACCATAAATGCTGGAACCTCAGAAGGTGCACCGTAACTCATTTTTTTATAGCCCAATTCTGTTACTGGTGATACTTCTGCACCAGCTTCGTGATCTGCTGTCAGAGGATCTTTTAAAGTGATCTTTGTATTTGCAGCATCTACTGCAGCAATCTTTTTCACTTCGTCACCAAGTTTTAAGTATCCATTAGCTGTAAATCCGGTAACTGCAGCAACGGTCAGCACTGTAGCTCCAGCAGCAACAGGATTTGATAGCGTAGTAGGTGAACCCAACACAGGCGGAACATCTGTGATTTGGCTGCCGATCCAAGTTAGTTGACGGTTGTCAATCGTTGGCTCCGCAAGTTTGGTAGAAAGTGAGCTAGTAAACCCGGTAATGACTTGGTCAACCGGTTCGGTGGATTGGTCAACCTCGATGTCGTCAGCTTTAAATCCGCGAGAAACAGCAATACCATCGTTGGTCGCTCCAAGATCCTTCCATCCGTCTTTTGCTTCATATGTCGTTAAGTCGATGATATCAGACAACTTTTCTGGACGTGCCATTCCAAACGGGGCCACAAGCAGCCGGCCGGGGCCGCCATAAATGGACGCCTGTTTGCTATTAATCTTTGAAAATTTGCCATGCCATTTCCTCCTATGCTTCGATATTTTTTAATTTCATATAACACCATGCTTCTGGCTTACCGGTATCCTCGTCCATATCCGCGATTGGAGAGCTTTCATGTTGGCACCAAGTAACGGCTAGCCCCTGAATATTGCCGGCATATCGCTCTAATGTATTCATTGCCCTAATAAGTACCTGTGTGGCCTGCACAGGACTGTCAGCACGGGCTAATAACTGTAATCTGGTATAATCGCTACCCCCCGCATTTCTAACGAGCAGAACGGGTAGCTTAGCTGTTGCGGGAATGGAATTACCGTACGTTGGAACATCCGGCATGTATACCCCGAAAAACTTTAGGACAGGAGGAACCGGATCCACGTAGTCGATCATTTAGTTCTCCCCCTATCCGAACAGCGTATCTTTGATTTGCGTTTTTGCAACCTTTTGCATCCGTTCACTTGATATATCAAGTCCACGGGCCATAAGGTTATATTTCTTTTCCAAATATCCTGCATATGCGACATTTGAACCTGTTTCAAGAATTGTTTTCCCATTTTTATCAACAATTTTATGAATAACATCGCCATCAGAAGCAGGAGAACCAGTGTTATATCCAATTGAATTGACATAAAGACCGGTTTGTATATGGCCTTCGTTTCTAGTTAATTCTTTCGTTTCGTCTGCCCACACCTTTCCCATTGCTTCAACGGCGCGGTTTTTCGCTTCCGTCAACTTGTGTGGCATTGTCTTCTGAAAATATTTTGCTGTTTTCTTGTCTATCTTCAAATTAAAATTCATGTCCCCCAAGCTACTCACTTCCTTTCAAAGTTGCTTCGTAGTGATGGAGCCTGACGCGACCATAGACCGGCTGTGCACTCTCGAGCGTATATTCACCGGCCAGAACCATATTGCCCTGCTTGTCTTTAATGTCACGCACTCTCATATCATTGTTCAGTGCCTGCGTGAAGCCGGTAAAATAAGACATTTTGAGTGATATAGTTTTCACCGTTATCATCCCGGGAAACAAACTTTTTCACCTGGTCAACTCGGCAGGGGACGTTTTCAACCAGGACATCCTCATAGATATCCTGATTGTAGTCGTCTTTGCCAATAAGGACATGTTTTACAAGTGTGCACCGATGGATTAATAAGCTTTCAAATCTCATTGATAATCACCCGGCCCTGATACATTGAAAAAGCCGAACCGGTAAGCGTTGGCTTTAGCCCATCTAAAATCATGTCCAATTCGGTAATACCAGTTTTTCCCCCAGGTGCTGCCTTTTCCATTGCAGTGTAGGAATAGGATCCAATTCTCTCACTTTGCAGATTCGCCATGCCTGCTTCTTTCACATCCACGTTATCCTGGTACCACAACAAATCTACTAGATGGATGGATGCTGTCTTTAAATCTTCCAAGATGCCGGGATCTGCCGTTTCAGAGTAATCTACTTTCGTAGAGTAATATATCCACCGCGCCGCCCTGAAAAGATAGGAGTCGATGTCTACATCCGGCAAAGCTTTCACCTCTGCAAAAGCAGACCGTTTTTTCACGTCATCTACCGTGGCGTACATGTCATTTCGCCTCGACAATAAAGCCGGCTTTGATGCGTCTTAAGAGTTGATGTGACGGCTGTTCTGGCAACTCTTTTTCCTGTTTCCCAGACAAAGTAAAAGACCCTTCCGCATACTGTGTGGATGGGTCTTTTAATTTATATTTTTTAGCTTTTTGTTTTGCTTCTGCCATTTAGACCACTCCTTATCGTGCTTGATCCAGTGTCAAGATTAGGCGGGCATTTTTCTGGAATGGAACATATTCGTCCGTTACAGTTGCATAGCTGCCTTCTACCTGTGTTTTCACATTGCGGTCAGTTTCAACGCTCAGTGGCTTGTATTGGTAGTTTACAAGCGCATAGTCGGTATCAACCAGCATAATTCGGTTATCCGGCATTTGATCTGATACGAACGGGGCTGCATTAATAAAGTCCGGCATAATCGCCGTGCGGACCTCTAGTACGAAGATACGGTTTCCGGCATCCTCTATATTGGCTTGCCCACATTTCAGCAGTTTTAAGATTCATAACAGCGACTTTCGGTGTACACCGGACTTTGTCCTGCATGTATTGGGCTGCATACCAGGCATCCGTCAATTTAATTCGTTTGCCGTTTTCACGCCGCGTGTTGGGGCCGCATCTGCTCCATCATCAAAAGTAGCCATTCCGCAGCCGTTCGACAGCCCTGTATTCATCTGTTCGGCCTAAACGTTGGCCGCGCAGTTGTACAAGTAAAGCAAGCATATCAATATCATGCTGCGCGCTTTCGTCCGTGATTTCTACCCCAGCGCGCGCTTAAATACGCGCATAATGCGATTCCCACGATCTTGATCACCGCGGTCGGGATTGGGGCGGCCTGGCCAACATACGAAAAGTCCAGCTCAACCATGTCCGGACATCATCGATGTACTCCCATTGGTAGGTTTGCTGCTCGATTGGCACCGTTTTGGCAACCAATTGAGCAGCACGTCCTGTTTTGCATATCCAATACGGGATCCCATCTTCAACGATCGTATTGAAAAGTGGTTTCGTGATGTCGTTCTCGTATAAAGTACGGACCTGCTCCATACCGATGATGTCAATAGCCAAATGCCCGGCTACATCTCTCACTGTTACCGCATTTTGGTCAAGATATGACCGATATAAAAAAGAGCTGTTCCCTTTTTACACGAGAATCAGCCGACACAGCCAGGCGTTTGTCTATCAAGCAATATTTTTCATCTCAGCGCGCAACTCCGATCCTGTTTTCAGCTCGACGATTTCGCCACGCTTGTTTTTAATCTTTTTCATTCTGCATTCCTCCCCTTATTCGAATACTTCTACCGTGCCGTCAGAATTTACTTGAGCAAACAAACGTACCATTTGCGGCATCTGCATTTTTAAACCCCGCCATTACCATCTGCCACGACCGGAATCACCAATGGCAAGAGTACCAGAATCCGGAAGTTTGTAATGCGTTTGTATCCAAGGTTTATATGCGGTTCACCGACAAGACCCGAAACATGTAGTACGAAACGGTGGTAAACTTATCGTAGGGGTAGGCGTGTAAAGTGCCGGCACATACCACGTGACCATAGTTTAAAATTATCGCAGGGACGGAATTAACCGCGTAGACAACACCGAACTGAACGTTTATGACATTATCTCGTAGGTATTAGTAGGCCGTTATGCGGCGGACAGAATTATATACCGTAATAAGTAGAGGGAACTTTATAAGACTTTGGTGATGTAGAAGCCATAGCGGCGGTAGTCGCGGCGCACGAGGGCCCAGTAGGCCTAACCAAACCGCGGGTCCGCATTTGGCCAGAAAACAGTAAAGGACTATCCTTAACTAAAGCAGAAACTATTTCGGTTATAGAGGCCTGGCACGGTCGTAAACAAACATCCGTAGACGTAATTTGAACAGTGGGACCCGGGCATGGGCCGAAACGTGGCGGACCAGTTAGTTTAGCCGTTGTATACGGGCGGGAACGAGACGAAGAAAAAAATTGCGTGCGTGCGGAAGATGCCACCGAACGAGTGGCTCGAGTAAGGCTTACCGTTACAGTAGGCCAACGGCCTTTCAAAGGGGAAGACGACGGTTATGTAGTATTTGCCGTGCGAAAAGTTAAAACAAAAGCGCTTATCGACAAGATTGAAGTAGGTTATTAGGGTGTGACAAAAGGGGGAAACCAAAACCGTATATTTTTGCTGCGAAGGGTAGTAGGTCGGACTACAACATCGCGGCAAGATTAACAACGTAAAAAAATCCTAGGTTAAGTGGAACAACACGCATACGGGACGGAATAGTTATATTCGTGGACCTGTTCTAGGAAATATTTGCCAACTATGAAGAGAATTAGAACGTAAGAATTAGGTTTTCTTATGACAGAGGGCAGGCCTGGGGCCAGAGGGCCGGTTATGCCACATAGTATATTCAGAACAGGTAGCTGACTTGTTTATATAACCTATATAGAGGCGGTTTCTGTCTGTATAGAAAGTGTTATGCGAAACTTACCGGGCATAGTATAGTAGTCACAATAACGGTAAGTCGTAGTATAATGCCTGTTACATGGTTTTTGTGCTTGACTTAAACGGAGTAAACTGGTAGTATCGACGCAGGCATACCTAATTAGGTTTACAACACCGGAAGGACGTCCCGATGTGGCCTGGCTTCTAGGAGTTGTATCAAAAAATTGCAACACAAACCTAGGTAGGCTCATATTCTTTAGGTATAACAGCAAACTTGTTTATGGCTTTTACATTTTTATAGAAGCCTTCGATTACCAAGTTGCAATTAGACAACTAGAAAAGGTCTAGACTTAGACATGACCCCGTTAGCCGCGGTTGCCTGGCCCTTTACATTCTAAAGACGAAGAAGTGGGTAATTAGTGGGGAAAGTAGTCAAGAAGGTTGCATAGAAGGAGCGGAAAGTCATGGAACACATCTTCGTGGCCGTGACTTAGTGCAAGAATCGTGACCGCGGTACCAGCATAGGCCCTTGTAGTTAAGGAGTGGTGGGTGATATTTACAAACCAGTTTAAATTGCAAACCGGCAGTCGACGTCGTACTCGCACGGACCAGAACGACAGCACTCGTGAGGCGGTTCAAAAGGGTTAATGGTAAAGGCCTAACCTCAGCAGGTATTTGACAGGCCACGCACGACGAGGGTTTTAAAGACAAGAACGATAACAGACACGAGACCTGAACGACTTACGTTTTCTGAGGACGTTTCGTCGACATCGGAAGACCTACCACATAAAAAGTAGGTACTGTTGTAGGGTGTTTCAGAAATACTGTAGGAGTAGCCATTGCGGGACCTATTCAAGTCGGACCGCATTTCTAGCAAGGACGTCACGGGCCTCGTCAAAGAGTAGGAACAGTAATTTAAGTTATAGGCACCAATTGAGGCGATCGCACTAAAGTGGCCAAAAACACGAATATGCAAAGTTGGTTAGCTCATCAAATAGATGGGTCGAAAGGAACGCCAGAAAGCTAAAGTTTTATATGAAAAACTGGGTTAGCTACTTACGAAATTAGCCAAGCAACTATAGACGAGCTCTCATGTAAAGTTGGTTGTTAGAACAACCGTAAAGGCCACGCAAAAAATTTAAAAGTTGTTACTATAGGTAAAGAAGAACGTTTTTCGGTACCTTTAGTAGACAACGAAACGAGCAAAGGAAACGTTACAGTGAACGGGTAACACGAAGGTGTGGGAACTGTATAAGTAGAAGTCATCGGGCGCAATTTCCATGAAAAAAAATTCATTAGCCCGTCGAGCCCTTAGCAAACAAAGGAGTAGAGGAAGCCAAAGTCGGCCGCGTCTGTTGGCTATATGACCGAGTGATTGTCGGAATACGGCTGGCGGACGTACCGGCGGAGTAGTAAACATTGGGTGGGAACTAATTGGACCCATTATTCACATAACCAAAGCCACCGCCGGCGACATCGGAGACGGACGGATAGCCAACAAGCTTAGAACAATTTGCAGTCGGCACGCCATGAGACGGCAGGGACGTGGACGTTTCGTTGCAATATACGTGCGAGGTAATACGCGAAC
Source organism: Weizmannia sp. WK01 (assembly GCF_025905465.1). NCBI lineage: Bacteria > Bacillati > Bacillota > Bacilli > Caryophanales > Bacillaceae > Heyndrickxia > Weizmannia sp. WK01. The sequence goes on along the minus strand of NZ_CP109616.1, from coordinate 204,232 downwards.
TGCGGTGCGACCTACGAAAGATAGGGACGGTGTATTTAAACGGTGACTTACCTAGGTACGCAAAGGCACCATGGGAGCAATGCCGGGTTGTCCTAACCGTCAACAAATTCACTACACTGGTGAACGACCAAATAGTGTAATTATTCGCGGCATCGTAGGTACGAGAATGGAACGCACGGGGGCCGGTACAGGTGGAAGTGCGATAGGCACACTTTTTTTAATAGCAGGCCGAAGTTGACAAACTTGCGAAAGAGTTACAGTGGCTACATAAAAAATTGTTTGCAAGCATGGCGTAGGAGTGGGACACGCCGGTGGACGCCGCCCTACAAAAAATTTTAACTAAGGAGGTACTGCCTTTATAGTTTGGCCCGTACGGGGACTACCACCCGCTGACGGAAGTTTAGAAAGTCGTGAAGGTGGACCTTCTTTTGCTAGACGTCGTGGCCGTTATAACCTGACGCCGGCATACCTAGGGGTTACAGGCCTAGTTTTCCAACTATCTTATGAACTAAACCTAAGTACTGGGACATACACGGTAGGTCGACAAAGACTTGGTTAAGCTAAAGAGGACACAGAAATAAGAAGGCTTTTAGATCGCATCGGCCCAGGTGTCGTACTTTTAGCTGTTGTAGTAAGTCGACGAGTAAGTCAAGCTGAAGCTCGCGTTACCGAGGGACACATATAGGACAATTTAATTCGTGTAACTAGTTAACTAGGCGTGGCGGCGGCATGTCGGAGGGATGAGAGCGCCGATCCGATAAATTTATTAGGTTGGGGACAAATAGGCCTGACGGACAACCGAAATTCGTAAGGTCGAGTACCGGGACCAACCTCTCGGCGTCCTTCAAGGTCTAACGGTACGAACGTAGGCCCAACTACAGAGCTTACTAAAAATTACTCAGGTAATGCAAAAATCTCGCATCGACAAGGGCCGCTTATTACGGCAGTATGGTGGATTTGACAGCGAGGGTAAATAGGTCACAGAGGGCCGGCGGGCAGTCGACCGATAACTAACGGCTTGCCTGTGACGATTCTATAGAGAAACGTAAAGAGAATAAGACGGTCCGAGCCTTTGATAGTTCTTATGACTAACAAGAGTGGGGGGAATATACGGTGGTTTCTAGCCGCCGTAATAAGAGCATTTGAGAAAGCCGAATAAGTAAACTAACTACCGGACGCAGTATCGCAGGTGCAGTAGTAGTACCCGGGGTAAACCCTTCCGACAACGAAGGAGTTAGTCTAGTAATTGGGTACCCGCGGTGCGACCTACGCCATCCATTTGCAAAGGGCGGAGTTGGTTACCTCTTTGTCGCAAGCGGGACCGAAGGAAGGGCGGGAGCCCAAGCTGACCTTACTATGGTTGTTAGAGTAAAACTTCGCTGACTTACTGACGACTCGGTAAACGGAACAGGAGTTACATGAAACGTAACTAGACACCGGTAAACCTACTGCATGCGAAATAACGAGACTAGCATAAACCTTTTAGTTCTGCCAGTACGAGTGCCAGGTCGTTTATCTTCAAACGAAAAAGAGCACGGGTTTGTACCGGTCGTTGTTTCAGTGAAAACAGACAACGAAACTTTCATGTCAGGGTTCTAACCGTTAACAGTAGTTTGGCGCGGCCGTTTTAGCGATGTAGAAGCGGGTCCAAGTCGAACAAGGCACAGACTTATAGGCCATGCATCTTAAAGGTGGTAAATGCAAACTTCTATGGCGGCGGCCGACCCCTACCGGAAACGACTATTTCACGGCGGGTACAGGCCCTGGGGTGAAGTCAAAAGAAAAGAAGACGGGTAACGAGTAGTTTGGCTCAAGTCCCGTTTCTCGAAGCGGTTAAAGGGCCGGTTCGTCTAGCAAAAGTAGGAGACGTTAGCGACCGTCGGAGTCGGCAAGGGTAAAGGCCCCCGAGGACCGATTTTCGGCCGGCTATTCTAGTAGAAGCACGGTAGATCAGTATTACTGTTAATGCGACCGCGGTAGTACGTTTGCCCAACTGTCACAGCGAAGGGTAAGTAGGGTCTACAATAGCGCCTAGTTAACCCTGACACGAAGAAAGTACAAGAACTAGCCCAGTAGTTACTAGTAATTCAGCCGCGGGACCGGCCACTAACTCGGTGGCTATGGCCAACTTTAGTACGGCGGCAATACGGGGCTTTGCGGGGTCAGAAAACATCGTCGTAATCTAAGTCTATTAACGTGTGGCTTTTAAAGTCCTCGTTTGAGTAACTTGAATAAGGCCAAATGGGCGGGTTTGAAACAACGATTAGGTAGACTTATACGACGCCAATATTGGGCAAATAGTCCCAAAAACGGTTATTTTATTCTGCCCTTGCAAAGGCAGTGGCAGTACCTGAAGGGCACGGCGCCCCCGTAAAGCTAGTACTATTTTACGACAAGCGGCAGACGCTAGCCGACGTCTACAAGTGTTTAGTTAAGTCATACGGATTTTACGGACATTACCGGCACCACCTGTATAAGTTGCATTAGTGCTATCCTTGCGGACCGGTTGAGGGAAAACCGAACGACACGTTACCGAAAGGCATAGAATCCTCACTAGCAGAAATCGTTCAGCAGAGTTGAGGAGCTCCCTGTCTGGCCTGTATAGTTAAAGTAAAAATTACCTAGGCGATACGAGTTATAGGACAAATAGTGCGGTAAATAGGCCGGAGGCCAAGAACTCGGTTTTCTAAACCCGGCACTGTAGCCCTCGCTGGAGAAAACAAAAAAGAAGACAGTTTTGCCCAAATATCGCACCTTGTGGATTGAGCTGTCGAACTTAAAGGAGTTTTCAACGAAGGCCTACAAGATTAAACTTTGCCGAATGACGTCGAAAAACCGTGCGTATTATAAGAAGGAGACTGTAAAGGTGACAAAGTATAAAAAGAGTCACATAAGTATCGGATTACGAGCAAAGTCGTTTCGTAAAAGTTGGACCTCTAGTTGTTGGAGGAACGGGAAAAAATTCCGCAGGCTTTACAGGCCTATGAAGAAAAAGGTAAGTAAATTGCAACTTGCACTCTATGAGTATAATACCCGATAAACAAGTAGTCATTCCGGAAGAGATCGGTCGGAAGATCCTCACAATTCGAAGTCCGCAGTTGGTAAGAACCATAAATGGAAAACGGTAGAGTGTAGTGAGGGGGTGGAGGCTTATAAAAAATCTGTGTTTTATTTTTTCGTGGGCTTTGCTAGGCATGACTCACGAAAGAACATAACAAGTGACGTTCCACTTTACTCCAAAAGTTGCTTGTCACCGTGCTGGTTGGACGGCGCGGCAAGGACGGAGGGTAACATGTCTTTTTTTAATCTTCGTTTTTTGAAGTACGTTAGAGACGTAAAAGACGTAAAGGACGTAAAACGTAGTAGTAAAGTTAATATAAAAGAGCATCGAATATTTATAAGGCAAGTCTATTCGGGTATACGGCCGAATAGCGTTAGTGTGAGTAAGGTAGTTCGTTTGTAAGGTTTTGACGGGAAAGGGAAAGAGGGACGTGTGTCAGTTATACGAGGACCTATTTGTCGTGAAAGAAAAGTTAGGACCGTTAGGTAAAGCTAAAAAAGAGTGCCGCCTAGTGAAGCGCTTTCTAGCCTAGCGATAAGTGAGGAAAGCGAAAACCGTATCGGCTGAGAAGTGGTATAACTCGACATTCTAAGGGGGGGTGAACTAAAAGGTTGTAAAACGCGACAGAAACTTAAAGTAATTAGTAGGTTACCATCAGGAAATTTCGTCGACTTTAGAGAAAAAATAAGTAGAAGGTAAGGAGGTACGAGGCGGAAATGGCGCGAATTTATGTCCGAGCATTATAGGGTATTCCAGAAAATAGAGTGCAAGCGAATTTGCGAGACTAAAAGGGAAAAGACGGAAGACGGCCGCAAAGAAAAAGAACGGCATCGGCCAACGAAGGGCCACGACGACAAAGGTGAGGGATTCGACAAGGAATTATAGACCGAAGTAGTAGGTGTGGGGAAAAATGTTTTATTTTTTCCGTGGCTTATTGGCGGTATTATCGCTAATTAGTCACGGGACCAACAAGGTCATCGTTATAAATAAAAAAGGTGCAGTTAGACGGATCACTGTCCGGTTAATTAGCTTTATACGTTGAGGCATTATAAATGGCAGAGACAGAAAAGAATTACTTGGTGGCTGGTCATTGTGTGCAAGGAAGGTTAGAAGCTCATAAAGGTAAAGAGAAAGACGGAAAAATTAACGAGAAAAGGCAGATGCTAAATAAAAGTTTAAGTAGTGGAAAGAAGATACGTGTTATACCAGATTGACGCTTGATTAGAAAATAAAGAGCCATTTGTAGTTCCAATAAGGTTTAGGTAAGAAATTTAAGAAGGAGTTGAAGAAGTAGTCAATTTAGTCGACCATTAAGTTGTTAAAGAAGTTTACGTCGTGGTCTTTGTATGTTTTGTAAGTATTTTTTAAATACAAAAAAGTTACTAAATAGTGAGGGGGCGTTACCACGGGCATGCACTCTAGTTAGGAAGTATTTATGTTCGGTCACGCAAAACGAAGAAGACAACGGCTTATTTCCAAATACCAGTTATCGAACGTCATGAAGAAAGTTTCCGTGAACTAGGAGCAAGGTAAATTTTTACTCACAAGGCAAACAAAAATTTTGGGCGTACGTAAGAAGTTTAGGAACGAAATATAGCTTAACGGTATTAAGTAGATTATCCGGCATGAAAAACCGGTTGGTCCTTAGATGCGGACGTACTTATTCTACACCACCCAGTTTTTGTTGATTTATTTTGCTAAGTAGACGTTTTCCGTATAGGGCCTTTAGCCGTTAGTGTAGACCTAATTATAAGTTACAAGAAGGTAGTGTGTTCTGTAGCAAGTCGACGGCCAACAGGTATATTTCATGTAGAAGTAAAACGAATAGTTTGGTTTTGTAAAACGACGGTGTTGTCCGCAGATTCTAAGAAACGTTAATAGACAAAGAGGAAGGGCGCATCAAAGCCAGATTACACTTAATGAATAAATGGAAAAGTTAGCTGAGCGTATTTCGGTTATAAGGGTCCGTACTTTCGTTGTAATGAGCTCCCTTGCGGGGTTATACTAGTGGTGATCTTACTCATTAATGGTTTCTATTTTTGGGGTTCTACTGATAGTTGGTATTATTTCTAAATCGGTAAGAGAGTGGGAAAGATAGCGTCGTAACAAGATGAAAAGGCATTTTCACTAAAACGTTACCCAGCCGAATAATAAAACGGTGCACTATTAAACGAGTGGCTTGGGACAGGGACCGAAACAATGGAACTAGTCAACCGGTAGATGCTGGGATATTTGGCGTAAAAGGTAGTTTAGATAAACTCGCTGGTAAACAAACAAATTAAGAAGGTGGCCATAAGGGGGATACCATTTTATATCCATTGGTTGGAAATGGTGCGGCCCCTTGGGCCAAAAAAAATATGTAGGTAAGTTTCGCGTTCCGAATCAACAAGTTTAACACCGAAACCTAGGCCATGGACAAAGGCACTCGCACGGGTAAAGTTTTATACCAAACCGCAGTAGGTATGCAGACTTTTAAATATCCTTTCGCATAGCGGGACGTCTTACTGGCGTAGGTGCGGTTCTTCCGAGTCGACGTCTATTGTGTACACTTGACGAAAACGTAGCTATAGAACACGGTGTTGGGCGTATGTCCGGACTATTAAATTGAAAGCAAAAAGGTTACGTAACTGGTACGGCTAATACCAACGAGGAGGTGGTGTTCGTCCGAGTAAATTACACTTCATTGGAAAGAAGAATTAAACGAAGAGTATAGGCGATTAACAGTCAAGACGTTTGTATAAACGTTCGCTGTAGCCACATTTTTTGACTGGTACGGTCCTTGAACTTTCAAGGTTAAAGTATTTCTATAGTGGGTCGTGTAGACTGCCTACGAACAGATCACTCAATTAGTCGAGTGGTTCCTAAACTCCTTTATAAAGGTAAAGGAAGAACAGTATGAAAAAGTGCTAGAGGTACATGGCACGGAGTGCGAGAAAGTATACAACGTTTAGGTGGCGCAAACTTTATCTATACGCCGACATTTCAAGAAAATCCGCAAAGACAGTAAACATTATCGTGCCTGTATCGCAAGTTTTTCAAAAAGCTTGATCATGCCTGTCAACCGACATTGTCTCCATCACTTCCAGTCATATTTTCCGCCGCGTTTTACCAGCATCGGCATGTTTCTTGCTATAAGATGCTATCCTTCCGTATCCGTTCTTTGTTCAACCCTTCCTCTTAGACTGTTATATCTACCAATTCTTCACGGTCCTTAGATAAGGGCCCGATGTTCAACGACCCTTCTTGCCATTGCCAATCTCATCCGTTGTGCGCTCGCCCCGTCTTACCCGCTTCCAGCTGTTCCGGAGTTAGGATACCTGATTGTATCCTTGCCGGGGCGTTTGGCTCTCCATCCGGTGCTGGTTCGGAGATTGTATCTGTCCTCAGGATCATGAACGTAAGTTACTGTCATCCATACCACTCCTAAACTGTTTATTTTGGTTATAAGACGCTTTGAGAGTTGTATATATAAATAGTCATGCTTAGTTTTAAGACTCGAATATGGAGCCAACTCGAAGGCTAGAAAACTAAATCCCTAACTGTGCCATTTTCTTACTGCCTTCCGCTTCTTCTCCAGCTCGTCAAGCTCAACCCAGCCGCCCCACTTCTTGCTGTATGTAACCAAGCTGAGTTTATGGGGATATTTATGTTCGAACAGCTTTTTCTTTATCTTGAACGCTTCAGTTTCCACGCCCGTTTACATCCACAACTTCGATGGGATCCATCCAAATGGTGGATCTCGAAATCTGCGATGTTCTCAATCTTGCGGATTTTTTTTTCCGTTTTTCTCGAAAGCTTCCTGAAGCAAGTACCGCGGGCTGTAACCGATAAAATAAGATTTGATCGTTTGCTTGCAACCATTTGAGCTGGTTCATAATATCTGGCCTCGATCTTGCTATCGAAGATATATCCATCCAATTCAACTTTTTTGAGCCAGTACTTCGTTTTTTTAGTTTGCTTGCGGTATTCTTTTGCTGTCATTCGTTCCTGCATGTTTGCACCGTCATTATCCATTTTCCTGCCGTCTATGATTTACGGCATTCTTTTCGATATAGGCAGCTTCAATCTGTTTCCCAGGGTATAGCCGAGCATTTCACCTAGTCCATGGAAGTTTGAAAAATAGAAATTCATACCATGCTTTTCTGCTATCTTCTGTATATTGTCTAAAAGTTGAAGCTCATTCAAATCACGACGCCAAGTTCATTTTCCTAATTTCGTATATGCTTGCTCAATGCTGGTTGAGAGATGTTGTTGGGTTCCTAAATATAGAACGTTGGGTTCTGCCAAAGGTTACGAGTTTTATTTTACGTCTGTTAGCTGCTTAAGAAGTTCATTTCCTAAAAACATAGGCATTTGTGGACTAGGTAGTGTGGAAAATGTTCCGGTTCCAAGAGGTGGAAGTTTTTGAAGTAGCACCAAGTACATTGGAAATGGCATTGTTATGCCTGTTAGTTAGCCATAAAGACAAGAGCCAAGGACTAGTAACGAGGTTACGAATTTGGGAGCGGTAAGTAAACGTGTAAGCGGTTCAAGTTGAACGTTTCGGTCCTAATTCAAGCCATCGTTTAATTGCGGTACGTTAGGAAAGAAAAGTTGTTACACGGATAGGTCAAGGCGGACGCGAAGTTTATTAAAAACATCCAAGTGAATTTTATGAGGAAAGGTTTTCGGACAAACTTAAAGAGATAGCAGAACCCGGGCTAGGGCCCGCAGAGTCGGTCAAACAAATCGGAACGGACGTATTTAGGTTAGCGAAACGATTACGGGTAGACGTACGGCTAGAGCTAAGGAAGTGCGAACGGTGCGAGTATTCGGACGACCTATTGGCCTAAGAAACGGTATAGTGAGTGGGTAAACATAAAAAACCTCCCAATTTCGCATGTTCTCTAGTACTATTCTATCCAACATCTAACTAACTAATAATTTAAGTCACTATAAGTGAAAAAGCTCGACCGCCTCATCCACCGAGGCGAAATCGAGCCTATAACACCGTAACCAGTAAAAAAGTGGGGTGAAGGAAGGCGACAAGTAGATCTATGGCTAATTTGTAGTTGTCGGGTAGTTAATGCCTTAGTTGTAGTATAGAGTAACGTTAAAAGGATCACTTAAGTCGTGGAACGTATTAAAGTGGTCAGAAGTCTTTCACTAATGCGTAGACAAATTTTTGTCGAACACGCGAGTAAGGAGTATAGAGGAAAGATCACCGTTCTTGAACGATATAAGAAAGTACTTACGGTCGACATGGCACGGCTGTCCCGGTAAAGCAACGAAGCGTTATAACTAAAGTTGTTACAAGAAACGCAGACATAGCGCAAGTATTATTAGAAGCGCTATATTCTTGTATTAGTATAGACGTAGGACGAGTTACGACGGTCTCAGCGCGTCTAGTGAGTAGTATCCCACAAACAGGACAGAAACGAGTTGCGGAGCCCTTTCAACGCTATTCTCGTGATGTCCATGTAATTTGACGGAACGGTAGACAAAATTGAGAGCGCATTACGACGGTTAACGGTCCAGCACGGCCAGTTTAAAAGGCTCGCAGCATTAGTCGACGTCCATTAGATAGTGCTGTTACACAAAGTCTAGGCCCATGAAGGCGACGCAAAAAGAATGCCGGCGGGAATAGAGACGCTGCCAAACGCACCTAAGTAGTACCTACAAGTATTCGGTGAACAGTATATAAGGCTAACGAAAGTAGCGGGACAAAGCTAGAAGCAGTCTTTTACAGGCCATGCCCAAAGAGGTGAACCGTGGAAGTTATAAAGGCTAACGTGAATTGTACGCGACACAGTCGACGAAAAGGCCGTAGAGTTCTCTTTTATGTAGACGATGTGGTGGTCAGTGCGTCGTAAAGTAACGGTTCAAATTCCGTTTCCGACAAAATGGGTAACTCCCGGACCGGCGGTGATACTAATTCAGAGGCGGTAAATCAGGTGGCCAGTACAGCAAATTTAGAAACTTTGGGCATAGTTAAGGCCATTCGAGCGGCACTAGAAGCAAGTAGAGCCGTATCTAAAGGTATTCACAAAGAGCAAACAACGAAAGAAAAAAATTGGGTTAAAGGACGTAAAGGTGTATGCAAGCTATTTACAGTAGACGGCAAACTAGCCAAAACAACAAGTCCTTTAAACGGCGTCGAAGACGGTCAAAGGCACAGAACATAACGAGGTTGTGTTATAAAACTATCCTACGTTATAAACGTCACCTGCCTGTACTTTGTCGATCAAGACAATACATCCTCTGGGGCGGCTGTAAAAGATTCAACAAAGGCTAGAACAACTGTTGGCAACGTCACAGTTAAGGGTGTAAGAGCGAAACGTCGAGAAAGTAACGAAAGTTTTACTCGGCCAAAAAGTATACCAAGTCTACAAGGCCGAGGTCTTGCTAAAGTAAATAGTCCAGACCAAGGTTTTTGTGCCGGGGTTCTTGGTATAAAAGCCGAAGATCGCAGAGTGAACAGCCTCGCTCCGACAACAAGTCTGACAGGTGCAAGTAGAGAAGCAACAAAACGTTACGCAAGTCGGGGAGCTCAACGGTAGAAGACATAAAGAGATTTTTAAGCAAAAATCCACAAAGTATCTGGCTATAAAGCCTATACCTTCCACCCTTTCCGAATAGAAACTATACCCGAAAATCGGCCACGTAATGGAACAATTTCAGGTATAGAAACTCGTACAGAGGGGTATTTCGTTAGGCTAGTAGCCATTGCAGTTTGGCGCTTATCCGTCTCAACTAGCAGAAATTATAAAAATTCTAGACTAGTCGCAAGTAAATGACGGGAGGAGTTCTTTTCTTTCAAAAGGAAGAGCAAAGTAGGCAAGGGTAGCAAGGAGGTCGCAAAGAAGAAAAAACCGGATATAGGCCTTTTACCTTGTTGTAACGAAAATTCAAAAACTATGTATAGTAACTGTATACCAAGTATCATAAATTATCTGCTATAGAAGGGTAAACCTAAAAAAGCCATCTTTAGTAGTACAAAGCAAAAGTAGGTACTTTATTAAACGAGCTGAAGCTGTAGGTTAAGCCGGTAAGATAAATACGTTCGTTATAGTAGTCCTAATTCTTACTAAGGAGGCGGTTCTAAATTTTTCCGCCTAAGATATCGTCGTATGAATGAAAAGAAATGAAATGAAACGAAATGAAATGAAACACATGAAAGACGCCGCAAAGACAGACCAAAGACGCCGTCTTTGAGTAGTCTTTGTCCCCGTCTTTGAAGTAAAAAACTATCAACCATCGCAAAGACGTAGAAAAAAGCGAAAAGTTAGTGGTGGGGGCGGGACGAAAAATAGGGCCCCCTACAGTTTTGAAAGGACAAGAGTATACGGAGAGCCAGCTTTGTAAAGGCAAACTCACTACAAAGGTTGTAAACAAGTTTAAAGAGTCGTCTTTGGGGATGAAAAGACGACTCATAGACTTATCAAAGACGCAGTCTTTACAGCTCAAGTTTAAGACGCCACGCCATTTAAGAAAGATCGTCCTACTTTATTTTTCGTATAGGTAGCAAGGGTATTTCGTTGGCATTTCGAAGTTAAAAAAGTAGTAAATGACGTAGACATAGTACGCCTTTTATCAGGTAAGGAAGAAAAAAACCGGCACGGTTTCAAAAGTGGTGGAATAAAAATAACCGTCGGGGGAGTTTCTTCTCCCCTGCGAAAATAATTTTACCTTTGAGCAACAGAAAGTAAAGGAATTGACTGACAAAAAGTAAAAGACAAAGGCCAACGCCTAGTCCAGGTTGAAGAAGAAAGAAAAGAAGGCCAAGACCTACTATTAGTTAATGAAGGCCGAGCAGTAGGTGAAGTAGACAATACAGTACGCAAAGAGCAAGTAGGAGTCATTGTCGTCAGACGTAAAGTTGCGAGTCCTACGGGGTAAACGGCTCGTACAAGGCCTATTGACAGAAGTACCGGTAACGCAGTATTAGCGAAAAGGTTTGCAATAATTCTCGAAAGAACAGAAAGTAAAACAACACGGCCTAGGCCACGCGAAGCTAGAGTAGAAACCAGGTTATTTGACAGAAGAGTTTAGGCAATTAGTCGAATTTTATAGGCGTCATCGGCTGATGGAATAGCGAACACCGTGGAAGGTCTAGGTCAAGTTAAAGAAGGCAGTTAGCTAAGGTAAAGAATTCGAGCGGAAGAGCCTGACGTTATTGCAAATAACGGAATATAACAGGACAGGAGTTTCGGTCGACTTACATGGGAAATATCGGTTCAACTTTGACTCGACGAAATACCGGAAAGAACGATAGTATCTTACCGTGCTAGGTACGTATTGGGTCCAAGAACAGGTGGCCGTTTAGTTCCGAACGACGTTGGTACCGTGAACTTTATTATGAGTAACCAAGCCGCCGGACTTACAAACCCAGTGGCAACATTTCTAATTCGTCACTTCTGTATTTGACACCGCGAAAGAACAGGTCATGGACGAGCTTAAAGAAGACGTAGCAACCCCATAAGTCGTCACGGAAATTGGGGTCACTGACCCGTCTATGAACAAAACAAGGAAGGACAAACAAACGTTAAACTAAAAAATCACGACGTAAACATCGGTAATGAATTGGAGGAAATGGCGTTTAAACGCCTTACTACAAAGAAAGTTTTGGACGACCATTTACAGACCCTTGAAAAGAGCATTGCGAAACCTCAGTTGGGCCAAAACATGGACGAAAAAGGTTCACTGTTCCATTAGTGAATGGACTGGCTAAAGTCGTAGGAAGTTAAGTCGGAACTAAAACAAGAGCTAGAGTCAAAATCGACAAAACTACTCGAAGAGCAAAAGGAAATAGAAGTTCATAAGGAAGTTTATCCGTAATTTTAGAAACCCTTCTTGTTAGAGAAATAGGCCTAGGCTAAATCGTATAAAAAGTCGGTCCATGAAGAGCCGACGCGATGAAGGCAGGTCAAAGCCCCGTTGTGGCCGGTAGTGTAACAAAAGGGTTTTCAAGAAAAGCCGAAGTTTTTAGTACAACTAGTTGAGAAGCAGTGCGAGCTAAAGGAAGGTGTGCTTGGCCAAAGGCGGCTAGTCGTGCCGTTACATAGGAAAAAGGGCCGGACATTGCGGGTTTATCACGACCTGAACCTGTTCCATACTCCGGCCTTGGAGTAGTGGACGGGTGAGAAAGCGTTCTATGCGCGACCGACAGAATGTAAGGTCGTGGCGTCTGAGCGGCTGGTGGTTAGATAGATGTAACGGTGCCTATTTTCCTATTAGACCTACAACTATGTATTTCAAACTGGCCGCTTGGAAAAATAGTCACGCGAAAAGTTTGAGGAAACGGTGCTGTAAGAGGTAAACTAAAGGGGTTATTTAACGAAGTGACAGCTAAAGAAAACCGAGATGGACCGGCCAAAAAAGTTCGGTGTTAAGTTTACGACACGCCATAAATAAATCTGGATCTTAATGCGGTCGTAGCGACGGCGGTTAAGGGAAACACGCGAGAACCTCGGTAAGTATGGCCGAGTAAAGGAAACATCCTTACCATAAAACTAAGTAGCGGTACAAAGAAGTGGAGAACTAAATCAAAAGTTTCTGGACATTTTACAAACACTACCAATTATAAACACGCAAAGTGAGGGAGCCGTTTCCCTCAAAAAATAATCCGACACATTTTGAAGCGTGGTGTTTGAAGAAGGTCTATGTTAACTTCCAATAGAACGTTTTGCTCTAGTGGTAGTTAAAGTTGATGAAGAAGCGGTTTTTTCTAAAGTAGTGGCTTTATCAGCTTTGGCTTTTTGAGGCCCAGTAAAGAGTCTAGAGGTATGGCCGCGTAAGAACATTATAGCCCCACAAGTTAACACAAGTATCACAATAGTCAGGAAGGACCGAATTTAGTTCGTACATTACGACACTTATACTCAGAAGGCAAAGTGGTAGCTTTTGTTAAGGTATGAACTTTATCTTCCTAATAGTAACTTTTAACAAAACGAGAAGGGTAAGTAGGTTTGACACTATGACGTTTAGGAAGGCAGTGCCATGGTTAGCTACGACACTTGAAACTTAGCAAAGGGTAAGTGTAATTCGTGACCGACAAAGTAAGAAAAGGGGAAGGTCGAACTTAACGGTCCGTGTTGTTCTACACGAAAAGTTTCGCTAAGTCAAATTCGGTTAGTGGACAAAATTAAAAGTAAATGAGCGGGGAAAGAATAATTTTTTAAATTCGTATAATCAAGGACATGACTTAGTAATGCTGTTAGCTTTGTTAGTCTCTTTCTTATCTTTGTTAGGTTGATTATTTCCAATTTTAGTATTTAAGTGGAGGAAAAAAACAGATTTTCCGTTCGTTCCTAAACGTGGAACGTTCACAGGTCTGGGATCGTGGTCGAGATACAGCCTTAGCTTGGCTGAGCGTCGGACTGAGAGTCTAAAATCGCAGATGATAAGGCGGTGACGGAAACCGGACAGAGTAGTCGTGGCCCTCCGATAGAGGCCACCTGATCCGCTCGTAGTGCGGATCAAAGCTGAACTAAAGAACGAATACTAGATAGTCGGCCGATACCAGTATTAGAAACTACTATTACTGTCGCAGACACCAGAGTTATTTGGTGGGCACTGACGCCGGTTTGTGAAAAAATTTTATTGCTAATTGTGAACTTATCGATTAGGTAAAGAAGAAGTAAAGTGTGTGGAGCGACATACACCATATTACTTTCTCGTTTAATTGTACATATATTAAAGGAAGCAATTTCCCATCAAACTTCGCGTAGAAGAATGACGAAAAGAAAAACAGATTAAAGTTGGTTCGGTAACTGCTAACGAAACTATATTTACAGTACTTTTCGAAGTAGCAGCTGCAACTACATAAGCCTGTTACGAAGGTCTTATTAAAGTCGGAAAAGCATTTATAAGTAAAGTCGGTGAGGAGATTTTCGGTAGACGGTTACTAATGCCGGCCTTGTTTGGTAGGGTACTTATACTCGAGTGGGTAAAACAACTGGTGGGTTTTTATATTAAAACACTTATAGTTACGGAAAAAGCTAGTTAAGTGTTTAGTACCGTAACTAAGCCAGGACGACCTAAAAGGCAAGAAAGTTAGCGAAGTCGAGACGCTCTCTGGCCAATTTTAGTTAGTAAGCGTAAAGACGGTACAACTCGACGGGCTCAAGGTCAAGCCAAAGTCGATTTACGTCCGTACAAAATGTCGTAAACATTACGAGTTAACGAAAACCGTTTAGTTGGCCGTTTTTTAGAAGAAACCATTAGTAGTTTAAGCGGAGAGTGAAGCATCAAAAGATTCATGAAAGAAACTAAGAAGGTAATGTCATTTTGGTATTAGAGCAAGGTTATAGTACTCGTCCAACAGCTAGCAATGGGCTCGGAGCTACTCGAGTACGTAGTAGGCAGCTTGTAGGAGGGCAAGCAGTAAACTCGTATGCAAGCCTCCGAACTGGTTCCTTTGAAGCAGCTACTATGCCTCACGTAGGAAATAGAGACGAAGACGCTAAAGAAGGTCTTGGTATGCCACGGCAAGTTGCATGCCAGGAGGGTATTGGCCCGAACGGTCAGGAAGGCTTTTGAGCACGTCCTAACTAACGAGCTTAAGTATTAAAAATATCCAGACATACCGTACTGCACGCTGTAGAAATAAGTACCATGCGCAAGGAAAGCAAACGAACAAATGGAGTTCATATGACTGGTAAGTGTCTTGTGCGATTGTTTCTGTGTTAGTCCTTCTTGTTGCAGAATCGCCAAGGCTTCTTGCACCTTTGCAGATTCTTTCATCAGTAGTTTCCCCCTGTACAAAGATCTTGTTTATTCTGGACATCAGAAAACAGTAAGATAAAACTAGAACGATGCAACACTGTTTTCCTGGCAGCAATCCATTTATCGATTGATTCACGCGAAAAGAAGATGCGTTTCCTAACTCGGAAAAATGGGATCTGCTTTTTCACGGACCATGGTATAAATTGTGTCTGGGTGAACACCTAAATAAGTTGCAACTTCTTGGACTGTTAGGGTGTTGTTACGCATTTAGACCACCACCTCAAATTCTTTGATCAGGAGTTCGGCCAATTTTGATTTGACCCCTTGCCAGTGAATTAGAGGTGTTAGTTTTTCAACGTCTCCTTCTGTTCGGCTGACAACGGTTGGCTTTACAACAAACAACCCTTGTTCCAAATAAGTTTGTTTTGGATTGTTGTGTTCACCGTCCGCCGGAGATGAGATATCCATGGGAACGTAGCCAGCGAATAATTTGTTACGGCCGATGTTGATGCCGTGCTTGTCGTACAGCATTTTGGCAAATGCTCCGATACTGATTGCACCAGTTGAGTTTGAAACGACTTTTCCAAAACTTGTATACGGTAGGTCAGCTTTTTGCTGTTCGATCAATTGATTTCGTTCCTGCTCGGCCTTAACTCGTTTTGCTTTTTCTTCTTTGAGATTGGTAAGTAGCCCGATCAGGAAGTCAGGATCACTGATTGTTTTTTCGAGCGTTTCTGGTGTCATGTATGCGCCATGTTTTCGGATGGACGGGATAACCTCATGGGTAATCCAACGTTTGAATTCTTTGGCTTCAGGTTTGCGGCTGCGGAGTATTGCTGAATATAGTCCTGACTCGCTTATGGCAATAGCTCCCCGTTTAAAACCTTCTAATTGAAGGTTTTGCTTTTCATCATCGTCTAAATGCTGGCACATCGAAAAAGCATCTTTAAATTCCAAAATACTTGCTACATCTTTTGCAACAAACCATGGTTCGCCATCTTTTAAAATGGTGCGAACTTCATTTTGTTTAAAATTGAAGACTTGCAATGAGTTCAATTAACAAACCTCCTTCTTTGTTTGAGAATCTTGTACTTTTTTGCCGAATAAATAATCGACATCTTTATCAAGAATCTCAGATAATTTTATTGCCATTTTTAAAGGTGGGTTAGAATATCCGGTTTCCCAATTGCTAACGGCTTGCTTACTGCATCCAAGCTTCTCTGCTAATTCACTTTGGCTTAGATTCTTCCGGTGGCGTGCCTTAGCAAGGCGTTCATTTCTCAAGCTATCCCCTCCTGTCGTATGAGAATCTTGAACTTTATATCCCCATTATAGTACAAGTTTCTTGTATGTCAATAGAAAAATATGATTTTCTTGTACTTTTATTTAAAGATCCTGTTTTTGCTGTACAATAAACTTGTACATAAATGGAAGTGGTGATTAAGGTGCTAGCGAAACGGCTCCGTCAGGCACGAAAAAACAAAAAACTTACCCAAGAACAACTTGCCCACTTAGTCAAGACAACCAAGGGAACCATAAGTAACTATGAAAATGAATATAGTACACCATCTAATGAAATGCTTAAGGATCTTGCTAAAGCATTAGACGTTACAACCGATTATTTATTAGGTCGGTCTAGTGATCTCCCGAAACTGACAGAAAAAGACGAAAAAGACATTGCAAAAAAAATGGAAAGCATCCTGGAAGAAATGGACTCCGACACGGCGCTAGCATTCGACGGGGAACCAATGGATGAGGAAACAAGAGAACTTGTGCGAGCCGCAATTGAAAGCAACCTTCGCCTGACTAAGCAAATCGCAAAGAAAAAATTCACTCCGAAGAAATATCGCAAAGATCCAGATGATGAAGCTTAGGGGTGAAGGATTATGGATTGGTTAAAAGAGATTGTTAATAAAGAAATAAAAAAGCACAGAACAAACAATCCATTTGAGATTGCTGATCACAAAAATATTATCATAAGATATTTCCCTTTAGGCAATACTCTAGGCTTTTATATGAAAAATGTCAGACAACAGGTAATTACGATCAATTGTGACATAGATGACTATTTAATGATGTTTGTCTGTGCTCATGAACTTGGACATGCTATCTTACACCCTAATGAAAACACGCCATTTCTTCATAAAAACACATTGTTTTCAAAGGCAAAAATCGAACGCGAAGCAAATGAATTCGCTGTCAATCTGCTTTTATACAATAAAAATATGCAAGATTACGAAACTAAGTTCGATGTACTCCGAGAAAATGGCATTCCTTATGAAATGGAACGTTTTTTATAGATGAAAAATGGTACTTTTTTCCTGCAATTATACTTACATGAAAAGTCAGCATTCTCTAAATAGAAATTATTTATATACAATACTTTTAAGGAGGAAATTACTTTGGCTTTTTTCAACACATCTGCAGAAGACAGGTACAAAAAGCAAATACAGGAATTTCTATTCGATGGGGAAACAATCGAGCATGTTTATGGTCTAGCCATTGATTTTGTTGCTTTGACAAATAAACGTCTGATTTTTGTTGACCAATCCTTGCTTGGTAAAGAAACAGGAGTTGTATCCATTCCCTATTCCCGTATTGATGAAATTGGGATCGTAAAGGATAAGTTTTGGTCTATGTCCGATAAAATTATGATTACCACAAAGCACGATAAGCATGAATTAAAGCTACTACAAGGGAAAGATGAGGCATTGAAGTTTTATAACACTCTTGCTAAATACATATGCTGATTTCATAATTGTGCGTAATCTCATAAAGAGATTAATATAAAAATATTTTACAGGGGGAATTTTAATGGCAAGTCCGGTTGCAGCAAGTCAGAATTTAGAATCACATTTTGATGGGGGGTTAGCACAGTACATCGGTTATTGCATTTTAGGATTTTTGGTAACGGTTTGTACACTGGGGATCTGCTACCCATGGTCTTTTACTATGATTTATAGTTGGAAAACCAAACACACCGTTGTAGAAGGCCGGCGCTTGAGTTTCGATGGTACAGCAGTCCAGTTGTTTGGAAACTGGATTAAATGGTGGTTTTTCTGCGTGATCACACTAGGAATATATAGCTTTTGGTTATTTATCGCTTTAGAAAAATGGAAAGCAAAACATACGCATTTTGCAAATTAATTTAGGGGGTTCAAGAAATGAAAAAGGGAGGAACCGGTTGCCTGGGATTTATTATTGTTTTATTTTTAATTGGTTTGGCAATCCAGGCAGTAAAATTTGTATTTACTCACATCTACGGCATCTTTCTGATATTGGCATTAGTTTCTCTTGTTTTAATATTTGTAGGTCTGTTCAAACCAAACGTTGCCTTTTGGTCAAAGAAGAAGACAAAGAAATCCGCTGGGATCGGATATCTTATCCTTACTATTGTATTTTTTATTCTTTTTGGAATTTCAGCCCCAAATCAAGATACAGCTACTAAAAAGAGCAATGTCGATACACAAACAGCATCGTCTAAAGTACAAGATGAAGATAAAGATAAAGCTGATGCTCCATCATCTAGTAAAAAATCAGACGAATCTAAGACGGAAGATAACGGTAACAAGAAAGATGATAGTAAAAAGACTGAAGACGACGCTTCAAATTCCAGCAAAGCAAGCACAACTGCTGCAACAGCTGATAAAAAAGAAACAAGCAAATCAAGTTCCAGCACAAATACGACTAAAAAGCCGGCATCATCATCTAATCAACAAGCTGTTACATTAGTCGAGACGGTTGATGGTGACACAATAAAGGTAAACTACAATGGGAAAGTTGAAACGGTGCGGTACCTGTTGGTTGACACGCCAGAGGAAAAGAAACCAGGAACATGTGTACAGCCGTTTGCGGAAAGTGCCTATAACAAAAACAAGCAGCTGGTTAATAGTGGCAAGCTGACACTCGAATTTGAAACCAACGGTGATAAATATGATAAATATGGTCGGTTGCTGGCCTATGTTTATGTCAACGGAAAATCAGTCCAGGAAGAATTACTGAAAGGCGGATACGCCCGGGTAGCTTACATTTATAACCCACCATACAAGTATCTCTCAAAATATGAAAGTGATGAAAATGCTGCTAAAAGCAGGCACCTCAATATATGGTCAGATAGTGGATTTGTAACTGATTCTGGATTCAATGGGTGTGCAAAGGCATCGGCAGGAACAAGCACAGCTTCCAGTAGATCAAGTTCCAGCACAACGAGGCATTCAACGAGTTCTGGATCTTCAAATAGTTCAAGTTCATCGGCTACAAGTGCTCCCGCTTCTTCCGGGGCAACAGAAATTTTTGCAAACTGTACCGAGTTGAGAAAAAAATATCCAAACGGAGTGCCGAAAGGACACCCTGCTTATCAAGAAAAGATGGACCGGGATCACGACAATTATGCATGTGAAAGATAAGAAAGGCCCTGAGGGGCTTTTCTTTAGAACTAAAGAAGAACATACGTACTTAATTTTCTGTACAATGTCAATGAGTTTTTTGTACAAAATGGAGGTAAATGAATATGGCAAGTATACAAAAACGTGGCGCAAACTCTTTTCTACTTGTTGTTGAGATTGGATATAGTGCGAAGGGAAAACGCCTAAAAAGAACAAAAACAATCCATGTTAATGATCCGCAGTTATTAAAGAAAAAGAAAAAACTCAATGAGTATTTAAATGATGAACTGACAAAATTTAAAATTGAAGTGGAAGCCGGGGAATATATTGCACCTGAAAAAATGGTACTATCTGAGTTTGTAAAGGAATGGGAGAAAAAATATGCAAAAGAAGCCCTGTCAGGTGGCACTTTAAATAATTATCTGAGCAACTTTAAAAACCATATAGAACCGGTGCTTGGTGACCTTAGGCTAGACCAAATCAAAACAATACACATCGTAAACCTTTTGAATAATCTAAAGCGCACCGATGGAAATGGGGAAAGCTCAATCCACGTCAAACAATATACATACCGGGTGATAAGGAACATCATGAGCCGTGCTTACGAATGGAAGCTGGTAAAAAACAATCCGGTAGACGGTGTGAAAAAGCCACGAAATAAGGATGAGGAAATGCACAAAGTTAATGTGTATGACGAGGAAGAAGTGGAACAACTTTTTTTAGCTGTACAATCTGAGCCGATCCATTGGCGGATCTTTACTTCCCTCGCATTGGCCGGCGGGCTGCGGAAAGGCGAATTATTAGGGCTTGAAGTCTCGAAAATAAACTTTGACGAGCAGACAATTGAGATTGACCAGACCATTGTAATGGGAGAAAATAATAAACCCGAAATCAAGTCAACTAAAACTAAAAAGTCGGCACGCCTTGTCTCGTTGCCTAAAACCGTTATGGATGAGCTAAAGTTTTATGTAAAGTATCTTGAAAAAGAAAAGGAAAAAATGGGCGATGCATATGAGCAAGAACACCAATGGCTGTTTTGTAACGAATACGGTCATCATCTTTATCCGACGACACCAAGCAAATGGTGGTCCCGATTTGTTAAAAAAGCTGGAGTAAGGCATATCCGCCTGCACGATCTGCGACATACTTCGGCTACGCTTCTAATTAACCAGGGTGTGCATGCTAAAATTATATCAGAAAGACTTGGGCATGCTGATATCGGTATTACGATGGATACTTACGGCCACGCGCTCCGAACTGCGGATAAGTCGGCAGCTGAAAAATTGGATACTATTTTCCGGTCAAAAAGCCAAAAAGAATCAAACCGTCAACAATCCGTCAACAAGTCATAAATTGTGCTTCCGTGAGCTACAATTTATTGAAAAGCAAAAAACGCTCAAACCCTTTTATATCAAGAGGTTTGAGCGTTTAAACTTTAAGCGGAAGACGGGACTCGAACCCGCGACCCACACCTTGGGAAGGTGTTGTTCTACCACTAAACTACTTCCGCATATTTATAGAATACCACACACTTTAAAAAAAGAAAAGAGTGAGCCATGCAGGATTCGAACCTGCGACCCTCTGATTAAAAGTCAGATGCTCTACCAACTGAGCTAATGGCTCGTAAAAATCTATATATCAAATGGCTACGCCAATTCAATAGCAAAAGGCTGGGCCAGCTGGATTCGAACCAACGCATGACGGAGTCAAAGTCCGTTGCCTTACCGCTTGGCTATGGCCCAATTATCTATAGTATGAACCCTCTCACCAAAAAAATGCACCAAAGTGCATGTCCAAAAAAATGGATGGTGGAGGGGGACGGATTCGAACCGCCGAACCCTGAGGGAGCGGATTTACAGTCCGCCGCGTTTAGCCACTTCGCTACCCCTCCGTAAATGGTGCCGGCCAGAGGACTTGAACCCCCAACCTACTGATTACAAGTCAGTTGCTCTACCAATTGAGCTAGGCCGGCATAAAAATGGAGGATGACGGGCTCGAACCGCCGACCCTCTGCTTGTAAGGCAGACGCTCTCCCAGCTGAGCTAATCCTCCAAATATGTAAATGGTGACCCGTACGGGATTCGAACCCGTGTTACCGCCGTGAAAGGGCGGTGTCTTAACCGCTTGACCAACGGGCCAAAAAACTATAAGCTTCCAATCGGGCTCGAACCGATGACCTCTTCCTTACCATGGAAGTGCTCTACCTGCTGAGCTATGGAAGCATATAACTCCGCAGGTAGGATTCGAACCTACGACCGATCGGTTAACAGCCGATTGCTCTACCACTGAGCTACTGCGGAATATCGGGCCCGGCAGCGTCCTACTCTCGCAGGGGGAAACCCCCAACTACCATCGGCGCTGGAAAGCTTAACTTCCGTGTTCGGGATGGGAACGGGTGTGACCTTTCCGCCATCGCCACCGGACCTCAATGACAAAAATCATTATAGCAAAGTTTCCATTGCTTATCAACAGGAATTATGTGATTCCCTGAAAACCGGATGGGAGAAAAAACTGTAAACGGAGAATGCGTTTCTAACTTTGAGAATTGTCTAGCTCCAGCGCCTATCGGCTAGCGTATTTCTACGCTTTCTCCCTACGATAAGTCAACATCGGCTCGCCTTTAGGGGCTCGCCGTGTTTCCTTTATCTCAGTCGAAAGCTCCGAAATCCGTACGCCGATGAGCGAGGCGCTTCCGCTTTTCTATTGTCCAGCTCCGGTGCCTAGCCCCTCGAGGTCGAATAACCTGCCCGTCACGGAGCCAAAAGACGGCTCCATGCCGGTCAGAACATTCGCTTGTCGGGGCTAAACAAGGCACCTCCGCTTTTCTATTTGGTTAAGTCCTCGATCGATTAGTATCCGTCAGCTCCACGCGTCGCCGCGCTTCCACCCCGGACCTATCAACCTGATCATCTTTCAGGGATCTTACCAGTATAAACTGTGGGAAATCTCATCTTGAGGGGGGCTTCATGCTTAGATGCTTTCAGCACTTATCCCTTCCGCACATAGCTACCCAGCGATGCCTTTGGCAAGACAACTGGTACACCAGCGGTGCGTCCATCCCGGTCCTCTCGTACTAAGGACAGCTCCTCTCAAATTTCCTGCGCCCGCGACGGATAGGGACCGAACTGTCTCACGACGTTCTGAACCCAGCTCGCGTACCGCTTTAATGGGCGAACAGCCCAACCCTTGGGACCGACTACAGCCCCAGGATGCGATGAGCCGACATCGAGGTGCCAAACCTCCCCGTCGATGTGGACTCTTGGGGGAGATCAGCCTGTTATCCCCAGGGTAGCTTTTATCCGTTGAGCGATGGCCCTTCCATGCGGAACCACCGGATCACTAAGCCCGACTTTCGTCCCTGCCCGACTTGTAAGTCTCGCAGTCAAGCTCCCTTATGCCTTTACACTCTGCGAATGATTTCCAACCATTCTGAGGGAACCTTTGGGCGCCTCCGTTACCTTTTAGGAGGCGACCGCCCCAGTCAAACTGCCTGCCTGACACTGTCTCCCACCCCGGTAAGGGGTGCGGGTTAGAATTTCAATACAGCCAGGGTAGTATCCCACCGATGCCTCCGCCGAAGCTGGCGCTCCGGTTTCCAAGGCTCCTACCTATCCTGTACAAGCTGTACCAAAATTCAATATCAGGCTGCAGTAAAGCTCCATGGGGTCTTTCCGTCCTGTCGCGGGTAACCTGCATCTTCACAGGTACTATAATTTCACCGAGTCTCTCGTTGAGACAGTGCCCAGATCGTTACACCTTTCGTGCGGGTCAGAACTTACCTGACAAGGAATTTCGCTACCTTAGGACCGTTATAGTTACGGCCGCCGTTTACTGGGGCTTCAGTTCAGAGCTTCGCCTTACGGCTAACCCCTCTCCTTAACCTTCCAGCACCGGGCAGGTGTCAGCCCCTATACTTCGCCTTGCGGCTTTGCAGAGACCTGTGTTTTTGCTAAACAGTCGCCTGGGCCTATTCACTGCGGCTTCCCGGGGCATACACCCCAAAAAGCACCCCTTCTCCCGAAGTTACGGGGTCATTTTGCCGAGTTCCTTAACGAGAGTTCTCTCGCTCACCTTAGGATTCTCTCCTCGCCTACCTGTGTCGGTTTGCGGTACGGGCGCCTTTCACCTCACTAGAGGCTTTTCTTGGCAGTGTGGAATCAGGAACTTCGGTACTAAAATTTCCCTCGCCATCACAGCTCCGCCTTGGCGCGAAGGATTTGCCTCCGCACCGGCCTAACTGCTTGGACGCGATCAACCAGTGTCGCGCTTGCCCTATCCTCCTGCGTCCCCCCATCGTTCAAACGGTGAAGAGGCGGTACAGGAATATCAACCTGTTGTCCATCGCCTACGCCTTTCGGCCTCGGCTTAGGCCCCGACTAACCCTGAGCGGACGAGCCTTCCTCAGGAAACCTCAGGCATTCGGTGGAAGGGATTCTCACCCTTCTTTCGCTACTCATACCGGCATTCTCACTTCTAAGCGCTCCACCGGTCCTTCCGGTCCGGCTTCAACGCCCTTAGAACGCTCTCCTACCACGGACACCAAACGGTGTCCATCCGCAGCTTCGGTGATACGTTTAGCCCCGGTACATTTTCGGCGCAGCGTCACTCGACCAGTGAGCTATTACGCACTCTTTAAATGATGGCTGCTTCTAAGCCAACATCCTGGTTGTCTAAGCAACGCCACATCCTTTTCCACTTAACGTATACTTTGGGACCTTAGCTGGCGGTCCGGGCTGTTTCCCTTTCGACCATGGATCTTATCACTCACAGTCTGACTCCCAAGCATAAGTTTTTGGCATTCGGAGTTTGTCTGAATTCGGTAACCCGATGAGGGCCCCTCGTCCAAACAGTGCTCTACCTCCAAAACTCTCCGCTTGAGGCTAGCCCTAAAGCTATTTCGGAGAGAACCAGCTATCTCCAAGTTCGATTGGAATTTCTCCGCTACCCACACCTCATCCCCGCACTTTTCAACGTGCGTGGGTTCGGGCCTCCAGCAAGTGTTACCTTGCCTTCACCCTGGACATGGGTAGATCACCTGGTTTCGGGTCTGCGGCCTCATACTCTTTCGCCCTGTTCAGACTCGCTTTCGCTGCGGCTCCGCTTCTTCAGCTTAACCTTGCATGAGACCGTAACTCGCCGGTTCATTCTACAAAAGGCACGCCATCACCCGTTAACGGGCTCTGACTACTTGTAGGCACACGGTTTCAGGATCTCTTTCACTCCCCTCCCGGGGTGCTTTTCACCTTTCCCTCACGGTACTGGTTCACTATCGGTCACTAGGGAGTATTTAGCCTTGGGAGATGGTCCTCCCGGATTCCGGCGGGATTCCTCGTGTCCCACCGTACTCAGGATCCACTCGGAAGAGAACGAAGTTTCAGTTACAGGGCTTTTACCTTCTCCGGCAGGCCTTTCCAGGCCGCTTCACTTACCCCGTTCTTTTGTAACTCCCATATGAGTGTCCTACAACCCCAGAAGGCAAGCCTTCCGGTTTGGGCTGTTTCCTGTTCGCTCGCCGCTACTTGGGAAATCGCAATTGCTTTCTCTTCCTCCGGGTACTGAGATGTTTCAGTTCCCCGGGTGTGCCCTTCCTGCCCTATGGATTCAGGCAGGAATCCTGTCCGATTAAAGACAGGGGGTTTCCCCATTCGGAAATCTCCGGATCAAAGCTTACGTACAGCTCCCCGGAGCATATCGGTGTTTGTACCGTCCTTCATCGGCTCCTAGTGCCAAGGCATTCACCGTGCGCCCTTTCTAACTTAACCATAAAAGGATTAAATCCAAAAATAAGCGATTCTCGGTTTACTTGGTTTGTTTCTCCTATCCGGTTTTCAAAGAACACATGTTGAAGGATTGAACCTTCAAAACTGAACAAAACGGAAACGTCAAACTTAATTTTGGAAAACGAAGTTTTCCTTTCATTCCTTAGAAAGGAGGTGATCCAGCCGCACCTTCCGATACGGCTACCTTGTTACGACTTCACCCCAATCATCTGTCCCACCTTCGGCGGCTGGCTCCGTAAAGGTTACCTCACCGACTTCGGGTGTTACAAACTCTCGTGGTGTGACGGGCGGTGTGTACAAGGCCCGGGAACGTATTCACCGCGGCATGCTGATCCGCGATTACTAGCGATTCCGGCTTCATGCAGGCGGGTTGCAGCCTGCAATCCGAACTGGGAATGGTTTTCTGGGATTGGCTTAACCTCGCGGTCTCGCAGCCCTTTGTACCATCCATTGTAGCACGTGTGTAGCCCAGGTCATAAGGGGCATGATGATTTGACGTCATCCCCACCTTCCTCCGGTTTGTCACCGGCAGTCACCTTAGAGTGCCCAACTGAATGCTGGCAACTAAGGTCAAGGGTTGCGCTCGTTGCGGGACTTAACCCAACATCTCACGACACGAGCTGACGACAACCATGCACCACCTGTCACTCTGTCCCCCGAAGGGGAAGGCCCTGTCTCCAGGGAGGTCAGAGGATGTCAAGACCTGGTAAGGTTCTTCGCGTTGCTTCGAATTAAACCACATGCTCCACCGCTTGTGCGGGCCCCCGTCAATTCCTTTGAGTTTCAGCCTTGCGGCCGTACTCCCCAGGCGGAGTGCTTAATGCGTTAGCTGCAGCACTAAAGGGCGGAAACCCTCTAACACTTAGCACTCATCGTTTACGGCGTGGACTACCAGGGTATCTAATCCTGTTTGCTCCCCACGCTTTCGCGCCTCAGCGTCAGTTACAGACCAGAGAGCCGCCTTCGCCACTGGTGTTCCTCCACATCTCTACGCATTTCACCGCTACACGTGGAATTCCACTCTCCTCTTCTGCACTCAAGCCTCCCAGTTTCCAATGACCGCTTGCGGTTGAGCCGCAAGATTTCACATCAGACTTAAGAAGCCGCCTGCGCGCGCTTTACGCCCAATAATTCCGGACAACGCTTGCCACCTACGTATTACCGCGGCTGCTGGCACGTAGTTAGCCGTGGCTTTCTGGCCGGGTACCGTCAAGGCGCCGCCCTGTTCGAACGGCACTTGTTCTTCCCCGGCAACAGAGTTTTACGACCCGAAGGCCTTCTTCACTCACGCGGCGTTGCTCCGTCAGACTTTCGTCCATTGCGGAAGATTCCCTACTGCTGCCTCCCGTAGGAGTTTGGGCCGTGTCTCAGTCCCAATGTGGCCGATCACCCTCTCAGGTCGGCTACGCATCGTTGCCTTGGTGAGCCGTTACCCCACCAACAAACTAATGCGCCGCGGGCCCATCTGTAAGTGACAGCCGAAGCCGTCTTTCCTTTTTCCTCCATGCGGAGGAAAAAACTATCCGGTATTAGCCCCGGTTTCCCGGCGTTATCCCGATCTTACAGGCAGGTTGCCCACGTGTTACTCACCCGTCCGCCGCTAACCTTTTAAAAGCAAGCTTTTAAAAGGTCCGCACGACTTGCATGTATTAGGCACGCCGCCAGCGTTCGTCCTGAGCCAGGATCAAACTCTCAGTAAAGATGTTTGATAAAAGCTCAAAAAGAATTTGACGTTTCGTTTTGTCCAGTTTTCAAGGAACAATCTTCGCTGTTTCTTCATAGCAGCGACTTATATATTATATCAAGTATAAAGTGCTTTGTCAACACTTTTTTATCTGACCTACCTCATGTGAAGCAGCGACATTTATTAATGTACCAAGATAGCAAATCGATGTCAACAGCCTTTGTATATTTTTATTCCTGAATTATTCACAGAAATTCAGAAACTTATTATAACTTATGGATTACCAAGCCTTTTCGGCTTTATTGTAATTCATTAAAAAAATGAAAAAAGAATCCATTTCTGTTAAAGTTAAAGTAACCAAAACAAAAACCAAACAGAAAGGACTCTTTATATGGTTACTTTAACGCAAAAAACACTTGATTTCAATCATAAAATTAAATTGTCAAATGATGGAGGTTCTCTTTCCTCCGATACAGGTGAGTTTCTTTTTAGAGAATTCGATGAAAAAATTGGTTTTTCAAAGACTTTAGTTAAGTACTTGAGACTTAACGATTCAAGGAAATATTATCTTCATTCAAATGAAAACTTGTTACGTCAAAAAGTCTATCAAATCATTGCCGGGTATGCGGAAGATGATGCGGCTGATCAGTTGACTCATGATCCTGTGTTTAAGGAAATCATTGAAACTCCAACACTTGCTTCCCAGCCCAGTTTGTCTCGCTTTTATACACGATTTGATAAAGATTCAATTGAACAATTAAATCTGGCTAACCAAGAAATGCTTGATAAGATTCATTGTTTTCGACAATCGAAAGAGTTATTTATCGACTTGGATTCGACTCATTCGGATACATATGGGGACCAAGAATCTTCGTCATATAATACTCATTATGGCACGATGGGTTTTCATCCATTAGTCGCCTTTGATGGTGCGACTGGTGACTTTTTGAAAGCACAACTCCGTCCCGGAAATGTTTATACATCAAATGGTGTGGTGGAATTTATTCGGCCTCTCATTAAACATTATAACGAAATGTTTCCAGAAACTACCCTGTTTCTTCGTGGAGATAGCGGGTTTGCTGTTCCGGGATTATACGATCTGTGTGAAGAAGAATCTGTTTTGTATATTATTCGGTTGAAATCGAATTCACAACTACAAAGTTTAGCGAAGGAATACCATCCTTCTTCCGCACCTTTAGATGTTTCCAAGACGGAAACCTATTATGAAGAAACGATTTACCAAGCAAAATCATGGTCAAAACCAAGAAGGGTGATTATTCAATCGGTACGTCCTGCAGGTGAGCTGTTCTTTACCCATTCCTTTTTTGTTACTAACTTTGAATTAGCTTTCCCTCAAGATATCGTCCGAGCTTATCAAAAAAGAGGGACGATGGAAAACTATATCAAAGAAGCAAAAAATGGCTTTTACTTTGATCATATGAATAGCCACGCTTTTCTAGTGAACGAAGTAAAAATGATGTTAACACTTCTTGCATATAATTTGACCAATTGGTTACGAACTCTTTGTTTTCCGGAAGGTCAAAAAACTATGCAAATTGATACGATACGTACTCGGTTAATTAAAGCGGCAAGTAAAGTCGTGAAATCAGGCAGATCCCTTTACTTCAAACTATCATCGAGTTTTGTGTATCAAAATTTCTTTTGGAATGTACTGAATCGAATTCAAAAGCTACAATTGGAATGACCAATAGAATACTTCTCATAACTGAAAAAATAAATTTTTCAGTCAAGGGGCAAGTATGCCCAAAATACCAGAGTTGTTCTATTGAAAATTCAGTTATTTTATGAATTGGCTACGGTTCTTAATTAAATACCGTTATTTTCAACTAATTTAACAAAATTTATCAAATGGGATTTGTAGCTATGAATATTTCAGGTTATTCTATATAAAATGAACTTGAGTTTTTACATCAAGCCTGGGCACCGATTTGCATGACGATACTTTTTGCAGCAGGCAACAGAGCTGAGAGATTTTATTTATTTTATATATTTTTTCAGCTTTACGGAGGGAAGCCAAATCAACTTGTTTACGCTGTACAGCCAGGCGTTATACTGCAGACGGTATACCCGGGAGCTTCCCTCCATTTATCGAAATTGTTATTTCTTATAATAGATATTACAGCCGGACTTTAGGAAAGGACTGCCCCGCCATCAATGACAACCGTTTGCCCAATGATATGGGAAGACAGGTCTGATGCAAGATAGAGCAGAACATTCGCCACTTCTTCCGGTTGTGTATAGCGGCCAGTCGGGGCGGATGCAGCCATTTGCTGCCTCGTTTGTTCAGCAGCTGCTGAATCACCTCCGGCAAAACCGCTTTCAATTTTTCTCATCATTTCTGTGTCCACAACCCCTGGACATACCGCATTGACACGGACGCCGGACGGAGCTGCCTCAATTCCTGCCGTTTTCGTCATGCCGATCACCGCATGCTTACTGGCGCCGTATGCCACCATTTCCGGTGTGCCGACGAGGCCGGCAACAGAAGCCGTATTGACAATGGTGCCGCTTTTTTGGCTGATCATATGCGGCAACACATACTTCATACCAAGAAAGACGCCGCGTACATTAATGCCCATCAGTTTATCAAATACTTCTTCGGGATAATCTATGAGCGGTTTCATCTTTCCTTCCCAACCAGCATTGTTTAAAAGAATATCAATTTTTCCATAAGTATCTAGCGCAGTTCGGACGTAATGTTGGACATCTTTGGATTTGGAAACATCGGTCCGGACAAAAATCGCTTCCCCACCATTTTCACGGATTTTTCCAGCCGTTTCTTCTCCCAATTCATCAGATAAATCAGCGACCACGACATTTGCTCCGCCCGCAGCCAGTTTCAAGCATGCTTCGCGGCCGATTCCTCCCCCGCCGCCGGTTACGATTGCAACTTTTCCTGTGAAATCAAATGTTTGCACTGGCGCCACCCTTTCCAAATTCGGTTCATCTTCAGTGTAATGGTTTGTAAAGAAGAAAGCAATGGTAACGCTTTCAAAAATTGTGTCTATTTTTTGCAACCGGCGATAGATAACCCATCTGCTTCTTTCGCGGCACGGGCAGAAATAAAAAACGGCAAATTCACTTGCAGGCGCCCATGCTGCAACAGTGGCACTGGAAAAAGCGGGGGCTGGTCAAGCGTCCCCGCGGTCCAGTTGATAAAGTTTGCGGTAACGCGCATGGTTTTCCATCAATGCCGCGTGTGTGCCCTGCATGGCGATTTTTCCTTCATCCAGAAAGACGATCTGATCCATTTTTTCCATCCCGGCCAGATGGTGAGTAATGAAAATCACCGTTTTGTCTTTTAAAACTTCAAACATCGTATCGAGCAGGTCTTTCTCTGTCAGGGGATCAAGCCCGACAGTCGGTTCATCCAAAATGACCACAGGCGTATTTTGCAGCAGGATCCGTGCGAGGGCGATTCTTTGCCGCTCGCCTCCCGAAAAACGCTGGCCGGTTTCCTCCATTTGGGTATGGATCCCATTTGGAAGGGAGTGGAGATACCGGTCAAGTTTGACTTGCCGGATGGCCTCCTCTATTTCTTCTGATGTGGCGCCGGGGCGTCCGAGGGCAGCGTTATTTTCGACCGTTGTCGCGAACAGATAAGGTTTCTGGTTCAAGACACTGACCAGCTGGTGAATCCCTTCGCCATATGCTGCCGGGGCATGCCCGCCGATGGAAACGGTCCCTGAAGCAGGCTGCAGCGCCCCAATCAGCAGATGGAGAAGCGTCGATTTGCCCGCTCCGCTTTTGCCAAGCACCGCGATTTTTTGCCCATGGGGAATGGTGAGTGACACATCGTTCAAAGCTGCGGCCGGTTCGTTTTCATAATAGTAAAAGACATGTTCCAAACGGATATCCGCTTTCTCTCCAGGAACTGCGCTATTCCTGCTTTTATCCGGGACGTACTGCCGGATCGCGTCAATCCGTTGCAGGGATTCCTTGTATGCCGGAATCTTTTCCACCGCCACGGATGCCGGGATGATGCCTTCCAGAATCGGAAGGGTTACAAGTGTAAAAGACGCAATATAGGTCGGGGCGATGTCTCCATGCATTGCGGCATGCCCTGCCCAGATGCCGGTCAATATTAAAATCATGCCCGAGATGACCTGTAGCTGAAAGTTCCGGTTATGATTCCAAAAGGACATCTTCCTTTCCATTTCGTGGCTTTCCTGGCTGTCTTCATGAAACTGCTTGAAAAACCGTTCTTTCTTTCCGCTGATGATCCAGTCGCGGATGCCGAATAAAGTATCCGTGACGTTGCGGTACAGCCGGCTCTGTGTTTCTTTCAGCGCGATTTGTCGTTTTTTCATGAAATATAAGGATAAAAGCGGGTAAACAAACAGGACGATCCCCATTAATAAGGCAATCCATAACGCAAACTGCCAGTCAAATGCAGCCAGCGTGCAAACAGAATATAAAAACAAAAACAGCGCCGTCACGACAGGAAAAATGGTGCGGATATAAGCGTCCTGCAAGTGCTCGATGTCATCGGCAAGCGTGCCGAGCAGATCCCCCGCCTGAAAACGCGAGCGGATAAACAGCGCCTGCGGTTCGAGCATTTCATACAGTTTGACGCGCATATCAGCAAGAATCTTCAACACCGTATTATGCCCGCTAAGTCGCTCAAAATAACGGGCGACCGGCCGCGCGATCCCGAAAGCGCGCACGCCGACGATCGGGACATAAATCAAAAGAATCGTCACCGGCATTTCCGAAGCCCTTGTGATCAAATACCCGGACGTAAAGGTGAGCATCGATGAAGCAAGAAAAGCAATAATGCCAAGCAGGACAGTAGCTGCCATCAGCCACCGGTACTGGCGGATATACGGTTTAATATACCGGTTGAAGTATGCCATGTTCTACCCCTCCCCGCTGCGCCTCGACAAGTTCGTAAAAGGCGCCCTTTTTCCGGTACAGCTCATCGTATGTGCCCGCTTCTCTAAGCCTGCCGCCATCCATCACCAAAATCAAATCCATTTCTTTTACCCAGTGCAGGCGGTGGGTGGCAAAAAAGACAAGTTTACGTTCAAAAAGCGGGAGCATCAGCTGTTTAATTTCCTGTTCCGTTTCGATATCGAGATGCGCAGTCGGCTCATCCAAAAGCATAACCGGACGTGCATCCAGCAATGCCCGCGCAAGCGCAATCCGCTGTTCTTCACCGCCGCTTAGCACCCGTCCGCCCTGGCCGATTTTTTCATCAAGCCCGTTCGGAAAGCTGGCGATGAGGTCGGAAAGCCCTGCTGTCCGGGCCGCTTCCTCAATCTTTTCAAGCGGCGCATCCGGCGCATACCAGGCAATATTTTCCCGTACGGTCTTTGCAAAAATATACGGATGCTGCGGAATGTAGTTCACCTGCTTTTGCCATTCTGTAAAGGACAAATGCGGAACTTCCAGGCCGTCAATCCTGATCCGTCCGCCATCCGGCATGGAGAACCCGGATAACAGGTCAATCAGCGTCGATTTGCCCGAACCGGAGATTCCGATCACACCGATTTTTTGAAACCCGCGGGCGGTAAACGTGACATCTTGCAAGATCGCCCGGTTTTCTTCCGGCGACTGTTTTTCGAGCCCTTCCACTGTTAATGTACTGTGTTCGTTCCAAACCGGGACGGGAAAAGAAAGCCCGTTTCCAAAGTCTTCTTTTTCGGCAAGCAGGCGGTGGATCTTCTCGCCCGCTTCTTTGCCGTTCATCGTGGCATGGTAATCGCTGCCAAGATCGCGGACCGGCATAAAATACTCCGGCGCGAGAATTAAAAGCGCAAGGGCCGGTTCAAATCCGATTTGCCCGTTAATCAGCCGGAGCCCGAGTTCCACGGCCACGACCGCCACGGACAAAGTCGCAAAAAAGTCTAGGGAAAACGACGATAAAAAAGCAATCCTGAGCGTGCGGTTTGTGGCAATCCGGTACTTGTTGCTGACTTCCCAAATGGCTTCTTTATGGCTTTTGCTCCGCCCTAAAAATTTCAGCGTCACGAGCCCCCTTAACGAGTCCACAAAATGGCGGGAAAGCAGCTGGTACGTTTCCCATCTCGCTTCTTTCTGCTTTTGCGCGGCGAGCCCGAGCAGAATCAAAAACCCGATTAAAATCGGCATGACAACCAGCAGCGTGATCCCGGTTTCAACATCCTGTGAAAAAATATACACAAGGAGAACAGCCGGGATCGTCAGGCACGCGATAAACCGTGGAATAAAAAGCTCTAAATAAGTACGGAACTCCGGAATGCCCTCAAGGCAAAGCGTCACCAGATTGCCCGTGCCATGCCTGCTGATGGCGCGCGGTCCGATGCGAAACAGCTTTTCAACGAGCAAGTTTTGGTAATGGAGGGACGTGCGGCCGGCAAACCGGAACGCAACCCGCGACTTTGCCCACTGCAAAAAGTGGCGGATGAGATGGGCGGCGAAAAAGATGCCAAATTCAGCCGCTGCTTCCTGCCACGGCACCCCTTTGTATAAATGGACAATCGCTTTTGCCAGGTATACTGCCTGCACGATAATAGCAACCGATTGGATCATCGTCAGGCATCCGGCAATGATAAAAGTTTTTAAGCTGCCTTTATACTGCATCAGATGTTTATCCATCCGCACCAGCTCCTCTCCGGTATGGGGCCATTCCGCCATACGCAGGGCTTTTTTGATTCGTTCATTGGCATATTTTCACCTGTACGGAGTCCCTAAGATCGTGCCAGGTTCCTGCTTCAATCCGCAATATGCGGACTGCTTCTCTCCGTACCCATCCAAAAGGTTCCATTCCAGGAGTAGTATCCATTCCCTATTCCCGTATTGATCTGCTTCTCTCCGCACCCGTCCAAACGGTGCCGAATGAAAAAGAAAACACCCGGTTTGCCCGAAATCCGCTCCCCGGGTGAGCAGTGGACGGCGATCTTTAACCCCCGCCCCCTGAACTTTTTTAATAATGCAATTCATGCGGTGTAACCCGTTTCCGGAAGACGTAGTAACTCCAAATCGTGTAAGCGAGCACGACCGGTACCATCGTGCATGCGACGATCGTCATGATTTTTAACGAATACGGGCTTGACGATGCTTTATAAAGCGTCAAGTTGTTCGCCGCCCCCATTGAACTGATCAGCACGTTCGGGAAAAGTGCGATGAAAAACGAGACGGTTACAAGAATTAAAATCAACCCGGTTACGGCAAAACTCAATCCTTCTTTTTTATTCCGCAAAAGCGGATACAGTGCCAGATAAAGCACGATGGCAACGGCATAGACCGGAATTAAAATGGCACCCCGTTTCACAAACGCGTCTGTAAAAACAGCGGTTAATACGGTAAACAGGACAACGACGGCGCCTGTAGCGATATACATTTTGATCGCGGCTTTTCCGGCACGTTCACGGATTTCGCCATCCGTTTTTAAACGGATAAACATCAGGCCATGCAGATAGACAAGAGCGACAAAAGCAAGCCCGCCGACGATCGTGTAGAGGTTGACGATGTCGAAAAATCCGGCATGCATCGTCATCGAGCGGTCAATCGGAAGCCCCTTGATCATCCCGGAAAACAGAGCACCAAGCAAAAACGGCGGCAGGAGGCTTCCAAGCAAAATGGCCCAGTCCCAAATACCTTTCCATTTGCTTGCCTGGAGTTTGCCGCGGAATTCAAAGGCAACCCCTCTGGCAATAAGCGCAAGCAGCAGGACGACAAAGGCAAGGTAATAGCCGCTAAAAAGCGTGGCATACCAGTTCGGGAAAGCAGCAAACATGGCGCCGCCCGCTGTCAGGAGCCATACTTCATTGGCATCCCAGAACGGCCCGATCGTATTAATGAGCACCCGTTTTTCCGTCTCATTTTTGGCAAGGAATTTTGTGCTCATCCCGACTCCGAAATCAAAACCTTCCAGAAATACAAATCCGACAAATAACACACAAACGAGCAAAAACCACAATTCATTTAACTGCATTATACAACCCTCCTTGTATTGAAAGGATCCGATGCAGTAATGTCTTCCATCGGTTTTGCCTGCGGGCCCTGTTTAATAACGCGGATAAACAGGTAAGCCATTGCCACGGCAAGCAGCGTATAGACAATCGAGAACGCAACCAGTGAAAACAGCAGCTCGCCGGCCGAAACATTCGGCGAAACGCCCGCACTTGTTTTCATCAAGCCGTTTACCACCCATGGCTGCCGGCCCATTTCAGACATAATCCAGCCGAACGAGTTGCCGATCGTCGGGATAAACATGCAAGGGAACAGCCATTTCAAGTAACGCATGCTGTTTTCAATTTTTTTCTTCCAGACAAGGTACAGGCCGATCAAACTCATCAGGATCATAATGCCGCCGGTGGCAACCATGATCCGGAAGCTCCAAAACGTTGTTTTTACAGGCGGAATATAATTGCCTGCCCCGTATTTTTGTGTGTATTCTTTTTGCAGCTCGTTCATCCCTTTGACAGATCCGGAAAATTTGCCATAGGATAAGTAGCTCAGCAAGTACGGAATTTGCACCCTGTATTCCGACTTTTTATTTTTCGTATCAATGACACTAAACAATGTCCACGGCGCAGGGTCCCCGGTGTTTTGCCAGATGCCTTCCGCAGCAGCCATTTTCATCGGCTGGACATTAATGAGATAACGTGCCTGGCTGTGCCCGGAAAAGGCAAGGCCGAGCCCGCTGAGAAGACCAACGATAAGTGCGATGGCAACAGACCGTTTGAAAAAGGCCACTTCTTTTTTCCTGATCAAATTCCAGGCCGAAACGCCGGCGATGAAAAACGCACCGGTGGCAAGGCTGCCGAAAATAATGTGCGGGTAAGCCACCTGCAATTTTTGGTTCAACAGCACGGCGGCAAAATTGTTCATTTCGGCACGGCCATTGTGAATCGTATAGCCGACCGGATTTTGCATGAACGAGTTTGCGGCCATAATCCAGAGCGCCGACAGCATCGTTCCGATCGAGACGAGCCAGATGCAGGCCAGATGCAGTTTTTTCGGGAGTCTGTCCCAACCGAAAATCCATAGGCCGATGAAAGTCGACTCCATAAAGAACGCAAGCAGCGCTTCAATCGCAAGCGGTGCGCCGAATACGTCCCCGACGAACCGCGAGTAGGTCGACCAGTTCATCCCGAATTGGAATTCCTGGATAATCCCGGTCACCACTCCGACTGCGAAGTTGATGAGGAAAAAGGTTCCCCAAAACTTCGTCATTTTCTTGTAAATTTCTTTCTTTTTCACCATGTAAAGCGTTTGCATGACAGCGACAATAAATGCCAATCCGATTGAAAGCGGCACGAAAATGAAGTGGAACAAGGTTGTCGTTGCAAACTGGGTCCGTGCCAATATGACTTCACTCATTTCCCAAAATCCCCTCCTCTTCCATATTTCCGTTACTTTATCATTACACTTATATTATATTTAATCTTTTTATGGTACAGATAGGAGCCATGTGACAATTCGGTTAAAAACTGTCGAATATTATTTGACAAATTATTTTTCTGGAAAATTATTCTTCCAGGCCTATTGACTTTTTGTGAAAGAGTGATCAAAAGGGTGCGGCTCACCCGGGCGGCCGGGACAACTCGCGTCCTTCTTTCCGGTCAAGGTCCGTGATTTCCCTTTTTCCAGAACGCTCTTCGCTTCTTCTTTTCCAAAAGACCGTAAAAAAAAGAGCGGCTGCCTCCGCTCTTTACTGTTTCATTTCCCGCCTATAGGACACGGCGAATTGGGCATATTCGCTTTGGGGCGCGACTTTTGTCAGGAGCTTAAAAAGAATCCGGTACCGTTCTTTCATGGCCCTTTTGATGACCCGCTCAATCCGCTCATCATTCAGGTCAAGTAAAATTTCTTCCATTTCTCTTTTCAACAAATACTGCAGTTCCAGCAGCTCTTTTTCATGGACGACAAGACCTAACACCCGCATGCACCCTTTCTGTTCATGGTACGTCTATTTTTACCAAATTTAAGGAAAATATCACAGCACTTTTCCTTGCATAATCCTGAAAAAATGGCGCATACAATAAGACAAGTGCAGTTTTTAACGGGAGGTTGAATCATGCACCATACGAAATCGCGAAACTGGAAACCGTATCTTTTCATTGTCATTGTCTCGTTTTTTACTGCCTTATTGATCTATACCCAAACACTGGCGCAGACGGCAGCTTTTTCAGCAAAAGGCACCCCGAAAGCCGTTTTTAAAGGAGAAAACGGCATTGCGTTAACTTTTAATATTGGCTGGGGCGATGAAAAAGCCGTCCCTATCTTGAAAACGCTGCAGAAAAACGGCGTAAAGTCCGCAACCTTTTTCCTGTCAGGCGCGTGGGCGGAACAGCACCCGGATATTGTGAATAGGATTGAAAAAGCCGGATATGAGATCGGAAGCCTCGGTTATGCCTATGTGGATTACACGGATGAAGAACCGGCTAAAGTGCGGCATGATATGCAGAAGGCACAAGAAGTGTTTAAAAAACTTGAAATAAAGGATGTAAAACTTTTGCGTTCCCCGACCGGCCATTTTGACAAAACGGCATTAAAAATTGCGGACCAACTGGGGCTTACAATGGTTCACTGGAGCGTCAACACCGATGACTGGAAAAACCCGGGCACCGCAAAAATTATTGAAAAAGCAAGCACAGCCGAAAACGGGGATATCATCCTGCTGCACGCTTCTGATGCCGCAAAGCAGACGAACAAAGCCCTGCCGCAAATCATCCGCCACTTGTCGGATAAAGGAAAATTTGTGACCGTTTCCGAAATGATTGCAAACGGCAAAGCAGAAACGAAAGTGATTCCTTAAAGCCACAGGCCCACTTGGTATATCGTTGTTAGGAGAAGAGAAATACAATGTGTTAAAATGAATGATATGAAAGGATATCCAAATGGGCTTGCAGGTGAATGGAATAATGAAGCAAATTTTCAGCACAGTGGTCCAATTTCGCGGGTCACATGAAAAATTCGGTTATATGCAGGGGCTTGCATTAAAAGAATCCCTTTCCATCCAAAACCGCGACAATCAATGGAAAGTCAGAAAACCGCGGTTTGTAATCGACCTTAACGAAACGAAAGACGCAATCACCCGCTTTGCACCCGGAATCTGGGACGAGTTGTGCGGATTGCAGGAAGCACTGAAATGGCCGATGGAAAAAGTTTTGCAGGAATTTGGCGGCTACCGGGTGGATTACACAAAATCAGGCTGCTCGATTTTAACAGGCGATGGCTATCTCATCCGCAACTATGATTACCATCCTAAAACCTATGAAGGACGCTATGTCCTGTACCAGCCAACCGACCAGGGGTACGCGATTGCCGGGCCGAGCCAGCGCGTCACCGGGCGGATGGACGGCATGAATGAAAAAGGGCTCGCCATCGGCTATACGTTTATCCATCGAAAAAGTCCCGGCGACGGGTTTATTTGCTGCATGATTGGCAGGCTGCTACTGGAATCATGCGTAAATATTGACGAAGCCGTTGCCATGTTAAAAGAAATTCCGCACCGCCATTCATTCAGCTATGTCGTTTATGATAAAAGCGGGGAAACCCGGATTGTCGAAGCCTCTCCGCGCGCGGTCGCCGTGCGGAACGGAGATATTTGCACCAATCATTTTGAAACCCTCAGCAAAGAAAACCGGCATCATCTCAGCGATTCGATGCGCAGAACCGCCATTTTGGAACAGGAAAAAGGGCATCTATCCAGCGCCCGGGACGCGTTTCAATTATTAAATAGCCGGGATAAAGGCGTTTTTTCAGAACTATACGCTAGCTGGGCGGGCACAATCCATACTTCCGCTTACCTGCTAAAGCAAATGGAAGCCTGGTTCGCTTTAGGCGGTGACTGCTAGCCGGTGAAAATTGACTTTGCCAAATGGCTGTCAGGAGAAGACTTGCCCATTGAAAAGATCACCGGCGAAGTGGATACGGATATCCCCTTCCTCCATATGGACAAAGGGGCCGACTGGTTTCAAAAATGATCGAAACCGCGGTCATGAACCATGGATTCCGGCCGCGGCATCCTTTACCGGAAAAATGCTGCGGTTGCAAAAATGGAATCATCCGGTGCTCTGTGTCGTATGGAGCAGAAGCCATGGACTCTTCTATTGCTTTTTTCATGGGCCGCGGGCGTTTCAAGCGTTCCCACTGTTATCGTGTCTATTGCCAGCTGAGAAAATTTTTATGCATTTACTGCCCAGACAGCAAAAACCGGATACCCCATCAGGCTCCGGTTTTAGTTTGCCGTCTTTTCTTCTGCGATCTTGCGCAATGCTGCTTTTTCCTCTTTTTCCTTTTGGGAGCGCTTTAAAAAATGTGGAAGCGCAAGCAGCTGGTAAGCATTGCAGATGAGAAGCGGGAAAAGCATAAGATAAAGCGAGGATATGCTATTGACACGCAAAGCTGGCACCCACTCGAGAATGGTCACTGCCACCATGAAAAACAAGGCAGGAATAAAAGCCCCTGCACTTTTTGCCTGCTTCGTCTTAGCAGCTGCCGCCACAAACGCGGACACAAGGATCAGTGCTGCAAACAGCAGGGACTGGCGGGTATCCGCGCGGAAGTACACAAAATCGAACAGTACATAACAGGCTGCAACAAGCTGAATGGCCTGCCAAACAAGCCGCGAACGGAAAATGTCAAGCCCGAGCTGGTGCACGGTTAACCAGGCGAAGAAACCTACCTGACTGACAAGACTGAAAATCAAGCCCAACCCCGCAAACCAGAAAAACGCGCCAGCGATGGACAAAAGATCCGCATGTGCAAAATAAGGCGCCATTTCCGGCCAGCGGACGAAAAACCCGAGAATCCCGGCTGACACCCCTCCGATGGCAAGAGCGGCAAAAAAGAAACGAACCCAGTTCCGGCTTGTCAATCCCCATCCCCCTTTGCCTTTAAAGTACCTTTATTGTAACAGAGAATCATGAGAAAAATCCAGCACATCATGCCGGCTTTCCCAACTGTACTGTTTTACCAATCCGCACGATGAAGCCGGTTTTTGCAGAGCTGTAGCACGATCAGGCTCCGGTCCCGGGAAAAAATTCCAGTGCTTTTAAGCCTCCCCGCCGAGCGCATAATCCGAAAAGAACTTCACATATTAAAGATAGAATGAAGAAGGGAGCCAAAAGCATGAAACCAAGAACCGTTTTGCTCCTGATCAGCCTTTGCGCTGCCCTTACAGCCTGCTCGGGCGAGGCTTCAACAGGCGGGCAAGCGGATTATAACCAGACGAAAAAAATGGTCATTGACATATTGAAAACCGATGAAGGAAAAAAAGCGCTGCAGGACGTGATTACAAGCGACGGAATGAAAAAGAATCTGGTCATTGACAAGGCGTACATGAAAGAAGCGATCGAACAAACATTAACTTCCGATAAAGGCAAGGCTTTTTGGAGAGAAGCCATGCAGGATCCGAAATTTGCCGCCGCGGTTGCAGACAGCATGAAAACTGAAAACAAAGCGCTGTTGAAAAGTTTGATGAAGGATCCGGATTACCAGGCAATGATGATGGATATTTTAAAAGACCCGGCTTACGAAAAAGAAGTGCAAACGATGCTAAAGAGCAAAGAAATGCGGAAAACCATGCAGGAGGTTGTCATCGATACGTTTAATGACCCGGCTTTTAAAGCGAAAATGGAAGACAGTCTGCTGAAAGCGGCGAAAACGATGAAAGACAAAAAGTAGCGGCGGGATTTGGCTCCGCCGCTTTCCACATTTATTTTTTCAGCTTGTCCACAATTTTTTGTGCGATTTCCGTATAAATTTTTCCGAGCCGGTGGTCTTCGGCATAGATGGACGGCGCGAAATCATGTTCATTCCAGTCCGGCTGCTGAAGCGGGAGCTGACCGAGCACTTCGGTCCGCAATTCTTCGGCAAGTTTTTCCCCGCCGCCGCGACCAAATACATACTCGCGTTCGCCGGTCACCTTGCTTTCAAAATAAGCCATATTTTCAATGACACCGAGCAAATTGTGTTCCGTCCGGAGTGCCATCGCGCCGGCCCGTGCCGCAACGAAAGCCGCAGTCGGATGCGGGGTTGTCACGATAATCTCATTGCAGCGCGGCAGCATCGAATGGATATCGAGCGCCACATCCCCGGTGCCCGGCGGCAAGTCAAGCAGCAAATAATCGAGGTTGCCCCATTCCACTTCATGGAAGAAATTGTTCAGCATTTTGCCAAGCATCGGCCCGCGCCAGATCACCGGCGCATTGTCTTCTACAAAAAAGCCCATCGAAATGACCTTGACCCCGAACCGTTCCACCGGGATAATTCTTTCTCCGCGGACAACCGGACGCTGCATAATGCCCATCATGTCCGGCACGCTGAATCCGTAAATATCGGCATCAATCAGGCCGACCTTTTTCCCAAGGCGGGCGAGTGCAACCGCCAAATTGACGGAAACGGTCGATTTCCCAACGCCGCCCTTGCCGCTTGCAATGGCGATAAATTCCGTTTTGGCGGAGCCGAGCGGGTTTTTGTTGTCTTCCTGCAACAAATCGCGGAACCGGTCGAGCGTTTCTTTCGGCAGTTCGCCGAAACGGATGCCGACTGTATTCGCGCCAATCCCCTTCAATGCTTTCACAATGGCCATCTGCAGCTGCAGCTGTTCGCTTGTACCAGTTTTGGCAATCGCTACTTTGACACTGACATGCTGGATCTCTTCTTTGATTTTGATTTCGAGGATCCCTTTTGTTTCTTCCAGCGTTTTATGTAAAAAAGGATCTTCAAACCCTTTTAACACGTCGTAAACCTGTTGTTCCGTCAACATTTTCTACACCATCCTTAAAATGAAGTCGTTTCCAGCTTGATTCCAGTATACCATACAATGGCAGTGTTTTGCGCTGGAACGGCTCCGGATGCTTGTCAGTTCTTTAAGTCCTTTTCTTTTGTAAAGTAGCGCATAATCCCTTCATAAATGGATGCCGCCACCTTTGTCTGGTACGCATCGGATTTTAATTGCTCCCGCTCCCCGGGATTGGACAAAAACCCGATTTCCACAAGGCAGCCCGGTTTTTTCGCATGCTTCAGCAAATACACATTAGACAATGTTTTGGAAGCCCGGTTTGTATTTTCGAGATTCCGGACCAGCTCCGCCTGGATAAACGTGGCGATCCTTTTATTTTCAATCATAGTCGGGGCGTAAAAAGTCTGGGCGCCGTGCCACTGTGATTGCGGAATGGCGTTCAGATGGATGCTGATAAAAAGATCCGCTTCCGACTCGTTGATCAGGGAAAGCCTTTTTCTTAAATCCTCCACTTTGCGGCGGCTGTAGCCCTTTGTCTCGTTATCAGCAAGGTCTGTATCCGTTTCGCGCGTCATAATAACAAGCGCGCCCTGCTGCTGAAGATAGTCTTTGATTTTGGCCGCCACACTTAAGGCAACATCTTTTTCCAGCACTTCATCTCCCGTTGCCCCGCCGTCCGGCCCCCCGTGCCCCGGATCCAGATAGATGATTTTCCCGGAAAGCGGCAGATTCCACGGGCGCCACGTATCTTTTTGGAAAAACTCAAACTGCACAAGTAAAAATAAAAGGGTGACACCAAGCAGAAACCCCGCAATTTTGATTTTCCGTTTCATCACAATCTCCCTCTCCCTGTCCTTATTGAAAAGTTATGGGACAAGGGAGGAAAATAGAACTGCAAAAAAGGGAGCCGCAAACGGGCATCCCCTAATGAAGCCGCAGTTTCCGCCTTTGTTCGCCTTTTTTAAAGCCGTAAGACCAAAAGTAGTCGGCAAACTGCTCGCATGTATAGTAAATGGACTCCTGCATCGTATCATTGCCGAATGTCCAATAAAGCCAAAAATTGTACAGAGTATCTGTAATATGCTTTAATTCGGTTTCGCACCGTTTCTTTGCCTGCTCGGCCGGCTCGCCGTAATACCCGAACCGGCTGTAATGGCCGCCCAATAAATAGGCTTCAATGGCGACATCGTAACACCCTTCTTCGATCCCCTGCTCCATCCACGCTCCCCCGTTGATCCGGAACGAACCGAAATGGGACTGGAAGCTTTTCTTCAGCACTTCAACCGGCAGTTCGCGGAGCAAATTGCGTTCCGCCTTCATTTGCCTCTCCCGTCTTTTCGCAGACAGGGTGGTAATGACTTCATTCATCTCTACCCACTCCTTACCGGTATTGTACGCGGGCGTAGAGGCGTCGATACTTTATAATGATTTCCAAACAAGGAATCGATATCGCAACATGGGCGCGCGCTTTAAGCCAACACACCGCTCAGGAGCGCGCATCCTTTTTTTCAGTATGCTCCGGCTCCTGGTCAAATCCCCGGTCATCAATCCGGCATGCCTCAAGCGGGATGACTTTTGTCCGCTTTACGAGCTTGTAGCCGAGCCACATGATGGCAAAAAGCGGGATGCCGAGATACGCGGCAATGGCGCTCATCCAGTCGATACGGCCGCCGAGGAATGCCTGATAATCCTGCGCAAGAATAACGATCACGCCGACAATCAGCGCAAAAATCGGGCCGAACGGGTACCATTTCGCATGGTAAGGGAGATCGTCAAGTGAACGTCCCTGGGCGAGATACGCTTTCCGGAAACGGTAATGGCTGGCGGCAATCCCGAGCCAGAAAATAAAGCCCGTGACGCCCGCTGCATTCAACAGCCAGATATAAATGGCGCCGTCCCCGAATGCGGATGCGAGAAATGCAAGCGCGCCGACAATGGCCGTGGCAACAAGGGCTGCGACCGGCACACCGCGTTTGTTCAGTTTGCCGAAAAACTTCGGCGCCTGGCCTTCATGGGCCATTGCATACAAAATCCTTGTGGAAGCATACAGGCTCGAGTTTCCCGCCGACAGCACAGCCGTTAAAATGACCGCATTCATCAGGGATGCAGCAAATGCAAGCCC
This sequence comes from Weizmannia sp. WK01, assembly GCF_025905465.1. NCBI lineage: Bacteria > Bacillati > Bacillota > Bacilli > Caryophanales > Bacillaceae > Heyndrickxia > Weizmannia sp. WK01. The sequence continues at coordinate 160,793 of NZ_CP109616.1, read as the reverse complement.
CGCTTTTTTAAAGACAAGCGTAAACGGGCTCACCATTACATCCGTACTTTGCAAACTTTTTGTCGTATAAGGGATAATCAGCCCGATGACAAGAATTGCAAGGACATAAAACAACAAAATGCGCCAGAAAATGCTTTTGATTGCTTTCGGCACGTTTTTGCGCGGATTCTCGCTTTCCCCGGCTGCAACGCCGACAATTTCCGTCCCCTGGAATGAAAATCCGGCTGTAATGAACACGCCAAGCACGGCAAGCGCACCACCGTGGAAAGGCGCATCCCCGATTGTAAAGTTTTTAAAGCCGGCCGGTGCCCCGCCCAATATGCCAAATATCATCAAAAAGCCGGTAACAATAAAAAGGATAATGGTCGCCACTTTGACAAAGGAAAACCAGTACTCTCCTTCGCCATAGCCTCTCACGGACAAAATGTTCAAAAGAAAAATCACGAGCAAAAACAGGCCGCTCCACAACCAGCTGGGGCTGTGCGGAAACCAAAATTTCATGACCAGCGTCGATGCCGACAGTTCCGCTGCAAGACAAATGGCCCAGCTGTACCAGTAATTCCAGCCGAGCGCAAAACCGAGCGCCGGATCAATAAAGCGGGTTGCATACGTACTGAATGCCCCGCTTGTCGGCATAAATGAAGCCAGTTCCCCGAGGCTTGTCATAATAAAATAGACCATCACACCGATAACCAAATAGGCAAGCAGCGCTCCCCCCGGGCCCGCCTGGTAAATCGCGGCGCCGCTTCCGAGAAAAAGCCCGGTCCCGATCGAGCCGCCGAGTGATATCATGGTCAGATGCCGCGCCTTTAAACGCCGTTTCAGGCCGGATTTTTGTGTTGCCATCGTATGTTCATCTCCATTTATCTATCATACGCATCTGGTTAAAATAAATCACAACGTCCATACCATAGCACAAAAAATTCCGGATGAAAACAGGATTTTGCATATTTCCAGCATTTTGTTGCATAATCTTACATCCCTATGTAGAAAAACGTGCAGCAAGGTTTTGCACCTGCTGCACGTTTGCCGTTTATAAGACCGGCTACTTTTCGATGTACCCTTTTTCTTCCAAAAAGCGGATCACCTGCCCGACAGCCTGTTCCAACGGCTGTTTGTCGGTTTCCACGACAAGTTCCGGATGTTCCGGGGCTTCATAAGGGGCATCTATACCGGTAAAATTTTGTATTTCCCCATTGCGGGCTTTTTTGTATAAGCCTTTCGGGTCCCGCTGTTCACATTCTTCCAGCGGGCAGTTCACGTAAATCTCTACGAATTCATTATCTTCGACCAGTTCGCGCACCATGTCCCTGTCAGCACGGTACGGTGAAATGAACGCCGTCAGCACCATTACGCCGGCATCCACGAACAGTTTTGATACCTCTCCGATGCGGCGGATATTTTCTTTCCGGTCTTCCGGGGAAAACCCGAGATTTTTATTCAACCCGTGGCGGATATTATCGCCATCGAGGATATACGTGCGGATCCCCCGCCCGTGGAGTTCCTGTTCAACGGCGACGGACAGCGTGGATTTCCCCGCCCCGGATAACCCGGTAAACCAGAGGACTGCGCTGGAGTGCCCGTTTAACCTCCGGCGGTCTTCTTTTTTAATTTGGGTTTCATGCCATGTGATATTGGTTGCTTTCGCCATGCGGCCGGTTCCCTCCTTATGATTTGCGGACGTTTAATTGTGCACTTTCATCCCTTTGATCAGCACTTCTGCCACTTCCGGCCGGGAAAATTCTTTCGGCGGTTTTTGGCCGGCGCGCAGCATTTCGCGCACTTTTGTCCCGCTCAAATGAATATGGTCTTCTTTTCCGTGCGGACAGGTTTTCGTTGTGGCCATATTGCCGCATTTCGTGCAGTAAAACGCATGCTCAAATTTTAAAATGGTGATGCCCAGTTCCTGCTCCACAGTGCTGATCAGTTCCTGTGCTTCATACGTCCCATAATAATCGCCGACACCGGCATGGTCCCGGCCGACAATGAAATGGGTGCAGCCGTAATTTTTACGGACGAGCGCATGCAGGATTGCTTCCCGCGGGCCTGCATAGCGCATGGCGGCAGGGTAAATAACAAGGCGCACACGATCTTTTGGATAATAATGTTTCAAAATCACTTCGTAACTTTCCATCCGGATATCCGCCGGAATATCATCGCTTTTTGTCTCGCCGACAAGCGGGTTTAAAAGCAGCCCGTCAACGATTTCAAGCGCGCTTTTCTGAATGTATTCATGGGCGCGGTGGACCGGGTTGCGCGTCTGGAAGCCGACAATCGTTTTCCAGCCGAGGGATGCGAACAATGCCCTTGTTTCTTTCGGATCTTTATAATAAGCGGCAAACTCGTCATGATTCGGGCGGTTTAAAAGCGTAACCGGCCCTGCAAGATACACATCCCCGTTTTCATATAAGCGTTTAACGCCGGGGTGCGCCGGGTCGGTTGTCCCGTACACGAGCCTTGCTTCCCGTTCTTTGTCCACTGTATACTTTTCTTCCAGTGTGAGCGTGCCGTAGATCACGCCGTCTGCACCTTTTAATGCGAGCGTTTCGCCGGTTTCAAACCTTTCCGCTTCCTCTTCTGTTACGGGAAGCGTGATCGGAATACTCCAGATAAGGCCGTTTGAAAGCCGCATATTTTCCACAACCGTTTCATAATCCTGCTTCCCCATAAACCCGGTCAGCGGGCTGAAGCCGCCGATACCGATCAGTTCCAGGTCGGAGATGCTCCAGTCGGAAACGGTTAATGCCGGTAATTGTTCTGCCTGTTTTAAAGCTTCCGCACTGTGGTTTTCCCGGTTTACCAATATACCGCCGTGCGGGATGCTCGTTGAAAAAGCCATGTTCCAATTTCCTCCACTCGTTTGCATTTTTCCTATAAAAACAATTGGAATACTTCCGTAATATTTATTTTAGCATTAAACAGATTATTTTTGCATTTATTTTTTTGCAGATCTTGGCGGATCACGGTACAGCTCGCCGTAATCATTTAAATAATCCTGGTATAGCTTCTCGACCGCTCATGATATGCCCTGGACTGAAAGACTTCCTTCAAGGGCAAGCAAGTATCTCCGTGATGTCTACACGCTGCATCAAATCGTCAAGGCTTGTTTGCAGTGCCGGGGGAAGAAAAGATTGATTTTCTGCCTCAGCTTCGTTTCGTCTTCCAGCTATGGCAAATGAAAGGTGCCGGCAATTTAAAGTGACAATCAAGTGTATGATCAAACCGTTCTTCGTGTGAAAAAATGATCCGCTTTAATCCGTAAGTTCGGATGGAGAATGGGTCCTAAGTTGCCGCTGGCGGAGATCGCAATTCCATTATGAAGATGCTTAAAAAATGATGAACAAGTTAGCCAGTGCCTTAGCTTCCCTGTTTCCGCGCTTTGTTTACCTGCAGCCATCAAGGGAAAATAGAATGCTGACAGTACATATAAGAAAGGAAGGAAGGAAGGTCCATGAAACGATTCAGCCGTTTGCTTCAGTACATCCTGCCGGCCGCCCTCCTTTGTGCGCTTGTTCCGGGCCGACCCCTGGCTGCATCTGAAAAAGGGACCATTGTTGTCGTGTCTTTTGACGGCATGAAAAACGATTATGTCCACGAACATAAAAAGGAACTGCCGCATTTAAACAAAATTATGAAGCATGGATTTGATGCCAAAGACATTACAGCGGTTTATCCGTCCCTCACCGCCGCCTCCCATGCTTCCATTGCAACAGGGGCCAAACCGGAGAAAACCGGCCTGGTCAGCAACGCATTTCACAATAAAAATTTTAAACTGACGGAAACAGAGGACGCCTTCTGGTCTGCACTGGACGTCCCGGCCATCTGGTCTGAAGGACGGAAACACGGAAAAGTGACGGCGACGATCTGCTTTCCCGGCTCCAACCCGGAAGTTTCAAAGGCGCATGCCGATTACGCCATCTATTACAAGGATACTTTTGCAAAAAGTGACCTTGTCCATCTTACATTCCGTCCCGCCAAAGGATGGAACAATGCCCCGAAAAGCCGGAAACCGCTAAAAGAAGCCGTTTACCGGTTAAAACTTAAGGGAGCAAAGAACCGGACCATTCATGTGCTGGCTGCCGCTCTTCACCATGATGCGTATGACCTTTTCTATTTTTCGGACAACAAAACGATTGAAGATAAAGATGCGCGAGTGGGTGTCAATCAATGGGGCAGTTTCACGTTAAATGAAAATCATCAACCGGCCGGCTTCTGGTTCAAGATGAAAAAAACCGACCGCACCCTGTCGAAAGCGGAAATGTACCGGACAGCGGTCACATCTGCATCAATCAAGGGACCGGGGGATTTTGCCAAAACGATAAACAGCCTGTTCGGATTTTTCCCTGTGGATGAAGACTTGGCTGCCTTCAAAAAAGGCTGGATTACCCGGACAGAATATGAAGACATCTCCACCCGCTTTGCCCAATGGGTGCAAAATGTCTCCTTATTCATTAAGGATCGCTATAAACCGGATCTGCTCATGTTTTATGAGCCGCAAATCGACCATGAAGAACATGCCTATTTGTCAACAGACCCGCGCCAGTCCGGCTATTCCGATAAAAAAGCAAAAACATATGCGGCCCGGGTCCGTTGGGCGTATCAATTGGCCGACCATACAGTTGGAAAAACATTGCAGTCACTTGGGGAAAATGACAAATTGTTTGTTGTGTCAGACCACGGCATGGAACCGATGCACACTGGGCTCTCTCCGAATTACGAGCTTAAAAAACACGGTCTGCTTGTTTTAAAGAAAAACGGAGAAATTGATTTGAACCGGACAAAATCGTATGCAGTTGCTTCTGGCACGATGGCCCATGTCTACATCAATTTGAAAGGAAGTAAGAAAGGCGGAATTGTTTCTAAACAAGATTACGGGAATGTGCAGCAGGAGGTGGCAAAAATCTTTTCGTCTGTCCGCGACCCGCGCATCCTTGCTTCAAAATCCAAACTGGCGGGTTTCTATCTTTCGGACTGGTGGCAAGGCATAACAAACGGGCATAGCAGCTGGTCCACTACAAAAGAAACGGTATCGTCCCTGTATGATACGGTAAAAAATGACCCGGCCCGGCCGTACGAGTCCGTGATCAAAGCGCAAAGCAAAAAAAGTGAGTGGTTTCACCACCCGCATGCCGGTGATGTGACGCTTGTCGCAGCGAGAGGTTACATGATGGATTCGGACATCTCTTCCTCTTTCCATGCCCCGTCCGAACTTAGAAACCACGGTGGCAACCCGGAAAGGAGTGATCTGCGCCCGGTTCTGCTTGCATACGGAAAGGACATTCCGCATAAAAAGGTATCGCGCCGGCTTTCTTTAATCGACATTGCCCCGACGCTTTACCGGATGATGAACGTGCCTGCGCCTTTCTTTGTGGACGGGAAGGAAATAAAAGAACTGGTGCCATAATGGCGGGAGAGAGGGCAAAGCCGCTGCTTACGGCGGCTTTGCTGTTTTTTTATCGTTGATGTTTAAAATGTAGTCGAAGGATTATCAATTTTATCATCTTTACAAAATATTTATATGCTCAATTATTATTCAGGAGATGCTAGAACGAGCGTGCCCCCATATAAATAACCATATTATTTTCTATTCCAAAAACGTTGCTGAGCGATAGCAGAGACAAACTCCTCACCGAAGTAAGGATTATTTGCGGCAAAAACGACCCCGAGTAAGTTATTCTTCTCTGTTGCTTTAATATAAGTATGTGCAGTTGTTGCAACACCAATCGGTTTATAATATTTGTATGCTTCACTTACAAAACGCATGATATCCTGACTGAACCTTGTTTCATTTCCGGAACTTCCGCCAACGATATAGAGTGAATCAAACAGGTTGGGATTTGTTGTTAGAAATGTTTTATTCACTTTGAATTTCGTGCCATCTGTCCCTGTCACCGTTCCAAACTTTTCGCCAACAAATTCGATAAAAACACCATATTTCCGCAAAAGACCAATGACAGTTTTTACCTCTTTCCCATTAAAATGATTGCCGATCAGAACGCCCACTTTAAGCGAATATGGATATTTTGGCGTATTCATCATGCTAAGAGCCGGGGAACTTGCTGTAACTGGAACTTGCACCCCGCTCGGACGATTCACACCAACATATTCAGCAATAGTGGTTGCCAAACCTTCATCAACATTGGCAAACATATCAACGCCTTGCTGGCGAACTGATTGGCTTTTCACGTTTCCGAGCTGAAAGCAAAATGCTTGTGTAATATGCTTCTCAACAGACGACATACTATTTCAAACCAGTCTGGCCTGCGAAAAGTAATCTTTAAACGATTTACTTTCCGCTTTAATCTTGTGCCCCTCTACCTTCTCCTTGTAATGCACATAACCTCCTTCTGCCGGACTGGAAGTGGCAGGAGTATTATGCGCTAAGGAATTTTTATGATAGTTTATTTTTCCAACATTGATTTTTTGTTGCATATACCCGCCTTGCTGGTTATTGTGAACCGGGCAGATGGGACGATTGATCGGTATTTCATTGAAGTTTGGCCCGCCAAGTCGGTGCATATGTGTATCCCGATAAGCAAATAATCTGCCTTGTAAAACCGGATCATTGGAAAAATCTATTCCTGGGATCACATTTGCTGGATTAAACGCTACCTGTTCTACCTCCGCAAAGAAATTATCAACATTTTTATTTAATGTCATTTTCCCGATAATTTCTACGGGAACCATTTCTTCCGGCCATAATTTGGTAGGGTCTAAAATATCGAAACCATACTTAAATTCATCATCCTCATCAATCATTTGTACACCTAATTCAAATACAGGGTAAGCTCCAAGCTCAATGGACTCCCACAGGTCTCTTCGATGGAAGTCGGGGTCCACCCCACCAATAATTTGCGCTTCATCGATTAGTAATGAATGAACGCCAAGGACAGGCTTCCAATGAAATCTTACAAAAGTAGCTTTTCCATCATCGTTTACAAATCGAAAGGTATTAATACTGAACCCTTGCATCATTCGCCAACTTCTGGGAGCGGTTCGATCAGACATTGCCCACATAATGAAATGAGCAGAAGATTGATTATTCGCAACAAAATCCCAAAAATGATCATGAGCGGGTGAGGCTTGTGGGATATCATTATGTGGCTCCGGATTAAGCGCATGTATCGCATCCGCTAACTTAAAGGCATCGTTAAGAATGAATACAGGGAATGAGAGCGCTAATAAATCGTAATTCCCTTCCCTTGTATAAAACTTGATTGAAAAGCCGCGTGGACCCAATGTCGTATCACTTGAGCCTTTATTTCCTTGCATGTTGGAAAACCTAACAAATACGGGTGTCTTTTCCCCGGGTTTCTGTAGAAAGCAAGCTTTTGTATATTGTTTCATTGATCTATACAATTCAAATTCTCCATGTGCCCCGAAACCTCTTGCTTGAACAACTCTTTCCGGTATCCGTTCATGGTCAAAATGCATCTGTTTTTCAAAAAAATAAAAGTCTCCATTAATGTAGGGCCGCGGACTCCAGCTTTTAAAGTCTGTTCATCATTTGAAATCTTTACTGACTCATTGGTTGTAAGTTTCTTACCTACATTGTTAACACGGAACTGTTCTAGTTGCTCATCCTTTCTATTCACGCTCACTTTCTTCCTGTCGTTTGTTGCTTCATCCATGTGATCACCCTTCACAAATAAACTTCAAACTAATATATTCATACGTTGCAATCCGGTAAATTATGCCGGATCACCCTTTTCAATCTACAAGGAGCAACTTGTCCCAGTATTGCTTGAATATCTAAGATATGAACTATCTCCTCTCGAATCTTTTCGGTACGGAAGTTTATTGTTATAACAGTCTTTTTGCATTTGCTGCGTCACATGTGGTCACGGGTTTTTTTGGACATAAAAAAGACCCTCCCCACATAAGTGAAGAGAGCCTTTGAAGTGCCAATAATTTAACGTTTCGAGAACTGAGGTGCACGACGAGCGCCTTTGAGACCGTATTTCTTCCGTTCTTTCATACGGGCGTCACGTGTCAGAAGGCCTGCGCGTTTTAACACTGCACGGTATTCAGGATCAGCCTGCAGCAATGCGCGGGCAATACCGTGGCGGATTGCGCCAGCTTGGCCTGTGAAACCGCCGCCTCTTACGTTTACGAGAACATCGTAGCTGCCGTTTGTTTCTGTTATATTCAATGGTTGTTTAATCACTTCAACTAAAGCTTCGAACGGAATGTAATCTTTTACATCACGCCCGTTCACCGTAATATTGCCATTTCCAGGAACTAAGCGGACACGTGCAACAGAACTTTTGCGGCGTCCAGTTCCGGCGTATTGTACTTGTGCCAAAATAATGCCCTCCTTTTAAAATTATCCGCGAAGTTCGTAAACTTCCGGTTTTTGTGCTTCATGCGGATGCTCTGTACCAGCATACACATGTAATTTTTTAAACATTTGGCGTCCAAGAGAACCTTTCGGAAGCATGCCTTTAATAGCCAGTTCCAGCATTTTTTCCGGATATTTCGTTCGCATTTCGCCTGCTGTACGTTGTTTCAAACCGCCTGCAAACTGGCTGTGACGGTAGTAAATTTTGTCTTCCAGTTTTTTGCCTGTCAATTCTATTTTAGAAGCATTCAAGATGATCACATGATCGCCCGTATCCACGTGCGGTGTGAAAGTTGGTTTATGTTTGCCGCGTAAAATGGATGCCACTTCAGAAGCGAGGCGCCCAAGGGTTTTGCCTTCAGCATCCACTACGTACCATTTACGTTCAACGTCGTTTGCTTTTGCCATATAAGTCGTACGCATGAGTTACCCTCCTAAAAAATATTCACAAAAACACAGTCATGATCTATTGTCATTATCACAATAAGTTTCCGGGGCTTATCGTGGAGTTAAAAAACAATACCATAGGTTATAATATCGTTTTGGGGCAAGAATGTCAAGTGAATGTTACGCCTGGCCCGGTTGTTTTTATCTTCTTTTGATCATGCGGATTCATGCTCCGTCAATAAGATACTTTCCATAAATACAACCCTTCCGGCGCCGCGGTTTTGCCCGCATAAATCCGGTTCCGTTTTTCAAGGATTTCGCGCATTTCACCGGGGTCGCGTTTGCCACTTCCGATTTCAAGCAAAGTGCCGGTTAAGATCCGTACCATATTGTATAAAAAACCGTTTCCTTTAAAACAGATCACCAATTCATCGTCCTGCTGCAAAAACCGAATCTCTTTTAACGTACGAATCTTGTCTTCCACCTCTGTTTTCGCTGAACAAAAACTCGTAAAATCATGGGTGCCGAGCACGGTCTCAGCTGCTGCTTCCATCGCCTCGATATCAAGCGAATACCAGACCCTTAACGCGTAACGGTGCTTAAACGGACTGCGGACATGAGAAAAATAGATCCGGTAGCGGTATTCCTTCTCTTTTACCGAGTAGCGGGCGTGAAAAGCAGGGTCCGCATATGCCGCTTTCGAGACCGAAATATCGCCTGGAAGCAGGCTGTTTAAAGCGGCCGGCCAGCTTGTTTCCGGAATAGAAAGATCCGTATCGAAATGGATCACCTGCCCCATCGCGTGCACGCCGGCATCCGTCCTTCCGGAAGCCGCCGTTTTCACGTGGCGGCCTTTATGAAGAGTGGCCAGCGCCTTTTCAATTTCCTGCTGGACCGTCCGCTGCCCCGGCTGGACCTGGTACCCCGCGAATCGGGAACCATCGTAACTGACCGTACATTTTACGCGCTTCATAAAATCCCCCCGTCACGGAACAGCACGAGCAGGACAATAACGACGGCCAGCGCACAAATGGACAGCGTATCAGCCGTACGCCAGACGAGCAGGCGGTATTTCGTCCGCCCCTCCCCGCCCTGGTAACCCCGGGCCTCCATTGCCGTTGCCAGCTCTTCCGCACGTTTGAACGAACTGACAAACAGCGGAATTAATAGAGGAATAATGGCTTTCACCCGGTCTTTTATACTCCCGCCGGAAAAATCGACACCCCGGGCCATCTGCGCCTTCATGATTTTTTCCGTCTCGTCCATTAATGTCGGAATAAACCGCAGGGAAATGGACATCATTAATGCCAGTTCATGGACCGGAAATTTTACTTTCCGGAGCGGCGCAAGCAGCATTTCAATCCCGTCTGTCAGCGAAATCGGCGTTGTCGTCAGCGTCAAAAGCGATGTTAAAAAGATCAGCAGCATAAACCTGAGCGAAATAAACACACCCTGCCGGATCCCTTCACTATAAATATGAATAAATGCATAATGGAAAACAAGGCTGCCCTCGCGATTGAAAAATAGCTGCAGAAAAAAAGTAAAAATGACCAGCCATAAAATCGGCAATAACCCTTTAATAAAAAAGCGGACAGGAACTCTTGAAACCAGCATCACAAGCAAGGTAAAGATTACCAGAATCCCGTAGGTGACCGCATTATTGGCCAAAAATACAATACAAATAAAGACAAATACAAAAATCAATTTTGAACGTGGATCCATCCGGTGAATGACGGAATCGCCCGGAATATAGCGCCCGAAAATCATTTTTTCCATCATACGCGCCCACCCCGTTTCAAAACCGATTGCAATGCTTCCGCAAGTTCTTCCACTGTCAGGCATGTCTTATTGAACTTCATACCGGTTTTTTCCTCGAGCATCGTCTGGAAGCGGACAATCTCCGGCACGCTTAATCCCCATTTTTCAAGCAATCCAGGATCGGAAAAGATGTCACGGGGTGCGCCTTTTTTCATCAATTTCCCCTGATGCAAAATGACGAGTTCATCGGCATATAGGGCGGCATCTTCCATGCTGTGGGTAACAAGCACAGTCGTTAAATGCTTCTTCTGGTGCAATTCGTAAAACATGCCCATCATCTCGTGGCGCCCGCGCGGATCAAGCCCGGCAGTCGGCTCGTCCAGCACAAGCACGTCCGGTTCCATCGCAAGCACACCAGCGATGGCAACTCGCCGCATTTGCCCGCCTGACAGGTCAAACGGCGATTTTGCAAGAATCTCTTCTGAAAGCCCGACAAGCCGGATGAGCTCCCTCGCCCGCTGTTTCGCTTCTTTTTCCGGAACGCCGAAATTCTTCGGGCCGAAACAGATGTCTTTTTCCACCGTTTCTTCAAACAGCTGGTGTTCAGGAAACTGGAACACAATCCCGACTTTTTGCCGGATCGCCTTCAAGTTTTTTTCCTTTTTTCCGGCTTCAATCACCCGGCTGCCGATTGTTACTTTTCCTTTTGTCGGCTGAAGCAGGGCATTCAAATGCTGCAGCAGCGTCGATTTACCTGAGCCGGTATGCCCGATCACGGCGATATAGCGGCCGGACGGGATGGCGAGGGAAATGTCATAGAGTGCAAGCCTTTCAAACGGCGTATTCGGCTGATACCGGTATTCTACTTGTTCAAATGCAATGTCCATAGTGCATCCACCAATTCTTCATCTGTTAAATAAATTTCCGGTAAGTCCAAGCCCCTTGCTTTTAGCGCTTTTGCCATTTTGACCGGGAACGGAATATCAAGGCCAAGCGCAGTCAATGTCTCATCCATTTGAAAAATGTCACGCGGTGTGCCTTCCCGGTAGACCTCGCCGCGGTTCATCACGATCATCCGTTCCGCCTGGGCAGCTTCTTCAAGATCATGGGTAATCGAAATGACGGTCAGCCCTGCTTCTTGTTTCAGCTGTCGAATCGTCTCCAGCACTTCTTTGCGGCCGACCGGATCGAGCATGGACGTGGCTTCATCCAAAATGATCACTTCCGGCTTTAGCGCGATGATCCCGGCGATCGCCACCCGTTGTTTTTGCCCGCCTGATAAATGGTGCGGTTCGCGGTCCAGAAAGTCCGACATCCGCACCCGCTTTAAGGCATCATGGACGCGTTTCACCATTTCCTCACGCGGCACACCGTGATTTTCCAGCCCGAATGCGACATCATCCTGAACGGTTGTACCGACAAACTGGTTGTCGGGATTTTGAAACACCATGCCGACGCGCCTTCTGATCTCCCAGACATTTTCATCCGACAACTTGAGGCCGGAAACCGTTATCGTGCCCTTTCCGGGAAACTGCAAGCCGTTTAAGAGCCTCGCCAGCGTAGACTTTCCGGATCCGTTATGCCCGACAATGGCCAGCCACTCGCCTTTATAAACTTGAAAAGAAATATTTGTTAGTGCATACGTTTCCTGTTCCGGGTAACGGAAGGAAACCTGGTCGATGTCAATGATCACGTTCGTGCTGTCTGCCAATGCCGGATTCCTCCTCTGTAACCTGCTTTTTAGCACGGTTAAAACATGCTAAGCAATCCTTCGCTATTCTCTTCAACTTCATTTCCATCCTGATGGCGGCACCGCAAAGTTGCTTGGGTGTTTACCCAGCCTTTATGCGCCTCGCCACGCGTCAGCAACAGCCCGTTTACAAACGGCTTCTCTTCCGAACGATGATAACCAATGTTTCGCCCGTTTGCTTGTATTTATATTTTACCGTATTGTCGTGCAGTTTGGCGGGTAAAATATCCCCATAATAAAAAAGCCTGCACCCCTCTTCAGTGTAGACGTTAACAATCCGGCGCACAGAAATAAAAAGGGGTGCAAGAGCTAGACGGGCACAAAATGCGCCCATCGTAACACTCACAGTTTATTGCATCACACATAAACGAAAGGGTTTCGCAAGTACAGACCATCCCAGCGCTGCAAAGTCTGCGATTACAAACCGAAAAAAGATAGAAAAAGGGCAAAGAAGCAGTTAAGAACCTTTCAACTGTCCAGCCCTCAAGAAAATCATTCGTTTACTTGCTCTTGATCTTGCTCTTGATTCTGATCTTGCTTTTCTTTTTCAACGAATTCAATAATGGCAACCGGTGCACCATCTCCGCGGCGCGGGCCTACTTTCAAGATGCGGGTGTAGCCGCCCCGGCGATCCGCGTAACGTTCTGCAATGACCGAGAATAATTTTTGAACAGCATCCTGTTTTGTTTCTTCGTCAGCTGTTTCATGGCGTACAAATGCAGCAGCCTGGCGACGGGCATGAAGATCACCGCGTTTTCCAAGCGTAACTAATTTTTCAACAACTGAGCGTAATTCTTTTGCGCGTGCTTCAGTTGTTTCGATACGTTCATTAATGATAAGGTCTGTTGCCAAATCGCGCAGTAATGCTTTACGTTGGGCGCTTGTGCGTCCTAACTTTCTGTAAGGCATGAAGTTCCCTCCCTTATGTTGGATTAATCGCTTTGCCTTCTAACCGGCTCAGTCGTCTTTACGCAAACCTAAGCCCAAATCTTCGAGCTTTGCTTTGACTTCTTCAAGGGACTTGCGGCCAAGATTCCGGACTTTCATCATATCTTCTTCCGTTTTATTGGCCAGTTCCTGAACGGTATTGATGCCGGCACGTTTCAGGCAGTTATAAGAACGGACTGAAAGATCAAGTTCCTCAATTGTCATTTCAAGCACTTTTTCTTTCTGGTCTTCTTCTTTTTCCACCATAATTTCCGCATTTTGTGCTTCATCTGTCAGTCCGACGAAGATGTTCAAATGCTCGGTTAAAATTTTGGCGCCCAAAGCAATTGCTTCTTTCGGGCCGATGCTCCCGTCAGTCGTGACATCCAGTGAGAGCTTATCATAATTGCTGATTTGCCCTACCCGGGTATTTTCGACCTGGTAGTTCACGCGTTGAACCGGGGTATAAATAGAATCTATTGGAATGACACCAATTGGATGGTCTTCCCGCTTATTTTGATCAGCAGGAACATAGCCGCGGCCTTGGTTGGCGGTCATGCGCATACGCAAATGCCCGTTTTCGGCAACCGTCGCAATATAGAGATCCGGATTTAAAATCTCCACATCGCTGTCATGCGTAATATCGGCTGCTGTCACAGCGCCTTCTCCCTGAACATCAATCTCAAGCGTTTTTTCCTCATCGGAATAGATTTTTAATGCCAGCTTTTTGAGGTTCAAAATAATGCTGGTCACATCTTCAACAACGCCTTCAACTGTCGAGAATTCGTGCATCACGCCATCGATTTGGATGGAAGTGACAGCGGCACCCGGGAGTGAGGATAATAGGATACGACGTAAGGAGTTACCCAAAGTAGTACCATATCCACGCTCAAGCGGTTCTATGACGAACTTGCCATAAGTAGCGTCATCGCTGACCTCAACCGTTTCAATTTTTGGCTTTTCAATTTCGATCATTCAAATTAACCCTCCTTCAAAACGTCGAAACCCCGTATAGCACCCCAGAAAGAGCCCTATTCGAAATTCCCCATGCAAAATTCCCTATTATGCATAACAACTGGATCATTCAAATCATTTTTTTTGCAGATTATGCATCATATCCCATTATTGACAAGGATACAAAATCTATACAAAAAAAATCAGACACGGCGACGTTTTGGCGGGCGGCAACCATTATGCGGCACAGGTGTTACGTCTTTAATGGCTGTAACTTCAAGCCCGGCAGCCTGCAGGGCACGGATGGCGGCTTCACGGCCTGCACCAGGTCCTTTTACAGTTACTTCCAAAGACTTCATCCCATGTTCCATCGATGCTTTCGCGGCTGTTTCAGCAGCCATTTGTGCAGCAAACGGCGTTGATTTACGGGAACCTTTGAAACCGAGCGCACCGGCACTGGACCATGCAACAGCATTCCCATGCACATCCGTGATCGTAACGATTGTATTGTTAAAAGTGGAACGAATATGAGCGACTCCTGATTCAATATTCTTTCTTACGCGGCGTTTACGCGTATTTGTTCTGCGTGCCATATGAACAACCTCCTTTGCTTATTATTTCTTCTTACCGGCAACCGTTTTACGCGGGCCTTTGCGTGTACGGGCATTGTTTTTTGTGTTTTGCCCGCGAACAGGAAGACCGCGGCGGTGGCGGAGACCTCTGTAAGATCCGATTTCCATCAGGCGTTTAATGTTCAGAGAAACTTCACGGCGAAGGTCTCCTTCTACTTTCAGCCTGTCCACGATGTCACGAATTTTGTTTACTTCATCCTCTGTTAAGTCGCGGACGCGTGTATCTTCAGAAATTCCGGCCTCAGCAAGAATTTTTTGTGCAGTTGATTTACCAATTCCGTAAATGTATGTTAAAGAAATAACAACACGTTTATCACGTGGAATGTCAACACCGGCAATACGAGCCATACAGGTGCACCTCCTTCAAATTTATCCTTGTTTTTGTTTGTGTTTCGGATTTTCACAGATTACCATTACTTTGCCTTTTCTGCGGATAACCTTGCATTTTTCGCAGATCGGCTTCACAGATGGTCTAACTTTCATGGTTTACCCTCCTTAATATACGGAGTACAAGCCCGGTACCTTTTTTCCAAACAGATTCCCCAGGCAGACTTTCCGTTTCACCGAAAAAGCCGTGTATCTACATTATTTAAAGCGGTACGTAATTCTACCGCGGGTCAAATCATACGGAGACAGTTCAACTGTTACTTTATCACCCGGCAAAATGCGGATAAAGTTCATCCGGATTTTTCCCGACACATGTGCAAGAACAGTGTGACCATTTTCTAATTCTACCTTAAACATGGCATTCGGCAAAGTTTCGCTCACAATGCCCTCAACTTCAATAACGTCATCTTTCGCCATCGAACTTTTCTCCCTCCTCCTAACATTTAGGACCTGGCAATGATACTTTTCCAAAACCTTAAAACGATCAGGCTCGCCAAAACTCCCTCTTCAGGAAGCGGTCGGCCTGCTGCATATTCACGTAAACCGGCTGATCCGAGGGGCCGGCAAGAGCTGATAAACGTTCCCAAGGTTACATGGTTCTTTCATGTCAGTCTTGACCAATCCCATGTCCGGCATACATGTGAACGAACGAAAGCCATTTGCACAGAATTGAATTGCATGAGAGACGTTCGAATGACGCTTACTGGCAATCCTGACAACGGAAGCCGCCTTCCTCATCTATTGATTACAAGTTAACGGATGAAGCAAATCGCCAATAAAACAGAGCCGTCATTTCACCCGTGAAATATCCAGCGGTGAAAATGCCACGAAAACCATTATAACCTTTTTAAGCGGAAATTGCATCAAACTTGAAAAGTTTTTTACCGTCAGGACATGGCCGAAAAGCCGGCCGGTTAAAACTTCCAAAGGTGGTTTCCATCCAACGTGATTGCGGCTCTCATGAATTCACCAAGTCGTTCACGTTTAACCCAGTTGGCTCAGCAATTGATCGATATCCGCAAAAACTTGATGAATATCCTGCTGGCCGTTTACATTCCGCAAATAGCCTTTTTCCTCATAAAAGTCCAGTAGCGGCCGGGTTTGTTTCATATTGACATCGAGCCGGTTCCCGACAGTTTCTGCGTTGTCGTCCGCCCGTTGGTACAGCGGGCCGCCGCATTTGTCGCAAACGCCCTCCGTTTTTGGCGGATTAAACACGAGATGGTAAGTCGCACCGCAATGTTCACAGATTCTCCGGCCGGTCAGCCGCTCTGTCAGAATCTCCCGGTCCACCTCAATATTGATGACATAGTCAAGCTGTTTGCCAAGGCTGCTTAAAATATTTTCCAAAGCTTCTGCCTGGGCAACCGTCCGCGGGAAACCGTCAAGCAGGAAGCCATTTTTGCAGTCATCCTTGCTTAACCGTTCGCGCACGATCCCGATCGTTACTTCGTCAGGGACCAGTTCGCCTTTGTCCATAAAGGACTTGGCTTTAAGCCCCAGCTCCGTTTCTTCCTTTATTGCCGCCCGGAACATGTCTCCGGTGGAAATGTGAGGAATGGCATACTTATCAATGATTTTTTCGGCTTGAGTCCCTTTACCGGCTCCGGGAAGGCCCATTAACACTAGATTCATCGTACAGCCCCCTTATTCCTGACATGGTCTCAAAAAAACGAAACCATTTTTATTTGATAAAGCCTCTGTAATGGCGTTTAACAAGCTGTGCTTCCAGTTGCAGCATCGTTTCAAGCGCAACCCCGATCACAACGAGCAGGCTTGTGCCGCCGATTCTGGCGGAAGCCGGGAGCCCGATGACATTCGTGAAAATGACAGGCAGAATGGCAATCACAGCAAGAAAGATCGAACCGACAAATGTCAGCCGGTATAAAACCGAAGTGACATATTGCTGTGTGTTTTTGCCCGGGCGGATCCCCGGAATATAGCCGCCTTGTTTCTTTAAATTGTCGGCAAGCTGCTCCGGATTGACTTGTACGAATGCGTAAAAGTACGAGAAAGCGATAATCAACGCCACATAAATCAAAGCTCCGACCGGTTTTGTATAATCAAAAATATACTGGATGGTGCTTGCCACACTGCTGGAACCGAAAAACGAAGCGATCGTCTGCGGCGCAATAATGAACGAAATCGCAAAGATAACCGGAATGACCCCGGCAGCATTGACCTTTAAAGGCAAATGCGTTGACTGCCTGCCGGTTGTTGCCCTGCCGGAAATGTGCTGGGCATACTGGACCGGTATCTTTCTCGATGCCTGCTGGAAATAGATGACTCCGACCACAATGGCCAGAATAATCAATGCAAGAAAAGCCAGCAAAACAATCTTCAAAAACAGCTGGGAACCGGCATTTTCAATTTGCTGCGCGTAAATCTGGTTGATGGCTGTCGGAATCCCGGCAATAATGCCGGCCATAATCAAAATGGAAATCCCGTTTCCTACACCTTTGGCCGTAATTTGTTCGCCAAGCCACATTAAAAATGTGGTGCCGGCTGTCAGCGTAAGTGCGATGATCAAATACGTCCAGAAACCGGACTTCGTAATCAGTGCCCCTTGCGCCAAATTATTAAAGCCATATGACATGCCGAAGCCTTCAATCAAAGCCAGGATAACCGTAAAATAGCGTGTAAACTCATTCAGCTTACGACGCCCCACTTCACCCTGTTTTGCCCACTCGGCAAACTTCGGCACAACATCCATTTGCAAAAGCTGCACGATAATGGAAGATGTGATATATGGCATAATGCCCATTGCAAAAATGGAAAAGTTCTTCAGCGCACCGCCCCCAAAAGTGTTTAGAAAACCAACTAAACCGTTTTGGGTGGAGGCATCCAAAACGGAAGCATCCACATAAGGAACAGGAATAAAGGCTCCTATGCGGAATACGACCAGCATGAGGAGGGTGAAAATAATTTTATTTCTTATCTCACCCACACGCATAAAATTGGCGATTGTCTTGAACATTAAATCACCTCGGCTGTACCGCCGGCAGCTTCTATGGCTTCTTTGGCAGCAGAGGAGAATTTATGTGCTTTTACGGTCAATTTTTTCTCAAGTTTGCCGTTTGCAAGCACTTTTACACCCGATTTTTCCTTGCTGATGACACCTGTTTCCAATAAAAGAGCAGGCGTTACTTCCGTGCCGTCTTCAAAACGGTTTAAAACGTCAAGGTTCACAATGGCATACTCTTTACGGTTAATGTTCGTAAAACCACGTTTTGGCAAACGGCGGAACAACGGGGTTTGACCGCCTTCAAAACCGAGGCGTACACCGCCGCCGGAACGAGCGTTTTGACCTTTGTGCCCTTTGCCGGCTGTTTTTCCGTTGCCGGAACCAATACCACGACCGACACGGTTGCGTTTTTTACGGGATCCTTCTGCAGGTTTTAATTCATGAAGTTTCATGGTTGCACCTCCTTATCTTAAAATCGAAAATTATTGTTCCGATACGGAAACAAGATGGGACACTTTATTGATCATGCCGCGAATTGCAGCATTGTCTTCTTTCTCAACAGTCTGGTTGACTTTGCGCAGGCCGAGCGCTTTTACCGTTTCGCGCTGATCCTGCGGGCGGCCGATGACACTGCGGGTGAGGGTGATTTTCAATTTTGCCATGAGCGTTCCCTCCTTAACCTAATAATTCTTCGACAGATTTATTGCGCAGTTTCGCAACTTCATCCGCACGCTTCAATTGTTTAATGCCGTCCATTGTAGCACGGATCATGTTAATCGGTGTGTTTGAACCAAGCGACTTGGACGTAATATCCGCAATACCCGCAAGTTCAAGGATCGCACGGACAGGGCCGCCGGCGATAACACCGGTACCAGGGGAACCCGGTTTCAGCAAGATTTTGCCTGCACCGAAGTGGCCGACAACTTCGTGCGGAATCGTTGTGCCCGAAATCGGTACCTCAACAAGATTTTTCTTCGCATCTTCAACAGCTTTGCGGATCGCATCCGGCACTTCCTGCGCTTTGCCGGTTCCAAATCCGACATGTCCGTTCCGGTCGCCAACAACGACAAGTGCGGAAAAGCGGAAACGGCGTCCCCCTTTTACCACTTTGGCAACGCGGTTAATCGTAACAACACGTTCTTCTAACTCAAGTTTGTTTGGGTCAATACGTAGCATGTAAAATTTCCCCTCCTTTTTGATTAAAATTGTAATCCGTTCTCACGGGCTGCATCGGCAAGCGCTTTGACACGGCCATGATAGAGGTATCCGCCGCGGTCGAAAACAACTTCTTTGATGCCTTTTTCCATTGCGCGCTTTGCAATCAATTCGCCCACCTTTTGTGCAGCTTCCGCATTGCCGGTTGACTCAAGGCTCAACTCTTTATCGAGCGTGGAAGCGCTGGCCAGTGTGACGCCATTTGCATCATCAATCAATTGGGCATAAATATTTTTGTTGGAACGATAGATATTCAGGCGCGGACGTTCAGCCGTTCCGCTTAATTTTGCGCGGACGCGTGCATGCCTTTTTTTGCGTACTTGATTTTTATCCGGCTTCGTGATCATCGAATTCACTCCTTTCTCATCCTAGGCGGCATTATTTACCGGTTTTACCTTCTTTTCTGCGTACATATTCGCCTTCGTAACGAATCCCTTTGCCTTTATAAGGTTCAGGCGGACGGACATCGCGAATGTTGGCGGCAAATGCGCCGACGCGTTCTTTGCTTACGCCTTTTACGACAATTTTTGTATTGGAAGGCACTTCGACTTCCAGGCCTTCTTCCGGTTCAAATTCAACAGGATGGGAGTAGCCGACGTTCAATACGAGTTTTTTGCCTTGTTTTTGGGCGCGGTATCCAACCCCGACCAGTTCCAAAGATTTTTCGAAGCCTTTCGACACGCCGTCCACCATGTTTGCGAGCAGTGCGCGGGTCGTTCCGTGCAAAGCGCGGTGGTTTTTGCTGTCTGAAGGGCGTGTTACGTGAATGATATTGTCTTCTACGGTAATGTTAATATCAGGGTTGAAGCTGCGGGTCAGCTCACCTTTAGGCCCTTTAACCGTAACTGTATCTCCGTTAATGGTTACCGTAACGCCGGATGGAATTTCAACCGGTTTTTTTCCTATACGTGACATAATTTACACCTCCGTTCAACGTCAAATAATTACCAAACGTATGCTAAAATTTCTCCGCCGACATTGTTTTTCCGTGCTTCTTTGTCGGTTAAAACGCCCTGAGAAGTAGAAACAATTGCGATGCCAAGTCCGTTCAGCACTTTCGGCACTTCACCTGCTTTTGCGTATACGCGCAGGCCCGGTTTGCTGATACGCTTGATCCCTGTAATGACGCGTTCGTTGTTTGCGCCGTATTTCAGGAAGATCCGGATAATCCCTTGTTTGTTATCCTCGATATATTCAACATCACGCACGAAACCTTCACGTTTTAAAATCTCGGCGATCTCTCTCTTAATCTTGGAAGCCGGGACTTCCAATTTTTCATGACGCACTGTATTTGCATTACGGATACGCGTAAGCAAATCTGCAATCGGATCAGTCATGACCATTTCTTTTACCTCCTTCCCAAATTCGGGTTTTACCAGCTGGCTTTTTTCACGCCAGGAATTTGACCTTTATATGCAAGTTCGCGGAAACAAATACGGCAAAGTTTAAATTTACGAATGACGGAATGCGGCCGGCCGCATCGTTCGCACCGCGTATAAGCCTGAACTTTATACTTCGGTTCACGTTTTTGTTTCGCAATCATTGATTTTTTAGCCACGTTTTCGCCTCCCTTTTTAGCGTCCGCTTTATTTTTGGAATGGCATTCCGAGCAGGCCTAACAGTTCACGTGATTCTTCGTCCGTGTTCGCAGTGGTGACAATGACGATGTCCATCCCGCGCACTTTGCTGACTTTGTCGTAATCAATTTCAGGGAAGATCAGTTGCTCTTTAATGCCGAGTGTGTAGTTTCCGCGGCCGTCAAACGATTTTTTCGATACGCCGTGGAAGTCGCGCACACGCGGAAGCGAAACTGAAATCAGTTTATCGAGGAATTCGTACATGCGCTCGCCGCGAAGCGTTACTTTTGCGCCAATCGGCATCCCTTCACGAAGGCGGAAACCTGCGATTGATTTTTTCGCTCTTGTCACAACCGGTCTTTGGCCGGAAATCAATGTTAATTCTTCTACTGCATTGTCGAGCATTTTTGCGTTTTGAACAGCATCACCAACACCCATGTTGATCACGATCTTTTCAACTTTAGGCACTTGCATAACGGATGTATATTGAAACTTGCTTGTTAAAGCAGGAATAACTTCTTTTTCGTATTTTTCTTTTAGGCGGTTCATGTCGCTTACCTCCCTTCTTCTTCAGGCTTTTTCTTAATTTCCTTAAGCACGCTTAGAACTTCACCGGATTTTTTTGCTACACGCACTTTTTTGTCGTTCCTTATTTCATATCCGACACGTGTCGGCTCATTTGTTTTCGGGTCAATCGGCATCACATTTGACACGTGAATGGGCGCTTCCATGTCGAGAATACCGCCCTGAGGGTTTGCCTGGGAAGGTTTTGCGTGTTTTTTGACAACGTTCACGCCTTCCACAATCACACGGTTTTTTTTCGGATATACCGCAAGGATCGTCCCGGTCTTGCCTTTATCTTTGCCGGAGATCACCATTACCTTGTCACCTTTTTTGACATGCATTACAATCGCACCTCCTTGATTGTCACAAACTATATCGATTAAAGTACTTCCGGAGCCAGTGATACGATTTTCATGAAATTGTTGTTGCGCAGTTCGCGTGCAACCGGCCCGAAAATACGCGTGCCGCGAGGGCTCTTGTCGTCACGGATAATGACGCATGCATTTTCATCGAAACGGATATAAGAACCATCGCTGCGGCGCACTCCGCTCTTTGTACGGACCACAACAGCTTTCACCACATCGCCTTTTTTAACAACGCCTCCAGGTGTTGCTTGTTTTACCGTAGCAACGATGACATCTCCGATATTCGCAGTTTTTCGGCCGGATCCGCCTAATACTTTAATCGTTAAAACTTCACGTGCACCTGAGTTGTCAGCTACTTTTAAACGGGTTTCTTGTTGGATCATCCTCGTTTACCTCCCTTCGGAATCAACCGTATCCGAACTGATACAAATTAGATAATGACTGCTTTTTCAACGATTTCCACCAGGCGGAAACGTTTTGTAGCAGATAACGGGCGTGTTTCCATGATTCTTACGATATCGCCGACTTTGGCTTCGTTATTTTCATCATGTGCCTTGAATTTTTTCGAGTATTTTACGCGTTTGCCGTACAGAGAATGTTTTTTGTAAGTTTCTACAAGAACAGTAACGGTTTTATCCATTTTGTCGGATACGACACGGCCGGTGTATACTTTGCGTTGGTTGCGTTCACTCATGTATCGCGAACCTCCTCCCATTATCGGTTGTTAATTCCAATTTCTCTTTCACGAATGACGGTTTTCATGCGGGCAATCGATTTACGAACTTCACGAATGCGGGCAGTGTTCTCTAATTGTCCAGTCGCAAGCTGGAAGCGAAGGTTGAACAGCTCTTCCTTCAGCGACTTTACTTTTTGTTCAATTTCGGCAGTGGTTAAGTCACGAATTTCTTTAGCTTTCATTAGATTCACCACCAATTTCTTCACGTTTTACGAACTTGCATTTAATCGGCAGCTTGTGGGACGCAAGGCGTAAAGCTTCGCGTGCAACTTCTTCAGGAACACCGGCAATTTCAAACAAAATCTTGCCCGGTTTCACAACAGCCACCCAGCCCTCAGGCGCACCTTTACCGGAACCCATCCGGACTTCAAGCGGTTTTGCTGTATATGGTTTATGAGGGAAAATTTTTATCCATACTTTACCGCCACGTTTCATATAACGTGTCATCGCAATACGGGCAGCTTCGATTTGGCGGTTTGTAATCCAGGAAGCTTCCAAAGCCTGCAAACCATATTCGCCAAATGCAACTTCAGTGCCGCCTTTTGCACGGCCGCGCATTTTTCCGCGGTGTTCACGGCGGTATTTTACACGTTTAGGCATCAACATGATCAGTTTCCCCCTTCCTCGGTTTTTTTCTTAGCAGGAAGGATTTCCCCACGGTAAATCCAAACTTTTACGCCCAGTTTTCCGTAAGTTGTATCTGCTTCAGCATGTGCATAGTCAATATCCGCACGAAGCGTATGAAGCGGAACTGTACCTTCGCTGTAATGTTCTGCACGGGCAATATCCGCACCGCCCAAACGTCCTGAAACCTGCGTCCGGATTCCTTTTGCACCGGCACGCATGGCGCGTTGAATCGCCTGCTTCTGCGCACGGCGGAAAGAAACGCGGTTTTCCAGCTGGCGGGCAATGTTTTCCGCAACAAGTTTTGCATCAATATCTGCTTTTTTAACTTCGACAATGTTAATGTGGACTCTTTTTCCTGTTAAAGCATTCAGCGCTTTACGCAATGCTTCTACTTCCGAACCGCCTTTACCGATCACCATGCCCGGTTTTGCCGTACGGATTGTAATGTTGACACGGTTTGCAGCACGTTCAATTTCCACGCCAGAAACAGAAGCATCCGCAAGGCGCTTTGCGATATATTCACGAATTTTAATGTCTTCGTGCAATAGATCGGCGTAATCTTTTTCTGCGTACCATTTCGATTCCCAGTCACGAATCACTCCGATTCGCAAACCGATAGGATTTACTTTTTGACCCACCAATTATCCCTCCTTTTGATCTGATACTACAATCGTAATATGGCTCGTGCGTTTGTTGATCTGGCTTGCGCGTCCCATTGCACGCGGCCGGAAACGTTTCAATGTAGGCCCTTCATCGACATAAGCCTTTTCCACAACAAGGTCATTTGCGTCCATATCGTAGTTGTGTTCTGCGTTCGCAATCGCAGAGTTGAGTACTTTTTCAATAACCGGCGAAGCAGCTTTAGGCGTAAATTTCAAAATCGAAAGCGCTTCTCCTACTTGCTTTCCTCGAATTAAATCAATTACCAGGCGTGCCTTACGAGGAGCAATACGGACTGTTTTCGCGACAGCTTTTGCTTGCATTGGAATACCTCCTCCCGTTAGCGTCTTGTCTTCTTATCGTCACCGGCGTGACCTTTGAATGTGCGTGTCGGAGCAAACTCACCGAGCTTATGGCCGACCATATCTTCCGTGATGTATACCGGAACATGTTTACGGCCGTCATAGACAGCGATTGTGTGGCCGACAAATGCAGGGAAAATCGTCGAACGGCGTGACCATGTTTTGATCACTTGCTTCTTGTTGGATTCGTTCAATTTTTCCACTTTCACCATTAAGTGATCGTCAACGAAAGGCCCTTTTTTCAGACTGCGACTCATGAATAGTCCTCCTTCCTGATTAGAGCTACGGTTCAAGCTGTGAACCGTAGTTCAACAGCGTTATTTTTTACGGCGCCGTACAATAAATTTATCTGAAGTATTCTTCTTCTTGCGCGTTTTGTAACCAAGTGTCGGTTTACCCCATGGTGACATTGGTGATTTGCGTCCGATTGGTGCTTTTCCTTCACCACCGCCGTGCGGGTGATCGTTCGGGTTCATAACAGATCCGCGGACAGTCGGGCGTACACCCATCCAGCGTTTGCGGCCTGCTTTACCGATGTTGACCAGTTCGTGCTGTTCGTTACCAACCTGGCCGACCGTTGCGCGGCAAGTTGCAAGAATCATGCGCACTTCACCGGAATTCAGGCGGACAAGCACATATTTGCCTTCTTTACCAAGCACTTGTGCAGAAGTACCGGCAGAACGGATCAATTGGCCACCTTTGCCCGGTTTCAATTCAATATTATGGATGACCGTACCAACAGGAATGTCAGAAAGCGGAAGTGCATTTCCGACTTTAATATCTGCATCCGGTCCGGACATAATTTCCATGCCGACAGTTAAATTTTTTGGTGCAAGAATGTATCGTTTTTCACCATCTGCATAGTGAATCAAAGCAATATTAGATGAGCGGTTCGGGTCATACTCAATTGTGGCAACGCGCCCTGGTATACCATCTTTATCGCGTTTGAAGTCGATAATCCGGTATTGACGCTTATGACCGCCGCCCTGATGACGAACAGTTAATTTCCCCTGGTTGTTGCGGCCTGCTTTTTTCGAAAGCGGAGCAAGCAGTGATTTTTCAGGCTTATCCGTCGTGATCTCCGCAAAATCCAAAGCCGTCATGCCGCGACGCCCATTAGAGGTTGGTTTGTATTTTTTGATCGCCATGTTTTTCCCTCCTCTTCAAGTTTGATGGAACGTATTTAAACCTCAAAGATTTCAATTTCATTGCTGTCAGGTGTTAGCGTAACAACTGCTTTGCGGCGCTTGTTAGTATAGCCAGTATAACGGCCCATGCGTTTGAACTTGCCTTTGTAGTTCGCAACATTCACTTTCGCAACTTTGACGCCGAAAATTTCTTCCACAGCATCTTTGATTTCTGTTTTATTCGCTTTGACATCTACTTCAAATGTATATTTCTTATCTGCCGTCAATTCCATTGAACGTTCAGTAATCACGGGGCGCTTCAAAACATCACGTGCATCCATTAACCAAGCACCTCCCCTACTTTTTCAACAGCGGATTTTGTCATGATCAATTGATCATGGTTTACAACATCCAAAACATTTACGCCTGTTGCTTCAACAACCGTAATACCCGGAATGTTGCGTGCAGACAATACCACATTTTCGTTCAATCCGTCTGTGACAACAAGTGCTTTTTTATCCACGGACAAATTTTTCAGGACAGCAATAAAATCTTTTGTTTTTGGCGCATCAAAATTTAATGCGTCCAGAACCAAAATATTGTTTTCCCGTACTTTTGACGATAGAGCGGATTTAATCGCAAGACGGCGTACTTTTTTCGGCAGTTTGTAGCTGTAGCTGCGTGGAACAGGCCCGAAAACCGTACCGCCTCCGCGCCATTGCGGGGCACGAATCGATCCTTGGCGTGCGCGTCCTGTACCTTTTTGCCGCCATGGTTTACGTCCGCCGCCGCGTACTTCAGAACGGCCTTTTACTTTGTGAGTACCTTGGCGGAGCGATGCCCTCTGCATGATGATCGCTTCAAATAAAACATGTTCATTCGGTTCGATGCCGAATACAGCGTCGTTTAATTCCACTTCACCGACTTGGGAACCGTTTTGGTTGTATAGAGCTACTTTTGGCATTCCTGTTTCCTCCTTTCTTTACAATTATTTTGCTTTTACAGCTGCTTTAACTGTAACCAAAGCTTTTCTCGGACCAGGAACGTTACCTTTAATCAAAAGCAGATTGCGTTCTGCATCCACTTTGACGATTTGCAGATTTTGAACGGTAACCCGTTCTCCTCCCATGCGTCCAGGGAGTGCTTTTTGTTTGAAGACGCGGTTTGGCGCAATCGGACCCATTGAACCGGGACGGCGGTGGTAACGCGAACCGTGAGCCATAGGACCGCGGTGTTGTCCGTGGCGTTTAATGACGCCTTGGAATCCTTTTCCTTTTGTAACACCGGTAACATCTACAATGTCACCTTCTGCAAAAATATCTACTTTGACTTCTTGACCAACTTCAAAATCACTTGTGTTTACGCCGCTGAATTCGCGGATGAAGCGCTTAGGTGCCGTATTGGCTTTCGAAACATGCCCTGTTTCCGGTTTGTTTGCCAGGCGTTCCGGTTTGTCGGCAAATCCGAGCTGGATCGCTTCATAGCCGTCCGTTTCAACTGTTTTCTTTTGCAGCACAACGTTTGGTGTTGCTTCAATTACAGTGACAGGAATAAGATCGCCGTTCTCGGCAAAAACTTGGGTCATACCGATTTTTCTTCCTAAGATTCCTTTGGTCATCAGTCACACCTCCTGTTAAATATGTCATGTTTTATCATTAAAGTTTAATTTCAATGTCAACGCCGGATGGCAGATCCAACCGCATCAGTGAATCAACCGTTTGCGGGGTTGGATTTACGATATCAATCAAACGTTTGTGTGTACGCATTTCAAATTGTTCACGAGAATCTTTGTACTTGTGGACAGCACGCAGAATGGTGTAAACAGATTTCTCAGTCGGAAGCGGAATCGGTCCGGAGACGTTTGCACCTGATCGTTTTGCTGTTTCTACAATTTTCTCTGCAGACTGATCCAGAATTCTGTGATCGTATGCTTTTAATCGAATGCGAATTTTTTGTTTTGCCATTATTTTCCCTCCTTTTTCGCCTATTTGCTAATAGACATTCTCCATGGAAATTTTCCTGGCCCACGCGCCATGGCAAAGCGGCCGGGTGTGCCAGCAACCTCCCACTTCATCGCAGTCAAAGACCAACATAAAAAATTATACACAAAAACCGGGTGTAATGCAACATAAACTTTGATATACTGCTGATTTCAGCAACTTTTTTTATTATACAGGCCTTGTGGCGCAACATCAAGTTTTGGAAAATATTGCTGCAACCCGGACTCGTAAGCATGGAAAAAGCCCGGCCGGGATAACCTGGCCGGGCTTTTTTTAATAACCGATTAAGCTTCGATAGCGGAAACAGAACCGGCGCCAACTGTACGGCCGCCTTCACGGATCGAGAATTTTGTTCCTTCTTCGATCGCGATAGGGGCAATCAATTCAACGCTCATTTCAACGTTATCACCAGGCATAACCATTTCAACGCCTTCAGGCAGCGTAATAATGCCGGTAACATCCGTTGTACGGAAGTAGAATTGCGGACGGTAGTTAGAGAAGAAAGGAGTGTGACGTCCGCCTTCTTCTTTCGTTAATACGTAAACTTGTGCTTTAAATTTTGTATGCGGTGTAATAGAACCCGGTTTCGCCAAAACTTGACCACGTTGGACTTCTTCACGTGCAATCCCGCGGAGAAGTGCACCGATGTTGTCGCCTGCTTCAGCATAGTCGAGCAGTTTGCGGAACATTTCAACGCCGGTAACCGTTGTTTGTTTCGGTTCGTCGTTCAAACCGATGATTTCAACAACATCGCCAACTTTCAATTGACCGCGTTCTACACGACCGGTTGCAACTGTACCACGGCCGGTGATGGAGAATACGTCTTCAACCGGCATCATGAACGGTTTGTCTGTGTCACGTTGCGGAGTCGGGATGTATTCGTCAACAGCATCCATCAATTCAAGGATTTTTGCTTCGTATTCAGGGTCGCCTTCAAGAGCTTTCAAAGCAGAACCTTTGATAACCGGCACTTCATCGCCAGGGAAGTCGTATTCAGAAAGAAGGTCACGAACTTCCATTTCAACAAGTTCAAGCAATTCTTCGTCGTCCACCATGTCGCATTTGTTCAGGAATACAACGATGTAAGGCACACCAACTTGGCGGGACAAAAGGATGTGTTCACGTGTTTGCGGCATTGGGCCGTCAGCAGCGGATACAACCAGAATCGCACCGTCCATTTGTGCAGCACCCGTGATCATGTTTTTCACATAGTCAGCGTGTCCAGGGCAGTCAACGTGTGCGTAGTGGCGTTTTTCCGTTTCATATTCAACGTGTGCAGTGTTGATGGTAATACCACGTTCGCGTTCTTCCGGAGCACCGTCAATTTGGTCATATGCCCTTGCTTCTGCTTTCCCTTGTTTTGCAAGAACAGCAGTAATTGCAGCAGTCAAAGTCGTTTTACCATGGTCAACGTGACCGATTGTTCCAATGTTACAGTGTTCTTTAGAACGGTCAAATTTTTGTTTAGCCATCAGGAAATCCTCCTTAATATTTTGGATTGAGTAAGTATATGGATGCTTTAAAGCTGAAAGGACAGCTTTAAAGCGCTTTGAACCAATCTAGTAAAGTTATACTTCATTGAAGGCAAGAAATCAATTATTCGCCTTTATTTTTTTTGATGATCTCTTCCGCAATAGACTTCGGCACTTCTTCATAATGATCAAATGTCATAGTGAAGACACCGCGTCCTTGCGTGCTGGAACGAAGTGCTGTTGCGTAACCGAACATTTCGGACAATGGAACCATAGCACGGACAACCTGGGCATTTCCGCGTGCTTCCATTCCTTCTACACGACCGCGGCGGGCTGTAACTTGTCCCATGATGTCGCCGAGATATTCTTCCGGAATGACGATTTCCACTTTCATCACAGGTTCGAGCAGGACCGGATCACATTTGGATGCTGCATTCCTTAATGCAAGGGAAGCAGCCACTTTAAACGCCATTTCACTCGAGTCAACATCGTGGTAAGAACCGTCATACAGTTTTGCCTTAATGTCAACGAGCGGATAACCGGCAATTACACCGCGCTGCATGGCATCTTCAAGACCGGATTGAATCGCCGGAATGTATTCGCGCGGAACGACACCGCCGACAATCGCATTTTCAAACTCAAAGCCTTTTCCTTCTTCGTTTGGTGAAAATTCAATCCACACATCCCCGTATTGCCCGCGGCCGCCAGACTGGCGTACGAACTTACCTTGGACTTGTGCCGATTTGCGGAATGTTTCACGATATGCAACTTGTGGCGCACCGATATTGGCTTCGACTTTAAATTCGCGTTTCATCCGGTCGACGATGATATCGAGGTGAAGCTCACCCATTCCTTCGATGATCGTTTGTCCTGTTTCCGGATCCGTATGGGCACGGAAAGTCGGGTCTTCTTCCTGCAGTTTTTGCAGCGCAGTCGTCATTTTATCCTGGTCGGCCTTCGATTTTGGTTCAACCGACAGCTGGATAACCGGTTCTGGAAATTCCATCGATTCAAGGATGACCGGATTGTTATCGTCGCAAAGCGTGTCGCCTGTTGTCGTGTCTTTTAAACCGACAGCAGCAGCAATATCTCCGGCATAAACCTTGTCAATTTCTTTCCGGTGGTTTGCGTGCATCTGCAAAATACGCCCGATGCGTTCGCGTTTGTCCTTTGTCGAGTTTTTGACATAAGAACCGGCGCTTAATGTACCTGAATAAACACGGAAGAATGTCAGTTTACCAACGAACGGGTCTGTCATGACTTTGAAGGCCAAAGCCGCAAATGGCTCATCATCGCTGGAATGCCTGAATACTTCTTCCCCTGTATCCGGAAGCGTCCCCTTGATGGAAGGAACATCCGTCGGCGCAGGCAAATAGTCAACAACCGCATCCAACATTAATTGGACACCTTTGTTTTTAAATGCCGAGCCGCACAGTACCGGGAAGAATTCAACATTACAGGTTGCTTTGCGGATCGCAGCTTTCAGTTCTTCTTTTGAAATCTCTTCTCCGCCAAGATATTTTTCCATAATATCTTCATCAACTTCAGCAACTGCTTCAAGCAGTTTTTCATGATATTCTTCCGCCTGGTCACGGTACTCATCCGGAATTTCGCGTACTTCAATTTTCGTGCCGAGATCATCACCGTAGAAAGTAGCGTTCATTTCAATAAGGTCAATGATCCCTACAAAGTTGTCTTCGGCACCGATCGGCAATTGGACCGGATGCGCATTTGCCTGCAGACGATCATGCAGGGTGCTGACAGAATATAAGAAATCAGCCCCGATTTTATCCATCTTATTGACGAATACAATCCGTGGTACACCGTAAGTCGTTGCCTGGCGCCAAACGGTTTCGGTCTGAGGCTCAACGCCGGACTGGGCATCGAGGACAGCAACCGCACCGTCAAGGACACGAAGGGAGCGTTCAACTTCAACGGTAAAGTCCACGTGTCCCGGGGTGTCAATGATGTTGATGCGGTGGTCATTCCATTGTGCTGTAGTAGCAGCGGAAGTAATCGTAATCCCGCGCTCCTGTTCCTGCTCCATCCAGTCCATTTGAGACGCACCTTCATGCGTTTCGCCGATTTTATGAATACGGCCGGTATAATAAAGGATGCGCTCGGTTGTTGTAGTTTTACCGGCATCGATATGCGCCATGATACCGATGTTACGAGTCTTTTCTAAGGAGAACTCTCTTGGCATCTCGTACTTTCTCCTTCCTTAATAGGTGTAATGTAGGAGTATCGGAATATTACCAGCGATAATGCGCGAACGCTCTGTTTGCTTCCGCCATTTTATGCGTATCTTCGCGTTTTTTCACGGCAGCGCCTGTATTGTTGGCCGCATCCATGATTTCGTTCGCCAGTCGTTCTTCCATTGTTTTTTCTCCGCGGAGGCGGGCATAATTGACCAGCCAGCGAAGCCCTAAAGTTGTCCGGCGTTCCGGGCGCACCTCAACCGGCACCTGATAGTTTGCACCGCCGACACGGCGAGCTCTTACTTCAAGTACAGGCATAATGTTTTTTAATGCCTGGTCAAAAACTTCCATTGGATCTTTGCCAGTGCGTTCACGAATAATATCAAAGGAAGAATACAGGATCGTCTGGGCTTTCCCTCTCTTGCCGTCGATCATCATTTTGTTGATTAAACGTGTGACCAGTTTCGAATTGTAAATCGGATCCGGTAATACGTCGCGTTTTGCGACAGGTCCTTTACGTGGCATAAATGATCCTCCTTTCAAGTATGGTTATCGTTCTTATTATTTCTTTTCTTTCGGTTTTTTCGTCCCGTATTTGGAACGGCCTTGTTTCCGGTTGTCAACACCGGCAGTGTCAAGCGCGCCACGCACGATGTGGTAACGTACACCAGGCAGGTCTTTTACACGTCCACCGCGGATTAAAACAACGCTGTGTTCCTGCAGGTTATGGCCGATACCAGGGATATAAGCCGTTACTTCAATCCCGTTTGTTAAACGGACACGGGCATATTTACGAAGCGCCGAGTTCGGTTTCTTCGGCGTCATCGTCCCAACACGCGTACATACACCGCGTTTTTGGGGTGAAGAAAGATCGGTATTGATTTTTTTGAAACTGTTATAGCCTTTATTCAGCGCAGGTGACTTAGATTTCTCGATTTTTGATTTACGAGGTTTGCGCACCAATTGGTTAATAGTAGGCATCTGTTTTTCCTCCCTTCGAACAATTTAAGTCCACACATCCAGGTGGTTCATTTAATGGCAAAAACAAATTTTTGCGGTTTCTCCCGCAAAAAGTGTTTAATAAATAAGTGCAACAGCTGCAGCTCCGACTTCAATGCCGCACACTTTTCCAAGTTGTTTTTTCGACTCGGCATACGTAACCGGCACATTGAATTGTTCGGCAACGGAAATGACTTTGCCCGTAATATTCGGATCAGCATCTCTGGCAACGAGCAGTTCATCCACATTTCCGGACTTTATCGCTTTCGCTGTTTGTTTTGTCCCTACAACAATTCTTTTCGCCTGATTTACTTTTTCATAAGACATCGCAATATCCTCCAAAGTATACAGGTATTCATAGGAGCACCTTGAATATATTATCACTTTGAAAATCCAAAGTCAACATCCTGTGTAAAAAAGGCCATGGTTTTTTGCTAAAAAACAGAAAAAGGTGCAGCACCGGTTTTTGCCGGTGCTGCCGCCGATTATTCAGCCGGCACTTCTTCTTCCTTTTTCACCAGTTCAGGAACCGTTTTGCGGTAGCGGGTCATGCCCGTCCCTGCAGGAACAAGTTTCCCGATAATGACGTTTTCTTTCAAGCCGAGCAGTTCATCGCGTTTCCCTTTGATCGCCGCATCGGTTAACACGCGGGTCGTTTCCTGGAAGGAGGCTGCCGATAAGAACGAATCGGTTTCCAGGGAAGCTTTTGTAATCCCGAGCAGAACAGGACGGCCTGTTGCAGGGCGGTTGCCTTCCTTGAGCGCCTTTTCATTCGCTTCACCGAACTGATGGATATCAAGCAATGTTCCCGGCAGGACATCCGTATCGCCGGCATCGAGCACCCTTACTTTTCTCAGCATTTGGCGGACCATCACTTCAATATGTTTGTCGCCAATTTCCACCCCTTGCATCCGGTAAACTTTCTGTACTTCACGGAGCAAGTATTCCTGTACGGTTGTGACGTCCGTGACACGCAACAGGTCTTTCGGGTCAATGGAACCTTCCGTCAGTTCCTGCCCGCGCACGACGTGGTCATCTACCGCCACTTTCAAGCGGGAAGTATAAGGGGCTGTATAAGTGCGTGTTTCGACAGCGCCCTGAATGACAATTTCATATTGACGGTCGCGCCCTTCGCTGATGGAAGTGACAACACCTTCCACTTCGGAAATAACAGCCTGGCCTTTCGGGTTCCGAGCTTCAAACAATTCCTGAATACGCGGAAGACCTTGTGTAATGTCATCCCCGGCAACACCGCCTGTATGGAATGTACGCATCGTCAGCTGTGTACCAGGTTCGCCGATCGATTGGGCGGCAATAATCCCGACTGCTTCGCCGACTTCCACTTCTTGGCCGGTGGCAAGGTTGCGGCCGTAGCATTTTTTACATACACCATGGCGGGTGTTGCAAGTGAAGGCCGAACGGATCCAGACTTTTTCATAGCCGGCATCGACAATTTCTTTCGCGATATCTTCAGTAATAAAGCCGTTTTCCTCAATGATGACTTTGCCTGTTTCGGGATGCTTGATCGTTTTTCTTGAATAACGGCCGGTTAACCGTTCTTCAAGCGATTCAATGATTTCATTTCCTTCTTTCAACGCACTGATCAAAAGCCCGCGGTCTGTGCCACAGTCGTCTTCACGAATGATAACATCCTGCGCCACATCAACAAGCCGGCGTGTCAGATAACCCGAGTCTGCCGTCTTAAGGGCTGTATCAGCAAGGCCTTTACGGGCACCGTGTGTCGAAATAAAGTACTCTTGCACAGTTAAGCCTTCACGGAAGCTCGATTTAATCGGCAATTCAATAATCCGGCCGGCCGGGTTGGCCATCAAACCGCGCATACCGGCAAGCTGTGTAAAGTTCGACGCGTTACCCCGGGCCCCCGAGTCACTCATCATAAAAATCGGGTTCCGTTTATCGAGCGATTCCATCAGTTTGCCCTGGATCGTATCTTTAGCCCCGCTCCAGATCGAAATAACACGGTCATAGCGTTCGTCTTCGGTAATTAAACCGCGGCGGAACTGTTTCATGACTGTATCGACTTTTTTCTGGGCATCCGAAAGAATTTTTTCTTTCTCGCCTAAAACGACGATATCCGCAACACCAACGGTAATACCAGCTTTGGTCGAATAATGGAAGCCAAGATCTTTTAAGCGGTCAAGCATCTTGGATGTTTCCGTAATCTTGAACCGTTTGAACACCTCGGCAATGATGCTGCCAAGGAAGCCCTTTACAAACGGGCGAATTAACGGCTGTTCTTTAATATGCGCTTTTACGTCAATCGAAGGATCAACAAAGTATTTATCCGGCGTTTTTTCTTCAAGATTTGTTGTCGTCGGTTCATTAATATACGGGAAGCTCTCCGGCAAAATTTCATTGAAGATCACTTTCCCGACTGTGGTAATCAACAGCTTCTTGTTTTGCTCTTCCGTGAACGTCGGATTGTTCAGCGATCCGGCATAAATGGCAATTCTCGTATGGAAATGCACGTAGCCGTTGTAATAAGCCGTGTACACTTCGTTTACATCTTTGAAGACAGATCCTTCACCGACTGCATCTTCACGTTCAAGCGTTAAGTAGTAGTTGCCAAGTACCATGTCCTGGGACGGGGTAACAACCGGTTTCCCGTCTTTCGGGTTCAAAATATTTTGTGCGGCAAGCATCAGCATGCGTGCTTCCGCCTGTGCTTCGGCGGATAACGGAACGTGAACCGCCATTTGGTCGCCGTCAAAGTCCGCGTTGTAAGCCGTACATACGAGCGGATGAAGACGGATCGCACGGCCTTCCACAAGCGTCGGTTCAAACGCCTGGATCCCGAGCCTGTGCAAAGTAGGCGCACGGTTCAACAGGACAGGGTGTTCTTTAATGACTTCTTCAAGGACATCCCAAATTTCAGGCTGCAAACGTTCAATTTTCCGTTTTGCACTTTTAATATTATGGGCGAGGCCTTTTTCAACCAGTTCTTTCATTACGAACGGCTTGAACAGTTCGATCGCCATTTCGCGCGGCAGGCCGCATTGATACATTTTCAGGTTCGGGCCGACAACAATAACGGAACGGCCGGAATAGTCAACCCGTTTCCCGAGCAGGTTTTGACGGAAACGACCCTGTTTCCCTTTCAGCATATGGGAAAGCGATTTTAACGGGCGGTTCCCCGGGCCGGTTACCGGACGTCCACGGCGGCCGTTGTCAATCAGAGCATCAACGGCTTCCTGCAGCATCCGTTTTTCATTTTGGACAATGATGCTTGGCGCGCCAAGATCAAGCAGGCGTTTCAGGCGGTTATTCCGGTTGATCACACGGCGGTACAGATCATTTAAGTCGGATGTCGCAAAGCGGCCGCCTTCCAGTTGTACCATTGGCCGCAGTTCAGGCGGAATGACCGGGAGAACGTCCAGCACCATCCATTCCGGTTTATTGCCGGAATTACGGAAAGCTTCCAGTACTTCAAGGCGTTTGATGGCGCGTGTACGGCGCTGCCCCTGGGCAACTTTCAGCTCTTCTTTCAGCATTTCGCATTCTTTGTTGACATCTACATCTTGGAGCAACTTTTTAATGGCTTCCGCACCCATGCCTGCCTGGAATTTATTGCCGTATTTTTCACGGTAAGCACGGTATTCTTTTTCGGAAAGAAGCTGTTTCTTTTCCAAAGAAGTGTCGCCTGCTTCCGTGACAACGTAAGATGCGAAGTAAATGACTTCTTCCAGGGCACGCGGGGACATGTCAAGGACAAGGCCCATGCGGCTTGGAATCCCTTTGAAGTACCAAATATGCGAAACAGGGGCGGCAAGTTCAATATGTCCCATTCTTTCCCGGCGCACTTTTGATCTTGTTACTTCCACGCCGCAGCGGTCACAAACCACGCCTTTGTAACGGACGCGTTTATATTTTCCGCAATGGCATTCCCAGTCTTTCGTCGGTCCGAAAATCCGTTCACAAAAAAGCCCGTCTTTTTCAGGTTTTAACGTCCGATAGTTGATTGTTTCCGGTTTTTTGACTTCACCGTACGACCAGGATCGGATTTTATCCGGTGAAGCAAGACCGATTTTCATGTACTCAAAATTATTTACATCCAGCAAGGGGCCAGCCTCCCTTTCGTCTTTAGGTTCATACCTTAAAACACACGCAGAAGAAACAGAAACAGAAGCCGGATTGTACGAAGGCATACAATCCGGGCAAAAGCCTCTGTTTGTTCCCAGCAACATAAACGATTAGTCTTTGGATGCCCCGATTCCTTCCGGTTCTTCTTTTGTCTCAGGCGCAATATTCAGCGTATCGGCCTGATTCAGGTCATCGTCGTCTTCGAGATCACGCATTTCAATTTCCTCGTCGTCGCCGGAAAGAATCTTCACGTCAAGTCCCAAACTTTGAAGTTCTTTAATCAGCACTTTGAACGATTCCGGGACACCCGGTTCAGGGACGTTTTCCCCTTTGACGATCGCTTCATAAGTTTTCACACGTCCGACAACATCGTCCGATTTAACGGTCAGGATTTCCTGGAGCGTATAGGCTGCGCCATAGGCTTCAAGCGCCCATACTTCCATTTCGCCAAACCGTTGGCCGCCGAACTGCGCTTTACCGCCGAGCGGCTGCTGGGTGACAAGCGAGTAAGGGCCTGTTGAGCGGGCATGCAGTTTATCATCAACCATGTGGGCGAGCTTGATCATATACATAATCCCGACAGACACACGGTTGTCGAAAGGCTCACCGGTGCGGCCGTCATAAAGAACCGTTTTTGCATCGCGTGCCATGCCGGCTTCTTCAATCGTTTCCCATACATCTTCTTCGCGCGCGCCGTCGAATACAGGCGTCGCCACGTGGAGGCCAAGTTTTTTGGCCGCCATGCCAAGGTGAAGTTCAAGCACCTGGCCGATATTCATCCGGGAAGGCACGCCGAGCGGGTTCAACATGATCTGGACAGGTGTACCATCCGGGAGGAAAGGCATATCTTCTTCCGGAAGAATCCGGGAGATAACCCCTTTGTTCCCGTGGCGCCCGGCCATTTTGTCGCCCTGGTGGATTTTCCGTTTCTGTACAATATAGACGCGGACAAGCTGGTTCACGCCAGGCGGGAGTTCATCCCCGGCTTCACGTGTAAACACTTTGACGTCGAGCACGATGCCGCCGCCGCCGTGCGGAACGCGAAGCGATGTATCCCTGACTTCGCGCGCTTTTTCACCGAAAATCGCGTGGAGCAGCCGTTCTTCCGCTGTCAGTTCCGTAACGCCTTTCGGGGTGACTTTTCCGACAAGCAGATCGCCGTCTTTTACTTCGGCACCGATCCGGACAATCCCACGTTCGTCAAGGTTTTTCAAAGCATCTTCCCCGACGTTCGGGATGTCACGGGTCATTTCTTCCGGCCCGAGTTTTGTATCGCGCGCTTCAGATTCGTATTCTTCAATATGGATAGAAGTATACACATCTTCTTTTACAAGTTTTTCGCTCATAATAATGGCATCTTCATAGTTATAGCCTTCCCATGTCATAAAAGCAACGAGCACGTTCTGGCCAAGGGCAAGTTCGCCGTGGTCCATTGACTGGCCATCCGCTAAAATTTCGCCTTTTACCACACGGTCGCCTTTTTTCACAATCGGGCGCTGGTTAATGCACATGCCATTGTTGGAACGTTTGAATTTTTGCAGGCGGTATTTGTCAAGGTCGCCTTTTACTTCCTGGCCATCGACATCGATGACGCGGCGCACCCAGATTTCCCTGGCTTCCACATGTTCGACAATACCGTCATGTTTGCAGATAAGTGCTGCGCCGGAGTCCTTCGCATTGACATATTCCATCCCGGTGCCGACAATCGGCGCTTGCGGGTTCATAAGCGGAACAGCCTGGCGCTGCATGTTTGCACCCATCAGGGCACGGTTCGAGTCGTCGTTTTCAAGGAACGGAATACATGCCGTTGCAGCCGATACAACCTGCTTCGGCGAAACGTCCATATAATCAACGCGGTCTGTTTTGACAACAATGTTTTCACCGCGGAAACGCGCATATACTTCATCGTCAACGAAAAAGCCGTTTTCATCCAGCTGTGCGTTCGCCTGTGCGACGACATAATTGTCTTCTTCATCAGCCGTTAAATAATCAATATGCTCCGTAACACGCCCTGTATCCGGATCAACCCTGCGGTAAGGCGTTTCAATAAAGCCAAAACGGTTCACTTTTGCATAGGTTGATAAAGAGTTAATCAAGCCGATGTTCGGGCCTTCAGGCGTTTCAATCGGGCACATGCGGCCGTAGTGGGAATAGTGCACGTCACGCACTTCCATCCCGGCGCGCTCACGGGTCAAACCGCCCGGGCCGAGTGCCGACAGCCGGCGTTTATGGGTCAGTTCCGCAAGCGGGTTTGTCTGGTCCATGAACTGGGACAGCTGCGAACTGCCGAAAAATTCTTTAATGGCCGCAATGACCGGACGGATATTGATCAGCTGCTGCGGCGTAATGGTGTTAATGTCCTGGATCGACATTCTTTCACGAACAACGCGTTCCATCCGGGAAAGACCGATACGGAACTGGTTTTGCAGCAATTCGCCGACAGACCGTAAACGGCGGTTACCGAGGTGGTCGATATCATCCGTATTGCCGACGCCATGCAGCAAATTAAAGAAGTAGCTAATGGAAGCCACAATATCCGCAGGTGTAATATGTTTAATGCTTTCATCAACATAAGCATTTCCGATTACATTGATGACTTTTTCGTTATCGTCAATCGGGGCATAAATTTTGATGGACTGCAAAGTAACATCATCATCAACAACGCCGCCAGTCTGGCTGTACGTTTCAAACTTCAGGCCTTTTTCGAGAAAAGGCACAATTTTATCAAGCGTACGCCGGTCTAAAACGGTTCCTTCCTCCGCGATGATTTCGCCGGTTTCAGGGTCTGCGATTGATTCAGCCAGCCGTTGCCCGAACAGCCGGAATTTCAGGTGAAGCTTTTTATTCATTTTGTAACGACCGACATTGGCCAGATCATAGCGTTTTGGATCAAAGAAACGCGAAATCAGCAGGCTTTTTGCATTTTCAACGGTCGGGGGTTCGCCCGGACGGAGGCGTTCATATATTTCAAGAAGCGCTTTTTCCGTGCTTTCAGTATTATCTTTTTCAAGCGTATTTCTTAAGTACTCATTATCACCGATCAGATCAATAATTTCCTGGTCAGAGCCGAAACCGAGCGCCCTGAGGAGAACCGTGATCGGCAGCTTTCTTGTGCGGTCGATGCGGACGTAGGCCACATCTTTCGCATCTGTTTCATATTCAAGCCAGGCGCCGCGGTTCGGAATGACCGTTGCGGTGTAGCCGTATTTCCCGTTTTTGTCCATTTTGCTGTTAAAATAAACACTAGGGGAACGGACAAGCTGGGATACAATAACACGTTCTGCGCCATTAATGATGAAAGTCCCCGTTTCGGTCATTAACGGGAAATCGCCCATGAACACGTCCTGGTCTTTTACTTCACCTGTTTCCTTATTGACAAGGCGCACCTTTACACGAAGCGGAGCAGCGTATGTTACATCGCGCTCTTTGCATTCGTCGATGGAATATTTCGGTTCGCCGAGGCTGTAGTCAATAAACTCCAGCGACAGGTTTCCGGCAAAATCCTCGATTGGAGAGATGTCCTGGAACATTTCACGCAAACCTTCGTCAAGGAACCATTGGTAAGATGCGGTTTGAATTTCGATAAGGTTTGGCAGCTCTAAAATTTCTTTGATGCGCGCGTAACTTCTGCGCTGGCGGTGCCGTCCATACTGAACTAGTTGATGTGACAACTGATTCACCCCTCAAATCAAGCGTTTTGTTTGCATCTTTCGTCAAACAACAATAAAGCTAAGGCAAAAAGAAAAAGGGTTTTTTATGAAAAAACCACATATCGCATGACGAGCTTATGATTTTATAAGTATTTTCCAATTCATCCAAAATATATACTTGACAAATATAGCTTAAATTGCATAAAGAACCTTAATCTATTGGCATTTTATGATTTTAACATATATGAAATCGGGAGTCAAATTTTTTTGGCTTTAAAAACAAAATATCCTTTTTCTTTTCCAACACAATCCACTTCATCAAATATGCTTTCTAATTTTTTCCTGGCAGAAGGGGCGCCCTGCTTTTTCCGGATGACCACCCAAAGTTCCCCGTTTTTTGCGAGATATTGGTAGCTTTCTTCAAAAATCCGGTGCACGATCTGCTTTCCGGCGCGGATCGGGGGATTCGTAGCAATCAGGGCAAACGGGCCGCTTTTCACTTTTTCAAAAAGATTGCTTTCGTATATGGAAACATTTGAAATATGGTTCCGGGCAGCATTTTTCTCCGCCAGCTCGACCGCTCTTGTATTAATATCCACCATATGCACATGGCGGCCGGGAAAAGATGTTGCAAGCGCAAGGCCGATCGGTCCGTAACCGCAACCCATATCAAGGACCGGCCCTTCCGTTTCAGGCATGGTCACCAGATCAAGCAAAACGCGGGAGCCGAAGTCGACTTCTTTTTTTGAAAAAACCCCTTGGTCTGTTTGAAAATGAAAGGTATGGCCTCTCAATGTAAAGGTGAAATCTATCGGTTGATGCTTTGCTTCAGGGTTTTGCGAGTAGTAATGTTCAGCCATGAAAAGTCCCACTCTTTCTTGGAGGATTCAGGAAGAAGAGATGTTGAAAAAAGCCCGCCAAATGCGGGCTTTTACTTTAAAAAGGGTCTTACTTCACTTCTACGCCGGCTCCAACTTCTTCAAGTTTCGCTTTAAGTTCTTCGGCTTCTTCTTTCGATACGCCTTCTTTAAGCGGTTTTGGAGCATTGTCAACGAGTTCTTTTGCTTCTTTAAGGCCAAGGCCAGTGATTTCGCGGACAACTTTGATGACTTTGATTTTTTGTGCGCCTACTTCAGTCAGCACAACATCAAATTCCGTTTTTTCTGCAGCAGCTTCCCCGCCTGCAGCGCCGCCAGCAACAGCAACCGGTGCAGCAGCGGTTACGCCAAATTCTTCTTCAATGGCTTTCACAAGATCGTTCAATTCAAGCACTGTCATTTCTTTGACAGCAGAGATGATTTCTTCTTTCGTCATTTTCATATCCTCCTACAAGATATTTTTTCAAAGTATATTTCGTAAAACTTATGCGCTTTGTTCTTCTTTTTGATCTGCGACTGCTTTTGCAGCAAGAGCAAAGTTGCGGATCGGCGCCTGCAGTACGCTGAGAAGCATGGAAAGCAGGCCTTCGCGTGAAGGAAGCGTTGCGAGTGCTTTGATTTCATCAACGGTTGCAACATTGCCTTCAATGACACCCGCTTTGATTTCCAAAGCTTCGTGGTCTTTTGCGAAATCATTCAGGATTCTCGCAGGTGCAACCACGTCTTCCGTACTGAATGCGATCGCATTCGGGCCGGTCATCACGCTGTTTAATCCATCCAACCCGGCTGCTTCTACAGCACGGCGCGTCATCGTGTTTTTGTACACTTTGAATTCAACGCCTGCTTCGCGCAGCTGTTTACGCAGTTCAGTTACTTCAGCCACGTTTAAGCCGCGGTAATCGACAACCACAACAGCTGTACTTGATTTGAATTTATCGGTGATTTCTTCCACCAGTTGTTTCTTTTGTTCAATTACACTGCCCATCTTGACACCTCCTACAGATATTCTTGATGAACATTTATACCAAAACAAAACCTCCATATCCCGAGACATGGAGGTTTCATGCATGCGGAGGGCCTAAGGCACCCCCGGATTTATACGCATTACCTCGGCAGGAAATTAAGCCCTTCGGCACCTGCTGTCTACGGTACAAATGTTTACTTTTCAAAGCCGTTTTTCATTATATCAGCCGATATGCAGCATGTCAAATGATTATTTTGCTACCGCAAAAGAAGACGGGTCCACTTTGATGCCAGGCCCCATGGTCGATGTGACAGAAACATTCTTCATGTAAGTGCCTTTTGCAGCTGATGGTTTTGCTTTCATCAATGTGTCAAACAATGTCGTCAGGTTTTCAGCCAGCTTTTCCGGTTCAAAAGAGGCTTTCCCGATCGGAGCATGGACATTGCCCGCTTTGTCAACACGATATTCGACTTTACCGGCTTTAATGTCCTGAACCGCTTTGGTCACATCAAATGTTACCGTGCCGGTTTTCGGGTTCGGCATTAACCCTCTCGGCCCAAGGATGCGTCCGAGTTTACCAACTTCGCCCATCATATCCGGCGTTGCCACGATGACATCAAAATCAAACCAGCCCTGCTGGATTTTGTTGACGTAGTCTGTATCGCCGACATAATCCGCACCGGCTGCTTCCGCTTCTTTTGCTTTTTCGCCTTTTGCAAAAACAAGCACGCGCTGGGTTTTCCCTGTTCCGTTTGGAAGCACGACGGCACCGCGGATTTGCTGGTCCGCTTTTTTCGGGTCAACGCCGAGGCGGAATGCAACTTCAACGGTTGCATCAAATTTTGTAAAACTTGTTTTTTTCACCAGTTCAATGGCTTCCTGAACCGGGTAAGCTTTGGAACGGTCAACGAGTTTCAAAGCGTCAACATATTTTTTTCCTTTTTTCGCCATTTGTATTTCCTCCTCGAATGTGGTTTTAACGGAATAACCTCCCACGAAAAAGGTTGCGAGCCAGTATCGCATCGCAACCCCGTTGGACAGAACTAGTACTGCATGAATCAGTCTTCGATCGTAATCCCCATGCTGCGCGCCGTGCCTTCCACCATACGCATTGCCGCTTCAACACTTGCCGCATTTAAGTCAGGCATTTTTGTTTCTGCGATTTCACGCACCTTGTCACGCTTCACAGTTGCCACTTTTGTACGGTTCGGCTCACCTGAACCTGATTCAATGCCGGCTGCTTTTTTCAGCAAAACTGCAGCTGGCGGGGTTTTTGTGATGAATGTAAATGAACGGTCTTCAAACACCGTGATTTCAACAGGTATAATCAAGCCTGCCTGATCTGCAGTACGAGCGTTAAATTCTTTACAAAATCCCATAATATTGACGCCGGCCTGGCCCAGTGCAGGACCAACTGGTGGTGCAGGGTTTGCTTTACCGGCAGGAATCTGCAATTTAACAATTTTTACTACTTTTTTAGCCACGAGACACACCTCCTTAAGTCCGTGATGTGGTAACAGGGCTGAGCCCTCCCACTCATCTGTTTGATTGAACCCCTCACGGCTGAAGCCGCGAGCTTCCTGCAGACAACGAAACATGCTTCGTTATCTTCGCAGGCTATCCCCGCAAGTTCTTGCGGTTAGCCGGACAATGGACAAGCTAAAAAGACAAGCCATATCCGAAGCCAATTCATCTCATGACCCGCGTCACGAGTGTATCATAAGATCATGTGATTGCATTGTGTCTGTTCTTTGTGGGATCCCGGTCAGCGGGCCATCCGCAAAGAACATACTGACTTATAACATATTAACATCTCAGCATATCGATTTCAAGTTTTATCCCGTTATATTTTATCAATTTGTTCAAAAACGAGCTCTACCGGTGTATCCCGACCGAACATATTGACCATGACTTTTGCCCTGCCTTTGTCACGGTCCATTTCCACAATCTTGCCGGCAAAGTTTGCAAACGGCCCTTCTTTTACCGTAACCGTCTCGCCGATTTCAAAGTCCACATCGGCCCGTTTTTCTTCCATGCCCATCCGTTTCAAGATGGTATTAATTTCTTCAGGCAAAAGCGGCGTCGGCTTGGAACCGCCTCCCGACGACCCGACAAAACCGGTGACACCCGGCGTGTTCCGGACGACATACCAGGAATCATCCGTCATCACCATTTCCACCAGGACATAGCCCGGGAAAACTTTTCGTTTCACCACTTTTTTCTTCTCATTCTTCACTTCAAGTTCTTCTTCTTCCGGCACCACTACCCGGAAAATTTTATCCTGCATCCCCATTGATTCTACACGTTTTTCCAAATTGGTTTTGACTTTATTTTCATAGCCTGAATACGTATGGACAACATACCAGTTTTTTTCCATTTAATAGGACTTGATGTCCGTCCCTCCCTGTTGGTCTTTTGATTTTTTGGACAAATGAAAAAACCCGCTAACCGGGTTTGAGTCGTTGCTTATGATACTCCCATTATACCATGTTTTATCATTGGATATTCAAGTGAAAAATGATCCTTTTACAATGAGTTTTCAGCCCACCGGATCACTGCGGAAATACCGAGATCGATGACAATAAAGAACAATGTCAGGAAGGCAACTGTTACAAGGACTGTAATCGTGTATTTGACCAGCTCTTTGCGCCCAGGCCAGCTGACTTTTCGCATTTCGGAAGCAACATTACGAAAAAAATTTGTGATGGACATGTATTTAAGACCTCCAAGTAAGCTCATGTTCGTTGTTATTTTGTCCCGCGGTGGATGGTGTGTTCGTTGCAGTGCTTGCAAAACTTCTTTAATTCCATTCTTTCAGCCTTTCCGTTGCCCGTTGTAGTCGTGTAATTGCGCGAACCGCAAACCGAACAGGCAAGTACCATTTTTTTCTGCATCTCATCACCAGCTGTCTTATGATCTTACGGCGTTAACGGAACCCGCCGCTGTAAAGATCCCCGAAAAACCGGGAGAATCTGTTGGATGCTGCCGGTTCCGCGCCGGTATCGTATCAAAACATAAAATCCTACAAATCAACATAACACGGCAGAAAGCTTGTGTCAATTAGTAGCAGGAGAAGGGATGTGCCGGGTTTTTCCCGAAAGCATTGAATACCGGGCATTTAAAGACGTGCTTTTGTACGCCTTAAT
The DNA here is from genome assembly GCF_025905465.1 of Weizmannia sp. WK01. NCBI lineage: Bacteria > Bacillati > Bacillota > Bacilli > Caryophanales > Bacillaceae > Heyndrickxia > Weizmannia sp. WK01. The sequence goes on along the minus strand of NZ_CP109616.1, from coordinate 116,051 downwards.
GTTGCACTTGCATTCGGGAAAAACAGCCTGGCGGAAAAACGGCTTACAACACCTTCTCAGTAAGTCATCTCCCTCATTTCCAACAGGCGCTCCAGCTTCTTTTTGACGCGCTGTAAAGCGTTATCAATTGATTTTACATGACGGTTTAATTCTTCTGAAATTTCCTGGTAGGACTGCCCGTCCAGGTAAAGGGCGAGCACTTTTCTTTCCAGATCGCTCAACAGTTCGGATATTTTCACTTCTATATGGACATATTTTTCGCGGATTAAAATCAATTCTTCAGGATTGGAAATTTTCGCGCCGGTGATGACATCCATCAACGTACGGTCAGATTCTTCATCATAAATTGGCTTGTCCAGGGAAATATAAGAATTAAGCGGTATGTGCTTTTGGCGGGTGGCAGTCTTAATTGCGGTAATCATTTGCCGGTTGATGCATAATTCAGCAAAAGCCTTGAAAGACGTGAGCTTGTCCTCTCTGTAGTCGCGGATGGCCTTATACAGCCCGATCATGCCTTCCTGGATAATATCCTCACGGTCGGCCCCGATGATAAAGTAAGAACGCGCTTTTGCCCTGACAAAATTTCTGTATTTTTGGATCAAGTAATCCAACGCTTCACTTTCGCCGTTGTGTATCCGTCCAACCAACTCTTCATCCTGCATCGTGCCATATCTTTCTTCATATGCTGCCTCAATGTTCAGGTTCACCTGTATCCCCCCATGAGCATTCGATAAAAGCTATTATACAGTACAGAATTTTCAATCGTCAACCGCTCATCGTTTTCCCCTGCGTAATTTTTCGAAAATTTCCATGACCTCTTGGCTTAACGGTATTCTTGTTGCCGGCTTTTCCTCTTGAATTGATTTTACATTCTTTTTAATCTTTTGTTCAATCATTTCCACTTTGGTCAACAGTTCGCGTGCTGAAATTCTTAAAGCGCCTTGGCCGAATATTTGCCACTGCTCAGTGAAATCAGATGTGGCCACATAAATCTGCGTGCGGATGTTGTTCAGTTTAATGGCCATTTTTTCAATGCGTTCATCTGCCGTTTCATTTTCTTTTGTAAAAATGACTTCCACTTTGTGATAGCGGTACTTTTTTTCCAGGCCTTTCACCCCGTAAGCATCAAAAACGACGATGACTTTGTCATCCGTATAGCCTTGGTATTCCGCCATGATCTCAACAAGCCGGTCTCTGGCGGCGCCAAGGTCTTTTTGTTTCAATTTTTGCAGTTCCGGCCAAGCGCCAATGATGTTATAGCCGTCCACCAGCAAAATATTCATTTTATTCACCAAGCGGATGGCGCTTCCTGTAAACCTCATACATGAGCAGGCCGGCAGCAACGGACGCGTTGAGCGAAGTCACATGCCCTGCCATCGGAAGGCGGATCAGAAAGTCGCATGCTTCTTTTACGATCCTGCTCATCCCCTTCCCTTCACTGCCGATGACAAGACATAGCGGCAGATCGGCATCCATTTGCCGGTAATCGGTCGTCCCGGAAGCATCGGTTCCCGCAATCCACAGCCCTTGCTGCTTTAAGCCGGCAATCGTTTGCGAAAGGTTTGTTACCCGCGCCACCGGGATATGTTCAATCGCGCCGGTTGAAGCTTTCGCCACCGTTGCTGTTAATGCGACCGAGCGCCTTTTCGGGATAATGACGCCGTGTGCGCCGACCGCATCAGCCGTCCGTAAAATCGAGCCGAGATTATGCGGATCCTCCAATTCATCGAGGATCAGGATAAACGGGTGTTCATTCCGCTCTTTGGCAAGTTTGAACATATCGCCTGTTTCTGCATACCGGTAAGCGGCAACGAGCGCCAGTACACCCTGATGCGCCCCGTCAGCCACCTGGTCAATCTTTTTTTTCGGGACAAATTGGACGGTCACTTTTCTTTCCCTTGCAAGCTCCATCACCTGCTTCATGGCGCCTTTTTGTGAACCTTCCGCAACCCAGATTTTGTTGATTTCCCGGCCCGCTCTTAACGCTTCCAGCACCGGGTTTTTGCCAGCAATGTATTCCTGGTCCATCAGCGCGCCCCTCCTTTCTGGTCTTCGACAATGCCTATTGCTTTTTCAATCAGCGCCTCCATCCGCTCCCGGCTGCCGGATAAATAGTGATAGCCGATCAGCGCTTCAAATGCAGTGCTGTGCCGGTATGTCTGGACATCCGTATTTTTCGGAACCGTGCCCGATTTTGCATTTCTGCCACGCCGGACAACAGCGGTTTCTTCTTCCGTTAAAAGATCTTCGTTCATCATCTGTTTTAAAACTTGAGCCTGCGCCTTCGCGGAAACAAAGCGGATCGCTTCCCGGTGAAGGCGGTTCGGCTTCGTTTTTCCCTGCAAAAGGACATGGTGCCGGATATATTCTTCATATACCGCATCTCCCATATAAGCAAGCGCAAGGCTGTTCAGTTGTTTCGGATCAAGGGTGACCGTCATAAGCGTCTCCATCTCACCCCTTGAGGCGTATCTTCAAGAATGATATTCATGCTTTTCAACTTGTCACGGATTTCGTCAGCCAGTTGGAAATTGCGTGCCTTTCTTGCTTCATTCCGTTTTTCAATCAGCGCTTCAATTTCTTCGTCCAAAAGCACTTCTTCCTCGAGCTTCAGGCCGAGAACGCCGGAAATCGTTTCAAACTCTTTCATAAATGCCCGGAGAACAGTTTCTGTCGTATTTTTTCCCCGCAAGTAATAATTGGCCTGCTTCGACAGTTCGAACAAAACAGAAATACCGTTTGCCGTATTGAAATCATCATCCATTGCCTCGATAAACTGGCGATGGAGCGAACGGACCTGTTCCAGCCATTTTTCATCATCTTCTGCCAGATTTGCACTGGATTCAAGCCGGTGCTTTACATTTTGGTACGACGTTTTGATCCGTTCAAGCCCTGCCTTCGCATTGGCAAGCAGTTCCTCGCTGTAGTTGATCGGATGGCGGTAATGCACCGACAGCATGAAAAAGCGTAAAACTTGCGGATCGTGCCGCTCGATGATGTCATGGACAAGCACAATGTTTCCGAGCGACTTCGACATTTTCTCGTTATCAATATTGATATAGCCGTTATGCATCCAGTAACGGGCAAACGGTTTATCTGTTAACGCTTCTGACTGGGCGATTTCATTTTCGTGGTGTGGAAAAGTCAGGTCCTGCCCGCCCGCGTGGATGTCGATCGTATCGCCAAGGTATTTCTTCGCCATTGCTGAGCATTCAATATGCCATCCCGGCCGGCCTTTCCCCCACGGACTATCCCACGAAATTTCTCCCTCTTTTGCCGCTTTCCAAAGGGCAAAATCAAGGGCGTCTTCTTTCTTTTCCCCTATTTCAATTCTCGCACCCGATTTCAATTCGTCAATCGATTGATGAGACAATTTACCGTAGTCCGGAAAACTTCTCGTCCGGTAGTAAACGTCACCACCTGATTCATAGGCATGGCCCTTTTCAATTAATTTTTCAATAAACGCGATGATGGTATCCATATTTTCCGTCACGCGCGGATGGGCGTCTGCATGGCAGCAACCGAGCGCATCAATATCTTCAAAATAAGACTTGATAAACCGTTCGCTTAAAGCCGGCACTTCTTCTCCGCGTTCTTTTGCTGCTTTAATGAGTTTATCGTCCACGTCGGTGAAATTCGACACATAGTTTACATCATAACCCCGAAACTCCAAATAGCGCCGGACCGTGTCAAACACGATCGCCGGCCGTGCATTTCCGATATGGATATAGTTATAGACAGTTGGGCCGCATACATACATTTTCACTTTCCCCTCTTCAAGCGGGATAAACGGCTCCTTCTTTCTTGTTAATGTATTATATATCTGAATGCTCATACATTCTTGCCCCTTCCTTTCTCAGTTGTTCCACTTCCGACCGCAAAGCATCGATTTCCTGCTGCATGCTGTTCAGGCGGTCCGCAACAGGGTCAGGCAGCTCATTATGTTTTAAATCTTTTTTGATTTTGACGCCGTCCTGGACGACGACCCTGCCAGGAATGCCGACCACTGTCGAATTGGGGGGGACATCCTTTAATACGACAGAACCTGCCCCTATTTTTGCATTTTCCCCAATCGTAATCGAACCTAAAACTTTCGCTCCGCTTGCGATTAACGCATTGTCTTTAATTGTCGGATGGCGCTTGCCCTTTTCCTTCCCGGTGCCGCCGAGCGTAACGCCTTGGTAAACCGTCACGTTATCGCCGATTTCGCACGTTTCCCCGATCACAACCCCCATGCCGTGGTCGATGAAAAACCGCCTGCCGATTTGTGCACCGGGGTGGATTTCAATTCCGGTAAAGAAGCGGCTGAGCTGCGAAATCACCCGGGCGATAAAAAACATTTTCTTTTTATAAAAAAAGTGCGCAATCCGGTGTGCCCAGATGGCATGAAGACCGGAGTAAGTCAAGATCACTTCAAAATACGTCCGTGCTGCCGGATCCTGATCAAAAACCACTTCAATGTCTTCCTTCAACCGCTTAAACATGTGCTACTCCCCTTTCGCTTGTTTTTTTCCCATTCCCCGTCCGTTTATAAAATTTCTTCCGCTTTGCATTTCCATCAGCCGGATTTGTCATCGGACCTGCAATTTAAAAAAGAAGCGCCTCTGCAACGGACAGAGACGCTTCTTGATCGCGCGGTTCCACTCTGTTTGGCGGCAGGCCTTGCCCGCTGCCCAACTTTCCCTGTTAACGGGCGGCCCCGCTGCATCCTACTGGCAAACGCGTTCAGATACAGGCTCGAAGGTGCATTTCAGAAAAGGAGGGGCTTAAACCACTTTCAGCCGGCGATGGTTCTCTCTTTGAAGCGTCCTCTTCCTACTTCTCCTTCTCAACGCTTTTTCATACATCTATTTTAACCATATCATATCCTATTTTCGAAAAAATGTTAACCCGTGATTCTTTCAAGGCGTTTCTTTACTTTTTCCCTGCCGAGCAGTTCGATCAGGCTTTGCAGTTCCGGGCCGTGTGTCTGGCCGCTAACGGCAACACGGATCGGCATAAACAGCTTTTTCCCCTTTTGTCCGGTTGCTTTTTGCACTGCTTTGATCGCTTTTTTGATTTCGCCTGCTTCAAATGGTTCGATTCTGTCCAGTTCTTCAAGGAATGCACGGAGCACTTCCGGAACGTGCTCTCCCGACAAAATCTCCTTTGCTTCTTCGTCATACGTGATTTCATCCGTAAAGAAGAGCGGTTTCGACAATTCGACAATTTCCGCGCCGTAGCTCATTTGTTCCTGATAGAGAGAGATGAGTTTGCGCACCCATTGTTCTTCTTCAGGTGTCCGGTTTTCCGGAACGAGCCCTGCTTTTACAAGATGCGGCAACGAAAGCTCCACAACTTTATCCAAATCGAGCTTTTTCATATACTGGTTGTTCATCCATGCCAGTTTTTGGCGGTCAAACAAAGCAGGCGATTTCGACAGCCGTTCCGGGTCAAAAATTTGGATAAATTCTTCCCGCGAAAAAATTTCTTCCTCGCCCTTCGGTGACCAGCCGAGCATGGCAATAAAATTAAATAGTGCTTCCGGCAAATAACCGAGTTCCGCATACTGCTCAATAAACTGGATAATGCTACCGTCGCGTTTGCTCAATTTTTTCCGGTGTTCATTGACAATCAGCGTCATATGGCCGAATACCGGCGGTTCAAACCCGAATGCTTCATAAATCATCAGCTGTTTCGGCGTGTTGGAAATATGGTCGTCCCCCCGGAGCACGTGGGAAATTTTCATTAAATGATCATCGATCGTAACCGCAAAATTGTAAGTCGGCATGCCGTCTTTTTTAACGATGACAAAGTCGCCGATCCCGTCCGATTCAAAAGACACTTCGCCTTTTACGATATCGTTGAACGTATACACTTTGCCTTCCGGAACATGGAAACGGAGGCTCGGTTTCCGCCCTTCCGCTTCAAGCCGTTTCCTGTCTTCTTCTGTCAGATGGCGGCATTTCCCGGAATAACGCGGCATTTCCCCGCGTGCAAGCTGGGCTTCGCGTTCTGCTTCCAGTTCTTCTTCCGTACAATAGCATTTATAAGCCAGCCCACGGTCAAGCAGGTCTTCATAATATTTTTTATAGATATCAAGGCGTTCCGACTGGCGGTAAGGGCCGTATTCGCCGCCGACATCAATGCTTTCGTCCCAGTCGATGCCGAGCCATTTCAAATATTTCAGCTGGCTTTCCACACCGCCTTCCACATTCCGCTTCTGGTCAGTATCTTCAATCCGGATAATGAACTTTCCACCCTTGCTGCGTGCAAATAAATAATTGAATAATGCGGTACGGGCATTCCCGATATGCAAAAAACCGGTCGGGCTCGGAGCGTACCGTACTCTGATTTCGTTTGCCATGTCGATTCTCCTTTAAACTGTCGCTTTTTGTCTTGTTTTATTGTATCACCGTCTGAAAAAGCCGTAAACCGGTGGTGTGTCCGGTTCGGCGGACGAAAGATGGATTGACGTGAACCGGCGGATGGATGCCATCGCACATCTTGCAGGTAAAATATCTGCTATTATGCTTGTTCCAGCAAAAGACGGGATAATGGAATTGCCACTGTACCACGAGTGCCCCCGCCAGGCTATGCTTGTTCCAGCAAAAGACGGGTTTCCGATAACCGGGCGCACTGCTCCATTACACCATTTTCGGCAAAACATCTCCAGGCCATACACCGGTTAAAATGGTTCCAGCAGCAGTGCGGGTCCTAAACCGCACGGCTTGTCCCGATTTTGCAGCGATACACCGGTTATGTTTGTTCCAGCAAAAGAAAGGTTTCCGTTAACAGCTGCCCGGCTCCGTTGCACCATTTTTGACGAAACTTCTGTTGCCATACACCGTTAAAATGTCCAGCAGGCAGTACGTGCCTTAAACTGCCCGTTGTTTCAGCACCCTTGCAGCCACGCCGGTTAAGCCTGCTCCAGCAGTACCGCCGCCTGCGCCGCAATGCCCTCTTCGCGCCCGGCAAAGCCGAGTTTTTCCGTCGTGGTCGCCTTGACATTGACCTGCCCGATCTCCGCTTCCAAAATGCGCGCGATCGTTTCCCGCATTTTCCCGATATAGGGCGCCATTTTCGGCTTTTGGGCAATAATCGTGCAATCAAGATTGCCGAGCTTGTATCCTTTTTGTTTCACAAGCTGAAAAACATGCGCCAAAAGCGCCGCAGAATCCGCATCTTTAAATGCCGCATCTGTATCCGGAAAATGCCGGCCGATATCCCCTTCCCCAATGGCCCCGAGACAGGCATCCGCTACGGCATGAAGCAACACATCCGCGTCGGAGTGGCCGAGCAAACCTTTTTCATATGGAATTTCAACTCCCCCGATCATCAAGGGACGTCCCTCCCCGAACCGGTGCACGTCAAAGCCTTGTCCGATCCTGAACATCTTCATCCTCCCCCCTGCTTTTTTAAAATCGCTTCTGCGAAATAAAGATCTTCCGGTGTCGTAATTTTAATATTATCATAACTTCCCGGCACAATATGTACAGGATGGCCGATCCGTTCGACCAGTGAGGCTTCATCCGTTCCGAGAAAGCCGTCCCGTTCCGCCGCTTCATGCGCTTTTTTCAAGACAGACGTGCGAAAAGCTTGTGGCGTTTGGATCTGCCACAAGCTGCTCCGCTCAATCGTCTCGGTTACAATCTGGTCTTTTGCTCTTTTGATCGTGTCTTTTACCGGAACAGCCGCTATCGCCGCCCCTTTTTCCCCGGCCATTGCCGCCAGCGCTGCAATGGATCCGGCGCTGATAAACGGCCTTGCACCGTCATGCACAAGAATGACACTGCAGCTTCCGGCAAGTTCCAGCCCGTTCCGTACGCTATATTGCCGTTCAGAACCGCCGCGGGCAAATACTATTTTTTCCGAGCGGGGCAAAATACGCTTCATCTCTTCCCTATCATGCGGCTGCACGGGAAGTATCAACTTTTTGCAGGACGGATCGGCCAAAAAAACTTCTGCTGTAACCGCAATGACCGGGCGCTTGTTCAGTTCAAGAAATAATTTGTTGAACCCTGCGCCCATCCGCTTCCCCGATCCGGCTGCCGGTATAATCACCTCATAATCTGTCAAATCCAATCTCCCCCGGCATCCTGTATGAACTTCCCGCGTCCGGCGCCGCGGGTGTTCCAGGCTGCATTATAACGCTTTTTCAAGCAGTTTCGGCTTGGCAAAAATCATCCGGCCCGCCGAAGTCTGCAGGACGCTTGTCACGAGCACATCAATGCGTTTGCCAATGTAATTTTTGCCTTCTTCGACAACAATCATCGTGCCGTCATCCAAATAGGCAATCCCCTGGTGATGCTCTTTCCCGTCTTTAATGAGTTGCACATTGAGCTCTTCGCCGGGGAGCACAACCGGTTTTACGGCGTTGGCAAGGTCATTGATATTGAGCACCTTGACTTTCTGGAATTCACATACTTTATTTAAATTATAATCATTCGTCACGACAATCCCGTTCATCAATTTTGCCAGTTTAATGAGCTTGCTGTCAACTTCCTGGATATCTTCAAAATCGCCTTCATACATTTGCACTTCGATCGGCAGTTCATTCTGTATCCGGTTCAAGATATCAAGCCCACGCCGGCCCCGGTTTCTTTTCAAAGCATCCGAAGAATCGGCAATATGCTGCAATTCTTCAAGCACAAAGAGCGGAATCACAATCGGCCCGTCAAGAAAACCGGTCTGGCAAATATCCGCAATCCGTCCGTCGATGACAACGCTTGTATCAAGAATCTTCACCTGTTTTCCAGGCTGCGGATGCCCTTCTTGCTCTGTCCCGCCTTTCCGTCTATGCTGCCGGTTGAAAAACAAATTGAAAATTTCCTCTCTTTTCTTAAAACCGACCTGAAATCCGATATAACCGAGCAATACTGTAAGTGTAATCGACACAATTGTATTGACAATCGGAATTCCCCGCACCGGAATGCTTGCCAGATAAGCAATAATCAGGCCGAGCACAAGGCCAAAGGTGCCGGAAAAAATTTCCGTCATCGGGACTTTTACCAGTGAATCCTCAAACCAATCGACAAAATCAACGATATAATGAATGGACCAGAAAGTAATAAGATAAAAGATAATAGCCCCCAACAGCGCTGAAACATACGGGTTGTTGATTAACACATAATCCACTTTCACAAGCTTGTAAAAATCAGGCAGCAGGAAAACACCGAGCGTGCCGCCAATCAGTACCAAACAAATTTGTATAAGCCGTCTTAACAACATGTTCACCTCCTTTATACATTATAAACAAAAAATAGGGTTTAAAACGTTTGCCTTCGTATTTTTCCCTACCGAGCCAGTTAATCGCCGCGGTTTTCTCCGGGCATTTTCAGGCTTCATGCACATCCCCTGCTTTCTTTTAAAATTTGTATCCTGCCAGCCGCTGTCTTTTCTGTCTTTACATCATAACGGATCCTGTAAACGCAGATTTGCGGCAGTTATTTGCTTATCAAGTGGGTTCCGTTTTTTTCCACGCTTTCCTTCACTTCCCAGTGCCTTCCGCTTCCTCCGGTACCCTCACGCACTGATCCAAAGAACACATAGAAGGCACGGAAATTTGTTCCCTTTCTCATCCGCCGAGTGCCGCTTGCAAAGCTTCCTGGATTGTGGAGACGCCGATCACTTGAATCTCTTTTGGCGGCGTCCACCCGCCCATATTATTTTTCGGGATGATCGCCCGCCGGAAACCAAGTTTTGCCGCTTCCTGGACGCGCTGCTCAATCCTGGACACCCGCCTGACTTCCCCCGTCAGCCCGACCTCTCCGATAATGCAGTCATCCGCATTTGTCGGCTTGTCGCGAAAACTGGATGCCACGCTGACAGCAACTGCCAAATCCACTGCCGGTTCATCCACTTTCAGGCCGCCGGCGACTTTTAAATAAGCATCCTGGTTCTGAATCAAAAGACCGGCCCGTTTTTCAAGCACCGCCATAATCAGCGTGACACGGTTATAGTCAATCCCGGATGCCATCCGCCGCGGCATATTGAAAAACGTCGGGGCCAACAGCGCCTGGATCTCGACAAGGACCGGGCGCGTCCCCTCAATGGAAGCCACCACGGTAGAACCGGCTGCACCTTTTGTCCGTTCTTCCAGAAAAATTTCGGAAGGGTTCTGGACTTCTTCCAAACCGGATTCTTTCATTTCCAAAATCGCAATTTCATTCGTCGAACCAAAGCGGTTTTTGACCGCCCTTAATATCCGGTAGGCGTTATGGCGTTCACCTTCAAAATACAGGACCGTATCCACCATATGTTCAAGCACGCGCGGACCGGCAATGGAGCCTTCTTTTGTCACGTGGCCGACAATGAAGATGGCCACGTTTTTTGTTTTTGCCGTCCGCATCAGCTGTGCAGTCGTTTCCCTCACTTGCGACACACTGCCCGGCGCAGACTGGATTTCCGGATGGTAAATCGTCTGGATGGAATCAATGACAACAAAGCCGGGATTCAGTTCATCTATCGCCTGCTGGATCACGGAAAGGTCCGTTTCCGGCAGCACATAAAGATGGTCGGTATGGATGTTTAACCGATCCGCCCTTAACTTCGTCTGTTTCGCCGATTCCTCCCCGGAAATATACAGTACATTTAACCCGTGCTTTGCCAGTTGTGATGACACTTGCAAAAGCAGCGTTGATTTGCCGATCCCGGGATCCCCGCCGATCAAAACAAGTGATCCGGCAACAATGCCGCCGCCGAGGACACGGTTCAGCTCTCCAAAATCCACCTTTGTCCTTTTTTCTTCTTTAGACTCTATAGACGTAATAGGTGCCGCTTTGGTTTCATTTCCAGGCTCCGGATGTAAAAAAAAGCCCCTCCGTTTTGGCGTCTCCGCTTCCTCCACCATCTGGTTCCACTGGCTGCATTGCGGGCACTTTCCCATCCATTTTGGCGACTCGTAGCCGCAGTTCTGGCAAACAAACTTTACGGTTTTTTTTGCCATCTTAAACCCCTTTCCCTCATATCTATGTGTATAAGTGTATACAAAGTATCTTGAAATTGAATTAAAATCGTATAAGAAACCGCCACATAGGTTGAACGAAACAGTACTCCTTCTTTATGTGTTGCCAGAAGCAATGTTATCCTAATCGCCATTGATTTTGGCGCGAAATTTTATATATGTGAAAAAAAGGGTACAATCGCCAAAACCATTGTACCCTTTCCTGCTTTCGGCATTAAGAATTGGACGATACAGCTTCCGACTCTGCCACACTGGCAAAAGTAAATTCGCCGTCTTTTACATCGACCAATACCTTTTGCCCTTCTTTTATATTGCCTTTCAGCATTTCTTCCGAAAGGCGGTCTTCGATGTTTTTCTGAATCGATCTGCGCAGCGGCCGCGCGCCGTATTCCGGATCGTAGCCTTTTTCCGCCACTTTTTCTTTTGCGGCATCCGTCAGCACAAGTTCGATATGATGCTCTTTTAACCGGTCCGACAATTCTTTCGCCATCAACGTGACAATTTCGTTCAACTGTTTCTTCTCGAGCGAATGGAACACAATGGTTTCATCAACACGGTTCAAAAACTCAGGCCGGAACGCTTTTTTCAGTTCCTCGAGCACTTTGTCCTTCATGTCTTTATAATCGGCCTCGACGGTATCCTGAATGGTGAACCCGACGCTCTTGTTGCGTTTTAAAGCATCTGCGCCGACATTCGATGTCATGATGACAATCGTATTGCTAAAATCAACCGTGCGGCCCTTGGAATCGGTCAGCCGGCCGTCATCCAGTACCTGGAGCAAAATGTTGAACACATCCGGGTGCGCTTTTTCAATTTCATCAAGCAGCACAACCGAATACGGTTTTCTCCGTACCTTTTCCGTCAGCTGCCCGCCTTCTTCAAAACCGACATATCCAGGCGGCGAACCTACGAGGCGGGAAGTCGAATGTTTCTCCATGTATTCGGACATGTCGATCCGGATCATGGCATCCTCATCGCCGAACATCGCTTCCGCAAGCGCCCGCGCCAGTTCTGTTTTTCCGACCCCTGTTGGCCCGAGGAAAATGAAGGAACCGATCGGGCGTTTCGGATCTTTTAATCCTGCCCGTGCACGGCGGACTGCTTTCGCCACTGCAAGTACCGCTTCTTCCTGCCCGATCACCCGGGAGTGAAGGATCTCTTCAAGGTGCAGAAGCCTTTCCGTTTCGGTTTGTGCCAGTTTCGTCACCGGAACTCCCGTCCAGCTCGAAACAACAAGCGCAATATCATCGACTGTGACTTCACTGTTTTCCTGTCCTTGTTTTGCCTTCCAGTTTTTCTTCGTTTCCTCCAGCTGTTCGCGCAGTTTCTGTTCGGTATCCCTTAACGCAGCCGCTTTTTCAAATTCCTGGCTCTGGACGGCCGCATCTTTTTCCTTGCGTACCTCTTCCAGTTTCAATTCCAGTTCTTTCAAATTCGGCGGCGTTGTAAAGGAACGAAGACGCACTTTCGATCCGGCTTCATCGATTAAGTCAATCGCTTTATCCGGCAGGAACCGGTCTGCGATATAGCGGTCCGAAAGTTTTACAGCGGCTTCGATCGCCTCATCGGTAATCGAGACGCGATGGTGTGCTTCATAGCGATCGCGCAGCCCTTTTAAAATCTGGATCGACTCATCAATCGTCGGCTCATCGACCTGGATCGGCTGGAACCTTCTTTCCAGTGCAGCATCTTTTTCAATATATTTCCGGTATTCATCCAGTGTTGTTGCCCCGATGCACTGCAGTTCGCCGCGGGCAAGCGACGGTTTTAAAATATTGGAAGCATCAATGGCTCCTTCCGCACCGCCGGCCCCAATTAAGGTATGCAATTCATCGATGAAAAGAATGATATTACCGGCCTGGCGGATTTCATCCATGACTTTTTTCAGGCGGTCTTCAAATTCGCCACGGTATTTTGTACCGGCCACAACCGTACCCATATCAAGCGTCATAACCCGTTTGTCACGCAGCGTTTCCGGCACTTCATTATGCACAATTTGCTGGGCAAGGCCTTCTGCAATGGCCGTTTTCCCAACGCCCGGTTCCCCGATAAGGACAGGGTTGTTTTTTGTCCTCCGGCTCAGTACTTCAATGACGCGTTGAATTTCTTTGCTGCGCCCGATTACAGGATCAAGGGAATCTTCCCGTGCGATCGCTGTTAAATCGCGGGCCAGACTGTCCAGTGTCGGTGTGCTGACGCTGGCCGCCGAACCGCCCTGTACGGACGCTTCACTGTTGCCCAATAATTGGAGCACCTGTTGCCTTGCTTTATTTAAGCTAACGCCGAGATTTGTCAGCACGCGTGCCGCCACGCCTTCACCTTCACGGATCAGCCCGAGGAGGATATGTTCCGTTCCAACATAGGAGTGCCCGAGTTTTCTCGCTTCATCCATTGACAGTTCAATCACTTTTTTGGCCCTTGGCGTGTAGTGGATCGTTTGGGAAATTTCCTGGCCGTTCCCGATCAGGGTTTCCACTTCTTCCTGGATTTTTTCGGCGCTTAAACCCAGGCCGTACAGCGCTTTTGCCGCGATGCCTTCCCCTTCGCGGACAAGTCCGAGCAAAATATGTTCCGTTCCGATATTGTTATGTTTCAGGCGGATTGCTTCTTCCTGGGAAAGGGCCAGCACTTTCTGGGCTCTCTCTGTAAATCTTCCAAACATCATCTGTCATTCCTCCTGTTCATTTGGTCTCCTCAAGCCTCAAACGTTCTCTTATCAGTGTAGCCCTCCGGATATCCCTTTCATACGGGCTGAGCGCTCTTCCGGCATAAAGCTGTAAAAATCCCGGCTGCATTAAAATCATCAATTCATTTAAAATTTGTTTCGAAATGTTTTGAATATAGCCCAGATCAATTCCCAGCCGGACATCGGACAAACAACGGGCCGCTTCTTTTGTTTCAATGATCCTGCTGTTTTGCAGGACACCGAGCGAACGGTAAACCCTGTCTTCTAATTGTATGTTTGAAGTCTGCACCAATGCTTCCCTTGCCGATCTTTCCTGTGTAATGATCTGCCGGATGACACTGGTTAAATCCGAGACAATATTGTCTTCCGATGTTCCGAGTGTCACCTGGTTGGAAATTTGAAAAATATTTCCGATGGCTTCGCTTCCTTCGCCATATATTCCTCTTACCACCAAACCAAGCTGATGAATCGCCGGAATGATTTGTTTAATTTGCTGTGTCAGCACAAGTCCCGGCAAATGCATCATGGCCGATGCGCGGATGCCCGTTCCGACATTTGTCGGGCAGCTGGTTAAGTAACCGAGCGTTTCATCAAAAGCATAATCGACCCAATTTTCAAGCAGGTCATCAAGCTGATTGGCTTTCTGAAGCGTTTCATGCAATTGAAGCCCTGGAGAAAGACATTGTATGCGTAAATGATCTTCCTCATTTATCATAATACTAATATCTTCGCCGCTTGACAAAATAACTGCCCCGTCACCCGCTTCTTCGGCAAGTTGCGGGCTAATCAGGTGTTTCTCCACAAGCACCCTTTTTTCGAGCGGTTTTAATTCGTCCATTTTTAAAAATTCAGCCTGCATTTCAGCCGGAAAATGATTTCGGGCGATATCCTGGATTGTTTTCATAATTTCCCTTGCTTCCTCGCTGGTAAACAAGGACGGGAACCGGTAATTTTTTAAATTTCTTGCCAGACGAACCCGTGTCGTCAGCACAATTTCCGATTCAGGCCCTTGCTCGTTCATCCAGGAGCTGGACGCTTTGTGCAAAAAATGTTCTAAAGACATTATTGTTCCCCTCCTTTTGCTTGAGAAGAACCTTCAAGTGCGCGAATTTGATCGCGGAGTTCTGCTGCTTTTTCAAATTCTTCCTGGCTGATGGCTTCCTGCAACGCCGCCTTTAATTCCTGCAATTTTTTCTTTGTATAAATGGCACCGCCAATCCGTGCAGGTATTTTTCCTTCATGCGCAACGTTGCCGCCATGAAGGCGCTGCAAAATCGGAACAAGCTGGTGCTGAAACGTCTCATAGCAATGCGGGCAGCCTAACCGGCTTGTGTTTAAAAACTGGTTCAATGTCATCCCGCAATGGTTGCAGCGAAGCACATCCGGGTCAGGTGCTGTTTCCTGTTTGAAAAGTTGGATGGCCGGATCAAAATTAAAAAGGCCCGCGAGCAGATTATCGAAGGAAAAGGTTTTCCCCCAATCCGATGAAAACTTTTCCCCCTTCTCCTGCGCGCACTTCTCGCAAAGATGGAATTCCGTTTTCACACCGTTTATAATTTTAGTAAAATGCATCGTTGCCGGCCTTTCATTGCATTCCTGGCAAATCACGGCATACTCACCTCTATTGTTACTTGTATTTTAAGGTCGTTAACATCGATTTCAACATTCTGGCACGCAGTTCATCCCGTTCCGGCAACTGGATGTAGAGCACGGAGCGGTCCATCACGCTGAGCATGATTTTTGCCTCCCGCCTTGAAATCACCTCTTCTTCAACGAGGCGGAGAATGATGGCTTCCGCATTCGACTGGGAGATGACATTGCCGATATGCACAAGCAGCTGGTCAATCAGTTCCGCATCGCTTTCAGGCCGCACTTTCATGATCCGGATATAGCCGCCGCCGCCCCTTTTACTTTCAACAATATACCCTCTTTCAATCGTAAACCGCGTATTGATGACATAATTGATTTGCGAAGGGACACATTGGAACTTATCGGCAATCTCATTGCGTTTTATTTCAAGAATTTCTTTTTCATTCAGTTCCAGAATCCGTTTTAAATATTCCTCTATGATATCCGATATATTTTTCATCAAAGCCACCTCCTGACACCGTCTTTTGACTTTGACTATATTTGACTTTAATTATACATGATTCCCTACAGAAAATGCAACTAGGAAAACTGCCCCTTTTTCAGCATTTCTGTTTGGGGAGACAACCGGATGTTCACGGACCACCCGATGGGACTGCGTGCGCAGCGAGCGGTAAAGATTAACCCAGACAGATTGGGGGTGCGGGTTCATAGGAGGTCGAGCCCTTTGAAAAGCTTTTACTGCTACGGCAGGACAAATCAAAAAGCCCTCGCGTCTGCGGGGACTATTTTTATGCTTTTATTTCTCTATCTAACAAAAGAAGAACTCTATTTTTTAAATCAATTATGTTTTCATCTAACTTGTCAGGTAGTAAATCATTAATACCATCAATTTCTGTACCCAGTTCCAAAATTTCTATTAATTCATTTGAGTAATTTTTTTCCTTCAAAGAATCAATGATACGGTAATTAAAATATCTTTTCTCAGCTTCTTCTATCGAAATTTTCTTATTATATACAGCCTCGATTATACCTAAAACATTCAACAATATATCTTTTTCTTCGGTATTTTTATTAATCATTTTTTAACACTCCAGCCTTTCTTAGTTTTAACATTTTATAAAATCCTTGCATTTAATTTTTTCCGAACCTGTTAGCATCCTTGCCAAATCTAGGAATTTTGCTTATTCAGCAAGCCCTAATTATGCACAATTTTATTACCGCCGTCAATATATTTTTAAAATTTTTAAAAAATTATTATCAGGTTAGTAATATAATCAGATTCAAAAGGTAAATCTTTGTCGTTTTTCTTATGGAAATTTTTATATCTCCCTTATTTACACATTCAAAAAGGCCAGCTGATTCAGCTGGCCTTCTGTTTGCCCGGCAACGTCCTACTCTCGCAGGGGGAAACCCCCAACTACCATCGGCGCTGGAAAGCTTAACTTCCGTGTTCGGGATGGGAACGGGTGTGACCTTTCCGCCATCATCACCGGACCTGTATAATTTTTGGGATGTGTTCCCTGAAAACCGGATGGGAGAAAAAACTGTAAACGGAGAATAGCTTTGGTTTCTAACTTTAAAAATTGTCTAGCTCCAGCGCCTATCGGCTAGCGTATTTCTGCGCTTTCTCCCTACGATAAGCGGGCATCGGCTCGCCTTTAGGGGCTCGCCGTGTTTCCTTTATCTCAGTCGAAAGCTCCGAAATCCATACGCCGATGACCAAGGCGCTTCCGCTTTTCTATTGTCCAGCTCCGGTGCCTAGCCCCTCGAGGTCGAATAACCTGCCCGTCACGGAGCCAAAAGACGGCTCCATGCCGGTCAGAACATTCGCTTGTCGGGGCTAAACAAGGCACCTCCGCTTTTCTGTTTGGTTAAGTCCTCGATCGATTAGTATCCGTCAGCTCCACGCGTCGCCGCGCTTCCACCCCGGACCTATCAACCTGATCATCTTTCAGGGATCTTACCAGTATAAACTGTGGGAAATCTCATCTTGAGGGGGGCTTCATGCTTAGATGCTTTCAGCACTTATCCCTTCCGCACATAGCTACCCAGCGATGCCTTTGGCAAGACAACTGGTACACCAGCGGTGCGTCCATCCCGGTCCTCTCGTACTAAGGACAGCTCCTCTCAAATTTCCTGCGCCCGCGACGGATAGGGACCGAACTGTCTCACGACGTTCTGAACCCAGCTCGCGTACCGCTTTAATGGGCGAACAGCCCAACCCTTGGGACCGACTACAGCCCCAGGATGCGATGAGCCGACATCGAGGTGCCAAACCTCCCCGTCGATGTGGACTCTTGGGGGAGATCAGCCTGTTATCCCCAGGGTAGCTTTTATCCGTTGAGCGATGGCCCTTCCATGCGGAACCACCGGATCACTAAGCCCGACTTTCGTCCCTGCCCGACTTGTAAGTCTCGCAGTCAAGCTCCCTTATGCCTTTACACTCTGCGAATGATTTCCAACCATTCTGAGGGAACCTTTGGGCGCCTCCGTTACCTTTTAGGAGGCGACCGCCCCAGTCAAACTGCCTGCCTGACACTGTCTCCCACCCCGGTAAGGGGTGCGGGTTAGAATTTCAATACAGCCAGGGTAGTATCCCACCGATGCCTCCGCCGAAGCTGGCGCTCCGGTTTCCAAGGCTCCTACCTATCCTGTACAAGCTGTACCAAAATTCAATATCAGGCTGCAGTAAAGCTCCATGGGGTCTTTCCGTCCTGTCGCGGGTAACCTGCATCTTCACAGGTACTATAATTTCACCGAGTCTCTCGTTGAGACAGTGCCCAGATCGTTACACCTTTCGTGCGGGTCAGAACTTACCTGACAAGGAATTTCGCTACCTTAGGACCGTTATAGTTACGGCCGCCGTTTACTGGGGCTTCAGTTCAGAGCTTCGCCTTACGGCTAACCCCTCTCCTTAACCTTCCAGCACCGGGCAGGTGTCAGCCCCTATACTTCGCCTTGCGGCTTCGCAGAGACCTGTGTTTTTGCTAAACAGTCGCCTGGGCCTATTCACTGCGGCTTCCCGGGGCATACACCCCAAAAAGCACCCCTTCTCCCGAAGTTACGGGGTCATTTTGCCGAGTTCCTTAACGAGAGTTCTCTCGCTCACCTTAGGATTCTCTCCTCGCCTACCTGTGTCGGTTTGCGGTACGGGCGCCTTTCACCTCACTAGAGGCTTTTCTTGGCAGTGTGGAATCAGGAACTTCGGTACTAAAATTTCCCTCGCCATCACAGCTCCGCCTTGGCGCGAAGGATTTGCCTCCGCACCGGCCTAACTGCTTGGACGCGATCAACCAGTGTCGCGCTTGCCCTATCCTCCTGCGTCCCCCCATCGTTCAAACGGTGAAGAGGCGGTACAGGAATATCAACCTGTTGTCCATCGCCTACGCCTTTCGGCCTCGGCTTAGGCCCCGACTAACCCTGAGCGGACGAGCCTTCCTCAGGAAACCTTAGGCATTCGGTGGAAGGGATTCTCACCCTTCTTTCGCTACTCATACCGGCATTCTCACTTCTAAGCGCTCCACCGGTCCTTCCGGTCCGGCTTCAACGCCCTTAGAACGCTCTCCTACCACGGACACCATACGGTGTCCATCCGCAGCTTCGGTGATACGTTTAGCCCCGGTACATTTTCGGCGCAGCGTCACTCGACCAGTGAGCTATTACGCACTCTTTAAATGATGGCTGCTTCTAAGCCAACATCCTGGTTGTCTAAGCAACGCCACATCCTTTTCCACTTAACGTATACTTTGGGACCTTAGCTGGCGGTCCGGGCTGTTTCCCTTTCGACCATGGATCTTATCACTCACAGTCTGACTCCCAAGCATAAGTTTTTGGCATTCGGAGTTTGTCTGAATTCGGTAACCCGATGAGGGCCCCTCGTCCAAACAGTGCTCTACCTCCAAAACTCTTCGCTTGAGGCTAGCCCTAAAGCTATTTCGGAGAGAACCAGCTATCTCCAAGTTCGATTGGAATTTCTCCGCTACCCACACCTCATCCCCGCACTTTTCAACGTGCGTGGGTTCGGGCCTCCAGCAAGTGTTACCTTGCCTTCACCCTGGACATGGGTAGATCACCTGGTTTCGGGTCTGCGGCCTCATACTCTTTCGCCCTGTTCAGACTCGCTTTCGCTGCGGCTCCGCTTCTTCAGCTTAACCTTGCATGAGACCGTAACTCGCCGGTTCATTCTACAAAAGGCACGCCATCACCCGTTAACGGGCTCTGACTACTTGTAGGCACACGGTTTCAGGATCTCTTTCACTCCCCTCCCGGGGTGCTTTTCACCTTTCCCTCACGGTACTGGTTCACTATCGGTCACTAGGGAGTATTTAGCCTTGGGAGATGGTCCTCCCGGATTCCGGCGGGATTCCTCGTGTCCCGCCGTACTCAGGATCCACTCGGGAGAGAACGAAGTGTCAGTTACAGGGCTTTTACCTTCTCCGGCAGGCCTTTCCAGGCCGCTTCACTTAACCTGTTCTTTTGTAACTCCCATATGAGTGTCCTACAACCCCGGAAGGCAAGCCTTCCGGTTTGGGCTGTTTCCTGTTCGCTCGCCGCTACTTGGGAAATCGCAATTGCTTTCTCTTCCTCCGGGTACTGAGATGTTTCAGTTCCCCGGGTGTGCCCTTCCTGCCCTATGGATTCAGGCAGGAATCCTGTCCGATTAAAGACAGGGGGTTTCCCCATTCGGAAATCTCCGGATCAAAGCTTACGTACAGCTCCCCGGAGCATATCGGTGTTTGTACCGTCCTTCATCGGCTCCTAGTGCCAAGGCATTCACCGTGCGCCCTTTCTAACTTAACCATAAAAAGATTAAATCCAAAAATAAGCGATTCTCGGTTTACTTGGTTTGTTTCTCCTATCCGGTTTTCAAAGAACACATTTATAAAGGTGGAGCCTAGCGGGATCGAACCGCTGACCTCCTGCGTGCAAAGCAGGCGCTCTCCCAGCTGAGCTAAGGCCCCAATCATTAAGGAATGGTGGGCCTGAATGGACTTGAACCATCGACCTCACGCTTATCAGGCGTGCGCTCTAACCAGCTGAGCTACAGGCCCTTAATGAAAGGAAATATAAGGAAGGATTGAACCTTCAAAACTGAACAAAACGGAAACGTCAAACTTAATGTTGGAAAACGAAGTTTTCCTTAATTTCCTTAGAAAGGAGGTGATCCAGCCGCACCTTCCGATACGGCTACCTTGTTACGACTTCACCCCAATCATCTGTCCCACCTTCGGCGGCTGGCTCCGTAAAGGTTACCTCACCGACTTCGGGTGTTACAAACTCTCGTGGTGTGACGGGCGGTGTGTACAAGGCCCGGGAACGTATTCACCGCGGCATGCTGATCCGCGATTACTAGCGATTCCGGCTTCATGCAGGCGGGTTGCAGCCTGCAATCCGAACTGGGAATGGTTTTTTGGGATTGGCTTAACCTCGCGGTCTTGCAGCCCTTTGTACCATCCATTGTAGCACGTGTGTAGCCCAGGTCATAAGGGGCATGATGATTTGACGTCATCCCCACCTTCCTCCGGTTTGTCACCGGCAGTCACCTTAGAGTGCCCAACTGAATGCTGGCAACTAAGGTCAAGGGTTGCGCTCGTTGCGGGACTTAACCCAACATCTCACGACACGAGCTGACGACAACCATGCACCACCTGTCACTCTGTCCCCCGAAGGGGAAGGCCCTGTCTCCAGGGAGGTCAGAGGATGTCAAGACCTGGTAAGGTTCTTCGCGTTGCTTCGAATTAAACCACATGCTCCACCGCTTGTGCGGGCCCCCGTCAATTCCTTTGAGTTTCAGCCTTGCGGCCGTACTCCCCAGGCGGAGTGCTTAATGCGTTAGCTGCAGCACTAAAGGGCGGAAACCCTCTAACACTTAGCACTCATCGTTTACGGCGTGGACTACCAGGGTATCTAATCCTGTTTGCTCCCCACGCTTTCGCGCCTCAGCGTCAGTTACAGACCAGAGAGCCGCCTTCGCCACTGGTGTTCCTCCACATCTCTACGCATTTCACCGCTACACGTGGAATTCCACTCTCCTCTTCTGCACTCAAGCCTCCCAGTTTCCAATGACCGCTTGCGGTTGAGCCGCAAGATTTCACATCAGACTTAAGAAGCCGCCTGCGCGCGCTTTACGCCCAATAATTCCGGACAACGCTTGCCACCTACGTATTACCGCGGCTGCTGGCACGTAGTTAGCCGTGGCTTTCTGGCCGGGTACCGTCAAGGCACCGCCCTGTTCGAACGGCACTTGTTCTTCCCCGGCAACAGAGTTTTACGACCCGAAGGCCTTCTTCACTCACGCGGCGTTGCTCCGTCAGACTTTCGTCCATTGCGGAAGATTCCCTACTGCTGCCTCCCGTAGGAGTTTGGGCCGTGTCTCAGTCCCAATGTGGCCGATCACCCTCTCAGGTCGGCTACGCATCGTTGCCTTGGTGAGCCGTTACCCCACCAACTAGCTAATGCGCCGCGGGCCCATCTGTAAGTGACAGCAAAAGCCGTCTTTCCTTTTTCCTCCATGCGGAGGAAAAAACTATCCGGTATTAGCCCCGGTTTCCCGGCGTTATCCCGATCTTACAGGCAGGTTGCCCACGTGTTACTCACCCGTCCGCCGCTAACCTTTTAAAAGCAAGCTTTTAAAAGGTCCGCACGACTTGCATGTATTAGGCACGCCGCCAGCGTTCGTCCTGAGCCAGGATCAAACTCTCAGTAAAGATGTTTGATAAAAGCTCAAAAAGAATTTGACGTTTCGTTTTGTCCAGTTTTCAAGGAACAATCGCTTTGTTTTTCAGCGACTTTTATATCATACCACGACGCAACCAACATGTCAACTACTTTTTTAAGAAGTTTGATGCCGGATGCGGCGACGAAAACTATTATACTAGTATAACGAAGTGTAGTCAATCCCTTTTTTTATATGCCTGCTTTTTCGTGGGCGCCCATGCTTCTTTCAGCCTAAGCTTCTAGTTTCTTCGAATGAACATAAAAAATACGCCAAAGAAATGATGGATCATTTCTTTGGCGCTGGTTGTCTGCTGATGGCGGTTCGAGCGCTGCTTTTGTCAAGACAGAATCCATGTCTGGATGACAGTCAGGCCGATCACCCCGGGTATGCCGAGCAGCCCGGAAACGGATACGGTGGCTGCATTGATTGGGACATGCAGTCCGTACCGGCCGCCCACTTGGTTTAAAAAGAAAAGGAGTATAGCCCCGATGATGGCTTTGATGCATAACTTTCCCGCCCATCGCAGCGGTTTGGTTAAAGCTGCGGAAAACAGCAGCAAAAGGATCAGGCCGACAATCGCAATAATGATGATGGTTGAGCTCAAGTGAATCACCCCTTTTTTCCAGCTGCTTTATTTTTATGAAGGAGTTGTCCAAAAAAGAACTTGAGCCGTGCTACCCTTACTGGAGGCGGATGTTTCTTCTTTTCACTTCCCGAAAAAGAAACACATACTTCGCTTCGGCCACTTTGGTGCGGTAGTAAAGTTCTTCGTTAAATTCAAAACTTAGATGCTGGAGGGCGTTTTGCTGTACCCATTCATTTTTTACGTTTGTGACCAAATCGAGAAGAAGCGCATCGTATTCTTTCCTGAGTTTTTGCTTCTTGCTGAACATTGTATCCACCCCGTGTCAGGTTAAATTTCTCTTCGGCCTTCCAGTGCTTTTGATAAGGTGACTTCGTCGGCGTACTCGAGATCTCCGCCCACTGGCAACCCGTGTGCAATCCGTGTCACTTTAATGCCGGACGGTTTTAAAAGCCGCGAAATATACATGGCTGTTGCTTCGCCTTCGATATTTGGATTGGTTGCAAGAATCACTTCTTGGACGGTTTCATCGCGCAGGCGTTTGAGCAGATCCGGCACACTGATGTCTTCAGGGCCGATTCCGTCCATTGGAGAAATGGCACCATGCAGAACATGGTAAAGGCCGTTGTATTCTTTCATTTTTTCCATGGCAATGACGTCTTTCGGCTCCTCGACAACGCAGATCACGCTTCTGTCGCGGCGCGGATCGGCACAAATATAGCACGGATCTGTATCGGTGATATGCCCGCAAACAGAACAGTACGTCAGGTCCCGTTTCGCATCGACAAGCGCCTTGGCAAATGCAAGGACGCTGTCTTCCTTCATATCAAGAACAAAAAATGCCAGCCGGGCCGCGGTTTTCGGCCCAATGCCTGGCAGTTTCATGAAGCTTTCCATTAATTTTGTGATTGGTTCAGGGTATTGCATTGTTGATCACACCTTTAAAATCCCGGAATATTGAAGCCTTTCGTGTACTTGCCCATTGTCTGCTCTGTCAGCTGTTCGGCTTTATCCAGGGCGTCATTGGTGGCGACAAGGATCATGTCCTGCAGCATTTCAACATCGTCCGGATCAACGGCTTCTTCGTTGATGCGCACTTCAAGCACTTTTTTATGGCCGGAGACGACAACGGTTACCATGCCGCCGCCTGCCGTACCCTCCACTTTCTGTTCGCCAAGCTGTTCCTGTGCCTCCATCATTTCTTTTTGCATCTTTTGCATTTGTTTCATCATTTTTTGCATATTGCCCATATTGCCCATTCCTCGCATATGAAACCCTCCAGTTTTAGTCTTTTATTTCAATTAATTCAGGCCCAAACAATTTGATTGCTTCGGTTACAACCGGATCTTCCTGCGGTTTTTCTTCCTCTGCTTCTTCTTTATGGTGATGGATATAATTTTCCCTGATCGTATTCCATTCATTTTCCGGAACACCTGCCGCCTGATACCCGGTTCCGGTTAATTCACCAAGTACGCTCGAAATCGCTTGTAAAAATTTCTCGTTTTCCATCGCCATTTGGCAATGGATCTCATACTTGAATTTGATGACAAAAGCGTTCGGCGATGCCGCCACCGGTTCTGCTTCATTTAAAAGTGCTGCCTGCGACCGCATCTGCCTGCTGTTGAGCGTCTCAATCATATCGTTCCAGCTGTTTTTAATCCGTTTGAGGTCCTCTTTTGTCGCTTCTTTTAATATATCATGAATCCTTCCGACTTGTACCTTAAAACCTTTCGAAGTGCGCGGAATTTTTCTCTGAGCCTGCCGTTTTGGCGCAGGTTCCGTTTCATCGGCCTCCGGAACCCCGTTTTGCTTGAGAGACTCGAGTTCTGATTCGAGCCGTTCGATTTTTTCGGCAAGCTTCCGGACGAGATCATTTTCCCCGGGATCCGGCGCTTTTTCTTCACACAGTTTGATAAAAGCCACTTCCAAATAAACGCGGGCCATATTGGAAAAACGCATATCCTGCTGCGTTTGGTTCAGGATGTCAATAAAACGGTAAATTTCCTGCGTTTGAAGCGAGCGGCTCATTTCTTTAAATGCCTCATCTAAATATACCCTTTGAACCGCTTCCTCCATCTGCGGGGCAGTTTTATACAAAAGCAGATCGCGGAAATAAAGAATGAAGTCTTCCACAAGCCTTGAGGGATCTTTTCCCTGCTGGAGAAGAGAACCGACAAGGTCAAGGCACTCTGCGGCATCCTTCTTTTGAATGGCCTGGGCAAGGCGGGTAAAATCATTCTGAGAAATGGAACCCGTTACCGTGAGCGCATCTTCCACTCTGACTTTCCCCTCGCTAAACGAGACGGCCTGGTCAAGCAGGCTGAGCGCGTCCCGCATCCCACCTTCCGCAGCATGGGCGATAATATTGAGCGCCTGTTCATCATATGCAATACCGGTTTCGCCTGCAATATAAGCCAGGCGTTTAAAAATATCACGGGATGTGATGCGTTTAAAATCAAACCGCTGGCATCTGGAAACGATCGTAAGCGGAATTTTATGGGGCTCGGTTGTTGCCAGAATAAAAATGACGTGTTTCGGGGGCTCCTCTAGGGTTTTCAAAAGCGCGTTAAATGCGCCAATCGACAGCATATGGACTTCGTCGATAATATATACTTTATATTTTACAACACTTGGCGCGTATTTGACTTTGTCGCGGATATCGCGGATGTCATCCACGCCTGTATTCGACGCCGCGTCAATTTCGATGACATCTGGAATCGTGCCGTCTGTAATCCCCCGGCAAACAGCGCACTCGTTACACGGTTCCCCAGTCGGAGCATGTTCGCAGTTCACCGCCTTTGCCAAAATTTTAGCGGCACTTGTTTTTCCTGTACCCCGTGGGCCCGAGAAAAGATAAGCATGCGTTGTTTTCTGTTGCAGGAGGGCGTGCTGCAATGTTTTTGTCACATGCTCCTGCCCGACGACATCCGCAAACCGCTGCGGCCGCCATGTGCGGTATAACGCCTGATAAGCCATGTTCAATCCTCCCGGCCAGATTTGCTTCCGATTCATACATTTCTTTTATTATACCTTAGGAAAAGCGATTTTACATCCTGAATTAAAAAGCATTTAAATATGGAAAAAACCCATCCTGGATCAGGATGAGTTTTGTTTTTTATGTAATGAAACTGCCGCGCACCTTTCTTCGACCGACCCTCATAAGCGTTACTTAAGCAGTTAGCTCGACCCAGGCTGCCCTGCGGCACATGGAATGACCCGCTTAATGCTGCTTCCTTCCGGACCTGACATGGTTCGCGGGGTTCCATTGCGCAGGACCCGGGTGTCAACACCACTTACTTAAGGCTGGCCCTACAAGCAGCCGGCCTCGGAAAGGGATTCAGTCCCGCTAGAGCGGATTGCGGGTACAGGGCACCGCTGCCTCCCCACCTAGCGCGGCAAAATTGATACCAGTTTTAAGCGTTAAAAACTAACGCATAACTAAGTATACATGCCTTTTTAAAAAAAAGCAATCTCTCCCGCCTGTTAATTGGTGGAGCTTTTTCCATCTTCCTCTGCCGCAAGTTTTTCCTTCTTTTTTTTCTCCCTTAAAGACCGGAAGAAGGACCGCAATAATTCTCCGCATTCCGTTTCAAGCACGCCGCTTACGACTTCACTCCGGTGGTTAAAACGGCCGTCCTCAAGCAGGTTCATCAAACTTCCCGCACAGCCCGCCTTCGGATCTTTTGCCCCGTAAACGACCCGCTTGATCCGCGATTGTAAAACGGCACCGCTACACATCGGGCACGGTTCCAGTGTGACATACAGCTCGGCATTTTCAAGGCGCCATGATCCGGTCACTTCACATGCTTTTTCGATGGCCAGAAGTTCCGCATGGGCGGCAGCACGCTGAGTGGTTTCACGCAGATTATGGGCTGCAGCAATCACTTTTTCATCGAGCACAATCACCGCCCCGATTGGCACTTCTCGGAGACGCTGTGCTTTTACGGCTTCCTGAATGGCAAGGCGCATATAATATTCATCGCGATTTTCCATCCTAACTCCTCCGAAAGGTATCGTAGCCTTATCGTAACACAGCCTTGAAAAAAATCACACTGGGTTCGGTCATCAGTATGGATTTTCCTGCCGTTTTGCGCTGGCTTTCTTCAGGTAGAAGGCTCCTGTGTTAGGAAAAGGAAAAGTTGGATGCTCTTTCGTTACTGAGAGCACTTATATGTTAAGGAACATCACAAAAAACGTTCGCTTCCTTCACTTAGAGGGGCTCTATGTTAAGAAACACTGAAAAACATGCTTGCTTCCTTCATTTAGCGGACGGCTACGTTAAGAAAGATGCACAAATGGGTGCCCTTCCTTTACTTAGAACCCTTCTACGTTAAGAAACACTGCAAAAAATTTCCGCTTCCTTAATCTAGAGCGCCTTTAAGGAGTCGCGAGTGGGTTCGAAATGTCTTTTTGAAGCCGTCAAAAAGACAAAACACGTTGCATCCGGGCTCGAGATGTCTTTTTGAAGCCGTCAAAAGGACAAAACAAGACGCACCTGGGCTCGAAATGGTCTTTTGAAACCGCCAAAAAGACAAAATATGTTGCATCCGGGTCCGAAATGTCTTTTTGAACCTGTCGTGACCACTGAAAAAAGCCATTTTTTTATGTAAAATTTGCTGTGTAGTGTAAGAAATTTTCTGTAAATGGTACTCTTTACCATAGAAATTAGTAAAAATGACAAATGTTTGGCTATAATTCGCCTTTTTAGAGGATAGTATGGCGGCTATCCTCTTTAAATTTACTGCCAAGGCTGTTAGCTTGGCTTGTAAGCCCATGCTTTTTAGACCGTACCATTTGGCACGATCTAACCCGTGGAAATTCTTCATTTCGCCATTTTTCCCTTCTTGGCATGCTCTTTTTTTATACTTCTCTTTAAATCCCTCCGATTTCTGTTGTTGACTATACTCATAAAATTCTGGGGTGTTGATTCCGATCCCTAATACTTTTCCGACTGTTTTTCCGGTTATGCAAACTTCTCGCATTGGGCAATTTCTACATTGTTCTCTGTCAAAATAGTAATTATACGTTTCTTTTCCACATTTTCTTATATAGTGTTTCTTTTTGATTGTTTTGTTTCCTTGACTACAGAACCACTAGTCAGAATCTTTGTTATAACTGAATCTTTCTTCGTCTATGCGATATGCAGCTTCACTTACAGGGATGTATGCCTTTGCTTTAAGTTCAGAGATTTTGTCTAAGATTGGCTTTTTAAAATAGGCTTTATCACCATATACTTCTGGTATTTTTATTCTCGTTTTCTTGGTTAACTCTAATAATTCATCAAACTTCGTTCCATCCACATAAGCTCCATTACCAGTA
Organism: Weizmannia sp. WK01; assembly: GCF_025905465.1. Lineage (NCBI taxonomy): Bacteria > Bacillati > Bacillota > Bacilli > Caryophanales > Bacillaceae > Heyndrickxia > Weizmannia sp. WK01. The sequence continues at coordinate 88,210 of NZ_CP109616.1, read as the reverse complement.
TGAACAGCTGTAATCATTCGATCTTCTGTTGTCATCATAAATTCCGTTTTATAACCAAAGAAAGGATCATTTTTGCTTTTATACCCTATTCTCGCTTCTTGGTCGACAATCGATCGTACCCCTTTTTGCTCCATAAACTTCGGGTCTGCTAAAATTTCTTTCGCATTATTAACGAGTGCTTTTGTTTCAGGTGCTTTCTCCAGTTCAACTAGTTCTTCTACCTTTGATACCGTTTCTTCAAGATAGGACTTCATTGTTTTTCTAGCTTCATCATGGTTTTCTATTTCTTTATAATCAGGGATTTCTTGGTTGATTTCACTTGGTATTTCTCCGTTTTCTTCTTTAACGGTTTTAAAGATTTTTTTCGCTAATTGTTTCATGACTCGTTCCGGTCTATATTTTTTGGTGTTGGCTTCTGTATGAGTGGAATCAATCGTTATACCAGAAACCTTTTGTAAAATTCCTTTTTCAATGCATTGGTTTATGATTTCAATAATAATTTCATCTATAGTGAGATTGCCTTCTAATCTACTTTTACGAAATTTTGCCAAAAGACTTGGGTGAGGGAGGTCGTCTTCCGGATTGATTCCTAAAAAATACATATATGCAAGGTTTAATGAGCAATTTTCTATAACTTTCTCATCAGATAAGTCATAGAGTTTTTGTAACACCAAGATTTTAACCATAAGTTCGGGCTCTTTTGCTGGCCTTCCATATTCTTTACAGTAAGTTTTTTCAAGCATTTTATTGATAAAACTAAAATCCACTTCATCTCTTAATAATTTAAGTGTATGATTTTCAGGAATTTTATCGTATAATATGGAATAGATGCTTAATTGATTATCTTTTTCTTTAAGCATGATAGATACCCCCAGTTTGGTTTTGGTTTGTAGTATAACTTTATTATACCAAATACTGGGGGTATTTTTTTTCAATTTATTGTACATATAATTATTTTGAATTTTCAGATTGACTTTTTCAGTGGTCCCGAACCTGTCAAAAGGACAAAACACGTTGCATTCGGGCCCAAAATGTCCTTTTGAAACCGCCAAAAGGACAAAATACGTTGCATCCGGGTCCGAAATGTCTTTTTGAAGCCGTCAAAAAGACAAAACATGCTGTATCCGGGCTCGAAATGTCCTTTTGAAGCCGTCAAAAAGACAAAATAAGTTGCATCCGGGTTCGAAATGTAGTCAAGTCCAGGTTATTGTGTAAATTTATGGGCAAATGTTTTCAACCACCCCTTCATTTTTTCGGCTTAACTTCCATGGATTTTTTTCTTCATCTCCGGGAAGGGATGTCAAATGCCTTTCAATTTGACATCCCTTCCCGGAGATGAAATCATCCATGATGGAAGTTAAGCTGAAAATGCTGCTAACTATTCTTTCCCATAAGTGACTTCCTCTTCGAGTATTCTGTATCTTGATACTGCATTAAAACGGCACCAACCAAACGAAAAGCAGATTGGGTATTAGGAAAAATGCGAATGACCCTTTCCCTTCTACGAACCTCTTGGTTAAGCCGCTCGAGGGAATTAGTACTCCGTATGTGCATACGAATATTCTCAGGAAAGTTCATGTATTGGATAGTATCTTCAAAACCTTCATCTAAAATGGCCAAGGCTTTTTCAAATCTTGCTTCTGTACCAAATTTGTTTATTAATTCATCTTTAAACTTGCGTATGTCCTCAATCGTAACGGCCTCAAACACGCGCTTAATCATCACCCGGATTTCTGCAGTATCTTTTTTGGGCAGTTTTTCAATGATATTGCGTTTAAAATGAACATTGCACCTTTTCCAAGCAGTGCCAATGAATTCCCGTTGTATTGCTTTCTGAAGGCCCATGTGAGCATCGGAAATAACGAGTTTTGGTGATTGGAGTCCACGTGATTTAAGTTGTTTAAAAAATGAACTCCAACTCTCCAAACTTTCTGCATGGTCAACGCTTAAACCCAGTATTTCACGTGTATTCTTCTCTGTAATGGCAGTCGCAATATAAACAGCCTTTGATATGACCTTATGGTGCTCCCGTACTTTTATATACATGGCGTCCACAAACACATAAGGGTAGTAGGTTGTATTCAACGGTCTCTCGGCCCAAGCATTCACAATGGGATCCAGTTTTTGCGTAAGGGAAGAGACAAACGACTTGGATACATTCTTACCGCAAAGCTGTTCTACGACATTTGTGACCTTACGGGTAGAGACGCCATTGATGACCATCTCCAACATAGAAAGGACGAAAGCTTGGTCACATCTGGCATACTTTTCAAATAAGGTAGTTGAGAATTCGCCATTACGTGTCCGGGGAACTTTTAATGTAACATTGCCGATGCTCATCAACAGCTCGCGTTCATAGTAACCGTTCCGGTAATCCCGGCGTTCAACAGCGCGTTCATAAGGGATCGTTTTTAAATAGTCATCCCTTTCCTTTTCCATAAACTCGTTTAACACGAGGACAACCGCTGATTTAATTACCGCGTCAAGATCGGAAGTCATGATGGCTTCTTTTAAAACATCCAAATTTAAGTTAAACTGTAAGTGAGTCATTTTATCTCCTCTTTTCATTAGTTTATCGTCGTTGAAAACAGTGTTGCCAAGAGTTGATAAAATGACTCCTTCTTTTTACACAATTATACGGACTTAATCCGAAATGTCCTTTTGAAGCCGTCAAAAAGACAAAACAAGCTGCATCCGGGTTCGAAATGTCTTTTTGAACCTGTCAAAAAGACAAAACATGCTGTATCCGGGCTCGAAATGTCCTTTTGAACCTGCCAAAAGGACAAAACACGTTGCATCCTGGCCCGAAATGTCCTTTTGAAGCCGTCAAAAGGACAAAACACGTTGCATCCGGGTTCGAAATGTCCTTTTGAAGCCGTCAAAAAGACAAAACATGCCGCACCTGGCCCCAAAATGTCTTTTTGAACCTGTCAAAAAGACAAAACAAGCTGCATCCGGGTCCGAAATGTCTTTTTGAACCTGCCAAAAGGACAAAACAAGCTGTATCCGGGCTCGAAATGTCCCTTTGAACCTGCCAAAAGGAGTCGCGACTGGGTCCAAAATGGTCTTTTTGTTAAGCAACACCACAAAAAATTTCCGCTTCCTTAATCTAGAGCTCCTCTATGTTAAGAAGCGCCACAAAAATCATGCCCTTCCTTTACTTAGAACCCTTCTACGTTAAGCAATACTACAAAAATCATGCCCTTCCTTCATTTAGCAGGCTGCTACGTTAAGAAATGCCGCAAAAATGGTTTGCTGAATGATTCCGCAAAAAAATCCGCACATAAAAAGCGGGCATGTTTTAAAAAAACGGGGCATAAAGATAACAATAGCGATGGCTGACATGAGGGGGGACTCGTTTGCAAATTCATGTTGTCGAAAGAAATGACACGGTCTCAAATCTTGCGCAAAGATACAGTGTTCCGGCTTCAGAAATCATTTCGGCAAATGAACTTCCAAATCCGGATCGGCTTGTCATCGGACAGGCGATTGTCATCCCGATCACCGGGAGGTTTTATTGGGTCCGGCCGGGGGACAGCTTATATTCCATTGCACAGCAAGCAGGGATATCTTACCAGGAGCTTGCCCGCATCAACGGCATTTCTATCCATCAGCAGCTCCGGCCCGGGTTGCGCCTTTATCTGCCGCCTTTTCCGAAAAAAAGAGCAAAATTTAATGCATATGTAGAACCATTCGGGAACACGGTCTCAGCGTCTCTTGAAACAAGTGCGCGAAAAGCAGCCCCGTATTTGACGTATCTTGCCCCGTTTGCATTCCGGGTAAACCGCGATGGCACACTTGTTGCTCCGCCGCTTGGAAATTTGCGGGCGATTGCCGATGTCCAAAACGCCATTTTGATGATGGTGATCTGCAATCAGGAAAACGGCCAGTTCAGCGATGAACTTGGGCGGATCCTTTTGAACGACGAAACCGTCCAGAACCGGTTTTTAAATGAAATTGTTCAAACTGCAAGCCGGCTCGGTTTCCGTGATATTCATTTTGACTTTGAGTATTTGCGCCCGCAGGACAGGGAAGCTTACAACCGGTTTTTAAGAAAAGCAAAAACGCGCTTCAGCCGGGAAGGTTGGCTCATGTCCACCGCGCTCGCCCCGAAAACGAGTGCCACCCAGGCCGGACGCTGGTACGAGGCACACGATTACAGGGCGCACGGCGAAATTGCCGATTTTGTTGTCATTATGACTTACGAATGGGGCTATAGCGGCGGCCCGCCCATGCCGGTATCCCCGATCGGGCCGGTCCGGGATGTGCTTCGCTATGCCATCACAGAAATGCCGCCCAATAAGATTTTGATGGGGCAAAATCTGTATGGCTATGACTGGACATTGCCGTATCAAACCGGCACAACAGCAAGAGCCGTCAGCCCGCAGCAGGCCATCCGGCTCGCGGGTGCGCACAATGTGCCGATCCTGTACAACACAACGTCCCAGGCCCCGCATTTTGACTATACAGATGAAAACAACCGGCGGCACACCGTCTGGTTCGAAGATGCCCGTTCCATCGAGGCAAAATTTAATTTGCTCACTGAACTCGGGTTAAGGGGCATGAGCTACTGGAAACTCGGCCTCTCTTTTCCGCAAAACTGGCTGTTAATCACCGATCGCTTTGATGTCGTCAAACGCCCTTCCTGAAGCAGCGGGTTCCGTTGCTTTTTTCTTTTGCCCCGGAACCGATGCGCACGCGGACATGATTGCGAGGTCCTTTCCCCCGCATTTATGCTAGCGCAACTGAACGGCCGGATGGGAACCTGATCCGATACAAAGACCCAGGGCGCCATTTTTCCAAAAAAATGCAAGTCAAAGCCAACGTTGCGGCTTCAGCAACCTTGTGCGCGTAGGAAATATCCGGAAACAAAACGCCAGGACACATACCGCTTTTATTTCCCGCATGCCAACTGGCGGCGACATGTGCTAAAATAGCAACAGTGTGCATCAATGAACTATCGCTTCAGCGGGAGGGCCGTTATGGAAAGGGTACCGTTTATTGCAATCGAGGGACCGATCGGCGTTGGCAAGACGTCATTGGCAAAAGCCATTTCAGCATACTTTTCATTTGAGCTTTTGAAAGAAATTGTGGATGAAAATCCTTTTCTTGGAAAATTTTATACCAATAAAGAAGAATGGAGCTTCCAAACCGAGATGTTTTTCCTCTGCAACCGCTACAAACAACTGGAAGACCTGAAGCAGCATAGACAGCCTGCTGTTGCAGATTACCATATTTTTAAAAGCCTGATTTTTGCCCGGCGGACGCTAAAAACAGATGAGTTTGAAAAATTTTCAAAAATTTACGACATTTTAACAGCGGATATGCCGCAGCCAAATGTCATCATTTACCTGCATGCAAGCCTGGAAACGCTCCTTAAGAGAATTGAAATAAGAGGACGGGCATTTGAAAAAAATATGCAGGAAACGTATTTGCAAAAACTATCCGCAGACTACGGACGGTTTATGAGCCGCTTCGAAGCCGAACATCCGAATATCCCGGTATTAAAGTTCGACTGTGATACACTTGATTTTATCCGGCATGAACATGACCTGAAATCCATGCTTCAAGAAATCGCGCTAACCTTACAAAAAGGAGTACATACCCATGGAACTTCGTGAGAAATATCAAATTCCGAACCACGCTGTGATCACCATTGCAGGTACCGTCGGCGTCGGAAAATCGACTTTAACCCGTGCGCTCGCGAAGGCGCTCCATTTCCGGGCGTCCTTTGAAAAAGTCGACACCAATCCGTATTTGGAAAAATTTTATAGCGATTTTAAACGGTGGAGTTTCCATCTTCAAATTTATTTTCTGGCGGAAAGGTTCAAGGAGCAAAAAAAAATGTTTGAATACGGCGGCGGGTTTATCCAGGACCGTTCCATTTACGAGGATACCGGCATTTTTGCCCAGATGCATTACGAAAAAGGCAATATGTCTGCCGTTGATTTTGAAACCTATACAAACTTGTTCGATGCCATGGTGATGACGCCGTATTTTCCGCATCCCGACCTGATGATTTATTTGGAAGGTAAACTGGAAAACATTTTGGAACGGATCAAAAAACGCGGCCGGTCGATGGAACAAGATACCCCTGTTGAATACTGGATTGAAATGCAGAGACGGTACGAACAGTGGATCGACTCTTTCCATGCCTGCCCGGTTCTCAGGCTAAACATTGACGAATACGACCTGTTTGAACATGAAGATGCCGTCGAACCGATTGTCGAGCGGATCGGCTACATGCTCGCACAGGCAGCATCCGTAAAAAAATAATGGCGGCTAAAAAGCCCGTTACAATCGCGTAACGGGCTTTTTCATGATTTACGGAGAGATCACGGGTATGCAAAAGTATTGTATCTTTTTTACTCTACGAAAAAAGCCCGCAGCTTACGCCTCAGGGGCCCGCGGGCTTTCATTTTTCAAGCGGAGGAAGAGGGATTCGAACCCCCGCGCGGTGTAACCCGCCTGTCGGTTTTCAAGACCGATCCCTTCAGCCAGACTTGGGTATTCCTCCATTTTGACAAAAAAGATTATAACCCACATGATTGAAACAAGTCAAGCACACCAAGGTTCTACTGCAGAAAAGCATCTGAACTTTAGCCAGGGGGAAGGCCTAAGCGCATATTTAGATAGGTCTAGCTGAAGCTGAACAAATCGGATTTTGGCAATTTATCCGATTCTCCCAGCAAGCCCGGCTTTAATGGTTGCCACCACCTGCAAAAAGGGGGTGATTTTGTCCTCTTCTCACCGTTGAAACGGCTTTCGAGCGCAAAGATCGGCAAATTCTTTAGAATCCATGCCAATTCTGAGAATCTCGCTTATTCAGCTAGATAGGATTTGCTGAACGAATCCGATTCTGAGTTTGTCTGCAAGTTCTGTCTCAAAATATAGAAGATCCTTTTGCGGAAATGGAAGATTTTATCTTCTCCATACGTTGAATCGAGTTTCGAGTGCAAGCATCTCCCTGGATCTGTTGTAAAATCCTTGCATTTTAATGGTTGTCAAAGCTGTCAGCAGCTTGCCAAATCTAGAATTTTTACCGATTTAGCAACCTCTAGATATAGCCGTGTTTTCGAGTGAAATCCTGCGCACCTAAAAAATGCGGAAGCTTCCGGGAAACATGTTTCAAAAAATCCCCGGCTTTTCATGTAAAAAGCCGGGGATTTTTTTACGGTTTGATGATATCAGTACGCATGTACGGGCGGAGCACTTCAGGCACCACCACACTGCCGTCAGCCTGCTGGTAATTTTCGAGGATGGCTGCGACGGTACGCCCGATGGCAAGTCCGGACCCGTTCAGTGTATGGACATGTTCCGGTTTCGCATTGGGTTCCCTGCGGAAGCGGATGTTCGCACGCCTTGCCTGGAAGGCTTCGAAGTTGCTGCACGAAGAAATCTCGCGGTATACGTGCTGGCTTGGCATCCATACTTCAATATCATATTTTTTCGCTGCCGTAAACCCGAGGTCCGCCGTGCACATGCTCATCACATGATAAGGCAGGCCCAGAAGCTGCAGCACTTTTTCCGCATGGCCGGTCAGTTTTTCGAGTTCATTATAGGAATCTTCCGGTTTGACAAATTTCACAAGTTCCACTTTGTTAAACTGGTGCTGGCGGATCAGCCCGCGTGTATCACGCCCGGCAGAACCCGCTTCCGAACGAAAACAGGCACTGAACGCCACATAATTGATCGGCAGGTCGTCACCGTTTAAAATTTCATCACGGTGATAATTTGTCACCGGCACTTCGGCAGTCGGAATCAGAAAATAGTCTTTTTCATTGACAAGAAAAGCGTCTTCTTCAAATTTCGGCAGCTGCCCCGTTCCTGTCATGCTGGCGCGGTTCACCATATACGGCGGCAATACCTCTTCATAGCCGTGTTCTTCGACGTGCAGATCAAGCATAAAATTATAAAGCGCACGTTCAAGGCGGGCGCCGAGCCCTTTGTAAAAGACGAACCGGCTGCCGGTCACTTTGGCTGCCCTTTCAAAATCAAGGATGCCGAGGTCAGTGGCAATATCCCAATGCGGTTTCGGTTCAAATCCAAATGCCGGCACTTCACCCCATTTCCGGATTTCGACATTGTCCTCTTCGCTATCTCCCACCGGCACACTTTCATGCGGAATGTTCGGGATAGAAAGCATCAGCATTTCAAGTTCTGATTCGACTTGTTTCAACTCGGCATCCAGTGCTTTAATTTTTTCACCGACGCCGCGCATTTCCTCGATCAGCTTTGTTGCATCTTTCTTTTCGCGTTTCAGTGCCGCAACTTGCTGCGTGACTTCATTCCGTCTGTTTTTCAACGCTTCGCTTTCCATGATCAGTTCGCGCCGTCTTTGGTCCAGCCCGCTGAACTTCTCAAAATCGGTCAAATCTTCTCCGCGGTGCTGCATTCGTTCTTTGACTTCATCAAAATGCGCACGCAAAAATTTGATGTCCAACATGCTATCCTTCTCCTTTTATCGAAATTCAAATAAAAAACTCCCGCCCCGAAAACAGGGACGAGAGTGAACCCGCGTTGCCACCCAAATTGAAAACAAGAGTTTTCCGCTTTGTAAGGATAACGGGTTTTTATCCCGTGGATGCCTACTCGCCCGGCTTTCAGCAACCCGCTCAAGGATGGATTCACAGAAGCTTTCCGCCGGTTTCCACCACCCACCGGCTCTCTTTAGGAAAAGCGTTCTGCTACTGGTTCCTGTCATTGCTTTTTCAGTCTTCACGTACACCTTAATGTACTACAATTTTATCCGTTTTGCAACAGACTATACCGGAATCCGTGCCATACTTAAAAAATATTCGGTCATACGCAGGTCATCCGTTAACTCCGGATGGAAGGAGCAACCGAGCAAATTTCCTTGGCGAACCGCAACAATCCGTCCGCGGCACTCGGCCAGCACTTCAACATGATCTGAAACGGAAACGATATGGGGCGCGCGAATAAAAACAGCTGGAAAATCTTCCGCGATGCCGTTCACACGGATGGTTTCTTCAAAACTTTCCCGCTGGCGGCCGAAAGAATTGCGCGCCACCGTAATATCCATTGCGCCGATATGCGCATCTTCCTGGCCTTCAATATGCTTTGCAAGCAGGATCAGTCCTGCGCATGTGCCAAAGACTGGCTTGCTTTCGGCAAACTGTCTCAGTTCCGCCATAAAACCGTAGCGGTCAATGAGCCGCCGCATTGCCGTGCTTTCTCCGCCCGGCAGGATGAGCCCGCCGATTTCGTCCAACTGCTCTTTTTTCTTAATGACAACACCTTCCGCCCCGCAGGCTTCCACTGCGCGGATATGTTCCTCCACAGCCCCCTGGAGGCCAAGTACGCCAATTTTTTTCATGCTGATTCTCCTTACCAGCCGCGCTCCTGCATTCTTGCTTCAGCCGGCAATGTTGAAATTTCCAAGCCTTTCATTGCTGTCCCAAGGTCTTTCGACAATTCGGCAATCAGTTTGTAATCTTGGTAATGGGTCGTTGCTTCAACAATCGCTTTCGCAAATTTCGCCGGGTTTTCTGATTTGAAAATCCCCGATCCGACAAAAACGCCGTCCGCACCGAGCTGCATCATCAACGCCGCATCCGCCGGCGTTGCAACACCGCCTGCAGCAAAGTTCACAACCGGCAGCCGGCCTTCTTTTTTAATTTGCAACAGCACTTCATACGGGGCACCGAGCTGTTTAGCTTCCGTCATCAGTTCATCTTCGTTCATGTTGACCACTTTGCGGACCTGCGCATTCACTTTCCGCATATGCCTTACCGCTTCAACGATATTCCCGGTTCCCGGCTCGCCTTTTGTCCTGAGCATCGAGGCGCCTTCCCCGATTCTTCGAGCCGCTTCCCCCAAATCACGGCAGCCGCACACAAACGGCACTGTGAATTCTTTTTTATTGATATGGAACTCATCGTCGGCCGGCGTTAAAACTTCGCTTTCGTCAATATAATCGACGCCCATCGCTTCGAGCACCCGCGCTTCAACAATATGGCCGATCCTTGCTTTTGCCATTACCGGAATGCTGACGGCGTTCATAACTTCTTCCACAATGGAAGGATCCGCCATACGGGCAACCCCTCCGGCTTTCCGGATATCAGACGGAACACGTTCCAATGCCATGACGGCAACAGCGCCTGCTTCTTCAGCGAGTTTTGCCTGCTCGGCATTGACCACGTCCATGATGACGCCGCCCTTTTGCATTTCCGCCATCCCGCGTTTCACTAGATCTGTTCCTGTTTTCATTTTTTGTACGCCCCTTTATAAAATTAAAAATTCTTATTATATGTATAATAATTTAAATTAACACCAAAAACGAATGCTTGTCAAGACACTAATTTTTCCACGTTAAAGTGAAAAACAGGACAAGCGCCCTTGTCCTGTTTTACTTAAAATAATTTGCCGACTGTATGATCCCAAATGCCCCCGAAAAATCCGCCAATTCCGCGCATCATGCGCACAAACCAGTTGGCTTTTTCAATATCAGTTTTGGTGACCAAGGCGGTATGCGCTGTATTCGGGCCGTACAAATAGCCAAGTTCCTGCCCGTCTTTATGCCGGGCATACAATGTGCCAACCTTTGTCCCTTTTTTCACCGGAGCCTTGATTTGCTTCGAATCAAATTTCACAACAGGGGTATACATTTTGCCTTCACCGTTTTTCACAGCCACTTTAAGCGGCGCCTTCGTGACAACGGAAGCCTGTTTTTCTTTGCCGGACTTCACCGTTACCGTCTTTTTCACCTGATAGCCTTTCGGGTAAAGGGTTTTTTCCGTGAAATTACTAAAAGCATAGTCCATTAATTTGTTTGTGACATCAAACCGGGACTTGATGGTGCTGTTCCCGTTCGCATCCTCTGCATGAAGAACAACGGTAATGATGCGCATGCCGTTTTGCTTGGCCGTGCCTGTAAAGCAGTATCCCGCATTGTCGGTGTTCCCGGTTTTCAAGCCGTCAACGCCCTGCCGCCCGTAAACAAGGGACGGAAGCATCCAGTTCCAGTTCTGCATCGCAATTTCATCATCTGTCCCGGCCCGGAATTTCATTTTGGCCGTGCTTGTTGTTTGTAAAATCTCCGGATAGTCGTGGATCAAATGGTAGGCGATTTTTGCAACGGATTTTGCTGAGACAAGGTTTTCTTCCGTCCTGCCTGTTCCTTCCGGCTGCATGCCTTGCAAATCCTCATTGTTCAGCCCGGTTGCGTTCACAAATTTATAATCGGTGAGGCCGAATGCTTTCGCCTGTTTGTTCATCATGTTCAGATAGTTTTTTTCCGTTCCGCCGAGCGTTTCTGCAATCGCAATCGTTGCGCCATTTGCCGAATAGATCGCCATCGCTTGGAAGAGCTCTTTAACCGTGTACTTTTCGCCTTTTCTTAACGGCACGTTTGAAAGTGCCCTGTTTTGGGAAATGCGATACGCATAATCGCTGATTGTCACTTTCTGGTTCCACGAAACCTTTTTCTCATGAATGGCTTTAAGCAACAAGTACTCCGTCATCATTTTGCTCATGGAAGCAATGCCCAGTGCCTGATTGGCATTTTTTTCATACAAAATCTGTCCGTTATCCGCATCGACAATGATGGCTGCTTTTGCATGAATATCCAACTGATCCTGCGCATGGACTGTTTTCGGCACCTGCTGCACAACCCCTGCCGTTAGCAGCAGCGCCAGAAACGCAAACGCCATTTTTTGCAAGCTTTTTTTCACTTTCAACCCTCCATCAAGATATGTATACACTTTGCCTATTTTAACATAGTTCCGGTTGAAAAAGTAGATGCATAGTGTTTGCCGCATTTGTCAACTTTTTCCGAAAATGCAGGGCAGCCGGGGGTACTGAATGGCGGCGATTTTTCCGAGTCCGACAAGCCAGATATAGAGTTGCAAATCTATTAAATGGCAGAAAAAAATGGCAGGAAACCTATGCCTGCCATTTTTTCCCATTCAAAATCGATGTTAAGACAAAGAATAATTCGGAGCTTCTTTTGTAATCTGGATATCATGCGGATGGCTCTCCCGCAGGCCTGCCCCTGTCATGCGGATAAACTGCGCTTCTTCACGCAATGAAATCATATCTTTCGCGCCGCAATAACCCATGCCGGACCGGAGCCCGCCGATTAATTGGTAGATGACATCCTGAAGGCTCCCTTTAAACGGCACGCGTCCTTCGATTCCTTCTGGCACCAGTTTTTTCGCGCCTTCCTGGAAGTAACGATCCCTCGATCCGCTTTCCATTGCGCTGATGGACCCCATGCCGCGGTAAACTTTATATTGCCGCCCTTGATAGATTTCCATTTCGCCTGGGCTTTCCGAGGTCCCTGCAAGCAGGCTGCCGAGCATTACAGCATGTCCACCGGCAGCCAGCGCCTTTACAATATCGCCTGAGAATTTAATGCCACCGTCTGCAATAATCGCTTTTCCGTACTTCCTTGCTTCTGTCGCACAATCATAAACCGCTGTAATTTGCGGTACACCAACCCCGGCAACCACTCTTGTCGTACAGATGGAGCCCGGCCCGATACCGACTTTTACAATATCCGCGCCCGCGTCTATCAGCGCTTTCGTACCTTCTGCCGTCGCAACATTTCCGGCGATAATATTTAAGGAAGGGTAAGATTTGCGGATGTTTGCGACGGTTTCCAGCACCCCTTTTGAGTGGCCGTGCGCCGTATCGATAACAACCGCATCCACTCCCGCTTCAACGAGCAATTCCACCCGTTTCATTACGTCGCTTGTCACGCCGACTGCCGCACCAACAAGAAGGCGGCCCTGGTCATCTTTGGCTGCATTTGGGAACTCAATAACCTTTTCGATATCTTTAATCGTAATAAGCCCTTTTAATACGCCGTTCTCATCGACAAGCGGCAGCTTTTCAATTTTATGCCGGTGCAAAAGCTGTTCCGCCTCTTTCAACGTCGTACCGACAGGCGCCGTCACAAGATTCTCTTTCGTCATCACATCTGAAATCCGGGTGGAGTAATCTTCAATAAAACGCATGTCGCGGTTGGTCAAAATCCCGACCAGTTTCTGCTCGTCACGGTTATTCACGATCGGCACGCCGGAAATCCGGTATTTGCCCATTAAATGTTCCGCTGCAAACACCTGCTCATCAGGTGTTAAGAAAAACGGATTGGTGATAACGCCGTTTTCCGACCGTTTGACACGATCCACCTGCTCCGCCTGTTGTTCAATGCTCATGTTTTTGTGGATAATCCCGAGGCCGCCCTGCCTTGCCATGGCGATCGCCATTTCCGCTTCGGTTACCGTATCCATGCCGGCGCTGATGATCGGAATGTTCAACTTCAAGGTTTCCGTTAGGGCGACACTTGTATCGACATCTTTCGGCAGCACTTCCGACTCTGCCGGAATCAGTAATACATCATCAAACGTAAGACCTTCTTTTACGAACTTCGTTTCCCACATGCAAACCCCTCCTGGATTGATAAAAATATTATTTGTAGGTTATCAATTGGACATAATACTGTCAAGGTCTCCAAAACATATAATACTATTCAGTTAATTCGGAGGGCGAAATATTGTCTTTTATGGACCAATGGGATCACTTGATTTTATTTCAATCCGCAGAATATACGCAGCGCTATTTGAAAGCCCGCTATGAGGCTTCGGATTTTAGCCAAAGCGCCGCCAAAAGCTATGAGAACTGTTATGCTTTTATGTATTATCTCGAACACGGTGAAGCTTATTACCGCCAGGCTGTGCAGGCGCCCGTTTCGATTCAGCCTGTTTTGATTTTTTACGGCTTCATTCATTTATTAAAAGCCTGCCTGCTGTCATGCGACCCGCTATATCCTGAAACCACTTCCGTCCTTGCCCATGGGGTGACATCGCGAAAAAAGAAAAAACAAAACTACCGGTTTGGCGAAGACGAGGTTAAAATTCAAAAAACCGGTTTATGCGGCCATTTCGCCCATAAAATGTTCGGACTCGGCCCGCTCGAAGGCAATAAATACACCATGCAGAGCCTGCTTCGGCAAATCCCAGAACTTGAAACGGCCTTCCCCCGCCGGAAATATTTTTTGCCGGTAGAAGAAAAGAACGGGAAGTACCGGCTTCCTTTTGCGGTCCTTGATGGCTATCATATGACAGCGGGCAGGTTTTCACAATATTTGTCCGAAAAACTTCAGGACAGACTTTTGGAAATGGAAGCGGAAGAAGACGCCTTCTCGTTTTCCGCCCGCGGCTGTCTCCCTCCGCCATTCCGTTATCATTTCTTTACAAATCAAATTTACTTTCCGTATAAATTACAACCGGAAAACGACCTTCCCGATATATTGGTCCATTACCTGCTTTTGTATAATTTGAGCATGATTTCCCGCTACGAAACAGAATGGTGGGCAGAGCTGCTTAAAAACCGGGAAACAATTGACTTTCCGGCCATCCGCCTTTTTCTCCAGACAGCAATCGAAAAAGGCCCGTTCCTCTGCCTACAGTTTCTTAACGGCAGGCAGTAAAACAAGCTATGCAAATGTCAGGGTGAAACCGATGCTTATGGACAAGAGCAAAATGGAACGATTCACCGGCTATCTGTGCTTTTCGGCTGATTTCTGTCATCAAGAAGACCACGAAAGTTAAAAAATCCCTTTCTGTCGCTTCATATAATAACTTTAAGCAAAACGGCCCTGCATTCCGAAAAAAAGCAATGAGCCGAGTACATTAACACGCAAAAACCGCAGACAAATCGTCTGCGGTTTTGATTTGGCCCGGCAACGTCCTACTCTCGCAGGGGGAAACCCCCAACTACCATCGGCGCTGGAAAGCTTAACTTCCGTGTTCGGGATGGGAACGGGTGTGACCTTTCCGCCATCATCACCGGACCTGTATAATTTTTGGGATGTGTTCCCTGAAAACCGAATGGGAGAAAAAACTGTAAACGGAGAATAGCTTTGGTTTCTAACTTTGAGAATTGTCTAGCTCCAGCGCCTTTGGCAAGGCACCTCCGCTTTTCTATTGTCCAGCTCCGGTGCCTAGCCCCTCGAGGTCGAATAACCTGCCCGTCACGGAGCCAAAAGACGGCTCCATGCCGGTCAGAACATTCGCTTGTCGGGGCTAAACAAGGCACCTCCGCTTTTCTGTTGTCCAGCTCCAGCGCCTATCGGCTAGCGTATTTCTACGCTTTCTCCCTACGATAAGTCAACATCGGCTCGATACCTCGCCGTGTTTCCTTTATCTCAGTCGAAAGCTCCGAAATCCGTACGCCGATGACCAAGGCGCTTCCGCTTTTCGTGGTTAAGTCCTCGATCGATTAGTATCCGTCAGCTCCACGCGTCGCCGCGCTTCCACCCCGGACCTATCAACCTGATCATCTTTCAGGGATCTTACCAGTATAAACTGTGGGAAATCTCATCTTGAGGGGGGCTTCATGCTTAGATGCTTTCAGCACTTATCCCTTCCGCACATAGCTACCCAGCGATGCCTTTGGCAAGACAACTGGTACACCAGCGGTGCGTCCATCCCGGTCCTCTCGTACTAAGGACAGCTCCTCTCAAATTTCCTGCGCCCGCGACGGATAGGGACCGAACTGTCTCACGACGTTCTGAACCCAGCTCGCGTACCGCTTTAATGGGCGAACAGCCCAACCCTTGGGACCGACTACAGCCCCAGGATGCGATGAGCCGACATCGAGGTGCCAAACCTCCCCGTCGATGTGGACTCTTGGGGGAGATCAGCCTGTTATCCCCAGGGTAGCTTTTATCCGTTGAGCGATGGCCCTTCCATGCGGAACCACCGGATCACTAAGCCCGACTTTCGTCCCTGCCCGACTTGTAAGTCTCGCAGTCAAGCTCCCTTATGCCTTTACACTCTGCGAATGATTTCCAACCATTCTGAGGGAACCTTTGGGCGCCTCCGTTACCTTTTAGGAGGCGACCGCCCCAGTCAAACTGCCTGCCTGACACTGTCTCCCACCCCGGTAAGGGGTGCGGGTTAGAATTTCAATACAGCCAGGGTAGTATCCCACCGATGCCTCCGCCGAAGCTGGCGCTCCGGTTTCCAAGGCTCCTACCTATCCTGTACAAGCTGTACCAAAATTCAATATCAGGCTGCAGTAAAGCTCCATGGGGTCTTTCCGTCCTGTCGCGGGTAACCTGCATCTTCACAGGTACTATAATTTCACCGAGTCTCTCGTTGAGACAGTGCCCAGATCGTTACACCTTTCGTGCGGGTCAGAACTTACCTGACAAGGAATTTCGCTACCTTAGGACCGTTATAGTTACGGCCGCCGTTTACTGGGGCTTCAGTTCAGAGCTTCGCCTTACGGCTAACCCCTCTCCTTAACCTTCCAGCACCGGGCAGGTGTCAGCCCCTATACTTCGCCTTGCGGCTTCGCAGAGACCTGTGTTTTTGCTAAACAGTCGCCTGGGCCTATTCACTGCGGCTTCCCGGGGCATACACCCCAAAAAGCACCCCTTCTCCCGAAGTTACGGGGTCATTTTGCCGAGTTCCTTAACGAGAGTTCTCTCGCTCACCTTAGGATTCTCTCCTCGCCTACCTGTGTCGGTTTGCGGTACGGGCGCCTTTCACCTCACTAGAGGCTTTTCTTGGCAGTGTGGAATCAGGAACTTCGGTACTCAAATTTCCCTCGCCATCACAGCTCCGCCTTGGCGCGAAGGATTTGCCTCCGCACCGGCCTAACTGCTTGGACGCGATCAACCAGTGTCGCGCTCGCCCTATCCTCCTGCGTCCCCCCATCGTTCAAACGGTGAAGAGGCGGTACAGGAATATCAACCTGTTGTCCATCGCCTACGCCTTTCGGCCTCGGCTTAGGCCCCGACTAACCCTGAGCGGACGAGCCTTCCTCAGGAAACCTTAGGCATTCGGTGGAAGGGATTCTCACCCTTCTTTCGCTACTCATACCGGCATTCTCACTTCTAAGCGCTCCACCGGTCCTTCCGGTCCGGCTTCAACGCCCTTAGAACGCTCTCCTACCACGGACACCATACGGTGTCCATCCGCAGCTTCGGTGATACGTTTAGCCCCGGTACATTTTCGGCGCAGCGTCACTCGACCAGTGAGCTATTACGCACTCTTTGAATGATGGCTGCTTCTAAGCCAACATCCTGGTTGTCTAAGCAACGCCACATCCTTTTCCACTTAACGTATACTTTGGGACCTTAGCTGGCGGTCTGGGCTGTTTCCCTTTCGACCATGGATCTTATCACTCACAGTCTGACTCCCAAGCATAAGTTTTTGGCATTCGGAGTTTGTCTGAATTCGGTAACCCGATGAGGGCCCCTCGTCCAAACAGTGCTCTACCTCCAAAACTCTTCGCTTGAGGCTAGCCCTAAAGCTATTTCGGAGAGAACCAGCTATCTCCAAGTTCGATTGGAATTTCTCCGCTACCCACACCTCATCCCCGCACTTTTCAACGTGCGTGGGTTCGGGCCTCCAGCAAGTGTTACCTTGCCTTCACCCTGGACATGGGTAGATCACCTGGTTTCGGGTCTGCGGCCTCATACTCTTTCGCCCTGTTCAGACTCGCTTTCGCTGCGGCTCCGCTTCTTCAGCTTAACCTTGCATGAGACCGTAACTCGCCGGTTCATTCTACAAAAGGCACGCCATCACCCGTTAACGGGCTCTGACTACTTGTAGGCACACGGTTTCAGGATCTCTTTCACTCCCCTCCCGGGGTGCTTTTCACCTTTCCCTCACGGTACTGGTTCACTATCGGTCACTAGGGAGTATTTAGCCTTGGGAGATGGTCCTCCCGGATTCCGGCGGGATTCCTCGTGTCCCGCCGTACTCAGGATCCACTCGGGAGAGAACGAAGTTTCAGTTACAGGGCTTTTACCTTCTCCGGCAGGCCTTTCCAGGCCGCTTCACTTACCCCGTTCTTTTGTAACTCCCATATGAGTGTCCTACAACCCCGGAAGGCAAGCCTTCCGGTTTGGGCTGTTTCCTGTTCGCTCGCCGCTACTTGGGAAATCGCAATTGCTTTCTCTTCCTCCGGGTACTGAGATGTTTCAGTTCCCCGGGTGTGCCCTTCCTGCCCTATGGATTCAGGCAGGAATCCTGTCCGATTAAAGACAGGGGGTTTCCCCATTCGGAAATCTCCGGATCAAAGCTTACGTACAGCTCCCCGGAGCATATCGGTGTTTGTACCGTCCTTCATCGGCTCCTAGTGCCAAGGCATCCGCCGTGCGCCCTTTCTAACTTAACCATAAAAAGGTTTAAATCCAAAAATAAGCGATTCTCGGTTTACTTGGTTTGTTTCTCCTATCCGGTTTTCAAAGAACACATGTTGAAGGATTGAACCTTCAAAACTGAACAAAACGGAAACGTCAAACTTGATTTTGGAAAACGAAGTTTTCCTTTTCTGTCTAGCTCCGGGCGCTATCGGCTAGCGTATTTCTACGTCTTCTCCCTACGATAAGTCAACATCGATTCGCCTTTAAGGCTCATCGTGTTTCCTTTATCTCAGTCGAAGACTACGAAATCCGTACGCCGATGAACGAGCGCCCTACGCTTTTCCCCTTAGAAAGGAGGTGATCCAGCCGCACCTTCCGATACGGCTACCTTGTTACGACTTCACCCCAATCATCTGTCCCACCTTCGGCGGCTGGCTCCGTAAAGGTTACCTCACCGACTTCGGGTGTTACAAACTCTCGTGGTGTGACGGGCGGTGTGTACAAGGCCCGGGAACGTATTCACCGCGGCATGCTGATCCGCGATTACTAGCGATTCCGGCTTCATGCAGGCGGGTTGCAGCCTGCAATCCGAACTGGGAATGGTTTTCTGGGATTGGCTTAACCTCGCGGTCTCGCAGCCCTTTGTACCATCCATTGTAGCACGTGTGTAGCCCAGGTCATAAGGGGCATGATGATTTGACGTCATCCCCACCTTCCTCCGGTTTGTCACCGGCAGTCACCTTAGAGTGCCCAACTGAATGCTGGCAACTAAGGTCAAGGGTTGCGCTCGTTGCGGGACTTAACCCAACATCTCACGACACGAGCTGACGACAACCATGCACCACCTGTCACTCTGTCCCCCGAAGGGGAAGGCCCTGTCTCCAGGGAGGTCAGAGGATGTCAAGACCTGGTAAGGTTCTTCGCGTTGCTTCGAATTAAACCACATGCTCCACCGCTTGTGCGGGCCCCCGTCAATTCCTTTGAGTTTCAGCCTTGCGGCCGTACTCCCCAGGCGGAGTGCTTAATGCGTTAGCTGCAGCACTAAAGGGCGGAAACCCTCTAACACTTAGCACTCATCGTTTACGGCGTGGACTACCAGGGTATCTAATCCTGTTTGCTCCCCACGCTTTCGCGCCTCAGCGTCAGTTACAGACCAGAGAGCCGCCTTCGCCACTGGTGTTCCTCCACATCTCTACGCATTTCACCGCTACACGTGGAATTCCACTCTCCTCTTCTGCACTCAAGCCTCCCAGTTTCCAATGACCGCTTGCGGTTGAGCCGCAAGATTTCACATCAGACTTAAGAAGCCGCCTGCGCGCGCTTTACGCCCAATAATTCCGGACAACGCTTGCCACCTACGTATTACCGCGGCTGCTGGCACGTAGTTAGCCGTGGCTTTCTGGCCGGGTACCGTCAAGGCGCCGCCCTGTTCGAACGGCACTTGTTCTTCCCCGGCAACAGAGTTTTACGACCCGAAGGCCTTCTTCACTCACGCGGCGTTGCTCCGTCAGACTTTCGTCCATTGCGGAAGATTCCCTACTGCTGCCTCCCGTAGGAGTTTGGGCCGTGTCTCAGTCCCAATGTGGCCGATCACCCTCTCAGGTCGGCTACGCATCGTTGCCTTGGTGAGCCGTTACCCCACCAACAAGCTAATGCGCCGCGGGCCCATCTGTAAGTGACAGCCGAAGCCGTCTTTCCTTTTTCCTCCATGCGGAGGAAAAAACTATCCGGTATTAGCCCCGGTTTCCCGGCGTTATCCCGATCTTACAGGCAGGTTGCCCACGTGTTACTCACCCGTCCGCCGCTAACCTTTTAAAAGCAAGCTTTTAAAAGGTCCGCACGACTTGCATGTATTAGGCACGCCGCCAGCGTTCGTCCTGAGCCAGGATCAAACTCTCAGTAAAGATGTTTGATAAAAGCTCAAAAAGAATTTGACGTTTCGTTTTGTCCAGTTTTCAAGGAACAATCTGTGTTGCTTTCTAAGCGACTTTAATATTCTACTACAAACGAATACTATTGTCAACAACTTTTTCAAATCTGTATTTCAGTAGGCATTTAATTAGCCAACGAATATTACTATACCATGCATTTGGCACGAATGCAATAGTTTTTCGCCATTTATTTTTCAAACAAGCTGAAGCCTGCTTCCTTTCACCAAAGCAGGAAAAAAGCTTACGGTTGGCCATAACAAACATCCATTCCCAAGAAACTGGCCACTTGAACGTTAATATTATATTAAAATAATGTTTTCAAAAAGCAGCGGTTCCTGCCCCGCTGCTTTTTGTAAGTTTTGCTTTGCTTAATCCCTGCTTTTCATTAATGGGAAGAGCAGCACGTCCCGGATAGACGGGGCATTGGTCAGCAACATGACAAGCCGGTCAACGCCGATGCCGAGTCCTCCTGTTGGCGGCATGCCGTATTCCAATGCTTCAATAAAGTCTTCATCCATTTGGTGCGCTTCGTCATTCCCCTGCTCGCGCTCTTTCAGCTGGTTCACGAAACGTTCGCGCTGGTCGATCGGGTCATTCAGTTCGGTGAAGGCATTGGCATGTTCACGGCCGACAATGAACAGTTCGAACCGGTCTGTAAACCGCGGGTCTTTTTCATTTTTTCTAGCAAGCGGCGAGATTTCGACCGGGTGCCCGTAAACGAAAGTCGGCTGGATCAGTTTTTCTTCTACCCTTTGCTCGAAAAATTCATTGACGATATGCCCGTATTCCATATGTTCCGTGATTTCAATATGGTGTTCTTTTGCAAGTGCCCTTGCTTCTTCCGTGCTTGTCACATTCCAGAAGTCGACGCCCGTATATTCTTTAATCGCATCGACCATATGCAGGCGGCGCCACTCCGGTTCAAGATTTACTTCGTGTTCGCCGTACCGGATGGTGGTTGTGCCAAGTACTTCTTTTGCTGTGTGGACAATCATGTTTTCAGTCAGCTGCATAATATCGTTAAAATCCGCATATGCTTCGTACAGCTCAAGCATCGTGAATTCCGGGTTATGGCGGGTATCGATTCCTTCATTGCGGAAGACGCGGCCGATTTCATAGACTTTTTCCAACCCGCCGACAATCAGCCGTTTCAGATGAAGTTCAATCGCAATCCGCATATAAAGGTCGATATCGAGCGCATTGTGATGGGTGATAAACGGCCGTGCAGCCGCCCCACCTGCAATGGCATGCATCATCGGCGTTTCGACTTCCAAATAGCCGTTCTTGTCCAAATAATTGCGGATGGACTGGATAATGCGGCTTCTTGTAATGAACGTGTTTTTACTTTCTTCACTCATAATCAGGTCGAGATAACGCTGACGGTACCGCTGCTCGATGTCCCGCAGGCCGTGGAATTTATCCGGCAACGGGCGCAGCGCTTTTGTTAACAGAATAAATTCTTTGACTTTGACGGACAATTCGCCCACTTTTGTCCGGAAAACCGTGCCTTTAAGCCCGACAATGTCGCCAAGGTCCGTGCTTTTGAATAACTCGTACTGTTCTTCGCCGACTGCGTCCTGGCGAATATAAAACTGGATTTGCCCTTTCAAGTCCTGGATATGGGCAAACCCGGCCCTTCCTTTCCGCCGTTTTGTCATGATCCGCCCGGCAATGGCAACTGGAATCTCTTTTTCTTCCAGTTGTTCTTCCGTGCATTCGCCGTATTTTTGTTTTAATTCTTCCGTGTCGGTTGTCCGTTCAAAACGCTTGCCGAACGGGTCCACCCCTTTTTCGCGGAGCGCCTCCATTTTTTCTTTCCGGACCAGATACTGTTCATTTATATTTTCGCCACTCATCTTTTTTCCTCCAATCGTTAAAAATGCCGGCCAATATGATAGAAAAGGAAAGACGCCTTTCCTTATTTTCCGCCCTCTTCAAGTATGAAAGGTTCTGCCGCCCAACATTAGCCATTATAGACGTATACCTCTATTATTGTACACAATCTTTCGCGTTCAGACATCCTTTCACCAGGTTTTTTCTTTGTATGTATACAAGCAAGTACTGCCGGGATTCCTCCGGCAGTACTCCGTTACATGGCCTGTCGTTGTTTCCGTACCGGTTATACACCAATCCGTATTTCAGTATAAAGCCGCCGCCGGGTTGTTTAAAATGCCCGGGGGTACCCTTTATGGCAAGAAAGCAGTATCCCCTGTGATCTGTTTCCACAGCCGGACACCATCTTTGTCTGTGCACTTTTTCAGCAGTTCCGCATACGGGGTTTTGGTTACAGGGTCGCAAAGTGCATGGTCCAATTCCGCGAGGGGAACCAAAACAAATGCCCGTTCATGCATGCGCGGGTGCGGAATGGTAAGATTCTCTGTTTTCATATTTTCCTGATTATACAACAAAATGTCAAGGTCTATTGTCCGCGGTCCCCAATGAATTTCCCTTTTTCTCCGTAACTTTTTTTCAATCTCAAGGCAGGCAGCGAGCAGGTCAAAAGGGGATAACCGCGTTTCAATTTGAACAGCCATATTTAAAAACTGTCCCTGCTCGGTGTAACCGACAGGATTGGTTTCATAAATGGATGAAACTTTGCAAACCTTTATGTCCGGGTTGTTTCTAAGTAACCGGATGGCGTGCTGAAGATAATCAAATCGCGGTTCAATATTGGATCCGAGTGCCAAATAAGCGAGATTATCCATTCTTTCTTCTCCTTGTAATTTCGACCGCAACGGACTTGTAATGGCCGGGAATGGGCGGGTCCGGTTTGGTTACTTTGACTGTGACTTCCGCAACTTTTTCGTATAAAGCGAGAATGGAAGCAGCCAGTTTTTCTGCGACAGCTTCAAGGAGCTTGAAAGGCTGCCCTTCAACAATTTTTTTCACGCATGCATAGACATCCGCATAACTGACGGTTTCTTCCAGCCGGTCGGTTTCGCCCGCCTGCTTTAAGTCCAAACCAAGCACGATGGATACACGGAAGCGCTGGCCCAGTTTATTTTCCTCGGGCAATACGCCGTGGTAACCGTAAAATTCCATATCATGAATATAAATTTTGTCCATCCTGTTCCCCTTTTCCGACGAGGGCGTCCATCATTTTCACCATTCTGCTTACAGGTTTTACATCGTGGACACGGACCATATGGCAGCCTTTCATGATGCCAAAGCAGCATACCGCCCCAGTGCCTTCCATTCTTTCGCCCGTCGGCAGCCCGAGCACGCTTCCGATCATGCGCTTCCTTGAGGCAGCAAGCAGAACGGGATAGCCGAGTCCAACAAGTTTGTCGAGGTTTCGCATCATTTCCATGTCTTCCTGAAAACCTTTCGCAAACCCGATACCCGGATCGAGGATGATTTGCCGGTCCTCGACGCCTGCTTTTTTTGCAATCGTGATGCTTTCATACAGATCGTTCAGACAGTCCCGCATAAAATGTTCATACTGCGGCTTTTCGCGGTTATGCATTAAAATAATCGGAACGTTGTACTGTGCGGCAACATCGGCGATTTCCGGATCCCGTTTTGCCCCCCATACATCATTGATGATATGTGCGCCTGCTTTTATTGCTTCTTCCGCAGTTCTCGCTTTATACGTATCGACAGAAAGCGGCGCCTGGATTTTTCCTGCCACCGCGTGAATGACCGGCAAGATTCTCTCCAGTTCTTCCTCTGCTGACACCGGCTGATGCCCCGGCCTTGTCGACTCTCCGCCAATATCGAGCAGATCGGCACCGTCCTCTACCATCTGATACGCATGTTCCACCGCTTTCTCAGGCTGAAAAAAATTCCCTCCGTCCGAAAAAGAATCGGGCGTTACATTTAATATGCCCATTACATAGGTTTTACGGGTAAAATCGAACGTAAACGAACCACACTTCAACTGCTGTTCTCCCCTTTTTCAGTTCAATAATTATAGTCTATCACATCCGCGGCCATCGATTAATACGGAATACAAAGATGTGGGTCGCTGGAGCAGATCCGGGATCACCCCGGGCGCCCTACTAAAAAAGCTGCCGGATGCCAACTAGAGGCTGGCGTTTCAAACCAGCATAGATAGGCTGTGAAAAGAAAAACCCGCGGGGCGTTTCTCCGCGGGTTTTATCGTTTTTAATCTTCAAACTGGTAAAGCGGGGTGCTCAAATAGCGTTCGCCGGTATCCGGAATGATGGCAAGCACTTTTTTGCCTTTGCCGAGTTTTTTCGCCACTTCAAGGGCAGCGTAAACGGCAGCACCGGAAGAAATCCCGCCGAGAATGCCTTCTTTTGCCGCTGTATCTTTTGCCGCTTTGAAAGCCTGATCCGTTGTGACACGGATAATTTCATCGTAAATTTCTTTATCAAGTGTTTCAGGGACAAAGTTGGTGCCGATACCTTGAATTTTGTGCGGGCCCGGTTTGCCTTCAGACAACAGCGGGGAGTCATCCGGTTCAACAGCATAAATTTTGATACCTGGATAAGCTTCGCGCAGCGCCTGGCCAGCCCCTGTAATCGTTCCGCCGGTGCCGACGCCGGCAACAAAAGCATCGAGCTGATCTCCCATTTGTTCAATGATTTCTTTACCGGTTGTCAAACGGTGGATTTCCGGGTTGGCCGGGTTTTTGAATTGCTGTGGCATAAAATAGCCGTTTTCTTTCACGAGTTGTTCCGCTTTATTTACTGCGCCTTTAATGCCTTCAGAGCCCGGGGTTAAAACAAGCTTTGCCCCGTATGCACGCAGTAGGCTGCGACGTTCCATACTCATTGTTTCCGGCATGACAATGACAGCTTTGTATCCTTTTGCAGCCGCAATCATGGCAAGCCCGATTCCCGTGTTGCCGCTTGTCGGTTCAACAATGGTGTCGCCCGGTTTTAAGCGTCCTTTTTGTTCAGCGTCTTCAATCATCGCGAGAGCAATCCGGTCTTTTACACTGCTGGCCGGGTTGAAATATTCCAGCTTCAAATACACTTCTGCATCATTTTCATTTGTCAGACGGTTTACTTTTACAACCGGTGTGTTGCCGACCAATTCAGCAACAGAGTTCACATACTTTGCCAAAATCATCCACCCCATATTCCGAGTATTTTTATTGGTTTAATATCTAAAAATTAACATCTTTTTACGCAATTGTCAACCAAAATGCCTTGCTATTCTATGACAAAGTGCCTAAGAAACAAAGCCGGCAATATCGCTTTTTTAGCCACTGGCGCCGGGCTTCTTGATCAAGCGACGGCTATTGCAACGGGACGGGGCAAGCTTCCGTCAATCAAACAGGCCAGCCCCGATTAGACAACTTGGTTAAAAGTTGCCCATTCGCGCTCAAGGGGCCCGCATTCATCTGAAAAGGAAGGCCGTTTTGCCGAAAATCATCCTGCCCTCACGGCTTTCGCCTTACCCCTTTGCTTCTTCCAGCATTTGTTCCAGATCTTCACGGCTGAAATGGTATTTTTCGCGACAGAAATGGCAGACGGCTTCAGCTTGCCCGTCTTCCTCGATCATGTCCCGGAGCTCCTGTTTGCCGAGGCCGATCATAGCAGAAGCAAATTTTTCTTTGGAGCAGGTGCATTCAAACCGTACTGCCATTTTCTCCAATATCTGCACATTTTCTTCGCCGAGCAGGTTTGCCAATATTTCTTCCGGCGAAAGCCCCTGACGGATAAGGTCGGAAATCGGGGCGGTATCAGAAATTTTATTTTCAATTTCCGAGATGACTTTCTCGTCTGTTCCCGGCATCAACTGGATGATAAACCCGCCGGAAGCCAAAATCGTGTTGTCGGGATTAACCAGCACACCGACACCGACTGCAGATGGCACTTGTTCGGAAGCGGCAAAATAATACGTAAAATCTTCGCCGAGCTCGCCGGATACAAGCGGAACCTGGCCTGAAAAGTTCTCACGAAGCCCGAGATCTTTTACAACGGTAAGCGTCCCATCTGTCCCGACTGCACGCCTGACATCCAGCTTTCCTTTTTTGTTTAAATCAAAATGGGTTTGCGGATTGGTAACATAGCCCCGGACTTCCCCGTGTGCATTCGCGTCTACCAGAATGACACCGATCGGGCCGCCGCCTTCCACTTTAATCGTAATTTTTTCATCCCCCTTCAGCATGGCCCCCATCATCGCCCCCGCTGTCAAAGTTCTGCCCAGCGCGGCGGAAGCTGTCGGCCAAGTGTAGTGCCTTCGTTGCGCTTCTCCAACGGTTTCCGTTGTTTCCGCAGCGTATGCCCGGACCTGCCCGTCATACGCTAATGCTTTAATTAAATAATCCGCCAAAAGAAAAATCCTCCTTTAATGCTGTAAGTTTCGGTTATAAATCAAGTGCAACCCCTTTAAAGTCAAAAATTGGTCGACGATATCAATGCTTTTTGATTCTTTTGCAATGAGGGGTGCATGCCCGCCTGTTGCAATGACGACCGGGTCTTTTTTACTTTTTGCTTTCATCCGGGACACGATACCTTCAACCTGTCCGACATAGCCGAAAACAATGCCTGCCTGCATGGCGCTGACGGTGTTCCGGCCAATAATATCATCCGGGCTTGCGATTTCTATCCGGGGCAGTTTTGCCGCTCTCGAGTACAGGGCTTCCGCCGAAATGCTGATGCCCGGTGCAATCGCTCCCCCCATATACTGCTTTTCCTCGTTAATATAACAGTAAGTGGTTGCTGTCCCGAAGTCGACAATAATTAACGGGCTGCCGTATTCGTGGATGCCGGCGACCGCATTAACAATCCGATCTGCCCCGACCTCACGCGGATTATCGTATTTTATGTCGAGCCCTGTTTTAACCCCAGGACCGACAATCAGCGGCGAAACATGGAAATATTTGCTGCACATCCGCTCCAGTGCGTACATAATCGGGGGCACCACAGAAGAAATAATAATGCCGGTAATATCTTTAAAGTGAATGCCGACATGGCGGAACAAGGCTTTCATAGACATGCCGTATTCATCCTCCGTTTTATCCCGGACGGTTTGAATGCGCCAATGATATTTTAGTTCATCTTTATCGTATACACCTAATACAATGTTTGTATTCCCCACATCGATCACCAATAACATTATGCTCACCACTTTGTTTTTCTGTTAGTTTTTATGCAACCATCATACCATAATCTCCGTGATTTAGAGAATGCTTTCATTTGGTTCCCTAGCCATAAAAAAGCACCGCCTTTTTTTTCAGACGGTGCTTTTTTAAATGATTTGCAACCTATCAAAGTTGATCATCATCTGCCGGTCTTGATGGTCCCAGTTTCCCCGGCCGTTTTTCATCTGGCATCCCGGTATCCGAATTATTTCCGGCACCCGGATCCACTTCTTTGATGCCGCCCTGCTTCGACTGCAGGTTCACGCGCGGCTCGGTTCCACCGATTTCAGCCGGATCCTGGGATTTCGCAGGCTGTTCAGGCAACGTGCCATGTTCAAACAGATGCTTGATTTGTTTTGCATCCAATGTTTCCACTTCAAGCAGCGTTTTTGCGATCAGTTCCAGCTTATCGCGGTGTTCAAGCAAGATCTGCCGTGCCCGTTCATAACAGGTTTTAATGATATTTTGAATCTCTGTATCAATTTCGTAGGCAATTTTATCGGAATAATTTTGGTCATTGTTAATATCTCTGCCCAAAAATACCTGGCCTTGCGAAGACCCGAACTGGAGAGGGCCAAGCTTATCGCTCATCCCAAATTCAGTTACCATCCTTCTCGCAATGCCGGTTGCGCGTTCAAAGTCGTTGGATGCGCCCGTTGACACTTCACCGAACGTAATTTCTTCGGATACACGGCCGCCGAGAAGCCCCGTAATCTTATCGAGCAATTCTGGTTTTGTCATGAAATAACGGTCTTCTTTCGGTACCATCATCGCGTACCCGCCGGCCTGTCCGCGCGGCACAATGGTCACTTTCTGGACAATTTCCGCTTCATCGAGCACAAGCCCGATAACGGTATGCCCGGATTCATGGAAGGCCACAATATTGCGTTCTTTTTCCGAAATGACCCGGCTCTTTTTCGCCGGTCCGGCAATGACGCGGTCTGTCGCTTCATCAATATCCTGCATGTCAATTTTTTTCTTGGAAGCCCTTGCCGCAATCAACGCTGCTTCATTAAGCAGGTTTTCCAGATCGGCTCCGGAAAAACCTGGTGTCCGTTGGGCAATCGCTTTTAAATCGACGGACGGGTCAAGCGGCTTATTGCGCGCATGGACACGCAGCACAGCTTCACGCCCGTGGACATCCGGTCGGTCAACCGTAATCTGACGGTCAAAGCGTCCCGGCCGCAGAAGCGCAGGATCAAGAATATCCGGGCGGTTTGTTGCCGCAATAATAATGATTCCTTCATTGGCGCTAAATCCGTCCATTTCAACGAGCAGCTGGTTCAACGTCTGTTCACGTTCATCATGGCCGCCGCCGAGCCCTGCACCACGCTGGCGCCCGACTGCGTCAATTTCATCAATAAAGATAATACAAGGCGCGTTCTTTTTCGCGTTTTCAAATAAATCACGAACCCGGCTTGCACCGACACCGACAAACATTTCGACAAAATCAGAACCGCTGATGGAGAAGAAAGGAACGCCTGCTTCACCTGCAACTGCCCTTGCCAGCAATGTTTTACCGGTTCCCGGAGGCCCGACAAGCAGTACGCCTTTCGGGATACGGGCACCCAGTTCGGAAAACTTGCGTGGATCTTTTAAGAATTCGACGACTTCGACAAGTTCCTGTTTCTCTTCATCCGCGCCGGCAACGTCACGGAAACGGACTTTCTTTTTGTCGTCATTGTAAAGCCTTGCTTTGCTCTTCCCGAAATTCATGACACGGCCGCCCCCGCCCTGTGCCTGGTTCATCAGGAAGAAGAACAGAATGAAAATAATCACAAACGGAATAATGGATGTCAGGAAAGAAACCCATCCATTCGTTTCTTTTGCCTGGAGGACATCGACTTTCACTTTTTGATCGTGCGCCGCTTTATCGATCCGGTTCAGCATGGCCTGGTCATCCATAACATACGTAATAAACTGTTTATTGCCGTCTTTCAGCAGGCCCCGGATCTCATAAACGCCCCTTGAAGGCTGCGTTGTTATACTCTTTACACTGCCATTATCCAAATAAGAAACAAATTGATCATAGGATATCGTTTCCGTCGTTTCGCTGCTGCGGTTAAAAAAACTTACGATCCCGATCAGGACGACAAATAATAATACGTAGAAAATTGTATTTCTGAAGATCCGATTCATTCCTTACCTCCTCCCACGGTCTTAAAAAACTATATTCAATAGTACTATAGTGGTTTTTAATTTAACAATATTTTGCACCCGTTTTTCATCTTTTTTTCACAGACCGTTTGCTTTTCCATACATATAGCCTGAATTTCACAATGATAGTCCTCTTTTTTCGGAATTCTTACTCCCCCTCATGGGTATAAACAGCTGGCTTCAGGATGCCGATATACGGAAGGTTGCGGTATTTTTCCGCATAGTCAAGGCCGTATCCGACAACGAATTCATCCGGGACAATGAATCCGACATAGTCAGCCTGGATGTCCGCTTTCCGACCCGATGGTTTGTCGAGCAATGTGACGATTTTAATGGATTTTGCTTTCCGGTAGCGGAACAATTCAACCAGGTAACTGAGCGTCATCCCGCTGTCAATAATGTCTTCGATAATCAGGACATCGCGCCCTTCCACCGAGGTATCCAAGTCTTTTAAGATTTTGACTTCTCCGGATGAAACAGTAGAATTCCCGTAGCTCGATACGTCCATAAAATCCATTTCCAAATATGTATCCATATGCTTGACAAGATCGGCCATAAACATCATGGCGCCTTTTAATACCCCGATCGCAAGCGGAAATCTGCCATCATACTCTTTCGTCAGCTGCTCCCCCAATTCCTTTACTTTTCGCTGGACTTCCTCTTCTGTAATGAGGATTTTTTCAATATCCTGATTCATCTTGCGATTGCCCCCTAGAAGTTGTTTGCTTACAATAGTGCACGACATAGTAGGTTTCATCAGGTAAAATAAGCCCGGATTCAAACTTTGCTTTTTTCAGATTCGGAAGCCACAGGATGTTCCCTTTTGAATCGGTTACAACCGGCCACAAATCCCGCTCCGGCTTTGAAATTTTCTCATCAATAAATATATCTTTTACCTTTTTTGAACCATTTAGTCCTTTTGCTTCAATTCTGTCCCCCGGTTTCCTTGTACGGACAATAAGGGGGAGAGAAGTGTCGTTTATGTGTAATAATAGCATATTCTTTGGCAGGGATGAATATGAAATTTTGCTTTTTACAAGCTTTATCGTATACCCGTTCGGCAGATCAATCTTCATCCCTTCATCCAAGACATATTGATATGCAGAACGGGCGGGGCGGCGCCCAAAAGAAAAGGCCATGCGCCCGTAGTCCCTTACAGCCTTTAAGCCGCCGGGGAGATCGGCGCTCCCGGACGGATTGGAGCCTGAAGCCAGTTTTAAAACGGCATCTGTATGTATCGCTGTGACGTCTTTTATGTCTTCATTGTAAAGATATTTTAATATTAGATGAATCACCCGCCTTTGTAAAGGCATAGGCATCCCTTTGAACTTCCGGAGATCGAGCGTGCAAGTTCCGGACCCTGTTTCCGCCATCTGCTTTAATTTTTCCTGCGCCAGCCCGTAAAGATAGATTTCATCTTCCAAAAGCTCTTCGCTGAATCTTTGAAAATGCAAATGGGCCCGCGGGTTTTCTTTCTTTAGAAAAGGCAGGACGGACGCACGAAACCGGTTTCTTGCAAAGTCGGGGGATGCGTTGCTTTCATCGGTGCGTGGTTCGAGATGATAATGGGCGCAGTAATCTATGATTTCTTTTTTGGCCGTGCCCAATAGCGGACGGATGATTTCTCCCTTTGCAAACGGCCGGCGAAACGGAATGCCTGCCCTTCCCTTTCCGCCTGCGCCCCTTGTAAGCCGCATCAGTACCGTTTCCATCTGGTCATCGCCGTGGTGGCCTAATACAACTTTATTGGCGCCGGTTTTCTCCATTGCTTCAGCGAGAAAAGCATACCGGTATTTTCTCGCTGCTTCTTCAATGCCAAGGCCTTCTTCCTTCGCTTTTTCCAGCACCGGGATTTCTGCCGTTTCACAACCGATACGGTGAGATTCGCAAAAGCTTTTGACAAACAAAAGGTCTTTACAGGACGCTTCCCCCCTTAGCATATGGTTAACATGAGCGGCTGTTATCTTTACACGGAAGCGCTCCCTTCGCGAAGTGAGAAAGTGGAGGAGCGCAAGTGAATCCGGCCCGCCGGAAACCGCTACGAGCAAATGGTCTCCCGCCTCAATCAGCCTGTGTTTCCTGATAAAATGGAATACATTGTCCTCAAATGCGAGCATAAAACCTGTCCTTTTCGGTACCGTTTTGTTATTTCCATTGTAACATGGGCATTTCCAAATTTCTAAACATATTCTGCTTTAAAGAATTTGTGCCGGTGTATTTATCCTGAATATTCATTTCCATCCTTTTGCTTGCATGGACGTTTGCGTAAAATTTGCGCTATAAAAAGGAACTTCAGTTTTTCCATCAAGCCCGACCATCGATTTCTACGAGAACTACTTTTTGCGGCAGGCAACAGAGCGGCAATATTTTGTTCATTTTATATAGCATTTTCATCATAAGGCAAACGGCCGGAAATTTATGCTTTCTTTATAAAAAGGCGCCCGTCCTGAAAAAAGCATAGACTTGCCATCCTTGCCAGTGCTGCGCTCGTTGTCGCTGCGCACTTATTTTCGGCCATGCTGTAATCCCGGATTAGGAGGCCGCCGCATTTTTCCGGCATAAATTTGTGGATATTTAAAAAGGGATGCTGATTTGTCCGTAAGTATAATACCAGTATAACACAGAGATCATCAAGATGATCATCATGGCAGCCATGAACTTTTTAAATTTTCTAAACCTCCGTCTTTTTGCCCGCGACTGTCCGAGTTTTGATTTTTCCGGCCTGTGCGTTGTTTTGGCTTTCTTCTTTTCTCTATGCGAAGTCAGCAGCATAAGCATGTCCTGCCTCATCTCAAAAGCTGTCCGATATCCTCCCCCCAGCGCTTTCCGCAGCACCGCCTCAAATTTGCACAGCCCGGCATGTTGCCTGACCGCCGCCATCAGTTGTGGGAAACCATTTGCCTGTTTTTTTAAAAACCGGTTCGGATAGGCAAGATTGATCATTACCATTGCAACGGAAAACAAATCATAGGAAGGCTCGGCTTTCCGCGATCCCAACCCCCAGTAACCTCTGTCGAAAAACTCCGTAAATTCTTTTACTGAACGTCCGATCTTTGTCATCCCGCCCGGATCAATGCAGCAGATCCTGTTTCCAGGGGTTCCAACCAGCAAGTTTTCGGGCTTCAAATCTCCGAAAATCCAGCCCTGTTCATGCAAATGTTGTAAATCGGAAAGAAGCTGGATCACAAGCACTGCCGCCCAGGAAAAACCTTTCCCGGTGACAAAGGAAAGCAGATCCGGGCCGTCTATATATTCCATGACATAAAAAGGAATGATCTCCCGCCCGCGCTCCCAGTCATCCGCTTCCAAAAAGGAAGGCCCGAGGGACTGCCCCCGGGCCTTGGATATGGTTTTTAGTACGCTGGACTCGGATGCCACCTGGGCAGTGCTCACACCGACTTTTAATGCAACCGGACCGGCCGCCGATTCCGCCAGATAAACAGCGCCATTTGCACCGGCCCCGAGGCGCTTTAGCAATCTGTACCGGTTTTTATGCCATTTCCCCGTCACAACCGTACCCGGCGGATCATTAAATGGATTCTTCAAAGTATTGTCCGTCATCATGCGTATGATATCCCCTCAGCTTCCTTTTCCGGTCAAAATGGCGGATCGCCTCATGAATGGCCGGCCCTGTCGGCGTAATCCCGCCTGTCTGCAGTTTCGGAAATATGGCCGCGAGCGATTCCAGTTTCGGTGTCCAGTCAAGCAGTTTCTCCGTTTCTTTCCTTTTCCCAGG
The DNA here is from genome assembly GCF_025905465.1 of Weizmannia sp. WK01. NCBI lineage: Bacteria > Bacillati > Bacillota > Bacilli > Caryophanales > Bacillaceae > Heyndrickxia > Weizmannia sp. WK01. The sequence continues at coordinate 55,199 of NZ_CP109616.1, read as the reverse complement.
AAATATAAAAACTGAAAATTGGTTATTCCCCATTCGCGCATTCAGGCTTAAAGACAAATCAAGCAAAGCTTCTTTTACAGTCTCGAGCTTCGGTTTCATACTTGCGCTTGTATCGACGAGCACGAGAATGTCCAAATCCACTGTTTCCCCCAGTTCATCTACCACCTCCAACACATCGCCGCGTTTTTCAGGCGGCAGTGCTTCAATGGATCCGTTACTTCCCAAAATATGTTTTAATTCCTTGTTCACGATTCCCTGAATCGTCTGGGTCATCGCTTTCCGAGTGACCATTTGCACGGTTTGCGATAATTGTTTCGTATAGACGATCTGGCTGACGCCACCCCCCGACATGGCGATATTTTGAATTTCCGCTGCCCCTTTTTCATCAATGATATCCCGTTCCATGACGCCAATTACATTAATGGTGATGCCTGCTTCTCTTGCCAATGCCGCAGCTGCAGCCGGATCACCCCCCTGGTTTGAACATCCGTCCGTAATCAGCAAAATCTGTTTTAAAGTGCCTGCATTCATTTTTTCTCCTCCTTGTCATTAACGGCATTTCTTCGTTTTTACCATCATCGACAATCGGGAGAAAATATATACCGTTGCCTTCCGCTTCTTCTATATGGCACGGACATTTAAGAGATCATTCTTTTCCCTTTGCTAACGGGGATGGCCGCCCATTTCGGCGTGTTGTGTTTGATTTTTGCAACGACGACCGTCATATCATCTTCAATTAAACCGGATCGCGAGCGGATCACTTCTTCTATGAGCAGGTCGGCAATTTCCTGGGGATTTTCCGTTTCCAGCTCCCGGATTTTCCGCTTGATCCATAATTCCGGGTTTTCAATGTAACGCGGGCCTTCCAAAATCCCGTCACTCATCATGATTAAAATATCACCGGCTTTCAGCTGCCGGGAAACGACATCCACATCAAATTCCTGGATCATGCCCATCGGCAAGTTCCCAGATTCAATTTTGATCACTTTATCGCCGCGTTTAATAAAGCTCGGCGTTGATCCAATTTTTAAAAATTTGCTGCTTGCATCCTGCAGGTCGATCATCGCCAGATCAAGCGTGGAAAACACTTCTTCCTGCGTCCTTAGCGCCAGAATGGAGTTCACCGATTTGATGGCAATCTTTTCTTCTATGCCCGATTCTAAAATCTGCCGCAAGAGCCTGAGCGTCTCATTGCTTTCATGATGGGCACGCTCGCCGTTTCCCATGCCGTCGCTGATAGCAATGGCGTACTTTCTTGAGCCAAGCTCGATCATCGAATAACTGTCACCGGATATAAAACCGCCTCCTTTTGCGGCATGCGCCACACCGGTGTCGACGACAAATGCCCTGGCCGAACGGAATGTCACATAGCCAAGCCCGCCCGACTGCGAACTGAACTCTTCTTTCTGGACAACAATCGTTTCTCCTAATATATCGGAAAGCATCGGCGCGATGATCTTTTCGCATTCGCCGTAGCCACTGTACTGCGGCAAGGTGATATCAATGTCAATATTGCCCGACTCTAGGCTGTAAATTTCGACCTGGTCAATATCGAGCCCGAAATCCTGTAATGACTCGAGGATCATTTCTTCCTGCAGCTGGTGGTTCTCGCGCTCCCGCTGAATTTCCTTTGCAAAATCTCCCATGACTTCCGAAACGCCCTGCAGCTGTTCTGCGACAATTTTCCGGCTTTCTTTGATCATTTTTTTGAATTTTTGATTGGCCTGGTAAAATGTCAATTCCTGGTTGATCGCATCTTCCACTTTTTGGGCCCTGACACAATGTTTCTCCAATTCGCGATGAGCACGCCTCGAAACCGCGCCGTCCCTTTCACTCAGGTCCTCCATCGTCATTTTCATCAAATCATACGTCTTATCAAAGTTTTTCGCCCAGCACTGCTCTTTTTTGAAGCAGGTCTGGCATGTCCGTTCCGTGACATTGCTGAAAAAATAATCCAGATCCCGCTCACGGTCCTCCTCTTCTTTCGTATGGTCATACTGCGAAAAGCTTTTGGAAAGCGCCTGGAAAACGGACGAGAACTGCTCCACGCGGTGAACCGTCACATCGCGCACTTTCCTTAAATACTGCTGCTGCTCCTTCATATATTCGGCTGTCCCCGGGATATGCCGCGCCATTTTTGCCGTAAACGGGGACGGCGTTAAAAAGAAAAGGGCAATGCTCACGCATGTTTCATACAGCGCGGCGCTTAAAGACGCCCCGGACTCGCCGTACATCGTAATCAGCAGGGTCGCAACAAGCATCCCGGCAGCCGCCCCCCCGCGCTTCCCTTCCTTTAACAATCCGCACAGGAGCCCTGCGAACGCAAGCAGGCTCATTTGATAAAAGCTGGACACGTTGGCAAGGCTGAAAATGAGACCGGTCACAACCCCGACAGTGGAACCGACCGTCGCGCCGCCGACAAACGCAAACAGGAGGACAAGATAGCGCGAAAAAATATGCTCAACGGACAACCCGTTCACCGTCCAGCCGATTGTCCCGGTCAAAACGGACGCGAGCACAATGATGAGACTGACGACTTCCTCCGTTTTTAATGTTTTTTTTCGTCTTGTTTGTGATAAGATTGGAATGCTTTGCATAAATATCATGGTAAGGATAAAGGTTAAGCACGATTCCACACCCGCCATCAGGCCGTCATAAAAAGAGAGCTGGAACTGCTGCTGAAGATAAAGGTAAGCGCATTTTGAAACAAGCGAGACAGCAAAGATGTAAAAGGGCAGCACCCGGGTTTCCTCTTTATGGTATTTGCCGAACAACCTGAATACAAGAATAAAGAGGATGGTCGATGCGAGCGTGTACATCCCGTTCGCAACAGATAATGTTAATCCGCCCGCAGTGAGCCCGAGCAGCGTGATGGGCGCCTTATCCCGCTTCATCACATAGACAGCTGCAAAAAACGGCAATGCAAACGGCGTAAAGTGCGACAAGATAAGGGCCCTTCCCAATAAAAAGCCAATGATCAAAAGACTGATCCCTTTTTGGATAAACAGGGATTCAAATTTTCCCCGGAGCTGCTTCCATCCTTTTGCAAACTCTTTTTTTGTTTCCTCAAGATCCACATGGCCCCCCTGTTCCATCATCCCGCGCTCAACTTTCCCCAAATTCATCATAAACTCCCCCTCATCACTTTGATACAAGCAATTATAAAAGGACAAGTTTTAAAAGTTTGTCAAAATTCCAATGCAGTCCAAAAGAAAAGTTCGACTTTTTCCACAAATATGCGATGCATTTTACAATTTTTTTCAAAAAGAGCAGTTGACAAATGGGTGCGGTGCCGTTATTATAGAAAATGTGCTTTTTCATTTAAGCCATGGCGGCGTAGCTCAGCTGGCTAGAGCGTACGGTTCATACCCGTGAGGTCGGGGGTTCGATCCCCTCCGCCGCTATATCTGTTTTGAAAAAAAACCGGCCCGTTCAAGGCCGGTTTTTTTCGTGTGATTCGGCGATTTTTGTCCGAAACAGCAAAAAGAAAAAGCGGATCCGACAAACATTTCTGTTTGAACCGGTTCCGCCCTCCAATTTAAAGCAAATGATACGGATATATGAGTCAACTAGACAGCAAGTTAGCCTCTTCTCGCGCCGCGGCCGCCGCGTTTTGATTCTGTATTTCGTTTGAGCGAAGACAGGCGATCTTCACTGTCTTTCAAAAAGCGCGCCATTTTGGATTCAAAATCTTCTTTTCCGCGGTTATTTCCCCGGCCATGCCTTTGCGGCCGATGGGAATGGGACTGGGATTGGGATTGCTGCGCCTGGTCTTTCGCCTTGCGGATCGACAAACCGATTTTCCCGTCTTTTTCGACATTCAGCACCTTTACTTCAACGATATCGCCGACTTTTAAATGGTCATGAATGTCTTTTACATAGTTATCAGCAACTTCACTGATATGAACCAGCCCGGTTGAGCCGTCCGGCAATTCGACGAAAGCCCCGAAATGCGTGATGCCTGTTACTTTACCTTGTAACTTGCTGCCTGCTTCAATTGACATAAAAAAATTTTTCCTCCTTAAAAGATAAAAAATCAACCTTTAACATATTATAACGAACATGAAAAAAGAGTGTCAATAAGACACGTCTTCTTCTTGAGTATTCTTTTTGGAATCAGGCAAATTAAAAATGATCTCCCCTTTTTTGGAAAGGAAATATTCGCTACGGGCGAGTTTTGCAATATAGTCATCATCTTTCAGTTTCTTAATCTCGCTTCTGAGCATCGCCTGCTGCTTGTCAATGTCCCTTACTTGATGCACTAGCTTTGCTTTTTGTTCTTTTTTTGCCGCGAGCTGTGCGTTCCGTGAGACCAGGGTGGAGACGAGCAGTGCGGAAACAAGCACTGCCATAACACCGAAAAGCGCCAATCGCCGGAAAAGCAGCTTACGCCTTCTCACCAGTACTTTTTCTTTGACCGATTGCTGTTTTATATAAGCATTGTCCATTGAAGCAATATTGCGTCCCAACATACTCCCTCCTAAAAAGCCCTAGGCAGAGCGGAAAGTATAGCCACCGGGCTTATCTTTTAAAAAACCTGCCAATCCGGTTTTTCAGTTTGATAAACTTATTCTGGATTGTTTTCCATAATCCTGCCGTTTTCTTAAAAAAACGTTCAAAAGAGGCGCGCAGCGGATTGATGCGCCATAAAAAAACACCCAGTACGGAAAACGGTTTAAGCCCGGTCTTTAATATCCATATTACCATTTTTACCATCATTTTTACAATCGTATAAAGCAATCGCCCTGCGCCGAGAAAAAGGGCAAACAAAAGAAGGACAAATCCTTTGGCCGGGCGGAAAACAAGAAGCCGGAACATGCCGGCTGTAAACCGGCCGATGCGGCGTGCTGCCTGGATGCACCATTCCAACAGCTTCAAGTACCCGTTTTTGAATAATGCCTGGTAAGCGGCAAACCCGCACAGGAGGGCGATAAAAATATAAAACCGGACTTCCCCAGCGTTTACCAGGAACAGGACATAAAACAGCAGCAGGCTCTGGCACAGCCAAAAAAGAACATCATGGACAAAGACAACCCAGCGCTTTCTTTTCCGTCTTTGCAAGAAACGGTTATACGTATCAAGGGTGCCGCCGAAAAAGCTTCCCATCGCGATCATGGCAAGCATCGTATAAAATTGCACGCTCAGGCTCATCTAAACAGCTTGCTAAAGAGTCCCTTAGCTTTCTCCCCGTGATGGTCATCCAAATAAACAAGATCAAACACTTTTCCTTTTATCGAGACGACCCCTTTGTCAACATCCAAGTTTTTCATTTGCAAATTCTGCCCGCGAATGGCGAGAAAGCCCATCACCGTTTCCAGCAAAAACTCCTCATTGTCAAAGCTTTCCACCTGCTTCACGCCGGTAATATCCAGCAGCTTGCGGCCGCGCATTATCACATCGTGTTCCTGGAGAACCGGTTTGCTTGCTTGCGGTGTATTATAAAAGTCACTCATCCTGATCCCCACTTTCCTTGTCCAAACTTTGTACTATACTATGCCCGTCCGGACAAAAAAAGACCAAAAGGGAACAGCACACGAAACTAAAGCACGGCCATACGAATTCGCACGGACCTCCGGAAACGCCTTCCCGTAAAGCTTCCATTCTAGAACTTTTCGGGTGTGATCCTCTCCCGCACATCCCCAGGGCGCGCATTCTGCCAAAAAAATAAAAAAGGCGTCCATAGCCGGTTCATGGCTTCGGACACCCTGAAACATTTTTATTCATTGACCCGCGTTTCACTGATCATCGTGTACATGCCAGCGGCGTCTTCTTTTTTTGTCGACTCCCTTAAATTCTCCACTTTCACCTTGACCACTTTCTGGCCGAAACGGATGGTCAGTTCATCCCCTGTCTTCACGTTTGAACTGGCTTTTGCCTGGACGCCGTTGATTTCGATTCTGCCCTGGTCGGCAACTTCTTTTGCAAGCGTACGCCGTTTGATCAGCCGTGAGACTTTTAAAAATTTATCGAGACGCATTGTCGTGTTTTCCATATCCATCCCTCACTCCCGTTTTTCCTGTTTTTCGGCAGCTTTTATCCGCTCCCAGTTTTGCGCGACTTCTTCAGCGCTTTCAGCTTTCACATTGCCGAACACATGCGGATGGCGCCGGATCATTTTTGAAGCAAGCCCTTCTATCACATCTTCTATCGTAAACATGCCTTCCTCTTCACCAATTTGCGCATGCAGCAAAACCTGGAGCAGCACATCGCCAAGCTCTTCAACGAGGTTGTCCTCATCTTCATTATCAATCGCTGAAAGTACTTCCCCGCACTCTTCAACCAAATATTTTTTCAGCGAAAGATGGGTTTGTGCCCGGTTCCATGGACAGCCATCCGGCGCACGCAAAGCCGCAATGATTTGCCGCAGCTCGGCGAAATCCCGCAAATCCTGCTCTTTAAGCGGCGGAACGTAGACGCTCGTTAAATTATCGAGCTCAAATCCGCGGTCCAGTTCATACAGCTTCAGCCATTTAACAGCTTCATCCGTACTGCCGGCAGCGCGGACGATTGCCACCCGGTGTTCATCCGGATATTTTTCCATGAGGGCCAACTTGACTTCAGAAGCCGTCAAAGTATCATACACCTGCCCGACTACCAGATGCTGGTTCGTCCGGATGTCGTGCGGTTTTAAAGCAATACCATCCACAAGCTGGAAGCCTTCAATCGGATCCACCCTGACAGAAGCAAACAGCGCATCGATAAAACTATGCCCGCCCGCGATTTTGATTTCCGTCTGTTTAGCCGCGCTTTGTTCGAGCAGAAGCTGGACTGTCCGTTCCGCCACAAACGGATGGCCGGGTACGGCATAAAGAATATCCTCCTGTTCCGCTTCCCGGAAAAGGATCTCCACAATTTCTTCGTATACCGCTTCAAATTGATCGTGGCGCTCGTATACGTCATCAAAAGCCGTATACTTCATCCCTTCCCGCTCAAGTTCCGACACGGCCGGATGTTCTTTTGTCCGCAGAAAAATTTTCCGGTTTGCTTTCAGCTGCCTGTATACACCGAGCGGAAGCTGGCCCATATCCCCGGCCCCGAGACCGGCAACGGTGATGCTATGTTTTTTGTTTTCCAATCCAATTCTTTCCTTTCAGGCCGGCTAATTTTGTTCCAAAAGGCACAAGCCCCCATTCTTCATCCGTCAGCAAACGCAGCCGGGCGGCACAAAATAGAAAAACAGCCGCACCGATCGCTGTTCCCCCCAAAGCAGCCGGGACGCTTGCTGCCCTGCCCGAAAACCCGTGGACAAAAAGGCGGAGCCAAAGCTGCAAACAAGCGGACATGGCAAAAAGGGAGAGAGCGAGCTTGCCGAAAAATAGAGCCGGCAGCATTTTAACATATGCTTTACCCAATTTTATCATCAATATAAGCGAAATAAACCCTAAAGCGGCGACGGTGGCAGCGGAAGCGCCCATGGTCCCGAAACGGGGAACCCAAACCTCGTTTAACCCATATTTCAACAGGACGCCTGCTGCAATGGCAACTGCAGGGGTGTACACCTTCCCCAGTCCCTGCAGGATTCCTGAAAAGGTTAAAATCCAGGTGCTGAATAAGATGGAAACCGAAAAAACAGACAGCACAGCTGTTCCCTCGCTGTTTTCAAACAGCATCGTATTGGCAAACGGCATGATCCCAATCAGTCCAACTGCAGCGCCCGCGCCGATCGCCGTGCTGATTTTTAAAGCAGCCTGTACCTGTATTTCAAGGCTTTTTCTTCTGCCCTTCTTATATTCAAGCGCAATCACCGGGACAAGGTTCAGGGCAAAGGAGGACGCTGCCACTGTTCCAAGCTGCAAAAACGGCTGTCCGCGGTCGTAGATGCCTTTTAGTTTTTTTGCCGCTTCCGCCCCCCAGCCGGCGTCTTTTAACAACGCGTAAAGATGGAGGGAATCGACAAATTGGAACAAAACCAGGACAAGGCTGCTGATACAGACCGCAATCCCGCTACAAAACAGGGAGCGGGCCGCCTGCTTTACGTCGTTCCATTCAAGGAGCTGGGCTGCCTTTTCCTGTCTGCCGCCCTTTACCAGATAAAATACAAGCACTGCCGCAGACACCGCGCCTCCCAGCACGGAGCCGAACACGGCCCCTTGCCCGGCTGCATAAAGCGAAAAACCGCCGCGGACCAGCCAAAAGGATAGAAGAAGAATGGCCGCAACCCGGACCGTCTGTTCGAGTACCTGGCTGAGCGCAGTCGGCACCATCCTTCCCTGTCCCTGATAAACACCTCTGATCGCGGAAATCAACGGCATCAGCAAAAAGGAACAGGAAACCGTCCGGATAAGCGGAGAAAGACGGGGATCCCCCATCCATGCCGCCAGCTTCCCTGCAGTGAAAAAAACGGCAAGAAACAATCCGGAACCGAATAAACCGAGGATGAGGAACACCGCGTTTAAAAATGTGCGGTGGCTGTTTTCGCCCGCTGCTTCCCGTTCCGCCACCATTTTGGAAACGGCAACCGGAAAACCGGAAGATGAGAGTGCCATCACAATCCCGTAAATCGGGTACACTTGCTGATAAATATAAAAACCGACGTCGCCGACAATATTTTGGAACGGCACGCGGTAAACTGCACTGAGGATTTTTGTAATGACGGATGACAAGGTTAAAATCAGAATGCCTTGAAAAAGCTTTTTTGACTCATGATCCTGCTGCACGTCTTTTCTGCCTTTCACACGGCCGCCACACCGTACGTAGAATAAAATCGAATGTATTATACCATAAAAAGGGATACAAGACGCGCCTTACAGACAACCTGCAAAAAAACAGATCAAAAAACGCAGACCCTTTGCCTGCGTTTTTTTTGGCGTACGTGAAAATAAATGATGACAAAAGAGTCGTGGAAAAAACGGGAGAAAATCCTTATTGTTCCATCTGGCGGGCCAGGAATCCGGCAGCCGTTTCCGCCGATTTCTGTTCCACTTCCCCGAGCGTACGGTCTTTTGAAAAAATGGCGACAGCACCGATCGGATCGCCGCTTGCGACAATCGGAGCAATCGTATAAGAAGCCAGTTCCTCCTCCACACCGTCCACCAGCGCCGTTTTTCCTTTTTCTTTTGATAAAACCGGCATTCTGTCCTCCATGACTTTTTCGATCACTTCACCGTTTCTTTTATTTAAATATTCTTTTTTTGAACCGCCGCTGACTGCAATCACGGCATCCCGGTCACAGATCAGGACAGGGCTCGTTAAACTGTCATACAGCGCTTCGGCATACTCCTTGGCAAAATCACTTAATTCACTGATCGGCGAATATTTTTTCAAAATGACTTCCCCGTCGCGGTCCACAAAAATTTCAAGCGGATCCCCTTCACGGATACGAAGCGTCCTTCGTATCTCTTTCGGGATGACAACTCTGCCTAAATCATCAATACGACGAACAATACCAGTTGCTTTCATCTAAAGTTGCCCTCACTTTCATCAGATGATTTTTTTCCATCCTCAGATGGCTCTTGAATCCTTTACCTGCGTTGACATTAGTATCTTTCATCTGGCAAGTTCTATACATCATGAACGTTTTTTGTACAATTGCTATCGATTGGATTGATTTCCAATTCTTCTCTATCTTTTTCCCAAAAATTTTCCCTGGCAAACCTAAAGAACCATAAAAAGCACGGAACAAAAGAAACCATTGTTCCGTGCTTTTACAAACGGGCCTTTGCCAACAAGCCGCCAGCCCTTTAGTTTTTTGCTTGCATCTTACCGGGAAGCGCTCGTCGTTTCGGCCCTTAGAAAGGCGCCCCGCAGTTCCCGGATCATTTCCGTGCAGGTGTAAAGCCACTCATGGCCCTTGCTTTTTTTAATATCCAGCGTAATTTTCAGCTGGTTGCCTTCCATGCCGAATCCGGCCGAACGCCCGTATTTTCTTACAATGTCCACGACTTTCGGGCCGTTTACCTGTTTCGAGCCTTTTTCGGACATTAAAATCGTGATCAGTTGTTTGTTTTGTTTAATCGATGAAAGCATCGCTTCTTTGGCGTATACTTTCATTTCCGCAATCGTAAACAGGTCGCTTACCTGCTGCGGATAATCGCCGAAACGGTCAATCATCTCTTCTTTTAATTCTTCGATATCTTCAAGCGTCTCGATGCCCCTGAAACGTTTATACATTTCAATTTTCTGGTATCCGTCTTTTATATAGGCATCCGGAATATACGCATCAATTTCGAGTTCGACTTCAAATGGCGGCAATTTTTCCTCTTCGCCGTCTGCCCCTTTCCGCGCTTCGATCGCTTCCTTCAACATTTGCGAATACAAATCGAAACCGACTGAATCGATGAACCCGTGCTGTTGTGCGCCCAGCAAGTTGCCGGCGCCGCGGATGGACAAATCGCGCATCGCAATTTTAAAGCCGGATCCGAGTTCCGTGAATTCTTTAATCGCCTGCAGCCTTTTTTCCGACGCTTCCGCCAGCACTTTGTCTTTTCTGTACGTAAAATAAGCATATGCCACCCGGTTGGACCGCCCGACACGCCCGCGCAGCTGGTATAACTGCGACAGTCCCATCCGGTCCGCATCATTGACGATCAGGGTGTTGACATTCGGGATGTCCACGCCCGTCTCAATAATTGTCGTCGTCACAAGCACATCGTATTCGCCTTCAAGAAAACCAAAAATGACCGATTCGAGCTGAGATTCTGTCATCCGGCCGTGGGCATACGCCACGCGCGCATCGGGAACAAGCCGTGCAATTTCTTCCGCCTTCCGCTCAATATCTTCAATCCGGTTATACAAAAAGTAAACCTGCCCGTCCCGTGCCAGTTCACGTTCGATCGCTTCCCGCACCATCTGGTCATTATACTCCAGCACGTAAGTTTGTACCGGGAAACGGTTCTCAGGCGGCGTTTCAATTACAGACAAATCGCGTACGCCGACCATGGACATATGCAGCGTCCTTGGGATTGGTGTTGCGGTCAAGGTCAGCACGTCGACATTCGTCTTTAATTTCTTGATTTTTTCCTTATGGCTGACACCGAACCGCTGCTCTTCGTCAATGATCAAAAGGCCCAGATCATGGAACTGGATATCTTTTGAAAGCAGCCGGTGCGTCCCGATCACCATATCAATTGTCCCGTTGCGCAAGCCTTTTATCGTTTCATTCTGCTCTTTACGCGTCCGGAAACGGCTCAACAGCCCGACTTTTATCGGATAGCCATGGAACCTTTCCGTGACCGTTTCAAAATGCTGCTGGGCAAGGATGGTGGTCGGTACAAGCATGGCCACTTGCTTGCCGTCCATCATTGCTTTAAAAGCGGCGCGGATCGCCACTTCTGTCTTGCCGTAGCCGACATCCCCGCACAACAGACGGTCCATCGGCTTCTCTTTTTCCATGTCCCGCTTGATTTCCTGGATCGACCGGAGCTGGTCTTCCGTTTCTTTATATGGAAAAGCCGCCTCGAATTCACGCTGCATATCCCCATCCGGAGAAAAGGCAAACCCTTTTGATGCTTCCCTCTCCGCATACAATTTGACAAGGTCGTCCGCGATATCCTGGATGGATGACTGGACTTTCCGTTTGACCCGTTTCCATTCGCTGCCGCCCAGCTTATAAAGTTTCGGCTCTTTTCCTTCCGAACCGACGTATTTTTGGACAAGGTCGATCTGGTCAACCGGCACATACAGCTTATCCGAACCCTGGTACTTAATATGGAGATAGTCTTTATGGACGCCGTTGATTTCAAGCGTCACAATCCCTAAATATTTCCCGATCCCGTGGTTGACATGAACCACATAGTCCCCAACATTCAGCTCGGAATAGTTTTTAATCCGCTCAGCATTGGACAACTTTTGCCGGCGCGTTTTTTTCTTCGCCTTTTTATTAAAAAGTTCTTCTTCCGTAATAACGGCAAGCTTGCACATTGGCAGCTCAAAACCGGTGTTCAGGTTCCCTTCCGCCACCTGGATATGCCCCGGGATAAGATCTTCCGCCACGTAAGCAGCTTCAATCTCATAATCTTCCAGCACACTTTGGATTTTTTCAGCCCGGTTTTTGTCCGCACCAAGGAAAACTACCGTAAAACGGCCTTTCTTCCAACGTTCGATTTCCGCTTTCAGCACATGCATCTGCCCGTGGAACGACTGCATCGGCTTGCAAGCGATATTCACAATGTTTTGCGGATTTGTATTTTGGATATGACGCAAAAACAGTGACAAATAGATTTTCTTCCATTTTTTTCCCGACAGCAGTGTATCTAAGGCGTGGGAAACGGCCAAATCATAAATCATTTTGCCTTCTTCCACCATCGCCGTATACCACTCAGCTTCTTCTTTATCGAGGCGCTCCTGCATTTCCTGAATCCGGCCGAACTCATCCAAAAATAAAATGCCGGCTGTTTCCACATAGTCTAAGAGACTGGCAGGCTGGTCATATAGAATCGATAAGTATTTAAAGATTTGATCGGGTTTTTCCCCGTTTTTCAGCTTTTCAATGTCAAAACTAATATTTTGGGCAAGCAGTTGTTTTACCTGATCATCTTTAATTTTTGCAAGTGTTTTGCTGAGCCCTTCTTTTACCGTTTCAGCCGCTTTCATAAGCGAAAGACGGTCTGCCGGATATTCCGTCGCCGGTCCGATGGAGACAGCAGAAAGTTTATCCCGGGAACGCTGGTCGTCAGCGGAAAACGTCCGGATGGAGTCTACTTCCGTATCAAATAATTCGATCCGGACGGGGTCTTCTTCTGTCAGCGGGTATATATCAAGAATCCCGCCGCGCACACTAAAATCTCCCGGTGAATCGACCATATCCGACCGGGTGTAACCCATTTCCACAAGCATTTCCAATACGTGATCAAGCTCAATTTCTTTTCCTGTTTCGACGTGCAGCTGGTACTTTTCCCAAACCGTTTTCGGCGGCAAAATTTTCCGCAATCCGGCCATCGGGACAACGATCAGGCAATTTTTCCCCGATAGCAACGCATTCAGCACCTCTATCCGCTGGGCCATCAGCTCGGGGCTTGCCACACCCAGTTCGGCCGCAATCAGTTCATTTGCGGGATACAGAAATAAGGCGCTTTCATCCACAAATTGCAGGAGATCATCATACAACTTTTGCGCCTGTAATAGATTATAAGTTAACACAATGGCCGGCTGTTCCGTTTTTTGATAGACCGAAGCAATAAAAGCGCTACGGGCGGAACCGGACAACCCGGAAACAAGCTGCTCTTTCAGGCCGGCCGTTGTACCGCTTATGACCGATTCTGCTTCCTTGTGTTCAAGGATCATTTTTTGTATTCCGTCCAAAAAGGGCCAACTCCTCTCTTGATCCGATTTCCCTTTCTCTACTATTCACACTGTTTTGTAAAATTTAAACAGGAAGGGGCTGCAGAAAGCATAAATGTTCCTGCAGCAAAACAGAAAAATGCTTTGGACTCCTTCCAAAGCGGATTATTGGATTAAATAGCCGTATTGATGAAATGCGGGTTCGCGTTCAAATGAATCCTGGCATTCTTCGCAAATTGACTGGATGCGGACGCTCCCGTCTTCTTGAGGAAGTACCATTTCCTGCCGCTCCTCATCCGTCAAAAAGAAAAGTCCCATCCGGTCTGCTTCGATGTCCGTGATGGTGCCAATTTTTGTGCCGCAGTGCCGGCAATAGTAATGAACGGCCATCTTCCGGCCCCCTTTTTCATATCGTCCTTATATAGTATGGGCGCAACGGGAAGGGGTTATTCGTTTTTTTATAAAAACGGAAGAAATGGCCGCGGAATTTCGCGCAGATTCCCCATATTCCGCATCGATACGACTCAATTATAAAGGTTCATCACGACCGGGAACGGCTTTTCCAACCAGGCTTCGCAAGCATCGGCGCCTTTTTCAACCGCCAGCTGCATTTTCTCCCGGTCCTCTTTTGAAAAACGGCCGAGCACATAATCCGGCATATAGGCATCTCTGTCCGGCCGCCCGATACCGATGCGAATCCGGTTAAATTCCTGTGTTCCAAGATGGTGGATGATGGATTTGATTCCGTTATGGCCGCCGGCGCTTCCTTTTTGCCGCAGGCGGATTTTGCCGGGCGGAAGATCAAGGTCATCGTAGACGACGAGTAAATCTCCGGTGCCAAGGCGGTAATAATCCATGACTGCTTTGACCGACTCACCGGATAAATTCATATATGTCATCGGTTTTAAAAGCAGCACTTTCCCGCTGTTTACAGTTGTTTCTGCACACAGCCCCTTGAATTTCGACTGTTTAAAAGGGGCCTGCAGCCGTTCTGCAAGCAGATTGACCACTTCAAAACCGATATTATGCCTTGTATGTTCATATTGGGCTCCCGGATTTCCAAGCCCGACAATACATTTCATATTCACACCCCGATTGATTCATTCCTTGCTGAAATGAAATAAGCTGCTGAGGAAAACCACCTGTAGCGTTTTTAAGGGACAGCAAGACCAGGCATCATGTATACCGTGATGCCTTTTTAGCAAACAGGCAATCCGTTTCGGGCAAAAAACAAGCGCGCCCGTTTTCTTCGTGCCGGTTTCTCTATACGTAAAAACCCTATTTTAATTATCCACGAAGACAGATAAAAGTGCAAGCAGGCCGGACTACGGGCATATGACAAGTTTTTCCCGGAATGACGGGAACAATGCAAGACATGATCTTCCATGCCCTTGAAAATAAAGGAACGGAACAAGTGGCGCATTTTTGTGCCCCAATCATTTCCCCCGGCAAGCTTGCGCTGTGCTAAAGGAATGGCAAACTTTTTTAAAAATTCATGCATAATAGGTCGGGTGCATTGCTTTCTTAGCAAAGGATTTGGCATAACGGCAAAAAAAGGCGTATCCTCATACGCCTTTTTTCATAAACCCGGATGTTATGCTTCGCTTGTTTCCCGTCCTTCAAGATTTTCAGGCGTCCCTGACTCCTGCTGTTCGCCAGTGCTGATTTCTTCTTCCTGACGAGGCGGCAGAACGGAGCAAATCGTTTCCGTATCTTCATGATTGATGGTAAATCCATACTTTCCGCGGATGTCCGCAACCGTAATGTTTTCATTCACTTGCAAATTGGAAACATCCACCGTAATGGCATCAGGAATTTCATCCGGTTTTGCCGTAATCGACAATTCATGCAGTGCCTGCTGCAGCACGCCACCGTCTTTTACGCCGGCACTTTCTTCCGTAAGGACGACGCGCACAGTAGCATCGACATCTTCCGACATATTTACGGCAAGAAAATCGACATGAATGATTTTATTTTTCAAAGGATCGGTTTGTACTTCATGGACCATCACATTCCGCTGTGTCCCGTTCACATTCAAGGAAAGCACCGCATTTCTTCCGTTTTCACGCAATAATTTTTCAAACTCAGTGTCATTGACATAAACCGGTGTATTTTCCGTCTGGTAGCCGTAAACAACGCCCGGTATGTAGCCGTTTCTTCTTAACCGGCGGCTGGAAGAATGGTGTTTATCCTCTCTTTTTTTTGCTTCAAGTACCTCTGCCATAAATGTTGACCTCCTAATGTTTAAGCAAACATCAAATATATCTTTACCCTGTCATTATCCATTATAAACCTGTTTTGAAAAAATAGCTTAAAATTACCGATATAACGCAGGCTTTTCCCGATTTGCAGATTGCGTGCTCTTCTTGTGAATACTTGGACTGCTTTCTGAAATAATTTTCGCTGGAATGCTGTCAAATATCGAACAGCGGGCTTACGGACTGGTCTTCATGCACACGGATAATCGCTTCACCCAAAAGCGGAGCTACAGACAATTCAACCAGTTTTTCACTTTTTCTTTCTTCCGGAATGTTAATGGAATTGGTCGCCACCAGTTCTTTAATCGGGGAATTGTTAATCCGTTCAATTGCCGGCCCGGATAAAACCGGATGTGTGCAGCTGGCGTACACTTCTTTTGCGCCGCTTTCAATCAACGCTTTTGCCGCAAGCGTAATCGTGCCTGCCGTGTCAATAATATCATCAATAATGATGCAAATTTTCCCGTCCACATTTCCAACAATATTCATCACTTCGGCCACATTCGGGCGCGGGCGGCGTTTGTCGATAATGGCGATCGGCGTTTTTAAACGTTCAGCCAGTTTGCGCGCACGGGTGACACCGCCATGGTCAGGGGAGACGACCACGATATCTTCCGCCTGAAATCCTTTATCTTCAAAATACTTTGCAATAATTGGAACGCCCATCAGGTGGTCAATCGGAATGTCAAAAAACCCTTGGATTTGCGGGGCGTGCAGATCGAGGGTAATGACCCTTGTTGCACCCGCTGTTTCGAGAAGGTTCGCCACCAGTTTTGCGGTAATCGGTTCACGTGCACGCGCTTTTCTGTCCTGCCGTGCATATCCGTAGTAAGGGATCACAAGATTAATGGTCCGCGCCGACGCCCGTTTTAAAGCATCAACCATAATTAGAAGTTCCATCATATGTTCATTGACAGGATCGCTTGTCGACTGTATCACATAAACATCGCAACCGCGGATGCTTTCTTCAATATTGATCTGGATTTCCCCATCGCTGAATTGTGAAACGGAACATTTTCCAAGTTCAACTCCGACAACGTTGGCAATTTCCCTGGCAAGTTTCGGGTTGGAGTTCAGGGTGAAAATCTTTAAATTCGGATCTAAATACTGGTTAGACATGATGGACCTCCAATTATTGTTGTTTATGTTTTAACTTCTGGACATAATTTTCCTTGTTCACCTGGCGTGCGCGCGCAATCGACAATGCTTCGCCCGGTACATCGTCTGTAATGGTCGAGCCTGCTGCAATATAAGCATTTTCCCCGACCGTAACCGGCGCAATCAGATTGGAGTTGCACCCGACAAACGCGCCGTCTTCAATAACCGTTTTAAATTTATGTTTCCCGTCATAATTCACTGTGATCGTGCCGCAGCCGATATTGACACCTGCCCCGACTTCCGCATCGCCGATGTACGTCAAATGGGATGCTTTGCTGCCCTTGCCGACGGTTGATTTCTTCACTTCCACAAAATTGCCGATCTTCGCTTCATCGGAAATCGAGGAGTCCGGCCGGATATGGGCGTACGGGCCGACATGGACAGAAGCGCCAATTTCACTATTTTCCGCAACAGACTGCCTGACTTCTGTTCCGTTTCCGATCACGCAATCTGTAATGTCGGAATTCGGGCCGATTTTGCAGTCTTCCCCGATGACCGTTTTGCCGGACAGCTTTGTCCCCGGGTAGATCACCGTATCCTGCCCGATTTCAACATCCGCTTCAATGTAAGTTTGCCGAGGGTCGAGGATGGTCACGCCGTTTCGCATATGGCGTTCGTTGATGCGCTTTCTCATGATCCTTTCCGCTTCCGAAAGTTGCACCCGATCATTGACACCTAACGTTTCTTCGATACTTTCTGTCTTGTAAGCCACAACTGTTTCCCCTTGCGATTTTAAAATGCCTACGACATCAGGAAGATAATATTCGCCTTGAGCATTGTCGTTTGAAACATGTTTCAATGCTTCAAAAAGCGCCCGATTGTCAAAGCAGTAAACGCCTGTATTGATTTCCTTTACCTGCTGTTCTTCGGGGCTCGCGTCTTTATGTTCGACAATTTTTTCCACGAAGCCTGCCGCATTGCGGATGATCCGTCCGTATCCGGCAGGGTCGGGGGCCGTTGCTGTTAAAATGGTCACTTTTGCCTGTTTCCGTTCGTGTTCCTCAAACAGAGCCTTTAAGGTTTCCGCCTGAAGGAGCGGCGTATCCCCGCAAACCACCAAGGTAGTCCCGTCCTTGTTGCCGAGAACCGGTTCTGCCTGCAGGACGGCATGCCCTGTGCCCAGCTGTTCTTCTTGCAGGACAAAAGCGGTTTTTCCTTCCAGGCAGGAGCGGACCTGTTCTGCACCATGCCCGATAACCGTCACAATCTTATCCGTTTCAAGCTGTAAAACTTGGTCTGCAACATGTTCAACCATGGGTTTCCCGCAAACAGGATGCAGCACTTTGTACAATTTCGACTTCATGCGAGTACCCTGGCCGGCAGCCAAGATTACAGCGAATCTGTTTGTCATTTATGATCCCCCAATAAACCTTATTATCCATAAAAAAATATATCGTAAATAAGGGCATATTTCAAGGAAAGGCAGCAAATTACAATTATTGGGAATGTTGGAGCAAGGACGGGGGGAATTGTTAGCCCTTTCTATTCATTTAAATCCCATACTTTGTTTGCATTCGAAAATAACGTTTTCAAGTCTTCCTTATTTTCCATAATGACTTTCTTGGCTATCGCGTCACTTTTATCTACAGGTTCCAGTTTTTCATTCACATAAATTTCATAGGCTTCTCCATTTTCTTGCAACCGAACCCCGTATTTATAACCGCCTGTCATGGTTGGCCAAATGATCAAATCTTCCATTTTATCTTTTTGGTCCTCACGGGAAACAGCCAGGTTCCCAGTGAAGCTTAAATAATTAGGCTTTTTCACGCTGTACGTATAGTTGCCTTTCCGCATCGCGTGCGTCCCCCATTTATTTTTCGGTACGGCTTTAACATATTTATGATATTGGATGGTCGTGATCGTGAACCAGCATAAATTCCATAATACAAACAATGTAATGACGATGATAAAAATATATTTTAATCGAAATTTCCTTTTCATAAATTCACCACCCTGTTGCCTTGTTTTTTTAATGTTTCATCGTGCGTCACAAGTATAATGGTTTTACCCTGTCTATTCAGTTGCTTTAAAATGTTTAATACAGCTTCTGCATTTTTCTTATCAAGAGAACCAGTCGGCTCATCGGCAAGGATGATATCGCATTTTTTTAACATTAATCGTGCCAGAGCTACCCTTTGTTGTTCTCCTCCAGATAAAGTAAAGACTTTTTGATTTATTTTATTTTTTAATCCGACTAACGCCAAAGCTTCTTCCATTGATAGGTTCGTTTTGCAGGGACAATAAAATAAATTTCTTTTTTCAATGGTTTGTCTCTTAATTCTGTAATTTGACTTGATAAATAGTGAAAAGCATTGCTGTTGGCTAAAATTCCCGGGTAATGTAAAAAGTTTGAAATATCTGCCAATAAAATTGCGTTGAATTTATCATAAAATTGTTTGTAGAACTTATATTGTACACTCGCACTTTTTTCCAGCGTATTATCGGAAGAACTATTGTTATCAGTAATTTTATAATCCAGTTGGGTGTAATAATAGTCACGATGACGCTCAAAAAATGGTTTTTGTTTGTAATATTGATAAGCGTCATACACCACAGCAATATTGCTGGAAATGATAATGATTGTCATGACCGTAGTTGCTAATTTTAAGACATAATTCATGGATAATAATTTTACGGACCCATGGCGTTAGAAAAAGCTTCCTTTAAATTGAAAAAATATAAATTGAAATAAATCAGGGCATTCAATATAAGTAAAATCATAAACATGAACAGGGAAAGGCGAAACATAAAGAAAACACATGTAAGTTTGGAGAGAACAAAGTAAACTAACAGAAATAATAATATATAGAAACATGTATCTATCACGATATTTTTCCAAACCATACTGCTTATTTTTTCTCCCAAAGTAAACCGGATGATATTTTCTTTTTTCTGCAACATGCAGTCATAAAAAGTTAGCAATAATATCACACTGATCACGAGCAACCATATGAGCAGGGCTTCATTCCTTAATTCGTTGCTTTTAAAACCATCTTGGGGAAAGTTGCCGGCATATTTGTCAATTAAATCGATTTTAAACTACTTAATATTTTTTTTGCTTCCAATGAGATAAAATGGATTGAAACGATCAATTCCGTTGATATTTTTCAGATGGCGAAAATGGAACACCATATCTTCAAGAAATAGGCTTTTGTATTTTTTTCAGATATGTTGAGATGACGTTTTATGTATGGCTGGACGCCGGTTGTTCCGTAAATATCAAATTCAGTAAGAAAAGTAGTACGAGGGGAACTGGTGTAAGTAAACACTTCAACATGATTACGGTTGGCGGAATCGATGATATCGTGTATCATTTCTTTCTCTGTTGTGTTCGGCTGCAAATACAGGGTCGTATGATCAAATGGGGTGTAAAAATCATTCAGATAAAAGACGTGACTTTCACTAATGATCATCATGCCTGTAAATAGCAGAAAGAAGCTGATCGTAAATTTAACCGTTTTTAAAACTACCCCTCCGTAGCAATAAATACCAACTATTCATTGTTGAACCCGAAGTTGTACGAGCTGATTCATCTATCCTTTTGTTGCGCTTGATCTTTAGGCTGCGGGGAAGGGCTTGTTGCAGACTGGCTCCGTCCAGTGTACGCTTAGAGTCTGATTGTAATGTTATCAAGCACCCGTCCATCACAACCAGAACAATAACCCGTACAGGCTCATTTATCATTTGGCTGCCTCTCCTTCTACCATATTAACATACATATGGAAATATTTAATCAGTTATGTAAAAATCCTATTCGTCCAAGGCTGCCAAATAGGTCAACGAGGGCAAAAAAGAAGAGCCTTACTGTTGAAGTAGGCTCTTGTTGCAAAAATCTATCAGGACGCGCCAGCTTCTTCAAATTCCACTTGGTCCAATTCCCCTAAACGGTGATATTCCGACAAGACTGCATCATGAATCTTACTGCGCGTACCCGAATTAATGGGATGGGCAATGTCTCTGAATTCGCCATCCGGCGTCCTTTTGCTCGGCATTGCAACAAACAAGCCATTGTTGCCATCAATCACCCGGATATCGTGAATGACAAATTCGTTGTCCATGGTAATTGATGCAATCGCCCTCATCCTGCCCTCCGTATGGACACGGCGCAGCCTTACATCCGTCACTTCCATTCTTTCACCACCTCAAAAGATTTAGGATCATCTTTATTATTCAACACCCTTTTAAAATTTCCTTCTTTTTCAGGAAAAAATTCTAAAATTTTTCATAAGGTGAAAAAATGGAAGCGCATAAAGATCACGGAATAAGCGCAATCACTTCAATTTCGACGCCGGCATTTTTCGGAAGCCTTGCCACTTCAACGCAGGAACGCGCCGGTTTATGGTCCGTAAAATAGGAGCCATAGACATCGTTTATTTTGGCAAAATCGTCCATGTTTTGAATAAAAACTGTCGTTTTGACAACCGTATCAAAAGAGGCCCCGGCTGCCTCAAGCACCGCTTTTAAATTTTCCATTACCTGGCGGGCCTGCGCTTCAATGCTGCCTTCCACAAGCGTGCCGTCCGGTCTTAGCGGAATCTGCCCCGAACTGAAAAATAAATTTCCTGCTACAACGCCCTGTGCATACGGCCCGATTGCCGCAGGCGCCTGATTTGTTGAGATGGTTTTCATTCCTTTAATCCCCTCCGAACAAGCTGACTTTTGAAAAATAATTCCCTTCCACTACTTTGATCTGCTGACTGCGGACATCGACATCCCTTAATTTCACAAGCGACACATAATCATCGACAAGCCGTTCTTTCGTGTCTTCCGATTCAACCAAAACGCCGATGCCCGAAACGGAAGCATCGAATTCTTTCAGCAAGTTGATCATGCCGTTAATCGTTCCGCCTGCTTTCATAAAATCATCGACAATTAAAACGTTTGCGCCTTCCCGCAGGCTCCTTTTCGAGAGGACCATCGTCTGGATCCGTTTCTGCGATCCGGAAACATAGTTAATGCTGACAGTCGGTCCTTCCGTCACCTTGCTGTCATTGCGGACAATCACAACCGGAACATTTAAATAAGCCGCTGTTGCCATTGCAATCGGGATTCCTTTTGTCGCGACCGTCATAATCGTGTCAATCTCCCTGTCCGCAAATGCGGTTGCCAAAAGCTTCCCGACTTTGCTGACGACCTGCGGGCTGCCGATCAGGTCTGTCATATACAAATAACCGCCCGGCAAAAGCCGGTCCGGATTCTCCATCAGCGTGCAAAGTTCGCTGATGGCCTCTTTTGCTTCCGCCCTGTCTGTGCGCGAAATAAATTTAACGCCACCCGCCGCGCCGGGAACCGTCTGCAAAGTCCCAATGCCCCTTTTCTCGAATGTTTCTTTGATAATCGTCAAATCTTCACTGATGGAAGATTTTGCAGACTGATAACGATCGGCAAAAAAACTGAGGGGAACGAGAATCCTTGGTTTTTCCAACAAATAATGTGTCATATCTACAAGACGTTCACTTCGCCGAAATTTCACGTCAAAAACCCCCGTCACAATCCGGTCTGTCAAAAATGCCGGTCCCGCTCTTCTTCGTACCAAATCGCACGGCGGCTCCGGAAACACGGATTCAATAACATTAATATACCGCATTTTTTTCTTTTTGAAAACAAAAATCCGTACAATCACTATTTTATATTTAAAATTGTTCGCGTTCTCCAATCATTCTGACAGCAAATACCTGGCCGCAAAATCCCCGGAGGCCGTTATAAATCCGCTGCAGCCGCGAATCGTGCCGCACAAGCCCGAATACTGTCGGGCCGCTTCCGCTCATTAAAACGAGATCCGCTCCGAAACGCTGCATCTGTTTTTTGATTTGCGCCACTTGCGGGTACGCCTTTAATGTGACACTTTCCAGCACATTTCCCGCATGCTTGCATATGCCGGCATAATCACGGGTATAGAGGGCAGCGATCATGCCGGGAATATCTGGATGCACCACTTCATTTAAGTCCAGTTGGCGGTAAATTTCTGCTGTCGACACGCCGATGGACGGTTTCGCCAAAATGACCCAGCAGTTTGGCGGTGCTGGCAGCTTTGTAATATTTTCTCCCCTTCCTTTTGCGAGCGCAGTGCCGCCGTATACGCAAAACGAGACATCCGACCCGATTTCGGCGCCGAGTGTTGCAAGTTCATCTAAGGAAAGGCCGAGATTCCAGAGCGTATTCAGGCCGCGGAGAGTAGCTGCCGCATCACTGCTGCCCCCCGCCAGCCCGGCAGCCACTGGAATGACTTTGTCAATCGCAATCTCGACCCCCTGCCTGACGCCGCACCGCGTTTTCAGAAGCCTTGCAGCCTGGTACGCCAAATTTCTCTCATCATCCGGCACAAACCGGTTTTGCGACACAATTTTAATCTCCTGATCGTGCCGCTCCGAGAGCTCGATATGATCTGCAAGGTCAATGGTTGTCATGACCATTTCCACCTCATGATAGCCATCCTCCCGTTTGCCAAGCACATCGAGCGATAAATTAATTTTTGCCGGTGCCTTGACCAACAACTTCAAATCCTTCACCTACTTCCAACATCCAATCCAGCCGTATTTCCTGCTTCATTTTTCTTATTCTAACATAACGCCCGGCAAATATTTACATCAAAACGCAAATTTCGTAGAACAATAAAAATCGAAAAATTGCCTCATGCATCATCCAAAATATGCAAAAGCTGCGGAAATTGCGGTAAAGCCGCCAACTTGTTCAAAGGACGAACATTCGAATATGCAAAAAGCCGGGGAAATTCCCCGGCCCGGCGCCATGCAGCAGTCGCAAAGATTGTCAGGAGTTGCCCGATTGTTTTTCCGAAGCAAGGTGCTCTTCAGCCAGTTCAATGGCACGCTTTACCATATTCCCGGCATCCCGGGCTTTGATGCCGCCCCAACCTTCTTCTTGGACGACATCATAAAAGCCGAGGTCTTTCGCCAGTTCTTCTTTAAAACGTTCAGACATAATCCCTCTTCTTCGGCCCATTAGATAAATTTCCCCCTTTGACGGGAAAGACAAAAAAATCCCCGCCTTCCCTTTCATTTGGTTGTTATATCCCTGCATGCGCCTCTTTGTAGTATGTACGAAACAAGGTTAGAATATGAAAAAAGCAGCAGCAGGATCATTCCCGCTACCGCCTATAAAATAGAAAACAGCAAACATATGTCTGCTGCCGCTCATCAAACCTCTTGTTGTTTATCCATAAAAACAAGCTGTACTGTTTCTGTCAGGACATCTGCATAGCTGTAGGAAACACGTTCAAAAGCATTTTCCTCCTGGTCTAATTCGATGACAAAAACCGCTGGGTAAGTTTCTGCCAAAACACCGGAACGTTCAATCGTCTTTCTCCTGCCACCATTGGCTCTTAACATTAATCTTTTTCCCAAGTTTGAATCCAAGGATCTTTTAATGTCTGTTAACGTTTTTGGCATTTCGCTCCACCTCACTAGTCTCAATTATAACACAGCTTGCGCTTCCGGTCAAATAAAACATATATTTTATCAGTGATCAAGCCGGTCTGTCAACCATTTTTCATTGCTTCCCTGCCGTTTTTCCAAGGTGAAGGTTTGCATGTTCAGTGTATGGGGCTGCCTTGGGGAAATGTACCACTGATCCAGGCCCATATTCTTATCAATAGGATATGCCAAATGCAATCGAATTATGTAAAATTCTGCAGCCCGGCCCATTTTTAAGGAACCGGGATGGGGCCCCGTCAGTCCTCATCCATTGGCTTATACGGCATCCCGGTCCGCAGCACGCCCTTTGTTTCCACGCCTCCCAGTCCTTTTTGCCCTGTCAGTGTATTGCGGAGCACATCCCAAACATTCACTTGTTCCATAAACGAGGTGTAACAGATCTTGGCCACAATATAGACCGGATCAAGCGCATGAATATTCACCCGGAGCGGAGAACTGGCAAAATTGGCGCCGGCCTGGATGAGCGATTCAAAATGGGACTGGCATGCGCCTGCAAAAATGACGAGCTGATCCAAATTCGGCACCTTTTTTCTTGCCTCCATCACGGTTCTGACAAAAGATTTTGAATGACGGTATGCATTTAAATCTGCTTTTTTCCCCTTTGATTTGGAATAGGCATCATGGCCGGTAATCACCAGAATATTCGGCCGGTATTGGTCAAGCAGCGCATGGATGCGAACCGGCATTTCTTTTTCGTAACAATGGACACCGTAAACTGTCACGCCGATTTTTTCATACAAGTTCATGCATTTTTTTAAATAATGGGGATCGCCGTCCAAATGCAAAACCCTTCCCGGTAGCTGGAAATAACTCAGTTCCTCTTTATAGCCATGGGTGGCCTCGTACTCGCGTTTTTCCTTCATCAGTTCGATATCTTGTTTAAACAGTTCGAATGACTGTTCTTCCAACGAACGAAATGCCTGCGTAATTTTCGATCTTTCCGCAGGGCCAAGGGTGACTAGGTCTTCAAACGGGGCATCCGCGATCAGCCGGACGTCCTCCCCGTACAAAACAGCCACTTTCCGCCCGTTCTGCTCCTGTATATCAATGACCCGGAATAAAATATCACAATTGTAAGACTTCCTTCCAACAATTGCGTTGAGCCTTGCTTCCATTGCCGTCAACTCCATTTGTATCCATCTCTCGCCTGCATAACACTATATATGCACTGCCTTCGGAAATGGTGAAAAAGCCGGGGGAAGCGCTCCCCCGGCTGATGCGACATTTAGGATGATGTGTGAAAAATGGGAAACAAGGCATTGCTTAATGCGGCAAATTCCTCGAGGCTGAGCGTTTCCCCCCTTCTTGACGGTTCAATTTTAAGCTGCTCGAGTACGGAAAGGAGTGTCTCTTTCTTGTCTTTTCCGCCGGGAAGGCCAGCAGTCAAATTATTGATCAAGGTTTTCCGCCGCTGGGCAAAGGAAGCTTTTGCCACCTGAAAAAAGAACGCTTCATCTTTAACCTCGACTTTCGGTTTGTCCCTTTTCACAAGCTTTACCACGGCGGAATCCACATTCGGCTGCGGCATAAAAACCGTTTTCGGCACAATCATCGCCACTTCCGCCGTCATATAATACTGGATGGCAATGGAAAGCGTGCCGTAGTTTTTCGTGCCGGGAACCGCCGAAATCCGGTCGGCCACTTCTTTTTGCAGCATCACGACCATGCCGCGGATCGGATACAGGCCGGTGACAAATTTTAATATGATCGGGGTCGTCACGTAATACGGCAGATTGGCGACAACCATGATATCGTTTATGCCGGCAAATTCCGTTTCCAGCACTTTTCCAACATCGGCCTTTAACACGTCTTCATAGATCACGTTTACATTCGGGTACGGCGCCAGCGTATCTTTCAGGATCGGGGCAAGCCTTTTGTCGATTTCAAAGGCCACGACTTTTTTGCTGCGGCGGGCGAGATGTTCCGTGAGCGCACCAATGCCGGGACCGATTTCAACAACGCCGGACTCTTCCGTTAAATCCGCCGTATCCGTAATATTCCGCAGAATGTTCGGGTCAATTAAAAAATTTTGGCCCAGGCTTTTTTTAAACGAAAATCCGTACCGGTTTAAAATCGCTTTTGTCCGGATGGGGGTGGCAATGTCTTTTTGCAAGTTGATTCCTCCTGTAACACTTTCATCAGAGCATCCCGGAACGTTTCTTTATCGATTTGGAACACCATCAGCCGCTTATGGAGCTGCTTGCCGTTCGTGTATCCGATTTTTAAAAGTTCCCCGATTCTTGCCCTTCTTTGTTTCGCCAGCGGGCCGGCAATCAGACCGGCAGCCATTAAATCATCCCTTGTGATGACTTCCGGCACGGCTTCCTCCATTTGATGCGCCTCCCGTAGCGCTTGCCGGATCGCCGCAGGGTGGGCATGTTCAACCCCGATTCCCCGGTCCTCGGGCGCCCGTGCCTCCTGTTTGGCCAAAAATGCGTGTTTGCAGCCGGGCACTTTTTCCGCGATCGTTTTGCGGATTTTTTCGCCGGGAAAATCAGGATCGGTGAAAATGATGGCGCCCCTTTTTTCCTGGGCAAGGCGGATTTTTTCAATCGTACTTTCCGAAATGGCCGACCCGTTTGTTTCAATCGTGTCGGCATCGAGCGCCCGCTTAATGGCCGCTGTGTCGTCTTTGCCTTCCACGACAATAACCTCTTTTAATTTTGCCATGCGGATAAAACTCGCTTTCTATGCATGATCTTTTATTCTAAACAATTTTTCTGCATTTAACATCGTCTGTTCGGCAACTTTTTCAAAAGGAATGCCTTTAATTTCCGCAATCTGCTCAGCGACCAGTTTCACATATGCCGGCTCATTGCGTTTCCCGCGGTACGGATGCGGGGCAAGATAAGGGCAGTCCGTCTCAACCAAAAGCTTTTCAAGCGGGACCTCGGCAGCTACTTCTTTCGGTTTTTTTGCATTTTTAAACGTCACCGGGCCGCCAAGTGAAATGTAGAAATTCATTTTGATGCATTCTTTCGCCGTTTCCGGGCTGCCGCTGAAACAGTGCATAATGCCGCCTGCTTCCTGTGCATTTTCCTCTTTTAAAATTTGCACACAGTCTTCTGTCGCTTCCCGGTTATGGATAATAATGGGCAAATCAAGCTTTTTGGCGAGCCGGATTTGCCGCCTGAACACTTCCTGCTGTACCTCTTTCGGCGATTTATCCCAATGATAGTCCAGCCCGATTTCGCCGATCGCCACCACTTTCGGATGATGGGCAAGAGATTCAATCCAGTCCAGGTCTTCATCTTTCATGTCAATCGCATCAACCGGGTGCCAGCCGATCGCTGCATACAGAAACGGGTATTGGTCAATCAGCGCCATCGCTTTTTGGATGGTCGGCCTGTCAAACCCGACGACTATCATCTTTTCCACCCCGGCCGCCCGCGCACGTGCGATGGTGGCTTCCAAATCCTCTTTGAACGCTTCATCATTGATATGCACATGGGTATCAAATAACATCTTTTTCACCTCAAATTCTTCACGTTTGTTTTCACATATGATCGGGAAAAACATCTATTTTTCCTGAAAAGTAAAAGAAAAACATAGAGAGATCCGTCGAAATTTGTTCCACGTGAAACATCTCTATGTTTTTCATCTCATCTGGTCCCTTTATTTGACAATCGCGCCGAGCGGCAGGCTTTCATCAATGGTTGCCAATGACAATATGCCGTCTTTTTCGCCTGCGAGAATCATGCCTTGTGACCATTCACCGCGCAATTTTACAGGTTTCAGATTGGCCACGACAATGACTCTGCGCCCAACCAGTTCTTCCGGTTTATAATATTCCGCAATGCCGGAAACAACCTGGCGCTGTTCATCGCCAAGGTCAAGCTGCAGTTTCAACAGTTTATCGGCTTTTTTTACCGGCTCACAAGCAGTTACTTTCGCGACACGCAAATCCATTTTTGCGAAATCATCGATCGTAATCTCGGCTTTTGTGTCTGCCGCTTTCGGTTTTTCTTCTTTCGCTTCTTCTTTTTTCGGTTCCGGGCCTTGCATTTGCGACTTGATAAACTGAATTTCTTTTTCGATATCGAGACGAGGGAAAATCGGCTTTCCTTTTTTCACAACTTTTGTGCCTTCTGGAATGCTGCCGAATAAGGACAGGCTTTCCCATGTATGCAAGTGCTCATCCGTTAAGTTCAGCTGGTCAAAGATCTTCTTTGGCGTAGATGTCAAAAACGGCTGTAACAGGACGGCGATATGGCGCAGCGACTCCGCCAGATGGACCATCACTTCGGCAAGTTCTGCCTGCTTTGCTTCATCTTTTGCCAGTGTCCACGGGGTTGTTTCATCAATATATTTGTTCGTGCGGCTGACAAAATCCCACAACGACGTGAGCGCAACGGAGAACTGCATGTTTTCCATCGCATCTTCGTACTTTTTCACCGCCTCTTTATAAGCGGTCACAAGCTGGATGGAAAACGGGTTGTGCGAACCGGAAAAGGCCGGAATGACACCGTCAAAATACTGGTTCATCATCGCAATCGTACGGTTCAGCAGATTGCCCAGATCATTGGCGAGGTCAAAATTGATCCGTTCCACAAACCCTTCCGGCGTAAAAATGCCATCCGCCCCAAACGGCACTTCACGCAGCAAGTAATAGCGGAGTGCGTCGAGCCCGTACCGGTCAATCAAAGTAACCGGGTCAATGACATTCCCTTTTGATTTCGACATTTTTCCGTCTTTCATAAGGAGCCAGCCGTGTGCAAATACTTTTTTCGGCAGCGGAAGGCCAAGCGCCATCAGCATAATCGGCCAGTAAATCGTATGGAAACGAACGATTTCCTTGCCAACAAGATGGACGTCAGCCGGCCAGTATTTCCGGTAGTTCGAATCGTCATCGCTACCGTAACCGAGTGCTGTAATATAGTTAGTCAGGGCATCAATCCAGACATAGATGACATGTTTCGGATCCCCGGGCACTTTTATCCCCCAGTCAAACGTTGTCCGCGATACAGCAAGATCCTCAAGCCCCGGTTTGATGAAGTTATTGATCATTTCATTTTTCCTGCTTTCCGGCTGAATGAAATCCGGATTTTCCTCATAGTATTGCAAAAGCCGGTCGACATATTTCCCCATTTTGAAAAAGTACGATTCCTCTTTTACTTTTTCTACTGGCCTGCCGCAGTCCGGGCATTTGCCGTCCACAAGCTGGCGTTCCGTGAAGAAGGATTCACAAGGCGTACAGTACCAGCCCTCATACTCTCCCAAATAAATATCGCCCTGGTCAAGCAGCTTCTTGAAAATCTTTTCCACTGCCTTTTTGTGGCGGTCCTGGGTCGTGCGGATAAAATCATCATTGGATATTTCGAGTTTTTTCCATAGATCCTGGATGCCGGCGACAATTTCATCGACATATTGCTGCGGTGTCACGCCTTTTTCCTTTGCTTTGCGTTGGATTTTCTGGCCGTGCTCATCCGTGCCGGTCAGGAACATGACGTCAAACCCGCGCAGCCTTTTATAACGGGCCATCGCATCGCCTGCAACGGTTGTATAGGCATGGCCGATATGTAAATTTCCGCTCGGATAATAGATCGGCGTTGTGATATAAAAAGTTTTCCGTTTCTCTTCCAAACCAGCCTCCACCTTTCGATAACATTAGACATTTCTTTTGCACATTTCGCGCGCTGCTTAGAACTTCTAAACAATAAGTATAAAACTTTTCGTGAAAATAAGCAAAAACGTGGATTTTTGAAAAAAAGGCCCATATGTTCAGTATACCGCATCAAAAGGATGCATTGCATCTTCATGGCGCCCGGTACAGCGCATTATCCATTATAGACGGCATTCCGCCGGTTTAACCGGTGCAAGGGCCGTGACTTTTATCCTTGTCGAAAAATATTTTAAACAAATTTGTTTTTTTATTCCAATTTATCTTCTATAATACAATTAGATAGGTTGTATAGTTTTTGAAGATTCAGGGGTATTCGCCAGTTTTCGATAGATATAGAAGGTCAGCATTTGTGCAACCGGGTTTGGTATCAGGGTTTTGTACAGGTTCACATTTACTTTAAGGGAGGAAAGCGTTAATGAAATCAACAGGCATTGTACGGAAAGTCGACGAGCTCGGCCGTGTTGTCATTCCAATTGAATTGCGGAGAAATCTTGGCATTGCTGAAAAAGATGCATTGGAGATTTATGTCGATGATGACAAGATCATTTTGAAAAAGTACAAGCCCAATATGACCTGTCTCGTTACCGGGGAAGTCTCGGATGACAATCTCCGGCTGGCAGGCGGAAAAATTGTTTTAAGCCGTGAAGGCGCAGAATTGCTGATGAAAGAAATTAAAGAAAATTTTCATTTGGAAGATCAACCGGCTGAAAATGAACAGGCAAAAGACGAAGCAGATCCATTCGCATCCAAACCTGAGCCGGAACCGGAACCCCGCTGAAACGCGGGGGTTTTTTTTAAGCCTTGGACAGATCTTTGTTGCCAAATATCCTCCTTAGGTTTTTGATTCACAGTTCGTGATAGATTTGGTAGACTTCCCTTTTTGGCAGTTTCCGGTCTTTTGCCGCAAGCTTGATCGCTTCTTTTGCCGGCAGCTGTTTTTGCTGCATATAGGCTTCCACATGCTCCTTAACGGATAGCGCCGTCCACCAGAAATCGTCGTCTTCTTCCCCTGTTTCAGGGCTACCTTCCACAACCAGGCAGAACTCGCCGCGCACTTCATTGTTTTCGACCCATTCCACCGCTTCTTGAATCGTCCCCCGCAAAAATTCCTCAAATTTTTTCGTCAGCTCACGGCTGATGGAAATTTGTCGCTCACCCAGCACTTCCGCCATCATTTGCAGCGTATGTTTCAGCCGGTGCGGTGCTTCATACAAAATGAAAGTGGACGGAATTTTTGCGAGCCGTTCCAGTGCCGCCCGCTTTTCCTGCTTTTCCCGTGGCAGAAAACCGTAAAACGTAAACGGCTGCGGTGCAATCCCAGAAGCAATTAACGCCGTAAGCGCCGCGTTTGCGCCTGGAAGCGGCACAACAGGGATCCCTTCGCGAATGCAGGCAGTGGCAAGCTCATAACCCGGATCCGAAATGCACGGCATGCCTGCGTCGCTTACAAGGGCAATCTTTTCGCCGCGCGT
This sequence comes from Weizmannia sp. WK01, assembly GCF_025905465.1. Classification (NCBI taxonomy): domain Bacteria; kingdom Bacillati; phylum Bacillota; class Bacilli; order Caryophanales; family Bacillaceae; genus Heyndrickxia; species Weizmannia sp. WK01. The sequence goes on along the minus strand of NZ_CP109616.1, from coordinate 24,019 downwards.
GAGCCTCATGATTAAATCGCGTGTGCTCGCTTCTTTATTATGTTCGTGATGACTTACAAGCGGCGTGTGAATATCGAAGTAGCTGCACAACTTTTTGCTGTTTCGCGTATCTTCAGCAGCAATCAAATCGGCTTCTTTTAAAATGCGCACCGCCCGGAATGTCATATCTTCCAGATTGCCAATCGGGGTCGGGACCAAATAGAGAATCCCTTTATTTTTTTCATCCTGGAAACTTTGCTGCCTGTGCAAGGTCGACACCTGCCTTCTCCAAAAATCGCTCTTTTTCCCGGCGTGAAAGCTTTTTAAAAGCATATTCCGCTTTCATGGCCTCGCTTTTTGTCGCATATTCCTGAAAATACAAAAGCTTGACCGGTGTCCGCGTTCGCGTATACTTGGCGCCCCGGCCCTCGCTGTGTTCGCGGAAGCGCCGTTTTAATCAACGGTATACCCGCCGTAAAAACTGCCGTCACAGCATAGAAGCACGTAAAAATATGATTTAGTTTTTGTTTCCATACAGCAATTCTTTCACTTCTTCCGTATATTCGCCATCCTGCCCGTACACGAACAACGGTGGGAGAATCTTTAAATCCGGTTTTCCGTCTTTTATGCCTTCCACCAGAATCGTATTCGCTTCTTTGCCTGCTTTCGGATAAACAAACCGGAGCCGTTTTGGTTCGAGACGGTGTTTTTTCATCAACGTAATCAAGTCGACCAGACGTCCCGGGCGGTGCACAAACGCCGCTTTGCCGCCCTGCTTGAGCATCCTGCTGCTGACTTTTACGACATCTTCCAATGTACAAAAAATTTCATGGCGGGCAATCGCAAAATGCTCATTTTCATTTTGAATATTCTTCGTCTGCGAAGGAAAATAAGGCGGATTGCACGTTACCACGTCAAATTTGCTGCAGCCGAGCACATCCGGCATCTCCTTCAAATCGCCGTGAATGATCCGGATCCTGTCCTCAAGCCCGTTATAAGCGACGCTTCTTTTTGCCATATCCGAGAGGCGTTCCTGAATTTCGACCCCGGTAATCTCCGCTTTCGTACGGTTGCTTAATAAAAGCGGGATTACCCCGTTCCCCGTGCACAAATCAAGCACTTTCCCTTTTTGGATCGGCAGCCATGCAAACTTTGCCAGAAGCACCGCATCCAATGAAAAAGCAAACACGGACGGGCTTTGCACAATCCTTAAATTTTCCGCAAGCAAATAATCCAATCGTTCGTCTCCTGATAATGTCACCATACCCTGTAGCCTCCAAAAACAACGGCTGCATAAAACAGCCTTCCCGGTAAAAGGAAGGCTTTTCATCTTGGACCGTTCGTTACTTCTTGTTCAAAAAGGAAAGGCAGAACAGGCAATCTTCCCCGTTGCGTGGGCTGCCGAAATGGACATTGCAAATATGGAAGCCTTCCTGATAAAGGCGGGCCAGATTGTCGTACCCTTCGCCGATATCAAGAAGCGTCTGCGGCACGCCCTTTTCCTTGATTTTCCGGACAATCTCGGCCGGTTCCTCATGCGAATCTGTGCCTTCCCCGCCGGATTCGGGCTGCAACTGGCGCCTGAAATAGTCATTCTGGATTTTCAAAATGCTGTTTTCTTCAATGACTTCCGTTAAATCCCGTTTCAGTTCCCCCAACTTTTCCTGGAGCGCCCCGATCTGCACTTCCATTTGCTGTATCGCCTCAAATAATTCTTTCCTATCCATCAGTTCTCCACCTCATTAATCCGTGGATTGAATTGACACAACATCCGCACTTAAAAATTCTTCCATCGTATACTCAATCGTACGCCCCTGGCTTTGTAATTCAATTTGCAAAACGCGTTCCAAAATGTTCAGGCCGGTCACTTTTCCGGTTCCGTAAGGCGTTTTCACCATTTCCCCGACATCCGGAAACGCTTCTTTTACCGCTTCATATTCATCATTCTCATATTTCAGGCAGCACATGAGACGTCCGCAAAGCCCAGAAATTTTCGCCGGATTTAATGACAAATTCTGGTCTTTTGCCATTTTGATCGATACCGGCTCAAAATCACCCAAAAACGTGGAACAGCACAGCATCCTGCCGCAAGGACCGATGCCGCCAAGCATTTTGGCTTCATCCCGCACCCCGATTTGGCGGAGTTCGATCCTTGTCCGGAAAATGGACGCCAAATCTTTTACGAGCTCCCGGAAATCGACACGCCCGTCAGCGGTAAAATAAAAAATAATCTTATTCCGGTCAAATGTATACTCCACATCCACCAGCTTCATCTCAAGCTGGTGTTCCGCAATTTTTTTCATGCAAATCCCATATGCTTCTTTTGCTGCCGCTTTATTTTCATCCACTGTCATATGATCTTTCTGGTCGGCAATCCGGATGATTTTTTTCAGCGGCAACACGACATCATGTTCCCCGACAACTTTGGGATTTGTCACAACAAAGCCATACTCAATGCCGCGCGCAGTTTCGACGATGACGGCATCATTTTTTTTAACGGGAAAATCGCCTGGGTCGAAATAATATACTTTGCCGGCTTTTTTAAACCGGATTCCTACTACGTTAAACAAAGGCCGTTCCCCCCTGCAAATTTAAAACAAGCTGTTCCATGAGCAGCTGTTGATTGACATTGGCACCCAATTTCTTTTTTGCATCAAGAATGGCTGCCAGTTTTTCAGCCAGAGAACGCGGGGAGCAGGAAAGAATATCTGCAGAAAGACGGTTTAGCTGATCGGGATAAACGACATCTTCCTGTTTTCCCAGATGGATGGAAAGAAGATCTTTATAAATCCATATCAACAGATCCAACCCGAGATCCAGTTGATTTTTTTCTTTAAAATGCCCAAACCACGCTTCCTGCAAAAAAACCATTGCGTGGGAAGGTGATTTTGAAAGGGTTGTATACAATTTTAACACGATTTTTCGGGCTTGTGCAAACCACTCATCTTTGCTTAAATCAAGCGCTTCTTCCAAGTGGCTTGTCATATGGGAAAGAAGCGGGGCCAAATCGGGGCTGACCCCGTTTTCAATCAGCTGTTTTTTCAGTATGGCGGGTGGGACCGGCTTGAATGAAACAACCTGGCAGCGGGATAAAATGGTCGGCAGGATCCGGTGCAGCTGGGTTGTCATCAGCACAGCCGTCGTACCAGGATTCGGCTCTTCCAGAAACTTCAGCAGGCTGTTGGCGGCGCCTGTTGACATTTTTTCAGCGTCTACAATCATATACAGTTTCCGTTTCGACTCCACTGCCCGTTTGGAAAACTCCTGCTGCAACGCTTTAATCTGCTCCTTCTTGATCGAAAGGCCGTCCGGTTCAACCAGATGAACGTCAGGATGGGTGCCGTGGCTGATTCTTAAGCAATTCGAACAGCTTTCGCATGGGAAAAAATCATCCACAGGCTGCAGGCAAAATAATGTTTTCGCCAGTAGCTGTGCAGCTTCTTTTTTCCCTGTGCCGCGTCCGCCTTCAAATAAATAAGCATGCGCCATCCGGCTGCGCCTGATGCTGTGTTTCAGCAAAGTTGCTGCAACAGGCTGAATACTTTCAAATGCTTCCCATGTCATGGCTTCTTCCACTCTCTTAAGTATATAAATTAATCAGCAAACCTTTTACCTCGCCGATTTTCCCCAGTATATCGAGAGCGGGCTGCTCTTTTCTGAGACAGGCGTCGGTAAGATCCGCCAGTTTTTTGTCTATGGTTTCCACTATATTCAATTTGCGGCTTTCCCCGAACCGGTCGAAGCTTTGTGACTGTTTATTTTTCATCCCGTATTCGACAGTTTGCTTCACAAATTGTTTTACAAGCGACTTGAATTTGGACAAATCTTTAAGATTGCGCGAACGGGCAAGTCGGCTGCCGGCTTCGTCAATTTGCGACAATAGCTGGTGAAATTCATTCATTTGCAGCTTTTCCCTGCTTGTGTCCATCATTTCGGCAAAATTTGTTGTGCCCGTTACCATGCTTTTTGCTTCGCGGGCCGTTTTGTCCAAACCAATACGCAAATCCTGTTGTATTTTCAATCCCTTATTCCCCCGTTAAAACTGGTGAAATTCATCTACTGGCAGGACAAATACTGTCGCGCCCCCCACTTCGATTTCGACCGGATACGGGATGTAGCTGTCGGCATTTCCGCCCATCGGTGAAACCGGGGTAATAAACTGTTCCCTCGATTTGCAATTTTCCTTAATGACCTGCAGCGCTTTATTGACACGAATTTCTTCCGTCCCAATCAGAAAAGTCGTATTGCCTGATTTTAAAAACCCGCCTGTTGATGCAAGTTTTGTCACACGAAAATTATGATCAACCATGGCTTTCATCAACCGGTTGCTGTCCTGGTCCTGTACGACTGCGACGATCAGTTTCATTTTTTCCCCTCCTGAATTTTCAACCGTATATTTATCCCTCATTATATCATCTTCCATTTACCGTTATATATGAAATTCTGCTCCTGTATGTGAATTTCCTTTTATCCGGGGAAATTTTTCCCGTAATGTCGGAAAATGGCGTCCAGCACTTTTTGCAAAGCGGTATGATATATATATTCTACCTCTTTATTGGCATCAATGGCATGTATTCTCTCCGGAAACCGTTTTAACAATATTTGGAACCCTTCTCTTACCTTTCTATGGAAGTCGATGGCTTCCAGATCAAGGCGGTTTACTTCACGGTTGTGATTTTTGGCAATCCGGCTGAGGCCTGTCTCTGCTTCTACATCAAAATAGAGCGTCAAATCCGGCAGCAGCCCGCCCGTTGCAAACTGATTGATCCGGTATACTTCCTCTATCCCGATTCCTCGCGCATAGCCCTGGTACGCGAGCGAACTGTCAATAAACCGGTCACACAGGACAATGCGCCCCTGTTCTAGTGCCGGCAAGACCTTCTCTGCAAGATGCTGGCGACGGCTTGCCGCATACAGCAAAGCTTCCGTCCGCGCATCCATTTCCGTATTTTCCGGGTTCAAAATGATGTGCCGAATCTGCTCGGCAATTTTAATGCCCCCGGGTTCCCGCGTCAACACAACGGGATAGCCGTTTTCCTTTAAGTGTGCGGCAATCATCCCGGTAATGGTCGTTTTCCCCGCACCCTCCGGTCCTTCTGCTGTAATAAAAATTCCTTTCATGTTCTCTCCCTCTCTATTTATAAACTGCCAGCCTGTTTTCAAAAAACGGAGCATCCGCGTGAAACCTTGCCCCGCAAGCGCGCAGTTGTTGGATTTGGTAAATATGGGCGTCTCTAACCTGTTCACCCGGCACAAGAAGCGGCACACCGGGCGGATACGGCGTAACCATTTTTGCCGCAATCCGCCCCTTCGCTTCTGCAAATGATACCCATTCTACCTCTTTTTCTTCCATTTCATCATAAGCAAGGTGGAGTTCCGTTAACCCATGCAGGACGTCCAAGCCTGCTGTTTCCATCCGGCTATATCCGGACGCCTGTTTTTGCTCCACCCGTTTCAGCAGGGATTCATTCTCGGCTTGTGGAGATACTCCGGACAGTGCTGCTTCGATCCGCCCGGCAGCATCCTCATACGGAAAAGGCATACCGTTTTTTAAAAGCGGCAGCACAAAGACAACCCGTTGTAAATCCGCCATTTCTGTGTACACACCGGCACCTTCAAGCACGGACTGAAGTTTGAACCCGGAGAGGCCGGGAAATGTCGCCAGCAATTTCAGCGGATCCTGCCCCTCCTTTTTCTCCCATTTTAACATCTTGCTGAGCCGCGCGGAAAATTGCTCCCTTTGTGTCAGGGTATAGCAGATATCTTCACGGCTGAAATTGGCGGCATACCACCTTGCGTAATCGAGCGACATCATAATGGGATACGACGGGCTGCTCGATTGCAGTGCCGATAAATAGAATCCAAGTCTTTCAAACGGAAAATGCGGCGCACGGATATGTAAAAAAGACCCCATTGTCATAGCCGGCAGCATCTTATGGGCAGACTGGACAGCGGCATCTGCCCCCTGGTGAAGCGCCGTCTCCGGAAACGGGGAGCCAATCTGAAAATGCGCACCATGGGCTTCATCCACCAACACATAAGCGCCGTTTTGATGTGCGATGTCAGCCACAGCCCGCAAATCGTAGGTGATGCCATAATAAGTCGGATAAGTCAAAATACACGCTTTCACGTCCCGGTATTTCCTGAACGCCTGTACAAATAATCTTTCTGAAAATCCTGCCGGCATTTGGCGTTCCTTATCGATTTCAGGAAAAACAAAAACCGGATTTGCCCTGGCAAGCCTGAGGGCATGCAAAACCGATTGATGGCAGTTCCGGTCCACAAGCACACGATCCCCCGGCCGGCATACAGAAAGGATCATGGCGAGGTTGCCAACGGTGCTTCCGTTTACGAGAAAATAGCTCTTTTCACTGCCGTAATAAGCAGCCAGCAAATCCTGTGCTTCTTGAATGGCTCCTTCAGCATGGTGCAAATCATCCAGCCCGGACAATTCTGTTGCATCATATTGTAAAAAAGACGCGCTTTCTTTTAACAACGGCTCAATCAACAAGCCGTTTTTATGCCCCGGCACGTGGAACGAAACGGGATTTTTATGTTGATAGCGGCATAGCGCTTCAAATAATGGCATTCGATTTTGATCCATCTCCGTACCCCTTATCATACGGAGCCGCCTGTAAAAACCGGCCCCGAGTTTACTTATTCTATTTTACTATAAACGGGTAAAAGCGGGCAGGAAATGGGTGATTGAAGTTTTTCCGATTGTCCGAGTATCTTTTCATAGAGTAGCATTTACACGGGCAGAACAAAAAAATAACCAAGCCTGTTTTAATATGCTTGGTCATGTATACATTTTGGGCTTTGAACTGCTTTCAACTGTCGGACAAAATAGGAATAACGCGGATCTCCCGTATCGGTACGGACCATTTCCTTTTCGCAGTCACTGCAGATAAATGATGTATAAAGATGGATGCCGTTATGTTTCAATTTCTCACAAACAATGCACATTTCCGGTTCATGTCTCAGGGCACTCCGATCCATCTGCTCCACCCCCTGCTCATTATAATTGCCATCATTTCCGCGGACTATTCACAATCAAAGAGATTTTTTCAAATGTTGCAACGAGAAAGCGAAATGATGTATGGTATCGTATGCCGGTTTTTCAGGTGTGTGTATGTCTCAAAAGAACGCGATAAGAAAGAGCTTGCTGACAAATTGGGTACAAACTCAGAATCGGATTCGTTCAGCAAACCTTAACGAAGACGGGCTTTATGTGAAGGAAGAGACTCGTTTTTGTTTGCTTCCTTGACGTAGACGGGCTTTATGTGAAGGAAGGCCGTCTTTTTTGCTTGCTTTCTTAACATAGACGCGCTCTATGTGAAGGAGGGCCCTCAATTTTCCGCGCTTCCTTAACGTAGACGCGCCCTATGTTAAGGAAGACCTTTGTTTTTGTTTGATTCCTTAACATAGACGCGCTCTAGGTAAAGAAAGACCGCCTTTTTTCCGCGCTTCCTTAATGTAGATGCGCCCTATGTTAAGGAAGACCTTTGTTTTTGCTTGCTTCCTTAACGTAGACGCGCTCTAGGTAAAGAAAGACCGCCTTTTTTCCGCGCTTCCTTAATGTAGATGCGCCCTATGTTAAGGAAGACCTTTGTTTTTGCTTGCTTCCTTAACGTAGACGCGCTCTAGGTAAAGAAAGACCGCCTTTTTTCCGCGCTTCCTTAACGTAGATGCGCTCTAAGTGAAGGAAGATCTTCGTTTTTGTTTGCTTCCTTAACGTAGACGCGCTCTAGGTAAAGAAAGACCTTCGTTTTTCCGCGCTTTCTTAACGTAGACACACTCTATGTGAAGGAAGACCTTCGTTTTTGTTTGCTTCCTTAACATAGAGGGGCTCTATGTAAAGAAAGGCCTTCGTTTTTCGACGCTTCCTTAACGTAGACGGGCTCTATGTTCAATTTACTTTTTGCACTTTTTGAGATGTTTTCTTAATTCCTTTCGTTACTCTAAAAATTCCCGTTCCTGTACGTAATATCATATCCATGGGAAACCTCTCTCTAGATGTTCATTTCAAGGTGTACATTTAGATAATAGAGTGTCTTCCCATTTTTTCACTTATCTGCCCCTCCGAGTAAAATTTTACATATACTCGGCATTTATCTTCCCTTATCGTTGGGCTACGTCCTTCATACGATTGAAGCGAGGATGGTAAAAGAAATAAAAAAACCACAGACCATTTGTCTGCGGTTCTCTTTTGGCCCGGCAACGTCCTACTCTCGCAGGGGGAAACCCCCAACTACCATCGGCGCTGGAAAGCTTAACTTCCGTGTTCGGGATGGGAACGGGTGTGACCTTTCCGCCATCATCACCGGACCTGTATAATTTTTGGGATGTGTTCCCTGAAAACCGGATGGGAGAAAAAACTGTAAACGGAGAACGCGTTTCTAACTTTGAGAATTGTCTAGCTCCAGTGCACCTTTTTCAAGGCGCCCTTCGCTTTTCTATTTGGTTAAGTCCTCGATCGATTAGTATCCGTCAGCTCCACGCGTCGCCGCGCTTCCACCCCGGACCTATCAACCTGATCATCTTTCAGGGATCTTACCAGTATAAACTGTGGGAAATCTCATCTTGAGGGGGGCTTCATGCTTAGATGCTTTCAGCACTTATCCCTTCCGCACATAGCTACCCAGCGATGCCTTTGGCAAGACAACTGGTACACCAGCGGTGCGTCCATCCCGGTCCTCTCGTACTAAGGACAGCTCCTCTCAAATTTCCTGCGCCCGCGACGGATAGGGACCGAACTGTCTCACGACGTTCTGAACCCAGCTCGCGTACCGCTTTAATGGGCGAACAGCCCAACCCTTGGGACCGACTACAGCCCCAGGATGCGATGAGCCGACATCGAGGTGCCAAACCTCCCCGTCGATGTGGACTCTTGGGGGAGATCAGCCTGTTATCCCCAGGGTAGCTTTTATCCGTTGAGCGATGGCCCTTCCATGCGGAACCACCGGATCACTAAGCCCGACTTTCGTCCCTGCTCGACTTGTAAGTCTCGCAGTCAAGCTCCCTTATGCCTTTACACTCTGCGAATGATTTCCAACCATTCTGAGGGAACCTTTGGGCGCCTCCGTTACCTTTTAGGAGGCGACCGCCCCAGTCAAACTGCCTGCCTGACACTGTCTCCCACCCCGGTAAGGGGTGCGGGTTAGAATTTCAATACAGCCAGGGTAGTATCCCACCGATGCCTCCGCCGAAGCTGGCGCTCCGGTTTCCAAGGCTCCTACCTATCCTGTACAAGCTGTACCAAAATTCAATATCAGGCTGCAGTAAAGCTCCATGGGGTCTTTCCGTCCTGTCGCGGGTAACCTGCATCTTCACAGGTACTATAATTTCACCGAGTCTCTCGTTGAGACAGTGCCCAGATCGTTACACCTTTCGTGCGGGTCAGAACTTACCTGACAAGGAATTTCGCTACCTTAGGACCGTTATAGTTACGGCCGCCGTTTACTGGGGCTTCAGTTCAGAGCTTCGCCTTACGGCTAACCCCTCTCCTTAACCTTCCAGCACCGGGCAGGTGTCAGCCCCTATACTTCGCCTTGCGGCTTCGCAGAGACCTGTGTTTTTGCTAAACAGTCGCCTGGGCCTATTCACTGCGGCTTCCCGGGGCATACACCCCAAAAAGCACCCCTTCTCCCGAAGTTACGGGGTCATTTTGCCGAGTTCCTTAACGAGAGTTCTCTCGCTCACCTTAGGATTCTCTCCTCGCCTACCTGTGTCGGTTTGCGGTACGGGCGCCTTTCACCTCACTAGAGGCTTTTCTTGGCAGTGTGGAATCAGGAACTTCGGTACTAAAATTTCCCTCGCCATCACAGCTCCGCCTTGGCGCGAAGGATTTGCCTCCGCACCGGCCTAACTGCTTGGACGCGATCAACCAGTGTCGCGCTTGCCCTATCCTCCTGCGTCCCCCCATCGTTCAAACGGTGAAGAGGCGGTACAGGAATATCAACCTGTTGTCCATCGCCTACGCCTTTCGGCCTCGGCTTAGGCCCCGACTAACCCTGAGCGGACGAGCCTTCCTCAGGAAACCTCAGGCATTCGGTGGAAGGGATTCTCACCCTTCTTTCGCTACTCATACCGGCATTCTCACTTCTAAGCGCTCCACCGGTCCTTCCGGTCCGGCTTCAACGCCCTTAGAACGCTCTCCTACCACGGACACCAAACGGTGTCCATCCGCAGCTTCGGTGATACGTTTAGCCCCGGTACATTTTCGGCGCAGCGTCACTCGACCAGTGAGCTATTACGCACTCTTTAAATGATGGCTGCTTCTAAGCCAACATCCTGGTTGTCTAAGCAACGCCACATCCTTTTCCACTTAACGTATACTTTGGGACCTTAGCTGGCGGTCCGGGCTGTTTCCCTTTCGACCATGGATCTTATCACTCACAGTCTGACTCCCAAGCATAAGTTTTTGGCATTCGGAGTTTGTCTGAATTCGGTAACCCGATGAGGGCCCCTCGTCCAAACAGTGCTCTACCTCCAAAACTCTTCGCTTGAGGCTAGCCCTAAAGCTATTTCGGAGAGAACCAGCTATCTCCAAGTTCGATTGGAATTTCTCCGCTACCCACACCTCATCCCCGCACTTTTCAACGTGCGTGGGTTCGGGCCTCCAGCAAGTGTTACCTTGCCTTCACCCTGGACATGGGTAGATCACCTGGTTTCGGGTCTGCGGCCTCATACTCTTTCGCCCTGTTCAGACTCGCTTTCGCTGCGGCTCCGCTTCTTCAGCTTAACCTTGCATGAGACCGTAACTCGCCGGTTCATTCTACAAAAGGCACGCCATCACCCGTTAACGGGCTCTGACTACTTGTAGGCACACGGTTTCAGGATCTCTTTCACTCCCCTCCCGGGGTGCTTTTCACCTTTCCCTCACGGTACTGGTTCACTATCGGTCACTAGGGAGTATTTAGCCTTGGGAGATGGTCCTCCCGGATTCCGGCGGGATTCCTCGTGTCCCGCCGTACTCAGGATCCACTCGGGAGAGAACGAAGTGTCAGTTACAGGGCTTTTACCTTCTCCGGCAGGCCTTTCCAGGCCGCTTCACTTAACCTGTTCTTTTGTAACTCCCATATGAGTGTCCTACAACCCCGGAAGGCAAGCCTTCCGGTTTGGGCTGTTTCCTGTTCGCTCGCCGCTACTTGGGAAATCGCAATTGCTTTCTCTTCCTCCGGGTACTGAGATGTTTCAGTTCCCCGGGTGTGCCCTTCCTGCCCTATGGATTCAGGCAGGAATCCTGTCCGATTAAAGACAGGGGGTTTCCCCATTCGGAAATCTCCGGATCAAAGCTTACGTACAGCTCCCCGGAGCATATCGGTGTTTGTACCGTCCTTCATCGGCTCCTAGTGCCAAGGCATTCACCGTGCGCCCTTTCTAACTTAACCATAAAAAGGTTTAAATCCAAAAATAAGCGATTCTCGGTTTACTTGGTTTGTTTCTCCTATCCGGTTTTCAAAGAACACATTTATAAAGGTGGAGCCTAGCGGGATCGAACCGCTGACCTCCTGCGTGCAAAGCAGGCGCTCTCCCAGCTGAGCTAAGGCCCCGATCATTAAGGAATGGTGGGCCTGAATGGACTTGAACCATCGACCTCACGCTTATCAGGCGTGCGCTCTAACCAGCTGAGCTACAGGCCCTTAATGAAAGGAAATATAAGGAAGGATTGAACCTTCAAAACTGAACAAAACGGAAACATCAAACTTAATTTTGGAAAACGAAGTTTTCCTTAATTTCCTTAGAAAGGAGGTGATCCAGCCGCACCTTCCGATACGGCTACCTTGTTACGACTTCACCCCAATCATCTGTCCCACCTTCGGCGGCTGGCTCCGTAAAGGTTACCTCACCGACTTCGGGTGTTACAAACTCTCGTGGTGTGACGGGCGGTGTGTACAAGGCCCGGGAACGTATTCACCGCGGCATGCTGATCCGCGATTACTAGCGATTCCGGCTTCATGCAGGCGGGTTGCAGCCTGCAATCCGAACTGGGAATGGTTTTCTGGGATTGGCTTAACCTCGCGGTCTCGCAGCCCTTTGTACCATCCATTGTAGCACGTGTGTAGCCCAGGTCATAAGGGGCATGATGATTTGACGTCATCCCCACCTTCCTCCGGTTTGTCACCGGCAGTCACCTTAGAGTGCCCAACTCAATGCTGGCAACTAAGGTCAAGGGTTGCGCTCGTTGCGGGACTTAACCCAACATCTCACGACACGAGCTGACGACAACCATGCACCACCTGTCACTCTGTCCCCCGAAGGGGAAGGCCCTGTCTCCAGGGAGGTCAGAGGATGTCAAGACCTGGTAAGGTTCTTCGCGTTGCTTCGAATTAAACCACATGCTCCACCGCTTGTGCGGGCCCCCGTCAATTCCTTTGAGTTTCAGCCTTGCGGCCGTACTCCCCAGGCGGAGTGCTTAATGCGTTAGCTGCAGCACTAAAGGGCGGAAACCCTCTAACACTTAGCACTCATCGTTTACGGCGTGGACTACCAGGGTATCTAATCCTGTTTGCTCCCCACGCTTTCGCGCCTCAGCGTCAGTTACAGACCAGAGAGCCGCCTTCGCCACTGGTGTTCCTCCACATCTCTACGCATTTCACCGCTACACGTGGAATTCCACTCTCCTCTTCTGCACTCAAGCCTCCCAGTTTCCAATGACCGCTTGCGGTTGAGCCGCAAGATTTCACATCAGACTTAAGAAACCGCCTGCGCGCGCTTTACGCCCAATAATTCCGGACAACGCTTGCCACCTACGTATTACCGCGGCTGCTGGCACGTAGTTAGCCGTGGCTTTCTGGCCGGGTACCGTCAAGGCACCGCCCTGTTCGAACGGCACTTGTTCTTCCCCGGCAACAGAGTTTTACGACCCGAAGGCCTTCTTCACTCACGCGGCGTTGCTCCGTCAGACTTTCGTCCATTGCGGAAGATTCCCTACTGCTGCCTCCCGTAGGAGTTTGGGCCGTGTCTCAGTCCCAATGTGGCCGATCACCCTCTCAGGTCGGCTACGCATCGTTGCCTTGGTGAGCCGTTACCCCACCAACTAGCTAATGCGCCGCGGGCCCATCTGTAAGTGACAGCAAAAGCCGTCTTTCCTTTTTCCTCCATGCGGAGGAAAAAACTATCCGGTATTAGCCCCGGTTTCCCGGCGTTATCCCGATCTTACAGGCAGGTTGCCCACGTGTTACTCACCCGTCCGCCGCTAACCTTTTAAAAGCAAGCTTTTAAAAGGTCCGCACGACTTGCATGTATTAGGCACGCCGCCAGCGTTCGTCCTGAGCCAGGATCAAACTCTCAGTAAAGATGTTTGATAAAAGCTCAAAAAGAATTTGACGTTTCGTTTTGTCCAGTTTTCAAGGAACAATCACATCTTGTGACGACTTTTATATCATAACATATCCGGCAGCTTGTGTCAACAAAAAAAGCAAATCAACAAGCAACCATAAAAAGCACAATTTCTATTATACTCGTTATGCAGTAAATTGCAAGTACTTTTTTCGGTTCGCGCAACAAAATCCTATACAATGCACATAATCTAAATAAATTGAACTTAAGGTTTTTACGTAAAATCAATTATGCTCCGGATAGATATTGTTTCTGGCAATACATAAAGTAATAAATTTATCTCTCCTGAAGGCTTCCGCTGGTACGACAATAAATACGGCATCGGTGTCTAAGGGTTATCCAAACAAAATATAATAAGGCTTCTATTTTGGCCGGTTTCTGCTTTTCAAACCTCACCGGATTAATTCTGTAATAAACAAATCAGGCCGGCTTTCCAAATCCACCATTTCATTGCTGCTTAAAATTTTTACAAGCGGTTTAATGGGAGCGGACGGTTTCATGTAAAGCACTTCTGCTTCTTCATTGTTGGATAAAAAGACCTTTGATCCAATCGTTAAATGGGCAACAAGGCTAATTAATGCATGGATCACAGCAATATCGAACTCTCCGAAGTGATCCTCCAGCAGCTCTTCAATGGCCTGAAACGGGATTTTCTTCTTTTTATAAATATGGTCGCATACGATGGCATGGTATACATCCGCAACGGCAACAATTCTTGACAGGATCGGAATTCTGTCCGGTTTTTCACCAAATGGATAGCCGCTTTTGTCAAGACGTTCATGATGCTGTAAAATTGCGAGTTTCGTTTCGGATTTCAAAAGGGGCGAGTGCTGGACCATTTTTAGCCCGTATACAGGATGGTTCCTGATTTCTTCGTATTCTTCTTCTGTTAAGGAGGCTGATTTTCTCAGCAAAGGCGCAGGGATTTTTGCCATGCCGGCATCTGCGAGGCAGCCCGCCAATGCAGCCTGATAGCAAGTTCCCTTCCCGAGTTGCAGTTTTTGGGCGATTGCGCCGCTTAACAGTCCGACCGAGACGGCATGATGATAGATGTATTCCTCTTTTGTTGCATATTGATGAATAATGCGGATTTTCCCGGGATCCTGTTCGATCAATTCAAAAAGCGGAATAAAAAAATCCCTCACTTCCCCTACACTGACTTTGGAACCGGACTGCCAGCTTTGAAACATTTTCTTGTAACTGCCAACCGCAGCCGTGTACTGCTCCCGGAATGCTTCTGGCACTGTTGCCGTTTCCTGACTTTCTTCCCTCGTGCTCTCTTTCGTCTCTTTACGGCTATTGGAACGGCCCACATCCACTTCTTCTATCCCGAATGCTTTCAAAACATGAATCATTTTCTGCGTTAAAAGGGTTCCTTTTGGCATAATGGGGTGAGCCGTTTTCCCCATAACATCCTCAGCCAAACAATAGCCGGGGACGAGATCGACTACTTTTATCTTCAAGTTTTTCTCCCTCCGTCAACAAGCAACTGTGCTGCCCATATTTTATCAAAAAAAAGAAGCATTGTGTGCAATGCTTCCCGAGATTTCTTATTCCTCTCCGGTTTCTTCCACCGGATCAGCATGATTTTCTTCTTCATCTTTTTCCACTTTTGCGACTGTGGCAACATATTCTTCGTCACCAAGACGGATCAGTTTGACGCCCATTGTATTTCTGCCGAGCACCGAAATATCCCCGACAGCCATCCGGATCAGCACGCCGCCCGCTGTAATGAGCATGACATCTTCTTCTCCCGTTACCGTCTTCACAGCAATAAGCGGGCCGTTCTTGCTTGTGATATTGCAGGTTTTCAAACCTTTTCCGCCCCGGCTCTGGATGCGGTACTCGCTTCCCTTTGTCCGTTTTCCATAGCCGTTTTTGGTCACAATAAGCACATCATCGTTTTCTTCCAGAATCTCCATGCCGACCACTTCATCATCGCCGCTTAAGGTAATGCCTTTTACCCCTGTTGCCGACCTTCCCATTGAACGGACATCCGTTTCGGGAAATCTGATCAGCATGCCGTTCTTCGTACCGATAATGATTTCTTTATGGCCGTCCGTCAGTTTTACGGAAATCAGCTCATCTTCTTCTTTCAGATGAATGGCAATCAGGCCGTTCGTCCGGATATTGGCAAATTCAGTTACAGGCGTGCGTTTTGAAATGCCTTTTTTTGTGGTAAAAAATAAAAACCAGTCTTCTACGAAATCTTCCACACGGATCATCGTATTGATCCATTCATCCCTGTCAATTTCAAGCAGGTTGACAATCGGAATGCCTTTTGCCGTTCTGCCGTATTCCGGGATTTCGTATCCTTTCTTCTTATAGACTTTTCCTTTATTTGTGAAGAAAAGGATCGTATCATGTGTTGATGTCGTTAAGAGATGTTCAACAAAATCGTCTTCATTCGTGCCCATCCCCTGCACGCCGCGGCCGCCGCGTTTCTGACTCCGGTACGTCGAAATCGGCAGGCGTTTGATATAGCCGTTATGGGTCAGGGTGATGGCGATGCTTTCCTGCGGGATCAAATCCTCGTCCTCAATCTGGTCAACGCTTGCTGCAATTATTTCCGTGCGCCGTTCATCATTAAACCGTTCTTTAATTTCGAGCAGCTCTTCACGGATGATTTCAAGCACTTTTTCTTCGTCTGCCAAAACGGCTTTCAGTTCTGCAATCAGTTGGATCAAACCCTGGTATTCTTCTTCAATTTTTTCGCGTTCCAGTCCGGTCAAACGTTGCAGCCGCATATCGAGAATTGCCTGTGCCTGCTTTTCGGACAGGGAAAATTGCTCCATTAAGCCGTTGCGGGCAATATCCGTTGTTTGCGAGGAACGGATCAGCTGGATAATCGCATCAATATGGTCGAGTGCAATGCGCAGACCTTCCAAAATATGGGCGCGCGCTTCCGCTTTTTTCAGTTCAAAAGCCGTTCTGCGGCGGATCACTTCTTCCTGATGGTCAAGGTAAAACTTAAGCGCCTGTTTTAAATTCAGCACTTTTGGCTGGCCTGCAACAAGTGCCAGCAGGTTGATGCCGAATGTCGTCTGCATGGCGGTATGCTTGTACAAATTGTTCAAAATCACATTCGCATTTGCATCACGGCGGACTTCAATCACCATCCGCATGCCGTTGCGGTCGGACTCGTCACGCAGATCGGTAATGCCATCGATCCGCTTTTCATGCACGAGTTCTGCAATCCGTTCGATCAATTTGGCTTTGTTGACCTGGTAAGGCAGTTCGGTCACAATGATGGATTCTTTGCCATTTGATTTTTGTTCAATTTCCACCTTTGCCCGGAGTGTGATAGAGCCTCTTCCCGTTTCATAAGCACGGCGGATGCCGCTTCTTCCGACAATTAAACCGGCCGTAGGGAAATCCGGCCCGGGGATATATTCCATCAATTCCTGAATCGTAATATCCGGGTCTTTGCTTAAAGCAAGAATCGCGTCGATGACTTCACCGAGCTGATGCGGCGGAATGTTCGTTGCCATGCCGACCGCAATCCCGGAGGAACCGTTCACCAACAGATTCGGAAAACGGGATGGCAGGACAGCCGGCTCTTTTTCCGAACCATCGTAGTTGTCCTGAAAATCAATCGTATCTTTGTTAATATCGCGCAGCAGTTCAAGGGAAATTTTTGACATGCGCGCTTCCGTGTAACGCATGGCAGCAGCCGGGTCGCCGTCAACAGACCCGAAGTTGCCGTGCCCGTCAACCAGCATATAGCGGTAGCTAAAATCCTGCGCCATCCGCACCATGGTTTCATACACGGCCGAATCGCCGTGCGGGTGGTATTTCCCGATGACTTCCCCGACGATACGCGCCGATTTTTTATACGCTTTATCAGGGGTCATCCCGAGATCGTGCATCGCATATAAAATTCTCCGGTGCACAGGCTTTAATCCGTCCCGTACATCCGGAATAGCCCGGGATACGATGACGCTCATCGCATAGTCAAGAAAAGATGTGCGCATCTCCTGGGTTAAGTTTACTTCCACAATTTTCGATTCAGGTGTGTCAGCCATTTATGCAACCTCCTTTTCTTTAAATGTCCAGGTTTTTCACGTAAATGGCATTTTCTTCGATAAAATTCCGCCGCGGTTCCACTTTATCGCCCATCAGCATTTCAAATGTGCCGTCCGCTTCAATCGCATCGTCAAGGCTCACTTGCAGCATCGTCCGGTTGGCAGGTTCCATCGTCGTCTCCCAAAGCTGTTCCGGGTTCATTTCGCCGAGACCTTTATAACGCTGGATAGCGGGCTTCGGCTGGGCGGGTAGCGTATTAAGCAATTCCTCAAGACCGCGGTCGCTGTATACATATTCGACCCTTTTTCCCTGCTGCACTTTATAAAGCGGCGGCTGGGCGATATAGATATAGCCTGCATCGATTAATGGACGCATATAGCGGTAGAAAAACGTTAATAATAACGTGCGGATATGGGCACCGTCGACATCCGCATCCGTCATAATCACGACTTTATGATAACGCGCCTTCGAGATGTCAAAATCTTCTCCGACACCTGTGCCAAGCGCGGTAATAATGGTCCGGATTTCCGCATTTGACAAAATTTTATCCAAACGCGCTTTCTCTACGTTTAAAATTTTCCCTCTTAAAGGCAGGATCGCCTGAAACATCCGGTCCCTTCCCTGCTTGGCAGAACCGCCGGCCGAGTCTCCTTCGACAATGTAGAGCTCGCTCTCAGCCGGGTCGCGTGATGTGCAGTCTGCAAGTTTGCCCGGTAGGCTTGTCGATTCGAGCGCGCTTTTTCTCCGTGTCAGTTCGCGCGCTTTTTTCGCAGCCATCCTTGCCCGGGCAGCCATCAGCCCTTTTTCGACAATTTTCCGCGCCACTTGAGGATTTTCCATCATAAACTTCTCAAACGTCTCGGAAAATACCGCATCTGTAATCGTTCTTGCTTCTGTATTTCCAAGCTTCGTTTTCGTTTGTCCTTCAAACTGCGGATCCGGGTGTTTGATGGAAACAATCGCAGTGAGGCCTTCCCGGACATCTTCGCCCGTTAAATTGGCTTCATTTTCTTTGATCAGATTGTTTTTCCGGGCATAATCATTGATGACGCGCGTTAAAGCCGTTTTAAAACCGGACTCATGTGTGCCGCCTTCGTAGGTGTGAATATTATTGGCAAAAGAATAGATATTGCTGGCAAACCCGTCATTGTATTGAAGGGATACTTCAACGGTTATGCCGTCTTTTTCGCCTTCTACATAAATCGGTTCCTTATGGAGCACTTCTTTCGAGCGGTTCAAATGCTCCACGTACGATTTGATCCCGCCTTCGTAATGGTATTCTTGTTTGCGCGGATTTTTTTCGCGTTTGTCCTCAATGGTGATTTTGATCCCTTTATTTAAAAAGGCAAGTTCACGGAGCCGGGTTGTAAGAATATCAAAGTCGAACTCGGTCGTTTCCGTAAAAATTTCCGGATCCGGCTTGAAGTGAGTCGTTGTGCCGGTACGATCCGTTTCGCCAATGATTTTTAAGTCAAAGGCAGGTTTGCCGCGGCGGTATTTTTGGTAGTAAATATGCCCGTCGCGGTGGACATAGACATCGAGCTCTGTAGACAGGGCATTCACAACAGACGCACCAACCCCGTGCAGACCGCCGGACACCTTATATCCGCCACCGCCAAATTTCCCGCCGGCGTGCAAAATGGTCATGATGACTTCAACGGCAGGCCTGCCCACTTTTTCCTGGATGCCGACCGGGATGCCGCGTCCGTTGTCCTTCACGGTAATGCTGTTGTCTTTTTCAATAAAAACATTGATTTCATCGCAAAAACCGGCCAGTGCCTCGTCAATGCTGTTGTCGACAATTTCCCAGACAAGATGGTGAAGACCTCTCGCACTTGTCGAGCCAATATACATCCCCGGACGTTTGCGCACCGCTTCCAGCCCTTCAAGAACCTGGATTTGCTCGGCATCATAAGACTGCTTCTGTAATTGTTCTTGTTCCAATTATACCACCTGCACTCTCTTAAATTGAACCGCTCACGATGGATGTTGCGGGATTTGCGGATACTTTAGCACCTACTGGTTATCCCGGCAGATTGCACCCGCCACTTTTTGCGGTTAGCCGGAAACAGACGTGCCAAAAAACACGCCTTGCATAAAGCCGGTTCAACCTGTAACGGGTGTTACAAGCAAGCACCGGTTGAGTAAGCAACATTCTCTTATGTTAAACCGGTTTTCCGGTAAAATGTTCGGTTATAAACCCGGCCGGAGAAAGGCCGATTGCCCGTTTGAACAGAATGCCGGGGGAAAAAGGCGATAAATAGACCGCATTTTGGGTAATCACGGCCGATTTAAAGCTGCCCTTTGCCAAATTGACTGTGGCTTTTTTGAAAGCCTGCAAATAAGCTTTGTTGATCCCGGAGCTATTGAGCGATCTCTCGTCCATAATAGCGATAATGTCATCACTTCGAATCATGACATCTTCTGCGAGATGGAGATACATAGGCACACCTCACCTGACAATTTGTCCTGCCTTCACTGTATACATGGATGCCTCCCGTAACGTTTGATGATCAACCCCATCCACGCTTGTCGTTGTCACAAATGTCTGCACCCTTCCCTGAATCGCATTCAGCAGATGGGACTGGCGGTAGTCATCCAGCTCCGACAGTACGTCATCCAGTAGCAGGATCGGATATTCCCGGATTTCCGAATAAATCAGTTCAATTTCAGCCAACTTAACAGATAATGCGGCTGTCCGCTGCTGCCCCTGCGATCCGAATGTATGGACATCTCTGCCGTTCACGACAAAAGCCAAATCATCGCGATGCGGGCCGGCCATCGTCACGCCCCTGTCAATTTCCCGCTCCCTTATTTCAGCAAATTTATTTTCGTATGATTTTATCATTTTTGACCAATTGAGCTCTTCTGATACATTCACAGAGGGTTTATATTGGATCTCAAGTTGTTCCAAGCCGCGGGAAATCGAATGGTGGATCGGGCGTGCCCATTCTTCGAGCATCCGCACAAATTCAAACCGCCGCATGACAATTTTAGCGGCTTGTTCAATCAACTGTTCGGTTAAAATATCGAGCATCGTCTGGTCTGTCTGTTTTTTCATTTGCAGCTGCTTCAAATAATGGTTCCGTTGCTGCAATATTTTTTGAAACCGGCTCATATCATACAGATAAACCGGCGAAATTTGCCCGATCTCCATATCGATAAAGCGGCGCCTGACCTGCGGGCTCCCCTTTACAAGATTCAAGTCTTCGGGCGCAAACATGACCACATTCATATTGCCGATATACCGGCTTAGTTTTTTTTGCTCAATATGATTGTACTTTGCTTTTTTGCCTTTTTTGGAGATGGTCAATTCAAGGGGGACAGAACCATGCGTTTTGTGAAGTCTCCCTTTTATTTTAGCATATTCTGCGTCCCAGCGGATGAGTTCTTTATCATTTGACGTCCGGTGGGATTTCGCCAATGCCAAAACATAAATGGCTTCCATCAGGTTGGTTTTTCCCTGGGCGTTTTCCCCGAGGATCACATTGACTTTGTTTTCAAACGGAATGGTTAATGTTTCATAGTTGCGGTAATTGTGAAGTTCCAGTTCCTGCAGGTACATATGCCAACATCCTTTATGCGGAAAAAGCGCCGGTCAACCGCGGATAATTTGAAACATACCGATTCCGCCAATTTCAACCCGGTCCGCCTCTTTCAGTTTCCGCCCTCTTCTTTGCTCCGGTTCTCCATTGACGAGCACTTCATGTTCGGTTAAAAACCATTTTGCCATTCCGCCGCTTTGAATGATATCCGCAAATTTTAAAAATTGGCCAAGCGTAATGGTATCTGTTGAGATTTTTACATTTTTTGCCATTTCTTCACTCTTTTCATGTACTCACTAACATATTATTTTACTAAAAATCAGGCAGAAACACAAAGCATAACAAGGAATTCCCGTTGCCGCCCGCTATTTTTCTCATGCAACGGAGATGAAAAAAGCCTGTTTTTCAACAGGCATTTTTCATCAATACGTCCTTACCGGCAAAATCAGCTGCAATGTCGTATCATCATTTACCGGCCGGATGATAAATGGCCTCATCGCACCGGTAAAACGGATGGTGATTTCCGTTCCCTCGAGCGCTCTTAACGCGTCCATCATATATTTGGAACTAAACGAGATTTTTAATTCTTCCCCTTCAATGGATTTACAGTTTACCCTGTCCGTCACTTTCCCGATTTCCGGCGAATTGGATGTGATTTCAATCGTGCCCGGGATATCCGTAACGGATGAAAGTTTCACGACATTTGCGTTTTGCCCCTCTTTTGCGAGTAACGATGCCCTGTCAATGGCTTGCAGAAACTCTTTTGTATTCACAACGATTTCCGTTTTTCCATCTGTCGGGATCAGCCGTGATGTATCCGGGTAATTTCCTTCCAGCAGACGAGAGAAAAACAATAAATGCTTTGCTTTAAATAAAACCTGATTATCCGTTATGACAATTCCCACCGGTTCATTCGAATCCGGCAAAATTTTATTCAACTCATTTAAACTTTTCCCCGGAATTACAATATTATACTCGGCATCTGCGGCCGTTTCGATTTCCGCTGTCCTTTGCGCCAGGCGGTGGCTGTCTGTTGCAATACAGTTCAACCTGCTGCCTTTAATGCTCCAGTTTACACCTGTCAAGATCGGGCGGGTTTCCGCGGTGGAAACGGCAAATACCGTTTGCCGGATCAGATTTTTTAAAATATCTGCCGGAATTCGGATCACTTTGTCTTCCGTAATTTGCGGCAAATGCGGGTACTCTTCCGCATCAAGCCCGTTTAAATTAAAGTTGGATTTGCCTGAACGGATGATGGTCTGGAATTGATTGGCCACTTCTATCTCCACAATATCCATTGGCAGCTTTTTGACCAGTTCCCCAAAAATTTTTGCCTGCAGCACAATGCCGCCTGTTTGCTGAATGACAGCAATTTCATCCCCGTCTTCTTCTTTTGGCACAAATGACTCAATTGAAATATCGGAATCACTGCCTGTAAACGTGATCCCTTCTTCTGAAGCGGTAATTTTAATGCCGGTTAAAATCGGAATCGTGGTTCTGGACGTAATGGCTTTTGACACATCTTGGACACTTTCGATTAGGCGGTTCCGCAAAATAGAAAATTTCATGGTTATTCCTCCATCGTGTGACGCATATACTTATACTTAATCTTTTTTTAAAAAACAGTAGTACTAGTAATAGGGGTTGTGAACATGTGGATAACGTTGCCGGTGCAATGAAATACAGTCTATCCACATGTGGACAGACTGTTCATACATTATCCGTTGTTATGCACAATATGCTCTAGCCCGCTTTTTGAACCGTGGGCTACCCATTTTTCAGCAAATTTTGCAGTTCTTCAATTTTCTTTTGAAATTGCGCATCCGTTTGAATCAAATTGGCAATTTTCTCATGGGCATGGATCACGGTTGTATGATCTCTCCCGCCGAACTCCTCCCCGATTTTCGGCAGCGAAAAATCCGTCAGTTCCCTTGATAAATACATGGCAATCTGGCGCGGAAATGCAACGGATTTCGTGCGCTTTTTCGCTTTAAAATCTTCCATTTTCACATGGTATTCTTCCCCGACAACTTTTTGAATGTCCTCGATCGTAATCGTTTTTGGCTTGGCGCTTGGGATGATATCTTTCAGTGCTTCTGCGGCAAGGTCGGCATTGATATCCTTATTGATCAGCGAAGAATAGGCGACAACACGGATCAATGCGCCTTCCAGTTCACGGATGTTCGTGTCAATTTGATTCGCGATGTAAAGCATCACTTCGTTCGGAATATCCAAACCGTCCGCTTTCGCCTTTTTTCGCAAAATGGCGATGCGCGTCTCAAGGTCAGGCGGTGTGATGTCTGTGATTAATCCCCACTCAAACCGCGAACGCAGCCTTTCTTCAAGCGTCGGGATTTCTTTCGGGGGCCGGTCGCTTGAAATGACGATTTGCTTGCTCTCCTCATGCAGCGCATTAAATGTATGGAAAAATTCTTCCTGCGTGGATTCTTTTCCGGCGAGAAACTGAATATCATCTATCAGAAGGATATCCACATTCCGGTATTTGTTCCGGAATTCGCCTCCTTTATTGTCCCGGATGGAATTGATGAATTCATTCGTGAATTTTTCAGAAGACAAATACACCACTTTGGCTTTTGGATTATGCTCTAGTACATAGTGGCCGATCGCATGCATTAAATGCGTTTTTCCAAGGCCCACCCCGCCGTATATGAACAACGGGTTATAGGCTTTTGCCGGCGCTTCGGCAACGGCAAGGGAAGCAGCGTGTGCAAAACGGTTACCGGAACCAATGACAAAGGTATCGAATGTATACTTTGGAATCAACATACTCTGATAGTCGCGGGTATCATTCAATTTTTCCGCTGATTTTTTCGGGGACGGGAACAGTTCCGGTTCATCACTGTCCTGCTGTTGCGGAATAACGAATTTAATTTCAAGCTCTTCTCCGGTTATGTCGTACAAGACCGTTGTGATGAGCGGAATATAATGGCCCTCCAGCCAATCCCTGGCAAATTCATTCGGCACGGAAATGACAAACGTATCGTTTTTGAGCGAGTATGCCTTCGTCGATTTCAGCCAGGTGTCAAAGCTGGGTTTACTGATCTTTTTTTCAATCACGGACAATGCTTTTTCCCAAAGATCAGCGATATTTTCCAACGCCAATC